>CT971583.1 GCA_000063505.1 Synechococcus sp. WH 7803
CGGGGTTTTCCACGTTTTCCCCATCCTCTATTACGGCTGTTTAGTAGTTCTTTTCTTGAAATCATTTCAATCCAGTAGAACAGGGACACCACGTTGATCTCGGTGCCATTGCACTTCCGGCTCGCCTGTGAAACCTTGGGTGATCTCATTCCCCAGCTGCGGTCACCAACGCGATGAAACTGGTCTGTTCCCAGACGGAACTCAACAGCGCACTTCAGCTGGTCAGTCGTGCTGTGGCGTCCCGTCCCACCCATCCAGTGCTCGCGAATGTGCTGCTCACCGCCGATGCCGGCACAGATCGACTGAGCCTCACGGGATTTGACCTCAGCCTGGGGATTCAGACCTCCCTGCCTGCTTCAGTCGACACCAGCGGGGCGGTGACGCTCCCGGCGCGATTGTTCGGCGAGATCGTGTCCCGTCTCTCCAGCGATTCCCCGATCACCCTGACCACCGA
Source organism: Synechococcus sp. WH 7803 (assembly GCA_000063505.1). Taxonomy (GTDB): domain Bacteria; phylum Cyanobacteriota; class Cyanobacteriia; order PCC-6307; family Cyanobiaceae; genus Synechococcus_C. The sequence continues at coordinate 455 of CT971583.1, forward strand.
TGACAGCGGCGAGCAGGTGGAGCTCACCAGCCTGAGCGGGAGCTATCAGATGCGCGGCATGCCGGCTGACGACTTCCCCGACCTGCCTTTGGTGGAAAACGGCACCGCGGTCAAGCTTGATCCGGCTGCTTTGGTTCGTGCACTGCGCAGCACGCTGTTTGCGAGCAGTTCTGATGAAGCCAAGCAGTTGCTCACCGGTGTGCACCTGCGTTTCGATCAAACCCGTCTGGAAGCCGCGTCCACTGATGGGCACCGTCTCGCCGTGCTGAGCGTGGATGATGCTCTACAGGACGCGATTGCCAACGAGGAGGCTCCCGATGCTGAAGGCAGTGCGGGGCTGGCGGTCACCCTCCCTGCCCGCTCCCTGCGTGAGGTGGAGCGTTTGATGGCTGGCTGGAAAGGCAGCGATCCTGTCAGCCTCTTCTTCGAGCGTGGCCAGGTGGTGGTTCTGGCCGCCGATCAGATGGTCACCAGCCGCACCCTTGAGGGCACCTATCCCAACTACCGACAGCTGATTCCTGAGTCGTTCAGCCGCACCATGGCCTTGGATCGACGGGCCTTCGTGGCCTCTCTCGAGCGCATTGCAGTACTGGCGGATCAGCACAACAATGTTGTGAGGATCATCAGTGATCCCAGCAAGGGGCTGATTCAGATTTCAGCTGATGCCCAGGACGTGGGCAGCGGATCGGAGTCTCTCCCCGCACAAATCGAAGGGGAGGAGGTGCAGATTGCCTTCAACGTGCGTTACGTGCTCGATGGCCTCAAAGCCATGGATGCTGAACGCATCGTTCTGTCTTGCAATGCACCGACCACCCCGGCGATTCTCTCGCCGGCGGATGATGGAGCCGGCCTCACCTATCTCGTGATGCCCGTGCAGATTCGCTCCTGAGCCTTGCCCCTGCCCGATCCGTTTCTTCTGAGCGATCTGCTTCGCCATCGCGTGCGCTGCGATCAGGGGTTGGACCATGGACCCGGTGTGATGGCCTGGATGCATCCTCCAGTGCATCGTCTGCTGGGTTGGGTCAGCCGTCCTTCTGCCTTGCGCAACCAACGAGACGTTTGGCGTCTGGATCAGTGTCGCGGCGTGGATGATCAGCAGGTGTATGTGAAAGGTTTCCCGGCGGAGACCGACCAGCTGACCCTGGATCGACTGCCCACGCTGTTGGATGCGGATCTCCTCGATCGGGATGGCGAGCGACTGGGTCAGATCGCTGACCTCGCGTTTGTTCCCACATCCGGTGAAATCCTCTACTACCTCGTCTCCCGCAGCGATCCAAGGCTTCCCGGTAGCAGCCGTTGGCGTCTCAGCCCCGAGCGCATCGTCGACCAGCAACCCGGACGGGTCTCCACAGCCCTGCGCAATCTTGATGATCTTCCCCAGGCTCGCGCCAGCGTCCGTCAGGACTTGGTGCGACGGTCCCGTCACTGGCGTGAGCAGCTCCAGCAGTTCGGTGATCGTGCCGGAGAACGGTTGGAAGGTTGGCTGGAGGAGCCCCCTTGGGAGGAACCCCCTTGGGGGGAACAGCCGCGGCCATCCCCCCAAGAGTCCCGCGAAGCCTGGGATGACGAGGACTGGTCAGAGCCTGGAGAGCCTCGCCGGGATCGATCCCGGTCTGATCACGACGAAGACCCCTGGATCTGAATGCGGAGGGCCTGCAGGCCGTCGGCAACACTGGGAAGAGATGAACGGTTGGCTGTGACTCAGTCCCCTTCAGCAGATGGATCCTTTGATGTGGCCTCTGCACTGCGCCAGGAAGGGCTAACGCAGGAGGATTACATCGAAATTCAGCGCCGCCTTGGGCGAGATCCCAACAGGGCGGAGCTGGGAATGTTCGGCGTGATGTGGTCCGAACATTGCTGCTACCGCAATTCCCGGCCACTCCTGCGTGGTTTTCCCACCGATGGACCTCGCATCCTGGTGGGGCCAGGAGAAAACGCTGGCGTGGTGGACCTGGGGGAGGGTCACCGCCTGGCGTTCAAAATTGAAAGTCATAACCATCCGTCGGCGGTGGAGCCTTTCCAAGGTGCCGCCACAGGGGTGGGAGGGATCCTCCGGGACATCTTCACCATGGGTGCTCGACCGATCGCTCTGCTGAATGCCTTGCGCTTCGGTCCCCTTGATGAACCCGCCACCCAGGGACTTGTGGAAGGTGTCGTGGCGGGGATCTCCCATTACGGCAATTGCGTCGGGGTGCCGACCGTGGGGGGGGAGGTTGCCTTCGACCCCGCCTATCGCGGCAACCCCCTGGTGAATGCGATGGCTCTGGGTCTCATGGAGACCGATGACATCGTGAAATCGGGGGCCTCTGGTGTGGGCAATCCCGTGGTGTATGTGGGCAGCACCACGGGCCGGGACGGGATGGGCGGTGCCAGCTTCGCCAGTGCCGAGCTCAGCGCCGATTCCCTGGATGATCGCCCTGCGGTGCAAGTGGGCGATCCCTTTCTGGAGAAGGGATTGATTGAGGCTTGCCTCGAAGCCTTCCAGAGTGGGGATGTGGTGGCGGCCCAGGACATGGGCGCTGCGGGTCTCACCTGCAGCTGCTCGGAGATGGCGGCCAAAGGGAATGTGGGGGTGGAGCTGGATCTCGACAGGGTTCCAGCCCGTGAACAGGGCATGACGGCTTACGAGTTCCTGCTGTCTGAATCGCAGGAGCGGATGCTGTTCGTGGTGCAGGCCGGACGGGAGGAGGCGTTGATGCAGCGTTTCCGCCGCTGGGGGTTGCAGGCAGCTGTTGTTGGGCAGGTGCTTGAAGAACCCGTTGTGCGTGTGCTGCAGCACGGATCGGTGGCTGCTGAGGTTCCTGCCCGGGCTCTGGCGGAAGACACCCCGATCAATCAGCACACCTTGATCTCAGAGCCTCCAGAGGACATCCAGGAGCATTGGCGCTGGTCGGAAACGGATCTTCCCTCGGTGTCCAGGGATCACGACTGGGGGGCGGATCTGCTGGCTCTGCTGGATGATCCCACCATTGCCAGCAAACGCTGGGTGTATCGCCAATACGACCAGCAGGTCCTCGCCAACACGGTGGTGCCCGCCGGCGGCGCTGATGCTGCTGTGGTGCGCCTTCGGCCTCAGCAAGGGGATGCGTCGCTTCGGGGGGCGAATCGAGGGGTGGCGGCCACGGTCGACTGCCCCAATCGTTGGGTGGCTCTGGATCCCGAACGGGGGGCGATGGCCGCGGTGGCGGAGGCTGCCCGCAATCTCAGTTGCGTTGGGGCGGTTCCGGTGGCTGTCACCGACAACCTCAATTTTCCGTCTCCGGAAACGCCTAAGGGCTACTGGCAGCTGGCCATGGCCTGCCGAGGTTTATCCGAAGGCTGTCGGGTGTTGGGCACTCCCGTGACCGGGGGAAATGTGTCGCTCTACAACGAAACCCGCGCTGACGACGGCAGCCTGCAACCGATTCATCCCACCCCTGTGGTGGGCATGGTGGGGCTGGTTGAGGACCTTGGTCGGGTGGGTGGCCTGGCCTGGCGTCAAGCGGGCGATGCCGTTGTGCTTCTTGGGGTCTCCAGCGACGAACGCCAGGATGATCGGGTTGGTTTGGCCGGCAGCAGCTATCAGGGGGTGATCCACGGACTGCTGACCGGAAGACCTCCGCGGGTGGATCTCGATCTTGAGCAGCGCGTTCAGGCCCTGGTGCGCCAGGCCTGGGAGCAAGGACTGCTGGCCTCCGCCCACGACAGCAGCGATGGAGGTCTTGCTGTTGCCTTGGCTGAATGTTCGATCGCCTCGGGTCTCGGTGTGGATGGGGCATTGCCTGGCGACGGCGTTGCTCCTGAGCGCCGTCTTTTTGCTGAGGGGGGAGCCCGGATTGTTGTGTCGGTGCGGGCGGAATGCATGGATGCCTGGACCTCCCTGCTCGCTGATGAGGCCCATGCCGCTGTTCCGGTAACCATCCTCGGGGCTGTGGCTGATCACGGACGTTTCCGGCTCTCCCTGGGATCGCAACCCGTGCTGGATCAGGCCGTGCAAACCCTGACGGAGCGTTTTGATCAGGCGCTTCCCCGTCGGCTGGGAACAGCGTGATGCAGAATTCTGAAAGAAATCCGAAGTCGAGGCGGACCGTGCATCAGCTCGAGGCGGAGCGTCCCGATCGGATGGAGGAAGCCTGCGGCGTGTTTGCCGTTCAGGCCTCTGAGCAACCGGTGGCCAACCTGGCTTATTTCGGTCTGTATGCCTTGCAGCACCGCGGCCAGGAGTCCGCGGGCATCGCTGTGTTTAACCAGGGCAAGGTCCGTCTTCATAAAGACATGGGCCTGGTCAGTCAGGTGTTCGATCAAGACGTGCTCGCTCGGATGCCTGGTGATCTCGCCATTGGCCACAACCGTTATTCCACAACTGGCAGCAGCAGGGTCTGCAATGCCCAGCCAGTGGTTCTGATGACGCGCCTCGGTCCCTTTGCGCTGGCCCACAACGGCAATCTGGTCAACGCTGCCGAGTTGCGCGAACGCATTGATGACGGACAGGTGGAATTCACGTCCACCACGGATTCCGAGTTGATTGCGTTTGCCGTTCAGCAGGCTGTGGATCGTGGGCTCGACTGGAAGGCTGCGATCACCTCGGCGGTGTCGCTCTGCCAGGGCGCCTTCAGTTTGGTGATCGGCACTCCGGGAGCGCTCTACGGCCTGCGCGACGGATACGGCATCCGGCCCTTGGTGTTCGGGTCTCTCGGTGAGGAGTCCAGTGGTCAGTGGGTGCTCAGCAGTGAAACCTGTGGGCTCGACATCATCGGGGCCGCCTTCGTTGATGACGTTCAGCCTGGTGAGATCGTCACCTTCCTGCCCGGGGACCCCACCCCGCAAAGGGAGAGCTGGATTGAGCCCACCACGCGCATGTGCGTGTTCGAGATGATTTATTTCGCTAGGCCGGACAGTCGGTTTTTCGGTGAATCGCTGTACAGCTATCGCCAGCGCATCGGTCAGATCCTTGCCAGGGAATCGGCGGTGGAGGCTGATCTGGTGATCGGTGTTCCAGATTCGGGCATCCCCGCTGCGATCGGTTACTCCCAGGCCACAGGACTGCCCTATGCCGATGGTCTGATCAAGAACCGTTACGTCGGTCGTACCTTCATTCAGCCCACCCAAGCGATGCGCGAAGCCGGCATCCGCGTGAAGCTCAATCCCCTTCCCGATGTGCTCAACGGCAAACGCGTTGTGGTGATCGATGATTCGATCGTGCGCGGCACGACCAGTCGCAAGCTTGTTCAGGCCCTTCGCGATGCCGGAGCGACTGAGGTGCACATGCGCATCAGCTCACCACCGGTGACCCATCCCTGCTTCTATGGCATCGATACCGATACCCAGGATCAACTGATCGCTGCCCGTTACACCCTGGAGGAAATTGAGGCCCATCTCAAGGTGGACTCCTTGGCCTATCTCAGTAAGGAAGGAATGGTGGAGGCGGCTGGTGCTGACTCCAAACAGTTCTGTACCGCCTGTTTTGACGGCGATTACCCGGTGCCGATGGATGAGTCGATGCGCTCCAGCAAGCTGATGCTGGAGCCTGCCGGTGTGGCTGCCAACCTGGGTTGAGATCAGCTCAGAAGCGGAACAATCCGCTCGAGCGTTTCGCCGGATTTAAGCGTTAAGTCCTTGGGCTCAGTCGCGAGCAGCCGACCATGACGGCCGGATGAGGTGACGACGCCAACCAGTCCGGAGCCGGTACAAGCCGCACAGAGTCGATCCTCCGGATCGCGTCCATCCTGTTCGGGTTGCCAACCGATCACACCCAGATCTCCCCGTTGGCAGGCACGCACAGCGTCGCGTGCCAGGGATTTGATTCTTCCTTGGCGGCTGAACAGCAGCAGCGGATCCTGCTGATCGGGATTTGTGGCGACGGCTGCAATCAGGGATTCCTCAGGAAGCAGTCGCATGGTGACGGGACCTTGGGCCAGCTTGCCCATCAAGGGCAGGTTGGCCTCGCTGACCGGGAGATGCAGGACGCGACCGAGATCACTGATCAGAGACAGGGCTCCTCCCTCCTGGCAGATCACGGCGGTTTTGAGTTCAATGCCCTCCTTGAGCTTCACCACACTGGCTGCCCGTCCGGAGAGGTCGAGCAGTTCCTGCATCGCTAGTCGTTTGAAACGGCCGTCGCTGCTCAGCAGTCCGAGCGATGAGACCGCTGCCGCGTTGCTGTCAGCCTCTGCATCGGGCAGCTGCAAAACCGACACCACCGGATCTCCCTGCAAAGCCGTGGGCAGGAATCGCTCCAGGCTTCCGGGTTGCTGCCCTGCGAATTCCCAGCGAATCAGTGCAACCCGTCCGCTGGCAGTCACAGCCAGCAGTTTGGCCACGGGTTTGATCGGCAGGATGATTCGGGCCGGAGAAGGCTCATCCCCCAGTGCCGTTGGCTCATTGAGGTGCAGTCGGCCCATCAATTGCGGACTGATGACTTTCACCTGACCGTCGTCTTGGATCAGGATGCGCGAATCGGGAGGGAGGGCCTCGAGGGCCTGGCGGCGCTGCAGTTCAGCATTGGGGCGCTGACTGGCAGCCCGCTCCGCCAGGAGGTGATCTCCCCCTTCCACCAGGCGGGTGCGGCGAGGGGTGGCAAAACGCTTCTTGAGCTGACGCAGTTCCTGAACGAGGGCATCCAGCAGCTGATCGCGGTTGTCAAGGAGCAGCTTCAGGCGTTGGCGTTCCGCTCGCAGCTCCTCCGCTTCCTGCCGGAGGCTTTCCCGCTCCAAACCGGTTAACCGCCGCAGGGGCATGGCCAGCACGGCGTCGGCCTGCCGTTCGCTGAGATCGAGGTGCACCATCAGGCTGGCCCTTGCGGCCGCGGCATCCTGTGCCTCCTGAATCATGGCGATCACCCGCTGCAGGGATTGCAGGGCGGTGATCAAACCCTCCACCACCTCCAGACGGTCTTCCGCTTTGCGCAGGGCATGGCTTGTGCGCCGGATCAGGGTCAGTTCCCGGTAATCGAGGAACGTCTGCAGAAGCCGGCGCAGGGACAACTGCTGGGGTTGGCCATCCACGAGGGCCAGCATGATGGCGCCGAAATTGCTCTGCAGGGATGTCCGGCGTTGGAGATCCTTCAGAACCGCATCGGGATCGGCATCGCGGCGCAGTTCCACCACGACGCGCATTCCTTCGCGGTCGCTTTCATCTCTGATGTCGGCGATGCCGCCGATCTTGCCGTCGTTGACCTGTTCAGCCAGCTTTTCAATCCACCCGGCCTTACTCAGCTGGTAGGGCAGTTCGGTCACGATCACCGCATTGCGTTTGTGACGGCCCTTGCCGAGTTGCACCTCTTCCACATGGGCGACACCGCGCATGGGAATGCTTCCGCGACCGCGCAGGTAGGTGTCTCGGACCCCGCTGCCCAGCAGCACTTCACCGCCGGTGGGGAAATCGGGTCCAGGGATCAGGCTGAGCAGCTTGTCGTCGCTCAGATCCGGTTTGCGCACCAAGGCGATCAATCCATCCACCACCTCTCCCAGGTTGTGGGGCGGAATGCTGGTGGCCATGCCCACAGCGATGCCTGAACACCCATTCAGGAGAAGAAAGGGCAGCTGGGCAGGCAGAACCGTGGGTTCCTGCTGGGACCCGTCGAAGTTGTTGGCGAAGTCGACGGTGTCGTTGCCGATCTCGTCGAGGAGGCCTTCATGGGCGATCGGCGCCAGGCGGGTCTCCGTGTAGCGCATGGCGGCCGGCGGGTCGTCATCGACCGATCCGAAATTGCCGTGGCCATCCAGCAGGGGGTGACGGCTGGAAAAGGTCTGCACCAAACGAACAAGGGCGTCGTAGACCGCCTGATCGCCGTGGGGGTGGTATTTGCCCAGAACATCACCGACGACCCGTGCACATTTGCGATAGGGGCGATCAGGTGTGAGGCCCAGTTCATGCATCGCGTAGAGGATGCGGCGTTGAACCGGTTTCAGTCCATCGCGGACATCAGGCAGCGCCCTGCCCACGATCACGCTCATGGCGTACTCGAGGTAGGAGCGCTGCATCTCTTGATGCAGGGCGATCGGTTGAACGCGCTCCTCGGCCATCCGTTTTGGAATCAAGAAGGCAGAAGGGGTCTCAGCCTACAGATCTTCTTTCGCTTGACCAGCCCAAAGACCGCGGAAAGGGCGGCTATTCATTCGGCCGTTGTGGGATCAGCATTGGCCTCGGCCCGCTCCACGGCTCCTTTCAAAGCTCCTTCCGAGAGCAAGGTTTCCGTGGCTTGACGCAGTTTCAGGCCCCAGAGTTGGTTTTCCTGATGACCGGGGAGGACGTAATTGGGATCCTCCGCAAGGGCCTTGCGTGCCAGTTCGATCGATTCAGTGTCTCCGGGTTTCTGCTTGTTGAGAGCCGCGGCCAGCGCCAGCATTGGTTCAGCGTTGCGTTTGATCGTGAGCACGGAACGCCAGCGTTTGATCGCTTCGCGCGTGTTGCCCATTTCGAAGAGCACCAGCGCCTGATTGTTGAGCGCCTCCCAAAAACTCGGTTTGATGGTGGTGGCCTGTTCAAAGGCACGCAAGGCCTGGCGCAGGTCGTCCTGCATCACCCGAGCATTGCCGAGATCGAAGTAGGCCCCTGCGTTCTTGGGATCAAGTCGCAAGCCCTCATCCAACAAGTCAATGGCGTCATCGGGGCGGTTGTCCCGTAAAGCCAGGGAGGCTTCCGCGAACCAGAGCCCCGCTTTCCCGGGGTTCAGAGATTTGGCCTTGGCCAGGGATCCCGCTGCAGCCTTGAGTTGATCACTGCGGAGCTGGGCTTCCGCCAGCACCGACCACAGGCGTTCGTCGTTCGGTTGCAGCCGAACAGCCAGAGCTGCCAGACGGGAGGCTTCCTCCGGCTGGCCGAGTCTCAGCAGCTGTGCAGCTGTGCGGCCGATGCCGATGCCTGCACCTTCCAGTTCTTCGGTGCTGGGCGTGTACACGTAGGGGACCAAGGCCCTGGCAGGGGGCGTTGTGGAGGCACCAACCAATCCCAGGGTCAGGGAGAGCACTAGGGACTTCTGCCAGAGCTTCCAGGTACGTGCCGGTCCCATCGTTGAACCCAAAAGTCAGCTCAGGGTAGGTCCGTCATCGAGGCGTGCCGCTTCTGCGTTGCGACGCCACATCCAGGGTTTGATGCGTTTCAGTGCCGACCCTTGCAACCGTTCCGCCCAGTCCTGATCTGTCCAGCTCTGGATGCGTTCCGGGGTCAGATCCAGCAGCCAGGGTCTCGGCTGCAGGTCGGGATCTTCACTGGAGGGCACATCAGCTTGATTGAAGGGGCAGACGTCCTGGCAGATGTCGCATCCGGCCACCCAGGGGCCTAGGGCATTGGCGATCGCTGCTGGAAGCCGCTCACTGCGGTTTTCAATCGTGTGGTACGCGATGCATCGCCTGGAATCCACCACAAAGGGTTCGGTGATCGCTTGCGTCGGGCAGGCGTCCAGACAGGCACGGCAACGCCCGCACCGGGATGCAGCCGGTTCATCAGCCACGAGGGGTTCCGTGATCAGCAGATGTCCGATCACCATCCACGACCCTCGCGTGGGGTGAATCACGTTGCTGTGTTTTCCGATCCAGCCCAGCCCAGCTTCCTCAGCCCAAGCCTTATCGAGCAGGGGTTCAGCATCCACGCAGGCCCGCCAGCGGCAGTTCGGTTGTTGATCCTGGAGCCAGCGACCCACTCTCCGCAGGCGCTGGTTCACCACCCGGTGGTAATCGCGGCCCCAGCCGTAGCGAGCCACCGCCAGGCGGTCGTGGCGGCGGTCGTGGGCCACGTGATAGTTCAGCCCAACGGCCAGCACACTTTGGGCTCCGTCCAACAAAGTGTCTGCTGACCGGCGTCGCGGTGCTGCCATCCAACCCATATCGGCTTGGTGTCCAGCGTCCAGCCAACGTTGCAGAGCCTCCGTGCGCAGGCGCAGGCGAGGACTGCCAGGGAGGGAGGCGATGCCGACGGGTTCAAATCCCTCGGCTCGGGCCCGCTCCTTGAGAGCCAAGCTCAGCTGCGCTCCGACGTCGGGGACGTTCACGAAAACTAACCGTAAAGTTGGGCACCTTTTGACATCGTGACGTGTCTGCTTCCCACCAGGAGTCCTCACCTCGTCTCGCGCCGCTCCTGCGTTGGCTTGGGCTCACCCTGGTTCTGCTTCTCGCTCTGCAGATCGGTGTGGTTCTCAGCGCTGCGGATTGGAGTGATGAGGTTTACCAGCAGCTCCTCATTGAGCGGTTGGTCAATCAGGCGCCGATGGGATTCATCGGTCTGTTGCTCATGCTCATCGCGTCGCGGTTGGATCAGCCCGGATCAGCGCGTCCGCCGATCCGGATCGTGGTCTGCATTCTTTCGGCACTGATGGCTCTGGCCATGATCGCCGTGATTCCCCTTGGCATCAGTGGCAATCAGTCCCTCTCCGGTGAAGCCGACCAAAGCCTGAACCAGAAGCGAGGGCAGTTGGAGATGGCAAGACAGCAATCCGCCAATCCCGACAACGTGAAGATTCTCGGTGAGCAGCTTGCCCAGGCCGGTCAGCTTCCCGCTGATGCAACCGATGAGGACAAGACCAAGGCGGCGCAGGAGTTCATCGACAAACAGTTGTCACAGATGGATCAGCAGATCCAGCAGGCCGAGCGCCAGCGCAATCTGGCAGTGAATCAGCGTCGGTTCGGCGGCACCTTCAGTGCGGTGGTGCTTGCTGTGGCTCTGGCACTGCTGGCTGTAGCCGCTGTGCTCTGATCGCTGGTTAGGTTGGTTGCACACGTTGGCCGCAGGCCCCGGGCGTTCCTTGGTCCAGTCCAATCCAAGACCTGATCAGCCACTTGGCGCCAGGCTTCAACAGGATCTCAAGAATGACCTGATCGCAGGTCTGCTTGTGGTGATTCCTTTGGCCACCACGATCTGGCTGGCCACGATCGTCAGTCGCTTCGTGCTGGCCTTTCTCACGTCGATCCCCAAGCAGTTCAATCCGTTCATCACGCTCAATCCGCTTCTGCAGGATCTGATCAACCTGGCCCTCGGGCTCACGGTTCCTTTGCTCGGAATCTTGCTGATCGGTCTGATGGCCCGAAACATCGTGGGTCGTTGGTTGCTTGAGTTCGGTGAGGGAACCCTCCTGCGCATTCCCTTGGCGGGATCGGTTTACAAAACCCTCAAACAACTTCTTGAGACTTTTCTGCGCGATAACTCCCAACGCTTCCGAAGGGTTGTGCTTGTGGAATATCCCAGGGAGGGCCTCTACAGCGTTGGTTTTGTGACCGGAGAAGTCGGCCCTTCGCTGCAGTCAGAACTGGAAGAGCGCTTGCTGAGTGTGTTTATTCCCACAGCACCCAATCCCACCACCGGTTGGTACACCCTCGTTCCTGAATCGTCTGTGAGGGATCTGGATCTTTCCGTTGAGGATGCATTCAAAACGATCATTTCCGCCGGAATCGTGAACCCTGACGCCCGGGAAGCGCCAGCCGGCCGCAGCTTTTCGAGCCTGATCGCCCAGCTCAGAGCCTCTGTGGCACCCTCCTCCTCCTGAGTCGTTCGTTAACGATCCATGCAGACCCGTTCCCTCTCCCGAGAGCTCGCCCTCCTCGTGCTCAGCCAGTGCGCAGAGCGGGATCGCTCTCTGTCTGTGGAGTCTCTCGAGGCGCTTCTGCAGAAGGCTCTGGATAGTTTGATGCAGCATTGGCGCGAGGTTCTCGATCGATGCGCCGCTGATCTCGAGAAAGCCCAGCAATCGTTACTGGACAGCGAGCTGCAGGAGGGATCAACGGCTGCAGTCATGCCGGTTCGCGAGCATCTGCGTGACTCCTTAACCAGCGCGGAGCAAGTGTTGAACGGTCTCTCCGCCAGCCTTGAATTGCCCCGATTGTTGGCCTTGGCTGATCAGGAGATGGTGCAAAAGGAGGCGATGCGCAGGATTCAACTGGTTCTCGATGCCCGTCCATCCCTGGATGATCAGCTCGACAGCGTGATGGAAGGCTGGCGTTTGAGCCGTCTTCCCCGCATCGACCGCGACATCCTTCGTCTTGCTGTTGTTGATCTGCAGTCGATGAAGACGCCAGCGTCCGTTGCTTGCAATGAAGCTGTTGAGCTCGCCAACCGCTACAGCGATGAGCAAGGTCGCCGCATGATCAATGGGGTGCTGCGCCGCCTGCAGAATGCCTCTTCCCAGGCAGTGTCCTGACCCCCATGGTCTACGACTGGTTCAACCGGCAGTCTGAGGCTGCTCCAACCCCACCTCCAGCTGATGACAGTGCGTCAGCGCAGGAACCGCAGCAGGACGCGGCCGCCAGTGCGGATGACGATCCTCTGGAGTGGGCACGGCAGGCCTACGCCCGTTTGAAAGCTCAGAAGGAGCAGGCGAACGCGACCCCTGCGGCACCCCAATCCGACTCCCCGGCAGAGCCAGAGACCAAGCCCGAGCCTGAACCAGAGCGAGAGCCGGAACAAGAGCCAGCGCCAGCCGATCCCGAGCCAACACCTGTGGCTGGTTTGTCCTTGCTCGAGCAGGCCGCGGCCCAACGCCAGGAACGACAGCAGCAGCTCGAACAAGAGCCGCAGGTTGCTCAGGAACCGGTCGCCGAGCAACCGGTTCCTGCTGCAAGCGTTGAAGTGGATCGCGAGCAGGATGAGCCCAGTCTCGGCGCGTTCGACGACACCTTCACCTGGTCGGCGGAGGTGTTGGCCGCCCAGGGTCGTGAGGCAGAGCAGGTCACCCTCGAGGAGATCGACTGGCTCGGTCGCTTGCGCCAAGGCCTTGAGAAAACCCGCCAGGGTTTTGTCTCCGGGCTTCTGGAGAACTTGGGTGATGACCCCCTCACCCCGGAGGTGCTCGATGATCTGGAGTCGTTGCTGCTTCGTGCCGACGCTGGCGTGAAGGCCACCGATCAGGTGCTGGATGCTCTGCGCAAGCGCATGAACGAGCAGGTGGTGGACCCGAGCGAAGGCATCCGCTTTCTCAAGGAGCAGCTTCGGGATCTCTTAGAGGCTCCGATCAAGTCCAGCGGCGTGGATCTTTTGGCCCCTCAGCGCGGTCAGCTGAACGTTTGGCTGATGGTGGGTGTGAATGGCGTGGGGAAGACCACAACTCTCGGCAAGCTGGCCAACCTGGCGGTGCGTAGCGGCTATTCCGCCATGATTGCCGCCGCTGATACGTTCCGGGCGGCTGCGGTTCAGCAGGTGCAGGTTTGGGGTGATCGCAGTGATGTTCCTGTGGTGGCTAACCCATCGGACAATGCGGATCCTGCAGCTGTGGTGTTTGATGCCATCGGGGCCGCCCGGTCGAAGGGCACGGATCTGGTGCTTGTGGACACCGCTGGCCGCCTGCAGACCAAACACAACCTGATGGAAGAGCTCAACAAGATCCGGCGGGTTGTGGATCGATTGGCTCCTGATGCAACTGTGGAATCCCTGCTTGTGCTCGATGCCAGCCAAGGCCAGAACGGTCTCAAACAAGCCATGGCCTTTGCGCGTGCTGCCGGGTTGACCGGGGTGGTCATCACCAAACTCGATGGCACGGCCCGAGGGGGTGTTGCTCTCGCTGTTGCCTCCGAAGCCGGGCTTCCGATCCGTTTCATCGGTGCCGGTGAAGGAATCCGTGATTTGCGGCCGTTCAACAGTTTTGAATTCGTGGAAGCGTTGCTCGCCTCTCGCTGAGTGCTCGCTTGCCCTCGGGCTGCAGTTGTCGGTAGCAAATTTTGCTACGTTGCGGGCCCTGCCATGGTGATGCTGTGAGCAGCAAGCCACCACGGCGACATCCGGCCTCTCCTGCCCGTAGTGCCAGTCAGCAGCCCCTGACGGCCACGGCGTCCTTGCGTCAACTGCTCGACAGCTTGGTTCGCGAGCAACGCTCGAATCAAGAGCTGTTGGTGTCGCTGGGTTTTGCGCTGCGCAGTTTCACCAACCTCAACCGTTTTCTCGAACTGGTTCCAGTGGTGGCAGCGCGCCTGGTTGGTGTGGAAGGAGCACTGCTCGTGCCGTTTCAGGGGGATGGTCGCCTCTGGGCCGATCAGATTCAGATGCTCCCCGGCGTGCGTTCAGAGTCGCTGCTCCAAACGTTGAGCCAGCATGAACCTGGCCGGTCTGCAGGGTTCGGTTCCGATGACGCCCTTGTGCTGGCGCTGGATCGCCTGGTTCAGGGTCAGCTGGGCTCCTCTGGACTGTTTGCCACCTCTGTGGTGGCGAGAGGCCGGCAGCGCGGTCGTCTTTATGTGTTCGAGCCCAAAGGATCGCTGGTGTGGAGCGATGTGCATCGCCGGCAGGTGCAACTGGTTGCTGACCTCACCGGAGTCGCGATCGAAAATGACCAGATGCTGCAGGAAGCCAGGCGCCATGAGCGCGTGGATCGTCAGCTCAGCATCGGTGCGGAGATCCAGGCGCAGCTTCTGCCGGATCATTGCCCGGTGATTGAAGGGGTGGAACTGGCGGCGCGCTGTCGGCCGGCGTTTCAAGTGGGAGGCGACTACTACGACTTCATCCCCACGCGCCCGGAGTTAATTGGACGCCGCCGTGAACGGGGTCGCTGGGCCCTGGTGATGGGTGATGTGATGGGCAAGGGGGTGCCTGCGGGTCTCCTGATGACCATGCTGCGCGGCATGTTGCGCGCTGAGGTGCTGAGCGGATTGCCGCCGGATCGCATTCTTCACGATCTCAATCAGCTGGCTCTTGAGGATCTGTCTCAGTCCCATCGCTTCGTGACCCTGTTTTATTCGGATTTCGATCCGCGCTCCCGGCGCTTGCGCTTTGCCAATGCGGCCCACAATCCGCCTTTGATCTGGCGCGCTCAGCAACGCACGATCAGCCGTTTGGATGCGCCGGGGTTGTTGATCGGTCTGCAGCCCGAGGCGGATTACGGCACTGGCTCCGTTGTGTTGGAACCGGGAGATGTGCTGCTCTATTACACCGATGGCGTCACTGAAGCTCCAGGGATCACCGGGGATCGCTTTGATGAGGCAAGGCTGATTCGCAGCCTGGAATCTGCCTGCCGCTCTGGCACGGGGTCTCAAGGCATTCTCGATCAGTTGTTCGACCGCCTGGATCGTTTCGTTGGCGCCGATCGTCAGCTGGAAGACGATGCCTCCATGGTGGTGTTGAAGGTGCGCGAGGAGGTGATGCTGCCTTCAGTTCCCCGTTCTCCGGCCTGACAAGCTGTGGAGATCTGAGCAGAGGTGAGCGATGGCTGGCGGAGTGACAGGAGGAGGCTCCGCAACCTGGAGTGATCGTTTCGAGCAGGGATTGCATCCAGCGATCGAGCGTTTCAATGCCTCCATCGGTTTCGACATCACCCTTCTGCAGGAGGATCTCGATGGATCCATGGCCCATGCCCGCATGCTCGCGCAGTGTGGTGTGATCAGTGAAGCTGAGGCGGATCAACTCTGCGGTGGCTTGGAGCAGATTCGGGCCGAGGCAGCTGAGGGCCGTTTCCAGCCAGGCCTGGACGATGAGGATGTGCACTTCGCCGTGGAGCGCCGGCTGATCGCTCTCCTGGGACCTGTCGGTAAGAAATTGCATACCGGCCGCAGTCGCAATGACCAGGTGGGCACGGATCTGCGCCTCTGGCTGCGGCGACGCATTGATGAACTCATTCCCCAGGTGAAGACGTTTCAACGGGCTCTTCTGCGTCAGGCCCTGAGCCATCGTCGAACCTTGATTCCCGGTTACACCCATCTGCAGCGGGCGCAACCGGTTTGTCTAGCCCATCACCTGCTGGCTTATGTGGAGATGCTGGAGCGTGATCGTCAGCGTCTTGAGGATGTGCGCAAACGGGTGAATGTTTCACCGCTCGGTGCAGCGGCCCTGGCCGGAACTCCCGTTCCCATCGACCGGCGCAGCACGGCCGCGGCTCTTGGTTTTGACGGCCTTTATGCCAACAGCCTTGATGCCGTGAGCGACAGGGATTTTGCGGTGGAATTCTCGGCGGCCATCTCCTTGGTGATGGTGCATCTCAGCCGCCTTGGGGAAGAGGTGATCTTCTGGGCTTCCGAGGAATGCGGCTTTGTTCGGCTCAGTGATCGCTGCGCGACGGGCAGCAGCCTGATGCCTCAGAAAAAAAATCCCGATGTTCCCGAGTTGGTGAGGGGAAAGTGCGGACGGGTGTTTGGTCATCTCCAGGGCTTGCTCACGATGATCAAGGGCCTTCCCTTGGCTTACAACAAGGATTTTCAGGAAGACAAGGAGGCCCTGTTCGACGTGGTCTCTACCGGTTCCCAGTGCCTGGAAGCGATGACGATCTTGATGGACGAGGGCCTCAGCTTCCGGGAGGACCGTTTGGAAGCTGCGGTCGCTGCTGATTTCTCCAATGCCACCGATGTGGCCGATTATCTGGTGGCCCGCCAGGTTCCCTTCCGGGAGGCTTATCAGATCGTGGGCTCTGTGGTGAAACAGTGTCTGAGCGAGGGGGTGTTGTTGCGCGACCTCAGCCTCGAGCGCTGGCAGAGCTTTCATCCGGCGATTGAATCCGATCTCTATGACGCATTGGCTCCGCGCCAGGTTGTGGCGGCGCGCACCAGTGAGGGCGGAACTGGCTTCGATCGTGTGGAGGAACAGTTATCGGCCTGGAGTGAGCGCTTGGACCTAGCGAATGGATGAACATTTCGCGTGGACGGGTCTACGCTGAGCAAGCCGGAGGTGCCGCGTTCCTTCACCGGATCTTGACCCGATGGCTTGTCTGATCCCCAGGGTCACTTTCATTCAGGTTCATCAGGAACGTGAGCATTTTTGTAGGCAATTTGCCCTTCCGCGCTGAGCAGGAAGACGTCATTGAATTGTTCGCTGCCTTTGGAGAGGTCACGAACTGTGCCCTCCCCCTGGAGCGCGACACCGGCCGCAAACGTGGTTTTGCTTTCGTGGAGATGGCTGATGACGCGGCCGAGGCCGCGGCCATCGAAGCCCTCCAGGGTGCGGAGCTGATGGGCCGTCCCCTGCGCATCAACAAAGCGGAGCCCCGCGGCAGCGCACCCCGTCGTGGCGGTGGTGGCTACGGCGGCGGCGGCGGTGGTGGTGGCTATCGCGGTGGCGGTGGCGGCTACAACGATGGCGGCGGTGGCGGTGGCTATCGCGGCGGTGGTGGCGGCTACGGCGGTGGTGGAGAACGCCGTTCGGGCGCCCGAGGTTGGGAAGATCGCAGTTACGGCGGTGGAGCCTCTGGCGGTGGTGGTGGCTACGGCGGTGGCGGTGGCAGCTACAGCGATGGCGGCGGTGGCGGAGATGACGGCCGCAGCCGGCGCCGGCGTGGTGGAGCTGCACCCAGTGAGGGTGGTGGATTCAACGATGGCGGTTACGGCGGCGGCGGTGGAGATGACTACGGCGGTTACGGCGGCGCTGAAGGCTGAGTTCCTTGTGCTGCCTCGTTAAAGCCCGGCATCGATCAGCTGCCGGGCTGAGGCCTCCAGCACCGTGAGATCGGCGCCGCTGCGCTGTGCCTTTTGGCCCAGGTCACGGCGCCAGTGACGGGCTCCAGGAACGCCTTCCACCAGTTGCACGAGATGGCGGCCAATGTCCCAGAGCCGGCCTCCGCGTTGTAGATGCCGCTCGGCGTGGGGAATCAGGCCGATCAGCACATCCGATGCCCGCACGGTTTGCGGGGCATCGCCATAGATCAGCGTGTCGACTGAAGCCCAACGCAAGGGGTGGGCGTAGGCCGCACGACCCACCATGGCTCCATCACAGTGCTGCAGGGCATCAAGGCATTGTTCCGGTGTGTCGAGGCCTCCGTTCAGTTCGATCGTGAGCTGTGGTCTGCGCGCTTTCAGGGCGATCACCCGGTCGTGCTGCAAGGGCGGAATCGTGCGGTTCTGTTTGGGGTCGAGACCCTCCAGCCACGCTTTGCGCGCATGCACGCTGAAGCGAGAGGCTCCGGCATCGGCCACCCGGTCAACGAAGGCCGTGAGCAGGTCGTCGCTGTCGAGATCATCGATGCCCACGCGGTGCTTCACCGTGACGGGCCGATCGCTGGCCGACACCATCGCCTCCACGCACTGCGCCACCCGCTCGGGTTCCGCCATCAAACAGGCACCGAAATTGCCGGCCTGCACCCGCGGGCTGGGGCAGCCCACATTCAAGTTGATCTCGTCGTAGCCCCAGTCCGCGGCCATGCGGGTGGCTTCGGCCAGCAGCTGGGGGTCATCGCCTCCCACCTGCAGAACAATCGGATGTTCTTCTGGATCGAAACCGAGCAGTCGTTCCCTGCGGTTGCTGTGGTGCAGCGCCTGGGCCACCACCATTTCGCTGTAGAGCAGTGAACGGCGGCTGATCTGCCGCATCAACTGGCGGAAATGCCGGTCGGTGCAGTCCAGCATCGGGGCGACGCTGAAACGCCAGGGGGGTTCCCGATCGGCATCGGTGAGGGAATCCATCCCTCCATGGTGCCTGTCCCTGGGGTTCGGTTTGCTTAGAACGGATGGAACACAGCTGAGATGACAGCGATGACTCCCACCGTTGAGCAGTGGTTGTTGAGCCGCCGGTCCCTGATGGTGGCGATGGCAGCGAGTTTGTTTGGGGTGTTCAGGGCTCCAGATCGGGTGTTGGCGGCTTCCAAAGCCTCGGATGCGGCCTGGGATCTGACGGACGCAGACTGGAAGAAGCGCCTCACACCGGATGCCTATTCGGTGTTGCGCAAGGAGGGCACGGAACGTCCGTTCACGAGCGCGTTGAACAACGAGAAGCGAACCGGCACGTATCACTGCGCCGGTTGCGACATGCCCTTGTTCTCCTCCAACGCCAAGTTCGACAGTGGCACCGGCTGGCCCAGTTTCTTTGAGCCTCTACCCGGTGCGATCGCTACGAAAGTAGATTTCAAACTGATCGTTCCGCGCACGGAATACCACTGCAGCCGCTGCGGCGGACACCAGGGCCATGTGTTCAATGACGGCCCCCGGCCAACCGGTAAGCGCTACTGCAACAACGGCGTTGCCCTGCGCTTCCAGCCTGCTTGATCTGATCGTTGTTGGTGGTGGTCCTGCCGGAACGATGGCAGCGATCACCGCTGCCGAGCAGGGTCTGGAGCTGGTTCTGGTGCTCGAAGGCACCCCGGAGCCCCTGCAGAAGGTGCGCATCAGTGGGGGCGGTCGCTGCAATGTGACCCATGCCTGCTGGGATCCGCGCGAGTTGGCCAGCCACTACCCTCGTGGCAGCAGACCCTTGCGTGGTCCGTTCAGTCGCTTCGCCTGTGGTGATGCGATCGCCTGGTTTGATGAACGGGGTCTCACCCTGGTGGAGGAGCCCGACGGACGCCTGTTCCCCCAGGAGAACCGATCGGAAGCGGTGATCCGCTGCCTGCAGCAGGCGGCCGCTGCTGCCGGGGTGCAATGGCAGATGCGGGCGATGGTGCAGCAGATCACGCTCCATCCTGAAGGTGGGTTTCTGGTGGAGGGTCGCGGCCTGGAGCAGCCCCTGCGAGCCCGCAGCGTGATGCTGGCCACCGGCGGTCATCCCAGTGGCCGCAAGTTGGCTGCAGCGCTGGGTCACCAGGTGGTGCCACCGGTGCCGTCGCTGTTCAGCCTCTCGCTGCAGGCCTGCGAGCTCAGCGCTTGCAGCGGCATCGCCCTCAACGATGTGGGCTTGGACCTGAAGCTGGGTGATCAGCGCTTTCGCCAGACCGGCCGGGTGCTGATCACCCACCGGGGTTTGAGTGGACCTGCCACCCTGCGGCTTTCGGCGTTTGCGGCCCGGGCTCTGCATCAGAGCCATTACAAGGGTGATCTGAAGGTGGATTGGAGTGCTGGGCTGGGCCGCTCCGGGGTGGAGCAGCGCTTGCAGCAGTGGCGCCGGGAGCAGGCCCGGCGCACTGTGTCAGCTGCCAAGCCTTTGGACCACCTGCCGCGTCGTCTGTGGCAGGTTTTTCTGGCATTGGCTGGGGTGGAGGCGGAGCGGCGCTGGGCAGATCTGCCGCTCAAGGCCGAGCGTCAGCTGCTGGAGATTCTCTGCGCGCAGCGTCTGGCGATCCAGGGACGTGGTCCCTTTGGAGAGGAGTTTGTAACGGCTGGCGGTGTGGATCTCGGTGAGGTGAATCTGGCCACGATGGAAAGCCGCCGCTGCCCTGGTTTGTATCTGGCTGGTGAGTTGTTGGATGTGGATGGAGTGACCGGCGGCTTTAATTTCCAGGCCTGCTGGAGCGGCGGCTGGCTGGCTGGGATGGCGATTGCGGCGGCCAGTCGATCTGAGTGAGATGACTTCATCAAAGCCTCCCCATGGAGGAGGAGGCCTTGAATGACCTAACCGAACACTGATTAAGTTAGTAAATCTGTTGAATTAGGGGTGAGATTACCCATTCCTCCAATCACTTCGAGAGTGGTTTGGATGCCCAGTTCATTGAGTTGATCGCTTGACAGGAAGGTGCTGTTTCCGACCTCATCAACAACAAAGAAATTATCAAGAGTCCATGTTCCATTTTCGGAAAACTGGTTAAAGACAGCTTGATCGTTGTAGGTGCCATTGAGGAAATCTCCTGTGACCGGATCTGTGAACCCACCACCACTGACAAATTGATTGCCACTAGGGCTTGTCCATCGCGCAAATGAAATACCGCCTCCATCCCCATTAGCAAATGTTCCATCGAATACACCACTGATGTCATCGCGGATGGCAGCTGTGACATCAACGGTGACATCACCATCTGAGAGATCAATGTTGTAATCAGAAAGTGTGTAGGAGAGGAGGTCGGGCGGTGTGGTGTCCTCTATTCCTCCGCTGCTAAAAATATCCCCAAAGACTGTTTCCCAACCGTCTTGAGCGAGTTGATCAGCGGATTTCCAGCCGGTGCTTGAGGAGATCAGTCCGGTGTTGTCTGTGGTCCAGACAAGGAATTGATCGGCGCGTGCCGTGCCATCAGCGCCCTCGAGGAGAACGTTGAACCCGGAGCCATCCGTGGCTTGAACCGCTTGTGTGGCATCCCAGTTGGGGATGCCGGTAGTGGAGAAGGAACGCGTGCTGCCATCGGAGCGTTCTTTGGTGATGGTGAGTGGATCACCGCCATTGAAGAGTGTGTAAACAGAACGGTTGTCCACCAGGCCGTTGGCGTCGTTATCGACTGCGGTGGGAACACCTGTGATGCCGTCATTGTTGAAGTCGGTTGAGAAGGGAGCTTCCCAGCCGTCTTGAGCGAGTTGATCAGCGGATTTCCAGCCGGTGCTTGAGGAGATCAGTCCGGTGTTGTCCGTGGTCCAGACAAGGAATTGATCAGCGCGTGCCGTGCCATCAGCACCCTCGAGGAGAACGTTGAACCCGGAGCCATCCGTGGCTTGAACTGCTTGTGTGGCATCCCAGTTGGGGATGCCTGTTGTGGAGAAGGAACGCGTGCTGCCATCGGAGCGTTCTTTGGTGATGGTGAGTGGATCACCGCCATTGAAGAGTGTGTAAACAGAGCGGTTGTCCACCAGGCCGTTGGCGTCGTTATCGACTGCGGTGGGAACACCTGTGATGCCGTCGTTGTTGAAGTCGGTTGAGAAGGGAGCTTCCCAGCCGTCTTGAGCGAGTTGATCAGCGGATTTCCAGCCGGTGCTTGAGGAGATCAGTCCGGTGTTGTCCGTGGTCCAGACAAGGAATTGATCAGCGCGTGCCGTGCCATCAGCACCCTCGAGGAGAACGTTGAACCCGGAGCCATCCGTGGCTTGAACTGCTTGTGTGGCATCCCAGTTGGGGATGCCTGTTGTGGAGAAGGAACGCGTGCTGCCATCGGAGCGTTCTTTGGTGATGGTGAGTGGATCACCGCCATTGAAGAGTGTGTAAACAGAGCGGTTGTCCACCAGGCCGTTGGCGTCGTTATCGGTGCTGCCGCTTTCGGGATCATTGATGGCAATTGACAGTGCATTACCCACAGGTGTTGTGAGGCTGCTATCGCTGTAGAGCTGAATCTTCAGGGTTTCATTGCCTTCGGCTTGTTGATCATCGGCAATGGTGACGTCAAAGCTGAGTTGGCCATTGGCATCCACCACTCCGCTGCCACTGAGGGAAGAGGGATCAAGATCGCTGGCTTCGATGCTGTCACCTGAGAACTGCCAATAGAGGGTTGTGCCTTCCTCAAGATTGGTGGTGTTGACAGTTGCCGTTAGCGAATTGCCCTCCTGCAGCGCCTGCGCGGTTGCTGTGAGGGCATAGTTTGGCTGTAATGCATCGCTTCGATCAATCACAAACGTGGATTGAATATTGGAATCAATAAGGAACTGATCCCACTGTGCTCCTGAGCTGAAGTTAGATCTTGAAAAAGAGAAAGAGTTACTGGCTTGATCTCGGCCATAAATTTGCGTGAGTTTCCACTCGCCGCTGGCAGCGAAGGCATTAATCTCACGGCTTTCAGTTACTGTGCCTGAGAGGAGGGAGCCCTGGATAAAGTCGTCTCGGCCTAGGTCGAAGTAAATCTGTTGTCCGGTTTCAACCGATTCAAAAGTGAGAAACACATCATCAAGACCGGATCCTTGATCAGTGAAGTCAACGTTCACGGTGAGGGAGGCCCCACCGGGTTGTGAGGGATCGAGGCGATCTGAACTGAGGCTGAGACTGTTGATGATGAGTGTGGATGTATCAGCCTGGGGGTTATCAATTACAAACGTGGATTGAATATTGGAATCAATAAGGAACTGATCCCACTGTGCTCCTGAGCTGAAGTTAGATCTTGAAAAAGAGAAAGAGTTACTGGCTTGATCTCGGCCATAAATTTGCGTGAGTTTCCACTCGCCGCTGGCAGCGAAGGCATTAATCTCACGGCTTTCAGTTACTGTGCCTGAGAGGAGGGAGCCCTGGATAAAGTCGTCTCGGCCTAGGTCGAAGTAAATCTGTTGTCCGGTTTCAACCGATTCAAAAGTGAGAAACACATCATCAAGACCGGATCCTTGATCAGTGAAGTCAACGTTCACGGTGAGGGAGGCCCCACCGGGTTGTGAGGGATCGAGGCGATCTGAACTGAGGCTGAGACTGTTGATGATGAGTGTGGATGTATCAGCCTGGGGGTTATCAATTACAAACGTGGATTGAATATTGGAATCAATAAGGAACTGATCCCACTGTGCTCCTGAGCTGAAGTTAGATCTTGAAAAAGAGAAAGAGTTACTGGCTTGATCTCGGCCATAAATTTGCGTGAGTTTCCACTCGCCGCTGGCAGCGAAGGCATCAATCTCACGGCTTTCAGCCACTGTGCCTGAGAGGAGGGAGCCCTGGATAAAGTCGTCTCGGCCTAGGTCGAAGTAAATCTGTTGTCCGGTTTCAACCGATTCAAAAGTGAGAAACACATCATCAAGACCGGATCCTTGATCAGTGAAGTCAACGTTCACGGTGAGGAAGGCCCCACCGGGTTGTGAGGGATCGAGGCGATCTGAACTGAGGCTGAGACTGTTGATGATGGGTGTGGATGTGTCTTCAGGTCTAAGGGCTTCTTGAGTTGTGTTGTTCACAACAAATGAGAGAGCACTTTGGTCGATATTCAAGGCATCGAGCTGCTCAAACCAGATGGCGTCAGTGGGAAAATCATCGCGATAGAGGTCGAAGCCATTACCTGCTTGATCGCGTGTGCTCAGGGAGCTCAATGTCCATTGACCGTTAGCAGTGAATTGATCGAGTTCCCTGCTGCTCTGAATCGTTCCAGCCAGAGCATTGCCATCAATGGCATCTCCTAGGCCGAAATACAGAGATACTCGTTGGTCACTGGTTGTCGATTGATAAGAGAGTATGATGTATTCCAGACCAGATAAATCAGAGAAGCTGATTGATCCCGCGAGGAACGCTCCTCCTGGTGCTGAAGGATCAAGATCGGTGGAGTTGAGAGAAGCGCTAGTAAGGGTTGGTGCCTGGACGTCGCTGGTCAAAATTAAGGCGTCTTAAAATAAATCTCGGTGAGATTCGCGCGCACTTGCTTTCTGAGTCAACCCTTCAGCTGTAGGTGATTGATATATATCTAGTAGCAACTTAAAGTCAACTTTGTTGTTTCTGAAATTCGTCTGAGTATTGTCAGAAATTTTGCTGAGAGCAGCGTGCTTTGCGGGCTTGATTGCCTGCTGACGCTATTGAATCTGATCAAACACGGTGAACATCGGCAGGTACATCGCCAGCAGGATGGAGCCCACAATGCCGCCCACCACCACGATCATCGCGGGTTCAAGCATCGAGGTGAGCGCCTTCACGGATGCCGAAACCTCGTCTTCGTAGAAGTCGGCCACCTTGCTGAGCATCTGGTCCATCTCACCGGTTTCCTCGCCGATCGAGAGCATGCTCAAGGCCATCTCCGGCAGCACTTTCTGGCGGGTGAGCGCTGTGCTCAGCAGCACGCCTTCCTGCACCAGGCCGCGCGATTCCAGGATGGCGTCGGAAATGATGGAGTTGCCTGCGGTTTCGCTGGAGATCTCAAGCGACATCAAGATCGGTACGCCAGCGCGGGTGAGTGAACTGAAAATCCGGCAGAACTGGGCGGTGGCGGTTTTCATGATCAAGTCGCCAAACAGCGGAACTTTGAGCATCAGGCGATCAATCACCCGGCGGCCCTTGTGGGTGGCGTAGTAGCGGCTGAACAGCCAGATCCCCACCAGCAGCACTCCAGCGAAGACGAGTGCTGCCGAAGAGCGCAGCAGTTTGCTCAGGTCCACCATCAGCTGCGTGAACAAGGGCAGTTCGGCCCCCAGGTCTTCGAAGATCCCCGCAAAGGTGGGAATCAGAAAGATGGTCATTCCCAGGAACACCAGAATCGCGATCACCAGAACGGCCACTGGGTAGCCCAGGGCTCCTTTGATCTGGTTCTGCAAGCGGGCGTTGTCTTCCAGAAGTTTGGCCAGGCGCTTGAGTGATTCATCGAGCACGCCGCCCGCCTCGCCGGCGTCCACCATGGCCACGGTGAGTTGATCAAACACCTTCGGCCACTGGCGCATGGCAGCTCCCATGGCTGTGCCCTGGTTCACTTCCAATCCCACGGCGGTGAGCGCCTTCTTGAACATCGGCAGCTTCTGCTGGGTGGCCATCAGATCGAGGCTGCGCACGATCGGTACGCCGGCATCCACCAGCGCGGCCAGCTTGCTGGCCCACACCGCTTTGTCTTTCACGCCAGGGGGCTTTTGCAGTGCTTCCTCGAGGGTTTGAAGAAATCCGGATCGGTTGCTTGGTTTGCTTTCGTTGGCGTTGCTGTCTTTACCGGTTGGGTTGATGGCTAAGGCGATTGATTCTGCGCGTAGGCCAGAACGTCTGAGTTGTTTTTTGGCAGCGGCAGGATTGGGTGCATCGATGGTTACGGTGCGCTTCTTGCCTTTCACCGTGATGCAGTGAGCCTCGAAGCGCTGGGTGCGTGGTGCTTGTGCCGGTTTTTTGTCGTTATGGATTTCAACTTGAATGGGTTTTAAGCCACGTCGTCTCAGATTCTGTTTTGCTGTTGATTCATCCTTGGCATCAAGAATTCTGCTTGCTCTTTGGCCTTCTTGATTAATATAAACAGCTCGATACTTCGTCATGGTTGTCACCCGCTGATTAATCGTTCGAGCTCTCCAGGTTTGGAAGCTTTGCTCATGACTTCTGGTTGCGAAATTTGTTTGGTCTTCACGAGATCTGCCAGCGCCTTCTCCAGGGTCTGCATGCCCAGTTCGCCACCGGTTTGAATTTGTGAATACAGCTGGGCAGTTTTTCCTTCGCGGATGAGATTGGCGATGGCCGGTGTGTTGATCATGATTTCCTGCGCCATCACCCGACCGAATTGCCCAGGCGCCGGGTTGCTGCGGCGGCACAGGGTCTGGGAGAACACCGCCACCAAGCTCCCTGAGAGTTGCACGCGGATCTGGGTTTGTTGCGCGGGGGGGAACACATCCACCATGCGGTCCACGGTTTGGGCCGCTGAGCTGGTGTGCAGGGTGCCGAACACCAGGTGCCCGGTTTCAGCAGCGCTGATCGCCAGCTGGATGGTTTCCAGATCGCGCATTTCTCCCACCAGGATCACGTCGGGGTCTTCCCTGAGAGCTGCTCGCAGTGCATTGGCGAAACTGCGGGTGTCTTCATTGAGCTGGCGTTGGTGCACCAGGCTCTGATCGCTTTTGTAAACGAATTCGATCGGATCTTCGATCGTGAGGATGTGCTCGGCGCGGCTGTGATTGATGTGATCCAGCAGGGCCGCGAGCGTGGTGGTTTTGCCTGACCCAGTCGGGCCGGTCACGAGCACCAATCCCCGGGGTCGTTTGCTGGTTTCCACCACCACGGGGGGCAGATTCAGCAGCTCGATGCTGGGGATTTTGCTGCCAAGAGCTCGCAGACAGGCCGCGTAGCTGCCCTTCTGGCGGTACACGTTCACCCGGAAGCGGGCCACGCCTTTGAGTCCATAGGCACAGTCGAGCTCCCAGGTTTGCTCGAGCGTTTTGCGCTGGCTGTTGTTGAGCATGGAAAAGATCAGCCGGTTGCAGCTTTCCTCCATCAGGGGCTCGTCGCGCATGGGCCGCAACTGGCCGCTGAAGCGGCCGTAAGGGGGTTGACCGCTGGCGATGTGCAGGTCGCTACCGCCCGCTTCCACCAGCTCCTGCATCAGGTCTTCGATCATCACTTCCATGACGCAGCCCTCAATGGCGTGGGGTAAGGCAGTACGGACATTCCAGCCAACCTTCCTGAAGTCCGCCACCACATCCGCTGCAGGTGAGCGTGCTCAGGGCTCGGGCCCGCCGTTCGGACTCCAGGCCGGCATCGGTGAGCACCATGCGGCCCACTTCCTCCAGGGTGGTGCGTCCTTCGCGCACGAGATCCAGGCTGTAGCCCAGCAGCGTTTTCATCCCTGATTCCAGGGCTAGCTGGCGCACCATGTCGGTGGTGGCTCCCTTGGCCACTGCAGCGGCCATCACTTCATTCATGCGCAGCACCTCGTACACCCCCACCCGGCCCTTGTAGCCGCTGCCCTGACAGGTGGGACAAGCGTCCGGATGTCCCTCGCGGTGATTGGCCCTGAAGAACGTCACGCCCTCTTCATTGCTGGTCATCAAGCCGAACCGCCCGAGCTCCTCAGCTTTCGGGTGATAGGCAAGGCGGCAGTCGGGGCAGACACGCCGCAGCAGGCGTTGGGAAACGATGCCGATCAGCGACGCGCTCACCATGAAGGGCTCAACGCCCATTTCATCCAGTCGGGCGATGGCGCTGGGTGCGTCGTTGCAATGCAAGGTGGTGAGCACGAGGTGACCAGTGAGTGCTGCCTCGATGGCGGTTTTGGCCGTTTCCAGGTCGCGGGTTTCGCCCACGAGCAGCACATCCGGGTCTTGGCGCATGAAGGCCCGCAGCGCCTGGCTGAAATCGAACCCTTTCTCTCGGTTCACCTGGCATTGGGTGATGCCGGGGAGGGTGTATTCGATCGGATCTTCCACCGTGGAGATGTTGATTCCAGGGTCGTTGCGTTCGGCCAGCAGGGAATAGAGCGTGGTCGATTTCCCCGATCCGGTGGGTCCGGTCACCAGGATCATGCCGAAGGGTTTGGAGCCCAGGGACCGCACGGTGTCGAGCGTTGTCTCACTGGTAATCAGCTTGTCCAGGCCCAGCTGGGTGGCGGAGCTGTCCAGCAGTCGCAGCACGATCTTCTCCCCGAAGCGACTGGGCAGGCAATTCACCCGAAAGTCCACGGTGCGGTTCTGGAATCTGCGCCGAATCCGCCCGTCCTGGGCCACCCTGCGCTCGGCGATATCCAGATCCGCCATGATTTTGAAGCGTGAGGTCACCGCTGGCACCAAACGGCTTGGCAGAGGCTCGATGCTGGTTTGCAGCACGCCGTCCTGGCGAAACCGCAACTGCAAGCCAGCCTGCTGGGGTTCCACATGAATGTCGCTGGCTCCCAGCTGCAGCGCCTGCATCAGGATCCGGTCCACGAGATTGATCACCGGTGAACGATCGGCATCGTTCAGTCCGTCTTCCAGATCCACGATCGAAGACGACTGCAGTTCGGCCTCATCGGGGTCGTCCTCCAGCACTCCGTCCACGCTGAATTCCGCGAGATAGGAGCTGGCGGTGTCGGCAATGCTCTCCGGTGCTTGCTGAGGAGCTTGCGCGTGTTCCTGCTGTGGTTCTTGCTTCTGATCTTGGATTGCTTCTGCCGGAGCTGGTTCGAGAAGGCTGCTCAGGGTGGCTGTGAGCTCGCCGTGGCGCTTCGGATCCAGTCCCAGCGCCGTCAAATCGCTCAGAAGATCCGGTTTGTCGGCGCTGCTGAGGGTGCCTGGGATGGTGCGTTTCAGCAGCAGTTCCAGTTCCAGTCGGCGGCGATCGTCACTCACAGCACATCAAATCCAAAAGGTGCGGGCTTCCGCCGCTTGTGGGAGGCCTACCTCACCTATCAACATGTCTAGACGTGAATTCGCAACCGGTCAGCATGAGTGGCGACGCCTCCACCCCTGAGCAGGATCCGGCCCAGGTTGTTGCCGACGGGCAGCAGCCTGTCGAGACGCCCAATGATCCTGTCGAGACCCCCTCGGCTTCCGATCCCGGCTCGGCGGCTGAGGTTTCCCCTCAGACCGGTAACAACGAGGCTCGCCTGGAGCAACTGGAGCGGGAGCACACCACCCTGCGCGACGAACACGATGTGTTGCGGGGGCAGTACATGCGCATCGCTGCCGACTTCGACAATTTCCGCAAGCGCCAGAGCCGGGATCAGGATGATCTCAAGATCCAGCTCACCTGCAGCACGCTGAGCGAGATTCTTCCTGTTGTCGACAATTTTGAGCGCGCACGCCAGCAACTCGATCCCCAGGGAGAGGAAGCTCAGGCTCTGCACCGCAGCTATCAGGGCCTCTACAAGCAGCTGGTTGATGTGCTCAAGCAGCTTGGTGTGGCTCCGATGCGCGTGGTGGGTCAGGAGTTCGACCCCACCCTGCATGAAGCGGTTCTCAGGGAGCCCAGCGATGCCCATCCCGAAGATGTGGTGATCGAGGAGTTGCAACGCGGCTATCACCTCAACGGCAAGGTGCTGCGGCACGCCATGGTGAAAGTGTCCATGGGCCCAGGCCCGCAGGATGGCGCCTCTTCTCAGCCTGCCGAAGCACCAGCGGCGGATGCCCCCGCTGAGGACAGCGGTTCCGGTGATGGCAACGGTTGAGCCAATGATCAGACCCCTCCCCTTACTGTGACCTTCGGGATTTCCAGCTGATGGCCGATTATTACGAGCTTCTCGGTGTCAGCAGGGATGCCGACGCCGACACCCTCAAGCGTGCCTACCGCCGTCTGGCTCGCCAGTACCACCCGGATATCAACAAGGAGCCTGGGGCTGAAGACCGTTTCAAGGAGATCGGTCGGGCCTACGAGGTGCTCAGCGATCCGCAAACTCGCGGTCGTTACGACCAATTCGGTGAGGCCGGACTCGGTGGTGCCGCCGGGATGCCCGACATGGGCGATATGGGCGGTTTCGCCGACCTTTTCGAAACCTTCTTCAGTGGCTTTGGTGGTGCCGCCGGCGGAGCCCGTCAGCAGCGTCGTCGCGGCCCCCAGCAGGGGGACGATCTCCGCTACGACCTCACGATCGACTTCGATCAGGCGGTGTTCGGCCAGGAACGGGAGATTCGTGTGCCCCACCTGGAATCCTGCACCACGTGCGGAGGCAGTGGGGCCAAGAGCGGCAGTGGTCCCACCACCTGTTCCACCTGCGGCGGGGTCGGCCAGGTGCGCCGGGCCACCCGCACCCCCTTTGGAAGCTTCACCCAGGTGGCGGAATGCCCCACCTGCAACGGCAGTGGTCAGGTGATCGCTGACCCCTGCAACGCCTGTGGTGGCCAGGGTGTGGTGCAGGTTCGTAAAAAGCTGCGGATCAATATTCCTGCGGGTGTGGACACGGGCACGCGTCTGCGGGTCGCCGGTGAGGGCAATGCCGGCCTCCGTGGTGGTCCTTCCGGGGATCTGTACGTGTTCCTCACCGTTAAGTCCCACCCCACGCTGCGGCGCGATGGCCTCACCGTGCTGTCTGAGGTGAAGGTGAGTTACCTGCAGGCGATCCTTGGTGACACGATCGAGGTGGAGACGGTGGATGGTCCCACCAGCCTGGAGATTCCTGCTGGCACGCAGCCCAATGCCGTGCTCACCCTCGAGAACAAGGGCATTCCCAAATTGGGTAACCCTGTGGCTCGGGGCAATCAGCGGGTTGCCGTCACCGTGAAACTTCCCACCCGCTTGAACGACGAGGAGCGCGGTTTGCTCGAGGAGCTCGCTGGACACCACTCCGCCAGAGGGGAACAGCATCACCATCACAAGAGCGGACTGTTTGCGCGGCTCTTCGGGCAGCGCTGACCATGGCAGCCCTCCAGCCTGATCAGGTGCTGGATCTGTGCGGAACGCCCTGTCCGCTCAACTTCATCCGCTGCCGGCTTGCCTTGGAATCCCTCGCCCCAGGGCAGTGCCTGCAGGTTGATCTCGATCCCGGTGAACCTGAAGAGATGGTGGTGCCCGGGCTGCGCCGGGATGGCCATGGGGTCACGGTGGAACGCCTGGGGCCTGATCGGGTCCGCCTGTTGGTGATCTGCAGCGGTGAGTGAGGCTGCACCCGATGGCGGCATGGTGGTGGCGCTCCAGGCCAACTACCTGGAGGTGGAACTGGATGCCCCATCGCCCGGCACGCCGGCCCGTCTTCTCTGCACCCGTCGCACCCGGCTCAACCATCGCGGCGCTGCTGTGCATGTGGGGGATCGGGTCACGGTGGAGGCGATCGATCCAATCCAGGCCCGTGCTGTTGTGTCCGCCGTGGAACCCCGCAGCAGTTTCCTGGTGCGGCCTCCGGTCGCCAATGCCTCCTGTGTGCTCGTTGCTTTGGCTGCGGAGCAGCCTGCGTTCGATGCCGATCAGGCCAGTCGCTTTCTGCTCACTGCGGAACAGACCGGTCTGCAGGTGCAGCTGGTGCTCACCAAGTGCGACCTTCTGGCGCCTGAGCAGCAGCTGGCGTTGAAGCAGCGTCTGGAGGGCTGGGGCTATGCCCCCGTGATGGTGTCGGTCCAGACAGGCCTCGGTTTGGATCCGTTGCGCGCCGTACTCGCGTCTCAGGCCATCACCGTGCTCTGCGGCCCTTCAGGGGTGGGTAAAAGTTCGCTGATCAATGCCTTGCTGCCAGGTCTGGCCCTGCGGGTCGGCGCTGTGTCGGGACGGCTGCAGAGGGGCCGGCACACGACGCGGCATGTGGAGCTGCACCCCTTCAGCCCAGGAGCCCGTGTGGCGGATACGCCCGGCTTCAACCGACCGGACCTGCCTGGGGATGCCCGCAATCTTGAAGTGCTGTTCCCGGAACTCCGGGACCAGCTCACCATTCATCCCTGTCGCTTCCGCGATTGTCTCCATCGCGATGAACCGGGCTGTGGAGTCAGTCGCGACTGGGAGCGCTATGGGTTCTATCGCGGAGCGGTGGAGGAACTCCTGGGGATCAGCCGCCCATCCCGGGGAGGTTGAGATCGAGACCTCCGGTGAGATCTTGCATGCGCTCTTTCATGGTGGCGGTGGAGCGTTCGTAGGCCGATTGGAGAGCAGCGAGAACAGCTGCTTCCGCAGTGTCTTGGCCCTCGTTCAGCAGACTCGGATCCAGCTTCACGCGCAGGGGTTGTTGATTGCCGGAGAGCCAGATGCTGGCCCGACCGTCCTCACTGCTGCCCTCGATTTCCATGGCATCGAGCTCTTCCTGCAGTTTCTGGGCGTCCTGCTGGATCTGCTGGGCCTTGCGGAAGGCTTCGGTGAGCTGTCCGAAATTGGGAAGTCCGAAACCGGCCATGGAACTGCTGAAGGAACTGGAAGGTTAATCGGGCGTCTCGAAGCCCAGCCGTTTCACTTCTGGATGCAAGGCAATGCCTTTGGCCTCCATCACTTCGCCTTGCACCAGGCTGATCAGGGCGCGGATGTCGTTCGCTGAGGCATCGCCAGTGTTCACGATGAAATTGGCGTGAAGCTCAGACACCTGGGCACCACCGATGGCCCGGCCTTTGAGCCCCAGGGATTCGATCAGCCGCCCGGCTTTCTCCGGTTCGGGGTTGCGGAAGACGCTGCCGCAGCTGGGCAGTTTGTAGGGCTGGGTGGAGGTGCGATGGTTGAGGTTGCCACTGGTGAGGCGTTGCAGTTCGGCCGGGTCGTGACCGGGTTCGAGCTGAAATTCGGCGGCCACCACCAGGTGCCGGTTGCTTTGCAGGGCACTGTGGCGGTAGCTGAACGCCAGTTCGTCCCGACTGAGGGTGGCGAGGCTGGGTTGTGCGTCGCTGAAGCGGATCACATCCACACTGATCAGCTGTTCCGCCGTGCAGCCTCCCTGCGCTCCGGCATTCATCACGGCGGCACCGCCCACCGTGCCGGGGATCCCTACAGCCCACTCCAACCCTTGCAAGCCAGCTTTGGCAGCACGCCTGGCCAGGGTGGGCAGCGGCTCTCCAGCGGCGGCACGCACGCGTCCCGTGTCTGCATTCAACGCACTGCCTTGCAACCGTCTCAGGCAAAGGGTGAGTCCGGGCAAGCCGCCGTCGGCGATGAGCAGATTCGATCCCGCTCCGATCATGTGAACGGGGAGTCGTCTCTCCCTGGCCCACTGCAGGAGCTCTGGGATCTGCTCGGTGCTGGTTGGTTCAGCCAGCCATTGGGCCGGACCTCCCACGCGCCAGGTGGTGAACTCCGCGAGCGGAACCTTCTGTTGCAGGACACCGCAATCCTGCAGAGCCGTCAGGCTGCCAGTGCCGGTGGACATGACGCCTGACCCTCGCTTGAAGACTGCGACAACCGCGACCAGAGGCTGTTCACATCACCGGCACCCATGGCCAGGACCAGATCATCGGGGAGGCTGTGTTCCTTCACGAGGCTGACGAGCTCATCCATCGTTGATGCCACCAGAACGGATTGCTGGGTTGATAGCTCCTGCATGACGCTGGCCAGCGCTTCACTGTTCACCCCAGGCATTTCAGCTTCACCGGCGGCGAAGATCGGAGCCAGCAGCACCAGTTCAGCGGAAAGCAGTGCCCGGGCGAATTCGGTTTGGAATTCCTGGGTGCGGCTGTAGCGATGGGGTTGGAACACAGCGACCAACCGCTGCGGTGATCGAGGCAGAGGGCTGCGACCACTGGAGACCATCAAGTTGGCCATGTTCAGTGTTGCTGCCACTTCGCTGGGGTGATGGGCGTAGTCGTCAACGATCTGCCGGCCCTGCCAGTCGCCTCGATAATCGAACCGGCGCCCTGGGGTTTTCAGCTCTGAGAGGTGGCTGATCAAGTGTTCAAGGGGCACACCCTCCATGCGGCAGGCGGCGAGCGCACCGATGGTGTTGCTCAGGTTGTGCAGTCCGGGCATGGGCAGGGTGATCTGCCCCACAAAAGTCCCCTGTTCGTAGAGGTCGGCGATGGTGCGATCGCCTTCAAGAGCCACGGGCAACCCTGCAAAATCCACGTTGTCGCTGCGCTGGACCGACCACCAGGCATCGGCTTGGAAGTGCTCGCTGAGGATGGGATCGTCCTGATTGGCAAGCAAGCGTTTGCAGCCGTCTCCGAAGCGTTGAAGGGTTGCGATCAGGTCGTCCAGATCGCGGTAGTGGTCGGTGTGATCCAGTTCGAGATTGGTGATCACACCCAAAGAGGCTCTGAATTTCACCAGTGAGCCATCGGATTCGTCGGCTTCAGCCACCAGAAGGCGTCCTTGGCCGGCATGGCCGTTGCTGTCGTAACAGGGAACGATGCCACCAATCACAGCAGTGGGATCTTCGCCGGCACCATGAAGAAGGGTGGTGACCACCGTGCTGGTGGTGGTTTTGCCGTGGCTGCCAGCGATGGCGATCGATGGTTGCTGGTCGATCAGTGCCGCGAGTAAATCCGAGCGATGCCACACCTCGAGCTGCCGCTCTCTGGCGGCAACCAACTCAGGATTGTGGTCGGGAATGGCACTGCTGATCACCACGATGGGTGAGGAACGATCCAGACGATCCAAGGCCTGGAAGTTGGCGGCAGCTTGGGACTCAAAGGCCACCATCCCTGCGGTTTTGAGGCTCTCCATGGCGGGAGACAGCCGGCGGTCCGAACCGCTGACGCGATGGCCTCGGCTGAGCAGAATCCGCGCCAGCGCAGACATACCAATACCGCCCGCACCGATGAAGTGCACAGGCGATTGAATGTCAAGCGTGCAGACCAATGACCGCAACCGGGAACACGCACGATAAATCAGCTTTTCGAGCTGACCAGCAGTTCAGAAACTTTGTAGCTCTGGGTTGATGGTGATCAAAAAATCATGCGTAACAAGGTAAATCCCGTGATTTCTGTATGATCGGCGGCCAAACCCAGTAGCGGATCACCCGCTTTTGTTATGACCCTGCGCGTTGCGATCAATGGATTCGGCCGAATTGGTCGCAATGTGATGCGGGGTTGGCTGAGCCGCGGAGCTGATACCGGACTCGAGATCGTGGGGATGAACTCCACATCCGATCCCAAAACCAGCGCCCACCTCCTCACCTACGACTCGATCCTCGGTCACATCGATCGCAGCGTTCAGATCGAAACCACCGACGACACGATGATCGTCAACGGCAAGGAGATCAAATTCTTCGCTGATCGCAATCCCCTCAACTGCCCCTGGAAGGATTGGGGTGTGGATCTGGTGATCGAGTCCACCGGTGTGTTCAACACTGATGAGAAAGCCAGCATGCACCTTGAAGCCGGTGCCAGCAAGGTGATCCTCACGGCGCCTGGCAAAGGCGACGGTGTGGGCACCTTCGTGGTGGGTGTGAACGACGATCAGTACCGCCACGAAGATTGGAAAATCCTTTCCAACGCCAGCTGCACCACCAACTGCCTGGCTCCGATCGTGAAGGTTCTGGATCAGAGCTTCGGCTTGGATTGGGGTCTGATGACCACCATTCACAGCTACACCGGTGACCAGCGCATCCTCGACAACAGCCACAGGGACCTGCGTCGTGCCCGTGCTGCTGCCCTCAACATGGTTCCCACCACCACCGGTGCTGCCAAGGCTGTGGCTCTGGTTTACCCCGAGGTGAAGGGCAAGCTCACCGGTTTCGCCATGCGCGTGCCCACCCCCAATGTGTCCGCTGTTGACCTCACCTTCGGTCCGTCCCGCGCCACAACCGTGGATGAGGTGAAGGCTGTGATCAAGGCCGCTTCCGAGAACGGCATGAAGGGCATCATCAAGTACAGCGACCTGCCCCTGGTTTCCACCGATTACGCCGGCACCAACGAATCCACCATCTTTGATGCCGACCTCACCTACGCCATGGGTGACAAGGCGGTGAAGATCCTTGCCTGGTACGACAACGAGTGGGGCTACAGCCAGCGCGTGGTGGATCTGGCCGAAGTGGTGGCCCGCAACTGGAAGTGATCCAGAAGAGCGCACTGACTTGCGTGTTTCGATCCCCCCTGCCAAGGGGGGATTTTTTATGGCCTAGGTCGCTCCGTAATGGGCGAACCCCTCAGCGACCACCGGTGCGTTGTCGTGGCTCCACACGATCGCTTTGGCTTGATCGGTGATCACTCCCACCTGCCGGCAGGACGGTTGCGCGTCAATCCAGGCTTTCGCCCAGGGTTCGGGGAGGGTGACCACCAGTTCGAAGTCTTCTCCGCCACTCAGGCACCAGCGTTGCCAGAGCGGACCCTCGGGCCATCCTCCTGCCCGTGGCAGTTTTGTTGTGTCTAAAACGGCGCCGCAGCCACTGCTTCGACAGAGGCAGTCGATGGCTTGAAGCAGACCGTCGCTGCTGTCGGTTCCACCGGCTCTCCAGGGAAGCCCCCCTGGCTTGCTCATCACCAGTGACCTGAGCGCATCAAGCCTTGGCTGTGGACGCTGGTGCTGTTGGATCGCCTGTTCTTTGAGAGCCTCCGGCAGGGTGACGCTCTGCAGCGAGGACTCCTCGAGAAGCAGGGCCAGCCCCAGGCGGCTCAGACCATGGGCTCCGCTCACCACGATCCAGTCGCCAGCTCTGGCCTGGGACCGGTGCAGCCGCAAGGGCCCGAGCGTGCCCAGCGCAGTGATGGAGAGCATCCTTGCGGGGCCCTGGGAGCAGTCGCCCCCCAGCAGCACGCCCCCACTGTCCTGGAGGAGGGAGTCGATGCCGCGGTAGACACCCTCCACCCAACTCCAGGGCGTGTGGCCTGGCGCGACGAGCCCCACCGTGATTCCCAGGATCTGGTCCACACCGCTGGCGGCCAGGTCGGAGAGATTGGCGGCCACAGCACGCCAGCCCACATCCAGCGCTGCCGTGGTCGCATCACTGAAGTGGATGCTCTCCACCAGCACGTCGGTATTCACCAGCAGATCCCCAGATGGCTGCTGCAGTTGAGCGGTGTCGTCGTCGAACTGACCTGGTGGAGCGAAGCGCGCCAAGCGCCGCAGCAATTCCGCTTCTCCCAGGTCTGCCAGGGTCTGCGTCACAGCCGATCAGGCGTGGGCCTGCAGCCGATCGGCTCCATCCACCACCGCAATGCGGTTGATCTGGTCGTCCACGCTGAGTTCCTCGAGAACATCGAAGCCATCCACCACATACCCGAACGCGGCATTGCGTCCATCCACCAGATTCAGACCGGCAGGGGTGAGCTCCGCCTCGTAAAGAAACAGGAAGAACTGGGATGAGCCGTCATCGAGTGCCTGATCGGAATGGGCCCAGCCGAGGGTGCCGAGGGTGGAGAAGGGCAGCACGGGCGTCGCCTTGTACAGACCCACATCTTCAAAGGTCTCGTTGTAGAAGGTGTCTGGCTCTCCGGGTACACGAATTTCCAGGGGCACATGCCGTTCCTGCTTGCTGGTTGGATCCACATATCCGATGGCTGGACCTTCGGGATCGCCGCTTTGCAGGATGTAGAAGTCTTCCGCTCTGGTGAAGGGAAGGCCGTCGTAGAAGCCCTTCAGGCTCAGGTCGATGAAGGCACCGGCCGTGAGAGGTGCGTTGTATCCATCCACCACGGCAGTGAGATCGCCCTGGGTGGTGCTGATCACCACGGTGGCTCGGCCATTGAGGCGGGGCAGGTCATCGAACTCCGCGGGAATCGCAGGGATCCGGTCATCAATCAGCAGGAATTCGAGATCGCCGATCGTGGACAACGTCTGCCGGCGGCTCTGGATGAACCCTGACTTGTCCGTGGCATCCACCCGTTCTTGCAGTTGCACCAGACCGTCTTTGACCGTGTTGAGCAACTGTTCAGCCTGCGGGCGATCGGCGTCGGGAACGGCGTTGAGAATGTTGTTGGAACGCGTGTTCAGCAGCGCTTCGCTGCGGCCGATGGTGCGTCCGAGGGCGCTCCAGCGCTTGGCCCGTAAATCATCGCTGGTGCCTTCCAGGCGGTGTTGCAGTTCGCGCAGGTCCTCCTGGTCCATCGGCAGGGAATCCCGCAGGATCGCAGCGGGATCCTGCACAGCATTTCCTTGAGGTAGTCCGGCCCAGACCGGTTCGGCCCCAAGCAAGCCGACCACGATCAGAAGGCTGAGCAAGCCAGTACCCCAACGCTGAAAAGCCAACCGAATCGCCAAGGAGAACCCCAGGTGCTGAAAGGACTTTGGCACAGCCGTATGATCCCCTGAACCGTTCAGCGGGAATGATTTCCAGCAACGACTTTCGCACTGGCACCACCATCGAGCTGGACGGTGCCGTCTGGCGCGTGGTCGAGTTCCTGCACGTCAAGCCAGGCAAGGGTTCTGCCTTTGTGCGCACCAAGCTCAAGGCGGTGCAGAGCGGCAACGTGGTGGAGAAAACCTTCCGCGCTGGCGAGATGCTGCCCCAGGCCATCCTCGAGAAAGCCACGCTTCAGCACACCTACATGGAAGGTGAGGACTATGTCTTCATGGACATGGGCACCTACGAGGAAACG
Source organism: Synechococcus sp. WH 7803 (assembly GCA_000063505.1). Classification (GTDB taxonomy): domain Bacteria; phylum Cyanobacteriota; class Cyanobacteriia; order PCC-6307; family Cyanobiaceae; genus Synechococcus_C. The sequence goes on from CT971583.1 coordinate 38,092, forward strand.
CGCCTGTCTGCCAAGCAGATCGGAGAAAGCCGCAAGTACCTCAAGGAAGGCATGGAGGTGAATGTCGTCTCCTGGAATGACAAGCCCCTCGAGGTGGAGCTTCCCAATTCGGTTGTGCTCGAGATCAAGGAGACGGATCCCGGCGTGAAAGGTGACACCGCAACCGGTGGCACCAAGCCCGCCATTCTTGAGACCGGTGCCCAAGTGATGGTGCCTCTTTTTCTTTCCATTGGTGAGAAGATCAAGGTCGACACCCGCAACGACACCTACTTGGGTCGGGAGAACAGCTGACCATGCACCTCGACCACGATCAGCTGAATCAGCTTCTCGACAAGCTGGCAGAGAGCGATATTCAGGAATTCCGTCTCGAGGGCGACGACTTCCGTTTGGAGGTTCGCCGCAATCTTCCTGTCTCGGCTGTTGCCCCCCAGATGGTGCCCGTTGCAGCCGCTCCCGCCCCGGCGCTCGAGATCAAGTCGACCAGCGAGTCTTCGTCCGCTGCTCCTCCTGCCGCTGCAGGAACCCGCTCGGATCTGGTGGATGTCACGGCACCGATGGTGGGAACCTTTTACCGGGCTCCTGCTCCCGGTGAAGCTGCCTTTGTGGAGATCGGCAACCGCATCTCTGCTGGACAGACCATCTGCATTCTCGAAGCGATGAAGCTGATGAATGAGCTGGAGGCCGAATTAAGCGGCGAAGTGGTGGAGATCTTGGTGGACAACGGCACCCCCGTGGAATTCGGTCAGGTGTTGATGCGCGTCAAGCCTGGCTAAGCGTCCAGGCCGCTTCGATGGCCGACAGCATGCTCTCGCAGCGCGCGATTCCCTGGGCGGCGATGTCGAATCCCGTTCCATGGTCGGGTGATGTGCGCAGAAACGAAAGGCCGAGGGTGGTGTTCACGGCCTGGTCAAAGGCAAGCAACTTCACAGGAATCAGTCCTTGGTCGTGATACAAGGCCAGAATTCCGTCTGGTCCGGACGCGTCGCTGCGGTTCCATGCCTGCGCTGCACTCAGCCAGCAGGTATCCGGCGGCAGAGGTCCCTTGAGCCGGATCGTTGGGTTGGCCTGCGCCCATTGATGCAGCAAAGGCGTGAGCCATTGCTCTTCTTCGCTGCCGAGCTGGCCTTTCTCGCCGGCGTGGGGATTGAGACCGGCCACCAAAAGTTCGGGTGATGGATTGAAGCGCTGGCAAAATCGGGTCAGGGTTTCCAGTTTGCTGCGCACCAGCGCTGGTGTGAGGGCTTGAGACACCTGTTGCAGGGGGATGTGGGTGGTGGCCAGAAGGGTGTTTAGTCGCCATCCCGTGCTGGGTGACACGGCGGTGAACAGCATCGATGCGGATTCGGCTCTGTCGAGTTCGGCCAGGCGTTCGGTCTGCCCGGGATAGGGATGGCCCGCCGCATGCCAGGTGTGCTTGGCGATCGGCGCTGTGACCAGGGCCCGCCCGTGCCCTGCCTGGACCAACTCAACAGCGCGACTCAACCAGCGGAATCCGGCTGCCCCACCAGCGGCCCCCGCGTCGCCTGGATTCACGGGAGCGCCGGGGATCGGAAGGTCTTCCACGTCCAGGTCATCTGGATCCGCCAAGGGAACGCCCGTGAGGTTGCGCAGGCGTTGATGGGTGCGTTTGAGGCTGGCTCTGCAGCCCACCAGCAACGGTTTCATGCCCTCTGGACAACGCGGATGGGCAAGGGCTTTGAGGGTGACTTCCATGCCGATTCCGGCGGGATCCCCTAAAGCGATCACGAGATGTTGATTAGCGTCGGTGCGTTGATGGAGCGGGATCATGCTGCGCTGGCTGGTGATCGGGTTGCTGCTCTATGGCCTGGGAACTGCTCTGAGGCAGGGATGGCTGGAGGTTCAGTGGAGCCAATTTCTCCATGACGCTGGGCTGACGTTCATCGATCCCGACCAGCCCCTTGAATTGCATGAACTGCCCATGTTTAAGCCTGAGACGACGCAGTCCCCGACTCCCTGAGGGTCTCGACCGCGAGGCATTGCGCCAGGCCGCTGCGGTAGGTCGGGTGGATCAGCTCGTAACCGAGATCCTCACGCAGGCGCCGGTTGCTCACCCGCCGGTTGTCTGCCCAGAAGGATCGGGCCATGGCGCTCATGCCGGCTTCGGCTTCGGCGAACGCTTTGGGTTGGGGAAGCTCGCAGTTCAGCAGGGATGCGGCGTAGCGGTGCACCGAAACGCTCGCTGCTGGTTCGTCATCGCACACATTCACGATCTCTGGATGCTGACCCTGCGCGGAGCAGTGCATGAGATGGAGGGCGGCCGCGGCCACGTCATCCACATGAATGCGGCAGAACATCTGCCCTGGCTTATCCACCGGCTGCAACGTTCCTGCTTTGACCGCAGCGAGAGGGGAGCGGCCAGGCCCATAGATTCCTGGTAAACGCAGGATCTGCAGGGGGAGTCCGCTGGCCTGCCACTCCTGCTCGCACGCCAGCCGTCGTCGGCTTCGCTCTTGACTGGGTTGTGGAGGGTCGTTTTCGCAGACCCAGGCTCCGTCGGTGTTGCCGTACACCCCTGTGGTGGAGAGATAGCCCACCCAGCGCAGCGGCCACCGCTTGATCTGATCGCCGAGCGTTGTCAGCACTGGATCGTTGCCATCGCGATCGGGCGGGATGGTGTTGAGCAGATGGGTGACACCCTCGAGCTGGTGAGGATCGGGACCCTGTCCGCTTGCCGAGTCGAAGGTGAGGTGTCCGCTGCCTGGAGCGGGTTCACGCCGGGTGCTGATCACGGGGATCCCCAGGGCAGCAGCGAGGGCCGCGAGCCGGCCGCCACTGAACCCGGCGCCCAGGATGCAGAGCTTGGAGCCAGCAGGCAGGGGCCTGCAGCGGTTGACAAGCGATTCAGGCATGAGTACAAACGTATTATTCGCCATTCAGTCGTGACCGGATCCTGTCTTTCCCTGGTGTCATCCCAGAACTCCATGCTGCCGCGTCGTGCGCCGATCCGCAGGGCTCGTGCCGCAGCTCGTCAGGACACCGGCCTGCTGCGCGCCGTGATGGCCGCCGCTGCTGCTGCATTGGTGAGCGGAGCGTTTCTGTTGGCTCCAGAGCAGCCGGAGCAGCAGGCTTCCATCTGCCAACAGCACCATTCAGTGGATGCCTGCCGGGTTTGGTGATCAGGCCACCTGGAAGGCCCAGTCGTTGTCGTCCTGCTGATTGGTTAACAGCGGGTCTGCATCGGTGGAATCGGCTGTTGCTTGTTGAAGATCAGGTTGGGCCCATTGCAGCAGGCGCAATGCCAGGCGCAGATCCCCATCCATCCAGGCGCGGATCGCCATGGCGCGGCGTGGATCATAAAAACGCTGACGCCGGTACCAGTCGAAGACATCGGCATCCGACTTGTGGCCATTGCATGACAAGCAGGCCGGTACGCAGTTCTCGGTGATGCTTAATCCGCCCCGACTTCTCGGCAATACATGATCGATTGATTCAGAAGGTTTGCCGCAATAAATACAGCTTTTACCGGTGTAAGTATGAAGCGATTGACGCCATCTTCGGACACGTAATTTAGGACAGAGATCTTCGAGAAAGACTGCATCTCTGCTGTGCATCCGAATCATTCGGTTGCTTGAAGTGTGCCGTGACCACCACCATCGTCAATGTGTTCAAGACTGCATTTTGGCGATTTCGTTGTGAATGCTTGGGGACGGTGTCTGCCCCCTTGTTTCTCTCGCTGAAAGGCATAAGATAATGATTGCTGAATTGGGTCCACGGCGGGATCTCCTCCTGGCTGCAGTTTTGGGTTGACGCCATCGGGCCTTGTGCGCGCAACGTATCCCTTCGATGCGGTCACCCATGCGCAAATGGGGCGCATCCGTCCTCGCGGGCTCTGGCGCGGTGCATCCCTCGGTTGGGAATTCCCGCTCGCAGCGGCTGAGACCTTGCTGGAGCGTTTTGGTGCCCGCTTTCGTGTGGAGGATGAGCTCCTGCGCTGGCTGCATTGGCACCGGCACCCCCTGCCGCCTCTGCCCCATCACCGTGAGCTGATTGCCCAGGCTGATCTGAATCGACCCTTGGTCGATGGCCGCAGGCCTCTTCCCCATCAGCGATCCGGTGCCCGTTGGCTCCTCGCCCGTCGGGGAGCGCTTCTCACGGACGAGATGGGGCTCGGTAAAACGCTCACCGCGCTGCTGGCAGCGCGAGCGCTGCTGCGAGTGGTTCCTCTGCGCCTTCTGGTTGTCGCCCCGGTGGGTCTGCATCCCCACTGGCAACGGGAAGCGGCGGCCGTTGATCTTGAGCTGTGTCTGCACAGCTGGGCACGGCTGCCCAGCGAACTTCCTGAAGCGGGCACCGTCATGGTGGTGGATGAAGCGCACTACGCCCAGACGATGCAGGCGCAGCGCACCCAAGCTTTGCTGCGCTTAGCCCGTCATCCGCGCCTGCGTGCGATTTGGATGCTCACGGGCACGCCGGTGCGCAATGGCCGACCGATTCAGCTGTACCCCCTGTTGGCTGCGATCGACCATCCGCTCGCCCGTGATCAGCGCTCCTTTGAGGAGATGTTCTGTCAGGGCCACTGGAGCGAACGCGGTGGACAGCGACGCTGGCGTGTGGATGGAGCGAGCCGTCTGGAGGAGTTGCGCAGGCTCACCAGGCCACTGGTGCTGCATCGCCGCAAGCAGCAGGTGCTGGGCCTGCCTCCGAAGCGTCGCTCCTTTCTGCCTGTGGCACTGGAGCCCAACCAAGCCCGTGGCATGGACCACCGTCTTGCGTTGGTGGTGGAGGACTATCGCCGTCGCGTTAAGGCCGGAAAGGTGCGTTCTGATGCTGAATCTCTCGCGGTGCTGACGTCATTGCGTTTGATTGCCGCGGAATTCAAGCTGCCGGCCGCTGAACGTCTCGTGCAGCAGCTGCGGGCGCAGGGCGAATCCGTGGTGCTGTTCAGCTCCTTTGTGGCGCCCCTCGTGCTGTTGCAGCAACGTCTGGGTGGAGCCTTGCTCACCGGTCGGCAGAAACCGGAGGAGCGTCAGACAGCGGTGGATCAATTTCAGGCTGGGTCGACCGATCTGCTGCTGGCGACCTACGGGGCCGGTGGTCTGGGATTCACGCTTCACCGAGCCCGTCAGGTGGTGCTGTTGGAGCGCCCCTGGACCCCTGGCGATGTTGATCAGGCCGAGGATCGCTGCCATCGGCTGGGCATGGATGGGGAACTCGTGAGCCATTGGCTTCAGCTTGGTCCAGCGGACCAGCTCGTTGATGGACTGGTGGCCAGCAAGGCCAGTCGCATCGAGCTGCTGATGGGTCCGCGACGGGTGAGCGTTGAACGTCAGTCGTTGCCGGCGATGGTGGCCCGCAGCTTGCAGGATTGCTGACGCACGCTCAGCTCATGCAGCAGCAGCGGGTCGGGCTTTGGTTGGAATTCAACGTTCTTGATCAGGCGTGCGGCCTTGGCCACGTCGTTGCAGGCCTCATCCGGTCTGTCCATCAGGTTGAAAATCAACGAGCGATCCACCAGGGGAGCTGGATTGCGGCTGTGGGCGCGAACCACTGCATTGCAGCGATCCAAGGCGGCATTCAAGCGCTCGAGATTCAGATTTTCCAGACACTCGGAAGCTCCGATTTCAGCCTCCTGGGTTGAGGAGGCTGGATTGGAAGGCCTCCCGCAGCCCATGCAGCTGACCAGCAACCCGCCGAGAACCAGACCGGAAACGAGCCGCATCAGTAGCTGTAACGATCGTCAGCATCCCAGTTGGGAATCTCCGAACTGTCGCTACTGCTGCTTGTTGTGTTGGTGGATGCAGACGCACGGCCGGATCCGCCGAAGAGATCGCCGAGGTATTGGCCGCAGTCAGGGAAGCTACCGGGATCTTCCACCACGGCCTCGGTGATCATCACAGCGGCGTGTTCGGGCGAGGTTTTGAACAGACCGCTTCCCTGGCGCTTGATCAGCGCGTAGGAGGCTTCCCAACTCACGTTGTGGTTGTTGCCATTGCTGCGCATGTAGCAGTAAACCTGCGCGCCCTTACCGGCGGGACCGTTGGCTGCGGCCCGCGCTGGGGCCGCTGACCACAGCATCCCCGCCATCGGCAGCAGCAGAGCAAGGCGCATGGGAAGGCTGGCCATCGGTAGACAGTTGAGGCGATCTGCGCCAACGTATCGATTCCTGATTCGCTGTCCAGAGCTGGATCAGGAATTGCCGAGGCCAAGGGGGGCCAGCAATTTCACCACCAGGGGCAGCACGAGGAGCACTGTGACCAAGCGGACAGCGTGCAGAGCTGCCACCGCCGCACCAACGCCGTAATCGGCACCGACCAGACTCATGCCGCTGATGCCTCCGGGCGCCGCACCCAGCAAGGTGATCAAGGGATCCACACCGAGCAGCCGGCTGGTCCAGAGACCGATCGCAATCCCTGTGAGGACCAGGGTCACTGTGATCAGCACCGCAGGTCTCCAGAGGTTCTGCAACTGATCGAGGGAGGCCCGTGTCAGACCGGTGCCGATCACCGTGCCGATGCCGATCTGCAGCGCCGTTCGCGTGCCGCTGGGCCACTCCGCCACCTCCACGCGTCCGCTCATGCTCACCACGGCAGCTCCGATCAGCGCTCCGGCGAGCGGCGCCGCTGGAAGCCCTGTTTTCAGTGCCAGCAGTCCAAAGACGGTGCCTGCCAGCAGGTACACCAGCAGGGTCAACAGAGAAGTCAGCACAACAAACTCCCAGCGGGTGGTTGTTCAGTCTCTGTCCACAGTGGCATCACCCGATCCACAACTTGCGGGTCCGACTTGAGGGTCTGTGCTGCATGTGTTGTGATCAGCCCATCACTGTTCCTGTCCCGGATGACCCAGTCCGTGTCTTTCCGTATCACCCGAACGGCTGAGGATGTCGCTCAGACACTCAACGCCTTGTCTCAACGCCTGATCAGGTTGGAGCAACGCCTGGAAAGTGTTGAACTGCAGATGAAGCAGCAACGCAGCGAAGCGCAGACGATGCCGGCTGAAGAGCTGCATCGCCTGGATGGTGTCGATCAGTTGCTGCTCGAGTGTCAGGAGCTGCTTGGTCGTTCAGAACACCAGCTGGACGAACCGGATGTGGATCTGGCCGCATGAGGCTGGTCAGGGGTGGCAAAATAAAAAGAAAGCCAACCATGGCACTCACAACTCTCTCCACATCTGGTAACCGCGGTTCCGGAAACGTTTCGCGACCAGGCTGTTCCTCCTCAGGTCTGCCCATGCCAGGACACCGTCGCAGCTTTTTTGAAGGTGGTCACCAGCTGGAAAAGCTGGAGTTCGCTCTTGCCGTTGCGATCACCCGCGGTGATGACAACCGATCTGAGCTTCTTCGGGCTCAGATTGCTGAGCTGGGGGGCAACGTTGAAGAACCTGGCACCTGACGCCTTGGTTTGACATTCAGCGAACGATTGTGTTGGGCTTTTCTTTGTGATCTTTTATTGATATAGTTTATGCAAGTGGAAAAAGTAGAGACGTGGTTGCCACGCTATTGAAGTCATCAGGTCAGACAACAACAACGAGCTCAACGCGAGAGCAATGCCTTGAATTGGCTGAACAGCATTACGAGCAAGCACGCCTCAATGCAGAGGCTGGACAGATGTCAGAAGCGGCTCAATTGATTCTCAAGGCCCTTGATCAGGAGCGCCGCGCCGGCAGTGTGGGCCCGCAAGTGATGCAATTGATCAAACCGCGTTCAGTGTCTGCGTGGGGTAATCGCAGCTGAAAACGATCTAAAAGTTGTAGGCAAGCGGGTGACCGGACTCGAACCGGCGACGTTCAGCTTGGGAAGCTGACATTCTACCACTGAATTACACCCGCGCTCTGGGCATGATGGTATCTCATGCCCTTGGTGAAAGGTTTGCCGAATCGTGCTTCTTTCAGCTGTTCAGTGCTGAAGAGGCTGCGCTGAGCCCAGCGCCCATCGTGCCTTTGTGCAGACCCAAAGACTGCAGCACGGATTCGATGGCGGCCACAGCTGTGAGCACATCGCGATCACAGACAAACCCAAGATGGCCGATCCGGAACACCTGACCTTTGAGATGGTCCTGTCCGCCAGCCAGCAGGATGTCGAATCGCTCCTTGACTGTTTTGCGGAGCTGTTCAGCATCAATACCATCCGGCGCCACAGCGGTGATGGCAGGGCTGCCGTAGCCTTCCGCCGCGAACAGCGGCAGACCGATGGCCTTCATCGCTGCAGTGGCTGCAGCGCGATGGCGTGCGTGCCGGGCGAAGATCGAATCCAGGCCCTCTGTCTGCATCATCTCCAGCGCTGCATCCAGGGCGAAGTAGAGATTCACCGCCGGCGTGAATGGGTTGCTGTTTTTGGCTGCTGTTTTCCGATAAGGGCCCAGATCCAAATAGAACTTGGGAAGGTCGGAGCGTTCGTAGGCGCTCCAGGCCCGATCGCTCATGGCCACGAAGCTCAGGCCAGGGGGCATCATGTAGCCCTTTTGGGAGCCTGAGGCCACCACGTCGAGGCCCCAGGCATCCATGGGAACGTTGGTGGCGCCGAGGCTCGTGACGCAGTCAGCGATGGTGAGCGCCACGCCGTGGGCCTTCACGTGGCTGCTGATTGTTTCCAGATCGTTGATCACTCCGGTGGAGGTTTCGGAGTGCGTGAGGATGACTGCCTTGACGGCTTTGTCGGTATCGGCCTCGAGAGCCCTGCGGAAGGCCTCAGGGTCGAGAGGCTGGCCCCACTCGGCCTTGATCACCTCCACATCGAGTCCATAGGCCCGCGCCACCTTCACCCAGCGCTCACCGAACTTGCCGTTGTCTCCGCAGAGCACACGATCGCCGCGGCTCAGGGTGTTGATGATGCCGGCTTCCATGGCCGCCGTGCCGCTTCCGGTGATCACCAGCACGTCGCTGCTGGTCTGATGCAGCCAGCGCAACTGGGCATTGGTGCGCTCCACCACGGCCTGGAATTCCCCGCTGCGGTGACCGATCGGGTGTCGCCCCATGGCCTTCAGCACCGTTTCGGGCACCGGGGTGGGCCCGGGAATCATCAGGGTCAGCTTGTCCTGCACGGCCTACGGAGTGCCAATCCTCCATCCTAAAAAACGACCTGCTGCCTGCTCCGCTATCGCCGCCCCTGTTGTTGATTCCGGATCCGGACTCACCCTGCCGGTGTGGGTGGCGGCGGCAGCCCGTGCTGCCACCCAGGTGTTGCAAGGGCATCCAGCGCCGGACCGGGTCAGCCTGACGATTCCTGGGGAGGCTGCTCCCCGCAGCGTGCCGATCCAGGCGGCGAGTTGTGTGCGCGATGGTGCGCAGGCCTTGGCCATCAGCGTGTGTGATCCCGGTCCTGGTCTCGACCTCACCCGTGGTTTGGAGATCTGGGTGCATGCCTGCTGGGGTTCTGCCGATCAAGGTTGGCTGTCGTTGAAGGCCGGGGCGGGGGTTGGTCGGCTTGAGAGCGATGGCTCCCTGTGCATCTCTGGTTTCGCCAGGGAGTTGCTGGAGTGCAATCTCCACGACCTCGTGCCCAGCGGCCGGCGTCTGGACCTTGAGGTGGTGCTGCCCCGGGGCGAACAGTTGGCGCAACGCACCAGCAACGCCGCCTTTGGTGTGGTGGAGGGCCTGGCGCTCATCGGCACCCAGGCCGAGGTGCAAGCCAGTGCTTCTCCAGATCAGCTCCAGGCCGCGCTGAATCAGCTTCAGTCTCTGACGGGGTCATCCGATTTTCAGGGGCGGCTCACGTTGGTGATCGGTGAAAACGGTCTTGATCTGGCCCGATCGCTCCAGCTCTCGGCCCATCAGCCCCAGCTGAAGGCCGGTAACTGGATGGGTCCGCTGCTGGTGGCTGCCGCTGAAGCGGGAGTGCAGGAGCTCCTGCTCTTCGGCTACCACGGGAAACTGGTGAAGTTGGCTGGCGGCATCTTCCACACCCATCACCATCTCGCGGATGGGCGTTTGGAGGTGCTGGTGGCCCAAGGGGTGAAGCAGGGCTTGCCGGGTGAATACCTGCGTGGCTTGATGGCTGCTGCCTCCCTGGAAGACGCCTTCCACTGGCTGGCGGATCAGGATCGGGATCAGGCAGTGGCCTTGTGGCAGGCCATGGCCGCGGCGGTGGAAGAGCGAAGCCTGGCCTACCTGGCCCGCTACGGCTGCAACGGCATGGGCGTGGGCGCAGCTCTCTTCGATCGGCAACGTCGGTTGCGCTGGGCAGGACCGCGTGGGCAGGAGATGCTCAGGCGTTGTGAGGTCCTTCTCTACGCTGAGTGATCGGCCGCTGATTGTGCGGCCACCCGTTCCACGGCTCACGGGCGAGATGTCACAGGCTCCGAATGAAGGTCAGCGTCAGCCGGCCATTGTCATTCTTGATTTCGGCTCTCAGTACTCAGAACTGATCGCCAGGCGGGTCCGGGAGACCGAGGTGTTCTCGGTGGTGCTCGGTTACAGCACCACGGCCGAGGACTTGCGCCGGATGGCACCGCTGGGAATCATTCTCAGTGGTGGCCCCAGCTCCGTGTACGCGGAGCATGCACCCCTGTGTGACCCGGAGATCTGGAACCTGGGGATTCCGGTGCTTGGGGTTTGCTACGGCATGCAGCTGATGGTGCAGCAGCTGGGTGGTCGTGTGGTGGCAGCCACCGGTAAAGCCGAATACGGCAAGGCACCGCTTGAGGTGGATGACCCCACCGATCTGCTCACGAATGTGGACAACGGATCCACGATGTGGATGAGCCATGGGGACTCGGTGGAGGCTCTGCCGGACGGGTTTGTGCGTTTGGCTCATACCGCCAATACGCCCGAGGCGGCGGTGGCCAATCTCCAGCGCAGGCTCTACGGCGTGCAGTTCCACCCCGAGGTGGTGCATTCCACCTGCGGGATGGCGATGATCCGCAATTTCGTTTATCACATTTGCGGCTGCGAGCCGGATTGGACCACGGCGGCGTTCATCGAGGAAGCCGTGAAGCAGGTGCGCTCCCAGGTCGGTGACAAGCGGGTGCTGCTGGCTCTGTCTGGGGGTGTCGACTCCTCCACCCTGGCCTTTCTGCTCAAGAAGGCCATCGGTGATCAGCTCACCTGCATGTTCATCGACCAGGGATTCATGCGGAAGGGGGAGCCGGAATTCCTCATGGATTTCTTTGATCGCAAGTTCAACATTCACGTTGAATACATCAATGCTCGCCAGCGTTTTCTCGACAAACTCAAAGACATCACCGATCCAGAGCAGAAGCGCAAAATCATCGGCACGGAGTTCATCCGTGTGTTCGAAGAGGAGAGTCGTCGCCTGGGGCCCTTCGACTACCTGGCCCAGGGAACGCTCTATCCCGATGTGATCGAGAGTGCCGGCACCGACGTGGACCCCAAAACCGGTGAGCGGGTGGCGGTGAAGATCAAGAGCCACCACAACGTGGGTGGTTTGCCGAAGGATCTCCAGTTCAAGCTGGTGGAGCCCTTGCGCAAATTGTTCAAAGACGAAGTGCGCAAGGTGGGTCGCTCGCTCGGTTTGCCCGAGGAGATCGTCCGGCGTCATCCCTTCCCAGGGCCTGGTCTGGCCATCCGCATCCTCGGCGAAGTGACGGCCGAGAAACTCAACTGCCTGCGTGATGCGGATCTGATCGTCCGCGAAGAGGTGAAAGAGGCGGGGCTGTATCACGAGATCTGGCAGGCATTCGCCGTGTTGTTGCCCGTGCGCTCTGTGGGTGTGATGGGCGATAAACGCACCTACGCCTGGCCGATCGTGCTGCGCTGTGTGTCCAGCGAGGACGGCATGACGGCGGACTGGTCGCGGTTGCCCTACGACCTGATGGAGACCATCTCCAACCGCATCGTGAATGAGGTGAAGGGCGTTAATCGGGTGGTTCTCGACATCACCAGCAAGCCACCGGGCACGATTGAGTGGGAATAAGGGGGCGTAGGGGCTGGTGGGCCAGGCTCAGTGCCGATACTCTTGGCCCCCGGCCTCAAGTCTGTGACCGCTGCTCAACAGCAGGACCTGCAACTTCAGCGTCGTCTGCAGCAGGACAGCATCCAGTTGGCAGGCAAGACCATTTACATCAACCCGTTTCTCTATTGGAGACGGTTTGACAGCAATACGGACCGCTGGTTGCGGGAACCCGGCCAGCTCAGCGAAGAGCAGATCCAGCAGAACCGTGTGCGCTTCTATCCAGAGCTCGAGTGGGCGCTTCTTGATGAGCGTGACCAGGAGATCAAGGATGGGGCCGTTGAGATGTTTCTCAAAAGCCTTGAGCTGATCAGCACCTTCCACCCCGAGCTCACCTCCGGACAGCTTCTGGAGGTGGAGCGCAAGATGGCCATCACCAAGAAACGCTCCTTCGAGCGCTGGGTTGAGAAGTCCTATCGGCGCAGATCCCGGGAGGAAACCAGGGAGAAGCGGCGTTTTGCCCGCAACCGTTTCTGGCGGGGATGGGGCGAATGGATCGCCCTGGACACCACCCATCAGGCCCTGGTGCCGATGGTGGCCTTGCTGGTGCTCTCCGCTGTTGCGGGCTGGTCCCTGGGGTCGTCCCGATCCAGTTGTCCGACACTTGTGCTTCCGCCGGAGCAGACTGGAGTTCGTTGAGTAAGGCGTTCGGAATCCATGGCTGAAGGCCAACCGCTGGATGAGTTGCGTCTGGCTTTGATGCAGGACGTGCTGCCCATGGGACTGGCTTTTGTGGATCGGGTGCGCAGCGAAGGGCCGGCTCGGGTTGTTGAGTCGTTGTCCCAGGGGGATGATCCCCTGGCCGACCTGCGCAAGGAAGGTGAACCTGCCGCGCGGGTGCTGAGAGAGCGACTGGATCAGATCAGTCCGGGCCTTGGGAATCCCGTGATGTCGGTGCAGGTGGAGGTGGAGGAGCCCGCCGAGCCCCAGTCCTCGTCTTCGCTCCCGGACGATCCCAAGGAGCTGCAGGAGGTGCTGGACCGCATCGAGACGCGCCTGCAGCGGCTTGATGCCCTGATCACCCCAGGGGATTAACTCCGTGACCGGTTTTGCGCAGGGGGATGGGCAGCGTCATGCCGGTTTACGCCAGCAGCCACTGGTGCTGCTGGGTTTGGTGCTGTTGGTGAGCACCGCCATGGTGTCCCGCCTGGTGTGGCTCCAGGTGCTGGAAGCGCCGCGCTTTCGCCAACTCGCTGATGAGAACCGCATTCGTCTGGTGCCGCGCTCGCCCACACGCGGTCGGCTGTTGGATCGCAAGGGCCGGGTGTTGGCTTCCAGCAAGCTCACCTATTCGCTGTATGTGGAGCCGCGTCTGGTGGATGACGCGGCCTGGCCGGAGTTGCGCGATCGCCTGGCTCGGCTGCTGAATCTCGATGCGGACGTGCTGGATCAGCGTCGGGGTGGCGGCTTTGCCAGGGATGGTTACCGCATCAATCTGGCCACGGATCTCAAGCCGGAACAGGTGCTGCGTTTCCGCGAGCAGGCACTCGGGCTCAAGGGGGCGCAAGTGGATGTGGACATCCTGCGGGCCTATCCCCATGGAACCCTGGCGGCCCATGCCCTCGGGTATACCCAGCCGATCACGGAAGACGAATACAAATCACTGGCCAAGAAGGGCTACAAGATCCGTGATCGGATCGGCCGGATCGGTGTGGAGGCGGCCTACGAATCCCACTTGCGCGGCGCCTGGGGCGGCCAGATGCTCGAGGTGAATGCCATGGGTGAGGTGCAGCGTCACCTCGGTGACCGTCCGTCGGTGGCGGGCAAGGATCTCACCCTCACCCTGGATCTCGACCTGCAGAAGGTGGCCGAGCAGGCCCTGGCCGACAAGCCCGGGGGCGCCATCGTTGCCATGGATCCAAGAACGGGCGCCATCTTGGCGTTGGCGAGCAAGCCCACCTTTGACCCCAACTTCTTCTCCAAACTCGTCACCACCCAGAAGGAGTACGACGCGCTGTTCTCCAACCCGAAGAAGCCCTTGCTTTCGAGGGCGATGAATCCTTACGACCCCGGCAGCACCTGGAAGGCGGTGACAGCGATGGCTGCCATGGAGTCAGGCAAATTCCCGCCGGACACCAAGTTGCCCACCATGGCGTGCATCACCTACGGCGGTCATTGCTTCCCCGACCACAACGGCGCTGGTTTCGGCACCATCGGTTACGCCGATGCGTTGCGCTTCTCCAGCAACACTTTCTTCTATCAAGTGGGGGTGGGAGCCGGTTCTCGCGCCCTGCAGAAAGCGGCGACAGCCCTGGGCTTCGGGCAGAAATCAGGGATTGAGATCGGCTGGGAGGAAAGTGTCGGTTTGGTGGGTGATGAAGACTGGGCCGCGGCCGGTCGCGGCTGGGCGGAACCGGGAACAACCCCATGGATTCCGGAGGACATGGCCAGTGCGTCCATCGGTCAGTCGGTGGTGCAGATCACGCCCCTGCAGCTGGCTCGGGCCTATTCGGTGTTTGCCAACGGTGGCTGGCTGGTCACACCCCATCTGGCGGATCAGGGTCTGGACTGGACCGATGCCTCCCGTCGCACCAAGGTGGACATGAAGCCTTCCACCCTGGCCAAAATCCGAGAAGGTCTGCGCAAGGTGGTGTCTGATGGCACTGGGTTTGGCCTCAACGGGCCGGGCATTCCACCAGCAGGAGGCAAGACGGGCACCGCGGAGGACAGCACCGGCGGTCCGGACCATGCCTGGTTTGCCACCTATGCCCCCTATCCCGAGGGAGAGATTGTGATCGTGGCCTTTGCGCAGAACACGCCCGGGGGAGGGTCCGTGCATGCGTTGCCGATGGCCAAGAAAGTGATGGAGATGTGGAACCGCAAGCGTGCGCAGCCGATCCCGTCGCCTTCGTAAACGCCTGATTCAGGCCGCTGCGTTCAGCTGAGGTTGCTTGAGAACCTGGCGGTAATACCCGCGCAGCTGTTCGGTAGCTCCGGCCCATCCCCAGCGTTCCGCTTCCGAGCGGGCCGCATTGCGCAAGGCCTGGCGCTCCACGTCGTTGCCCAGCAGGCGTTGGGTGGCTGCGATCAGGCTGGCTGCTCCGCCATCGGCGCCGTCGGGTTCATAGAGGCAGCCATTCACCCCGTCGCTGATGATGTCGGGAATGCCCCCGCGGTTGGCCCCCACCACCGGGCAACCGGCAGCCATGGCCTCCAGCAGCACCAGACCCAGGGTTTCGGTGCTGGAGGGGAAAAGGAAGGCGTCGCCGCTGGCGTAGGCACCAGCGAGCTCCTCGCCGGCCAGGTAGCCCACGAATGTGGTGGCGGTGCCCTCGAAGTGCTTCTCCAGTTGCTGCCGGTGCGGCCCATCACCCACCAGGGCGAGGCGGGCGTCGGGCAGGGCCTCGAGCACTGGTTTGATGCGCTCGATCTGTTTCTCAGCGGAGAGACGGCCCACGTAGAGCAGCAGGGCTCCGCGATCGTCATGGCGGCCGAGCAGGCGCTGGCGGAGCTCAGCACTGCGCAGGTCCGGCCGGAACAGCTCGGTGTCCACCCCGCGCTGCCAGAGGTCTGTGTGCTGAATCCCCTTGTCGCTCAGTTCCTGCACCATGGCGGTGGACGTGCAGAGATTGAGCAGCGCCTGGTTGTGGGCTGCTTTGAGCAGTTCCCAGAGCAGGGGCTCGAGCATGCCCATGCCGTAGTGCTCGAGATATTTGGGCAGATGGGTGTGGTAGCTCGCCACCAGCGGAATCGATTTGGCTTTGGCCAGCCAGATCCCACCTAGGCCCAGCACCGCTGGATTCACCACGTGGATCAGGTCCGGCTGGAAGCTGTCGATCGCTTCGGAAACCGCGGGTCGGGGCAGCGCCAGCTTGAGTTCGGGGTAAAGCGGCAGAGGCATGGCTGGAACGCCGATCAAGCGCGCTCCCATGTACTCCTCGGGGCAACCCTCCGGACAAAACACGATCACTTCGTCACCGGCATCCACCAGGTGTTTCACCGTTTTGGTGAGACGGGTGACGATGCCATCGACCTTGGGAAGGAAGGTCTCGGTGAAGAAGGCGATTTTCAAGGGAGTGCCCTGATCAAGCGGTGGCGATGGCCTGGGCCTGGGTTTTGGTCCAGGCGGAGGTGCAGAGGATGCGGTTGCGATCGCAACGGTCGGCGTAGCGCGTCGCGATCTCCACCACTTCCTTGAGCAGGCCGTCATCGAGGGTGGTGGGATTGAGTCCCAGCTCGATGAAGCAGCGATTGTCCACGATCAGGTCGTTCTCCACGGCCTCATTGCGGGGGTTGGGGAGGTTGTTGACCTGCGCACCGGTGAGGGCGGCGACCTTTTTGGCCAATTCACCCACCTGATGACTTTCGGTCATCTGGTTGAAGATCTTCACCCGTTCGCCCTGGGTTGGGGGGTTCTCCAAGGCCAGCTGCACACACTTCACGGAATCGCGGATGTGAATGAAGGCGCGGGTCTGGCCGCCGGTGCCGTGCACGGTGAGGGGGTAACCGATGGCCGCTTGCATCAGAAAGCGGTTGAGCACCGTGCCGTAGTCGCCGTCGTAATCAAAGCGATTGGTGAGGCGCGGGTCGCGGTCGGTGGCATCGGTGTTGGTGCCCCAGACGATCCCCTGGTGGAGGTCGGTGATGCGGACCTTGTCGTTCTTGTTGTAGTAGAGGAACAGCAACTGATCGAGCGTCTTGGTCATGTGATAGACGCTGCCCGGGCTGGCGGGATGGAGGATCTCCTCCTCGAAACGGCTGCCGTCCGGCTGGGGGACCTCCACCTTGAGGTAGCCCTCGGGAATCGTGGCACCGCGGTGGGAGCCGTAGCCGTACACGCCCATGGTGCCGAGGTGCACCACATGGATGTCCTGGCCGCTTTCCACGATCGCGGCGAGCAGGTTGTGGGTGCCGTTGACGTTGTTATCGACGGTGTAGCGCTTGGTGGCGCTGCTCTTCATCGAATAGGGAGCAGCGCGCTGTTCGGCGAAGTGCACCACGGAGTCGGGCTTTTCCTCGATCAGCAGATCCAGCAGCCGCTGATATTCGTGGGCGATGTCCATGTGCACGAAGCGCATGGGTTTGCCGCCGATCTCCTCCCAGGCCTTGAGTCGCTCGCCAATCGAGGTGATCGGGGTGAGTGACTCCACCTCAAGGTCGACATCGATCTTGCGCCGACTCAGGTTGTCCACGATCAACACGTCGTGGCCCTGATCAGCGAGATTCACGGCACAGGGCCAGCCGCAGAAGCCGTCACCACCGAGAACGAGAACTTTCACCTCAAACTCCTGCTGAAGCGTGCAAGCCGCCAATCTGAGGCAAGCTACTACAGGCTTTTCAGCTGATCGCCACCGTGAAAGCCATCAGGGCGATCACAAGCAGGGAGCCGCCCATCAGGATCAGTCGGGAGCCATTGCTGTGGCTGGCTTCCTTGCTCAGCACCTCCATGCGCGGCTCTTTTGCGAAAGCGTTCAAACGGCCTCCGTCCTCCTGGGTGACCTGCATGGATTCCTCCTCAATTGGTTCGGACCTTATGGAGCTGATCGGGCAGGGGCCTGAATCCTCAATGCAGCTTCATGGGACTTGATCTGTCGTTACAGACAGCTCAGTCGTTGACCTTGCCGGTGGTGGGTGAGCTGGGTGAGGCCTGAGCACGGGTGGGCAGCCGGCCCGCTTGGAAGGCCTGGCGCCCCGCCCGCACGGCGGAGGCCATCGCTTCGGCCATCAGCGGTGGGTTGCCAGCCAGGGCGATGGCACTGTTCACCAGAACGGCGTCTGCTCCCATTTCCAGGGCAGCCGATGCTTCGCTGGGCACGCCGATGCCTGCATCCACCACCACGGGCACCGAAGCGTTTTCGATGATCAGGGCGATGTTGGAGGCGTTGCGCAACCCCTGCCCAGACCCGATCGGAGATCCCAGGGGCATCACCGTGGCGCATCCCACCTCTTCGAGGCGTTTGGCCAGCAAGGGATCCGCATTGATGTATGGCAGCACCGTGAAGCCCTCCTTCACCAGCTGTTCAGCCGCTTCCAGCGTTCCGAAAGGGTCTGGCAACAGGTGACGGCTGTCGGGAATCACTTCCAGCTTCACGAACGTGTTGTGCTCCTGGCCGGCAAGCCGGGCCAGTTCCCGACCCAAACGCGCCACCCGGATCGCTTCCTCTGCCGTGGTGCAGCCAGCGGTGTTGGGAAGCATCCAGATCTTTGTCCAGTCGATCGCTTCCATCAGTCCGGCGTGCCCGGCCGCCACCGTTTGCACCCTGCGCACCGCCACGGTCACCATCTCGCAGTCGGAACGATCCAGGCTCTGTTGCATCAACGCCAGGTTTGGATACTTTCCCGTGCCGGTGAACAGCCTGCTGCGGAACTGGCGGCCACCGATCACAAGCGTGTCGGTGCTGGTCGGGGTCGAATCCATGAAAAGGAACGGAGGGACTGGTTAGGGAACCGGATCGGAAAACGGACGCGCACCGCTGAGGGGCACTACCGTGCATCCCATCATCCGTTCTCGTCACGTCTGTCACCATGGACATGAACGCGCCGATTGAGATTCCGGCGACTTTCGAACCGTCTTTGCCCCTGGACAGCTCAGTTCTGGACGAGCCCCTGGTGTTGGACGGCACGGTTCAACAATTCGATCCGGTGCTGCGTGCGGCTGATCTGGCTGCCTCGATGCCCCGGCAATGGTGCGGTAGCTACAAGTCGTTCACGTCCGGCAGCGCTGTGGAGGTGAAGCTCACCCTGGCGAGCGTGGAACCGATCGGCCAGATGGTGAACCTCCGCGGTGACATGGAGATCGCCGGTGTGAGCACTCCCGTGCAGGGCAACCTCAACGCCACATCCGACCAGCTCGACCTGCTTCCTCTGGCCGGTGAGCTTGCCGATGATCTTGAGGCTGGCGGTGATTTTCTCGGACTGCAGGGACTGAGCCTGTCCGGCTGGCAGGCACCCCGACTCACCAACCTGGGAGGCAGCCTGAGCTTGGCTCCCAGTTGCTCCAGTTCAGAAACCCTTCCCGTCCGCGCTCTCTGGTGATTCGTTCGTTGGAGTTGCCTCCGAGCGGCTGCTGGCTTGACGCTTGGCAGCCCGCTCGAGGCGTTTGAGGCGCTTTTTGGCGGTTGGATTCTCGGGTTCGAGGTTGAGAACCTTGCGGTACAGCTCGCAGGCTGCATCACGGTTGAGCAACCGTTCTTCGGCAAAAGCCAGGTTGTTGAGAGCGACGGGATACTCCGCTTTGGCCTGCAGGGCCAATTTGTAATGCCGGATCGCTGTTGAAAAATCCTTCTGGGCGGCCAGCGAAAAGCCCAGAGCGTTCTGGATCAGTGCGCGTGCTTCCTGCGGTTCGTTTCCGAGCCGTTTCACGGCTTGCCGCAGGGTTGCCGTGGCTTGGGGATACAGGCGCTTGCGCAGTTGCACAGAGGCCAGCTCGTAGAGATCACCGGCATCGCGGGATCCGGCCGCATCCGCCTGCTCGAGACGGATGAGGTTTTGTTCATCGCGGCGGACGCGCAGGAGTTGACGACCAACGACAACAGCGACGATCGCGAGCAGGCCGATGAGGCCCAGCAGATAAGTCTGCGGGAGGAGCGATTCCATGGAGGGAAGAGAAGGTCCCGAGGCGGGACGCTACTCAACCCTGCGTGGCATTCACCACAGTTGTGAAGCTGGAAGGATCAGCCACAGCCAATTGCGCCAGCATCTTGCGGTTGATGCGCACGTCGGCCTGCTTCAAGCCACCGATCAGACGGCTGTAGCTCACGCCGTTGAGACGCGCTGCTGCATTGATGCGTGCAATCCACAGACGGCGGAAATCACGCTTGCGCCGGCGCCGGTCGCGGTAGGCATTGCACAGGGCCTTCATCACCCGCTGGTTGGCGGTGCGGAACAGGGTTCCGTTGCTGCCGCGGAAACCGCGAGCTAAGCGGAGGATTTTGTTGCGGCGCTTGCGGGCGACATTGCCTCTCTTGACGCGTGCCATGAATTCGGTGGGTGATTAAAAAACGATCGTGCGCTGAAACTGATCAGGCGTAAGGCATCATCAGGGCCACCCGATCCTCGTCCGTCCGGTCCACCACAGCTTTGGTGGCCAGGTGGCGCTTCAGTTTCGGGCTCTTGTGATCCAGCAGGTGGTTGCGGAAGGCGCGCCGACGCAGGAACTTGCCAGTGCCTGTTGCTTTGAACCGCTTGGCGGCTGCTTTGCGGGTCTTGAGCTTGGGCATGTCTCTGGCGGCACGGGGCACAAACGAAGACAATAGAACCTCGCCCTCCCTGCAGCCAAATGTCCGGTGTCCGATCCCTGGCCCACCTGCTGGTGCTGCCGGTTGTGGCAACGGTCGGTTGCCGGGCGCAAGACCTCAAGTCGATGCCGCCGGCCCCGCAGGCTCCGGCGCTGCCCACCCACCGCGCCGTGCCGGCGCCGCCCGCTGCCGGGCAGGCGATTCTGTGGGTGTCGCTCGCCGATCATCTGGGCCGCGGCACCCAAGCGCAGCGTTCCGCGCCTCTGCTCACGCTCACCAGTGCCGGCCCAGCACCGCTGCAGCTCCTTGATCCCAGCGGCACCGTGGTGGCCGATGGTCCAACCCTGGTGTTCAGCTGGCGGTTGGTGCCTCTGGAGTCTCCCCTTGCCGTGGCCAGGCGGGTGGCAGGGCCTCTCGCCAGTTTCGAATCCGCTGAGCGGCTGGCGCAGCGTTGGCGGGATCAGGGTGTGGAGGCCAAGGTCGCTCACCCCGATGAGTGGGAGGTGTGGGCACCGGCCGATGCGCCGGATCTTCCCGGTGTGCCGTTGCGTGATGTCACATCCACGCTTGCGGCCGAGGTTCGACCCGTGCTGGAGGGGCCAGAGGGTGGCCGCACGCTCCAGGGGCCTCTGCAGTTGCAAGCCCCCAATGGGCTGCGCTGGAAGGGTGGTGTGATGCGTGGCCCCTTCCGGCTGCAGGCCGATGCCTACGGCAGCTGGACCTTGCTGGAGCAGGTGCCTGTGGAGCGCTATCTGGAAGGCGTGGTTCCCCATGAGATCGGCGCAGGCTCTCCCCCTGCAGCGCTGCAGGCCCAGGCGGTTTTGGCCCGGACCTGGGCTCTGGCCAACAGCCATCGTTTCGCGATTGACGGCTATCACCTCTGCAGCGACACCCAGTGCCAGGTTTACAGCGATCCGCGCCAGGCTTCGGCTTCGGTCCGTGAGGCCATCCGCGCGACCTCCGGTGAAGTGCTCCGCTGGGAGGGCCAACCCATCCACGCGGTGTATCACGCCACCAATGGCGGGATCAGTGCCAGCGCTGAAGAAGCCTGGGCGATGGACCCACTGCCCTATGTGCGTGTGCAGCCGGATGGATCCCAGGCCTGGCGAGACGCCACGGGGCTGCCCCTGCAGTCGGCGGAGAGTTTGAGATCACTCCTGCAGCGCCGGGATGGTGCCTACGGCGCTGGTCATCCGCGCTTTCGCTGGACCCGCAGTTATTCCGCCGGCCAACTGGCCCAGGCGTTGGCGGCAGCCGGCAAGGGCAATGCCCTTCCCACCAAAGTCAGCGTGCAGGACCGGGGACCGAGCGGACGCGTGCTGGCTTTAGCGATCGAGCGCGACGGGGGCGCACCCGCGGTGGTGCTGCGCCTTGATGCGATCCGCAGGACGCTTCGCCGTCTGCCCAGCACCTTGTTTGTGCTCCGGCCTGAGGGTGCGAGGGCCTGGCAATTCCAGGGCGGTGGATTCGGTCATGGCGTGGGCCTGTCGCAGGCCGGGGCCATTGATCTGGCCGGCCGCGGCTGGAATGCTCAGCGCATCCTTGAGCATTACTACCCCGGGACCCAATTGGAGCCGCTTCGGCAGGCCCCACCGGTTCCACCGGTTCAGGCCCCTTAAAGTTCAAGCACTTTGCGATTGGGGAGGGGCGTGGCCGCAGGTACAGGTGATCACCGACGCGGCAAGACGGCTCTCTTTCTTGCGGCCTGCGGCTGGGCCGGGGCTGCACCCCATTGGTTGGATCCGAGCCGAAGCCTTCTGCCCGCTCTCACCCTCGCCGTGCTCCTCGGTGGCTATGGCTTGCGCACTGTGTTGCGCAGGGAGTCGTTGGGTGATGGCTCTGAGCCCGGCTTGACCAGCGCTGATCCAGAGGAAGGGGCCAATACGGCGCGGCCAACCGTGGATGTGGTGGTGGCGGCCAGGGATGAGGAGGCCGTCGTCACCCGCTTGGTGGAGCGTCTGGCTGCGTTGCGTTATCCCGCTGATCGCCTCAGCCTCTGTGTAGTGGATGACGGCAGCGAAGACCGCACGCCCGAGCGCTTGGCGGTGCTGCAGGATCGTTTTCCAGCGCTGCAGGTGATCCGCCGCCCCCGCAACGCCGGCGGCGGGAAATCCGGCGCGCTCAATGAAGCCCTGGCCCAAACCCAGGGAGAGTGGTTGCTCATCCTTGATGCCGATGCCCAGCTTGCAGACGATCAGCTCGAGCGGCTGATTCCTTTTGCCTGCGGTGGCGACTGGTCGGCCGTGCAGATGCGCAAGGCTGTGACTAATGCCCAGGACAACTGGCTGACCCGGGTGCAGGCGATGGAAATGGCCTTCGATGCCCAGATCCAGCAGGGTCGCCTGGCCGGTGGGGGCGTGGCGGAACTGCGCGGAAATGGCCAGCTGCTGCGCCGGGATCTTCTCGAGGCCTGCGGCGGCTTCAACGAGGAAACGGTCACCGACGATCTCGATCTGAGTTTCCGCTTGCTGTTGCAGGAGGCTCGGATCGGCATTCTCTGGAATCCTCCGGTGCAGGAGGAGGCGGTGGAGACTCTCCAGGCCCTCTGGAAGCAGCGTCAGCGCTGGGCGGAGGGCGGTTTGCAGCGTTTTCTCGATTACTGGCCCGGTTTGCTTTCATCCCGGCTCAACTTGTCCCAGCGCCGCGATCTCGCCAGCTTCTTCCTGCTGCAATACGCATTGCCGGTGGTGTCCTGGTCGGATCTGATCACCAGCCTGCTGAGCCGCACCACACCGGCGTACTGGCCTCTCTCGATCGTGGCGTTCAGTGTGTCGGGGGTCGCCTACTGGCGAGGTTGTCGCCGCTCCAGCGATGGTCCTGATCTCCCCCAGCCGGATGTTCTCAATTTGCTGCTTGGCATCGCCTACCTCAGCCACTGGTTTGTGGTGATTCCCTGGGTGACCCTGCGCATGGCCTTGCGTCCCAAGCGGCTGGTGTGGGCGAAGACGAGCCACCGCGGCCAGGAAGAAACGGTTCAAGCCTGACCCTGGCGGGATGGATCAAGGGTCGAGATCCACATTCAGCACCTGACCGTTGAAGAAATCAGCCAGGCGCTTGGCCTTGTCATCCAGCACGGATGGCTCCTGCCGCTGAACAGCCGCGGAATCGGGTTCCGGAGCTGGGGCAGGTGCAGCACTCGGGGTCGGGGTTGGAGGAAGTGAAGCCGGTGTTGGGGTTGCGGCCAGCGGTCGCGGTGGCAGTTGCGCTTCGCTGCTCGTGACGGCCGGGGCTGGAACGGGAGCCGGTGTGGCGTTGGGTGTGGGCGGTGGCGGTGTCGATGGCGCTGGCATGGCGGCCATCGGTGCAGCCCCCCCATGGCTTTCCAGCACGAGTTGGCGGCTGCCGCCGACAGCCCGGGCGATCGCCTGCTCCAGTAAGGCCACGCGGCTTTGCACCATGCCCATCCAGTTGCCGGCCACTTGCACCACGGCGCGGTGGTTGTCGAGGCGCACCAGTTCGGCCTGCTGCGACAGCAACATGCGCGTGGATGGCAGTTCCAGGCCAGCCAGGATCTGCTGCCAGAGCTCTCCGAGATCCTGGGGAGGCGACGGGTTCGCTGCTGCTGCAGGTTCAGCGGCCGGGGGACTGGTGTCGGGGAGGCTGACGGGAGCTGGCGGGGGGGCCTGGGCTGGCGGGGCCTGTGGGCTTGGAGCAGCGGTTGCCACAGCCGGAACCGGTGGTGCCGGGATTGGCGCCGCGGTGGCGGGGGCTGACTGGCTGCCTGGACGGGGGGGCTGACTGGCTGCCTGGACGGGGGTCTGGGCGGCTGTGGGCTCTGCGAGCAATCCCAGCAGCAGTACTTCCAGCCAGAGCCGCGGTTGCACGCTCTGGCGCAGTTGTTGCTCCGTGCCGCGCAGCTGGGATTGCCACTGCAACAGGCGGCTGCGGCCAATCGCTTTGGCCAGCTCGGGCAGCTGGTCGCGGAATTGGGGCGACACGCTGGTGAGTTCCGGCCGGTCTGGAGCCGCAGCCATCAGCACGAGATCACGCAGGATTCCCGCCAGGCCCTGCAGCACAGAGCCCGCATCGCGACCACGGTCTAGCAGGTTGCGGGTGGCTTCCAGCAGGGCCACCGGTTCACCACTGCGCATCGCTGCTACCAGCGCCAGCAGCTCCTGTTCGGGCACGGCACCGAGCAGATCCCACACCGCTTCGGCCTGAATCGGTCCGGGCAGCAGGCTGAGCTGGTCCAGCAGGCTTTCCGCATCACGCAGGCCCCCCTGGGCCCGTTGCGCCACCACATGCAGGGCTTCGGGTTGGATCGGGATGGTTTCCTGCTCTGCAATCCAGGTGAGATGCCGCTCCAGCGCCTCCAGGGGGATGCGCCGGAAGTCGAAGCGCTGGCAGCGGCTGAGGATCGTGGGCAGCACCCGTTGCGGGTCGGTGGTGGCGAGCACAAACACCACCTGCGGTGGCGGCTCCTCGAGGGTTTTGAGAAGGGCGTTGAAGGCAGCGGTGGAGAGCATGTGGCATTCATCCACCACGTACACCTTCCAGCGCGCCTGCACCGGGGCAAAGCGGGAGCGTTCGATCAGATCGCGGATGTTGTCCACGCCGGTGTTGGAGGCCGCATCGATCTCGATCACATCGAGGGCCGTGCCGGCGGCAATCGTTGTGCAGAGCTCGCAGTGGCCGCAGGGTTCCGGGGTGGGCCCCTCACTGTTGAGGCAATTGAGGGAGCGGGCCAGGATGCGGGCGCTCGAGGTTTTGCCGGTGCCCCTGGGGCCACTGAACAAGTAGGCCGGGGCGATGCGGCCCGAGCGCAGGGCGTGACCAAGGGTCGCGGCAATCGCCTCCTGCCCCACCAGTTGATCGAGACGCTGGGGCCTGTATTTGTGATGCAGTGGCTGGTAAGCCTGACTCATGCACAGCCGGCAAGACGCTGAGGCTACCTAGCTTTCAGGGTCGCTCTCCAGGAGTGTTCTGATCCTGGTTTCCAGGTCTTCCACAGCGGCCAGTTCGTCGGCGATGGTGCGGCCGGTGAGGAGCAGCTGGCGTCCGCGCCGATCCATGCGCTCATCCGCACCCTGGCCTGGCATGCCCTTCAGCC
This sequence comes from Synechococcus sp. WH 7803, assembly GCA_000063505.1. Classification (GTDB taxonomy): domain Bacteria; phylum Cyanobacteriota; class Cyanobacteriia; order PCC-6307; family Cyanobiaceae; genus Synechococcus_C. Next base: position 63,182 of record CT971583.1, read on the forward strand.
AGACCTCCGCCTGCCCAAGGGTGGACTCCAGCTTCTCCAGCAGGGTCAGACGCAGGCGCTGCAGCTGCACCAGTCCCTGCCGGGCCCGTTCTTTCGAGGCCTCGTCAATCAGCCCTTTTCGCAGCAGCAGGCCCAGGCCGGTGAGCAGAGCGGCGGGCATCAGCTGGCCGAGGGCCAGGGCGCCGAGGCTGCCAGTGTGCAGCCAGTCCTCCACCTGTCCGCTGCGGTGTCGGCCGGTTTTGCACCAGTTGGCGAAATGCTCGCAGTTGTTGAACAGCAGGTTGTAGTTCTGCTCGCCGATGCGGCTCATGGCCCGGCGCAACGTGACGCCAGCCGGCGAGGCCTGGTCGTGACTGACCACGCTCACCTCCTGGCCGCGGCTGAACTGCGCAAGCGGGCTGCGCAGAATCTCGCGCCCTTCCAGATAGTGGGCGACGCTGCCGTCGCCCAGATCGATGCCGTGATGGAGAAACAGTCCGTGCTGGCGGGGCACCCGCAGGTGGTCGGCAGCGGCCATGGCCTTAGGCCGATTCCTGCTGCCGCTCGCTTCCCGGGAGGGGCAGCACCTTGCCGCCGGTGTGCTCCTCCACCATTGCGCGGGTGATGGTGAACGACGACGCGTCTTTGCGGGAGGGCAGCTCGTACATGAGATCGAGCATCAGCTCTTCCACAATCCCGCGCAGGGCCCGGGCGCCGGTCTTGCGGCGGTGAGCTTCCTGGGCAATGGCTTCGATCGCGCTCGGTTCGAACTCCAGCTGCACGTTGTCCATGCTCAGCAGGGTGCGGAACTGTTTCACCAGGGCGTCCCGCGGTTCGGTGAGGATGGATTCGAGGGCGTGCTCATCGAGGGGTTCGAGCACGGCACTCACGGGCATGCGTCCGATGAACTCGGGGATCAGGCCGTAGCGCACGAGATCATCCGGTTCGAGATGGCGCAGCACCTGGGCAGCTTGAAGGTCGCGGGTGGCTTTGCCGCGACCGCGACCTTCAGTGGGCATGAAGCCGATGGCGTTGCGGCCCATGCGCTTCTGCACCACGTCATCGAGGCCAACAAAGGCGCCGCCGCAGATGAACAGGATCTGGCTGGTGTCGATCTGGATGCAGTCCTGATAGGGATGTTTGCGTCCTCCCTGGGGAGGCACGTTGGCCACGGTGCCCTCCAGCATCTTGAGCAGGGCCTGCTGCACCCCTTCTCCCGACACATCCCGGGTGATCGATGGGTTTTCGCTCTTGCGGGCGATCTTGTCGATCTCATCGATGTAGATGATGCCGCGCTGGGCCAGATCCACATCCATGTCGGCCTTCTGCAGCAGGCGCAGCAGGATGTTTTCCACGTCTTCGCCCACGTAGCCCGCTTCGGTGAGCGTGGTGGCGTCCGCCACAGCGAAGGGCACATCCAGCATCTCTGCCAGCGTCTGCGCCAGGAGTGTTTTGCCGCAGCCGGTGGGCCCGATCAGCAGGATGTTCGACTTGTGCAGCCGGGTGGCTGTTTCTTCGGTTTCACCCTTGCCATCGCCCTGCCAGGCCAGGCGTTTGTAGTGGTTGTAAACGGCAACCGACATCACTTTTTTGGCGGCTTCCTGACCCACCACCTGTTGGTCAAGGAACGCCTTGATGTCTTGTGGCTTGGGAATGGAGGCCAGGGTGGGTGCGGGCTTCGTGCTCTTGCGTGCCTGCGCTGCACCCGCTTTGCGGGAGGGCTCAGCGCCCTGCCGGCTTCCGCCCTGGGAATCAATCAGTTCTTCATCCAGGATCTCGTTGCAGAGATCGATGCACTCATCGCAGATGTAAACGCCAGGGCCGGCGATCAGTTTGCGCACCTGCTCCTGGGACTTTCCGCAGAACGAGCACTTCAGATGGGCGTCGAATTTGGCCATCGGGCGCTTGGCAGATCAGTCAGGACAGGGAACCCGTTCGATGGGTCATCGCTCGGAAGACTCAGCATCGCGGTGGAACGGGGCGATGTCAGCCCCCCGTAACGATTCCTCCGTCCTCGGAACTGTCCACCATTGGCCCCATCAGGTCGTTGTGAACGGCGTCGGCGGGGTCAGGGAGCAGTGAGCAGCAGGGTCTTCGGCGATTGGGTTGTGCGCATCACGCGGCTCCCACGCCATCAGGATCTGAACGATTTCATCTAAAAGGGGTGTCGCCAGGGCCGGGGTCATGACAATCATTGCCTCGCGTACGGCACTGAAATCCGGAGCAGCGGCTTCTCTGGCTCTCCTGCTCCTGTGATCGCTCCCATGATCCGCACGCTCTCCCCCCTTCCCACCCGGCTGCCCCGCGCCACGGCGGGCTTGAATCTCTGCCACGAGAATGCAGAGGCCCTCTGGCGCGAGCGCCCACCCCTCGATTTTCTCCAGGTCCACCCGGAACACCTGCTCGCCGAGGTGGGCGGCACCTATCGCGATCAACTCGACGATCTTCGCCGTGCTTACCCGATCACCCTGCATGGGTTCGGACTCTCGCTGGGGTCCTGCGCTCCGCTCGACCACGATTACCTGGCGCTGGTGCGTCGCCTGTTGCAAGAGCACCCTGAAGCGGTGTTCTCCGATCACGTGTCTTGGAGTTCTCTCTCGCACCACCACTTCCACGATCTGCTGCCCCTGGTGCTCAGCGAGGAAACCCTCGACTACATGGTCGAGAGGGTGGAGCAGGTGCAGGAGGCCATCGGCCAGCCTCTCCTGCTCGAGAACATCAGCAGTTACACGCGGTATCGCCAGTCCACCCTGGGTGAGGTGGACTTCATCAATGCCCTCACGGCGCGGTCTGGTGCCTTCGTGTTGCTCGATCTGAACAATCTCTGGGCAAACGCCATCAACTTTGGCGACGATCCAGAAACAGAACTCCTCAGCTATCGCAGGGACAGCGTTCGCGGTTTTCACCTGGCGGGCTGCACCCGCGAGCAGGGTGACGCCGGTGATGTCTACATCGACTACCACGGCGAAGCGGTGCATGAACCGGTCTGGGAGCTGTACCGCACGGCACTGCGTGCGTTCGGACCCTGGCCAACCCTGCTCGAATGGGAGAACAACGTGCCGCCGCTGCAGCGGACCCTTCAGGAGGTGGGCCGGATCCGCTCCTGTCTCGATGCCCTCACCGCCATGCCCTCCACGCCCTGACTTTCACCGATGAAGTCGCCCCAGCTTCTGCGCCTCCAGCAACAGTTTCTCAAGAGCCTGCACAGCGGGCCCACCCCCTGGCTGCTCGACCAGATCGTTCCGGCGCGAGGTTTCGCCAAGCCAGACGAGGTGTTGAACCTTTACTTGCACCGGGCGATGGCCCGCACAGTGGATCCTTTGCACGACGTGTTCCGCAGCCTGCATTGGCTGCTGGGTGACGAAGTGTTTGATGGCTTGCTGGAGCGCTTCTACGCCTTTTCCCCCGGTGAGCCTCTCAATGCTCAATTGCTGGCCAGCGAGTTTGCGGGTTATCTCTCCAGGTTGGATGGGGCTGCCCTGGCTGCGCTGAAGGTGGATCCGGCCTTGCTGCCAGAGGGGTTGACTCTGCCCCAGGCTCTTGTGGCGGGGGCCATGTTCGACTGGCGTTGCATGTGGACGAGTCAGGCGAACAGTCGTCGCTCGGAAACGGTCGATGCATTGCTGCATCGCCTGCATCACCGCTGCAGCTGCTGGTCGCGTCCACGCCTCGACCGGGGCACCCGTCTCTGTGATTCCGGTGTGGATCTGGCTGGCTGGCGAGAGCTGGTGGAGACCAAGGAGCCCCGTCAGCCCCTGCCGATGGTTCAGAGCAGCTGCGACGGCTCTGTGGCCACATTCCTGATCCACTCCACTCAGGATCATGAGGTGCGGGTGCGGCGTCTGGCTGCTGATGAAGCCCGGCTGCTCAACCACTGCGACGGCACCCACACCGTCACGTCTCTCATCCATGAGGCTTCATTCCGCGGCCAGTCCGCTGAGGCCACCATGGGTCTGCTGAGGCGTTTGGTTGAGGAGGATGTGATCGTTGAGCTGCAGGAGCAGTTCAAGGTTGTGACTTCGCCCACCGAGCTTTGAGGTTGCTCGAGACCCTCCGAAGGGCTCCCTGAGGTTGTCCACCATGAGTCCGTCCACCCCCCCCACCGACCTCCAGCCCACCCTTGCCCGGTTGCTTGCCGGTGTGAGTTCACATCTGGGAGAGGCGCAGGCCCTCGAGCTGCTGCGCCACCTTGGTGGTCACCCCACGGATGTGGATCACGGCGCGCCGCCGGAGGGACTCAGTCCCGCTGATCCCGACGCCACCGTGGTGGTGGTGGGTGCCGGCATTGCTGGTTTGGTGCTGGCTTATGAGCTGGCCGAACGGGGCCAGAGGGTTGAGCTCTGGGAGGCGGCCGATCGGCCCGGTGGCCGCAACTTCACCGTGCGCCCCGGGGATGTGATCGAGGAGCAGGGTCACCCCTCCCAGGTGTGCGCTCTGCCGGAAGGGGCTTACTTCAACGCCGGTCCCGGCCGCATTTCCCATCACCACAGAGCGGTTCTTCACTACTGCCGCCGCTTTCAGCTCAGGCTTCGGCCCCATCTGAGTCTGAACCGTGGCGCCTTGCTGCACCGCTGGCTGCCTGAGGTTGATCGGGATGTGGTCGTGCGTCACCGCCAGGTGCAGTTCGACGGCCAGGGACGTCTGGCGGAGTTGGCTGCGAAGGCTGGTCCATGGCTGGACGCCGAGTCTGCCCTCACAGCGGAGCAGACCGATGCCTGCTGCGACTGGCTTCGGGAGACCTGCGATCTGCAGATCGATGGCAGCAAGGGCCAGGCCCGTTACCGGGCCTCCGGCCGGCAGGGCTATGCCAAGCCCCGCGGCGGCCCCGCTGAGCCCGGCACCCCCCAGCCCACGCTCACGCTGGAGCAGATCCTGGGTTTGCGCCTCTGGCTTGAAGATCCACATCGCGGCCCGGATGTGATCGATGAGCAGATGAGCATGTTCGAGTTGGAGGGTGGCACCGATGGGTTGGTGAAGGCTCTGGTTTCACGTTTGGGTGATCGGCTTCACCTCGGCCGACGGCTGACCGCCGTGCGACGCCTCCCTGATGGCGGTGTGGCGTTGGAGGGGGAGGAGCATCAGGACGGCGCGGTTCGGCCGTTGCGGCGCGAGGCGGCGCGGGTGGTGCTGGCCCTGCAGCCCCAGGCGATGCAGGGTCTGCAGTTGGATTTGCCCGACCGCGTTCTCGAGGGTCTGGCTGATCTGCCAGCGCGCTTTGCGGTGAAGGTGGGCGGTTGGATGCAGCGCCGCTTTTGGGAGGAGGACCTGGCGATCTACGGCGGCATCAGCTTCACCAACCTGCCGATTCAGCAGATCTGGTATCCCAACGACGGCTTCCATGATCCGCGCGGCGGTTTGCTGGTGATGGCCTACGCCGCCTTCGACCACGGTGAAGCTCTAGGGACACTGGCGCCGACACTGCGCTGCCGGGCGGCGGTGGAGCTGGCCTGCCGGGTGCATCCTGAAATCCGCGAGGCACTTGATCCGGCGAGTTTGCTCACCATCGCCTGGCAGAACGTGCCCCATATCCGCAGTCCCTGGGTGGCCTGGACCCCGGAGAGCTACCAGCGCTGGTTCCCTCTGCTCAGCACTCCCTGCGGTCCGATCGCCTTCGCCGGCGACTGGTGCAGCCACCTGCCGGCTTGGCAGGAGGGGGCGATCCGCTCGGCCTATGCCTTGCTGCCCTGGGCGTTGTCTGCCTGAGCCAGGCCTCGTTCGGGTTGCAGCAGATTGGGAATCACGGCCCGCTGCCAGAGCAGCTGCAGCAGCAGGAGCAGGGGCAAGCAGACCAGCAAGAAGGCCCTGGCCATCGCCATGGGTTCAGGCCCAGCCTGACTGGACCCTGCAGCCATCACTTCCAGGTTGCTGTAGAGCCAGGGGCCCAGGGCAAGGGGCAGGGCCATCAGGAGGATGGTGAGCACATTGGCCCACTGCCGGCTCGCCGCATCGGGCCACTGGGCGATGAACTGCCCGGGTGCGAAGGACAGGGGCAGGCCGATCAGCCCCACCAAGGCCACCAGCAGAATCAGGCCTGATCCTGGACCGTTGAGGGGTACGGCCATCACCCCTGCCAGCGTGAGCAGCGGTAGCCAGAGCAACAGCAGGCTCGAGCGGGTCGCACTGAGGCGGTACGGCACCACGCCGGCGGCCAGCCCCGCCAGGGTGAAGGGCACGGTGAACACCAGGCTCAGGCCCAGAGATCCTCCGTGGGTGACTTGTCGCGCTGAGATCAGGATGAGCACCAGGGCGTAGACCCCGCGGCCGGTCAGGATCAGCAGGGCATCAGCCAGTGCTGTGAGCCTTGCAGCTGCGGGCAGTTTCGGCGGCTGTTGGGGGAGACCCTGCAACCGACTGCCGGCTGGAACCAGGCCCGGTGCCAGCAGAAAGGCACTGAGCGAGATCAGGCTCAGTGCCCAGAACAGTGCCACCACAGTGCCGCTGAGAAGCAGCAAGGCGCTGCCCAGCAACGGCAGCAGCATCAGCGCCAGGCGGATCAGGTTGATGTTGAGGGTGAACAGCCGCACCCGTTCGCCCGGGGTGACGTTGAGGCCGGAGAGCACGAATTGCCCCAGGGGCAGCGCCAGGCCGTAGGCCAGTCCGATCACTCCCCGCAGCAGAAGAGGCGCCCATGCCAGTCCAGTGAATGCCAGCAGTGCGTTGGTGAGTGTCGTCACCCCGAAGCCCCAGCGCAGAACGGTGCGCAGGCGCCGGCCGCGCAGCAGGAGGGGTCCGCTCACGATGGCCATACAGGAGACAAACACCGTGAGGCCCTGAAACGTGTCGAAGTTGGTACCCCTGGGCTGGAGCAGGTGGGTGATCTCCTCCCGTGCCACGAGCGGCAGCACGGCATTGGCGCTGGCGGCCACCGTGATCGCAGCGGCGGCCAGGGCCTTGGAGGTGTTGGTAGGCATGGCTAGCCGGCGTTCTTAGGGTGGAGCTGATGCATTGACACCATGGATCTATCCGGCTTCATGCGCTATCTGGAAGCGCCCGGAGATGCCGCCGATAACGCCTCGATCAGTCGCTTTTTCCAGGAACTGGGTGCTCAGGCCCAGATGCTTGAGGTTGTGATGAGTGATCCTGAGGTGGCGTCCCTGGTCGCTGATCGGTACGCACCGCCCTCCTTCGAGATGGATCAATTGCTGGCGATGCCGGAGGGGAGTCTCGGCCGCGTTTACGCCAGATTCGTGGATGGGCACCATTTCAACCCCCACTTCTTCCACAACGTGGAGGGCCAGAGCGATCTGGCCTACGTGCTGAACCGGTTACGCACCACGCACGACATCTGGCATGTGCTGCTCGGCTTCGATTCCAGCGAGGCCGGTGAGTGCGGGATGAATGCCTTCACGTTTTCCCAGGCCTGCACCCCCACCACCTGCCTGCTGATGGCGGCCAAGATGATTCGCTCAATCCCGGAGGCGCCGGATGAAAGGCGCCGGCTCCTTCAGGCGATCGCTGATGGCATCAAGCTTGGCCTGCAGGCACCGCATTTTCTGGCCTGGCGCTGGGAGGAGCACTGGAGTGAGCCTCTCGAGGAGCTGCGCGGCAGGGTTGGGCTGAGCGCGCTGACTCCGGCGATGAAGGGCTGAATCAGCCCTCGCTCACGACGTCTGCGGCGCCGAAACTGTCGACCACGCGATCGATCAGTCCGTAGTCGACGGCTTGCGCCGGCGACATGAAGTTGTCGCGATCCGTGTCTTCAGCGATTTTGTCGAGCGGTTGACCCGTGTGCTCAGCCATCAGGCCATTGAGGGTTTCCTTGAGGAACAGGATTTCCTTGGCCTGGATTTCGATATCCACGGCCTGACCCTGGGCTCCTCCCATGGGCTGGTGAATCATGATCCGGGCATTGGGCAACGCCAGGCGTTTGCCCTTGGTGCCGCCGGAGAGCAGGAAAGCGCCCATGGAGGCGGCCAGGCCGTAGCAGATGGTCACCACATCGGGAGCCACCTGCTGCATGGTGTCGTAGATCGCCAGGCCAGCAGTCACCGACCCGCCCGGGGAGTTGATGTACACCTGAATGTCTTTTTCAGGATCCTCGGCTTCGAGGAAGAGCATCTGTGCCACCAGGGCATCAGCCACGGCATCATCGACGCCGGTGCCGAGGAAGATGATGCGCTCGCGCAACAGGCGTGAGTAGATGTCGAAGGCCCGGTCTCCGCGGCCGGACTGCTCCACCACGGTGGGCAGCACACCAGGTGCTGCCTGGGGATGGACCGACATGGGCTGAATGCCCCGCCAGCGGTTCTGAATCGGATGGGGAGTACGGGCGTCGATCACGCGGCGACTGGCGGGCTGTTCTTGGCTTGCAATCTATGGGCGCCGATCAGGATTCGGCGCTTTCACTCTCGGCTTTGGCCGTTTTGGCTTTGCTGGTTTTGGCTGTCTTGGCTTTGCTGGCATCCTTCTTGGCTGCTGCTGGCTTGCTGGCCTTGGCGGCGTCTGATTCGGCCTCCGGAGCCTTTTCGGTCACCGTGCTGTTCTCCTCCAGCCAGCCCAGCAGTTTCTCCTGCAGCAGATCGTCGAGCACGGCCTGACGCAGGCGTTCGGGGTCGATATCCCGTTCGCCGGAGAGCTGGCCCTTCACCTCCTTGAGCTTGGCGTTCAAATCGGCGTCATCCACGCTGAGCTTCTCGCTTTCAGCCAGGGCGGTGAGAGCGAGGCTGCGGCGCAGGCGTTCTTCGGCTTCAGGCCGGGATGACTCCATCAGATTGCGCACCAGTTCGGGGGTGAACAGGGACTGCACATCCATGCCTTGCTGGGCGAACTGGCCAGCGGTCTGCTCCACCAGGTTGCGCACTTCCTGCTGAATCAGGCTTTCGGGCAGTTCCACCTCCAGCTGCTCCACCAGGGCCGCAAGCAGGGCGTCGTGCCGGTTGCTGCGGGAGCGGCGTTCGGCGTCATCTTTCAGGCGCTGCTCCAGGTCGCTGCGCAACTCAGCCAGGGTCTCCTGTTCGCTGGCCTGCTTGGCAAAGGCGTCGTCCAGTTCCGGCAGTTCGCGGGTCTTGAGGTCCTTGAGCTCGATGGCGAAGCTGGCCTTGCGGCCGCGGGCATCCTCCTTGGGGTAGTCCTCGGGGAAGGTGCAGTCCACGGTTTTGCTGTCGCCCACGGCCATGCCCACCACGCCTTCCACGAAGCCAGGGATCATGCGGCCGTGCTCGAGATCCACATCCATGGAGTCGGCACTGCCGCCTTCGATCTCGCTGCCGTCATCGCTGTAGGTGCCCTTGAAGCCCACCACGGCGATGTCACCTTGTTCAGCCTTGCGCCCTTCCACAGGCACCACCGTGGCCAGCTGCCGGCGGGACTGCTCCAGCATCTCGTCCACCTTGGCGGCGTCGAAGGCCACGGTTTCCGCTTCCGCCTTCAGCCCCTTGGTGCTCTTGAGCGTCGGGGATGGCGCTACATCGGTTTCCATCGTCACGGTGAGGGCCTCACCGGGTTTGAAGGTGTCGAGGAGCTCTTCGAAACTTCCGCTCAGTTCCGGTTGCCCGAGGGCTTCAATCGTTTCCTGGGCCAGAGCATCACGCCAGACGCTTTCCACCAGCGATTCCAGAGCGGTGGCCCGGATGCGCAGGGCGCCGAGCTGCTGCACCAGCACCGTGCGGGGCACTTTTCCCTTGCGGAAGCCGGGCAGGTTCACGCTGCGGCTGAGGCGAGTGATCGCCTCCTCGTAGCTGGCCTGACTCCGCTCCGCTGGAACGGCCACCTCAACGGCCAGGCGGCTGCCGGGGCGGGAGGTGGTGGTGACCTTCAGGCTGGCGGCACTCATTGGCGGGTCGCAGGTACAAGCAGCCCAATACCTTAATTAAGTGCCCGACCGTGCTCTGCCGCGTAAGCTGACGGAACGATCAGCAATAGCTGCAGACCCGCGTCTCGCGGTGCTGAATCCTCCAGCGCAGACCCGCTGGCTTTCATTGTTTCGAGTCGCGTCCGCTTGTCCACTGCTGCCTCACTGCCGAATCGACCACTCACGGTGGCCATCCTTGGTGCGAGCGGTGCTGTGGGGCAAGAACTGCTGCAACTGCTGCAGGAGCGCCATTTCCCCGTGAAGGAGCTGCGCCTGTTGGCGTCGGCCCGTTCTGCTGGAACCCGGTGTTCCTGGAATGGCCAGGACCTGACGGTGCAGGAGGTGAGCGAGTCGGCGTTCGCGGGTGTGGATCTGGTGCTGGCTTCCGCCGGCGGCTCGGTGTCGCGGCAGTGGCGCGAAGCGATCGTGGCTGCTGGAGCGGTGATGGTGGACAACTCCAGTGCCTTCCGCATGGATGACGACGTCCCCCTGGTGGTGCCGGAAGTGAACCCGGAAGCGGCGATTCAGCATCGCGGTGTGATCGCCAATCCCAACTGCACCACGATCCTGCTCACGTTGGCCCTGGCGCCCTTGGCGACACGACGGGCGCTGCGCCGGGTGGTGGTGAGCACCTATCAGTCGGCCAGTGGTGCGGGGGCTCAGGCCATGGAAGAACTGAAAACCCACTCTCACGAAGTGCTCGCCGGGATGACACCGACCCCTGCGGTGCTTCCCCATTCCCTGGCTTTCAACCTGTTTCTTCACAATTCGCCGCTGCAGGCGAACCGCTATTGCGAGGAGGAGATGAAGATGGTGAACGAAACCCGCAAGATCATGGGACTCCCGGATCTGCGCTTTACGGCCACGTGCGTGCGCGTGCCGGTGCTGCGGGCCCATTCGGAAGCCGTGAATGTGGAGTTCGATGCCCCTCTCCCCGTTGCGGAGGCGCGCGAGCTGCTGGCTGCAGCTCCGGGGGTGCAGCTGATGGACGACCCCGCTTCCAGCCGTTTTCCGATGCCCACGGATGTGGCCGGCCGCGACCCTGTGATGGTGGGCCGCGTGCGCGAAGACATCAGTGAGCCCAAGGCTCTCGAGTTTTGGCTGTGTGGTGATCAAATCCGCAAGGGGGCTGCTCTCAACGCCATCCAGATCGCCGAACTGCTGCTTCCTGCCTGAATCGTTATGAGCCCTGCTGCAGAACTGTCCCCCACCCCCTTTGGCCGTTTGCTCACGGCCATGGTCACCCCCTTCGATGCGGAGGGTGCCGTGGATCTCGCCCTGGCCGGTCGTCTGGCCCGCCATCTGGTGGATGAGGGATCCGATGGTTTGGTGGTGTGCGGCACCACCGGTGAGTCTCCCACCCTCAGCTGGGATGAACAGTCCCAGCTGCTGGAAGCCGTGCGTCAAGCCGTTGGCCCCGGGGTGCCGGTGCTCGCCGGTACGGGAAGCAACTGCACCCAGGAAGCGGTGAAGGCCACCCGTGAAGCTGCAGCAGCGGGTGCCGATGGTGCTCTGGTCGTGACTCCTTACTACAACAAGCCTCCCCAGGAGGGTTTGGAGGCGCATTTCCGCGCCATCGCCGAAGCGGCACCAGAGCTACCGCTGATGCTCTACAACATTCCTGGCCGAACGGGGTGCTCCATGGAGCCCGCCACCGTGGCGCGCCTAATGGACTGCAGCAACATCGTCAGTTTCAAGGCCGCCAGCGGGACCACCGAGGAAGTCACGGCTCTGCGTTTGGCCTGTGGAGCCAAGCTGGCGATCTACAGCGGTGACGATGGCCTGGTGTTGCCCATGTTGTCGGTGGGCGCCGTGGGTGTGGTGAGTGTGGCCAGTCATCTGGTGGGCCGCCGGATGCGCGCCATGGTGGAGGCTTATCTCAGCGGGCAGCCTGCTGTGGCGCTCGGCCATCACGAACAACTGATCCCTTTGTTCAAGGCCCTGTTCGCCACCACCAATCCCATTCCAGTGAAAGCGGCGCTCGAGCTGAGCGGCTGGCCGGTGGGCTCTCCCCGTTCTCCCCTTCTTCCCTTGGATCCCGCGATGCGCGCTGCCCTTTCCGACACCCTCGCTGCCCTGCGTCCAACCTGACGCCACGGCTGCTGACAGCGCTGCATGCGCCATCTCCATTGATTTTCTTACCTCTGAACTGACGTCATGACCGCCTCCACGACTGCCAATACGAAGCAACCCTGCCTTCGCGTGATTCCGCTTGGGGGTCTGCATGAGATCGGCAAGAACACCTGCGTGTTCGAGTACGGCGATGACCTGATGCTGGTGGATGCCGGCCTCGCTTTCCCCAGCGACGGCATGCACGGCGTGAACGTGGTGCTGCCGGACACAAGCTTTCTGCGCGAGAACCAGAAGCGCATCCGCGGCATGATCGTGACCCACGGTCACGAAGACCACATCGGTGGCATCGCGCACCACCTCAAGCACTTCAACATCCCGGTGATCTACGGCCCGCGCCTGGCGCTGTCGATGCTCACCGGAAAAATGGACGAGGCGGGGGTCACCGACCGCACCACCCTGCAGACCGTGGGCCCGCGCGATGTGGTGAAAGTGGGCCAGCACTTCTCCGTGGAGTTCATCCGCAACACCCACTCCATGGCCGACAGCTTCTCGCTGGCGATCAGCACCCCGGTGGGCACGATCATCTTTACGGGTGACTTCAAGTTCGATCACACCCCGGTGGATGGCGAGCACTTCGACCTGGCACGCCTGGCCCATCACGGTGATCAGGGGGTGCTCTGTTTGTTCAGCGATTCCACCAATGCGGAAGTTCCCGGCTTCTGCCCTCCGGAACGCTCCGTGTTCGCCAACCTCGATCGCCACATGGCTGATGCCGAGGGCCGGGTGATCGTGACCACCTTCGCCAGTTCGATTCACCGGGTGTCGATGATTCTTGAGCTCGCGCTCAAGAATGGCCGCAAGGTGGGTCTGCTCGGCCGCTCGATGCTGAATGTGATCGCCAAGGCCCGCGAGCTGGGCTACATGCGGGCCCCCGATGAGCTGTTCGTGCCGATCAAGCAGATCAACGATGTGCCCGACCGGGAAACCCTGCTGCTGATGACCGGCAGCCAGGGTGAGCCTCTCGCTGCCCTCAGCCGGATTTCCCGCGGTGATCACCCCCAGGTGAAGGTGAAGAGCTCCGACACGATCATTTTCTCGGCCAGCCCCATCCCCGGAAACACGATCTCGGTGGTGAACACCATCGACCGCTTGATGATGCTGGGCGCCAAGGTGGTGTACGGCAAAGGCGAGGGCATTCACGTGTCCGGCCACGGCTTCCAGGAAGACCAGAAGCTGATGCTGGCGCTCACCCGTCCCAAGTTCTTCGTGCCGGTGCACGGGGAGCACCGCATGCTGGTGCGCCATGCCCGCACCGGGCACTCCATGGGTGTGCCGGAAGACAACACCTTGATCATCGACAACGGCGATGTGGTGGAACTCACCGCCGACTCCCTGCGCAAGGGCGATCCGGTGAAGGCCGGCATCGAGCTCCTCGACCAGTCGCGCAATGGCATCGTCGATGCCCGGGTGCTCAAGGAGCGTCAGCAGCTCGCTGAGGACGGCATTGTCACGATCCTGGCGGCGATCAGCACCGATGGGGCGATGGTGGCGCCCCCCCGGGTGAATCTGCGCGGTGTGGTGACCACCGCCGATGCCCGCAAGATGTCGCTGTGGACCGAGCGTGAAATCAACTGGGTGCTGGAGAACCGCTGGAAGCAGCTCACCCGCAACACCGGCGGCAAGGCGCCTGAGGTGGATTGGATGGGCGTGCAGCGTGAAGTGGAGGTGGGTCTCAGCCGCCGAATGCGCCGCGAACTGCAGGTGGAGCCCCTGATTCTTTGTCTGGTGCAGCCGGCACCGGCTGGCACTCCGGTGTACAAGGGTCGGGCCGATGCTGAGCCCGACAACCGTCCGGCTCCCCGCGGCCGCGGCGGTCGCCACGGTGGCCATGGTGGTGGCCGCAATGGTGGTGGTGGCGGTGGTGGCCGCTACCGCGATGCCGCCCCCAACCGGGTGGCCAAGCCCGCTGCTGCCTCCCCGGCACCTGCATCCGCACCTGCTGCTGCTGCTCCCGCGCCCGCTCCTGCGCCAACGCCAGCAGCTGCAGCAGCGGCCCCTTCGGCCCCTGCCGTTGATCAGGAGATGCCCGCTGGCCGCACCCGCCGCCGCCGTTCTGCCGCGGCCTGATCTCAGAGATCCACGCGCAGGCGTCCGGCTTTCAGCTTCTGCAGCAGCCCCTCCGCTACGGGGGGGCTGCTGTTGGCTTCTGGAACGTTGGGCTCTGGAGCTTCAGCTAACGGTTCTTCAGCGATTGCCTCGTCCTGGATGGTTGCCGGGTCTGGCAGTGGGTCTTGCTCAACCACAGGCTCTGGCTGGGTGACCGGTTCTGGAGTGAGGTCGAGCCAGGGTGTGGCCGTGGTCTGTGCCTGCGGGATCGCTGCCTGCGTTGCCTCCGATGAAGAAGCGGCCAGAAACGGGTCGCTGATCAACGAGGCCTGAGTTGGTGCTGGCTCCGGCTGCGCTGTTGGATCGGTTGTTGCCGTGGTCTGTTCAGCCAGGCGCTCCAGTCCCTGTTCCGCCAGCTGCCGCAGCGTGTCGGGCGGATGGCTGCTGAGCACCAGGCTGTAGAGGCCATGGGCCTGATCCGGTTGCTGCAGGCCATAGAGATGGATGTGGCCTGCAAGCAGGGCCACGAAGGCCTGCCAGGCCAGCGCTGCATGGCGTTCCTCTGTGGCGTCCGGCAGCGGATCCAGCTCGGCCAGCAGGGCACTGGTGATGGCCTGGGCCGTTTGAAAATCACCGGCTCCGTAGGCCTGCTCGGCCGCCACATAACGCGTCTGAAAGTCGCCGTCCACGCTGTTCAGCCCCTGTGGTCTAGTTGTACCCAGTTCCGGCACCAGTGGAAGCGCTGGCCTCCGGCCAGGTGGCGTTCCCCAGGTGGTTGCTGGGGGCCGATGGCACGGCTGAGCTCCTCCAGCTGGCGGGCGTTCAGGGGCTGGACACCCTGCTGCTGCAGCCAGCGTTGCAGCAGCAGGCGTCTGGGATCAGCAGCGAGAGCCTGCAAAGGAGGCCGTTGTAGCCCGTTGCCGGCGCTCTGGAGGCCCCGCAGGCTCAGATCCACCAGCGCGTTTTGGCTGTCGTGCACCTGGGAGATGCGTTCGCTGAGCCAGGCCATGCGCCGGCTGCAACCGGCATGGAGAGACTCGAGCACGGGCAGCACCTCCTGGCGGATGCGGTTGCGTTCGATGCGTAGATCGCTGTTGCTGGGGTCGTGCCAGACCGGCAGGTGCAGGTCTTGGCAGATCGCCGCTGTTTCATCGCGGGTGAAATCGAGCAGGGGCCGCACCAGCCGGGGGCCATGGCTGCTGTTCGCCTGCAACGGCCGGCTCTGACGCAGGCTGCCCAGGCCTGCCAGATCCGTGCCGCGGCTCAGTTGCATCAGCAGGGTTTCGGCCCGGTCGCTGGCGGTGTGAGCGGTGAGCACCGTGCAGGCGCCCGCTGCGCCGGCTTCGTTCAGTTGCTGGGCGGTTTGGCTGAGTTCGCTGTAACGCCAGGCGCGTGCTGCGGCTTCACTGCCGGTGATTGCAGCCGTGCTGCGGCTCACCCTTAGTGGCAAAGCTTGCTGGTCACACCACTGGGCCAGGGCATCAGCAACGGCGGCTGAGCCGGGATGCCAGCCGTGGTCGCCATGCCAGAGCTGCAGGGTCCAGTGGTGGTGCTTTTGCAGATCGCGCAGCAGCCCCAGCAGGGCCATGGAGTCTTGCCCGCCCGACAGCGCCAGCAGCAGGGTGGTGCCCTGGGGCAACAGGGTGGGGGTCTGCAGCAGCTGGCGATGCAGCCGGTCGTGCCAGTGCAGCCAGGGCTCGCTGGCGGTCATCGGGCGGGTGGAGTGGCCCCCTGATCCTGCCCGCACACGCGGTGGGAGAATGCTTGGATCTGATCATTCAGCTGGATGACCCGCCTTTCACTGCTGCCTGCCGCTCTTCGCCGCAGCCTGGACCAGCGGTCCACGCTCAAGGTGATCGCTGGCCTGATGAACTTCGATGCGGCCTCAGTGGCCCGCGTGTCCCGTGCCGCGGGGCAGGGCGGCGCCGATCTGATCGATGTGGCCTGTGACCCGGAGCTGGTGGCGCTGGCGTTGGAGGTGTCCGGTGGGGTGCCGGTGTGTGTGTCGTCGGTGGAGCCCGAGCAGTTCCCGGCTGCGGTGGCGGCTGGTGCGGCGATGGTGGAGATCGGCAATTACGACGCCTTCTATCCCCAGGGCCGGATCTTCGGTGCCGCGGAGGTGCTGGAGCTCACCCGCCGCACCCGCGCCCTGCTTCCCGAGGTGGTGATGAGCGTGACGGTGCCCCACACCCTGCCGATGGACCAGCAGGAGCAGCTGGCGGTGGATCTGGTGGCCGCTGGCGCTGATCTGATCCAAACCGAAGGTGGCACCAGTGCCAAGCCCTTCAGTGCCGGCAGCCTCGGCTTGATCGAGAAGGCCGCCCCCACCCTGGCTGCTGCCCACAGCATCAGCGCCGCCCTGCGCCAGGCCGGTCTCAATGCGCCGGTGCTCTGCGCTTCCGGCCTGTCGGCCGTCACCCTGCCCATGGCCATCGCCGCCGGTGCCACCGGCGTGGGTGTGGGCTCAGCGGTGAACCGACTCAGCGACCCGCTGGCGATGGTGGCCGTGGTGCGCAGCCTGCGTGAAGCGCTCACAGCCAGCAGCGCAACCAGCCGCGTGTGATCGCTGCCCTTGGCAGCCCGGGCGAGGATTTCTAGGCTGAAACTCTGATCAATCCATTGGCTATGGGACCCCTCGCCTGGCTGCTGCAATGGCCCCTGCGGGCGTTGGTGCTGCTGGTGGTGGCAGCCCTGCCTCTCGGGGTTGAGGTGGCCAGCTTCGGTACAGCGTTGTGGGCTGCTGTGCTGATTGGCCTGCTGGGCACGTTGCTGATTCTGCCCTTGAAACTGCTGCTGGGGCCGGTGTGGCTGGTGACGTCCCTGGGAGGTTTGCTCTTCCCGGTGTCGTTTCTGTTCAACTGGTTGATCGCCACGATCCTGTTTGCCCTGGCGAGCCGGTTGATCGATGGGTTCACCCTCAAGCGCGGGTTCTTCAGTGCCCTGCTCGGCGCTGGGGTGTACAGCCTGATCGGCACCGTGGCGGTACGCGCTCTGCTGGGGCCTGGTGCGTAGGTTTCTGCCCCTGCTGTTCCCTCTGGGGGTGCTGCTGATCGGCAGTTGGCGGCTGTCGGTGCCGTCCGAGCCGCCCGTTCGGCCAACCCAGGCTCAGGCTCAGCAACCGCGTCCGGATTACCGGCAAAGGCCCAGCGGCCAGTTCCCCAGCTGTGAGCAGGATCCCGGGCTTGATCAACAGCTTCTGAAGGAGGGAGCCCGGTTGGGGATCACGGTGGTGGCCGGGGAACCGGAGCTTCCCGGAAAAGACGCCACCTATCGGGCCGAGCCTGGACGGCTGGGGCGGATCACCCTGCGCCAGCGGCCGATGAGCGCTGCGGTGCGCTGCATGCTGATCAGCCACGAATTCATCCATGTGTTGCAGCACCTGCAGGGGGATCTCCGCGGGGTGCCTCCTCTGGGCTGGCCGGTGCCGGCGGAGGCGGTGAAGCGCTTCGGGGCGGTGCAGGAAGCCGAGGCCTATCGCTACCAGAACCGGGCGGGTTACGTGCTGGAGCTGCTGCGGCAGACCCCGCGCCCGCAGCAATCTCCGTAAGGTGGTTGGCCATCTCGGGCCACACACACCAGGACCATGCCCGCCTTCGATCTCACCGCTCCCTACAGCCCCAAGGGTGATCAGCCGACGGCAATCAAGCAGCTGGTGGCGGGGGTGAATGACGGGGAGCGCTACCAGACTCTGCTGGGCGCGACGGGCACGGGCAAAACCTTCACGATGGCCAACGTGATCGCCCAAACCGGGCGGCCGGCGCTGGTGTTGGCGCATAACAAAACCCTGGCAGCCCAGCTCTGCAACGAGTTGCGGGAGTTTTTCCCGAACAACGCCGTTGAATATTTCATCTCCTATTACGACTACTACCAACCGGAGGCTTACGTTCCGGTCAGCGACACCTACATCGCCAAAACGGCCTCGATCAATGAAGAGATCGACATGCTGCGCCACTCGGCGACGCGCTCGTTGTTTGAGCGGCGCGATGTGATCGTGGTGGCCTCAATCAGCTGCATCTACGGCCTGGGGATTCCCAGTGAATACCTCAAGGCGGCGGTGAAATTCGAGGTGGGGGAGACGCTGAACATCCGCGGCCAGCTGCGCGAGTTGGTAAACAACCAGTACAGCCGCAACGACACCGAAATTGCCCGCGGTCGCTTCCGCATGAAGGGCGATGTGCTGGAGATCGGCCCCGCCTATGAAGACCGGCTGGTGCGGGTGGAGCTGTTCGGCGATGAGGTGGAAGCGATCCGCTACGTGGACCCCACCACCGGCGAGATCCTGCAGAGCCTGGAGTCGATCAATATCTATCCGGCCAAACACTTCGTGACCCCGAAAGACCGCCTGGACACGGCGGTGCAGGCGATCCGCTCGGAGCTCACTGAACGGCTGGATTTTTTGAACACCGAAGGCAAGTTGCTGGAGGCCCAGCGCCTGGAGCAGCGCACCAAGTACGACCTGGAGATGCTGGGCCAGGTGGGTTACTGCAACGGCGTGGAGAACTATGCCCGTCATCTGGCCGGGCGTGAGCCGGGCACAGCGCCGGAATGCCTGATCGATTATTTCCCCAAGGATTGGCTGCTGATCGTGGATGAAAGCCACGTCACCTGCTCCCAGCTGCAGGCGATGTACAACGGCGACCAGGCGCGCAAGAAGGTGCTGATCGACCATGGCTTCCGCTTGCCCAGTGCAGCCGACAACCGGCCCTTGAAGGGGGAGGAGTTCTGGGAGAAAGCCCATCAGACCGTGTTTGTGAGCGCCACACCGGGGAACTGGGAGCTGGAGGTGAGCGGCGACGAGGTGGCTCAGCAGGTGATCCGCCCCACGGGGGTGCTCGATCCGATCGTGGAGGTGCGGCCCACGACGGGACAGGTGGACGATCTGCTGGGGGAGATCCGCGATCGGGCCAGCAAGCAGCAGCGGGTGCTGGTGACCACCCTCACCAAGCGGATGGCGGAAGACCTCACCGATTACCTGGCGGAGAACGAGGTGCGGGTGCGCTATCTGCACTCGGAGATTCATTCGATCGAGCGCATCGAGATCATTCAGGACCTGCGCCTTGGTGAATACGACGTGCTGGTGGGGGTGAACCTGCTGCGGGAGGGTCTGGACCTACCGGAGGTGAGCCTGGTGGCGATCCTCGATGCCGATAAGGAGGGTTTCCTGCGCGCTGAGCGCTCCCTGATTCAGACGATTGGCCGGGCCGCGCGGCACGTGGAGGGGGTGGCGCTGCTCTATGCCGACAACATGACCGATTCAATGGCCAAGGCGATCAGCGAAACCGAGCGCCGACGCACGATCCAGCAGGCCTACAACGAGAAGCACGGCATTGTGCCAACGGCGGCGGGCAAGAAAGCCAGCAACTCGATCCTGAGTTTCCTGGAACTGAGCCGCAAGCTCAAAACCGAGGGCCCCGATGCCGATCTGGTGCAGGTGGCCAGCAAAGCGGTGGAGGCCCTCGACGACGATGCCGATGGCATGGCCCTGGATGCCTTGCCGGAGCTGATCGATCAGCTGGAGATGAAGATGAAGGAGGCAGCCAAGAAGCTCGATTTCGAGGAAGCGGCCAACCTGCGTGACCGCATCAAGCAGCTGCGCCAGAAGCTGGTGGGCAAGGTTTAACCCAACCAGCTGAGGGGTCAGCTCTCCAAAGGCGATTCCGTTCCCTGGGCCTGATGGCGGGTGCTGCCGCCCAGCTCGAACCCGGTGTGCACGGCTTGAAGCGCAGCGATGCCATCGCTTTCGGCCACCACACAGCTGGTGCGGATTTCGCTGGTGGCGATCATCTCGATGTTCACGCCGGCGTCCGCCAGGTAGCGGAACATGCGCCCAGCGGTGCCGGCCGTTGCCGGCATGCCCGCACCCACGGCGCTGACGCGGGCAATGGCGGGTCCATCCTCAAGCAGGGCGCCGGGCCATTGGGCCAGCAGGTGGGAGAGGGCGCGATCGGCGGCGGCGCGGTCGTCGCGCTTGAGCGTGAAGCTGATGTCGCGGCTGCCATCAGCATGCTGCCGCTCCGACTGCACGATGCCATCGAGGCTGATGCCCGCATCGGCCAGGGCGTTGCAGAGGGCACCGGCGGTACCGGGTTTGTCGGGCACGTGGCGCACGCTCACCTGGGCCTGATCCCTGTCGAGGGCAATCCCGCGCACTTCCGGATCGCCTTCGCCGCTGGGCAGGGGGTTGAGGCTGATCAGATCGCTCTCGAGCTCAAAAGCGTCCTGGGTGGCCTGCAGGGCCTTGGCACCGGCGGACGCCTCCACCACGCAGCTCACCTTCACTTCGCTGGTGGCGATCAGGCGCAGGTTGATGCCCACCCGCGAGAGGGTCTGGAACAGGCCGGCGGCGATGCCGGGGCGGCCCATGATCCCGGCGCCGCTGATGCTGAGCTTGCTCATGCCGGCTTCCGCCACCAGCTCACCGCCCAGGGTTTGCAGCTGGTCGGCGCAGATGCCGCGGGCCTTCTCGAGCTCGGATTCGGCCACGGTGAAGGTGATGTCGTTGCTGTTGCCCTCGTGGGTGGACTGGATGATCAGATCCACATTCACCCCACCGGCGGAGAGGCTTTCAAACAGCTGGGCGGCCACGCCCGGTTGATCCGACACGTGCGAGAGCGCCAGCACCGCCTGCCCTTCCACCAGTTCGGCGCCATCGACGGGCCGGCCCAGCTCCAGACCATCGCGGCCGATGGGCCGGGCACTGCGGCTGGTGAGGGTGGTGCCGGCGTCTTCGCTCCAGCTGGAGCGCACCACCATGGTGACGCCGTAGTTGCGGGCGATCTCCACGGCGCGGGGATGGAGCACGGCGGCGCCGAGGCTGGCGAGCTCGAGCATTTCATCGCAGCTCACCTCCGGCATCAGCTGGGCATCGGCCACCTTGCGCGGGTCGGTGGTGAGCACGCCGGGCACATCGGTGTAGATCTCGCAGGCATCGGCGCCGAGGGCTGCGGCCAGGGCCACCGCTGAGGTGTCCGAGCCCCCACGGCCCAGGGTGGTGATCTCAGCGGTGCCACCGCTGCTCTGGCTGGTGCCCTGGAAGCCGGCCACCACCACCACCTGCCCTTCCGCCAGGCGGCTGCGCAAACGGTCGGTACGCACATCGAGGATGCGGGCGCGGCCGTGGGCTGATTCGGTGACGATGCCCACCTGGGCGCCGGTCATCGAGATCGCTGGCACGCCCAGGGCATGCAGGGCCATCGAGAGCAGGGCGATGGACACCTGTTCGCCGGTGGCCAGCAGCATGTCCATTTCTCGCTGGGGCGGGTTGCTGCTGATGGCGCGGGCCTTGGCGGTGAGTTCATCGGTGGTGTGGCCCATGGCCGAGACCACGATCACCAGGTCGTTGCCGTCCTCCTTGCAGGCGGCGATGCGCCGGGCCACCGCCTGAATGCGCTCCACGCTGCCAACGGAGGTGCCGCCGAACTTCTGCACCAGCAGGGCCATCCACGCCGCCTCATGTCGCAGGCGATTGTCTCACCGTGGCGGTTGGCTGGCCGGTTTATCCCAGCAGGCCGTCACGGAAGGCATCGCCGGGCTGGGCACCGCGTTTGAGCGCTGCTTCCACATCCAGCAGCCGGCCGAGCAGGTTGAGGCAGCGCTCCGGGCTGCGGCCCTGCAGTTGTTTGCGCATCACGTAGATGCGCTTGGGGTTGCCGATGCCGGCAGCCTTGGCGATCACGGCCACATCCCGTTCCCCCTGCTGCTCGAGCAGCAGCACCCAGAGCCAGCCGCGGATCTGTCCGGTGAGGGTGGCCACGATGCGTAGGGCCGGTTCGCCGCCATCGAGCAGGGCATCGAGCAGGGCGATCGCTTCTCCGGGGTCGCCGGCGAGCAGGGCATCGCCCACCTGCAGGGCATTGGTGCTGAGCCCATCGATCAGGCTCTGCACCGCCGTGGCACTGATGTGTGGGCTGCCCGTGCTTTCGGCATGCAGGGCCAGTTTCTGCAGTTCCATGCTCAACCGGGCGCTGTCGCTGCCAATGGCATCGATCAGGGCGTCCACCGCCTTGGGCTCCAGGCTCAGCTTGAGCTCGCTGGCGGTGCGCTCCACCAACTGGCGCTGCCCGGCGCCGTCCCACACCGCCGGCAGCTTGAAGCTCAGCTCTTTGGCCTGCCCTGCCTTCACCCGTTTCTGCAGGGCCTTGGTGGTGCGCAGCCGGCCATCGGGTTTGTTGGGGTTGCAGAGCAGCAGCTCGGTGCTGTCGGGAATGGTGTCGATGGAGGCTTCAAAGCGATCGGCCAGCTCACTGGGGCAGCCATTACAGAAAGGTGAGCGCTGCAGCAGCACCACCCGCGCTCCGCTGCCGAATGGGGGCGTGCGCGCCTCTTCCAGGGCTTGCCGGGCCTGCCCGCTGTCGCTGCCATCCAGTCGGCTCAGATTCACGCTCGCCCAGGCCGGATCGAGCGCGCTGTCGATCACGGCCTGAATGGCCCGCTCCAGCGCCGCGGAATCATCGCCCCACAGCAACTGGATCGGCATGGCGACAAGGCATCAGAGGATGCTGAAGTCTGCCCTGTGTGGCATAGGCCTGTTCGAGGAGCGCCCCCATGGCTGATCACCCGATCTTCACCGAAAGCATCCGGCGCATTCGGGCTCTGCTCGGGGAGACGGGTTTAGGCCCTTTGGAGCAGCAGGTGCTGGAGCGCCTGGTGCACAGCAGCGGTGATCCTGGTCTCAGGCCCCTGCTGCAGTTCAGCGACGGTGCCTGCGCCCGCGCTGTACAAGCGCTCACCGGTGGAGCCGTGATTCTCACAGACACGGCCATGGCCGCGGCGGCAGTGGCACCGATGGCGGCCCGCACCCTGGGCAGCGAGGTGCGCTGCCTGCTCGACTGGGCTCCGGCGCTCTCGCCCCAGGGCTCCACCCGCTCGGCAGCGGCGATGCAGAGGGCCTGGCCGGAGCTCAGCGCAGCGGCCCGCTCGAGCGGGAGCGCTTTGCCGCTGGTGCTGGTGGGCAGTGCCCCCACCGCGTTGGAGCAGCTGCTTGATCAGGTGCAGGCCGGTGCCGATGCCCCGTCTGTGCTGATCGGCATGCCGGTGGGGTTTGTGGGGGTGCCGGAGAGCAAGCGCCGCCTGGCCGCCAGTGGCCTGGCCCAGATCCGCCTGGAGGGCACCCGCGGCGGCGCCGGCTTGGTGGCTGCCGCCGTGAATGCCCTGCTGCGGGCGGCTCAGGCCGCCAATTGATCGAGCACCTGCCGGGCCCGTTGCACCACGGGTGTGGGCACGCCGGCGAGGCGGGCGGCTTCGATGCCGTAGCTGCGGCTGGCGCCTCCGCACTGCACCTGATGCAGGAACACCAGATCGGCGCCGGTTTCCTCCACCATCACCTGGAAGTTGGCCACGTTGGCGCGTTCGCCGGCCAGGTTGTTGAGCTCGTGGTAGTGGGTGGCGAACACCGTGCGGGCTTTGAGATCGCCGGCCAGATGTTCACTCACCGCCCAGGCGATCGAGAGGCCATCGAAGGTGGCGGTGCCCCGGCCGATCTCATCGAGCAGCACCAGGGAGCGCGCGCTGGCGTGGTGGAGGATGTTGGCGGTTTCCGCCATCTCCACCATGAAGGTGGACTGGCCGGCGGCGAGATCATCCACGGCGCCCACCCGGGTGAAGATGCGATCGGCGAGGCCGACGCGGGCTGAGGTGGCCGGCACCCAGCTGCCGATCTGGGCCAGCAGCTGGATCAGGCCGATCTGGCGCAGATAGCAGCTTTTGCCGCTGGCATTGGGGCCGGTGAGCACGATCAGATCGGTGCCGCTGCCCAGGTTGAGGTCGTTGGGGGTGAAGGACGTTTCCACCAGCAGCTGCTCCACCACCGGATGGCGCCCGGCCACGATCTCCAGCTGGCGGCTGTCGTTGAGCAGCGGAGCGCACCAACCGCCGGTGGCGGCGGTGTCTGCCAAGCCGCTGAGGGCATCGAGGCAGGCGATGCCTCGGGCTGCCGCGCGGATCGGGGCAGCCATCGCCCCCACCTGCTCGCGCAGGCTGCAATAGAGCTCGTATTCGCGCTGACAGGCCCGGGCCCGCAACTGGAAGATACGCCCCTCCCGCTCCTTGAGTTCGGGGGTGATGAAGCGCTCTTCATTGGCCAGGGTCTGGCGGCGGATCCAGTGCTCCGGAACTGAGCTGGCCTTGGCTTTGCTCACCGCCAGGAAGTACCCGAAGGTGCGGTGGTATTGCAGGCGCAGGTTGTTGTTGCCGCTGCGCTCGCGCTCCAGCCGCTCCTGCTCCGCTAGCCAGGCGTCCTGATCATCGAGCTGGTTGCGCAGGCCATCGAGCAGGGGGTCGACGCCGTCGTGGATCAGTCCGCCTTCGCTGAGGGAGAGGGGCGGGGCGTCGATCAGGGTCTGGCGGATGCTGGCGGCCAGTTCAGCCAGGGCGGGCTCGGGCTGTTGCAGGGCCGTGAGTTCATTCGGCCACTGCTCCAGGCTGCTTTGCAGGCGGGAGGCTAGTTGGGGCAGGCGCTCGAGGCCATCGGCGATCGCCACCAGATCACGGGCGCCGGCATGGCCCGCACCGGCCCGGCCCGCCAGGCGTTCGAGATCACCCATGGGCCGCAGCAACCGGCGCAGGGCCTGACGCAGGGGGCGACCGCTCACCAGCAGGCTCACCACGGCCTGACGTTGCTGGATGGCGCTGAGATTCATCAGTGGGGCTTCCAGCCAGCGGCGCAGGCAGCGGCCGCCCATGGCGGTGAGGGTTTGATCGATGGCCCAGAGCAACGACCCCTGCAGCTGGCCGTCCCGCTGGGTGGCGGTGAGCTCCAGGTTGCGGCGGGTCTGGGCGTCGAGCACCAGGGCCTCGCCGCTGTGCACGATCGCCGGCACATCCAGGGGAACCCGGGCGTCCTCCTCCAGGGGCTGGGTGTCGTTCACGTACTGCAGCAACCCCCCGAAGGCACGCAGGGCCAGGGGCAGCTCCGGCAGGCCGAGGCCATCGAGGCTGGCCAGCTGGTAGTGGGTTTTAAGGGTCTGCTCGGCCTGGGGGGCGCTGAAGGGGGTGCGGGCCATGGGGCTGAGGCGCAGACGCTCGGGGCACCAGGTGGGTCGCGCGGCTTCGCCGCTGTCGCCATCGCCAGCCCAGAGCAGTTCGGAAGCGTCGAGTTGGGCCAGCTGTTGGTGCAGGCCATCGCTGCCCGTGCGCTCCATCACGCGCACATCACCGGTGCTCACATCGGCGCTGGCCAGGCCCCAGCGCAACGGTGTTTTGCTGGTGGCGGGCTCCACCACTACAGCGGCCAGCCAGTTGTTGCGGCGGGCGCTGAGCATGCCTTCCTCCAGCACGGTGCCGGGGGTGAGCACGCGGGTGATGCCGCGTTTGAGCAGGGCGCCCTTGGCGGGGGTGGTTTCCAGCTGGTCGCAGAGCGCCACCGAATAGCCGCGGCGGATCAGCTCGGCGCAGTAGCGCTCGGCGGCGTGATGGGGAATGCCGGCCATGGGCACGCGGCCGATCGCCTTGCCCCCTTCCTTGCCGGTGAGGGTGAGCTCCAGCACCCGGGAGAGCTCCACGGCGTCTTCAAAGAAGCATTCGAAGAAATCACCGAGGCGGTACAGCAGCACGCGCTCGGGATGCTCGGCCTTGAGTTCCACGTAATGGCGCAGCATCGGCGTGAGCTGGGCCGGATCCACTTGGCTGTGGTGAGCCCAGGCGGGTTCGTCGCTGCTGGCGTCGTCGCCGTCGCAGGCCTCTGCGGTTGCGTCAGCGCTTGGGTCGTTGCTCTCCCCGCGCTGCTGGCGTTGGCGGGGCCGGGCGGCGGCATCAGCGCTGAGGCTGGCGTCCGTGAGGTCCTCCAGCTCAGGATTGGCGGGCTGGCTGGAGCGGCCTTTGGCTGGTTCAGCGGGTTCTGGAGCCCCGAACAGACTGCCCTGGAGGGTTTGCTCCTCGGATTGGGCAGCGGAGCGCGGCATCAGAGCAGAACGATCTGGGCGGATCGTACCGATCCCACCTGGGGTTGAAACGCTGCTTTCAGCGTTTCGATTTCGTTTGAGCTTGCTTGTTCAGATCAAAATTTGGTCACTTGAGAAATAACTGAGTGAGTGGTTTGCGGTTTTTGCAGAATGGCGTAAATGCCATTATTTGCGAATTGCTTGTAGCCGGGATAGCGCGTTTCTAATGTTTGCTGAGTTTGCTGGTCTGGATGCCTATGGAATGTGGTTTGGTACTCAAGAATGGAAAAGCCTGAATTGTTGAAGATCGTAAAATAATCTTCACTGAAGTAGCGATTGATGTGATTGCTGTTGTAGGTGTTGTAGATTACTTCTTCAGCAAATTGTTTATCAAACCGATTGCTGATGTCGGCATAGGTTTGGCTTCTGCTTTGCAGGAGATGGCCCCAGGGTTGAAAGATGTAGCTTTGGTGTTGAAGTTGTTTGTCAAAGCGATCGGGGATACCAATTGGTAGATGATGGCCGTCGAAAGCACTCCAGATGGGCGAGTGCATCGTGAACAGCTTTCCGCCTGGCTTTAAGTAGAGCAGCATTTGCTCGATTGCCAGTGGCAGCCTGGCGATGTGTTCAAAACAAGCGATTGAAAAAATAAGGTCGTACTGGTTGTGGTGGCTTCCATCAAGATCTTCCGCGTTGCAGTAATGGTGCCGGTATCTCTGTCCCAAGGCGTCGACTCGCCTTTTGTCGGCCTCATTTCTGTGAAATTGATTGGCCTCGCCCAATTCTTCGTCATAGGACGGGGCTTCTACGGCAGTCCAGCTGTTGCACTCGCAATGATCGAGAACCAGCGACGCCGGCAAGGCCCCACCAATTTCTAAGACGTCTAATCCCTTAAGGGGAATTTTTTGGGCGCAATGCTCAAGATAGGGGAGGTGATAGCTTAATTTGAATGTCTCTCTGATTCGAGTAATTTGATTTTCTGAAAGATTGAGAGTCATAACACTTTTTGCAGAGATTATCTCATAGTTGGATTGCTTTGATCGAATCAGGAGCCAGGGCCGTCTTCAGCAATCTTGTCAGCTCCCAGTAGGGAGGAGGCTCAACCTGAATGTTTCGAAGGTGCCCTGGGCTTGCGAATAACTCCTGCACCAACGCCTCAAGCTGCTCGATCGAACTCGCCCAGAACACATCCGGCCGTTCTGCCAGATGCTGTAAGGGTCCTACCAGCGATGGATCTGCAACCACCACCTGGGCCGTGCCGGCGGCCATCACCTCAAACACCCGGTGGTTGAGATCGTGATTGAGGGGCACATTCAGCACTAGGGCATGGCGGGCATAGAGCTCCGCTGCCCCCTCGGCACTGGTGGTCGTGGCATGGCGAAACGGGATGCGGCACCTGGCCTGCAGGGCTTCAACCAGTTCGCGGCGCTTGGGGTGGTGGGGCCCGAGGCTGCCCACATGCAGGAGCACCCGCTCTGGTGATGCAGTCCGCTGGGCTGCTGGGTAGCGAAAGAAGCTGGGGGCCAGGCAGCGCACAGGCACGTTCAAGCGTGCCTGCACCTGCTCCAACAGGGCTGGATTGAAGGTGAGCACCACGGCGTCGTGGGGCTCGCTGCCCTGGTAGGCAGCCAGGGTGTCGAGGGGCGCAGGCCCGTGGTGCAGATCACCGCAGGCCAGCAGGCGCGGGCCTGGCCATTGCCGCACGCCTTGGAGCGGGCAGGCGCGCATTAAGAAGGGGTCGCTGTAGTGCAGCAGCACGCTGCGGCTGGGCCAACCGCGGTGCTTGAGGCCTGCGCGCAGGGCCTGGATGGTGGGCTGGCTGAGCTGCAGGGAGTGAGAACCATCAGGCAGCTGCGGCCCTGCTTGAAGCAGCCCTGGTTGCTGCCAGAGCGGCTGGTAGGGGCCGTAGTGAACCAGGCAGACGGGCACTGTCATGCCGCCATTCTCAGTGACTGAGCGCCCGCTTCACCACAGGCTGTGAAGCTTGCTGTCGCCGTTGCCGCAGGGGCGGGCTGGTCCGTGGGAGAATCCCCATCGATCGACCCGGCGTCGCCCTCTCCCATGCAGATCCTCAACACCCTCACCGTGCTGGCTTTGGTGGTGATGTCGTTCGCCCTGATTGTGGCGGTGCCGGTGCTTTATGCCTCCAATGAGGACAGCGGCCGCTCCAATCGCCTGATCCTGCTGGGCGGCATCGCTTGGGTGGCTCTGGTGCTGGTGAACTGGGGGATGAGCTTCTTCGTGGTGTGATGCCACGATGGTTGTTCTGACAGCGACCAGCAATGGCCACCTTTGAAGGACGGTTTACCGACGCGCAGGGCCTGCGCATCGCTGTGGTGGTGGCCCGTTTCAACGATCTTGTGACCGGCAAGCTTTTGAGCGGATGTTTGGACTGTCTGCACCGCCATGGTGTGGACGTGACCCCCGAGAGCAGCCAGCTGGATGTGGCCTGGGTGCCTGGCTCTTTTGAGCTACCGGTGGCGGCACAAAACCTGGCCCGTAGCGGCCGTTATCAGGTGCTAATCACCCTGGGTGCAGTGATACGCGGCGATACGCCCCATTTCGACGTCGTCGTCGCCGAAGCCAGTAAAGGCATTGCGGCTGTGGCGCGGGACACCGGAGTGCCAGTGATCTTTGGCGTGCTCACCACCGATACGATGCAACAGGCGCTGGAGAGAGCCGGCATCAAGAGCAACCTCGGCTGGAGCTATGGGTTGCAGGCGTTAGAGATGGGGAGTTTGATGCATGCCTTGGAATCTGAAGCATGACTCCTATAGCATTTAGAAAAGATTAATCCCTAACATAAACCTTCCTGCCTTTAATGAATGACATTGCAGCCAATTGTAGTTTTTAGTTTTTGATGATTGGCGACGTATTTTTTCTGTTTAAATATGCTTAACCATTACTTATTTGAATACTCAAACAGCAAAGATGACAAGAACACTCTTCATAAATACATAGCCGACGCAATCCCAGAGGTTACGACCATAGAGGGTCCGCAGCAAATAATTAATATATTAGCTAAATCACAGCCAGAGAGTATCTTTAATTCCGAACAATCAGAATTATTGTGCTACTCGGGCCAAGCATCACTTCTAAAACAGTGCATCATTTTACCTAATAATTATGAGTTATTTTTAGCGCCGTGGCTCGCTGACGGGCTCCATTCATATTCTCATCCTTTGGTCCGGCAAGACTGGAAGCGATGGTTTCCTTCTGCACATAATGCAGTGCTCACCAATGGCCAAAAAATGAGCAATGCAGTTCCAATAGAGTCTTTCGATGGGTTGAAATTTGCAGCAAATAATCAATACAAATTTGTTATAAAAAATCATGCTGACGCTGATAATTATTGGCACTGGACATTCGAGTGGCTTCCAAGGTTGTTAATTCTTCGTTCGTTGATCAATGATGACTTAGATTTAAAGTCTCTTTCATTTATTGTTATAGGGCAGTCCTTAACTCAATTTCAAGAAGATTGGATTGAATTGCTTTTTGAGAGAGAAATTGTTATCGAATATTATCGCAGTCCGATTTTATGCAACAATTTTCTCTCTGTTACGCCTCCATTTCCCGCGCATCATTCGAGATCTTGGTTGTCAAGAATAAGTGAATGCATCCTGTACTCAAATAACTATCTGGCGCTGAACAAGACTATTCGTTCAACCAACAAACGTATTTATCTTCAGCGAGGGAAGGCACTGAATGGTCGAAATATTATAAATGAGGGTGATGTTCTTAATCAATTAAGTCTCTACGGCTTCATGCCATTGTCGATGGATCAGTTATCAATCTACGAGCAGGCACATATTTTTTCTAACGCCGATATCATAATTGGTCCTCATGGATCTGCTTTTGTTAATATGATTTTTTGCAAGAAGCATTGCCAAATTATTGAATTTTTTGGACCCGGATACTTGTCAGGACACGATTATAGTCTCGCTTTTATGCTTGAACTGAGTTGGTTGTTTATCGAAGGATCATCAAAAAATGACAACCCTACCTTTTCTTCAGACTACATGATTGATATCGATAAATTGACGGAGATCCTTAATCGTTGTTTGGCTAGTCATTGAGATTTCTCTTCATTTGGTTGCTAGCAAACACTCCGGTCTGTGATCCTTGCATAAAAATTGGACGAATCTGCCAAAAAGTTCTTATCTTGTTGGCACTCAGTAAATAACTTAAATGCCAGTCTATTGGCAGCAATAATGATGATGAATCATTAATGATTGTTTCGGCGACTTTTCGAGTTACGATATAAGAAGAAGCACATCGTGTTTGACCTTCTCCCATTTCAATAAAATTGGATGCTTGATTTTTATTCTCGACCTGTGGCCTGAAGTTCAAACTATCACTGACATCAAAGAATCCTTCACCCAGGTGACTGATTGAATCTACGCAGGAGGCAATTCGGTCAGCGAGAGGCTTATCGCAATGGCTCGACACACAAGCATCATCCTCTAAAATAAGACAATATTGATGATCAGTACTGATAAAGTCTTTCATAGCCGAAAGATGTTGAATGGAGAGCTCAATATTCTTTCTGCTATACGCATTAAGAGATTGGTGAAAAAGGCTTCGTATTTGAATTTCATTGACTTGACTGATCGACTTACCTACATCACAGCGTCTCACATTTTGTGAGTGTGACATAACTGATTGATGATACAATAAGATGTGATTGATTTGCATTACTTGTGCCATCATCTCTGCTTTTCTCGCAGATGTCAGCGATGTATCCTCCTGATCAATAGAGGGGCTATAGCTGTATACACTATGCTCCGTTATTATTTTCGGTAATAATTGAACGCCAATCGATGAGGCTAGTTGCTGTTTGAGTCTTTGATCAAGCTTTGAATAGTGAATTAGGTAGGAAGAAAGTAGTGATCCTAACTTTAGCATTTATTTAGTAGCACACAAATTCAAGCTGATTTGTTTACCAGCGATTTCATAAGTTGACGTATCAGAAAAGCCAGCTGGTAGGAAATTCATTGGTAAATATTGTTTTACCTCAGCGAATCCCGCAGATTTAAGGATTTGAGTTAATAATATCTGATCGTAACTCATGTAGTGGGTATTCTCTGGGTACTCTTGTCCTCCATGGATCGCACGAACGATCATAGATAGGGGGCACTTGTTGGATAGATATAAGCTGGCAAGAACCTCAAAGTTCGGCACCGATACATAGAATTGGCCTCCTGGTGCTAATAGGGTATAAATTTTTTGGACGAAGCCACCAACCTCTGTCAAGCCAATATGCTCAAGGCTATGACACATATAGACAACGTCCAGACTATTTTTTTGGAATGGCAAATGATTCATGTCACATACTAAATCTGTTGCATCTGTTTGTCTTGCGTCGACATTAATGAAGCCAGAGAGGTGATGATTGCCGCAGCCTAAATGTATTTTTTTAGTGTTCAAATTCATTGCGAATACTTAGGAAATTATAGAGGCTTGATTATTAAAACCGTTTGGATTGGCGTTTTGCCATTTCCATCCATCAATGCATATGTCGCGCAACGATCTTACTGGTTTCCATTTGAGTTTTTTCAATGCCACGGAGGGATCAGCTACTGCAACTGCAGCATCTCCAGCTCTCCTCTCAACAAATTCGTAAGGAACCACAAGCCCTGTTGCCTGTTCAAATGCCGAGACAAACTCTAGTACAGAGACGCCAATGCCTGTACCTAGATTCACAGCAAGCCATTGCGGAGCTTCCTCGCACAAAAATCTGAGTGCGGCTAGATGTCCATCCACTAAATCGAGAATATGGATATAGTCGCGTATGCAAGTTCCATCAGCTGTTGGCCAGTCATTGCCAAATATATTTAATTTTTTCCGCTGTTTCTTAGCAACTTGCATTAAAAATGGGAATAAGTTGCCCGGCGTTCCTTTTGGATCTTCACCAATGTGGCCTGAAGGATGTGCACCTACAGGATTGAAGTATCGAAGACAACAGATCCGCCACTGAGGGTCTGAATTAAACTGATCAAGGAGCATTTGTTCTACGGCAGCCTTCGTTCTTCCGTATGGGTTGATTGGTGCAATTGTTGAAGCTTCGTTTATTTTTTTCTGTTTACTTGTACCGTAAACCGTACAGCTGCTGCTAAAAACCAGAGTCTTGCACCCATGCTTGCTCATAGCCATGAGCAGATTACTGGTACCGTTCACATTAATATCCCAATATTTTAGAGGCTTTTTCATTGATTCTCCAACAGATTTTAAACCTGCGAAATGTATAACAGCATCAATTTCTTTGCCATCTAGACAATTGAATGCCTTAAAGAGATCTACTGAGCGCCTGATATCTCCATCGATAATTTTTAGATTCTGAGTATTCACGCTACTGGTGAGCTCTTTTATTCTTGTTAGAGATTGAACAGTGCTATTAGAATAATTATCGATGGATACAACTTGATGACCTTCCTCCAAGAGGCGAAGGCAAGTATGACTGCCGATAAAGCCAGCACCACCTGTGACTAGAATGTTCATTGGCAATGCCTTTCATAACATTAATACTTAGGCTATTATACATGATGAGTACATGTACTAATCAAAGTGATTAGCATTATTTCTTGCGTAGCCTAGTAATTGAAAAATCTCTCCGAATTCTGATTCAATCCTATTTATTTGCTCTTGATTGAAAAGCTCATACCCCGAACCAGGCGCTCCCATGAATTTGGATATGTGCTTTCCGTGGAAATGTGTTTCCAAATCATATTCCTTAAATGAAGAAAATTTTGATACAGAGTGAGCTATATTTTTTACAGAATATTTGTCTTTTAAATAAATTCTCAGCTTTGTATCTATGGTGATTCCAAAAAACGCTTCAAGCTCATTGTATATATAAGTATGATCGAAGTAAAATTTTTCATATTGTAGAAAGCATGCACTTTCTTGTTTAAGCTCTGTTATGTCGTTAAATCCATTGTTTTTGCATATTAGCAAGTGCTTGCTGATTGTATTGTCAGTCAAGTCATCGTCTAAGCGTAAAATTGAAGAAGCTATAATATCGACTGGGTTTCTATATGTAATTACCAGCTTACCACTTGGCATGTTTTCAAGAGAGTGGCACTTATGTATATGCTTATAAAAAATCTCTTTCAGAATATTGTACACTAAAGTAGAACCACTTCTGAGAAGTCCAAATTGGTAAATTTGCATGCAATGACAGAGAGTTCTTTATTTTAGCATATATACTAGATGCATCATTCATTGGCCAGTATAATATTCTTTGAGTCGACAGTCTTTGTTCACGGTAATATATTATTAATATAAATCGATGGCGTAATCCAGTTCAATGAAAGTATGTATTCAAATAAATATTGCCGACACTTTTGGTTTGTTTTTTTAGGGTTTGTTTGGCATGTGATCTGAAGTGAATTATTTAAAATATTATATCTGTATCTCCGACATGTATCAATTGGACCATTCTTTTTAATGATTGATCAGTTACTTGTGCATTAATTACTTTTCTACTTGTATTGTATATTTTTTGGGTTTTAAACTCGAATTCACTAATGTCAAAATCACAACTTCCATCAAGAATCTCATGAATTGCTTTGTCTATATTTTTAAGGTTAAATGTTTTCAGCACGTATTTTCTGCGCTCTTTTTTATTCTGATACCTAATTGCATAATATTTCCACAATGGCCTCATTGATAGTTTATTATAACTCCATAAGCGGCTAGTTCGTGATAGCTTTTTGACAGAATTAAATTTAATAAAATCAAGATAGTATTGATTAATAGAAGACGCTTCAAAAAAAGTGTGTTCATAATTCAAGCCCGAGACCATTGGGGAGCTAGTTAGGGCATAGTTATATAGTGACTGCATCCAGAAATTGGGCTCTCTTGTTAAGGCAAATAGGCGAACAGTATCTCCGAGATGTTGTTGCAAAGATAAGTCGCTCTCTAGTAAATCAATAGTTTGCTGTGCTGTTAAATGACCTATCCACGCTGGATTGGGTCGCACTAATCTAACTCCATAATCTCTTAGATAATTTTGGAATGAGGTTCCGGCAATTTTGGGAACATGTATAAAGATACCGAGAATTTCTTTGTTAACACCCGATTGAATTATAAAACTCACTAGCACAAAAGTTTTATTTGATACTCTATCATTTGATCTAAGCAATCTATGCTAAGGGAGGCTATTCTTTACTTCTTGAAGTATAGAATTTATGGTTGATATATTAATATCCGCGCAAAGCTTATGGAATGATGATTTCGTGGATTGATAAAATCCTTTATCGTTATCTTTTATTAAGCCTATAAAAAATTGCTGCTCATTTTTTGAACAAAAATGAGCAAGCTGCGAAAAGGCTGATCTGCCACCAATTATTACTTTCGAACCCATCATTTGCGAAAACGCATCAATTTCATCTTTATTAGTCCATGTTGAGTTTGATATATTAAGTGTTACATTAGGGAGCTCCTGTATTTTAGCTAAAGGTATTGAACCATCTGTATTAAGTTGACTGTAGCAACAGATTGTTTCGTTGGGAAATTCAGAAGAAAGTTCCCTTAGCAGTATCTCATAAATCTCATCGCTTATACACCAGCGCGAATGATTATTAACCATGTTTACATCTCCACGCCTAATATGAATTGAAATATCATAAGAAGATAATTCTCTTAATTTAAGACAGTTTTGAAGATCTCTGTGAATTGTATCAGTTTTTTTCAAAAGTTTTCCAGGAAATTGATCGAATGGCAAGCGCACCAATAATTGCTTTCCTTTTGCATATTGGTCATCTATAATTCTTTTAACTTTTCGGATGTTTGTGCTTTTTTCAAAGTCAAATGTTCTGTTTATGCCATCTTTATCCAAGTCATTCAAAATATCAACCATCTCAATTAATTGATATAGTGCTTCACCTTTATATGCTTTTTCAGATTGTTTCCAGTCAATAAACTGATTCCAATGCTCAGTAAAATAGTCATAGCGGCTTGGAAGAAATTTCCAATCAAAATAATGAGCCATTAGGAAAGTAGTCAATCTATTTAGTGTTGTATGTCCGAACCTCCCATAAGGATTGTAGTGAGAAATAAGAACTGGCTTCATACGTTGAGAATTTTTTCTTTATTATACAGTGCTGCGTAGTTCCTTTTGAAAGGTTTGATCATTAAGACACGATTCATCAATTGACCTTGTTTTATGTAAAACTAGCGACATTAATTCTTTATATTTAAGGCACTTGAAGTGCTATTCATGCCGCTATATCTTATAAGTTTACAAAGAATGTGCTCAGTTTTTGGCCTTTTGAATGTTTTGTTGAGGGTCATGAATTTATTTCTTGAGTTAATATGTATCTGCTAATTCATGGGATGTATTTTATCTGTTGTATTTAAATGCTCCTCTTGTCTCTTTAGATTTTTTTATGGTTATTTTTGGCATGAGCTTTATTCTTTGCCTTTCGCTATTTTAAGATTGTTTGTGTGTAAAATCTCTGTGTTCGCTTTGTTGAATTAATTTGCAGCCAATAGCAGATTATTATTTCTTGTAAATAAATTGGAGGCATTCTATTCAATTTGTATTTGATCTATTCTCTCAATCGAAAGTAATTTCTGTGGTGCAAAATACTTTTGAATTATATTGCCAAATAGTTCTTGTTCGGATTCTCTATGCGTGTATTCATGTTTAATAGTTGTCATATATGTTGAGTTCTTGGTAACTTCGTACTTATAAAGCCTATTGTCGACTATGAGTTGTTCTTTGAATGTTTTGGCTGCTGCATTTTCACGCTTGTAACCAGCAATTACTACAAGCAAGTGGGCATTAAAAGTTTTTTTTAATTCTTTTAGTATCAAATCGACTTTGTGTTGATTATGGATAAAATATTTATCGTCGATTGCGTTTGCGGTGATAATAAAAAGAATTGGTGTTCTGAGTTTTGCTATCTTTTCTAAGCGTGACAACCCCCTTATAAAGTGTGTGTATACTTGAAGATTTGTGAGATCGTGGTGCGGAAGTGTTGCTTGGTGATAATCTTTTAAATTATCATAACCGTTAATTAATGTTCTATACCCATATAGTTTGTTCATTCTGTCGTAATACCTTATTCCGTTAGTTGATACCTGTCTTGCTCTGTCTTGCAGAAACGAAAATTTGTTTTTCAGCATGTCATAAAGTATTTCTAGTGTTTTGCAGTTCGCTGATCCTAGTACTGAAGAGAACATGCGGTATTTATGCTTTTTAAGAAAGATTTCTGTGTGGCATCTTATCCCAAGCGAGTAAATTACTTCTGGGCAAAACAGAGTGTTCTCTACAGGTAGCATTGTTTATCCATATATGAAAGATTTTACCATGTCCATTCAAACCTTCTTGTAATAAATCGACTTTTCCAGAATTTTGCTAATAATACAACTGTATTTCACTGCATTAATTACAAGGTATCTGCTAATTGGGGTCTTCATTAATCAATGGGAGTGTATAAAGCTATTGCTCTGATTTTGTGGCAGCTTTTTAGCATGTTCCCGCCTTGGCTAAAATGATTCATATACTGAGAGTGATTTGATCACAAGGTACACTAATGTGTACATATTTCTCTCTAATATGATCCGCTCCTCAGCGGCACTATGGCCATTCTCATTTTGATACACCACTGCCTGATTACTGGCATCTGAGGCATACGCCTCAGACAGCGCTTCGAGATCTCATCGCTAAGGGAATTGATCTAAATAAAGCTGAGCAGATGATTTACGATGTCTATAAAAATCCTCATATTAATCGATTTATGCCTTCAGATTATCGATTTATTTTTGCCGCAGATGGATGGGAGTGTGTGACGTTGCAGCCACTCGCTGAAATCCAGCTTTCTATGTTGAATCCAGATGATGCTCAGAAGATTCTCATGAATTATCCAAATGATAAAACTCTTTGTAGTTGGTATATGTTGATCATGAAAGCTCTTTGAATTTAAGAATTCTTTTTTGTAGGCAAGAATGTTATCATTAATTCTTGCAAGCAAAAAGGGTTTGGCATATGCCGATAATAATGTTTTTAGTTTTTAATTGCTAGGCCTGTAAGTTGTTTTTGCAGGTTTTCGATTTGTTTAGAGAATCCCATCAGGTTTGCTTTCATTGAATTTTCATCGACTGTTAGGCGAGATGCTTGATCAGGCTTGACTGCTCTTGCTGTAAGTTTAGCTTGTTCAATGCACTTTGATAAGATAATGGAATTGCTTAAGGACAAAGATGTGTTGGAACCCTTTTTAATGAATTGAAGCAAGCTATTAAATGCTGTTAAATTTGCATGATTTTTGTCAACAAGACCTTCAAAGCTGATTATTAACAAGTGCGATGAATTGCCCTTAGCATCCTCTGCAATATTTATGCTTTCTTGATATAAATTAATTGAGCGTTCTAGCATTCGTGCGTGTGCTTCTTTCCGCTGAAATGGCGTTGTCGAGCAAAATCGTTTGTAATGGCTGCTAATTGCTGCAAGTGGTTCTCTGAATATTATGATCGTAGATGAATTGATGTCTTGGCTCTTTAATTGCTGTTTATTTATGAGATATTCTTGCTGGAAATGTGATTTGAGTGCAATATAGTCACTCCCTTTGGTGTAAACTCGCCGCGAATCAAAATATTGCTGAAGTATCGGCTTGTCTAATGGGTTTCCAGGGCATCCCTGTGTAGGCTTTTTTGTTGCTATTTCGATGAATGCGCGTACAAGATGATTTCCTGATCTCGGAAAGCTGTGTAATAAAAATGATTGGCTCATTTCAATGCTGTTTGTTTTGGCAGAGAGCTGATTTGTTTTTTTTGATTGCTTTTCCTCTGTTTAGCTGTGCTTGTCTGCGGCAGGACCAAAATTTGCATCAACAGTACCGGGGCTTGCGGTGTTGACCGATGGCGCCCTGGTAGTGCATGATTTCTTGGTCGTGAGGGACACATCCCAAGCGCCGACCTGCGGATGTAGCTCAGTGGTAGAGCATCTCCTTGCCAAGGAGAGGGTCGAGAGTTCGAATCTCTTCATCCGCTTGATCTGATTCATTGCTTTCGCACCAGCAGCTGCTGTGGAGAGGCTTTTTGAAATCCCAGTTGCTGGTAGAAGCCGGCGCTATTGGTGGTCATGAGATAGACCCGCTCCGCTTGGCGGATCGTCTTGGCGCTGAGCAGGGCCTCCACCACCCGCCGGCCCAGGCCTCGGCCTTGGAGGTCGCCGGCCACCACCACATCCCAGAGCACGGCCCGGTGGATGCCGTCGCTGGTGGCCCGCCCGAAGCCCACCAGGCGTTTGCCGCGCCAGAGGCTCACCACCACAGTGCTGCCCTTGAGCATGCGCTTGAGTTGGCCCTGGCTGCGGCTCTCTGCCCAGAAGGCGTGTTTGCGGAACAGCCGCT
Organism: Synechococcus sp. WH 7803; assembly: GCA_000063505.1. GTDB lineage: Bacteria > Cyanobacteriota > Cyanobacteriia > PCC-6307 > Cyanobiaceae > Synechococcus_C. The sequence continues at coordinate 101,362 of CT971583.1, forward strand.
GCAGCTTGAGCAGGCCTCGGGTGGGCCGCAGGTCTGGTCCCAGGCCAAACAAGCGCAGCCCCGGTGCTCCGGGGGCATGTTCCACCAGGCGGTAGCGGGTCATGTCGCCATCCTCCTATCCCCTTGCACCCCTAGCCGCCCCGCCGCTCCAGCAGCGTGAACGGCTCGTAACCCACGGAGATGCCGAATTCTTCGGCGAATTCCAGCACCCGGCACCAGGCGCGATCGCCGGCCTCTGAGGGCCGCACGATGCCGGTGAGGATCACCGGTGCGTTGCCGGTTTGCAGGGTCATCGTGAACAGGGGCCAACCCACCGACGCCTGCACGCTGTCGTCTCGGTAGGTGGGAGCCACATCCAACGATCCGATCAGGATTCGCCGCTGGTTGGCATCCCAGGCGGGGGGGATCCCGTAGCGCTCCAGCAGATCAGCGGCCAGCGCCCAGGAGCGGCCTTCGCTGTCGATCGCGACGTCCAGCGCTTCGCCGCGGGCTTCGATCGTGGTCTCGCCCTTGAAGATGAGGCGGTCAGTGCTGGGGCTGTGCGTCTGGCTTGTGCCGCCAGCCATCAGCTCCCGGATTCTTTGCCTCAGCTGCTCACCACCATCGAGAGGGCCGTTCTTCTCCAGCTGCAGCAGATCCCAGCGCTCACCCGTGCCGCCCCACACCACCGGCCCGTAGTTGTCGTGCATCACGCGGCCATCTTTGTTGGAGGCGGCTTCCGCATGGGTCATCACCCGCTGGATCGTGATGTCTTCGGCGCTCCAGCCCCAGCTCGTGGCGATCGCAGCGGTTTCCGCGCAGAGGCTGTCGAGCTGCGCCGGAGTGGGCGGCAGCGTCCAGGGGTCGGGCTGGCCGCCCATGCAGGCGCAGGAGAGGGCCACGGCATTGCTGTTGCGCGCCCAGGTGTGGGCCGGCAGATCCACGCTGGTGGCATGCAGCCGGTGCACCCGGCCGTCGCCGCTGATGATCACGTGATAGTGGCCGGGCCGGATCCAGTCGTAGCCGGTGGCGGTCCAGTGCAGGTAGATCGTGGCGGCCATGAGCCTCGGCAAGCGAGTGGGTGTTCACTGCAGAGGTAACAACTGCCGCAGGCACTCGGCCACACCGATGCGGTTGAGGCATCGCTCGATGGTCCTAGTCAAAATGGGGCCATGACGGTTCATGCCCAGCACCATTGGCAGCAGCGCTTTGCGGCCGACAGGCAGCGCCTGGAGCAGCGCCGTGCTGCGGGGCTCGACCAGGCGTGGGAGGCTGCGTCCCTGTGGCGGCAGCGCTGGCCTCAGGCTTTCGCGAGCATTCCGATCTGGATCTGTTGATTGAGGGCATGCCACCGGAGGCTTGGCTGGAGGCGGTGGCCCTGGCGGAGCGCCCTGGACCGCTCAGCGTTGATCTCAAGCGCGCCGAAGATCTGCCGCCTGATCTGCTGGCCCGTTTGCTGCGCCACAGCCAGGAGCTTTAAGGGAACAGAGCGCCCATGCTGAAATAACGCCGGTTCAGCAGTTGGCGGCAGGGCGGCAATGACGCGCAAGGGCATCATCCTGGCGGGCGGCAGTGGCACCCGCCTGGCGCCGCTCACCACGGCGGTGAGCAAGCAGCTGATGCCGGTGTACGACAAGCCGATGATCCATTACCCCCTCAGCACCTTGATGCTGGCGGGGATCCGCGAGGTGCTGATCATCACCACCCCCCACGACCAGGCGGCGTTTCAGCGCCTGCTCGGCGACGGCAGTGCCTGGGGGATGACCATCGCCTATGCCGTGCAGCCCAGCCCCGATGGCCTGGCCCAGGCTTTTCTCATCGGCGCCGACTTCTTGGATGGATCGCCGGCCGCGTTGGTGCTGGGCGACAACCTCTTCCACGGCCATGAATTGATCCCCCAGTTGCAGGCTGCTGCCTCCCGCGATCAGGGGGGCACGGTGTTCGCCTATCCCGTGCGTGATCCGGAGCGTTACGGCGTGGTGGAGTTCGATGCCGAAGGCCGGGCCCTGAGCATCGAGGAGAAACCGGCCCAGCCCCGCAGCCGTTACGCCGTGACCGGTTTGTATTTCTACGACGCTTCGGTGGTGGAGAGGGCCCGTCAGGTGCGGCCCTCGGCCCGCGGGGAACTGGAGATCACCTGCCTCAACCAGATGTATCTCGACGAGCAGCAGCTCACGGTGGAACTGATGGGGCGAGGCATGGCCTGGCTCGACACCGGCACCTTTGATTCCCTGCATGAGGCCGGGGCCTACATCCGCACCCTCGAGCACCGCCAGGGGCTCAAGGTGGGCTGCCCAGAAGAGGTGGCCTGGCGCCAGGGTTGGATCAACCACGATCAACTCGAAAGCCTGGCCCAGCCCCTGCGCAAGAGCGGCTACGGCGCCTATCTGCTGCAAATGCTCAAGGAGAGTGGCGGCGAGCATGCCCTGCTCCAACGCAATCTGGAGGGGCAACCCCGGGAGCAGGCGCATGCCAGCTGAAGCGCTCCACACCGCCGCCGGCCAATGCCTGCCGGGCCCTTTGCTGATTACCCCCCGGGTGTTTGCCGACGAGCGCGGCTTTTTCTACGAGAGCTGGAACGAGCGCCGCTTTCGCGCTGAGCTGATCGAGGCCGGTGTGCCCGCCGCCGAGGCGGAGGCGCTGGTCTTCCGCCAAGACAACCATTCCCGCTCCAGCCGCGGGGTGTTGCGGGGCCTGCACTACCAGTTGCCCCCCGAACCCCAGGGCAAGCTGGTGCGCTGCAGCCTGGGTGCCATCTTTGATGTGGCCGTGGATCTGCGCCGGGCTTCGCCCACCTATGGGCAGTGGGTGGGCGCCGAGCTCAGCGCCGCAAACCATCAGCAGCTCTGGGTGCCGGTGGGCTTTGCCCATGGCTTCCTCACCCTCACGGATGTGGCGGAAGTGCAATACAAAGCCAGCGGCTTCTGGAACCGCGACTGCGAACGCTCCCTGCGCTGGGATGATTCGGCCCTCGCAATCGCCTGGCCTTTGGAGCAAGCGGGTGTGTCCGAGCCGTTGCTGGCGCCCAAGGACGCCGACGCACCGCTGCTGGCCAGCTTGGACGCAGCCGCTGAGGTGTTTCCGTGAAGGTGCTGCTCACCGGCGCCGGCGGACAGCTGGGCCAGGCCTTGATCGCTGCCTGCCCCCCTGGCATTGAACTGATCGCTACTCGCCGCGCAGAACTCGATCTGGCCGATCCCCAGGCCTGTAGCGCCGCCGTGCACCACCACCGGCCGGCCTGGGTGCTCAATGCCGGTGCTTACACCGCTGTGGACAAGGCCGAGAGCGAACCGGCCCTGGCCCAGGCCGTGAATGCCGGCGCTCCCGCGGCCTTGGCCCAGGCCTTAGCGGAAACGGGTGGGCGCATGCTGCAGCTGAGCACGGATTTCGTGTTCAACGGCGCCCAGGGGCAGCCGTATCAGCCCGATCAGCCCCGCGATCCCCTCGGGGTGTACGGCACCACCAAGGCCGCCGGTGAGCAGGCCGTGGCCGAGCAACTGGGCGCCCATGAGGGGGGGCGGGCCGCCATCCTGCGCACCAGCTGGGTGTACGGCGCGGTAGGCCGCAACTTCCTGCTCACCATGCTGCGCCTGCACCGCCGCAACGCCGAAGCGGGCCAGCCCCTGCGCGTGGTGGCCGATCAGGTGGGTTGCCCCACGGCCACCCCGGGCTTGGCCGCTGCCTGCTGGGCGCTGATCGCGCAGAACCTCAGCGGATGGCAGCACTGGAGTGATGCCGGTGCCGCCAGCTGGTACGACTTCGCGGTGGCCATTGGCGAGCTCGCTGTGGCCCGGGGTCTGATCCCCGCGGCGGCGGCGGTGCAGCCGATCACCACCGCGCAGTACCCCACACCGGCCCAACGCCCCGCCTATTCCCTGCTGGCCTGCGCAGCCACCCGCGCCCAGCTGGGGTTGCCCGCCCGGCATTGGCGCCAGGCCCTAGCGGAGGTGATCGCCTGTGTGGATGCATGATCCGCGCACGCTGCTGCTGCGGGCCCTGCTGCTCGACTGGCTCGGTCAGGTTCTGATCCTGGCCCTGATCATTGCGATGCCGGCCTGGACCGGTGTTGCCCTGGGTGGCGACAGCCTCCAGGGGCAGGGGCCCTGGTTGGTTTTCGTGCTGCTGCTCTATCCCTTGCTGGGCTGGTTGTTCGTCAGTTACACCGTGCTGCGCTGGCGGCGGCTGGCTTTGCCCGTGCTGCTGCAGCGCCTGCTGATCACTGCGGTCGTCACCTTGGTGGTGGTGGCGATCGCCCGTTGGTTGATCAACCCCAGCGAGGCGGTGTGGCTGGTGTACCGGCGGGTGCAGCTGCTCTGGATCGGGGCGCTCACGCTCTGGGCCCTGGCGGTGCGCGTGGGGCTGCGCCGGGGGCTGTTGCTGCCTGAGGCGCCGCGCATGCTGCTGCTCGCCCAGCCCCAGGAGCTGGACACGGTGCTGGGGGCTTGGCGGCGGGTGCCCCAGCGCCAGCGTTTGCGCCCGGTGGAGGCCAAGACCCTGGCCCAGCAGCTCGATCAGACCGAGGAGCCGATCCTGGTGGCTCTCAGCCAGGCGGTGCGTCAGGACCCAGAGCTGCGCTCCTTGCGCGCCAGCCTGGAGATGCGCGATCCGCGCCAGGTGCGTGCCCTCTCGGTGCTGAGCCTGTTTGAGCAGCAGCAGGAGCGCTTGCCGCCGGTGCTCATGGCCGACACCGTGCTCGCCTACGACGATCTGCCCTGGGCAGCCACCTTCAGTGTGCAGGCCCAGCTCAAGCGCATGGCCGATCTGCTGGTGGCAGCCGTGCTGTTGTTGCTCACCGCTCCCTTTGTGCTGCTGGCGGCACTGCTGATCTGGCTGGAAGACCGCGGCCCGGTGGTGTATGCCCAGCAGCGCAGCGGTTGGCTGGGCCGGCCCTTCACCGTCTACAAGTTGCGCACGATGACGGTGCAGCCGGCGAATGCCCCGGCCCGCTGGACCCAGCCGGGCGATCAACGCATCACAGCGGTGGGGGGCTGGTTGCGGCGGGTGCGGCTCGATGAACTGCCCCAGTTGCTCAATGTGCTCAATGGGGAGATGAGCCTGATCGGCCCGCGCCCGGAGCGCCCGGAACTGGAGGAGGAATTGGAGCAGCGCATCCCCCATTACCGCAAACGTCACTGGATGCGACCGGGCTTGAGCGGTTGGGCCCAGGTGTGCGCGCCCTACGCCAGCAGCATCGAGGATTCCGATCTCAAGCTCTCCTACGACCTTTACTACCTGCGGCACTTCAGCACCTGGCTGGATCTGGTGATCCTGCTGCGCACCGTGAAAACCGTGCTCAAGGCCGGCGGCCGCTGAGCGCTCATCGCTCAGCTCTCAGCCAGCACTCAGACGCTGTTCACAGTTCAGACACATCCCTTTGGGCTGATCTCGGTACCTTTGGTCTGCTGTTGCCAGCTGTTGATTTCCCATGTGCATGCTCTGCAACCAGGCCCGGTCGCAGCGCTTTGCGGCGGGCACGGGCGGTGACGGCACACCGGTGTATTCCTTATCCATCGCCCCCGAGGGGCTGATCGACAACAGCAACGCCGCTTACACCGAGCGGGCCATAGCCACCGACGGGGTGCTCGATTACTACCTGCACACCCCGGGCGGCGCCGTCACCGTGGCTGGCGGCGGCTTCGGGGAGCAGACGATCGAATCGGTGGGAATTTCTGCGGCCGACCAGGACTATTTCCGCTCAGTGGTGGAGCGCCTCGACGCAGTGATTGATCTGGATTTCCGTGAATCCAGCACGGCTGCTGGTGGGGATGTGGATCTCTTCTACGACATGGAGATCGACCTTGGCGGCAGCGGTAACACCCTGGGTCTGGCCACCACTTCCGGCCGTGGTGGTTGGGAGCTGTTTGTGAACTACCCCGAGGTGGAGTTCGACGAGAACTACCGTCGCTACGTGCTGATCCACGAGCTCGGCCACGCCCTGGGCCTCGAGCATCCTTTCGAGGATGGTGATGGCGACACCGTGAATGGCACCACCGATCCCTGGGCCAGTGCCTTCCCGGAAGACACGGTGATGGCCTACCGCAATCCTCAGAGTGATAACTGGCCCGAGTTTTTCACCGAGAATGATCTCAACGCCTTGATCGAACTTTGGGGAGAAGAAGTGGCGTTTGTGCCACCAAGTCTCGTCGTTGAGCAACCAGATCTCAAGGATGTGTCCCTGAGGCTTTTTGGCGCAGAAAGTGATTTGATTGCTGGAACTGATGCAGTGGATTGGATCAATGGCAGTCGGGGTTCAGATCGAATCAGTGGTGCCGCTGGAGATGATTTTCTGCGGGGTGGTAAAGATGATGATGTTCTCAATGGAAACAGAGGGGACGATTGGATTTTTGGGGACCTTGGTGACGACACCGTGCGTGGTGGTAAAGGTGATGACGTGGTGAATGGCAATGTCGGCAATGACCGCATCTACGGTGATTTAGGCAATGACCAACTTCGTGGCGGTCAAGGTGATGACTGGATTGATGGTGGTGATGGCAATGACCAGATCTGGGGAGATCGAGGAGCCGATTTAATCCGCCTGTCTGCCGGTAGCGATTTGGTTTGGGACTTTTCCTACGCTGATGGTGATCGCCTGCAATTGGCGAACGAACGCACCTACACCCTCGGTTCTGCTGGTGGAAATTTGCAAATTTTTACCGACATTGGAACCACCACACTCGTCGGAGTCGGCCTTGCGGATTTCAAGGCGGATTGGTTCGAATCCGCCTTGGTCTAGTTCCGCTCGCTGATTAAGCTTCACTGGTCTTGAGAGCTTCCAGTGTCTTGTTTGCCTGAAGCGGTCCAAAGGGTGCTTGTGACCGGTGGTGCTGGTTTCATCGGTGGTGCGGTCGTGCGCCGCTTACTCACTGGAAGTCAAGCGCTGATCTTCAACCTCGATAAATTCGGCTATGCGAGCGACCTCACCAGTATTGAAGGTGTCCTGAAGGACCTTGGTCCAGCCGCGGCTGAGCGCCACGTCGTGCAAAGGGTGGACTTGGCGGATGCGGCTGCGACTGCGGCCGCCGTACAACAGGCGGACCCTGATCTCGTGCTGCATTTGGCAGCCGAAAGCCATGTGGACCGGTCGATCAATGGCCCGTCAGCGTTCCTAACCAGTAACGTATTGGGTACGTATTCGTTACTGCAGGCGGTGCGAGCGCATTGGGAAAGGCTGCCCCAAGAGCGGCAGAGCGCCTTCCGTTTTCATCACATCAGCACCGATGAGGTGTTTGGTTCGCTTGGGCCCACTGGCCGTTTCTCGGAGACCACCCCGTACGACCCGCGCAGCCCCTATTCCGCCAGCAAAGCTGCCAGCGATCACTTGGTGAATGCTTGGCACCACACGTATGGAGTGCCAGTAGTGCTGACGAATTGCAGCAACAATTACGGACCCTGGCAGTTCCCCGAGAAGCTGATTCCGGTGGTCATTCTGCGAGCGGCATCCGGCGAGCCGATTCCTCTCTACGGCGATGGTTTGAACGTTCGCGATTGGCTTTATGTCGACGATCACGTTGAGGCACTGCTGCTCGCTGCCACTCGCGGACGTTTAGGTGCCAGTTACTGCGTCGGTGGTGATAGTGAGCGTACAAACCGTCAGGTGGTCGAAGCCATTTGCAGCTTGATGGATGAATTCAAGCCAGAGAGCGCCCCCCATGACCGTTTCATCACCAGGGTGAAAGATCGGCTTGGACACGACCGTCGCTATGCCATTGATCCTGGCCTTATTACCACCGAACTGGGCTGGAAGCCACGACATAATGTTGAGAACGGTCTCAGGCAGACGGTGCGTTGGTATCTCAATCATTTGCAGTGGTGCAATTCCCTTTTGGATCGAAATTAATCTTGGTTTTCGACATGTCTTGGCAGGCTTTAGGTGTTGATGCGAGACGAACAGCGCCGTCATCGTATTCAATGGGAATTGGAGAGTATCTTTGAGCCGTAGTCTTGGTTCAAACAGGGCTGATTGTTCGTCTTTTGCTTCGAATTGCTAGAAATCAATGATGGCAACTCCGTCTCAACGCACTTGTTTTGTTCATATGCCGAAATGTGGAGGAACTTCAGTTCGACTTTCTCTTGAGAAGTTGCTCGGTAAAGAGCATCTTCACCTCGACTATGGAGGCGTGCCAGGGAAAGGGGAGGTAGAGCGTCATTCTCATTTGCTTACTTATATGAAATGCCCAATCCAGTTGGAGAGCGGTTGTTGTGTGTATGGTCATTTCCGTCCGGTGAAGTATCTCGGTGATTTAGGGCCATCTACACAAGATATTTTTGTTTGTACGATTCTGCGTGAGCCGATTGACCGCCTGATTTCGCATTATCGTTATTTACTCGCTTTGGATGATCCTGGCAATGCAATGCGAGAGGCTTTGCGCGAGCATCAAGATGATTTTGCATGGTTTGCAATGCAGCCACGTCTACGAAATATATACAGCCGTCATCTCTTTCAAGTACCATTGAGTCGCTTGAATTATGTTGGAATATATGAAAAGATGAATGATTCTTGGCTTGCTATTGCGAATCGAATAAAAAGCTCTAGCCAAGCAGTTCCTCAGCTGACGCGTTCCAATCGTACCGATGAGCGTTCGTCAAAGCCGATCCCTTAGCCTCAAATATCGCCTCTGTTACGCTCTGAAATCAGTGAACTTCATGCAGAGGATATAGCACTTTATACGTATGCTAATCAGCGATTTATGTCATTGCAAAGAGAGAGTTAAAGACTTTTTATTTTTTTCAATAAAACACTTAAAGCTCGTGCTGAGTATTTTTGATTGGTGGCGCATGTTTCATTGGCTTCTGTTATGTAGTTGAGAAGATAGGGCGATAATGAAGCTTTGTATTCGGCATGGCTTGGTATTAATTTTTTTTGAATATTCAGCAACTGCAGAAAGCTTGTTAGTTGTTGATAGTTGAGCCACGTGCCACATTCCCAGTGAGCCGGAATTGACTCATGGCGGCTGTTGGTGAGGTGGCGAATGGCGGGATGCCGCTGTACATCAGAAAAGAGTGTGCAGGAGTGTGCGGTGTGCTTCACGCATGATTGAAGTGATTGATTTCTTCTGTTTTTTAGTCCACCTCTGCTGATGATCACAACATCAGCTCGAATATCGCCGGCTAGGTCAAGGGTGTGAATGGCACTCCCTTCGCAGAACACAAGCATGTCTGCGGTTTTATAGAGATTGATTTGATGTTCAAAGCTGTGTTCTTCTGGATGGAAGATGAGAAAGCCTGCGTCGTTGAGAATTTTTTCAATGACATGTTCGCCGATGAGGCACGATTGTGTTCTAAGCTTTGAGCGTGAGATATAGATTTTTTTGCGGTTTATTCTCCAGGATCTCCGGCGACGATGTTGAGTTAGCAAGTTGGTGTAATGCTTTTGTGGCTCACTCAGGGGGCCGAGCGTATTGGCTTGTGTTGGAACGATGAGCCTCTCTATGGTGAGCGATTGTGTTGCAAGAATTGTTTGCGTGGGTCGGTTGGTTAAGTACGAGATTATGTCTTTTTGGAAGGATGACAATGGCTGGCTTTGATCAGCATCTGATTCAAAGCCAATGAAGAGAATTCCTTCGATATCGGGTATTGTCTGTTCTAAAAGAGGCCAAAAGCGATGGCAATTATCGGCAATGAAGTGTCCGAAGTGGTCAATGGCAAATCCGCCAAAAAGCCAGAGTCCAGAGCATTGTTTGTGTGGTTTGCGCCTTGTCATTTCCCATGTTGAGGGTGGGGCGCAGGTGTTTGGATGGTCGTGGCCAGTGAATTGTCTCAAGCTGCGGTATTGCTTGGCGTCAGCGATCGCGATGTTGTCTTTGATCACGCCTCCCCGTTGCTTTGAAAAGCTGTCACCTTCTAAAAGTGGGTAAACATCAACGCGCTCATGGGTTCGCGCACGGAGCAGCGGTTCGTGTGGACCAAGAACTCTGAAGGGTGCACTGTCTACGAGGTTTGCCATGGTCTGCTTCGTTGCTTGCGTGCTCTGCTCAGCGTTGTATGGCGTCGCTTGATTTGAAGCACTCATAGGTGCTTTGCAGTCCTTCGTTCAGACTGATTCGCGCACGCCATCCCATCGTGGCTAGCCGGCTTACATCCAGTTGTTTTTTGGGTGTGCCGTCAGGTTTGCTGGTGTCCCAGTGAATCTCGCCTGGAAAGCGCACCGTGGCCGCCACTAGTTCGGCGAGTTCGCAGCTTGAGGGGATAATGCCCGTGCTCATGTTGAGCAAAGCCATCAGTTTTTCCCTGCCATCACTTCCTGACCATCTCGGCTTCATGACTCTACACGCATTGAGTTTTAACAACCTCAAATCAGATGGTTATCTGCGATGTTTGGCTGATGTGTTGCCATGGTTGATCTTCCTAAGCAGCACTGATTGGTGTCAGTTTGACTACCAGCTCTTCGAGCATGAATATCTGAAGCCAAAAAAAAGCCCGGCATCTGCCGGGCTTTTGTGTTGCGCCGCTTTTGAATGCAAGCAGGGAGAGGTTCAGGCCAATTCCAACATGGTGTTGACATCAAATTGTGAGGTGCTGATGCCAAGCAGGGTGGTGGTGCCGAAGCCATCACGAACAAACTCCATCCCAGTTCCTCCGTCGAGGTCGTTGAGTTCGTAATTTTGTCCGCGGGTCATCACCAGAACGTCTCCATCGCTGATGCTGAAGTCAAGGATCACATCGTTATCCTTGCTGAGGAGGAAGCGGTCTGATCCGCGGCCACCAATCAAGGTGTCATTGCCGCGGTTGCCTTGAAGATCATCGTTGCCGTCTCCACCGTTGATTAGATCGTCACCATCAAGTCCTTCGATGATGTCGCGGGCGATGTCGCCAGTGAGCTGGTCAATCCCGTCGGTGCCGCTGATCTGTGTTTCAAAGTTAATCAGCGATTGAGCGGCGTTGAAGTCTTCACCTGAGATGCCTGTGAGAGTAGTCGTTCCGAATCCAGGACGAGTAATCACGAGACCGTCCCCGCTCTGGGTGATGATGTAGCCCTGTCCCGTGGTGAATCCAAGACGATCACCCTCGCTGCTGTTGAAATCAGTGATGGTGTCGTTGCCTTTGCTGAGACGGAAGAGATCAGCGCCGAGGCCGCCTGTGAGGACGTCGTTACCGCGGTTGCCCTGCAGATCATCGTTGCCGTCACCACCATCGAGACGATCATCTCCATCGAGACCTTCAATGGCGGTGTGAGCGCCATCCCCAGAGAGGGTGTCGTTTTCAGCGGTGCCGGAGATGCTGTTTTCGAGGAGAGAAGTACTTTCAGAGCGCGGATCAGCGATGACCTCTTCGTCGCTGAGAGTAACGGCTCCGTTGAGAACATCTTGAATGTAAGTTTCCAGGATTTCTTGCTCGCCGATTTCGGTTTCGAGTGTGTCAGGGAGATTGGCAAATGCCTGATATCCATCACCGCCTCCGGCGATGAAACTATTCGTGGCGAGAGTGAATGTTTCGTTCAATGCAGCTTCATTGACAGCGAAGTTGCGAACTAGATCTACAGTTGTTCCATCATCGCGAGTGATGATGAGAGTATTGACTCTGCTCGCTCCATTCAAGGAACTTTGACCGGAAATTCCAGGACGATTGATGTCGAATTCAAGTTCAATACCAGCGAAATGAGGGAATCGACCATCCAATGCGGGCACCCGGCTGACTCCATTTTCAACCGCGGCTAGGAATTGAGCACCAGTGAGATCGAGGATGGTTTGGCGATTGTTGAATGCCAGCGCGGCAGCGATATCGAGGGCGAGAACATCGGGCCCGTTGATGGTGTCGCGAATACCGCCACCATTTTTCAAGGCGATGTCGACACGGCCGCTTTCACCTTCACTCACCAAGTATTGGTTGGCATACCAGAGAGTTGAATCAGCGGTCAGACGACTCAGGTTGGTTTCACGGCTGCGCACATCAGCGCGAAGACCATTCAGTGAACTGCTAGTTGTGCCGAAGCTGGTGAAGGCGTCTTGGATGACACCAGTTGCAACCAGACGGTTGTAAGCATCCACAACATCCTGGGATGGTGCAATGTCTGATCCAGGCACAAACTGCTTCAGTGCAGCGATGCCTTCAGCAGTGGTGGGAACTGGACCGCTAAGGAGATCGTTGTAATTGATGATGTCACCATTCGCGTCGAAATCGACTACCAGGTTGCCCACATAGCGCCAGAGCTGCTCAGTGTTCGTGAGCAAGACTGTTTTGCCCAGAGAATCATTGGTCACAATCGGGTAGGGGTCGGTCACCGGGTTGGCATCACCGGCTTCTTCTGGGCGCAGAAGGTCAAACGGACCGAATGGAAGATCACCCGACATGTAACCGGTCATGCCGGCTTGCACGATGATATCAACACCATCGAGTTCGTTCGGGAGGATTGGTTGATCGGTGTAATCCTGGGCGTGATCGATGAGAATAATCTTGTTGATGCCTTGATCTCTCAGGCGGTTAATCTCGTTCTGGACCAAGCTGAGAGGATCTGCAATTGGCAGGCGTGCAGTCCCTTCGCCTGTGGTTCCACCAACGAAACCAAGGCCCTCGAGGTTCCCGTCTTCCACCAGTGAGAACAACGCATCGGGAGTACGACCAATCAGGCCGATCTGCTGGCCATTCAGCTCCACGAAGGCGGAGGGAGCAATTTGCCCTGCCAAATCGTTGATGTTACGAGCCGCTTCACCGTCTTCGTAACTGACGAACGGTGCGTTGGCGACATTGCTGAAGTCGAGATTGGCCGAGAGATGTACATAATCGGAGGCTTGCACCATCGCGACGAAGTCATCAATTCCTGCATCAAATTCGTGATTACCGATTCCATTCGCTTGGATGCCAAGGGCGTTGTAAATGGCAATGTCTCCCAAGCCTCCTCCACCGAATGCCTCTTCACCTGCCTCATAAAACAATCCAGGCAAGGAGATGTCTCCAGCGGTTATGTGGAGACTTGCCCAGCCACGATCGGTTGCTAAATCCTCTAGTCCATCAGTGATAGCAGCATAGTTCACAACCTTATTTTCAAGGCTGTTGATATCCAGGAAGTTTGATTCGTTGTCGGAACTGTGCAGCAGCTGCAATGTGAAGTCTGCTTCCGGTTGCAATCCGTAGATGGCAATACCAGGCTCGTCTTCATTACTGATCAGAACATTCTCGCCGGCCATGGTGATGCCCTCGGGGCTTACCAGGCCTGAGTCACCTTCCACATCAAGGATCTGCAGGAACTGAGCATTGCGTGGATCGGTAACGTCGAAGACCGCTACGTTGTTGCTCCGCTCAAGAGCGATCAAGGCGACGGTACGTCCATCGATTGTTCCAAGAGTGACAGTTTCAGGCTCAGTTCCCTTGTCGTCGGAGCGGCCATCGGGATAGCTGCCAGTGATTGCGGCAGCCATTTCGGTGAGATTGCCGGAGTCGTAGACGACGTTTCCGTTGCTATCGAAGATGCTGAAGGAACGGCCACCAAGACCAATCACTTGATCGGGAGCCTCTGCGTCGGCGGACGCTTGACTGAGATAGACCTCGGTGTTGAGAGTTTTGAGGCGACCCATGGGTTGGCCTCGGCCAGCCTGGCTTGCAGCTGCTTCTTGAAGATTGCTGAAATCTTCGTAGCTGCGCAGTCGCGTTTCGTCGTTGTAAAACTCGTCATCGGCGCCGATACCGTATTTGAAGGTGATGAAGTACTCCTCACCGGCTTCGATTTCAGTGCCGCTGCCTTCTGTTGACTCAACGACAAAGTAGGTATTGCCATCAACAGCATCGGTAAAGCCGCTGTCGAATCCAGGCACCACAGTGCGGCCAGTTGCATCGGCCACAATTTCTACAAAGTATTCATCTGCACCGGTTGAAGACTGGCCAGGCTCAAAGTTCACATCATCCGGACGGGTCCGTCCATCTCCTTCATTGGCGGTGAAGAAGAAGGTTTCACCATTCACGCTCAGCGCAGCGGTGCCGTCGGCCATCCGCATGCCGTAGAAGGGGCGGAAACCCGGGGCAAATTCATCATCAGTGTTGGTTGTATCAACAATCAGATCAGCGAATTTGATTTCGGTGAGTTGATTGTCAGCGCGACCATCGGCGCGCACGAAGTCATTGTCGTAGTTAACGAACAGACGGCCGTCGCTGGTTAAAGCCAAACCTTCTGGCTTGTCGAAGCTGGCTGGTGCACCGACGGACGGAAGGTTGAAGAGATCCTTCTGGGTCACCGTGCTGATATCGGCGTTCGTCAAAGCTGCTGCTAGCGCGGCTGGCGCAAGCTCTTCAGGCTGGTTGACACCCAGATCGGCCTGCCAGTCCTTTCCTAGAACATTGGTGGCATAGCGCAGGTCGAATTCCAGCACCGACTTGTTGGAGTTCAGTGCCGTTCCACTATCACGATCGATGACCAGGAATGTGCCGCGGGTTGCGTCGTAAACCGCGTCGCCGATTTTGTCTTGGTTGGCAGGACCGGTTTGCAAGAAAAGGTATTCGGCTTTGGCCTCACCGCTGATTGGATCGAGTGCCAGGATCCGGCGCAGCGAGTCATCGCTTGCGTATCCGTCCGGTCGCATCGGCGTTTGGATAAAGGCATACAGCAGCCCATCGTCGGAGTTGTAAGCCAGACCTTCAAAACCGCGATTGTTGCGGCGATCGGAATACACCGGGGGAATGGTGTAGCTGGTGAAGTTGTCATCATTTCCGCGACCTGCTTCGTAGGTCACCGCTGAGAAGTCGGTGTCTTCGGGTACATAGCGTTGAATCAGGTTGCCGCTCTCAGCATCGAAGATTGCAACCTGGGGGAAATACTCATCGGAGACAGCGAAAACAGGCTTGCCGTCGTTCAATCCTTCGATCGTGAGGCGCAGTACGGATTCGCTGTCGAGGCCGAAGGCATCGCGGGGAACTTCTTCATAGTCACCTTCACCATCGGGTGTGAAGGCAAGATCGTGATTGGGCAACGCACCGATGCCTGTGGAATTGCGGAATCCGCCATTGCCATCGGGAACTTTGAGGGTGATGGAGTCGAGCTCCGATACCGTGTCACCATCGAATCCCAGCTTGAAGATGGTGATTGGATAATCGGGATCGTCAAACAACTTTTCGCCTGCTCCATTGGCGGCATCGTCGGGAACATCGTTGGCTTGTGGGCCACGATCGCTGATGGTGTAAAAGATATCTGTTTTGCTGCCATTCAGAATTTCACTACCATCCCACCAGAGGCCTGAAAGACCACCGGCGATGATGCTGCCAGCTGCTCCACCAGTTTGGTCGTTGGGCTGAGATGTGGTGCTACCTGGATAGTTGATGGCAACGTCGTAGTTACTCGTCGTTGCAATTCCGCGATCCCAGTCTTTGAACCCAAGTGGGAAGATGCTGGTAATGGATGGAGCTGCCGGATCCGTGATATCAACAGCAATTACCGCATTATTTTCCTGGGCGCTGATGTAAGCCGTATTGCCGCTGATGGACACATATTCAGGCTCCAGGTCCTGGCTCACCAGGTTGCCCTCAATGCCATCAGCCGAATCAACGCCGCTAATGCGAATGCCCTGGGCGCGCAACAGATCCAATTGGCTGTCGTAGGCATCAAATCCGAGGTTGACAACCGTTGAAGCTCCTGGATCAGCAGAGTTGACTGAGATAACGCTGATGCTGCCAACGGGGTCGCTGCTTTCGTCCTTCGTGTAAAACTCGTTAGGTTCACCTTCGTTGGCAACAACGATCACCGTGCCATCGGCATTGAAAGCGAGCGAGTCGGGGAGAACCCCAACACTCACTTCTCCAGCAGAAGTCAGGGATGAGCCATCCCACTCAAAAAATTGAACTTCGCCGATAATATTTTCGCTGACTTGAGTTGAGCCAACATTTGCCTCTTTGCCTACGGCGAGTGCAAGTAGTCCGTTCGCGTTAATTGCAACGCTTTGAATGTCATCGCCAATATTAATAGTATCTCGGAGACTTGGAGAACTTGGATTGCTGAGATCGACAATATAGAGAGAGCTGCCACCGATCACAAATGCGGTCGAAGTGCTGGAGCTGTATGCAGAAATTTCAGCCCCTGGCAATTCCAGGCGTCCAAGAAACCGCAGTTGGATGTTGTCCATTGACCATGAGTTTGGCGCTATCCCAATAGTCCCCAGCTCAGAGCAGACGTGAAGTGTTGTGCGCCACTTCCCCTCTGTAGTTTCTTATACAAAACCCAATGCATTGCCATCAATCTTTATGATTGCATTAACGTTTGGCTAGGAAAAGCATGTTGTTGAATGATCTGCTCTCCTGATTTCTTGGCTCGATATTTTCGGCGTCTTGCTCGGCTTGGTGGGTTGGTGACCTCGCCATGATTTTCAATAGGGCTTGCAAGCAACAGTGCGCTGGTATTTGGAGAACCTGGATTGGTGTGAGGCCGGTCGATCGCGCGCTGGGTATGGGGATGGGGGGGGGTGAGAGGATGGGGAATTAGCTAAAACTCAACGAGAGTTGAGGATGGGTGCTCAGTTTGACCACTGCTATTGGTGGCTTCTGCATAGATCGACGCTTTTAGTCCGGCCCGGAAATCGAGTTCATGGCCAAACTCGCGCAACTGAGAATCTTGGAAGCCAGCTTGCTGCATGTCGGCGATTAAATTGTCTTCGTCGAATAAGTAATTATGCTCTGAGTTGGAGTAGGCAATGTAGTTGACCCAGTCGATGGGACTTCCAGCGTTGATAATCGCTTTTGCGTAAATTCCTTCTTCAGGCGATAGGAGGAAGTTTGGGGCTTGAAGAGATTTACCATTGGCAAGTGTAACGATTCGCATTTTTTTATCGATGTATGCATCGATAAAGCGTCGTGCGTTGGGAACGCAGATTGATAGTGACCCTTTAGCTCTTAGAGCGCGATGGCAATCTTCAAGGAGGCGGCATATTTGTTGATAGGTGAGATGCTCTAAGAAGTGTGATGTATAGAATGCATCAACTTCGCCATCTGCAAAAGGTAGGCCGTTGCTGAAGATCGTGATTTAAATCTGCACCCGCTTTTAAATCGATGTTGATCCAGCCATTCGAGCCTGGAAGTTGGACCTGACCCAAGGTCGATTTTGATCGTCATGGCTGGGCTGCCGTTGCGAATTATTGTTCCATCCCGCGCAACATACTGCTGTTTAGGCATCGCTTGAAATCCATGTATGCAAGTGGCAAGCCATCCTCTAATTCAATCTGTGCACGCCATCCCATGGCTGCTAAACGGCTCACATCGAGCTGTTTTTTCGGAGTGCCATCCGGTTTGCTGTGATCCCAGTGGATCGCTCCGTCAAATCCCACTGAAGCGGCCACCTGTTCAGCCAGCTTCTTGATGCTTAGGTCGATGCCGGTGCCCACGTTGAGGAACGCGAGTGGGTCGCCGGCATCATTTCTGGGGGCATCGTCGCTGAGTGTCGACCAGTGCTCTAGGGCAAAGACGCAGGCCTCGCCGAGGTCATCCGCGTGCAGGAATTCCCGGAGGGGAGTGCCTGTGCCCCAGCAAGTCACCGATGCATCTCCCCGCTGTTTGGCTTCATGAAAGCGCCGGATCAGGGCAGGCAGCACATGGCTGCCGGTGGGGTGGTAGTTATCGCCGGGCCCATACAGATTGGTGGGCATCAGGCTGATCGCATCGAAGCCGTGTTGTAGGCGCAGCGCTTCAGCCAGTTTGATTCCAGCGATCTTGGCAATGGCATACCAGGCATTGGTGGGTTCCAGTGCTCCGGTCAGCAGTGCTTCCTCGCGGATCGGTTGGTCGGCGAATTTTGGGTAGATGCAGCTGCTGCCAAGAAAGAGAAGCCGGCGCACACCGCACCGCCAAGCTGCTTCGATCACCTGGGTTTCAATCCGCAGGTTCTGCAGCAGGAAATCCGCTGGGCGACTGCGGTTGGCTTCGATCCCCCCGACGGTCGCTGCCGCCAGCACCACCACATCCGGGCGCTGGGCTTCCATCCAGTCGCGCACTGCAGAATCATCGAGTAGATCCAGCTCCAGGCGAGCCGGCGTCAGGAGGGCACCCCCCTGATTCGGATTTCCGTATCCGGCGCGCCGCAGGGCGCGAACGATGGCGCTGCCCGCCATGCCACGGCCGCCGGCCACGAAGAAGCGATCGCAGGGCTTAATCAGAGTCGTGGTTGCCATCGGCTCACTCGTGTGCACCCACCACCTGGAACCCCTTGCGTGTGAGGTAAGCCTCTTTGCGAGCCTCGTTCTGATCGTGCTCCACCATCTCCTGTACCAGCTCCTCGAGCGTGGTGGTCGGCCTCCAACCCAGCTTCTCGTGGGCTCGGCTCGGGTCTCCGAGCAGGGTGTCCACTTCAGCAGGCCGGTAGTAGCGCGGGTCGATGCGCACCACCACCTCGCCGGTATCAGCCCGTCGCCCCTGCTCCTCTAGACCGCTGCCCTCCCAAACGATGGAACCCCAGCCGAGTGCTACAGCACTCAACTCGATGAAGCGACGCACACTTTCCTGCCGCCCGGTCGCTATCACAAAATCATCTGGGGCTTCTTGCTGCAGCATCCGCCATTGCATCTCCACGTAGTCGCGGGCATGACCCCAGTCCCGCAGAGAATCGAGGTTGCCCATGAACAGGCAGTCGTCGAGGCTCGCATCAATCCGAGCCAGGCCGCGGGTGATTTTGCGGGTTACGAAGGTTTCCCCTCGCCGCGGACTTTCGTGATTGAAGAGGATGCCGTTGCAGGCGTACATGCCGTAGGCCTCGCGGTAATTCACCGTGATCCAGTAGCCGTAGAGCTTGGCGACGCCGTAAGGGCTGCGTGGATAAAAGGGAGTGGTCTCCCGTTGGGGAGTCTCCTGCACCAATCCATAAAGCTCACTGGTGCTGGCCTGGTAGATGCGGGTGCGTTCAGTGAGCCCCAGAAGCCGCACGGCTTCCAGGATGCGCAGGGTTCCGAGGGCATCGCAGTTGGCTGTGTATTCGGGCGACTCGAAGCTCACCGCCACATGACTCTGGGCGCCGAGGTTGTAAATCTCGTCCGGCTGCACGTCCTGAATGATCCGGATCAGGTTGGAGCTGTCGGTGAGATCGCCGTAGTGCAGCACGAGCCGCGGATCAAGCTCATGGGGGTCTTGATACAGGTGATCGATCCGGCTGGTGTTGAAACTGCTGGCCCGTCGCTTGATGCCATGCACGACATAGCCCTTCTCCAGCAGCAGCTCTGCCAGATAGCTGCCGTCTTGGCCCGTGATGCCGGTGATCAGTGCGCTACGCCCCATAGTCCCTGGCCCAATGGAGGTCATCTTCTCAGATCAGAACTGTTGCAACGCGTCTTGTGTTGGTGCTGACGATGGCTGGAACAAGGCCTCCAGTCGGCGCGCCGATTCGCGCACGCTGAGCTGCTCTCGCGCTCTGCACGCTCCGGCCTGAGCCAACGTCACCAGCCGACTGGGATCGTGGCACAGCTCTTCGAGGCGACTGGCGAGATCGTCTGCATTCCCTGCTTGGAAGCGCAATCCGCTCACCTGATCCACAAACAGTTCTGCGGCACCACCCACGCCGCTGCTCACCAGGGCCAGGCCGCTGGCCATCGCCTCGGCGCCCACGATTCCGAAGGCCTCCGGATGAATCGAGGGGAAGACGCAGACGTGGTGCAGCCCATAGAAGCGAGACAGACTGCGGCGTTGCAGCTGGCCGGTGAAGCGCACGGCGTCGAGCCCGTGCTGCGACAGCAGAGCCTTCAGCTGCTGCTGGTAACCGGCCTGAAAATCGCCTCCAGCCAGGTGCCCTTCCACGTGCAACCCCTTTTGATTCAGTGTCACCAACGCTTGCACCAGGGTGTGGGCCCCTTTGCTGCCCATCATCAGCCCGGCAAAACACACCTTGAGCGGGTGTCGCTGGCTGCCGAGCGGCATGAGCAGGCGGTCCCCATTCAGGGGTGCTGGAAGTGGCCGCCCGGTGACCGCGGGTCCGAACAGCTCGCAGCGCACACCTGGGTAGACCACGGGCAGGCTCCCACTGGCCGATCCCTGGAAGCCTGCAGAGCTGAGTGCTTGGGCCACTGCTGCGCTGGCTGCCACCAGCCTGTAATCGCTGGAACGCGGCAAGTGCTGCGGATGGAAGGGTGGGTTGACGAAGCCGATGTGATGGAGCACCGCTACCTGGTGGGCGAGCAGGGAGCCGAGCACCTCCACGCCCAGCAGATCGATGTTGCCCACCAGCACGCCATCGAAGGGCCCCCGTTGCTGCCAGATTTTCTGGATCGCTTCGGCGTTGTGTCGATCGATCCTTCGGCAACGCTCTGAATCTTGCAGTGGACGCACGCCACCTTCGTAACTGCCTTTGAGCAGCAGGCCACGATCCACCCGTTCACCGGAGGGGCCCTGGGTGTCGCTGGGCCCCAGATGCGGAGCGTCGCTGCACAGCACGCTCAGATCGTGACCGCGCTGCTTGAGCCCCCAAACGAAATCGGCAATCGAGCGGCCGTAGCCCCCCAGCTCCTGCGGCGGGTAGAGATTGGTCAGTGCCAGCAGTTTCACGGCAGCACCTTCTGCTGCCAGGCGTTCAGAAGGGCTTCCATCACCGAGTTCCAGTCGCCGTGACTGGGTTGGCGGAAGAGGCGCAGGCTTGGGTACCAGGGTGATCGTTCTCCATGGAGGCCCCAGCGCCATTCCGGCACGTGGCGCAGGGCAACCCAGGCAGGTAGACCTAAAGCGCCAGCAAGATGCACCACTCCACTGTCAGCGCTGATTAGCAGATCGCAGTTGGCCAGCACTGCAGCGGTGTCAATGAAATCCATGCTGGCACTGACAGCTGCTTGACCCTCCACAAAACGCAGGGGGCCATCCAGCCGCAGCTGTTCGCTGCCAGCCCCTTTCTGGATGCTGACAAATTCCACCCCCGACAGTGTTCCAAGAGCTTGAAGTTCAGAAAACGGTATGGAGCGGCCTTGAGAGTAGAGCGATCCTTCATGGCGTGGATTGCCCTGCCAGTGCAGGGCAATCAGCTGCTTCTCAGGGTTCCGGCCCAGTAACTTCTGCCAACGTTGAATCGCGTTGGTGGGCAGGGTTAAGTAGGGAGCCTGTCGCGTCAAGGTCGACGGTTGCAGATGAACCCGCAGCGGCACGCTCATCAGCGGGCACCAGCGCACGCTGGCATCGTGAGATGGGTCATGGTTCACCGATGCGGTGACGGTGTCTAACGCAGTGCCTTGTTGGAGGAGGGCCACAAGGGGTTTCTGACAAAACAGCGTGACGGGCACGTTCAGGTCGATCTGCAGCTGGATTCCAAGGCGGCAGAACATCAAGGTGTCGCCTAGGCCTTGTTCAGCGACGAGGAGCAGGCGGGAGAGGGGGCGCTCATCCCAAATTCCTTGCCATGGGCGGCCAAAAAGGTTGTGAAAAAAGTCATGGTTCTGCCGATCGAGTCGCTCCTCATACAGCGCCCAACCTTCACGAAACGCGCCGTGCAAGAGCAGATCTTGGGCCAGATTGCGCCTTGCAGACCGAGCGACCAGACCCTCAAGCTGGCAATCAGCACAGCAGGTTAAGGCTCTTCTATAGGAGCGGATCGCCGCCGGTAATCTCCCTTGTTGATGGAAGGCAAGCCCCAGGTTGAAATAGGCCTCACAGAGATCGGGGCGCTGCACGATGGTGCTGCCGATCAGGCGCTGTGCCCGAATGGGATTCCTATCGAGTAAGGGCTTGGCCGCGTGCATGGGAGCCGCCGCTGCGTCGAAGCTCTGCATGGCCATGCCTCGAATGCGTCAAAGACTAGGTTTGACCAGCACTCTGAATGGGGAATGAGGGTTCTTGTCGCCATTGTCCATCATTGGAATCCTGCAGGTGGCGGCAGGCATCAATCCTTGCGCCCGAATGCAGCACCTCGGGTTGCCGCTCTTCAACAACAAATTCTCGCGTTGTGTCGTCTTGGAGGTCAGCAAAAGCACCTCAATTTTCAAGATCAGGCGGCGTACCCGGCCAATCTCGATCAGCCGCTGGAATTAGACCTTCACCTCATTACGGATGGCCGTCATCACGTGATCGAGCAGCTCGATTCTCAGACGCGCTTGAGATTGGAGCACATTGTTGCGAGCCCTGATCATCCGCTGCAGCTCGGTTTCGAAGCGCATCGTCACCTAGCAGAGCAGCTACACCATGCCTACGACCTCTATGCCTATGTCGAAGATGATTTGATCATCCATGACCCCTGCTTTTTCCAGAAGATCAAGGGGTTTGTTGATCAAGCAGGTGAGCATTGCGTGCTTCTTCCTCAGCGGTATGAAACGAACGCGATCCCGTGGCACATCAACAAGCTCTACATCGACGGCGAGATTCCTGAAGCTGATCGCCTGACCTGGATACCAGAGCCGGCCCCGCCGCTCTCGATCGCCGATGCCGGGTTTGGATCGGTGGTATTGGAGTCTCCGCGCAACCCCCATGCTGGGTGCTTCATCCTGACGAAACAGCAGCTGGAGTACTGGTCACACCAGTCCTGGTGGTTAGATCGCGATTGCTCTTTCATCACTCCCTTGGAGAGTGCGGCGACCCTTGGATTGTTGAAAACGTTTCGGCTCTACAAGCCTTCCTTTTCTCAGGCGATGTGGTTAGAGGCGCAGCATTGGGGAACGAGTTTTCTGGGCTTGATGGCCACGGCCACGTCCCAGCAGTCGGGAGGGATCGTTAATGGCTGATCCGCTGCCCTGTCGTCTGATTTGGGGTTGCGATCCGGGCCGACAGATCGAGCGGGCCTGGATCACGAGCTTGTTGGACCCTGCGGAGCAGGTGGTTGCCTGGGATCGGGATTTGCTTCCTGATCAGGTGCCTGGACGATCGCAGGTCTTGGTGGAATCAGGGTTGCTCCACCTCGAGCGATCTCCAGCTCCCGAACGACTGGCAGCCCTCCAACAGCAAAGGCACGCCCGTTTACAGCTTCTCTCGACGCGTGGTCCCATTGGTTTGATACATCTCAGCGATGAGGAGGGGATCGACGGTGATGGGCTGTACCCCTTGCTGCCTAAAGGCACGGTGATCTGGCGCAATTTTTCCCATCCGCGCCTTCAACATCACGGCAACGTCAGTGTGTTCCCCATTGGGCCGCGTGCTGAATTGCTCAAGCCCTCCATCGAGCAGCGCTCCCACCTCCGTGCGTCCAAGCGTTCCTACCCCTGGGCGTTTATGGGAACCCTGTGGTCGAGTGGATCACGAACCCTGGCTGCCTCCCTGTTTCTTCATGCCTTGCCTCAGGGCTTCTATTACGGCGGAAGGCGTTTCGGACAGGGCTTGCCTGTGGAGGCTTACACCGAAGTGCTCCTGCAGAGTTCTTTCGCTCTCTGCCCTGAGGGTGATCGCCATCTCGACACGTTTCGCCTGCACGAAAGCCTTCAGGCTGGGTGCATTCCTGTGGTGGTGGATCAACGACAGATGGCGATTGACTTGCTGGGAACGCAGGCTCCGTTCCCGGTTTTCAACAGCTGGCCGGATGCCTTGCTCTGGGTGAGGGGGCTGCTAGCCAAATCCGATGCGCTTGATGCCACCCAAGTGGCCATTGCCAGCTGGTGGCAGCAGCGTCGCCACGGCCTAGCCCGTGCGATGCGCCACACTTTGATCCACGAATCCTTCTGATCTCTTCTGCGGTGCGCCTGCTCCTGATCCATCAGAATTTTCCGGGACAATTCCGTCAGCTGGCTCCTTATTTACTCAAGCAAGGCCATGACTTGGCGGCGATCTGCTCCCACCAACGGCCGGTTCCAATGCCGATCCAGCTGCTGCGCTACACCCCGCCTTCAAAAGTAAAGGGTCTTCAGCATTTCGGAGGCAGCATGTGGCTGGAGGCTTTGCAGCGCGCAGAATCGGTGACTCATGCTGTGGCCGCTTTGCTGGCCAAGGGTTGGCAGCCTGATGCGGTGCTCGCCCATAGTGGCTGGGGAGAAACCCTTGGCATCTCAGAGTTGCTTCCGGATGTGCCGCAAGTGATCTGGCCTGAGCTCTGGGTGCGTCCCGAGCATGGCGGCCATGGAACCGATCCAGGACTGCCCCAGAAGCTGGAACAACTGGGACGGCATGCGCTCACACGTGTTGCGCTTGCTGAAGCTCAGGCTTGGGTTCTCCCCACCCGTCACCAAGCCAACAGTTTTCCCTCTGAGTTCCAAGGGTCCCGCTTGCACGTTGTGCATGAGGGCATCGATGCGTCAGTCGCTTGCCCCAACCCCTTGGTTCGTTACAGCGTTCGCGATTGTTCAATTGACCGCAGTGTGCCCACGATCACATTCGTGAATCGCAACCTTGAACGCTTGCGCGGGTTTGACATGTTCATGCGCGCTCTTCCCATGATTCAGCGAGCCCATTCACAAGTGCGCATTTTGATTGTGGGAGATAACGAGTCCGGATATGCCGGCGGATCTCCTGGTGGTGAACCCTTACGCCAGGTGATGCTGCGAGAGCTGCAGGGAGAGTTGGATCTAAGCCGCATCCATTTCTTGGGGAGGATCCCTCACCCTCAGTTGATGGCCTTGCTCCAGGCCAGCTGGGTGCATGTGTATCTGAGCTATCCCTTCGTGATGGGTTGGAGCCTGTTGGAGGCGATGGCCTGTGGATGCTGCATTGTTGGCAGCCGCGGGATGCCCGTGGCAGAGGTGATTGAGGATGGTGTGCAGGGTTTGCTGGTGCCCATGGGGGATGTTGAGCTTTTGGCGCGCAGGGTGATTGCCCTGCTAAATGCTCCAGACCTCAGGCGTAATCTTGGCGAGGCAGCCCGTAAGGAAGCACTTAGCTGGGATCAGTCCGTTACGCTGCCTCAAATTTTGCGTGTGATCGAGGAGGCTGTGAAATGCCGATAACTCTGCGTCGATGATTTTGCGTCTGTCGCCCTGGCGTCGTTTGCGTCATGGTTTGATTCGTAGCCGTTGGCGGCGATGGTTCCTGCCATCACTCTGTGCCCTTCCTTACGTTGCCTCGATCGTGTGGTTGTTGCTGCTAGGGGAGGGATGGATTGCTCAGGTCTTGCTGGCTCCGTTGCTGATGGGCTCGCTGCTGGGCCTGCTCAGCCTTTGGCTTGCTCGAGAAGAGTTTCATCGCTGAAATCTTCGCGCGTAAAGTGAACGTAGTGCTCTTCAAGCCTGATTTGGACATCCCCGCACAAGGTTGGACCCTCTCGCAAGCCGGCTCCAGCGATTCCCGTGATGCTGTGATTCGCTTCTGGCTGGCTGCACCGATGGACCAGATTCAGGCTCTGTGGTCGGGCGGTTTCGGTGAAATCACCCGTCAGTTGGTGAATCAACTCTCACCATCGTTTGAGTTCACCCCTCAACAGGTGAACCTGCGCAATGCGCTGAATCAGCGCATTGGCTCCCTGGGCCTCACCCAGCCCCTTGCCCATCAACTGCTTGTAGCCCTATTTCTGCTCTCGCCTCCTGGATTGTTGAAGATCGCCAATCCAGAGCAGCAGCTCCCTCCTTGGTTGGTGGAAGCTTTTAAGAGCCTTTACGACAACAACCAACAGACCATGACGGTCCTGGGTGGTCCTGAATCTGTTCAACAACAGCCACCGTTGGACTCCTTGCCACGCCCAGATTTCGGAGCATTCCCCACCAGCCTCGCCGAGTTGGTAGGGAACCGCATCCAGCTAAATCGGTTGCTTGGTCTCTCCAATCTCTACTACATCGATCCCGAGGATCAAGAGATCACCCAGGAGCTTGTTGAGATGCGTCGCGCGTTGGCTGAACTCATCCAAGCCGCTCCCGCATCCGATCTTGAACGGATTTGGTCGACAGAGTTTGGGGATCGTTACTGGGCACTGGTGCGTTCCGGGATCCAGAAGGAAGGGCTCGGACAGGCCGATCAGGAGATCAAAGAGGCAGCGACCCATCAACTAAGTCCGTCCGGAGGTGGCTTTGGGTCACCGACAGCTCTCAATGCATTTCTGATCGTGATGATGTATTTCATGCCGGGTGGCATGCGAGTGGAGGCTCCTGAGCAGAAATTGCCAAGTTGGTTGCTGGAGTCTTATCGCCAGGTGTTTGAACAAGCCCAGCCAACAAGTGTTTGAGGAATCGGTTCACTCTCCTTGCGCATTCTTTTTTCTCACAACAACTATCCAGCTCAGTTTCGCCGCCTGATTCCAGCTTTGATCGAGCAGGGACATGAGGTGGTGTTCCTCTGCCGTAGCAAAGAGTGGCATGCTCCTGAGCTGGATGGCGTGCGTCTTTTGCCGTTTGAACCCCATCGTGCTGGGGGCGGTGCGGCCATCCATCCCTATCTTCGCCGTTTTGAAGCAGCGGTTCTGCAAGGTCAGGCGACGTACCGGTCTCTTCAGCCTCTCGTGCAGGAAGGTTGGGCTCCTGAATGGATCATTAACCATGTTGGCTTCGGCAACGGCTTGTATCTCAGTGATGTGTTTCCGAATGCACGTCGGATCGGTTTGTTCGAGTGGTACTACAACGCCTGCGGCGCCGATGTTGATTTTCTCAAGCGTGGCCCGGTCGATCCCGATCGTGCGCTGAGGTTGCGCACCTGGAATGCTCATCTCCTCCTCGAGCTTGCCGCATGTGATTTTGCGGTGACTCCGACCCGATGGCAGCGCGATCAGTTCCCGAAGCATTTGCGCTCGCACCTTCGGGTGATCCATGAAGGGATTGACGTGGATGGCATGCAGGCCCTGCGCCAATCACCACCCATTCGACCGGCTTGCCTACCTGCAGATCCCGATCTGGAAATCGTGACTTATGTCAGCCGTGGGTTCGAGGAATATCGAGGTTTCCCCCAGGCCATGCAAGCCATTGCTGAACTTCAGCGCCGTCGCCCGGGATTGCATGCTTTGATTGTTGGTCATGATGGTGTCGCCTATGGCGCCAAGCGCCAAGACGGGCGGGGTTGGGGTGAGTGGGCAAGGGATGAGCTCACCCTGGATCCATCGCGCACCCATTGGATGGGCATGTTGCAAGATGCTGAATACCACCAGGTGCTTGCCCACAGCTCGGTGCACCTTTACCTCACCGTGCCTTTTGTCCTGAGTTGGAGCTTGCTGGAGGCGATGGCCGCTGGATGCGCTTTGGTGTCGAGTGCGACGCCTCCTGTTCTGGAAGTGTTAGAGCACGATCGCTCGGCGTTGCTGGTGGATTTCTTCGATCCAATGGCCCAGGCCAATGCCGTTGAACGCTTATTGGACCAACCAGACTTGCGCGCTCGCCTGTCCAGAGCGGCCTCTAAAAAGGCTTGTGACTTTAAAGCATCAATCGGTATCCAATCCTGGCTTGCTTTGTTTGGTGAGGAGCTTAGGACCTAGGTACAGCTCCGCTTCTGGCCATGTTGACTACGGCGATCGTGCCGACTAGGTTCGCCAATGTATACAGATCTTCGTGTCTGTAACCCGCCGCCCCCGTGTGGGAGCGGATCGGCCAAACCCCGTTCCCACACCTGTTCTTCCCTTGCGATGACCTCTAGTTACAACCGCGTTGAAGGCACAGACCTTCAAGATCTGATTTCTGCAGTCAGAGGCCAGTCCGATTCGATCCTCGTCTACAACGCTGACGATTTCGTCGCAGGCGTAGACGGTGATGACCGAGTCGTGCTTGGCCTTGGCAATGACACGCTGACGATTTTTGGTCAAAGCGACCTCCCAGGCTTTGCTTTCTCGCTGAACGGCGCAGAAATTTACGGGGATGGCTTCCCCAATGCACTCGAGGGAGGATCGGTTGCAAATCCCAGCGGCGATGATTCAATCGACCTCACGCTTCCAGGCCGTGGTCCGAGTGTTTTCTTAGGAGCTACAAACACTCTGATTGATGCTGGCGCAGGCGTCGACACAATCCAGGGTTGGACCAATATTGAGCTCTCGACTCTTCGTGGTGGCGAAGGAACCGACACCATCCGTTGGGGATACGGCATCACCATCAACGGCGACAGAATCAGCAGCTCGATTTCTGGTGGCTTGTTTGAAGGTGGTCTTGCTGAAGACACCATCGTTCTTCAGGCCAATCAGGTTGTCGATACCACGATTCGTGGTGCTGACGCTGTGAACGGACCCAATGATGGAGACGACTCGATTGTTGTCGAGGGCTATGCAGGCACGAATGAAGCAATCAACGTTGAGGTCGAGAGACTTGTAATCAACGGCAACGCTGGCGAAGACTCAATTCGTGTTGGGGATCTGAATACGTCTAGTGGTTCCGCTGCACTCAACATCCGCGATTCTGAGATTCGCGGTGGCAAGAATAACGACACCATTGAGGTCGGAGCTCGTTTCGACCTGGTCGGCAGTACCGTCTATGGCGATGCCAACGCTGACTTCATTGCGGTTTCTGCTGGTCGCGACATTATTGGCGGCAGCATCTGGGGTGGCAGTCCTGATGACACCACAGACGACCAAGGTGATTTGATCGCCATTCAATCTGGCAACAGAATCACCGGAAATTATGTTCAAGGCAATGGTGGCAATGACACCATTGCAGTCGTTACAAGCCTTCTGGACAATTCCACCATCCGCGGTGGTAAGGATGAAGATGACATAACAGTTGAAGCCGACACCATCACGGTTTCTCAAGTGTTTGGTGACCGAGGCAGCGATACTATCGATGTCTCTGCGACCAACATTCAGTCCAGTTCGATCTTCGGCGGCAGCTTTGAAGATACGACAAATGATGGTGCTGATTTCATCTCCGTAGCTGCTTCGGCAACGATTCAAATTCGTTGTTCCGCGGTAACGGTGGTGCCGACACGATCGACATTCAGACGCCTCTGTTCTCTCGCAGCTCAGCCGAAGGCGGTAAACAAGATGATTCCGTTTCAATCGGAAACGGTACGTCAGCCTACGAAATCCGTAATTCTGTTATTTCTGGTGATCTCGGCAACGACACACTGTTTGTTGGCGGCTCCAATGGGGTTATCAATTCATCCAGCATCTACGGCGGAAATGCTGATCTCACCACTGGCACGGGTGATGATCTGATTTCCATTCAGGCTTCGATCACCAATTCTTTGGTTGATGCAGGCGATGGTGATGACACGATCAGCATCACCGGTAATGTCAACAACTCCACGATCATTGGCGGAGAAGAAATCATTCTTGGTGGTCTAACCAGTTCGACCCTGAACGGCAGCGCTGGCAACGACGACATCAACGTTCTTAATAACGTCACCAAATCTGAGATCAACGGTTTAGCTGGTAACGACACCATTGCTGTTGGTGGTCGCGTCGGTGGTTCGACCATCAACGGAGACGATGGCAATGATTCGATCTCCTCGGGATCTAATGTCACCTCAACTTTCTCCGGCGGTGAAGGTGATGACACCTTTAGCCTTGGTGAGACTGATCGCAGCACGATTGATGGCGGAATTGGTGACGATTCCATCGTGTTTGCCAATGTCACTTCCAGCTTGATCACCACTGGTGAAGGTGACAATTCAGTGTCCTCTACCGGTGATCTGCTGAGCAGCACGATTACCGGCGGCACCGGTAGTGATTCTGTGCTGGTTGGTGGCGCTTTCTCTGAGAGCTCCGCAACACTGGATGCTGGTAACAACTTTGTTTCGGTTGATGGTGCCATCAGCTCCTCCACGATCACCGCTGGTGATGGAGACGATCGCCTCTATGCCCAGACTGGTGTTACGAATTCGACGATCAATCTCGGCAACGGCATCAACGTTCTTGATGTTGATCAAGGCGTTATTTCTTCCTCCTTCACTCTCGGAAGCAACGACGACACCCTGGACATTGGCGGCAACGTCACTAGCGCCACGCTCCTTGTCGGTGACGGCAACAACTGGGTGACTATCGGCGGCAGCATCACCAGCAGCATCCTCCTGGCAGGAGCAGGTGATGACAGTGTTCAGCTGGGTGGAACCGCCGTCGACATTGTGTTGTCAACAGGTAGCGGTACTGACATCGTCCTGGTCACCGGTGATGCGATTGTCTCTGACTTCCAAACCGGGGAAGGCGCTGATTCAGTTGGCTTCGCTGCAAGCTTCAGTGGCTCCACGATCGATGTTGGTGAGGGCAGCGACACCCTCGGCATCGCTGGAGATGTGGTCAACGCGGGTGCCACCAGTGGCCTTACCACCACACCTCTGACCTCTGTCATCACCCTTGGCGAGGGCGACAATTACCTCACGATCGGTGGCAACGTTGTCAGTGCTTCCGTTACTGCCGGAGCTGGTGATGACATCTTCGCTGTTGGGGTTGTCACTGATACCACCATCTCTGCTGGAGCTGGTGACGACTCGGTGGGCGCAACGTCCTTCGATGACAGCACCCTCACCTTTGGTACAGGTGGAGACACCCTGGCGGTAACAGGTGGTGTTTCTTCCACCGAAATCACCTTCGGTGGATCCAGCTTCGTGACCATCACTGGTGTAGTCACCGATTCAACGATCACGGGTGGTTCTGGTACCGACCTCATCAACGTCGGTTCCCTTGATGAGAGCACCATCGCCCTTGGTGACGGCTTCGACGTCCTGGGTGTCTTTGGAGTCATGTCCAGTAGCTCCATTACCTCCAGCGATACAGCGGTCATCTCCTTCGAAGCGTCAACCAGCACGACCATTACCGGTGGCGCTGGTAACGACACCCTCGGCGGTGGATCCTTGGGCGGTTCTGTCGATGACTCACTGATCTTCGGTGCTGGTGACAACTACATCACCATCGCGGTTGGTGTGACCGGTTCCACCATCAACACCGGCCTCGGCAACGACAGCGTGTTGATCAGCGGAAACCTCATGGGTGGCGCTGAGCTCACAGTTGGTGGCAGTACTGCTTCGGCCAACCTTGTGGACGTCTCTGGTGATGTGCTCGGAAGCACAATCACCCTTAGCGACGGAGCGGACACGCTGGAAGTCGGCGCAGGTGTCAACCCCAGCGAGATCACCCTTGGCAACGGTGATAACTACGTCACCATCACCGGTGAGGTCAGCGGTTCAACGATCACGGGTGGTTCTGGTACCGACCTCATCAACGTCGGTTCCCTTGATGAGAGCACCATCGCCCTTGGTGACGGCTTCGACGTCCTGGGTGTCTTTGGAGTCATGTCCAGTAGCTCCATTACCTCCAGCGATACAGCGGTCATCTCCTTCGAAGCGTCAACCAGCACGACCATTACCGGTGGCGCTGGTAACGACACCCTTGGCGGTGGAAGTACAGGTGGTTCTGTCGATGACTCACTGATCTTCGGTGCTGGTGACAACTACATCACCATCTCGGTTGGTGTGACCGGTTCCACCATCAACACCGGCCTCGGTAACGACACTGTGTTGATCGGCGGAAACCTCGACAACGGCGAGCTCACAGTTGGCGGCAGCACTGCTTCTGCCAACCTGGTGAACATCACCGGAACTGTTACTGCCAGCTCGATCACCCTGGGTGATGGTGCGGACAAGCTTGAGTTTGCAATTGGTAACTCCAGCTCGATCACCCTGGGTGGTGGTAATGACTCGTTGACAGCTACAGATTTGATCAACACCACGGTCCTTGGTGGTGATGGCAATGACACCCTGTCTGCGAACGTATCGTTCCAAGACTCCCTGATTCTGGGAGACGGTGACAACTTCGCCTCGTTTGCCTTCCTTGAATCAACACTGATTGGTGGTTCTGACAGTGACTTCGTCCAAGGCAATTTGGCGACCTCAGCCCAGATCAGCCTGGGCGGTGGAGCTGACAGCCTCAACTTCGCTGGTTTCTTTGATGACTCCACGGTTCTTGGTGGTGCCGGCGCTGACACTTTCGTATTTGCTGCGGTTGCTTCTAACGTCGCAATCGATTCAGGAAGCGATGCGGACAGCCTCTACTTCGGTGGACTCGTCGAAGGAACAGATGCCAACACCACAATTCTTGGTGGTGCAGGAAATGACACCTTTGGCTTCGCATCGAACGTCTCTGGAGTCATCTCTGGCGGTACCGGAAATGATTCACTCATCTTCGAATCCGTTCAAACGGGAAGCTTGACCTATTACTTCGGTGAAACCGGAAGCGGCAACGCCGACACGTTGTTCTTCAGTAATGGTGTTACAACCAATGCCCTTACGGTTAGTTTCGCCGCTGGTGCAACCGATGGTTTCACATCGATCGAGACGAGGTACAGCAATGGCGTCACTGTGGTCGAGGGTGACGATGGTTTGATCACATCCGTGATTGGTTACATCGAAGGTGTTTCCGCAAGCGGCGTCACCGTTATCGCAGATCAGACCGCAATTACTCCTCCTACCATCTGATCACTTTCATCAGTTGATTGTTTTGGGAGGGCTTCGGCCCTCCTTTTTTCTTGTCTAAAAAAATGTGGCTTGACTTTCTTTTTTGCTGGCCGGATCAACTGCCGCCACTCCACAGCGTTGAGCCTTTGTCGTCCGAGGCGATTGCGATTCAGCTGCGTTTACAGCAGCACCTCAAGGCAGAGCAAGCCCTGGCTGCACGCGCTGTGGAGCCAGCACGGTTCGATGCCTTTGAAACTGCGTTCTTGCGTTGTTACTTGGCCTTGGTCCGTGATGATCTGTCCCTCGCCGCGCAATGGATTGATCAATCGGCTGCTCAGCATCATCAGGGCCAGACCCATTGCCTTGCCTTGTTGCAAGCTCAGCTCTGGTTGAAGCGTTCGGATCTGCAGGCTCTGCCCCAGAGTTCTGATCCCTTTTGGCAGGAGCATCGACTCTGGCCTCCCCTGCTGATCTCTCAGGCAGCGGCTTCCTTGATGCGTT
This sequence comes from Synechococcus sp. WH 7803, assembly GCA_000063505.1. Taxonomy (GTDB): domain Bacteria; phylum Cyanobacteriota; class Cyanobacteriia; order PCC-6307; family Cyanobiaceae; genus Synechococcus_C. The sequence continues at coordinate 133,909 of CT971583.1, forward strand.
CCGATTTTGTTGATTGCGAGCGCGTGCTGGCTCAGCTGCCGGAACCCCTGTGCCTGGAAGCCGTGCGGCTACGTGCTGGTTGCTTGCTGCGCCAACGTCAGTTCCAATCCGGGCTCGACCTTCTCTCCGCTGCGGTTGATCGCTTTCCTCAGAACCTTGATCTGCAGGCGCAGTATGTGAATGCTTTGCTGGAGGCGCGCTCCCGGGACCGCACCATTCCCGCGCTGCGCCAGGCGGTAAGGCTTCACGGCGAACATCCCCGCTTGATGGGATCTGTCTGCACTGTGAAGTTGCTGCAGCGCCAGCCGTCGTTGGCCCGGCGCGCGGCCTTGATGCAGCGCCTTTGGTCCACTGAGTCGCAGAAGGATCAAGGCCGTCTTTCCAATGCTTTGGTGGCCTACGAACAAATGGGGCATTCCGATTGGTTGGCCCATCTCGCTCCGTCGGTGTTGCGTGATGTTCATGGCCAGTTGTCGATTCAGGAAAACCGTTGCTTGCAGCTTGCAAGTGTGCAGTCTCCTCGGATTGCTCAACAACTTCAGACAGTTGTACAAGCCTACGAGCGCAATCCGATTGCCACGCCTTGGCAATTGCCAGGCCCTTCTGCGCGTTCGTCTGGATCTCCGCTACGGATTGCTTGGATCAGTGGCGATCTTTGCCATCACCCTGTGGCGCGATTCATCATGGGATTTTTTGAAGCGTCAGCCCATCGCTTTCAGCATCAACACTGTCTGGTTAATCTTCGTGATCATCAAGGTGAAAGTTATATCGATCGCTTCCGCCGATATCCCCAGCTCCAACATCTCGATGCCACTGTTGAGGACCCACGTGAAAAAGTTCGTGTGATTCGGGACGGCCAATTTGATGTTGCCATTGATCTCTCCGGCTGGACCGGTGGTCATTTCATGCGTGGATTTCTGGCACGCCTCGCGCCCCTTCAACTGAACTATCTGGGCTATTTCGCGTCCACTGGGTTGCCCACCATGGATGGCTGGATTGGGGATGACGGTCTTTTCCCCACGCCGATGCAGGAGTGGCATACAGAAACGATTCAGCGCTTGCCTCGATGTTTTATCGCTTGGCAACCCAGCCAACAGTTGGATGAAGCGCATGAGCCGGTCACGTCGGCACCCAGTGGTGGCATTCGCTTCGGTTGTTTTAATCACAACCGCAAACTCTCTGATGCAACCCTTCGGCTCTGGGGGGCGTTGCTCGACTCAGTGCCCGGTGCGAGCCTGGTGCTCAAGGCCAATGCATCCTCCGATCCTTCCACCCAGGTGTTGCTGGTGCGGCGCATGCGCCGCGCTGGTCTGGATCCAGAGCGGGTGATTTGGCTTCCTTTGGCACCCAGCCATCGTGAGCACCTCCAGCAATATGCCCAGGTGGATGTGGCGCTGGATTGTTTCCCCAATGGTGGCTGCACCACCACGTGTGAGGCCCTCTGGATGGGGGTTCCCGTGATCACCCTCACAGGCAACCATTACGTGAGTCGCATGAGTACAGCTGTTCTTCGTGGTGCTGGCCTTGCCGACTGGTGCGCTGCCACGCCGGAGCAGTATCTTCAGCTTGCCCGTCAGCAGGCTGACCGGCTTGCTGAGCTACGCGGCAACCGGGAGCATTGGCGGGATCAGGTGGTGCACAATCCTCTCGGGGATGCTGCGGGGTTGATGCAGCATCTCGAGCAGGCCTTCTCCACCCTTCATGCAGCAGCGCTTTCGCGGCAGCTTTCGGCATAAATCCTCTCAAGCTCGCGGCATAACCGTGTGGCTTCACAGAGCGGAGAGTTCTGCACCTGCTCGCGCAGTTTTAGCCGCGCTGTTGGCTCCACGGGTCCCTCAGCCGCTAATTCCCTGGCGATCCTCCGGTAGTCCGTTTGCGACCGTGCGATCCACTTCTCCAGGCCAGCGCTGGCCAGGATGCTGCTGCTTAAACGCCCCACCATCCCTGCACTGGCCAGGCTCACGACTGGCACGCCCATCATCAGGGCATCGCAGGTGCTCGTGGCTCCTCCATAAGGAAAGGGATCGAGCACAACATCCACTTCTCTGTACAGCGCAAGGTGCTCTTTGTGGTTGGCTGTGGATGGCAGCAGCAGGATGCGATCTTCGCCGATGCCTGCCGCTGTCAGCGCTTGCATTACGCGCGTCTTTTCGGCCTGTTCAACGAAGCTGACGCTTTTCAGCACAAGGGTGCTGTTGGGAACATCCCGCAGAACGCCTGCGTAAAGGCGGATGGTGCCAGGATTCAATTTGCGCGAATGGTTGAAGCTGCCGAAGCGGAATCGTTTGCCAGCACTGCGCTCACAGTCTGGCAAGGGGTCAAAGCTCTTGTAAACCATGTACCCACCCTTCACCATCCAAAGGGTTTGGCTTTGGGCATCGGTTGGCTCCAGGCCTCCAAACAATTCCTGGTCACCAATCCAGCCGTCGATGGCGTTCAGGTAGGTGGGAGCGAAGTAGCCCAGATAACTGAGCTGCACCGGAGCCGGTCGGTGCAGAAGTGCAGTGATCCGGCTGTGCCCGGTGTATCCCCCCAGCTCCACCAGCACATCCAGCTGCAGGTCAGCGATCATGCGTGCCATTTCCAAATCGCCGACATGCTCTAGATCAAGCCAATGGTCACAACGTGCTTGAGCCATCGAGGTGCCCAGGTCGTGATGGGGGCTGTTACTGAGTCCCCACACTTCCACCGCTGTGCGGTCGTGGTTCTCGAGCACGGGCAGCATGAAGCGGCACACTGGATGGTTGCACCAGTCGGCAGAGAGATAACCGATGCGCAACCGCCGCTGCTGTGGCGGTTGCCGGATCGTGTCGGCCCACAGATTGTGCAAGCCCTTGTCGTTCAACACCCGCTGCTCCCAGCTGCGTGCCCAGCGTTGGAGTTCTTCTGCAGGAATCAGGTGGTAGGCCGCCCCGTTGAATTGGATATTGAATAAATGCTCATCACCGATTTTGTCCATCGGCCCGGCTGATTGGCGCAGCACCGGCAGCGCCAGTTCGGGTTTGCCGAGCTCCGCCAAGCACTGTCCTAGTGCCTGCTGCAACTTGCTGACCTCCGGAGCCCTGCAGAGTCCTCGTTTCACCACGGTCAGGGCAGCATTGATGTGTTTGCTGCTCCGCAGGCTCGCCGCCAAGTTCAGCCAGTGACTGCCATTGTTGGGATCCTCTCGGCACAGTGCGGTTAACTCCTCGCGGGCTGCCACCATGTTCATGGCTTTCATGTGCATCCCGGCAATCGCGCCGCGAATTTCAGGGTCGCGACGCAGCGGCTCCGGCAATCCATCGATGAGTTGGCAACAGTCGCTGTAGCGACCAGCATCCTTGAGAAGTGTGATGCGATTGGCCGCAGCGAGCTGATGGTCAGGCTTCAGAGCGCTGACTCTCTCAAAACAGTTCAGTGCGTCAGCCGTTTTCTCTTGCTGGTAGTAACAGGACCCCAGCTCCATCCAGTTGTCCACCTCGGATGGGTGTGTTTGGGTGAGTGCTTCTAAAATCTTGCGCGCTTCCTCCAGGCGTCGCAGTTTGATCAGGCTTCGGGCTAACTTTCGCCGGATTGCGGCTTCGCCCGGATGCCGCTGAAGGTACGCTTGCAGAAGTTCGATGCAGGCCTCATTCTTGTCGATCTCGTGCAGGCAGTTGGAGGCATTCAGATGAAATTGGAGGTCGTCGGGAAATCGTTTGAGCCAGATGCCATACAGCGCTGTTGCTTCGTTCAACCGTCCCTGTTGGCGCAGCAAAGCGCAGAGATTCACCGCATCATTCACGACCGGTGCGGTTTCCAGTAGCGCTCTGTAATGCTCTTCAGCGAGCTGCAGATCGCCCGCCCGGTGGGCAGCCCAAGCCAGTTTTCGCCTTTCTTCGTTCACCGTGCAGGTCTCGACACTCGCCGACGCAGATCCATCAGCATCTTATGCAGAGCTGCCCGACGATCCAGCAACGCTGCTCCGTTGGCTACTGAGCCTGCCGGAGACCTACCCCTTCGCTGCCCTTCAGAAGCCCATCACCGCCCGTTCCCAGAGTGATCAGGCGCTGGAATACAAGGTGGCGCTTGGTTTTCTGCATTTCCGTCTTCAGCAACCCGCTGAAGCTTTGGCCCTGTATCAGCAGGTGCTCTCCAGCTTTGACCAAAGCGCCACATTTCATCTTTTGCGTGGCATGGCGGCTCGCAAGCTGCCCGACCAGCACGCCCTGGCTCAACAGGCTTACGAACGTGCTTTGGAATTGGAGCCGCAGCGTTCTGATGCCTTCTACAACCTGGGCAACTTGTATCGCGAGGAACGCCCCCTCGACGCAGAGCGCTGCTACCGAGCCAGTCTCAGCCTGGCGCCTGAGCAGCCCATGGCTTGGCACAACTACGGGATCCTGCTGGTGCATGAACTGCGCCTGCGGGAAGCACGGCACGCCCTTCAGCTCAGTCTTCAGCTCGATCCGAAGGAGGCTGCGGTTTGGTGCAATCTCGCTCTCGCCTTATTTGCCGATCGGCGCATGGCCGCGGCACGTCTGGCCCTCCGTGAAGCTGTCGCTCTTGAGCCAGCCCTTCCTGGTGGAACGCCAGAGCAGGCTCTCAGCCATTGGGAGCGGGGAGGGCCTCTGTGCAGAGACAGTTTCGATGCGCTTTGGGATCTTGCCTTGATCTCTCTGGCGGCTGGAGACTATGGCTGGGGTTGGCGCTGTTACGAAATTCGCTTCAGCACCAAGAATCATGTGCCCTCGGAAGTGCCCTCCGTGGGACCGAGGCTTCGAACCCTCGCCGATGCTCCTCGATTAGGGCAGCCACCTCTGCTGGTGTGGAGTGAACAGGGGCTGGGTGATGCGATTCAGTTCGGTCGTTACTTGCCTTTGCTGGAAGCTGCGGGCATTCCTTTTGAGTTCCGTTGTCGCAAACCCTTACTCAGATTGTTCCAGGACTGGTTCGGCCTCGGCGATCGCGTTGTTCCTGAAACTCTGCGCACGGATCCTTCGGATCATCGTCCCCACTGTTCTCTGCTCAGTTTGCCCCATCTTTTCGGCACTGAGCTCCAAACTGTTCCGGCGGTGACGCCTTACATCCGTCCGCCAGTCCCCACTCCCGAACATCTGCGGGTGCCTGCTCCTCCCGGAGGGCTCTCTGTTGGCTTGGTCTGGGCCGCCAATCCTGCCAACAAGGCGATGTATCGCCATAAGAGCATTCCTCTGCGGCTGCTCATGCCCCGATTGCTCGATCTGATCGACTGGGATCTGATCGATTTGCATGTGTTGCAGTTCGGGACCGACAACGGCCAGCTCGACCCCTGGCGCTCCCATGAGCGGATCACCGATTGGAGCGAAGGCATCGATGACTTCTCCGATACAGCCCACGTGCTTCAACAGCTCGACCTGGTCATCACCGTGGACACGGCTGTTGCACACCTGTCGGGAGCTCTCAACCGCCCCACCTGGCTTTTGTTACCCCGCAACTGTGATTTCCGCTGGTTGCTCGATCGCCGCGATTCCCCCTGGTATTCCTCCTCGTTGAGGTTGTTCCGCCAGCCTGATCATGGTGATTGGAACGCGGTGGTGCGCGACTTGCACCAGGCTCTCGATGACCTCTTTCTTCTCGATCTCGAGGCCTTGAAGGCTGCCAAAATAGAGGGCTGAGTTGTGAGTGTCGCGATTTCTAGCGTCCTTGATTCCGAGCTCGATCCGAACACAGTCGCCGCATTGATGCGGCGTCTCGAGTTGCAATCCACCTTGTTGAAGCGATTGGAAGAGGAAGCCATCACCGAGCTGGTGGCCCTTCCCGATGATTGGGCGGAGGAGCGCATTGTGTCTCTCCTTGATGGAACGCCGCGTCTTGAGTACCTCGAGGCCCGAGGATGGACAGACCAGGATCTACGGATGCATGTCTGCCGCCCTGAGGCGTTGCAACGGTTTGCCGAGCAGCATTTCGGCCCTGGCTTGGAGGAGCAGTTCCTGGCGTCTCGCGGTGCTCACGATCAGATCATCTACTCCTTATTGCGGGTCCGCGACCCCGCGCTGGCCCGGGAGCTTTGGATTCGGATTGAAGAGCGAGAAACCACGTTTTCCGAAGCTGCGCAGAGTTTTGGTGAAGGGCCTGAAGCGGCGCGAAAAGGTTTGATCGGCCCGATGCCGATCGGTCAGCTGGCGCCACCTCAGTTGGCGGAGCATCTGCGCAGCCTTCAGCCGGGTCGGATGAGCTCACCCAAAACCATGGGAGAATGGCATGTGCTTTTTCGGCTTGAGCAGCTCACACCTGCACGATTTGATGCGAGCATGCGGAAATCCATGTTGCAGTCCAGTCTCGATGCCTTTCTCGCTGCACGCGTGAAGCAGCGTCTTGAGGGGCAATCGCTTGAGGCTTTGACTTACCACCGCGATTCATGACCAGTAGTCAGACCAATACGCTTCAAGGGCTTCTGGCTCGGTTTAGCGCGTTCCGAAACCTCGAACCCGACGATCTCACGTGGCTCGCGGAACGTGCCAAGCCCTATCACTGCAGCATTGGTCAGGAGTTGCTCAGCGCTGAACGCATGCCTGAGATTTGCTACTGCATTCTCGAAGGCCGTGGTCGTGTGCTTCACAGTGACCCAGGTTTGCAGCGACCAGTCACCCTGGCTTACGCCCAGCCCGGTGACCTCGTGGGCTGGTCCGGTTTGGTGCGTCGCAGCCCCTGTGAGTGGATCACCGCGGTGACTCCGATGAAGATGATCGGTTTCTCGGCAGCAGATTTCCAGGCTCTGGAGCAGCGTTCCGCGGCCTTTGCTGGCTGGCTCGATGCCAATAACTCACCGGCTGAGTTGATGGCTGTGCTGGCGCCAGCCCTGCGTCGACGCCCTCAAGCTGAGCCCCCAGAACGCGATGTGTTGCGCCGACTTTTGCCGGGTTTGCAGTTGATTCCTGCCCGTGAGCAACGCCAGTTGCCTCTCCACGATGGCGCGATCTGGCTTTGGAATGCCCAGCCCGACGCCATCGCGGTGCCAGTCGGCAGCAGTGTGGAATCCCATCAGCTGGCTTTGATTCCGCCGGGTTCTTCCCTGCGCCTCCTCAGAATTGATGCAGAGCTCTGGGAGCGTGAGCTCAATCCTGTTCTTGAGCATCCTGAGGAACAGCAGGTGTCGACCCTCGCGGATCCCTGGAGCGCAGATGATCGTTATTCCGAGCTGATGGCCCCGCCCCCCCAGGGTGAGCGGCGTGATGAAGCCGCTCTCAGCACGTTGATGGAAACGCAAGATCAGCTGCGTTGGAAAGGACGTCGTATCCCGGTTGTGACGGGTTCGGGGCCCCTGGAGCAGGCCATGGCCTGCTTAGAGATGCTGTCGCTTTATCACTCATCACCGTTCCGTCGGGATGTAATTGAGCGAGCGGCGAAGGAGACACTCCGAGGCCATGCCTGCAGTCTTGAGCAGCTAGGTAATCTCTCCACTTGGATGGGATTCATCGGAAACATCGCCGATGTGCCAGAGGCGCAGCTCCATCGCCTACCTTTTCCCTGCTTCGCCTTGTTGCTGGATCAGCCGGCAATGATTCACGACATCAGTCGCACTGAGGTGAAGGCAGTGGTCCCCGAATACGGGAGTCTCACCCTGCCTTTGTCTGAATTGACCCAAGGAACTGGTGGTGCGCGCATCCTGACCCTCGCTCCGGGTCGCGATACGCAACGTCGCAAGCTCGGTTTTAGTTGGTTTTTTCCCCAAATTCGTAAATACCGACGCAGCTTGATCGAAGTGTTGGTGGCGTCCCTCGTGCTGCAGCTGTTGAATCTCGCTCAGCCACTTGTGCTGCAGCAGATCTTTGACAAGGTGATAGTTCAGCAGAATTTAGACACCCTTTACACCCTTGGCATCGTTTTGCTTGGAGTGAGCTTGTTTCAGGGTCTGCTCGGTGCTGTACGCACATACCTATTCGCCGATACCACCAATCGGATTGATATTGCTTTGGGCTCTCAGGTGATACAACACATGTTGAGACTCCCCCTTCGCTACTTCGACAAGCGTCCAGTTGGTGAATTGCAAACTCGAATTGCTGAGCTTGGCAACATTCGCCAGTTCCTTACAGGTAGCTTGCTCACTTTGGCCTTGGATGCTCTCTTCTCAGTGATTTATATCGCTGTGATGATTGTTTACTCGGGTGTGTTGACTGCTGTCACCCTTTCGGTTGTTCCTCTCTTCCTTGGGCTTACGATTGTCGCCTCACCATTGATCAAAGGGCAGCTGCGTAAGGCTGCTGAGCGCAATGCGGCAACACAGGCCTTCCTGGTGGAGTCACTCAATGGTGTGCAAACAATCAAGGCGCAGAGTGCAGAAAATAGCGTTCGTTGGCAATGGCAGAAACGCTATTCCTCATTCATGAGTGAAAGCTTCCGTTCGCTCATGATCGGTGTCTCCTCGGGTACGGTTGGAAGCTTCCTCAACCAGCTCACGGGCTTGCTCACGCTTTGGGTTGGTGCGTTCCTTGTGATCAAAGGCGAGCTCACGATCGGACAGCTCATCGCTTTTCGGATTATTTCTGGGTATGTCGTTGGTCCACTGCTTCGCCTGGCGACCAGCTGGCAATCCTTTCAGGGTGTTTCACTCTCCATAGAGCGTCTCAGTGATGTTGTTGATGCCCAACCTGAAGGGTCAGATGATGAGATTGACCAATTGCCACTGCCTCCAATTGCAGGTGAGGTCGTCTTCCAAGATGTTGACTTCCGCTTTGCTGATGGTGCACCTCTGGTTGCAAATAAGGTGAGTTTTGAGATTCCTGCCGGCTCTTTCACAGGAATTGTTGGACGTAGTGGCAGTGGCAAGAGTACAATTATGAAACTTCTTCCACGCCTTTACGAACCTGAGAGTGGTCGGATTTTGATTGATGGTTATGACATTAACAAGTTGCAATTAAGTTCTGTTCGCAGGCAAATCGGTATTGTTCCTCAGGATTCACTTTTATTTGAAGGAACAATACGAGACAATATCTCACTAACATCACCCGATTCTACAAGTGAAGAAATTATCGAAGCCGCCAAGGTTGCTTGCGCCCATGACTTCATTATGGAATTAGCCGGAGGCTATGCAACACGCATTGGCGAGAGGGGGGCAGGGCTTTCAGGGGGACAGCGTCAGCGCATTGCGATTGCTCGAGCTGTGCTTCAAAACCCAAAACTTCTTATTCTCGATGAGGCAACAAGTGCCTTGGATTACCTCACAGAGCGTCAAGTCTGCATCAATCTCAAACGTGCCTTTGAGGGTTCAACAGTGTTCTTCATCACCCATCGCCTGTCCACCATTCGAGGCGCTGACAAAATTTTGATGATGGAGCAAGGCTCATTGGTGGAAGAAGGGACCCACGAGCAGTTGCTTGATTTGCAGGGTCGCTATTACGCCCTTTATTCCCAGCAGGAGGCCAACCTTGACTGATCAAACCTTAGAAAAGAAGAATTCTCCGCCTTCTGGTTCCCGCAGTTGGCAGGGTAGTTCTGCGGTCGTGCAGCAAGGCCGTCACTGGTCTTCAGCCATGGTATGGATCACTTCAGGTTTGTTTACAGCTGTGTTTGTCTGGGCATTTACGGCAAAAGTCGACCAGACCATCAGTGTGCGTGGCCGCTTGCAACCCACCGGAAGCGTTCAGGAGGTTGATTCCCCGAGTACTGGCGTGGTGAAAAAGGTGTTTGTGAGTGAAGGCCAACTGGTTCAAGCGGGTGAGCCACTTCTGGATGTAGAGGCCAAAGGCCTGGCCAGTCGTCGTGAAGCGATTGAGCAGAGTCAGCAAATCCTTCGCCTTCAGGCACGAACCCTTGAGGCGGTGATTCGCAGCAATGGTGACATCACTAAAATGCCTCCGTTACCACCAATCCCTCAGGTCGCAGACCCGGAATTGGCGAATAAACTGGCAACTGCCCGCAATCAGACGCTTCAGATTCGCGCTCAGCTTCAACAAATTGACACTCGACTCGCAAGTCGAAACGTGTCATTGCGGCTTAAGCAGAGAATTGCAGACGACGTGAAGCCCCTTTTCGAAAGCGGGGCGATGGCGCGTAATGCTTACCTATCACAGCTGAATGAGGTTCAGGAATTAAGGGCAGATATAGCCACATTACAAGAAGAGAAGGTGCGAGTGATTGGTGCTGCTTCTACTCAGCTGAATGAGGTAAATCGTGAGATTATTAATTTGCGTTCTGAGCTTGTTGGTCTCAAGGAAACGATTAGCTACCGCACTATCCTTGCGCCAATCGCTGGTCGAGTATTTGATACTCAGGTAGGCCCATTTTCAGTGGTCGGCACCGATCAAGTTCTCCTTAAAATTGTTCCAGAAAATAGTCTTGAAGCCAATGTAGAAATTCCAAACTCTGACGTTGGGTTTGTAAAGGTTGGTATGCCTGCGTCGGTTTCAGTTGATTCTTTCCCATCAGGAGAATTTGGTTACATTAAAGGGACATTATCCAGCATCGGTTCCGATGCGCTCAAGCCGGATCAAACAGCGCAGCAATATCAATTTCCTGGTGTGATCACGCTTGAGCAGCAGTCAGTGCAGTCTGGCGATCAGGAGCTTAATCTTCAAAGTGGTATGGGTGTCACAGCCAATATTAAATTACGGTCACGTCCAGCAATTTCCATCATCACTGATCTATTTACGAAGCAATTCGAAGGTTTGAAAACGTTCCGTTAGGTCATTACTTGTGTTTGCTCGTGATCAAGAGAGTATGTCCTGGTAAAGCGATTCGGTGTGATTCGTTGTATTTTCCCAGTTAAAGCGTTCAAGGCTTTTCATTTTCATCCTTAGGCTTCGCCCCTGATTGCGCTCCTGACCCCAGGCCTCTTCAACGGCGGTGCGAATGCCGATTGGGTCGGCTGGATCAGCCATCCATGCGTCATTTTCCAGATATTCGAGTTCATGGCCAAAGCTGCTTCCCACCAGTGGTGTGCCGCTGAGTGATGCTTCGAGGCTCACGAGTCCACAAGTGTCCATCCAGCTGATCAAGCAGTGAACACCAGCAGCGGCATAGGCCGATGCCAGCATCTCTTGAGGGAGGTGGTCGATGATGGTCAAACGATCACCGCTGATACTGCGGCAGAGTTGGGCATAACTAGGCCAGTGGCGACTTGCACCAATCAGCACGATCGGCAGGTTCGTTTCGCGCAACGCCCAGCAGAGCATGGCCTGGTTTTTGGCGGGTTCAATGCGTCCTGCCTGCATCACGAACGGCTGCTGAATTCCTGTATGTCGCCTGAAAGGTTCTGGATCTGCATCCAGAAAGATCTGAGGATTCACGCCATAGTGCGCTACATCGAAGCGATTGCCGCACCAGTGCAGATCAGTTTGTAAGGCTTTCAATTCCAGCCAGCTGTTCGGAAGCATTCCCTGGCACTCTTTCAAGAGGGAACCGATCGTTTGTTGCCAGCTGAGGTCGACCGTGCCGCGCCCGAGAGCATCGACTGTTCCATTGGGAAGGTGGACCACTAATTGTCGCGCAAGGAGGGCGTTTAACCCTCCTGCGGCTGCTGTCTCTGACTGAACAGCTTGCTCGAGGAGTCCTACGCTGCCGCGACTGCCCCAGAGGGCTCGTCCGATTGAGATCCAAATTGGCGAAACGACAACGGGCTTGCCCGCCTGCCGGCATGTCGCCATTTGTTGGACGAATGATTGATACACGCGGCAATTGAAGATGTGTACCAGATCAACATCGTCGATTTCGGGGCGATCACTGTTTTGAATGGAGACCTGATGGCCACGTTGCTTTAAGCGTTTGGCAGTTTCTTGGATCTGGACGCTGTCACCCCCCCCCCATTCGTTGGCGGTGCCGTGATTGACCAGAGCGATGCGCACGTCTAAGGATTTACCGGTTAGAGGTTCAGATTAGCTTGATACAATCACTGGCACTTTGATGAGCCGCTATGCAACGCTATGCGGGGGAGCACCTGGGCGTTGCTCCCCACATCGTGGTGCTCGGCTCCTGCAAGGTCGGCAATTTCGTTGTCAGTACTCCCGTCTTGCATGGTTTGCGGGAGCGATTTCCCGATGCTGTGATTGGCTTCATCGGCAGTGAAGTCACCGCCGACTTCGAGGCAGCTGATCCCTGTATCAACTGGCGCATGAGCTGGGATGCACCCACGGGGCAGGGTGATGCCCTGTATGGAGTTGCGAAGGAGTTGTCGCAACGCCGGCAAGCGCATGGACCTGTGGCTTTGGCGGTGAACCTGGATGGTTTCAATCCGGTGACGCGGGTGCTGGCAAGTTTTCTCGAGCCTCTCTGGGTGGCTGGTGGTGCTCTCGATGCATCAAGGCGTAGGGATTTGCCTTGGGGCGACCAGCCCTCACAAGCTTTTATGGGCGATCCCGATTGGGATTCGCTGGCGTTTCTGGAGCGCCATCAACACCTGTTCAAAAGCAATTACATCGCTGAATTGTTCGCGGTTCTCGCTGGCGTAGCCGACTATTGCGACCCCACGGCGATTCGTCTGCAGGCCAGTGCTCCTTCGTTTGCTGTCCCCGATGTATTGATCCATTGCACAACAGCTCGAGCGGCCAAGATCTGGCCCTTTGATTACTGGCGGGATGTTGTGAAGGTGTTGACTCAGAAAGGCTTCAGTGTTGGGCTGATAGGAAGCCCACCAAAACAGCAACAGGCCGCTTACAACAGCGGTGGTGCGGAGGAATGGCTGCTGGCTGAAACCCAGCTGATTGATCTTCGCGGGCGTACCTCACTCTCCGAGCTTGCCGGTGCGTGTCAACAGGCGCGCGCTGTGATCAGCGTGGATGCTGGCCCTTTGCACATCGCTGCAGCGATGGGATCGTCAACATTGGCAGTGGTCGGCAACGACGGGAATGGTATTGGTGCGAGCCCAGTGCGACTGTGGATGCCCCGTTGTGAGAACGCCCAACGAACCGTGTCGTCAGTGACATGTCAATTATGCGCAGAAGCACAATTCAGAAATGATCAGTGTTTGGCTGAACATCATGACTGCATGCTGTCGGTGCAACCTGAGCAAGTGTTGGCTTGGTTGGATCAAGTTTTGGAGTGAGTGTTCAGCTTACTTTTCAAAAGCATGACGCCTCCAGAGCTCATCTTGGTGGCGCACCATCAAGAAACGGTAGTGATCAGGTCGTGGTTTCATGAGTTTGAGAACAGGTAACAAGAGTCCGCTCCCGGCTTGCTCAAGAGGCCCTGAAAGTTGGAATTGGCTTGTCCACTGGCACCGCTCCCAGTGCTGTCTCACGGCGATCGCTTGTTCACGGCTCAGGAAATAGCAGCCTGAATGGGGATTGGTCGCACGATAGAAAAAACGGTCGCCTGTTGGCCATTGCAGGCGAATTGTTTCACCGGTATCCCAGAATAAATCCGGTCGGCCTCCATCAGGGTCACCGGATAAAATGACATCGCCTAATGCAGGAATGTGCTCGCAGCGGTGGGGGATAAAGGCAAATTGCTGAGGCACCAAGTGATGCAGTGCTTTTAATTTTGTAAAGAATTCAGGGTCTTCGATCACGAGATCGTCTTCGAGATATCCCACAAGGTCGTATTCCTCAGCTTGTTCAAGCAAACGTCTTGATGCAAGGAGCGGAATCTTGGTGAAGTCCTCAAGCTTTGGGTCGATCAGTGTTAAATCAGCATCCTGTGGCAGTGTTTCAGCAAGGCTTGCACTTGGTGGTGTATAGAGCTGAATTGTCAATTCCACTCCATCGGCAGAACTCTGTTCTCGGGTCACGATGGGTTTGTTCTTGCCAAGGGATGCATGGATCCAATGCCGTATGCGATGTCTCCCCAAATTGCCGATGGTTGCCTGCTTCAGAGCTGCCTGCTTGATGCTGCGTTTGGCTTCGGTTTGTGAGGAATAAAGCGACCCCTCTTTGGGAGAAAACACATGGGGTATCGCCAGTAGTACTTTGAGGCTCATCGTCAGCTCTCCATCCAATCGCTGCAATCCCAGTTCAGCATCTGTTCGAGGCTTAGGAGATCGCCCTTAAGCGCCGAAATGATCTGCCTTCGTGACGATGTGTCGAGGGGGCGCTCGTACTGTCCTGCATGTGAGGTGAGGTGTTTTTTGATCGGCATCGGCTCCACGTTTAGGAAGCCGCAAACTTGGTTAACTGCAGATTGGGGGTTTTCTCGCAGGTGCTCCTGTTTCAGTACCAAGACGTTGTTCTCGCCGAACCAGCGCCAAAGCCTGCGAATCTGATCGCTGTATCGACTGCGGTCGAGGTAGGAATGCACCCTGTCCTGAAAGGGCAGGGTTGTGCGTGATCGCATCGCTTCCTGTTCGAGTGCTTCTGCAAAGGGCAGGGTCTCCAGCCCCCGTGCTGATTCCATGGCCCAGTGGGAATAGGCGCGATTTGCGGGGTCGCGCAGCAATACGATCAGGCGCATGTTGGGGTTGTAGCGCCAGATGCGTTCAGGGCATTGATGCCAATACATCGTGATTGGTGTGGCTTCCCCCCAGAGCTGACCGGGTCCAGCGTCCTTGAAGTGATCGTGCAAGCTTGAGTAGTCAGGATCGCTCCAAGGGTGTTGCTCATCGTCGAAGAAATGCAGCTCCTTGCGCTTCGGTAGAAAAAGCTGCGGATGGTTTCGCAGATAATCAGCAAGCGCTGTGGTGCCGCCTTTCTGTGTGCCGGCAATCAGAAAGCTCACCTGATTGGCTTCACAAGGCCGAACATCACCAATAGCAGGCATACGCCTCTGCAGCGGTGTGCATTCTGATGGCGGTTGATGACCATGTTGAGCCTCCGTCCACCCCATGCGAAACCAGGTTGCTCCCATCGGTTCCAATGAGCGGGGCGATGGCAGGGCGACGAGTGCCGGTGAGGTCAACGCGGCAGGGAGATCATGGCAATCGCCTCCTCCCCAGAAGGCGTAGCAGCGGCGGTCATTGAGCATCGGCAGTAAGCCAAGGCAACGTTCAAGAGAATGGGCCAGGCGCCCGTCCCCCGGTAAGGGTTCAGCCGCGAAATCCTCCCATCGCAGAGTCAGATCCAGAAGAGCCAGCAAGCTGTCGACACGCGCCCAAAAGAATGAGCCCGCTGGGAAGGCCAGCAGGGTGTCTCGGCGAATGGTGTGCCCCATGAGGTTCATCAATGCTCTGGTCTGGGTGAAATTGCTTCCCCAGTTCACGTTGTGCGCCACGAAGCGATGGGGCCAGGGCATGATCAAACCCGCCTCGGGCTTGTGCAGCAGGGTCTGAAACTCCTGGCATCGGTCAGGATTAGGAAAGGTGCATTGCAAGAGGCTTTGGCGCCAGGACTCTCCAAATCCATCTGGAGCATGGGGTGTGCGTTTGGTGTGACAGTGCACCACGAGGTCAAACTCTTTGAGCCGATCGCGCCAGCCCACCAATAAAGGGCCCAGATCACGGCCGCGATTTGGGAAAACCCGGATGTCAGAAGCCTGCTCCTTGCGTCTGCGAAGCGTGTGCTCGATAACACGAGCTTTCCAATGTTGATCTGTGTTGATCAAGTAATGACGATTCGGCACATGTGAACAAAGATCCAAAAGTTCATTGAGCTGATCAATGTAATAAACATGCAGTTGAATTGCCGTGGGTTTTTGTTTAGAATGGCAATAATTTTCTTGTATTGAATTGCCTTTGAATCGATCCGGTCCTCGTTCCCATTGTGGTCTCAGGCATCCGGCAAGTGAGTCAAAGCAGAACGCAAGTGCCTCTTGTGGTAATATTGATATCATGTGATGAATTAGATAGTTAAATGTTTGTTCTTGGATGCCATCGTTCCGGTACATCTTATGTCTCAGGCCTTCTTTCGGCCTTGGTCGGTTGTCAGCGCTCCAGCGATCTCGATCGCACGGTTGATAACCCCCGTGGCTACTTCGAGTCAACGTTGTTGCGTCCTCTGAATGATGATCTCCTGGCCATGGCAGGTTACGGCTGGGATCGTCCGCCACTCGCGCCTGTGCATTGGTCGCGGGGTGAGTGTTTGCTCAAGGCGGTGCAGCGCAAGGGCGACTTCGAAGGCTATGCCCTCTCCAGAAATTGGGTGGATAAGGATCCTCGCCTTTCCCTCACCCGGCCCTTTTTTGACCATCTGCTGCTGCGTCGGGTCCCTGGATTGATCGCGTTTCGCCATCCCTTGGATGTTGCACGCTCGCTTTGGCTGCGCGATGGGTTTTCCCTCGAGAAAGGCATGATGATCTGGTTTCTCTACAACCGGGGCTGCGCGCTCTCTTCGCGACAGGGAGAGGATGCTTTAGTGAGCTATGAAGACCTCCTGGAAGGCGAAACGGAATCCCTTCAGCGTGTCGGCAGAGCAGCCAGGCTTTCCGCGGATTTTGAGGAGTCGGACTCTGCGCTCGAGAAGACCCTCCGTAACGTGCATGCTCAGTTCAGCGATCAATCGCTGCAGCGAAACCGCACTGGTAGTGGGGCACTGGATCCAGAAACGGCTGCTCACAATCAATTTGATCAGGTATCCGAGGTGGCATCGCAGCTGCTTCATGAGGGAATGCGTATTCATGAGACCTTGCGCGCAAGCGGGTTTGATCTCGCCCTGTTCCAGCAGTGCTTTCAAGTTGTTCCCCAGGTTTTGATCGATCAGTACGACCGCCTCTCGTCCGAAGGAGCTCCATCCCTGGAGTTTCTGAGGATGCATGAGGTCCGTCCGCACCAGGAGCTCTCCTTGGGGCTTTCGGCTCAACTCTCCACCGGTCAGTACGGTCAGGATCAGGAGGTGATTGCTGATTACGCCAAATTGCTCGAAACAGTGCATGCCCTTCGTCGTGAATTGTCTGAAGCTCAGTCCGGGCTATTGGCGGAGTCTGTTCAGGTCGAGTTGGCTGATCGCACCCAAGAGGTGGAGTCTCTCAAGCAGGAGCTTGCGAATGCTCAGCAAGATTTGCATGCTGTGTGCAGCTCTACCAGCTGGAAGATGACAGCTCCGCTACGGCGCCTTATTGATGTTTGGCGTTAATGATTTTAATTTTTGATTATCAGCTTTCTCCTTCAACAGGCATTGCAAGCTTCGAAGATTTGTTCGGGAAGCAGGGCATGGCATCACGCACTAAATTTTTGATTTGATTGTCAGTTGGCTGGGGTTCTAGATGCTTTCATGTCTAAAACTTGATGTCTGGCTGCTGGTTGGAATGCACGCTGATGCCTGACCAGTTGCTGCGGGAATGGCCGCCCGGTTACGGCGGCGTTGAGCGAGTAGCCCACGAGTTGGCCGCCGTGTGGGGCGGAACGGTGTGGAGTTTCGATGCCCAGGGCCTGCGCGCCAGCGAGGTGGATGCCCTACCGGTGACCTACCCGCGCCGCTGCCTGCCCTGCACGCCGGCGTTGGGACGGTTGCGGCTGCCCCTGCCGTCGCGAGCTCTCTGGCAGCTGCTGCGCTCTCCCCAGCCTTTGCATGGTCATCTGCCCTCTCCAGGGGTGTTGCTGCTATTGGTGCTGGCCCGCTTGCTGCGGCCGCGCCGCCGGGTTACGGCTCACTGGCACTGCTTCCTGGAGCCGGAGGCGGGCCTGAGTGGCCATTTGTATGCGCTCTACCAGCGGCTGGCGTTGCTGGTGGTGCCCTGGCTGGGCGGCGTGATCACCACCTCGCCGCTATTGCGCGAGGAGTTGCTGCGCTGCGGCTGCCGTCCGGATCGGGTGGCTGTGCTCTCGTGCTGCCTCAGCGCTGAGCAGGAGGCCGGCGCTCTCGCCCTGCCCGAACGGCTGGCCGGGCCTGAACGGCCCCTGCAGCTGCTGTTCATCGGCCGCCTCGACAGCTACAAGCGACTCGACTGGTTGCTGCAGGCTCTGACCACCCTCTCCCATCCTTGGCTCCTGGTGGTGGTGGGTGATGGACCGCGGCGTTTGCTGTTCGAATCCCTCAGCCGCGAACTCTTCTCAGGTCAGGCGGAGCGATCGGTGCAGTTCCTTGGCCGCTTGGATGAGAGCGCCAAGCTCGCCCAGCTGGCCGCGGCGGATGTGCTGGTGCTGCCATCGGATCGCAGCAATGAAGCCTTCGGGATCGTGCAGCTCGAGGCGATGGCGGCCGGCATTCCCGCACTGGCGTTTCAACGCCGCCGCTCCGGCATGGGCTGGGTCGGGCAGTTGCCCGGCCTGCGCTGGGCGCAGACGCCGGACACGCTTGCCGCGGTGCTGCAGAGGCTGGCGGCCGATCCTGCCTTGCGCGCTCGCTTGGGGCAGCAGGCCCGAGCGCGCTACAGGGCGCTGTTTGCCCGCGGCGTTTGGCTGACGAACCTCAGCACCTGGGATCAGCGGTAGTCTGCCCGCGATGCCCAAGGACGTTCTCACTACCAAGCCCCAGGCTCAGGCTGCCGCTGAACCGCCTGTGGCCTTGCATCTGGAGAACGTGCGTCTGGATATTCCGGTGGCGACCACCGAAACCCGCAGCCTCAAGGCCACCCTGCTGCGCTCGGTGACGGGCGGACGGCTCAACCGCAGCCGCGGCGGTGCGGTGATCACGGCTCTGGATAACGTGAGCTGCACCGTGCATGAAGGTGAGCGGGTGGCCCTGATCGGCCACAACGGCGCTGGCAAGTCCACATTTCTGCGCCTGATCTCCGGGGTGTATCAACACTCGGCCGGGGTGTTTCAGGCCCATGTGCCCGTGCATCCGATGATTCACAAGAGTTTCATCACCAGCCCTGAGCTCAGTGGTCACCAAGCGATCAAGGCCCACTACCTGATGATGCACGGCAACCTGCGCGGCTTCGAGGCCTTCTGCAGCGATGTGGTCGCCTTTTCTGGGCTCGGCGATTTCGTGCATCTGCCAGTGAAGACCTACAGCCAGGGCATGGCGGCGCGCCTGATCTTTGCTGTGCTCACCGGATCCCGGCATGAATGTCTGGCCATGGATGAGGGCTTTGGCGCTGGAGACAGCAGCTTTTACGAGAAGGCGAAGGATCGCCTGGAGGCCTTTCTGGCCTCGGCGGGCACCCTGTTGCTGGCGTCCCATTCCGACGATCTCCTGAAGCGTTTCTGCCGCCGCGGGTTGGTGTTCAGCGAGGGCAGCATCGTGTTCGATGGGCCGCTCGAGCAGGCTCTCAGCCATTACCACGCGTCCCAGGGTTGATGACCGCGACTGCTTCCACTGCTTCTGGCCGTCCCCGGCGCGAGTCCGTGCGCCGCACCCTGCGCGATGCCTGGCGCAGCCGCCGGGTGTGGTGGTTTACCGCCACGGCCCGCACCCGAGCCCGATTCGCGCGCACCACCCTGGGGAGCTTTTGGCTCGGACTCTCCAATCTGTTTTCGATCGCTGTGCTGGCGGCGGTGTACGGCACGGTGTTCAAGGTGCAGAACTTCACCGTGTATGTGGTGTATCTCGGCTTGGGCCTGGTGGTGTGGAACACCATCGGCGCGGCTGTGAGTGGTGCGCCCAATCTGTTTGAGCACAACCGTGATCACCTCCACAACATCAATCTGCATCCGATGTTTTACACCCTGGAGGAATGGGCGTTTCAGTTGCAAACCTTCCTGCAATCCTTCCTGATGGTGTTGCTGGCGCTCAGTTTCTTTCAGCACAACCTGCTGATCAATCTGCTGCTCTGGGGCTGGTTGCCGCTGCTGAATCTGTTTCTATTTTTGTATTGGTTCCCGATGCTCACCTGCCTGCTCGGGGCTCGCTTTCGCGATCTCTATCAGCTTGTTCCGATCGTGCTGCAGTTGGTGTTTCTGCTCTCGCCGATTCTGTATGACAAGAAGAATCTCGGGGCCATGGCCTGGACGGCCAACATCAATCCTCTCTACCGGATTCTCTCGCCGATCCGTCACACCTTGATGGCGGGTGAGGTGCAGTGGGGTGTGGGCCTGGTGCTGCTGGCGGCCAATGCCTTGGGCATCTGGATTGCGATCCGGCTGCTCAACAGCGAACGTCGCAACATCCCCTTCCTGATCTGATGCAGCTGATCAACCTGCTCTCCTGGCTGCCCGGCCATTCCGGTTTCGGCAGCTACGTGCAGCGGGTGGTGCCCGGGTTGGATGGTCTGCGCCTGCAGCTCGGGGTTGATGGTCAAGGCGCTTTGCTGACGCCTGAGCAGTGGTTGCCTGAGCCTCCGGCCTGGGCGCCGGGGCGGCGCATGCGCGTTCTGCAGCGTTACAGCCTGGTGCAGCACGGCCTCAACCTGCCGGCTCTGCTGCAAAGCCATGGGATGCAGCTGGATCAGCTCGAGGCGATCTACTCGCCCTTTTTTGACGCCCTGCTCTGCTGGCCAGACGTTCCCCAGCTGATCACCTGCCACGACCTCACTCCCCTGGTGGCCTCCAACAGCCGCAAAGCCTGGTTGCGCTATCGCCTCTGGCAACCGCGCCACTGCCGCACCGCCACGCGCTTGATCGCCATCAGTCGTTATGTGGCGGATCAACTGGTGGCGTTCGGTGTGGAATCGGATCGCATCGAAGTGATTCCCAATGGCATCCGCATCCAGCGCCCGCCGGTCCTGGCGCCGTCGAGCCAAGACCTGGTGGCTTTAGCCCGGCACGACGTGAACAAGAATCTGCCGGCTCTGTTCCGCGGCATCGACCAGTTGCAGCGCCAGTGCCCCCAGTGGAGTGGAACGCTGCGCATCATCGGCCGCGGCGGCCGCCAGACCCCTCTGGTGCAGCGCTTACACCAACGCTTGCCCCGGCCGCAGCAGGTTGAGCTGATCGATGCCCTGCCCCAGGCTGAGCTGGTGGCCCTGGTGCGCGCCGCGATGGCCCTGCTCTCCGCCAGCACAGAAGAAGGCTTCGACTATCCAGTGTTGGAGGCGAAGGCCGAAGGCCTTCCCACCCTGATCAGCGACATCCCCGTGCATCGGGAATTCCATGAGGGTTCATCGCTGTTTTTCCCCACAGACGACGACGGCACGGCCCTGGCCGGCCAGGTGCGCGCCTTGCTGGGGGATGGAGCCCTGTGGAGCCATCTCTCCGCTGCCGGTCTGGGCCTGGCCCGATCGCTCTCTGTGGAGCGGCAGGTTGCCCAGATCAGAGATCAGTTGGTCGCTCTTGGCGCCAGCTGACGGGCCCTGGTGGTGTGGGAGAGCGTGGCCGCCCCGGATTCGGCTTGAACCAGTTCGCAGATGGTGGCGTCGAAGCTCTGGTCGACCAAGCGCTGGTAATGGCGGTAGCGCAGGATTCTTTCGCTGCGCAGGCGGTTGAGGTGCCGGCGCAGGGCTTGGGGGCCCAGATCGGCCTGCTCCTGCTCCTGCTTGAGGGTCACCAGGCGCATGGCACTGGCCCAGTCACTGGTTTGCAGGGTTGAGCAGAGCAGCACGTGCTGATCGAAATCATGCAGGGCCTGGATTTCCTGGTGCGACGCTGATGGGCTGGCAAGGGCCGTGAGGCCAAGGCAGGCGGCATCGAGCACGGGGATACCGAAACCTTCCACCAGTGAAGGGCTCACCAGCGCCAGGGCGTTGAGATACAGATGGCGTTTGGTGGCTTCATCCACGTAACCGGTGAGCAGGATGCTCTTGTGACCGCTCACGAGGCGGCTCACCGAGGCGCTGTAAGCGTCCTCTTTGAGCAAGCCGGTGATGCAGAAGCGGATTCCATGCCGTTCGATGCCTGATTCCACATAAGCCCGCAGCGCAAACAACAGGTTTTTGCGCGGTTCCACCGATGAATTGAACAGGAGATAACCACCGGGTTGCAGCGTCTGCAGCCGCTCCTTGCCTTCGGCGTTGATCTTCAACGAGGGCATTTGTGCTTCCCAGTCGAGTGCGTCGCCTGGAAATTGCAGGGAAGGTGATTGGATCAGAACCCTGCTGTGGTGTTCAGCGCCCTCCATGGCGGTCGGCAGGATGGAGGCATTGAATTTGCGTTGGGTTGCGCTGGACACAAACAGCCTCCCTGCCGGCGCGCAACTGCGCAGGCGTCGGGCAAAACCAGGCACGTGGTCACTCGTTTGCATGTATTCGAGTGGGATCAGGTCGTGCACCGTTTGGATGAACACGGTTGGATTTGTGGGCCTGATCTGCAACGGGCAGGTGGTGATCAGCCCATCGAATCCCTGCAGGTCGATCTCCAGCATCTCGCCCGGTTTCTGATTGGCCAGGCGGAAGCTGTTCACAAAAATGTCATCGGCGCAGATCAGCCCATCCACATTCAGCAGATAGTCGAGCCGTTCGGTTTGCAAGTAGGGGTTGTCGAACAGCTCGCGAATGGGCAGGCATTTCAGAGACCGACTGGGGTAGTGGCGCTGGGGAAAGAGGGTGCTGAATTTGCTCCGGGCCTTCAGCACTGGCGGCACCCATTGATTCACGATCGGCAAGGCCCGCAGCACGCGCTGCCGCAGGCTCATCTGTGCCAGATGGCGATGACCGGTGTTCAGGCCCTCGAGCACCCTGGCGTAGAACACGGTGTCTGCCGTGGTTTTGGGGATGCGCCTCGAACGCAGATCGTTCATCGGTGGATCAAATTGGGTGAGCAGCCAAACCTCAGCGCCGGCTCGTTTCAGGGCGCGAAGCACACCTTTGCTGTACACGGCAATGCCGCGGTGCTCGCTCTGCTCGAGATCGATGGCTGTCACAACCAGTCGAAGACCATGCAGGGAATGGGATGACGGCATGGGGTGTGTGCTGGTCATCGCGACACAGCCTCGTTGCGTTGCTTAAGGCGCAGCCGTTCTTCTCTGAGATCCATCAGCACCAAGTCCCGATCTCGCAAGTCCTCCTCGATGTTGCGAAGACGCTCCACTTCGGCCTGGAGGGGCTCAAGCTCATGCACCCTGGCCAGAAGTTCGGGAAGTTGATGGATCACGATCTCGCGCAGTTGCTGTGATTCCCATTGCTGCTGCTGCAGAAACAATTGCAGCTGCGCTGGGCTGGCTTGGCTCAGGAAGGCGCGCACGCGCGCTCGTAAACGGGTGAGGTCTTCACTGTTGCCGGCCTGTCCTTCCTGGGTGCTGCGGGTGCTCTCGGATTCATGGATCGCACAGGACCCTCCACTCAGCCACACCTGCTGTTCGAGGGTCTGCTGCACATCCAGACAAAGCTCCACATCCTCCCCGCACACCTTGTAATGCTCATTCAGCCGCACCCTTTGGAAGTCATCGCGACGGATCCACTGCAGGGCACCGGTGACGGCCGCCACCGGTCCTGTGGGCGGGACCTCAGGTCGATCGGCAGGAATCAAGCGATCGAGCGGGTGATAGGCCGAACCCCTGGAGTCGAAATTGATGCCTGCGTGCGTCAGCCGCCCCTCTTGATCGCGCAACACCGCTCCCACCAGACTCACCTCTGGCTGTTGCTTGAGAACGCTCAGAGCAGCGTCAACACAATCGCGATCGAGAATTAGATCATCGTTGGCGAGCATCAACACCTCGCCGCCGGCGCGTTCCGCCAAGCCATTCATGTTTCCAGCGAAGTGATAAGGCGTTCTTTGGGCAATGAGGAATTCGTAGCGGCTGCTGTTGTGGATCTGTGCTTCCTCAGCCTCGCTGCCGTTCCAGGAGCAGAGGATTTCAACGTCGAGAGGCGCCAGGCTGCAGGCAGCATCCAGGCTGTCGCAGAGGCGATTGAGCAGCGCGGCTGTCCTTGAAACCACCAGGATGGACAGCCGCATTAATGAGGGTCAAAGCAATTTGACTTTATCAATGGTTCATATGGCGAAATTGCAGCAGGTTTACGAGGTCTTCTCATTGGCCTGTACGGATGGCCGCAGCATCTCTGCTGAGAGACCTCAGTAGGCTGGCGCGCAGACGATTTAGCGCCTTCCATGCTCAAGCTGCTGCTGGGTGATCCCAATGCCCGCAAGCTGAAGCGCTATCAGCCGATCGTGTCCGACATCAACCTCCTCGAGGAGGAGGTGTCACCCCTCAGCGACGACGACCTGCGCCGGCGCACCGCTGAGTTCCGTCAGCGCCTCGACAACGCCGGCAGCCTCGACCAGCAGCGGCCCGTGCTTGATGAGCTGCTGCCGGAGGCATTTGCCGTGGTGCGCGAGGCCGGCAAGCGCGTGCTGGGCATGCGCCATTTCGATGTGCAGCTGATCGGCGGCATGGTGCTGCATGAGGGCCAGATCGCGGAAATGAAAACCGGCGAGGGCAAAACCCTCGTGGCCACCCTGCCCAGCTTCCTCAACGCCCTCACCGGCCGCGGCGTGCACGTGGTCACCGTGAACGACTACCTGGCCCGCCGTGACGCCGAGTGGATGGGGCAGGTGCACCGTTTCCTCGGTCTTTCGGTGGGGTTGATCCAGCAGGACATGACCCCTGCTGAGCGCCGCCGCAACTACGGCTGCGACATCACCTACGCCACCAACTCCGAGCTCGGGTTCGACTACCTGCGCGACAACATGGCCGCCGACATCAACGAGGTGGTGCAGCGGGAGTTCCAGTACTGCGTGATCGATGAAGTCGACTCGATCCTGATTGATGAGGCGCGCACCCCCCTGATCATTTCCGGACAGGTGGAGCGGCCCCAAGAGAAGTATCAGAAGGCGGCGGAAGTGGCCGCAGCCCTCACCCGGGCCGCCGAGATGGGCAAGGACGGGATCGATCCCGAGGGCGACTACGAAGTGGATGAAAAGCAACGCAGCTGCACCCTCACCGATGAGGGCTTTGCCAAGGCGGAGCAGATGATCGGCGTGGCCGACCTCTACGACCCCCAGGATCCCTGGGCCCACTACATCACCAATGCCCTCAAGGCCAAGGATCTGTTCACCCGCGATGTGAATTACATCGTGCGCGACGGCGAAGCGGTGATCGTGGATGAGTTCACCGGCCGGGTGATGCCGGGGCGTCGCTGGAGCGACGGCCAGCACCAGGCGATCGAAGCCAAGGAGGCCCTGGCGATCCAGCCGGAAACCCAGACCCTGGCCTCGATTACTTACCAGAACTTCTTCCTGCTCTATCCCCGCTTGGCGGGGATGACCGGCACGGCCAAAACCGAGGAAACCGAGTTCGAGAAGACCTACAAGCTCGAAACCACCATCGTGCCCACCAACCGGGTGCGGGCCCGCCAGGACTGGGTGGATCAGGTGTACAAAACCGAAGAAGCCAAGTGGCGGGCCGTGGCCAAGGAAACCGCCGAGGTCCACCAGCAGGGCCGGCCGGTGCTGGTGGGCACCACCAGTGTGGAAAAGAGCGAGCTGCTCAGTGCCCTGCTGGCGGAGGAGGACATTCCCCACAACCTGCTCAATGCCAAACCCGAGAACGTGGAGCGGGAGGCCGAGATCGTGGCCCAGGCCGGCCGCTCCGGGGCGGTGACGATCGCCACCAACATGGCCGGCCGCGGCACCGACATCATCCTCGGCGGCAACAGCGATTACATGGCCCGCCTCAAGCTGCGCGAGGTGCTGCTGTCCAGGTTGGTGCGTCCTGAGGAAGGCCACCGTCCGCCCGTGCCCCTGCAGCGCAGCGGCGCTGAGGGTGGCGGCGGATTCGCCGCCAAGGCAGCCCCCGCCAGTGGCCCCCATGGCCATGCCCCCAGTGAGGCCCGGGCCATCGGCAGCCTCTATCCCTGCCAGCTCACGGAAGACACCGATCAGGCCCTGGCCGATCTCGCCAAGGATCTGGTGAAGGCCTGGGGCGACCGGGCGCTCACGGTGATCGAACTGGAAGACCACATCGCCACGGCGGCAGAGAAAGCCCCCACCGACGACCCTGCCATTGCCGCCCTGCGTGCGGCCATCGCCCGGGTGAAGGGGGAATACGACGACGTGGTGAAACAGGAGGAGCAACGGGTGCGTGAGGCCGGTGGTTTGCATGTGATCGGCACCGAGCGCCATGAATCCCGCCGGGTGGACAACCAGTTGCGCGGCCGGGCTGGCCGTCAGGGTGACCCAGGCTCCACCCGTTTCTTCCTCTCCCTGGGCGACAACCTGCTGCGTATCTTCGGGGGCGACCGGGTGGCCGGATTGATGAATGCCTTCCGGGTAGAGGAAGACATGCCGATCGAATCGGGCATGCTCACCCGCTCGTTGGAGGGGGCCCAGAAAAAGGTGGAGACGTACTACTACGACATCCGCAAGCAGGTGTTCGAGTACGACGAGGTGATGAACAACCAGCGCAAGGCGGTGTATTCCGAACGTCGCCGGGTGCTGGAGGGCCGTGAGCTCAAAAAGCAGGTGGTGGGGTATGGCGAGCGCACCATGAACGAGATCGTGGAGGCCTACGTGAATCCGGATCTGCCGCCGGAGGAATGGGATGTGACCCAGTTGGTGAGCAAGGTGCAGGAGTTTGTGTATCTGCTCGACGACCTCCAGGCCGATCAGCTCCAGGGCCTGTCCATGGACGAGCTCAAGGCCTTTCTCCAGGAGCAACTGCGCAATGCCTACGACCTCAAGGAGGGCCAGATCGAAGACCAGCGTCCGGGGCTGATGCGCGAGGCCGAGCGCTTCTTCATCCTTCAGCAGATCGACACCCTCTGGCGCGAACATCTGCAGTCGATGGATGCCCTGCGCGAGTCGGTGGGACTGCGCGGCTATGGCCAGAAGGACCCTCTGATCGAATACAAGAACGAGGGCTACGACATGTTCCTGGACATGATGACCAACATGCGCCGCAACGTGATCTACTCCATGTTCATGTTCCAGCCCGCTCCGCCTGCGGGGCAGTCGGCGGGACAGCGCACTACGGCCTGAGGCCAGGCCTCAGCCTCCTTCAATCCCCCAGGAACTCGAGGATCTCCCGGTCCTTGAGGTTCTGGGCCTGGCCATTGCGCACTTCGCGCAGGGGCCGACCGCTGGCGGCCGCCATGGTGCGCAGGTTGTCCTGCAGGCTGCGCACCTGCCCTTCGAGCTGATCGATCCGC
Organism: Synechococcus sp. WH 7803; assembly: GCA_000063505.1. Taxonomy (GTDB): domain Bacteria; phylum Cyanobacteriota; class Cyanobacteriia; order PCC-6307; family Cyanobiaceae; genus Synechococcus_C. The sequence continues at coordinate 160,549 of CT971583.1, forward strand.
TCCATCAGGTTGCGGATCACATTCGCTTCCGCATCCGGTAAGGCGGAGTGGGCCAGGGGATTGATGCGCACGCCGCTCTGGTGGATCACCCTCCCGGGGATTCCCACCACGGTGCAATCGGCTTCCACATCGCGCACCACCACCGATCCAGCGCCGATGCGGGTGTTGGTGCCCACCTCGATGGCGCCCAGCACCTTGGCGCCGGCGCCGATCACCACGTTGTTGGCCAGGGTGGGATGGCGTTTGCCGTGGTCTTTGCCCGTGCCCCCCAGGGTTACTCCCTGGTAGAGGAGGCAGCGGTCACCCACTTCGGCGGTCTCGCCGATCACCACGCCCATGCCGTGGTCGATGAACACGCCATGGCCGATCCTGGCGCCGGGATGGATCTCCACGCCAGTGAGATTGCGGCCGAGTTGGCTGAGCAGCCGGGCGGCCAGCTTCAAGGGCAACCGGGAGTGCCAGAGCCGATGGCTGAGCCGGTGCAGGCTCAGGGCCTGGAAGCCTGGATAACACAGCAGAATTTCCAGCGGGCCTCGTGCCGCCGGATCCCGTTCGCGGATGATCGCCAGGTCGGCACGGATGTGGTTGAACATGCCTGTCCGCCGCGCCCTCAGCGCTCGAGGGCGCCATTGTGGCAGTTGATCGCCATCAGGCGGTTAGCAGGCCGATTTCCTTGCGCAGCAGTTCGATGGTGTCGGCGCTCAGGTAACTCTCGGCGCAGTGCACCTGGGGCATGCGCATCAGTTGGGAGCGGTTCTGGCGCAGGCTCTGCTCCACCAGCGGCAGGCTGGGGCGGTCGCAGAGCACGTGGCTGGAAGCCCGCAGCAGGGCGAGCAGGCGGCTGTTCACATCCGGCGTGGCGGTCATCAGCAGCAGCTCGTTGCCGCGCATGCTGTGCAGGATCACCTCGGCCGCCCGCAGGATGCCGGGGCTGATGCTCACCAGGCCCACCACGCTGCCGCCGCGCAGTTCCTTGAGCATGGCCAGTTCGGCGCGGAAGTCGTTGAGATCCACCGCCACGGCCCGCACCCCGTGCTGTTTGGCGAGTTCCTCCACCGGCTGCAGGAAGTAGCGGCTGGTCACCACCGTGCCGTTGCTGGCGCTCTCCAGCACGCTTTCCAGCTCCTCCATCGGCACCACTTCCACCGGCACATCCAGGCAGGGTTCCAGTTCCTCGGCGATCAGCATCGAGGCGCCGATGTCTTCCCGAGGGGTGCTCACGAGCACCCGGGCACCGCAGCGCAGGCGCCAGTCGATTTCCCGGGTGAGCAGATCCCGGGTCTGCTGCAGGGTGCAGCCGGCGTTCAGCAAACCGTCCACGCATTTGCGCACTTCCCGGTCGAGGTCGGTCACCCCGCGGTTGCGTGGGCTCGCGGGCGTGCGGATCTCGCGGGGCTTCTGTTGGTCGCGCACGTAGATGCCCGAGCCGGCCATGGCTTCCACCACGCCATCGGTTTCCAGCTGGCGGTACACCTTGCTGATGGTGTTGCGGTGCAGGCCGGTTTGCATGGCCAGCTGCCGGGTGCTGGGGAGGCGATGCCCGGGGGGATAGTGCCGGGCCGCGATCGCGAAGCAGATCTGGTTGTAGAGCTGGGTCGACGCCGGGATGTCGCTTTCCTGCTGAATGTGGAATCGCACGCCGGTGGGCCAGGTCGGAATGCGGCCACCCTAAGGACAGGATCGCTCGGTGACAATTGCCTGGGTGGTCCGTGTCCCTATGACAGTTTCCGAAGGCGTGCCGTTGCCCTCCGGTTGGCGCTGCATCAACGACGGGCCCGTGCCCCTGCGCTGCTGGTGGTCGCCGGTCGAGACAGGCCTTGTCAGTGCGCCGCTGCTGACGCAGTCTCGTAACGAGTGCGAGTCGCTTGCGTCACGTAAACGTGTCGTGTTGGTGTTGCCCGAGGTGTTCGGCATCAATGCCTGGGTGCGCTCGGTGGCGGATCGCATCGCCGCGGCGGGGGTGCCGGCACTGGCCATGCCCCTGTTCGCGCGTACCGCCCCTGAGCTCGATCTCAGCTATGGCGAGATGCAACTGGCGGAGGGCCGCCGCCACAAGAGCGCCACCACGGCGGCCGAGCTTCTCGCCGATGGAGCGGCCGCAATCCGCTGGTTGCGCAGGGAGCTCAACGATCCCCAGGCGGAGATCACCGTGGTGGGCTTTTGCTTTGGCGGGCATGCGGCCTTGCTGCTGGCCTCTCTGCCCGAGGTGGCCCGCACCTTCAATTTCTATGGAGCCGGTGTGGTGCAGGGCCGCCCGGGCGGGGGTGCGCCCACCCTGGAGGTTTTGCCCCAGGTGCAAGGGGAACTCACCTGCCTGTTCGGCTTGGCCGATCCCTTGATCCCTGCACACGACCGCTCGGCCATCGAAACAGCCCTGCATGCCGCTGACCCCTCTGGCCAGCGGCTGCGTTGCGTTGGGTTTGCCGACGCCGATCACGGCTTCATGTGCGAAGCCCGCGCAGCCCATCAGCCCCAGGCTGCGGCCCAGGGGTGGTGGTTGCTGCTGGACGCCCTCGGGCGTTAACCGTTGCCCGCGGGCTTGCTGGCGAGCCGGGCGGAGGTGGGCCGGGGCGGCGCGGTGATCGTGCGCACGGCCCGGGTGGCGGGCTCCTCCTTGTCGTCTTTTTTCACCAGCGGGGTCTTCCGCGGCGTGAGGAACATGATCATGTTGCGGCCTTCCCGCTTTGGGGGCTGCTGGATTTCCGCCGGCTCTTCCAGATCCTTGGCCATCCGGCGCAGCAGGGTTTCCGCCAGTGCGGTGTGCTGAATCTCCCGGCCGCGGAAGATCACCGTGCACTTCACCTTGTCACCGGCTTTGAGGAAGCGCTGAGCCTGACCGATGCGCACGTCGTAATCGTGCTGATCGATCTTGTAGCGCATCTTCACCTCTTTAACCTCGGTTTGGTGCGACTTCTTCTTGGCCTCCTTGGCCTTTTTCTCCTGCTCGAATTTGTACTTGCCGTAGTCCATGATCCGGCACACCGGCGGATCGGCTTTCTCGCTCACCAGCACCAGATCGAGCTCCCGCTCCTGCGCCACCTCCAGCGCTTTCTCCCGGTCGATCACGCCCAACTGGGTGCCGTCGGCATCCACCACCCGCAGCTGGGGGTAGTTGATGCGTTCATTGATGTTGGGGAGCTCCCGGACAGGAGCACGGCGGTCAAAACGGGGACGTGGTGGCATTCAGTGAGAGAAGAGGCTGCGGGCCGTTGAGAGCAGAACCCGCCGCGGTTGCATCCTTCAGCCTAGACCCGCTTCGATCAGGCGTCCGGCTTCATTCAGGGGATTGTCATCGGGCAGCCAGTGCGGCTGGTGCTGCCGCCGGAACCAGGTGCGCTGCCGTTTGGCGAATTGCTGGGTGCGCCGGGTGGTGTGGGCGATCGCAGCGGGACGGCTGAGATCGCCTGCGAGCACTTGCAACGCTTCGCCGTAGCCAATGGTTTGCAGGAGCGGCAGCTCGGGGCCGTAGCGCTCGCGCAGCTGGCGGGTTTCCTCCACCAGCCCTTGGCTGTACAGCGCCTGGGTGCGTGCACTGATGCGCTGGCGCAGGTCGAGCGGATTGAGGCCCAGCTCCAGCACGCGCCAGGGCGGCGGACTGGCACTGGTTTGGCGGCTCATCGGTGCGCCTGTGGCGTACAACACCTCCAGGGCGCGTTGGGTGCGCAGCGCATCTGCGCTGGCGATGCGCACGGCTGCCTCGGGATCGGCAGTGTTGAGCAGCTGGTGGCACAGCGGTTGGCCCAGCTGCGCCAGTTGCCGGCGCAGCGCCGGTTGGGGCGCCACAGCGGGGGGGCGCAGACCAGCTGTGAGGGCCTTGAGATAGAGCCCGCTGCCGCCCACGAGAAAGGCGGCGCCGCGTTTGGCCAGGCTCTGATTCACCGCCTGGAGGGCTTCCTCCTGGAATTCCTGCAAGGTGATCGGTTGGTCGGGGGGGCGCAGGTCGAGCAGATGGTGGCGGATGCGGGCCTGTTGCTCCGGGCTGGGCTTGGCCGTGCCTACGCTCATCTCCTGGTACAGCTGCCGGGAATCCACATTGATGATCTCCAGGTCGAAGCGCTCGGCCAGCTCCAGCGCGAGGGCGGTTTTGCCGCTGGCGGTGGGTCCGAGCAGCACCACCACGAGGGGGGCGTTGCTGTCGCGTTGGGCCTCCGTTTCGGGGCTGGTGTGAGGCATCGCACATAAAGGGGGTGCACCCCCGGAAAAAATGACGTCTCAGAGGCCTCTGTGAGCGCCTCTGGCACGCCGGTGGTAAATTCAGCCTGACAGGAAGCCTGGCCCACCGAAATCGCATGAGCGAAGCCGCGAAAGTTCAAGCGGCCTATGGCGCCGAACAGATTCAGGTGCTGGAGGGTCTTGAGCCCGTCCGCAAGCGCCCGGGGATGTACATCGGCTCCACGGGGCCGCGGGGGCTTCACCACCTGGTGTATGAGGTGGTGGACAACTCGGTGGACGAGGCCCTCGCGGGGCATTGCTCGGAAATTCAGGTGGTGCTCGGAGAGGACGGCTCCGCCTCCGTCACCGACAACGGCCGCGGCATTCCCACCGACGTCCATCCCCGCACCGGCAAGAGCGCTCTGGAAACGGTGCTCACCGTGCTCCACGCCGGTGGCAAGTTCGGTGCCGGCGGTTACAAGGTGTCCGGCGGCCTCCACGGGGTGGGCGTGTCGGTGGTCAACGCCCTCAGCGAATGGGTGGAAGTCACCGTTCGCCGTCAGGGCCAGGTGCACCGCCAGCGTTTTGAGCGCGGTGCTCCGATCGGCAGCCTGGCCTCCGAGCCCCAGCCGGCTGAAGAAGACGGCCGCACGGGCACCAGCGTGTGTTTCAAGCCCGACATTGAGATCTTCAGCGTCGGCATCGTTTTTGATTACGCCACCCTTTCGGCCCGTCTGCGCGAGCTGGCCTATCTCAACGGTGGCGTGCGCATCGTGTTCCGCGATGAGCGCGAGAGCGCTCGCGACGCTGAAGGCAACCCCCATGAGGAGACCTACTTCTATGAGGGCGGCATCAAGGAATACGTCGCCTACATGAACGCGGAGAAGGATGCCCTTCACCCCGAGATCATTTATGTGAATGCCGAGAAAGACGGCGTGTCCGTCGAAGCGGCCTTGCAGTGGTGTGTGGATGCCTACTCCGACAGCATCCTCGGCTTTGCCAACAACATCCGCACCGTCGATGGCGGCACGCACATCGAAGGTTTGAAAACCGTGCTCACCCGCACGCTCAATACCTTTGCCCGCAAACGCGGCAAGCGCAAGGAAGCGGATTCAAATCTCGCCGGTGAAAACATCCGTGAGGGTTTGACCGCCGTGCTCTCGGTGAAAGTGCCCGAGCCGGAGTTTGAGGGGCAAACCAAAACCAAACTCGGCAACACCGAGGTGCGCGGCATCGTCGACAGCCTGGTGGGGGAGGCGCTCGGTCAATACCTGGAGTTCAACCCGGGTGTGATCGACATGATCCTGGAGAAGGCGATCCAGGCCTTCAATGCCGCCGAGGCCGCCCGCCGGGCCCGCGAGCTGGTGCGGCGCAAGAGCGTGCTCGAGAGTTCAACCCTGCCCGGCAAGCTGGCCGATTGCAGCTCCCGCGACCCCAGCGAATCCGAGATCTACATCGTGGAGGGTGATTCCGCTGGAGGCTCGGCCAAGCAGGGCCGCGATCGACGCTTCCAGGCGATCCTTCCTCTGCGCGGCAAGATTCTCAATATCGAGAAAACCGACGACGCCAAGATTTACAAGAACACGGAGATTCAGGCCCTGATCACGGCCCTTGGTCTGGGAATCAAGGGTGAGGATTTCGACGTGAAAAATCTTCGTTATCACCGCGTCGTGATCATGACCGACGCCGATGTGGATGGGGCGCACATCCGCACCCTTCTGCTCACCTTCTTCTACCGCTACCAGAAAGAATTGGTGGACGGTGGTTACATCTACATCGCCTGTCCGCCCCTCTACAAAGTGGAGCGCGGCAAGAACCACACCTATTGCTACAACGAGCCGGAGTTGCAAAAAACCCTGGAAGGATTTGGCGAGAAAGCCAACTACAACATCCAGCGTTTTAAGGGTCTTGGTGAAATGATGCCCCAGCAGCTCTGGGAAACCACCATGGATCCCACCACCCGCACCATGAAACGGGTGGAAATTGAAGATGCCCTGGAGGCTGACCGCATCTTCACGATCCTGATGGGCGACAAGGTGGCTCCGCGCCGTGAATTCATCGAAACCCACAGCGCCGAGCTCGACATGACGGCCCTCGACATCTGATGCCCCCTTCCGCTTCCTCCCTGCTCCGCTGGGGCTGGCTGTTGGGCGTGGCCCTGCTCGGCCCGGCCGCGTTGCCCGCCGGTGGCGCTGAGCGGCGTCTTCCCCAGATTCGCCGTCAGGATGGTGAGGGCCCCCTGCTCAGCGGCAGTGATTGTCTGTTGCAAGCCGGCCCCGGCCTGGCGGCTCCAGCCCTGCGTCGTCTGGAGATCGGCACGCCCCTGCAGCTGTTGCGTCACTGGCGCAGCGCCGATGGTCGCACTTGGATTCAGGTGCAGGTGGCGTCCCATCCGGCCTTCCCCGGGGGAAGCGATCGCCAGCGCGGTTGGATCCATGGCTGACATCGTTCCCTCCCAGGCGCTGCTGGTGGGATTGGGTGCTGTTCCCGGGGCCTGGTTGCGCCTGCGGGTGGTGAATCACTTCGAGCCGATGGTGCCGCGCAAGCACTGGGGCACCTTTCTGGTGAATCTGGTGGCGGCCTTCGCCCTGGGGCTGGTGCTCGGTTTGCAGACGTCCGGCCGCTGCGAACCTCCTGGCTCGACGTCGTCGTTGATTCTGTTGATCGGCGTTGGTTTCTTTGGCAGCCTCAGCACCTTCTCCACCTTTGCTGTGGAGGTGCTGGTCACCCTGCGCGATCGCCAGTGGGGAGAAGCGCTGTTGCTCACGGCCGGGTCGGTGCTGGCCGGTCTGTTGGTGGCCGCTGGTGGCTACGGCCTGGGTTTGGCTGATGGCTGAACAATTCCAGCCCACGGCGCGGCAGGAACTTCAGGAATTGCTGCTGGTGGCCTTGGGTGCCATTCCCGGTGCTCTCTTGCGTTGGCAGTTGTCGGTGCTGGCACCGGATCGCAACCTGCTGGCCAATGTGCTCGGATCGTTGCTGCTGGGATTGCTGCTTGGTCTTCCCTACCGGCCGCGGCTGCAGCTGCTGATCGGGATCGGCTTCTGTGGGTCGCTCACCACCTTCAGCAGCTGGATGGTGGATGCTGTCAGCCTGATCGCGGCGGGGCAGCAGGCCGCCGCGATCGGTCTGATCGGCGCCACCCTCGGGCTGGGCCTGGGCGGCGCAGCCCTTGGGCTTGTGCTGGGTCGGGGCGTGAGCGCCCGTTGGCTCAGGCCTGCAGAGCGGCCTCAATCGCCGCGTTGAGTCCGGCGTCTTCAGGAGCCACACCACTCTTGAAGCGGGCCAGCACGGTGCCGTCCTTGCCCACCAGGAACTTCTCGAAATTCCACTCCACTGCACCGGCCGGCTCGGTTTGGTTGAGGGTGGTGTAGGGCTCAGTGGTGCTGCCGGTGGCGTGCACCTTGTCGAACAGCTCGAAGCTGGCGCCGTAGGTGGTGGAGCAGAAGCTCTTGATTTCATCCAGGGTGCCGGGCTCCTGGGCGCCGAAGTCGTTGCAGGGGAAACCCAGCACCTGCAGGCCGCGGGGGCCGAAGGTGTCCTGCAGGCTCTGCAGACCGGCGTACTGCTTGGTGAATCCGCAGCGGCTGGCCACATTCACGATCAGCAGCACCTGGCCTGCATAGCTGCCGAGGGTTTTTTCACTGCCGTCGGGGGTGCGGACGGACACGTTGCTGACGCTGGGAGCCATGGCGAAACGAAGCATTCGGCGCAGAGGATAACCCTCTGGAACCGACATACACTTGGGATTGCTGGGCACGGGGCATGGATCAGGCACCGGTGCTGGCGGAAGTGGTGACGCGCCAGCTGGAATCCATGCTCAGCGTGGGCAATTACGACGGCGTCAAGATGCTGCTGGCGCCCGTGCAGCCCGTGGACGTGGCCGAAGCGATCGGCAATCTGCCGCGCACCTTGCAGGCCCTGGCCTTTCGTTTGCTCAGAAAGGATGAAGCGATCGAGGTGTACGAGTATCTCGATCCAGCGGTGCAGCAGAGCCTGTTGGAGCGGCTGCGCTCCGGCGAGGTGTTGGAGCTGGTGGAGGAGATGTCACCCGATGATCGGGTGCGCCTGTTCGATGAACTTCCCGCCAAGGTGGTGCGCCGTTTGCTGGCGGAGCTCAGCCCGGCGGAGCGCAAGGTCACCGCCCAGCTGCTCGGTTACGCCCCGGAGACCGCTGGCCGTCTGATGACGACGGAATACATCGATCTCAAAGACTTTCACAGTGCGGCCCAGGCCCTCACGATCGTGCGCCGGCGGGCCCGTCAAACCGAAACGATCTACAGCTTGTACGTGACCGATGGAGAGCGTCACCTCACCGGCATCCTCTCGTTGCGTGATCTGGTCACCGCCGACCCGGAAGACCGGCTCGGCGATGTGATGACCCGGGAGGTGGTGAGCGTGGGCACCGACACCGATCAGGAAGACGTGGCCCGGGCGATTCAGCGTTACGACTTCCTGGCGGTGCCAGTGGTGGATCGGGAGCGTCGCCTGGTGGGGATCGTCACCGTGGACGACGTGATCGATGTGATCGAGCAGGAGGCCACCCGCGACCTCTACGCCGCCGGTGCTGTGGAAGCCGGTGACGAAGACGATTACTTCCAGAGCAATCTGTTCACCGTGGCCCGCCGCCGGGTGGTGTGGCTGTCGGTGCTGGTGGTGGCCAGCTTCTTCACCTCAGAAGTGATTGCTCTGAATGAGCAGGTGCTCAAGGAGGTGGTGCTGCTGGCGGCGTTCATTCCCCTGCTGGCGGGCACCGGCGGCAATGTGGGCGCCCAGAGTTCCACCGTGGTGATCCGCGGTCTGAGTACCCAGAGCATTGCCTCCCTCGGGCGCATCAAGGCTGTGGTGCGGGAGGCCACGGCGGGCTTGCTGCTGGGCTTGCTGATGATGGTTTTGGTGGTGCCTTTCGCCTGGTGGCGAGGCGAGAGTCCGCTGGTGGGGCTGTCGGTGGGTACCAGCCTGCTGGCGATTACCACCCTGGCGGCCACGGCTGGGGCTGGCTTCCCGTTGCTGTTCGATCGCATGGGTCTGGATCCGGCCCTGATGTCCACGCCCTTCATCACCACCTGCACGGATGTGGTGGGCACCTTGATCTATCTGAAAACGGCGCAGTGGTTGCTCGCCCACATGCCCCAGCTGCTCCAGTCCACAGGTATTTCTGCTCATTTTTGGCTGGCGGCCTTTTCCTGAGAGGTCGTTTACGTTTCTTAGGAGTACGCTTCATACAACTCAAAGAAGCGATATGGCTCCCACCCTCGCCGCAGCTTCAGTCAGCGTTCCCACCGTCGCCGTGAAGTCGGCCGCTGGAGCAAGCCAACCCGCCAAGAGTGGCCCCACCAAGGCCATGGCATCCAGGCCTTCCGGCACAGACGTGGATCTGGTGCGCTCCTACCTGCGTGACATCGGCCGGGTGCCGCTGCTGAGCCATCAGCAGGAGATCACCCTGGGCCGTCAGGTGCAGGAGCTGATGGATCTGGAGGCCACAGAGGCGGAGCTGCAGGAGAAGCGTGGTGGTGAGGCGGTGCCAGCAGCGGAGCTGGCCAAAGCAGCTGGATTAAGTGCGGTGCAGCTCAAGCGCAAGCTGCAGGCGGGCCGTCGCGCCAAAGAGCGGATGGTGGCGGCGAATCTGCGCCTGGTGGTGAGCGTGGCCAAGAAATACACCAAGCGGAACATGGAGCTTCTGGATCTGATCCAGGAGGGAACGATCGGCCTGGTGCGTGGTGTGGAGAAGTTCGACCCCACGCGGGGCTACAAATTCAGTACCTACGCGTACTGGTGGATTCGCCAGGGAATCACGCGGGCGATCGCAGAGAAGAGCCGCACGATCCGGCTGCCGATCCACATCACCGAAATGCTGAACAAGCTCAAGAAAGGGCAGCGTGAACTGAGCCAGGATCTGGGGCGGACGCCCTCGGTAACGGAGCTGGCGGCATTTGTGGAGCTGCCGGAAGATGAGGTGAAGGAGCTGATGTGCCGTGCGCGTCAGCCGGTGAGCCTGGAGATGAAGGTGGGCGATGGCGATGACACGGAGCTGCTGGATTTATTGGCCGGTGATGGCGAGCTGCCCAGTGAGCAGGTGGAAGGGGAGTGCCTGAAGGGTGATCTGCGCGATCTGCTGGGCCAGCTGCCGGAATTGCAGGAGCGTGTGCTGCGGATGCGTTACGGGATGGACGGTGAGGACCCGATGAGCCTCACAGGGATCGGCCGCGTGATCGGCATCAGCCGCGATCGGGTTCGCAACCTGGAGCGTGATGGTCTTGCCGGTCTGCGTCGCCTCAGCGATCAGGTGGAGGCCTACGTCGCCTGCTGATCGCGCATCAGACACTCACCTGAGATAGGAGACAGCCTGCGGATTGTCGATGTCGTAATCGATGATCGCTGCGGGCAATCCAACCAATGTGCTGCTGTCGTAGGCGGTGAAGTCTTCCACCCGTTTGAACAGGGGGAGCAGCACCCGCGCAAGGGCATTGGGGGCCCCATAGAAAAACGAGTGATGGCCCAATAGAAATTCGGTAGTGCCCGATCCTTCCTTTTGTTGCTGCTTTCTCAGAAAGTGCTGCAGAGCCAGTCGTTCTTCGGGGCTGAGGCCCGGATGGGCCGTCACGGGAAAGTCTTTTTGGGCGGCCAGCAAGCCGCAGTCGCTCCAGTTGAGCTGGCTTAGGGCGGCAATCAGACGCTCCCGTTCGCCGGAGAAATCGATGCAGGCCAGCTCTTGCTCCTCCAGTGCCATCACATCGCGGAAGCAGCGGTGTTGCAGCAATTTCCATTTCTGCCGGGCATCGTCGTGCACCACGATCGCCCCCAGCCGCACCTTGGCGTAGCGCTGCAGCAGCTGGAGATGGGCCGGTTGCCGGGCCAGGAAATGAAATAGAAACTGCGATCCGGTGCCGATGTAGTCATCCAGCACCACCAGGGCCCGACGGTCCTGGTTTGCCGGCGGATTGGCTAGCAGGGCGTCCATGCTGCGAAAGCAGGTCACTGGCAAGCGGTTGGCCTTGCGGTAGGCGTAGGCAATCAGATCACCGCTTTTGCACACGAAGGCGCGCGTGATGTCGATGTCTCGGAAGCTGGTCACATCAAAGCCATCGCCGGCCAGGTCTCGGCAGAGCCGTTGGTGCAGCAGCCGGCATTCCCGCAGCAGCCTGGCCCAGCTGTGCATCTCGATGCATTCCAGCAGCCGCAGGGCGATGCTCTGGTCGTCGGCTTCAAACTGGGTGAGCCAACGGTCGAGCGAGGGCCGGGGGATCTCCGCTTCGTTCCATTGGCTGGCCAGTTGATCCAGGCGGGCCTGTGTGCTGGTGTTGGTCATGCTGCCTGTGCTTTGAGAATCTCCAGCAAGCGGGCGTTCACTGCTTCCGGTGCTTCGTCGTGGGGGCAGTGCCCCACCCGGGGCAGCACTGTGAGCGACTGGATGCAGGCGAAGCGCTCAGCCCAATCCTGGGCTTCCGCCACCGGCTCCCAGGGATCCCGTTCGCCCCAGATCAGGTGCACCGGCTGCTCCAGGGTTGCCAGCAGCTCCGGAGCCAGATGGTCATCAAACAGGTTGATGAAGCCCCGAAAGGCTTCGGCGGCGCCGGGTCGCTGCGTTGGCTGGTACAGCAGGTCAACCAGTGCGTCGTCCACATTGGCGCCGCTGGGGTAGGCCTGGCCGAGCACGCTGCGGATCACCCGGGGCCTGGCGGCGTTGCGGAACAGGGCCGTGCTCAGCCAGCGTTGGCTCACCAGGGTTTTCAGCAACGGCCGGATCCAGGCCATCCAGGCCGGTTGGCTGGCCAGCTGCTTGTCATCCATCAGGCGCTGGGCGCAGTCGATCAGCACCACGCCCTGGCAGTGCGCCCCCAGCTGTTGGGCTGCGCGCAGCACCACCACCCCGCCGATGGAATTGCCCACCAGCAGCACCGGCCGCTGCACGATCTGCCGGCAGAAGGCTTCCACCTGCGCAGCCCAGAGATCAAAGCCATACACCAGCGCTTCATCGCTCGGTGTCGGGCGCTGGGCATCGGGATCACTGGGAAGCACGGCCTTGGGCTGGCTGCTGCCGCCGAAGCCGATCAGATCCAGGGCGAAGGTGGGGGTTTGTGTGGCCAGCGACGGCATGGTGTAGCGCCAGTGGCCGCTGCTGGCGCCGAAGCCATGCACCAGCACCACCGCCGGCGAGTCGCTGCTCTCTGGGTCCTGGCCCTGCTGGCGCCAGACCACGTCGAGACCGCGTCCATCGGGCTGCTCCCAGGTCCAGTGTTCGGGTTCAGCTGGCATTGGCAAGGGATCCATCCTCGTCGCCGCCCGTTGGCTTTCTGCCGAAGAGGCGTTCTTCCAGTCCTTTGATCACCACGTAGAAGGGCGGCACCACGCCGAGGGAGAGCACGGTGGCGACCACCAGTCCGCCGAAGATCACCGTGCCCAGCGATTGCTGGCTTTGGGCACCGGCGCCGTTGGCCACCACCAGCGGCAGGAAGCCCGCCAGGGCTGCGATCGCCGTCATCAGAATCGGCCGCAGTCTGGATTCGGCGGAGGCGATCACCGCATCGCTGGCACTCATGCCTTCGGCGAGGTGTTGCTCCGCCACTTCCACAATCAGGATGCCGTTTTTGGCTGCCAGGCCAATCAGGGTCACCAGACCCACCTGGGCGTAGATGTTGAGGTCGATCGAGCGGATCGCCAGGAAGGCGAGGGCCCCAAGCATCGCCAGGGGCACGGTCATCAAAATGATCACCGGGGTGACGTAGCTCTCGTACTGGGCCGACAGCACCAGATACACAATCAGAATGCCGAAGCCGAACACGAGCACGCTGGCGCTGCCGGCGGAGAGTTGCAGGGCGGCAAGGCCGGTGAAGGCATAGCCAATGTTGTTGAAGTTCTCCTTCTTGAACAGCGCCTGGATTGAACTCAGGGCCTGCCCGGAGCTCTTGCCCACCGCCTGGGCGCCCTGGATCAGCACCGTGCGGTAGAGGTTGTAATGGCTGATGATCGGCGGCGCGCTCGACAGTTCCGATGACGCGAACTGCGACACCTGGATCAGGTCGCCATCGCGGTTTTTCACGTAGTAGCTGAGGATGTTTTCAACGTCTTCGCGCTGTTCGGCATTGGCCTGCACGTACACATTGCGCACCTGGCCGTCCTCATAGGTGAGGCCCGTGTAGGAGCCACCCGCCAGCACGGCAATGGTGCTCATCGCATCCTCGTAATCCACATTCAGCGCTCCCATCACGGCGCGATCCACCTTGAGTCCGAAGGCCGGAGCACTGGGGATGAACTGGGTGTAGAGGTTCGAGAAGTCACCACTCGCCTTTCCAGCCTTGATCAGTGTCTGCGCCTGCTCATCGAGCTGGTTGAAGCTGTAGTTGCCGGTGAGATCGTTGAACTGGAAGTAGAAGCCACCCTGGGCGGAGAACCCCGGAACGGCCGGCGGCTGGCCCACAACGGCCAAAGCGCTGCTCAAGGCTGAGAGTTTGGCGTTGAGCCGATCGGCGATGGCAAAGGAACTGTTGGCCGCGCCCGGCCGCTCACGCAGGGGTTTCAGACCGATCAAGATCGTGCCCTGGTCGGGGCTGGAGCCGTTGAAGCCGTAACCACTGATCACACTGGTGTTGAGAACATCGCCCTCCTCGTTCACGATCGCTGCGATCTCCTTTGACACCCGTTGGGTTTCGCTCAGCGACGCACCGTTCTGCAACTGGAAAAAGCCCGCCAGGTATCCCTGGTCTTCATCGGGGATGAAGGCGGAGGGCAGGGCCGTGAAGGCCAGCAGCGTGAGCACGATGCCGCCAGCCAGGGTCACCATCACCCAACGTCTGGCCTGGATCAGCGTGCGAATCAGCCGGGAATAATTGTTTTGCAGCCGGGCGAAGTTGGCGTTAAATACCCGGAAGATCAAAGCGAGATTCGCCCCTGCCAAGCCGCCCACCACCACGCCGAGCACGTAGGTCCAGTTGCCGAAGGCTGCTGCGCTGAAACGCCCGAAGGCCAGACCAACAATCACGCCGGCCACTGGCCAGATCCAGCCTTTCGGTGGTGCGGTCTGTCCCGGTTTGAGGATCAGGCCCGACAACATGGGCGAGAACGTGAGCGCGTTGAACGCGGAGATCGCGATCGAGAAGGCGATCGTGAGCGCGAACTGCTGATAAATGATGCCGATGCTTCCGGGATAGAACGCCACCGGAACAAACACCGCCATCAGCACCAGGGCCGTGGCCACAAGGGCGCCGAACAGCTCTCCCATGCAGGCCAGAGCAGCCTGCCGCGGCTTCATGCCCGATTCGATGTTCTTCGACACCGCTTCAATCACCACGATGGCGTCGTCCACCACCAAACCGGTGGCCAGCACGAGGCCCAGCAGGGTGAGCTGGTTGATGGAAAAACCGAACATCTTGATGAAGGCGAAGGTGCCCACCAGGGAAATGGGGATCGCCAGGCTGGGCACCACCGTGGCGCGCCAGTTCTGCAGAAAGAGGAAGAGGATCAGCAGCACCAGCACGATCGCCAGGCCGAGGGCATCCACCACGCCCTCCACGGACGATTCGATGAATTGGCCGATGTTGTACACCTGCGACACGGTCACCCCAGGTGGAGCCGTGGCTGCAAAGGCGTCCATCTGTTTCACCACCGCATCCGCCACATCGAGGGCATTGCTTTCCGGGGTCTGAAACACCGCCACAGACACCGCATCGTGGCTGTTGCGATCCACGGACGCGGATGAGTAGTTGTTGAAGCCGTATTGCACCTCGCCCACATCTTTGAGCAGCAGAAGATTGCCTGTCTCGGTGCGGCTGATGATCAGATTCTCAAAGTCTTCCAGGCTGAGAAGATTGCCGTTGTCCTGCACCAGCAATGGGTAGGTGTAGGCCTGATCACCGGCTGCAGGCGGGCCCCCCACAAGGCCGCCGATCGCTGTTGTGTTCTGAGCCTTCACCGCATCCACCACCTGGTTGGCGGTGAGATTGTTGGCGGCCAGTTTGTCGGGGTCGATGAACAGCCAGTAGGCGGGAGTGGTACCCCCGAGGATGTTCACGTTGGCGACGCCCGGTACCCGTTCCAGAGGGTAATAGAGCTGTTGGTACACCAGGCCGTTGAGATAGGCCGAGTCGAATTGTCCTTCGGTTGAGGACACCTCGTAGGCCAGCAGGATGGAGGGGGTCGACTGCTGTACGGAGACACCCGTGTCTGATACCTGGCTGGGAAGCTGGGGCATCGCCAGGGACACGCGGTTCTGCACGTTCACCTGGTCGATGTCGATGTCGGTGGTCTCGTCGAAGTAGACCGAAATGATGCTCTGCCCCTCCATGTTGCTGGTGGAGTAGATGTAAGAAGCACCCGGTGCACCGTTGATCTGCTGCTCGAGCGGATTGGTCACGGCCTGCTCGGTGACCAGGGAATTGGCGCCGCTGTAGTTGGCGGTGACCTGGATCAGGGGCGGGGCGATGTTGGGAAGATTGGCGATCGGCAGCGTCGGGATCGCGATCAGTCCCATCAGCACGATCAAGATGCTGCAAACCGTGGTGAGAACCGGCCGCTTGATGAAGTTGTCGGAGAAGGCCATGGGACGGTCAGTTCACGCTCTTCACAGGAATGCCATTGCTGAGCAAGGCTGTTTTGCTCACAACCACGGTGTCGCCCTTGTTCAGACCTGATTTCAAGGGATAGAAATTGTTCTGCAATTCACCCAGTTCCACTGCTCGTTGCACCACGATTTGAGTGCTGGGAGGAAGGCTCTCCAGTTTTTTCTTCTGCTTCTCCGGCACGGATGCGGAGGCTTTGATCTTTGGCAGCGCTTTGCTCACCGGAACCGTGACGTACACGAAGGGTTGCTGCGCCTGCATGAACACGGCCTGCACCGGCACAGCCAGAGATTGTTTGTTTCCCACAATGATCTGGCTCTTCACAAACTGACCGGTCTTCAGTTCGTTGGTGAGATTGGGAAAGGTGGCTTTCACCATCAAGGCATTGGGAGAGCCGGAGCTACCACTGATGCCGAAATAGGGAGAGATAAAGCTCACCGTTCCTTCGCCGGTGATCGGCGGGTCGGTCTGCGAGGACACTTTCACCGTTTGGCCGATCTTCACCGCACCCGACTGGGTCGCCGGGATCTGCATCAGCGTCCAGAGAGTGGAGTTGTTCACGATGCCAGTGATCGCCTGGCCGGTTTGCACGTAATCCCCGAGCTTCACGCTGTCGAGGTCGCCGACCACGCCATCGATCGGTGAACGCACGTATTTGTAGCCGAGGGTGGCGGCATCGGCGAGGGCCTGGTCGCGGGATGCGATCGCCTGGGTGACGTACTGATCGCGTTGCTTGGCGGAAGCAGCGCCATTTTGATAAAGAAACTCGTAGCGCTCGGCGTTGAGCTTGTCGGTGCGGGCCTGCGCCTTGGCTGAATCGAGCGCCGCACTTTGCTGCACGTTGTCGAGCACGAGGATCGGTTGCCCGGCCTTCACGCGCTCACCGTCGCTGGCCAGCACCTTCACTACGCGACCATCGGTTTCAGGTCGCAGCGACACCGTGGTTGTGGACTCCAGCACGCTGATCGCTTCGATGCTGGGCTGGAAGTTGGCTTCGGCGATGCGTGCGGTTTTCACACTGAGCAGCTTTGGCGCCTGAGGCTTGGGCTTGCCACACCCAGCGAGCAACGTTGCAGCCGTGAGGGTCAGCGCCAGGGTTCGCTGCACAGTGAGGAGATCGCTCTGAGCGGAACCTACTGGTTTTTGGCTGGGCCGTCGGGGGTTGTGTTGAAGCTTCAGCAGGCGCTGGGTGATGGGACTTGCTCGTCGGTTGCGCTGGATTGATCAGCAGCAGTGAACAAACGGCGACTCCACGCCAAACACCACGTTTTTCACAGCTTTTCCACAGGCTTGTTGGTACGGATCGTCGGCCTGATGCGGCCTTGCTCGGCTGGACGGGGAAAAGCCTCTTTCCTCTTGACGGTGGGACGGGGGATGGCTAGGTGCTGTGATCCTTGACACAGTCTGGGTTTCTCGAGTCAGTGTTTGCAGGGCTTCTCGAAGGACGGGGGAGTTAGGGCGGAATCGTTCCGGCTTTTTGACATCACTGCAGGCGCTGTGGCGTGATGGTTGGGTTGACAGCCAAAGCCTGAGTTGCACGAGACGCCTGATGCGATGCCGGTCCACGTGAGTGTGGAAAACCAGATGCCCGAGGATTTGCATCGCGCCATGGGGGTGTTCATCGAGGAGCACCCCCAGTGGGACCAGTACCGGCTGGTGCAGTCCGCCATTGCTGGCTTCCTGTTTCAGCAGGGTTGTAAGGACCGTGCCGTGGTGCGCCATTACCTCGGTGGCTTGTTCCGCCGCGACACCAGTTCCCATCGGGTTGAGCCCTCCTGCTGAGATGGCTCAGAAGACACATGGGTTTCGTCCCTTTGCTTGCCAGAGCGCCCAGCAGGTTGCTGCCGCAAAGGGAAGGGGGTACAGAGCAATCACTCCATCGGGAATGTTTTGATCCACCATCCAGGTGGCGATCAACGGTGCTGTTCCTCCGCAAAGCGCCACGGATGTGGAGTATGCGACTGAAAAGACTCCGCAGCGTTGCTCCTGCGGTGCGATGGTCACCCCCAATAACCCTTGGCTGCCCAGGATCACCATCAGTGCCGGAGTCGCCAGGCTCAGTGCGATGAGCAGCGAGAGCGGCGAACCCTGCAAGCCGATGGCGAGGGCCGGCAGGGAGGTGGCCACCATGGCCGCGGTGCCTAGGCCGTTGATCCGGATGATCCCGTAGCGATCCACCAGCCACCCAGAGAGCGTCGTGATTCCAAGACCGATCAGCTGGACTGCGCTTGTGATCGTTCGTGCTGCCACGCCGTCGGCTGGCGACTGGCTGCTATGGATCACAAGAAACACGTACAACAGGTAGTACACCACATTGCTGGTGCAGACCAGGCCATCACCTGAACCAGAAGGCGACGGTGCTTGGCAAGGTTCTGAAGCTGAGAGCTCAATGCCTGAACCCAGTCGCGCGCCTGGATGGCGGTTTCAGTGTGGGCCGGGAGCTCCAGGGTTTCTGGGAGCCGATGCTGCATCCAGAAGCTCAGGACCAGTAAAGAGCTGCCCATCAGGAACGGCAGCCTCCAGCCCCATTACATCAACGCCTGTTCTCCAAGCAGTGCGCTGCAGCCAGCTACAACCAGCGAGGCCAGTGCAATTCCGATTTGGGCGCCGCTGCTCGTGAAGCTGCACATCAGGCCGCGGCGACTCGCGGATGTCAGTTCGGCAGTGAAGGCAATGCTGCCCGTGTATTCCCCTCCAACTGAAAACCCCTGCACCATGCGCAGCAGCACAAGCAACACCGTCGCTGTTTCCCCCCACTGCAATCGCGTCGGCAGGAGGCCGATCAGCAGACTGCTCCCTCCCATGAGCGTCAGGCTGAGCAGAAGCATCCGCCGGCGTCCATAAAGATCCGCCAGTGGGCCAAGCACCAGGCTTCCGATGGGTCGCATCAGAAATCCCACCGCAAACACAGCGAAGGAGCTCAACAGAGCTGCCGAATTGGACTTGGAGGGAAAAAAGGCGTCGCCTAAAGCTTGCGCGAGATATCCGTAAATGGCGAAGTCGTACCACTCGAGCAGGTTCCCCAGGAGAGGGAGTGTTGTTCGGGCCTGGGTTGGTGGCAAGGTGATGGCGTCGTTGATGGTGCGCTGTCACGTTGACATCGGGACTGAGCCGCGTGAGTCATGACCCAGGTCAATGCATTGCTTCTGTCTTGGATTGGCATCGCCGGGCTGACGGCCCTGGGTTGGTGGTTGTCGCGCCGATGGATTTGGGGTCAGAGGCTGGGCGTCACCATGCTGGTGCTCCTGCTCGGTGTGGCGGTCCGCAATGGCCTCGGCTGGCAGCCGGACGCGCGGGTTTCGGGTTGGATCAGCGGTCCACTGACGTCGTTGGCGATCGCTGAGCTGCTGCTCGCGATCAGGCTGAAAACTTTGTTGCTGCGGGCCCGGCCGCTGTTGCTCCTCTTTGGCGTTGTTGTGCTGGCCACCGTGGTGGGCGTGGTGGTGGGTGCCGTTGCACTGGCGCAACCCCTCGGCGATCAGCGCTCCGTGCTCATGGGCCTTTACACCGCCACGTTTTCCGGTGGCAGCCTCAACCTTGTGGCGGTGGGGCGGATTTTGAATCCGCCGGATGCGTTGCTGGCCTTGGCCACAGCCGCTGATCAGATTGTGTTCACGCTCTGGTTCGCGCTGAGCATGGGCCTTGGCCGCAGGGATCGCCTGAAGACGTCGCTGCCTACGCCGCCGCCGTTGGCACTCTCGCCGCCAACCACACAGGCCCAGCCAGCAGGGCGTGACTGGCTGTTGGCGATGCTCTGGGGTTTGGCCGCTGTTGGGCTGAGCCATGGACTCAGCCAGGGACTGGTGTGGATCGGGGTCGGCGTGCCGTTCATCCTCGTGCTCACCACGGTGGCTGTGTTGGCAGCGCAGTTGCCAGGGCCGAGGACGCGCCGATCCTGTCCAGGGCTTGGCCAGTTCTTGATCCAACCGTTTTTTGTGGTGGTGGGGTTGAGCACCCCCCTGGCCGGTGTGTTCAGCGAGGGCCTCTGGATTCTTGTCTACGCCGCCATCGTGGTGGGCACGCACGCTGTGGTGGTGCTGGCGCTGGCGCGCTGCCGAGTGCCGATGGCCGAGATGCTGGTGGCGTCCCAAGCGGCGATCGGTGGTCCGAGCACGGCCCTGGCCTTGGCCACCAGCCTCGAACGGGATGATCTCGCCGTGCCCGGGGTGGCCCTTGGGCTTCTGGGGTACGCCATCGGCACCTACCTCGGCGTGGTGATGGCGGCTCCGGGTTGGTTCTGATGGATCCATATGCACGCGCTCTGCTCTCTTGGTGGCAGGCCCATGGCCGCCGGGATCCGCAGCAGAAACCCTGGATGGTGACGGCGGATCAAACCTGGCCACGGCCTGATGAGGTGTTGTCTCCCTATGGCATCTGGATTGCTGAGGTGATGCTGCAACAGACCCAGCTTCAGGTGGTGCTTCCTTACTGGACGCGCTGGATGGAACGCTTTCCTCGGTTCGAAGATCTGGCCGAAGCGGAGGAACAGGCTGTGCTCCTGAGTTGGCAGGGGCTGGGGTATTACTCCCGGGCGAGGCGCTTGAAGGTGGCCGCTGGAGTGCTGATGGCGATGGGGGCGGGTGGCGCCGAACCCAGGGGTTGGCCGAGCGATCTTGAACCTTGGTTGGCCTTGCCGGGAATTGGCCGCAGCACCGCTGGAGGCATCCTCTCGTCGGCCTTCAACAGTCCTTTGGCGATTCTGGATGGCAACGTGCGGCGCGTGCTCGCTCGGCTCCAGGCCCATCCCACGCCGCCGATGCGGGCTCAGGCGCAGTTCTGGCTGTGGAGCGAGGCGTTGATCGCGGCCGCACCTGGTCGCGCGCGCGATTGCAACCAGGCGCTGATGGATCTGGGGGCCACGCTTTGCACGCCCCGCAATCCCAGTTGCCCGAGGTGCCCCTGGCGTGACCACTGCGCTGCTTACGCTGCCGGCACCCCCGAGGCCTATCCCGTGACCGATGCACCCCGCAGCCTTCCGTTCTCCGTGATCGGTGTGGGTGTGGTGCTCAATCAGGCGGGCGAGGTGCTGATTGATCAGCGCCTCAACGAGGGTCTGCTCGGTGGGCTCTGGGAATTCCCGGGGGGGAAGCAGGAGCCTGGCGAAGCCATCACCGACACCATTGCCCGGGAGCTCCAGGAGGAGCTGGCGATTGACGTGGCCGTGGATCAGGAGCTGATCACCGTCGACCACGCTTACAGCCACAAGAAGTTGCGCTTCATCGTGCACCTCTGCCGCTGGCTGTCGGGTGAACCCCAGCCCCTGGCCAGTCAGCAGGTGCGCTGGGTGAAGCCCGAGGAGCTCGGCAACTTTCCCTTCCCGGCGGCCAATGCCCGCATCATCGAGGCCCTGCTCAAGAGTCTTGGGTGAGGGCGTCGGGTTTTGGCTGAGGCTCACTGCGGAACTTCAGAATCGTTGTGGGCCGTTTGCCCTCATTGGGAATCGTGGTCACGGTGGATTCGCTAACTGTCCAGTTGAGATTGCTGGGGGAGTGAACATTGAGTTTTTGTTGCACCCAGTCCCTGCACTCGTTGGGGTCGTTGTTGCGACGCCTGAGACAGTAGAAATCGGCTGGTTGCCCACTCAGGATCTGGTTGGCGAAGGCTTGATGTTGAGCCCGCGACGCGGGGTCGAATGTGGAGCGCCCCGAAACGGTTGGGATTGGTCTGTTCTGTTCAAGGGAGTAGGCATAGAGAGCCCAGCTGAGGCCAAAATTTCCGCCGATCGCTGACGATTGCAGCTCGTTTTGTTCGAGATAGTCGAACACCGGCTGAACACGTCGGATTTCTGTGTAGGCCATCAGTGGTGGCGCGATTGGGCGGGCCTGCAGACTCAAGCCTGTGATCAGTGCAGCGCTGCCCAGGGCGCCGAGGGCGATCTGCATGAGCCGTTGGGATTGGGGATTGTGATTGATCCAGTTTTGAACGGCCGTTGCTAGATCACCTGTGGTTTTTATGCAGGCCGTGATCGCTAATAAATAAATCGGGAAGAAGTAGCGAAGGGGGTATCCAAAGGCCTGTACCCACACCGATGCGGCGATAAGCAGGAGAGAAGCGGTATTCAGGGTGATCGCCCAGCCCACCATGGTTCCTGAATCAGTGTTTGCTTCGGAACTCATGCTGTGGCTGATCAAGGGGCTCTCCCAGGCCCAGCAAGCCACCGCGTAGATGATCATGAGGCCAAACGCTATCAGTGCGAAAGTTTGGTCGTCATAGGATTTGAGAAGGCGCTCCCAGGCAACTGCCAATCCGTCTGGGATTTGACCAGGATTCAACGACAAGGGTGTTGCAACAACGTTCATGCGTTGGCGATAGATTTGCTGAATCCATCGCGTGGCAAGGATGGTGCCAATCAACAATCCAAGCCATTCTGCTGCTGACGCGATGGAGCGACGTCGTTGTTCGCGTCGGCAGAGAATGATGGACGAAAGTGGCAGGGTTAGTGCCAGAAAGCCTGATAAAGGATTTAACAATAGAGCCGTCAATGTCAGGCTGATTTGGCCCGCGATGAGCTTCAGACGTTGCTTTATTTTCAGTGGTAAGACGTACGCCGCCAGTACAGCCAATGTTGAGACGGCATAGGGCTGGGCTTGTTTGGCGAAAACATACAGTTGTTTCTCTGGAATCCACTGCCCCAGGATTGCCATGGTGGCGATGAAAGCGATCAGACGTGTGGATCGGCGGGCATGCATCAAGCCGCAAATGATGAACACCAGGCCTGAGAAATAAGCCGCTTGCACCGCGGTGTAGGCATAGATCGCGGTGGCGATGTTTCGAAACGGGGAGATCAGCAGAGCGGTGAGGTTGGCGAGTCGGTCTTGATCCCAGAAGAAGAGCGTGAGGTTGTGCAAGCCAGCCAGGGTGCCAACAATGATGTCGGCGTCAGTACGGCCGGGTCTGGCGATGGACGCGATGTAGTACGCCCCGAGACCAATCATCAGTATCTGGATCAGGATCCATAAGCCGCTTAATCGTTGCGTTGGTTGGATCCGTTCCGTCGTCATGGCCCGGACTGCATCGGTAAGAACGAGAAGTGTCTCACCGTTGATTCAGGCGATTGGTTTCCTGTGAAGGAATCAACTGACGGTGTGGTGATCCCTGGCCACCCTGCAGAAATCTGCAGCACAGTTGATGGTGAATTCGTCTCCGCAAGTGCTTTGCGTGGGAGAAGCCTTGGTGGATCGCCTCGGCCCCCTGGGCGGGGATCCGGCCACGGCGGCGCCCGGTGAATGCGACGACCGCCTTGGCGGTGCACCGGCCAACGTGGCCTGTGCGCTGGCCCGGTTGGGAACCTCTGTGGCCTTCATCGGCCGCTTGGGTCGCGATGCGATCGGTGACAGCTTTCTGGAGCTGCTGAACGATCGCGGCGTGGATCTGCGCGGGTTGCAGCACGACGATGAGCGCCCTACACGGGTGGTGCTGGTGCGCCGCGATGCCAGTGGTGAACGGGTGTTTCAAGGTTTTGCCGGCGATCGTGGTGCCGGTTTCGCCGACCAGTCCCTGGATCAGGCTGCCCTGGATCCGCATTGGCCAGCGTTGGCGGAACGGGCGCGCTGGCTGCTGATCGGCACCATCCCGCTGGCCAGTGCCCCATCGGCGGCGGCCCTGCGATCGCTGCTGGCGCAGGCCGAGCGCGATGGCGTGCGGGTGGCGTTGGACGTGAACTGGCGCCCCACCTTTTGGGATGCTGGCGCCGATCCTGCCGCTGGACCCGATGCCCAGGCGCTTGCGCTGATGCAGCCCCTGGTGCAGCAGGCCGATCTGCTCAAGCTCGCCCGGGAAGAAGCGGAGTGGCTGTTTCACACCAGCACGCCTGATCAGATCAGTGCGGCCCTGCCTCGGCGTCCGGATGTGGTGGTCACCGATGGCGGTGACCCCGTGCGCTGGTGCATCGCTGGTCACTGCGGTGCGATGCCGGTGCTGGCCCCGCCTCAGGTGGTGGACACCACGGGCGCTGGTGATGCCTTCACCGCCGGTCTGTTGCATCAATTGGTGTCCCTGGCGCCGCTGGAAGGTCAGCCCCAGACGCTGGATGCAGCAGGGGTGCAGGCGGTGGTGCGCTATGCCGCCGCCTGCGGTGCCCTGGTCTGCGCTGGTGCCGGTGGAATTGATCCCCAGCCCCTGCCGTCCCGGGTGCTGGGATTCCTGGAGCAGGTGTAGCCATGGCCGTTCTGGGCATTGATCTGGGCACCAGTGCCACAAAGGCGCTGGTGGTGGATGCCGCTGGGACGGTGTGCGCGGTGGGGCATGGCGACCATCGCCCGCTGGTGCCGCGGGCGGGATGGAGCGAGCAGGACCCGGAGGATTGGTGGCGCAGCACCCTCCAGGCCGTGGCTGCGGCTCTTGCGGAGGCCCGTTGCGATCCCGGCGCGATCGACGCGGTTGGTCTCGCCGGACAGATGCACGGACTGGTGGCTCTCGATGCCCAGGGCGAATGCATCCGACCGGCCCAGCTCTGGAATGACGGGCGCTGTGAACCCCAGTGCCGCGCTGTGGAAGAGCACCTCGGACTGGCGCATCTGCTCGCCTGCACCGGAAATCGCATGCTACCCGGGTTCACGGCCCCCAAGTTGCTGTGGATGCGCGAGCACGAACCCGAGGCCTTTGCACG
This sequence comes from Synechococcus sp. WH 7803, assembly GCA_000063505.1. Taxonomy (GTDB): domain Bacteria; phylum Cyanobacteriota; class Cyanobacteriia; order PCC-6307; family Cyanobiaceae; genus Synechococcus_C. The sequence goes on from CT971583.1 coordinate 184,864, forward strand.
CATCGCCACAGTGCTGCTCCCCAAGGACTGGATCCGGTTTCGGCTCACCGGAACGATGGGCACCGATGTGTCTGATGCCAGTGGCACAGCTGTGTTTGATTGCGCCCAACGGCGCTGGTCGGATGCGCTGCTCGCCGACCTCCAACTGCCGAGATCCTGGTGGCCTGAGGCCGTGGAGAGTGCGGCGGTGGTGGGCCAGGTGTCAGCGCAGGCCTCAGCATTGATCGGCCTTCGGCCGGGCACCCCCGTGGTGGCGGGTGCGGGCGATCAGGCGGCGGCCGCTCTCGGCTGTGGGTTGGTGCAGGAGGGCTCAGCTGGTGCTGTGCTTGGAACCAGTGGTGTGGTGGCTGCACCGATGCAACGCTGGCGCAGTGCAGAGGAGGGGCGGCTCCATGCCTTCTGCCATGCCGCCCCCGGCACCTGGTTCCTGATGGGGGTAATGCTCAGCGGTGCGGGCAGCCTCGATTGGTTCCGGCGTTCAATCACGCCGGACCTCCGTGATGACGATGCGTTTGAGCACATTGAGGCCATGGCGGCCGGCATTGCAGCCGGTGCCGAGGATCTGTTTTTCCTGCCCTATCTCTCCGGTGAGCGCACCCCCCATGCCGATGCCAGTGCCAGGGGGTGTTTCATCGGCCTGGATCAGCGCCATGACCGTCGTCATCTCGCCCGGGCTGTGCTGGAGGGGGTGACCCACGGGTTGAGCGATTGCTTTGGTCTTCTGCGGGAGGCCGGTCTGGATCCCCGCTGCGTGCATTTGTCTGGAGGTGGCGTGCGCAGCGCGCTCTGGCGCCAGCTCTGCGCCGATCTCTTGGGCTGCCCGGTGGCGCTCACCGCCACGGTGGATGCCACGGCCTACGGCGCGGCCCTGCTGGCCGCGGTGGGTGCAGGCGCGTTCGCCAGCGTGGGCGACGCCTGTGAAGCCTGGGTGACCGTTGCTCCGCCGTTGGTCCCGGGACCCGAGGCGGAGTGCCTGCAGGAACGTCATGCCGTTTACAAGCAGCTCTACCCCGCGCTCAAACCCGTGTTCGCGCAGCTCAGCAGCGCTCAACCGTGATCGCGTGGCGTTCCATGAACTGAAGGGCCTCGTCGCGGTTGAACACGCTGCCGGTGGCTGATGTGCTGCGCACGCAGCTGGCGCCGAGGGCGCTTCCCCAGCGCAGGCAAGTGGGCAGGTCATGCCCCTGGAGCAGGGCGGCGATGAAGCCAGCATCAAAGGCATCGCCGGCGCCGGTGCCCCCCTGGTAGTCGGTGTCGTAAGCGCCGACGCGCAGTTTCATCTGTGCGTTCACCAGATGGGCGCCCCGATCTCCCTCCGTGATCACCACGGTGCGGGCGCCGGCGGCGCGAAAGGCGTCGGCTTGCTCCCAGGGATCGCTGACGCCTGTGAGCACAGCGGCTTCGTCGTTGTTGGGGAGAAAAACATCGGTGTACGGAAGAAACCGTTGCAGGCGCTCCATGGCATCGGCATCGTCCACCTGCACCACATCCAGAAGGATGCGGGTGCCAGCCTCCCTGGCCCGGGCCAGACGCTGGAGCATGGCGTCGCTCTCGAGGCCGTCCAGCATTAGAAATCCGCCGATGTAAAGCACGCTGGCCGACTCCAGCAGCCCCTCCGGAATCGCCGCCGCGCTCATGGCCGTGTTGGCGCCGGCATAGGAAATGAAGCGCCGGTCCTGATCGCGCACGTTGATCACCGCGGTGGAGGCCGTGGCCACGGCCGCCGAGCGCACCACCCCGCGGGTGTCCACCCCCGCAGCATTCAGGGTTGCAACGATGAAGTCGGCGAGCACGTCGTCGCCAACGCAACCGCTGATCCCGGTGCTCACGCCCAGCCTGGCCAGATCGAAGGCGGTGTTGGCGGCGCAGCCCCCCAGGCTGAGCTCCATGCGTTCGGTTTCCATCAGCTGCCCTTGCTCGGGCAGCGAAGGCACCGGGTGGCACACCAGATCAGCGCACAGCAAGCCGAGGCAGAGGCAGTCCACGGGCGGGGTTGATCACGGCAGCTCGGATCTTGACATCTCCACGCCTGCTGGGGATGGAGGCAGGTTTGGCCCTCTCAGCACGGCCAGACGCCCACCCTCTGGCCGGTGCGTCAGCTGCAGGGACCAAGCCTCCGGCAACGCCAGGCTGAGGCGTTCCGGCCACTCCACCACCAGCAGCGCACCCAGGCTCCGGGCTTCCTCCTCTTCCTGGAGAAAGAGGTCGTCGGCCGCGGCAGCCAGCTCCAGCCGGTAGAGATCGAGATGCACCAGGGGTGGCTGCCCCTGGGGGTAGTGCTGCGAGAGGGCAAAGGTGGGACTGGTGATCGGTTCTTCAATGCCGAGGGCCAAGGCCATGCCCTGCACCAGCGACGTTTTGCCGGCTCCGAGCTCTCCGTTCAACAGCAGCAGAGCGGGTCGCGCCGTCTCAGTGACCAGCCACTGCCCGAGGGCGCGTGTCGCCTCGAGATCCTTCAAGGTCCAGGTCCGATCGGTAGATTGCGCCACACGCGAGCCCGAAGCCTCGGAGACTCCGCAGAGATTCCCGTTCACATTCTCCCCTGGGAGCGTTTCAACATGGTGGCAACACCCTCGGCTACGACCGGCCTTCAGGTCGCACAGGACTACGTCATCGCGGACATCAATCAGGCGGAGTTCGGCCGCAAGGAGCTCGACATCGCCGAGACCGAGATGCCTGGCCTGATGGCCCTGCGTGAGAAGTACGGCACGGAGAAACCCCTGAAGGGGGCCCGCATCGCCGGCTCCCTGCACATGACCATTCAGACTGCCTGTCTGATCGAGACCCTGGTGGAGCTGGGCGCTGAAGTGCGCTGGGCGTCCTGCAACATCTTCTCCACCCAGGATCACGCGGCTGCCGCCATGGCTGCCCGTGACATCCCCGTGTTTGCGGTGAAGGGCGAGACCCTGGAGGAGTACTGGGAGTACACCCACCGCATCCTCGAGTGGGGCGATGGTGGCTCACCCAACATGATCCTGGATGACGGCGGCGATGCCACCGGCCTGGTGATGCTGGGCAGCAAGGCCGAGCAGGACATCACCGTTCTCGACAACCCCGGCAATGAGGAAGAGACGTTCCTGTTTGCTTCGATCAAGAAGAAGCTGGCCCAGGACCCCACTTTCTATTCCCGCACCAAGGCCCAGATCCAGGGCGTGACCGAGGAGACCACCACGGGTGTGGCCCGTCTCTACAAGATGCAGAAGAGCGGCGAACTGCCCTTCCCCGCCATCAACGTGAACGACTCGGTCACCAAGAGCAAGTTCGACAACCTCTACGGCTGCCGCGAGTCGCTGGTGGACAGCATCAAGCGCGCCACCGATGTGATGGTGGCTGGCAAGCAGGCTCTGGTGATGGGCTACGGCGATGTGGGCAAGGGTTCAGCCCAGTCCCTGCGTGGTCTCGGCGCCACCGTGTGCATCGCTGAAGTGGATCCGATCTGCGCCCTGCAGGCGGCCATGGAGGGCTACCGCGTGGTCCGTCTGGAAGACGTGGTGGAAGACATGGACATCTTCGTGACCGCCACCGGCAACTACCAGGTGATCCGCAACGAGCACCTGCTGAAGATGAAGGACGAAGCGATCGTCTGCAACATCGGCCACTTCGACAACGAAATCGATGTCGCCTCCCTCAAGGACTACGAGTGGGAGAACATCAAGCCCCAGGTGGACCACATCACCCTGCCCAGCGGCAACCGGATCATCCTGTTGGCCGAAGGCCGTCTGGTGAACCTCGGCTGCGCCACCGGTCACCCCAGCTTCGTGATGAGCAACTCCTTCACCAACCAGGTGCTGGCTCAGATCGAACTGTTTACCAAGGGCAACGAGTACGGCAAAGAGGTGTATGTGCTGCCCAAGCACCTCGATGAGATGGTGGCCCGTCTGCACCTCGATCGCATCGGCGCCAAGCTCACCGAGCTGAGCAAGGATCAGGCCGATTACATCAACGTGCCGGTGGAGGGTCCCTTCAAGCCCGACCACTACCGCTACTGATCCTTCTGATCAGCAGCCAGCGTTCCCCATGGAAGACTTGCGCGATCGTGCGCAAGCTCCATGGGGCTCTCTGAATTCGTCACCCAGTTGCCGGAATGGATCGGTCAGGCCGTTGCCGCCAATCCCTGGGCTGGGTATGGAGCGATCTTTGCGGCCATGTTCCTTGAGAACCTGTTTCCGCCCATCCCTTCCGAATTGATCATGCCCCTGGGGGGCTTTTACGTGCAGCAGGGCCAGCTGCAATTCATTCCGGTGGTGCTGGCCGGCCTCTTCGGCACCGTGATCGGTGCGCTCCCTTGGTACGGCATCGGCAGGCTGATCAACGAGGAGCGCATCGAGCAGTGGCTCGGGCGCCACGGCCGCTGGATCGGCATCAGCCCGGAGGAACTGGCCCGCAGCCGGCGCTGGTTCAGCCGTTACGGCACCGCTCTGGTGTTCTGGGGACGCCTGGTTCCCGGTATCCGCACCTTGATTTCCGTGCCGGCAGGGATTGAGTTGATGCCGCTCACGCCCTTCCTGATCTGGACCACGGCCGGCAGTTTGATCTGGACCCTGTTGCTCACCATCGCCGGCATGGTGCTGGGCGAGGGCTACAGCAACGTGGAGCTCTGGATCGATCCGGTCAGCAAGTTGATCAAGGTGCTGCTGGTGATTGCGGTGATCGCCGGCGGCATCTGGCTTGGCCTCAGGGTCTGGCGGCGCCGCAACGCCGCCGATTGAACCGAGCCTCAGAACGGAACGTCTTCATCGCTGGCGCTGCCGCCGCCGAAGTTGCCGCCGCCTGCAAAGGCTCCAGCGGCGGCTTCGCTGTCACGCTTGGAGCCGAGCAGCTCGAGTCGGTCCACCCGCACCACGGGTTTGCTGCGCTCCTCGCCGCTGTTGCGATCGGTCCAGCGATCGAGCTTGAAGCTGCCAATGATCCCCAGAAGGGATCCTTTCTTCACGTAGTCGGCGGCCACCTGGGCCTGCTTGCCCCAGATCTCCAGATTGAACCAGTCGGGCTCATCGTCGCGGCTGCGGCGATTCACAGCGATGGTGAGGTTGGCGACCATGCTGCCCGATTCGAAATAACGGACTTCGGGGTCGCGACCGGCACGGCCGACCAGGGTCACGGAATTGACTCCCATTGAATCTCTCCTGTTAGTGGGTCAATGATGCGCCACGGATGTCAGAACTGACGGTTGTCGTGGCTGCTTTCAAGGAGTTCCACCTTCATCGGCGGATGTAACAGATGGGCTTGAAAACTGCCTCTATGATTCGCCGAACCAAGTCTCAGCCAGTGCTCTTCCGTCGCTTCCAACTCTCCCGCGACATCGGCATCGACCTCGGCACCGCCAACACCCTGATTTATGTGTCAGGCAAGGGCATCGTGCTGCAGGAACCCTCCGTAGTGGCCCTCGATCTCGAGCGCGGTGCCACCCTTGCCGTGGGCGATGAAGCCAAGCTGATGCTTGGGCGTACCCCGGGCAATATTCGGGCCGTGCGTCCGCTGCGCGACGGCGTGATCGCCGACTTCGACGCCGCTGAGCAGATGCTCAAAACCTTCATCCAAAAGGGCAATGAGGGCCGCGGCATCGTGGCCCCTCGGCTGGTGGTCGGCATTCCCAGCGGAGTGACCGGGGTGGAGCGCCGCGCCGTTCGCGAGGCGGGTCTGGCTGGTGCTCGCGAAGTGCATCTGATCGACGAGCCGGTGGCGGCCGCGATCGGCGCCGGGCTGCCGGTGACTGAGCCCGTTGGCACCATGATCGTGGACATCGGCGGTGGCACCACCGAAGTGGCTGTGCTCAGCCTGGGCGGCACCGTGCTGAGCGAGTCGGTGCGCGTGGCAGGCGATGAGATCAGTGATTCCATCGGCGTTTACCTCAAGAAGGTGCACAACCTGGTGGTGGGTGAACGCACCGCTGAAGAGATCAAGATCCGGATCGGCTCGGCCTTCCCCGACAACGAGTTTGATCAAACCGTGATGGACGTGCGCGGCCTGCATCTGTTGTCCGGTCTGCCCCGCACTATTCAGTTGCAGGCCGGTGATCTGCGCGAGGCCATCGCCGAACCGCTGAATGTGATCGTGGAAGCGGTGAAGCGCACCCTGGAGCGCACCCCTCCCGAGCTTGCCGCTGACATCGTGGATCGCGGCATCATGCTGGCCGGCGGTGGTGCACTGGTGCGCGGCATCAGCGACCTGATCAGCCATGAAACCGGCATCTTCACCCACATTGCCGAAGAGCCCCTGCTCTGCGTGGTGAAGGGCTGCGGGCAGGTGCTGGAGGATTACAAGCGTCTGCAGCGCGTGCTGGATACCCCTGAATTCGTGCGCGCCGCCGCTGCCGTCTGATCGTCATGGGGTTGTCCCAGCGGCCCCAGGGGTCGCGACTGCGCTCCTTTCAGCGGCTGTGGCCTTGGGTCATCCTCCTGGCGGTCCTCGGGCTGGTGCGCCTGAGCAAAGGCGCCGGGTTCGCGGATGCGTTTGCTCTGCTCAGCCGGCCCTTCTGGCCGGGGTCGGCGCAGCGGGAGTGGGTGCAGTCCGCCGTTCGCCAGAACGACGTCTCCCGATTGGAGTTGCTCGAGCAGGACAATGCGCGCCTGCGCGGCCTGCTTGAGCTCGATCAGCTCTCCGCAGGTGATCGGGTGCAGGCGGCGGTGATTTCGCGCACGCCATCGGGCTGGTGGCAGCAACTGGAGCTTGGGAAAGGCTCCTTCGCTGGCATTGCCAAGGATGATGCGGTGATTGGCCCTGGAGGGTTGATCGGTCGCGTTCAGAGTGTGACGCCGTCCACCAGTCGGGTGCGTTTGTTGACGGCACCGGGCAGTCGCATCGGCGTCTGGTTGCCGCGAACCCGTCAGCACGGCCTGCTGGCAGGTCTGGGCACAGCCCGTCCCCAGCTGCAGTTTCTCGACAAAGACGTGCAGGTGCAGCCCGGTGATCTGGTCAGCACATCCCCGGCCAGCACGTTGCTTCCTCCCAATCTGCCGGTGGCCGTGGTGCAGACCGTCAATCTCCGCGGCGTTCCCGCGCCGACGGCCCTGGTGCAGTTGATTGCGCCGCCCGATGCCATCGACTGGGTGCAGGTGCAGGTGCAGGTGCGCTGACCCATGGCTCGCTTGCACCGTCAACCGATCTGCGTGGCCTCAGCCCTCCTGGTGCCTCTGCTCCAACTGGTTGCTCCGTCCTGGCTTGCGCTGGATGGGGTCGGCCCCAGCTGGGCGATGCTCTGGTTGCTGCCCTGGGCCCTTGTGGATGGTCCGGTGTCTGGAGGGATTGCGGGGGCGGCGCTCGGTTTAGTGCTCGACGGCCTCAGCCTCGGTGATGTCAGCCAGGTGCCTGCGCTGGTGCTGATGGGATGGTGGTGGGGCCGCATCGGCCGACGCGGTGCACCGATCCAGCGCAGTCTCAGCCTTGGCTTGCTCGCTTGGATCGGCACCTTGGTGCTGGGTTTGAGCCTCTGGGTGCAGCTGCTGGTGTTGGCTTCGTCTGCGCCGATGCTTCAGGCCTGGGCCCTGCACACCACCCTGGCGCAAGCCTTGATCACTGGACTGTTGGCGCCAATGGTCGGATCCTGGCAACTGCTCCTCTGGCGACGCCGCGCACCTGCATGACTTTCAAGCAACGACGGCGAACGCGGCGATGGCTGGTGGGCCTCGCTCTCGCAGGGGTGGCGACCCTCGGCTGGGGATGCGGCCGGCCGGCGCCGCCGGAGGGAACCCTGCAGCTCTGGACGTTGGCGCTGGCTCCCAAATTCAACACGTACATGAATTCGGTGATCAAGGCCTGGGAGGGCGATCACCCTGATGTGCCGGTGCGTTGGACCGATGTGCTCTGGGGACAGGTGGAACGCAAGCTGCTGGCGTCGGTGTTCGCGCGCACGGCCCCGGATGTGGTGAATCTCAATCCCCTCTTTGCCGCCAGCCTGGCCAGCAAGGGAGGGCTCGCGGATCTCACGCCGCTGTTGCCCGATGGTGCTGCAGAGCGCTATCTGCCGTCGGTTTGGACGGCAGCCCGGGATCCAGAAGCCGGGCAGATCGCGATTCCCTGGTATCTCACGGTGCGTCTGAGCCTGGTGAACCGCGACCTGCTGCGCGAGGCCGGTCTGGAGCAGGCACCTGAGCGTTGGGAAGACGTTCCCGCCTATGCCCGCGCCATCCGCGAGCGCACCGGGCGCTATGGACTGTTCGTCACCGTGGTGCCGGATGACTCCGCTGAGTTGTTGGAGTCGATGGTGCAGATGGGTGTGACCCTGCTGGATGACCGTCAGCGGGCGGCCTTCAACACCCCGGCTGGCCGCAAGGCCTTCGCGTTCTGGACGGATCTTTACCGGGAGGGGCTGCTGCCGAGGGAAGTGGTGAGCCAGGGGCAGGGGCGGGCGATCGAGCTTTACCAGAGCGGGGAGCTGGCGCTGCTGGCCACTGGCGCGAAATCCCTTGGCAACATCCAAACCAATGCCCCCGGGGTGGCGGCGGTCACCCTGCTGCAACCGCCGCTGACCGGTGCCGACGGAACAGCCAATGTGGCGCTGATGACCCTGGCGGTGCCGCGCCAGAGCGATCACGCCCAGGAGGCCGTTGAGTTGGCCCTGTTTCTCACCAATGGGTCCAACCAGGCGCGCTTCGCTCGGGAGGGACTGGTGCTGCCCTCTTCACGCCAGGCCCTGGCGCAAATACGGGCTGAGCTGGAAGCCGAACAACCGTCCAGCGCTGACGCGGTGCAGACCCGGGATGCTCTGCTGATGTCGGCCAAGATCCTCAATCGCGCCCGGGTGTTGGTGCCGTCGACCCCGGGGGTGAAACGGCTGCAGAGCATTGTTTACACCCAGCTCCAGCGCGCGATGCTCGGTCAGATCAGCAGCGATCAGGCCCTGCTGGAAGCCGAGCAGCAATGGAATCGTTATGCCAGCTCCCGTTGGCCCTGAGGGGTTGTTGCGAGATCCTTAAAACAAACCAAAGGCTCGTTCTGACACGCTTGTTTGGCCTCAATCCGTTCAGGTTGAACGGTAGGGTTGCATCTCTTCACTAACTGTTTGATGACCGGCGGGCCATCCCAGCTTGAAACTGGCCAGGGGCCCGAGGACGCTGGAACGGCTTCCACGAAGGCAACCTTGTTGGTGGTTGATGACGAGCCGGCGGTACGTCGTGTGTTGGTGATGCGTCTCCAGCTCGCCGGTTATCGGGTGGTGTGTGCTGAAGATGGGGAACAGGCCCTTGAAGTCTTCAGCCGCGAATCCCCCGATCTGGTGGTGCTCGATGTGATGTTGCCCAAGCTGGACGGCTTTGCGGTGTGCCGCCGTCTGCGGGCTGAATCCTGCGTGCCGATCATTTTTCTCTCAGCCCTCGAAGCGATTTCTGAGCGGGTCGCTGGCTTGGATCTCGGCGCCGATGATTATTTGCCGAAGCCCTTCAGCCCCAAGGAGCTGGAGGCGCGCATCGCCACCATCCTGCGTCGGGTGGGACGCGGTTCGGCCAATGCCGAGCCGAGGGAGTTGCCCACCGGACAAGGTGTGGTGCGGGTCGGTGAACTCGTGGTGGACACCAACCGCCGGCAGGTGACGCGCGGCAGCGAGCGCATCGCCCTCACCTACACCGAATTCAGCCTTCTGGAATTGCTCTTCCGTGAACCTGGACGGGTGGTTCCCCGCGCCGAGATCCTTGAGCAGCTCTGGGGGTATCCACCCCGCCGTGCTGCCGATCTGCGCGTGGTGGATGTGTACGTGGCTCGCCTGCGCGGCAAGCTCGAGCCCGACCCTCGCAACCCTGAATTGATCCTCACGGTGCGCGGAATCGGCTACTCCTCGCAGCGCATGGGTGACAACGCCCCGGTGGCCGCAGCGGGCTGATCCGCCCCATCGGTCCCATCGACCGGCAGGATGGCGCCGACTGCTATCCGTCCCGTGTCCGATCTGCGTGAGACCCGCCTCGAGAAGGTGTCAGCCCTGCGCGACCAGGGCCGGGAGCCCTACGCCCTCACCTTTGACCCCAGCGACCGGATGGCTCGGTTGCAGAGCGACCATGCCGATCTGCCCAAGGGTGAGGAGCGGGATTGTGCGGTGGCTGTGGCCGGGCGGGTGATGACCCGGCGGGTGATGGGCAAGCTTGCGTTCTTCACCCTGGCCGATGAAACCGGCACGATCCAGCTGTTTCTGGAGAAGGCGGCACTCGGCGAGGCCTTCGCTCAGATTACGTCTCTGGTCGATGCCGGTGATCTGATCGGCGTGCGTGGCACGTTGCGCCGCACCGACCGGGGGGAGTTGTCGGTGAAAGTGGCGGAGTGGACCATGCTCACCAAGTCTCTGCAGCCCCTGCCGGACAAGTGGCACGGGCTGGCGGACGTGGAGAAGCGCTATCGCCAGCGCTATCTCGATCTGATCGTGACCCCGCAGTCGCGCGAGACGTTCCGACGCCGGGCGCTGACCGTGAGTGCGATCCGTCGCTGGCTCGATGAGCGCGAGTTCCTCGAGATTGAAACGCCCGTGCTGCAGTCGGAGGCAGGAGGAGCCGATGCGCGTCCGTTCATCACCCACCACAACACGTTGGATCTCCCGCTCTACCTGCGCATCGCCACCGAATTGCACCTCAAACGCTTGGTGGTGGGCGGTTTTGAGCGGGTCTACGAGCTGGGTCGCATCTTCCGCAACGAGGGGGTGAGCACCCGCCACAACCCTGAGTTCACCTCGGTGGAGGTGTATCAGGCCTATGCCGATTACCTGGGGATGATCGAGCTCACCGAGTCGATGATCGCCTCGGTGTGCGAGCAGGTGTGCGGCGGCACGCGGCTCACCTACCAAGGCACGGAGATCGATCTCACCCCGCCCTGGCGCCGGGCGACGATGCACGAGCTGGTGGAGGAAGCCACCGGCCTCGACTTCACGGCTTTCGCGGATCGGGCGGCGGCCGCTGAAGCGATGACGGCCAAGGGGTTGCCGGTGCCAGACAAAGCCGATTCGGTGGGCCGTCTGCTCAATGAGGCTTTTGAGCATGCCGTGGAAGCCAATCTGATCCAGCCCACCTTCGTGCTCGACTATCCCGAGGAGATCTCTCCGCTCGCCCGCAAGCACCGCAGCAAGCCTGGCTTGGTGGAGCGCTTCGAGTTGTTCATCGTTGGTCGGGAAACGGCCAATGCCTTCAGCGAGTTGATCGATCCAGTGGACCAGCGCGGGCGCCTAGAGGCTCAGCAGGCACGCCGGGCCGCCGGTGATGAGGAAGCCCAGGGGGTGGATGAGGACTTTCTGCAGGCCCTGGAAGTGGGCATGCCCCCCACTGGAGGCCTGGGCATCGGCATCGACCGCCTGGTGATGCTGCTCACGGACAGTCCCTCCATCCGCGATGTGATCGCCTTCCCGCTGCTGCGTCCTGAGGGCTGAGCGACAAGCTGGACCATGGACTCAGCGCTTGGGCACCCTCGGGGTGGATAATGGTGCACAGTGGCATGGTCCCTTTCCCATGAGTGGTGAGCGCGTAGGTTTCCGCTTCAAGCACGCCGATGCGGTGGTCAAGCGCAATCCCCAAGGCCGTTCCCGCCGCGGCTGGGTGATGGAGCCGGTGGAGCAGACCACCAGCCGGGGCACCAAGATGCCCGCCTATCGGATTCGCTGGCGCGACAGTGAGCGCCCTGAGATTGTGCTGCAGCACATGCTGATCGCCGATCCCGACCCCACGCCTCCCCCCGAGAACGTGAGCCTTGAGCCCCCGGCACCCAAGGCCTGATCGAGACAGCCTGATCAGGGCAAGGGCTGCGGTCAGTCGAGCCCTTGCCGGCGCCGCAGCTCCTCCAGTTCCTGTCTGGCTTCAAACAGGGCCCAGTCTTCATCCAGGCTGCGTCCTTGGTTTTGTTGGGTTGCCTGTTGGCGGAGATCGCTGATCTGCTGGTCGAGGCCTTGAAAAGCGCAGCCCAGCGTCTCCAGTTCACTCCAGAGATCCCGGCCCTGCTCCATCAGCGTTTGCACGTGATGGTCAGCCCGTTCGGCCAGATCCTCTGCCCCTGCCGCGCGGGCCTTGCGGCTGCGCTCACTCCAGGCCTGCACCTGTTCCGCCAGGGATAACAGCCGCCGGCGCAGGTCCTTGGCCTGACTCTGCATCTGATCGCGACGACGGTTCAGGTCCTGCTGGCGGTCTTGCAGATGCTGTTCGCGCAGCAAGCGATCCTGATCCGGGTTGGCCCGAAGAAAGGCATTGAGCCGATCCTCCAGGTTGCGTTCCAGCTGATCCAGCCAGGTCGGAGCCATCAGTCCGCAGCCTCACTGACGGCTGCATCCGGAGCCCGTGTAATCAGCGGCGCTTCGATCTCCTCCTGCAGCGGGGTGATGGCCCCATCCCGCGAGCGCAGCAGCAGCTGGGTGAGCCGAGCCACCGACCCCTCCCCGAGCTCCAGACCACCGAGCCGTTCGAAGGCCTGCTGGTACACCGCCTCGAGCTCCTCCATCAGCGATTCCCGCTGCAACCGCACCGTGCGCCGTTGCTCTTCTCGACCCATGGCGGTGTCCCACTTCACTGCTGGGCTCAGTCTGCCGCGTCCAGCCAGTGCAGGGAGAGATCGTCGGCCGGGTCGTGCCAGCGCTGCCGCCAACACCAGCCCGCTTCCGCGGCCAGATCGCGGGCCATGGCCGGGGTGTATTTCACGCTGTACTCGGTGACCAGCGGTTGGCCTGCTGCGAATTGCCAACACTCACCGGCGATCGACACCGACTGAGGCTCCTGGCTCACCAGGGCCATGCGCACCCGGTGCTCGGCGGCCTGCCAAAGCGCGTCGTAGTGGAACCGCTCGGGGTCGAACGTGGCCCCCAGTTCGCTGTTCAGCCGATGGAGCAGGTTGCGGGCAAAGGCGGCGGAGACGCCGGCGGCATCGTTGTAGGCGGCCTCGAGCCGTTCGGGTGTCTTGGGTTGATCCAGGCCAAGGAGCAGGGGCCCGCCATTGAGCAGCTGGCGGAAGCGCCGCAGCAGCGCAACCGCCTCCGGGCGGGTGAAATTGCCCAGGGAGCTTCCAGGAAAAAAGCCGATGCGGCGCTGGCCCTGCAGCAGAGGATGCTCCGGCAGAGCTGTCAGGGCGCTGTGATCGCAGCAGATGCCGAGCATGGGCACGCTGGGGTGGCGCGTCTGCAGGTCGGCTGTGGCCTGGCGCAGATGGTCGGCGCTGATGTCGAGGGCCACATAGGCCGAGGGTTGGAGGGCGTTGAGCAGGGTGCCGACCTTGCGGGCACTGCCAGCGCCGAACTCCACGATCACCCCCGCGCCGAGGGCAGCGGCGATCTCGGCAGCCGAATGCTCCAGCAGCCCAATTTCCGTGCGCGTGAGGCTGTATTCGGGCTGCTCGCAGATCTGATCAAACAGGCGTGAGCCTTCCGCGTCGTACAGGAACCAAGCCGGGAGCTGGCGAGGCTCCTGCTGCAGGCCCTGGCGCACGAGCCGCAGCATGTCCGCCGCTGGCGGATGCAGGTCGATCAGTTCCGGTTTCGATGGCGTGAGCGTGGTCATCGGGCCAGGCGCAGGCCGGCCGCCATCCAGCGACTGGCCGGTGGAAAGAAGTTGCGATAAGTGTCGCGGGAATGGCCCCTGGGTGTGAGCTGACTGCTGCCCCGCAGCACGAACTGGGAGGTCATGAACTTGCCGTTGTATTCGCCTACCGCACCGCTGGCTGCCTGGAAGCCGGGGTACGGGCGGTAGGGGCTCGACGTCCACTGCCAGAGCTCACCATGGCTTTGCAGCAACTGCTCGCCGAAGGTGCGGCTGGCCAGTTCCCATTCCGCCTCGCTGGGAAGGCGAGCCCCGGCCCAGCGGGCGTAGGCATCCGCTTCAAACCAGCTGAGGTGGCGCACCGGTCTGTGCTCCGCCAGGGGGCAGCGTCCTCCCAGGGTGAACTCCCAACGCCAGGGTCCTTCGCCGGCGCGATCCCCGCGCCAGTAGCGGGGGGCCTGCCAACCCCGTTGGCAGCATTCCGCCCAGCCCTCACTCATCCAGAACTCGGGGCGTTGGTAGCCGCCTGCGTGGATGAACTGCAGATAGTCGCCGTTGGTCACGAGGCGATCGGCGATCTGGAACGGGTCGAGCCACACCCGGTGCCGGGGGGTTTCGTTGTCGAAGTGGAAGCTGGATCCGGCATGCCCCACCTCCACCAGGCCGCCCGGGCAGGCCAGCCAGCTGGTGTTGTGGTCATCGCTGCCGTTTGATGCGGGCTCCCGCCAGTCCGCGCGGTAGGCCGGTTCGAGCGGTTGGCGGCTGAAGCCGTCGAGTAGATCCATCAGCATCAGCTCCTGATGCTGCTGCTCGTGCTGCAGCCCCAGCTCGACCAGCTCGAGCCAGGGGGCGTCGCCGCTGCTCTCCAGCAGGCGTTCGAGGGCCGCGTTCACCCGGCTCCGCCAGGCGCTCACCTCCCGCATCGGCGGCCGGCTCAGCAGGCCGCGCTGGGGACGGGGTTGGCGGGGACCGACGGCTTCGTAATAGGAGTTGAACAGGTAGCTCCAGCGGGCGTCGGCCGGCTCGTAGTCCGGCTGGTAGGGCCGGAGCACAAACGTTTCAAAGAACCAGGTGGTGTGGGCCAGATGCCATTTGGGCGGGCTGGCATCGGCCATGCCCTGAAGGTTGAGGTCTTCGGTGTCCAGCGGCTCGATCAGGGCTTCGCTGGCATGCCGCACGGCCATCAGCCGGTTCAGAAGCGTGCCGGAAGCCATGGCGGTTGGGCGCATCGGCGGTGACCTTAGGGGCTCCCCATCCCGGTGTCTGCAGGACACTGCCCCTACCATTCAGCCCACTACCGCCTCCACGTTGTGATCGGCACCCTGCTGGCTGACCGGTACCGCCTGGATCGCTGCCTGTCTGCGGATCCAGATCATCCCCAGGGAACGCTCTGGTGTGCGGCCGATCAGATGGCCGCCAGTGCGCCAGTGGCGGTGCGTCAGCTCCGGGATGCCCAGGCTTCTGAGCGCATCCGTGGGTTGTGGCCGGCGATGCAGTCGGTGCTGCACCCCCAGATCCCCCGCTTCGGCGGCTTGCTCGAGGAGCAGGGCTGCCTCTGGCTGGTGCGCGAATGGCAGGAGGGCTCCAGCCTGCTGCAGATCCAGGCGCAGCGTCTGGAGCGGCAGCTGGTGTTCGGGCCAGGCGAAGTGTTGCTGCTGCTGCGCCAACTGCTGCCGCCCCTCGCTGTGCTGCACGGCCAGCAGCTGGTGCATGGTGATCTCAACCCCCGCAATCTGCTCCGGCGCGACCAGGACGGTCTGCCGGTGTTGATCGACTTCGGCTTGCTGCAGCGCAGCGGTGAGCAGCCGATCCCAGGGGCGTCGGCGGCCTATGCCCCCCGCGCCCAGGGGCGGCAGGAGCCCGCTGCGCCCTGGATGGATCTGCACGCCCTGGGGGTCACCGCCCTCACCCTGCTCAGCGGCCGTCCTCCTGAACAGCTGCTGGCGTCGGAGGCTGACGACTGGTTGCTGCCGGCGGATCTGGATCTGGAGTCGCCCTACCGCACGGTGCTGGAACGCCTGCTGTCGGAGCAGGGGGATCGGCGCTTTGCCACCGCCAGCGAGGCGCTCAAAGCGTTGCAGCGGGTCACCATGCCCGAGTCCACCGGCCCCCAGCCGCGGGCGGACCGCACCCTGGTGCTGGCGCCGGTGGTGGTCGCCGAACCCCAGGCGGCGCCTCCGTCGCCAGACCTGCCGCCTCTCGCTGCGGCTTCGGACGCGTCCGAGCGGCCCCGCCCCCGTGCGGAACAGCGTCAGCAGGCCGCCGAGGGCCGGCTTTGGCCGGTGGTGGGCGCCCTGTTGGTGTCTGCGCTGGTGGGTACGGCGATCGGATGGTTCCTGCTCAGTCGCGGCAAGCCCCCCGCCGGTGCGCCATCCACGGAGCGGGATGTGATCGGTCGCTCCCCTGCAGCCAGCCTTCCCCCCGCGGAGGTGGATCAACGCCAGCAACTGTTGAGCCGCCTGAGGGCCTTGCAAGTGGATCGCAGCTGGTTCCTTCAGCTGGTGGATGCCAGCCTGCTGGCTCGCTTCCCGGAACGCAATGGCCGCTTGCCCAGCGATTCCCTGGAGGATGCCCCGCTCCGGCGGGTCTGGAACGAGCTGGCGGAGGAATGGCTGGCCCGGGTGGAGCAGCTGCCGCCGATGCTGCGCGCCCGACTGGGCCGGCTCAAGGATGCCGACTGGCAGAAGCAGCGCCAGGCGCTGGTGCAGCAGGGGGTGAATGTGCGGGTGGTGGAGCAGTTGGTGAGTGCGTCGGCGCAGACGCTCCTGCCCGGTGTGGCCACCGGGGTGAAGCCGCCGGAACCGTTCCGGCAGCTGTGGTTCGCGGCCGCATTGCGCAGTCTGGAGGATGTGCGCATCGAAGCGGTGAAAGCCCGGGCAGGGGTGCCCACCGTGCTCTCGAGCCGGGTGTCTGCGGGCGGAGCGCGTTTGATTTCGATCAGCGTTCCCGCCGGCCGGCGCTTGGTACTGGGCATCAACGGCACACCGCTGATGCAGATGACGGTGTACGGCGCCGACGGGGAGGTGGCGGCGGATCGCGGACCCTTGCGGGTGGTGACCCTCACGGAAGACGCCGGATCGCCGGTGCAGGTGTTGGTCACCAATGACGGCGTGTCTTCCGGGTTGCTCACCTTGTCCTGCCGGGCGGATCTCCCGGAGCCCAAGCCCCTGCCTGCAGTGGATCCCGATCCCATCCCCGATCCGGCCACCGGGGCCGAGGGGCCCGTGGAAGCCTTGCCGGAGCCGCCGGGGCCGAAGCCGGCCGGGGTGGAGGAGCCACCGGCTGCGGAGGAGATCCCGTCAGGGGTGGATGAAGATGGGCAGCCGCCCGCCCCTGACACGAACTAGTTTCGCTCTCGTGACGAATCAGTAACGCGACAGTGCTGCACGCGTTTCTTTCTTGATCTGTTTGTCTTTTTCGGCGGCGCGCTTGTCGTGGAGTTTGCGCCCCTTGCCCAGTCCCAGGGTGAGTTTGATCCAGGAGCCCTGCAGGTGCAGGTTCAGGGGGATCAGCGTCAGTCCTTTCTGATCCAGCTGGCCGCGCAGTTTGTCGATCTCGCGCCGGTGCGCCAGCAGGCGCCGCACCCGCAGCGGGTCGTGGTTGAAGTAGCCGCTGGCATGGGTGTGGGGGGAGATGTGCACGTTGTGCAGCTGCAGCTCTCCGTTGCGGATCAGGCAAAACCCGTCGCGCAGGTTGGCCTGTCCGGCCCGGATCGATTTCACCTCGGTGCCCACCAGTTCGATGCCGGTTTCCAGGGTTTCAAGGATGTCGTACTGATGCCGGGCCAGGCGGTTATCCGCCAGCAGCCGGTTGGCTGCGGCGCGCGCCGCAGCGGCACTCTTCTTGCCTCCTCCTTTGGCCATCCCCCTTCAGGCCTCTCAGCCGCTTGATTCCCCGACCCTATCCAGGGGTCGGTACCCTTCCATCATGGCGATCGTTTCCTCCAACGCCGCATCCCAGCGTCCTCGGCCAGATCGCGGTCCGGATCGCGTCCCCAATCGCGTGGTGGATGGGGCCCGGCAGGCCGAAGATGATCGCGATCCCGGCCGGGTTGGGGCCAAGGAGGACAGCCTGCGGCCCAAGCGGCTGGCGGATTACATCGGTCAGCGCGAGCTGAAGCAGGTGTTGGGCATTGCCGTGCAGGCGGCCGTCGGCCGCGGCGAGGCCCTCGATCACGTGCTGCTCTACGGCCCGCCCGGCCTGGGCAAAACCACCATGGCCATGGTGCTCGCCGAAGAGCTGGGGGTGACCTGCCGGATCACCAGTGCACCGGCCCTGGAGCGCCCCCGCGACATCGTGGGGTTGCTGGTGACCCTGCAGCCCAAGGATCTGTTGTTCATCGATGAGATCCACAGGCTCAGCCGGGTGGCCGAAGAGCTGCTCTACCCGGCCATGGAAGACCGCCGCCTGGATCTCACCGTGGGCAAGGGCAGCACGGCGCGCACCCGCGCCCTCGACCTGCCGCCTTTCACGCTGGTGGGAGCGACCACCCGGGCCGGTGCCTTGAGCTCGCCGTTGCGCGATCGCTTCGGGCTGATTCAACGGCTCGAGTTTTACGGCCTGGAGGATCTGCAGGCCATCGTGGAACGGGCCGCCGGTCTCCTTGATCTCGACCTCAGTGCGGCGGCCTGCACGGAGATTGCCCGCCGCTGCCGGGGCACCCCCCGCATCGCCAACCGCCTGCTGCGCCGGGTGCGCGACGTGGCCTGCGTGCGGGCCTGCGCGGGCCGCATTGATCAGGCCCTCGTGGATGAAGCCCTCACCCTGCATCGCGTCGATGGTCGCGGCTTGGATGCCAGTGATCGCCGCCTGATGGAGCTGTTGCTGCAGTCCCATGGCGGTGGTCCTGCCGGCCTCGACACACTGGCGGCTGCCCTGGGTGAGGATCCGGCCACCCTGGAGTCGGTGGTGGAGCCCTATCTGCTGCAGCTCGGGTTTCTGCAGCGCACCCCCCGAGGCCGGGTGGTGACCGCCGCGGGGCGGGGTCATCTCGGTTGGCCATACCCCCAGGAGCAGGCGGCATGACGGGATTACGCCACGGCTTGACTGTGCTGGTGCTGCTCACCCTGTTGATACTCCCTTGGCCAGTGATGGCAGCAGGCGACCCGCAGGCGAACGACCTGCCGCGCTTGTTTGAGCAGGCCTTGAGCCTGAGCCGCCAGGGCGACCCGCAGGCAGCGCTGCCTCTCTGGGATCAGGTGCTGGAGCTGGCGCCTCGCGATGCTGCCGCCTGGAGCAACCGCGGCAACATCCGCTTGATGTTGGGGGACCCCGAGGGGGCGATCGCCGATCAGACCCGCTCGATCGACCTGGCACCGGACGATGCCGATCCCCATCTCAATCGGGGCACCGCTGAGGAAGCCTTGCAGCGTTGGCCTGAGGCCGCGGCGGATTACGACTGGATCCTCCAGCGCGATCCCCTTGATGCTTCGGCGCTTTACAACCTGGGCAATGTGCGGGGGTCTGAAGGCGACTGGGCCGAAGCCCAGCGTTTGTATCGCCAGGCCGCCGATGCCCGCCCGGGGTTTGCCATGGCCCGCTCCAGTGACGCCTTGGCCCTTTATCAGCTCGAGGATCTTGCCGAAGCTGAGCGTCAGCTGCGCAATCTGATCCGCCGCTATCCCCTGTTTGCTGATGCCCGCGCCGCCCTCAGTGCTTTGCTCTGGCGGCAGGGCTCCCGCGGTGAAGCCGAAAGCCATTGGGCGGCAGCGGCCGGATTGGATCCCAGCTACCGCGATTCGGCCTGGCTGGCCCAGGTGCGGCGCTGGCCGCCCACACCGATTGCCGATCTCGAGCGTTTTCTTGCCCTGGAGGTGTCATGACCCCTACCCAGCCCTGGACCGAGCGCCTCGAGGCGATGCTGCCGGAGTTGATCGCGTTCCGCCGCCATCTGCATGCCCACCCTGAGCTCAGCGGCGAAGAACATCACACCGCCGCTTTGTTGGCCGGTGCCTTGCGGGAGGCCGGCTGGCGGGTGCGTGAGGGTGTCGGTCGCACTGGTGTGGTGGCGGATCTCGGGCCGGAGCAGGGGCCCAAGCTGGGGTTGCGGGTGGACATGGACGCCCTGCCGGTGGAGGAGCGCACGGGCCTGCCGTACGCCTCCTTGCGCCAGGGGGTGATGCACGCCTGCGGCCACGACCTGCACAGCACCATCGGTCTGGGCGTCGCCCGGCTGCTGGCCGCTGAGCCCGAGCGGCCCGTGGGCCTGCGCCTGCTGTTCCAGCCCGCCGAAGAGCTGGCCCAAGGTGCCCGCTGGATGCGGGATGCCGGTGCCACCGACGGCCTCAACGGCTTGTTCGGTGTGCACGTGTTTCCGTCCCTGCCGGCGGGGAGCATTGGCGTGCGCAGCGGCAGCCTGACGGCCGCGGCGGGTGAATTGGAGATCGAAGTGATTGGCGAGGGCGGGCATGGCGCCCGTCCGCATCAATCGGTGGATGCGATCTGGATCGCGTCGCGGGTGGTGACCGGCTTGCAGGAAGCGATCAGCCGCCGGCTCGATGCCCTGCATCCGGTGGTGGTGAGTTTCGGGCGTATCGAAGGGGGGAAGGCCTTCAATGTGATCGCTGATCGGGTGCGTCTGCTGGGCACGGTGCGCTGTCTCTGCACGGATGTGCACGACCGTTTGCCCGCCTGGATCGAAGA
This sequence comes from Synechococcus sp. WH 7803, assembly GCA_000063505.1. GTDB lineage: Bacteria > Cyanobacteriota > Cyanobacteriia > PCC-6307 > Cyanobiaceae > Synechococcus_C. The sequence continues at coordinate 204,930 of CT971583.1, forward strand.
CACCGTGCAGGCCCTGTGCGCGGGTTTCGGTGCCACAGCCCGGGTGCACTACCGCTGCATCTCCCCTCCGGTGCACAACGACGCGGAGCTCACGGCTCTGCTGGAGCGCTGCGCCATCGAGCAGCTGGGGGCGACCCAGGTGATGCGGCTGGAGCAGCCCTCCCTGGGGGCTGAGGATTTTGCTGAGCTGCTCAAGGGTGTGCCCGGCACGATGTTCCGTTTGGGGGTGGCCGGGCCTGAGGGCTGCGCACCGCTGCACAACGGCCACTTTCTTCCTGATGAGGCCTGTTTGGCGGTGGGCATTCGGGTGCTGACGGCGGCGCTTCTGGCCTGGGAGCCTCCGGCATGAACCGGCCACCCCGCACCCGCCTGCATGTGCTGCTGTCCCTGGCCGCTCCTCTGCTGGTGTTGCTGGGTGTGGTGGCCCTGTTGCAACGGGAGGGTGCCGACAGGTTGCAGTCTCTCCCTGCCATCCTTGTGGGTGCAGGCCTGATGGTCCATGCCGTGGTGGGCCGGCGGCGGCGGCGTCATCGGCTGTTGCTGGCCTTGCGTCGCAGTCGTTTCGAGGAGTCCTGAGCCGATGGCATCCAGCCCCCAGACCCCCCCAGGGGACGCGCCCGACCTCGATGTGCTCAGGGAGGCGATTGGCTCCGGGGATCCCACCCGGGCGATGCCTGCTCTCACCCAGCTGCGCTTCTGCAGCGATGAGCAGGCGGTGCCCCTGCTGGTGCTGGGAACCCAGCAGCAGGCGTTTCTGGTGCGCTCTCTCAGTTGCAGTGGTTTGGGCTACAAACGCACCGAGCAGGGCTGGGCGGTGCTGGAGACGCTGCTCGGCAGCGATGAGGACGCCAACGTGAGAGCCGAGGCCGCCAATGCCCTGGTGAGCTACGGCGTGGAGCGGTCCTGGCCGTTGCTGCGTGCTGCGTTTGCAGCCGACGACGCCTGGCTGGTGCGCTGCAGCATCCTCTCCGGCCTGGCGGAGCAAGCGCAGATCAACCTGGCCTGGCTGTTGGAACTGGCCGAGATCGCCGTTGCCGATGGCGATGGCACGGTGCGGGTGAGCGGGGCTGAAATTCTCGGGCGGATCGTGCGCGAGTCGCAGGGTGGTCCCATTGGTGAGCGGGCCCGCGCCTTGCTCCAGCCCTTGCAACAAGACCAGGACCACCGGGTGGTGGCAGCGGCATTGAATGGTCTGCAGGGGGGGTGACCCCCGCTCTGCCAAGCGCTTGCTACCTTTTGGAGACCACTAGGGGTGCCCGCGGCTGTTTTCTTGAGCGGCCTGGGCTGAGATCACACCCTCCGAACCTGATCCGGATCATGCCGGCGCCAGGGAAGTGAAAGCGCGTGATCTGCGGTTTGTTGGCCGGCTCCTGGCAGTTCTCTCGCTGAACGAATCATGCGCGCTTCCTGGGTTGAGTCCCGCCGCGGACAGGCCAACGTGTCTCAGATGCACTTCGCCCGCCAGGGCGTGGTGACGGAAGAGATGGCCTACGTGGCCAAGCGTGAGAATCTGCCCGAATCGTTGGTGATGGAGGAGGTGGCCCGGGGCCGCATGATCATCCCGGCCAACATCAACCACACCGGTTTGGAGCCGATGGCGATCGGCATCGCCAGCAAGTGCAAGGTGAACGCCAACATCGGCGCCTCCCCCAATGCCTCCGATGCGGCCGAAGAGGTGAACAAACTGAAGTTGGCGGTGAAGTACGGCGCCGACACGGTGATGGACCTCTCCACCGGCGGTGTGAACCTCGATGAGGTGCGCACAGCGATCATTGACGCCTCACCGGTGCCGATCGGCACGGTGCCCGTGTATCAGGCCCTCGAGAGCGTGCACGGCTCGATCGAGAAGCTCGATGAGGACGATTTCCTGCACATCATCGAGAAGCACTGTCAGCAGGGCGTTGATTACCAGACCATCCACGCCGGTTTGCTGATTGAGCACCTGCCTAAGGTGAAGGGGCGTCTCACCGGCATCGTGAGCCGAGGCGGCGGCATCCTGGCCCAATGGATGCTCTATCACCACCGCCAGAACCCCCTGTTCACGCGCTTTGACGACATCTGCGAGATCTTCAAGCGCTACGACTGCACCTTCTCCCTCGGTGATTCCCTGCGCCCTGGCTGCCAGCACGACGCTTCGGATGCGGCCCAGCTGGCTGAGCTCAAGACCCTGGGTGAGCTGACCCGCCGGGCCTGGGCCCACGACGTGCAGGTGATGGTGGAGGGTCCGGGCCACGTGCCCTTGGACCAGATCGAATTCAACGTGAAGAAGCAGATGGAGGAGTGCAGCGAGGCGCCCTTCTACGTGCTGGGTCCCCTGGTCACCGATATCGCCCCCGGTTACGACCACATCACCTCAGCGATCGGTGCGGCGATGGCCGGTTGGCACGGCACGGCGATGCTCTGCTATGTGACTCCCAAGGAGCACCTCGGTCTGCCCAACGCAGAAGACGTGCGCGAAGGCCTGATCGCCTACAAGATCGCGGCCCATGCGGCTGATATTGCCCGCCATCGTCCCGGTGCCCGTGACCGCGACGATGAACTCAGCCGTGCCCGGTACAACTTCGACTGGAACAAGCAGTTTGAGTTGTCACTCGATCCCGAGCGCGCCAAGGAGTATCACGACGAAACCCTGCCGGCCGACATTTACAAGCAGGCCGAGTTCTGCTCGATGTGCGGACCGAAGCACTGCCCGATGCAGACCAAAATCACCGATGAGGATCTCGAGGGTCTCGAAAAGGTTCTTGAGACCAAGAGCGGAGCTGCTGATCTGGCTGGGGTGAAGATGGAGAAGGAGTCTTGATGGTTTTGGAGTGCTGAAAGCGAAGACTATGGCTTCGGGTAGGCCTCCATTGTTTGACTTAGGAATTCACCTGTTTTGCTGTTAACCACCCAGACGTATTGAATTCCTTGTTTGACATTGCGATCGGTGATTAAAACGGTGGACTCGAGGGGGTCTGGCTGACTGATCTGGGTGATTTTGTAGTCACCCCGGTCCGACGCTATGGCGTTGTTGTCTCGAGTGAGGAGAAGCCAGCGTGATTTGTTGGTTTGGTCGTCTGCCTTTAAATAGAGATTGCGATGCTTGGAGCCAAGCGAGAACTCGTTGTTGGTGTAGAGAATGTTCGTCACGTCTTTAATTGTGATCGCAACGATGTCTGCAGGATCCCTGAGTGAGATGTCGCCGTCTGCTGTTCGCGTTGCGACACACCAGCTCTTGGGATTGGTGAGCTCTCGTGTTTCGTGGTGGTCTCGATAACCGGCGCGCTCAATCCATTGGAATGCGTTGTGCCCAGATGGATTGGTGAAGGGCCATTGCTCTCGTGGAAAGTGTCCGCTGTACCCATTGGCTGTGGGGATGCCTGTGCGTCGTTGGGCATGCATCGCCAACACTTGTGCGCGCCATGGCGGTTGATCGCTCCATTGGTACCAGAACACAGAGCACTCGCTGTTGTTCAGCGATGAAGAGAGAGCATTCAGTTCTTTCTTCCACTGCTGTAGCGAGAAGGATGGTTGACCAATGGCCCAGATCCCCGCAAAGCTTCCGGTCATGGCCAGAATCCCAGCCAATGTTGCTTTGGTTTGATTGAGTTTGTGATGCCAGTGTTGCGATGCCAGCGCCAGCGCAGGAGATGCAAAAAGAATGATCATCATGGCAACCCTGCTGGATGCCCTCAGTGAACTTGCCCCGGGCAGGAGCTTGCTGATCAGAGGCCAGGCGCTGAACCCACCCCACGAGAGGCTGAACAGAACCATGGCTGCGATCACCCAAAGCCATGGCCGCAAACCATTCTTTGCAGTTTGGCTCTTGCGGAACGATGTGATAATTGCTGCTGCCAGCAAAATGAGGACGATCCAGCCAGGAAACAGCTCCTGCTCAGCTCCGTAAACCATGGCTGGGGGTGGATTGTCAGGACTCCAGGGTGCTTGCAACAACCAGAAATTGCTGCTGTAGAAGTAGCTCAATGGTTTTGGCAGATTCGTGAGAATTTCCTCGCCAGGCCGTTTTCCGAACGTTTTGAGCGTTTGCAGGTAGGGCCAATAAATGACTAAATTTGTTCCGATAATTGAGGCAAGAGCGAATGCATTTCGGGTTAAGTTTTTACCGTTTTTGATGATCAAATTTTTGATTTTGAGTCGCCTGCCGAGATGGGTCAAAGCGCATATCAATGTGCCATAACACGCGTAGACGCAGATGTAGATATTAAAGAAGCCGATCGCAAGCAACCAGGAAGCCAGGCTTAACCATGATGAGATCGCAAAATCCTCTGTTGGCTCGTGAATCAAGCGGTGGCAGAGACAAAGAATGGGCCCTATGAGGAAGAGGCTGAGAAGTTGTGGATGTCCCAGTTGTTGGATGATGGCGGGACTGAAAGCTGTTACCAGGGCAATCATGCTTATCCAAGTGGCAGCTGCTGTCGGTGCAATCCGCTGTGCCGCCATCCGGATGGAGAGATAGTTGAGGGTGAGCGTGAGGCTCAGCCAGGCCACATAGCTTTGGTAAGGGTCGAGTAAAAACCTGAATGCTCCGTAAAGAACACTTGGTCCCAGTAGGTGATCGCTCCAGGCCAGAGTATTTTTGATTGGCCAGAAAAAGTTAGGTGACCAGTATTGATCCGGGTTGAGAATCGTTGATCCCGTGAAATGTTGGTAAGCGTGCTCTAGGAAATAAAGGTTTAAAAGCGTATCTCCTGCATCTGTTTGGAGTTGTTCCAGGCCACTCGAGACTGTGGGCCACAATGTCATTGTTACTGCGATGGCAGGGATCAGCAGCCAGTGCAGCCCAAAGCAAGCTGCTTGCGTGACTTGTTTGTTGTTCATTGGTTCAGCCTTTGCTCAGGCTTTGCTTGAACCAATCGATCGTGGGTTGCAGTCCGTCTTGAAGGGCAATCTTCGGCTCCCAGCCAAGTTCCTTCCTGGCGAGATCAATGATCGGCTGGCGTTGGAGTGGATCGTCCTGGGGGAGAGGTTTTGTGATCAGTTCGAGCTTGGGATTGATGCGATCGCGCACCAGTTCAGCCAGCTGGCGGATGGTGAACTCACCCGGATTGCCGATATTGATGGGGCCTGTGTGGTTGCCGTTCATCAGGCGGATCATGCCTTCAATCAGATCATCCACATAGCAGAAGGAGCGGGTCTGGCTGCCATCGCCATAGAGAGTGAGGGGTTGTCCTTGCAGCGCTTGAACGATGAAGTTGCTCACCACCCGTCCGTCGTCGGGCAGCATGCGCGGCCCGTAGGTGTTGAAAATGCGCATCACGCGGATTTCCGTGCCATGCATGCGTTGGTAGTCGAAGCAGAGGGTTTCGGCGATGCGTTTGCCTTCGTCGTAACAGCTGCGGATGCCGATGGTGTTCACACATCCGCGGTAACTTTCCGGTTGGGGATGCACTTCTGGATCCCCGTACACCTCGCTGGTGCTGGCCAGAAGTAAACGTGCGCCCACCCGGCGCGCAAGGCCGAGCATGTTGTAAGTGCCAAGAAAGCTTGTCTTGGCCGTTTTGATCGGATTGAACTGGTAGTGCACCGGCGAGGCCGGACAGGCCAGGTGCCAGATGCGGTCCACCTCCAGGCGGATCGGCTCGGTCACATCGTGACGGATCAGTTCAAAGCGAGGATGGCCAATCCATTGGGCAATGTTGCTTTTGCGACCCGTGAAGTAATTGTCAAGACAGATCACCTCTTCCCCGGCGTTCATCAGCCTGTCGGTGAGGTGGGAGCCGAGAAAACCAGCGCCACCAGTGATCAGGTTACGGGTGATGCGCATGGTGCTTCAGCGTTGAGCCCAAAGATTGTATTTGAGAATGCAGTAGATCGCTCTCACGCCATCTTTCCAGCCGATTTTCTTGCCTTCGTCGTAGGTGCGGCCGTAATAAGAAATCCCCACTTCGTAGATGCGCAGATTCATCTTTGCGATTTTGGCCGTGACTTCTGGCTCAAAACCAAAACGGTTTTCGCGAATGTTGATCGCTTGAATCACTTCACGGCGAAACGCCTTGTAGCAGGTCTCCATGTCCGACAAATTCAAATCGGTGAAGAAGTTGCTCATCAATGTGAGCACGCCATTGCCCACGCGGTGCCAGAAGTACACCACGCGATGGGGCCTGCCACTCTGGAAACGGCTGCCGAACACCACATCGGCTTTGCCATCCACAATCGGTTGAATCACGATCGGGAATTCCTGGGGATCGTATTCCAGATCTGCGTCTTGAACGATGCAGATATCGCCGCTGGCCTCCTGGAAGCCCGTGCGCAGTGCAGCGCCCTTGCCTTGGTTCATCTTGTGAAAGATCACCCGCACATCGGGATCCTTCAGTGTGCTCAGGATGTCGCGTGTCCCGTCTCTCGAGCCATCATCCACGATGATGATTTCTTTGTTGGCAACAGGTGACTGTTTGACGGCGTCGATCAACGAGAGGATGGTTGCTGATTCGTTGTAACAAGGGATGATGATGCTCAGTTTCACTACTTGAACACCCAATACTTCTGTGCGCCGAAGGATATCACGGCGAGGCAGGGGATCAGTGCGGCAGCGGCAAGATTTTTCTGAATGCCGACGCCTGCACCTGCCTCAATCCCTGCAGCATTCAGAAGCCACATCACCGTCATCAATAACAAATAGCGAAGCAGCGGTCTGTGATGACGCAGCCCTTTGGCTTTGAAAACAAGTTTTCCGTAAATGGCATATCCGAGGCCGGTGTTGATCGCCTGGCTGATCAAAGTGGCCATGGTGACGGCCACTAGGTTGCTGGCCAGCAGAATCTGCAGCACAGCATTGGTGATCAGCACATTCAGCAGGCCAGCGGCGCCGAAGCGCCGTTTTTGTCCCCGTTTTCTTGCTGATTGCTCACTCTGTTGTGAGCCTGAATCATGAAAAAACCCCTCCTGCACCGCGGCAGAAGGGGCCAGTTGTTGGTCATGCTCTGTGGAACCAGTCGGCTGAGGCTGACGGTTCGAGGGCATGACGTCATCCAAGCAGGGCTTTGGATTTTGCCACAACGTTCTCAACCGTGAAGCCGAACTCCTTGAGGCAGGTTCCACCGGGGGCGGATGCACCGAAGCGGTTCATGGTGACGCTGTCACCATCGAGGCCGATGAAACGGTGCCAGCCGAAGGATTCAGCAGCTTCCACCACCATGCGCTTGCGCACAGCGTTGGGGAGCACTTCTTCCTTGTAGGCGTCGCTTTGCTCATCGAACAGTTCCACGCAGGGCATGGACACCACGCGCACCTTCTTGCCTTCGGCGCTGAGCTGCTTGGCGGCCTGCACGCAGAGGTCGAGCTCGGTGCCGGTGCCGATCAGGATCAGATCGGGGGTGCCTTCGCAGTCTTCGAGCACATAGCCGCCCAGAGCCACCTTGTCGATCGAGGAATTGGCCTGGTTGGCCATGCCCTGACGGCTGAGGCACAGGGCGCTGGGGCGCTTGCGGTTTTGAATCGCCAGCTTGTAGGCACCACTGGTTTCGTTGGCATCGCCAGGACGGAACACCAGCATCCCGGGCATGGCGCGCAGGGAGGGAATGGTCTCGATCGGCTGGTGGGTGGGACCGTCTTCGCCGACGCCGATGGAGTCGTGGGTGAGCACGTAGATCACACCCAGTTCACTTAGGGCCGACAGGCGCATGGAGCCGCGCATGTAGTCGGCGAACACCAGGAAGGTGCCGCCGTAGGGGATCAGGCCGCTGTCGTGATAGGCGATGCCGTTGAGGATGGCCGCCATGGCGTGCTCACGCACACCGAAGTGCAGGTAGCGCTTCTCAGGGGTTTCCGGCTGGTAGGAACCGGTTTCGCCCTTGATGTCGGTGTAGTTGGAGTGGGTGAGGTCGGCGGAGCCACCGATCAGCTCAGGCAGGTTGGGGCCGAGGGCGCCCAGGCAGATCTGGGAGTGCTTGCGGGTGGCCAGACCCTTCTCGTCGGGGCCAGCGGTGGGCAGATCCTTGTCCCAACCCTCGGGCAGTTCACCGCGCAGCATGCGCTCGAACTCAGCCGCTTCAGCGGGGAACTGGGTGCGGTAGGTGGCCAGGGTCTGGTTCCACTCGGCTTCGAGGCTGGCGCCACGCTCGATCGCCTGGCGGAACTGGTCGTAAGCCTCCTGGGGCACTTCGAAGGGGCCGTACTCCCAGCCCAGCTGCTGACGGGTCAGGACGGTTTCGTCTTCACCCAGGGGTGCACCGTGCACGCCGGCGGTGTCGCCCTTGTTGGGGGAGCCGTAGCCGATGGTGGTGGTCACCTTGATGATCGACGGCTTGTCGGTCACGGCCTTGGCGGCTTCGATCGCCTTGGCGATGGCGTCCACATCGGTGTTGCCGTCGGCCACGTGCTGCACATGCCAGCCGTAGGCCTCGTAGCGCTTGAGCACGTCCTCGGTGAAGGACACGTCCGTGCGGCCGTCGATGGTGATGTGGTTGTCGTCGTAGAGGGCGATCAGCTTGCCCAGCTTCAGGTGGCCGGCCAGGGAGCAGGCTTCCGAAGCGATGCCTTCCTGGTTGCAGCCATCCCCCATCACCACATAGGTGTAGTGATCCACGAGGGTGGCGCCGGGCTTGTTGAACTTGGCGGCCAGGTGGGATTCAGCGATCGCCAGACCCACGGCGTTGGAGATGCCGGCGCCCAGGGGGCCGGTGGTTACTTCAACACCAGGAGTTTCAAAGGTTTCGGGGTGGCCGGGCGTCTTGGAGCCCCACTGGCGGAACTGCTTGATGTCGTCGATCGACACTGAGTCGTAGCCGGTGAGGTGCAGCAGCGCGTACAGGAGCATGCAGCCGTGACCCGCCGAGAGCACAAAGCGGTCGCGGTTGAACCACTTGGGGTTCTTGGGGTTGTGCTTGAGAAACTTGTCCCACAGCGCATAACCCAAGGGTGCGCAGCCCATCGGCAGGCCGGGATGGCCGCTCTTGGATTTGTTGATGGCATCGACGGCCAGCATCCGGATGCTGTTGATGCAGAGCGTGTCGAGAGAGGCGGGCGCTGCGACCATGGTGAAAAGTGCGTTGCGGACAGTTTGAAGCAGGGGTGCGGTGTCGCCGCTCACCCCATCGAGCGGAAAGCCAGGCAGACGTTATGACCGCCGAAGCCAAAGGAGTTGGAAAGCACCGTCTCCAGTTTGTGGTCTCGAGCTGTGTTGGGAACGACATCCAGATCACAGTCGGGATCGGGATTGGCGTGGTTGATCGTGGGAGGAACCACGTTGTGCTGCAGTGCCAGCACGCAGGCCACGGCTTCAATCCCGCCGGAGCCACCCAGCAGATGGCCGGTCATCGACTTGGTGGAGCTCACCGGGATCTGCAGGGCACGATCACCGAGAGCGCTCTTGATGGCAGCGGTTTCGTTGCTGTCGTTGGCGGGGGTGCTGGTGCCGTGGGCATTCACGTAATCCACACTCGCCGCTGACACACCACCGTCGTCCAGGGCGAGGCGCATGGCGGCTGCACCACCCACACCCCCCGGTGTGGGCGAGGTGATGTGATGGGCATCGCAGGTGGTGCCGTAGCCGACCACCTCGGCAAGGATGGTGGCACCGCGAGCTTCGGCGTGGCTGAGGGTTTCGAGCACCAGCATGCCGGCTCCTTCGCCGATCACGAAGCCGTCCCGATCGCGGTCGAAGGGGCGGCTGGCCGTGGCCGGGTCATCGTTGCGGAACGACAGCGCTTTGGCACTGGCGAATCCAGCCACCCCCAGGGGGGTGATCGCCGATTCCGCCCCGCCGCAGAGCATGGCGTCGGCCTTGCCCAGCTGGAGCAGGCGGAACGCATCACCGATGGCATTGGATCCCGCGGCACAGGCGGTGGCCACCGCCGAGCTTGGACCCTTGGCACCCACGGCGATCGCCGCCAGACCTGTGGCCATGTTCGGAATCATCATCGGCACGGTGAAGGGGCTCACGCGGCCGGGCCCTTTGCCGTCGAGCACGTGGGCCTGGGTTTCCATCGTGAGCAAACCGCCCACGCCCGACCCGATGATGATGCCGATGCGCTCAGCGTTATCTGGAGTGATCTCCAGGCCGGAATCAGCCAGAGCCTGTTGGGCTGCCACCACACCGAATTTGCTGAAGCGATCCCAGCGCTTGGCGTCTTTGGGCTCAATGAACCCCGTTGGATCGAATGCCTTCACTTCCGCGGCAAAGCGGCAAGCGTGTGCAGACGCGTCGAACAGGGTGATGCCTGCGACGCCGTTGCGGCCGGACGTGAGCCCGTCCCAGTAGTCGGCAACGCTGTTGCCGATCGGTGTCACCGCGCCAAGGCCGGTGACCACGACGCGTTGGAGACCCTCCACCATGCTGCGGAACCTCAGGCCTGCTTGTCTTCGATGTACTTAACGGCGTCACCGACGGTGGTGATGCCTTCGGCGGCTTCGTCGGGAATTTCGATGTCGAACGCTTCTTCCAGGGCCATCACCAGCTCGACGGTGTCGAGAGAGTCGGCGCCCAGATCGTTCTGAAAATTGGACTCCGGCTTGACTTCACCGGCGTCGACGCTGAGCTGCTCCGCCACGATCGAACGGACTTTTTCGAGGATTGCTTCCTGAGACATGGCCGTGAAGACGGGACGCCGCATCTTACGGGCTGACGCCGGCCGCACCAGTCACGGGCGTTAACAACAGTGACGGCGAAGCGCGAGCACGATCTCAGAGGCGGTTGTGGCGGGTACGTTGACGCCAAGTCAATTGCACCGAGACGGGCTCATGTCCCACGCCGTCAAGATCTACGACACCTGCATCGGCTGCACCCAGTGCGTGCGTGCCTGCCCTCTCGATGTGCTCGAGATGGTGCCCTGGGATGGCTGCAAGGCCGGTCAGATCGCGTCCTCTCCCCGCACCGAGGATTGCGTGGGCTGCAAGCGCTGCGAAACCGCCTGCCCCACCGACTTCCTCAGCATCCGCGTGTACCTCGGTGATGAAACCAGCCGCAGCATGGGCCTGTCGTACTGATCGTTTCAACGCTTGGTGCGTTTCACAGTTTTTTCTGCTCCACAACCCATAAGCTCAGCCCGGCAGTGCCGGGCTTTTTTGTATGTGCGGAATCGTTGCGGTGATCGGTTCCCGGGATGCGGCACCCCTGCTGCTCGAGGGTCTTCGCCAACTGGAATATCGCGGCTACGACTCCGCCGGCGTGGCCACGGTGGAGTCGGGGCAGCTGCATTGCATCCGCGCCAAGGGCAAGCTGGTGAATCTGTCGGCCCGGGTGGAGCGCGACGGTGCCCCGGGCTTGGTGGGCATCGGCCACACCCGCTGGGCCACCCATGGCAAGCCTGAGGAGCACAACGCCCATCCCCATCGCGATGGCAGCGGTGCCGTGGCCGTGGTGCAGAACGGCATCATCGAAAACCACCGAGCGCTGCGCGAAGAGCTCAGCGCCAACGGTGTGACCTTCCTCTCGGACACCGACACCGAGGTGATCCCCCACCTGGTGGCTGCTGAATTGGCACGCTTGCAGGCCGCTGGCCGCGCTGCCGATGGCGCGCTGCTGCTGGAAGCCGTGCAAGCGGTGCTGCCCCGCCTGCAGGGGGCCTATGCCCTGGCCGTGCTCTGGGCGGAGGTGCCCGGAGCGCTGGTGGTGGCCCGCAAGGCGGCTCCCCTGCTGATCGGTTTGGGCGAGGGGGAGTTTCTCTGCGCCAGCGATACGCCCGCTCTGGCCGGTTTCACGCGCACGATTCTGCCCATGGAGGATGGGGAGGTGGCCCTGCTCGGTCCCTTGGGGATCGAGCTCTACGACGCCAGCGGGGCACGCCAACAGCGCAGCCCCTCCCTGCTCAGCGGCCAGGAGCATGTGGCCGACAAGCGGCATTTCCGCCACTTCATGCTCAAGGAAATCCACGAGCAGCCCGAGACTGCCCGGCTCTGGGTGGAGCGCCATCTGCCGAAGGGGTTACCGGCGCAGCAACCGGTGGCCTTGCCCTTCGACGACGCCTTTTACAGCGGCATCGAACGCATTCAGATCCTGGCCTGCGGCACCAGTCGCCATGCCGCTCTGGTGGGGGCCTACCTGCTGGAGCAGTTCGCCGGTGTCCCCACCAGCGTGGATTACGCCAGTGAATTCCGTTATGCGCCGCCGCCGCTGGCGCCCAACACCCTCACCATCGGTGTCACCCAGTCGGGTGAAACGGCCGACACGCTCGCGGCCCTGGCCATGGATGTGCAGCGCCGCCAGGGCCATGGCGATCCCGCCTTTGCCCCCCGGCAGCTGGGGGTGACCAACCGGCCGGAGAGTTCCCTGGCTCGGCAGGTGCCCCACATCCTCGACATCGGTGCCGGCATCGAGGTGGGCGTGGCGGCCACCAAGACCTTCCTGGGCCAGCTGCTCGCCTTTTATGCCCTGGCCCTGGCCTTTGCCGCCCGCCGCCACAGCCGCAGTGAGGCGGAACTTGCCGGCTTGATCAGCGAACTCCGCGGCCTGCCCGAGCAGCTCAGTGCCTTGGTGGAGCAGCACGATCAGCGCTCAGAAGCGATGGCGCACCGGTTTGCCGACACCCAGGATGTGATTTTCCTGGGGCGCGGCATCAACTACCCGATCGCCCTGGAAGGGGCGCTCAAGCTCAAGGAGATCAGCTACATCCACGCCGAGGGCTATCCGGCCGGCGAGATGAAGCATGGGCCGATCGCGTTGCTCGACGCCCGGGTGCCGGTGGTGTCGATCGCTGTGCCCGGGGTGGTGTTCGAGAAAGTGCTCAGCAATGCCCAGGAAGCCAAGGCTCGCGATGCCCAGCTGATCGGGGTGGCCCCCGAAGGTCCGGACACGGATCTGTTTGATGAGCTACTGCCCGTGCCGGCGGTGAGCGAGTGGATCAGCCCCCTGCTCACCGTGGTGCCCATGCAGATGCTGAGTTATCACATCGCGGCCCATCGGGGCCTGGATGTGGATCAGCCCCGCAACCTGGCCAAGAGCGTCACTGTGGAGTGAGGGCGGCTCGTGCGGCCGCATCGCTGCGGCCGTACACATCGTCGAAGCGCACGATGTCGTCTTCACCCAGATAAGCGCCGCTCTGCACTTCGATCAGTTCCACCGGGATGCGGCCGGGGTTGGTGAGCCGGTGCCGGCAACCGAGGGGGATGTAGGTGCTCTGGTTTTCGCCGATTAGCTGCTGGTCACCATCGCGTTCCACCAAGGCTGTGCCCTTCACCACGATCCAATGTTCGGCGCGGTGGTGGTGCATCTGCAGCGAGAGGCTGGCGCCGGGTTTCACGGAGATGCGCTTCACCTGCCAGCGGCTGTCTTCCACCACACCGGTGTAATGGCCCCAGGGACGGTAGATCTTGCGATGGGCCTTGCCTTCTGGGCTGCCGTCGGCCTCCAGCTGCTTCACGATCGTCTTCACGTTCTGGGCCTGGCTGCGATCGGCAATCAGCACGGCGTCGTCGGTTTCCACCACCACCAGGTTCTCCACGCCCAGGCCCACCACCAGGCGGTGTTCGCTGCGCAGATAGCAGTTGCGGCTGCCCTCGCTGATCACGCGGCCGCGCAGAACGTTGCCGTCGTCATCGCGATCGGCGGTATCCCACAGGGCACTCCAGCTGCCCACATCACTCCAGCCGGCGGCCAGGGGAAGCACGCTGCCCAGCTCGGTTTTCTCCATCACGGCCACGTCGATGGCCACACTCGGGCACTTGGCGAAGGCTTCCCGCTCCAAGCGCAGGAAATCCAGATCGGCCACGTCCTGTTCCAAGGCGGCGCGGCAGCAGCTCACCACCTCCGGTGCCAGACGCTCGAGTTCGGCCAGCATGGCGCTGGCTTTGAACAGGAACATGCCGCTGTTCCAGGTGAAGCGGCCACTGGCGAGGAACTGCTCGGCTGTGGCGCGGTCGGGCTTCTCCACAAAGCGGGCAATGGGCACGGGGGTGAGGGCCCCAGGCTGCAGCGGTTCGGCGGCTTCGATGTAGCCGTAGCCCGTTTCCGGTGCGGTGGGCACGATGCCGAAGGTCACCAGGCGCCCTGCCTCGGCGGCGCTGCGTCCGGCAGCGATGGCCGCGCGGAAATGCTCTCCATCTCGGATCACATGGTCGGCGGCCAGCACCAGCAGCAGGGGATCCTCACCGCGGGCCGTGGCCTGGAGAGCGGCCACCGCTACAGCCGGGGCGGTGTTGCGGCCCATGGGCTCCAGCAGGATCGCGCCAGGTTCCACCTCGATCTGGCGCATCTGCTCGGCCACGATGAAGCGGTGGTCGTCGTTGCAGATCAACAGCGGCGGCGCCAGGCCTTCCAGCCCATCCAGGCGCTGCTGGGTCTGCTGCAACAGGGTTTCATCGCCGCTGCCGCCAAGGGGCCAGTACTGCTTGGGATAGCTGGCGCGGGAGAGGGGCCAGAGGCGTGTGCCGGTGCCGCCGCAGAGGATCACCGGAATCAGAGGGGTGGTCACTGGGGGCGCGTGACGAAGTGCCGGTGATTGTCGCGCAGGTGCTCTGTGGCTGTCACCTGTGTTGTCACCGGACTGGACTCAGAGCTCGAGCAGGCCTGGCGGTGGGGTGAGCCGCAACCAGCCCTGCTCCAGATGCACGTCGGGCACGATCGCCTCCACGAAGGGGATCATCAGGGTGCGGCCGTCGGGGCGTTCCAGCACCAGCAGGTCGTTGCCGCCGCTGATCAGATCCTTCACGGTGCCGATGGCGTCCCCATCGGCGCTCAACCGGGCTTCCAGACCCACCAGATCCAGCAGGTGAAATTCCCCCTCCGCCAGCTCGGGGCGGTCATCGGCGGGCACCATCAGGGTTTGGCCCACCAAGGCTTCGGCCGCGTCGCGGCTCTCCACTCCGGCAAAGCGCACCACAAACACACTCTTGCCGGGCAGCTGCCGGCCGCTGGTTAATTCAATTTCTCGCGGTGCCTGGCCGCGCGCTTTGAGCCAGCGGCTGCCGGGCTCGGTGAACCGCTCAGGGAAGTCGCTCGCTGGGTTCACGCGCAGCTCGCCTTTCAGCCCCTGAACGGCCACCACCTTGCCCACCGGCAGCCAGTCGTCAGCAGTCATGGGAGCAGAAGCAGTCGACACGTCATCATCCTTGCGCGCAATACTTAGGGCCTGATCGTTCCCTTGCTATGGCATCTGCTGCTCCGATTCTTCCCGGCGCCACGGTGACGGTGGTGGATCAGCGTTCGATCTATAACGGCTACACCGGCTTTGTGCAGCGCATCAGTGGCGACCGGGCGGCTGTGCTGTTTGAAGGCGGCAACTGGGACAAGCTCGTGACCCTGCGCCTGCGCGACCTCAGCGCCGACTGACAGCCATGGAGCTCGCCCTGCGTCAGCGGCTACGGCGGGTTGTGCTCGACTCCGACACCCGTGCGGGCCGGATCTACAACCTGGTGATCTTCGGGACGATCCTGCTCAGCGTCGCCGGTTTGTTGGTCGAGCCCCATCCGATGCGGGCGGCTGCGCCCGGTGAAATCCCGGTCTGGGTGGATGAACTCGAGCGGGGCTGCCTGCTGGTGTTCATGGCCGATTACCTGCTGCACCTGTGGGTGTCGCCGAAGCCGCTGGTGTATGCCCGCAGTTTCTTTGGGCTGATCGACCTCTCGGCGGTGCTGTTCTTCTTTGTGCCCCAGATCAACAGCGGCCTGATCCTCTGGGTGTTCAAGTTCGGTCGGGTGTTGCGGGTGTTCAAGCTGCTGCGCTTCATGGATGAGGCCCAGCTGCTGGGCCGGGCGCTCAAGGCCAGTGCCCGTCGCATCGGCGTGTTCCTGTTTTTCGTGGTGCTCGCCCAGGTGGTGCTCGGCTACCTGATGGTGGTGATTGAAAGCAACCATCCCAACACCCAGTTCCAGACCGTGGGCCAGGGGGTGTACTGGGCGATCGTGACCATGACCACCGTGGGCTACGGCGATTTCGTGCCCCAGACCGTGCTCGGTCAGGTGCTGGCGGCGGTGGTGATGCTGCTGGGTTTCGGGATCATTGCCATCCCCACCGGCATCGTCACCGTGGAAACGATGCAGCAGGTGCGCCACGACCAGCGCGTTTGCACCAATTGCAGCCATGCCGATCACCGTCGCGAGGCCTCCCATTGCGATCGCTGCGGGGCGCTGTTGCCCGCGCGTGCTGGCGAGGCCTAGGCACGATCTGTGCTGGATGCTTTGAGCTGCGCCATCAAGGCTTCTGCTGCTTGCTGTTCGGCCTCGCGCCGCGACCCACCCCAGCCTGCGGCAGAGAGATCCGGCGGCAGGGTCACAGAAGCCTGAAAGCGCTTCGGGTCGCCGTGGCTCTGGCTCACTTCGCTGCAGCTGTATCGGGGCAGACCCAGCCCCTGGCCCTGGCTCCATTCCTGTAGGGCTGATTTGCTGTTGCCGCGGTAGGGATCGGCGAGCACCGCTTCGGCGCTGGTCTGCCAATGGGGCGTCAGCCAGGCCTGCACCGTTTGCAGCCCGGCAATCCGGTACACCGCGCCGATCAGCGCCTCACTGAGCTCAGCGCGGATGGTGGCGGCTGCGCTGGGATCACCGCTGGCCTTGGGGCCGATGCGCCACCACTGGGCGATGGCGATCGCTTCCCCCAGCTGGGCCAGCCAGCGATCACTCACCAGCTGGGCCCGCAGGCTGGAGCGCTCCCCCACCGGCATCTGGGGATAGGCCGTTGCAATGAATTCACTGGCTGCCAGGCGCAACACCGCATCACCGAGAAACTCCAGCTGCTCGTGGTGGGGATTCAGACCGCTGGAGGTGTGGGTGAGGGCTTCATTCAGGCAGTCGAACTCTGCGCGTTGCAGCCGCTCAGGATTGTTCCCAAGTTCGATCCAGAGCAAACGCAGTTGTTGATCGCGGTTGGCTTCCTGCATCACAGTGCTGTTCCTGCGCCTTGAAAGGGGTGAAAGCAGGACATAAGCCGGGTTCTGTTCTCCCTTCCGCGGAAGGGGGGTGATCATCTATCTGGGATCGCCGTTACCGACGACCTCGAGCGGCTCACAAAGGCGGAACGGGGATGATGGCCACCCGTTGTTCCTGGGCCTTGCTCCCGGCCGGGGTTTACCGAGCCAGCACCTCTCGATGCTGCTGGTGCGCTCTTACCGCACCTTTGCACCCTTGCCTGTGCCAAAGGGATTGCTCCCATGGGGCCATCGGCGGTGTGTTTCTGTGGCACTCTCCTCACGGTCACCCGCACTGGGCGTTACCCAGCAAGCCTGGCCATCGGGGAGCCCGGACTTTCCTCAACCTCGCCTGTGCACGAAGCCCAGGGTTGGTCGCGATCACCTCGCCTGCTTTCAAACCCCATAATGAAGCGTGATGGGGCTGTAGCTCAGCCGGATAGAGCGACGGTTTCCTAAACCGTAGGTCGTGGGTTCGAGTCCCGCCAGCCCCGTGAGATTGAACAGCGGCGCCGGTAGTCACTACTACATTTAGTGGGGTGGCCAGACGGCACGCTCCCGCTAGCGTTGCAGCAACGAATCCGGAACCATGACCCAGCTTCACGATCTGCGGTTAAGGCTTCTTGTTCAGCAGGAGAGCGAGCGCATCGCCGACTCCCAGCCTGCTGACCTTGATCTGTCGGTGGTTCAAGCCCGTTGCCTCTGCTGGCTGGCTCTGCTGGCTGAAGCCCATGAGGATCAGGCCAGTGATGCTGAGCGCCGCGGTGATACGGAACAGGCCATGGGTTGGTTTGCCGACTCCATGCGCTTGCGCGATGTGATCCAGGTCGTCACCTCCATTGAGATTCCCCTGCCAGGCGTTGTCGATGGCGATGACGATCGCCGCGACGGTCATGGTGGCGACGACGGCGGATTTTCCTCGGAGCCACCGCTGGCGGCCTGATCAGGTGTCATGATGAAGTTTGAGCTGTGGGTCGTCGGTGCCAGAAGAGCCCTGTCAATGCCCGGATTGTCAACGCTTCTACCGGGAGCATGACCGGCTGATCCGGGAGAATCCAACCTTGCGTCAGCAACAGGAGCTGAGCTGGGCGGCCCTCCAGTCGTTCCGCACCCTCTCAGGCCGGGTGCTCGAAGATCTCCAGAAGCAGCACGGACCTCGCCCCAGCGACGGCCAGGTGCATGCCACCCCCGTTGGTGGCGGCGATGAACCCACCGACGCCCTTCAGCAGGCCATGGCCGATCTGGAGAACATCAACGCTCACTTGTTTTCGATTGAGGCCTTGATGGAGCGCATCTTTGATGTGCGCGTGCCCGAGGACATCGAGCAGAAATTCCGTGAACTGGCCGGCGAGCTGGCCCCCGATCCTCTCAATGCCGATCGGCTGCGTCTCAACCGCCTGCTGCACCAAACCCCGGATCTACCCGACCGCGGCTGAGCGCCGGCAGAGCAGGGCGATCATCCCTTCCTCATCGGCTGGCACGATCACCATCTCCAGGTTGGGCAACCAGCTCAGGGCGTCTGTAAGTTCCGCTCGCAGGGCTTGATCGTGTTCGCCGATTCCTCCGGTGAGTGCCAGCACATCCACGCCCCGCAGGCTGGCGGCCATGGCGCCGATCAGCTGCAGTAAACGCTGCCGGAACACATCCAGCGCCAGCTGCGCTCCCTGGTGGCCTGCCGCCGCCTGCTCGCGGATCTCACGCATGTCGCCGCTCAGGCCGGAGAGCCCCTTCAGGCCTGCCTGCTTCTGCAGCAGGTGTGACAGCTCGGCTTCGCCCATGCCGTCGCGCAGGAGTTCCAGCAGCAGCCCCGGATCCACGCTGCCGCTGCGGCTGGCCATCACCAGCCCCTCCAATGGTGTGTAGCCCATGGTGGTGTCGATGCAGCGTCCGCCCCGGATCGCGGCCAACGAGGCTCCGGCTCCGAGGTGGGCGCTGATCAGGCGCAGCTTGTTGGCATCCCGGCCCTGTTGCTGCCACTGGGCTGCCACGGTGTCAGCCACATGCTGGTGGTTGATGCCATGGAAGCCGAAGCGCCGGAAGCCCCGCTGGCGCAGCTCGGCTGGCAAGGCATAGGTACTGGCCGCCGCCGGCAGGGTGCTGTGGAAGGCGGTATCAAAACAGGCCCATTGGGGCAGATCTGGCGCCCAGCCGCGCGCCCAGGCCAGACCCTTCAGGGCCGGGGGATTGTGCAGCGGAGCCAGGGGCACCAGCTCCTCCAGGGTGGCTTCCAGCGCCGCATCGATGCGGGTGGGAGCGGTGAAACGCTCGCCGCCATGCACCACCCGGTGGCCTACCAGGGTGATTCCCTCGCGATAGGGCGCCAGTTCGGGCTCCAGCCAGCGGCTCAGCACTCCATCCAGGCTCTCCTCTGGCTGCAGGCTGCGCCCGCTGTGCCAAGGAAAGGCCCCGGTGGAGTCCACCAGGGCCGCCTTCAGGCTGGAGCTGCCGAGATTGATGACCAGCGCCAGGTCTTGCATCCGTGGGGCCTCAGCGCACGTCGCAGGTGATCTCCACCGGCATCGCCTCCACCTTCCAGATGTCGCGGCAGTAGTCGCGGATCGAGCGGTCGGAGGAGAAGAAGCCGCTGCGGGCCGTGTTCAGCAGGCTCATGCGGTTCCAGTGCATGCGGTCCGTCCAGGCACGGCTCACGGCGTCCTGCGCCCGCAGGTAGTCGGCGAAGTCGGCCATCACGAAGAAGGGGTCATTGCCGGTGAGGTTGTCGAGCAGCGGGCGGAACAGCTCGCCGTCGCCGTTGCTGAAGTGACCGATCTCCACCAGGCGGATGGCTTCCGCCAGCTCGGGGAGCGATTGGATCACCTCCCAGGGGCGATAGCCGCCCTGCTTGAGGGCCGCGATCTCCTCCACCGTTTTGCCGAACAGGAAGAAGTTCTCACCACCCACAAGCTCCCGGATCTCCACATTGGCGCCATCGAGGGTGCCGATGGTGAGGGCGCCGTTCATGGCGAACTTCATGTTGCCGGTGCCCGAGGCTTCCTTGCCCGCCGTGGAGATCTGCTCGGATAGATCCGAGGCAGGATACACCTGTTCGCCGAGTTTCACGTTGTAATCGGGCAGGAACACCACCCGCAGGCGGCCGTCCATGTCGGGGTCGGCATTGATCGTTTCGGCGATGCCGTTGATGAAGCGGATGATCAGCTTGGCCATGTAGTAGCCGGGAGCCGCCTTGCCGCCGAAGATCACCGTGCGCGGGGCCATGCCCTCGGCCTGGCCGTTCTTGATGCGCAGGTACTGGGTGATCACCTGCAGGGCATTGAGGTGCTGGCGCTTGTACTCGTGGATGCGCTTCACCTGCACGTCGAACAGGCTGGAGGGATCCACCAGCACGCCGGTGTTGCGGTGGATGTAGCCCGAAAGCTTGCGCTTCACCGAGAGCTTGGTGTTGCCCCAGTGCTCCAGGAAGCCGTGGTCATGCTGACGCTCCTCGAGGCGGCGCAGCTGCTCCATGTCGGTGATCCAACCTTGGCCCACATGCTCATCGAGCAGGGTTGAGAGCTCGGGGTTGGAGAGAGCCACCCAGCGGCGCGGCGTCACGCCATTGGTCACGTTGGTGAACTTCTCCGGCCAGAGTTCGGCGAACTCCGGCATCAGCTGTTCACGCACCAGATCGGAGTGCAGCGCGGCCACGCCATTCACATGGTGGGCGCCGATGGTGGCCAGGTGGGCCATGCGCACGGCCTTGCCGCCGTCTTCATCGATGATCGAGAGCTTGCGCTGGATGGCGTCATTGCCTGGGTAGCGCAAGCGCACCTGTTGCAGGAAGCGGCGGTTGATCTCGTAGATCAGCTCCAGGTGGCGGGGCAGCAGGCTGCTGAACAGGTTCAGGTCCCACTTCTCGAGGGCTTCCGGCAGCAGGGTGTGGTTGGTGTAGGCCACCGAGCGGGTGGTGATGTCCCAGGCCTTCTCCCACTCCAGGTGGCGGTCGTCGATCAGCAGGCGCATCAGCTCCGCCACGGCGATGGCGGGGTGGGTGTCGTTGAGCTGAACGGTCCAGTACTCGGGGAAGTTCTCCACCGACAGGCCGCGGCTGTCGAGGCTGCGCAGCATGTCCTGCAGGGAGCAGCTCACGAAGAAGTGCTGCTGCTTGAGGCGCAGGCGGCGACCTTCATCGGTGCCGTCGTTGGGATACAGCACCTTGGAGAGGGTTTCACTGCCCACCTTCTCTTCCACGGCGCCGTAGTAATCGCCGATGTTGAAGGCGTAGAAATCGAAGCTTTCGGTGGCATCGGCCCGCCACAGGCGCAGGCGGTCGCAGGTGTTCACGCGGTAGCCCAGCACGGGCACGTCGTGGGGAACGCCGATGGCGTGCTCCGACGGAATCCAGCGGGAGCGGTAGCTGCCCTTGTCGTCGATGTAGCTCTCCGTGCGGCCGCCGAAGCCCACGAAGCAGGCCTGGTCGGGCTGGGGCAGTTCCCAGGGCCAGCCGCCCTTGAGCCACTTGTCGGTGACTTCCACCTGCCAGCCATCGCGGATCAGCTGGTCGAAGATGCCGAACTCATAGCGGATGCCGTAGCCGGTGGCTGGGATCTCCAGGCTGGCCAGCGACTCCATGTAGCAGGCGGCCAGACGGCCCAGGCCGCCATTGCCCAATCCGGGCTCTTCCTCCACCTCCAGGATCTGCTGCAGGGATTCGATGCCGAAGCGCTTGAGCGCTTCTTCCGCTTCCTTCTGGATGCCCAGGTTCAGCAGGTTGTTGGCCAGCTGAGGGCCGATCAGGAACTCGGCGGAGAGGTAGGCCACCGTGCGTTGCGGTCTGGCGCGGATCGCCTCCTTGCTGGCGAGGAAGCGGGTCATCAGACGGTCGCGCACCGCATAGCTCAGGGCCATGTAGAGGTCATGACGGCTGGCGGAGGGCGCGAGCTTGCCCAGGGTGAAGAACAGGTGCTCGGTCATGCCGTCGAAGACGGATTCGGCATCCAGGCCGGCCCGTTCGGGATCGGCATAACAGCCGGGGGTGGGCAGGCGCAGGTCGAGGGGCTGGGAGGTGCTCATGGCAGGTGGGGAAAAGGGTGAAAACGTGGAATTGAGGTCTGGATCAGCGCTGCGGTTCAGACGTTGCAGGAGCTGCGGCCCAGGCTCCAGCGCCAGTTGTTGATCTCGGGCGCATCGGTGCCGTGCTCATGGGCATAGGCGCGGTGCTTATGGATCTCGTCTTTCATTTGCTCTTTCACGTGGGCGGCCCGGGATCCGAGCGATTCCACCCGGTCGATCACATCGATCACCAGGTTGAAGCGGTCGATCTGGTTGCAGATGGCGAGCTCCAGCGGGGTGTTGATGTTGCCCTGCTCCTTGTAACCACGCACGTGGAAGTTGTTGTGGTTCGGGCGGTTGTAGGTGAGGCGGTGGATCAGCCAGGGATAGCCGTGGAAGTTGAAGATCACCGGTTTGTCGGGTGTGAACAGGCTTTCGAAGTCCCGGTCACTGAGGCCGTGGGGGTGGTCCTTCGGGTTGGCCATGGCGAACAGCTTCACCACGTTCACGTAGCGAACCTTGAGATGGGGGATTTCTGAACGCAGAATCTCGATCGCCGCCAGGCATTCCTTGGTGGGGATGTCGCCGGCGGAGGCGAGCACCACGTCGGGCTCGTCCGGATCGATGCCGCAGTTGTCGTTGCAGGCCCACTCCCAGATGCCGGCGCCTTTGGCCACATGGCGGCGGGCCTCATCGAGCGTGAGGTACTGCAGATGCTTCTGCTTGTCCGACACGATGATGTTGGCCACATCAGTTTCGGTGAGCGCCTTTTCGGCCACGGCCAGCAGGCTGTTGGCATCGGCCGGCAGATACACGCGGGTGATGCTGCCCTTCTTGTTGCCGGCCAGATCCATGAAGCCGGGATCCTGGTGGGTGAAGCCGTTGTGGTCCTGACGCCACACGGTGGAAGAGATCAGGCAATTCCAGGGAGCGATCGGCGCTCTCCAGGGAATCTCCTCGCAGTGCTCCAGCCATTTGCAGTGCTGGTTGTACATCGAGGCCACCACGTGGGCGAAGGCCTCGTAGGTGTGGAAGAAGCCGTAGCGGCCGGTGAGCAGGTAGCCATCCATCATTCCCACCAGGGTGTGTTCGGAGAGCATCTCCACCACGGCGCCGTCGCGGGACAGCTCGCTGCCGTTGAGGTCTTCAGGCAGGAAGTTCGCCATCCACGCTTTCTTGGTGGTTTCGTACACGGCCTGAAGGCGGTTGGAGGCCGTTTCGTCCGGGCCGAAGAGGCGATAACCGCCGGGGTTGTTGCTGATCAGATCGCGGATCAGTTCACCCAGGGGGTAGGTGTTCTCCTTCTCCGTTGTGCCGGGGATCTCCACGGGCACTTCGTAGTTGCGCAGCTCCGGGAAGCGCAGATCCTTGCGCAACACCCCACCGTTGGTGTGGGGGTTGGAACCCATGCGCCGGTCTCCTTTGGGGGATAACGCCCGGATCTCTTCGCGCACGGCACCGCTGTCATCAAAGAGCTCCCAGGGGCGGTAGCTCTTCATCCAGTCCTCCAGCAGCTGCAGGTGATCGGGGTTGGTTTTCACATCGCCGATCGGCACCTGGTGGGAGCGCCAGAAGTTTTCGATCTTCTTGCCGTCGAGTTCCTGCGGGCCGGTCCAGCCCTTGGGGGAGCGGAGCACGATCATCGGCCAGCGGGGGCGGAAGGCCTCACCGCTGCTGCGGGCCTGCTCCTGGATGGCCCGGATCTCGAGCACGGCCTGCTCCATGGCCACCGCCATCTTGCGGTGCATCTCCATTGGATCGCAGCCTTCCACGAAGATCGGCGTCCAGCCCAGCCCGCGGAAGAGGCTGTCCAGCTCTTCGTGGTCGATGCGGCTGAGGATGGTGGGGTTGGCGATCTTGTAGCCGTTGAGGTGCAGCACCGGCAGCACGGCACCGTCTTTGATCGGGTTGAGGAATTTGTTGATGTGCCAGCTGGTGGCCAAAGGGCCGGTTTCCGCCTCGCCGTCACCGACGCAAGCGACAGTGATTAGCTCCGGGTTGTCGAACACCGATCCAGCCGCATGGGAGAGCACGTAGCCGAGTTCACCACCCTCGTGAATCGAGCCGGGCATCTCCGCGGTGCAGTGGCTGCCGATGTGTCCCGGGAAGGAGAACATCTTGAAGAACTTCTTCAGGCCGGTTTCGTCCAGCGACTTGTCGGGATAGCGCTCGCTGTAGCTGCCGTCGATGTACACCGGCCCGCGGGCGCCGGGGGCGCCATGGCCTGGACCAGACATGTAGATCATGTCCAGGTCGTAGGCCTTGATCAGGCGGTTGGCGTGGGTCCAGATGAAGGCCTGGCCTGGGCTGGAGCCCCAGTGGCCCAGAAGCCGATTCTTGATGTGCTCAGGCCGCAGCGGCTCCCGCAGCAGCGGATTGTCCTGCAGATAGATCATTCCCACCGCCAGGTAGTTGGCGGCCCGCCAGTAGGCATCAAGGCGCTGCAGTTCGTCGTCCGCTGGCGCCTGAAGGTGTTCAGAGCCTGAGAGATGCAGGAGGGGGGTGACCGTCATGCGCGCCCGTAGAGCAACTTGGTGGTACGCGGAAGGTAGCCAGCGCAATCAAGGGCGTTCGTTAAGAACCGCACATCCGCACCGTGGCCCATCGCACGTCGGTTCGGCAGGGGTGCATGCGGTGCAAAACCCCGTTTACGGATAAGGTCCGCGGGAGAGGCCCGTACAAGTCCGATGCTCGCTGCTGCGATGCCGCCCCTGCTGATGCCCTTGCTTGGGGAAATTTCTGCCCACGATCTTGAAATGGCCGAAACCCTGATCGGGGTGGCCCGTTTCGCCCTGATCTTCGTGGCCGCGCGCGTGCTGGCGGAGGTGCTGGTGCGCCTTCAGCTGCCCACGATCCTTGGGGAACTGCTCGCCGGGGTGTTGATCGGTGCCTCTGGTTTGCACCTGTTGGTGCCGCCAGAAACGCAAGTGGAGCTCAGCAATGGGGTGATCAGCCTGGTGAGCGGCCTGGTGAATGTCCCCCCGGATGCTGTGCCGGAGATCTACAACGAGAGCTTCCCCTCGCTGGAAGCGGTGGCCGAGCTCGGGCTTTACGCCCTGCTCTTTCTCACCGGCCTGGAGAGTGAACTGGAGGAGCTGATCGCCGTTGGCGCCCAGGCGTTCACCGTGGCTGTGGCGGGTGTGGTGCTCCCCTTTGCCTTTGGCACCTGGGGACTGATGGCCATCTTCCATGTGGATGCCATTCCGGCGATCTTTGCCGGCGCCTCGATGACGGCCACGAGCATCGGCATCACGGCCAGCGTGTTCGGTGAACTGGGCTTCCTCAAAACCCGGGAGGGGCAGATTGTGATCGGTGCGGCCGTGCTCGACGACATCCTCGGCATCGTGATCCTGGCCGTGGTGGTGGCTCTGGCCTCCGGCGGCAACCTGGAAATCGGCCCGATCGTGAAGCTCGTGGCTGCGGCGGCAGTGTTCGTGGTGGCTGCCATTGGCCTCAGCCGCACCGCCGCTCCGGCCTTCGATTGGATGATCGACAAGCTCAAGGCACCCGGTGAGGTGCTGGTTGCGTCGTTTGTGATCCTGGCCCTGAGCTGCTTCACCGCCACGGCCATCGGCCTTGAAGCTGCTCTCGGCGCGTTCGCGGCAGGTCTGATTCTCAGCAGCTCCAAACACAATCACGCCATTCAGCAGGCGGTGCTGCCGATCGTGACCCTGTTCGCCACCATCTTCTTTGTGCTGGTGGGCGCCGGTATGGATCTTTCGGTGATCAATCCGTCTGACCCCTCCAGCCGCACGGCGCTGGTGGTCGCTGGCTTCCTGTTTGTGGTTGCTGTGATCGGCAAGATTGCCGCCGGCTGGGCCTTCCTCAGCAAGCAGCCCACCCGCCGCTTGGTGGTGGGTCTGGGGATGATGCCCCGCGGCGAAGTGGGCCTGATCTTCCTGGGTCTGGGCACTAGCGCCAAGCTGCTGTCCCCCTCGCTGGAGGCCGCCATCCTCTTAATGGTGATCGGCACCACCTTCCTGGCGCCGGTGCTGCTGCGCCTCGTGCTCGGGGGCAATAAGCCCGATGACGACGACAGCGTCAGCGATGACGTGGCTGCCGAGCCGGTGGGCCTGCTCTAACGCCGGGCCAGGCTGATAAACAACCCCCAACCGATGCTGATCAACGCCAGGCTGGAGGCCCAGCCTGGTCCGAGGGCCCAGGCCAGGATCAGCTGCGTTACCACTCCCACGGCCAAGGCCAGGAGCAGGCTGCTGATCACGAGGGCGGCCTGACGCCACGATTCATTCAGCGGGCCCCCTTCCAGGCTCGCTTCAAACCGGCTCAAGGGTCCGCTGAGCGGAAGGTAGAGGGCCAACGCCCAGAACAATCCACCGCTGAGGGTGGCTCCCTGAAGCAATGGGCTGACGCTGTCGTCGTACATCGCAGGTCTGGCGGCCCGGTGGACCACCGCAAGAACGGGATGCCTAGCATCGCGGCCCGAAGCGGTAGGTGTGGTGAGCAACGACCAGGCAGCGTGGTGGCAGTTCCGGGGCCATGCCGTGCACGGTCTGTGCGCGGGTGACGACCCGGCCCAGAACCCCCAGGTGAAGGAGCGCCCTGCCCTGCTCTTGGTGCATGGTTTCGGTGCCTCCACGGATCACTGGCGGCACAACATTCCTGTGCTGGCTCAGACCCATGAAGTGCATGCCGTGGATCTGCTCGGGTTCGGACGCAGCGCCAAACCCGCAGCACTCAGCTATGGCGGTGCGCTCTGGCGCGATCAGCTGGTGGCGTATGTGCAGGAGCGCATTGGCCGCCCCACGGTGATCGCCGGCAATTCCCTGGGGGGCTTTGCCGCCTTGGCGGCCGGTGCCGCGCTTGGAGACCAGGCCGCTGGGGTGGTGCTGCTCAATGCCGCAGGTCCCTTCAGCGACGAACAGACCGCCAGCCCGGGGGGGTGGGGGGCGATCGCCCGGCGCACCATCGGTTCTGCCTTGCTGAAGAGTCCGGTGCTGCAGCGGTTGTTGTTTGAAAATCTGCGTCGGCCCGCCACCATCCGCCGCACCCTGAGGCAGGTGTACATCGACAAGACCAATGTGGATGATTGGCTCGTGGAGTCGATCCGCCGCCCGTCGCTGGATCCGGGAGCCTTCGGGGTGTTCCGCACCGTGTTCGACATCCCTCGCGGCCAGCCCCTCGATGAGCTGTTTGCCCACCTGCAGGCGCCGTTGCTGCTGCTGTGGGGGATCCGCGATCCCTGGATCAATGCCGCCGGACGGCGCTCGAGCTTCCAGCGCCATGCTCCGGAGAACACCACCGAAGTGGTGCTCGACGCCGGCCATTGCCCCCACGATGAGGTTCCCGATCAGGTGAACCGGGCCTTGCTGGACTGGCTGGCAGCCCGTGTTGGCGAGAACACCTTGGATCCGCAGCCAGCCCGGTAATTTCCGGCCAATCTTGGGTGTGCAAGTCCTGTGGCCATGACCTTTCGCCAGCAGTCCGCTCCCTACGCCCACTGGGAGTATGTGCATCCCAGCAGTGGCGATCGTTTGCGCATCGTGCCGGAGCGCGGCGGTTTGGTGAGTGAGTGGCTCTGCAACGGCCGCGAAGTGCTCTATTTCGATCAGGAGCGCTACGCCGACCCTGCCAAGAGCATCCGCGGCGGCATTCCCGTGTTGTTCCCCATCTGCGGCAACCTGCCCGACGACAGCCTTCCTCTGGCCAGCGGCACTTACACCCTCAAGCAGCACGGTTTTGCCCGCAACCTTCCCTGGACGATCGAGCTGCTCGACGATCAAAGTGGTGTGCGGCTCAGCCTTGTCGATACGGCTGACACCCGCGCGGCCTATCCCTTCGCCTTCCGGGTGCAAATGGACGTGCGCCCTGTGGCCTCAGCGCTGGAGATCGTGACCACGGTCACGAACACGTCGGCGGAAGGCGGCGAAGCCATGCCCTTCAGCTTCGGTCTGCACCCGTATTTCAACGTGACCGATCTGGCCCGCACCACACTCGAGGGACTGGCGCCTCGCTGCCTCAATCACCTGGAGATGGCCGATGCCGAGACGGCCTCCCAGCTCAGCCGTCTGCCGGACGGCGTGGACTTCCTCACCCGTCCTGCCGGGCCGGTGACCCTGGTGGACACCGCGGCTGCCACCCGACTGCAGCTCCAGCACCACGAACCGATGGACCTCACAGTGGTGTGGACCGAACCCCCCCGCCCGATGGTGTGCCTTGAACCCTGGACGGGGCCGCGCCAATCCCTGATCAGTGGCGATCGCAAGCTGGAGCTCAACGCCGGCCAGAGCACCACTCTCACCTGCCGCTACGCGCTGAGCTGAGAACGTCTCAGCTAAGGGGTGTGGCCACCCCTGGCAGGCGGCCTCGCGCCAGTTGCAGTCTGGGGTCGAACTGTCTTTTCACGGCCTCGATCAGGGGGCGGGAGGGAGCATCCAACCAGGCCTCGAGCTCTGGCTGGTGCTCCGCCCCTGACGGTTGAATCAGCACCGTGAGCTCGCCTCCAAGGTCGCTCACGTGCCGGCGCAAGGCTGCGATCGCGTAGGCGGGGGTGGCTTGACCTTGCACCTGCCAGGCATCACCGCTGCCCCGTCCGGCACTGAGGCGCCAACACCAGCCTGGGAGTTGTTGGCAGCTGGCACTGGCCAGCAGTTCGGCGCAACGGGCTGGCGGCAGGTTGAGGCGCAGCAACCAGGCTGGATCGCATCCGGGAGCGATCGGATCAGGCAGCGGATCGCTCCAGCTCTGGCGCTCGCTGGCGAGGTGCAGCGCACCAGCCAAGGCTTCGATCTGATGGAGCTGGTCGTGCACAGCGGCATCACTGATGCTGGCCACTCCCAAGCGCAGGCAGCAGCCCTCAGCCTCGTTCTGGTCCCAGTCGATCCAGTCGGGTGTGAAGCCTCCCGCCACTACCGCCTGCCGCAGTGGCTCGAGGGCGGAGGGCTCTCCTCGCACCAGCAACTGGCCTCGCGCTCTGCGGATCGGCTGCACCCGCAAGGTCACCCCGGTGATCAGCGCCAGGCTGCCCCAGCTGCCGCAGAGCAGCCGCATCAGGTCGTAGCCGGCCACGTTTTTCACAACCCGCCCGCCAGCCTTGGCGGCAACGCCATCGCTGCGCATCAGGCTGATGCCGATCAGTTGATCGCGCACTCCCAGATGGCGCTGGCGCAAACTGCCCGAGAGTCCTCGGGCCACCAGGCCGCCCACCGTTCCGGCGCTGCTCCCCAGGTCCGCTGCCGTGCCCCAGGGCCAGTCCACCGGCAGCCACTGCCCGCGCTCGGCCAGGGCGTGCTGAAGATCGGCCAGGGGCAGCCCGGCCTCCACGGAGATCGTGAGGTCATCCACGGCGTGGTCAACGATTCCGTTCAAGCGGCGGGTGCTGATGGCCGGTCCGGCCTGCTGCAGTGGCGCTCCCCAGTGCAGGCGGGTTCCCAGCCCCGCCGGCGTCCAGGGACGGCCACTGGCATGCAGGTCGCGCACCAGGGCGCTCAGCTCGGCTTCGCTCTGCGGTTGCAGCAGCGTGTCGGAGTGGGCCACTGGTGCTGAATCAGTGATGGTCGGATCCGTTGCGCGCCATGATCGTGCCATGACCATCGTTGTGATCGACGACGATCCCACCGGGTCGCAAACGGTGCACAGCTGTCCGTTGTTGCTGCGTTGGGATGTGGACAGCCTGCGCCGGGGGCTGCGCCATCGCTCGCCGCTGCTGTTTGTGCTGGCCAACACCCGTGCCCTCGGCCCAGAGGCGGCAGCTGAGCGCAACCGGGAGATCTTGAGCGCTCTGCACCAGGCTCTGGAGGCCGAGGGCATCCCCGAGTCCCAGCTGCTGCTGGTGAGTCGGGGCGATTCCACCCTGCGCGGGCATGGCGTGCTCGAACCAACCGTGCTCGCCGACGCGTTGGCAGCCCGTTTCGGGCCCGTGGATGCCACCTTGCATGTGCCGGCCTTCCTGCCCGGGGGGCGCACCACCGTGGATGGGGTGCATCTGCTGCATGGCGAACCGGTGCACACCACGGCCTTCGCCCAAGACCGAAGCTTCGGCTTCAGCACCAGTGCTCTCGATGCCTGGCTGGAAGAAAAGAGCGGGGGAACGATTCCGGCGCAAGCGGTGCGGCGGCTGGGGGGAGACCTGCTCGATCGGGCCGCTGATGCACCCTCCGCAGGGGCTGAGGAGTTGCTGGCTTGGTTGCAGGCGCTGCAGGGCAACGTGTCGGTGGTGGTAGATGCGGAGCGCCCCGAGCAGCTGGATGCCCTCGGCGCTGCGGTGCGCCGGTTGCAGGGGCGCAAGCGTTTGTTGTTCCGCGCCGCTGCCAGCCTGATCAATGGGCTGGTGAATGCTGGCGAGGAGCCCCTGGGGCCCCAGCCCCTGTCTGCGCCTGCGCTGGCCAATCTGCGTTGCCGGGATTCAAGGGGCGTGGCCTTGCCCGGTCTGGTGCTGGTGGGGTCCCATGTGCCCCTGGCCGATGCGCAGGTGGCCGAGCTGCTCAAGGATGGCCGATGCGCCGGCCTGGAGCTTCCCGTGGCTCGGATTGCTCGGGTGCTGGAGGGGGGCACGCCGGATCTGCTGCTGGCTGATCTTGAGCAGGAGTGGGGGGAGCACCTCCAGGGCTGTCTGGCCCAGGGACGCACACCGGTGCTTTACACCAGCCGTGGTGAACTCACGTTCGGCGAGGGCGCTTCCGCTCAGCGCCGGCGCCTTCAGTTTGGTCTGTCCCTGGCCCAGCTCACCGCCAGGCTGGTGGCGGCATGCGCACCGCAGTTGGGTTATGTGATCAGCAAGGGCGGCATCACCACCGGCACCCTGCTGGCGGAGGGGCTGGCGTTGGATGCCGTCCAGCTCGAAGGCCAGTTGCTGCCTGGGTTGTCGTTGGTGCGGCCTTGGGTGCCTGCAGGGTTGCCCTGGCATGACCTGCCGATCGTGACCTTCCCGGGAAATCTGGGGGACCGCAACACCCTGGCGCAGGCTTGGCGCTTGATGGAGGCGGGTTCAGGCGGCGTCGGCTGAGGTCGTTGACTCCAGGCTCAGCCCAGCGGCGCGGGCCAGTAACTCCATCGGATGCTGCACCTCCGGCCCGTCCTGTTGCAGGTGGCGGCGCAGTTGCAGGCTGCAGCCGATGTTGGCGCTGGCGATCACGCTGGCGCCGGTGCGGCTGAGATCCTCCACCTTGAGCTGTCCCAGTTCGGCCGCTTCCTGGGGTTGCACCAGGTTGTAGATCCCGGCACTGCCGCAGCACACCCCCGCTTCCGTAGCCTCCCGCAGCTGCAGGTCGGGAATGCTGCGCAGCAACGACCGCGGCTCGCTGCTGATGCCCTGCCCATGGATCATGTGGCAGGCGTCGTGATAAGCCACGGTGATCGGCAGAGGCTGCAAAGCAGCGCGGAACGACGCCGACAGGCCCCGTGCTGCAAGAAATTCATGCACGTCGAGCACGGGGCAGGAGAAGCTGTTTTGCTCGTCACCGAGGAGTTCGCCATAGGCCTTCAGCGTGTGGCCGCAGCCCGATGCGGCCACCAGCACGGCTTCGAGCCCCTCGGGTCCTGCGGCCGCCGCGAAGCTGCGCACCAGATCACTGGCGAGGGAGCGGGTCTGCTCCATCTGTCCCTGGTGATGGCTCACCGCACCGCAGCAGCCCTGGTCGGCAGGGACCACCACCTCGAAGCCATTGGCTTGCAAAACAGCCAGGGTGGCTGCATTCACCTGAGGGTCAAAGCAGCGCTGCACGCAGCCCAACACCAGGCCCACGCGGCCGCGGCGTTCGCCTTGGGCCGCTGTCACCAGCGGGAAGCGATCGGCGAAGCCTTCCGCTGCCAGGGGCGGCAGCAGCGCTTCCATGGCTTCCAGTTGGGGCCCGAGCAGGCGGGTGAGGCCGCTGCGCCGGATCAGGGTCTGCAGCGGCCCTCCTGCATAGGCCCGCAAGGGGGTGAGCAAAGCGTGCAGGCGGCTGGGGTAAGGCAGCACTGCCAGCAGCAGCTGCCGGAAGGTCTGTTGCCAGGGGCTGCGCAGCTCCGCGCTGTTCAGTTTCGGCCGGGTGGCTTCGATCAGCTGGTCGTAGCGCACGCCGGAGGGGCAGGCGCTCACACAGGCGAAGCACCCCAGGCAACTGTCGAAGTGGGACGCCACGGTGGCATCGAGCGCGAGCTCACCCGCTTCAATCGCTTTAAGGGTGTGGATGCGGCCGCGGGGGGAATCCATCTCCGTGCCGAGCACCCGGTAGCTCGCGCAGGTGGGCAGACAGAAGCCGCAGTGCACGCAGGGGTCGGTGACACCGTCTGGCAATCCGGGGAGCCGTGAGGGCGGGGACGTCTCGGAGCTGGAACGGGCGCTCATGCGGGCAGTCTGACGGCTTTCGCGCCGTGCGGTTCAGAACCTCTCGATGATCGCTTCAGCGAAACCGCTGCAGCTCACCGGATCCACTTTGGGTTCCATCAGCCGGGCCAGGTCGTAGGTGACCTGCTTGTCGGCGATGGCGGCGCTCAGGCCCTTGGTCACCAGGTCGGCAGCCTCCTGCCAACCCAGGAATTCCAGCATCATCACGCCGCTGAGGATCACGGAACCGGGGTTGATGCGATCGAGGCCGGCGTGCTTCGGGGCGGTGCCGTGGGTGGCTTCAAAGATGGCGGCGGTTTCGCCGATGTTGGCGCCGGGGGCCATGCCCAAACCGCCCACCATGGCCGCGGCGGCATCGGAGATGTAGTCGCCGTTGAGGTTGAGGGTGGCCAGGATCGAATACTCCTGAGGCCGGGTCTGGATCTGCTGGAAAATGCTGTCGGCGATGCGGTCATCCACCAGCACCATCTGCTTCCACTTGCCGCCCCCATGGCTGCTGCCGATGGCGTCGATCACGGCCTGCACTTCGGCATCGATGTCGGCCTTCTTCTCGGGGGTGAGGCTGTCGTAGCCCGGCTCGATCATGCGGGCATTGGCCTGCACGCTCAGGCCTGGATCCTTCTCGAGGTTGCCGAGAATCCAGCTCTCCCGCTCGGTGATGCACACGTCGCGGAATTCGGTGGTGGCCAGCTCGTAGCCCCAATCGCGGAACGCTCCTTCCGTGAATTTCATGATGTTGCCCTTGTGCACCAGGGTGACGTGGCGCTTGTCGCCTTCCAGGCGCAGGGCGTGCTGAATCGCTTTGCGGATGTGGCGCTGGCTGCCGTGCTTGCTCACCGGCTTGATGCCGATGCCGGAGCCTTCGGGGATCTGGCGTTTGCCCAGCTTGCCGTTGGCGGGGATCACCACCTCGTTGAGGTGCTTGCGCAGCTCCTGACCAACGGCGTCATCGGCCTCCCACTCCACACCCATGTAGATGTCTTCGGTGTTCTCCCGGTACACAATCACGTCCAGATCCTGGGGACGCTTGTGGGGGCTGGGGGTGCCCTCGTAATACCGGCAAGGACGTACGCAGGAATACAGATCGAAGATCTGGCGCAGGGCCAC
Source organism: Synechococcus sp. WH 7803 (assembly GCA_000063505.1). Lineage (GTDB taxonomy): Bacteria > Cyanobacteriota > Cyanobacteriia > PCC-6307 > Cyanobiaceae > Synechococcus_C. The sequence continues at coordinate 238,086 of CT971583.1, forward strand.
GTTCAGCGAGCGGATGCCGCCACCCACGGGGGTGGTGAGGGGGCCCTTGATGGCCACGCCGTAGGTGCGGATCGCTTCGAGGGTGTCTTCGGGCAGATACTGATAGGTGCCGTAGAGGTCGCAGGCCTCATCGCCGGCATACACCTTGAACCATTCAATCGTTTTGGCTCCGCCGTAGGCCTTGGCCACGGCCGCATCCAGCACTTTCTGGGTGGCAGGCCAGATGTCAACGCCGGTGCCATCACCGCGGATGAAGGGAATGATCGGGTTGTCGGCCACCACGGGTTGGCCGTTCTCGAAGCGGATCGGTGTGCCCTGGCTGGGGGCGGTGAGCTTCTCGAACTGGGCCATGCTTGATTCGCCGCCTCGCGGCATCACTTGGTGGCGAGCCTATGACTCGAGGTGCAATCCCTACAGTTCAAGGGTCCCTGCCGCCCGTCTGATGACGACCCGTAATGGTGTGTGGGTGGTGGCAGCCTGTTTCAACGAAGAGGCTGTGATCGTCCGCTTCATCGAGCGGGTGCTGGCTGTTCCCGGTGTGGACCATCTGGTGCTGATCGACGATGGCTCCAGGGATGCCACTCGCGATCAGATCCGCACGTTCTTGGCGCAGCGCCGCAGCCTGGGCGTGCCGGTTCCGGTCACCCTGCTCGAACTCACCCGCAATTTCGGCAAGGAAGCCGCCATGCTCGCGGGCTTGGACCATGTGCGCGAGCGCTGTGAGGCGGCGGTGCTGATCGACTCCGACCTTCAGCACCCGCCCGAGTTGATCGAGGCCATGGTGTCGGAATGGCGCGCTGGGGCCGAGGTGGTGACGGCGGTGCGCGATGACCGCGATCAGGAGTCGCGTTTGAAGGTGCTGAGCGCTTCCTGGTTTTACCGGGTGTTCAACAAGGTGGTGGATTCCATCCAGCTGCAGGAAGGGGCTGGTGATTACCGCTTGCTGGATGTTGCGGTCGTGGACGCGTTCACCCGCTTGCGCGAGTCAAGCCGCTTCTCCAAAGGCCTGCTGCCCTGGACGGGCTATCGCAGTGTGGAGTTGCCTTATCAGCGCGTCAGCAGGGTGGGAGGCACGACCTCCTGGAGCCCGCTCAAGCTGATTGGCTATGCCTTCGATGGGATTTTTTCCTTTTCCGTGCTGCCTCTCAAGGTGTGGACAGGCCTCGGGGTTCTGGTCTCCGGGATCAGCCTGTTGTATGCGTTGTTAATCGCTCTGCGTACGGCTCTTGTGGGCCGCGATGTCCCCGGTTACGCCTCCTTGATGGTTGCCGTGCTGTTTCTAGGCGGCATTCAGTTGATCGGTATCGGCGTGCTCGGCGACTACATCGGCCGCATTTATGTGGAGTCGAAGGCCCGGCCGCACTACTTCATCCGCTCGATTGATCAGGGAGGGGCGTAAGCGTTGCGAGGGCGCGCCACTCTCTTTGCCGCCAAGGGGAAGCGGCGAAAGCTTGGGAGACCGTAAATCCAGCATCAGCAAGGTTTTGATCCAGGGGAGCACCGGGATGGGCCAGCAACAGTGGTGCTGTGTGCTGGGCCTTGGCGCCCAGGCTGCTGAGTTCCCTCCAGGCAGCCAGAAGCGGTGCACCCGCCATGTGCCCGGTGAACAGCACGCCAGCGAACCCCGCGTTGGTGCTCAGTCCGCAGCGCTGAAGGTGGGCTCGCGCACGCCAGCTGAGCAGCTGCAAAATCAACCACTTGAGCAGCCCTGCATCGCGGCAGGCTTGCCACCAGCAGCGCAAGGGAAGCCCGGTGGGCAAGGGTTCATCGGTGCTGCGCACCCAGGTGATGCCTGCTGAATGAGCACGGTCCAGAACAGCCTCGAGCACCACAGGCACAAGGTGGATGTGTTGGTGGCCATCCAGCGCGATGGACCCGTGCCCGCCCAAGGCTTGAAACTGTTTGATTTGCGCGTCGATTTCGCGTCTCAGTTGGGCAACAACCCTCACGCGCTCTGGATGGCGGCGCGGCAGCAGTGAGAGGAGCAGCCAGGATCCAAAAGACCGGTGCAGATGGCCTTGGCGATTCACCAGATCGGGAATCAATTCGGGGACAGCACTCGATGGTCCTTCGGTGAGGCAGAGATGGAGACAGAGCTGCAGGGTTGGCCTGTGTTCCGTCAGGGAACGCCAGGCTTCGGCGCCCTCTGCAGCGGCCGGACCGTTCACCAGAAGACTGGTCCCATCCAGCTGTCCGGCCTTCGCCAGAGCCAAAATTGCCGTGTTCGCGGCCTGGCTGAGGCCGAGATCATCGGCATGGCGGAGCGGAATCACGCGTTCCCCCTGGCGGCGCTGCAAGCTGAAGCGGGCAGCTTTCGACCAGATCAGCGCATTCAGCGCCGTTGGCGTGAACACCAGCACAGCCACTTCAGCGCCAGAGGGGAGCCATCCAGGCAGAGCCAGGGGAAGCACACCGCTGACGGTGAGGTTGACGACGTACTGAAGGATCAACCAACGGCGGGCGAAACGCTGGCCGCCGGTTTCGGGTTGGAACGTAAAGCGGGAGTGGCCGAGATAGCTCGCCAGGGATGCGGCAAGGAAGGCCAGAGGGTTGGCCAGCCATAACGGCATCAGGCCTCCGAGAACCAGCAGTGCCAGCGCATGCACGGCCGCGGCACCGACCCCAACCAGTCCGTACAGGCTGAGTCGGGTGCTGAGAGACCTCGGGATCATGGTTGCAACCGTAACGGCTGCTGGCGCGGGAGGTCATCAGCATTCAACCTGAGAACACTGATGTGAGGCGGGTGAACGCAGCCGATGCCGTGAACAGCGTGGGACTGGTGCAGGCTCTGGCCTCGGCGGTGACGCTTGTTAAGCAGCGTTTTCCTGCCGCCCGCGCCAATCTCAGCCCCTGGAGGGATGATCCCCAGACCCGTCACTGGCTGGAGGAGGAAACCCTTGATCTCTCCTTTCATTTTCCTGGCTGGAGTCCACGCCTGGAGTGCCGCAGTCTGCTCCTGCAACTGCGGCTGAAGGGTGTTGCCAAGGGCGATTCCCAGTCGCCTCCTGAGCTCCTCGGCGTGTTGATGCGAGGCATGACTTTTGATGGTGAGCGCTGGCGTCTGGCGACCATGGGCGATTGGCAGCCAGAGGGCTCCCATCTCCCTCGGCAAGAGCAGGTTCACCAGTTGCGTGAGATCTGCCGCGAGCTCTTCATTCTTTTTGAGGAATCGGCAGCGTCGGATACGGCGGCGTAACCCTTCGCAACCCTTTGCACCGTCATCACTGAAATCGCTTTTAAGGTTGCTCTCACTGTCCACGAGATCTGTCCGATGTCCGTCGCTCTCGCTTCCCAGCTCCGTGAAGGAACGAAGAAGTCGCACACCATGGCTGAAAACACCGGATTCGTGAGCTGCTTCCTGAAAGGTGTGGTGGACAAGGGCAGCTACCGCACGCTGGTGGCTGATCTCTATTTCGTGTACGCCGCGATGGAAGAGGAGATGGCACGGTTGGCCGATCACCCCGTGATCGCCCCCATCGCCTTCAGCGAACTGAACCGCCGTGAGGCCCTCGAGCAGGATCTGGCCTATTACTACGGGGCTGATTGGCTTCAGCAGATCAAGGCAACCCCTGCGGCTGAGGTGTATGTGGACCGTATCCGCCAGGTGGCCAAAGAGTCTCCGGAGCTGCTGGTGGGCCATCACTACACCCGCTACCTGGGCGACCTGTCCGGTGGGCAAATCCTCAAGAACATTGCCCAAAAAGCGATGAACCTCGGCGGGAACGACGGGCTGCACTTCTATTCCTTTCCTGAGATCGCCGACGAGAAAGCCTTTAAGACCACCTATCGCGCTGCGATGGATCAGCTGCCGATTGATCAGGCGATGGCCGATCGCATGGTGGAAGAGGCCAACCATGCCTTCCACCTGAACATGAAGATGTTCCAGGAACTGGAGGGCAACCTGGTGGCCGCGATCGGCAAGGTGCTCTTCGGCTTCCTCACTCGCCGTCAGCGTGCTGGTAGCACCGAGGCTGTGGCTGCTTGATTCCATCGGGAGCCGACGCCCAACGCATTCGGGTTCTGGTGCCAGGCACCGGGACCCGTTTTCGTTGTGGCGGATTGAGCGTTGCCTTGCAGACCGCTCGCTTGCTGTCTGATCTCAGGCCAACGCAGGTGGTGACCTACCGAGAGCGCAGTGGCTCCGAGCCGTTCCTTGCGGACGTGCTGCGGGCAGAGCCAGCTCCTGGTCAGGGTCTATGGATTGTGAGCTGGGGCTTTGATGTGCCGGCTCTGCTGCGCCGTCTGCGAGGCCGTGCTGTGCTTTACCAAGCGCACAGCACGGGGTACGGCTTTGACCTTCCCCCTGGAGTTCCTGTGGCGGCTGTGAGCCGAAACACTCTTGGGTACTGGGGAGATCGTGCTCCACGCAATCCCCTGTTTCTGCTTCCCAATGCCCTGGAGCCGCAATGGTTTGAACGCGGGGCGCGCGCGTCCCTCCAGCAAAGGGCGCGGCCCATCGATGTATTGGTGCAGCGGCGCAAAAGCAGCGCCTACGTGCTCCATCAGCTCGTGCCGGCTCTGCGGGCACAGGGACTGAAGGTTGAGGTTCAGGATGGCTGGGTCGATGATCTTGTGGCGTTGTTTAACAACGCCAGCGTGTATCTCTACGATTCCGCCGACCACTGGCGTTGTGCAGGTGTCAGTGAGGGGTTCGGCTTGCCACCGCTTGAGGCCAGCGCTTGCGGATGTGTGGTGTTCAGCAGTGTGAACCACGCACTCGCCGACATCCTCACCCCTGGGGTGATGGGACATCAATTGGGCTGTGGTTCCCTGCAGCATGATGTGGCCCGCATCAGTGCTGCTGTCGCCCGACCTGCGGACTGGCGACCCACCCCTTCGGAGATGGAGCGATTGTTGTCTCCTTACAGCGAGGACGCACTGGTAAACGGTTGGCGGCGGGTGCTCAACGAACTGGATGCTCTGATGCCCCGCCTTCAGGCTGAGCCCCCCCTGCGATCGGTGCCTCTGGCTGCTTTGCGTCGCCGTCGCTGGCTTGCTGCGGCCCGAAGGGTGGTCAATCGGTTGCCTGGCTGGCTGCCAGGGCGATGAAGGGCATCGGCTACACCCTTTAATAAAGGGGTGTTCAGGGCCAAGTCACTCCACGGATCGTGGTCGTAGCCATTTGTCGATGCCCCTGAAGAGCAAGACCTGGAACGAACTCAAGCTTCTGCTTGAAGAGCTGTCACCACAGCGCCTTCGCTTTCTCTGTTTCGTGCTGGCAGCATCCCTTTTTCAGGGCATTATCGACATCCTGCTGATCGGTTTGCTGGCCCGACTCGTTGGCTTGTTGGCTGGGGCCAGGCTCGGCGATCAGATTCCAGGGATTCGATTTTTCGGTGGCGGTCTGTTTGACCAGGCCGGTTGGATTGTTGTGTTGCTGATCGCGGCTTATTGGTTGGCATCGGGCATCCGTTTTGGGGTGGCGTTGCTGGAATCGTTGTTAACGGCTGATATCTGGGCCGACCTGGTGAATAAGGTTTACCGCAATCTGATGCTGCAGCGTTATGAGTTTTTCATGCGCAAACGCACATCAGTGCTTTCAGAGAAGTTCAACCGCATTCTCAGTCGTGTCACTGGTGCCGTGATTACGCCGTTGATCGCCATTGCCAGCAGCCTGATCTCCGTGATGGCCTTGCTGCTTGGAGTTGCATTTGTGCTGGGTGCCAAGGCGCTCTTGATCTTCTCGTTGCTTGTGTTGGCTTATGCCCTGTCTTCGAAGCTGATCACCCCCTACCTGCGTCTGGCGCTGAGGCAGAAAACGCGCTATTCGCGTCGCCTACATGTGATTTTCTCGGAGTCTTTGCGCTCCATGCGTGATATCCAGCTGTATTCCTCTCATTCTTATTTTGTTGAGAGATTTTCGAGGGAAGGTGCGATTGCAAAGCGTAATGATCGCCTGGCCAGTTTGTTGCCGAACGTCCCACGCTTTGTGATTGAACCTGCGGGTATCACAATTCTCTTTGCTGTTGGTCTTGCCCCCGCACTGTTTTCTGGATCCAGCGAAGGGTTGCGCGAATCACTGCCGGAGATCGCCACGGTTCTTGTGGCATTGCTGAGGATTTCAGGCCCAATGCAATCCGTCTTCAAATCGATCAACAAGCTTCGCGGCGGTTTGCCTGAGGTCACCGACGCCATTCAGCTTCTCAAGATGCGTCCGGATCGTTTTGTGTTGGGGGATCCGGGTGTGCCCTCCCCAGATGGCATCTTGCCGCGCCGCTCGATTGATCTGTGTGATGTGTCGTTCGCTTATACCGACGCTAAATCGTCTGTGCTCGACAACATCAACCTGTCCATTCCCGTGGGATCGAGAATTGCGCTGGTTGGGCGCACGGGCAGTGGTAAGACCACCCTGGCCCATCTCCTGCTGGGCTTGTATTCCCCCACTTGCGGGGATCTTCTTCTTGATGGTCTTCCTGTATCTCAGGAGGAAATACCTGCCTGGCAGGCAAGCTGTGCTTTTGTTCCTCAGAACATCAAACTCCTCGATGCCAGTATCCGCGAGAACGTTGCCTTCTGCGAATATCCGGATGAGGTTGATGACAACCAAGTGTGGGCTGCGCTGGAGGCAGCGCAGTTCTCCGATTTTGTTGCGCAGATGCCCTACGGCCTTTACACCCTTTGCGGAGAGGATGGCGTCAAGTTGTCGGGGGGGCAGCGTCAGCGCTTGGCTCTGGCCCGTGCGTTTTACAGACAGGCTCAGTTCCTCGTTCTCGATGAGGCCACCAGTGCACTCGATAACAAAACAGAACACGATGTGATGCAAGCGCTAGACCTCATCGGTCGTCGCTGCACGATCGTGGTGATTGCCCATCGCTTGTCGACGGTGCGGAAATGCGATCGGATTTATGAAATCGACCAGGGCCATATTTTGGCTTCCGGTGACTTCGAAACACTCAAGCAGGTGTCGCCCAGTTTCCGGGATATGACCATGCTTGATATTGCCAATGACTGATGTGGTGCTGTTGTCTACTGCGGACTGGGATCATCCGCTTTGGACCAACAAACAGCACCAGGCGCTGTCCCTTGCAGCCCTTGGGCATCGGGTGCTCTACGTCGATTCACTGGGTGTGCGTGCCCCCCGGGTCGACCGCTCAGACTCCCGCCGAATCTGGCGTCGTCTGCGCCGGGGGCTGAGAGGTCCCAGGCAAGTCAGACCCAACCTCTGGGTGATATCACCGCTGGTTCTGCCTGGACGCAGTGCTGGCGTTTGGGGTGCGCTGAACCGTTGGAGCTTGGCCGTCTCCCTGTTTGTGGCCGACTGGCTTCTCGATTTCCGCAGTCCCTTGCTCTGGACCTTCAACCCCCAGACGCGCCGCTATCTGCGTCTGCGCAAATTCCACGCCACGGTGTATCACTGCGTTGATCGCATTCAGGCCCAGCCAGGGATGCCGGTGGCTGCCCTGGACGAAGCCGAAGTGGATCTCTGTGGCGCAGCCAATGCGGTGTTCACCACCTCGCCGGAGCTTCAGGCCTCCATCGCCCCTCGCAATGCCGGCACGCATTACTTCGGCAACGTGGCCGATGCCGATCATTTCGGGCGGGCTCTCGATCCTTCTCTGGCATCGCCGCCGGACTGGCGGGACGGCTTTGGCGACGGCCCTGTGCTGATGTTCGTGGGAGCCATTGATGCCTACAAACTCGATCTGGCGTTGCTGGAAACCCTGGCCTCGGAGCATCCGCAGTGGTCGTTTGTGTTCATCGGGCCCGTTGGAGAAACCGACCCCAGCACGGATGTGCGTGGCTTAAACCGACTCCCCAATGTGCATCTGCTGGGGCCGAAGCCTTACGCCTCCCTCCCTGCCTATCTGGCCCAAGCGCATGTGGCGCTGTTGCCGCTTCAGATCAACGCCTACACACGCCACATGTATCCGATGAAATTCTTCGAATACCTCGCTGCTGGCTGTCCGGTGGTGGCCACGGCGATTCCCTCGCTGCTGGATCAGGGGGATGTGGCGCTGCTGTGTCCTCCTGATCCGCAGGCGTTTGCTGCGGCGATCAACGCCGTTCTGGCAGGGAATGGCCCCGCGAAGGCCCTGCGTCTGGAGCGGGCGCAACACAACACCTACCGAACGCGCACGCAGGCGATGCTTGCGGTGCTGGATCGCCACGGCCTGCTGCCCAAGCAGCCGTTGCCACCCCAGGCTCCGCCTTATCACCACGTGCGATCGCAATGGCGTTGGTCTTGGCTTGGCGCCCAGCTCACTCTGCTGGGTGTGCACGCCCTAGAGCGGCTGGGGGGACGACGCTGGGCTGATGCCTGGTTGCGCGGCTCGCTCCAGCGAAGGCCGCACAACATTGGCCTGCTCGCCGGTTTGACGGAACGCTGCCTTCAGGGCGGGAACTACGACGAAGCCTGTCGCCTGATCGAACGCATCTGGGACGAAGATGGCGAAGCTGAGATCCTCCGCCAGCTTCTGTTCCGGCGCGGTTCGCGACCTGGCACCCGCTTGGACCAGCTGGCTCTGTTTGAGGCGCTGGCCTCCAGCACACGCCTGCCGCTTCATTACTCCGGGTACTGCAGGGTTGTGCGTACTTACCGGGCGATCGATGCCAAGGACGACCTCGCTCTCCGCCATGGAGTTGTGGGCCTCTCGGAGATCGTGGCTTGGCTTGAGCAGGATCCCAACACCTATTGCTGCTTGAAACCCAATCGTGAGAACAGAGCCAAGCTGTTGATTTCCGCTCAGCTCACGCGCTTGCGGGCCTTGATGGCCCTCAAGGACACCCCTGGTCTGGAGCAGGCCTCTTTGGAGCTGATGGAGAGTGTGCGTCGCTACGACCCATTTGCGATTGATCGCAAGACGGCGGTGCGGATGACCCGCAACATCCTGCGCAGCCTCACGGTGGCGGCGGTGATGGCTTGGCATGCAGCCGATGCAGATCGCTACGACCAGGTTGTGAACGAGGTGTCCCGCCTGCGGGATGCCTGCTTCCATGCCCGTTTCGAGCCGATCATTCACAGCACGCAGGAAGATCACCGTGCCGTTTCGGATGCTCTGCTGACAATGCTGAATGCCGGGCGCTGGCCACGGGAGTGTCCCGACCAGCGCCCGGATCTCGAGCAGTTGGTTGATCCTGTGTTGTTGGTGTACTTCCCAGATCTCCGCCGTGAACGGGCCGAAAAGGCCCGTCAGTTTCTGCAGTCGCTCGGCCCCCGGGTGATGGGGTGATGGCAGCCCCGAGGATCGCCTTCTGCATTGATTCCCTCAAGCTCGGTGGTGCTGAGCGGGTGTTGCTGCGTTGGGCTGGTTGGTGTCAACAAGCGGGTTGGTCTGTGCTGGTGATCACCCGGCAGTCACCGCAGCGTGATGTGTACCCCGTGCCCGCTGGGGTGCAACGCCTTCAAGAACCTCCCTTGCCACTCCATCTCGACCGTTTGGGCTGGTTGGCCTTCCCTTGGCGGGTGCTGGGTTTGCGGGCGCTTCTGCGGCAGCAGCACTGCCACTTGGCTGTTGGGATCACAACGCTGCCGGCGGTGAAGCTCTTGCTCGCCTGTGTCGGTTCACCGGTTCGCTGCGTGGTGTCGGAACGCAACTATCCCCCGGCCAAACCACCGCTTCTGCCCTGGCGCTGTCTGCGTCGCCTCACCTACCCATGGGCCGATCTGCATCTGGTGCAGACCCGGCGCACCGGTGCCTGGCTGCAGCGTCACTGCGGGGTGCGTCGCCAACTGCTGATGCCCAATCCCGTGCAGTGGCCGCTCCCCGATCGTGCGCCCCAAGTGCTGCCGGAGGCTTGGCTGCCGCCCGATGCAGCGCTGTTGCTCGGAGCAGGCACCAAAGCGCACCAGAAGGGTTTTGATCGTTTGATGCCGGTGTTCGCAGCCCTGTCCGCCACCCATCCCCAGCTGCATCTCGCCCTGCCGGGTGTGCCCGAAGCGCCCTACCAGGGGCTCGATCAGCAGAGCTGGCTGCGCACCATCCTCGGGCCTGATCCAACCTTGCAGCAGCGCCTGCTTCTGCCGGGAATGGTGGGGTCGATGGCCTCCTGGTATGCGCGGGCCACGGTGTTCGTGCTCCCCTCGCGCTTCGAGGGGTTCCCCAATGTGTTGTTGGAAGCGATGGCGGCCGGATGTGCCTGCGTGGCCAGCGACTGTCTCACCGGCCCTGCGGAGTTGATCGAGCAGGGCGTGAACGGCGTGCTCATGCCCTGCGAAGCGTCCACCTCCGACTGGGTTTTGGCGATCGATCAGTTGCTCGGTGACGCCGCGCGCCGCAGACGCCTGGCCGCTGCCGCGATGCGCGTACGTGAGCGATTCGCGCCCGAACGCCTCCGCCATGATTTTCTGGAAGCTCTGCGGCCACTGAGCGATGGATGATCTCTGGGTCGTATTGCCCCACCTCGGGGCCGGCGGCGCTCAGAAGGTCGGTCTGCTGGCGGCCGAACACTTCGCCTCCCAGGGCCTGCGGGTGCGGGTGTTGTCCCTGCGTCATGGACACCCGATCAAGCACGCCCTCCCCGCGGGGGTTGAGGTGTTCGATCTTGGGCCGGATGAAGCGGTCCTGCATCCCTGGCTGCGCGATGTCGCCGATCGTTCTCTGCCGGCTCGGATGCGGCGCTTCAGCCTGGCGCAGGTGCTCAAAGTGCAGCGTGCCGCCTTGCGCCTGGCGATCATGGTGTGCTGGCCGTTGATCGAACGCCAGATGCATCCCCAGCGCAGCACCTGGGCGACGCGTCTGCTGATGCGGGGGATGCCCCGCCTGGCCGGGTATCGCTATGCCCGCCTGCGCCAGCTGGTTCAGCAGCGCCAGCCCAGGCGCATCCTGTCCTTGCTGACCAAAACCAACGTTCTCTGCTGCGCGGCTGCCTGGGATCTTCCCCTGCATCTGGTGGTGTCTGAGCGCAATGACCCGCGCCGTCAACAGCTGGAGCCGCTTTGGCGTCGGCTGCGCTCGTTGTTTTACCGCCGGGCCGATGTGGTCACAGCCAACACCCAAGGGGTGATTGATGCGTTGCAGGAGATGGGGGCCTGGCAACGGCTCGAATTGCTGCCCAACCCCCTCCCCGCTGGGCTGGCCAGGCGGGATGTTGATCGCTCATTGGTGCGCGAGCCCATGGTGCTGGCTGTGGCCCGCTTGGTCCCGCAGAAGGGACTGGATCTGCTGTTGCAGGCCTTTGCCTCGCTGCCTGAGGCCTGCCGTTCGGGCTGGGGCGTGGTGTTGGTGGGGGATGGCCCAGAGCGGCAAGCGCTCACAGATCAGGCGCGCCAGCTGGGGATCGCCGAGGCGGTCACCTTTGCGGGCTTCCGGTCCGACCCGGTGAGCTTCATGCAACGAGCTGCGATTTTTGCCCTGCCCTCCCGCTTTGAGGGCATGCCCAACGCGTTGCTCGAGGCCATGGCCGCGGGGCTGCCCTCCGTGGTGAGTGATGCCTCACCCGGCCCATTGGAAATGGTGAGCGATGGGGTGCATGGATGCGTCGTGCCCAATGAGGATTGGCGTGCCTTCGCGCAGGCGCTGGAGCGGTTGATGTCCGATGCGGCGCTGCGGGACCGCCTGGGTGCAGCGGCTCGGGACACCTTGTGCTCCCTCGATTGGGCTGTTGTGGAGCCCCACTGGCGCTCGGTGCTGGCCTTGCCCGATCAGGACCCATGACGGCGCCATCCAGGCCTGATCGACTGTTGGTGCTGGCCCCGACACGCCGGGCTGCCAGTGAAACCTTCATTCGCGCCAATCTGGAAGGGCTTCCTTTTGCCACAACGGCGTTCTTTGGTGATGAGCGCCCTCTGCGCAGCCCTTGGCGGCTGGTGTATGGCACCGCCATCCTGCTCAGCAAGCTGCTCACGCGCCTGCGCTGTCCGTGGCTGGCGACCTGGCCAGCCTCCTGGGTCACCTGGGCCCTCATTCACCGCTGTCGGCCCGACGCCGTGCTGGTGGAGTTCGGCTTTGAAGCGGTGCGGGTGATGGAGGCCTGTGCCTGGACCGGGGTGCCCTTGGTTGTGCACTTCCGCGGTTCCGATGCGTCCGCAAGGAATCGGCTGGGGATGTTGGAGGAGCGTTACCGGCGGCTGATGCGCATTGCCTCGGCTGTGATCGTGAAGTCCAGGCCCATGGCTGACACCTTGCTGGACCTGGGTGCTTCAGCCGATTGGTTGCTGATCAGTCCGTCCGGCGCGAACACTGCGCTGTTTGAGGGAAGCCGGCCAGCCGCTGCCGATCCGGTGTTGCTGGCTGTGGGGCGGTTCGTGGAAAAGAAAGGACCGCTGCACACGATCCGTTCCTTTGCGCAGCTGTGCCATCAGTCCACAGCTTCCACACCGAGGCTGCAGTTGTGGATGGTGGGTGAGGGGCCTCTGTTGGCAGAAGCCCAGGCGCTGGTGCAGTCTCTGGCGCTCACCCAGCAGGTGCGGCTGTTGGGCGTGCGCTCACAGGTTGAGGTTGCCGCGCTGATGCGTGAGGTGCGAGCGTTTGTGCAGCACTCCCTTGTGGCTGCAGATGGCGACAGCGAGGGCAGCCCGGTGGCCGTGATGGAAGCCCAGCTCAGTGGTCTGCCCGTGGTGGCTACCCGCCATGCCGGTATTCCCGATGTGGTGCTCGATGGGGAGAGCGGGTTTCTTGTTGATGAAGGCGATGAGACGGCGATGGCTGCGGCCATGGCCCGGGTTGTGAACGACCGGGAGTTGGCGGCCCGTCTGGGAGACTGCGGGCGACGGCGTGTGCTGGCGGGTTTCACCGTGGACCATCACCTCCGCCAGGTGTCGGAGCTGTTGCGCAAGGTGATTGAGGCCTCCCGGCGATGACAAAGCTTCTGCTCATCCGTGGCCTTGGCCACAGCGGCACCACCATCCTCGATCTGGCCCTTGGCGCTCACCCGCAGATGGTTGGCCTGGGTGAAGCGGCGCGCATCCTGGAGCGACCTGCCCCGGCCGATGGTGATCGCGGCCCGGCTCGCTTGCGCGGGGAGTTGCGCTTCGAACGTCGCTGCACCTGTGGGGCGGTGGCTGCTCAGTGTCCCGTCTGGGGGCCGCTCCTGGAGTGGCTGCCTGCCCATGACCACTGGTCTTTGGCGGCCAAGATGCACCGTCTTCTCGAGGGGCTCGAGCGGGTGCGCGACCCGCAGCAGGCGCCTCCGGCCTGGGTTGTGGATTCCTACCAGGACGATTTCGTCCTCCCGTTTGTGCAGGATCCCAAGCTTGAAATCCGCATCGTGCATCTCACCCGCGACGTGCGCTCCTGGGTGCATTCCCGGGCGCGCCGCGGGCGAGAGCAGGGCCGTTGGCTGCCGGGTCTACGCCCGGCACTGCGCTGGTGCCGCACGAATGCCCACCATGATCGTCTGTTGCAGCGCGGTCCCCATCCAGTGCTGCGGGTGGGATACGAAGAGCTGGCGCTCGAGCCTGAAGCCACCCTCAAGCGTTTGTGCCGTTGGCTGGATCTCGACTTCTCGGAGCAGATGCTGCAGCCAGGCTCATACAGCCAAAGCCATGTGCTGTCAGGCAATCGCATGCGCTTTGACCCTGAGCGCAGTGCTGCCATTCGCTACGACAACGCCTGGATGGCAAGGCCCTCAGGGGCTGCTGAGCTGGCGCTTGCTGTGCCCTGGGTGGCTGAGCTCAATCGCCGGCTTGTTTATTCCGCAGCCGGCGACGCCCGAAAGCGATAAATCCGTCCGTTGCGGACGCGGTCGCTGTAGCGATACACCTCCTCGTAGTCGTTGAGGGTGTCGCCGAGGAATCCCAGCCCGCCCTTGTCGATGTTGATCAACAGATCTCCGGCTTTGGGCTGGTAGTCGGAGCCTTTGTTGATCCCATCCACAACGCTGTAGCGGCGTGTGTCGGGATCTAAGTACACCAGGCGGTCGTAATGGAAGCGGTCGAGATGGCGATTGCGGCGAAACCACGATTTGGTGAAGATCACATTCACATCGCGGCCGCTGCGTCTGGTGTCTCGGGTGATGGTTTCAATGCGCTCCACCGTTTGCAGCCAGGACGCCTGTTTGGTTTTCAGGTTGACGACGCGCTCGAGAAAGTTGTCGTCAACCTGGTGTTCTACGGCAATGAATCCTGCGCAACCAACGACCCCTACCAAGGCTGTGGCACCAGCGCTTCCCAGGCGGCGAGAGAGCCTGGGTGCGATCCAGGCGGTCCAGGCAAAGGCCAGGTCCAGCACGGCCACCAGCTGCACCGGAAGCGCCATGTAACTGCTGCCCTCGTATCCCACCAGCACGTAAAGCGCGCCTGCGTACAGCACAGCGCCGCTGCTGAGTCCATCCAGGAGCTGGATGGATCCTCCATGCCGTAGCAGGGTGCTGATGCGGATTCCTAGGTAGGCGAGGGGAATCCACAGGCGAGGATCCGAGGAGAGCTGGTAGATGTCGTTGGAGCTGTAAGCCGTTTTGCCGTGGTACAGGCTTGGCAGGTAACTGAGGTAGACGTACGCCAGAACGACCACGACGAGCAAGCTGCTGATCCAGAGTTCGAGCTGATACGAGCGCAACCAGCGACCGATCCAGGCCATCCGCGTCGGCCGCTGCAGCGCGGCCAGCGTTAGGGCTGGTCGTCCCTCAATCCGTCCAGCTGCTCCAGCGATCAGCGTGACCAGCGCTGGTGTGACAAACAGCAGCACGGCGATCTCCTTGAAAAAGAGCCCGATCAGGGCCCAGATCAAGGTGAGTGCCTGGCTGCGCCGATCGCCGCTTTGCAGCGCATCGAAGTAACAAACGCTGAAGGCCATCAGGCACAGGGTGAGCATGCGCTCGGCGTAGATCAGCTGAAAGAAGGCAAAGCCGGTGGATGGTGCCGAGAGCAGCAGCAGGCTGATCAGCAGCAGCAGAGCCTTGGCTGGAGGCCCCGGGCTCAGGCGCCGGATCAGGCGATGGGCCAAGACCACGATGGCGAGCAGTTCAGCGGCGCTCACCAGCATCCAGACCTTCACGTAGGCCGTGAACCAGCTCAGAACATGCAGATCCTGGTGGGCCAGGGGGAAGAAGCGGTAGTCGTTGCGCAGCATCGTTTCCGAGATGAACTCGTAGCGGACGCTGAAGTTGTCGAGCAGTTTGTGGTCGATGATGCCGTCGTACCAGCCCACCAGCTCGGGAAACAACCAGTGGGTGCCGTTGACCATCGCCACGGTGTAGGCGATGAACAGCAGCAGCACGATCGGGTGCTCGCGAGCGAAGCTCAGCAGTTGCCGATGCCACGGTTTGCCTGTGGGTTGCTGCTGGGGGTCACGGCGGCTGAACCAGAGCAACCCCACAACCGCCAAGCCCAGCAGGATGAGCCACAGATCGTGGGATGTGCGGTTGTAGTGGTAAAGGAGGTCTCGGCCTTCGCTGCTGCGCGGGGAAGGCAGGGAGTTCAACGACCGCAGCAGCCACAACCAGGCCACCAGGGCTGCGGCGCCCAGGGCACTGCAGAGACCAACCATCCAGGCCCACCGCTGACGACGCCGTTGAACGAGGCTCTGAAACATGATGTGCGCTCTTCAGCGATGGCGAAAGATCTGTCCGCCGCGCCTGCTCTCGCCATGGCGGGCGATTTCTTCAAAAGCCTCACCATCCTGCCCGAGGTCGCTGCGTTGGCGTTTGTCGATGATCAGCAAGTAGTCCCCGCGGCTGGGTTGGTAGATCTGCCCCCGGTCGCGGCCGTCCACCACGGTGTAGGTCTTGCGCTTGCGGTGGTATTCGATCAGGCGGTCTGCCTTGATGCCTTGCAACGTGTGCTGGTTGAAATAAGAGCGCATGAAAATCACGTTCACCGCATCCCCCTGCTCCCGGGTGGCACGGCTGAGCGCCTTCATGGCGCTGTAGGTCTTGTGCCAGCGCCACTGGGTGGTCTTGATTCGCGACACGCGCTTGATAAAGGTGTCGGAGGCGCGATGCTCCAGTCCCAGGATCAGCAGGCTTGCGCTCAGGCCGACGGCGCTGACCGCGGTCGCTCCCAGATGTTGGCGCAGGCGCGCTGTCACCCAGCACCAGATCATGCCCAGATCCATCACCGTGATCAGCTGCACGGGCAGGGTCCAGAAGCTGGCGTAGGGGTAGCCCACACTCGCCCAGAGCGCCGAGGCGTAAATGAGGGCTGCGAGATTGAGTCCATCGAGAAGATTGGCCTGCAGGCGCTCCCGCACCACCGCCTGCAGCCGCAGCCCACTGAAGCCTGCAAGCGTGAGCAGGCGCCAGTCCGCATCGAGGCTCCAGCGCCCGTCACTGCTGAACGCACCGGCCTGTGCCATCAGGCTGGGCAACAGGCTTAAAACGCCGTAAGACACAGCGACGACGGGCAGCAGGGCGATCAGCCCCATCTCCAGCGAGCGCCACTGCCGGGCCTGGGGTTTGGTGATCCATCGCACCAGGGCGGGTGTCACGATCAACAGCACGGCGATGTCTTTCACGAACACGGCCACCAGGGCCAAGGCCAGGGTGAGAGCGCCATCACGTCGCTGGCCATGGCGTTGAAAGCGCAGATAAAAGAAGGCGAACCAGGCCAGCAGACACGTGAGCAGGCGTTCGCAGTAGATCAGCTGGAAAAACCCCCATCCCGTTGCTGGGGCGAACAGAAACAGCAGGGCCATCACGAGCAGCAGTTCCTGCCGCCGTGGTGGCCCTGCCAACTCCTGCACGATCGTTGCACTCACCACCACGATGGAGATCAGCTCAGCGGCACTCGCCAGCATCCACACCGTCACGTAGGGCGTGAACCAGCTGAGGGCGTGCAGATCCTGATGGGCGAGGGGGAAAAACCGGAAGCTGTTGCGCTGCATCGTTTCGGCGATGAAACGCTCTTGCAGTTGGAAGTTGTCGATCAAGGGGCTGTGCACGATCCCTTGCATCAGATCGGGCAGTTCTGGATAGAACCAGTTCGTGCCATGCACCATCGCTGCGGTGTAAGCCGCAAACAGCACACTCACCAGCGGGTGCTGGCGCATCCACTGCACGAGCCTCCGCTGAAGAGGAGGCTCGCTGCGCGTTGGGGGGTGCGTGTCGCGGATCGCGATCACCAGCAGGGCCAACACGGTGATGCCCACCAGCGACAGCACCACCCCGTGGCTGATCCGGTTGTAGGCCAGCAGCCATGGCTGACTGGCGGCCAGCATCATTGGATGGTGAGGGCTGGCAGGGATTTCACCAGGTCGTCCACAGCCTTGAGCTGGCTGAGGAAGGGCTCGAGCTGATGGAGCGGCAGGGCGCTCGGTCCATCGCAGCGCGCCTGGCTCGGATCGGGATGGGCCTCGAGGAACAGGCCTGCCAGGCCTACGGCCATCCCGGCGCGGGCGAGATCCAGCACCTGACTGCGGCGACCTCCCGAGGCGGCGCCACCGGGATCACGGCACTGCAACGCGTGGGTGACATCAAAGATCAAGGGCAGGTCATCGCAGCAGCGCTTCATCACGCCGAAACCGAGCATGTCCACCACCAGGTTGTCGTAGCCGAAGTTGCTGCCGCGCTCGCAGATCAGCAGCTGCTCATTGCCGCATTCGCGGAACTTCTCCACCACATTCGCCATCTGAGATGGGCTCAGAAACTGCGGTTTCTTGATGTTGATCACGGCGCCGGTTCCTGCCATCGCCTGCACCAGATCCGTCTGGCGGGCCAGAAAGGCGGGCAGTTGGATGATGTCGCACACCTCCGCGGCCGGGGCGGCCTGCTCCGGGGTGTGCACGTCGGTGATTACGGGGATGCCGTGGGTGTCCTTGACGGCCTGCAGCATCGCCAGACCATCGCTCAGCCCGGGGCCACGGAAGGAATGAATTGAAGACCGATTGGCCTTGTCGAAGGACGCTTTGAAGACGAGGGGGATGGAGAGCCGGCGGCAGACATCGGCGTACACCGCCGCTGCATCGAGGGCGAACTGCTGCGACTCCAGCACGTTCACGCCGCCGATCAGCACGAAGGGCGCGTCGTTGGCGAAGGTGATCGATCCAAGACTGACCTGCCGCGCTGCCATGGTTGTGCTTCCAGGGCCGAAAGCCTAGGCCTCATGCTGGAGCGGGCCGTAATCTGCGCCCAGATCTGGCCAGCCGGTGACCACCCTCGCTCCGATTCCGATTTTCATCGGTTACGACCCGCGCGAGCGGGCTGCCACCAATGTGCTGATCGACAGCCTCTACCAGCACAGCTCATCGCCGCTGGCGATCACGCCCCTGGTGACCCCCCAGCTGGAGGCGCAGGGGCTGTACCGGCGCCAGCGGGACCCGAAACAGAGCACAGCCTTTTCCTTCACCCGCTTCCTGGTGCCCTATCTGATGGGATACGAGGGCTGGGCGGTGTTCATGGACTGCGACATGCTCTGCCGTGGAGATATCAAGCAGCTCTGGGATCAGCGGGATGACCGCTACGGGGCGATGTGTGTGCAGCACGAGCACGTGCCCGGTGAAACGGTGAAATTTCTGGGTGAAGTGCAAAGCGCTTACCCCAAGAAAAACTGGAGTTCGTTGATGCTGCTCAACTGCAGCCGTTGCACCAAGCTCAGCGTGGATTATGTGAACACGGCCAGCGGCTTGGAGCTGCACCGCTTCCACTGGCTGGAGGGCGACCACGAGATTGGCGCTCTGGATGGCGGTTGGAACCATCTGGTGGATGTGCAGGCGCCACCAACGGCGGCGGCCCAGGAGGGTGGACCGCGCCTGCTGCACTGGACCCTCGGCGGTCCCTGGTTCCGGGAGCAGCGCACGATGGGTGGGCCGCTTGCGGCGGAATGGTTTGCGGCCCGCGATGACGCCATGAAGCTCTGGGACTGATGGCCATGGCGATTCAGCGTTCAGTGGTGGCGGTGCCAGCCCGGCTGGCCTCCTCCCGCCTGCCCGACAAGGTGTTGGCTGACATCGGCGGTAAGCCGATGATTCAGCGGGTGCTGGAACGCTGCGCCCAGGCCGCTGGGCCTGCAGCCGTGGTGCTCTGCACGGACAGCTCTCGGCTGCAGCAGCTGGCGCAGGGGTGGGGCTTCCCGGTGCTGATGACGGCGGAGTCTTGCAGTTCCGGCAGCGAGCGCATCGCCTCGGTGGCCGACCAGCTGGTGGCGCTGGCCTGGGGTGAGCAGGCTGATGCATACGACTCGGTTCAGAGGGCGCACAGGTTGTTGTGCACGGCGGTGATCAATGTGCAGGGAGACCAGCCCTTTCTCGATCCCGCCGTGGTCACGGCGATGGTTGAGGAATTCGGGCGGCGTGAGCCGGTGCCGGCCGTGGTCACACCGATCTACCGCTTGAGCGCGGACACCATCCACAACCCGGCTGTGGTGAAGACCCTGGTGGCCCACGACGGCCGGGCGTTGTATTTCTCCCGTTCCGCGATCCCCCACGTTCGCGATGTCGATCCCGCTGACTGGCATCGCCATGCGCCGTACTGGGGCCATGTGGGCATGTACGGCTTCCGCGCCGATGTGCTGGCTCAATGGGATCAGCTGCCGGCCTCTCCCCTTGAGGATCTTGAGCGCCTGGAGCAGCTGCGCCTGATCGAAGCCGGTCACACGATCGCCACCTTCAGCGTGGAGGGAACGTCGTTGTCGGTAGATACACCGGAGCAGCTGGAGGAGGCGCGCCGCATGGCTCGGACCTAGCCATGGGCGCGATCCCTCGCCTTGCGCTTCCGGGCATTCCCCCGGACCTGACGCCGGCCCTTGCTGAGCAGGTGCGGCTTCAGGGCCACGGTCGCTTGGCGTTGGTGGGAGGTGCCGTTCGCGATGCCCTCCGGCATCAACTCCACGGTGCCTCCTGGCAGGGGCTGCCGGACCTCGATCTGGTGCTGGAGGGATCCTGCTCCGCCGTGGCCCTTGGTTTGCAGCAACGGCTCGGCACTGAACGGGTGTCGTGGTTGCAGCTGCATGAGCGCTACGGCACGGCGGAGCTGAGGCTGGATGGCGTGCTGATCGATCTGGCTGCTGCCCGCCAGGAGTGCTATCCCGCTCCTGGGGAGAACCCTGTGGTGCAGCCAGGACCCCTCGAAGACGATCTCTGGCGCCGGGACTTCACGGTGAATGCCATGGCGTTGGTGTTGCAGGCTGATGGCAGCCAGCAGCTGCTCGATCCCCACGGCGGCCTCGCCCACCTGGCTGCACGCCAGTTGGTGCTTCTGCATGCAGCCAGCGTTGCCGATGATCCAACCCGTGTGATCCGGGCTGCCCGTTACGGCGCCCGGCTTGGATTCGAGCTGGACTCGGGATCTCTGCAGCAGCTTCAGACCACGCTGGAGCGCTGGCCCTGGGCCTGGCGGCAAGGCGATGCTCTCGATCGGGTGCCTCCGGCCTTGGGCACGCGCCTGCGCATGGAGCTTGATCTGCTGCTGGAGCGGGAACCCTGGCCGCAGGCTCTGGCCTTGCTCCAGCACTGGTCGGCGCTGCCCCTGCTGGATCCGTTGTTGCAGAGCAAGGTCAAGCTCAGCCGCAGACTGCGGCGGGCCGCCCGCCTGCAACTGCCGTTGCTGAGTGCCTTGATCGCCGCGGCTGGGGAACCCGTCGCTCTGGCCCAGCGCCTGCAGATTCCCATCCAGCAACTGCGCTGGCTGGAGCAGCTGCAAGAGCTGCGGCAGTGGTTGGAGCAGGAGGTGTTGCCCCAGCCGTGGCGGCAGTGGGGTGCGCGGGAGTGGACGGCGCGCCTTGAACAGGCCAACTGGCCGGCGCCGGTGGTGGCGCTGGCTGCCGTGGAAGCCCCACTCTGCTGGCGTCCGTTGCTGCGTTGGTGGGGGCGCTGGCGGCATGCCACCGCCGCGGTCAGCGCCAACGACTTGATCGCCGAGGGCCTCCAACCCGGACCGCTGCTGGGGGAGGCCCTGCGTCGCTCCCGGGACCAGGTGCTGGAGGGACTGCGATGAAGCGCTGGCTGCCGCTTCTGGTGCTGCTGGTGTGTGCTGCCTTTGCGTTCAGAGCGCTCGGGTTGATCGACGCCACGGGCCTCTGGACCGACGAGCTTTACACCACCGGCAAAAGCTTTCAGCCCAGCTACCCCGCCCTGCTCCAGATGCTCAGTCGGGACACCCATCCGCCCTTTTATTACTCGTTGCTCTGGATCTGGGGGCAGCTGCTGACCCCTTCAGCGGTCACGCTGCGCCTGTTCTCCTGGGTGACGTATCTCGCCGGAGGTTTGGTGATCACCGCCCAGGCCGGACGTCTGACTTCGGTCCGCCCGCGCCTGGCGATGGCGCTAGCGGCCTTGTTCGCTTTCTGCTCGCCTTACCCCGTGCGCTTTGCAATCGAAGGCAAGGGCTATGCCCTGTTGGTGTTGCTGGTGGCGTTGGCCTGGTGGTGGCGCCAGCGTCAGCGGCCGCTGCTCTACGGCCTTGCCGTGGCCCTGGCGGCCTGCACCCATTTCTATGGACTGTTTCTGTTCGCGCTGACGAGCCTCTGGGACGCCAGCAGGCGGCGCTGGCCTCTGGCCGGGGTTGGGGCTGGGGCGCTTGTGCCCTCGCTGCTCTGGATCGTGGTGGCCTCGGCCTACCTGCTGCGCAGTGGCACGGGGGCCTGGATCGGTACCCCGGATTTCGCCCTGCTGGAAGACACCCTGGCGAGGGGGTTGGGATTGTGGCCGCTGCCCAAGTTGGTCGTATTGCTGCTCGTTTTGGCGGCGATTCAGCGCTGGGGATGTCACCCCACCAGCAGAGTCGCAGCGGGCGACTGGCCTGCGGCCGACCGCAGTGGTTTGATCCCTTCGCTCTTGATGGTGCTGGCCGTGGTGGCGGTGTCGTTCTTTAAGCCCCTGGCCTTCAGCCGTTATTTCGTGGTGCTGCTGCCGGCGTTGATCCCCTGGTTGGCGCTGCGGGCCGCGGCTCTTCCCCTCAATCGGCTCGGCCAATGGCTTGGAGGCTCGGCCCTGGTTTTGCTGCTGCTGAGCTGGTGGTGGCACAGCTTTGCCGATCTGGATCCTGCCCTGAGCGGGCAGGTGGCACGGGAATCCAACCAATTCCAGTTGCTCAGTCGCCAGCTGCAGGCTGAACCGCATCGCTACTCGCGACGGGCCCGTTTGTTCAATCTCAGTGATCGCATGGAGACGGCGGCCGGGCGGATGGATCCGCCGCCCGTTCCCTGGGGCGATGGCGATGCGCTGCAACGGGCTTTGATCAGCCGTCCAGCACCTTCCCAGCTCTGGCTGGCCGACAGCGGCAGTGCCCGTGCTTCCCGTCCCCGTCTCAACCGCCTGCAGCAACAGGCAGAAGCTGCCGGTTACCGCTGTGAAGCCGTGGATCTGGAAGCGCCCTATGCCCAGCTTCGGCGCTGTGCGCCGGTTGGGGTCAGCGGCACCAGCGGCTTGCCGTCGGCCAGTGCCGCTCCAGATCCACGTATGGAAACAGCTGCTCCACAGCCCTGAGGTCGTCGGCCAGCAGGCTGCCCATCGCAGCCAGAAGGTCGTCAGGTATCACGTTGCCGGTGGCACTCACGTTCACCCGCTGGTGCCAGGCCGGTTCGGCGTAGGGAAGGTTCAGGAATCCACAGAGTTCGGCGTAGGACTCGCGTTGGAAGAGGGTTTCGTAGAGGCCGAGATAGCAGTGCTCGAGCCCGAAACTCTCATTGAGATTGTGCAGCGTGCGGCCGTATCCACTGCGCAGTCCGGGAGCCTTACGCACCCGCCGGCGCAGGGCGGCGATTTCGCTTGCAGCATCCCGCTGGCCGAGTTTGCGCTGCTTCATGCGTTGGCTGGAGATCAGCCGTTCGATCGGATCCCGCATCAGGAACACGGGCTTCACCGCAATGCCCCGTTGCTGGAAGCTGGCCTGAATGCTCTGGAGGGTGTCAGCCGAGAGGGCGGCATACGACGGCGTGATGTCGCCGGTG
The DNA here is from genome assembly GCA_000063505.1 of Synechococcus sp. WH 7803. Taxonomy (GTDB): domain Bacteria; phylum Cyanobacteriota; class Cyanobacteriia; order PCC-6307; family Cyanobiaceae; genus Synechococcus_C. The sequence continues at coordinate 260,785 of CT971583.1, forward strand.
AGCCTGGCCTTGCCGCCGTTGCGGCGCAGCAACCAGGCGAAATAGTCGTAGTAAAGGCCCGGCTGGCGGATGAACAGCTGACGCATCCAGCTGCGCGGCTGGATCCAGCTGCGCGGCCGGCTCAGGGACATCTCAATGCGCCGGAATCGGGCCAGAGCCGGCAGGGTGCGGGCATCGTGCACGTGGTATTCCTTCAACACGCCGAAGTCGGTATCGCCCCTGGCCTGCAGCTGCTGATGCAGCCATGAGGTGCCGGCTTTCTGGGCGCCGACGCCCAGCAGGAAGTGGCCGAGGACTGGGGATGATTCAGTCATTGCGGTCTCGCCATCCCTGGCGGCGCAGGATCTCCCAGTTACCTCGCGCCTGCAGGATGCGCTCGGCCAGTTCCCTCACCGCGCCGTGCCCGCCACGGTTCTGCAGCACGGCATCGGCCTGATGCCGCAAAGGGCGGCAGGCGTCGCTTGGGGCCAGCAGCAGCCCCACGTGCCCCTTGACGGCCAGGTCGTTGAGGTCATCGCCGAGAAAGGCCGTTTGCCGGGGCGCGATGCCCAGCTCCTGCTGGAGTGCGGCCAGGGCGGGTGGCTTGTCCTTGATCCCCACCAGGCAGTGCCTGATGCCCAGTTGGCGGGCCCGCACTTCCGTGGCACCTCCCTGGCCGCCGCTGAGAAAAGCCAGCTGCAGGCCGGCCTGTTGCAGCAAACGGATGCCAAGGCCATCACGCACATCGAAGCGTTTCTGCAGCTGCCCGTCGGCACTGAACCAGAGGCCGCCATCGGTGAGCACTCCATCCACATCCAGCACCAACAGCTGGATGTCGGCCAGTTGTTGGCGCCGTTTGCGCCACCGCCATTCGCGCTGCAGGTGTCGCATCAGGCCAATCCGGCCTGAACGAGATCGTGCAGACGCAACAGGCCGAGCAGCCCATCCTTCTCGTCCACCACTGGCAGTACGGAGATCGGCTTGCGTCGGTTGTGCTCCATGCGCTGGATCGCTTCCACCGCCAGAAGGTCGGCCGACACGGTGATCGGGTCTGCTGTCATCAGTTCACCAGCGGTGAGCGTCGGCCAGCGTTCCGGACCGTGATCACGCAGGGCTCGGCGCAGATCGCCGTCGGTGATCAGTCCCTGCAGGCGACCCGGTTGGCTGGAATCTTCCACCCAGCCACTGCCGATTGCCCCTTGGGTGAGGCCGCTGATCACCTCGGCCAGCGGTGTGGCAGGAGTGATCGATGGCAGTTGGGCAACAGGAACCATCAGGTCGGCCACGGTCATCGTGAGCTGCTTGCCGAGGGCACCAGCTGGGTGGTTCAAGGCAAAGTCTGCCTGCGAGATGCCGCGCCGTTCCATCCACACCGCGGCCAGGGCATCGCCGATGGCCATGGCCACGGCGGTGCTGGCCGTGGGGGCGAGGTTCAGGGGGCAGACCTCCCGATCCACGGAGGCGTCGAGGGCCACATCGCTGCCGCGGGCGAGGGAGGAATCGGCGCGTCCCACCAATGCGATCCGGGCTGTGCCACGCCGTTTGAGGTGGGGCAGCAGATCGAGCAGCTCGGCGGTTTCGCCACTGTTGGACAGCAGCAGGCAGACATCGTCGGCCGCCACCACCCCGAGATCGCCGTGCAGGGCATCGAGGGGGTTGAGGTAGAGGGCCATCAGGCCGATGGAGGAGAAGGTGGCGGCGATCTTGCGGGCCACGATGCCGCTTTTGCCCACGCCCGTGATCACCAATTTGGCCTTGCGGTCTGCACAGCGCTCCAGCAGGGTCAACGCTCCCTCCACTTGGTCCGCATGGAGCCGTGCCGCTGCCGCCGCGATGGCGGCAGCCTCCTCTTGCAGGCAGCGGGTGAGTGCGGACACGATCGCAGGATCAAGTTGGTCGGCATTCTCGGCCACGACAGGAATGCTGTGGTTCATCTCTGGCAGGCTTGGAAGCACAAGAGCGATAACGATTGACAGGATTGCCCCAACGCCTGGCCTCCCCTTGGCTGGATCTGTTGCTGCCGCTTTCCCTCCTCGGGCTGGCGTGGCAGCGCAGCGGTGATCCAGCGGGGATGATCTGGATCCTGGCGCTCTGGTGCGGCTTCAAGCTGCTGGGGAACGTGCCGGGGCAACCGGCCTATGCCGTACTGCTCGGTGTTCTGGCGGTGAGCGTGGGCGCTGTGATTCATCCGGTGAGCGTGGCGGCGCCCACCGATCTCATCCTCGTGTTGCTGGCGTTCGCCGCAGGCCTGCGCCAGTCACCGGCGCAATGGCCCCTGGCTCTCTGGATGGTGCTGGGCACCGTTGTGGTGTCGCTTCCGTTTGTGGAATTCGATCGACTGAACGGCAATCTTGATGTCATTCCCTGGTCTGTTCTGCGTGATCGTCTGCCGCAGGAAGCCCTTCGCATCCAGAAAATCACCATCAACCGCAGCGGATACCTGTATGGCCTGCTGGCCCTCGTGGGTTACGGGCTGTCCCGCTGGGAGATGCGGGTCTGGTGGTCCCGTGGGGCGGCGCTGATCGCTGCGCTCAGCTTTGTGTTGGCCTTTGGCACGGGCTCGCGGGCTGCGCTGCTCTTTCCGATTCTCGCTGTGGTCGGGGCTGAACTGTGTTGGCAGCGTCGCCAGTGGGTGGCTCGCCATGGCCGGGCCCTGGCGGCTGCCGTTCTCAGCCTGAGCCTGGTGTTCAACCTGCTGCTGTATGCCCCCTCCAGCCCGTTGGCGAACCTGAATCCCAGCGATGCCGGGCGTGCCCGCGTGGCTCAGTGCTTCGTGCTGCGCTCCCTGCGCTCGGGCCCTGATCTGTTCACCGGCCAGGGGTATGACCGGGTGTCGGAGTATTGCGCCAGCAAGGTGTTTCTTCCCGGGTACACCACGGGGATTCCCCACGCGCACAATGTGTTTCTGCAGGTGCTCGCTGATCACGGGCTTGTGAGCCTGGTGCTGCTGCTGATCGCCTTGGGGTTCACGTTTCAACGCCTGTTTCAGGGATTGGCCGGGGATCAGGGGCCGCTGTGCAGGCTCGCTCTGGCCTGTGCTGTGTTCATCCTGATGTCGTCTCTGGTGGAGTCCACCCTGTTGAAAACCTCCTTGCAGCAGGTGATCACCGGTTACCTCCTGGCTCTGGCCTGGATGCCGGGTGTGGCACGTCCCAAAGACAATGCCCGTACCATCGCCCCATGAGCTTTCTTGCCGGACTCAACGACGCCCAGCGCCGGGCGGTGGATCACCATGAGGGTCCTTTGCTGGTGGTGGCCGGTGCCGGCAGTGGCAAGACCCGGGCACTCACGCACAGGATTGCCCATCTGATTGGTGAGCATGGTGCCGATCCCGCCCAGATCCTGGCGGTGACCTTCACCAACAAGGCCGCACGGGAGATGAAGGAGCGTTTGGAGCTCCTCTTGGCCCAGCGTCTGGCGCAGAGCCAGTACGGCCAACCTTGGAGCACCCTGCCGCCGGTGGAGCAACGTCAGCTGCGTTCACGGATTTACCGGGAGGTCACCAAGGAGTTGTGGATCGGCACGTTCCACGCCCTCTTCGCGCGGATGCTGCGTTACGACATCGATAAGTTCAAAGACAGCGAGGGTCTGACCTGGACCAAGCAGTTCTCCATCTACGACGAGGCCGATGCCCAGAGCCTGGTGAAGGAGATCGTGACCCAGGAGCTTCAGCTTGACCCCAAGCGCTTCGAACCCAAAAAAACCCGTTGGGCGATTAGCAACGCCAAGAATCAGGGGTGGCTGCCCGATCAACTCGAGGCCAATGCCGAGGGTCAGCGGGGCAAGCTCACCGCCGATGTGTACCGGCGCTACCGCAAGGCCCTGGCGGCGAACAATGCCCTTGATTTCGATGATCTGCTGTTGCTGCCCGTGCAGCTTCTGCAGCAGAACGAACAGGTGCGCAGTTACTGGCACCGACGCTTCGCCCACGTGTTGGTGGATGAATACCAAGACACCAACCGCACCCAGTACGAGCTGATCAAGCTGCTGGTGACCGATGGCAAGGATCCCCAGGTTTACAACAACTGGGCTGGACGTTCGGTGTTTGTGGTGGGCGATGCCGATCAGAGCATCTACAGCTTCCGGGCGGCGGACTTCACGATCCTGATGGGCTTTCAGGACGACTTTGGTGATCAGCAGTCCGACGAGGCCACCCGCACCATGGTGAAGCTTGAGGAGAACTATCGCTCCACAGCCACCATCCTCGAGGCCGCCAATGCCTTGATCGCCAACAACAGCGAGCGCATCGACAAGGTGCTGCGTCCAACCCGCGGCGAGGGGGAGCTGATTTCGCTCACCCGCTGTGACGATGAGATCGCTGAGGCCGAAGCCGTGGTGCATCGACTGCGGATGATGGAGGCGGCCAACCCCGAACTCACCTGGGGGGACATGGCTTGCCTTTATCGCACCAATGCCCAGTCGCGTGCGCTGGAGGAATCCCTGGTGCGCTGGCGGATCCCTTACGTGGTGGTAGGTGGTCTGCGCTTCTACGACCGTCGTGAAATCAAGGACGTGCTCGGCTACCTGCGCCTGCTGATCAACCCGGCCGACACCGTGAGTCTGTTGCGGGTGATCAATGTGCCCAAACGGGGGATCGGCAAAACCACGATTCAGCGGCTCACCGATGCGGCCAATCAACTGGGCATTCCCCTCTGGGATGTGGTGAGTGATCCCGAAGCGGTGCGCTCCCTCGGTGGTCGCTCCGCCAAGGGATTGCTGCAGTTCTGTGAACTGATCAACGGCTTGCGTGAACAGCTTCACAACACGACTCCCTCCGACCTGATTCAGCAGGTGATGGAGCGCAGCGGCTACGTGAGCGAACTGATCACTGAAGGCACCGATGAGGCGGAGGAACGCCGGCGCAACCTGCAGGAGTTGGTGAACGCAGGACTGCAGTACCAGGAGGAGAACGACGAGGGGGATCTCGAGGGTTTTCTGGCCTCCGCAGCTCTGGCCAGCGATGCGGACAGCAAGGACACCGCCGCTGATCGCGTCACCCTGATGACCCTGCACAGCAGCAAGGGGCTGGAATTTCCTGTGGTGTGCCTGGTGGGCCTGGAGCAGGGGCTGTTCCCCAGTTATCGCTCCCTCGACGATCCCGCTTCGCTGGAGGAAGAGCGGCGACTCTGTTATGTGGGCATCACCCGGGCCAAAGAGCGTCTGTTCCTCTCCCATGCCAGCGAGCGGCGCCTCTGGGGCGGCATGCGCGAACCGGCGGTGCCGAGCGTGTTTCTCTCTGAGTTGCCGGAAGCGTTGGTGCAGGGGGAGATTCCCCGCTCAGGCGGAGCAGCGATCCGTCGGGAACAACGGTTAGACCGCCTTACCCGAGTGGATCGAGACCAACCCAGCAGCGCCCCTGCCAACGCGGTGCGCCGTCGTCAGGCCGGCCCGGCTCCAGGCAAGCGTTGGAGCGTGGGTGACCGGGTGCTGCACAGCAGCTTCGGGGAAGGCGAGGTCACGCACACCTTCGGCAGTGGCGAAAAGGTGTCGATCGCGGTGAAGTTCGCCGGCATGGGCCCCAAAATCCTCGATCCACGCCTGGCACCGATCGAGCCCATCGATCGCTGATCCGTCAGGGCGATGGCGCCTTTGCTGAATGCACAACGCCGATCCGGCGCCAGGGCTGCATTGGATCGTTCTCGAGACGCTGACTCACCTCTGGCGCCACACTGATCAGCAGTGGGCCGCAGGTTTGCGGGTCCACGAGCAGCTCCAGCAACGCGCGAGACCGTGCGCTCACGCTGGGGGTGTCGCCGAGGATCAGGGCCACAGGCGGCTCGCCTTGTTTCGTTGGGTCGAGCAGGCTCCAGGCGTTGCGGTTTGCAGGGGCCAGGCTGCTGGCGTGACCCGCCTCCAGAAGCTCCAGGGCCTGGGGCAGAGCAGGAATCGCGTTCGCTGTCAGGGTCACCCGCAGGCTTGGATTGCTCAGCATTTCGCCGAGATGGCCAAGCAAGCCGAAGCCGGTGATGTCAGTGGCGGCGTGGATGGCCCCAGGCTGCTCTTGCGTGAGCTTGAGAAGCGCATCCAGCAAGGGGTGCTGGCTCGTGGCCATCTGCTCCAGCGCGGTGTCGAGGGCTGTGGGCCGGGCTGCTCCGGCCATGGCCGCGGCGAAGAGTACGCCGGTGCCAAGCGGCCGGCTGATCAGCAGATGATCGCCAGCCTGCAGGGTCGTTTTCTGCCAGAACCCGTGCGCACACTGGCCGGTCACGCTCAGGCTGACCTGGAGGGATCGGCTCAGGGGAGCTGCGGCCATGCCCTCCCGGCTCTCCAGGGTGTGGCCGCCGATCAGCGGTGTGCCTTGGGGGTCGAGGGCTGAACGGATGCCGGCCAGGGTCTGACTCAGGAGGGAGGCCTGCTCTGCAGGCACCGCCTGGGGGAGGGTCACCACCGTTTGGGCGGCCAGCACCCGTGCGCCGCAGGCCCAGAGATCGGAGCAGGCATGCAGGGCGGTGAGTCGGCCGTTGAGCCAGGGATCGCTGACCAGGGCCGGGAACCCATCCACGCTCTGAATCAAAGCGTTGTCTGGTGCATCAGTCTGGATGGGGAGAAGCGCGGCATCCTCGGGCTGCACTTGATCGCCGGCCAGACCGGCGTCTCGCAGCGCCTGCTCCAGCGGCGCGGCCGGAAGTTTGGCTGCGCAGCCCCGACAGGCCATCGCTGCGTTGCTCTGCATGGCCGATGGGCGGCGGAACAGGGCCATGAAGCGGGCATCGATGCGGCGCTTCCAGCGCCAGAGCAGGGGGTGGGGACCGATCAGCTGGCTGCCGCGCAAGGCCCAGGCCGTTGGTTGACCGTTGCGGAAGCCGCCGAGCAGCTGCAGGGCTCTGCGCTGGGGGCGCCAGGGTTGCAGCCGTTGGCCCCGGATTGCCGCCTCCAGATTGCGCGCCAGGGGACTGGCGGCACGCACAGCCCAAACGCCAGAGGCGGGTCTGGGGTCTGACGTGATCTCGGCACAGTCGCCGGCAGCGAACAGTTGCGGGTGCCCTGTCACCTGCAGCGTGGAGTCGGTGAGCACCCTGCCGCTGGCGGGATCGCAGGGTAGACCGCTGCAGGCCAGCCAGGGAGGGGCGCTGCTGCCGGTGCACAACAGTCCTGTGCTGGCGCTGGATGGGGCCTCGCCGCTGAGCTGATGCACACCAGCGCGTTGCAAGGCCTCATGCAGCGATGGGTGCAGGTGCCCGGCGCGCACCTGCAGTTCCAGTGCACGGTGGGGCCAGCGTTGCCGCAGCGCCAGCACCGTTTCCACGGCGGCCAGTCCACTGCCGACAACGCGGAAAGGTGCGTCTGCAGCGCTTGCATCCAGGGTGTGCCGATCCTGAGCGCCGAGGTAAGCCAAGGCCGGCTCCAGAGGTTTGATCGGCATCAGAGCGCTCTCTGCTCCGGCAGCCTGACGGGTGATGGCCCCGAGGTTGAGGCTGAGCCATTCGTAGCTGAGATCAGGGCGTTGCTTGAGCTGCAGGCGCCGCGCCACTGGATCCAGGCCAGTGATCTCGGCCACCACCAGGGCCACCCCGGCCTGGTCCGCCAGGGCACGCAGATCGATCGCAACCGACTCCAGCTCGTACAGACCGGCAATCAGCCCTGGCACCATGCCTGAGTAAAGCGCTGTGCTGCTTCGGCTCACCAGGGTGATCAAGCCGGGAGGGCGCTGGTGGGGTTGCATCGCCCAGCGGCGCAGCAGCAAGGCGTGGCTGTGGCCACCGCCAGCCAGCACAAGGCTGCTCATGCGTTCGCTGGATCCGGCCCGTATCCCGAAGGATTGGCTGACTGCCAGGCCCAGCCGTCGCGGCAGATGTCGTGGAGATTGCGCCGCGTGCTCCATCCCAGCCGCTCCTTGGCTGCTGCTGGATCGGCCACCGTGATCGCCGCATCGCCCGCACGACGTTGCTGGATGCTGTGGGGGATGGGCCGTCCGCAGGCCGTCTCGAACGCCTGGATGACCTCCAGCACCGAGGCTCCATGGCCGCTGCCGAGGTTGAGGGTGAGCACCTGGGGGGACTCCTGCAACAGGGTGTCTAAGGCGGCGCGATGTCCCTCCGCCAGATCCATCACGTGGATGTAATCGCGAATGCAGGTGCCATCGGTTGTGGGCCAGTCGCCTCCGAACACGGCGATCTCGGGCCGACGGCCCACGGCCACCTGGCTCACAAAGGGGAAGAGATTGTTGGGGCGCCCGAGGGGGTCTTCGCCGATGCGACCGGAGGGATGGGCGCCGACGGGGTTGAAGTAACGCAGGCAGCCGATCCGCCACTGTTCCGGGGCGCTGGCTGCCAGATCATTCAGCAGGCGTTCAACCGCGGCTTTGGTGTGTCCGTAGGGATTGATCGGTTGGATCGGTGCGCCTTCTTTGATCGGTACCGCCTCGGGATAGCCGTAGAGGGTGGCGCTGCTGCTGAACACCAGGGTGCGGCATCCGAACTCCTGCATCGCCTTCAGCAGGCTCACCGTGCCACCCACGTTCACATCCCAGTAGTGCAGAGGGTTCTGTACGGACTCCCCCACGGCTTTGAGGCCTGCGAAATGCACGACGGCCTCAATCGGGCGTAAGTGTGCAGCTGCGTCGCTGAAGACCTGCTCAAGACAACGGGCGTCTCTGATGTCCCCACGCACCGGTCGGAGGCGTTGGCTGGATCGCTCAGAGGAAGTCAGCCCAGCCAGCTCTGCCACGCGCGTCAAGGCGATCGGCGAGCTGTTGCTGAAATCATCCAGCACGATTAAGTCGTGCCCTGCTTCGAGCAGAACCACGCAGGTGTGGCTGCCGATGAATCCGGCACCCCCAGTGACCAGAAGCTGCGCCATGGATTGACCTTATGGCAGAAAACAAACTCTGTGGCCATCGAAGGGCAGACTGATCTGCGATCTCAGGTGTTGTGTGAGTCAGCTGCAGAGCCTGCGCGGCATGGTCGATCTGCTGCCGGAGCAGACCCGCCGCTGGCAGGCGGTCGAAGCCGTCGCCCGTGACCACTTTCGCCGGGCTGGGGTCGAGGAGATCCGCACGCCTCTGCTGGAGGTCACTGAATTGTTCGCCCGCGGTATCGGTGAGGGCACCGATGTGGTGGGCAAAGAGATGTACAGCTTTTTGGATCGTGGGGAGCGCTCCTGCACCCTGCGGCCGGAGGGCACGGCGTCCGTGGTGCGGGCGGCGATGCAGCACGGTCTTCTGAACCAGGGTGCCCAGAAGCTCTGGTATGCCGGACCGATGTTCCGCTACGAGCGCCCCCAGGCCGGCCGCCAGCGCCAGTTCCATCAGATCGGTGTGGAGTGCCTGGGCGTCAGCAGTGCTCGCAGCGACGTGGAGGCGATCGCTCTTGCCTGGGATCTGCTGGCGGCTCTCGGTGTGCAGGGCCTGGAGCTGGAAATCAACAGCCTCGGCACCCCTGAGGATCGCCAGTGCTATCGCGCTGAGCTTGTGGCCTGGCTCGAGGCTCGCCGGGACCAGCTTGATGCTGATTCTCAGCAACGCCTCACCACCAATCCCCTGCGCATCCTCGACAGCAAGAACAAGGCCACCCAGGCTCTGTTGGCGGACGCCCCCACCTTGTTGGAGGCGTTGAGCCCCGAAAGTGCCCAGCGCTTTGCGCAGGTGCAGGCTCTGCTGCATCAGCTGGGGATTCCCTTCAAGCTCAATACTCGGCTGGTGCGGGGTCTGGATTACTACGGCCACACCGCCTTTGAGATCACCAGCGATCAGCTCGGAGCTCAGGCCACGGTCTGCGGCGGTGGCCGCTACGACGGCCTGGTGGAGCAGCTTGGAGGCCCGGCCACCCCCGCGATCGGCTGGGCTCTGGGCATGGAGCGCTTGCTGCTGGTGCTTGAGGCTGCGGCCAAGGCGGATCCTGCCGGAGCCGCTGCCCAGCTCACCATGTCAGCGCCGCCGGAGGTGTATGTGGTCAATCGCGGCGAAGCCGCTGAAGCCGTGGCTCTCAGTCTCACCCGCAGCCTGCGCCTGGCCGGTGTGGCGGTGGAGCTGGATGGCTCCGGTGCCGCGTTCGGCAAGCAGTTCAAGCGTGCTGATCGCAGCGGCGCTCCCTGGGCCGCCGTGATCGGTGATGAAGAAGCGGCCAGCGGGGTGGTGTGCCTCAAACCTCTCTTGCGTGAAGGCGGCGACCAGCGCCTGCCTCTCTCCGATCCAGCTGCAATCGTGACCATCCTGCACAGCGCCCCAAAATCCAGTCTGGAAAGTGAGGAAGAGCGATAACCTTCAGCGATTCTTGGCGCCGACTGCCCTCACCGATGCCTGCTGCTCCCATCCGCTCCATCTGCTGCATCGGTGCCGGCTATGTGGGCGGCCCCACCATGGCGGTGATTGCTGATCGCTGCGCCGACATTCAAGTCACCGTGGTGGACATCAACCAGGCGCGCATCGACGCCTGGAATGACCCGGATCTCAGCAAGCTGCCGGTGTATGAGCCCGGCCTCGATGCCGTGGTGGGCCGCGCCCGCAGCCGAAATCTGCGCTTTTCCACGGCGGTGGATGAAGCGATCGCCGCTGCCGACATGGTGTTCATTTCCGTGAACACCCCCACCAAAACCAAAGGCCTGGGCGCAGGCCAGGCCAGCGATCTGCGCTGGGTTGAGGCCTGCGCTCGCCAGGTTGCCAAGTCCGCCCAGGGGCACACCATCGTGGTGGAGAAAAGCACCTTGCCGGTGCGCACCGCCGAGGCCGTGAAAGCCATCCTTTCGGCAGCGCAGCAATCCGATCACGGGGAGCCCCGCAGTTTTGCGGTGCTGTCCAATCCCGAATTCCTGGCCGAAGGCACCGCAGTTCGGGATCTCGAATCACCCGACCGCGTGTTGATCGGTGGTGAGCATCCGGAAGCGATTGATGCGTTGGCGTCCGTCTACGGCCATTGGGTTCCCCAGGAGCGCATCCTGCGCACCAATCTGTGGAGCAGTGAGCTCTCCAAGCTCACGGCCAATGCGTTCCTTGCTCAGCGGATCAGCTCGATTAACTCCGTCGCAGCTCTCTGCGAAGCCACTGGCGCCGATGTGCGTGAGGTGGCCCGGGCGATCGGTACCGACAGTCGTATCGGTCCCAAGTTCCTGAATGCCGGCCCAGGCTTTGGGGGGAGCTGCTTTCAGAAGGACATCCTCAACCTGGTGTACCTCTGTCGCCATTTCGGCTTGCCCGAGGTGGCCGACTACTGGGAATCCGTGGTGAATCTGAACAGTTGGCAACAGCACCGCATCGCCCGCACGGTGGTGCAAAAGCTGTTCGGCACTGTGACCGGCAAGCGCCTGGCGATTCTTGGCTTTGCCTTTAAGGCCGACACCAACGACACCCGCGAAGCGCCGGCGATCCGTATCGCCAGGGATCTACTGGAAGAAGGAGCGCAGTTGGCCATCCATGATCCCAAAGTGGAGTCTGAGCAGATTGCCCGCGATCTGGGTTTGATCGCGAGTGAAGCCCCGGATGCAGAGTCCGGCCCCACCCGGGCCTCTCTCAGCGGCGAAGGCACCTGGTGGCCGAGCGCATCTGTGGCCGATGCCCTGGACGGGGCTGATGGTGTTTTGATTCTCACGGAGTGGAACGAGTACCGGCAGCTCGATTGGTCTGATCTGGCCCAGCGCATGCGTCAGCCCGCCTGGGTGTTCGACGCGCGCTCGGTGGTGTCGCGGGAAGCGATCCACGCGGCAGGTTTGCAGCTCTGGCGTGTGGGAGACGGTGACGCATGACCACGGATGCCAGGCCCATTCTGATCACCGGGGCTGCCGGTTTTATCGGCGCCGCTCTCGCGCAGCGCCTGCTCCAGCGTGGCGACCGCGTGGTGGGCATCGACAGTCTCAACAGCTATTACGACCCCTCCCTCAAGCAGGCTCGCCTGCAGCAGATCGAAGCCGTGGCGGCCCCTGGCGCCTGGAGCTTCTGTCACCAAGCGCTGGAAGCCGCGGACGCCCTGCAGGAGCTGTTTGCCCGGGAGAAGCCCCGGGTGGTGGTGAATCTGGCTGCCCAGGCAGGGGTGCGCTACTCCCTGGAGAACCCTGCGGCTTACATCCAGAGCAACCTGGTGGGCTTCGGCAACATCCTCGAAGGTTGCCGGCATCACGGGGTGGAGAACCTGGTGTACGCCTCCAGCAGTTCGGTGTACGGCGGTAACCGCAATCTGCCCTTCCATGAGCAGCAGCCGGTGAACCATCCGGTGAGCCTGTATGCCGCCAGCAAGAAGGCCAATGAATTGATGGCCCACACCTACAGCCATTTGTATGGGCTGCCGGCCACCGGTCTGCGTTTTTTCACCGTGTATGGCCCTTGGGGCCGACCGGACATGGCGCCGATGTTGTTCGCCAAGGCAATCCTGGCGGGCGAGCCGATCAAGGTGTTCAACCACGGCAAGATGCAGCGCGATTTCACCTACATCGACGACATCGTGGAAGGGGTGCTGCGCTGCTGCGACAAGCCCGCCACCGCCAACCCCAACTTCGATGCCTTGGCACCCGATCCGTCAACGGCGGCGGCGCCCCACCGGGTGTTCAACATCGGCAACAGCCAACCAACAGAACTGTTGCGCTTCATCGAGGTGATGGAACAGGCCTTGGGGCGTCAAGCGATCAAGGATTTTCAGCCGATGCAGCCAGGAGATGTGGTGGCGACGGCTGCTGACACGTCAGCTCTGGAGTCCTGGGTGGGCTTCAAGCCAAGCACTCCGATTGAAGAGGGAATTGCCCAATTTGCACACTGGTACCGCAGCTTTTACGGGCACTGAGCATAAAAAAAGCCGGCATTACAGCCGGCTTCAGAAAGTTTGCCCTTCAAGATCAGGCGGAACCAACACCGGTGTAGGAGCCGTAGAAGAACAGTCCCACCACGAACAGCACAGCCATACCACCAGCTGTGGCTACCAGCCAGAGGGGCAGGGTGCCTTCGGTCCAACGGGAACGCCAAGCGACAGCGGGGCGACCGTCGGGAAGACGATCGGGAATACGTCCGTCAGGAAGACCTGATTTCTTACCACTCATGATTGGAGTCCTCAGTTGAAGAAGTAGCTGGAGAAGAGGATGCCCGTGGTGAACACCACCAACAAGCCGAGGTAGAGGCTTGTGCGGTTCAGCTCAACCGGCAGGTTGTTGGGGTTGGGATTGCGCTCCATGGGATGTCAGGAAGGGGATCAGCGTCGGATGAACTGCATGGCGGCCAGCGCGCCCAGGAAAAACACGGTGGGAACGCCGAGTGTGTGAACGGCAAGCCAGCGCACCGTGAAGATCGGATAGTTGCGCGGCGTGGAGGTGGCGGGGGATTGGGTCATGGTTCAGCTTTATTGCAAACGGTCGTCGAGTTGGGACTTGCCCTCGTAGCGCTGGCTCACGACCGGAGCTTTGCTTTCGGTGGCCTGGAAGTAGGCGTCAGGACGGGGAGTTCCGAAAGCGTCGTAGGCCAGGCCGGTGGACACAAACAGGAATCCCGCCAGGAAGATGGAGGGCAGTGTGATGGCGTGGATCACCCAGTAGCGGATGCTGGTGATGATCTCAAAAAACGGGCGTTCCCCGGTGGAGCCGGCGGCCATGACTTCGGGCGTATCAGCTCGGTGATCCTAGGGGTAGGGCTCCGGCCATCGCGGCCGGGACCTACCCATGGTTACGAAGCGTTGCCCTTAGCTCACCGCCGTCCAGTGCAGCATCAAGCCACGCTCGCCGAGGAGGAAGGCGTGCTCCTGCCCCTGGCTGTCGTTGAACACAAAGCGGTTGAAATTGGTCGGTGCTTGCCGACTTTCGGGATCGCGCTCCCAGCTGTCGCCTCCATCACGGCTCACCAGCAGGGTGCCGTTGCCGCCTCCGGCCCAGATGGCACCGTCCTTGGACCAGGCCATGTCCATATACCCATAACCGTTGGTGATGGGGATGATCGGCTTGCTCCAGCTCTCGAAGTCCTCAGCAGTGTCATTGAGACGGATCTGTGCCCCCCGAGCCACCATCCAGAGGTTTCCATCGGGCTGGTAGCCAATGCTCTGCAGCCTCTGGCTGCTCACACGCTGGTGCACTTGCCACACGTCTTGGCCAGGCGTCCAGGTGGCATAGAAATTGCCCAGACTGCTCACACTCACGTAACTGCCATCGGCACCACGGCGCAGATCGCGGACTGCTCCGGCGGCGTCGCTCACCTTCGCTTCCCAGCTGCCGCCGCCGTCGCGGGTGCGGTAGACCGCGCCCACGTTGGTGGCCAACTCGGCACTGTCAGGACCCAGAGCGGTGATCAGGTAAGGCTCGCCTGGAAGTTTGGTATCCAGGAACAAGCGAGTCCAGTTCTGGCCGCCGTCGGTGGTGTGCATTAGCAGGCCAGGCTGCCCGGCAATCCAGCCGTCGTCTCCCTCAAAAGCGATGCTGAGCAGGCGGAAGTTCTCCTCGTCGGGGAGATCAAGGCTGCGTTCGTTCCAGCTGGATCCACCATCGTTGGTTTCCAGGATCAAGCGGTTGCTGCCCACCAGAAAGCCATGATCAGCGCTGGTGAACGCCACATCCAAGGGATTGGCGTCTGTGTTGAGGTCCACCACTTGCCAGGGACTGCTCGTGGCCATGGGAACCCGGGTGGTGACACAGCCTCCGAGACCGAAGCCGATGCAGGCCACCAGCACGAGCTGGATCAGGGGTTTGAGCAAGGAAGACATACCGGGCACGGAATACAACGGGGCAACGCGATCAGCGCAGGGAATAGAGCGAAAGGAAAAAGGCAAAGCCGAGGAGCAGGCCGCCGAAGATCAGAACATTCTTCTGCCCGGGGGTAAGGCGATTGACCCCCAGGCCGTAGTTGAGGTTCTCCTCGAAGCCGCTGGCCTTGGAACGGGGGCCGATGTCGCGGAAAGCACCAACCCTGCTGCGGCAAACCGGGCAGCGGAAACTGGCGGCATCCAGATCTTCAAAGGCAGTGCCAGTGGGGATCGCCAGCTTCTTCACCCCTTCCTCGGGGTCGTACACATAGCCGCAACTGCGGCATTCAAAACGGTGCGTGCGTGGATCACTTGCCTCGGCGAGCGTCTGCTCAGCGGGCGTCTCAGGAGCTTCCTGAGGGGCTTCGGATTCAGCGTCTGCAGCCACAACGTTCTCTGGGGCCTGTGATTCGTCGCTCACCGTCGCTCATCCGGGCTGCATCACTCTATCGGCGTGATCAGGGCAAACGTCAGATGGTGGCTGCAAATGCCAGACTGGCCCGCAGATCGGAGCCCCTTTGATGTTTGTGCTTCCGGGATACGACGCCTTTCTCGGCTTTCTGCTGATCGCAGCAGCCGTGCCGGTGCTGGCGTTGGTCACCAACAAACTGCTGGCTCCACGAAGCCAGGATGGAGAACGACAGCTCACCTACGAATCGGGCATGGAGCCGATCGGTGGTGCCTGGATTCAGTTCAACATCCGCTATTACATGTTTGCGTTGGTCTTCGTGATCTTCGATGTGGAGACCGTGTTCCTCTATCCCTGGGCTGTGGCCTTCCACCGCCTGGGCTTGCTGGCCTTCATCGAAGCGCTGATTTTCATCGCCATTCTCGTGGTGGCTCTTGCTTACGCCTGGCGCAAGGGCGCCCTGGAGTGGAGCTGACCCCATGACCCCATCCACTGACCGTTCTGCAATGGCCGGAGAGTCCCCTTCCATTCAGGCCCTGCGCGATCTGCGCGAGGCCAGCTGCGGTCCTGTGGCCGGTGCCGCCGACGGCGCCCCCACGGTGACCCAAGACCTGAGTGAGAACGTGATTCTCACCAGCCTTGATGACCTGCACAACTGGGCCCGTTTGAGCAGCCTCTGGCCGCTTCTTTATGGCACGGCCTGCTGTTTCATCGAATTTGCAGCGCTGCTCGGCTCGCGATTTGATTTCGACCGCTTCGGTCTTGTGCCCCGCAGCTCACCGCGCCAGGCCGACCTGCTGATCGTGGCCGGCACGGTGACGATGAAAATGGCCCCGGCTCTGGTGCGGCTCTACGAACAGATGCCCGAGCCCAAATACGTGATCGCCATGGGAGCGTGCACCATCACCGGCGGCATGTTCAGCGCTGATTCCACAACGGCGGTGCGCGGCGTCGACAAGCTCATCCCCGTGGATCTCTACATGCCGGGTTGCCCCCCGCGCCCTGAGGCCATTTTTGATGCAGTCATCAAGCTCAGGAAGAAAGTGGCGAATGAATCCGTTGCCGATCGTCGTCAGCTGCAGCAGACCCATCGCTATTGCACCGTTGCCCATGCGATGACTGCAGTCGAACCCATCGTCACCGGTGCCTATCTCCGCGCCGAAACCCAAGTAGCTGCGCTTCAACCAGGCGCCGGCCTGCCCATGCCCGCCCTGGAAACCGCAGACGCTGTTCAACCTTCTGAGCCCTCATGAGCCCCACTCCTGATAAGCAAGCGAACGCTGATGCTCCCGTGGCTGTGGCCCCTGCGCCCGGCCCGGTGAGTCAATGGCTTAGCCAGCAAGGTTTCGAGCATGAGCTGCTCGAGCCCGATCACGTGGGTGTGGAGCAGATCGCTGTGGAAGCGTTGTTCTTGCCCGTGATTGCCGCTGCACTCAAAAGCCACGGCTTCGACTACCTGCAGTGCCAGGGTGGCTATGACGAAGGCCCCGGAGAGCGGCTGGTGTGCTTCTACCACCTGCTGGCGATGGCGGAGGTTGCCGAAGGCAGTGCCGACCAGGTGCGTGAGGTGCGCCTGAAGGTGTTCCTGTCCCGTGAAGGGCAGCCCAGTGTTCCCAGCCTTTATGGCCTGTTCCGCGGTGCCGACTGGCAGGAGCGCGAGACCTTCGACATGTTCGGCATTCAGTTCGAAGGGCATCCCCATCCCAAGCGCCTGCTCATGCCGGAAGACTGGACGGGCTGGCCCCTGCGCAAGGACTACGTGCAACCTGATTTCTACGAAATGCAGGACGCCTATTGATGCGCGCTTTGCTGGCCGGCTGAACCCTGTAGATCTTTTTTGTGTTTGCGGTAGAAGCGCATCACCGCCAAAGCTAGTGAGCGTGGATCGTGACGCAGGGTGGCCGTGGGTCTGCTTCCCTGCAGCGGCGCTTCCATCACGTCGTAGCCCTCGGAGAGCAACTGCCGCCTGTTGCAAACAACCGGTTCAGCTCCTCTTGATTTGTAGTAGGCGATCAAAGGGGAGTCAGCGATCGCTTCCTGGGCTAGCACCGCATCGAACAGCCGTTGATTGATGCCGAGCGAGGCCAGTTGTGCTTCGATCGCACGCAGATGCCCGCTCACATCGAGCCCATCGGTTTCGCCGGGCTGGGTCATCAGATTGCAGATGTAGAGCCGTGGAGCACGGCTGCGTTGAATCGCTGTGACTAGTTCGGGCACCAGCAGATTCGGAAGCAATGAGGTGTAAAGGCTTCCTGGCCCCAGAAGAATCAGATCCGCATGGGCAATGGCCTCCAGCGCGCGCGGAAGCGCTGGCGGTCGCTCCGGCAAACAGCCCAGACGCACGATCGGGCTTGGCGCCTTGCCGATCACCGATTCCCCTTCGATGCGTCGCCCGTCCTCCAGTTCCGCCCACAGCCTTACATCGGCGTTGGTGGCCGGCACCACCTGACCCTGCACGGCCAGGACGCGGCTCGAGGCGGTGATGGCCGTCTCCAGATTGCCGGTAATCGCTGTTAAGGCCGAGAGAAAGAGGTTGCCGAAGCTGTGGCCTTCCAGTCCGGTTCCCGAGGAGAAGCGGTATTGAAACAGGCGCGTCAGCAGAGGCTCCTCGGTGGAGAGGGCGGCCAGACAATTGCGGATGTCGCCCGGCGGCTGCACTCCGAGCTCGCGGCGCAGCACACCGCTGCTGCCGCCGTCGTCGGCCACTGTGACGATCGCGGTGATGTGACTGCTGTAGCGCTTCAAGCCACTCAGCAGGGTGGACAAGCCGGTGCCACCGCCGATGGCCACGATGTTCGGCCCGCGATTCAGTCGGCTCTTGGCACGCAGAGCATCCACCAGCACGGTGTCTTTTTCAGGAGCAAGAGCCTGTTGGATCGAGCCGAAACTGCGGCTCTGGCCCCAGAGAAGCAGGCCGATCCCCACCAGCAACACGAGAGGACCGGTGATTCCGCGGGGCATCACGCGCGTGATCCAGCTCAGGGATTCTTGGATGGCCCAGAGCGTCCAGTAAATCGGTTGAAGGTCGGCCCAAACGGCTGCACCGAGCAGGGCCAGCACCAGTCCGATGCCGGAGGTGAGCAGCCAGCGCTTCACCACCAACCCTGGCTGCAGCCAGCGCATCGCTCGCCGGGAGCGCAGCATCAGATCGCGCTGCCGCTCCGCCTGCATCGCGCGGATGCGTTCACGGTTTCCGCGGCGTGGAAGTCTGGTCAACTGCGATCCGAAGCGAGGGGTTCGCATCCCTTGCAATCACCAAACTGTACGGAAGCTGGCCCCAATGGCCATCCCCCCGAGCCAAACCCGGCAGGATGGCTTGAGATGCAATGCGGCCTCCAATGAGCCGGCCGAGCGCCACCCCAGCAACAACCCAGACGCCCGTGGTGGAGATGCGCGATCTCACCATGCAATGGGGCCCCAGGCCTGTGCTCGATCGGGTGTCGCTCACCATGAACCCCGGTGAGCGCATCGCCGTTGTTGGTCCTTCCGGTGCCGGTAAATCCACGGTGTTGCGGCTGCTTGCTGGTCTGCAGCTGCCAACAGGTGGTGAGCTGCGCCTTTTCGGGGAACCGCAGACCTACCTGCGCCTCGATCAGCGCCGGCCTCCGGATGTGCGATTGGTGTTTCAGAACCCAGCTCTGCTGGCTTCCCTCACGGTGGAGGAAAACGTTGGTTTTCTGCTCACCCGTCTGGGACGCCTGAAGCCTGCCCAGATTCGCGAGCGGGTGCAGCAGTGCCTCGAAGCTGTTGGCCTTCATGAGGTGGCCGAGAAGTATCCAGGTCAGTTGAGTGGTGGCATGCAGAAACGGGTGAGCTTTGCCCGGGCCCTGATCGATGACCCCGACCGGGAGGAGGGGGCGATGCCCTTGCTGCTCTACGACGAGCCCACGGCTGGCTTGGATCCGGTGGCATCCACGCGAATTGAAGATTTGATTGTGAAAACCACCACGGTGGCGCGGGGTTGTTCGGTGGTCGTGAGTCACGTTCACAGCACGATTGAACGGTCTGCTGAACGGATCGTGATGTTGTATGGCGGGCGCTTTCAGTGGGATGGAAGCGTGGAGGACTACCGCAATTCAGACAATCCTTATGTGGTTCAGTTCAGGACGGGTAACCTGCGCGGACCGATGCAACCCTCCGACCAGTAATTCATGCGCCGTAGTGTCCGCGAAGCCCTGGTCGGTTTTTCGCTTGTTGGAGCGATCGCCGGATTTGCAGGCACCATGCTCTGGCTGAGGGGCGTACGTCTGGGATCGGAAACCTGGACGGTTCAGGCGGATTTCCAGAATGCCGGTGGTCTTGCTAACCGCTCGCCCGTCACGTTTAGGGGAATCACCGTGGGAACGGTGCGAGCGATCGATGTCACTCCCATGGCCGTTAGAGCCACATTGGAGATCAATCAGGACGACCTCCAGCTCCCCCTGCCCGTGAAGGCCGTGGTCTCCTCTGCATCCCTGTTGGGAGGGGATTCCCAGGTGGAGCTCCTCACCACAGGCACGCCGGTGCCGAAGAACGCGCCATCGCCGAAAGCGCGGAACTGCAAAAACAGCGGTGTTCTGTGCGAGGGGGCCACGATTCCAGGCCAGTCAGGTGCCAGCCTGACGTCGGTGACCGCAAGCCTTGAGCAACTTCTCGATCAGGCTCAGAAATCGAACTTGATCCCCCAGTTGGTGGAGTCCACCAAGCAGTTCGGAACGACCAGCGAGGATGCGTCCAAATTCCTCGACACAGCTGACGTCGCGGCACAAAACGTGGATGCGCTCGTGCAGCAACTGCGCGCTGAGGTGTCCCGAGCCCAGCCCACGATCGACAACCTCAACCGCGCGACAGCGGAAGCGGCTGCGGCTGCGGCCAGCATCAACAACCTGGCCAAGGCGTTTGATAATCCAGAAACGGTGAGTGATCTCAAGCAGACCGTCACCAACGCCAAGCAGCTCACGGCCCGGATTGATGCCGTGGGCGGAGACATCGAACAGCTCACCGACGACCGTCAGTTCATGCAAGGTCTCCGCAGCGTGATGATTGGCCTTGGTGCCTTCTTCGACGAGGTCTACCCGGCCAGGACGGGGACCTCGAACGAATGACGCCGGTTCAGGTCACCGAATTGATCGCCTCCATGGCCACAGCGGCAATGGCCTGATCGCTGGCCTTGGGCAGCTGCACGTATTTGCCACCCGCGGCTTCGGCAAGGTCTTTGCCCATGCCGCTGCCAATGAACTTGCGCTCGGTGTCGATCACCAGCAGCTTGATTTCAAGCATGCGGTAGCGACCCGCCACATCGAGAACCTCCTGCTTGAGATCGGGCTTCTCCTCTCCTTCAAGCTCCGGCTGGCCCAGGGACGTGCTGAGAGGGACGTTGCCGCGTCCATCCGTGATCGCCACCACCACCACTTGCCCAAGATCGCCCGTGGCCAAAGCATTGGCACCAACGCGAGCCGCCTGGGTGAGCCCATGGGCGAGGGGGGAGCCGCCGCCGCAGGGCATCGATTCCAGCCGCCGGCGGGCGGCCGTGATCGAGCGGGTGGGCGGCAGCAACACTTCGGCCTGATCGCCGCGGAAGGGAATCAGAGCCACTTCATCGCGGTTTTCATAGGCCTCAGTGAGCAGCCTGATCACCGCTCCCTTGGCGCTCTGCATTCGGTTCAGGGCCATCGATCCACTGGCATCCACCAGGAAGATCACCAACGCTCCAGCTTGTCGCTGCAGCAGCTTGGCGCGCAGGTCTGATTCCTCCACGATCACGGTGCGCTCCGGTTGGCGTGCTCGGCGTGCTTTTTGGTAAGGCGCAGCCGCTCGCAGCGTGGCATCAACGGCGATGCGCCTCACCGGCCCGCGGGGGAGCATCGGTTTCACGTAACGGCCCCGGCTGTCACTGAGCACCACCGAACGGCTGCCACTGTTGCCGCTTTTGCTCTTGGCGGCATTGAACAGCAGCAGGTCGGGATCGATCGCTACCGCCTCGGGATCCAGCATGAACTCTTCGGGCACCGAGGGTGGTGCCTCGTCCTGCTCCGAGTCCTCGTCATCGTTGCTGTCGTCGTCTTCGCTGTCGTTGTCGTCGCTGCTGTCTTCCGGTGGATCGTTGTCGTCGTCAGCGGATCCCTCCGGTGGGGGAGGCGTGTCGTCGCTGTTCTGCTCACCGGGGTCCGGCGGTGGTGGCGGGGTCTGATCGTCGGGCTGCTCGGGCGGCGGCGGTGGCTCCATCTGCTGATCCGGTGGCGGCAACTGGGAGGCGCGGGGTGCAATCACCAGAGCCACAGCCACCTGCAGGTCATCGGCCTCCACCTGATCGCGACCACTGAGGGCCGCATGGGCTTTGGCCACGCGCACGGCATACAACTCAGAGCGATGCCCTTCCACGCCGCCGCGGATGGCTTCGGTGACCAGATATTCGATCTGCTCGCGACTGATCTGCACATCCGGGAGCCATTGCCGGGCCAGCAGCAGCTGGGTGGCCAGGGCATCGGTGTCTTCCTTCCAGCGCTCCGCGAAGCTGCGGCTGCACTGTCCGTGGCTGAGCACCGCATTGGTGATCTCCACCCGCTGTTCGGTGCTCACCAGCTGATCAGCTGAGAGCGCGATGGCAAAGCGGTCGAGCAGGTGATCGCGAACGTTCCCTTCCTCTGGGTTATACGTGGCGATCAACAGCGGCCTGCAGGGGTGGCTGAGGCTCAACCCCTCCCGTTCCACCTGGTTCTCGCCCGCTCCCACGGCGGCCAGAAGGAGATTGACGATGCCGTCATCCAACAGGTTGAGCTCGTCCACATACAGCACCCCACGGTGGGCTTCCGCCAGCAGGCCGGGCTGAAACACGGGGCTGCCACTGCTCAGGGAGGCGGTCACGTCCACAGCCCCCACGAGGCGGTCTTCCGTGATGCCCAGGGGGACCTGAACGAAAGGAGCGGGAATCACCGTGGACGCTGGTTCAGCGCCGAGGGTGTCGCGGAGGCTGCTGCCCCATTCCTCCGGTCGTTGCGGATCCAGATTGCGGCCCGGCCCAATCGGCACCGGTGCGTTGGCTGGGTCGAGGATTTCAATCGGTGGGAGCAAGGCATGCAGACCCCGTGCCAGCACTGACTTGCCGGTGCCTCGGCCGCCGGCGATGATCACGCCGCCCAGCCCTGGATCCACAGCAGCCAGCATCAGGGCGAGCTTCAGGGTTCCATGGCCGGTGATCGCCGCCAACGGAAAGGCGCGGTTGGCTTGATCCATCGCTGCTGTCTTGGCCACGCCGCTGGCGACCCCTCCACCTGAAACCATGAACGTTTGCCGGCCCATCGCGTGAGCGCCAGTCTCGCTGATCAGGCTTGTTCTCTGGCAGTGGCGTTGGGGGCCAATCGTCCCAGTGCTGCGGGCAGCCCCCAACAGACCCTGATCGATGTGCGCCCACAGCTCGAACAATTGTTGTGCGACTGGGCTCAGATCAGCCTGTCCCGCATCAGCTGCTCATGGTCGCCCTTGCTGGAGACGGCTCCGGTGGGAGGGCCGCCCGGTCAGCCGATGTACTGCAATGCCGTGCTCCTGATCCGCGGTGTGCCTGGTGCTCCAGATGCGGAGGCGGCGCTGGCGTTGCTGGATCGTCTCCAAGCGCTGGAGGCGCAGTACGGCCGCGATCGCGATCGCGAAGTGCGTTGGGGGCCCAGGTCGCTGGATCTGGATCTGCTCTTCTGGGGTGACTGGCGGCTGGAGCATCCCCGGCTGGTGTTGCCGCATCCACGCCTGCATCTCCGCTCTTTCGTGATGGAACCTTTGCTCGCGGCCATGCAGCGTTCCACGCACTGGCGCTCCTGAGTCAGGTCGAAACCGCGACGGTTGCAAGGTCGATCACGACATCGGCCAGGTTCAACAACGCCGGGTCGTGGCTGCTCACCAGCACCAGTCGCTGCCTGGATCGTTCCTGAATCACCGTGCGCACCTGGGCTGCCGCAACGGCATCCAGGAATGCTGTGGGTTCATCCAGCACGTCCACCGGCCGGTCCCGGAGCCAGGCGCGCAACAGGCCGAGTCGGTGAATCTCACCGCCGGAAAAGGGGTTCTGGGCCAGAGCCATCGGAGCATCCAGACCGTCTGGTCGATCGAGCAGATGCGCCAGTCCCAGGCGCTGCAGCCAGGTTGCGATCGTGGCGTCCGGGATCTCGCGGCCAAGCACCAGGTTGTCGCGCAGGCTGGCCTCAAACAGTGCCGCATGCTGGGGCGCGCAGGCCATCAATGCATGCAGTTGCCTGGCGCCTGCCGGTCCCGAGAGCTGCCAGCATTCAGCCCCGCAGCTGATGGTCCAGGCACTGTGTTCCTCCCCCTGTAAACCGCTGATCTGATCGAGCAGGGTGGTCTTGCCCCAGCCCGAGGGCCCCGTCACCGCGACCAGCTGGTTGGGGAGCAGGCGCAGGCTGTGGATTCGGCCGTTCCGCCGTGATGCGCTGCACCAGTCCAGCTGCGTCCAGCGATCGCGCTCCAGCGTCGCCAGTGCAAGAGCGTTCAGCACAGTTCCGGTGGCCTGCTCCGGGCCTGGGCGCAGTTGCTCGCGGCGCAGACAGAGGGCTTCATAGCCGGGAAGGTTGCCCAGGCACAGGCGCCGGGCCTGGACCACACCACTGAGGGAGGATCCGGCCCGGTAAGCCAGCACCAGCGTGGTGGTGAGCACGTCGGTGGTCAGGGCGTCACCTTGCAGGAGCAGCCAGAGACTGGCGATCGCCACCACCAGCGTGTCGCGCCAGGCGTTGTAGCCCGCGCGGCGGCGTACCCGCTCCCGCAGCAGCCAGCGCCCTTTGGCGGTTTCCTGGGCGAATCGATCGAGGAGCCAGCGTTCGGCGGCTGCCGCGCGAACGGCCTTGAGGCCATGCAGGCCATCGCCCACGGTGCGCTGCAGTGCCGCATTCAGGCGGCTCTGGATCCGACCCAGACCCCAACTTCCTGAACGCTGCAAGAGGGCGGCGATGGCGGTGGCCATCAGGGCCAGCAGCAGCGGCCAGGCAGCCGTGCGTCCCACCAGCAGCACGCTGGCCAAGTAGATCAGCATCGCCAGCAGGGCTTGCAGCATGCGCACCGCCTGGTCCAGCCCCAGGGCGGTGCGATTGATGTCGGCCATGAGCAACGCCAGCAAATCTCCGCGGCCGAGTTGCTCCAGTTGGGTCGATGACGCTGAAAACACCTGTTGCAGGAGTTGCTGGCGCAAACGATCCGTGAAACCGGAGCGCAGTTGCTCCCGGCTCACCGCCACGCGTCCCTGGATCAATCCACGCAGAAGGATCAAACCCACCAGCAGGGCAAGACTTGTGGTCAGCGGCAGGTTGACGCTCAGCCCAGGCATCGCGTTTTGGGCTGATCCTTTGCTGAGCAGCAACGTGATAGCCAGGCCCAGCCCTGCGATGTCCAGCACACTGCTGACGGCGCTCAAGCCAGCCAGTTGGCCGAGGTGCCCCCAACCAGCTTCTTGAGCCAGTGCCTTGAAGAGCTGAAGCTGTCTCCAGCGGGGCAGCACGGTTGCAGCAGCTGTGGGGTCAGCGGTGGTCAGCGTGTGATCGTGCAAAAACGGGAAGCCCAACCAGTGACGTGCCGCTGACGATCCTGCCGTGCAACCGCCATGCTGGTGCCCGCTTTGCTCTCCTTCATGGCACCTCTGCCAGCCTCCGAGCCTTACGAGCTGCTTGAAACCATCGAGGCGATGGACGCGCGCAAGATTCGCTTCGAGCGCAATCGCATCAAGTTGCCCATGGGTGTGGAGGGCACGTTCGGACTCATTCGCCATCCCGGCGCATCCCTCGCCGTGCCGATCACCAACGACGGACAGGTGGTGGTGCTGCGTCAGTACCGCTTCGCCGTTCAAGCCCGTTTGTTGGAATTTCCTGCCGGAACGCTGGAGGACGGGGAAGATCCACTGGAGTCGATGCAGCGGGAACTCGGGGAAGAGGCGGGGTACAGCGCGGCCCGCTGGGATGCACTGGGTCCGATGCTGCCCTGCCCCGGGTATTCCGATGAGGTGATCCACTGCTTTCTTGCTAGGGATCTCACGGCGCTGGAGAACCCGCCTGCAGGCGATGACGATGAAGACCTGGAGGTGGTGCTGATGGATCCAGCGGAGCTGGATGCCCGATTGGCGTCAGGTGAGGAGTGGCTGGATGGCAAGAGCGTCACCGCCTGGTATCGCGCCAAACAACTGCTCAATCTCTGATCAAGACCGTTCCGATGACCGCTTCCCGCACGCTGTTCTGGCACCGCCGCGATCTTCGCCTGGCGGACAACACTGGTCTTCACGCGGCTGCGGCGCTCGGGCCTGCGGTCACCGGGGTGTACGTGCTCGACCCAGCCATCATCGCGCCACCTCCCGAGTTGCCGCCCATGGCTCCGGCGCGGTTGTGGTTCCTGGTGGAAAGCCTGGTGGAACTGCAGCAGCGTTGGCGGGACGCTGGCAGTCGTCTGCTGGTGGTAGCCGGGGATCCGGTGCAGCGACTGCCGCAGCTGGCATCGCTTCTGGAGGCCGCGGCAGTGGTTTGGAGCCGTGATGTGGAGCCCTATGCCCGCGAGCGCGACCGTCAGGTGGCGCGGGCTTTGCAGGCCTCTGGCCGCAAGGTGCTCGTCGATTGGGATCAGTTGCTGGTGGCTCCAGAGCTGCTCAAAACCGGCGGCGGTGACCCCTATCGCGTGTATGGCCCCTTTCTGCGCAACTGGCGCGGTCAGGTGGAACTCAGCGAACCCGGCACGGTTGAGGCTCCGACGGGGCTGATCGATCTGGATGCTGCCTGCTTGGATGCGCTGCAGACGGCTGCGGGTGAGCTCGGTCGCCTCTGTGCCGAGGGGCAGCGCGACCTGGAGCAGCTCCGCTCCGGCCATGGCTTCAAAGGCATGGATCTCTGCCCTTGCCGTCCCGGCGAAGCGGCGGCTGCCGGTCAGTTGGCGGTCTTCGCGGATGGTCCGCTGCTGGGTTATGAGCCGGATCGCAATTTCCCAGGCACCGCTGGCACCTCCGGCCTCAGTGCTGCACTCAGTGTGGGCACCGTTAGTCCGAGGCAGGCCTGGTGCGCGGCTCAGGCCGCGAAGGATCTGGCCCGTAGTGATGAACAGCGTCAGGCCATTGCTGTGTGGGAACAAGAGTTGTGCTGGCGCGAGTTCTACCAGCAGGCCCTGTTCCACTTTCCGGAGCTGGCGGATGGTCCTTACAGGGAACAGTGGCGTCGTTTCCCTTGGGAGAACAACGAAGACTGGTTCGACTTCTGGAAAGACGGCCAGACCGGCATGCCGATCATTGATGCGGCGATGCGGCAGCTCAATGAAACCGGTTGGATGCACAACCGCTGCCGCATGATCGTGGCTTCATTCCTGGTGAAAGACCTGATCTGCGACTGGCGCTGGGGTGAGCGGGCCTTCATGGAGCTGGAGGTGGATGGCGACCTGGCCGCCAACAACGGCGGCTGGCAGTGGAGTGCCAGCAGCGGCATGGATCCCAAGCCTCTGCGCATCTTTAATCCCGCCACCCAGGCGTCCAAATTCGATGCCGATGGGGACTACATCCGCCGCTGGGTCCCGGAGCTGCGCCATGTGTGCACCAAGGATCTGCTCAGCGGCGACATCGGTGCTCTCGAACGCAGGGGGTATCCGGAGCCCCTGGTGAATCACAAGATTCAGCAGGCACGCTTCAAAGCGCTCTACGCCACCATCAAAGGCTGAGACAACGGTCGGCGATCAGGCGGCAACGTCGCAGGTTTGGTTGGCCTTGACGGGGCGCTCGAGCAGCAGGGATTTGATCACCGTGATCACGCGGCTCTGTTGGTCGACGCTGAGTTCAGGGAAAATCGGCAAGCTGAGCACCTCACTGCAAAGTTGTTCGGTGATCGGCAGAGACCCCGGGGCCAGGTTCAGATCGCTGTAAGCCGGTTGGCGATGAATGGGGATCGGGTAATAGATGATCGTGTTCACGCCCTGTTGCTGGAGGCTCTGTTTGAGCCAGTCGCGGCAACGGCTATCGGGAAGTCCATGGTCATTGCAGACCGCCGGACAGCTGCCGCCGCAGAGTTCTTGCCCGTTTGCGCAGCGCTGAATGCGGATCACGAACTGATTCCAACCATGGCCCCCATGGGCATCTGATTCGGGAAGCTGCACGCCAGGAAGATCCTGAAGGGCTGCGCTGTAGCGGGCGGCAATGGCCGCACGGCGCTCCACCCAGCGATTGAGATGGGGCAGCTTCACATTGAGAACGGCTGCCTGGAGGGCATCGAGTCGGCTGTTGTAACCGAGATCGGTGTGCAGGTAGCGGCGTGGCATGCCATGCACGGCCAGTTCGCGCATGCGCTGAGCCAATTCCGGGCTGTGGCAGCACACGGCGCCACCGTCGCCCGCGGCGCCGAGGTTCTTGGTGGGGAAGAAACTGAAGCAACCCACGTCCCCCCAACTGCCCACACTCCGTCCGTTCCACTGGGCACCGGTGGCCTGGGCGCAGTCTTCCACCACGCGCAAGCCGTGACGTTCAGCGATGGTCATCAGTCGGGTCATGTCCACCGGCCTGCCGAACAGGTGCACCGGCATGAGCGCACGGGTTCTGGAGGTGATCGCCGCTTCCATGCGGTTCAGGTCGATCAGGTAGGTCGACGGGTCCACGTCCACGAACACCGGCGTGGCACCCACGGCACTGATCGCTTCAGCCGTGGCAAAAAAACTGAAGGAGGCGGTGATCACTTCATCGCCGCGGCCAATCCCCAGGCCACGCAAGGCCAAGATCAGGGCATCCGTCCCGCTGTTGCAACCGACGGCATGGGGTGTGCCAACAGCCTCTGCGAAAGAGCACTCGAAGGCCTGGATCTCGGAACCGCCGATGTATTGGCCGCTGTGCAGCACCCGCAGCACTGCGGCATCGAGTTCTGGCCCGAGATCCGCGAGCTGTTGGCTGAGACTGAAGGGTGGCACCTGCATGGGGGGCACCTTAAGCCGGGCTCCCGAACCACGGCGGTTCTTGTCCGGGATGCCATTTGATGTTGCAACCGATCGAGGGGGTCTGCTGGTCGCGAACTGGCTGACCAGCCAGGACAGAATCCATGGCTTCTCTCAGATCATGACCATCAAGGGCGGCTGCGCTTCCCGGCCGGCTGCCATCCAGCTGCCCTCTGTATCGCAGGGTTTGTTGTGCGCCGGAGTCTGGTGCAAACAGATAAAACTCCGGTGTGCAAGCGCCGCGAAGATCCTTCGCCAAGCTCTGCTGCTCGTCGAAGAGGTACGGAAACGTCCAGCCCAGGTGTTCGGCCTGCTGGCGCAGGCCTGGCGGTCCGTCCTGCGGATGGCTGATCACGCTGTTGCTCGAGACGGCGAGCAGCGAGACGCGATGGCCGTAGTCGCTCTCCAGGCGGCTGAGTTCCGGTTCCACGTGCTTCACGAATGGGCAGTGGGCGCAGATCAGCATCACCAGCACCGGTTGGTTGGGTAGATCGTCGTGGCCCAGGTCGCTCATTGGCGTGGGGGTGCCAGGGACTGGCTGCGCCAGCTGGCCGCTCACGATGGGCAGACGGAAGGCGGGGAGTGGGTGCCCGAGGGGCAGCATCGTGGATGGAGTGAGCACCATGCGTCCGGCCCGACGTCTGCAATTGCCTTGATCTTGGATCAGAATCCGGCCTCTCGAGGTGAGGCGTTGGTGCGCTGGGTTCAAAAGGCTCCTGCAGGTCTTGCGGCCCTGACAGTCCTGATGACGGGTTGTGGAGGATCTCCGCAGGCCACCTGGGCTGTGTTCCCCCTGCAGCGCAGGGTTCCCCATGACGGGCTGGCGGTGGTCAGTCAGCCCGATGGATTTGGTCTGCACCTCTTCCTCGAGACGGACACCCGTGATCCGGCAGTCTGCAAACCCCGCTGGTTTGCGGACGCTGCGCGACTCTTCAATGGCAATGGCACCGCTCCGTTCAGCGCTGGCCTGGCTCCCCGTTCGGAGTTTTTTGCCGTTGTCCAGCGTGATTCCGTTCTGAAAGCGCTGCAACGCGAGTTGCAGGCCCTGTGTGCAGATCGGGCCCCGAAGGCGCGCTGGCAGTGGGTTCAACCACCGACGACGGCTTCGGAGGTGGTCCCCGTCGCGCTTCCGGCTCTGGAGGAGCAGGATTTGCTCATCGATCCCGCTGAGGAGCTCAAGCGGGAAGAGGCGTTGCTCAAAGATGAGCAATCAAACCCCTAAAAGCCCTCCCAAACCACCGGCTCGGCCTCACGCCAGTAACGGCTGAAGCGTCCAAGGCGCGGTGGCCGCGGCAGTCTCACAAAGGGCTCGGGTTCCAGTCGTTCCAGGGGGCATTGGCTCTCAATCTGGGCTGCGATTCTTTCCAGACGAGGGTCGACGGGACGGCTGGTCACGATTCCATCGGCCTGATGACGCTCGGCGAAGCGGATCACCTCGGCCGCCACATCGCCTTTGCGCAGGGTCACGGAACAGTCGAGGGCGCACTCGTAGAGAAAGCCCAGGCGTTTGCGGCTGATGCCGGCGTCTTCGATCCACTGCGTGTCGAACACAAACAGAGCTGGGGCGTTCGACCAGGCGAGCCGGGCAGGGTTGCGGGAGCCGAGGGCTTCCTCGTGGATCCAGAGGATCGGGTTTTGGAACGGCATGGGGTGCGGGGCTGTCGGATCGGTCACTCAGCGCTTCGGCCGGGCGAAGGCGGCGCTGGCACTGCCTCGGGAGTTGTTGTTGCGGCGCCGGCTGGGGACATCCCGGATTGCAGGCTGGGGCGCGAACAGCTGCGATTCCAGCTGGTCGTAACTTCCCTCGAACGGGCAGGTGTCGGCGCTCGGGCAGCTCTTGCAGTATTTGCCGTCGCTGTAGCGCTCCAGGTTGCC
This sequence comes from Synechococcus sp. WH 7803, assembly GCA_000063505.1. Lineage (GTDB taxonomy): Bacteria > Cyanobacteriota > Cyanobacteriia > PCC-6307 > Cyanobiaceae > Synechococcus_C. The sequence continues at coordinate 290,605 of CT971583.1, forward strand.
GCGATTGAAGAAGTAAGGCTTGTGACTGAAGCTGCTGGCAACCCATTGCCAGCTGAGGTGGTTGCTGGCGGGATCCCCGTCGAGCAGGTGCTCCAGGAACCAGTCGGCGCCAGCTTTCCAATGCACCCGGCGCCAGTGCACCAGATAGGCCGCCATCCACATCCGCGCGTGGTTGTGGAGCCAGCCGCTGCTCACCAGATCGTCTCTGAATCCATCCATGCAGGCCAGTCCCGTGCGGCCTTCGCGTACGTCGTCGGGAAGCTCCCGGCTGTAACTGGCTGGATCGTGGCCGGTCTTCAGCTCTTCTTGGCTCTCATGGATGGAATCGCCGAGATCGCTCCACATCCGCTGCCAGAAGTCGCGCCAACCCAGTTCATTAATCAGCTTGCCGCCGTCGTCCCTGCCTTGGCCGCGATCCCGCAGTTGGGCAAACACCACCTCTCGGATCTCCGCCAGGGTGAGAACGCCATGGCGAATCCAGGGGGACAAGCGGGTGACGGCACCCTTGAGATGGTTGCGGCTGCGTCCATAGCGCTTCGCATCCATCCGTTGCAACTGGCTTTCGGCCGCCTGTCGGCCGCCTTGGATTCGGCTGAGTGGCCCCTGGGCGCTGGGGAATTCGCTGGCCAGGAGTTGATCGAGTGCGTCGCGATCCGCAAGGTCTCTCGGTAGATCCCCTGGCTGTTCAGGCCATGGCAGGGGGGTGACAGGGGGTAAGGGCAGCACCACGGGATCACGGGAACGCCGCCATCCTGTCGATCGCCGGAGACAACTGCGACAGCCATCGCAGGGCAGGGGTGCGGGATGGGAGAGAATCCCCACACTGTTCAACGTCAGCCGGTCCGATGCTTCTCGATCTCACGGGCAAGAAGATTCTCGTTACCGGCATTGCCAACAACCGATCGATCGCCTGGGGGATCGCCCAGCAGCTCAAAGCTGCAGGCGCTGAGCTGGGCATCACCTACCTCCCCGATGACAAGGGCCGTTTCGAGGCGAAGGTTCGTGAGCTCACCGCACCCCTGGAGCCGTCCCTGTTCCTCCCCTTAAACGTGCAGGACGCAGCCCAAATGGAGGCTGTGTTCAGTGAGATCAAGAGCCAGTGGGGGGTGCTCGATGGCCTGGTGCACTGTCTGGCCTTCGCCGGGAAGGAGGAGCTCGTGGGCGATTACAGCGCCACGACAGCCGAAGGCTTCGCCCGGGCGCTTGAGATCAGCGCTTACTCCTTGGCCCCGCTCTGCCGCCATGCCAAGCCCCTGTTCAGCGAAAAGGCTGGAGTCGTCACCCTCACCTATCTCGGCGCTGAGCGGGCGATTCCCAACTACAACGTGATGGGTGTGGCCAAGGCGGCCCTCGAAGCCTCTGTGCGCTACCTCTCCGCCGAACTCGGCCCTGAGAAGCAAGTGCGCGTGAATGCGATCAGTGCCGGTCCGATCCGCACCCTGGCCAGCTCGGCCATCGGCGGCATTCTCGACATGATCCACAACGTGGAGGAGAAGGCTCCCCTGCGCCGCACGGTCACGCAAACCGAGGTGGGCAACACCGCGGCGTTTCTCCTCAGTGAGCTCTCAAGCGGCATTTCCGGGCAAACGCTTTACGTGGATGCCGGTTACTGCATCAACGGCATGTGAGCCGGCATGATCAACCCAGGCGTCTTCGTTCCTGAGGCTGATGATGCGGACAGGTGAAATCCACCGGGTCACCGGAGAAACCGATGTGCAGGTGCGCCTGAACCTCGATGGCAGCGGCCAGTGCCAGGCCAGCACCGGTGTGGCTTTTCTTGATCACATGCTCCAACAGATCAGCAGCCATGGCCTGATCGATCTTGAGATCAGCGCGCGCGGGGACACGCACATTGATGATCACCACACCAATGAAGATGTGGGCATCGCCGTGGGTCAGGCCCTGGCTCAGGCCCTCGGGGACCGCCGCGGCATTCATCGCTTTGGCCACTTCCTCGCGCCGCTTGATGAAGCGCTGGTGCAGGTGGCCCTGGATTGTTCCGGCCGGCCGCATCTGAGTTACAGCCTCAGCATTCCCAGCCAGAAAATCGGCACATATGACACTGAGTTGGTGAAGGAGTTCTTCGTGGCGGTGGTGAACAACAGCGGGCTCACCCTGCACATTCGCCAGCTCGACGGTGCCAATTCCCACCACATCGTGGAGGCTTGTTTCAAGGCCTTCGCCCGGGCGTTGCGCCAAGCCACGGAAATCGACCCACGCCGGGCCGATGCGGTGCCAAGCAGCAAGGGAGTGCTGGAGCAGGCGGGCATGAACTAAAGCGCGCGCTTCACAGTCCGTTACGAGAGGATGGTGGGGCATTGCTCCGTCTTCTGTGACTGTTGCTCCCGCTGTTGACCGCTTTGCGCGCTCGGAATGGGCCAGTGCCTTTCGCAATGTGGAGCAGGAGCTCACCGATGTGCCCCTGACCCCGGCGCGCGGCACCATCCCTTCCGACTTGGTCGGAACCCTGTACCGCAACGGTCCCGGTCGGCTTGAGCGCAATGGCCAGCGCGTGCATCACCCCTTCGATGGCGATGGGATGATCACGGCCCTGCGCTTTGAAGAGGGCGCGCTTGCCCTCAGCAATCGCTTTGTGCGAACCGCCGGTTGGCAGGAAGAGGAAGCAGCGGGAAAGGTGCTGTATCGCGGTGTGTTCGGCAGCCAGAAGCCCGGCGGGCGCTTGGCGAATGCCTTTGATCTGCGCTTAAAGAACATCGCCAACACCGGGGTGGTGCAGTTGGGTGACCAATTACTGGCGCTCTGGGAAGCGGCGGAACCGCATGCGCTGGATCCCCGCACCCTGGAAACCCATGGCATCAGCCTTCTGGGCGGCGTGCTCAAGAAAGGTGAGGCCTTCAGTGCGCACCCGCGCTTCGATCCCGGCCATCACGACCGTCCACGCATGGTCACCTTCGGGGTCAAAACCGGACCGCGCAGCACCATCCGCTTGATGGAGTTCGCCACCGAAACCGACGCTGCTGCAGGCATCAAGGCCGGCGATCTTCTCTGTGAACGCAAAGACAGTTTCAACGGCTTTGCTTTTCTCCACGATTTTGCGATCACACCCAACTGGGCGGTGTTTCTTCAGAACGCCATCGCCTTCAATCCTCTGCCGTTTGTCCTCGGCCAGAAGGGGGCGGCGCAGTGCCTGGAGTCGAAGCCGGATGGTCAGGCCAAGTTCTGGTTGATTCCCCGGGAAAGCGGTGCCTTCGCCGGGCAGCCGCCACGCATCGTTGATGCCCCGGATGGCTTTGTGTTCCACCACCTCAACGCTTGGGAAGACGACGGCGATGTGGTGGTGGAAAGCATCTATTACAGCGATTTCCCCTCGGTTGGCCCGGAGATGGACTTCACCGCAGTGGATTTCGATCTGATTCCAGAGGGCCTGCTGGAGCAATGCCGCATCACCCTGGAGAGTGGTGAGGTGAAGACCACGCGCCTGAGCGAACGCTGCTGCGAATTCGCCATGGTGAATCCTGACAAGGAAGGTCTCCCTTGTCGCTATGCCTGGATGGCCGCCGCCGCTCGGGAGCAGGGCAATGACCCCCTGCAGGTGATCAAGAAGCTGGATCTCAGCACTGGGGATCGCCAGATCTGGAGTGCCGCACCCCATGGTTTCGTCAGCGAACCGCTGATGGTTCCCCGCCCCGGTGCCAGCGCTGAGGACGATGGCTGGATCCTGGAACTGGTCTGGAATGGGGCTCGGGAAGGATCCGACCTGGTGATTCTTGATGCAGCTGATCTCAAGGAGGTTGCCGTGATTGAGCTGCCTCTAGCGATTCCCCACGGGCTGCATGGCAGCTGGGTGGAAGCCCGCTGATCGGATGGATTCTGAGAGAACTGGCGGCTAACGCGTCACCGTTCAGTCACCCGCGCATCGTCCGAGGGATTGAGACTGCCTTCAGGTTGTGTCGTCGCCGTCCGCCATGCGCCCTTGGACATCCGCTCTTCGCCTCTTCGCCGTTCCGATGGCGGTCGTGGCGCTTCCTGCACTTTCAACGCCGCTGCGGGCGCAGGTTCAGGGACCTCGATGCAACGGCACCGTGCTGCACCTGACTGTGCAGGAGCGAGGCGATACGCGCACCGACCGTTTTCGCTTCCTGCTTCGTTTGGAGGCTGAAGGGTCCAAGGCCGCTGCTGCTCTGGAGCAGCTCAATGGTCGTCTCGCCCGGGTGCGCACAGAGCTCAGGCCCTTGGTGCAAGGCGATCTGGAAGTGCCGGCGCCGAACACATTCCCCATCGGTCAATCGCAGTCTCCTGATCGCTACCGGGCGTCCACAACCATCCGAGGCTCGGTCAGTCGCAGCAAGTACGACACGCTGATTCAGCGGGCCGGCCGCCTGCCCGGGGTTCGCCTCCAGGGCATGACCTCCCTGGCTTCAGTGCAGGGCCAGACGGAGCTGGAGGAGCGCTTGCTCAAGCGGGCCTTGGAGCGTGGTCAGTCGCAGGCGGCGCGCACGGCTTCCGCCCTGGGGCTATCCAAGGTGAAGTTGTTGCGCATTGATCAGCGCAGCCAGCCCGCGACCCGTGGGCTGGCGATGGCGGCAACGGCCGCTCCCCGCTTCAGACCCGGGGAGGCTCCGCTTCCCACCGGGAGTCTGAGCCTCACCCTGGATTACTGCCTGTCCTAAGCCGCCAAGCACAACCCGATGATCCCTTCACACTGAGCTCGTTGTTGCACGCTTGCTGTGCGTGATCGCCTGCTTTGGCTGTTCAGCCTTCTCTTTGTTCTCTGGTTGGTCTGGGTGGAGACCGGCTTTCAGTACTACGAAAGGGCGCTCGGTTCGGAGTTGCTTGTTCGGCCAGCGGGTCTGGCCCTGATTGCAGGCAGCTTTCTGGTGCCCTACGGGCTTGTGCAGGTTCCCGTGGGGCGACTGATCGATCGCGGCCGGGTTGAGCTCTGGCTGCTTCTGGCTGCGTTGGTCGCTGCGAGTTGCAGCGTGGTGTTTGCCCGCAGTGAAACCCTCATGGGGTTGTTGCTCTCCCGGATCGGCACGGGGATGGCTTGTGCCGTTGCATTCCCGGCTTCGGCGGTTCTGGCGCGGCGCACCCTGCCGACCCATCGCTTTGCGTTGGCGATGGGATGCACCGATGCTCTGGTGGGTTTGGGGGCTGCGCTCGCTGCGCTGGTTCCCCTGCTTCTGGGTCGCTCAGCCTGGCGGGGTTTGGTGCTGCTCCAGGGCCTTTCGCTGCTGCTGGTGGTGGCCTTGCCGGTGTTGCTCCTGGGTGTGTGCAGCAACGGGCGGGCCCGGGTGGAATCGCTGCCGATCAGCGCGTCTGTGGTGAACGTGCCGCGCTGGAGCCGGGGGGGCGTGCTGCGACTGATTCAGTGCTGCCTGCTCTATGCCTGGGGGCTGGGATTTGTGTTCGGGATGGCCCAGTACGGCCTTCTCTCCACCCTGAAGGGATGGTCCAGCCCCTTGATGGAAGGACTCACCCTCACCATGTCCATCGGTTTGATGGTGGGCATGGTCGGCAGTGGGGCGCTGGGTGGTCGGCCTCAGCGACGGGGCCGTGTGCTGCTGCTGGGAACCCTCCTCACGCTGTTGTCCCTGCTTCTTCTGCTGGCATCCTGGATTCCCCAACCGCTGTTGCAGCTGCCGGCGCTCACCTTCGGCATCGGCATGGGTTCGGCCGTTTTGGCCTTCCCGATTGCGGAGGCCTCGGCTCCTGCCGGACAGACGGCGATGACCGTTTCGATCGTCAACACCTGCGGAACCCTGATGGGCGGAGTGATGACCGTGGTGTCAGGCTTGATCCTGCAGGCTTCGCCAAGCGGTGATCTCTCGCTGGTGCTGGTGATCTATGGCGCACTCGCCCTGTTTGGGGTCGCGATGGCGGGCTGGATCAGCTTGAACCCGGAGCCTGTTGACGCTGCTGCCATTCCTTCCAGGCCAGACGCGGTGCCGTCCAGAGAGTGATCAGCACCAGGGGGGTGACCGGAACGGCTGAAATCACAATGAAGGCCTGCAGAGCATTGATCGATGTGCTGTCTCCCAGGCTGGTTCCGATGCGCAGCAACACCAGGGTGAGGCTGCCAATCATCAGGGCCCAGAACAGACGCAGAAGGGCGGGTGGCTTGCGCTGGGCACTCACCACCATGGCAGCCGCGTAGCTCATCGAGTCGGCGCTGGTGGCCATGAACAGCACCACCAGAATCAGACCAACAGGAATCAGCAGCCAGGGGAGTGGGAGCTGGCCAAGGATGGCGAGCAGAGCGCCTGCTTCGCCACTGGCAGCCAGAGGGCCACTGATGGCTCCTGGATTGCTCAGCTCCAGTTGCATGCCAGTGCCCCCCAGCAGGGTGAACCAAAGATTGGTCACGATTGGGCAGAGGATCGCCACGGCGAGCACCAGTTCGCGCAGGGTTCGGCCCCGGCTCACGCCTGCGGTGAACAGCCCCATCAAGGGGGCGTATCCAAGAAACCAGCCCCAGTAGAACACCGTCCAGGCATTGACCCAGTTATCGGGCCCACGGTTGGGAGCCAGGGCCATCGGCACCAAGTTGCTCACGTAGAGCGTGAAGGAACTGGCGAAGTGTTGAATCAGCCAAACACCGGGCCCCAGCAGAAGCAAGGCCGCTGCGAGGCCAAGCGTCAGCCAAACGTTCACTTCCGACAGCCATTTGATGCCCCGTTGAATGCCGCTCACCGTGGATGTGGCGAACACGGCGGTGAGCAGGACCACCACCAACGACTGCAGCCCTGCGCTGTCGCTGAGGCCAGGCAGCATGCCGGCGGCGTTGCTCAGCTGCAGTGACAGGAAGCCGAGGGGGCCCACCGTGCCAGCAATGGCTGCCACCACAGACAGTCCGTCGGCCAAGTCCCCAAGCGGGCCTTCGACCCATCGATGGGGAAGCAGTCCCACCAGAAGAGTGCGAGGCCGCAGGGGTTCTCCGCGCTGCTCCTGGATCGACAGGGTGATTGTGACCGTGGTGGCCACCAGTGCCCAAGCCAGGAATCCCCAGTGCAGGAAGCTCACGGCCAAAGAGGGATCGACAGCTGCCGCTGTGGAACCTTTGACAGCGCTGAAATAGGGCGCGGGCGTGCGGAAGTGGAACAGGGGCTCGGCCGCTGACCAGAACACACCGCCACCCGCCAGCAGCGTGCAGATCAGCACGGCGCACCAGTCAAAGAATTTCAGGCTTGGCTTGGCATCGACGCCTCCCAAGCGCAGGCGTCCCACGGGACTGATCGCCATCACCACGGCAATTACGAACAGCAACAGCACCATCCACTGCCACAAGCCGCCCAGGGATCCACTGACGATGGCTTTGCCGGAGCTGGTGAATTGCTGGGCGAGTGTGAGGTCAACGGCCGCCAGCACCAGGAAGGCCAGCAGAGGCCCTGCGCCGATCCAGAGGGGAGGACGACGCCACCAGGGCCCTGCCGAAACAGGACCGTCGCCGAGGTTGGTTGGATCGCTCACGAAAACGCCTTAACGAAGAACTGACGGGTCGCGCTTCAGGCGCGCACGGCCTCACGTTGATGACTCCAGCAGGAGAGATCCACGGCCGGTGATTCACCGCAGGCCAGTCGGGCGAGGGAATCGCCAACGAGAGGAGCGAATTTGAACGCCTGGCCCGAGCCGCCTGCAAACAGGCTGAGCTTTGGCGTGAGGCGATCGAGAACGAAGTTCACATCGCTCGTCATGGAGTAGGGGCTCATCACCGTCTCCACCCGCTCCTGCACTCCGTTGAGTTCGTTGAACAGGAAGGTGTCGAGAAGTTCGAGCAGTCGCGCCGGGGCTTCACTGCACATGGCATTCGGTTCAGCAACCCGCAGCTCCTTGGGAGCCCAGTCGATACCGGCCTTGATGCGCGGCCGTCCATCTGCCGTGTGGCTGAGGACAGGGAATCCGTAGTACAGGCCGCCATCGTCGCCGCGTTCCCGTTGGAAGCAGAACCATTGCGGATAGCGATCTGCCAAGGCGGGGTCAACGGTGTAATGCGCCCACAACATCGGCCAGATCTCGAGCTTTGGAGACAGACCCAGCGGGGCCAGCAACAGATCGCTCCAGATGCCGCAAGCCACCACCACCTGATCGGCAGCGATGTGATGACCGTCAGCCAGGGTCACGCCGCCGCCGTCGGCATCAATTCCTTTCACTGGAGTGCCCTCCAGAAGGCGATGACCCGCCTGTTCCGCTGTGCGCCGCCAGTGGGCGATCACCTTGTCACTGCGGACTGCTCCTGCGGTGGGTTCGAATAAACCTGTGAAGTCGGCCTTGGGTTTGAGGGGAAAACGTTCGGCGATCTCCTTTGCGCTCAGAGCCTCGTAGGGAATGTTCTGTTCATCCATTACCCGCCGGGCACCGGGAATGGACCCTTCGATGGTTTCTTCGTCCCAACTTTCGCCGTAGAACAACAACCCGTGGGTTTCCCTCAGGGGCTCTCCGGCGTGCTGCTCTTCCTGCCGCCAGAGGCGATTGGCCTCCTGGGCCAGTCGGCAGAGCACCGGGTCGGAATACATCTCCCGGAACATCCGGGTTTCACCGAAGCTGCTGGCCCGTGCATGGGCCAGCGTCTTCGCTTCCAACAGCACGACATCACGCACTCCCCGTCGGCCGAGAGCTGCTGCACAGCTCAGGCCAGCCATGCCGCCACCGACTATCACGACCTCGGCCTTGACAGGCATTGGTGATTGGCTCATGCAGCGTCTCCAAAACTGAGGCCGATGGGATCATGCTCCCGTTCTGCGGCCACTTCCACCAGAGCATCACCCACCGACAGCCCCTGGTCACGCTGATTGAGATAGTTGGTTGCGCGTTGACGCACTTCCTGGCGAACGAAGGCGTACACATCGTTGGCACCAGCACCTTCCCAGGCATCCGGTGAAAAGCGTTCGATCGAATCGGCAATCACGGCACCGGCATTCACCAGTGGGTCGGGCAGCACGCGGATGTTGCGGCGGCGTAGATCGTCAGCAAGTTGGGGCTGCTGGAAGGGGGCATTGGCCGCTGGTACCACCGCAGCAACCTTCAGTGCGGAGGCCATCTCCGCATTGATCAGCCCGGAAATGGAGCAGGGGATCAGGAGATCCACCTTGATCTCCCACCAAGGACAGTCGCTGGGCAGGGGGGTGGCTCCAGGAAAACTCGCGCGTGATCGGTCGAGATCGGCCGTGAACACAGTCCAACCGTGCTCGACCAGCACGCGAGCCACAGTGCCTCCCACGGCGCCGCAGCCATGCACAAGAGCACGGCCAGGGGTGGCCTGGCTGAGTTCGGCTTCGAGGACAGCTTCAACGGCGCCCAACGTGCCGTGGGCCGTAGCGGCACTGGCATCCACCGGGCTTCCGACAGCAGCCAGCACATGGGGGGTAAGCGCCGTCAGGCGCTCCATGTCTTCCAGGCTGGTGTTCAGATCACAGCCGGTGATCATGGCGCCATCGAGGGATTCGAGCAGGCCAGCCGTGACCTGGATCAGCTCGTCCTTCACCGCCGCTGGTTCAGCAGCGCGCGCCACGATCTTGCCTCCGGCGAACCCCGTTCCATAGAGGTCATGCTTGTGCGTCATCAGCCCTGCCAGGCGTTCTCCGTCGGCGATGCACGCTGCGTCGCTTGGATAGTTGAGCAAGCGCAGACCGCCATTGGCGGGGCGGGCGGAGTCGGTGTTCTCCGCGACGACAAACACCGAGAGATGATCTGAGACGTGCTCAGCCAGCACCGACACGGTCGGCTTGGGACGGGTGATCGTTGTCATCAGGCCACTTTCTCCATCATTTGGTGGTGTTCGACGTAATCGAGGCTCCACTCGCTCGGTGCATCGGCAATGCGTTGCTGGAGGCGCTCATAAACGAGGTCAGCGGCCTTGTCACCGGCAGCACTGGCGAAGCTATGGCGACTCCAGCTGCGGATTGTGGCCATCAGGCCTGCCGCAAAGGTGGCCGTATCGCCATCCTCGTTCCAGCGCCTGCGGTATGGGCACTTCACGTACACCGTGCGTTCATCCACCAGACGCAGGCCGTTGCGGTAAGGCGCTGATGATTCGTCCTTCAGCGGCGCCATGAATTCATCGGGGGACTTGTAGAAGTTCAGCACCGTGCCGTTGCGGTACTGCTCCTCACTGATCACCCCTTCGTCGGCCAATTCACGCCAGATCTGATGCAACTGGTCGTGCACATTGCGTGTCTCGCCGCCGTTGTGTCCGAGATAGCGGCCTTCATGGTCCCGTGACAGGTTCACGGTCAGCAGCCGGCCACCCACAATCAGCTCGCGGCTGCGCAGTTCCAGCACATAGGTCCAGTCCTTGAGGGCCTGGGCCGTGAAGCGCTGCAGCGCATCGGCGTCTCCCGAGGCCAACACGTGGGTATGGGTATTGAGCGGTCCGGGTGACTCGCTCAGCCAGTGCATGGCTGTTGCGGAGAAGCCGAAACTAATGGTGTTGGGGCCGACGGAGGGCTCGTAAAAACTCCGGGCACTCACCAGAACGGTGGGCTTGGGGTCCCTGGGAATCTGCAGCGCCAGATTTTCGGCCAGGGCCACGTTGTCGTTGCTTGGCAGATCGTTGCCGATCAACGTGAGGTGAGCCTGCGGCTGCTTGGCATGCAGGCGATCGAGGATCTGGCTCCAGAGCCCTACGGCGGTCCCTCCATCGGCTGCTCCGTAATCGATCAGCACGTGGCTGTCAGATACAGGAAGTTGATCCACACAAGTCAGGGCCCAGTCCGAGGCGGCTTCAATGCAGAGGAGAGCGCCTTCGGTCTGCGCGCTGTAACCCGTGGTCATGGCAATGGCCATAGACCTCGTCAGCGACAGCGTTCACGGTACAGGAGTCGTCTGTCAGGACTTCGTGACATAGGTCACCACGGTGGTCTCAGGCCTCCATGAGCAGTTGCCGGAGCTTGGGTTCCAGCAGGGCAAAGGCCCGCCCCCGATGACCCTGCGCTTTCTTTTCTGGCGTGGTCATCTCGGCGAAGGTGCGTGCGGTGCCATCCACTTCGAAGATCGGGTCGTAGCCGAAACCACCCTCGCCTCGGGGGCTGCGCGTGATCTGGCCAGCGCAGCGACCCTCCACTTCCAGCAACACGCGACCACCAGGAGCGGCCAGACACAAGGCCGCGCTGAAATGGGCACTACGGTCGTCGCGATCCTTCAGGGCCTCGAGCAGTCGGCTGATCCGTTCCGGGTCGGTTGGGGCATAGCGGGCGGACTGCACCCCAGGGGCTCCGTTGAGAGCATCAACGCTCAGGCCTGAGTCGTCGGCAAGAGCCCAGGACGCTGTGGCGTCAGCGACGGCCACGGCTTTCAAACGGGCATTGGCAGCGAAGGTCTGCCCCGTTTCCTCCACGTCCAGACCGTCCGGCTGGGCTGTGATCTGCAGAGGAAGACCGGTCAGTAGGTGTTCGAATTCACGAATCTTGCCGAGATTGCCACTGGCGATCACCAGGGTGCGCAGGGACGGGCTCATGCGGCCTCCGCGAAGCTGCGGGCCCAGGCGAGCACCTCAGCCACCCGCTCAGCATCCGGCGCCTCGCAGTAGAGGCGCAACAGCGGTTCGGTTCCTGAGAACCGCAGCATCAGCCAATGGCTTGGACCGAGTCGCAGCTTCACCCCATCGGTGGTGATCACCTCTTGAACGGCCACACCGGCTACGGACTGCGGTGGCTGCTCCCCGAGCAGGGCCTCAAGGCGGCGGCGCGCATCCATGTCGGGCAGGCGCAGGTCGAGGCGGTCGTAATGGCAGGCCCCCCCGCAGCGATTGCGCAAGGCTTCGAGCCGTTTGCCCAGAGGCTTGCCGCCATCCACAAGAGCCTCGAGCACCAACATCGCAGCGAACAGGGCGTCCCGCTCTGGCAGGTGCATGCCGAAGCCCACGCCGCCGGATTCCTCGCCACCGATCAAGACCTCTCCGCTCAGCATCTCAGCGGCGATGTACTTGAAGCCCACGGGCAGTTCAAGCACGGTTCGACCAAGATCCTCGGCAACGAGGCGCATCAGATCAGAGCCACTCACGGTCTTCACGACCGTGCCCGGCAGCGCTCTCGCCCCTGCCAGATGGTCGATCAGCAGAGGCATTAACTGCTGAGTACTACAGAAACAACCGGTCTCATCAACCGCTGCGATCCTGTCGCCATCGCCATCGAACACCAGCCCGACGGCCGGCTGTCCCGCTTGCGTGGAGGTCTGTACCGCGGCGATCAGTTGCTCGAGATGGGGGGCCAGGGGTTCCGGCGGGCATCCCCCGAAGAGGGGATCACGGCTGCTGCGGATTTCGGTGACGATCCCTTCCGCCTCAGGACCCAGGAGGTCTTGCACACAGCCGGCGGCGGAACCGTGCATCGGATCCACGATCACCTTCAGGCCCATCGATCTCAGCCCCTGGGTGATGGCGCTCAGATTGAGCTTGTTGCGCAGGCCCTGGAGATGCTCGCCCCGCGCATCAAACCGGGGAAGGTCGCCAGCGACAGGAATGGAGAGTCCGCCGGCAGCCAGTCGTTGTTCCACCGCAGCCGTGAAGTCACCTTCCACGGAGCCGCCAAAGGGCCCTTTGATCTTCAAACCCAACCACTCCGGTGGGTTGTGACTGGCGGTGATCACGAGGGCGCCGAGGGCCTGGCGCTGCACCACAGCCCAGCTGCAGGCGGGCGTGGGCACCGGCGTGCTGGTGAGCAATGGATCCAACCCAGCCCCGCGCACCGACGCGGCGATCGCTTCGGCTAGCTCAGGGGCCAGAAAGCGTCGGTCGTAACCGATCACCACCGTGCGGCTCTTGAGGCCTTCAGGCGCTTGGTAAGCCAGTTCCTGAGCTGCTGCGGCCGCCACCGGAAGCAGTCGTTCCACGGTGATGTCCACCCCAAGAATTCCGCGCCACCCATCGGTTCCAAAACGGATGGGTGCTGCCGTTAGGGGAAGAGGAGCCGACGCCATAGGAAGCCTGCAATGCACTGGATCTAGCAGCCGGCCGCCGTAACGTCGGCCCATGGGTGACACCCGCTCTGCTGACAAGCCGCTCACGGATCGTCTGCTGCGCAGCTGGACGCGCTGCCGCCGACGGGCCTGGCTGGATCGCCATGGAAGCAACCAGCTGAGGCTTTACACGGCCCATCGCACGCTTCAGCTTGATGATCAGCAGCGCAGTTTTGTGGCGCTCCTGGCCAGGAAGCCTGGCCATGGACTACAGGCCTGCGCACAGGGAGAGGAGGGTGTGGTGGGCTTGCGGCTGCGCTCCACCACCCGCGAGGGGCTGGCGGTGGAGGCTCACCCTGCGCTTCTCCAGCGTCGCGCGGGCTCCAGTCGTTGGGGTGACTTTGTTTACCGGCCTGTGCTGGCCCGGCAGGGGCGACGGCTGACGCGTGAACACAGGCTGCAGCTGGCCCTGGCCGGGCGCCTGCTCGAACAGCTCCAGCAAGCCCCTGTCCGCGACGGCCTGGCTTTGGCTGGATCCGGTCGGCGCCTCGAGCGCGAAAGAGTGCCGCTCGGCGGGGCACTTCAGCGTCAACTCGATGAGTCGCTCACCAAGCTGGCGGCGGATCTGAAGCGCCCCACCCCGCCGGCTCTGGCGGCGGACCGACGCAAGTGCACGTTGTGTTCATGGCGTGGTGTATGCAACGCCGACGCCGCCCGTGAAGGCCATCTCAGCGAAGTGAGCGGCATCGGTGCCAAGCGCAGAGACATGCTGATCGAGATCGGCATCGATGGCTTGGCCGCTCTGGCTGATGCCGATCCAGAGCGGCTGGCGCTGCAGCTCGAGCGCTTCGGTGAACAGCACGGTGCAGTGGCGGCACCTCTGGTGGCGCAGGCACGGGCCCAGCGCGATGGATGTGCGGAGCTCCTGGCTGTACCACCGGCCCTGCCGGAACTGGCTGAAGCACCTGGGGTGTTGTTGTACGACATCGAATCCGATCCCGATGCCCGCGACGATTTCCTGCATGGATTCGTGCGTTTGCCCAGAGGATTGGAGGGCCGCTGGGATCTCTCCCGCGCCACCTATCACCCTCTTCTGGCCCTGCAGGAGCATGGAGAGGGGGCTTGTTGGACCCGCCTCCAACGGATGTTGCGGCAGTACCCCGATTGGCCCGTGCTCCATTACGGAGAAACGGAATCCCTGGCCCTGCGCCGCATGGCCCAGCGTCAGGGGGTGGGGGATGCGGATCTGGCGGCGTTGCGACGTCGGCTGGTGGATGTGCATGAGCGACTCCGCCGTCATTGGCGTCTGCCGCTGAACAGCTATGGGCTCAAAACCGTGGCGGACTGGCTCGGCTTTCGCTGGGGACAGACGGGGGTGGATGGTGCCCGGGCACTGCTGTGGTGGCGGCAGTGGCGGGGAACCGGGCCGGGAGGCCGGGGCCACGTGCAGGCGCTGCGCTGGATTTTTGCTTACAACCGGGATGACGGCCTGGCGACCTGGGCGGTGGCCGCCTGGTTATTGGCGCAAGACGAAACGCTCGGAAAGGGTTAACGCCCGCTGGGTGGATCTTGAAAGGCTCCTGGGCGCTTCACAGTCACCGTTAGTGGATGGGGCCTGGAGTCCGTGGGTTCGCTCTGCAGGGTTGTGGCCTCGAGCGCTTGGCGGCGGATCAGCGCTAAGCCAAGCCGAGGTTCAGTCCCGTTGGGATCCGCAACGCTGGTGATGCGTCCGGCCCGTTCCCCGTTCAGAACCAGCGCATCGCCGGGTTGGAGGTCTGCGGCCCCTGGATCTGCGCATTGCCAGCATCGCAACTGCTGCTTCACCGCACCGCGCGAGCCCAGTTTGGCCAGGGTCTCCTGGCCCAGGTAACAGCCCTTGTCGAGGTTCACCCACCCCGCCAGGCCCAGTTCAAAGGGATTGGTGTCGCCCGTGATCTCTTCGGCCCCGAGGGGCCAGCCCTGCTGAAGCCGCCAGCGCTCCAGATCGGCTGCTGTGCACGCTTGCGTTTGATTCCATGGCGCAGGAACGATGGCGTCGTCATCGAGCCACAGCACGGTCTCCACGCCTGGTGCCTGGTCGCTGCTCAAGTGCTGCAGGCGCCTTTGTTGTCGCGGTGCACCAAGCCGGACGCGGTCTGCTGGGAAGATCACCCGATCCAGGCCTTGGGCCAGCTGGTCAGCGTCACCGTTGAGCACCAGCACATCGGCGCCCTGGTCGTCGAGGCGTAGTTCCAGCAGGGCCTGCAACCGGCCCGTGGCATTGAGCCAGCACGCTTGGATGATTGGCCCTGAGGGTGCGCCTTCCACCTTGGCGCTCGTCTGGCCGTTCAGGAATCCTGCGCAGCCCGAGCCTTCCAGTCGGACGACAGCAAAGTGCTCGTCCCAGAGAAGGGCTTGGGGTTTCGATCCGTCCACCGTCACGCCGACAGCTCCTGCGCGCGGGTTGCCACGTCACTCAGTTTGAACAGGCTGACCAGCTCGAGATCGGCCGCGGCCATGGCGGCGCTGCCCCCTTCCTCGCGGTCCACAATCGTGACCACCCGCTTCACGGTGTACCCCGCTTCACGGAGCTGCTGCACCGCTTTGATCGATGAGCCACCGGTGGTCACGACGTCTTCCAGCACTGTGACCCGGGCTCCTGGCTGGGGTAGGGGCCCCTCGAGCCAGGCGCCAGTGCCATGGCCCTTGGCCTGTTTGCGCACGATCAGGGCATCGAGTGCCCGGCCCTGGTGCGCGGCTGCCATGGCCACACCGCTCACGAGAGGGTCAGCACCAAGGGTGAGTCCACCCACCGCCACCGCGTCGGCCTCCACGAGCGCGAGCATCGCCGGACTCAGCAGGGCCAGGCCGGTTCCGCTGAGGGCGACCGGCTTGCAATTCACGTAATGGTCGCTGCTGCGGCCCGAGGCCAGGGTGAAGTGTCCAAACCGATAGGCCTCCCGCGCCAGGCGGTCGAGAAGAACATCGCGATCCATGGATGGGTCGGAACGATCGGTCATGGGGGCTGGTGCGTGGCGAATCCTCTGCCTAGTTTGCGCGCAGTGGTGGTTTCGTTCCGTGGCCTGGCATCGCCTCAGCCCGTTGCTTCTGTTCTTGCCCTTGGCTCTGTGCCCCCAAGGACTGGCCAAGCCGATGGTCTGCACCACCACCCTGGAGGCACCTGCACAGGTGTCGGCTTTGGCTGAGGGTGTCGCCCAGCCTGTGGAGGTGACCCGATGTGCCCCGGTGGAAACCACCGAGGCTTTGGTGGAGCGTCGCTTCTACACCTGGACGTCGTCCTATGCCCGAGGGGTCGACCTTCTGCACCAGGTGACTGATCTGTTTGGTATCGCGCTGGCTGGGCCCGATGGTCAGCGCTTGATGGGTCTGGGATTCCCCGACCAAACCATCATCTGGGACGGATCCGCTCTTCAGAACACCACCCGGGTTCTGCTCGAAGAGCAGAGTGCACCCATTCCCTGGCGCACGGTTGATTTATCCAATGGATTCGGCAGCAGCCTGGCGGAGGAGATGCAGCAGCCCGAGCCCGTGGTGCAGCCATCGCCCGACCCCTTTCCCGCTGTTCGTGCTTTGTGGTAAGACCTCGGTTGCGGGGGTCTAGCAATCTGGTGAATGCAGCGAACTCATAATTCGCCTAAGGCGAGTTCGATCCTCGCGACCCCCATCCCCTCTCCCGAATGCGCCCACTCCTGCTGATCGCGCTGCTGGTTCTGCCGGCTCTGTTTTCAGCCGCCGAGGTGGCCCTGCTGAGGCTCAGACCCAGTCAGGTGCAGGAGTTCAACGAGCAAGACCGGCCTGGCGCCCAGGCGTTGCTGAGGTTGCAGCGGCGTTTCCCGACAGCGCTGCTCATGACCCAGTTCGGGACGTCGCTCTCGCTCGTGGCGCTCGGCTGGACGGGCCGCGGCTTTGGTCAGCGCTGGTGGCCGCTGGACATGGCCTCCGGTCGTTGGTGGGATCTGGCCTGGTTCCTGGTGCTGGTGGTGCTGGCCACCCTGATTGCCGGGCTGTTGCCGCGAGCCTGGGTGTTGAGTGGCCCCGAGCGCGCGGCGCTGCAGCTGGGGCCGGTGCTGGAGGGTGCCATCCGGGCACTCCAGCCCCTGCTCGCGGTCCTCAATGCTCTGGCGGCTGTTCTTCTGCGCGTCGCCGGCCTCAGCCAACGCTGGGGTGCCACCGTCTCGGTGCTGTCGGCCAGTGAGCTGGAGACCCTGATCGAAAGCGGTGGCGTGACCGGTCTGAAGCCCGATGAACGCAACATCCTCGAGGGTGTGTTCGCGTTGCGCGACACCCAGGTGCGCGAGGTGATGGTGCCCCGCTCCGGGATGGTGACCCTGCCAGTTGAGGTGCGCTTCGCTGGGTTGATGGAGGCGGTGCATCGCACCCGCCATGCCCGTTTTCCGGTGATCGGGCAATCGCTTGACGACGTGCGTGGTGTGCTCGATCTCAGGCGCCTGGCCGAACCGATCGCCCGGGGGGAACTGAAGGAAGACTCGTCGCTCGAGCCTTACCTGATGCCTGCTGAGACCGTTCTGGAAACCAGCAACCTTGCGGATCTCCTGGCGATCATCCGTTCAGGGCATCCCCTGCTTCTGGTGGTGGATGAACACGGCGGGACTGAGGGGCTGGTCACCGCTGCCGATCTCAACGGCGAAATCGTCGGTGATGAACCTGCCGAGGAGAGCGATGAGCCTGATCTCCAGGCGGTGGAAGGCCAGCCGGGAGCCTGGCTCGTTGCGGGTGATCTGGAGATCTTCGAGCTCAACCGCCAGCTCGGGTTGGATCTGCCAGAGGCCAGCGACCATCACACCCTGGCCGGTTTCCTGCTGGAAAAACTGCAGCACATCCCCTCCCCAGGAGAAGCGCTTCGCCATGACGGTGTTCAGTTCGAGATCTTCGCCATGGCGGGACCTCGCATCGTGAGGGTGCGTCTGGTGCTGCCCGACCAGGAGGTCTCAACCCAGGACTCGTCCAAGCCAGAAGAGCCTTAGTTCGTTTCGCTAACCGCCGCGTCGATCACCGATAATCAGCGCGTTCGCGCAGGCCCGCTGATGACCGACACCATGGTTCCGGTGAAGGTCGGCGTGATTGGCATCGGCAACATGGGCTGGCACCATGCCCGCGTTCTCAGCCTGCTGAAAGACGCTGATCTAATTGGTGTGGCCGATCCGGATTCCGCCCGAGGCGCTCTGGCCAAAGAGCAGTTCGGATGTCGCTGGTTCGCTGATTACCGCGACATGCTCGCTGAGGTCGAGGCCGTTTGTATTGCTGTTCCGACCCTGCTCCACCACCCCGTGGGTCTGGCTTGCCTGGAAGCCGGTGTGCACGTCTTGATTGAAAAGCCCATCGCGGCAAGCCAGGAGGAGGCCGCTGCCCTGATTGATGCCGCCAGCAGAGGCGGCCGCTTGCTTCAGGTCGGCCACATCGAGCGCTTCAACCCCGCCTTCAGGGAGCTCACCAAAGTGGTGGCCAACGAGGAGGTTGTGGTGCTCGAAGCCCGTCGTCACAGCCCCCATGCCGACCGCGCCAACGATGTGTCGGTGGTTCTGGATCTGATGATTCACGATCTCGATCTTGTGCTTGAGCTCGCCGGCTCATCGGTGGTGCATCTGGCTGCGGCCGGTGGCCGCAGTTCGTCGGGCCCGATCGATTACGTGAATGCCACGCTCGGGTTTGAGAATGGTGTGGTGGCCAGTCTCACGGCCAGCAAGATGAGTCATCGCAAGATCAGAAGTCTCAGCGCTCACTGCCGCTCGAGCCTGGTGGAGACAGACTTTCTCAATCACAACCTGCACATCCACCGCCGCGCCCATGAGTGGTATTCGGCTGATCACGGAGAACTGCTCTACAGAAACGACGGGTTCATTGAGGAGGTGAGCACCACGTCGATTGAGCCCCTCTACGCCGAGCTCGAGCACTTCTTGCAGTGTGTGCGAGGCCAGGAGACCCCAGCGGTGGATGGGCAGCAGGCCTCCAGGGCGTTGCGGTTGGCGGATCTGATTGAGCAGGCGGTGGAACAACCTGGCGTTGGCATTCCGCTCGAGGCGCCGATCTGAGTCGGCGCTCCCGTCCTTCTGTGATTCAGTTCAGAGTGTCCCGATCGGCGAGCTGACGCAGAGCTGCGATCTGCCAGTGACGGCAGAGGGCAGGGGATGAGCGGTAGAACTGATCCCACGCACTGGCTTTGTGCTGGGCGTAATCGGCCTCCTTCAGGTCAGGATGCGTGGCATGCCAGCCCACGCGAACGGCATGGCCGATCACCACATCCAGAGCGATGTCGTCCTCAATCTGGATCTGGGGGTTGGCGGTGGCAAAAGCCATCAGTGAGAGCAGGCTTTCCGTGCACAGTTGCCGGTATTCGGGTGCGGTGATGCGGCTGAGGAGATGTTCAACCTGGATCGCAAAGTTGCGCTCACCGGGGGTTTTCTCCAGCAGGAGGGCGCTGGTCAGGCGATTGCGGCGTTCGAGTTTGTCGCCAATCACCAGTCCCCGACAGTGGTGCAGAAGCGACCAGATGCCTGCGTAGAACTCCTTGGGCACCTGCTGGAGTGAGCCAAGACGGATGCGATGTTGGAGCCAGTCGCTGCCACCGGGACCGGTTTCAAGCGGTTCGGGCACCGTCCATTGCACCTGACCGCGCACGTGCAGCAACTCCCTTCGCTGCAAGGCGTCGCGGGCATGATCGACATCCGCCAGCACCGTGCGCAGCCGTTGGCCAAGGCGGTGCGGCGGCTCGTCACACACGGCCTCAAAGGCTTCGTCCTGGCTGAGTTGTCGTTCAGCAGCAAGCTCAGACGTGAGCAAAAGCATCAACTGTCCGAGCTGGAAGGTCAGAGAACCGCGGATCATGTCGGGTTCGCGCCTGGCGATCCCGTCGAGGGCCAGCAGGAGTTCCTGCTGCAGCATCCACTCGCGACCATCACTGCCGCAGGTTTGCTCGATCAGAGCTGCAATCGCCTGGCTGGACACGGGGGTGCTCAGTCGTGAGGCCTTGGTGTAATTGCGTCCAACCACCACCTGCTTCTGCCGGCTGAGCAGGTCGATCAGTGCGTCGTCCAGCTGCGGGTGAATGAGTCCCATGGCGCCGGCGCAGCGACGGGCCACGTTCCAGTCCTCCTGCTGCAACCCGCGTCGGTAGATCTCCTCCAGCAGCGTTTTGATTTCTACCGGAGCTCCGTTAGGGCCGCTCAGGATCGCCGAGCTTCCCAGCTTGCGCGTGAGCAGTTCCAGCACTTCGGCCTGCTCGCGCAGGGAGTTGCTCGACCAGAGACGCCGTCGCAGCTCCTCCAACGATGTGTCGTCCAGCTCCTGTTCCTGAGCAGCGGTGAGATCACTCAGATCGGTCGAAGCCTTGAGCAGTTGCCTGGCATTGGCCGTGGGGGGCAGTTCAGAGGTCGCCAGTGCGTGATGAGGCAGTTCATGCCACTGGGCTCGGGCTGCCAGCGTTTCCAGGGTTGCGAACTCCACATGCACGTCTTCCACGCAACCACTGCAAAGACGCTCTGTGAGGGCGAGCAGATGGGTGTCTCCTCGCTCCAGCAAGGAGGCCTGCACTGGAATCAAGAGCAGGGGTGAACCAGGTCCTTGCCAGTGCCTCTGCAGCAGATGCAGCTCGTTCACCACGCTGTCCACCAGATGTCTGGGGTCGTGGCTGAGATAAAACGTTCCCTCTTCAAGAACGGCGGGAAGAAAGGCCAGCTGCCGTTCACCCAACCGATAAAGCCTGGCACTGGCGGCAGTCTCAGGCCTTAAAGGTGGACAACCGCTCAGGCCAAGCGCCTCGTCAACGCCGACGGCGCTCAGGTGTTGACGCAGGGCATCGGAGCTCAGGATTTCGATCCCTGCAGTGTCTAAATCGCTAACCGGAAGCCCGAGCTCCTTCAGGCGCGAGGCCACGCTGGGGTCGTCGGGCGCCAAGCAGACCAGGACTGACTGCGCGCCTAGAACAGACGGCAGACGCCGGCCACAGGGATCGAGGTCTGCGGCCTCGATCAGCCCGTCCATCAGCATCTCCCCGAGCCAGGCCAGGCTCTGGGTCCAGAGCAGGGGGACATTGTCATTGGCGACGCGTTTCTGGCTCCCGGGGCGCTGGCGTTCGCGTTCCACGGCTTCTGCGGGAACGAGGTAAAGCTCTGGGTAGAGCATCTGGCCGTTGCGTTCCACCCGAACGGCTTCCAGGCGATGGCGCCACTGTCTGGCGTCGTCCCAGCGCTCTTCAAAACAGGCGGTGATCAATTCATAAGCCAGGAACAGGGGCCATTCCGATTCCACTCCCTCAAACGTGGCGAGTTCATCGCATTCGTAGTGCAGGCGCGTGATGTCTTCCACCACGGTTTGGTGGCCATCGCGCCTGAAGCGCTTGTATCCGTAGAGGCCGCCCAGTTCCCGGCGGATGCGTCGGGCGGTGCGTTCAACAAGCTCAGGATCCTCGATCGCCCAGGCGGGATAGCCGATCACCGACAAACAGGCGCTGTCCACCTCTTTGCTGGCGGATTCACGTGGGAGAAGCCCCTGCAGCGCTCGCCTTAAACGCACCACGGCTCCGGGAGGGATCAGCACGGTCACGCTGCCATCGCCATGGGCGGCGAAGAGATCCACACCGTCGAGAGCCTCCAGGGCAGCCTTGGCCATGCCGATCGAGCTGGCATTGCGTTCCGGCAGTCCATGGTTGCCTTTGTCTCCCCTCTCCCAGATGCCGTAGTCCGGGGTCTGGTAAGCCCGGGCGACGTAGTACACGAGGTTCTGAATGAAGGCCGCCTCATGGCGGTTGTGGATCACAGCCAGACCGCTGCGACTGAGCTGGGCCAGTTGAAGCAGAAACAGTGATGTGGCATCGAGCTGGAGGTGCCCCCATCCGTCGTCAGGCACCACCGGTTCCCCAGTCCGGCTGTTGTACTTGGCATGGAGCGCGTCCAGTGGATCCAGGCTGTGCTTGAAGCGTTCGACCTTCTCCGACTGACGCAGCATGGCGCTGAGCAGTCCGCGCATGAGGTCGACCACCCGCTGCTCCAGTTCCCAGCTGCGTTGGCATGGGCCGAGGAGTTTGCGGTGGGCAATGGCCAAGCCCCAAACGCACTGAATCGAGTACACGCAGTCGCGAACCCAGGCATCGCCGTAGTTGCCGTGAACGGTATGGGCCGTGCTCGCCGGAAGCAGTCCGCTCAGCGGATTTTGCCGCTGCAAGACCACGGCTTCGATGGCGCTGTCGAGTTGCTGCAACTGGTCCAGCTTCTCCTGGTCATTGCTGGCAACCGGATGGGACAGAACCATGGCCTCGCGTTCGACCGGACCTAGATTCTCCCTCGGAGCCGTTTCGGAGATGGAAACAATCAGTACTGGCCCGCGCGATCGTCGTCGCTGCCACGTTCTTGGGGTTCCTGTTGACGCTTGCCGCGATGTGGTGGCTTCTGCAATCGGCTTGCATGGTGACGGCGGAGGTCAGATCGTGACGCTCAATGCCGAAATGACGATGCGAGCGCGTCAGGACGCGGATCTTGGTGCCGTGATTGCCCACGCAGACCTCGTGGTTCCGGATGGAGCAGGTGTGGTGTGGGCTCTCGGTCGCCAGGGGGTCAGGGTGAGGCGCAGTCCTGGTATCGAGCTGGCCTGGTCTCTGCTGCGTTACGCCGAGGCCCACAACTGGTCTGTCGCCCTGGTGGGTGGTTCACCCGAGGTGATGGCGCGCCTGAAAACCAAACTGGCCCACAGCCATCCCAAGCTGCGGTTGCAGATGGCAGAGCACGGATTTCAAGCGCCGGAGGCATGGCCGGCTTTGGAGGCCCGATTACGCAGTCTTCGGGCTGATCTTGTGCTGGTCGCTCTGGGTGTGCCCCGTCAAGAACTCTGGGCGCAGAGCATGCGCCACTCCCTCCCCGGCGTGTGGATGGGCGTCGGCGGCAGTTTCGATGTCTGGTCCGGTGTCAAGCAGCGAGCACCGGAATGGACCAGCCGACTGCAACTGGAGTGGCTTTTCAGGCTGCTCCAGGACCCGTCACGCTGGCGGCGTTATCTGGTGCTGCCTCAATTCGCTTGGGCGGTGCTCCGAGCGGGCGCAAGGCGGCGTTAAGGCGTTCAGCGGAAGCCGACGGAGGCTTGCCAGACGAAGGCCAGAAGCAGGAAAAACACTGGGATGATCGGCAGGATGTCGATCAGTGGGCCGAATGCCTGATAGGCCTCGGGAAGTTGGGCCAGCAGGTCAAGGGAGAAGGCAGCCATCCCGGCGAACAGTTCGGTCAGTGAGCGGACGCTACCACGTGTGATGGGCGGGTGAGTCGTCGTCCCAGGGACGGAAATCCTCTGCAAAACAGCCTTCGCGAATGGCGCGTTCCATCGCACTGGTGAAGCGGATCAGATGGGTGAGGTTGTGCAGGCTCAGCAGAGTTAATCCGAGCAACTCTTCACTGCGGATCAGATGGTGCAGATAGGACCGGGTGTGCTGCTTGCAGGCGATGCACGGGCATGTGGGGTCAAGCGGTGTGTGGTCATGCCGGAAGCGGGCGTTGCGCAGGTTCCAGCGCTCCCCGGCCACCATCGCCGTGCCGTGCCGCCCCAGACGGGTGGGGAGCACGCAGTCGAACAGATCGATTCCGTTGGCGACAGCAACAGCCATTTCCCGGAGTGTGCCGATGCCCATGAGGTAGCGGGGACGATCCTCCGGCAGGAGAGGCGTGACCTGCCGAACGATGCGGTGCATCTCCTCCACCGGCTCTCCCACGCTGACGCCGCCAATGGCGATGCCCGGGAGGTTGAAGCCGGCGACGGCTTTCGCGCTGGCTTCGCGTAGGTGAGGGAAGCACCCCCCTTGCACGATCCCGAACAGGGCCTGGTCGGTGCGGGTGTGGGCGGTGACGCAGCGCTCGAGCCAGGCATGGGTGCGCCGACTGGCTTCCTCCACATCATTCTCAGTGGCGGGGTAAGGGGGGCATTGGTCAAAGGCCATGGCCACATCCGCACCCAGCGCCATCTGAATCTCCATCGACCGTTCCGGCGTCAGCAGGATGCGGCTGCCGTCCCTCGGATTGCGGAAATCAACGCCGTGGTCATCGATGCGATTGAGGTCCCCCAGGCTGAACACCTGAAATCCCCCTGAATCGGTGAGCATCGGGCCCTGCCAGCCCATGAACCGATGGAGCCCACCTGCGGCCTCCACGACGGCTTCACCGGGTTGGAGGTGCAGGTGATAAGTGTTCGAGAGCACCATCTGTGCTCCGGTGGTCGCGAGTTGATCGGCCGTGACCCCCTTCACGGTGGCCAGCGTTCCCACGGGCATGAAGCGCGGTGTGGTCACCGGCCCATGGGGAGTCTGAAAACAACCGCAGCGGGCAGCGGTGTGCCGGCATGTTGCGTTGATCTGGAAGTCGAACACCCGCATCTCCGCCCAGGTCTTGACCCTACGGTGAGGTGAGTTCGCCGATGCTGCCCTCTGAGGATCGCTGCTCTGCCCTGGCTTCGGGATCTTGCCGGTGCCTGGATTTTCTACTCCGTCCTGCCTGCCTGGCCCTGGCCTTCACCACGGTTCGAGCGCATTGCCCGCTTTGCTCCTTGGATCGGTCTGGTGATCGGTGGCCTTCAGGCGTTGCTCTGGCTTCTGCTCAGTGCCATGAACTGGTCGGTTGAGAGTTGTGCTCTCTTGGCGATGGCTCTGGGGGCCTGGCTCACAGGTGGATTGCATCTCGACGGCTTGATGGACACGGCTGATGGTCTGGCTGCTGGGCAAGAGCGATGTCTTGAAGCCATGGACGACAGTCGGGTTGGAGCCAGTGGAGTGCAGGCTTTGCTGCTGGTGCTGCTGCTGCAGGCAGGGGCGTTGATCAGGCTTGGCCCATGGGCGCCGCTGGCGCTGGTGATGGCTGCGGTGATCGGCAGGGTTGCTCCTCTGAGCGCGATGGCACGGTTTCCTTATCTCCGCCAAGGGGGGACGGCGGGGTTTCATCGCCGGCATTGGCATGGCGCGCAGGAGTGGGTTCCATCTGTTGCTCTGCTCCTACTGCTCCTGATCGGCGCGGCCTTGATGGGGGGCGGTTTGGCTCCATCCGTGTCCCTTGTGCTGGTGGTGGGCCTGGGAGCGGCTTGGTTGATCGTGGGGTGTCTGGGGAGGCGCCTCGGTGGTCATACCGGCGACACCTACGGGGCCTGTTTGGTGTGGGGGGAAACCGTCACGCTGGTGGGTTCAGCGCTGGTGTTTCCTGCGGTGTTGGGGGCAGGCTGAGCAGAAAGGCATTGCCCTGATTCGGCAGGCTGTGATCAAGGTCTGCAGGTGTACGCAAGAGTTCGAGCTGCCCTCCCCGTTGCCGGGCCAACGTTTGAGCCAGGGCGAGACCGAGGCCTGAACCTGCGCGCTCGCTGCTGCTGCTGCCGCGAACCCCTTTCAAAAAAATCTGTTCTCGTTCGCTGTCGGGAATGGGAGGCCCTGCATCCCACACGCACACTCCGTGATCGTGCAGGTACAGGCCCAGGTCACAGCCATTGGGGCTATAGCGGAAGGCATTCTCCAGCAGGTTGGCCACGATCTCCGCCGTCACTGCGTCGGCGGCAGGACGCGGTGTCTGTGTCCAGCGCGGCCATTGCTGCGGTGCTCGCCACAGCCGTCCCTGCAGGGCGGCCGTCGCAGCGGCGCGATCAATCAGAGGGCGCAACAGATCGGCGATCGTGAGATCGGGGGCATCGGCAGGCACCGGTGGCAGAAGCAGTGGGGTGGCGTTCTCCGGCTCAAGCCGCAGCTCCTCCCTGCCGATCCTGTCGAGAGAGGTCACATAACGATCGAGCTCAACCTGTTCCCGGATCAGGTTCTCCACCAGTGGCCGCTGCTGGTCATCGGGACCGAGGCGCCGGAGCAGCAGCTGGGCGTAGGTTCTCAGGGCTGTCAGCGGATTACGGAGTTGGTGCACCATCACCGACAACTGCTGACGCTGGGCATCCAGTTGACCGTTCAGGCGGTTTTGCTCAAGTTCCAGTCCGCGAATGCAGGCGAGGGTTTCGGCGCAGGTTTGCAGGCGGCGGTTGTGGGCAGCGGCTTGCCCTCCGTCCTCACTCTGTTCAGCTCGCAGCACCCCAAGGAGCAAGGAGCGATAGCGCAGGGGGTACCAACGTCGTTCCGGCGCTGAACTGCGCAGGCTTGGGTCCTGGGCGATTGAATCGGGAAGGGCCACTCCCTCGGGCGACTGGGCGACGAGGGTGAGGCTGGGTGTGCTCCCTTCCTGGCGCTCCGTGAGGTACAGAGCAAGACGATCGGCGGCTCCGTCGGCGCTGAGGGCGTTGAGATGTTGCTGTGCCAGCGCCAGAAACTGATCAGAGAGATGCATCAGCTGGGCGGTCTTCGAAAACTGTCAAAGAGGCGACAGACGCCCGAGGCTTGCCAATTCAGCAAAAAGTCTTAAGATCAGATGAACGACCAAAGCCCGACCTCGTGGAGGTCTGGAATTGTCGATTGCTGGATCAAGGTTGCGCTTTGCGCGCTACCAAGGTTACAGCAGAGGTTGATGAATCTCCTGTTGTCGTCAGCAGCCCTGTTGGCGAATTCAACGGTGCGTGTCCAATCACGAAGGCGGTTTTGCCGGTTACTGCGTGGTTCGGGGCGCTGATTTCTGGATGCTTGCGATAAGCGTCCTGCGGTACGCGCTGAATTACGGCTCTTCCCGCCTGTCCACTGTTCTCTCTTCTATCCCTCTTCGGGGAATTCAACATCATGTCCAAGAAGCGCAAGCGGATCAGCCGCCGCCGTCTCGCCGGCCAACGGGTTCTTGCCCATGTGCCCACGTTTCATCTGGAAACCGGCGAGCACAAGCCCGTCACCGCTGCCCGGCGCTTCATTGCCGAGGGTGGTCTGGTGCCTCCTGCCCTCCTGAATGTGCGGCGCAACGAGCACACCACGGATCGCTTCTTCTGGGGAGAAAAGGGTCTGTTCAGCGCTCAGTACGCCGAAGAAAACCACTTCCTGTTCCCATCCCTGCGTCTGATTGTCGACAAGATCGGCGAAGAGGTGATCTTCGAGGGTCTCGAGCTTGCCTCCGACGACTGGGAGGAAATGGAGGAATACGAATACGCCTTCGTTTGAGTCTCCTGTCTAGAAGTCTTGGCTGACTGGGTTCAGCCAGGACCGCAAGGCCTCAAGCATCAGCGGAACAGTGTCGTTGGGAATGGTGTGCCCGCCATCGAACGTGTGCAGGCGACAGGATTCACTGTCTCCACCCAGCTGTTCAGCGAGTCTTCGCTGCGCTTCGACGGGGACAACGTCATCATCACGGCCGTGCAGGAGCATGACTGGCGGCCGTGATTTTTGTGGTTGCCAATGGGGATGGGGATAGGCACTGCAGGCGATGATTCCCGCCAACGGCAGCTGACATCCCACGTTCAAGGCCATGGCGCCACCCTGGGAAAACCCCAGAAGGACTGTTTTTGAAAGCGGAATCTGACGTTGATCAAGCGCTTCGATGCGCTGTTTGAGTTCATGGACTGCTTGGGCAGCATCGGCCCACTGCTCTGGGAACAATCCGTACCACTGGCGCCCAGAGCCTGCGGGGTGAAGCTCCGGCGCGTTCAAGGCCATGCACTCGATGGCCAACCCCGATGCTTGGCTCAGACACTCGCCTAACGGCATCAGATCACGGGCATCGGCCCCCCAGCCATGCAGAAGCACCAGGCGCGTCCGAGCTGGTTCCTGGCCGCGCTGGATCAGGAGGTCGTCCATGGGGATCGAGACCGACTGCTGCGTAGGTTGGCGGATGGTATCCCCTGCGTCCTGTTGCCATGGCCCCCACAGCGCTGCTGAGTGTGTCTGACAAGAGTGGTCTGTTGCCCTTAGCCAAGACCCTGCACGAGCGTTACGGGTATCAACTTCTTTCCAGCGGCGGCACAGCCAAGGTGCTGCAAGAGGCCGGTCTGCCGGTCACCCCTGTGGCTGATCACACCGGTGCCCCGGAGATTTTGGGTGGTCGTGTGAAGACGCTCCATCCCCGGATCCATGGCGGAATCCTGGCCCGTCGCGGAGATCCTGCGCATGAAGCGGATCTGCAGGCCCAGCAGATCACGCCCATTGATGTGGTGGTGGTCAATCTCTATCCCTTTCGCGAGACCGTCTCCGATCCCGCTGTGAGCTGGGAGCGGGCGATTGAGAACATCGATATCGGAGGTCCCACCATGGTGCGCTCCGCTGCCAAAAACCATGACCACGTGGCTGTGCTGACCGATCCGGATCAGTACGACCGCTTTCTCCAGGACCTGGCTGCATCGGGGGGGGCCGTGAGTGCTGCGGTTCGGCGGCGGCTTGCCTTGGACGCCTTCGCGCACACAGCGGCGTACGACGCCGCGATCACGCGCTGGATGCAGAACCGGCCTGAGTTGCAGCCAGCGGATGACGGATCGGCATCCTCACTGCCCTGGCTGGAAGCCTTGCCTTTGCGTCAGCGACTGCGCTACGGCGAGAACCCCCATCAAGGGGCGGCTTGGTACAGCGCACCCAAGGCTGGCTGGGGAGGCGCCATTCAGTTGCAGGGGAAGGAACTGAGCACCAACAATCTCCTCGATCTCGAAGCAGCCCTGGCCACCGTGCGGGAGTTCGGCTATGGCGAGGGTGGGAGCCATCCCGCTCAGCGGCCGGCAGCTGTTGTGGTGAAGCACACCAATCCCTGCGGTGTGGCGGTCGCCGATGGCCACGCGGCCGCTCTCACCCGGGCGCTGGATGGTGATCGGGTCAGTGCGTTCGGGGGGATCGTGGCGGTGAATGGCCGTGTGGATGCGCCCGCAGCCCGTGAACTCACCAGTTTGTTCCTGGAGTGCGTGGTGGCGCCAGAGTATGCCCCCGAAGCCAGGGAGATTCTGGCGTCCAAAGGCAATCTCAGGCTTTTGGAACTCCCACCCACGGCCATCGATGCTGCCGGCCATGACCACGTGCGCAGCATCCTGGGTGGCCTGCTGGTGCAGGACCTTGATGACCAACCGGTCGCGGCGGACGGATGGACCGTGGCCAGCGAGCGGGCCCCCAGTCAGGCAGAGCGTGATGACCTGTGCTTTGCCTGGCAGTTGGTCCGTCATGTCCGTTCCAATGCCATTGTCGTGGCCAGAAACGGTCAGAGCCTCGGCATTGGTGCGGGGCAGATGAACCGGGTTGGTTCGGCCAGGATCGCTCTTGAGGCGTCAGGGGATGGCGCCCGTGGAGCCGTCCTCGCCAGTGATGGCTTCTTCCCCTTTGATGACACGGTGCGTTTGGCGGCGCAGCACGGCATCACGGCTGTGATTCATCCAGGCGGTAGCAAGCGCGATCAGGACTCCATCAAGGCCTGCAATGAACTGGGGCTCGCCATGCTGCTCACAGGGCAGCGTCATTTCCTGCACTAAGGAAGTGCGTCTGTATCGCTGCTGAAGACCACGGAGTCCTAGCCTCGCGCCAACTTCAATGCGATCACTTCTGATGACGCTTGCCGCGCTGCCCTTTGCCCTGAGTTTCGTTCACCCACTGATGATGTGGGTGTTGCTTCTGGCGTCTGCCTATGCGATGTATCTGGGGATCAAGGCCAAGAAAACGCGCACTGGAACGCCCGAGGAGCGCAAGACCCTGATCCCTGGGAAGTTCGCTCAGCGTCATTTCCGTTGGGGCGGACTGCTGCTTGGTCTGATCGTTCTGGGCAGCATCGGTGGTATGGCCGTGACCTATCTGAACAACGGCAAGTTGTTCGTTGGTCCTCACCTGCTGGCCGGACTCGCCATGACGGCCATGATCGCGGTCGCCGCATCCCTGTCACCTTTCATGCAGCAAGGCAATGTGATCGCCCGCAAAGCCCATGTCGGCCTCAACATGGGGATGATGACCCTCTTCCTGTGGCAGGCGGTCAGCGGCATGGAAATCGTCAACAAGATCTGGTCGAGCCGCTGAAGCCGCACCGGGCGGTCAGAAGGTCGCCCGGCGCCTTGGCGGGCAAACAAGTCCATGGCTTCCATGGAAATCTTCCTGCACCTTCCAGGTGAGTCGTCTTGAGATTTGCCTCACGATCTGACGCAGCAGTCGATCGCCGCTGGATTGCACCAGGCCCTCGGGAAGCATGGTGATCACCTTGGGAAGGGAGATCCAGATGCTGAGATCCAGCTCCCAACGCACACAGGTCGTCGGCAAGCCCTGGTGCGTGTCGTCATTCAGTGTGAGACCTGCCTGGAAATCAACGTCGTAGAGCGCGGCCAACGCTGGATCCCTGTCTGGCTGCGTCACCGTTTCGATGGCATACGTGCCTTCATGGCCTGGGAGAAGGCGCAAGGCGATGGTCGGTTCCACTTCGAAGCCAAAATTCCCGAACCGACCCAGGGTCAGCGCATAGGTCTGGGCATCGAGGGCCTCCACCTGCATCGGTGCGGCGCAGCGGCGGAACCAATCGTCGTGTCGATCGAGATGGCGAGCCACCACCGCATGGCTGGCGCGCATCTCCATGCAGTCACTGAAGTGACTGCGGTAACAGCGCACCTGTGGGTCCTGGCCATGGCACGAACGGAGGGAATCGGCTGATGGTCTCGACAAGAGCAGCACGGATGAGAGTCCCTGGCAGGGGTTGACCCCAAGGTCAACCAATGTAAAGCGAGCAGGTCTTCAGTTTTCTTCGCTGAGACTGATCAAGCGCTGGATCACGTGCTCCACGACGCGATCCGGGGTGGAGGCTCCGGATGTGATGCCCACGGTGACTGTTCCGCTAGGCAGGAACTCCAGTTCGCGGATCAGCTCCTGGCCGAGAGGCTTGTGTTCGATGCTGTTGTCGGCACTGATGCGCTCCGGGGTGTCGATGTGGAAGGAGCGGATGCCGCGGTTGATGGCGATTTCCTGCAGATGGGTGGTGTTGGAGGAGTTGTAGCCGCCGATGACCACCATCAAGTCGAGCGGTTCATCCACAAGGGAAAACATCGCGTCTTGGCGTTCCTGGGTGGCATCGCAGATGGTGTTGAACGCCAGGAAATGCTCATTGAGTTGCGTTGGGCCGAATTTGCTGAGCATGGTGCGTTCAAACAAACGACCGATTTCTTCGGTTTCCCGTTTGAGCATGGTGGTTTGGTTGGCAACGCCGAGTTTTTCGAGATCCTGATCAGGATCGAATCCTGGGGAGCAGGCTTTGGAAAAGCGAGCCATGAAGCTGTCGCGGTCTCCGTTCCCGAGGATGTAATCGGCAACGATCTGGGCTTCTTCGAGGTCAAGCACCACGAGATAAGTTCCAGCGAATGAGCTGGTGGCCAAGGTCTCCTCGTGCTTTACCTTGCCGTGAATGATTGAGGTGAATGTCTGCTTCTTGTGCTTCTCCACGGTGTTCCAAACCTTGGAGACCCAGGGGCAGGTGGTGTCAACGATGTGGCATCCCCGTTCGTTGAGAAGCTGCATCTCTTGAACTGTTGCGCCAAAGGCGGGAAGAATCACCACATCACCCGAGGTGACACCAGAGAAGTCCTTCACCCCTTGCTCGACGGGGATGAATTGAACGTTCATCTCGCGGAGGTGGTCATTCACGGAAGGGTTGTGAATGATCTCGTTGGTGATCCACAAGCGCTCACTGGGGTAGTGCTTTCGGGTTTCATAGGCCATGGCAACAGCGCGCTCCACACCCCAGCAGAAGCCGAAATCCTTGGCGAGGCGCACTTGAAGCCGACCATGGTTCAAGCGATACCCGTTGTCGCGGATCGATCCAATCAGGCTGCTCTGGTAGGCCTGCTCGAGACTTCCGGCCACCTCTTCGGCACGTCCGAACCCTCGGCGGTTGTAACGGTCGGAGTGGTGCAGGGAGCGCTTGAAGGCGTGGGTATCCATGGTCGCGACGACGATGCGATGACTCTATGGGCTGCGGGTCAGGCTTGACCCATCGGCATGCGATGGAGCAATCCTGCAAAAAAAAGCCCCGGCCCTGGGGCCGGGGTGTCAAACATCACAATCCGGATCTCAATTTCCGGACGATGCGAAATCGGGATAGGCCTCCATGCCGTGCTCACCGATGTCAAGACCCATGGTCTCTTCCTCTTCGCTGACGCGGATGCCACCGAAGACAGTACCGATGATGCTCCAGGTGATCAGGCAGGTCACCACAGTCCAGATGGCATAGGCAGCGGTGCCAAGAGCTTGGATACCAAGTTGCTCGATGCCACCACCATTGAACAAGCCAAGGGCAGTGCCTTCACCCTGGATATCGAAGCCCCAGAGGCCGATCACCAAGGTGCCCCAGATGCCGCAGACGCCGTGCACGGAGAAAGCGCCAACGGGATCGTCAATTCCAGCTTTATCGAGAGCGGAAACAGCAAAGACAACGATGATTCCACCGATCAGACCAGCCACCCATGCGCCTACCCAGGTGAGGTTTGCGCAGCCAGCGGTGATGCTCACCAAGCCGGCAAGGATGCCGTTGATGATCATGGTGAGATCGGGCTTGCCCGAGGTCAGCGTGGAGATGATGGTGGCGCCAATGGCACCGCCTGCAGCGGCAAGAGTCGTGGTCACTGCGATGTAGGGAACCCACTCATCCATGCCGAGCTGAGAACCGGGGTTGAAGCCGTACCAGCCGATCCAAAGAATCAAGGCACCCAATGTGGCGATGGCCATGTTGTGACCTGGAATGGCTTGCGTGCGGCCATTCACGTACTTGCCAATGCGGGGTCCGAGCAGCACGGCCCCGATCAGGCCGGCCCATGCACCGACGGAGTGAACGATGGAGGAGCCAGCAAAGTCGATGAACTCCTTATTGCCAACGTTGTTCAGCCAGCCACCGTTCCACTCCCAAGAACCTGCGATCGGATAGATCACCGCAGTCAGCACAAGTGAGAAGATCACAAACTCACCAAACTTGACGCGCTCGGCGACAAGACCGGAAACGATTGTTGCGGCAGTGCCTGCGAAAGCTGCTTGGAAGAGGAAATCAACCGAAGGCACAAGCTGGGAGCAGCCCTCTTCACCTTGACCTGCGGCACAGGTGAGCGCGTCAGCAGCGTTCCAATCAAAGAAGAATCCTTGGAAAGACAGCCATCCGTCGACGACGGAACTGCCGTACATCAAGGAATAACCGACAACCCAATAAGCGGTGACGGCCAGGCCGAACACGAACAGGTTCTTGGCGAGGATGTTGACGGCATTTTTCTGCCGACACATGCCAGCTTCGACCATGGCGAAGCCGGCATTCATAAAGATCACCAATGCAGCGGCGACCAGAAGCCAAAGGTTGTCTGCAAGGAACTTTGCGGCTTGGGCGCCGTCAAGATTCCCGAGACCTACACCGGCTCGTGCGGAGAGATTGAAAACGCCGAGACCGAGAAGAGCGATCGGCGCACAGGCAAGCCACGCAAGGGCGCGGTGGCTGCGGAGGCCGCGGATGCTTTTCAGGAGAAGCATGGGTCCATTCAGAAGGCTGACCTCCTGAAGCCGCGACTTGCTCCGCCTGGAAGGCGAATGCAGAGCAGTTGTCATAAACGAGAAGCAGGGCTGCAAGGCCAGTAGGGATTCCTACTGCTAAGAGCAAAGGTGGCTGCCCAAGCGGACCCCTCAAGTAGTTGTTGATACCAAACACCCCAGAAAGGTGCGTTCGGCTTGGCGGTTGGTAGCCGTTGATGCCATTAGAGAGCTGCAGAGGGTTGCTGGCCTTGTGCCGGACGCGTCCCTTGCCAGGTCACGCCATCACGATCAAAGCGGAAGCAACAGGGCAGCACCTCCACTCCTGCATCCAGGGCGTTGCGGAACAGCTCCCCGTAGCGGGGATCGGCGCTGTCTCCGGGTGCAAAGGCCGTGACATCGGGGCGGCTCAGGCAGGGAATCAAAACGGCCCTGGCTTCCGGAAGCACATCCATAAGTTCCTGCAGGTGTTTCTGGCCACGGGTGGTCACAGTGTCTGGAAACAGTGCAGTGCTGCCGGTGCTCCAGGTGGTGTTTTTAACTTCCACATAGATCGGGCGCTGATCGATCGCTTCGCGTGACGGTTGAAGCAGGAGATCAATGCGGCTTTTGCGGTTTTTGCCGTAAACGACTTCGGCGCGGATGCTTTCGATCTCTCCCAGCTGCTCACGCAGGCAGCCTGCTTCGATCGTTGCCCGGATCAGACGGTTGGGTAATGCGGTGTTGATCCCCACCCAACAGAGTTGTCCATCAGCACCGGGTACTTCGGCCTGTTCCCAGGTCCAGGCCAGCTTGCGGGTTGGAGAGGGGGCATGGCGCAGGCGCACCCGTTGGCCTGGAATCAAAACGCCCGTCATCGGTCCTGTGTTCGCGCAGTGGGCGGTCACGCACGATCCGTCCTCCAGTTCGATGTCTGCCAGAAAACGCTTGTAGCGCTTGAGCAAAATCCCCTCTGTGAGCGGTTCAAAGGAGAGGAGAGGGGTGCCGGTCATGGGGGCGGGCAGGTCGAACGCCATGGTGCCTGGGAATCAACCGAGAATTGGGCGCGTAAAGGTGGTTTGGCTGCGCTGATGGCGGGTTCTCTCAAGCGCATTGCCCTGGTGGTCACCGTGGGGACCCTCTTCAGCAAATTCGGAGGCCTTGTTCGCCAATTGGTGATCGCAGCGGCGTTCGGCGTTGGTGCTGCCTACGACGCTTACAACTACGCCTACGTGCTGCCTGGTTTTCTCCTCATCCTTCTGGGGGGCATCAATGGACCCTTCCACAGCGCCATGGTGAGTGTGCTCAGTCGCAGGCCCAGAAACGAGGGCGCTCACATCCTGGCCACTCTGAACACCACGGTGAGTGCCCTGCTGCTGGCGGTCACCGTGGTGCTGGTCCTGGCTGCTGGTCCGTTGATCACCCTGGTTGGGCCAGGCCTGCCGCCAGAGCTGCACCGCATCGCTGTCGTCCAGCTGCAGGTCATGGCTCCCATGGCCTTGCTGGCTGGTTTGATCGGTCTGGGATTTGGATCCCTCAATGCCGCCGATGAGTTCTGGATTCCAGCGATTTCGCCCCTGATGTCGAGCCTGGCGCTCATCGTTGGTGTCGGTTTGCTCTGGTGGCAGCTCGGGTCGGCCATCGCTTTGCCGGAGCATGCCCTCTGGGGAGGGGTTGTGCTGGCCCTGGCCACGCTCGTTGGTGCCGGCTTGCAGTGGTTGTTGCAGTTGCCGGCGTTGATTCGGCAGCGTCTCGCCCGATTCAAGTTGTCCTGGGATTGGCGTCACCCCGGTGTGCAAGAGGTCTGGCAGGTGATGGGCCCCGCCACCTTGTCGTCCGGAATGCTGCAGATCAATGTCTTCACCGATCTGTTCTTCGCCTCGGGGATCCTCGGTGCAGCGGCAGGGCTTGGCTACGCGAATCTTCTGGTGCAGACACCGCTCGGGTTGATTTCCAATGCCCTCTTGGTGCCGCTGCTCCCCACGTTCTCCAGGCTCACGGCTCCGGAGGATCGGCCTCAGCTCATCGCCAGGATCCGCCAGGGCCTGATGCTCTCCACTGCCTCGATGCTGCCGTTGGGCGCCTTGTTTCTGGCCTTGGCTGCTCCAATTGTCGCTCTTGTGTACGAGCGCGGTGCCTTCGATGCGCAAGCGGCGCAGTTGGTCACCGGGCTGTTGATGGCTTACGGAATCGGCATGCCGGCTTATCTCGGCCGCGATGTGCTCGTGCGTGTGTTCTACGCCCTCGGGGACGGCACGACGCCCTTCCGATTGTCGATGGCCGGTATTGGCCTGAATGTGCTGTTCGACTGGGCTTTGGTTGGGGGGCCTTCCCCCTGGGGGCCTCAGCTGCCCTTCAATTTCGGGGCGCCCGGGTTGGTGCTGGCCACGGTGCTGATCAATGCCCTCACCTGCCTTGCGCTGCTGCTGCTTCTGCAGCAACGCTTGGGTGGTCTGCCACTGCGCAGCTGGGGGTACGACGCCCTACGCCTCACAGCAGCGGCAGCCCTGGCCGGTGTGGTCGCCTGGGGGCTCAGCGCAACGGTTCACTGGCCCTCCAGCTTGATCGGCCGTGGGCTGCAGGTGGCCCTTTCCGCTGGGGTCGGCGGCGTTCTGTTTGCGTTGTGCGGGCAGGCGCTGGGGATCGCTGAAGTTGTTGAGATCAACCAGGTTGTTGCACGCAGGATTACTCGTCGCTGAGAGTCACCGTTCGGTCGTCGCGCACCTGAATGGGCAATTCGAGCTGCTGCCGCCCCACGAGCTGTGGCCCCTGCACCGACACGATCCTGGCTTCAATGCCGAACTCGCGGAAGGCTGTATCAAGCTCCTGAATCAGGGCTTTTTCCACCTGGGCTTCAGGATCCACCACCTTGCCGATCAGGCGCTCACCCAGTCGGCCGATGCGCTGCCGCACCACGTCACGTGCGTTGGTGACCTCAATAATCAGCACGCAGGTTCCCCAATCGGGGCAACCTTATCGGCAGTGGTCCTCAAGGATCTGTTCGAGGTCGGACAGTTGCGAGGACGGCAACAGCCTGGCGAGGGGCAACCGACTGCTCCCGCCGCCGATCGGGACCTGGACACGCTCGAGCGCCTGTCGCGCGGCAATTGCTGCTCCCTGATCGAGGAGTGCGCTGCATTCGATCGCCAGCGACTCGGCCAGGCCTGCATCCTTCAGATACAGGTGCCAGCCGGAGATCTGCAGATACAGGCGATCACCGATGGCTGAGGTCAGATCCTGCAGATCAGCAGCGTCCATGGTCATGGCAAGAGATGGTCATGGCGAACGGTCAGTCGCATGTTGGCTTCACGACGCCGGGTTGTCTGGTTCCGGTTCGGGGCGCAGTCTCAGCACCACCGTGAGATGGATCACCAGTCCCACCAGCCACAGACCTGTCACAACGTTGAGGTGGCTCCAGGGATGGCGCATCTCCTGGAAAAACCAGAGCCCGCTGTTCACGGCTGCAAACGCCATGCCGTGGAGTGTGAGATTCACCACCCGGTTGAAGTGCCGGTAAGTGGGATCAGTGGGGTCAGCAGGCCCGTACCAGCGGATTGGCATGGAGAGAGACCGAGGGAAGCGCAACGATTCTGGCGTGGGGATGTGCCCCAGTTGACGAAGGGCCCCTCCGTGGGGTCAGATAGGGGGACGCCAGCGCTTGTAGCTCAGCGGATTAGAGCATCTGACTACGGATCAGAGGGTCGGGAGTTCGAATCTCTCCAGGCGCGTGACTCAACTGCCTTCGGGCAGTTTTTTTTTGTTCAGCACTGCTGCTGTTGACCGTTGCCTACCATCCAATCAACGCATCGAGGCAACCCATGGTGGATTTCGAAACCGCTCCGATCAATGCACCACTGGCAGAGTCTGATCCAGCGATTGCCCGTTTGATCGATCAGGAGCGCGATCGCCAGGAAACCCATCTCGAGCTGATTGCCTCGGAAAACTTCGCATCGAGCGCCGTGATGGCTGCTCAGGGCTCGGTGTTGACCAATAAATACGCGGAAGGCCTGCCGAACAAGCGCTACTACGGCGGTTGTGAGCACGTGGATGCCATTGAAGACCTGGCGATTGAGCGGGCCAAGGAACTCTTCGGTGCTGCCTGGGCCAACGTTCAGCCGCACAGTGGTGCTCAGGCCAATTTCGCTGTCTTCCTGGCCCTGCTGCAGCCCGGCGACACGATCATGGGTCTGGACCTGTCCCATGGGGGCCACCTGACCCATGGCTCACCGGTGAATGTGAGCGGCAAATGGTTCAACGTTGTCCAGTACGGGGTCGACAAAGAGACCCAGCGCTTGGATATGGAGGCGATCCGTCAGCTCGCCCTCGAGCACAAGCCCAAGCTGATCGTTTGCGGTTTTTCGGCTTACCCCCGCACCATCGATTTTGCGGCGTTCCGTGCGATTGCTGATGAGGTTGGGGCTTACCTCCTGGCTGATATGGCCCATATCGCAGGCCTGGTGGCAGCCGGCGTCCATCCCAGCCCGGTCCCCCATTGCGATGTGGTCACCACCACCACGCACAAAACCCTGCGCGGTCCCCGCGGTGGTCTGATCCTTTGCCGGGATGCCGAGTTCGCCAAAAAGTTCGACAAGGCCGTTTTCCCCGGTTCGCAAGGTGGACCCCTTGAGCATGTGATCGCAGCCAAAGCCGTGGCCTTTGGCGAGGCACTCCGTCCTGCGTTCAAGGCTTACAGCCAACAGGTGGTGGCCAATGCCCAGGCCCTGGCCGACCGCCTGATGGCCCGTGGCATCGATGTGGTGAGCGGAGGGACCGATAACCATGTGGTGCTGCTTGATCTGCGCAGCATCGGCATGACCGGGAAGGTGGCCGACCTGCTGGTCAGCGATGTGCACATCACCGCGAACAAGAACACGGTTCCGTTTGATCCAGAATCACCCTTCGTCACCAGCGGTCTGCGCTTAGGAACCGCTGCGCTCACGACCCGTGGCTTCGATGCTGACGCGTTCGCTGAAGTGGCCGAGGTGATTGCTGATCGTTTGCTCAATCCAGAAGACGATGCCATTCAGGCCCGTTGCCTGGAGCGGGTGGCCAGTCTCTGTCGGCGTTTTCCCCTCTACGCGATGGCAACGGAACCGGCGCTTGTCTGACTGGACCAAGCTGACCTGGATTCCCAATCCAGGTCTGCCTACATTGGGAGTCATCCGCCCGTTTCGGGCCGTCCTCACCGGGGTTTTGCGTGACCATCGCGAGCACTCCTCTTGCTGTCGCTGTGGTGATTTTCCTGGCGGCGGCTCTGGTCACCACGGTGACCGTGCCGCTCGTGCGCAGGCTCGCCCTTCGCCATGGTTTCACCGATACCCCTGATTCGCGCAAGCAGCACAGTGTGCCGATGGTCCGCCTCGGTGGTGTGGCCATGGTGCTTGGTTTCAGTGTTGCGCTAGGCCTCACCTGGCTAGCCGGTGGCTTCGGCATGCTTACCCCCGCGCGGGATCAGCTGATCTGGACCACGCTGGCGGGGTCTCTCTGTTTCTTCATCATCGGCTTAGCCGATGACCTCTTTTCGCTGTCACCCTGGCCCCGCCTGGCGGGCCAGGTTGCCGTTGCCATGGTGGTTTGGTCTCAGGGCGTGAGAATTGGCGCTATCGATTTGCCCTGGGCGTCCAGCACCGCCGACGCTGTTGTGCTTCCCGGCATGCTCAGCCTGATCGCCACGGTGATCTGGCTTGTGGGCATCACCAATGCGATCAACTGGCTTGACGGACTCGATGGCCTGGCGGCGGGCGTTGCAGGGATTGCAGCCATCGGACTGGTGTCCGTGAGTTTCTCGTTGCATCAGGTCGCTGCTGCATTCCTGGCGGCTGCGCTGGCGGGAAGTTGCCTTGGTTTCCTTCGCCACAACTTCAATCCCGCTCGCATTTTCATGGGTGATGGCGGGTCTTATTTTCTCGGCTTCAGCCTTG
Organism: Synechococcus sp. WH 7803; assembly: GCA_000063505.1. Classification (GTDB taxonomy): domain Bacteria; phylum Cyanobacteriota; class Cyanobacteriia; order PCC-6307; family Cyanobiaceae; genus Synechococcus_C. Next base: position 329,680 of record CT971583.1, read on the forward strand.
CGGCGATCAGCATCGTTGGCCCAGCCAAAGGCCTCACCACGGTGAGTTTGCTGCTGCCCTTGCTCATTCTTTCGCTGCCACTGGCCGACATGTCAGCCGTGATCATGGGGCGCTTGCGTTCGGGGCATTCGCCCTTTTATCCAGATCGCCGCCATCTGCATCACCGTTTGCTCAGGGCCGGATTCAGTCACCGCCGCACCGTGCTGCTGATTTACGTGTTCACCCAGTGGCTTGCTGCCATGGCCATGGTGGTGGCCAACGTGGAACTGCGCTTTCTCTGGTTGGGTCTGGCGACCGCCATCCTCGTGGGCACCGTGGTGGTGATGCAGAGGCAGAAACAGGCCGAGCTCGCTCGGTGCAAGGCGGAGGCGGAGTCCCTTTCCGACACGGCGCAATCCTGCTCCTGCGAACACCATGGCTGACGCTGCTGGCCGTTCCGGTGTGGAGGTTCTCTGCATCGGCACGGAGCTTTTGCTCGGAAACATTGTGAATGGCAATGCACGCTGGCTGGCGGAGGAGCTGGCGGCTCTGGGCTTGCCCCATTTCCGGCAGACCGTGGTTGGAGACAATCGGGATCGATTGATCGCTGAGGTGCGAGAGATTGCGAGTCGCTCTCGGGTGTTGATCACCACGGGGGGGTTGGGCCCGACTCCCGATGACCTCACCACTGAAGCGATCGCGGCGGCCTTTCAAACGCCCCTCGAGGAACGTGCCGACGTCTGGGCTGACATCACAGCCAAGTCGCGCAGTCGTGGCCGGGAGCCTGGCCCGGAAACCAGGCGTCAGGCCCTCCTGCCAGTGGGCGCGACGGTGCTTCCCAATCCCACTGGAACGGCGCCGGGGATGGTCTGGTCCCCCACCGACCACTTCACGGTGCTCACTTTTCCTGGCGTACCCAGTGAGATGCGTGCCATGTGGCAAGCCACCGCGGCTCCCTGGTTCCGCCAGTCCGGACTCTCCAGCGGCGTGTTTGTCAGTCGGACGCTGCGCTTCTGGGGGATTGGTGAATCCACCCTCGCTGAGCAGGTCAGGGATCTGCTCAATCAGACCAATCCCACTGTGGCTCCCTACGCCGGCCGCGGCGAAGTGAAGCTGCGCATCACCGCCTGCGCCTCGGATCAGCCTGAAGCCCTTGCGCTCGTGGATGAGACCGAACGCGATCTCCGCTCCCGTACAGGTGATCTCTGTTTCGGGGCCGATGAGGCTTCACTCGCGTCCGTGGTGCTCGCGCATCTGCGCGCGCGAGGGGAGACCCTGGCTGTGGCGGAATCCTGTACGGGCGGAGGACTTGGCGCCGAGCTCACCGCAGTGCCTGGTTCCTCGCAGGTGCTCCTCGGTGGTGTGATCGCTTACGCCAATGCGGTGAAGTGTGAATTGCTGGGTGTGCCCTCCTCCCTGCTGGAGGAGGTTGGCGCTGTGAGTGATCCGGTCGCTCAGGCGATGGCGGAGGGGGTGCGACGGCTGACAGGCAGCGACTGGGCGCTCGCCCTCACGGGAATCGCCGGTCCGGGAGGTGGGAGCGATGAAAAACCGGTCGGGCTCGTGCATATCGCTGTAGCGGGACCGGACGGTTGTGAGAGTCATCCCATCCGGCTGGCCGCGTCCCAAGGACGGGACTGGATCCGGCTGGTGAGCGCCGGGGAGGCTCTCAACCGCCTGAGGCTGCGGTTGATGGCAGCCGAATCGGGGCAGACCCACACTGAAGCTGAAGGCCATTAGCCGTTAAGTTGATTCTTTACGGCTGACCTGGAAATGAGCAGCGGGACCCTTTACGACAAGGTTTGGGATCTGCATCGCGTCGCTGATCTTCCCGGTGGATCCACCCAGCTGTTCATCGGCCTGCACCTGATCCATGAGGTAACCAGTCCCCAGGCTTTTGCGGCTCTCGAAGACAAGGGACTCACGGTGCGCTGTCCGCAGCGCACCGTGGCCACGGTGGACCACATCGTGCCCACCACCAGTCAGGCCAGACCCTTTGCGGATCCTCTCGCCGAGGAGATGCTGAGCACCCTGGAACGCAACTGTTCCCATCACGGCATCACCCTGCATGGTCTTGGCAGTGGTCGCCAGGGCATCGTGCATGTGATCGCGCCGGAGCTTGGCCTGACCCAGCCGGGAATGACCGTGGCCTGCGGTGACTCGCACACCTCCACGCACGGCGCCTTCGGAGCCATCGCCTTCGGGATCGGCACCAGTCAGGTGCGCGACGTCCTCGCCAGCCAGAGCCTGGCGATGAACAAACTCAAGGTGCGTCGGATTTGGGTGGAGAACCAGCTCAGCCCAGGGGTGTTCGCCAAAGATTTGATCCTGCACGTGATTCGCTCCCTGGGCGTGAAGGCAGGGGTTGGATACGCCTATGAGTTCTCAGGTCCAGCCATCGAGGCCCTGTCGATGGAGGAGCGCATGACCCTCTGCAACATGGCGATTGAAGGGGGGGCGCGCTGCGGGTACGTGAACCCTGATCAAACCACCTTCGACTATCTCCATGGGCGTGCGCAGGCGCCTTCGGCAGAGGCCTGGGACCGGGCGGTGAGCTGGTGGCGCTCCCTGGCTTCCGGTGCTGATGCCTGCTTCGACGATGAGGTGCGTTTTGACGCTGCCACCATTGCCCCCACGGTGACCTGGGGCATCACACCCGGTCAGGGAATCGGTGTGGATGAAACCGTGCCCAGGCCTGAGCAGCTGGACCCAGCCGATCGCCCCATTGCCGAGGAGGCCTATCGCTACATGGATCTGGCGCCCGGTCAGGCCATCGCAGGGGTGCCTGTGGATGTGTGCTTCATCGGCAGCTGCACCAATGGACGACTCAGTGACCTGCAGGCCGCGGCCGCAGTGGCCAAGGGCCGTCATGTGGCCTCAGGCATCCGTGCGTTTGTGGTTCCTGGTTCTGAACAGGTGGCCCGGGCTGCGGAAGCCGAAGGGCTTGATGCTGTGTTCCGTGAAGCCGGTTTTGAATGGCGGGAACCGGGCTGTTCCATGTGTCTGGCCATGAATCCTGATCGGCTGGAGGGGCGTCAGATCAGCGCCAGCTCGAGCAATCGCAATTTCAAAGGTCGGCAGGGTTCGGCGAGTGGCCGAACCCTGCTGATGAGTCCCGCGATGGTTGCCGCCGCCGCGATCACCGGGCAGGTTCGTGATGTGCGGCAGTTGAACTGCATGACGACTGACTGATGACTGAGACCACTCCGTTCCCGCAAGGTTCGATCGCGATGGTGAGGGGGCGCGCCCTGGTGCTGCGCGGTGACGACATCGACACCGATCGGATTATTCCCGCGCGCTTTCTGAAGTGCGTCAGTTTCGAGGCCCTCGGTGCACAGGCCTTTGCGGATGATCGCCAGGAGCTGGCCGGTCGCCATCCCTTTGATCAGTCGGTGCACGCCGGGGCTTCGATCTTGGTGGTCAACGACAATTTCGGCTGCGGGTCCAGCCGCGAGCACGCTCCCCAGGCGCTGATGCGCTGGGGAATCAGGGCGCTGGTGGGTGTGAGCTTTGCTGAGATCTTTTACGGCAACTGCCTTGCGCTTGGGATTCCCTGCGCCACGGCTTCGTCGCAGCAGATCAGCGTTCTCCAGGATGCTGTGGCCGCGGATCCTGCGCTGAACTGGCAGCTCGATCTCAACGGTCTTACGTTTTCCGCCGGTGCTGTTTCCGAGCCGATTCAGGTGGGTTCGGGTGCCCTCGACATGCTGCGTAGTGGCCAGTGGGATGCCACAGGCCAGTTGGTGGCTCGCGATGCGGAACTCACACGCACCATGGACAACCTTCCTTACCTTCGAGGGTTCTGACGCGGCAGCCGCATCCAGGATTGTCTATGAATGAGACAGAGGGGCTCAGGTCATGGCGAATCCCAAGGCGGCTTCATGGGTTGCGGCATTGCTGACAGCACTGCTGACACCCTCGGCTCTCCAGGCGGGAACGCCACAATCCGTCGAGGTTGTTCCCTACGGGACGCCGCAGGAGCGACTGCTTCAGCTTGGAGCCTGCGCTGGATGCGATCTGCGTGGGCTCAACCTTCAGGGTGAGCATCTGATCGGTGTGGATCTGCGCGACGCTGACCTCCACGGAGTGGATCTGCGCGAGGCCAATCTCGAAGGGGCAGACCTCAGTGGTGCTCGACTCGATGGCGCGGATCTGCGCGGCGCACGGCTCAGCAATGCCGACCTCACGGACACGGACCTGCGACGGGCAGACCTGCGCGATGCGGTGGTGATCAATGCCTATGCACCGAATGTACGAACGGATGGCATGCGCTTTGCCGGAGCGGATCTCACCGGCAGTCATCTGATCTATGGCGGCGGTCCCGACTGATTGGAAGCGCTCTAGAACGGGCGACTATCGAGGGCGTTGGGGAGAGGGTCTGATGAATAGGGAATGAACGGTCGACCGGTTCCCGTGAAGTTGAAATCGTTGAGGCGGAAGCGGAATCCACCGATGCCTTCATAGGGGTTGTAGTAGAAGCCGAGGTCATAACTGCGTCGCTGCCAACGCAGTTCGATGTTCGAATTGATCACGTTTCCGTAGAACTCAGAGGCTGGATCGATGTTCACGCCCACGCCCGCATTGAGCAGCAGAGGGCCTGCAATCTGCTGTGTCAGGCCGATCCCCAGGGTGCCCAGGTCGATGGCTTGGTCGAATTCGAAGGGACTGGATCCCTGCTTCAACGTGCCTCCGCCTGCGATCGAGAGTTGGGTGTAATCCAGGAAGGGTTTGCTGAAGGTGCCGAGGGTGAGGGTGGGTCCCCCCGTGAGGCTGATGGTGTTCTGGCGGTTGCCATCACCGAACGCTGCCAGCGAGGTGTTCACGTTGGTGCGCAGCTCCAGCCCAGGAACAATGGCGACGGGGCTGTAGCGGTAGGCCGCTTCAGGCGTTAGCTCCGCTGGCTGACCTCGCCACAGTTGGTAGCGGCTGTTGAGCGATCCATAGAAGTTGGCGCGCAGGGTGTCGATCAGGTTGGTGCTGGTGAAGCTTTCAGCCTGGTAATTGCCTACGCCGAAACGCCAGATGTAGTCGTTCTTCAGTTGTCCCCAGCTCCAGTTGCCCTTCTGTTCGGCAAAGCCGCCATAGGCGCTGTACACATCGGTTTCACCCAACGATCCGTTCCAGGTGCGGTAGCGATAAGCGCCGAACACGCGTGCGCTCACATCTCCGATCCACGGAAGGGTGACGGTTCGTCGTGTGGTGCCCCAGAAGCGGCTGCCGTCGCTGAAGTTGCTGGGATTGAAGGTGCTGATGTCAGCTTCAATCTTGGTTGATAAGCCGAGGAATTCGCTGTTTAGTTCCGCCTCCAACCCGAACAGGTCACCGACGGTGTTGTCCTGGGTGACCTTGTTGCTGTCGATGGACGATCCGGGCGCCACGTAGCTGTTGTTGTCACCATTGATGGCACGCTGCAACAAGAACTGGGGCTGAAGCTCGAGCACGAGGTCTTCTGAGAACTCGATGGGGCGAAGGTTGCGGCCGATGAAGAAGCCACTGCGGTCGTCGTTGTCGATGCCCAACACCCAACGGTTCTCCACCTCTTCCTGCTTCTGGATGCGTTGTGTTCGCGAGACAGGAATCGGCAGACGCTCCTCAACGATCAGGCGATTGCGTTCACTCTTGATCAAGATGTCGCCATTGTCTTCTTCCGTTGCCACAACGTTTTCAGCATCGATGCGGGTCTGCGCCGGGGTGAACGGATCGTTGGTGAACCCCATCCGATCGGCACTCCACCCATCTGGAGTGAGCCGGACCCTGGCGGCCTGAATGCGCCAGCGGCTGATTTCACCGGTGATGAACTGCGTGCGCCCTTTTTGATTGAGCTGGGATGGCCGCACGCCGCCGTAGCGATTGGCTGCCAGCACCTCGTTGTTGCGGAGATTGTCGGATCCACGGCTGCGTTCGAACACAAGGCGCTGCTGCAGCTGAATGCTGCTGATGCGCTGATCGATGGCGGCGATGGCTTCGGCTCGCAGCCGCTCCTGCTCCCTGAGCGACAAGGTGGAGTGTTGTGTTTGAGAGAAGGATGGCGACGATGGTGCCTCGGCTGCGCTCGGCTGGTCGCGACGCGTGGGGTTGCCGAGCGTGATGTCTTCGAGTTGCTCATTCAGGGTCTGGGGGGCAACCCGGGCGCTGCGTCCTGGGTCAGGGCAACCCAGGGGCGGCGGTGCCTGCGCTGACAAGGCTGCAGGCTTGTCCTGTCCCCAGCGGTAACGGATGCCGATCAGATAGGCGTTGCTGCCTTCTTTCACACCGCTGTAGGTGCCGAATGCACCGGATCGGTGGTGGATGCGGCCGACCAGGGAGAGTTCTGGAGACACAGCTGCCTCCAGTTCAAAGGCGAGGTAGTTGAGGAGCTGGGCGAAGTTCTCCCGGTAGGTGCGCTCGTAGTTGCTGACGGAGGTGTTGTAACTGATGCCTTCCACAAACCCGAAGCTCAGCCATGGCTGCACCCAGAGGCGAGCGCCGATGCCGATGATGCCCTCGGCGAAAGTTTGATCCGGGGTGTCGGCATTGGGGACGCTCTGGTTGAAGGGGCCGCCTTGCTGTTTGTAAGCCTGGTGGCCGAACAGATCGGCTTCCAGTTCGATCGCAAGCGGGCCTGCCCTCCAGATGCGCTTTTGCATGCTGACGCCCAGCAGATATTCCGGACGCAAGCGCCCATTGAAGAGAAAGGTGTCACCGAAATTGGAATCGATCATCTGGCCGCCCCAGGCGGTGATCGCCCAGGGATGGGGATGCCAGTCGGGAATCGGAGGTAGCTCCGGAGGACAGGCCATGCCGTCCTGGTCCTCAGCGGCCTGATCTTCAGGATCCTCAGGGGTTGACGCTTCAGGAACGAGCCATTCCGGAGAGGGGGGGCGTTCTAAATCCCAGAACGTGCCGTTGTCCCCCTGCGGACTCAGCCGCTCTGCGGTGCTGGCCTCAAGGTCGATGTCGATGGCGGTGGGAAAGCCCAGACCACTGCTTTCCAGCACGGGGAGCCTGCGTTGGGGAGCTCCCGCGGGCGTACGCGGTCGCCCAGGGTCGGTAGCGCTTGCCGATGGGAAGGGGTTGAAGTCAACGGCCGCTGTGTCGAGGTCCAACACGCCGTAAACATCCTCCATCTCCCCACTGCCCTGGATCAGGCTTAAGCGCAGGGTGCTGGCCTGGAAGTACTGAGCCCCCCTGCGGAAGCGCACACTGCCGCGCGCCAGGAGCGTGTTGAACCCAGCGTCGAATTCGATTCGGTCGGCCTGAAGCACACCACCGTTGAGGGTGGCTTGCACATCACCTGTGGCGATGAACAGATTGCGGCGAGCGTCATAAAACTGGCGATTCGCACGCAACAGCAATTCGGCAGGAGGCCGAACCTCGGCTGGCTGACGATTCCGCACTTCAGGGCTTTGGGGCCCCGGGTCAGGATCATCTCCAGGCGGCTCCTGTGCGCGCACCTCTGCGTTGACTTCAGGAACGATCCCGAACTCAACCAGGTCTTCACCCTCGGCCGCTCTGACAGGAACGACAAGAGCAGAGGCGATGGCTAGCAGCCCCGTGATGGTGATTGGCGCCCGGAAGGCTGGCAAACCCGCTCAGCAGTGGCCGGCGATCCTCCCATGGGCAGGAGCGTCAGGACGCGTTGGATGACCAGTGATCGGCGTGGACCCGACGAATGTCAGGGCAGGAGATAAGGCATCAATCTTCGAGATCCTTGCGGCTCGGTGTGCGGCTGGGGTCGCTCGCGAGGAAGCCGAACACGAAGATCCCGAGGAAAAAGAAGACGACCGAGTAAACGGAGATCTTGAGGGCGAGCATGGAGACCGACCGGCGTCTGGGACAGCGTCATCATCTTATGGGTCAAGGATGGGAGTTCACGATGCAGGACCCTCTACAGCCCCGGCGATTGGCGTGGATTGAAACGTTTCGGCGCCGCAGCAGCCTCGATCTCCTGCCTGGGTGGCACCGCCGCGGTGACCATCAGCAACGGTCTGCACTGGCGGACCCCTGGGGGGGCATCCACCGTCCTGACTGGGCTGAGCGGGGGCTGCTGATCTGGCCCAGGGGTGGTGTGTGGCTGACGATTGAGCAGCTGATCCGCTGGCCATCGCACTGGAATCAGAGTCCACATCAGCAGGAGCGTCTTGTTCTCAGTTGGTGGGCGGATGAGGTCCGGGTCTGGGTTGATGATGTGCTCGTGCACAGCGGCGATCTCTTCGATACCCGTTGCCGTTGGGTTCTGCCGGAGCGTTGGCGCAGCGGTTCCGGACTGCGGGTTCGGCTTGAGCTGCGCAGCCCATGCCATGACGATGGTGCGCTGATCAGCAGCCGGCTGGTGCGGGAGCCGCGCAATCCCCAGGTGGACCCAGACGGTTGCCTGCTGCCGGAAGCGCTGGATCTTCAGCAGCTCAGGCAGTCTTCAATCCCCGAGCCCTGGCTCGACTGTGCGCCCGACTCGGACCGGGCTGCTGCGTTGGTGCAGGCTCACCTCGCCGAGCAGGCCTCCGCCGGCGGTGTTGTGCATTGGGTTGGCCATGCCCACCTGGATCTGGCCTGGCTCTGGCCCGTGGCCGATACCTGGCAGGCGGCCGAACGGACGTTCCAATCGGCCCTGGCGTTGATGGAGCGTTGGCCGGATCTGCATTTCGCCCACTCCACACCGGCTCTCTACGCCTGGATGGCCCAGCATCGGCCTGCCCTGTTTGCCCGGATCCAGGACGCCAGTCGCAAGGGGCGTTGGGAGCCCATCAATGGCCCCTGGGTTGAAACTGACTGCGTTTTGATCAGCACGGCCTCCCTCTGGAGACAGTTCGACCGCGGTCAGCACTTCAGTCGGCAGCAGTTTCCTGAATGGAGGCATGACCTTGCCTGGCTGCCCGACAGCTTCGGCTTTGCTGCCGGGCTGCCTGCCGTTGCCAACGCCACCGGCGTGCAGTGGTTCTGTACCCACAAACTGGCCTGGAACGCCACGAATGCATTCCCCCACAGGTTGTTTCGCTGGCGGGGCCGTGGCTCCGCTGAGGTGATGGCCCTGATGCTCCCTGGAATCGGCACCGATGCCGATCCCGTGGCCATGGACTCTGAGCAGCTCGAATTTCAACAGAGCACGGGCATCGACCGGGCGTTGTGGCTTCCCGGTGTGGGAGACCACGGTGGTGGCCCCACGGCCGAGATGCTGGAGCAGCTCCAGCTCTGGCAGCGCCATCCCCAGGCGGCGGCTCGGGACGGTGGAACCGTGCGCGGTTTTTTGCAGCACCTTGAGCCTCTGCGCGAGGGATTGCCGGTTTGGCGTGATGAGCTTTATCTCGAGCTGCATCGCGGTTGTGCCACCTCACGCCCCGATCAGAAACGCCACAACCGAACCCTGGAGCGTCTGCTGCGGGAAGCCGATCTGGTGGCGGCACTGCTGGGCCGGGAGGGGCAGGACTGGGCCTGGTCGGTTCTGCTCTTTCATCAGTTCCACGACATTCTTCCCGGCACCGCCATCCCTGAGGTGTTCGATCAGGCCGAACCGCAGTGGCGCGCGGCCCGTCGCGCAGCGGCTGCGGCCCGTGATGCAGGCCTGAGGCATCTCCTCGGTGCTGAAACGGCAGGCCACGGCGGTGGCAGCTCCTGTCCCAGGCGTTGGGCCTGGTGTGCGCTGCAGCCCTTGCCGCTCTGGTCGCCGCTTGTGCGCCTGCCGCGAGGGCATTGGTGCAGTGCTGGTCGGCAGCTGCCGGTGCAGGTTGCTGCAGCCGGTGGCGTGTGGGTGCAGCTGCCCGTGGTTGATGGCGTGAGTGCAGTGCCGCTCGAGCGCACCGACCATGGGGCTGATCCTGGCCAGATCGCCACGGCTATTCGCGACCCCGTTGGCGTCACAGCCCGCGAAGACGGAGGTTGGAGGCTGGGCAATGCTCGCCTCACAATCGAGGTTGGACCTGAGGGTTTGATCGCTTTGGGCGATGCGGAGGGACGCTCCCATCTGGCGGCCCCACTGCGCCTGAGCCGCTACAGCGATCACGGTGAATTCTGGGATGCCTGGGATCTTGCCGCTGATTACCGCACGCATCCATTGCCCATGCCAGAGCGATGGCAGGTGGAGCTGCAAGACAGCGGCCCATTGGTGGGCCGCGTCACCCTTCGCGGTCAGTTCGGCAACAGCAGCCTTCGCCTTGATGTGCTGCTCGCTGCTGACGCTCCGTTTGTGGAGCTGCGCCTCAGCGTTCAGTGGCGCCAGTCCCATGAGGTGTTGCGGCTTGAATGCCCCTTGCAGACCCCTGCGGTGCGCTGGGCCTCAGACACCAGTGGTGGTGTGATCGAGCGGCCCGCCAAGCTGCACACGCCTATGGAAAAAGCCCGTTGGGAGGTGCCCGTGATTTCCTGGCTGGCCAGCGTGCCTGCCGCTCCGGGAGGTGGCCTGGCGGTGTTGCTCGACGGACCCCAGGGCGCTGACGCAAGCCCTGATCACCTCGGGGTGTCTCTGCTCAGAGGCCCCACCTGGCCGGACCCCTCGGCTGATGCGGGCTGGCATCGGCAGCGCATCGCTCTGATGCCATTGGCGGAGGGATGGATGCGCAATGGTGTGCCGCAAGCCGCCATTCGCTTCCGCGAACCGGGGTGGCATGGTCCTGTGGATCTGAAGCGCGTCTGGCAGGGGCTTCCCGCAGTTCCGGATGGGCTGATTCCCTTGGCCATCAAGCCCTCAACAGACGCTTCAGCACTCGTGATCCAGCTGCTGAATCCCGGAGCTCAGCGCTTGCAATGGCAGTTAACGGAGGACTGGGCGGTCCCTGATGGAACCAACCGGATCGAGCTCAGGCCCGGTGAACTCCGGGAGGTTCGCTTGGTCCGTCAGTCCTCGTGATCGTCAAAGGGATCGTCAAGCCGTTTCGACGGCGGACCGAAGGCTGTGTACACCCCGAAACCGGTGAGGCCAAGCAAAGCAGCCAAAACAGCGATCGCGACGGACAGAGCCGGCGAAGAACTTTCCATCACATCTCTCGACAGGATCGGCCTCATCCGGGCCGGGACCCCTAGAGTATCCGGACTGAACTTCACCCGAGACCCAAGCGCCGTTATGGCTCAACGCACTCGTCTGGGCGATCTGCTCCGTCCCCTGAACTCTGAGTACGGCAAGGTCGTGCCTGGCTGGGGTACCACGCCCGTGATGGGAATTTTCATGGTGCTGTTCCTGGTCTTCCTGCTCGTCATCCTGCAGCTGTACAACCAGTCGTTGATCCTTGAGGGCATCAATGTCAACTGGAACGGGGCTGGCTGATTGCTGCCGGCTCATCCCTTTCGCGGGTCAGGCTCATGAATGTGTTTGGAATCGGCCTTCCTGAGATGGCCGTTATCGGCGCCGTGGCATTGCTTGTCTTCGGTCCGAAACGTCTGCCTGAGCTCGGTCGCACCCTGGGAAAAACCTTGAAGGGATTTCAATCCGCTTCCAAGGAATTCGAACGGGAAATCAACAAAGCCATGGCCGAGCCCGAAAGGCTTCCTGAAGCGTCTGAGTCCTCGAAGGACAGCACGCCAGCAGCAAAAGACGTCAGCACCGACTGATCGTGATCAAGTCCGGCGACCTCCGGTTGGTGGTGGGGCTTGGTAACCCCGGTGATCGTTACGCCTCCACGCGTCACAACGTGGGGTTCATGGCTCTCGAGCAGCTCGCTGCCCGGGATCATGCTCGCTTCCGCGCCATGGCCAAGCTTCAAGGTGATTTGGCCGATGTGGGTGCCGGCTCGGATCGGCTGCGCCTGCTGATGCCGAACACCTACATGAATGAGAGCGGCCGATCGATCCGCGCCACCCTCGACTGGTTTGGTTTGAATCTGGGGCAAGTCATCGTTCTCGTCGATGACATGGACCTTCCCCTGGGGCGGCTGCGCTTGCGGGCCCGGGGCAGTGCCGGTGGCCACAACGGATTGAAAAGCACCATTCAGCATCTCGGTACGCAGGAGTTCGCCCGTCTTCGCATTGGGATCGGCGCTCCAGGGCGTTCTCCCGAGGAGCGCCGGGCGCGCACGGTGTCCCACGTGCTGGGGGCATTCAGCCGTGAAGAAGAGCCTTTGCTCAAGGAGGTCTTAAACGAGGTTCTTGCCGGGTTGGAACGCATCCAGCGTCAGGGACTGGAGCGGGCGGGCAATCACATCAATGCGCTGAATCTTGCCCCTGCTCAGAGTGAGTCGGTGTGATGGCACCGTTGCCAGTCACCACAGCCCATCTGAGGGTGCACCGCCAGAGTTTCAGCGAGCAGTGTCTGGAAGGTGAAGTTCAGGCTGGTGGTTTTCTCTGGCAGTTTCAGTGGTTCTTCAACCGCGGTGAATTGAACGTTGAGCCGTCGCTCGGACGCGCCTTGATCCAGGATGCGCTGCAGCGATTTTTGGTGAAATCCGACTACCGGCTCGAAGCCGGAGGGGATTACAGCTTCACGGTTCGAGCCAAGTTCTGAGGGGAGCCGGTGCCGGCCATTGCAATCGGCGGTTGAGCGCAGACTCGAGAATCACCAGAGCTGCGACAGCATCGAGATCGCAGGGGGGGATGCGCAGACCCTCAGGGAGCAGTCGCCGCCAACCTTGAGGAGGCCAGAGCTCCCAGTAGCGACGTCTGGCCGCAAGGGTGGTGCCGCGTTCGTCGACAACGGTGAGTGGCAGGTCCGCTGGCAGTTGGTCACGCCAGTGGGCACTGGCAGTGCCGTTGCCGATCACCATGCGCTCAAGTGGACCCACACCGCGCCACTGCTCCAGGGTTGCCAAGACGGACTCTGCCGGTGCGACCTGGCCTTCAAGAACGCGTCCCAAGTCCAGGTCAACGAGCACAAGCCCGCATTTGCTTCGGCCTGGATCCAGGGCGGCGATGCGGGTCACAGTGAATCCCCCGCAGGGGCGGATTGGAAGCTGCGTTGCACCCGAAGCTCAATCGCCACGGGATCGGCTGTTTCAGTGTCGCCAAGGGCCACCGCCTCCAGCTCAACCCGCCCGGTGCTGCGCTCGATCAAGGTCTGTCCAAGCGCATTCAGCGCCTGGGAGTCGAATTGCAGTCCCTTGCTGATCGATCCCCGCCGTTGAATCTCCGCCAGTGTTGAGGCCAGAAGCAGGTTCAACCTGTTGCGCACCTCCTCGGCAGATGTTTCTGTGCTGGCCAGTGCGGTTGCGGCAAGCACCTCGCCATCGCGGGTGATGGTGAGGTTCGGCCTGACCTCAGGAAAGGCATACACAACCGTTTCCCCCTGGAGCACGTTGGCGGCCGAGCGCAGCAGCACAACCCAGGTGCCTGGTTTGCGGATGGCGTCTTCCAGGCGTTTGATGTCCTGACGGGGCACCAAGAGGATCTGCTTGTCGGGTGTTTGCCCCGGCAAAACCTGCTGATAGGCCTGAAGATTGGCTTCCCGCAACACCTGGTCGATTACCTGGCGCGCCTGGTCAGGGCGTTCAAGCCTGAGCGTGACTGTTGCCAAGGGCTGACCACTGCTGATGGCCACGTTGCCGCGGCGCAGGGCCAGAAGATTGTCTTCGAGCTGTTTCAATTCGGCTTCGCCGGAGCGAATGCGATCCCGCACCGCGGCGAGCTCGCGGTCGGTTCTGCGGATTTCGTCATCGCGTTGGCGAACGTCCTGGCTCAGGCGTTGTCGTTCGGCTTCCAGTCGGCGGGTTTGCTCCTGCAGGGGTTTGAGGGTGTCTCTCAGCTCCGTGGCTTGTTTGCGCGCTTCCTCAAGGCGACGACGCACTTCAATCTCATCCTTGCGCGCTGTCTCCAGTTGTCGTCTGGACTGTCGCTGTGCCGACCGACTGGACTTGAGATCGGCACGGCTGCTGCGCAGGCGCGCCTGAAGGTCGTTCAACTCAAACAGGCCGACGCGCAACTGCCTGCTGACGAGCAGCATCAGCCCCAGGGAGAGGACGCTGATCAAGCTGCCGGTGAGCACGGTGATCACCACCGCGGTCTGGCGGGGACGCAGGCCGAAAAGGCTCAGGCGTGCCTTGCCCACCTTGGAGCCGAGGCGATCCCCCAAGGTCGAGAGCACACCCCCAAGCACCAGCAATGACAGCAGCAGTAACCAGCCGGTCACAGAGAATTCATCGCAGGGCGTGCAGCTTGAACGCCGCTATCTTCACCTGTCCAACGTTCAACTGAAGCGTTTGGCCAGGGCAATTGGATCGAGAACCGTGATTTTTTTGCGGTCAATCTCCACGAGCCCTGAATTGCGAAGGTCTCCAAGCAGACGAGTGATCGTGACTCGGGTGGATCCGATGGCCTCGGCGATGGCTTGATGCGACAGCCGCAGATCGATGGTGATCCCCTGGCTTCCAGGAATGCCGAAGTCGCGGCAAAGCACCAGCAGAAAACTCACCAGGCGGGACGACATATCGCGGTGGGTGAGCGTCTCGATCATGGTCTCCGTTTGGAGGATTCGGCTGGAGAGTCCCTGCAGCAAGAGCAGTCCAACCGAGGTATCGGCTTCGATGGCTTGGCGGACCGAGGTGGCGGGAGCCGTGACCATTTCCACTCTCGTGAAGGCCACGGAGTGGTAGAAGCGATCAGAGCGATGGCCGGTGAGCAGGGAGAGCACACCGAACAGGCTGTTCTCTCGAAGCAGCGCCACGGTGATCTCTTCCCCTGACTCATAAACGCGAGAGAGGCGCACTGCACCTCGTCGGATCAGATACACCTTTTCCGCCGGATCGCCGGGGAAGAAAATGGTCTTGTTGCGTTCGATCAGCTCCGTGTTGGCACCGTCGAGGTCGCGGATCACCTCCAACAGGGTTCTGCTGGTGGGAGCGGGTGCGTTGGCGAGGCTCACGTTGCCTATGCGGCCCTGCTGGGGCACTGTGCGGCTGAAGCCGCGGATTACTTCGGGCATGGCCAGCACCTCGCTTCAAGGAAATTAAGGAGCGATCGATTCCCACCCTGTAGCAACGCACACGGTTCCAGGGGCTCAGCGCAGTCGTAGCGCTTCCTTCTGGGCGTCCATCAGTTGCTTCAGTCCAGGCTCCGCGCGGTCGAGGAGCAGGTTCAGTTGCTGTCTGCTGAAGGCTTTGCCTTCCGCTGTGCCCTGAAGTTCCAGCAGCTCGCCACTGTCATTCATCACCACGTTGAGGTCCACGTCAGCCTGGGAATCCTCGCTGTAATCCAGATCAAGCAGGGCCTCGCCTCCGAGCAGTCCCACCGAAACGGCTGCCACCTGCGAGCAGACCGGATTGCTCTGCAGCACTCCCTGCTTCACGAGGGATTCACAGGCGTTCTGCAGGGCAAGCCAGGCTCCAGTGACCGAGGCCGTGCGTGTGCCCGCATCAGCCTGAATCACGTCGCAGTCGATCAGCAGGGTGTTCTCCCCAAGTGCCTCCATGGAGAGTGCTGCGCGCAAGCTGCGACCGATCAGGCGTTGAATCTCCTGGGTGCGGCCGGAGAGCTTGAGCCATTCCCGTCGCTGGCGTTCGGGGGTGGACCCCGGAAGCAGCCGGTATTCCGCGCTGAGCCAGCCGAGGCCCTGGTCACGGCGCCAACGGGGCACGCCTTCTTCATGGCAAACGCTGCAGAGCACAGCGGTTCGGCCGGTGCGCACGATCACGGAGCTGAGGGCGAAGCCCATGGGATCCCATTCAACGGCGAAGGGCCTGAGTGCGGATGCTTGGCGTCCGTCCTTGCGGGAGGTGGTGTTCATGCCTGGCGACGATGGCTTGCTTGAGCCTGCCAGTTGGACCGGTACACCATGGGCCAAGACACCATGGATGGTGTCAAAGGGCTTGTGGATCGGATCCGCACCGCTAGATTCGAATTCTGCTGGGCCGTCTGGACACCAGCCCTGACGCCAGCGAACGAGATGACCACCAGCCTGAGCCCCAGCCACCGAGCCCGAGACGTCCGCAGTGCGGACCACCGGACGCTGGAGCAAGCCGGTCTGCGCGGCCTGCCGGCCTTGGAGCCGCGGCCACCGCTACACCTGGTGGCACCGGAAGGACAGCTGCAGGTTCACACGGCCCCGTACCGCGGTAGTTACGGGACCGTGTTAAGTCAGGCTCTGCGCAGCGCAGGGCTGGGGAGCCGGGTGATGGTGGCCCAGTTCCTCAAAGGCGGTGTGGTGCAGGGGCCTGATGCGGCGGTCACGCTGTGTGACCGTCTTATCTGGATGCGTCCGGCCGTGCTCGAGTGTTTGTCCCAGCCTGCTGCGCAAGCGGAATCAGCGGTTGTGGATGCGGTGCAATCAATCTGGAGCGCCTGCTCCACCCATCTCAGTCGGGGAGATCTTGATCAGCTGGTGCTTGATGAGCTCGGTTTGGCGATTGCCTTCGGCTACCTCGATGAACAGGAGGTGCTGTGTCGTCTGGAGCAGCGTCCAGCATCGATGGATGTGATCATCACTGGGCCATCCATCCCCGACTCGCTGATGGCTCTGGCTGATCAGGTCACGGAATTGCGCAGAGGGTTCTGATGCTGAAAAACGATCGCTGGATCACCGAGCAAGCGGCTCAGGGGATGCTGGAGCCGTTTCAATCGGGACTGGTCCGTCATTTGGAGCCAGACCAAAAGCTCCGCCCGGTGCTCAGTTTTGGTTGTTCGTCGTATGGCTACGACCTGCGCCTTTCGCCGCAGGAGTTTTTGATCTTCAAGCACGTGCCCGGCACGGTGATGAATCCCAAGCGGTTCAACCCTGCCAATTTGGAACCCACCGAGCTTCACCACGACGAGGATGGTGATTACTTCATCCTCCCGGCCCACTCCTATGGGCTTGGTGTGGCGCTGGAAAAGATGAAGGTGCCGCCCAACATCACGGTGATCTGCCTTGGCAAGAGCACCTATGCCCGCTTGGGCATCATCGTGAACACCACGCCGGCGGAAGCGAGCTGGGAAGGACATCTCACCCTGGAGTTCAGCAATAGCTCAGGGGCTGATTGCCGCATTTACGCCAATGAAGGCATCTGCCAGTTGCTGTTCTTTGAAGGTGATCCCTGCGACACCACCTACAGCGACCGCCAAGGCAAGTATCAGCATCAGCCCGAGCGGGTCACCCTGGCCAAGGTTTAAAAGCCTGCGGGAACCTTGCCTTCAGGGCGCCAGTCTCGCTTTATGGAGTCGACTTTTTTCGTACCAGGCCGCGAACTCAGGGGCCCAGGTTTGCAGGTGCGGCCAGAGCAAATCGCAGAGTTCACGGATTTCCTGCTGGGCATCGAGCTTGGCGCGCAGATCCATGAAGTGCAGAAAAGCGCGCAAGCTGAAGCTCACCACGAAGTGCTGGCGGTAATCAAACGGGAGAATCCCCCGGGCGTGCTCTTCTGCGAATCCAGCTTGAAGCAGATCCCGATAGCGGGCCGCCGCCTGCCTGCACAGCTCCAGATCTTGTTGTCTTAACTCTGGGCTGTAGTGATATTTCTTGCCCTGGCGATCGCTGTAATCCCCCACTGGCCTGAGATAGAAAACATCCTCCAGGTCCAGGTCGCCATCGGCAGCCCTGGCAATGCGATCGCCGGTGTAGCGCATCGATTGCACATCGAAGCTCACCCCCACCCGGTGGGTGCGGGCCTGCTGCATCACCGAGTGCGGAAACCAGCCCACATTCAGCACGATCTGGGCGTGCTCGAGCGGACCGTAGTGACCGCGCTCTCCGGCCAGAAGACGCTTCACGCAGATCTCGCCGGCTTTGGTTTCGTCAGGCCAGTCGGCGCGGTCGGCAGCCACAAACCCCTCGCTGTAGTCCTGATGCATGCCGGCGTACACGCACTGCTGGGGGTTTGGCGTTGCAGCGATCAGGTCGACGCGGAAGCGGGGATCCATGGTCACGTCGGATTGGGAAACAGGCGTGCGTCGATCATGGCCGGTCTGCCTGGGAATGGCTGCGCAGGTTAGGAATGGCTGCGGGGTCCTGCTGCGGAGGCCATCGAGGCCGGCTCTGGCAGAGGGCTGCTGCCGCCAACGCCTGTCAGTTTTGGCAATGGGGCGTTCGTCACCAGCGCGGCGGCCAGGGTGTTCAGCTCGCCTTCCGTGCGGCCACCGAGGGAGCGGCCCCGCAGATCACCGTCAGCAGCGAAAAGGTTGAGCTGAGGAATCCCCGTCACGTCGTAGCGGTCGGTGAGGTCGAGCCAGCGAGGGTTGTCGATGTTCACGAGCACCACGTCGAGTTCGCCTGCGTGGGCGTTTTCCATCGCCAGCATCGCGGGAGCCATCTCCCGGCAGACCTCACACCAATCGGCGTAGAACTCCAGAATCGTGGGCTTGCCATTGCTGAGGGCCACCTCTGGTGCCAGCGAGCGGCGGGCCAGCTGGTCGAGAGGTGATTCCGTCATCCCTCCATTGCGCACCAGAAACAAACTCACGGCTAAGGCAATTGCCGACACGAGCAGTAGACCTTTCTGCAGTGCGGTGAGGCTGGTGCTCTCGGGAGTGCCGGTCATCCCTGCAAGGGTTTGGGACCCCATCCTGACAGGACAAACCAGCTGCTGTTGCTAGCGTTTGGCCGCGGATCCAGCATCGCTAAACGGTGTCTGTCCACCAGGGAACTTCGCCACGTTGATGCCACTTCTGCGCTTTCTGCTGCTGCCCCTGAGAGCTCCCTTGCTCCTTGTGCTTTTCGGTGTGTCGTTGTTCCTCGGCCACCACTGGGCGATCGAGGAAACGTGGCTTGCGCAGGCCCATCAGATGAGTGTCCAAGTGTTCTGGACGATCGAGCTGATTCAGGCACTGGTGGTGGTGGTGATCTGCACCATGCCGGATCTGCTGCTGCGTCAGCTCTCCCTGCTCATGGCCTCCAGCCGGGTGCTCAGCCTGGTGGTCACGCTCACCCTGGTGATCACCGTTGGTTTGTACGTGCTCAGCCTCAGCCTGCTCTCTGATGTGTTGATCCTGGCGTCAGCCACCCTGCTCGCCCGCTTGGACCTCACCAGAATCAAAGTGGTGCCGGCGCCTCAGGTCACAGCCTTTTGGCTTGCTGTGATCGTGATCAGCGGGATCTGGATCGGTCACGACCTGCCCAGTCCGGTTTGAGATAGGCCCAGAGATTGCCCAGCACCTTTTTCGTGTAAAGCCTGGTTTCCGGGTAAGGAATGCGCTCGACCCACAGCTCCGGATCTTGGGCGAGTTCCTCACTCCGCCACGAACCAGCGGCTCCTGGTCCGGCGTTGTAGCTGGCGGCGGTGAGCCAGATGTTGCCCTGCCACTCCTCGAGTAACCAGGCCAGGTAGCGCGCGCCCAGGATTGCGTTGCGACCGGGTTCTTGAAGGTCGTCGTCGCTGATGGGAGCGGCCGCCATCTCCGCAGCAGTGGCCGGCATCAGCTGCAACAGGCCCACGGCGCCTACCGGTGAGCGCACGCCCGGGGAAAAGCGCGATTCCTGACGGGCGATCGCCAGAAGCAATTCCAGGCGCACCGCTTCCTGCTGCGCTGCGGCGCTGAACTCAGGAAGAAGAGGTCGCGGATGCTGGCTCTGGTGCAGCTGCAGCTGCGTTTCGTCATCGGGCGCAACCAGCCGCAGATTGGCCCTCCACAACCGATTCAGGCCTGTCCAGTAGTCCTGCACGCCCAGGCGCAGCCGCCCTTCGATCAGCTGGCTTTGTGGAGAGGGTTTGACGTCGGCTTGGCTACTGCGCCAGGTGTCCCAGGCCTCCTGGCGTAATCCCAGTCTCCAGAGTTGATCCACCAAGGGAAGGCCGCTGTTCAAAGGGCTCCAGCCCTGGCCTATCCCGGTGTTGGCCTTGATGGTTCGGGTTGCAGCGGCAGCCGTCTCCGCCCTCAGGGCTGGCAGATCGCCGCCGCCGAGTCGGGCTTCAGCGCGCCAGGTGTAGTACCCAGGGGGATAGTCCTTCACCAAGGAGTCCCAGACGCGCTCTGCCTGCTCCTGCTTCCCCAGCTTGGCCAGGCTGAAGCCGATCCAAAACTGCTGCCGTGCGGCGAGGGGATCGGGAAGCTTGTTCCCCGGGATCGTTGTCAGAACGCTGAGGGCCTGCTCCCACTGGTCGTCCAGCAAGGCGTTACGGGCCAGATCCCATTGCAGTTGCCAGATCGCCGGGTGGTCAGGCCATCGCGTCAACACCTCCAGTCCGTTTGGGTCGCCATTCAGGCGCACGCGGGCTGCGGCCACATCCGCTGAACGCTCTTGCAGCGACAGCGGCAGCGCATCCAGCAGCGCTTGCTTGGGCCTCAGTGGCTC
Source organism: Synechococcus sp. WH 7803 (assembly GCA_000063505.1). Lineage (GTDB taxonomy): Bacteria > Cyanobacteriota > Cyanobacteriia > PCC-6307 > Cyanobiaceae > Synechococcus_C. The sequence goes on from CT971583.1 coordinate 349,751, forward strand.
ACTGAGGAGAGCCGCAGCCTTGAGGGCTTCCTCGGATTGAGGATGGGCATTGGCCAAGTCGAGAAGCAGCGCTTCCCCGCGACGTTTCTGGACTGGGGTTCCGCGCAGCAGGGTGCGACCGATGATCAGTTCCTGGGGCGGTTGCAGCGGAGTGCCCTGAAGGCAGAGCTCCGCGGCCTGGCCATCGCCGAGTTCGGCCAGGGCTGAGGCCAGGCTGAGCCGTTGCTCTTGCGAGAGTCCGATGCCGCTGAGCGTCCCGCAGCTGCGGCGCATGAGGCTGGCCGCACCTGGCCAGTGGGGGCCCCAGCGTGCCAGGTGCAAGGCATTGGCCTGAAGCCTGTCCTCACTGGCGTCGTCGGGGAGTTCTGCTGCTGCTGCAAGGGCGGCGGGATGGGCAGGCTGCTGGGACAGCAGTTGTTGCTTCAGCTGCGCGTCCTTGCCCTTGAGGTAGTAACGGGCATCGGCGCTGGCAGCGCTGGTGGGGAAGCGCTCGAGCAGGCTGCGCCAGCGCTGTTTTGCTTCTGCAGGCCGGCCCAGCCGTTGAGCGGCCAGGGCTTGCTGCTTGAGCGCCACGGCGGCCAGGGGCGCCGGTCCCCACCCCTGGCCGGCGAGCAACCGTCGCTGGCGTTGTGGCGAGTCTTTGCTGCGGCTGGCCAGGAGCAGGGCCGCTTCCCTGCGCTGCACCGGGTCAAGCGACCAGCGATAGCGCGCCCACACCTGCGCGCTGTCCATCCGAGGGGTCACAGCGATGGCTCGCTGACGCAGCAACCGCTGCCCGCCCACGATCGCCATCAGCGTGAGAATCGACGTGCCTCCGAGGAGCAGAAGTCCGCGCGTCGGTCCAGCACTCACACAGGCTCTCTGAACTGCTGCCATTCTGTGCCCAGTGGCAGGCAATGGATGGGTGCGGATCCGCGCACGCCCCGCCCCGGGCGGCGGCAGCGACTGCGTTGCTTGAGCGTCTGCTGTGTCGCCCTTGTGGTGTGGGGGATGCGTTGGCTCTGGCCGTTGCAGTGGCTGCCTGGATGGGTGGTGCTGTTGGTTGGCGCCTGGGCATTGCTGGAACTGGTTGCCATTCTTTTGCTCCCCCAGCGCTGGCGTTGAACCCCTGGCGTGCAGCTATGGGCCTGTCCTTGCGCGGAAGGGCGAACGCTGTCAGGCCTTTTAAGGTTCATTCCATCAATGAGACTCCATGGCCTCACCTGCATTCCATCCCCTGGATTGTCCTGATCCGGCCCAGGTGAGTTTTGGCACCGATGGCCTGCGCGGCCATGTCGGTTCGGCAATCACCTCCACGCTGGCTTTGCAGGTGGGTTTCTGGTGCGGGCGGGTTCTCCCCGCGGATGGCCCCGTGCTGATCGGGATGGATTCCCGCACGAGTGGATCCATGCTCGTCTCTGCACTCGCGGCCGGTCTGACCGCAGCCGGGCGCGAGGTCTGGACCCTTGGGCTCTGTCCCACCCCGGCAGTCCCCGGCCTGATTCGCCGGTTTGGAGCAGCCGGTGGCTTGATGGTGTCCGCCAGCCACAACCCACCGGAGGACAACGGCATCAAGGTGTTCGGTGCCGATGGCAGCAAGCTTGGCTCAGCTCTGCAGTCGCGCATCGAAGCCGGTTTGCGCGGTGAGGAGCCAGCGTCAGCGCAAGCCCATGCGTTCGGTGCATCCCACCAGCGCTCTGATCTCCTCGATCTCTACAAACAGGACCTTCTCAGCAGCGTGCGCCATCAGCGGCTGGATGGTGTGCCGATTGTGCTGGATCTGTGCTGGGGCTCGGCCACAGCCTGCGGCGCCGCGGTGTTCTCCGAGCTCGGCGCTGATGTCACGGTGCTCCATGGCGAGGCCGACGGGGAGCGGATCAATGTGGATTGCGGGTCCACCCATCTCGAGCCCTTGCGGCGGGCCGTGCTGGAGCGTGGGGCGGCCATGGGCTTCGCGTTTGATGGCGATGCCGATCGGATGTTGGCGGTGGATGGCCGGGGCCGCATCGTTGATGGCGACCATGTGCTTTTCCTCTGGGGTTCGGCCCTGCAGGACAGCGGCGTGCTCCCCGACCAGAGACTGGTGGCCACGGTGATGTCCAATCTGGGATTTGAGCGGGCCTGGCAGGCGCGAGGTGGGCAGCTTGATCGCACTCCAGTGGGTGATCAGCATGTGCACGCCGCCATGGTCCGCAGTGGTGCGGCACTTGGTGGGGAGCAATCTGGCCACATTCTCTCCTCCGCCCACGGGCTTTCCGGTGATGGGGTGCTGACGGCCCTGCAATTGGCCAGCCTTTGCCATGGCCAGGGGATCACCCTGGCCGATTGGTTGGATCGCAGCTTTGAGGCCTATCCCCAGAAGCTGGTGAATGTGCGGGTGCCTGATCGCTCACGGCGCAAGGCCTGGGCAGACTGCCAATCCCTCACCGCACTCGTGCAGGAGGCTGAGCGCAGCATGGCGGGCGATGGGCGTGTGCTGGTGCGGGCCAGTGGCACCGAGCCACTCCTGCGGGTGATGGTGGAGGCGGCCGATCCCAAGGCCGTTGAGCACTGGACCCAGCGCCTGGCTGAAGCGGCGGACCAGCACCTCAATGCGGCTTGAGCTGACAGCAATCGCGGGCCAGGGTCAGGGCGCCATCACAGGCGTCGCCCAGGGGCTGGGTCCAGCGAGCACCGGGTAGGTGCTCCTGCACCGACCGGCGTACGGCGCCCTTGAATTCCGTGAGATTCAAGAGTGCGCCTCCGTGGGCGCAAAGGTTGGGGGTCTTCAGGTGCAGCGTCCTGGCCACAGCGCCGGCGGCTTCGGCCAGAGCGAATGCCGATCGATCAAGGATGCGCTGGGCTTCGCGATCTCCCTGGGCGGCGGCCTCGTCCACCAGCGGTGCCAGGCGTGCCAGATCAGCAGGTTGATGATCTGGCTGCACCACCAGGGATTTGAGGTCGTTGGCCGACCGGCAGCCGAGCCGTTCCCACAGCGATTCGCGCAACGGTCCATCCGCCAGTCGCCCATCGGCCATGCGCAGGCTCACCTGCAGGCCCTGGTGCCCGAGGTCGAAGGCTGAGCCTGCACCATCAAGGCGCCAGCCCCAGCCGCCGCAGCGTTGTTCTTCGCCGAGGGTGTTGCGTCCCACCACAATCATCCCCGTTCCACTGATCAGCACGATTCCCGCTTGCTCGGCGAAGGCACCGCGAAGGGCGGTGCGTTCATCGCCAGTGGCGACGCAGCGATCGTTGGGGAGATGCACCACCTCGCGGAGCAGGGATGCCGCGCGGGCCTGCAAACCTGTGCCCGCTTCCACGCCACTGGCGCCAACCGCTGCAGCGGATAGGGGCTCGTCCTGATGATCGGGCCAGGCGGCATGCAGGCTTGAGCGGATGGCTTCCCGGAAGCGCTCCTCTCCTCCAGGGGCATCCAGATGGCTGACGCCCGTGCCCGTGCCTTCTCCCAAACACTGCCAGCCAGCCGGGGTCCAGCGACTGAGCCGACAGCGGCAATGGGTCTGGCCTGCATCGAATCCGGCCAGAACCAGGGAGTTGCTTGTCGAACTGTCAGTCATGCCCTCTGCCGGCATTGGCTGAGGGTGGCCAAACAGAACCAACCAGTGATCTGCACTTCGGGGCGGAAGAAGATCGTGTCGGCAGCGCCATGCACCAGAAGCCCGGTGATCGCGGCAAGGCAGCCGATGCAGGGCAAGGCCAGATCCGCATCGGACGCCAACGCTCTCAAGCCTCTGCGCAGGCTGGCAAGGGCGAGGCCGATGCAGGCGATCAGGCCGGGAATGCCTGTTTCCACCAGAAGTTCGAGCGGCACGGAGTAGGCGCTCAGGGCATTGAACTTCGGTTGTTGATAGAGGGGGTAGACGCTGTTGAAGGCTGCGTTCCCCGGACCGATCCCCAGCCAGGGGCGGTCTTGGATCATGTCGATCGCAGCCAGCCACACATTGATCCGGAAGTTGTTGGAGCTGTCACCGCGACCGGCAAGCAGGCTCATCACCCGGGTGCGGATCGGGTCGACCTGGGTGACGGCCAGGGCCAGCAGAAGCCCCCCGGCTCCCAGCAGGGCCAGGGGCACCAATCGCTTCCAGAGTGGGGGCCAGTGGCGAATGGCGCGAAGCACCAGCAGCAGCACCAGGCTGCCGATCGCAGCCACAAGGGCGAGCCATCCCCCCCGGCTGTAGCTGAAGAGCACCGATGCACAGCCGAGGCTGAAGGCCGTTGCGGCAAAAGCCCGGCTGCCCCATCCGCGCCAGCGGATGCAGGCCACAAGCGCCAGCGGCAGGATCGGCACCAGGTAGCCCGCCAACAGATTGGGGTTGCCGAGCGGCCCATAGATCCGGATCGTTCCTGCGGCCACTGAATTCGGATCAGCCCAGCGGGCCAGCTCTTCGGTGGGGGCATAGAGCTGGCGCAGGGCGAGCACATCGGTCAGCAACGATCCCCCGAGCAGAGCCGCCAGCAGCCGGTCCCACCATGCAGGGCGAACGGCGAGAAGCTGGCGCATCAGTGCATAAACCCCCAGATAGCTGAGCAGCTTCACCAGCCCCTTGAGGGCCGCGGCGGGAACTGGCGAGAAGCCTGTGGCCAGCACGGCGACAGCCAGGAACAGCAGCAGCCAACCGCTGATTTCACCCAGCCGCTCGGGAGGCTTGCTGAGCGACCACAGCAGCCAGAGCGCACCACACGCCAGCACGATCAGTCCCAGCCCCGTGCGCGTCACCAGGGGCAGTCCTGCAAGCAGGAGGATCAAAACAATGCCGGCCAGATTGGCGAGGCGCTTTTGTTGGGCTGCCGAGCTGGGGAGACATCCTTGCCAGCGCAGCAACCATGGAGACGGTTCTGAAGCCTCAGCCATCCGGGGGGACTGCGTCGTTGGCGGGATTATCGACCCGTTGCCAAGCAATCTCCAGCTCTTCAGGATCCGGCAGTGGCTGCCGATTGCGCCGGTAGAGCACCCGATAGGCCGGAAGCCCCAGCTCCTGCACGTAGCGTTCCCGCTCCGTGGGTACCGGCAGGGGGTTGTCGGCTCGCCACGGTCGGGCGTCCTCGGCGGGGCGATCGAAACAACCGCTCAGCTCAACCAACGCCACCATCGGGTCGATCACGGCCAGCACGTCACTCTGCACAAACAGTTCCCGCCCCGGTTGCAGGGTTGCGGCAATGGCCAGCAACAGGGAGGGCTGCAGCACGCGCCGTTTGCGGTGGCGTCGCTTGAACCAGGGATCCGGAAACTGAATGCTCACCAGCTGCAGGCGATCCTGCGGCAGCGCGGCCATCCACCCTTCCAGGCTCACATTGGCGTTGCAGAACAAGTAGTGCAGGTTGAGGCGTTCCAGCTGGTCCCGATCGCGCTGGGCGGACCGCACCAGGGGCCGTCTGATTTCCACACCCAGGTGATTGCGATCCGGTCTTAGGGCGGCCAGCTCCTGCAGGCAGATCCCTCGGGCGCAGCCGATGTCGAGATGGATGGGACGGCCGGGATCATCGAACAGTTGCTCCGGAGCAGGCAGCTCCAGCGGCAGCTGAAAGAACCGGCTGAGGGGATTGACGTGCTGACGCATCAGGACGGTGAGGACGCGAGCGGTGCATGGCGGAGAAGGCCCCAGCAGGCGGTGTAACCATGCAGATGGGTCGCGCCGCCGAGGGGACCGATCTCCCCGTTGCAGAAGCTTCCGGCAATGGGGAGATCGGGGATGACCTCTCGGGCGATGGTCACATCACCGTCAGCGCCACCGAACAGGCCGCTGCCTCGTCCGAGGCAGGCGAACAACAGCCCGCAAAGAGGAGCTTTTGTGGCTGCGGTTGCCCTGCTGGCTTGCAGCAGTTGGCGTGCTTCCTGGCGGGAGGCCTGCGCTTCCCGCAGTTGAAATTGCACGTTCTGTCCCGCGCGCACGCGCTCGGCGACAGCGACGGCTCCGTTGCGGGGATCCACCCCGATCAAGTTGCGCACAAGAAAGGTGCGCTCCTGCTCGTCGTCGGCTTGTGGTTCCGGCTGTTCGCTCTCGGATTGGATCCGCTGCAGCTTGGCCAGTGCAGCCCCTGCGGAGAGTTCCTGCCGCTCCACACCCAGAAACAGGGAGTGCTGCACCAGTTCACGATCCTCGGCGCTCAATCCTGCAAGCACCCGCTGCAGGCAAGCCACGGGGCTGTCGCGCCGCTCGCCATCACTGAGTTCCAGCAGCACGTTGCGCTGGGCCTGTTCGATGGCAAACACCGGCCCAATCGGTCGGCACCCCTGCGCCACCACAGGGTCGAGAGACCAATCGCCGCCAATGCTCAGAGCAACGGCCCCGGCTGCAATGCCATCAGCGCAGAGCAGGGAGCCATGGGCCGCGTTGTGGGGGATGGCGATTCCACCGATCTTGTCCACCTCGGGGTAGGCGTAATCCAGACCGCTGATCAGATCATTGATGCCGCTGCATGTGGGATCGATCAACAGCAGAAGGGATCGACTGGATCCCGGCTTCAGTCCCACCCACTCGTGCCAGTGCTGCGCAGCACCGTCGAGATCTGGAAGGTCGCTGCCGCTGAGTTGCACGCTCTGAAGCTCGGCTCCGGGAAGGTTGAGCAGCATCACGCTCAACGCCGGGTTCTGCTCCACTTCATGGGCTTCGTTGGCTGCGGTGGTGCCCACCACGCCACCGCCGAGACATCCAAGCCAGTGGCTGGCGTGCAAGCGCTGCTGAAGCAGGGGCAGCAAACGAGGCAGATCACTGGCGAAGTGACTGGACACAAACACCAGGGCAACATCGGCGGCGTTGCCCCCAAGGGTGCTGGACACATCCCGAACGGCCTCCTCCATGGATGGCTGATGGGAGAGGGCATGGCGGCAACGCGCTTGGGAACCCGAACTCCGGAACCAATCGAGAGGATTAAACGGAACCATGAATTGGACCTTACCAATCCTGTGGTCTTGATGGATGGCACTGATAATGACGTGCTGATGTGCCTGGCTGGTGCCTGATCTCACGACCCGAACCCTGGTGTGGCTGACCTACCGCCTGGGCGCCACGATTGCTCTCGGTCTTCCCTTGATCCTGCTGATCTGGGCTGGAGTGCGCCGTGATCCGGCCCTCGTGCGTCTGCTGAGCATTTACTGGAAGGTGGCCAGCCTGCTGGCGATCAGCGTGCTGTTGCTCACCGATCAGAGGCCGATTGGTTACGTCACGGCCTTGCTGGCCCCCCTGCTGATGGCTGGATCGGTGTGGTTCTGGGTGGATCTCAACGAGGAACTGGCCGATAGTCCCCCGGGCCGGGCTCTGCCGATGACCGTGCGCATCTGGCGCTGGTCCCTCACGGTGTTTGCGGTGTTTGCCGTGGGGATGTCGGGATCGGCGCTGGGCTGTGCCCGCGCGCTGGAGGCTGCCGAGTGCAAGATCTGGCTGGAAGCGCCCCAGGGACTGCACCGGGTTGCCGAACGTCTGTTTGATTTTGTATTCGGCGGCCAGTGGACGGAAGCCGTTGCCGCCTTCATCGGCTATGTGGCTCTTGTGGCCTATGCGGTGGGTCTGTTGCAGTGGCTGCTGGTGCGCCTCCCGCGCCAAGGGCGCGTGGCCGGTGAATTCTGATGCCGGTTGACGATGATCTGGTTCACGCGCTCGAGGAGCGCACCCGCCAACATTCCGACCGTGTGGTGCGCTTGCGGGGACGGGTCGATGCGGAGCCTTTCGAACTCTTGATTTTTCGAGGCTTCAGCAGCAGCACAACCCACCCCACCGCGTTTGATCCAGACGCCTCTGTTCTGCCCGAGGGCACGCTGCTGGATCAGGTTGAAGTGCTGCGAGGTCCGTTATCACCAGCCAATGAGATTGTTTTGGCAGGTCCGATGCAGCCTGGCGCTCTGCTGAGCGACGAGCACTGGGTCAAAGCCTCCCCAGAACGCTGACGCAGCGGCCGCAGAGATGGGGGTGGTCGGCATGCTGGCCCACATCACTCTCGTAATGCCAGCAGCGCTCGCATTTGCTGCCGCGAGCCCGGGCCACTTCAATGAGCGCGACGTCGTCGTCATGGTTGGCGAGCAGTTCCGCCCAGGGCTCACCGCCAATCTGCAACTGGGACACCAGCAGCCAGTCACGCAGCCCATCCACCTCGGCATGGCCCTGGTCGTTGAGCCACTGCAGAGCCGATTGCAGGCTTGGATTGTGGGCCTCAAGGCGAACCGCTGCTTCTAGCGATGCGCCCAGCTCCCCACGGCTGCGGCAGTCTTCCAGCACTTTGTTCACTGATGTCCGCAGTTCGCGCAGTTGCTGCATCGGTTCGTTCAAGGACGCGTCGCGCCAACGGTCCGGAGCGGTTGGCCAACCGCGTTGGAAGACCGAGGTCTCCTCCACCGGGTAGGGGAGGTTTTGCCAGATGTCTTCGGCCATGTGGCAGAGCACAGGCGCAATCAAGCCGGCCAGGCGTTCGATGATCAAGGCCATCACGGTCTGACAGCTACGCCGGCGCCGGTCGGCCGGGGCGCTCACGTACAGCCGGTCTTTGGCGATGTCGAGGTAGAAGTTGGAGAGGTCGGTGACGCAGAAGTTCTGCAGCAGCTGGAAGAAGCGGAAAAACTCGTAGCTCTCGAAGGCTTCCGTGATCTCATCCATCACTTCAGCCGTGCGCTGCAGCATCCAGCGGTCCAGCAGGGGCAGGTCCTCCACCGCGATGGCATCGGTGGCGGGATTGAAGTCGTGCAGATTGCCGAGCAGGTAGCGGCTGGTGTTGCGCACTTTCCGGTAAACGTCAGCGAGCTGGCGCAGAATTCCGGCGCCGATGGGCACATCGGTGGAGTAGTCCACCGAGCTCACCCAGAGCCGCAGCACATCAGCGCCGTAGGCCGGCTCCTGCTTCTGGTTTTTGCCTCCCTCGATGATCACCATCGGGTCGACCACATTGCCGAGGGATTTGCTCATCTTTCGCCCCTTCTCGTCGAGGGCGAACCCATGGGTGAGAACGCGTTTGTAGGGGGCATGGCCGTTGACGGCCACGGAGGTGAGCAACGAGCTCTGGAACCAGCCGCGGTGCTGATCGGATCCCTCGAGGTAGAGGTCGGCGGGGTAGCTGAGCGACTCTCGCTGGCTTGACACGGCAGCCCAGCTGGATCCGGAGTCGAACCACACATCCATGGTGTCGGTGCCCTTGCGCCATTGATCGGCCTGGTCGGCGTAGGCGGGTGGCAGCAGATCTGCTTCGTCTTTCTCCCACCACACGTCGCCGCCGTGGGCGGCGATCAACGTCTCGATATGGCTCAGGGTGTCGGCGTTGAGCAGCACCTCGCCGTTGCTGCGGTGATAAAACACGGGGATCGGCACTCCCCAGGTGCGTTGGCGGGAGATGCACCAGTCCCCCCGCTCCTTCACCATCGCTTCGATGCGGTTGCGACCTGAGGCTGGGGTCCACTGCACCTGGTCGATGGCGTCGAGGGCGTCCTGGCGGAAGCCCTCCACCGACGCGAACCACTGTTCCGTGGCGCGGAAGATGGTGGGTTTCTTGGTGCGCCAGTCGTAGGGGTAGCGGTGGCTGTAGGCCTCCTGCTTGAGCAGTGCTCCGGCTTGCTCGAGGGCCTCGATGATCCCTGGATTGGCGTCCTTGAGCACGTTCAGGCCTGCGAAAGGACCTGCCTCTGCGGTGAGGGTGCCGGCTTCGTCCACGGGGCACAGCACGGGCAGGCCGTGCTTCTGGCCGGTATGAAAGTCGTCGACGCCATGCCCCGGGGCGGTGTGCACAAGGCCTGTGCCGGATTCGGTGGTGATGTAGTCGCCGCCGATCACTACGGGGCTGGTGCGATCCAGCAGCGGGTGCCGATAGACGAGCCCAGCAAGCAGGGCACCTTTCACCGTGGCGCGCTGCTGGAGGGGACGCTCGAGGGTTTTGCTGAGCGACTCGATCAGTTCGGCAGCCACCACCAGCAACCGGCCGTTGCCATCGTCGACCAAGGCGTAGTCGAGCCGTTCGTTGACGGACACCGCCAGGTTGGCGGGAAGCGTCCAGGGGGTGGTGGTCCAGATCGCCACTTGCAGGGCCTGGCCAAGGGCGGCCGCATCAGCGGGCAGCTCGACGCCATGGCTCTGCAGGGTCTCCCGCAGGGGGACGGGAACCTCCACCGCCGGAAAGGCCACATACACGCTGGGGCTGGTGTGGCCGTCGGGGTATTCCAGCTCGGCTTCGGCCAGGGCGGTGCGGGAACTGGGGCTCCAGTGCACGGGCTTCAGGCCCCTGTAGATGTGGCCCTTGAGCACCATCTCGCCGAACACCTTGATCTGGGCGGCTTCGTACTCCTTCTGCAGGGTGAGATAGGGCTGGTCCCAGTCGGCCCAGATGCCCCAGCGCTGGAAGCCCTTCATCTGGCCATCCACCTGCTTGCGGGCGTAAGCAGCGGCTTTCTTGCGCAGCTTGATCGGTGTCAGCGCTTGGCGCTGTTCCTGATCCATCGACTGCAGCACCTTGAGTTCGATCGGCAGACCGTGGCAGTCCCAGCCAGGCACGTAGCGCACCCTGCGGCCCTGCAGCACTTGATATTTGTTGATCACATCCTTGAGCACCTTGTTCAGGGCATGGCCCATGTGCAAGGCACCGTTGGCGTAGGGAGGCCCGTCGTGAAGCGTGAAGGTGGGCCCGCTGTTGTTGAGCCCCAGTTGCCCATCGATGCCGTTGTCGCGCCAGAAGGCCTGCAGCTCCGGCTCCCGCTTCACCGCGTTGGCGCGCATGCCAAAGCCTGTTTGCAGCAGGTTGAGCGTGTCCTTGTAGGAGGGACGTCCCTCGGCGGCGTCGCGGGTCTCCTTGCTCACGTTGGGGCAGCTGCAACCGGAATTATCCGTCTTCGCTGGGTGGGGTTGCGGCTTCTTGGTCAGGCGCTGTCGGTTCCGGGGCTTCTTGTTCTGGTGCTTCAGCGTTCACTGCTTCGCTCACGGCCTCGCTCACTGCTTCGCTTTTCGCCGCTTCAGCTTTGGCGTCTTGGGCGTCAGCGGCTTGCGGTTCGGGCCTGACCCAGCGCTTGCCCGTGCGGCTGCTGCCTTCAGGGCGGTCAGCCGCTGGCGCTTTGGGTTTCAGGCTTCCCAGGGCCTGGCCGGTGTTGCTCAGCAGCGCGTTGAGGGTGGCAGAGAGCTGCTGGAGGCTGGTGGACCAGCGCTCAGTGGATTTCAAGCGCTGTTGTTCTTCGGGGCTCAGCTGCTGCCAGCGGGACTGAGCCACTTCGCTGCCGAGGCGGCTGATCAGCAGCCCTGCGCAAACCACCGCCAACATCGGTGCACCCCGGAGGCGGTCGCTGCTGGTCACCAGCACCAGCCCAAGCAGCAAAACCACCGCACCCCAAACTCCATCGCGGGGTCGGCTCAGTTCCGTGACCAGAAGCGGAAGCAGCAGCACCGCCAGGCCCAACACCAGACAGAGATCTCCAGCAAGGGTGGCCAGCATCGCGGGCTCCATGGATCAACCCATTCTGGGCTGCTGCCTAAAGTTGCCACCTTGCCCATCTGGCGGAATTGGTAGACGCGCTGGTTTTAGGTACCAGTGGCTTCGGTCGTGGGGGTTCAAGTCCCCCGGTGGGCATCCGTTTCTCTAATTTGGTGGCTCTTAGCAGTCGGCTGACGCGCTTTCGCTGAATGACCCAGGCTTTCGCACAACCTGAAATGCCGGCTGCGGAGGTGCGTTGGCGATCTGTTCCCAAACAGTTCGTTGACCCTCCGGCTGCCTGGAACCCCACGGTGGGTCTGTTCCTGGGTGGCTATGCCTTCGCTGCGCTCACCATCTGGGGCTGGTTTGCTGCTGGTTGGCCGTTGCCGGTGCTGCTGATCACTGGGTTTCTGGCGCTGCATCTGGAGGGAACCGTTGTTCACGATGCCTGCCACAAATCGGCCCATCCCGTGCCCTGGGTGAATCAATTGATGGGGCATGGGTCGGCGTTGTTGCTGGGTTTCAGTTTTCCGGTTTTCACCCGGGTACACCTTGAGCACCACGCCCATGTCAACGATCCAAAGAATGATCCCGACCACATCGTGAGCACCTTCGGCCCGCTGTGGCTGATCGCTCCGCGATTTTTTTATCACGAGGTCTTTTTCTTTCAGCGCAAGCTCTGGAAGCGCTGGGAGTTGATGCAGTGGGGATTGGAGCGGGCTGTGTTCTTCACGATCATCGCCGCTGCAGTCACCTTTGATTTTCTTCCTTTCATCTTCAATTGCTGGTTCGCGCCGGCTCTGATGGTGGGAGTCACCCTCGGGCTCTTCTTCGACTACCTGCCCCACCGTCCCTTCACCTCCAGAAATCGCTGGACCAATGCCCGGATCTATCCAGGCAGGCTGATGAATTGGCTGATCATGGGTCAGAACTATCACCTGGTGCACCATCTCTGGCCATCGGTGCCCTGGTTTGAGTACAAGCCCGCTTACGAGGCCACCAAACCCCTTCTCGATGCCAAGGGATCACCGCAACGGCTTGGCATTTTTGAAACCCGAGCGGATGGGGCCAATTTCCTCTACGACATCCTCGTGGGCGTGCGCAGTCATAAGCACCGCAAGGGCAAGATGCGCCGCGCCGCCCGCTTCATTCCTGGCCGCGCCCTGCAGCGCAGTTGGTTGGGTTTCGTCGACCGCAGTGCCATCAAAACCCAGCCACGGCGGCCTCACTCACCCTGACTCATTCGGCCAGGATCTTCGGCACTCGGAAGAAATCTCCCTCCCGCAGGGGAGCCTGCTCCAGCAGATCTTCCCTCACTTCGGTTGCTTCCACCTTGTCCTCACGGGTGACATTGACAACCTCAACGGCGCGGGTGGTTGCCGGCACGCCTTCGGTGTCAACGGCCTGAAGCTGGTCGACGTAATCCAGGATCCGCTCCAGTTGACCGGTGTAGGTGGCGATGGTGTCCTCAGGGAGATCGAGCCGGGCCAGGTGGGCCACCTTGCGCACGTCGTCGGCCGTGATGTTGCTCATGCGGCAGTGAGGAAAGTGCTGAGATCCTCGCGCAACGCCTCCGCGGCCGTGTTCAACAGCTCCAGGCCATGTTCCGGTTTGGCCAGATAGGGATCGGAGCCCATGCGCCCGTCGGGATAGCGGCGGCGGAAATCGGCTGGCCCATGAATGGATCCGCAGGGGGCCGCCTCCGGCAGCGCCCGCTGTTTGGCGATGAGGCTGTTGTGCAGATGCAGGGTGACGGCGATTTCGCTGGGGGTGGCGTGCTGGCCTTCACGGTCGCCGTAAAGCTCGCGGGCCCGCCGCATCACTGGGCCGGCCATGAACCAGTTGGACAGCTTGCAGCGCAGACGGGGTGCCACCTCGAGGCCGCGGCTGGCAGCGGTGCCATAGGCCTGGGCGAAGGCGGCCCTGGTGGTGGCCATGTTGCCCCCATGGCCGTTCACCACAAAGATGCGCTCGAATCCATGGGTGGCCAGGGAGAGCACCATGTCATGCAACACGGCCAGCAGGGTGGCGGGCTGAAGGCTCATGGTGCCGGCAAAGCCGAGGTGGTGCTCGGCCATGCCGAAAGCCTGCACCGGCGTGACCAGCACACCGCTGCGTCGTCCCAGTTCCAGGGCCACGGCTTCAGCGGTGAGGGCATCGGTGCCGATGGCACCGGTCGGTCCGTGCTGCTCGGTGGAACCCAGAGGAATGATCACCCCTTTGCAGCTCTGCAGGTACCGGTCCACGTCCGGCCAGCTCTGCAGGGCTAAACGAATGGCATCGGTGTGGTCCACCGGGCCCGGGAGCGAAGAGGTCATGGCCGTTTCACGACTGACAGAGATCCTGGCGCTCAGTGGGCGGTGCCGTTGCCGTCGTACTTGTCGGTGTTGTAGTAACCGCCTCGGGTGCCAAAGAAGAGGGTGGTCAGCACGAACAGTCCACTGCCGAAGAGCAGAACTGTGCCCAGGTTGAATCCGGAGAGGGCGGCGTCCATCTGAATTAGGTCCACTTGTTCAAGCCTGGCAAGGATGCGCTCGATGTCACGCCTTGCATGATCGGATCGTCACTTCCGCCGATTTCGCTGCCCGTGCGAGGCACGGCCAACCACTGGCGCAGCCAGCTGGTGAGCCAGATGAAAGGCATGGTGTCGATCACTGCGGCCATGGCCTTGAAGAGGTAACCACTGGCGATGAATGACAGCAGCTGCGGTGCCACAGGTTCGCCGGGGCGAACGGGGAGGACGCCGGAGGCGTAGTGGCTGATCAGCACCACAGCGCTGGTGTCCACCAGCTGGCTCACCAGGGTTGAACCGTTGTTGCGCAACCAGAGAGCCCGCCCGCCGCTGAACTGTTTCCAGAAGTGAAAGAGACGGACGTCCACGAACTGGGCGGTGAGGTAGGCCGCCATGGAGGCCAAGACGGAGCCGAAGGCCAGTCTCTGGATTTCGAAAAATGTGGAGTCTGGAGCCCCCTCCACGCCGGGGAGCAAGCCGCCCAACCAGAGGATCAGCACGACCCAGCCGTTGAGAAGGAGGCCGACCCACACCACCTGGCTGGCTCGCTTCTCACCCCACAACTCACTGATCAGATCCGTGCACAGAAACGTGATCGGATAGGGAAGGGCGCCAACGGCCACCACGATCGGCCACGACCCGATGTGCCCCAGTTCCAGGAAGCGGGTGAGGCCAAGGATGTTGAGCATCCCCAGGGTGCCGAGGAACAGCCCTGCAAGAGCCAGAAAGACAAAGTCGCGGCGTGCCTGGATTGAGGCGTTCATCGCTGCGAGCATGGAGATCGAAATGCAGCCTGGCGGCAGTCTGCTTCCCTGTCACCACTCCAGAAGTTTGGAAACAATTCGATCGGGGGTCGTTAACGCGTTTAAGGAATTATGAGGAGTTGCAATTATCATGAGATCTAGACGAGCCAATTGCATGGGGGTGGCGAATCTGAACGAGCTATTAAGCTTTTGAGCTAAGGAAATGATTGCACAAGCTAAATAAAATGGTAAATCTTTATTGCGGGTATTTTGGAATTTGGATTAAACGCCGGGATTCGATACCGTGATAGCTATTAATTAATTTTAACCAATGCTGTTGATAAACTGTTTAAATGCTTTGACTTGTTCATTGCTGGGCGGTGCTATGCCACCGTTCACTGCCAAATTCGTAGGGCCTGGTAGATTGACTTTTGCGAAGCCACCAGCAGCATTCATCATTTCGTCGTCGGAGAGTTCATCCTCAGCAACTGAGTGGGCTTGCGTGATGTCATCAGCTGAGATCGTAAAGCCCGCTGCTTTGGCAATTGCCACAACGGCATCGGGATTGGCGGCTGCCTTGAGTTTTCCTTGAAGTTCTGAATTAGTTGCGACGGCATCTAGAAAATTTTTGAATTGCTCTGCCGACATGGTTGAAAAAGTATTGACTTTAAATGTTGGTTAGCAGTAGCTGGCGGTTTTGGCAAGTATTCGGAAGCGCAAAGTCATGATCAGAATGGGATGTCGGTTCTAGGTTTAAGCACTGGTTGTATCCATAAATACCCTTCCCATCGCTAAGGATTTCCCAGCCCTCCTCCCAGCCTTCTTCTGCCGCCCCGCCGAGCTGGTCGCCCCCGACTTGATTGGTTGCCTGCTGGTGAAACGCCAAGAGGGCGACAGCTTGCTCTGGGGCGTGATTGTGGAAACCGAGGCGTATTCCCAGGAGGAGCCTGCCTGCCACGGCTATCGGCGCAGGAGCCCTCAAAACGAGACGCTCTTCGGGGAGCCTGGGCGTTTTTATGTGTATGTGAGCTACGGCATTCACCACTGCGTGAATGTGGTCACCGATCGGGCGGACTGGGCCAATGGTGTGTTGCTCAGGGCCGTGGCGCTGCCGGGTGAGCCTGAGCGCGTGGCAGCGGGACCTGGGCTGCTGGCCCGTCGCTTCGGGATCGACCGGCAGATGGATGGTTGTTCCGCCTGCTCCGGGCAGGATCTCTGGATCGCTCCGCGCCCTTCGGAGCTTCAGGATCTGGCGCTGGTCACCACCACCCGCATCGGGATTGCCCGAGCGCAGGAGTGGCCGTGGCGCTGGTACCTCCAAGCCAGCCGCAGTGTGAGCAAACGGGCCAAGGGAGATCGCAAGCCACTGCTGCAAGCCGCTTACCACCCCAATGCTGCCTGGGCGAATGGATCTCCTCCCACTAAGCTTCAGCAGAGTGAGCGGACGCCCAGTTGAGCGCGTGGACCCACCGCCACATCCTCGATCTCTCCACCTTCTCCAGGGAGGATTACGCGGCTGTTCTGGAGCTGGCCCATCGCTTCAGCGCGATGCCCGTCACCGGCGCGCGTCGGCTGCCGGCGCTCCAGGGGCGGCTGGTAGCCACACTCTTCTTTGAACCAAGCACCCGCACCCGCAGCAGCTTTGAGCTGGCAGCCAAGCGCTTGTCTGCCGACGTCTCCAGCTTCTCGCCCTCCAGCAGTTCGCTCAGCAAGGGAGAGTCCCTGCTCGATACAGCTCGCACCTATGTGGCCATGGGCGCCGATGTGCTGGTGGTGCGCCACCGCTGCACAGGCGTGCCCAGGCAGTTGGCTGAAGCCCTCGAACGCACGGGTGAGCGCACCGTGGTGCTCAATGGCGGCGATGGCTTGCACAGCCATCCAAGCCAGGGGCTGCTCGATCTCTACACCCTGGCGCAGCATTTCAACCCCAGTCACCCGTTGCCGGAAGCCCTGCGCGGACGCCGCATTGTGATCGTGGGCGATGTTCTCCACTCCAGAGTGGCGCGCTCCAATCTCTGGGCCCTCACCGCCTGTGGCGCGGATGTGATTCTCTGCGGTCCGCCAAGCCTTGTTCCTGAGGCCTTTGCGCAGTTCGTAGCCCAGCCGCCGCCTGGACAAGCCTCAGACCCCGTTGCTGATCGGGGCGCATTGACCGTGGTGCGCAATCTTGATGATGCGCTGGCCGGAGCCGATGCGGTGATGACCCTGCGTTTGCAGAAGGAGCGCATGCGTCAGCACATGCTCACCAGCTTGGATCGCTATCACCGCGACTTTGGGCTCAGCCATGAGCGACTGCAGGTCTGCCAGGTTCCCATTCCTGTGCTCCACCCTGGCCCGGTGAACCGGGGTGTGGAGATGAGCGGTGCCCTTCTCGATGATCTGAGCGCCAATCGTGTGGAGGATCAGGTGCGCAATGGCATCCCGATCCGGATGGCACTGCTTTATTTAATGGCGGCTGCGGAGTCTCCGCTTTCGCTCTGAGTGGGGAGCCCGGACACCTGGTTGGAGTAGTAATCCATCGCGGCCCGTAGGGCAGCTCCGGGTTCGGCGATCGAGGGGCCAGAGCCAGGCTGCATTGGGAATGCAGCATCTGGGGCATCCAGTCCCATGTGTTGACTGGGCATCCCCGTGAGCAGCATCGATGCTCTCGACTGCGACACCACTGCAAAGATCCATTTGATCAGCAGGGTGTAGCGGTTTTCCCGATCGGGCATGAAGGCGAGGTGGGCGGCAGCCCAGAGCAGCCAACCGATGCCACCCTTGAACTTGAAACCACGCAGATCGGCTACCGCGTCAACCCGGTCGAGCACGGCCATGCTGCCGAAGTCAAACCAGCTGAATGTTGGACGCGATTGTCCGCCCACCATGGCGGCAATGTCTTTGCCAACGAAACCGCCGGCCTGGGTGGCGGGACCCGCCATCCCCGGCAGGGGGTTGCCGTCTTTGGTGTGCTTGTACGAGCAGAGATCGCCCACCACACGGATTTCCGGGTGGCCTTGCACCGAGAAGTCCGGTTCCACGATCACCCGTCCGCTCCGGTCGGTTTCGCAGCCGATGGCGTCGGCCAGCTTTTTGCCAAGATGGGAGGGGCGTACACCAGCTGTCCAGATCACGGTGGCGGCCTGAAGTCGTTGGTCTCCATCGGGAGTGCCCACGGTCACTTCGCCGGGCTGCATCGTCTGCACCCGACCCTTGAAGAGCATTTCCACGCCGAGGGCCTCAAGGGTTTCCTGGGCTGCTTGAGACAGCGCTTCCGGCATCGCCCGCAGCACACGGTCGCCGGGATCCACCAGAACGATTCTCGTATCAGCCGGATTGAGCTGGCGGAACTCACGGCGCATGGCATTGCGCATCAGTTCTGAGGTGGCTCCTGCCATTTCGCAGCCCGTGGGGCCGCCGCCCACGATCACAACGGTTTGCAGGAAGCGACGCGCTTCCGGGTCAGGGGTCTGCTCCGCCTGCTCCATCGCCATCAACAGGCGCCGGCGGATCTCTTCAGCGTGTTCGAGGATCTTCATCGGTGGCGCAAAGGTGCGCCAGTTTTCATGGCCGAAGAACGTGCTGCCTGAACCGGTGGCCAGAACGAGATAGTCGTAGCCGTAGCCCTTGCCGTTGAAAACGATCTGCTTGCCTTCAGGGTTGATCTGGGTCACTTCACCCAGCAGCACCTGCACATTGCGCTGCCGTCCCACAAGCTGCCGCAGGGGTGTGGCCACATCCCCTCGGGACACCAAGCCGGTGGCCACCTGATACAGGAGCGGCTGAAACAGATTGAAGTTGCGTTTGTCGATCAGGCTGATTCGAACGTCGGCATTGGCCAGGGCTTTGCAGGCTCTGACGCCGGCGAAGCCGCCGCCAACGATCACCACGTGAGGAGCGTGGCGTAGGCGTTCTTCAGGGGGCTCCAGCTCGAGATAGAAACGCTCACCAGCCATGGCCAGAACTTCAGCAGATCTATCCGTAGGGTATGGATTGAACGTGGTTTTGTCCGTGCGCTGCGGCGCCAATCAGGTCGGTGCCAATCAGGGCGTCAGAGCAGCTTGAATCCCTCGAGCAGAAGGCCGTAAAGAAGGCCGATCCGAACCATGTCGAGAAGCTGTCGGCCCAGATGCGTCTGATGATCCCGGGCCCAGTGACGCCTCACGCGCACCATCACTTCCAGCACGCCCACACTCAGCATCGCTGCCAGGGGATCCATCAAATTCAGGGATCCGGAGATTGCGGCGATTCCATTCCCCAACATGAAGCTTCCCGTTAGCGCGATCAGGAGCAGGGAGATGCGGCGCCATGGATTGGTCGCCCAATGATCGAGGCGGGTTGAAGCTTCACCAAGACTGCGTTGAAGCCTGGTCGACTGAAGACGGGCGGTCATGAGGGCAGCCGCTCAGGGAAGAGGCAGGGAGGTGCACCGGTGATCCCCATCACCCGACCCAGACCCTGCCGACCTTTGTATACACCATTTGTGGTGTTTTTGCCTTTATCAGGCGCTACATCTTGGACTTCTAAGAAAAAAGCCCAGGCTCAGCCCGGGCCGGATGATGGGGACTGGCGAAGGAAAGCTTGAACTTCACCACTTGGCAAGTGGCTGTTTGAAATCAGTCGGATTCAGCCTTGGCCTTGCGAGAGCTCTTGCCCTCGAGAAGTTCGAGCAGGGCTTCCATCTGTGCCATCACGCCACGCACTTCGCCTGCCTCCGGGAGAAGGCCGTCTTCCATGACACCTTGGTGCATCTCCCGCAGTTCTTGGCGGATGTAGCGCAGGTGACTCACAACCTGTTCTCGTTTTGACTGAGACATCAACCAAGGGCCTTTCAGCTTCTCTTTTACCTCATGGCCCGCAGCTGCCGATCAATGGGCCTGGGTCAGCGGCGTGCCAGACCGCCGGCCATGAGGATCAAGACGTAGGTGAGTAAGGCTGATGGCCGCACAGGAATCGACGCCATCACAGCGCATCCCAGCAGCGTCAGCAGAAGCGGTCGCCAGCTTCTGCGGGTGATGCCAAACGTGGTCATGACGAGCGGCGTGAAAATTTGGCGCGTGCCTCTTGGTAGAAGGCCTCGTCGATCAGATTTCGGCTGAGTTCTGTTGCTAGCGCCTCAATTTTGCGACGCACAGCTGGACGAACAAAGAAAGGAACTTCGCGAAGCGCTTGTTCGGCTTCGGCCGTCCAATCCATGTCCTCAGCGATGACTACGAATGGAGGATAGGGGATTCGAACCCCTGACCTCTGCGGTGCGATCGCAGCGCTCTACCAACTGAGCTAACCCCCCGTGCCTGAAACCTAGCGTCTGTGTTTTGTGCAAGAGGCCAGGCACAATGAAGCGAGCGTCCACGCTCTGCATGCCGATTACGCCGGAGCGTCTGGCTTCCTTCGATGAAGCGTCGGTGGCTTCCCTGGCCCGACGCCTGGAAGACGACGACTACCCCACCCCGTTTGCGGGTCTGAGCGACTGGCACTTGTTGCGTGCTCTCGCGATCCATCGCCCCGAGCTCACGCGCCCGTACGTCCACCTGATCGATCAGGAACCCTTCGACGAGGACTGATCCATGGCCGGGCTGCTGCAAGGACAGCGGGTGATTGTTGCGGCCTGCGGAAGCATTGCGGCTGTGAAGACTCCACTGTTGGTCAGCGCGCTGATCAAGGAGGGGGCGCAGGTCCGCTGTGTGGTCACCAGCAGCGGTTCTCAACTGGTGAGTCCTGTCGCACTGGCGTGTCTCAGTCGCAATCCCTGCCTTCAGGACGCTGACCAATGGGATCCCTCTCGCCCACGGCCTCTGCACATCGAGCTCGCGGAATGGGCAGACCTGCTGATTGTGGCGCCCCTCAGCGCAAGCTCTCTGGCGCGATGGGTGCACGGTGATGGCCAGGGACTGCTGGCCAGCCTTCTGTTGGCCTGCGAGTGCCCGGTTCTGGCCGCAAGCGCCATGAACACGGCCATGTGGCAACACCCGGCCGTTCAGCGCAATTGGAGCAGGCTCCACGACGATCCCCGGGTGCTGCCTCTGGCTCCGCAGGCTGGACTGCTGGCCTGTGACCGCGTCGGCACCGGCCGGATGGCGGATCCGGAGTGCATCGTGCTGGCTGCAGCCAGCACGATGCTGCAGGCTGACAGCGAGGGGAAGCTGCGTTCCGATTGGCGCGGCAAGCGCGTGCTGGTCAGCGCTGGGCCCACCCGGGAACCGTTGGATTCAGTGCGTCTGATCAGCAACCGCAGCAGCGGGCGCATGGGCGTTCTTCTCGCCCAGGCGGCACGCTTCCGCGGTGCGGACGTGGATCTGGTGCATGGTCCGCTGACTGTTCCAGACGCCTGGTTGGAGGGCTTGCACTGTCTGCCGGCGTTCAGTAGCGCCGCCATGGAGGTCTGCCTGTTGGAGCGTCAATCCCGCGCTGATGCTGTGTTGATGTGCGCAGCCGTTGCGGATGTGCGGCGCGAGCGCTCAGACAACTCCTCCAAGCTTCCCAAGGGCGAACTCATGGAGACGATGGCCCAGGGCTGGGAGCAGGTGCCGGATCTGCTGCAGTCGCTGGGGGCGCGACGTTCTTCCCAGCAGCATTTGCTTGGTTTCGCTGCCTTGGCGGGAGACGATGAAACGCTGCTCCGGCGCGGTCGTGAGAAGCTCCAGGCCAAAGGCTGTGACCTGTTGATGGTCAATCCGGTAGATCGCCCCGATCAGGGCCTTGACAGCGACCTGAACGGTGGATGGCTTCTCGGTCCAGGTGAACGCGAGGAGGCCATTCCCGCTGTGCACAAGCTCGCTCTGGCGCACGATCTGTTGGATCGGCTCAGCCAGCTTGGCGATTAAGCCGCCATGTCTGCAGGTCCTTGATCGAGTAGGGCGATGAAGGTTTTCAGTTGCAAACGGGGGATATAAGGCCAGCCGCCACTGCGCTCGAGGGTTTGAAGAAAGCCAAACAACTGCTGACGGTCTTCCGGGAGGCTGTTGCGAAATGCTCCTTCTTGAACGTCGCGATGGAGCGCCTCAAGTTCCCTGAGAAAGAGGAGAAGGGCTTCAGGCTCATCGCGATGGTCGTCGGCGAGCACACGGAGCTGCTCCAGCAGGGGCTGTAGTTGAGCCTGAATCATGGAATCTTCGTTGCCCTGCACGCCGAACGCTTCACGTTGTTGAGAGGTTGCGAACCTAACTGGAGTGGCTGATCAACTTCTGTAGGATCCGCCTCATCGGTGGACATTGTCACCACCCGGCCATTCGGCAACTCTCCCATGCGCTTCCGTCCCCTGCTGGCCCTTGTGCTGGCTTTCTGTTTCACGGTTGTGACCGCCTGCAGTGGCGGTGCTCAAGCCGTTGATCGCTCCAATGTCACTTACGACGACATCCGCAATACCGGTAAAGCCAACGATTGCCCAACCCTTTCGGATTCGGCTCGAGGCTCCATCGATCTGACCGCGGGTGATGCCTATGAGCTCAGGGGGATCTGCATGCATCCCACCCAGGTCTTCATCAAGGGAGAGCCAGCCAACAAGCGCCAGGAAGCTCAGTTCGTGGAAGGCAAAATTCTCACTCGCTACACCTCAAGTCTTGATGAGGTTTACGGCACCCTCACCGTGGGCGAGGACAGCATCAGCTTCAAAGAAGAAGGCGGAATTGATTTCCAGCCGATCACCGTGCTGATCCCTGGTGGTGAGGAGTTTCCCTTCACGTTCTCCAGCAAGAACCTTGATGCCGTGGCCAACGGAGCGGCCATCACAACCAGCACCGACTTCGAAGGCACCTACCGCACACCCAGCTACCGCACGAGCAACTTCATCGATCCCAAGGGTCGCGCGCTCACCACGGGTGTCGACTACCCCCAAGGTCTGATCGGCCTCGGCGGCGACTACAAAGAGCTCGAGTCTGAGAACGTCAAGCGTTACATCGACGGTCAGGGCGTGATGAGTATGTCCATCACGAAGGTGGATCCTGAAACCGGTGAATTTGCTGGTGTGTTCTCAGCCATTCAGCCTTCGGACTCCGATATGGGTGGCCGTGAGATCGTTGACGTGAAGATCAACGGTGAGCTCTACGGACGGCTTGAAGAGGCTTGATCGCCGTAGCTTTCGGGCTCATTGATGCGTCACAGGGGGCCTGGAGCCCCCTTTTTTTGTGATCTGGGAGAATCGCCACGTCTCACGATCGAGCGAAGGCCCGTCATGACCGCCAGCACCACCTCCACACAGCCCTCAGGCGTGATTGCTCCCTATGGAGGCACCCTTGTGAATCTGATGGTGGCTGAGGCTGATCGGGGCGCTGTGAAGGCCACGGCAACGACAAGTCTTGAATGCTCTGATCGCAACGCCTGTGATGTTGAGCTGCTGTGTGTCGGTGGCTTTTCACCCCTGCGGGGCTTCATGCATCAGGAGGACTACGACGCTGTTGTGGGTGGTCATCGCTTGGCTGCAGGCCAGCTCTTTGGTCTCCCGATCGTGATGGACACCGATCGGGATGACATCGAAGTCGGCAGCTCGGTTCTGCTCACCTACAAGGGGCAGGATCTCGCTGTCCTCCAGGTGGAAGCGAAGTGGGAGCCCGACAAGGTGGCCGAAGCGAAAGGTTGCTACGGCACCACCTCGATTGAGCACCCTGCCGTGCGCATGATCACCATGGAGCGCAAGCGCTTTTATCTGGGCGGCAGTCTTAAGGGTCTGGAACTGCCCCAGCGTGTGTTCCCCTGCAAAACTCCAGCCGAGGTTCGTGCCGGACTCCCCGAAGGTGAGGACGTGGTCGCCTTCCAGTGCCGCAATCCCATCCACCGAGCTCACTACGAACTCTTCACCCGTGCCCTTCACGCTCAGAATGTGAGCGAGAACGCCGTGGTGTTGGTGCATCCCACCTGCGGGCCCACCCAACAGGACGACATCCCAGGCGCCGTTCGTTTCCAGACGTATGAGCGTTTGGCCGCTGAAGTGAACAACGACCGCATCCGTTGGGCCTACCTCCCCTACGCCATGCACATGGCTGGTCCCCGCGAGGCGCTGCAGCACATGATCATCCGCCGTAATTACGGCTGCACTCACTTCATCATCGGCCGCGACATGGCCGGCTGTAAGTCGTCCCTCACGGGAGACGATTTTTACGGCCCTTACGACGCTCAGAATTTCGCCAAAGAATGTGCGCCTGAGCTCACGATGGAGACCGTGCCTTCGCTCAACCTCGTTTACACCGAAGAAGAGGGCTACGTCACCGCTGAACACGCCGAAGCGCGTGGCCTTCACGTGAAGAAGCTCAGCGGTACGCAGTTCCGCAAAATGCTGCGTGGTGGCGAGGAAATCCCGGAATGGTTCGCATTCCGTAGCGTGGTTGAAGTGCTTCGAGCCTCCTGAGCTCTCAGGATCCCATTAACATTCCTTCACCCCAGGCAAAAAACCTTGAACAAGCGCTGGCGCAACGTAGGGCTGTACGTCCTTTTAGTGGTCGTGGTGATCGTGGTCGGAACGGCCTTCCTCGATCGTCCCGATCCCGCATCGACCGCTCAGAATCTCCGTTACAGCGATTTCGTTGAGCAGGTTCAGGAAGACCAGGTCAGTCGCGTTCTGCTGTCTCCCGATCGTGGAACCGCTTCGGTTGTGGCAACCGATGGCCGTCGTTCCGAAGTGAATCTGGCTCCGGATAAGGATCTGCTCAAGATGCTCACGGATCACAACGTGGACATTGCTGTGCAGCCGTCCAGGCAACCCGGGGCTTGGCAGCAAGCCGCTTCGAGCTTGATCTTCCCTCTGCTGCTGCTGGGAGGCCTGTTCTTCCTCTTCCGTCGGGCCCAGTCCGGTGGCGGTGGCGGCGGAAACCCGGCCATGAATTTCGGGAAGAGCAAGGCTCGCGTTCAGATGGAGCCTTCCACCCAGATCACCTTTGGGGATGTGGCCGGAATTGAGGGCGCCAAGCTTGAACTCACGGAGGTGGTGGATTTCCTCAAGAACCCCGATCGCTTCACTGCTGTTGGCGCCAAGATTCCGAAGGGTGTCTTGCTCGTTGGCCCTCCTGGAACCGGCAAGACCCTGCTTGCCAAGGCCGTGGCTGGTGAGGCAGGTGTTCCGTTCTTCTCCATCTCCGGCTCGGAGTTTGTGGAAATGTTCGTGGGTGTCGGAGCCAGCCGCGTCCGTGATCTGTTTGAGCAGGCCAAGAAAAATGCTCCTTGCATCGTCTTCATCGACGAGATCGATGCTGTTGGACGTCAGCGGGGTGCTGGTCTCGGTGGTGGCAACGATGAGCGCGAGCAGACGCTGAACCAGCTGCTCACTGAAATGGATGGTTTCGAGGGCAATACCGGAATCATCATCGTGGCTGCCACCAACCGTCCTGATGTGCTGGATGCTGCGTTGATGCGTCCTGGTCGTTTCGACCGTCAGGTTGTCGTGGACCGCCCTGACTACGCTGGGCGTCTGCAGATCCTCAACGTTCATGCACGAGGCAAGACGCTGTCGAAGGATGTCGATCTCGATAAAGTGGCTCGCCGCACGCCCGGCTACACAGGTGCTGATCTCTCCAATCTCTTGAATGAGGCCGCCATTCTTGCGGCCCGCCGAGATCTCAGTGAGGTGAGCAACGATGAAATCAGCGATGCCATCGAACGAGTGATGGCCGGCCCTGAGAAAAAAGATCGTGTGATGAGCGAGCGTCGCAAACGCCTGGTGGCTTATCACGAGGCCGGTCACGCTCTGGTGGGGGCGCTGATGCCTGATTACGATCCGGTCCAGAAGATTTCGATCATTCCCCGCGGCAATGCTGGTGGACTGACGTTCTTCACCCCCAGCGAAGAGCGGATGGAGTCGGGGCTGTATTCACGCACCTACCTTCAAAATCAGATGGCTGTGGCCCTTGGTGGTCGTGTGGCCGAGGAAATTGTCTACGGCGAAGACGAGGTCACAACCGGAGCCTCCAACGATCTTCAGCAGGTCGCCCAGGTGGCGCGTCAGATGGTGACGCGTTTCGGCATGAGCGATAAGCTTGGTCCGGTGGCCTTGGGCCGATCCCAAGGTGGAATGTTCCTGGGTCGGGATATCGCTGCTGAACGCGATTTCTCTGAAGACACGGCGGCCACCATCGACGAGGAGGTTTCTGAACTCGTGGATGTTGCCTACAAGCGCGCAACCAAGGTGCTCGTTGGCAACCGCAGTGTGCTCGATGAGCTCGCTGAGATGCTTGTTGAACAGGAGACGGTCGACGCCGAACAGCTTCAGGAACTGCTGATTCGTAGTGACGTTCGGGTTGCTGAATACGTCTGAACCATCGGAGCGGCTGATCAGGTCGTTGACCGATCAGCCCCTTCTGGTCGTCATGCGACCGGACTCCAGTGATTACCAAACCCTATTCGACAACACCCGCTTGTGCCATCAGCTGGATCAGCTGGTCACGGCGGGTGTTTTGCATGTTGAGCTCGCCTGGGCGGCCCATCCCCGCTGGCCCGCACTGGTGGAAGCGATCAGGGAGCGTTACCCCAAGCTCAGGCTGGGTGCTGCGTCGGTGTCCACACTGCCTGCGCTGCAGGAGGTCGCCGATCTAGGTCTTGGCTATGCCATGTCTCCCCTGCTGGATCCGGCGTTGCAATCCAAGGCGCGCACGTTGGACTGTGTTCTGGTGCCAGGGGTGATGACCCCTTCTGAAATTCGATCAGCGCAAGCACTGGGCTGCAGCCTGGTGAAGCTTTTCCCTGCATCCGTCTTGGGCGTCGACTATCGGCGTCAGATCGCAGTCCCGATGGGTGAACTGCCGTTCATGATTGCTGCCGGGGGATTGCGATGCACCGATCTGGTTCCTTGGTTGGAGGCCGGTTACAACGCCATTGCCCTCGGCCGCACCGTGTTTGTTGACGATGCCCTCGATCCGGGCATGACGCCATGGCTTACTGGATGATCTGAGACTCATCTGCTACAGATGAGAGAGATGTTTTGCCCTGATGTCTCAGTTATCCATCAAGCTGAGCGACAAAGCTGATGCTCTCGTCGCTCAGCTTCAGAAAGAGATCTTCAACCGACGTCGCAAAAAGGTCACGGCCGCAGGGGTTGTGGAAACGCTGGTTGAAAGCGGTGCACGTTCGCAATCCGATAAGCGGTTCGCAACCTCCTGGGTGAATCTGATCAAAGACATTGAAAAAGCAGCCAAGCTTGCCAACGCCCATGGCAGCAAGCCCTCGTCTTTAACCGATGAGGAGTGGGTCATGGTGCTGAGCCATCGCAACCGAGCCGCGTCGGTCAAACCGGCTCGCAAGAAGCCGGCAACTGCATCCAAGAAGGCTCCATCCTCCAGGTCTGCCAAGGCTGCAACGAAATCGACCGCTAAGTCAGCAGCTGCCAAGCCAGCAACCGTTAAACCAGCAGCCGTCAAACCAGCAGCAGCCAAGAAGCAGGCTTCAGCGAAAACGGCTGCAAAAGCGTCGTCAGCGACCGCTCCCAAGCCCCGGCCGGCCAAAAGGGCACGCAAACGCACGCAGGCATCGGTGGCATCAGGCACCGTGGCCGGACGGATGGCGAAGGCCGCAGCCCAGCTGGTTAACACCAATGGCATCCATTCGCCGGCCCGGAGCTAAGCGCTCCTGAGATCCTTCACCACAAACTGCACTGGCCCTGCTGTCTCAGCAGATGATCGGCCAGAACAAGATTCACCATCGCTTCCACCATGGGGACGGCCCTGGGCAGAACGCAGGGGTCATGTCTCCCTTTGGCGGCCAGGGTGGTGGCTTCGCCACGGTCATTGATCGTCTGCTGCTCCTTGCGGATCGTTGCGGTTGGCTTGAAGGCCACGCGGATCACGATGGGCTCACCGTTGCTGATTCCCCCTTGGATTCCACCGGAATTGTTGGAGGCTGTGCGCAACCGTCCGTCGTCACTGGGGAGAAACGCATCATTGTGTTCACTCCCTCTGAGCAAGGTGCCCGCAAAGCCTGAGCCGATTTCGAAGCCCTTGGTGGCAGGCAGAGACATCACCGCTTTGGCCAGATCCGCTTCCAACTTGTCGAACACTGGCATCCCCAGGCCGACAGGCGGCCGTCTCACCACGCATTCGATCACGCCGCCGCAGGAGTCGCCGTCCTGTCCGATCGCTTCGATCCGATCGATCATGCGATCAGCCATTTCCGCGTCTGGGCAACGCACGATATTGGCGTCCACAGCCTCACGCGTCACGGTGCTGGCGTCCACCTGTGCCTCTAAATCGTGGATTCGCTTCACCCAGGCGACAACGTCAGTGCCATGGGATCGCTGCAGCATCTGCCGGGCAATGGCTCCAGCCGCCACCCGTCCGATGGTTTCCCGGGCTGAGGCTCTGCCCCCACCACTGCGGGCCTGAATCCCATATTTCGCTTGATAAGTGGCATCCGCATGGGAGGGGCGGAAGGCCACCTCCACCTCTTTGTAATCCTGCGGACGCTGGTCCTTGTTGCGCACCACCATGGCGATCGGTGTGCCAAGGGTGAGCCCATCCATCACACCGCTGAGGATCTCCACTTGGTCGGCTTCTTTGCGGGGTGTGGTGATCTTGCTTTGCCCAGGGCGTCTCCGATCCAGTTCTGCCTGAATCGCCAGTGGGTCAAGCTCCAGTCTTGGCGGGCAGCCTTCCAGAATCACCCCCACGCCGCCGCCGTGGGACTCGCCGAAGGTGCTGATGCGAAACAGGGTGCCGAAACTGCTGCCCATGGAATGCCATCGATCGCCAAAGCGTAGATGTCAGAGCAGATCCGGTAGCGCCCCGGGTGGATGCTGCTGCGGTGGTCGTGATTTCAGCATTTCGAAATCCTCGAACTGAAATCCTGGCCCAACGCAGCAGCTCACCAGGCTGTACTGCCCTTCCGTGCGGGCTGCCTGCCAGTGACCCGCAGGAGCCACGTGTAAGGGGTGGTGGAGCGACAGAACGTGTTGGACGGCTTTGCTGCCCTCCGGCTCCAGCGTCCAGAGGCTCAGGGGTGAACCCTGCAAATGGATCCAGATCTCGTCGGCACCGTGCACGGCATGCCAGCAACTTTTTGATCCTGCGTCCAGGAGAAAGAGGATGGCAGTGATGCTGCTGCGCTGCGCGCCGTCGCTGCGGGTGACCTGATCAGGGCTGCGGTGCATTTCCCGATACCAGCCCCCTTCTGGATGGGGAAGGAGATTCCACGCGTTGATGAGCTGATCCACCACCTCGCGCGGGCTGTGGTCGGACGACTGCGTTTGGCTGTCAGGTGTATCCATCAGTGCAGGGGTTTGCGGAAGCGCATCAGGCCCCAACACAGCCGGCCGGCCTGGCCCCCTTCCACCCAGTGGCCGAGGCCCGCATCCATGCGCTCGAGATAGTCGGCACTGATGGTGCGGCTCAGAAGCGCATGGCGTTGCTTGAGCTCTTCACGCACGCGGCTGTAGTGCCTGATCAGCATCGGGGTGCGGTCGATCCAGTGGGTCCGCTCCAGGCCAGCTGCGTCGGCCCAGCTTTTGTAGCGTTCAGGGGAGCCCAGGTCTTGCAGGTGGATTCGCTTCAGGATCGCCGAGAGCGACTCGGCCGCAACGCCATCGGCGGCCATGGGATCGGTCATCACCATCACTCCGCCAGGCTTGAGCAAGCGCGACGCCTCATGCAGCACGGTCTGACGATCGCCTGAGTGCAGGATGGCGTCCTGGCTCCAGATCACATCCGCACAGCCATCGGCCAGAGGGACTGCTTCGAAGGAGGCGTTGTGAACGGTGATGCTCTTGTCGACACGGGCTTCGCGGTTGAGAAGCCGATGACGATCATTCTCAACGGCGGAAATATTGATGGCTTCAACCTTCACGTTGGGACGTTGGCAGAGACGGCGAGCGGCGCCTCCGTAGCCGGAGCCAAAATCCACCACAAGACACTCAGCTTGTCCATCGCCGAGCCCTTCACTGCCAATCAAGTCGATCAGGGTGTCGACCGTGCGCCGGCTGGCCGCGGCGATGGCTTCATCGGCTTCGGCATACAAGCCGATGTGGATGTCCTCGCCTCCCCAGATATCGGCATAGAAGTGGTCGGCATCGGTGCTGTCGTAGTAGCTGGCAGCGGTGGCCGCGGCATCGGAGTAGGTGCTTTGCGTCATGGGGTTTAAATGGCGGTCACATCGGTGTCGAAGAGATATTCCTTCTCGGCGACATGCACGTAGAAATCAGGGTCGTCGTGGCCGCGTTGGTAGTCGCCGTAGGTGGTGATGCGCTGGAAGCCCACCTCGCGCATCAGCCTGCGCACGTAGCCATGACGCAACGGGAACATGTTGAGGTGATACGTGCTCCCATCGCTGAAGGCGTAGCGGAAGCGGGCGAGTCCGTCATCCACATGCTCAGGGCCAACCTCCACATCTTTGCCGCAATACACGTTGCTTTTGCCGCTGGTGGACGTTCCTTCCAGGAGCCTGTCGTAATTGCGATGGTCAAGAATCAAGACGCCGTTGTGCTTGAGCACGGCGTAGTACTCCGCCAGGGCTTTGCGCCGATCCCGTTCCCGGAACAGATGGGTGAATGAATTGCCCAGGCAGATCACAGCGTCGTATTCGCCATGGATGTCGCGGTTCAGAAAACGCCAGTCGGCGTGAACCGTGCGCATCAACAGATCGCGACTGCGGGCATTTTTGAAGGCCCGGGCCAGCATGTTTGGGCTCCCATCCACGCTCACCACCTCAAAGCCTTCGCGCAGCAGGCGCACGGAATGAAACCCGGTGCCCGTGGCCACGTCCAGCACGGACTTGGCTCCATGCTCCCGCAGCAGCTTGACGAAGAAATCCCCTTCCGCTTCCTCCCGAGCTTGCCAATCGATCAGACGATCCCAGCGATCAGCAAATTGCTCGATGTACTCCTGCTGGTAATGGTCGGTTTCCCTCACGCTTTCTGGGGTCTCACCGAAGCGCTGAGCATCATCGGGATTCGCCGATGGGTGACTCTTGGTTGAGGTCATGCCGAATTCGCTCTTGACTGCACTGGAGATGGCAGCGGGGCCGCAGATCCTTCGACTGCAGAGCACGCAACACCATTGATGTGAACGATGAACAAGATTCTCGCTCCATCTGCAACCTAACCATGACGTGCATGGCTGTCAGTGTTCTTGTGAAATCGCTTGTTCGTGAATCATGCGCAGATTCGCGAAAACCAAAGGGGCGCAGTGGATTTTGCTGATGCAAATGTGTGCGTTTTGATGGCTTTCGCGCTGGCGTCCCTTACGCCCCTTCCCGTTCTTGCTATAAGCCTATGAGGTGCTCGAGGCCTCTGAAGTGACATCAGAGATCTCCATTGATTCAGTTTGGAAGATATTTGGTGGATCTCCTGATGTGATCCATCAATTGCGCGAAGGAGCAGATCCTGAACAGCTCCACCGGCAACTGGGTGTTCGCGCCGCAGTGCAGGATGTCTCACTCGACATTCGCTGCGGCGAAATCTTTGTCGTGATGGGCTTGTCTGGCTCGGGGAAGTCCACCTTGCTGCGCTTGCTGAATGGATTGATTCGACCGTCTGCCGGCGATGTCTTGGTGCAGGGGCGGTCGCTGGCTGCGTTGACGCGCTCCGAGCTGGCTGCGTTGCGCCGGCATCAGATGGCGATGGTTTTTCAATCCTTTGCGCTGTTTCCCCATCGGAGCGTTCTGGACAACGCAGCGTTCGGTCTTGAGGTGGCAGGCGTGCCCCGCAAGGTTCGGCAAGCCCGAGCGACCGAGGCGCTGGAGCGGGTT
The DNA here is from genome assembly GCA_000063505.1 of Synechococcus sp. WH 7803. Classification (GTDB taxonomy): domain Bacteria; phylum Cyanobacteriota; class Cyanobacteriia; order PCC-6307; family Cyanobiaceae; genus Synechococcus_C. Next base: position 380,987 of record CT971583.1, read on the forward strand.
GGACTGGCCCAGGAATTGCGCAAGCGACCCGCGCAACTCTCTGGAGGCATGCAACAGCGTGTTGGCCTGGCCCGAGCGCTGGCCCTCGACCCTCCGATCCTGCTGATGGACGAGGCCTTCTCAGCGCTCGACCCTTTGATTCGCGTGGACATGCAGGATCTGCTGCTCGATCTCCAGGCTGAGCAGCGCCGCACCGTTGTGTTCATCACCCATGATCTTGATGAAGCCATCCGGATCGGGGATCGGATCGCTTTGATGCAAGGAGGGCGTTTGCTTCAGTGCGATACGGCCGAGACGCTGCTTCATCAACCCGCTAGCGAGGAGGTCAGGCGCTTCTTCAGGGATGTGGATGTGGCAGCGGTGCTGACCGTCGACCGTGTGGCGATGCCCCCCAGCCGTGAGCTTGTGCTTCAAAACAGTGACCCTCGGCCTGAGCGATCTCAGGAGAGCTTGTACGTGGTGGATGCGACGCGCCGGTTCTTGGGGATGGTCAGCGCGCAACGGGGTTGGCTTGAGGCCTCGGAAACGACCACTCTGCAGTCGGGGACTCTCGTCAAGGATGCGATTCAAGCGGTGGCACTTTGTTCCGATCCAGTGCCGTTGCTGGATTCGCAGCAGCGATTGATCGGTGTGATCAGCGCCCATCAACTGCTCAGATCGATGGAGGGATTGGGTTGATGACTCTTCTGGCAGCAGCCCATCAGGCCAGTTGGCTCGGACAAGGCGTCGATGTCATCGTCGCTTGGCTACTCGCCAATGCGCAGGGTGCTTTTGATGTGATCAAGGTCTCGGTCCTCGCCGTGGTCTCCTTCATCGAGATCCTTCTCGACGCTGTTCCGGCTTGGTTGCTCGCGTGGGCTGTGGCTGCGGTTGGTCTTTGGAGAGTGAGCGGAGGCTTCGCGCTCTTCGTGCTTCTCGGCCTCAACCTTGTGCTTTCTCTTCAGCTCTGGAACGCGATGATCGCCACCTTGGCTCTGGTGATCACGGCTTCGCTGCTGGCCCTCGTGATCGGGTTGCCCCTGGGAATCCTTTCGGCTCGCTACAGCTCGGTTTGGCGCGTGGTGAGGCCCTGCCTCGACTTGATGCAGACCATGCCGGCCTTCGTTTATCTGATTCCTGCTGTGATGCTGTTCAGCACGGGTGCGGTGCCTTCGATCCTGGCCACACTGATTTTTTCCATGCCTCCGGTCGTTCGGTTAACGCAGCTGGGGCTGTCCCAGGTCCCTGCCGATCTGATCGAAGCAGGGCGCTCCTTCGGATGCAGTGAACGCCAGCTTCTTTGGAAAGTTCAGATGCCAAGCGCTCTGCCAACGGTGATGACCGGGGTCAACCAGACGATCATGCTGGCCCTGTCCATGGTGGTGATCGCTTCGATGATTGGCGGAGGCGGTTTGGGCGATGTGGTGTTGCGTGGCATTCAGCAGCTCGACGTGGGTCTGGGTTTCGAGGGTGGAATCGCTGTTGTGATCCTTGCCGTGATCCTCGACCGTCTCAGTCAGAGCTTCACAGCCCGCGAAGGGCAACCCCTTCGTCAGCGCTGGCGCGCCTGGATGTCTCCCTGGAGGTCGTCATGAGTGATTACAACCGCATCCGGCGACGCGCGGTGTTGCTTGGAGGTTTGGGGCTTGCCGGTGCTTCGATGGCCAGCTTGGTCAACCTCAGCCAACCGCCAACGCCGAAATCCCAAGGCACAAACTCGGAGACGGATCGATCACCGCAACCCACCTCGGCCTCGATTGGATCCCCCTTGCGACTGGGGTGGTCTCCATGGGCTGATGCTGAGGTCATCAGCCTGATCGCACAGAAGGTGATTCAGCAGGCCTACAACATCGAGGTGGAGAGAGTTCTCGCCGACATCGGCATTCAGTACGCCTCACTCGCCCGCGGTGATCTCGACATGATGCTGATGGCTTGGTTGCCGTTGACGCACCGTGACTATTGGCGACGGGTGCGTGAGCGCGTGATTGATTTCGGGTCAATGTATGCCGGCCGTCTGGGCTGGGTGGTTCCTGACTACGTCTCTAAAGCTGAGCTTTCATCGATCCAGCAACTGCAGAACCCTGCGCTGGCCGCTCGTTTTAACAACCGTGTTCAGGGGATTGATCCTGGGTCAGGTTTGAATCAAGCGTCTGCAGAAGCACTCAAGAGTTACCAACTCAATGATCTGAACTTGGTGGCGTCGAGCAGTGCAGCGATGACGGCGGTGCTCGACCAGGCCATCCGCAGAGAGCAGTGGGTGATCGTGACCAGCTGGATGCCGCATTGGATGTTCGCTCGCTACAAATTGCGTTTTCTTGACGACCCGAAGCGTGTGTTTGGGGGCATCGAGTGGATTCATGCGCTGGGGCGGCCAAGTCTCGACGTCGAGGCGCCTGACGTCGCTGCCTTCCTCACCCGTTTTCATCTCCCCGACCAGGAGATGTCGGACCTGCTGCTCAAGGCCAATGAGCGATCAGCTGAACGTGCTGTCGACGACTACCTCGAGACCCATCCCGCACGTGTTCGTTACTGGACAACGGGGCAGATCGCTTCTGGGTGATCGGCAGCCTCAGGATTGAGTTGTCAGCGGTTGGATGCTGCGTCTCCAGGCAATGAAGGGAATGATCGTGACGGTCATCAGAACGCCGTAAACGGCAGACGGAAGGCTGAAGCTGTTGAGCTGACTCTGCATCAGCTCTGGCCCGAGCAACGATCCCACCACGATGCCCACAGTGCCGTTTTGAAATCCCGCTTCGATCGACAAGCTGGTGGTCTGCTCCGTCGACAACTTCAAACGATGGCCGAGGCTCAGTCCGATGGCCAGCATCACCAGATTCAACGTCAGAAGGGTTGGACCAATCGTTGTCAGGTTGCCTGTAAACACGGTCCATTGGCTGATCAACGTGCCGGCCACGATCAGCAGGAACAACAGATTGGCGAGCCGCTCCGCTTTTTGCCTGTTGCGTTTGCAGAAGCCAGGGGCCTGCTGCGCGATCCAAACTCCAATCACCACTGGCATGGTGGAAATGGCAAACACCTTGAGACTGAGAGGGAGGATGGAGAGCTCGAGGTTTGGGCTCGGAAGCAATAACGGTGCTGTGAGGCTGAGAACCACAGGCAAGGTGACCGCTGTCACCAGGCTGGCCAGTGCGGTGTAGGAGATCGACAGGGCCACATCACCCCGTGACAGGCGTGTCATCACATTGGAGGTAATGCCACCTGGGCAGCAGCTCAGAATCATGACCCCCAAGGCAAGGTCGCCAGTTAGTCCGAACAAGCGCAGAAGACTGAAGGCCACAAGCGGCAGCAGTACAAGCTGTGCCAATGCGCCGCCGAATAACGCACGGGGCTGACCAAGAGCCCTGCTGAAATCAGCCGGTTGGAGCGACAGCCCCAGGCTCAGCATGATGAAAGCCAGGCCGATGGAGAGAACGAGCTCGATCAAGGTCGACGGACGCGAAGCGTGAAAGGTGCAGCAGGCTAAACGCCGTTGTTGAGTCGCAACAAAAAGCCCCCACCTTTCGGTGGGGGCTTTCCGATTCAACTGACGCTGAATCTTTTGGAGACTTCAGCCTCAGCCGATGGCGGGTGCTTGCAGAGCCACAGGAGTGGACTCAGCAGCAGCCAGGTCGAGGGGGAAGTTGTGAGCGTTGCGCTCGTGCATCACTTCCATGCCGAGGTTGGCGCGGTTCAGCACATCAGCCCAGGTGTTCAGGACGCGGCCCTGACCATCAAGGATGGACTGGTTGAAGTTGAAACCGTTCAGGTTGAAAGCCATGGTGCTGACGCCCAGGGCAGTGAACCAGATGCCGACCACAGGCCAGGCAGCCAGGAAGAAGTGCAGGCTGCGGCTGTTGTTGAAGGAGGCGTATTGGAAGATCAGGCGACCGAAGTAACCGTGGGCAGCCACGATGTTGTAGGTCTCTTCCTCTTGGCCGAACTTGTAGCCGTAGTTCTGGGACTCGCTCTCGGTGGTTTCACGCACCAGGGAGGAGGTCACCAGGGAGCCGTGCATGGCGGAGAACAGGGAGCCACCGAACACACCTGCGACGCCCATCATGTGGAAGGGGTGCATCAGGATGTTGTGCTCTGCCTGGAACACCAGCATGAAGTTGAAGGTGCCGGAGATGCCGAGGGGCATGCCGTCAGAGAAGGAACCCTGACCGAAGGGGTACACCAGGAACACGGCGGAGGCAGCAGCCACGGGTGCGCTGTAAGCAACGCAGATCCAGGGGCGCATGCCGAGGCGGTAGGAGAGTTCCCACTCGCGACCCATGTAGCAGAAGATGCCGATCAGGAAGTGGAAGACAACCAGCTGGTAAGGACCGCCGTTGTACAGCCACTCGTCGAGAGAAGCAGCTTCCCAGATGGGATAGAAGTGAAGGCCGATGGCGTTCGAGGAGGGCACAACAGCACCGGAGATGATGTTGTTGCCGTAGATCAGGGAGCCAGCGACGGGCTCACGGATGCCGTCGATGTCGACGGGGGGCGCTGCGATGAAAGCAACGATGAAGCAGGTGGTGGCAGCCAGCAGGGTGGGGATCATCAGCACACCGAACCAGCCCACATACAGGCGGTTGTTGGTGGAGGTGACCCACTCGCAGAAGGACTGCCAGCCATTGGCGCCGGAGCGCTGCTGAATGGTGGTGGTCATGAGAACGGAAAAGAATGCTCCGAAGAGCGGTTACGGAAGGGCAGGATGCCCTGCCAACCAAGAGTGTAAAGCAACATTGCGGAAGTTATCCAGAGCTTTATGAAGTCGTTGTGAAGAAGCGTTGAGCTCCGCCCCGTCTCGACCCTTGGGGAGTGCTTGTTAGCGTCCAGCCATGGACGATTTCCCTCAGCAGTCAGCGCTTGCAGCCTCGGGCTCCGCCGCGGGAGAGCGCGTGTTGCTGGTGAGGCTTCCATGCAATCCCATTTTTCCGATCGGGCCGATTTACCTGGCGGACCATCTGCACAAGTGCTTCCCAGGGTTGCCCCAACGCATTCTCGATCTGGCTGCTCTGCCGGTTCTGGACGTGCACCGCGTTCTGCGGATCACGATCGATCAGTTTCAGCCCACTCTGCTGGTGTTTTCTTGGCGGGATATTCAGATCTATGCCCCGGTGGATGGACGCGGCGGTAACCCTCTCCAAAATTCATTTGAGGTGTTTTATTCGCGCAATCCCCTGAAACGCCTGCACGGTGCCTTCGGTGGACTGCGTTTGATGACCAGTCACTACGGAGAGCTGCGTCGCAATCAAGCGCTTGTGAAGCAAGGCCTGCATCGCGCGCGTCGCTATCAGCCTCAAGCCAGAGCCGTTCTTGGCGGTGGAGCTGTGAGTGTGTTTTACGAGCAGCTTGGCCGCTCCCTGCCGAAAGGAACCATCGTCTCCATCGGGGAAGGGGAACCTCTGCTGGAGAAGCTCCTCAACGGCCAGAGCCTGGATGGCGAACGTTGCTTCGTCGTCGGAGCGCCTCCACGTCCAGGCCTGATCCATGAACAGCCGGAGAGCCGCCCAAAAACGGCCTGCGATTACGACTACATCGCCTCGATCTGGCCCCAATTGGATTGGTATCTCGAGGGCGGTGATTTCTACGTTGGAGTCCAGACCAAGCGGGGCTGCCCTCACAACTGCTGCTACTGCGTGTACACGGTGGTGGAGGGCAAACAAGTCCGCCTCAATCCCGTAGACGAGGTGGTGAAGGAGATGCGCCAGCTCTATGACCGCGGCGTTCGCGGTTTCTGGTTCACCGATGCCCAGTTCATCCCGGCACGTCGCTACATCGAAGATGCCAAAGAGTTGCTGCGCGCGATCAAAGCCGAGGGACTCACGGACATTCGCTGGGCTGCTTACATCCGTGCCGACAACCTCGATCCCGAGTTGGCCCAACTCATGGTGGACACCGGCATGAGTTACTTCGAAATCGGCATCACATCAGGGTCTCAGGAGCTCGTGCGCAAAATGCGCATGGGCTACAACCTGCGCACGGTTCTCGACAGCTGCAGGATGCTGGCTGAGGCCGGTTTCAACGATCACGTGTCTGTGAATTACTCATTCAATGTGATTGATGAGCGCCCCGAAACCATTCGTCAAACCGTGGCTTACCACCGCGAGCTCGAGGCGATTTTTGGCGCCGACCGTGTGGAGCCAGCGATTTTCTTCATCGGTTTACAACCGCATACCCATCTCGAGCAATACGGATTCGACCAGGGATTGATCAAGCCCGGTTACAACCCGATGAGCATGATGCCGTGGACGGCCAGAAAGCTTCTCTGGAATCCAGAGCCCATGGGCAGCACGTTCGGTCGGGTGTGTTTGGAAGCCTTTGATGCGAACCCATCGGATTTTGGTCGAACGGTGATGGATCTGTTGGAACGGGATTACGGCACTTCAACCCTCAATGAAGCCCTGCGGGCTCCGGTTCAGGGGCGTGGTGCTTTAGCTAACGCCGTCAGCTGAAGAGCCAGCACAACGGTGAGAGCGGCGATTCCCACCAGGCCTCCCAGGGGATTGGGGTGGGCCCCTCCGGGGCCGATGAGCCACTGCGGTGCGCTTGGCGAAATCTGAAGCAAGCCTCCTTGAAGAGCGAACCATCCGCCGACAAGCCCGCCGTGCAAGCCGACGCATCCCCAGAGGGAACCGTCATTCAGTCGTCTCTGTACCGCTAAAACCAGGCCGAGCAGGGTGAGTCCCACGAGCAGGCCCAGCATGGGGAGAACATCGAGATTGAATCGGGTGTGCACCAAGCTGAAAATCACGGCCTGGGTCACAACGGCGGTGCGAGGCCTGGTGAACTGCGCGAGTTCTCCCCAGAGCCATCCTCGGAACAACAGCTCTTCGGCGAGTCCTACGCCGAAGCACAACGCCAGGGCATTGAGAGCATCCGCAGCGCTGAGTTCGCCGAGCCAGCGTCCCCAGGACCCGACGATGAGCGGCAGGCTGATCAAGGTGAGCAGTCCAACCGACTGAACGAGACCTGTCATCAGGCATCGCCCTGAGGACGGCCCCTGTCTGCGGCTGCGCAACCCCAGGATTCGCCAAGGCTGGCGACTGCTCCAGCGTTGCCTGACCCAGCTCGGAAGGATCACGACAAAAAGCACCAGGCTCAAGGCGGTGCCGATCAGGCTCAGCCTCGATGCTGTGGTCTCTGGGAGAACGAGCAGCAACGGCTGCGTCAGCATCCAACCCAGCCCATAAAGCGCAGGGATCAGCACAATGGTGGCGATCCAGCGCGGACGGGCTTGAAGCAGGCTTTTCCAGGTCTGGACGATGGACTTGACGATCAGTTCTCCGGTTCGATAGTGCTGGTGAGTCCCTTGCCCTTCAGGGTTTCGCAATAGAACTCCGCGGGCTCGAGGTCGCAAACGATCACCAGGCCCACGCCGGTGTTGTGCGCTTCGAGCATGACCGCCATGGCGTCTTGCTCGCTGAGCTGCGGGACCACTTGCCTGAGCGTGGAGACCACGTACTCCATGGAGTTCACAGGGTCGTTGTGGAGCAGCACCTTGTAGCGCGGCGATTGCTTGCGCACGCGCTCAGGGGCTTTCTCCAGCACAGCCGCTCCACCAGGGGTGCGGCTGGGGGTCTCCACGGCCATGACCATCGCGCTCAGATCCTGCAAATCTAAAGGGAATCCGAACACGTCTCCTCAGAGTGCCTTGATCCTGGCCATCGCTTCGTCCACGTTGGCCCGGCTGTTGAAGGCTGAAAGGCGGAAGTAGCCCTCACCTGCGGCACCAAACCCGCTGCCAGGGGTTCCCACCACATTGGCTTTGTTGAGCAAGTGGTCGAAGAAGCCCCAAGAGTCCATGCCATCAGGGGTCTTGATCCACACGTAGGGCGCGTGCTCGCCTCCGTAAATCGTGAGGCCTGCTGCACTGAGCTCGCGGCGGATGATGGCGGCGTTCTCCATGTAGAAGCTCACCAGACCCTTCACCTCAGCCTGGCCGGCTTCGGAATACACCGCTTCGGCACCGCGCTGGATGATGTAACTCACGCCGTTGAACTTGGTGCTTTGACGGCGGTTCCACAGACTCCAAAGCTCCACGGCCTCACCGTTGGCGGCCTTGCCCTTCAGCCCCTTTGGCACAACCGTGAAAGCGCAGCGCGTGCCCGTGAAACCAGCATTCTTGGAGAAAGAGCGGAATTCGATGGCGCAATCACGCGCTCCTTCAATCTCAAAAATCGAATGGGGCAGGCTGGGATCCTGAATAAAGGCTTCGTACGCCGCATCGAACAGGATCAGCGCATCGTTGGCACGGGCGTAATCCACCCAGGCCTTCAACTGTTCCTTGGTGGCAACGGCCCCGGTGGGATTGTTGGGAAAACAGAGGTAAATAAGATCCACAGGATCTGAGGGGATCTGGGCCGCAAAGCCGTTGTCGGCGCTGATCGGCAGGTAAGTCAGCCCTGCATAACGGCCTTCATCGCCCGCATCACCGGTTCGGCCGGCCATCACATTGCTGTCCACATACACCGGATACACGGGATCGGTGACAGCCACACGATTGCCTTCCCCCAGGATGTCGAGGATGTTGCTGCTATCGCATTTGGATCCGTCAGAGACGAAAATCTCTTCAGCACTGATGTCGCAGCCGCGGGCCTTGAAATCGTGGGTTGCGATCGCCTCACGCAGCCAGCCATAGCCCTGTTCAGGTCCATAGCCATGGAAGCCCTCAGCTGTTCCCATCGCATCGATGGCGGTTTTCATGGCGTCGCGGCAGGCCTGGGGCAGCGGCTCCGTCACATCGCCGATCCCAAGGCGGATCAGGGCGGCATCGGGATTGGCGGCACTGAAGGCTTTCACACGACGGCCAATCTCAGGAAAGAGATAGCCAGCCTTGAGCTTGAGGTAGTTGCCGTTGACCTGAACCACGGTGAAATCGATTTCTGCGGGCATCCTGCTACATACGATGCAGGAAGCCGGGTCGGGACGTCTTGACCGTCTCCCTGAATACAGAGCTCCAGGCAGTGCCGTTCGATGCGCTCGTGGATGCGGGCATCAACCGGCCCGCTCGCTATATCGGCCATGAGCTTGGGGTTGTTCCCCGGGACTGGACCGGAGCACAGGTCCGTTGGGCACTCACCTACCCCGAGGTTTACGAGGTCGGAGCCAGCAACCTCGGCCACATCATTCTCTATTCGATCCTCAATGCCGTTCCTGGCCAGGTGTGTGATCGGGCTTATTTGCCAGCATCCGACCTCGCGCAGCGCTTAACAGAGAAGGATCAGGCGTTGTTCGGGGTGGAGAGCCGCTGGCCTCTGAACAGCTTCGACATCCTTGGATTCAGCCTGAGTTACGAGCTTGGTGCCACCAACATCCTCGAGATGCTGGCCTTGTGTCATGTGCCGATCCGCGCGCACGACCGTGGAGACCTTCCCCTGAATGCTCCGGGCGCTCCGCCGCTGATTTTCGCCGGAGGGCCAACAGCCACGAGCAATCCGGAGCCCTATGCCCCGTTCTTCGATTTCATCGCCCTCGGCGATGGTGAGGAGCTCCTCCCCGAAATCGGATTGGTGGTGGCTCAGGCCAAGGCCGATGGACTGACCCGTTCTCAACTGCTGCGGGATCTGGCCCAGGTGCCCGGGGTCTACGTGCCATCTCTTTATGAAACGGGTGAGGACGGCATCACCCTGCAGCCGATTGATGCGGACCTGCCCCAGCGCCTCCTGCGCCGGGTGGCCACACCGATGCCCCACTACGCCATGGGCCTGGTCCCACACGTGGAGACGGTGCATGACCGACTCACGGTGGAAATTCGCCGCGGCTGCACCCGTGGCTGCCGTTTCTGTCAGCCGGGGATGCTCACACGCCCTGCACGGGATGTGGAGCCGGAAGCGGTGATTGAGGCAGTGGAAGCCGGAATGGAGCGCACCGGATACAGCGATTTTTCGCTGCTGTCTCTCAGCTGCAGCGACTACCTCGCCTTGCCGGCTGTGGGGGTCGAGCTGCGCAACCGCTTGGCCGACCGCAACGTCACGCTTCAGCTACCCAGCCAGCGGGTGGACCGCTTCGATGAGGACATCGCCCACATCCTTGGGGGCGCCAGGCAGGCCGGGCTCACCTTCGCCCCTGAGGCCGGGACCCAGCGGCTGCGCGACATCGTGAACAAGGGTCTGACCGATGAGGACCTGCTGCAGGGCATCCGCACAGCGATGCAGAACGGTTACCGCAAGGTGAAGCTCTATTTCATGATCGGGCTGCCGGGTGAGACCGATGCGGATGTGCTCGGCATCGCCGAAACCTGTCGGATGCTTCAGGACTGTTGCCGGGATCTCGGTCGCCTCAGTCTCAACATCACAATCAGCAACTTCACGCCCAAGCCGCACACGCCGTTCCAATGGCACAGCGTTTCCACGGAGGAGTTCCTGCGCCGTCAGCAGCTGCTGCGGGACGCCGGGCGCCGGTTGCGCGGGGTGCGATTCAATTTCACGGATGTTCGCCTCTCGGCCATGGAGGATTTCGTGGGCCGCGGAGACCGTCGCTTGGCACCGGTGATCGAAGCAGCCTGGCGTGCGGGGGCAGGAATGGATGCCTGGTTCGAAGCGCTTGATCGCACGTATGAGGCTTGGACCGGAGCCATCGCTGCAGCCGGGCTGGCGGGGCGCTACCGAGACATGGAGCTCGGGAGCTGGAGTGCGGTGGCTGCGCTTGAGCGGCACGATCTGCAGGCGTTCTGCCGTCAGCCACTTCCCTGGGATCACATCGACAGCGGAATCGAGAAGCAGTGGCTTGCCGATGATCTCCAGCAAGCGCTAGCCGCCACAGTTGTTCCTGACTGTTCCTTCGAGGGCTGCAGCAGCTGCGGGGTCTGTGGTCCTGATCTGGGGCACAACGTTGTGGTGCCGCCTCCATCGGTTCCTGAAGCGCGGCCTCAACGTGCTCCGGCCAGTGAGCGCATCTGCAGGATCCGTTTCCGCTTCAGCAAAACCGGTGCCATGGCTTTGTTGAGTCACCTCGACCTGGTGCGTCTGTTTGAGAGAGCACTGCGCCGATCAGGGCTGCCGGTGAGCTTCACGGGAGGATTCCATCCCCTGCCCCGCTTGCAGTTGGCACTGGCGCTTCCTCTTGGTGTCGAGGCCGAGGGTGAGTGGATGGATCTGGAATTCACTGAATCGGTGGACCCTCAAGTCGCTCAGGAGTCCTGGCAGGCCCGGTTGCCGCCTGGGCTGCGGCTCCTGTCTGCGGAAGAGGTTCCTGTCTCGTCTCCGAGCCTTTCCCAAAGGATTGTGTTCAGCCGCTGGTGCTTCACGTTGCGTGCGCAGTCCAGCGCCGATTGGGAGGGCGCGATCGCCCAGATGCTCGGCGCCGAAGAACTGATCTGGGAAGACACCGATAAGAAAGGACGACCTCGGCGTCGTGACGTCAGATCTTTGCTGAAGACCCTGCGCCTGATCTCTGGCGATGGTGCCGATGCAACCCTGTCAGCCAGGCTGGAGCTGATCGCTGCTGTGGATGAACAGGGGCGCAGTCTCAAACCCGCCCAGCTCTGCCATTGGCTGTCTGAGCGACTGGGGGCAAGAGCTGGTGCTCTCGCAAGTGCGGCGAATGGAGTTGGGGCTCCGGCGGTGCTAAATTTCATTCAGAACGGCACATCAAGGGTTTACGCCACAGATCCGTTCCGGTCTTCTTGTCCAGATTCGTTGGTACGAGAGGTCCATCGCCTCTTGTTCAATCGCGTCTTCACGTCGATTGTTCTGAAAGGAGTGATTCACTCCGCATCATTTCAGCCTTCGGGCTTCTCTCTCCAATTCCCTTCCGTGCGGTGCGCTGTTCAGTCCACCGATCGGCTTCTGTCCTGACGGGCGTCGTCAGTTCTGTTTATGCCCCAGCAAATTGTCATCGCTGAACAGCTGCGCATCGCAGCGGTTCTGACTGATGACCGCGTCGATGAGCTGATCGTGGCCCAGGGCCGTTATCAGATTGGTGATGTTTACCTCGGCACGGTTGAAAATGTGCTGCCGGGTATTGATGCTGCGTTCGTCAATATCGGTGAAAGTGAAAAAAATGGTTTCATCCACGTCACCGATCTAGGTCCTCTCCGCCTCAAGAAAGGTGCTGCCGGCATCACTGAATTGCTCGAGCCTCGCCAAAAGGTGCTCGTGCAGGTGATGAAGGAGCCGACCGGCACCAAAGGTCCCAGGCTCACAGGAAATTTGGCCCTGCCAGGGCGGTACCTCGTGCTGCAGCCCAGTGGCCAGGGGGTGAACATCTCTCGGCGCATCAGTTCGGAAGGCGAGCGCAACCGCCTGCGTGCCCTTGGGGTGCTCGTCAAACCACCCGGCGCGGGTTTGCTGATTCGCACCGAAGCCGAAGAGGTGAGCGAAGAACTCCTGATCGATGATCTGGAGTCTCTGCTGCGTCAGTGGGAAGCCATCCAGAAGGCTGCAGAAACGGCCTCACCCCCGGTGCTTCTCAATCGCGATGAGGATTTCATCCACCGAATCCTGCGTGATCACACCGACCCAGAGCTCAGCCGCGTGGTTGTCGATGATCCAACCGCCGTCGAGAGAGTGAGTGGATTTCTCGGCGGGGATGGGGCGCACGTCAGTGTCGAAGCCCACAGCGAGCCCGATGAGCTCCTCGAGCATTTCAAGGTCAATGCAGCCATCCGCGATGCCCTGAAGCCCAGGGTTGATCTTCCGTCTGGCGGCTACGTGATCATCGAACCCACCGAGGCGCTCACGGTCATCGACGTGAACTCGGGTTCCTTCACCCGCTCGGCGAATGCCAGGGAAACGGTGCTTTGGACCAACTGTGAGGCAGCTGTTGAAATTGCACGGCAGCTCAAGCTGCGCAATATCGGTGGCGTGATCATCGTCGACTTCATCGACATGGATTCCCGTCGTGACCAGCTTCAGCTTCTGGAGCACTTCACCACGGCGATCCGTGACGATTCGGCCCGTCCCCAGATTGCCCAGCTCACCGAGTTGGGCCTGGTGGAGTTGACCCGCAAGCGCCAGGGTCAAAACATCTACGAATTGTTTGGCCGTGCCTGTCCCAGCTGTGGCGGTCTTGGCCACGTCGCTGTTCTGCCCGGTAAAGATCTGCTCCAGCCTCTTGCCACGGCGACGGGGCTGGTCCGGTCGGCTGCATCAGCGCGCGCTGATGCCTCTGGGGCCACGGAGTCAGCCAATGGCCGTCGTCGGCGAGGTGGCCGCGGACGGCCTCAGGTCAGTGCGGAGAGTCCGGTCCTCGAGGAAGGCTTGGAGCTCGGTGTGTCCGGAGAATCGTCCAGTGACGCCATCGAGCCAGCACCGGCGAATCGGCGCCAGGATCCTGAATTGGTGGCTGTTCCCATGGATGAGGAACAGGAAAAGGTGTATGGCTGGCTTGGTTTGAACCCTGTGCTGCTTCTCGACCCGCCGCCAGCCCAGGACAATCTTCTGGTTCGCGTGGTTCGCCCTGGGGAAGACGCGGACGCCGTTCTCGAAGAAGCCCGGCAGCAGATGGCAGCCTCATCAGGCCGGCGTCGGCGCCGCGGTGCTCGCGGTGGCCGGGGTGCTGGCAGCAAGAGCGGACAGGGTCCTGCTGGGGGCACGACAGCCGCCGATGCCGAGGTGCAGGCTCCGCCTCCCATGGAGTCGCCGCTGTTGGTTGAGATCACGCCCCTTGAGGTGGTTCCAGTCCCAGAGGCGTCCGCCTCTCCTCCTCCAGTGGAGGCCGAGCCCTCGCCCAGTGAGGCGCTGCACCAGTCCAGCAGCGAGGGAGCTGAAGAGCGGCCCGGCCGTCGTCGTCGGCGCTCATCGGCCACGGCAGGGTGACCGTCGGTGTCGATGAGGTGGGCCGGGGCTGTCTGTTCGGGCCAGTGTTTGCAGCAGCGGTCAGCCTCACGGGCGCGGCAGATGCTGAGCTCACAGCGCTGGGGCTGACCGACAGCAAGGCCCTGTCCGCCAAACGGCGGGCTGATCTCGTGCCCCACATCCAAGCGAAGGCTTCGGCCTGGGCTCTGGGCCAGGGATCAGCAAGGGAAATTGATGCCCATGGCATCCGGGTGGCCACGGAACTGGCCATGCTCAGGGCCCTACAGAAGTTGCCGATCCAGCCCGAACTTGTGCTTGTGGATGGCGTTCTGCCGTTGCGCCTCTGGCCAGGGGCTCAGCGCACGATTGTGCGCGGTGACAGCCAGGAGGCCTCGATCGCTGCTGCCAGCGTTTTGGCGAAAGTGGCCCGCGACGGGCTGATGTGCCGCTTGGCCGAACGCTTTCCTGAGTACGGCTTTGAACGTCACGCTGGCTATGGCACTGCACTGCACCGCCAGGCTCTGATCACGTCCGGCCCCACGGCATTGCATCGGAAGTCTTTTTTAACTCGGTTGTTCCCCAGGGATGATGGTCTGCGTTGATGGTGTGTTTTGGCCCTCTCGGGCATGTCGGCACCAGTCTTGAAAGTCGTTGACCAGTTGGCGGCCGACTCTGCCTTTGATCGTGATCAGGATGCCGTTGAGGATCGATTCACCCGTACTTTCTAAAACCCGCTTGGGAATCAGTCGCAGCAGCGGGGGCTGGCTGACATTCACAGCAAGCGTTGCCTCTCCCTGGAGCCCGCGATCCGTCGCTTCCAGCGATGCTTCGAGGGTGAGTTGGAAGTCATCCACCAGACCCACACCCTCAATCGTTGCATCTGTGGCCTTGATGCTGAGGACGCCTTCACTGAGTCCGACGGCTAAGGAAACGACCGGTCGCACCTGCAGTTGAAACACCTGGAGTGTGGTGACTGTGTAGGTGTAAGTCCCGTCTCCTGTTTTCGAAAGCTGCTGAGGATCGAGCAGAGCTTTGATCACGCGGTCCTGTTCCTGGAGGTAAGCCCTGAGGAGCGCGCTCTGGGCCACGACCGGAAGATCGAGCTTTTGACTGGCGTTGAAGGCCAGAGCCATGGACCTTCTGCTGACGCGGCATGATCCTATCGATGCAAGGGACGGTCATTCATGCCGATGCGCTTGGCCTTTCTGGGGCCCGAGGGAACCTACGGAGAACGGGCGGCAAGGGAGATGCTCACCCTTGAAGGCATCCCCGATGGAGAGCTGGTGGCCTGCACCGGATTGCGCGCGGTTGTGGAGCATGTGGCTGACGGCCGTTGCGATGGTGCTGTGGTTCCAGTTGAGAATTCAGTGGAGGGCGGGGTGACCGCCAGCCTCGATGCCCTCTGGTCGCATCGGGATCTCTCCATTCGCAGAGCCGTGGTGCTGCCGATTCGCCATGCCCTGCTCAGCAGCGGATCGCTGCAGGACATCAAGGAAGTACTGTCCCATCCTCAGGCCTTGGCGCAATGCAGCGGCTGGCTTGCCACCCATCTACCAGGAGCCTTGCAGCTCCCTACCAGCTCAACGGCTGAAGCCGCGCGCATGGTGCGAGGGAGCCGCTTCCGTGCAGCGATTGCTGATCGCGCCGTTGGCGAACGCCTGGAGTTGCAGCAGCTTGCCTTTCCTGTGAATGATGTGGCTGCGAACTGCACCCGCTTTCTCCTTCTCCAACGGGGCAAACGCTTGCGCGAGGGAGATGTGGCCAGCCTTGCCTTTTCGTTGCATCGCAATGCGCCTGGAGCGCTGATCGAGGCGCTCCAGGCCATTGCCGGGCTCGGACTGAACATGAGTCGGATCGAATCACGCCCCTCGAAGCGGGAGCTCGGTGAATATGTGTTCTTCGTGGATGTGGAGCTGCCCAAGGGAAAGGCTTCCGAGATTCTTGATGCACTCGAGGCCCACCTCCAACCGCTGTGTGAGCATCTGTCCCAGTTCGGTGCCTATCCGAGTTCTGATCTGACCTGATCGTTGGCGAGGCGAAACACACCGAATTGCATCATTCCCCGGGCAAAGGCCCAGCGCATCAACAACAGGGTTGGTGTTTCGCGCAACCCCTGAACGATGGCTGATGGACCGAGTCGCAGCACTGCTGCGGGGCGTCGCAGGCCTTCCAGAATCGAATCGTTCCAGGAGGGCAGCGTGGCTTGATTCCAATTGGCCACTGCGATCGGACCTTTGGAATAAGCACTGGTTTCCAGGTTGTGCTGCAGGCCACGGATGCTGGCGAACTCAGGGTGCGCCCATTGCGTGAGCAGCTGATGCATCACCCAACGTTCTCGACCGTTCAATGGGCCATCCACAGGATCCCGACGATTCCAATCCGCGACGGCCAGCAGTCCGCCAGGGCGGAGCATGCGCAGCAGTTCATCGGCGTAGCGCTGTTTGTCCGGCATGTGCGGACCGGCTTCCACACTCCAAACCGCATCAAACCCCCCATCGTCCAGTGCCAGATCAAGGGCATCCATCACGGCGAATCGGCAGGTCATTCCCTCCGGTGTGAGTTCGGTGGCCCGACGGATCTGTGCTGGGCTGATGCTCACTCCGAGAACGTCAAAGCCGTAATCCCTGGCAAGAATTCTGGCGCTGCCGCCGATGCCACAGCCCACATCCAGCACCTTCGCGCCAGGTGGTAACTGATCCAAACCACTCCAGCGCACCAATTCATGAACGAAATCAGCCTTGGCTCGCCGGAAATCCTTGCTGCGGGGGGGAGCCCCGTAGTGACCGAGATGCACATGCTCACCCCAGAGGGTTTCAAGAAGCCTGTCCTCCGTCCATGCGTCGTACGCCGAAGCCACACTCTCGCTTGAGAGGTAAGCGCGATTGCGGCGAGTCCACAGCGCGTAGGCACCAACGGCAGCGGCAGCGCCAATCGCTGCTGGTCCGAAAAAAGCAGGCAGGGGCATCAGTCGTTATCCGAATTGGAAGACGACAGGGTGTCGCGTAAGACAGTGCGAGCTGCGAGTTGACGGCGCGTCTCGTCCAGCATGCTGAACTCCTGTTCAAGCCTGCTGCGCGTGCTGGTGAGCTCTAGCAGTTCCTGTTGTTGATCGGCGACAGGTCCGCCCAGGTGGGCGCCAATCCAGAAGGACAGTTCTCTGGGAAGGTCGGGCAGATCTTCAGGCAGTGCAGTCGGAGAATCTGTGAGCTTGCCCGTGAGCTCGACGACATCTTTCAAGGCTGACGCCACCGACTCCTTCAAAGTGTGGAGCGACGCCATATCTTCAACCGGATCGTCCTCGATCCAACTGACCATGGCGGAACGGAACGGTGTGTCGCGGGTCACGTTCAGAACCCGAAAGCGCTGTTGGCCCAGCGTGACGATGTTGCTGCGTCCATCGTCACCGGTTTGATGCTGGATCACTTCGGCACAGCAGCCGATGGAAGCCATGCTCTGGCTGCGGGGATCCCAGCGGACGATACCGAAGCGTCTGTCAGTCTCCAGAACGCTTTGAAGCATCATCCGATAACGGGATTCAAAAATGTGCAACGGCAGCACATCACTCGGAAAGAGCACGACATCCGGCAGAGGGAAAAGAGGAAGTTCTCTGACGGACAGGTCAGCCACGCATGCATCAATCGGGCCATTGATCTTAGGAAGCTGACCGGTTGATCGAGCTGTCTTCAGAGCTTCACTTCGATATCAACGCCACTGGGCAGATCCAGTTTCATCAGGGCGTCGATGGTTTTTGCCGAAGGGCTGTAGATGTCGATGATGCGCCGATGGGTACGGGTCTCGAAGTGCTCGCGGGAATCCTTGTCCACGTGAGGAGAGCGCAGTACGCAGTAAATCTTGCGCTTGGTGGGCAGAGGGATGGGGCCGATGGCAGTCGCTGCCGTGGTGTCGGCCGTTTCAATAATCTTGTCGCAAGAGAGATCAAGCATGCGGCGGTCAAACGCCTTGAGACGGATGCGAATCTTCTGCTGAGCGATGGCAGTTGACATGAAGCGCTTTGGAATCTCCTGAGGAGATCACGAGAGGTGGATTGTCGAGGTGCAGTTCAGCTGGTGTGAAAACAAGCTGATGCCATTCAAAAAGATTAGGGGATGACCCGACCGCGGTCGGGTCATCCCCAAGGAGACGAGCTCTAGATCACTCGATGATCTTGGAAACCACGCCTGCACCGATGGTGCGGCCGCCTTCGCGGATGGCGAAACGCATTCCCTGTTCGATGGCCACCGGGCAGATCAGCTCGCCGGTCATCTTGATGCGGTCACCAGGCATCACCATTTCCACATCGCTGCCGTCGTCAGCAGTGAAGGCGGTGATCTGGCCGGTCACATCCGTTGTACGGATGTAGAACTGCGGGCGATAGCCAGCGAAGAACGGGGTGTGGCGACCACCCTCTTCCTTCTTCAGCACATACACCTCACCCTCAAACTTGGTGTGGGGGGTGATGGAGCCTGGCTTCACCAGCACCATGCCGCGCTCGATGTCTTCCTTCTGGATGCCGCGAAGCAGAAGGCCGACGTTGTCTCCGGCCATGCCCTCGTCGAGCAGTTTGCGGAACATCTCAACACCGGTGACGGTGGTCTTGCGGGTGTCTTTGATGCCGACGATTTCGATCTCTTCGCCAACTTTGACGATGCCGCGCTCGATACGACCCGTGGCCACGGTGCCACGACCGGTGATCGAGAAGACATCCTCGATCGCCATCAGGAAAGGCTTGTCAACCTCGCGCTCAGGCTCGGGGATGTTGGCATCGACAGCTTGCATGAGCTCATCGATCTTGGCTTCCCACTCGGCTTCTCCTTCGATGGCCTTCAGACCAGAGACCTGAACCACGGGGATGTCGTCGCCGGGGAAGTCATAGCTGGAGAGCAGTTCACGGATCTCCATCTCCACCAGTTCGATGATCTCTTCGTCATCGACCATGTCGCACTTGTTCAGTGCCACCACCAGCGCGGGAACGCCCACCTGCTTGGCCAGGAGGATGTGCTCCTTGGTCTGGGCCATGGGGCCGTCGGTTGCGGCACACACCAGGATTGCGCCGTCCATCTGGGCGGCACCGGTGATCATGTTCTTCACATAGTCCGCGTGACCGGGGCAGTCCACGTGGGCGTAGTGACGGGTGTCGGTTTCGTATTCGACGTGAGCGGTATTGATGGTGATGCCGCGCTCGCGCTCCTCTGGGGCGCCATCGATGTCGGCGTAATCCTGAACCTTGGCCTGACCTTTCTTGGCCAGCACATTGGTGATCGCGGCGGTGAGGGTGGTTTTGCCGTGGTCAACGTGGCCGATGGTGCCGATGTTGACGTGAGGCTTGTTCCTTTCAAACTTCTCGCGTGCCATTTTTGTAAAGAATCGAGGGTGTGGATTAGGGGAGTTTAGAGATCAGGAATTGCCCTGATTCTTGGAGATGATGGCCTCGGCCACGTTGCGAGGAACATCCTCGTAGTGGCTGAATTCCATCGAGAAAATACCCCGACCCTGGGTCATGGATCGGAGCTCGGTGGCGTAGCCGAACATCTCGGCCAGGGGCACCTTGGCCGAGACTTTTGACGTGCCATCGTCAATTGCCTGACCTTCAACCTGACCTCGACGGGAGGACAGGTCGCCGATGATCGAGCCGAGGAAATCCTCGGGGACCTCGACCTCGACCTTCATCATCGGTTCAAGAAGTACAGGGTTGCACTTCTTGACGGCATCTTTGAAGGCCATGGATCCGGCGATCTTGAAGGCCATTTCCGACGAGTCCACATCGTGGTAGGAACCGTCGATCATGGTGACTTTCACGTCGATCAGCGGATAACCGGCGATCACGCCTGATTCGCAGGTCTCTTTCATGCCCATTTCGGAGGGCTTGATGTATTCCTTGGGCACGACACCACCAACGATCTTGTTGATGAATTCGAATCCGGACTCCGGCTCACCGGGTTCCATTTCGATCACGACGTGACCATACTGACCCTTACCTCCGGTTTGCCTGGAGAATTTGCCTTCGCCGCGGGAGGAGGCGCGAATGGTTTCCCGGTAGGAGACCTGAGGAGCACCGATGTTGGCTTCGACTTTGAATTCCCGCAGCATGCGGTCCACAAGGATCTCCAAGTGGAGTTCTCCCATGCCGGCAATCACGGTCTGACCCGTTTCCTGATCCGTGTTCACACGGAAGGTGGGGTCTTCTTCGGCCAGAGCAACCAGGGCCTTGGAGAGTTTCTCCATATCACCTTTGGTTTTGGGCTCGACAGCCACGGAGATCACTGGCTCGGGAACGAACAGGGTCTCGAGCACGATGGGATCCTCGGCAGAGCAGAGGGTGTCTCCGGTTGTGGTGGCCTTCAGGCCCAGCACGGCTCCGAGATCGCCGGCGCGCAGTTCGTCAACCTCCTCCCGATCGTCAGCTTTGAGCACGACGAGGCGGGAGATGCGTTCCTTGGAGTCTTTCGTGGAGTTCAATACGTAGCTTCCCTTCGCAAGAACGCCGGAATACATCCGAACGAAGGTGAGCTTCCCGTAGGGATCAGCCATCACCTTGAAGGCGAGTGCGCTGAAGGGAGCCTTGTCATCAGAAGGACGAACCGCTTCCTCGCCGTTCGGCAGCACACCCTGGATGGGGGGCACATCGATCGGAGCCGGGAGGTAGTCGACAACGGCGTCAAGAACGAGCTGCACACCCTTGTTCTTGAAGGCGGAGCCGCACAGAACGGGGACCAAGCCGTGCTTGAGAACACCTTTACGGATGCCGGCTTTGAGCTCTTCAACGCTGAGTTCGCCTGTTTCGAGGAACTTTTCGATCAGCGCTTCGTCGGTTTCTGCAACGGCTTCCATGAGATAGGTGCGCCATTCGGCGACCTGATCCTTCATGTCGTCCGGAACATCCGTGACTTCGATGTTCTGGCCCAGATCATCCTTGTAGATGTGAGCCTTGTTCTCCACCAGATCGATAATGCCGCTCAGATCACCTTCGGCACCGATGGGCAGTTGGATCGGCGCTGCATTGGCTTTGAGGCGATCCTTGATCTGACCGTGAACTTTGAGGAAGTCCGCACCGGTGCGGTCCATCTTGTTCACGAACACCATCCGGGGAACGGAATAGCGATCGGCCTGACGCCAAACAGTTTCCGACTGTGGTTGAACGCCGCCAACAGCACAGAACACAGCGATCACACCATCGAGCACACGCATGGAGCGCTCCACCTCAATGGTGAAATCGACGTGCCCAGGGGTGTCGATGATGTTGATGCGGTGATCGTTCCAGCTTGTGGAGATAGCGGCCGCGGTGATGGTGATGCCACGTTCCCGTTCCTGGGCCATCCAGTCGGTCACGGCGGCGCCATCGTGCACCTCACCGATTTTGTGAACCACACCTGAATAAAACAGGATGCGTTCGGTGGTAGTGGTTTTGCCGGCATCAATGTGAGCGGCAATACCGATATTTCTGACGCGTTCCAGGGGAAAGGCGCGAGCCACAGGAAACTCCGGGGTGGGGCGTTAAAAGGCGGGTGAGACTCTACAGGTCAGCCCCCGGCCAATGAGGCCGTCAGGGCAACCTCAAATCAGTAGCGGTAGTGAGCGAAGGCTTTATTGGCTTCGGCCATCTTGTGCGTTTCTTCGCGCTTGCGAACAGCGCTGCCAGCCTCGTTGGCGGCATCCATCAGCTCACCGGCCAGCTTCTGGGCCATGCTGCGGCCGTTGCGCGCACGCGAGAAGCTCACCAGCCAGCGCAAGGCCATGGCGGTGCCCCGTTCCTGACGAACTTCCATCGGCACCTGGTAGGTGGCGCCACCCACGCGACGGGCGCGCACCTCCACGAGGGGCGTGGCGTTTTTGACAGCGGTTTCGAACAGTTCGATTGGGTCACCACCAGTGCGCTCGCCAATCAAGCTGAAGGCATCGGACAGGATGCGTTGCGCCGTGGACTTTTTGCCGTGCTTCATGAGCCTGGCGACAAGCATCGTGGCCAGGCGGTTGTTGAACTGAGGATCCGGGAGAACCGGACGCTTGACGGCGGCATTACGGCGTGACATGGACTGTCAGTGGGGGAGAACGATGAATGGTGGTGGGATTGAACGGGTGAGCAGGCGATCCAATCAATGGATCGCTCCACATCACTCCTTGGGCGTTTTGGCGCCGTACTTCGACCTGGACTGGCGGCGATCCTTCACGCCAGCTGTGTCGAGCGTTCCACGAATGATGTGGTAACGGACCCCTGGCAGGTCTTTGACACGGCCTCCGCGGATCAGCACAACCGAGTGCTCCTGAAGGTTGTGACCAATGCCACCGATGTAGGCCGTCACCTCGAAACCAGACGTGAGGCGTACACGCGCCACTTTGCGAAGAGCGGAATTCGGCTTCTTCGGAGTGGAGGTGTACACACGAGTGCACACACCACGGCGCTCAGGGCAGGACTTGAGCGCGGGTGATTTGGTCTTCGCTTTAGAGCTCTGGCGCTCGGTGCGGATCAGTTGCTGAATGGTTGGCATCGACGGTCGGTATGCGGCCGGGGACCCGACCTGGTTCGACAATCCACCACATTACCGGGTCGACCTCCCTGCTCTGTTCAGTGCCTGCTGAAAGCGCTGCCACAGGCGCAGCAGCGCACTTGATCACTGCTGAGAATCAGGAATCCACCGCCGCTGATGTCGCTTCGGTAGTCGAGGGTGAGCCCCTGAAGCAGTTCGATCTGGGGTTCAGGTGCATGGAGGGTGACACCGTCAGCCCTGGCCACCGGTCTCCCAGAAAGATGTCCAGGCTGAAGGCGGATCACGTGTTTTTCGCAGTGTCCGTGCTGAAGATCAAGGTGCATCAGCCCTGGCGTCCCTGCCACTGAAGCCTGGCGGCCGAGTTCGGCAGCAGCAGCTGCAGTGATCTGAAGGATTGCGCCCACCGTCTTGCTTCAACAGATCAATTCAGTGTCGCAGCTTTCCCCTTCAGGGTTGGATGAACCCCAACCCGTTCTGAACTCTCGGCGGCACCCCCCGACCTGTCATCACGGTTCGATTCGCGATGAGCATGGTGGTGGAGCTTCCACCATCGAGATTGAGAGCGTCGCTCAGGCCCAGTTGCTGTAGGGCCAGCGTGGTTTCCAGCAGCGTTGGATCGCCGCCGCTTTGCCCTTCAAGCGTCAGCATCCAGCGGTGCTTGGTGTCTTGTCCCACAACAGTTCGAGGGGCGGCCTGGCCCAGAAATCCTGGGCTGAATCCCTCCTGACGGCCGCGTAATACCACTCTCCCTTCCTTCAACAGCAAGGGGCCGCCCGCCATGACCTGACGGCGTTCTCCCACCGGGCTCGACACCTTCAAGCGAATCTCGGCTTCGTCGCCGGGCTTGGCGGGGAGGGGCGCTCTGGCACGAGCGACGATGAGGGATGCCCCTCGGGGAATCGGCACGCCTCGAGCCAGTTCAGCCTGCGAAAACTGATCGGAGACGCGCCCCTCGCGGACCAGGATCGCCTGTTCCTCTCCGCTGAGAGAGCGGTACGTGGGGCCCCAGGCCCGGGTGTACCGGCTCAACCCCCGCTGCACGTAGCCGCTGTTCAGAAATCCAAGTCCCCACCGACGTCCACCGTTCACGCGCAGTTCCTGATCGAGGCGAAGACGGTCGAACAGAAGCGGGCCCGGACCATCCCAGCCCACCGCTCCACGGTTGAGGATCGGACCTGAAAGCCAGACTCCGTCGAGGCGCACGGCTCCAAGGGGGAGTTGACGCACGCGATTGAAAAATCCGCCGTTGATGGCGACCAGGGCCTTCGCAGGTTGGGCGAGTTGGTTGAGAAACCGCAGCCCGGTCTGCGCTCTGATCGGAGCCAGTGGACGCAGCAGCAAGCTCTCGTTGCCCAAAGGCCAACCAGCGCGGTAAATCCTCAGAGGCTTGACCCCAACCTGCACCGTCCGACTGTCGAGGATCAGCCCTTGGCGAATGGCGTTCTGGATCTCGGGGGAGAAGCGCGCTGCCTGAAACGGCGAGGTGCGAGCCCTCGTTTTGGAGACCGATCGGCGCTGGGTCCCGTCCATGACGATGCGCCAGGGGGATTTGAGCGTGAAAAAGTCGAGGTCACCGCCTTGGCTCGTCAGTCGCAGGATGCTTTGGCGCGCCTGTGGGGAGAGGCCCAACCGGCGCAGCCGATTGTTTTGGGATCGGTTGCTCGTTACACCCAACACCAACCCCTGCTGATCGCGTTGGACCAGAGCCGGCGCTGAAAGGTCGAGCACCACGCGACCCGCCGTGCTCCCCCGGCCCTGACGGATCGACACGATCCGCGCTGATGGCAGCGACAGTTCGAGGGTTGTCTCCCGCCGCTGCACCGAAACGTTGATGGCGCGCATCCAGGGCAAGGCATCCACCGCCACCTCGTCCTTCAAGGTGCGTGTCTCGAGATCAGTCAAACGCCGATCACGCCCGAACCATTCCAGCTGCTCACCCGCGGCCGTTGTTGTTCTGCGGAATCCAAGGCGACCCGTCAGGACGTCTAGGGGCAGCCAGAGTTGATCGGAGGATCCTCCCTTGCCTGTGATCCAAAGCCAGGCGCTTTTTTGCGAGATCTCTCCAATCCTGATTGTGCTGCCGATGCTCTGACCGGCTTGTCGCACTTCAGCGACGGGAGCAGGGGGGGGAGGCGGTAACGGCATGAACTTGACGCTAGCCGGGCTGATCAATCCTTAGGATTCGAGATTGTCCCGCCATGGATCGCTGATTCCAGGGGCGGTGTATGTCTGAATCCTTGAAGGTCATGTCTCATCCCACCGGATCCCTCTGGCCCTACAGCGACAGCGCTGCGCCTGAGGCGGTGGCTGGTGAGAAAGATGCCTGCGGGGTGGGTTTCCTGGCGCAATTGTCTGGGGAAACCAGCCACTGGGTGCTGCAGCAGGCCCTGCGCGGCCTTGGTTGCATGGAGCACCGCGGCGGCTGTGGTGGTGATGGTGATTCCGGTGATGGTGCCGGCGTGCTCTGCCAAATCCCCTGGACTTATCTGAAGGCGGTCTGGCCTGAGGCGGCCTCCGCCCGTGGTCTCGGGATGATGTTCATGCCCCAGGACCCCGAGAGGCGGGAGCTGGCGCGCCGGTTCTGCAAGGAGGAAGCCGAGGCGCTTGGCCTCACGTCCGCCGGCTGGCGGGTGGTTCCAGTGGATTCTTCCGTGCTGGGCCCCATGGCGCGGGACACCGCCCCAGTGATCGAGCAGTGGAGCCTTGCCGGCGGCCCCGATGGTGACGCCTTCGAGGCTTTGCTGCTGCGCCTGCGTCGCCGGATCGGTGCCCGTGCCCGCCAGGCCTGGGGGTTTGAGGGATCCCGTGATCTTTACGTGGCCTCATTGAGCAGCCGCACCGTTGTGTACAAGGGCATGGTGCGCTCCGAGGTGCTGGCGCAGTACTACGCCGATCTGCGCGATCCGCGCTTTGAAGTGAGCTTTGCGGTGTACCACCGCCGTTTCAGCACGAACACCCTGCCCCGCTGGCCCCTGGCTCAGCCGATGCGGTTGCTGGGTCACAACGGAGAAATCAACACGCTTCTGGGCAACCTCAACTGGGCCAAGGCCTCTGAAGCCAGCCTCGCGGACGTTTGGGGTGAAGCTGCGAATGATCTCAATCCCGTGGTGAACCCGGCGTTCAGTGATTCGGCCAACCTCGACGCCACCCTGGAGCTGATGGTGCGCAGCGGTCGCTCGATCACCGACAGCTTGATCACCCTGGTGCCCGAGGCCTTCCGCAACCAGCCGGATCTGGAGGATCGCCCTGCAGTGACGGCGATGTACGAATTCAATGCCGGCATCCAGGAGCCCTGGGATGGTCCGGCCCTGCTGGTGTTCGCCGATGGCAAACGGGTGGGTGCCACGCTTGATCGCAACGGGTTGCGCCCCGCGCGCTGGTGCACCACCGCCGACGGTTTCGTGATCATGGGATCGGAAACCGGTGTGGTGGATCTCAGCGGCAAAACCGTGGTTCAGAAGGGCCGTCTCGGCCCCGGCCAGATGGTGGCTGTGGATCTGGAGAACGGCCAGCTGCTCGACAACTGGACCGTGAAGGAGGACGCGGCTGGACGCTTCCCCTACGGCGACTGGCTGCAGCACCATCGCCGCAGTGTGGAAGCCCAACCCTGGACCCAGGACCGTCAGATCGGTGAGTTGGATCTGTTGCGGCTGCAGACCGCCATGGGCTTCACCGCCGAAGACTTCGATCTTGTGATCGAAGACATGGCCGGACTGGGTAAGGAACCCACCTACTGCATGGGAGACGACATCCCCCTGGCGGTGTTGTCGGACAAACCCCACCTGCTGTACGACTACTTCAAACAACGCTTCGCCCAGGTCACCAACCCGCCGATTGATCCCCTGCGGGAAAAGCTGGTGATGAGCCTGGAAATGCATCTGGGTGAACGCCGGCCGGCGCTGAAGCCCCAGGCCGAGGCGGCCGCCGTGATCCACCTGGACACGCCGGTTCTCAATGAAGCCGAGCTTGCGGCGATCAGCGAGCAGGGACTTCCCGTTGCCACCCTCTCCACCCACGTGGCCGTTGAGGCCTGCGCTGGTGGTTTGTCATCGGCCCTGCAAAGGCTGTGTGAATCGGCCGAGGAGGCTGTGCGCGGCGGTGCCCAGGTGTTGGTGCTCTCCGATCGTGTTGATGGCTCCGGTGCTGCTGCCCAGCTCACCGCCACCAGCGTGGCGATGCCGGCCCTCCTGGCCGTGGGGGCGGTGCATCATCACCTTCTGCGTCAGAAGCTGCGTCTGCGCTGCTCCTTGGTGATCGACACCGCCCAGTGCTGGAGCACCCACCACATGGCCTGCCTGATCGGCTATGGCGCCAGTGCGGTCTGCCCGTGGCTCACCTGGGAGACCACCCGCCATTGGCTTGCCCACCCCAAAACCCAGAAGCGGATCGAGCAGGGCAAGCTGCCCGCCCTCGATGCCGACAAGGTGCAGGCCAACGTGCGCGTTTCCCTGGAAAACGGCCTGCGCAAGATCCTCTCCAAGATCGGCATTTCGCTCCTGGCCAGCTATCACGGCGCTCAGATCTTTGAAGCGATCGGCCTCGGTGCCGATGTGATCGACACCGCCTTCAGCGGCACCACCAGCCGTGTGGCGGGCATGACCCTGGCGGAGCTGGCCAATGAAACCCTGTCACTCCATGCCAAGGCCTTCCCGGAGCTCAACCGCAGCAAGCTCGAGTTCATGGGCTTTGTGCAGTACCGCACCGGCGGCGAGTACCACCTCAACAGTCCCGATATGGCCAAGGCCCTGCATGCGGCGGTAAAGACCGGACCTGGTTACGACCATTTCTCCACTTACAAAACCCTGCTGGAGAACCGGCCGGTCACGGCGCTGCGGGATCTGCTGGAGTTCAAGCTGGCCCCAACACCGCTGCCCCTGGATCAGGTGGAGAGCGCGGAAAGCCTTTGCAAGCGTTTCTGCACGGGGGGTATGAGCCTCGGGGCGTTGTCGCGGGAAGCCCATGAGGTGCTGGCGGTGGCGATGAACCGCATCGGCGGCAAGAGCAACAGCGGCGAGGGTGGTGAGGACCCGGCCCGTTTCCAGGTTCTTCACGATGTGGATGCCGAGGGCCGCTCGCAGGCTTTCCCCAGCATCGGCGGCCTCCGGAATGGCGACACCGCCTGTTCGGCGATCAAGCAGATCGCTTCCGGGCGCTTTGGCGTGACAGCCGAATACCTGCGCAGCGGCAAGCAACTGGAGATCAAGGTGGCCCAGGGGGCCAAGCCCGGTGAGGGCGGCCAGCTGCCCGGCCCCAAGGTGGATGACTACATCGCCTGGTTGCGCAACAGCAAACCCGGTGTGGCCCTGATCTCACCGCCACCCCATCACGACATCTATTCCATCGAGGATCTGGCTCAGCTGATCCACGATCTGCACCAGGTGCACCCCAAGGCGCCGGTGAGCGTGAAGCTGGTGGCCGAGATCGGCATCGGCACGATTGCCGCCGGCGTGGCCAAGGCCAATGCCGATGTGATCCAGATCTCCGGCCACGACGGGGGTACCGGAGCCTCGCCGCTGAGTTCGATCAAGCATGCCGGCAGCCCCTGGGAGCTGGGTCTCACCGAGGTGCACCGCAGCCTTCTCGAAAATGGCCTGCGGGATCGGGTGCTGCTGCGGGCCGATGGCGGCCTCAAGACCGGCTGGGATGTGGTGATCGCAGCCCTGCTGGGCGCTGAGGAGTATGGCTTCGGCTCTGTGGCGATGATCGCCGAGGGCTGCATCATGGCCCGGGTCTGCCACACCAACAATTGCCCGGTGGGCGTGGCCACCCAAAAGGAGGCCCTGCGCAAGCGCTTCACCGGCGTGCCCGAGCACGTGGTGAATTTCTTCTGGTACGTGGCGGAAGAAGTGCGTCAGCTGCTGAGCCTGCTCGGCGTGGCCAAACTCGAAGATCTGATCGGTCGCAGCGATCTGCTTCAACCCCGTGCAGTGCAGCTGGCCAAAACCCAGGGTGTGGATCTCTCCAGTCTGCTGGCACCGATTCAGGGTTCAGAAGAGCGCTCCTGGCTGCGTCACAGCGCTGAGGCCCACGGCAATGGCCCGATTCTTGAGGATCAGCTTCTCGCCGATGCCGAGCTGATGGCGGCGGTGGAGAGCCACGGTTCCCTGAGCCGCACGATCGCGATCATCAACACCGACCGCAGTGTCGGGGCCCGTCTGGCCGGTGAGATTGCCCAACGCCACGGCAACCGCGGCTTCAAGGGCCAGCTCAACCTCACCTTCCAGGGCGCCGCCGGCCAGAGCTTCGGCGCCTTCCTGGTGCAGGGCATGAACGTGCGCCTGGAAGGGGAAGCCAACGACTACGTGGGCAAGGGCATGAACAGCGGACGCATCAGCCTGGTGCCATCCGATGGCTGCGCCAATCCCGGTGATCAGGTGATCCTCGGCAACACCTGCCTCTACGGCGCCACGGGCGGTGAGCTGTTTGCCCACGGCCGTGCTGGTGAGCGTTTCGGGGTGCGCAACAGCGGCGCTCGCACCGTGGTGGAGGGAGCTGGCGACCACTGCTGTGAGTACATGACCGGTGGTGTGGTGGTGGTGCTGGGCAGCACCGGCCGCAATGTGGGTGCCGGCATGACCGGTGGCGTCACCTTCCTGCTCGATGAGGGTGATCGCGTCACCGCCAGGGTCAATCCTGAGATCGTTGCGGTCTGCAGCCTCACCACTTCGCAGCAGGAGGAAACGCTCAAAGAGCTGTTGGAAGCCCACGTGGCGGCCACCGGCAGCAGCAAGGCCTCAGCGCTGTTGGCCGACTGGGCCGCGGCCAAGGGACGCTTCAAGGTGCTGATTCCGCCGAGTGAGCGGGCAGCCATGGGTCTGGTGGACCAGCAGGCGGTGGCGGCCTGAACAGGCCGCTCTCCATGCCCTGGTTTGTCAAACACGAAACCTTCACGGCGGATACGGCCGCTCTGCCGCTCGAGCAGCGTCGGCCTCACCTGGAGGCCCACCGGGCATGGGTGGCAAAAGAAACCCAGGCGGGCCGTCGGATCCGCAGCGGTTTCCTCGTGGATGAGCGGCGGCACCCCGGTGGCGGCGGCTTGTTGATCTTTGAGGCTGAGTCTTACGGGGAGGCGCTGGCCTGGGTGTCGCACGACCCGATGATTCAGGCCGGCTTGGTGGACTGGATCCTGCAGGAGTGGATCCCCGTCAGCGGGGATGGCTGGCCATGAGCCTCTGCACCTCGCCGGCGTGATAACTGCTGCGGGTGAGGGGGGTGCTCACCACCTGCAGAAAGCCCAGCTCCTCCTCGCCGATGCGGCGGTAGGTGTCGAATTGCTCAGGGGTCACAAAACGATCCACGGCCAGATGCTTGGGGCCTGGGGAGAGATATTGGCCGATGGTGACGATGTCCACCCGGTGGGTGCGCAGGTCGCGCAACACGTCGATCACCTCGTCGTCGTTTTCACCGAGGCCCACCATCAGGCCAGACTTGCTGTAAGCCCGTGGCCAGTCGTCCCGAACCCGCTGCAGAAGTTCCAGGGACCGTTCGTAAATGCCCTGAGGACGAGCCAGGCGGTACATCCGCGGCACCGTTTCGATGTTGTGGTTAAGCACATGGGGTGCTGCCGCCATCACTTTGGCCAGGGCGTCCCAGTTGCCGCAGAAGTCGGGAATCAGCAGCTCGATCGTGGTGAGTGGTGAGCGTTGCTTCACCTGCTCGATGCAGGCCACGAACTGGGAGGCTCCACCGTCTTGCAGGTCGTCCCGGTTCACCGAGGTGATCACCACGTGCTTCAGACCCAGACGCGCCACCGCCTCCCCGAGCCGTTCCGGTTCGGTGGGGTCGAGCTCACGGACGCTCTTGTCGAAGTCGATGTCGCAGTAAGGGCAGGCGCGGGTGCAGCCCGGGCCCATGATCAGAAAGGTGGCCGTGCCGCCGGCGAAGCACTCACCGATGTTGGGGCAACTGGCCTCCTGGCAGACCGTGTTCAACTTCAGGTCGAGCAGAAGATCGGCAACGGCACCGATCCGCTCCCGCTGCGGCGCTTTCACGCGCAACCACTCGGGTTTCAAGGCAGAGGTCATCTTCTACAGTCTGTCAATCGGGATGTAGCGCAGCTTGGTAGCGCACTTCGTTCGGGACGAAGGGGCCGCAGGTTCGAATCCTGTCATCCCGACTGCACGCGATTCCATTAGCTGAGTTCGGCGCCCGGATATCCCCTCGGGGTCACCATGCGCCCGCCTTCCATGGTGCTGCTGCTGTTGCCGATCACCAGCACTGTGAGCATGTCCACCTGGGTCACAGGCAGAGCCTTGAGGCCATGCAGGGTCACCTGTTCTTCTGTGCGGCCCAGCTGACGGGCCATCACCACGGGTGTGTGCTCGGGACGATGGCCGAGAAGAATCTCCTGGGCCCGTTGCAGCTGCCAGTCGCGGCCTTTGGATCGCGGGTTGTAAAGAGCGACGACGAAGTCGCCGGCTGCTGCGGCGTGCAGCCGTTGTTCAATCACAGGCCAGGGCGTGAGGCGATCGCTGAGGCTGATGGTGCAGAAGTCATGCATCAGCGGCGCTCCGGCCCGGGCCGCCGCCAGTTGAAGAGCGGAGAGGCCTGGATGCACCTCGAACAACGGACGTGAGCGTTCAGCCAGCGCCATCCATAGCTCGAGGGCCAGCCCGGCCATGCCGTAGATGCCGCTGTCGCCAGACGACACCAGCGCCACTCTGGCTCCCTGCTGAGCAAGGGACAGGGCCTGCTGGCAACGGTCCCGTTCGCGGGTGAGTTGACCGTCCAGCCGCACCTGGTCCTGGCGGCGCAGCGGTTCGAGCAGATCCAGGTACAACCCGTAGCCCACCCAGACCCCGCAGCGACTCAACGCGCGGCGGGCATCGGGGGTGAGCAGGCTGAGATCCCCTGGACCGCTGCCGATGAGGTGCAGTTCTCCCCGTTGCGGTGCAAAGGGCTGCGCCGCTTCGGCGATCGCCACGGTGACTGCACCCTGCTCCTCAGGCCCGGCATGGAGGATGCGTTTGCTCTGTAAGAGCTGGGCACCTTCCCCAGCGGCCAGCAGAGCCGCGGCTTCCGCAACCGATGCTGTGCCTATCTCCGCTTCGACGACGGCCGACGGTGTTGGCACCGGTACTGCCGCGAGGGCTGAGGCGCTGAAGAACCTGACTGTCCAGTCGCAGTCCTGCGCCAAGGCGAGCAAAGCGGGCTCATCGCTCTTGATCTCGATGCTGCCGAAGCCAGCAACGGCCTCGGCAGCCAGCCCTGCGCTCTCCAGTGCTTGATGAATGGCGCGTTCAATCAGGCACTGGCTCGTGTTGCGTTCGCAGCCGAGGCCCAGCCACAAGGTGGCTGGATGCCAGCGACAGGGTGCGGCGTGACTCCCAGGACCAATCGCCAGCTCGGACCTGTCATCAGGGTTTGAGGTGAATGCCAAGGTGCTGGCTGAGGCACAAGCGCGCCAGTGTTCGCTGCCGCTTTGCTGCCTCACCGCAATCGGGCTTCCCTGGGCCTGTTGGATCATCAGCCGGCGCCAGGCATCGGTCGTGCCACTGCGCCGAAACCCCCAGATTTCTCCGAAGGAATCCAGCGCAAGCCGCCCCTGCGTGGCTGCATCACCGGTGATCACTGCGGTACCCCCAAGCGATGCTGCGAGCTCCCTGGCCAACTGTTCCCCTCCGGCGCGATGCCCGCCCAGAAGAGGGACCACCTGCAGACCCTGGGTATCAAGCACCAGAACAGCCGGATCGCTCTCTTTGTCGTTGATCAGCGGGGCGATCAGTCGGGTGACGGCTCCAAGAGCTCCAACCACAATCAGGCGACCGCCCTCGCGCCAGTGTGTCTGCAAGAGCTCACTGGCGCTCGCCACCAGCACTGAATCTGGGCAGGGATCGAGGGATGCAGCGGCACTGGGGGAGAGCGCGATGCGTTCGCTCAAGCCCTGGTTTGCCAGGCGCTGAAGCAGCGGCCAGGCGCTCCGTGAGAGTCCGATGGCCAGCGTTGCAGCACCAGAGCGTGATGGGGAAGACGGGTCGTTCAGAACTGCAGCCTCGGATGGTCAGCGCTGGGTGCCATCAGCGTTCAATAGCTCCCTCGCCGATCCTCCCAGGCTGCTGGATGGTGCTGCCTGCGGAGCTTCCTGTTGCGGTGCTGGCGCAGGGGCGCTTTCGGCGCTGGGAGGTGTGTCCTCTTGGGGGGTGTCCTCTTGGGGGACTTCCTCGGGACGCGCGTCTGCGGAGGTTGGTGTCTCCGCAGCGGTGGCTTCTGGGGGGAGGACCTCCTCAGCTGGCCCTTCAATGGCCTCCTCAGTGGCCTCCTCCATGGGCTCATTCATGGGTTCGTCCAAGGGCTTCTCGAGCGCGACTGGCTCCTGCACAACCTGCGGTTCAGTGGCTGGTTCTGTGGCTGGTTCTGTGGCTGATTCCAGTTCTGGGTCTGGGGATTCGTCCGACTTGACCACGTCTCCCAGCAGTCGGGCGATCTGCGCGTCACTGAGCCGGGATTGCATCCAGATGGGGCGCGATCCCGGCTGATGGGTGATTGGCCGAAGTTGGTTATTGAACACAGGGCTCATCGGTTCACCCACGCCATCCAGGAGCTCCATCTGCACGCGCCCAGGCCCATTGCCGCCCCCCTTGATCCAGAGAGACTCCTGTCGGTCCACCAGAAAACTGTCTCCATTCACGGAGATTCGCAGCCTCCAGCGAGCGTCTCCTTCGCGCAGGTTCTGCAGCGGTGCGTTCCAAATCAGCCAATCGAGAAAAAGGGGCTCACCGCCGCCCAGGTCCGACGGACTGACCATGGCAAGCCAGGGGGCGTCAGGTGCTGGCTGCGTTCCTTCAAGACCTTGAAGCTGATCAAAACGCCATTGCAAACTGGCTCCAGGGGTTTTCACCGCTTCGCCCCAGGGCATGGCCGCATAAGCGGTGAAACGGTGGCTTCCCGCTGTGAGCGCTGGGAGTTGGATGCGCAAGCGTCCGCCCTCGGCTTCGCTGAATCGCAGTGGAGGCTGGTCATCGATCTGCAGCGCCACATGGGCTCCCAGGCCGAACTCGGGATCCTGGGCCAGGGGCCAGTCGCTCACCTGCAGCACCAGGGTTTGCTGGTTCGGCTGGAGCACCGTGCCATCGGCGGGGCTGGTGAGCTGCAACTGAGGATGATGAGCCGCCAGGGCTGTCTGAAGTTGTTGAACCGCCCCTGGAGGCGCCACTTCCTGCAGGCGTCCGCTTGGGGCAGTGGGAGCCAAGGGATCCACGGCTGACCCGGTCTCCATCGATCCCATCCGCCCCCATCCCCAGGCCGAGGCCGGCTCTGCGCTGGTGACCAGCAACACAACGCTGAGGAGAGCAGTGATCCAGCGGAGCCAGGATTGAAATCGGCCCGAAGCCGTCATGGGGACCAACTCAAGATCAGTCCATTCTGAATGCTCATGCCGGAGTCAGGAGATTCGGCGCAATTTGCATTACTTAGTGAGGCATTTTTTCGTTTGCGTGGATAATTTCTTGGGCAATTTAAAACTTTTTGTTGATAGCGGGCGTCATGAAAACGTCAGGCCCAGACAGGCGCGCGGCCGGATTGAACCTTTGTAACTCCATGGGGTCTTCTGTGCATCTGCGCCCCTATGCTTCCGCCAGCGGTCCCCTCTTTGGGGCCCAGCGCTCCAGTGGCCGACAGGGGTTTCGCTCCTGTCGCCATTGGCGCCCGGTCGTGGTGACGCTTCGCGGAGCTGCGTCCGGGGCCCCGGTGAACATCTGTTTATCGGAGGGGTGGCCCACCACCTCGATCCCGTCCCTCGAGGAACGACTCGATGACCATCAGCCCACCAGAGCGTGGGAGCACCGCGAAGACTCAGGTTGAAAAGGTTGACAATCCAGCAACCTTCGAGCTGTTCGGCAAGCCCGGACACTTCGACCGAGCTCTCGCGAAAGGTCCCAAAACCACCACTTGGGTTTGGAACCTCCACGCCAATGCTCACGATTTCGACAGCCACACGAGTGACCTTGAGGAGGTCTCTCGGAAGATCTTCAGTGCTCACTTCGGCCATCTGGCCGTGATCTTCATCTGGCTAAGCGGTGCCTTCTTCCATGGAGCCCGCTTCTCCAATTTCTCCGGTTGGCTTGCTGACCCCACCCACGTGAAGCCCAGCGCTCAGGTGGTGTGGCCAGTGTTCGGCCAGGAGATCCTCAATGGCGATATGGGTGCCGGTTTCCAGGGCATTCAGATCACCTCAGGCCTCTTCCATGTCTGGCGTGCCTGGGGCATCACCAACGAAACGCAGCTGATGTCTTTGGCCATCGGCGCTCTGGTGATGGCCGGCCTGATGCTCAATGCAGGCGTTTTCCACTATCACAAAGCAGCTCCAAAGCTGGAGTGGTTCCAGAACGTTGAGTCGATGCTCAACCACCACCTCGCTGGACTGCTCGGCCTCGGGTCACTGTCCTGGACAGGTCACCTTCTGCACGTGTCCCTGCCCACCACCAAGTTGATGGATGCCATCGACGCCGGCCAGCCGCTGGTGCTCAATGGCAAGACCATCGCTTCTGTGGCGGACATCCCCCTGCCGCACGAATTCTTCAATCAGGATTTGCTGGCGCAGCTCTATCCCGGATTCGGTGCCGGTATCGGTGCTTTCTTCTCGGGTAACTGGGCCGCCTACAGCGATTTCCTCACCTTCAAGGGTGGTCTGAATCCAGTCACCGGCAGCATGTGGATGAGCGATATCGCCCATCACCATCTGGCCATCGCGGTGCTGTTCATCGTGGCCGGTCACATGTACCGCACGAACTGGGGCATCGGTCACTCCATCAAGGAGATCCTTGAAGGCCAGAAGGGTGATCCCCTGCTGTTCCCTGCCACGAAGGGCCATGACGGCCTGTTCGAGTTCATGACCACAAGCTGGCACGCCCAGCTGGCTGTGAACCTCGCCATGCTCGGTTCCCTGAGCATCATCGTGGCCCAGCACATGTATGCGATGCCTCCATACGCCTACATGTCAATCGACTACCCGACGCAGATCGGTTTGTTCACCCATCACATGTGGATTGGTGGCTTCCTGATCGTCGGTGCGGCAGCGCACGCTGCCATCGCGATGATCCGCGATTACGACCCTGCCAAGCATGTGGACAACGTGCTCGACCGGGTGCTGAAGGCTCGTGACGCCCTGATCAGCCACCTCAACTGGGTGTGCATCTGGCTGGGCTTCCACAGCTTCGGCCTCTACATCCACAACGACACCATGCGTGCTCTGGGGCGTCCCCAGGACATGTTCAGCGACTCAGCGATTCAGCTGAAGCCTGTGTTCGCACAGTGGATTCAGGGACTGCACGCCGCTGCTGCTGGCAGCACTGCTCCCAACGCCCTTGCGGGTGTCAGCGAGGTGTTCAACGGTTCCGTCGTTGCCGTGGGTGGCAAGGTTGCAGCAGCGCCGATCCCCCTGGGCACCGCCGATTTCATGGTGCACCACATCCACGCCTTCACGATTCACGTGACGGTGTTGATCCTGCTCAAGGGTGTGCTCTACGCCCGTAATTCCCGCCTCATCCCTGATAAGGCCAATCTTGGCTTCCGTTTCCCTTGCGACGGCCCCGGCCGTGGCGGCACCTGCCAGGTGTCCGCATGGGACCACGTGTTCCTGGGTCTGTTCTGGATGTACAACTCCCTCTCCATCGTGATCTTCCACTTCTCCTGGAAGATGCAGAGCGATGTGTGGGGAACGGTGAATGCTGACGGTTCCGTTCAGCACATCACCAACGGCAATTTTGCCAACAGCGCCATCACCATCAACGGCTGGCTGCGTGACTTCCTGTGGGCTCAGGCTGCTCAGGTGATCAACAGCTACGGCTCCAACACCAGCGCCTATGGCCTGATGTTCCTTGGTGCTCACTTCGTCTGGGCCTTCAGCCTGATGTTCCTGTTCAGCGGCCGCGGCTACTGGCAAGAGCTGATCGAGTCCATTGTTTGGGCTCACAACAAGCTGAAGGTGGCCCCCGCCATCCAGCCCCGTGCGCTGTCCATCACCCAGGGCCGTGCCGTGGGTGTCGCTCATTACCTCTTGGGCGGCATTGCGACCACATGGGCCTTCTTCCACGCCCACATCCTTGTGGTCGGCTGACCTCTCCTGACCTTTCCCTCTAATGGCAACGAAATTTCCTTCGTTCAGCCAGGGTCTGGCACAGGACCCGACAACCCGCCGCATCTGGTACGGGATCGCCACGGCTCACGACTTCGAGAGCCATGACGGAATGACGGAGGAGAAGCTTTACCAAAAGCTCTTCTCCACCCATTTCGGACACCTCGCGATCATCGGCCTGTGGGTTTCGGGCAACCTGTTCCACATCGCCTGGCAGGGCAACTTCGAGCAGTGGGTCGCCGACCCTCTGCACGTGCGCCCCATCGCTCACGCAATTTGGGATCCCCACTTCGGTCAAGGCGCCATTGACGCCTTCACCCAAGCGGGTGCCTCCTCACCGGTGAACATCGCCTACTCGGGCCTGTATCACTGGTTCTACACAATCGGCATGACCACCAATGCCGAGCTGTATCAGGGTTCCATCTTCATGATGATCCTTTCGGCTTGGGCTCTGTTCGCCGGTTGGCTTCACCTCCAGCCCAAGTTCCGCCCTTCACTGGCTTGGTTCAAAAACGCGGAATCCCGCCTGAACCACCACCTGGCTGTTCTCTTCGGCTTCAGCTCCATCGCCTGGACCGGTCACCTGGTTCACGTGGCGATTCCTGAGTCCCGTGGTCAACACGTTGGTTGGGATAACTTCCTCAACGTGATGCCCCACCCCGCCGGTCTGGGACCCTTCTTCACCGGCAACTGGGGTGTGTATGCCCAGAATCCCGACACCATGGGCCAGGTGTTCGGATCTGCAGAGGGATCCGGCACCGCGATCCTGACGTTCCTGGGTGGCTTCCACCCTCAAACTGAGGCTCTCTGGCTCACCGACATCGCCCATCACCATCTGGCCATCGGCGTGATCTTCGTGATCGCCGGCCACATGTACCGGACGAATTTCGGGATCGGACATTCCATCCGCGAGATCCTCGAAGCCCATAACCCCCCTCAGGGCACACCTGGAGACCTGGGCGCAGGCCACAAGGGTCTTTACGACACCATCAACAACAGCCTGCACTTCCAGCTCGGTCTGGCCCTCGCATCCCTGGGCGTTGTCACCTCCCTGGTGGCTCAGCACATGTATGCGATGCCGTCCTACGCCTTCATCGCGAAGGACTACACAACCCAGGCTGCGCTCTACACCCACCACCAGTACATCGCCATCTTCCTGATGTGCGGTGCCTTCGCTCACGGTGCGATCTTCTTCATCCGTGACTACGACCCCGAAGCCAACAAGGACAATGTCCTGGCTCGGATGCTCGAGCACAAGGAAGCGATCATCAGTCACCTGAGCTGGGTCTCCCTCTTCCTCGGTTTCCATACCCTCGGCCTCTACGTTCACAACGACGTGGTCGTGGCTTTCGGGACCCCCGAGAAGCAGATCCTGGTTGAGCCCGTCTTCGCTCAGTTCGTTCAGGCTGCGTCGGGTAAGGCGATCTACGGCTTCGACGTTCTGCTCGCCAATACCGGTGGTGTGGCCGCCAATGCCAACGCTGCCTACATGGGCGGTTGGATGGATGCCATCAACGGTGTACGCGGCAGCAACGACCTGTTCCTGCCCATCGGCCCTGGTGACTTCCTTGTTCACCACGCCATCGCTCTGGGACTGCACACCACCACCCTGATCCTTGTGAAGGGTGCGCTGGATGCCCGTGGTTCCAAGCTGATGCCCGACAAGAAGGACTTCGGCTACTCCTTCCCCTGCGACGGCCCCGGCCGTGGCGGCACCTGCGACATCTCCGCTTGGGACGCCTTCTATCTGGCCGTCTTCTGGGCTTTGAACACCGTGGGTTGGGTCACCTTCTACTGGCATTGGAAGCACCTCGCCATCTGGCAGGGCAACGTGGCTCAGTTCAACGAATCCAGCACCTATCTCATGGGCTGGTTCCGCGACTATCTGTGGCTTAATTCCTCCCAGCTGATCAACGGTTACAACCCGTTCGGCAGCAACAACCTCGCCGTCTGGGCCTGGATGTTCCTGTTCGGTCACCTGGTGTGGGCCACCGGTTTCATGTTCCTGATCTCCTGGCGTGGTTACTGGCAAGAGCTGATCGAGACCATCGTCTGGGCTCACCAGCGCACCCCTCTGGCCAACCTCGTCGGCTGGCGCGACAAGCCTGTGGCTCTGTCCATCGTTCAGGCCCGTGTTGTGGGACTCGCCCACTTCACGATCGGGTACATCCTCACGTACGCCGCATTCCTGATCGCTTCGACCTCTGGCAAGTTCGGTTGATCGCTTGATTCAACGAACCTGCATCTGACGTCAGCAGTCGTTCCTCCTCTGTCCCGTCCGGTTGTCCGGACGGGATTTTTTTATGGCAACTAGCCGCTGAAGCGGATGTCGAGCGTGCGCAAGTAGGTGTGCAGGCCAGCATCTTGAATCGGCAGAACGTACGCGTCCGCGCCGGATTCGTTGTGATGGGAATGCCAGTAGCCAGGCGGGGTGACGAAAGCTGCACCCGGGGCCCAGTCTTCCCGGTGTGGGTTGATGATCCGCCCCTGATCATTGAGCTGCGTGCCAATCAGGGTGTAACAGCCTGGTTCGCAGGCCACAGCGAAGTCCAAGGCGATGGATTGATGGCGGTGGGGCATCTGCTCCTGGTGGGCCGGAAGAATGCCGAGCATGGCCCAGAGGGTGTGGCTCACGGTGCGTGACTGGGGAAAGGCGCTGTTGCCCAGGAGCACACTCACTCGGTTGGCCTTCGAACCCACGGCGCTGCTCGCGATCTCAGAGAGTTTCCGCTGACTGTCGCGATGGCTGTAGAAGGTGGGTTCAAAACGGGCTTGGCTTGGTGCGACTCCCAAATGCCTCAACAGCGGCGCGTCGTGCACCCAGTAGATGGCCGCCTTGTCTGCACTGGTGTGAATAGCGTCGCCGCCGGCCGGTAGAACGAGCATGTCGCCCTTGCTCCAGGCGAAGCGTTGACCGCAGGCAGCCGTTTCGCCATGACCCTCGGCCACGAAGAACAGCTGGCTGGTGGCCACTGCTGCTGTACGCAACTCCTCCTGATCCAGACGCACGAAGTTGGCGCAGAGTGAGGGGCCTGTAGCTGGCCCTGCGCAGCCCAGTTCCGCACTCAGATCCAGAGGCAGCACTGCGCTGCCAGGTTCCTCAAAGAAGCTGGGCGAAAAGCTCCGATATGGCACGAGCTCGGTCAGGCCGCTGCGAATCGGATTGGCCGCTTCCCCGTAGGAGAAGTATTGGGCCTGCTCCGAGGACAGGCTTTGTGTGGTTGCACTGCTCACCATGCGCCCATCACCTCAGTCTTAAAAAGAGACCCACCTTACGAATCGACGCTTTGGGCTTCGGTATGCACCGCGTCATGTTTTCGCTGAGGCTCAGTCACCTTTCCGCGGCTCTTGGACGCTGAACTAGGTCATCTCCGCCGTACACCTGGCTCACCATGCCGACGTTGCCTCCCCGTCTCGAACTTGTGTTGCTTCTTTCCGCGGCAGCGACCGGTTACAACCTCACGATGCAGATCCTGCCCGGTCAGCGCATCGACCTGGCGCAGTTCGATGCTGAGGAGCGTGTTCAGGCTTCGGAGACTTTGTCTTCGTCCGACGCTGTCTCGGTTTCAAACTCCCCGCTGCCCATCAGTCCTGCACCAGCGGCGGTGATGGAGGTGGCTGTTGTGACCGCCGGGGGGACCTGTGCCATTCCGCCCATGGGTGGTCCCGTCCTGAATGAACGGTTTGAACCCTGTTAACCATCCAGCTCCGGCATCGCTGGCCCCACGCCGCGCCAGCGTTTGAGCTGGAGATAGATCGCTGGAATCACAAACAAGGACAGCAGTGTGGACACCAACAATCCACTGAAGACGACCGTACCGATGCTGATCCGGCTGGCTGATCCGCTGCCGCTGGCCAGAAGCAGGGGCAGGAAACCCGCCAGCGAAGTGACCGCGGTGAGCAGGATCGGTCGCATTCGGTTGATGGCGGCTTCCTCGATGGCATCGAAGAGAGGGATGCCTTGCTCGAGGCGCTGATTGGCGAATTCCACGATCAGGATCCCGTTCTTGGCGGCCAGGCTCACCAAAACGAGAAGGCCCATTTGGGCATAAACGTCCAGAGTGAGGCCTCGGAGTTTCAAGCCGATCAAGGCCCCGAGCAGGGCCATGGGCACGGTGAGCAGGATGATCAGAGGGTCGAGGAAACTTTCATAGAGCCCGGCCAACAGCAGGT
The DNA here is from genome assembly GCA_000063505.1 of Synechococcus sp. WH 7803. GTDB lineage: Bacteria > Cyanobacteriota > Cyanobacteriia > PCC-6307 > Cyanobiaceae > Synechococcus_C. The sequence goes on from CT971583.1 coordinate 421,420, forward strand.
AAACCACCGTGAGGCCGAGAGCAAACAGCACCCAGCTCACGGATTCAGCCCGGGTCTCTTCTTTGGCCAATCCGGTGAAGGTGAGGGCCAGATTGGATCCGCCGGTGCGATCGCTCAGGGCTTGGAGTAAATCGATGGCTTGTCCGCTGCTCACAGCATCGGTCGGCACAGCAATGATGCTGATTGAGCGGTTTTGGTTGTAGTGGGTAATGCTGTTGGCCCCCGAATCCCGTTTCAGGCGCGCAACATTGGCCACTGAGACCAGTTCGCCGCTGCGATTGCGCACCATCAGGCTTGTTAGGTCATCGGGAGTGCTGCGATCGGATCCCTCAAGCTGAACGTAGATGCTGCGGATCTGCCCGCCTTCGAAGGTGTCATCGATGTAGCGACCACCGATGGCCGTGCCGATGTCACGAAGGGTTGGTCCCACTGGCAGGTCAAGGGCTGCCATCTGGGTTCTGTCGATCTCCAGTCGCCATCGAGGTGAACTGGCATCAAAGCGGGTGCTCACCCGCTGAAAGCGGCCGGAGCCCTGTGCGGCTCGAATGAAACGCTGCGCCTGGGTTTCGAACTCCTGAAGACTCAGTTGGCCGCCACTGCGGTCCAACAGTTGCATTTGCAGGCCCGATTCACTGCTGAATCCCCGCACTGTGGGAGGCGTGGTGACAATCACCCTTGCATCTGTAATTTGTCGCTGAAGAGCCTTGTTCAGCCGTTTCTTCACGGCTTCGCTGCTGTTCTCGCGCCCCGATCGCTCCTTCAGGGGGGCTAAACGCAAGTAAAAGGCGCCCCTGTCTTCTCCACTCTGGCCGAACGAACGGCCCGCATAGAAGTTGCCGCTGCGGATCAACGGTTCCTCCGCGATCACCTGACGGATCCGTTCCATCACCGCCTCGGTGCGCTCGAGGCTGGCTCCCTCCGGCAGGGTGAAATACCCCCGCACTTGTCCCTGATCTTCATCGGGGATGAAGGAGGTGGGAATCGTTGCCAGGCCGATCCCCGTCAGCATCAGACCCGTCAAAATCAGACCGAGAACGATGCGACCGCGAGGGAGCCAGAGCGCCAGGGCTTGGCCATACCAGCTCTGCAGACGCCGCATCCCCTGGCGCAGCCTCTGGCTGATGCGTTTCACAGGCCCGGGTAAGCGCCCGCTTCCTGAACTGAGAACCCGGGCACAGGCCATCGGGGTGAAGGTGAGGGCGTTGAAGGTGGAAAACAGGATGGCTCCACTGATGGCCAGTGCAATCGGTTGGTAAAGGCGTCCGATGGATCCTGGGATGAGCAGCACCGGCAGGAACACGGCAGCCAAGACGAGTGAGGTCGCCACCACCGCGCCAGCCAGCTCGGCCATGGCGTCTTCAGCGGCACCCTGAGGTTCAGCGCCGTCTTCGATTCGCCCGGCGATGTCTTCGCTCACCACGATGGCGTCGTCGACCACGATTCCGGTGGCGAGCACCAATCCGAACAGAATCAGACTGTTGAGATTCGAGCCGCTGAGCCGCACCACAACGAGGCTGCCGATCAAGGCGACAGGGACGGCGATGCCAGGAATCAGCGCCAGTCGCCAGCGCCCGAGGAACAGCACCAGCACCACCAGCACGAGCACCACCGCATCGCGCAATGTTCCTGTGGTGCGATCCAGGTTGGCCTGCACCGTTTCAGCGACATCCACAATCACCTGCATGCTCAGGCTGGGAGGAAAACTGCTTTCCAGGCGCTTGAGCGCTTCCATCACCGCGCCACTCACTTCGAGGGCGTTGGCACCGTCTCGCTGGAAAATGCCTACTGCGACAGAGCTGTTCCCCTCAAGGTTCAGGGTGCTGCTGCCGTAACTGCGCTGGCCGAGTTGGACTCGTCCAACATCCTTCAAGCGCACGAGACCACCTGCCTCCGTGCGCTTCACTACCATGGCTTCGAAGTCAGCTCGATTGCGCAGACGTCCTTCTGCATCGATGGGAAGGCTGAACAGTTGTCCGGCGGGTGCTGGGGCTTCTCCCAGGCTTCCCACTGCCGCGAGAACGTTCTGCTCGGCCAGCGCTGCGGTGACGTCGTTGGTGGAGAGGTTGAACTGCTCTAGGCGGTTGGGATCAAGCCAGAGTCGGAAGGCCAGCTCGCTGCTCCCGAACACGCGAATGTCTCCCACGCCCGGCACAGCCCTGAGCGCTTCCCGTAGGTTCTGATCCAGCCAGCCGCCGATGAAAATGGGTTCGTAAAGGCCTGGCGGAGCGCTGAACCCCAGGATCAACAGCAGGTCATCGGTGGATCGGTTCACGTTCAGGCCCTGGCGCGTCACGGCCTGGGGAAGCCGGCGGCTGGCCAGATTCACCTCGTTCTGAACCTTGATCGCGTTCAGTTCGGGATCCCCTGATTGGAAGCGGAGGCTGAGGCTGGCGCCGCCCTGACGGCTGCTGGACGTCATGCTCTCCAGTCCTTCCAGCCCATTGAGCTGTTTCTCAAGAACGGCTGTGACGCTTTGCTCCACCACCTCTGGGCTTGCAGCCGGGAAGGTGGCGCTCACGCTGACGCGTGTTGGGGCCAGTTGGGGAAGGTCTTCCAGTCCGAGTCCTACCAAGGCCACGGTCCCTGCCAGCAGCACGAGCAGGCTGCAGACGATGGTGAAAACAGGCCGCCGCAGAAACGGCTGGGAAATGGACCGCAAGGCCGCAGTGGCTCAGGAGCGCCAAGATCCTGACAGCAGAAAGCCCCGAATGCGCCATTCAGGAGCATTCGGGGCTTGATGGTGTTGAAAGAAGGTCCGGTGCAACCGGATCAGTTCACACTCCAAACACCGCCGGCGATATTCACGAGAGGGGCGACGAGCGCGGTGCCGGTGAGGAACCAGGCGAATGCAGCGCCACCACAGCCTCCCAGCCAGAAGCCACTGGCAAACTCAGCCCAACCAGCTTTGGTGAACAGGTCGGCGGGAGGATTGTCGATTGTGGCGTCAGCAGGCTGCACGTTGGGGCCATTGCCTGCGGTTCCGTAGATGGAGAGACACACCGTCAGGATGGAAACCAGGCCAATGGTGGCCAGCAATCCAGCGGTGGTGGAGTATTCGGTGAGTCGCAGGGGGCCGCAGATCGTGAACGGGCCGTACAGGAAAAAGCCATGAGCCATGCCCACTTCCAAGCCACAACGGTTGGGAGAGAGGGCTGGTCTGTAGGCAGGAAGTGCGTTGAGGAAGGCCTTGGTGAAATAACTGCTGTTCACCGGAGTGGCCAGGTTGCCGACGGTGGGGTCGGCCACGGGGGTCACGGTCATGGAATGGAAAGCGATTGAGGTGCGGAGCGCTGAAGCGGTCTGAAGGGCACGCGGCCGATCAATCAGTGGCTTCGATCACGTTGAAAAGCAGAGCCATGGCCACAGCTGGGCCCATGATCCCCACGAGGGGAACGAACACTGAGGGCATCCAGGCAGCGACAAATTCTCCGGTCATGGCAGCGGCCAAAAGGTCCGCCAGTACTGTAGTGAGCGCCTTTCTTTCGGTCTCGTGCCGATGGCATCGGCGACATAAAAGTTCAATCCACACGGCGTCCGTCGCTCAAGCTCCATGACTCAGCTCCTCGCCGGTAGTGCAGCGTTCGTGCTGGTGGCTGTGCTCTGGCTGCTTGGACGTCGTCCGAGCAAAACGTTGCTGCGCAGCACCGACGCGGGCTCAGTGGCTGCGATCAACAGGGCCCAGCTCGGCCTTGTGCAAAGCGATGACTCAGCCTTGCCTGAGTCTTCCCTCGACGCCACGGCCGAAATTTCGGAGGCTGCTCCAGCTCCGGTGTTTTCACGGCCAGTGGGAACAGCTGCGCGCCTCGCTCTGACGAAGGAGCTGTGCCGGGCCATGGATCAGGGCGGGCCGGACGAGCGTTTGCTCGCCGTTGAACGTGCAGGGCTCTGGGGACATCGCTCCGTTTTGTCTGTGCTTCGCCGGGGCCTGCGCGATTCGGATCGGCGCGTTGTTTTAGCCGCCGCCGCCGGTCTCGAGCGCCAGCGTGGTGCAACCCGTCCGAGCCCGTCTCAGCAGGCCCGCCCTCCGCGCAATGTGGCCCGTATGCGGTAAATCGGCCTCCCCTGGCTTTCGTGATACGTGCGAATCAGCAGTTCTGCCAGTAGCCCGAAGCAGAACAGCTGGATGCCGGCCAACCCGAGCACCACCGCCAGGATCAGCAAGGGTCGTGTGCCGATGTCGTCACCCATCAGCTTGATCGCCAGCAGGTAGGAGCTGGCAATCAGGCTGAGGAGAATGGCGATCAGACCACCAAAGCCGAAGACATACATCGGGCGCGTCAGAAACCGCTTCATGAACCACACCGTGAGCAGGTCCATGAGCACTCGGAAGGTGCGGTCAATGCCGTATTTGCTTGTGCCGTACTGGCGGGCCCGGTGGTTCACCTTCACTTCGGTGATGCGTGCCCCTTCGATGAAGGCCAGTGCCGGCAGGAACCTGTGCAGCTCCCCGTACAGACGCATGTCGGCGAGCACATCGCGGTCGTAGGCCTTGAGTGAACAGCCGTAGTCATGCAGGCGCACACCCGTGACGCGCCCGATGATCCGGTTGGCAATGCGGGACGGAAGCTTGCGTTGCAGTTCGGCATCCTGGCGGTCGTGACGCCAGCCACTCACCAGGTCGAAGCCCTCGCGTTGCTTGGCAAGCAGGAGGGGAATATCAGCGGGATCGTTCTGAAGATCGCCATCGAGGCTCACGATCACCTTGCCTTGCGCCACGTCGAAACCCGCGGCCATCGCTGCCGTCTGGCCGTAGTTCTTGCGCAGAAGTACGCCCACCAGCTCCGGCACGTCCGCGCTGATCCGTTCCAGAACAGCAGCCGTTGCATCGGTCGACCCATCGTTGACCAACACCAGTTCAAAGTGTTCACCGGTCGGACGCAGTGCGCTGAGGAGCTGCTCAACCAGTTCCGGCAGGCTCTCCTCCTCGTTGTAGAGCGGCACCACGACCGAGAGGTCAAGCCCTGCCATGGGGATCAAGCGCATATCGCAGCAACTTAATCGGCGCTTGGATCGCCGTAGCCTGTGGCCCTAGGCCTGGGATTACCAGGACCGATAACGGCGGTAGATCGTTCGTGTCCCGAGTTGAACCGTTTTGCCGTTGGGACAGACCCCTTCGCGCGTCACCTTGTAGTACCCGGCCCGGCATTGACTGAGAGGAGTTCGGGAATAGGAATACTTCTCCCCAGGGCAGTAGGCGTCTTCATTGATCGAGCGGAAATCCCTGTAGCGCTCACGATCGTCTGTGTTCACCATCAGCACGGCCTGTCCTGCTGCAGGACTCCCTTCTGAACTGGCACCTGTCACCTTCCAGCGAAACCTGTTCTCTCCCGGACGTACGGACAGGAAACTGCCGTGTTGACGCGTGCCAAGACTGATGGAAAAGCTTTCAGAGCTTCTGCGTCCTTCACCGTATTCCCTATTGGTGAAGCCACCCGTGCGTCGATTGCGGATCACGATTCGCTGCTTCGCCGCTGGCGGGGTCGATGCCAGAAAGCGGATGCCCTTGATCGGTGTCACGCTCTCCCCCGGGCAATCCCCCCTGTAAATCGTGCGCACGAGCGTGAGCTCCTCAACGGGCTGGCTGCCCTGGAGAAACTCGCCGCTGGAGCCATCCGTGCTGAAAGGGTTGCGCTCAGGCGTTCCTGGATCCCATTGCGCGATCAGGGTGCCGGCCAGCAGGGAAAGGGGGTCCATCGCTTGGGGTCAAGGACTGTCATTTTGCTGTTTGGCAACCCCTGCCGCTGATCAGGGCAGGGTGGTGCCGTCATGACATCGCATGATCCGACCAGCCCCCCGTAGTTCGGCTCTGTAATGGCTGGCCACAGGGTGTCGGTCGCTGGGATGGAGGCTGTCGATGCCGATGCCATTGCGTCCATGCTCCCGCCCTGAACTGTGCATGTAGCGGCCGCGCTCGAGGTGAATCGCCACGTGCGTACAACGTTGCGGTCGCCCGAAAAAGATCAGATCACCCGGTCGCAGCAGTTGGTCATTCCCTGGCCGAACAGCGACGGGTTCGCAGAAGCGTTCCTGTTGATAAGCGTCTCTGGGAAGCCAGATGCCGGCACTGGCGAAGGCACACTGCACCAGCCCCGAACAGTCGAGATCAGGGCCCAGCGTTCCGCCCCAGAGGTAGTCATTCGGGCGGGCGGCGGCAACCTTGAGCCATGCGAGCACTGCAGGAATCCGCGCCGCGATGGCGTCACTGCTCATCAGTCGAGGCCGGGGAGGCGTCGTTGTGCGCGCCTGTCCGGCGAGATCGGCCACGTTCAGCCAGCAGGGGTAGCCGTCCTCGAGCAATTGCACGCGGATGCGGGTGGTGCCGAGCTTGTTCACAGGGGTGATCACGCGGAAGCAGCGGCCCGCCGCTGCCTGGGTTGCCAGACCTTCCCCGCGGCTACGGGCGTACCCGTTGAGGTCTTTGAGGAGTTGCCAGCAGCTCCCGGGAGTGATCAGATCTGGAGTCAACGGAGTGCCTAGGGTCGGCATTGACTGAAGCCAGTGCCATGGCGTTCTACCGCCCCGAGCCGACGATGCAGGAGCATTTAGCTGCTCTGATCGATCGGCTCGCCGCCGATGGACGACCGGGGCTGCATGAGCGAATGGCTGTGACCTGGGTGCGATACGACCAGGCATCGCCAGCGACGGGGAGCGGCTCTGGAGCGTCTTGGGCGGATCAGAAGCTCATGTATCCCGCCAGCGTGGTGAAGCTGATTTATGCGGTGGCCTCAGAACACTGGCTGGAAAGGGATGTGCTTCCAGACAGTGAGGAATTGCGTCGCGCTTTGCTCGACATGCTGGCTGACTCCAGCAACGATGCCACTGGATTGATTGTGGACTTACTGACCGGCACCACCAGCGGACCCGCCTTGCGTTCTCCAGCCTGGGAGCAGTGGCAGCATCAGCGCCTGGTTGTGAACCGGTGGCTCAGGGATTTTGGATGGCCCGAGCTGGAGCGGGTGAACTGTTGCCAGAAAACCTGGGGAGAGGGGCCCTATGGCCGCGAGAAGGCGTTTTATGGAGAGACCAATGCCAATCGCAACGCCTTGAGCACGGCAGCGGTAGCACGCATGCTGGAAGCGGTGATGACGGATGGTGTGCTGTCGCCACCGGCTTGTCAGCGACTGCGCACCCGCCTGCTCCGCTCTCTGGATCAGAAGGTGAGGGCGGCAGACCCGGAAAATCAGGTGGACGGATTTCTCGGTGCCGGTTTGCCTGCAGGCAGCACCCTTTGGAGCAAGGCCGGTTGGATGAGCCAAGCGCGCCACGATGCCGCCTGGTGGGCGTTCGGTGATGAAGCCCCACACCTGTTGGTGGTGTTCACCGAAGGTGCTGAGTTGGCGAATGATGCGTCTTTGCTGCCCGCAATGGCCAGCGATCTGGCGCGTTTCGCGACCAGCGACTGATCCGATTCAATTCAACGGAGAGGGAGGGATTCGAACCCTCGACAGAAGTTGCCTCCTGTAACTCCTTAGCAGGGAGCCGCTTTCAACCACTCAGCCACCTCTCCAGCGGCCCGCCCACCCTATCAAGAGGTCGACCCCTCAGACCACCAGGCGGGGCAGCCGATGCTTGAAGCTGCAGAGCACTTCCCAGGGGATCGAATCGGACAGCTCGGCCCAGTCCTGGGGATGAATCACCGCGTCACCGTCCGAACCGAGCAGGGTGACCACATCACCCACATCCAAGGTTGGGTGGTCGGTGGCGTCCACCATCAGTTGGTCCATGGTGATTGCCCCCACCTGCGGAAGGCGTCGGCCGGCGTGGAGCACTGCAATCTGCCCTGAGAGACAGCGGCTCACACCATCGGCGTAGCCGATGCCCACCACGGCCAGTCGGCTGGGACGGCTGGTGACGAAACGGTGCCCGTAACTCACGCCCACTCCCGCAGGCACATCGCGGATCAGGCTCACGCGCGCCTTCACCCCCATGGCCGGTTCCAACGGCACGGTCTGGTTCAGGTGCTCGCTGGGTGCATGGCCGTAGAGCGCTAGCCCCACACGCACCTGGTCGTGGTGAAGGGAACGATCGCGAAGCGTCCCTGCTGAATTGGCGAGATGGAATTGGAGGTTGTCGCTGCGATGGGCGCGCGTGACGGCCTCAAAGCGCTCCTGTTGCAAGCGGGTGATGCGCTCTGCATCCCCCGAGGGTCCGCCATCGGCTAGGGCCAAGTGGCTATACACGCCACGGAGAATCAGCTGGTCAAGTTGCTGGATCGCCTGGGTGAGACGGCTGCCGTCCTGCCAATCGCATCCGAGGCGAGTCATGCCGGTGTCGAGCTTGAGCTGAACGGCGAAGCGTCGACCACTGCCACTGGCCAGGTTTTGGCAGAGCAGAGCTTCACGCATGCTGCTCAGCGTGGGCATCAGCTGCCAGTGCAGGCAAGCCCGCAGATCCTCCACCTGAATCAGATTGCCGAGGACCAGCACAGGAAGTTCGAGCCCTGCGCGGCGCAGCTCAATTCCTTCTTGAAGAGTGGCCACGCCAAGGCTGGTGGCGCCTCCACAAATGGCGGCTCTGGCGACGGTCTCAGCACCGTGTCCGTAGCCGTCGGCTTTGACGACGGCCATCAGGGCACAGCCGGGGGCCAGAAGTTGTCTCAGCGCGCGGGCATTGCTTTCAACAGCCTGAGCGGAGACCTCCATCCAAGCCCGCTGACGGGGGTCGCTCCCGTTCTGGTGCTCGAGCCCTGCAGATTGTGGGTTGTCGACGAACAGGTCGGACATGGCTCGAGGTAGTGAGGGTCACAAAGCGTTGGTTGTGACCCCGATAGCATGACGTTTAATCTGGGAGCTGGCATGAGCCAGGTTCTCGTTCTCAATGCGTCATACGAGCCCCTGAATATCACCACCTGGCGTCGGGCTCTGGTGATGATGCTGAAGGGAAAGGCCGAGAGCCTTGAACACGACCCAGAACGGCTTGTGCGCCGTGACCTGCATGTCCCGACCGTGATCCGGTTGCGCCAATTCGTGCGCGTTCCCTTCCGTCAGGTCCCTTTGACGCGTCGCAATGTGTTCCAGAGAGACAATCACACCTGTCAGTACTGCGGTGCCAAGGAAAATCTCTCGATCGACCATGTGATGCCGCGCAGTCGTGGCGGTGGCGACAGCTGGGACAACGTCACAACAGCTTGCATGCGCTGCAATGTGCGCAAGGGAAATCGCACGCCCCAGGAGGCGGCCATGCCATTACGGAGAGTGCCAAGACGACCACTCAGCAGTCTCAGCTTTGATGCCGTGCGTCAGATCGATTCTGGTCGGCACACTGAGTGGGCCAAATATGTGATCGGCGCCTAAGTCAGTCGTCGGATTGACGACTGAGTGCCTCCAGCTTGCTGCGTTGTTCCTCGGCGATACAAGCGCCGATCACATCCTCCATTTGCCCCTGGAGCACGGGGTCGAGGCTGAAATTGCGGCCGAGGCGGTGATCTGTGACCCTGTTGTCTTTGGCGTTGTAAGTGCGAATCTTTTCGCTTCGATCACCTGTGCCCACCTGAGCACGCCGGGCGGAGCTTTCCCGGGCGTTGGCTTCTGCGAGCTGGCGTTCGTAGAGTTTGGCCCGCAGAATCTCCATCGCCCGCTCCCGGTTCTGAAGCTGAGACCGTTCCTGGGTGCAGAACACCCGGATTCCGCTGGGGCGATGCATCAGATCGACGGCGGTTTCAACTTTGTTGACGTTCTGGCCTCCGGCTCCGCCGGAGCGTGCTGTGCTGATCTCTAAATCGGCGGGTTCGATTTGCACTTCGACGGGGTCGGCCTCGGGCATGACGGCCACGGTGGCTGTGGATGTGTGAACGCGTCCTTGCGATTCCGTCGCGGGCACCCGTTGCACCCGGTGCACACCAGCTTCAAATTTCAGTTCGCTGAACACTGACTCTCCTTTGACCGAGAGGATCAGCTCTTTGAAGCCTCCAAGATCGGCCTCACTCGCACTGACTGGTTGAACCGTCCAGCCGCGCCGGCTGCTGAAGCGTTCATACATGCGTGCCAGATCACCAGCCCAGAGACAGGCTTCATCGCCACCGGCTCCGGCACGAATCTCCAGCATCACACTGCGTTCATCACGGGGATCTCTGGGCAGCAGGGCCAGGGTGAGCCGCTCAATCAACGCCTCATGGCGGATGTCCAGTTCGTCCAGCTCCAGTTGAGCAAGGTGGGCCATCTCCTCGTCACCACGGCTATCGCGCAGGAGCTCTCTGGCCTGTTCCCGCTCGGACTGCACCGCTTGCAGGCTGGCGTAATCGTTCACCAGGGGTTCGAGCCTGGAGCGCTCCCGGGCGATTGACTGCAGACGCGTGGGATCGGAGGCCACGTCTGGATCCGCCAATTGGCGTTCCAGGTTGTGGAAACTGCTGCGGGCCGCCTCAAGGCGACTGATCAAGGTTGATGGATCCATTCCCTCAGACACGGGGTTGATGCCTGTCTGCAAAGCACGACGCTGGATCAACAAAAACCCCCGAAAGCAGAGCTTTGTCTGCCTTCGGGGGGGTGTTCATGGCCAGGCCGTGATCAGGCGTCTGCTTTGTCACCAGCCTTCTTGTCTTCGCCAGCTTTGCCAGCTCCACCCATTCCGTATTTGCGCATGAAACGATCCACGCGTCCCTCGGTGTCGAGGATCTTCTGGGTGCCTGTGAAGAAGGGGTGGTTGCCACTCCACACATCAACGTGGATTTCGGGCTGCGTGGAACCAGTGGTCATCACCACCTCTCCGTTGCAGATCACCTTGGCATCGGGATACCAGGTGGGATGGATCTCGGGTTTGGGCATGACAGAAATCAGCGCTTGGAGAACTGGGGAGCTTTACGGGCTTTCTTGAGGCCGTACTTGCGACGTTCCTTGGCTCGAGGATCTCGGCTGAGATGGCCTTCGGTCTTCAGGGGTTTGCGATTGTCGGCGGAAAGCTCACACAAGGCGCGGGCTGCTCCTTGCTTGATGGCGTCGGCCTGACCGGTCAGCCCGCCTCCACGCACATTCACCAACACGTCGTACTCCGTGAGGAGTCCAAGGGTTTGCAGTGGAGCGCGAACCGCCGCCAGATAGGCAGGGTTGTAATTGAGGTAGTTATCGCCGGGGCGACCATTGATGGTGATAGTGCCGTTTCCTGGCACAAGGCGAACACGGGCCACAGAGGTTTTGCGGCGGCCGGTACCCCAGTAAACGACTGAATTCGAGGTGCTCATTGGGCAGTAGCGGCGGGATCGAGCTGCAGGGGCTTGGGCTGCTGGGCGGCGTGGGGATGCTCAGCACCCTTGTACACCTTCAATTTGCGGAACATCTGCCGGCCGAGGGCGTTGTGGGGAAGCATGCCTTTGATGGCCTTCTCCACGATTCGCTCAGGCAAGCGCTCCTGAAGGTGCGTGAAAGTTTCCACCTTCATGCCTCCGGGACGACCGGAGTGACGGCGGTAAAGCTTTTGCTGGGGCTTGTTGCCGCTCACCCGAATCTTGTCAGCATTCACCACGACCACGAAATCGCCGGTGTCGAGGTGAGGGGTGAAACTGGCCTTGTTCTTGCCGCGGAGCACGGAAGCCACCTCGGTTGCCAGTCGGCCGAGGGTTTGATTCTCAGCGTCCACCAGGTACCACTGGCGGTCGATTGAATCGATGGAGGGGACAGAGGTCTTGTTCATCGCGCCGGCATGCCGGTTCTGATATGCCCCGTCGCGAGCGACGAAGCTGGGCAGGGAGCGTTGGTCACGCCGTGGCGTTCCAACCAGAGCTCAAAGATCGACTCTACCTTGTCGCAGTTACCCCCATCCTCTGAATTGGGTGGAGGCCGTGCGGCTTCGGTGCTGAATTACCAGCTTGGAGGATCCGGTGGTGGATCTTCCGAAGCCAGACAAAAAGTCGGTTGACAATCGTACCAGCCACCCTCACTGAAGATGCTGTCTTCGTAGCCAGCCCTGAGCAGGCAGAGGCCCTGAGGAGGCGCCCCATCCTTCACCTCGTCGCGCCGGCGTTCCCGCCAGCGGCGCTCAAACTGGTCTGGTGTGAGCCGATGTTCTCCGACGGCCACCAATTGCCCCATCATCAGGCGCACCATTCCATAGAGAAAGCCGCTGGCCTGAACTTCCAGGTCGATCAGATCGCCCCGCCGTTGAACGGAGACATCCTGAATGGTGGTTCGTGAGTGCGCTCTTCGGCTGCCAGCGCGCTGGAAGGCTGCAAAGTCATGACTGCCCAGCATGCCCTCGAGGGCCGCAGCCATGGCCTGCTCATCAAGCCGGGCTTGATAGCGATGCCATGTCCAGGGCGCGAGAAAGAGATTGGGGCGTCGGCCGTTGTAAAGGGTGTAGCGATAGCGCCGGTAGGTGGCTGAGTAGCAGGCATGCCAGGAGAGCGGCCGTTCCACGGCTTCACGCACTCGGATGCTGGCGGGCAGCCGCCCATTCAAGGCCGGCGCCCAGCGACTGGCGGGAATCGGACCACTGCTGTCGAAATGCACAACCTGTCCGGCCGCATGCACACCGGCGTCAGTGCGACCAGCCGCGACGGCGTGGACCGGCCGGTGGGGATCGAGGTCAGCGATGGCCTGTTCCAGCACGCCTTGCACACTGGTGCCCTGCCGTTGCCGCTGCCAGCCACAAAAAAACGACCCCGCGTACTGGAGGCTGATGGCAATCCGCTGCGGCGAATCGGCTTCAGGTCCAGGTCGGGGGTCGTGAATTGTGCTGTGATCCGAAGGGGTCAGACCAACTCAATGATGGCCATCTCGGCATTGTCACCACGGCGGCGGACCGTGCGGGTGATTCGGGTGTACCCACCCTTGCGATCGCTGTAACGATCAGGTGCTTTTTCAAACAGTGCGTGCACAAGCTGTTTGTCATACACGTAGCCGAGGACGCGTCGTCGAGACGCCAGGCTGCCCTCTTTGGCCAAGGTGATCATCCGCTCGGCTTCATCCCTCAGGGCCTTGGCACGGGCCTTGGTCGTGGTAACCCGGCCTTCGCGGATCAGTTGCGTGGTGAGACCACGCAACATGGCCTTGCGTTGGTCAGCTGGGCGGCCCAGCTGAGGAACTCGACATTGGTGACGCATGGTTCGGGTGAGGTCTGGGAATGGAGTGAGAAACGATCAGGCGCTGGTGCGACTTTGGGGGATCTGGATGCCGATGCGTTCGAGGGCCTCGATCACTTCGTCAGCCGACTTGGATCCGAAGTTCTTGATCTCCAGCAGATCCTCGTAGCTGAAGCCCATGAGATCGGAAACCGAATTCACTTGAGCTCGCTTCAGGCAGTTGTAAGCACGCACCGAGAGGTTGAGTTCCTCGAGAGGAATTTGAGCCTCAGCCGTGGGCTCGGGTTCGGCGCTGACTTCTTCAACCATGGTGACCGTGGCCAAAGGTTGGAACAGCTCGATCAGCTGATTGGCAGCCTGGGCAATGGCATCGTCTGGGGTGATGGATCCGTCGGTCACCACCTCCATACGCAGCCGCTCACGCGCGGATCCACCCTCGGCAACGGCCGTTTCATCGATGGTGAAGTTCACCCGATGCACGGGCATAAACACGGCATCGATCTGCAGAAGATCGATGGCGCTGGTGTCTTCGTTGTGGCGATCCACCGGCCGGTAGCCGATGCCCCGCTCCACGTGCACCTCAAGCTCGAGGCTGTAACCCTCACCAACGGTTGCGATCGCACGCTCTCCGTCCACCACCTGAACTTGGGAGGAGAACTGCAGATCGCGTGCTTTCACGGTTGCAGGTCCGGCGACCACCAAGCGACCGATTTCCAGCTCGCTTGTGCGGCTGTTCACCGTGATCTGCTTGCAGTTCAGGAGAATGTCGAGCACATCCTCGCGGACACCAGGGATGGTGGCGTACTCATGATTGACGCCAGCAATCCTCACGGCGGTGACGGCTGTGCCCTCGAGGTTGCCCATCAGCACACGACGCAGGGAGTTGCCGAGGGTCGTGGCCTGACCACGCTCTAACGGGCCGATGAGGAACACACCGGTTTGAGAGCGATCGTCAGCGATCTGATGCTCGATACGGTCGATCTGGTATTGCAACACGGTCTGAGGCGGGGGGAGAGAGGGACCTGAACGGAAACGCGTGGATCAGACGCGGCGACGCTTGGGACGGCGGCAGCCGTTGTGAGGCAACGGCGTGACATCACGGATCAGGGTGATTTCCAGGCCAGCGACCTGAAGCGCGCGAATGGCGGTTTCCCGGCCTGAGCCAGGGCCACGGACCAACACTTCGATCTGACGCATTCCCTGATCGAGTGCGCGACGGGCTGCAGCTTCGGCCGCTGTCTGGGCTGCGAAGGGTGTGCCTTTGCGAGCACCTTTGAAACCGCTGGCACCAGCCGATGACCAGGAGATGACTTCTCCGGTGGTGTCGGTAATGGAAACGATCGTGTTGTTGAACGTGCTCTGAATATGAGCAACGCCGTTGGGGACGTTGCGCTTGGCCTTCTTCGGGCCTGATTTCTTGACGGTCTTGGCCATGGGCCTGGGGGTGATAGGAGCTGGAGGAACGGAGCGATCCGAACGACCGCGGGAGGCTTACTTCTTCTTGCCGGCCACGGTCTTGCGGGCGCCGCGACGGGTACGGGCATTGGTGCGGGTTCGCTGGCCGCGAACCGGAAGGCTCATGCGGTGGCGGCGACCGCGCACGCAGCCGATGTCTTGCAGGCGCTTGAGGGCCATGCCCTCCTGCCGGCGCAGATCGCCCTCGATCGTGAAGGCTTCGGTGGCACCACGCAGCTTCTGTACGTCACCATCTTCGAGGTCCTTGACGCGGGTGTCGGGATTGACGCCGGTCTTGGAAAGGATGGTCTGGGCCCGGGTCAGGCCGATTCCGTAGATGTAGGTGAGGGCGACTTCGATCCGCTTGTCGCGGGGGATGTCGACACCAGCAATCCGTGCCACTGAGCTAATAATCGAGGGGGACAGTTGCCGCCTGGGGCGGCGAATGGGCGGTCAGAATGGTCAGACGACGGACGTTCAGCCCTGACGCTGCTTGTGCTTAGGGTTTTCGCAGATCACCATGACGCGACCGTGGCGACGAATCACCCGGCATTTGTCACACATTTTCTTGACCGAGGCGCGCACCTTCATTGGGTGTGGCTCTCCAAAATTCCAAACAGCTAACCTACCACAGCGGGTCAAGCCAGACTTGCTTCAAGTCTTGTCGTGATGGCTTCCACGCTGCCCTGGGCATCCACTGAGATCAATAGTCCCCTGGCCTGGTAATAGTCGATCAGAGGTGCGGTCTGCTGGCGATACACCTCGAGGCGATTGCGGATCACCGACTCGTTGTCGTCGGCCCGTCCCCGAGCCAGCAGTCGTTCGACGAGGACCTCGTCGTCCAGTTCCAGGAGGACCACTGTTTCGATGCTTTGTTGCAATTCCCCGAGCAGGGGCTCCAGTGCCTCCGCCTGCGCCACGTTGCGGGGAAAGCCGTCGAGCAGCCAGCCTTGACCGTTGAGAGCGGTGAGCTGAGAGCGGACGATGGCGAGGACCAGGTCGTCGCTGACGAGTTCACCGCGATTCATGACCGCTTCGGCCTCCTGGCCAAGGGCGCTGCCCGCTGAGACCTCTGAGCGCAGCAGGTCGCCGGTGGAGAGATGGCGCAGGCCGTGGGTCTCGCAGAGGCGTGATGCCTGGGTTCCTTTGCCGGCTCCTGGGGGGCCGATGAAGAGCAGACGTTGTTTCATGGTGTGGATGGGACGTCAACAGGGGTGTGTGGATACGTGATCGCGTCGAATTCGTTGCGTTGGCGTAACGAATTCGTGCAGTTGTTACTGCCGAACCATGCCTTCGTAGCGCTGGGAGATCACGTAGGTCTGCACCTGCTTCGCGGTGTCGATGGCAACGCCGACCAGGATCAGCAGTGATGTCGCCCCCAGTCCTTGGAAGGTGGTGACGCTGGTGGCACGCTCAACGGCAGAGGGAATGATCGCCACGGCCCCAAGGAACAAGCCTCCCAGCAGAGTGAGTCGGTTCTTGACGCCCTCGAGATAGGTGGCTGTTGCACTCCCGGGGCGGACCCCCGGGATGGCGACGCCACCGCGTTTGAGATTGGTGGCGACTTCAGTGGGGTTGAAGGTGAGCGAAGCGTAGAAGTAAGAGAAGCCCAGAATCAACGAGAAAAACAACAGTGCGTAGGGCCATGGGTTGGAAGCACTCGGATTCAACGCGCTTGCTGCGGTGATCAGCAGAGGGTTTTGGCTGAAATTGGCGATGGTGATCGGTAGGAAAATCAATGCCGAGGCGAAAATGATCGGCATCACGCCACCGGCGTTCAGCTTCAGTGGCAGGTAACTCTGACGGTTGGGAAGCAGAGCCGATCCTCCAACCTGACGTTTGGCACTCACGATCGGGAGCCGTCGGGCTCCCTCCTGCACAAAGATGATTCCAACGATCGTGACCAGAAACACCAGCACAAGAACGATGATTCCAAAGACATCGTTCCGGTCTCCGGTTTGGGCTTTCTCGATCGTGGAGCCCAGGGCCTGAGGCAGGGTGGCCACGATGTTGAGGAAAATCACCAGGGAGGCTCCTTGGCCGATCCCTCGCTCGGTGATCACTTCGCTGATCCACATCACAATCATGGAGCCGGTTACCAGAGCCAGCGCCGTCTGGGTGATGAACACCGCGTCTGACAATCCTTCCAGGGCGTATGGACGAAGAATCACAGCGAAGATCACGCTCTGAATCAGGCCCCAACCCAGTGCCACGTAGCGCGTGATTTGGGCGATTTTGCGTCGACCGGCTTCGCCTTCATTTTTCTGCAGATCTTCGAGCTGGGGCAGGGACGCTGTCAACAGCTGCAGAATGATCGACGCATTAATGAATGGAAGAATCCCGAGCGCGAAGATGCCCAGGGTGGAGATGCCACCTCCGGTGAAGATGTCGAGAAATCCGATCAGCTGCCCCCCCTGCTGGATGAACTGCTGAAAGGCCACGCGATCGATGCCCGGCATGGGGATGTAGATGCCGAGGCGCACCAACATCAGCAAACCGAGCGTGGTGAGAACCCGGTTGCGCAGCTCCGGGTTCTGCACCAGTTGGGTGATGACTTCAGCGGCACTGGGGTTGCGTCCCCGACTGACGAGCATGAAACAGAGTGCGTGGGTTTGGGCTTGATGCAGGAAAGCCGTCCGCGGATCGAAATCCTGCGGACGGCTCAGACCTTAGAGCTGGGCGGCATGACCTTGAAAGGTCTCACTCAGGAAGTTCGCAGGTTCCACCGGCGGCTTCGATCTTGGTGCGGGCTGAAGCCGTGAAGGCAGCGGCCTGAACCGTGAGTTTGGTCTTCAGTTCTCCATTCCCCAGAATTTTCAGGGGGTGCTTGGGGCTTGTGACAATGCCGTCCTTCACCAGCGAGTCGAGACTGACGGTGCTCCCTGCCTTGAGGTCATTCAGAGCCGAAACATTCACCACAGTGAACTGCTTGGGGTTCACCAGCGGGAAGTGCTTCAGCTTCGGGACTCGGCGGTAGAGAGGCATCTGGCCGCCCTCGAAGCCTGGGCGCGTAGGCCGGCCCGAGCGGGACTTCTGACCGCGCATGCCGAAGCCGCAGCTTGCACCCTGGCCAGCGGCGATGCCGCGACCTTTGCGCAGTTTGCGGCGACGGGCGCCTTTATTGGATTTGAGGGATTCGAGTCGGAGAGTCATGGGAATCAGGAGTAGATCTGCTCGAGGGAGATCCCCCGTTCCTTGGCGGTCTCCTTGTGGGTGCGGAGACTATCGAGAGCCACCATGGCGGCCCGTGCGTTGTTCAGGGGAGTCTTGCTGCCCAGGCGCTTGGCCAGCACGTTCTTGATGCCGGCGAGTTCCAGCACCGTGCGGATCGAGCCGCCGGCAATTACACCCGTACCGGGAGCAGCGGGCCGGATCAGCACGCTGGCAGCTCCGTCTCTCCCGTTGGAGAGGGTTGGGATCGAGTTGTGACGCGTAAGTGGAACTTTCACAAGGTGCTTTTTGCCATCGGCAACACCCTTGCGGACAGCCCCGATCACATCACCGGCTTTGCCGACGCCGACACCCACCTGGCCACGCTCGTTTCCGACGACGACAATCGCGCGGAAACTCATCTTCTTACCGCCTTTCACAGTCTTGGAGACCCGGCGGATCTGGACCACGCGCTCTTGCCATTCGGAGTCGCGCTCCTGGTTGCGGCGGTCACCGCGACGGCCACCGCGACGGTCTCCGCGGTCACCACGTCCGCCGCCACCGCGGCGTTGCTCCTGCTGTCCTTCGGCCGCTGCCGGGACATCAGCCGCTGATGGGATGTCGTTGGGGTTGGTCTGAGGGTTGGAATCGGTCATGTTGAGAGCAGGATCAGAACTGAAGGCCCGCTTCCCGGGCGGCGTCGGCAAGGGCTTTCACCCGGCCGTGGTACAGGTTGCCGCCACGATCGAAGACCACCTGTTGGATGCCCTTGGCAAGGGCGCGTTTGGCGACGAGCTCACCGACGGCGACGGACGCATCGCAGGTGCTCCCTGTCGCTGTGAGGCTCGTGCGCAGGTCTTTGTCAAGCGTCGATGCGGAGCAGAGCGTGCTCTGCGCTGCATCGTCGATGACCTGGGCGTAGATGTGGCTGTTGGAGCGAAACACAGCCAACCGGGGACGGTCGGCTGTGCCGCTGAGATGGCGACGCAGGCGCCGGTGGCGCTTCTGAGTCTGTTGTTTGCGAGAGAGGGTCGACATGCTGGGTTATGCGGAGGAGTGTCTGGCGGCGAATTACTTCTTGCCTGACTTGCCTGCCTTGCGCAGGATGCGCTCGCCCGCGTACTTGATGCCTTTGCCCTTGTAGGGCTCCGGCGGACGGATGGCGCGGATCTTGGCCGCCTCGTTGCCCACCAGCTCCTTGTCGGTGCCGGAGACAGTGACGTTGGTGTTGTTTTCGACGGCGAAGGTGATGCCTTCAGGGGCCAGCATTTCCACTGGGTGGCTGTAGCCGGCACTCACGACGAGGGTCTTGCCTTTCACTTGAGCCCTGGAGCCGACGCCCACGATTTCAAGTTTCTTGGAATAACCCTTGCTGACGCCTTCGATCATGTTGGCCACCAGGGTGCGGCACAGTCCGTGACGCTCTCTGGACTGGCGCTTCTCACTGGTCGGTGCCACAACGATGGTGTTGTCCACCTGGTTGACAGTGACACCGTCGGGGAGTGTGCGCTTCAGTTCGCCTTTCGGTCCCTTCACGGTGACCGCGAGTCCGTCAAGACTCACACTCACCTTGTCGGGAATGGGAATGGGAGATTTACCGATACGTGACATGGTTCTGGCTCCGGATCAATAGACGTAGCAGAGCACTTCACCGCCAACGCCCTGCTTGCGGGCGTCGCGATCGCTCATCACACCCTTGGACGTGGAGATGATGGCCACCCCCAATCCGCCGAGGACTTTGGGCAGTCCGCGGGTGTTCTTGTAGATGCGCAGGCCGGGCTTGCTCACCCGTTGCATGGAGCGGATGGTGGGCAGGCGGTGCTTGCCGCTGTACTTCAGTTCCAGCACCAGGTTGGTGTGGACTCCTTCGCCTTCTTCGCTGATTTCAGCGATGAATCCTTCCTGCTGCAGCACCTTGGCGATGCTGCGGGACATGCGGGATGCGGGGACTTTTGTGTTCTGGTGACGTTTCTCACTCGCATTACGAATGCGGGTGAGCATGTCGGAAATAGGGTCGTGGTTGGCCATGGTGGTTTCCGAGGAGGGCTCAGTTGCTGCGGAATGGCATTCCCATCTCGCGGAGGAGGGCCCGGCCCTCTTCATCCGTGCGGGCAGTGGTCACGATGGTGATGTCCATGCCCCTGATGGCATCGATTTTGTCGAAGGAGATTTCAGGGAAGATGATCTGCTCTCTCACCCCCAGGGTGTAATTGCCGCGGCCGTCAAAGCTCTTCGGGCTGACGCCTCTGAAGTCGCGGATGCGGGGGAGCGCCAGGTTGATCAGTCGCTCAAGGAACGCGTACATCCGTTCACCACGCAGGGTGACGGCGCAACCGATGGGCATGCCCTGGCGGATTTTGAAACCGGCGATGGCTTTCTTGGCGCGGGTCACCACCACTTTCTGGCCGGTGATTTGAGCCAGCTCGTTCACGGAAGCCTCGAGGGACTTCGCGTTCTGAGCGGCTTCGCCAAGTCCTCGGTTGACGGTGACTTTCACCACCTTGGGGACTTCATGGACGTTGGAGAGACTCAGATCCTTCAGCAGTTTGGGCTGAATGGTCTCCCGATAGCGCTGTTTCAGTGACATGGCTGGGGGATGGGACTTCTGGGCTTGGTCAGAAGGAGGATCGGGGTGATCAGTCGATCACCTCGCCTGTTTTCTTGAGACGGCGCTTCTTGCTGCCATCTTTCTCGGTGATCAGCTCGACTCGGCTGGCCACCTTTTTGGCTGTGGAATAGAGCATCACGTTGGAGGCATGCAGCGATGCCTCTTCAGTGACGATCCGCCCGCTCTCACCCTCCTGGGTGGGCTTCACGTGGCGGGTGCGCATATTGACGCCCTCCACGATCACGCGGTTTTCGTTGGGCAGCGTGCGCAGCACTTCTCCGGTCTTGCCCTTGTCTTTGCCGGCGATCACCTGAACGGTGTCGCCTTTGCGCAGACGCATCTTGATGCGCTGGGTTGGAGCAGATTGGGATGTTGCAGTGGCCATGATCAGATCACCTCCGGAGCGAGGGACACGATTTTGGTGAAGTTGCGCTCGCGCAGCTCACGGGCCACGGGGCCGAAAACGCGGGTGCCCTTGGGGTTCTTGTCGTCGTTGATGATCACGGCGGCGTTGTCGTCGAACCGGATGGAATTGCCGGTGTCACGACGCAGGGTTGCTTTGGTGCGAACCACCACAGCCTTGACCACATCAGACTTCTTCACGCCCATGTTGGGCATGGCGTCTTTGACGGCGGCAACGATCACATCACCCACGTGGGCGTAGCGACGGTTGGTGCCCAGCACACGGATGCACTGGATGCGCTTGGCGCCACTGTTGTCGGCGACGGTGAGGAAGGATTCCTGCTGGATCATTTTTTGGCCTCCTCAGCCTTGGGGCTGTGGCTCAGCACTTCGGCGACGGCCCAGCGCTTGTGACGGCTGAGCGGACGTGTTTCAGTGATGCGAACCCGGTCTCCGACGCGAACACTGTTGTTTTCGTCGTGAGCTTTGTAGCGGGTGGTGCGGCTCACCGTCTTTTGATAGATGGGATGTGGGAAGCGGTTTTCCACCGCCACCACCACCGTTTTGTCCATCTTGTCGCTGACGACGGTGCCGACCCTTTCCTTGAGTGCCATGGGAATGAAGCGGGGGATCAGGAGGCGGTGGAGCTTTGTCGCTCCTTCTGCACCGTCAGCAGCTGAGCGAGCTTGATGCGGCTCTGCTTGAAGCGGTGGGTGTTGCCCAGCTGCCGGGTGGCTTGCTGGAAGCGCAGATCGAACAGCTCGCGGCGCAGGCCGTTGATCTGTTCAGTGATGTCTGCGTCGGAGAGCTGACGCAGTTCGGAAGCGTTGGGACGTGCCATGGTCAGGACTCCACGGTGGCGGCAGCAGCTGCCGGGGCGCTCGCTCCGGCGGACTGCTCCTGTTCATCGAGGCTGATGAACTTGGTCTTCACAGGGAGCTTGTATTGCGCCAGGCGCATGGCTTCCCGTGCAATTTCAGGGGTGATTTCGTCACCACCCATCTCAAACAGGATCCGACCGGGTTTGATCACGGCGACCCAGAATTCCGGGTTGCCTTTACCGGAACCCATGCGGGTTTCGGCGGCTCGCATGGTGACGGGCTTGTCCGGGAAGATTCGGATCCAGATCTTGCCGCCACGCTTGACGTAGCGGGTCATGGCACGGCGGCTGGCCTCGATCTGGCGCGAGGTGATCCAGCCACATTCCTGTGCCTGAAGAGCGAACTGACCGAAAGCGATGGTGTTGCCACGGGTGGCGACGCCACGCATGCGGCCGCGTTGCTGCTTACGGAATTTGACGCGTTTTGGACTCAGCATGGTTCAGGCCTCCTGTTCACCCCTCGTTGGAGCGGTCTTCGAACTGTTGGGGCCTGCGGCCGGCCCGACGCCGCGGGGTTGCCCCCACAGGCAGTTGCTGCTGGGCTTCATCTCCCAGCACTTCGCCCTTGAACACCCAAACCTTGATGCCCAGCACGCCGTAGGTCGTGCTGGCCACCTTGGTGGCGTAATCGATGTCTGCACGCAGGGTGTGAAGGGGGACACG
The DNA here is from genome assembly GCA_000063505.1 of Synechococcus sp. WH 7803. Taxonomy (GTDB): domain Bacteria; phylum Cyanobacteriota; class Cyanobacteriia; order PCC-6307; family Cyanobiaceae; genus Synechococcus_C. The sequence goes on from CT971583.1 coordinate 443,590, forward strand.
ACCTTCGCGGGTCCACTCGGTTCGGGCAATCTCGGCGCCGTTGAGGCGACCAGACACCTGAATTTTCAGGCCGAGAACACCAGCGCGCTGGGCACGCTGCACGGCCATGCGGATGGTGCGACGGAAGGCCACACGCTTTTCCAGCTGTTGGGCGATGTATTCCGCCAACAGGAAAGCGTCGGCATCGACTCGTTCCACTTCAACCACGTTGATCCGGACCTGACGGTTCGGATCACCCACGGTTTTCTGGATGCCAGAGCGCAGCTCTTCAATGCCGCTGCCCTGGCGGCCGACCAACACGCCGGGGCGTGCGGTTTTCAGTTCCACTTCAAGCTGATCAGCCTTGCGGGCAATCAGCACATCACTGATGCCGGCGGAGCCGTACTTCTTGTGGATGAACTTGCGAATCCGATCGTCTTCCTTAAGGAGGGTCGGATAGCTTTTGCTGGAGGCGTACCAGCGTGACCGGTGCTCCTGGGTGATCCCCAGGCGTAAGCCGGTTGGATGGATTTTGTGTCCCATCAGTCGGTGTGCTCGGGGGTCAGGAGTCGGTCTGGGATGCCACAGCAATGCTGATGTGACAGGTCTGCTTTTTGATCGCGTAGGCGCGACCCTGGGCGCGGGGCCGATAGCGCTTCATGGAGGGGCCCATATCGGCGCTGGCCTGAGAGATCACCAGGGTGGAGGGGTCAAGACCGAGGTTGTGCTCGGCATTGGCCACTGCAGAACGCAGCACCTTGGTGATCGGGCCGGTGGAGCGATAGGGCATGAACTCGAGCATGATCAGCGCATCGCGGTAGGTGCGTCCGCGGATCTGATCGAGCACCCGCCGCACCTTCGACACGGAGCCGCGAATGAAGCGGCCGTGGGCTTGGGCGGTGGTTGCCGTTGGGGATGACGTTGTCATGGACTCAGCGGCCTCCTTTCTTGTCTTTGATGTGGCCCTTGAAGGTGCGGGTCGGAGCGAATTCGCCCAGTTTGTGACCGACCATCTGCTCGGTCACGAAGACCGGCACATGGGTTTTGCCGTTGTGCACGGCAATGGTGTGACCGATCATCATCGGCAGGATCGTGGAAGCCCTGGACCACGTTTTGATCACCGACTTGTCGTCGGCTGCATTTTGCTTTTCAACCTTGCGAAGCAGGCTGTCAGCGATGAAAGGGCCTTTTTTAAGTGAACGTCCCATGGCGGATTAAGCGAACAGCAAAACAGTGATGAACATCAGGAGTCGCGTCCGCCACGGCTCCGCTTGGACGTCTTGCGACGCTTCCGGAGGACGAACTTGTTACTCGGCTTGTTGCGCTTGCGGGTCTTGAGGCCCAGGGCGGGTTTGCCCCAGGGCGTCACAGGACCAGAGCGGCCGATGGGAGCCCGGCCCTCACCACCACCGTGGGGGTGGTCGCAAGGGTTCATCACACTGCCTCGCACCTGGGGACGACGTCCCAGCCAGCGGCGACGGCCGGCTTTGCCGAGGCTGGTGTTGCGAATCTCGGAATTACCGACTTCGCCCAGCGTGGCGTAACACTCACGCCGGACCAGACGCACCTCGGTGGATGGCAGCTTGAGAGCGACATAGTCGCCTTCTTTCGCCATCACCTGGGCACTGGCACCGGCCGTGCGCACCATCTGGCCGCCCCGCCCGGCATAGAGCTCGACGCAGTGCACGCTCGAGCCGAGAGGCACGGAGGAGAGCGGCATGGCATTGCCGTCCTCAATCGGGGCATCGGGCCCTGAAATCACGGTCTGTCCGACCGTGACACCTGCAGGAGCAAGGATGTAGCGCTTCTCGCCATCGGTGTAGAAGAGCAGCGCCAACCGCGCATTGCGGTGCGGGTCGTAATGAATGGCCGCCACTTTGGCGGGCACACCGTGCTTGTTGCGTCGGAAATCAACGACGCGGTATTGGCGCTTGTGGCCACCGCCGCGATGGCGGCAGGTGATCACACCGCGGTTGTTGCGCCCCTTGCGGCGGTGCTTGGACACCACAAGCGAGCGTTCCGGCTTGCGGCCGGTGACCTCACTGAAGTCGGTGACCACCCGGGTGCGGGTTCCGGGGGTATAGGGGCGGAAAGAGCGAATTGCCATGACGTTTCAGACCCCTCAGGACTCAGGGAAGAGTTGGATGGAGCTGCCTTCGGCGAGGCGCACCACGGCCTTTTTCACCTGGGCACGCTTGCCGGCGAAACGGCCGACCCGACGGCTCCGGCGAGGCGGGTTCATGGTGCTGATGCCCGTGACCTTGACATCAAAGAGTTGCTCGACAGCAGCCTTGATGTCGGGCTTGGCAGCGCGGTGATCCACCTCAAAGGTGTACTGGTTGAGTTCCAGTGCACGGGTGGCTTTTTCTGTGATCAGCGGCCGGCGGATCACATCCGCCAGGCGTCCGGTGAAGCGCTCAGTCATCGCCGTAAACCTCCTGGATGGTTGCGAGAGCCTCTTCGCCCAGCACCAGTGCGTTGGCGTGGAGCAGGTCGAAGACATTGAGTTGGTTGGCTGCGATCAGCTTCACCTTCTCGAGGTTGCGGACGGAACGACGGAGCACCTCCGAAGGGGTCCCCAGCACGATCAGAACTTTGGAATCGGCTTCGATGCCAAGGCGTCCGAGGGCATCAACGATTTCCCGAGTCTTCGGTGCCTCAAGTGAGGTTCCGAAATCCTTCACCACGGTGACGTCGTCAATCCGAGCCATCAGTGCGGTGCGCAGGGCCAGGCGACGCTCCTTGCGGTTCATCGCGAGGTTGTAGCTGCGGGGTTTCGGTCCAAACACGATGCCGCCACCGGGACGGAGAGGTGTACGGATCGAACCCTGACGAGCCCGGCCTGTGCCTTTCTGTTTGTAGGGCTTGCGACCACCACCGCGGACCTCAGACCGGGTCAGGGTGCTCGCCGTGCCCTGACGGGTGTGGGCCTGCTGGCGCAGAACCGCACGATGCATCAGATCGAGGGCTGTGGTTTCTTTGGCGACCTTCAGGTCCAGGGAAGCCTTTCCGGTTTCCTTGCCCTGCCAGTCGCGGACTACACAGTTAGCCATCACTTACCTCCTTTGGCGGGCTTGGCACCCACGCGGTTGGCGGGGCGGATGTTGAGCAGCGCACCGGGCTTGCCTGGAACGGAGCCCTTCACCACCAACAGATTGCGATCGCTGTCCACCTTGAGGATGGTGAGTCCGCGGGTGGTGGTTTTCTTGCCGCCATAGCGACCGGCCATGCGCTTGCCGGGGTAGATACGGCCCGGCGTTGTGCCGGCGCCGGTGGAACCCGGTTCACGGTGATTTTTGGAACCGTGGGTCATCGGACCACGGCTGAAACCATGGCGCTTCTGGTAACCGGCAAAGCCGCGTCCCATCGTGTCGCCGCTGACGTCAACCTTTTGGCCGGCTTCGAAGTCACTCACGGTGACTGCACCACCGAGTTCCAATCCGTTGACGTCGTCAACGCGGTACTCACTGAGGTGGCGGAGCACACCTTCACCAGATTTGGCGAGGTGACCCTTGGCTGGTTTGTTGACCAGCTTGTCGCGGGTCTCCCCGAAGCCGATCTGGACGGCGCTATAGCCGTCGGTTTCTGTTGTTTTGAGTTGGGTGATCCGGCAAGGACCCGCCTCGATCAGAGTGACCGGGACGGCTTTGCCTTGCTCGTCGAAGAGCTGGGACATACCCAGCTTCTTCCCAAGGATGCCGATGGACATGGGAGGTAATGACGCCAGCGTGGACAACCCCATTCGCGCGACCGAAGGCGCAGGAATGGTGGCCTGATGGGGGCTGATCGAAATGACGCAGTCGTGGCCGAAGCGGTCGGAGGCATGGCCACCGAATCGATTCGGAATGGAGCTAGCGAGCGAATCAGCTGGCTGGGACTTGCCCGATCGGTTAGATCGGTAGTTTCCCGGCAGCACAACAATCGAGATTGTTTTGCTGCTCTGGCCTGGGGACCCGGCGCACTCGCCGGATCTGCTCTTGGAACTGGAGGCCCGGCTAGCGGACGGGCACAGATCTTCCGAGCAAACAAAAACACTACACCAGCGTGTGCCGGCTTCCGTTCACCTCTGATTAGCTGCCAGACTCTTCCCCATCTGAGATGAACTCATGCCGCTGCTGCTTTCTGGTCGGGGTTTCCGCCGTGAGCTGGAGTCCGCAGGATGCATGGCTGTTCATGCCCCTCTTGAGGGGGGTGCCGAGACACGCCTGCTTCGACGTCTGCGCGCGGCTGGCTACCGCACCCATCTGACGTCCGCTCGCGGGCTCGGCGATCCGGAGGTGTTCCTGTTTCAGAAGCATGGGGTGCGCCCGCCTCACCTGGGTCACCAGAGCGTCGGTCGCGGCGCTGCCGTTGGTGAGGTTCACGACGTGATGCCCCTGCTCGGCGAAGTCTTTCTTGGCGATAAGCCTGTCGTGCTTTGGTTGCTGGAAGGCCAGGTTCTGTCTCGCTCCGAGTTGCTCAGCCTGTGTGACCTTTGCCGAAGGGAGCCTCGTCTCAAGATCGTTGTGGAAATGGGCGGAGCCAGAAGTTTGCGCTGGCAGCCGATGACCCAGCTTCTCGCAGCCTGAGCACCTCTCTGCCACGGAGCGCCGCCCTTCGGGGCGAGGACGCGCTGCGTCAGGGCTGCTGGGTGAAGTTGATCTGCGGTGCCAGCAATCAGGATCTCGCCTCAATCGCAGACCTGTGTGCTGTGTATGCCGCAGCGGGCGTGCACTGTGTCGACGTTGCCGCCGATGCGGCGGTGGTTCATGCCGCGCGTCTCGGACTGCACTGGGCCCGCCAACGCACCGGTTCCTCGCCCTGGTTGATGGTCAGCGTCAGCGATGGATCCGATGTGCATTTCCGCAAGGCTGTTTTCGACCCAGAGCTGTGCCCCTCCGATTGCCCAAGGCCCTGCGAGCGGGTCTGCCCCGCCAACGCCATCACGGCAGACCGCGGTGTCGAGGCCAGTGTTTGTTATGGATGTGGGCGCTGTCTTCCTGCCTGCCCCCAGCAGCTCATTCACGCCCAGGAGCACCAGGTTGGACTTGAGGGGCTGAGTCCCTTGCTTCAGGAGCTGCAACCGGATGCTTTGGAAATTCACACGGCTCCGGAGCGAGGTGCGGCGTTTGAGCGCACGTTGCAGGCGGTGGCAGCGTCCCGCGTTCCGCTTCAGCGCTTGGCGGTGAGCTGCGGGCTGGAGGGCCATGGCGTCACCCCAGCTGATCTGGCCAGGGAGCTCTGGACGCGTCACAGCGCACTACGTCGCCTGGGGATGCGACCCCTTTGGCAGTTGGATGGTCGTCCGATGAGCGGGGATGTGGGAGCTGGAACGGCCCGTGCCGCTCTGCGGCTCTGGCAGCAGCTGCGCACGATCGCCCCCCCAGGCCCCCTGCAGCTCGCCGGAGGCACCAACGACGTCACGCTCAATCTTCTGCAAACCCTGGAGCCATCGACGCTGGTACGCCCCTCAGGGGTGGCGTTTGGCGGCATGGCACGGGCGCTTCTTCAGCCCCTGCTTCATCAGGCGGAGATGCGCCAGACCACGCTGCGGGACTGGCCCACGGGATGGGAGGAGGCCGTGACCCTGGCACGCTCTCTCGTGACCCCCTGGTTGCAGAGGGGCTGAGGCGTCCTCGCAGCACGGCATCTCCCTGCTAGAAGGCGATCGGAGCCTCACGGTTGGCGGGTTGAAACGGACATGAGCACCGAGCGCATCACCGATGACCTGCAGCGACTTTTGTCGCTTTTGCCCACACCCGTGCGAAAGGTCCTTGAGCAGAACGAGCAGAGCGACCAGTTGCTGGAGGTGGTTCTGGATCTCGGCAGGCTTCCTGAGGCCCGTTATCCAGGTCGCTCGCAACCTTTGGGGGACCGCTGCCTTGAGCGCAGCGACCTGGAGGAGATGGTCGATCGCCTTGGACAATTCGGCGCCGACAATCGAGCCGGCATTGAACGCACGCTCCATCGCATCAGTGCCATTCGCAATCGTCGTGGTGATGTCGTGGGGCTCACCTGCAGGGTCGGGCGTGCCGTTTTCGGCACGGTCGCCATGGTGAGGGATCTGCTCGACAGTGAGCAATCGTTGCTGCTGATGGGCCGGCCTGGTGTGGGAAAGACCACAGCGCTGCGCGAGATCGCCAGGGTGCTTGCGGATGATCTGGGCAAACGGGTTGTGGTGATCGATACAAGCAACGAGATCGCCGGCGATGGGGACATTCCCCACCCGGCGATCGGCCGGGCGCGGCGCATGCAGGTCGCGCGCCCTGAATTGCAGCATCAGGTCATGATCGAGGCCGTTGAAAATCACATGCCCGAGGTCATCGTGATCGATGAAATCGGAACCGAGCTTGAGGCGCAGGCTGCGCGCACCATCGCGGAGAGAGGCGTGATGCTTGTGGCGACGGCCCACGGGAACGCCCTCGCCAATTTGATCAAGAATCCAACGTTGTGTGATCTGGTGGGCGGGATCGAATCGGTCACCCTCGGGGATGAGGAGGCTCGCCGACGTCGCAGCCAGAAGACAGTCCTGGAGCGCGCTGCAGAACCGACGTTTCCGATCGCCATTGAGATGCACAGCCGTCATCGCTGGGCGGTGCATGACGATGTGGCCCGGACGGTTGATCTGCTTCTGCGCGGGCAGACTCCAAGACCCCAGGAGCGCGAACTGACCGAGGATGGGGGCGTGCGGCTCGTGGACGCTGTCGCCCCTCAATCCCTGCGGGCTCCGCAAAAACGACCGGCTCTTGCGGTGGTTCCCATGCCCGATCCTGTTGCTGAACCGGTGCGGGTGTCTGCGTCTAAAGACGCGGAAAAGACGGAGGGGCGGGACCCGGAAACATTGCAGATTCTTTGCTGCGGCCTCAGCCGCCAGCGCCTGGAAGAAGCCGTTCGCTGTCATCGATGGCCCGTTCAGGCGGTGGACGATCTCTCCGCTGCGGATGTTCTGCTCAGCGTGCGCCAGGGGCTTGGCCGCCAACCTGAGCTTCGTCGTCAGGCGCGGGAGGCCGGGGTACCCATCCTGGTGATCAAATCCGACTCCTTGCCCCAAGTGGAGCGGGCTCTCGAGCGTCTGCTCAGTCGCCGATCACGCCCTGAGACGCAATCGTTGCCGCCGGTGTCCGCCGCGGAGCCCGCACGCGGAGATGCTCTTGCCGCTCTCGAGGAGTGTCGTCTGGCCGTGGAACGGGTGGTGATGCCGGAGGGGCGTCCTGTGGAGCTCTTGCCCCGCAGTGAAGTGGTGCTGCAGATGCAGGCTGATCTGGTGGCGCGCTACAGCCTGCGCAGTGATGTGTACGGGCCTTCCGATCAGCGACGCCTCAGGGTTTTTCCCCCTTAATCCTGCGTCTTGTGGGGCTGACGGATTGACGAAGGTCACTCCGCTGTGGGTAACTATCTGAACGCCAGTGCTGATCTCCGCAAGAGATCTTGGGCTGGAGTCAATGGGCCGTCGCCAAGTGGTAAGGCAGCGGGTTTTGGTCCCGCCATTCCTAGGTTCGAATCCTAGCGGCCCAGTTTTATGAGGATTCCAGTGGTGTCCTGCGAACTCCTCGTCTTCGATTTCGATGGAGTCATCGTTGATGGGATGCAGGAATACTGGTGGAGTGCCCGCCGCGCAGCGTTGAGTCTTCGTCCCGGGACTGCGCTTCCAGACGCCATCCCCGATGGGTTTCGCGCTCTGCGCCCCTGGATTCATCACGGCTGGGAGATGGTGCTGATCGCGGCGCTGCTGTCTGAGCCCAGCCAAGCGCTGGGAGCAGGTGATCTTCAGAGGGTGATCCGTGATTACGGCGCATTCTGTTCTGAAGGCCTGTCCCGGTTTGGCTGGACGCCGACTCTCCTGCAGGAGCGGCTTGAGCACGTCCGTCGCGAGGCTGTTGCAAGCGATCGTGCTCGTTGGTTGGCGATGCATCGGCCCTATCCAGGGGTGCCGGAGCGCCTGGCGTCGCTGGGCGATGACGGCGTGGCCTGGGCGGTGCTTACCACCAAAGGGAAAGACTTCACGTCGGAACTGCTGGCGTCGATGGGCCTGACGCCCGCGCGCTTGGACGGACGGGAGTCGGGGCCTAAACCCGAGGTGTTGCTCAGCCTTCAACGCGATTGGCAGCTGAAGGGCTTCATCGAAGACCGCAAGGCGACCCTGGAAACGGTGCGTGGCACGGCTGGGCTCGAGGCGCTGCCCTGCTGGCTGGCCTCATGGGGATATCTGAAGCCGGATGACCCCGCGACCCTGCCCGACGGCGTGAGGCTGCTCAGCCCGGAATGCTTCGCAAGGCCCTTGGCGAGCTGGAACTGATTCGTTAACGTACATCTGTACTACGTGTGACGGATGGTTCGTGTTGGGGCACTGGATGGATTGTCCGGTGTCTGTTCCCAGGGCAGCGGCGGTTCCGCCGCCGTCCTGATCAGCTGCCGCCGACGCCCTCTAGCCCTTTAACTGTTGAAGCCATGCCAGTCGAAGTGAAATCCTCCCAGTCCTCCGGTGGAGATGTCCGCCCCGGTGAGCGTGATCAAGCGCTCAATCTCGTGCTCGGGCAAATCGAGCGCAATTTCGGGAAGGGGTCGATCATGCGTCTTGGAGACGCCTCCCGAATGCGGGTGGAGACCATCTCCACCGGAGCGCTCACCCTCGACCTTGCCTTGGGCGGTGGTTATCCCAAAGGACGGGTTGTGGAGGTGTACGGGCCTGAAAGTTCCGGTAAGACCACGCTGACTCTGCATGCCATTGCCGAGGTGCAGCGGCGTGGCGGTGTGGCGGCCTTCGTGGACGCTGAGCATGCCCTCGATCCCGTCTACGCCGCTTCGCTTGGCGTCGATATCGAGAATTTGTTGGTGTCGCAGCCCGACACCGGCGAAATGGCCCTGGAGATCGTCGATCAGCTCGTGCGCTCCGCTGCCGTTGACATCGTGGTGGTGGACTCGGTGGCCGCCCTGACGCCTCGGGCTGAGATCGAAGGGGAGATGGGTGATCTGGCCGTGGGCTCCCAGGCGCGGTTGATGAGTCAGGCCATGCGCAAGATCACAGGCAACATCGGAAAATCCGGTTGCACCGTGATTTTCCTCAACCAGTTGCGTTTGAAAATCGGCGTGACCTATGGCAATCCGGAAACCACAACCGGTGGTAACGCCCTCAAGTTCTATGCCTCGGTGCGCCTCGACATCCGCCGCATTCAGACGCTGAAGCGCGGCACTGAGGAGTACGGGATCCGGGCCAAGGTGAAGGTGGCCAAAAACAAAGTGGCCCCGCCCTTCCGCATCGCTGAATTCGACATCCTTTTCGGCCGTGGCATCAGCACGTTGGGATGCTTGCTGGATCTGGCCGAAGAAACCGGTGTTGTGACCCGCAAAGGAGCCTGGTACAGCTACGAAGGCGACAACATTGGCCAGGGTCGAGACAACACCATTGGCTGGCTGGAACAGAATCCTGAGGCCAAGGACACGATCGAGACGTTGGTGCGACAGAAGCTCACCGAGGGCTCGGAAGTGACGTCCAATTCCATGCGACCCCTTGCCGCTGCTGCACGCTCCGCGGCCACGAAGTCCGCTGCCAAAGGGTCAGAGGTTCAGGCCGATGTCAAAACCAAAGGGGCTGCCTGAGCGCGGCCCCCTGGGTTCACCGTTGCATTGAGATGGACGAGCTGCGTTGCGTGCGGCTCTCCTGAAGGTTGTCGGCAATGCGCTGGAGCTCCTGAATCGCTTCGGCGCCTTCGAATTTCACCAATTCGCGTCCGTTGCGCGACTCAACCCAGCTGATTCCAAAGTCGGAAACAAGAAATCGCACCATGTGCTGATCGCCGAGTTCAGCAACGAAGGAGGCGCCAGAGCCATCACGACCGTCGTCGCAGACGTAGCAGGTTGCTGTGACACCCAGTTTCTGCAGGCTTTTGGCAAGAGCCTGCAGGCTCATCACCAGGTCTTGAACGACCGTTCGATATTGCTCTGACAAGCGCAAAAACATTGCAACCACTCAACACTTGAGTGAATTCTAAAGGTTTTCTATTGATTTCGATGCGTCTCTGCCCCGTGGTTCTTTCAGGGTGTGTCTGCAAGGGTCCACCAGCCCGCGGCAGGGCCAACAAAGCGCACCACCACCCAGAACACCACCAGCGCTCCGATGCCGACCCAAGCGCCGCGCGTGGTGATCGAGACAAACTGCGATGCCTGGCTTCGGGTTAGGGGCAGCCAGGCAAGGAAGCGTTCGGAGTCTTTGGGATCGGTCTTGTTCTGACGGGGCGGCAGGCCCTGGCTGGCACGACGGCGGGCTTCTCCCATGATTGTTCTATCCCTCGAGCCAGCCTAGAGCTGTTCTTCAATCTGGTCGCAGCCGCTGCAGTGAACTCCACGGTTCTAGGGCCTGGAACACCTGCTCCCCCCAGCTGCGGCTTCGGACCCGGCCATCCAGAATGGCCAGACGGCCGCCACTGCGCCTGAGAGGGGCAATGGCCGGTATCAGGATCGCGAGAGCCTCCGGGAGGAGTAGGTCTCTGAACCAGTCGCGACCTTGCTTTTTTAAGACTTTCACGCGCGCCGCAGTGAGTGGATCTTCCAGGCTTGCGATCGGCAGCAGGGCTGTGATGAGCTGATCCGGTTCAGGCAGGGTTGGTTGATGGGTCATCCACCAGCTCCACGTGGTGCAAATCACCCCATTGGGTTTGTCGCAGGCTCGATCCAGGGTCACCCTGCTCCCGAATTCCGCCGCCAGTTCGCTGGCCAGTCGCTGCAGCAGGGCTGTGTCATCAGCAAGAACCACTGTTAGGCCCGAGCGGCCAAGGATGAGGCGCCGGCATTGATCGAGCAGATGGCTGGCGTAGATCTCTGTGTTGGGCAGGGGTTGCCTTCGGGGCGCGTAGATCGGGATCGGTTCACTGCGTGGCGGCTCGCGCAGATCAATGCGAACGACAGGATCGTCACGGTCGGCAGGTGCGCTGCTTGAGGCTCTGCGGAATCCCCCATCGCCATGAATCAAAGTCCAAGGCCGGTGCTTGAACAGGTCTCGGATGACCTCAAGCGGTTCCAGGGGCTGAAGCGTCCATTGCCACTGCAGGTGTTCATGGTCGAGTCGGGCCCAGCTCGCCCAGGTGTCCACTCCCATGGTGGCGAGGTGATTCCAGGGTTCCGGCGCCTGGCCGGTCAATTGCAGTAAGTCGCGGACGCTGGTCAGGGCGCTGTCGGGCATGGAGAGCTGACGGCCCTGGCTGGACCCACGGGCAAACAGTTGCCGGCTCAAGCGTTCATGCAGGTCTAGAAGTCCTTGGCCAGTGGCCGGAAAGGCGGTTCTGAGCTCTTCCCAGTGGCGCGCTTCGAGCTGCACGGCCATGGCCTCCCGGAGTCGTGCAGCCAGATGTTCAGCTTCTGGAATCACCAGGTGGTCGTCGTCCCGGAGGTGCCCCAGGCGGTACGCCGTGATCAGTTGGCTGGGCGTGAGCAGCCACAGTTGATCGCCTGTGGGGGGGTGAATGCTGCTCCAACATCCGAGCCGTAGATCGCTCTCGAGCAGGCGGGGACGCTCCAGGCTGAGAAAGCGCTGACGTTGCGCTGCATCCAGCACCAGCACGGTGTGACGACTCTGAAGGCAGAGGGGAACGAGCAGCGCCAGCCACCAGCGTTCATTGCTGCCGGCCGAGAGCTGGATCCGGGTTTGATCGCGGCGGCGCAAGCTGCGGCCCACCAGCCGACTCAAAGTCAGTTGATGCTCCCACTGCCCGGCATCCGCGCGGAGCAGATGCTTCAGCTGCTGATGGGCCTGAACTTCCAACATCGGCCAACCCTACGGAGCCTTCCGACAAGCAAGGGTTCAACCTGATCATGCGTGCGGTCTCAAGTGGTGAAGCAACATGGTGGCCTTGGCTGAACAGGCATGGGCGAGGAGCGGAGCACGGGGCTGCAGGCTCTTGGAACGGTCGGTGTCGTTGGCCTTGGTCTGATCGGTGGCTCGATCGCTCTCGACCTCCGCCAGCAGGGTGTGCCGGTGATCGGTCTTGTGCATCGCGAAAGCACAGCGGCGCGAGCCATGGAGCGAGGGCTGGTGGATGCAGTTAGTTGCCAGTTGTCCTGTCTCAACGACTGCAACACCGTGATCCTGGCGCTTCCGATCGAAGCGCTGCTCAATCCCGAGCCGCAGTTGGTCGAAGCGCTACCAGCCCATGCCGTTGTCACGGATGTGGCGTCGGTGAAAGGGGCAGTGCTTGAAGCCTGGCGCCACCGTCACCCTCGCTTCGTGGCGGCCCACCCCATGGCGGGTACGGATCAGTCCGGCGTCGACGCAGGGGTGCTGGGATTGTTCCGAGGCCGCCCGTGGGTGGCAACGCCTGAGTCGGCGACCGATCCTCAGGCCTTGGCCAGCGTGAAAGTGTTGGCTGAAGGGCTTGGAAGCGACTGGATCACAGCCGATGCTGCTTGCCACGACCAGGCCGTGGCACTGGTGTCCCACCTGCCCGTGATGGTGAGCGCTGCGTTGTTGAGGGCGGCCAGCGAGGAACGGGATCCAAGGGTTCTGGATCTTGCTCGCCGTCTGGCGTCCAGCGGGTTTGCCGACACCACCCGGGTGGGCGGAGGCAACCCAGCTCTCGGCACGGCGATGGCGTGCCGCAACACGGCAGCCCTGCTCAAGGCCTTGGCCGCATACCGGTGGAGCCTGGAACAGTTGGAGGAAGCGATCCTCAGCGGCCACTGGGCTCAGCTGGAGAATGAATTGCACAAGACCAGCACCCTGCGTCCGGGGTTTGTCGAGAAGGGGCCTGGTCCGCTCAGTCCGCCAGGGTGAGCGTCCGGCCTCGTTCCTGCATCAGTTGACTGCAGGCCATCAGGGCAGACAGCGTCACGCCTGCGGTTCCTTCGCCGGGGTGAATCGAATCACCGCAGAGCCAGAGCTTGCGGATCGGACTGCGACTGGCCAAACCGAACGGACCAAAGCGATCTGGGCTTTGTCCCAGTCCGCCCACCACGCCCTTCGGGCGACCTGTCCAGTAAGCGAAGCCGCGGGGGGTGGACAACTCGCTGTGCAGCCAGGCCTCGGCCGAAAGCGTCAGGGCTTCTTCAACCCCGCGGCGCATCTGCCCAAGCACGGTTTGTTTGCGCTTCTGGTAGGCCTCTTCCGGCAAGTCATGCCATCCCTCAGGGGTGGTGAACACGCTGGCGATCACTGTGGCCTCGCCAGCGGGGGCACGGCCATCCCCCTCGCTGCTGATCGAGAGAAAGAGTGATCCGGGAGTGTCCCAGTCGCACTGCAGATGGCCTGGACAGGCTTCAGGAAGATCACGCCGGTGCACGGCTCCGTAGAACACCAGCGCCCCACTCGGAGCGTCGAGGGTTTGCAGGTGGCGGCGATAGGACGCGCCGAGCAGGTTGCTGTCTGGAATTAAAGAGGGCAAGCACTGAGGCGGAAGACTGCACACCACATCGGCCGCTTGCAGGGACCGTTGCCCACCGCCCGGTTGCTCGATCTGCACGGTCCAGCTGTCGCCGCTGTGCTGTCGCTCCATCAAGACGGCGCGATGGCGTAGAAGCACCTCGGCGCCATCGCGCTGAAGGGAGCGCAAGAGCTGGTCGCTCAGGCTCTGCATCGATCCCTGCAGGTGCCAGAGGCCTAAGGGGGCCTGACACATCTGCAGAACGGTGGCTCCATAGAGCGCTGCCGTTTGATCGGCCGGCTGCTGGGAATAGAGCCTGAGCTGGAGATCGAGAAAACGGCGCAAGCGAAGGTTGCTGGCGCAGCCGCAGAGTCTCAGAAGGTCGGCAACAGTGAGCAGGCTGAGGGGTGCTGAGGCGAGATTGCCGGGGGTGAGTGCCTTGAGCGTCCGGCTCAGATCCCAGCCTGAACGCACGGGCAGCACGGGGTCGGCTGCGGCGAATTGCCAGTTCTGGCGATGAATCCAGCTGCAGAGATCCCAGAACCGCTCCGTTCCAGGGAATTGACGCGACCGTTCCTCCCGCCAGCGTTGGGGGTCATGCCAGAGGTGGATGGGGGGTGATCCATCATTCAGATTCACCACACAGCCAGGGTCGAGGCGTTCCGCGGCCGGTGGCTCCAGGCCCAAATGGCGGAACAGGCGGGCATGGCTTCCACCCGGTTCCAGACCTGCCACCTGCGTGGCGCCAACGTCGAAGGTGTAGCGCCCTCGCTTGAACGTTCCAGCGCAGCCTCCAAGCTGGTGATGGGCTTCCAAGAGGGTTACCGACAGCCCTTCGCGGGCCAGCAAGGCCGCGGCAGTGAGGCCGGCAATTCCGCCTCCGATCACAATCGCGTCGCGGGAGCTGTCCATGACGGCATGCTGGCAGCTGCCTTCCGGTGCTTGTGGATGCGGGATCAGCTCGAGCAGATCCTTTCCAAGGAAAGAGACCTGTTGCGGGGGCGTTGCCTGACGTCCGTCGAGCCTGTTGGCGGTGGTGAAGTCGGAGCTTGTTGGAGAGCAGACCTGAGTGACGGCAGCGCTTGGTTCCTCAAGGTCTCTGATCCTGCCTCTCTTGAGGCTGAGCAGCGGGGGCTGCGGTCCTTGCGCCAATGGTCTGATGCTGACCTTGTGGAGGTCGTGGATGTGCTGGCGTGGCTTCCCCTAGAGCCTCAGGGGATTTTGGTGCTCCCTTGGTGGGAGATGGGGACTGGCGATCAGTTCAACCTCGGCCGAGGGCTGGCCCGTTTGCACCGGAGGTCGTCGCTGAACGGTCCTTCACGGTTTGGTTGGGACCATGACGGCTTTATCGGTCTCGGTCCCCAGCCGGCCGGATGGAGTGAAGACTGGGGTGAGGCCTTTGTTGCGCTGCGTTTGAAGCCTCAGCTGCGCTTGGCTGAGGCCTGGGCATTGCATGAAAACGACTGGTCATCTCTTGTTGCTCCGCTGGCCCAGTGGCTTGGCGACCATGCTCCAGATCCCTGTCTGGTTCATGGGGATCTATGGGCGGGCAATGCCGGTGTGCTGGCGGATGGACGGGGGCTGCTGATCGATCCCGCCAGCTGGCGGGCTGATCGCGAGGTCGATCTCGCCATGACACAACTCTTCGGCGGTTTTTCTCGCCGTTTCTATGAGGGGTACAGCAGAGAATGGCCTTTACCAGAGGGTTTTGAGCAACGAGTCGACGCCTTGAATCTCTACCACTTGCTCAATCACGCCAATTTATTTGGAGGTGGCTACCGCGATCGCTGTCGCCAGGTGATTAAACGGCTTCAAAAGACGCTTCTCTAACGATTTCGAGGGGGATGTGATCCCCCTCTGCAACGCATCAACCGAGATATTCCTTGCGGAGTGTCTGGATGCGGGTGACGAGGGCTGAGCGCTTTTCACTGGTGGTGAGGTTTTTCCAGCTCCACTGGCCAACCACCACAACACCCAGAAGCTCCAGCAGACCGGGAACGATCGGGAGCAGATTGATGGTGTCGAGAATGCCCTTGATCAGGATCTGGGCAACGATCACCGCTGCGAAGATGCCCACCACCTTGCCGATGCGGCCGGCCTGGCCCCAGTCGACTTTGTCGAGGGTTTCATTCACTTTGCCCAGGATGTCCTTGTACCGCTCCGCGAAGTCAACGCTCTCACCAGCTTGGGCAGCATCTGTGACGTCGGTGTCATTCACCTGGGTGGTGCTTTCGTCGCTCATGACGCCTTGGCATGGATCTAATGCCAGCTGACCTTATCGACAAGCCTCCGCAAATGCCATGGCGACTGCGCTTCGATTGGGATTGCCTGATCGTTTTGCGCCGATCGCTTGATGCGGTCGCTCCTAACGAGGGGTGTGCCCTTTTGCTTGGCGATTGCGGTTCTGAGCTGCGGCTGCGGGTGGTCTGGCCCTGCTGCAACGTTTGGCGTCCTGGCCTTCAGGGGCTGGAGGAGCAACCGGGCTGCGGCGATGGACCGCGGCCGTCGCGGCAGACGCGGTTCGCTCTGGATCCACGCGAGCAGATCGCGGCGCAACGCTGGGGGCGCCAGCGAGGACTCCATGTGGTCGGGAGTGCCCATTCCCATCCCGGTGGTGAGCCACGCCCCAGCAGCAATGACAGACGTTGGGCGGCTGCCGATGGGGTGATGGTGATCGACGCTGGTGTTCGCGGCCTGGCGGGATGGTGGATGGAGCGATCCACTGCGGGGCCTGCGTCCGCTCCCGCCACACTGGCCAAAGTCCACCCCCTGAGTCTTGTGGGGCCTGAGGGTGCAGCGCTGGGTAACACTGGCCTGAGTGTTCACAACAGTCGTTGCCGCACCTCCGATGACGGATCCGCGTTCGGTGCCTGAACTCAGCTCACAAGAACGGGGCCGCTATGCCCGCCACCTCACGCTGCCGGAACTTGGGCTTGCCGGTCAGAGGCGCCTGAAGGCGGCCTCCGTGCTCTGCATCGGCGCTGGAGGGCTCGGTTCTCCACTGCTCCTTTATCTGGCCGCGGCCGGGATCGGGCGACTCGGCATCGTTGACGATGACCGCGTCGATCTCAGCAACCTTCAGCGGCAGGTGATTCATGGCCAGGCCGCCGTCGGTGAGGGCAAAACCTCCTCCGCCCGCAGAAGGATTTTGGATCTCAATGAGCACTGTGTGGTGGACGAGCATCCCTCCAGGCTGACGCCGGAGAACGCTCTTTCATTGATCGGGGCCTACGACCTCGTGGTGGATGGTTCGGATAATTTCCCGACCCGGTATCTGATCAGCGACGCCTGCGTGATGCTCGGCCGACCGTTCGTTTATGGCTCCGTTCAGCGTTTTGAAGGTCAAGTCACGGTGTTCAACCAGGGGCCCCTCTCTCCGGACTACCGCGATCTTGTGCCTCAGCCACCACCACGAGACCTCGTGCCGTCTTGTGCCGATGGTGGAGTGATGGGCGTGATGCCCGGGCTGATCGGTCTCCTGCAGGCGACGGAAGTGATCAAAGTGATCACCGGTCTTGGGGAGACCCTCGATGGGCGTTTGCTGCTGGTCGACAGCCTCAGCATGCGTTTCAGAGAGCTCCGCCTCGAACGCCGCCCTCATCGGCCCGCCATTGAACAACTGGTGGACTACGAGCAGTTCTGCAATCCTGAACGTCCTGTCGAGGGCGAGGAGTCCAAGATCGTGAACAGCATCTCAGTGCGTGAGCTCAAGGCGTTGCTCGATGAGAGAGCCGACCTGTTGCTCCTGGATGTTCGTCAGCAGGCTGAGGCTGACGTAGCGGTCATTCAGGGATCCCAGCTGTTTCCCCTGGCGTCGATCGAATCGGGTGACGCCATCGAAGCGATCCGTTCGCTCGCATCCGGACGTGTTGTGTACGTGCACTGCAAGCTGGGCGGGCGATCGGCCAAGGCCGTTGACCATTTGACGCGCTCTGGAATCCAAGCGGTGAATGTGACGGGGGGAATCGACGCCTGGAGTCAGGAGGTGGACGCTTCGGTGCCCCGCTATTGAGCTCTAGTAGTCGACTCCACGTTTGAGATCCACGCCCTGCTCGGCGTAATGCTTGTGGCAGACCATCTCGGAGTGAACACTGGCGAGGTCGAAATAGGCCGGGGGATGTTTGCAGCGGCCGGTGATGATCACCTCTGTTTCCGCAGGCTTGCGCAGCAGCGCCTGCACGATCGGCTCCACCGGCAGGAGCTCAAGATCAACGGTTGGATTGAGCTCATCGAGAATCACCGTTTTGTAAAGACCACTGGCGATGGCTGCACGGGCGATTTCCCAGGCCCTCTCCGCTTCCACGTAGTCGATCGGCTGCTGTTGACCGCGCCAGACGATGGCGTCGCGGCCTGAACGCAGGTGATCCACCAGATGGGGGTAGCTCTCGCGCAAGGCTGCAATCGCGGCATCTTCGGTGTAGCCGCTGCCCCCTTTGAGCCATTGCAGAATGAGCACGCGATGGCTCTTGTCTTGGCTGATGCCGCGACCGATGGCTTGCAGGGCTTTGCCAAGGGCGCTGGTGGATTTGCCCTTGCCTTCACCGGTGTAGATCTCAATCCCCCCGGGAGTGCTGAAGGGCACCACAGACTGGTTGTCGTCTGAAGGCCGACGATGGGCACGCATTTCTGAATGCAGATCGGCAATCTGGATCAGAGGTCTTGGCGCTCCACGGCCGGTCACGATGATTTCCATCCCCTCCGGACGGGATGAGAGGGCTTGCACCACATCGTCGATCTCGAGCAGACCGAGATCCAGAACGGGATTGAGTTCGTCGAGCACCACGACGGAGTACAGCGCGCTGGCAATGGCGCCACGGGCAATGTCCCAGCCCCGTTGAGCCTCCTGCTGATCAAAACGGGTGGCTTCTTCGGCGTTGAAGTAGTCGGCGCGACCCGTTCGCACCTGGTCAATCAGATGGGGAAAACCCTGTTGCAGCGCTTCGATGGCCGCGTCTTCGTCATAGGCCCGTCCTGGTCCCTTGAGAAATCGCAGCAGCAGAACGCGGGTGCGGCGCTGCTCGCAGATGCCCAGGCCGATCGTGCGCAGCACGACGCCAAGCGCCGCCTGGCTCTTGCCCTTGCCGTCGCCGTCATACACGTGCAGCTGGCCAAGACTGCGCTCCCTGCTGTCGGCTGCTGTAACGATGCCAATGCCGCGGTTGCTGCGCCGGCGGGCACCTCCAGAGGTCTCGGATGAGCGTGTTGCGTCCATCGACGTCTTCGAGATGGCGCTGCGTACGATCGGAGCATACTGAGATTCCTGCGTTCTTCAGTGGCCGAAACGCGCTTCCGTCCATTGGAGTCCCTGGCCCGGGGTGATCAGGATCGCCTCGAAGCTCTGCGCGGGCTGCTTCGTGCCGCAGGAAGGGTTTGTGTGGCTTACTCCGGCGGAGTGGACAGCACCCTCGTCGCGGCCATTGCCTGCGAACAATTGGATGACCATGCCTTTGCAGTGACCGGAGTGTCCCCATCGCTTGCGCCCCATCTGCTGGAGGAAGCGCGACTCCAGGCCCGCTGGCTCGCGATTCGCCATCTGGAGGTGGAAACCAGGGAATTGGATGATCCGGATTACAGCTCGAATCCAACAGATCGCTGCTTTGCCTGCAAGCGGGAACTGCATCACCATCTCAAAGACATCGCCAGAGCCGCTGACGGCGCGCTTGTGGTGGACGGCGTGAATCTCGATGACCTCGGAGACCACCGGCCTGGTATTGAGGCGGCCCGTCAGGCTGGCGTGCGATCACCATTGGCCGAACTCCAGATCGACAAAGCAACGATCCGGCGACTCTCCAAAGCGCTTGGATTTCCCTGGTGGGACAAACCGGCCCAGCCCTGTCTTGCGTCGCGATTCCCCTACGGAGAGGTGATCACCCACCAGAGACTGAAGCTGGTCGGAGCGGCGGAAGCGTTGTTGATTGCTCGAGGGTTTCCGCGGGTGCGCGTTCGTGCGCAGGGGCTTGCCGCTCGCATTGAAGTGCCCACCACCCGGCTTGGTGAGCTTCTCGAGGAACCGCTGCGCCGCGACCTGGTTCAGGACTTCTTGGCTCTGGGGTTCACCTCGGTGAGCATTGATCTCGAAGGGCTGGTGAGCGGAAAGCTCAACCGCATGGCGAGCATGCGCTGAGATCTCCACACACCAACATGGGTTGGCCGCGCCAGCCTTAGCGAGGCGTGCACTCCGGCGTGCGTTCGAGCTCCGCCACAGCAGCCGGCGTTTCCCGCAAAAAGCTCCGTAAGGCGTGGTTCATGGCCTTGAGCTCGTCACGAAGGTGCTGGCAAGCCTTTTCAGGCATGGTGTGATCGCCACACGTGAAAACATCCACAGCCGCGTACCCGGTTTCAGGCCAGGTGTGGATGGAGATGTGAGATTCCGCCAGAAGAGCCAGTCCGGTGACGCCCTGTGGCTCGAATCGATGGGTGATGAGATTGAGAAGAGTGGCACCAGCACGCTTCGCAGCGGTCGTGATGGTGGTTCTCAAAAAAGCTTCGTCGTCGAGCTTGCTTTTGTCGCAATCGTAGAGCTCGAGAATGCAGTGCTTGCCCACCATGTCGGTGGCACTGTCAATCGGGGCACTGGCAGGCGTATGGGTCTGTGCGTTGTCCCATCCCGGGTTGGGATGCAGGCATGACAGGGTCTGCTCCATCAGGATGCAAAAGAAAACAGCTATCCACTTTAGCTGTTTCTCAAGCCGTTTCTCAAATGATCAGCATTGAGAATCTGCGAGCGTTGGCGCCATTCGCCTTCAAAGGCATCGAGATGGGTGGCACTCACAAGACACTGATGGGTGTCACCCACCGCTTCCAGCAAGGCCAGTTGGCGCTGCGGATCCAATTCCGCCAACACATCGTCGAGCAGCAGGAGCGGCGGATGGCCGCAGAGCTCTCCGACCAATTCCAGTTCCGCCAGTTTCAGAGCCAGCACCAGGGTGCGCTGTTGACCTGATGAACCGAAGCGCCGGGCGACAGTGCCATTCAGCAGCATGTCGATTTCATCGCGATGGGGGCCGACCCGGCAGCTGCCAAGCCGTTCCTCTTCGCTGCGTTGGCGGTGCAGCTGCTGTTCGATTGCGAGTCGCCAGGGCTCTTCGGCCTCCTCTCCTTCCAACACGCTCCCCGGGCTGTAGCGGAGCTCCAGTTGTTCATGGCCCTTGCTCAAGCGGGACTGCCAAGCCGCTGCCAGGGGTTCGAGCCGCGACAGCGCCCGGCGGCGGCGGCGATGGATCCGCGTGCAGACCAGGGCCATCTGAATGTCGAAACTGTCCAGGAGCGCTTGGTGCTCCACGCTGGTTCCGCCTCCCCCTCGTCGCCAGAACTGGCTGCGCTGGCGTAGAAGTCGGTTGTATCGCCCGATTAATTCGGCGTAGACCGGCTCCAGCTGCAGCACGACCCGATCAAGCCAATGGCGTCTTAAGGCCGGTTCTCCACGCACGAGATGTAGATCCAGGGCGCTGAAGCCCACACAGCGCAAAGGGCCAATCAGATCCATCTGACGCTGCAGCACCTTGCCATTGCGTCGTGCCTGACGGCCACCGCGGCGGCGAAGCTCCAGCTCAACCTCGGTGTCATCCACGCAGGACGCTCTTAGCAGAGCCCTTGAAGCGTCCCAGTGGATCAGATCCGCATCCTGACTGCTGCGGTGAGAGCGCAAACTCCCCAGCAGTTCCACTGACTCCAGCAGGTTGGATTTGCCGATGCCGTTGCTGCCGATCACGAGCAGACGCGGCGCTTCAATCTCCAGCTGCAGGTGGCAGTGGTTGCGGAACTCCTGCAGTTCGAGCTGGAGAAGCCGAATCGGTAAGGGTGCGACGTGTCGCTAAGGTAACCAAATCGTGGTTGTTCTCCCAACTGCCGCGGGGGCATGTAGCTCAGTTGGATAGAGCATCAGATTCCGGTTCTGAGGGTCGGGGGTTCGAATCCCTCCATGCTCGTGATTCTTCAGGCTCCACCGGTGATCGGAGCCTCAATCCCATGGTTCGGATGCCTCCTGGATCGAGGATGTATCCATGGGTTTTCAGTGCATTGAGAGCCTGGGGAGGCGCCGAAATGGAGATGCTGCAGCCCGGAAGATCTCGGCGCAGAACGGCGAGGGATCGGTGCACAAGCACCTCAACCAAGTGGACCTGATCCGGTCCTGGCCGCGCTGCGAGATTCCAGAGGTTGGCATTCAAGGCCTGATCGGTCGTGGCGCGGACAAACCCGGCCAGCGCATGATCGTTGTCCAGGATGGTCATCACCCAGAAACTGCGGCTCAGGGCGAGTGACCAGCGCTCCTCGGGGTGGATCTCATCACCGCAGGCCTGAAGCAGCCTGTTGATGCTGGCTCCATCGGGGATGTGGTCGAGTTTTAAGGAATACCCCTCCTTGAGGGCTGGGGCTGCGGGCTGTCGACGGAAGGGAAGCAAGGCCAATCACCCGGTGTTGCGCATGCCTGCGGCAATGCCATTGATCGTGAGAAGGGCACCACGCAGAAGTTCGCTTCGGCTGTACGTGCGGCCGTCGCCGTCGCTGGGAGATTCGCTCATGGGCGGTTGACGATTCTGGTCCCGTAATCGGCGCAGCAGGGCGACCTGCAGAAATCCCAAGGGCACGATGGTGCGGTTGCGCAGATCCACGGAGAGCTGGAGGGCTGGATCGGCATCCAGCAGTCGTTCTTGCCCTGTGATCTCCAGTACCAGCCGGTGGGTGAGGCTGTATTCCTCGGCGATGGTCGTGTAGATGCCGTCGAACGCTTGACGATGATCGGCACTCCCCAGGCTGGTCACGTAGTGACGGGCCAGATCGAGATCCACCTTGGAGAGGGTCATCTCCACTTTGGAAATCAGCATCCTGAAGAAAGGCCAGCGCTGGTGGAGGGTCCTCAGCAACGACATCTGATCGGGGTCGTTCACAAGCTCTTCATGCAGAGCTGTTCCGACGCCAAACCAGCTGGGGAGGAGAAAGCGGCTCTGGGTCCAGCCAAACACCCAGGGAATGGCCCGCAGGCTGGAGAGATCCCGCGTTCCGGTCTTACGCCGGGCGGGCCGGCTGGAGATCTGCAGCTTGCTGATCTCCTCGATTGGCGTCACCTGCTCGAAGAAGGCGACCAGATCGGGGTTGTCGTGCACCAACGCGCGGTAGTGGCGTCTTGAGCAACGCGCCAGTCGCGCCATTAGATCGTTCCAGCTGGGAGTGGCATCCAGTTGGTTGGTGACCAGGCTGTTCTGCACAACGGCGGTGCTCACTGTTTCGAGGTTGTAGAGAGCGAGTTCAGGCAGGCTGTACTTGGAGGCGAGAACTTCCCCTTGCTCCGTGATTTTGATGCGTCCCTGGAGCGTGCCGCTGGGTTGCGCCAGGATCGCCTGGTAGGCAGGTCCCCCTCCCCGGCCCACTGAACCACCACGTCCGTGGAACAGCCGCAGGGCCACGCCGTTCCTCGCTGCAAGGTCCTGAAGGGCAATCTGTGCTTTGTGAATCTCCCAGTTGCTGGAGAGAAAGCCCGAATCCTTGTTGCTATCGGAATACCCGAGCATCAGCTCCTGCAAGGGTTGGCCCTGGCTGCCAACCCTGGGAAGAAGGTTGCGATAAAGCGGTGTCTGGAACAACTCTTCCATCACCTCTGGGGCTCTCTGGAGATCCTCCACGGTTTCGAAGAGCGGAACCACCAGCAGGTCGGCATGGCCTGCAGACGGTTCCACAAGCCCTGCCTCCTTGGAAAGGAGCAGCACCTCGAGCAGATCCGAAACGCTGTGGCTCATGGAGATCACATACGTTCGGCAAATTCGACTGCCGAATTCGTCCTGCAGGCGATGCAGGGTTCGGAACACATCAACGGTTTCTTCCGTTGTTGGTGACCAGCTCACCGAGGGTGGGATCAGGGGGCGGCGGGTCTGCAGCTCCTGAAGCAGCCACTGCACGCGTTCCTGTTCGTTCAGATCCCCGTAGGCCTGGTCGGGGTTGAGATAGCGACTCACTTCATCGAGAGCATCGCTGTGGCGGGTGCTCTCCTGGCGAATGTCCAGACCGGCAAGGCTGAACCCGAAAATGTGCACCTGGGTGAGCAGCGTGTCGAGGGGTTCGCAGGTGAGGTCTGTACTGACCAAACTCGTGCGAATCAGTTCAAGGTCACTGCGGAACTCGGCCACAGATCCGTAGTGAAGCGATTCACTCTGCGGTGCCTCGGGGTTGGAGCTCAGCAGTCCATCCGCTGGAGCACGCCAACCGGCTTCCGCAAGCTGCTGGTTGCGGATCTGCGTGAGGCGCAGCCGCTCAAGCACAAAACTCAGCTTGAGACGGTAAGGCTCAAGGCGGTAGCGGGTGGCCCGCTCTTCGTACACCTCCGGGAATCTCAACCGATCCATTTCCAGGGATTCAAGAAGTGGGGCGCTGACTTGGCTCCATTGCATGGAAATGCTCAGCTGGTCGCGAAGCCCCTGAACCGCGCTCACGTAACGCTCCAGCATCAGCTGGCGCTGATAACAGGCTGTTCGCCAGGTGATGTCGGTCGTGACCGATGGATTGCCATCGCGATCGGATCCAACCCAGGATCCGAAGGTGCAAAAGGACGACGGCGGCAGTTGCACATCCGGGTAGCTGCTGGCCAGTGCCGAGGAGAGGCGGCGACGCAGCTGGGGCATGGCATCGAACAGCACCTGCTGGAAGTAGTGCAGGGCGTAATCGACCTCATCCAACACCGAGGGCTTGAACTGGTGCAGCTCATCAGTGCGCCACCACAGCCTGATTTCCTCCTCCAATTGAAGGCGGATCGTTCCCGCTTCAAAGGTGCTGGATTCAGTCTGGGCTTCGAGCTGCTGCAGAAGGCTTGCCACGCGGCGCTGTTTGTGGCGGACGGTGTGACGGACGATCTCGGTGGGGTGAGCGGTGAAGACCAGGCGGATATCGAGCTCCTGGAGCAGCGTCTCCAGCTGGGCAGGGGGGACGTTCAGTCGGCGCAGACGTTCAAACAGTTCCCGAAAGGTTGCGGGTTCTGTCTGGGTGGCCAGGGGAGGGGTGAACGGGTTGATCTGTTCCGCTGTGTCCTGGGAACGGACGATGCTCTCCAGATACCCGTCTTCCTCGATGCGCTGCTCGAGGATGTTCACCAGTTGGAAATAGAGGGAAAAGGCCCGAGCGGCAGCGATCGCTTCCGACAGGTCCATGTCCCTGATCAGCGACACCAAAGCATCACTGCTCACGGCGTTTCCCTCGGGAAGGACCGGGTCGCTGAGTTGTTTCATGCGCAGCAAGCGCTCCGCCTGCTCGGCTGGGCACTCACTGCGCAGAACGGTCTGCCAGAGGTCCTCGACCAGGGCCAGTCGTTGCTGCAGGAGTTGTCCACCGACAGGGGCGTCGTTGACCGCGGCCATGGCCTGCTCGCTCTCAGGAGTGATTGCGGAGGAGGAGGACATCGAAGACCCGCCGGGATCAGAAACCGTCATGATCATCCCAAAGCGTGATGGCCTGGGGTGGAACCAAGCGGGGATTCCTCGGTTTCCATGGTGCTGATGCTGTCGCTGAGCACGCTCTGAATCGAGGCACCATCGCGAATGGCGGCCAGCCAACGCATGGCTTGATTTCCCTGATCAAGAATGGTGGTCAGGGGCTTGAGTCGGTCGCTCAGGTGCAGGTCCGCTGCCAGGGGCTCGACAGATTCGATCAACGTCAGCACCCACTCTCGGCACAGGAGCGGCCGGCCGTCTTCCCAGTGATGAAGGGTGGCCTCGAGGCTTGCCTGGGCCGCGGCGCGGTCATTGTTAACGCTGAGCTGCTCGAGCTCGTCAAGGCTCAACGTGCTCTTGGTCATGGGGTCGTGAGCGGAGGGATCACGGAGGATCTGCTGAATTCTGAGTTCGAGCAGGGTGGTAACCGCCAGCAAGTGGGCCGGGTTGGTGATCAGATCGCAGATACGCAGCTCCAGCCGATTGAGTTGGTGGGGACGATCGGGACCGTTGGGGCGTACCGATGTCCAGAGATGGCGAACGTTGTGCATCGTCCCGGCAGCGATTTGCTCCTCTGTCCAGCGAATGAAGTGCTGATGATCCACGAACAAGGGGACACGGGCGGGCGTGAGGGGGAACTGCATCCAGCGTTGGGAATGGGCTCCGGTGATGTCGCCATTGAGAAACGGAGAACTGGCACTAAGAGCGAGCATCAGCGCCGCTTCACAACGCACGAGGCGTAAGGCCTTGAACAGGTCCTGAGGCGACTCGATTCCCAGGTTGATGTGGATGCTGGCTGTCACCACATCCGTGCCGTAGGTGGCTTCGATCAGATCGTGGTAGGGATTGGATGGATCTGAGCGCTCGAATCGTGTCGTATCTCCCAGGCTGAGGGTGCTGCCGGGCAGCAAGGTCAGGCCCCTCGGTTGAAGCCAAGTCCTCAGCGTGCGTCGTGGTGCGAGCAGCGCCTCGGTGAGCGGTCCGTAGTCGGATTGCGGAGCTGTGATGTATTCGAGGTTGCGGTGATCAGGCTCCGTGACGAAACCTGCGAGTTCCTGGCTGGCTTCGGCTGCGATCCCGACATTGCGACCATCGGGATGCCCCGTGAACAGCTCAACCTCAAAGCCCTTGAGCAAACGATTGTTCGTCATGACCCGGCGCCCTCGAGGCAGGCCAGTGCGGTCAGCATGCCTCGGGCTTTATTCAGGGTTTCCTGGTATTCGGCCTCGGGTTTGGAGTCTGCAACGATGCCGGCTCCGGCCTGCACCTCAAGGGTCCATCCGCCGTCTTGGTTGGGCTTCACAACCATCGTGCGGATGGTGATGGCGGTGTTCAGAGCTCCCGCCAGATCGACCGATCCATAAACACCGGAGTAGGGGCCGCGTGGGTCGGGTTCAAGCTCATGGATGAGTTGCATCGCCTTGATCTTGGGAGCTCCGCTCACGGTTCCAGCAGGGAAGGACGCCATCAGCAGATCCCAGATGTCGTTGCCCGGAGCCAGTCGACCCTCCACCTCACTGACGATGTGCATGACATGGGAGTAGCGCTCGATCACCATCAGCTCGCGCACGTTCACTGACCCGGGAACGCAGACGCGGCCGAGGTCATTGCGCCCGAGGTCAACAAGCATCACGTGTTCAGCACGTTCTTTGGGGTCAGCGAGCAGCTCCGCCTCAAGACTGCGATCTTCCAGTTCATTGCTTCCCCGGGGCCTTGTTCCTGCAATCGGTCGCAGGACAGCGCGGATCCCTCCTTGATCAGGTTCGGCCTTGACCATCACCTCAGGGCTGGATCCGATCAGCTGCCAGTCGCCGAAATCGAAAAACGCCATGTAGGGCGATGGATTCACCATGCGCAGGCTTCGGTAGAGATCAAGGGGGGGGTGGTCGATCTCCGTGCTGAGTTTCTGGCTGATCACCAGCTGAAAGGCATCTCCAGCGGCGATGTGCTCCCTGGCCTTGAGAACCGCCTGTTGGAAGTCATCCTGGGTTCGATTGCTGGATGTTGAGGGTGTGTCCCCTTGGCTGGGTGTCCAGTCGAGCGGGCGCACTGGGGGAAGCGGCTCGGCCATGGAGTTTTTCAGGGCTTGGATGCGCTGGATGGCATCGCCCCATGCGGCCTCTGGGTCGGCAAAAGCGTTGTGCTCGCCCGACAGATCGGCGTAGGCCACGGCTGTGATCAGCCGTTTCACCTGATCGAAAATGAGAATGCTGTCCATCAGCATCCACAGTCCCTCCGGCGGACCCTCCCCATCATTGGGATGGACCGGCACCGAGGGCTCAATCCAGCGAATCAGTTCATAGCCCCACATGCCATAGAGCTGACCGAGCGGTGGCAGTCCCGACAAGGTGGCCGGCTTGTAGGGCGCAAGACACGCGCGCAAGGTGTCGAAGGGATTGCCTGAGAACGTCTCTTCCCGGCCATCCCTCCAGATCCTTTGCAGACGATCTTTCCGGGCGGAAAGTGTCCAGAGCGGGTTGCATGCCACCACGCTCCAACGCCCGAGGGTTTCGCCTCCCTCGACGGATTCGAGCAGAACTCCAGGGGGACGCCCCTCGCCCACTTTCAACCAGGTGGTGAGGGGTGTCTCCAGATCCGCAGGCCAGCTGCTGGCCACGGGAATCAACGTGGAACCGGATGCAACGGCTTCCAGAAATGCAGTGCGGTCGGGTGTGAGCATGAACAGGAATGTCGAACCGACCGCGAGCCATCATGCCGGTCGAACCGACCGCATGAAGGGATCAAGCTTTTCAGCTGATTCAGGCGTCGAAGGTGTTGCGTCCGCTGAACTTGATGTTGGCGGGGTTGGTGTTCTGGCCAATGCGGCGGGGATTGTGGCCCACCATCGCCCGACCTTCATTGACCTTCTCAGGGAACACGCCATCGCTGGGATGGAGATACTCAGTGTCACCACCGGGGAAGATCCGGTAGATCTTGTAGTCCTCGATCCGGGGCTTGAACTTGGTCCGCAGCTGGGTGCCGAGAGCCAGGCACTGCTCCTTGCGGGCGAAATACATGATGTTTTCACCGGCATTCATCATGGCGGCGCCACCGGTGGGAAGTTCGAAGGCCTGAGCGCTGTTGCTTGTCCAGGTGATGGCGTACTTCTCCTCGGTCTCGGCGGAGTTGAGAAGACCTCCGGTGCTGCCGATGAACTGGGGAAGCTGTCCGTTCAACGCCGTTGCTGTCATGGCTGTCCTCGCGAAATCGGCATGCCTTTACGGCTGGAAAGTAGCACCGTGATTCTGCTCTGATCGCCCTACAGGCCTGGAAACTTCACACCCGTCAACATTGTTCCGCGATTGGGAAGAACACCGTGAGTCCTCGGTCCCGGCGTTGGGTGACTCGCCCCCCGAGGCTTTCCAGCAACCGTCGGGTCGCTGTTTGGCTGAGCTGCAGACTGCCGGTGTTGGTGTTCCAGCTCAGAACAGGCCCCAAGCGCTCCTGCTGCACTGGGTCGACCGTTTGCGATGCAATCTGCTCCGGGGTATGGGAAATGAGTTGGAGCTTGAGGCGTGCTCCTGCAGGTTGCAGGGTCAGAAGCAGCTTGCTTCCCGGCGGAAGGCTGCGGCTGCAGCGATCCACCAGGCCTCCAAGCATGGGCTCCAGGCGGCCGGGGTCGCTCAGCACAAGCGGCATGCTGTCGGCGATGGTCATCGCAAAGCCCACACCTCTGCGTTTGAGTTGCTGGGTCCAGATGGGCGATAACAGGCGCACCATCGCTCCGAGATCGGTGCGGGCCAACGGCGATGGACCTTCGGGTTGCCTCTGCAGTTCCGCCGCTTGGAAGATCAGCCCGAAGCGATCGATCTGCTCGCTGCATTCAGTGTCAATTTGCTGAAGACGCTCCATCGCTTTCATGGGCAGGTCGCGGCGGCGGAGAAGCGAGCGGATCAGCGTGCGGATGGTCGCCAAGGGTGTTCTCACCTCATGGGCGATCGCTTCCAGCAAGGAGAGTTCGGCATCGATGTCGCCTGAGGCGTGCGCCTGAGGCGTGGCCTCGGGGGACTCATGGGCGGTTTGAAACGTCACGGTGGGAGCCATCGACGCCAGCCGCTGCGCTAGGTCTGGCCAAAATTGAAGCGCGAAATCCCCGCTGCTTTGAAGCGGGCCAAGGTCGTTGAGGGCTTGATGAAGACTCTTGGCCTGGGCCTGATCTTCTTCTTTGAGCCTCTGCTCCACCAGGGCCAGGATCCGCGTGAGAAGGCTGGGTTCGCTGCGCATCAGAAGCCTGCGCTCTCCCTCCTGGCCCTGCAGGGCCAGCGCGATTTGCAGCTTGCTGGTGATCACCAGTAAGAACGGATCCTGGCTGTCCTCGGCACAGAGAGTCATGCGTTGGAAGCGGTGGCTGAGGAGCGGTGCTTCCGCCACACCCGTCGGTGCGCTGATCAGATCGGAGGGCAGCAGTGTGCTGCTCTGAAGATCGTTGAGAAGGGTGAGCGCCTCGGGTGCCCACACCCAGCCCCGGTATCGCTGCAGCAGCTCGGGCGCGTAGAGAGCCGGCAGGGGAGCGGCGATCCATACCCCTTCCCAGCTGGGGTCAGCGCTGAGCAACCGCTGCTGCAGAACCTCGAGCGCTCCCCACCACAGACGTCGCGCGTGGGCATCATCCGCCTTGCCTGTGGGCACTCCCTCGGCCATCAGCTGATGAATGGCCTGCAGTGGCGTACTGGTGTCCGTCACCGGATCAAGGCGCGCCTTGAGCGGCGAGCCACCGATAGACACAGCCCCAATGCGATGAAATTCACGACCATGGCGCTGCGTCCATAACTCAGGAACGGCAAGGGGATCCCGGTGACGGGGCCAAGGCCGATGGTCATGAAGATGTTCACCACCACCTGGAACATGATCATGGTGGCGACTCCGATCACCACCAGTGATTCGAAATCCGAGCGTGCCCTGCCCGCCACTTGGAGGAGGCGCCACATCAGCAGCATGAAGCCCACCACAACGAGAACCGTGCCGAGAAAGCCGGTTTCCTCTCCCAATGCACTGAAGATGAAATCGGTGTGTTGTTCTGGGATGAAACGCAATTTGGTGAGCTGTCCCTGAAGGAGTCCGGTGCCGAGCAGTCCCCCGGATCCGATCCCCACGGTGCTCTGGAGCAAGTGATAGCCACCCCCGAGGGGGTCTTTTGTGGGATCGAGAAAGAGCACCAAACGATCCCGCTGGTAGTCCTGCAACCCGTTTTGCCAAAGCCAGGGAGTGATCAATGCGGAGGCTCCCTGCACCAGGGACACGAGGGCGAGTGCCACCCGTTTCCAAGGCAGAGATCGATAGGCGATCACGAGGGTCAGGGGAATCCAGGCAGCCAATCCCCAGGGGAAAAGGCCGGCGAGCAACGCTGTCACCAGGGGTGAGAGCAGCAGGACCAACCACTCAAATGGCATCCCTGACCAGTACAGCATCGTGAGCAGCAGAGCGCCGAACACCAGAGACGTGCCGAGATCGGGCTGGATGAACACCAGAAGCCAAGGAAGTGAGATCACGGCGAGTGGTCGAAGCAGATCCACCGGCCGTTCCACTGGGTGGCGATCCAGCACTGCGGCCAGAAGAAGGATCGCGGCCAGCTTGGCGAACTCTGATGGCTGCACATGCACGCCGCCGATGCTGATCCAGCGCTGCGCTCCAAGCGCCGTCGTCCCGATCATGCGCACGGCCACGAGGCTGATCACCGTCGCTCCGTAGATCGGCACGAGCAAGGGTTTGAGCCTCAGCATCGACATCCTTGCGAGCAGAAGCGCAATCCCAACGCCCACCCCTGCGGTGACCCAGTGTTGGTACCAGTTGGCGTAGTTGGCCTGGCGCTGGGTGCTGGCGATCAGGAGACCGGCCACGGCGATCATGGCCAGGGGGATCCCCCAGAGAATCCAGTCCCGGTCACGGGCCCGGCGGCGCCGGTTACCCGACGGTGAGAAGAGCCTTTGTCCGCTGGAGCCGAGTCCGGTCAGCATGATCAGCGGGAGGCCTGCACCGCGGGTGAGAGTCGTTCGGCCAACGCGATGAACTGTTGGGCACTGATGGAGTCGGGCTTGGCCCGTGTGATCGGTAAACCCTGATCTCCTCCAGCTTGAACCGGCATCTCCATGGGGATCTCGGCCAGCAGGGGAACGTCGAAGGCCTCGGCGAGGGTCTTGCCTCCGCCCGACCCAAACAGCGCGTAACGCTTCTCAGGCTGATCAGGGGGGATGAATGCACTCATGTTCTCGACCACGCCGAGCACTGGGATTCCCATCTGTCGGAACATGGCCAGCCCTCGCCGGGCATCCTGCAAGGCCACCTGCTGAGGGGTGGTCACGATCACAACGCCTGCCATGGGAACGGCCTGTGCCAGGGACAACTGGGCATCACCGGTTCCTGGTGGAAGATCCACGACCAGGACATCCCGTTCACCCCAATTCACCTGGTAAAGGAACTGGCGGATGATCCCGTTGAGCATCGGGCCTCGCCAGATCACCGGCTGGTTCTCCTCAATCAGCAGACCCATCGACACCATGGCCACACCGCAGGTTTCGATCGGCTGCATGCACTGGTTGTCGCCGCTGCCGCTGACTTCGGGAGTGCAGTCGGCCACACCCAGCATGGTGGGTGCATTAGGGCCATAAATGTCTGCATCGAGCAGTCCGACGCGCAGTCCCTGATTGGCGAAGGCGCAGGCCAGATTGACGGCCACGGTGCTCTTGCCCACGCCTCCCTTGCCGCTGCTGACGGCGATCACCTGTTTCACGCCGGGAATGGCCTGGCGTTCCGCGGCTTGTCCATGTCCTGCCTGACCGATGCCGCCTTGGGAGGGAGGCTGCCCCACTTCGATCTGCACATCCTCGATGCCTTCGAGCCTCAGCAAACGGGTACGGGCGTCGTTAACGATGCGATCGCGCTGCCCCTGGGCGAAGCCGGGCAAGTTCAGTCGGATCACGGCGCGCGGTGGCGACACACGCACCTGATCAAGCCAGCCGAGGTCTAGTAGAGAGCGATCGCTACCGGCATCACGGAGGTCGCTGAGCGCCTGAGTGGCCTGTTCCGCTGAGATCATCCGCCCCATTCATTGGGCTGGATCCTAGGGGCGTCTCCCATGACAGTCCTTCACACACGCTTGTCGGGAGTGGCACTGGGCTGAAATGGTCAGGATCTCTCCACCGATGCCAACCATGATCCGATCCCTGCTCAAGCGTTGGAAGGGGGGGATGCCGGAGGACGGTTCAGCGTCCACGGCGTCCGTGGTCCCCGGGGAACGCCCTCCTGCTGACTCCCGGGAGCGGGCGCGGTCGCTTGTGATGGCGCTTCAGGATGAGATTTGTGCCGGCCTGGAGCAGATCGATGGTTCTGGCCGCTTCCAAGAGGAGAGCTGGGTTCGGCCCGAGGGCGGCGGCGGTCGGTCCCGCGTGATGCGCGAAGGCCGGATCTTTGAGCAGGGGGGTGTGAATTTCTCCGAGGTTCAGGGTCAAGAGCTTCCCCCCTCCATTCTCAAACAGCGCCCTGAGGCCAAGGGGCACCCCTGGTTTGCCACGGGAACCTCCATGGTTCTGCACCCCCGGAATCCGTTTGTGCCAACGGTTCACCTCAACTACCGCTACTTCGAGGCCGGTCCGGTGTGGTGGTTTGGAGGCGGCGCTGATCTCACTCCCTTCTATCCCTTCCTGGAGGATGCCCGTCACTTCCATCGCACCCATCAGCAGGCATGCGATTCGGTGGATGAGCGTCTCTATCAGGTGTTCAAACCCTGGTGTGATGAGTACTTCTTCCTCAAGCACCGCCAGGAAACCCGGGGAGTGGGAGGGATTTTTTACGACTACCAAGACGGTTCCGGTCGTCTTTACCGGGGGCAGGATCCTGAGGGGCCTGCGGCGCAGAAGGCTTCCCAGATCGGTGCGGTGCCTCTGAGCTGGGAACAGCTGTTTTCGCTGGCCGGGGCAAATGGCCGAGCTTTCCTTCCTGCCTACGCGCCCATCATTGAGAGGCGGAACGGCATGGCCTACGGAGATCGTGAACGCCAGTTCCAGCTCTACCGCCGTGGTCGCTATGTGGAGTTCAACCTTGTCTGGGACCGGGGCACGATTTTCGGGTTGCAGACGAACGGGCGCACGGAGTCGATTCTGATGTCGCTTCCGCCTCTGGCTCGCTGGGAGTATGGATACCAGGCAGCTCCAGGTTCCAGGGAAGCGTTGCTCACCGATCTCTTTACCCGTCCGCAGGACTGGTTCGGTGATCCTTCCCTCGAGGATCGCTGCCGTCCTCACAATGCTGTGAACTGAGAGCACGGGGTTGGGCGTTGAGACCCTGCTCCAGGGCCTCAACGACGCGCAGGGCTAGTGCTTCGATCACAGCCTCCTGGCTGGCTGGATCGCGCAGACGGGCCTCGAGGTTTCCCTCAAGCTTGCCGATCTCCAAGATGCTGATCCCCCGTTTTGGAGCACCGAGGCCTCCCCGGAATTGCAGGGGGTAGCGACCGAAGTTCAGGGCCAGGCTTTCATCGATGCGGCTTGGTTCTTTGTTCAGGTTGGGGATCAGCCCGGAGCCATACCCGTCCGGGCCGTAGGCATCGAAGTGGATTTCAAGGGCATAACCACCGGCCTTGTGGTGGCGACGACCAACGGACCAGTTGGTGCGCGGATCGTTTTCGTCGCGGATCGTCAGTGCATTCGGTTCGTAACCGCTGATCCGGAGGCAGCGTGCCTGCCCTTGGCGCACCACGGCATCGCGGATCTTCCGGTTCCAGAAGAGCTCATCGCGCATGCGTGGATCCATGGGTGCAGCACCGCGGCGGTCAACGGCGGCTCCTGAGGTGCCGGCCCCCTCGATGCCCTGGGAGTCGGCGTGACCGGCCAGAACCAGGATCGCCACATCCTCGCGTTCGCGGCGACGCCCGACCCAGGTCGCCTCAAGCGGGACCTGAGGCCCGGTGAGAAGGTCGTCGCCAGACAGGCGCGGTGCTCGCGCTGCTGTCGCCAGGCTGAGTAGGAACAGCAGTCCTGTGATGCTCAGACCAGCTGGCAGCAGCAATGGCCGGAGCGTCACGATCAGATCGGCGACGAGAGCAAGGCGCCATCACTGGCCAGCTGCAGTGGGCCGCCCAGGGCGAGCTCAAGGGCGATCAGTTCATCGCGATGGGCTTGCAGCCGCAGGGTGCTGCCTTCGCTTGCTTCGGTCTCAACAAGACGAATCTGAAGGCCCTCTTCCCGACGGGCTCTCCGGGTGTAGACCCAGCCGGCCAAGGGGCCGAGGCCGGCGATCAACAAGGGCCACCATCCCAGCCCAGCGTTCACCTGGCGGATGACGAGCCCCAAACTGCCAGCTCCCACGGTGCCGAGAACAGACAACAAAATTGCAAGGGCCGAACTGCTCTCGACACGGCCTCGGTATTCGAGCAGGCAGCGGTCGGCATCACCTCCATGGCGATTCCAGCCCCGTTGCTTGAGCCATTGATCAAGACCCTCGAGCACTTCCAAGGGTGGACGGGGGGAATGCACCTCCACAATCGTGGTTCGGTCCTTGCTGGCAGCACGAAGGAAGAAGATCAGGCCAATCCCCAGCAGCAGGGTGAGGAGCAGGGTGGAGATCTGAGGCGAGGGCATCGGTAGCCGCCGAGGGCATCGATGACCGTTCTAAGTGGTGATCGGCGCATGCTCGTGGAGCCAGCGCGTCCAGGGTTTCATCAGACGTTCAGCCTGATCGCGGGCGTCCTGATGCAGATGGAGCATGCGACGGGGACGGCCCCTGCTGGGACAGCGTTTTGTGTAGCAATCGAGCATCTCCTGGCGTTCCAGGAAGTCGACGGCCTGATGCAGAACCGTTTCGGAGAGACGCAGTTGAGGATGGTCGTGCTGGAGGCGCTGAAGCAGGCCTGATGGATAGCTGTCGTTTTGCAGAAGACAGGCCAGAACCCAGCACACCGCGAGTTCAAGGTCGAGGAACTGCGGAGGTGGCTGCTGGAAGTAGTCCTCGATGTCGGCAAGGCAGGCGCGCGTGGGTTTGCGGTGGGAAAGCATGAGCCGCAGCTGTCTCATTTTTGTCTAACTCAGTCTTGGTTTGATTTTCAAGCGGCGGGAGGAAGTTCGTCCCGCTAGCGGTCAAAGTGGTGGATGTTCCGCCTGTTTTGAGTGGTTTGCCATGGCTGAGATCCCCAGCGAGCCCCATGCCTTCGTTGTTCTCGATGGCGATCTCAATGCGGAGTGGTCGGAGCGCTTTGCCGCGTCGACAGCGCTGGCTGTGGATACCGAGGCCATGGGCCTGATCCATGGTCGCGACCGGCTTTGTCTCGTTCAGATCTGTGATGACAAAGACCAGGTGGCTTGCATACGGATTGCTCTAGGGCAGTCGGAAGCCCCCCGTCTCAAAGCGTTGATGGAAGCCGCGACGATCGAGAAGGTGTTTCATTTCGCCCGGTTCGATGTCGCGGCCCTGGCCACCGGGCTGGGAATCAGGGTGAATCCAATCTTTTGCACGAAGGTCGGCAGCCGTCTGGCTCGCACCTACACCCCGCGCCACGGTCTGAAGGATTTGGTGATGGAGCTGGTGGGGGTCGAGCTCGATAAGCAGGCGCAAAGCAGCGATTGGGGACGGGTGGATGAACTCACGGATGTTCAATTGGCCTATGCAGCCAACGATGCCCGTTATCTGCTCCCCGCCCGGCGGCAGTTAGAGGTCATGTTGCGCCGCGAAGGACGCTGGGAGCTGGCTCAAAGCTGCTTCCAGTGCATTCCTGTGATGTCGGATCTCGATCGCTTCCGTTTTGTGAACACCTTCGAGCACTGATCTTGGGATGGGGATCAGTCTTCGAGCATGAAGTGCTGATCGATGGGTTGCGCCTCCAGCAACTGGTCCAGTGCTTCTCCAGAGCTGGCTTCGTTCTGGGCCTGCGCCAGCAGATTGGAGGCCACCTGGAGACGGGCTTGAAGGTCTCTTGCACCTGACCGCGCCGCCTCGTGTTCCACCCTTCGACGTGCTGCGGACTGGCTGATGCTCAGGCAGCTTGCCAGTTCCGCGCACAGCCTCAGATAGTTGTGATCCTGAATCGCGGCCATGGCGGAGAGGGAGGGGCAGAACTGCCTCAGTGGTGCAATCAGTATCAACCTCCGGGGGCGAGCGCGCGGATCACGGCGTGAGCGATCGCTTCACTTCCGCCTGAAGAGCCCATGCGCTGCCGCCCCCGTTGCCCGAGCTCCTGGCGTTTCGTGTGGTTCTCAAGCAGGGATCTCAGCTGTTGAGACAAGTCGCTGTCGCTGGCGCAAGCCTGAACAGCACCACCCAGCAGGCGGCTCTGCCTGGAGGCGAAGCCTCGGGTGAACTGCGGCCCAGGACCAGGAAGAGACAGAGCCGGTTTCCCGAGGCCAACGAGCTGCTCTGTGGCTGTGCCTGCAGTGGCGACGCCCACCTCAGCCCAGGAGGCCCAGCGTTCGAACCGACCGCTGCCCAGCAGCAGCAGTAAGGGGCCCCGGACCCAGCACTGGTCTGCTCCCAAGCTGCTGCTGGGGGGAGGGCAGCGCCGAAATCCCAAGTGCTGCAGGGTGTCGGCCAGGTCTGACTCTGTGGGCGCAGATCCAAGGGCTGCCATCACAGCAAGGGGCACCGGGCTCGGAAGGTGGATGAGGCAGGTCAGCAAGCGCCGAAAGTTGCGAAGGGCCTCTGGCATTCGGCTGCCGCAAAGCAGGAGTATCCGCCGGCATCGCTCAAGGGCGATTGGAGGAGCGCTCTCCATGAGCCCGTCCATCATCGGATTGCCTGGTGCCACGGCGTTGACCCGATGACGGCGTAGGCCCCGGGCTGTGAGCCGATCGCGCATGACCACCAGCCGGCATTGGCGCGCTCGCATCAAGCTCCATTCCCATGGATCCCACTCGCTCCCCTTGAGAGCGTGGTAACGGTCGCTGAAGCTCGAGCCTGGTCCGCTGGTCCAGGTGTAATCGCTTTTGGGAGTGCCCACGAATGCGAAGGGCCGGCGGCATGTCCACGCCATCAGCAGCGGGAGTAGATCGCCAACGGCAAGGATTCCCGTTGCTGAACGTCGCTCCTGCCTCAGGCAGGCCCACTGCTTCATGGTGATGATGGGTAGCCCTCCAAGCAGATCAGCAAGGAGACCGCGCAGGCTCTGGTTGCTGAATCCTCCGCTTGGCAGGCGCGCCGAGGGGCCGATGCGCTCCAGCCATCCCTGATCAAGCGAACGCTGAAAGCAGCGACCCTCACCAACGAGAGGCATGACTTTCAAACGCCACTGCGGTGCAAGGCGGTGAAGGGCCTCAAGAATGCGCAGCGCGATCAGATCCTCGCCGTGCCCGTTGCTGATCACCATCAACGTCTGGGATGCCTCGCTGATACGATCCCTTGATGGGGAGGAAAGGCCCCGGACGGCGGCATGGCCAAGTGGTAAGGCAGAGGATTGCAAATCCTTTATCCCCAGTTCGAATCTGGGTGCCGCCTTTGAATGCATCGCGTTGGATAACGGCTCACAGCTTGGCCTGGGCATCGAGCTGCTCTCCTGAGACCACATCGGCTCTGCAGCGAATCTGTTGTGCTTCAAGCTTGCAGCTCCCTTGTTTTGCAGGCCACGCCTTGGGAACTCCTTCGGCGATGCCGTCGGCGTCGTAGGCCGCTTCAGCCACACTGCTCACACTGCCGCTCCAGCTGGCTGCAGACAGCCTGCAACGTCCCAGGTGACAGCTGAGAGGAGAGCCTTGTCCGGTGGTTGTGGCGACAAATGTGAGGCTTCGGCTTGCTCCTCTCACCGCCCCTCGGCCGATGAAACGGATCCCAAGAACCGTGGCTGAGCGCCCATCCATCTGAACAACGCGGCAATCGCCAGACTCACCTTCAGACAAGGTGTAACGGCAGCCTTGGCCAGTGGTTTCGAAGCGGCCAACGAAGGGTTCGGCATGCCCAGGTTGCAGATATGCAAGGCATGCCATCAGTCCCAGGCTGATCCAGCGGCTCCGTTGTCGTGGGGGTGCCATTCCCCGCATCGGGACAGATCTCACAGGTCAGTAGTCGCTGTCGGCCACGCACATTCCCAGGCAGCGGATCCCATTGCTGGCTGTGCGACGGCAGTGATTGCAGAGTACGGGGTCTTGATCACCACCGTCTTTCGCTGCAGACGGTGCTTGCTCTGCGTGCAACTGCGACTTTTTCTCTGCAGGCTGGGACGTCATCGCAAGGGGCAGATCTGTGGCGATCATGGCGTGCAGTGATCCATGGCTGTGTGGTGGGAATCGGTTTCGGAACCTGGGCCTGGGGCAATCAGCTTCTGTGGGGATACAACCCTGACCTTGATGACTCGGTTCTGGAATCCACGTTTCAGCAAGCGGTTGCAGGGGGGTTGTGTCTGGTGGACACCGCTGATTCCTATGGAACCGGATTCCTCAATGGCCGGAGCGAAGAACTCTTGGGTCGTTTTCTCAGTGCGATGCAGCCGGAGCACCGCGCCCAGCTCACCGTGGCCACCAAGCTGGCCCCTTTTCCTTGGCGATTAGGGCGGCGCGGGCTGGTCAACGCATTCCTGGCGAGTCAGCGACGACTGCATGGCTGCATGGATCGGGTCCAGTTGCACTGGAGCACGGCCCGTTACGCCCCTTGGCAAGAGCGTCCTCTTCTCGACGGGCTTGCCGATCTCGTTGAGCAAGGCGCTGTCCGGGAGATCGGTTTGTCCAATGTCGGTCCGCGTCGCTTAACCCTCCTTCATCGCCATCTCAAAGACCGTGGAATCCCGCTGGCCAGCGTCCAGGTTCAGTTTTCTCTGCTGGCCCCTGGGCCGCGGCAACATGGAGGAATCCTTGACATCAGCAGGGATCTCGGGGTTGACGTGCTCGCTTACAGCCCTCTTGCTCTCGGCGTTCTGGCCAGGGGGCCAGGTTGGACTCCCCAGGGGCTGACGCCCTTGCGCACAGGCTTGTTCCGCCGTCTGTTGCCGGCCTCTGAGTCACTGCGACAGACCATGGTGTCAATCGCCGAAGCCCGAGGGGTGAGCCAGGTGCAAGTGGCTTTGAATTGGTGCCGATCCCATGGCACATGTCCGATCCCCGGATTGAGACGGCCTAGCCAGGTCATGGATGCCCAGCAGGCGCTGACGTGGTCGCTGTCAGCCGATGAGAGAACGCAATTGGACCAGAGCAGCGCCGAAGTGATGGTGCGAATGCCCGACAATCCTCTTCAGAGCGCTTGATCGGTGGGTTCAGGATCCGGACTCACTACCACCGGTAGGGATGCGCTGGAGGAAGGCAAGGTGACCACCTTGAGGTCAGGCTTGGGAGGGGCAACCTGGGATTGCTCCGATTGTTCGCAAGCGGAGAGGGCTTCTTGCAGAAGTGAATCAAAAGTGGCTCCCGGTAGGCGGTGCCTGGCGATCTCCAGGAATGTGCGGGGGAGGGACTCTGCGGCGGCGCTGCGGATGGCTGGATTGTCTTTTCGCTGCTGTTGTTCCTCTTCGATGGCCCTGAGGAAGCGATGGGTGACGTCTCGCTTCGTGCAGGCCTTGATCAGGGTGTCCCTGTCTCCCTGGAGGGTCTCGAGCTCAGCGATCCGGCGCTCCAGGCTGATCAGCATTTCGGAAGCCTCCTTGCTGATATTCGCCAGTTGACCGTCCGAAAGAAAGGGCATGTCTGCGACGAACACCTTGCCGTGGTCTTTCAACGCCAGGAAGGTTGGTCGCGGCCCGCCTTGGCGATGGATGGCTTGTCTGTCGTGACTGGTGGGAATGGGGCGACGCGGTGGGGTAGGTCCTGCGGAAGAACGTCGCCGAGTTGTGCGCTGAGGCCTTTCAAAGGGCATGTTTATTAAGACGTATTTGACGTCGCATCGATCGGTTCAAGCCCGATCTGTCTGTGATGACAATAACGAGTGGAGACCGAATTGGTGCTTCACATCACATCCCGATGTGACGTGATCTGGGTGTGTTCTTCAGGCCGGTAGGCCAGCCACCGGCCCATCCTGCGGCTCGCTGGCCGGGATGACCTCGCCGATGACCCAGCTCTCAAAGCCGCTGTTGCTGCAAAGGGTTCGTGCGCCTTCGACATCCGCCTCCGGAAGGATGAGGCAGTATCCGATCCCCAGGTTGAAGGTGTGCCAGAGATCGCGTTCCTGAAGCTCGCCTTGGGTTTGCAGCCAGCTGAACAGCTCTGGGCGCGGCCAACTGTGTGGATCAACGCTGGCCATGAGGCCCTTCGGTAAGCAGCGGGGGAGGTTCTCCGGAATCCCGCCACCTGTGATGTGGGCCATGGCGTGAATCCGAGTGTTCGCCCCTAGGAGAGTCCTGACCAGGGCCCCATAGAGATGAGTGGGTTTCAGCAGGGCTTCAATCACAGGGGTTTGCTCCGGCCCGACGCGAGTATCGGCCCCTGCAGCGCAGCATTCCAGGATTTTGCGCACCAGGCTGAAACCGTTGCTGTGCACGCCGCTGCTGGCAATGCCCAAGATGGAATCACCGGCTTGCACGCGGCGGCCATCGATCAAGTTGTCCTCCTCCACAACGGCGACGCAAAAGCCTGCGAGGTCGTAACGGCCTGGCGGGTAGAAGCCAGGCATCTCCGCCGTTTCTCCCCCCAGTAGGGCACACCCGCTCTGACGGCAGCCGTCGGCAATGCCCTCAACCACTTCGGCCATGGCGTCCGGGCTCAGAGCCCCTGTGGCCATGTAGTCGAGAAAGAACAAGGGTTCGGCGCCGCTGGTGATCACGT
This sequence comes from Synechococcus sp. WH 7803, assembly GCA_000063505.1. Lineage (GTDB taxonomy): Bacteria > Cyanobacteriota > Cyanobacteriia > PCC-6307 > Cyanobiaceae > Synechococcus_C. Next base: position 483,970 of record CT971583.1, read on the forward strand.
CGTTGACACACATGGCAACGAGATCGATGCCCACGTTGTGGTGGCTTTTGTGGTCTTGGGCGAGCTCCAGCTTGGTGCCCACTCCGTCCGTTCCGGATACGAGGAGTGGCTTGCGCAAGCCCTCCGGCAATCGCATCAGGCCACCAAAGCCTCCAAGTCCGCCCACGACCTCAGGGCGATGGGTGGCTTCCACGCTGGTTCGGATCCGGTCCACAAAGGCTCTGCCAGCTTCCACGTCGACACCGGCGGATCGGTAGTCCATCAGTAGATAGTGAACTGATTCGATCCTCCCCCCTCGAGGGGCGCACCGAGGCCGCTGGTGGCTGTGTCGGTGATGGCATCGGCCTGCTGTTGATCAGCTGTGCTTGTGAAATGCATAGCCCTGGCTGATGGTTGCGGTCTGCTGATTGGGCTTCTGAAGCCTGTGACGGCGCGGGATAAGCAGTGCTGCGGCGAAGGATCCCTGCGTGGATTTCCGGAACACGCTGGAGATCATTTGTGGGTGGGTATTTATACGGTTACAGCACGTAAATCGGGTTGTTGGTGTCGCGCGGTCATGGGTTTCAAGAAAACCTCTGCGTCTTGCACACCAGCATTTATTTGAAATGCAGCGCTCTTGGTCACTGACAGCTCTCATCGCGGGCATCGCCGTGTCGGGGGTTGCGCTGTATCCGGTGATCGCCAGTGATTTCGAAGAGTTTGACTTCGTTGACCCACTCGACCTAGTGCTACCTGCAGAGGAAGCCACAGCTGTGGAACCCTCCGCCCCAGCCAGCCTCGAGCTTGAAACCTCTGTTGCTGAGCCTGTCGTGCCTGTGCCGGTCGCTCCTCCTGAGCCGCCCAAGCCGGTGGGGCCGGTTGTTGTCTCCACCCACTCCGGTGAAGCCAGCTGGTATGGGCCTGGCTTCTATGGCAATCGCACAGCCAATGGTGAGGTCTTCCGCCGGGGCACCATGACGGCTGCCCACCGCACCCTTCCTTTTGGAACCAAAGTGCGGGTGACCAATCTTTGGAACGGGCGCCGCGCTGTGGTGCGCATCAACGATCGCGGTCCATTCATCGGGCATCGGGTGATCGACTTGGGTCATGGTGCGGCCCAGGAACTCGGGCTGACGTCAAGCGGTGTGGCCCAGGTGAAGCTTGAGGTGCTGCGCTGAGTTTTCGCATTCTGAGAACGGCGTCAGACTTTCATGCCTGGCGTCAGGCCTGCCGCGGCCCACTGGCGTTTGTTCCCACCATGGGCGGGCTTCACCAAGGCCATGCCCGTTTGATCGCAACGGCGGTGACGTCGTGCGGTGGGAAGGGGTCCGTTCTGGTGAGCACCTTTGTGAATCCATTGCAGTTCGGAGTGGATGAAGACTTCGACTGCTACCCCCGTACTTTCGAGGATGACTGCGCGCTCGCCGAACAAGCGGGGGCTTCAGCTTTGTGGTGCCCGGATGAGAGGCAGGTCTACCCCTATGGAACCAGTGAGGGGTGGCGCCTGCAGGCGCCTGCACGCCTGACAGCCCATCTCTGTGGTCCCTGGCGCTCCGGCCACTTTGATGGTGTGGTCACCGTCGTGATGCGGTTGCTGGGATTGGTGCGTCCCCATCAACTTTGGTTGGGCGAAAAAGACTGGCAGCAACTCACGATCCTGCGGCATCTCGTCAACGACTTCGGCTTGAGGGTGAGGGTGCGGGGATGCCCCACCGTCAGGGAGGGCGATGGGTTGGCGGCGAGTTCCCGCAACCGTTATCTGGGTGATGCGCAGCGAACCGTGGCTTCTGCATTCAGCTCGGCGCTCTGCGCAACTGCTCGTGATGTGTGCGCAGGGAGTGTGGATGAGGCCTCGGCACAGGTCGCTCTGCGTCAGCAACTCAGGGAAGCGGGCCTTGAGGTGGAGTATGTAGAGACCGTGGACCCCGTCACGCTTCAACCCGCCCGGCCCGGTCGTTCGATTCGATTGCTGGCTGCGGCGGTCCGCTGTGGCGAAACCCGCTTGATTGATCACGTTTTCATCATGACCCGTTCGCCCATCGTCGCCATCGACGGCCCTGCCGGCGCTGGCAAAAGCACGGTGACCCGTGCATTCGCAGAACGGATGGGACTTCTCTATCTCGACACCGGAGCCATGTATCGAGCTGTGACCTGGTGGGTGCAGAGCAACGGCGCCGATCCCAGCAGTGCCCCAGCGGTGGAGGCTTTGCTCGAGGGCTTGGAGGTGGATCTGTCACCGTTGAAGGATGGCGTGCAAACCGTTCGGGTGAATGGTCGCGACATCACCGATGCGATTCGCGATCCCGAGGTCACAGGTTCAGTGTCGCTGGTGGCTGCGCATCCCTGCGTCCGTGCCTTACTCACGAAGCAGCAGCAGCGGCTCGGGGAGCGTGGTGGCCTTGTGGCTGAAGGACGCGACATCGGCACCGCCGTCTTCCCCGATGCTGATGTGAAGGTGTTTCTGACCGCGACCCCTGAAGAACGGGCTCGGCGACGGGCCAAGGATCTCGAGGCGCGAGGTCATGCCGTGCCCGACCTCGCTGCGCTGGAAGCGCAGATCGTGGAGCGCGACCGTTTGGACAGCACCCGTGAAGTGGCTCCCCTGGTTCAGGCGGATGATGCCACCGAATTGATCACCGATGGGATGTCGATCGAAGCCGTGATTGATGCGCTCGAGGATTTGTTTCGCTTCCGGGTTGCTAAGGAGATCTGGCCTACGCCGCAGGGCTGAGCTCCTCGAGCAAAGCCTCACAGGCATCCTCGAGAAGATCGAGCACGTGCTCAAAGCCTGCGTCGCCTCCGTAATACGGATCTGGAACCTCGGCTTCTCTGTAGCGGCGGGCGTAGCTGAGCATCGGTTGAATGCGTGCCGTGGCCCTCGCGCCGGCTTCCCGGGCCAGACCGTTCACGGCATGGAGGTTGTCCTGATCCATCGTCAGCACTAGATCGAACGTTTCAAGATCGTTCAGATCGATCTGCCGTGCGCGGCTGGGCAGCTGTATGCCACGGCGATTGGCCGCGGCCTGCATGCGTCGGTCGGCAGGATTTCCCACATGCCAGCTGCCTGTTCCGGCGGAATCCACCACGAACTGATCCTCGAGCCCACGCGTCTTGATGAGGTGGAGAAACACTCCTTCTGCAGCGGGGGATCGGCAGATGTTGCCGAGACAGACGAACAACAGCTTCTGAGTCATTCGAGGTTCAGGCGTTGCAGGGCCAGCACGGCCCGATGGCGCACCACCCTGGCATCTTCAGCATCGGAAGCCAGGTTTTGCAACATGGCGACGGCCTGATCGGCGATGGAGGGATCAACAGTTGTCGTGCGTAAACGCTGTTCAAGCCCGAACGCTGCGGCGTAACGCACGACCCATTCGTCGTCATGTCCTGCTTTCAAAAGCCCTTGCATGCAGCGTTGCAATTGCTGGTCTTTGAGACTGGGATCAATCTCTAAATCCGCCAGGCCGCGGGTCGCTGAGCGCCGCACGCTCGGTGCGATATCAGCGTTGAGGGCATGTTCGAGAAGATCGAGTCCCCGTGGATCGCGAAGGGCGGAAAGGACTTTCACCACCCAGGCCCGTGCACCGTAATTTCGGGCATCCAGGCTCACCAGCAAAGTCGGCACGATGTCCCGACCCAGCTGGATCAGTCCTTGGGTTGCCACCCCAGCCACGGCTGGATTGTTGAAGCCCAGCACCTTCACAAGTGTCCCGGCTGCCTCGGGATCACCCAGGGCACACAATGCGCGCGTTGCCTCCACCAAGTCGGGGGTGCTGGTCGCGCGATCCAAGGCACGGATCGCATCCTTCAGGGCAGAGGAGGTCATCAGAGCAGAGCATCCATCACATCGAGAACCTGCTGGTTTCCGCTGTTCTCTGCGATCCCTCTTAGGGCAACCAATTTGAGGCTGGGCTCCACGGCGGCAGCCTGAATCATCGGCACGGCCGCCGTCCATCCGGCAGCACCAAGATCCAGGAGAGCTCCGCGCCGCACTAGGGCCTCGGGATGCAGCAACAGCTGCGTCAGTTGCTCTCCCCAGCAGGAATCACCTGTGAGTTGCAGCAACGCCCGGCAGGCTGCTGAACAAATCAATGGACGGTGATGCCGCGTGAAGGGTTTGATCGTCGCCAGGGTTGCTGCGTCATTGATGCCGATGTCCCCGAGAGCTTCTAACAGTGCTTCGCAGGGTTCTTGCAGCAAGGGAGTCGAGGGCTGCTCGCGTCCGGCCCCGTCAAGTCCACTGGCTAACAGGGAACGGATCGCCTCAGCCGCCGCGTGGCTGCCCATGGTGCCAAGGCTGCGCGCTGCCTCCTCCCGCACGCTGTAGTCGTTGGAGTGCAAGCGATCCAGCAAGGCACCATCCGTGCGTTCGTCCTTCAGCAGGCCCATGGCACGGATGGCGTTCAGGGCAACACCTCTGCGATCGGGGTCGACGGGGGAGTCGTCGAGAGCTCCCAGGGTTGCCAGCAGTAGCGGAATGGCATCGGGATGCTGGCTGCGCATTTTCCCAAGCCACCAGGCGGCGTAGTACTGCGCCGATGGGTCCTCCGTTTGACGGAGATTTTCGATCACCTGCGATTCAGTGAGTGGTTCCATCACATCCAGGCTGATGCAAGGTCCGCTGACCAGCTTTGGGTTCTCTGGAACCGAAAGGGTCCTGCGACGGAGCCCCAGCAGCGCTCATTTGTGATTGGGTCATGGCCGCGATCGAGGGTCTGAAGCGACTCTCCCTGCAGGTGGAAGCTGCTCACCAGCACCGTGTCTTTTCCATTGCGTCTCACGATGCATTGGCACCCAGGCTCCATGGCGCCGTGGTATCCGTCCTCCTGCTCCAGCACCTGGTAGTGGCATTGCTCCAGGTTGATGAGATCCGTGGCCTGGATGGAATGGCGCAGCTCGGGATTGAATGTTGCACCCGCAAAGCGTGATGGTTCCCGGAAGGTGTGGTTCCACAATTTGATGGCACCGGAAGGCTGTTCCTCGGCGCGAATCATTCTCAGGCGGTAGGGAGTGTTGGGATCCACCGCATAGGTCTGCTCTAGGAGGATGGATCCGGGGGTGAGTTGGGGAAGAGGCCGATACCTCAAAAAAATATGGGCGTAGAGGGGCGGGTTGTCGAAGGCTTGCTGTTGGTTGCTGTACTCGCCGCAGAGCAGGCTGAGAAAGCGCCGAATAGTTGGATTGATCACAGCGCTCTGATCGGGCCTGGAAGAGAACAATAAAAAAGCCCCCTTGGCGGGGGCTGATGAAGCAACGGAGCTCGATCAGATCAGATCAGAGCGTTGATGGCGTAATCGATGTAGCTGTTGGCTTCAGTTGCGGCATCGCCACTGAGGCCATGGTTGGACTTGATGTACTTCAGCGCTTCCACATACCAGGAAGGGGAGAGCTCGAAAGTGCGGTTGATTTCGTCCAGACCGGCGATCAGATAGTCATCCATGGGGCCGGTGCCACCTGCAACGAGGCAGTAGGTGATCATGCGCAGGTAGTAGCCCACGTCACGAGAGCACTTGGCCTTGCCCTCTGGAGTGGTGGAGTAATTCGACCCCTCCATCTGGGTGGTGTAGGGGAATTTGTTGTACACGGCTTGGGCGGCGCCGTTCACCAGGGCATCAGCTTTGGCACTGAGAGCCTTGGCAGCTTCCAGGCTGGCAGCAGCGCGGTTGAAGCGACCGGAAGCGGCTTGAACTTCTGTGCTGCTCAGAAAGCGGCCCTGGGAATCAGCTGCTGAAACAGCTTCGGTGAGAGGAGTTTTCATGGATCGTCAGAAGTAATGCTTGGGACAGGAGCTCAGAACCTTGATCAGGCAACTGCAGCAGCTGCACGGTCGAAATACGTGCCGATTTCGCTACTCAGAGAGGCGCAGTCACCAGCTGAAATACCAGCCCGGTCATTCACGATCGCCAGAGCGGATTCCTTCATCAGATTCACCCCTGCAGCAACGGATGCGCCAGGAGTACCGAGTGCCAGGTAGGTCTCACGCAGGCCGTTCAGGCAGCGATCTTCCAGAACTGAGGCATCGCCGGCAAAGCTTGCGTAGGTGACGTAACGGAGGATGATCTCCATGTCTCGCAGGCATGCAGCCATGCGGCGGGAGGTGTAGGCATTGCCGCCAGGAGCGATCAATGACGGCTGCTGTGCGAACAGCTGCCGGGCGGCCGAAGCAACGATGGTGGACGCGTTGCTGGAGATGCGGTTGACAGCGTCAAGACGCTTGTTGCTGTCAGAAACCATCGCTGCCAGAGCGTCGATCTCACTAGCACTGATGAATTGGCCCCTGGCATCGGCCTGGGCGACAACCTTGGTGAAGGCGTCGAACATGGGTTAACTCCGTGGAACTTTGGCCGAAGACTAGGAAGCCCTCAGGCGTATATGGGGACGGCTGGGGAGCTGTGCCCATCCCGTCGACAGGGATTCTGACCAAATGATCAGGCCCCTCCCGAAAGCTGTTCATAATGCTTAACTCCCTTGCTACGACAAGGAAGTTGAGGCGGCTTTCTCGAGGTCGAACAGCACGTCGTGAATGTAGGACTCGGTCCATTCGCTTCCGTAGAAGCGTGTCAACATGCCGCGGGCCGGATCCTTCTCGGCGCGATACGCGGTGTAGCGCTTTTGGCCCGCAAGGAGACTTGCTGCGCGATCGTCATTCACGGGTTGCGCTTCAGCTACGAGTTTGAGGTAGAGCTGCAGATACTCGATGAAGGCCGGCCGAATGACGCGTTCGATCAACGCATCGCCCTCCTCCCCAAGCGGGATGCGGGTCCAGAGAAAGGCTGGGGAAAAATACGGTTGAGCTTCCTCTGGGATAGGACCGCCATCAGGGAGTTCGGCTTGCCAGCGCTCAAACACCGGCATCAGGCGTTCCCAGACAGGGCCTGTGTGTTCGGGATCAGCTTTGTCAACGGGTTGCAGATCCAGGGCAAGAAGATGCCCGTTGGGAAGCGTCACCAGATCGGCACCGAAGAACGGCAGGTCGAACCGGCAGCTGGGGTTAATCACGAAGTTGAGCACGGACGCAGCTGTGCCGGCCTCGACGCAGGCACAGCGAACCTGGCGCAGTTTGTCGGTGGCACAAGCCCAGGTTGCCGTTGTGACTGGGACGGGCTTTGACTTTGATCCCGTGGACCCTTCTCGCTGCAGGAACGTTTCATCGATGGGATAAGGACTCAATCTGAACGTTTCGAGTGCAGAAATGGCTTTGTCGAGAAACGGCTGCCAACGCCAGCCCTTGATCTGAACAGGATCGAGGCTTGATGTGCGAACAAGGCTGCTCATGTGGACTGACTCGCAGGAAAAAGGAATTCATGAAGGAATCGATCGGACCAGTCCTTTCCGAAATGACTCGTGAAGAGTCCGTGGGCTGGATCGCGTTCAGCGCTGTAAACGTCGTAGGCCTCCTGTAGACGTTCAACATCATTGATGGACAACGTTGAGGCGGAGGTTCCAGCGGCTTCCACGTCCAAGGCCTGGTCGTGCATTGCCCAATAGGCCGTGAGAAATGCATCGAAGGCTGCGGGGAGTGACTCCTCCGCTTCCTGAGCCCCCCCTCGGCAAAACAGCAACCAGGGGGAAAAGTATTGATTGGGATCGAAGGATCGCATCGTTTCCTCGCCGTTCAGCTCGGGGAATCGTTCGTGAAGGGCCTTGAGGCCCTGGAAATGGCGATCCAAATAATCCTGGTCTTGGATCAGAGGTTGGAAATCCAGAACGGCTACCAGTTTCTGACGTGCTCCAAACCAGAGCAGATCCACACCCATGAGTGGATGGTCGAGGGAATGATCCGGATAAGCCACTGAATTAAGAACCTGCAAGCTCTCGCCTGCATCAAGCCGGGTCACGCGCCAGCGCCGGAAGCCAGGAACGCTCCAGAGCCAGCTGTCGATGCTGCCGCCGCTCTTGCTGGAATGGCAATGTTCGAGGCCTTCTGGTACAGCGGCTGGTTGACCCCCTCGCTGATGAATCCCCTGATGAAGCTTGTTGAGGAAAGAGTCGAACATCAGTGTGTGGGCTCCATGGCTGTCGAATCTGCAAAGAGGCGTGCCTTCTGGGCTAAGGCTTTGATGTCGTCGTCACTTGGACAGCGCAGCTCCGTGCAGTAGGTCGTCATGGACACACCGTTGAGGCATTGCACTGAGCTCACGCGCATCCGCACCTGGTCGGTCACAAACCAGCAGCGTTCTGTGCCCACGTTGGTGTCGTAGCGGGTAGTGATGGTCAGCACACCGTCGTCCGCAAAGGAATAGGTACTGATGACGGCTTTCTTTTCCACGTACCCCACATCCCTGAGCAGGAATCCACGGCGGGGGTCGTTGTCTGCGGGAACATCCACGATCACCGCGGCGTAGTCGTCATTGCGGCTTCCTTGCTTGAGGTTGCTTTCCCACCAGAAACGTCCCCCTCCATTGGAGCGGCTCGCCTCAACCTGCAGGGCACCACAAACCTTTTGTACGACTGGATCTGAAGCGTCGAAGGGCTCGATCACGAGATTCGAGTCGGCTGCTTCGTCGTCTTGGTGGTCGAGGTGGTGAATGGCACGGCGGTTCAGCCAGGTGCCACGACTGGCTGCCAGGAATTGCGCCATCGACATCGGTGGCTCGAACATACGCATGGTTCAAGCGCTGGCCATGATGTCCCGCTGCTTGAGCAGTTGCTCAAGCACCTCTTCAAGCCTCTGAAGTTCAGCGTGTTCGGCCACGGTGGCATCGATCCGCTTTTGAGGGAGCTTCAGCTTTTTGCCCATGGAGATCACGTCTTCGCGCAGGCGGTTGCGATAGGCCTCGAGCTCTTCGATTGAATCGAGAAGCTCTTGAAGCGTTGGATCGGGCATGGGATTTCAACGGTGGATCGAGCGTAAGCCGCATGGGCGGGTGAACGTCTCAAGCCTTCAAAACATTGACTAATTAATAGGAGTGACAGGGAATAGCTAAACCTCCGGCGTGATCGCTTCGGAGGCCTGCTCGAAACCTGCTGCTGAGTCGTCTGGTTTGTGCATCGATTCTCAATGTTTGGTTGCCAAGTGACGAACCATTGCGTGACCTCATCTGGACCACGGTTGACCCCGGTGATGCGGTTACGTTCGGTTTGCGCTTCATGGTCCGGCTCGATTCGCCAGCAGCCATGCCCTTCATCAGGACATGACCTGACGTTTCCACCAGTCATCCCGAAGCATTCCCTCTAACTGTCTGGCTCCCAAATGCTCGACGCATTCTCCCGTTCCGTCGTCAGCGCCGACGCCAAAACCGCTGCTGTGGGTGCTGGCGATATTGCCGCTCTCCGTCAGTACGTTGCCGAAGGCAACAAGCGTCTGGACGCTGTTAACGCCATCACGTCCAATGCCTCCTGCATCGTTTCTGATGCTGTGACAGGCATGATTTGTGAGAACACTGGCCTGATCCAGGCTGGCGGTAACTGCTACCCCAACCGCCGCATGGCTGCTTGCCTGCGCGACGGTGAAATCATTCTCCGCTACATCTCCTATGCCTTGTTGGCTGGCGACGCCTCCGTGCTGGATGACCGCTGCCTGAACGGCCTCAAGGAGACCTACATCGCTCTGGGCGTCCCCGCTCAGTCCGCAGCCCGCGCCGTCGCCATCATGAAGGCTTCCGCAACGGCTCACATCGGTGAGACCAACACCCAGGCCAACGGTGGCGCCAAGTTCCGCAAGATGGAAACCACTCAGGGCGATTGCTCCGCTCTGGTTGCTGAGGCTGCCTCCTACTTCGATCGCGTGATCAGCGCCATCGCCTGAGTCATCCGGGTTTTCCCTTTTCCTCAACACAAACTTCCATCTAAAGGATCTCCACGATGAAATCCGTCGTCACCACCGTTGTGACCGCTGCTGATGCAGCCGGTCGCTTCCCTTCCCAGAACGACCTCGAGGCCGTTCAGGGCAATATTCAACGTGCTGCCGCCCGTCTGGAAGCTGCTGAAAAGCTGGCTGCTGGCCTGGACGCAGTCACCAAGGAAGCTGGCGATGCTTGCTTCAACAAGTACCCCTACCTCAAGCAGCCCGGCGAAGCTGGTGAGAATCAGACCAAGGTGGACAAGTGCTACCGCGATCTGGGCCACTACCTGCGTCTGATCAACTACTGCCTGGTTGTTGGCGGCACCGGCCCTCTGGACGAGTGGGGCATCGCTGGCGCCCGTGAGGTCTACCGCACTCTGGGTCTGCCCACCGGTCCTTACGTCGAAGCTCTGACTTACACCCGCGATCGCGCTTGTGCTCCTCGTGATATGAGCCCCCAGGCTCTGAACGAGTTCAAGTCTTACCTCGACTACGTGATCAACGCTCTTTCCTGAGCCGTCGATTCAGATCGTTCCATCGATCAAGGGAGGCCAACAGGCCTCCCTTTTTTAATGGTTACGAGAACATCATGCAGAGGAGAGTGTGACGCGTTCTTTTTTTCTGTGGTGTCGACGCTTGCTAGCGATGGTGCTTTTCAGAGATCTTCCGCAAAAAAAACAGTTGCCACACGACTGCAATCATGCCTACAAGAAAATTTAGGTTTGCTGTTTTAAGTAGAGCTAAGAAGTTTGAGGTCAGTTGAAAAAGAGCAATAAATTGGCTTTCAGACGCATTCCCCTCATGCCTGCAATTAAGTTCAAGAGAGACTTCACTCATCAGGATCGAGTTTCTTTCTCATTTTCTAATTCAAGGGATGCTGCAAAAGGATCTGCAGAAAAGGGCGGTCAAGTCGCCTCAAGCCCTGCCGAATTTAAAGAGAATCAATGTGGTTCGATGGGAATTGGATCCGGCCCTCGAATTCATGAAGTCTGCCCGTTCTCAGCGGTGAACCATTCCTACGCAGCGACCGGTGAAGGTGCGCTGAGCCAAGCGATTTCGGCTGCTTACAAGCAGGTTTTCGGTAATATCGGTATCACAGATAGTCAAAGGCTTGTGTCGCTGGAGGCGTTTCTCCGCGATGGGCGAATCACGACGCGTGATTTTATGGCTGGCCTTGTGAAGTCTGAGCTGTATAAGCAGACATTCTTTTTTGCGGTCTCTCCGATGCGAGGTGTCGAGTTGACTGTTAAGCATCTTCTTGGGCGTCCGCCGGTGAGCCAATCAGAGGTCGGCGCCGCGATCAAAATGATTGCTGATGAAGGATTTGATGCGTTTGTCGATCACCTGGTCCGATCGGAGGAGTATCTGGAAACATTCGGTACAGATACCGTCCCCTACTTGCGTGCGTTTAAGTCAGAAGCTCGAGCGTATTGCTCGACCTTCGTCAGCATGGCTGAGCTTGCGCCTGCCAATGCCAGTGCAGAGAACGTGATGTATTCGGGGCCTCTACTGGTGAGGCGTCTTGTCAAGACAGGGCTGTCTGTGAACGCGATCAATCCGAGAGCTTTTGACACCAGTGTGGAATTCTCATACACAAATGCTGTTGGTAATACCCGCAATCCTGCGTTCCGGCGCATTTACGGGGGCAAGTTTGCATACTGAACGCTCAGCTTCAAATTGAAACCTCCAGTCAAAAGGGGACATCTGTCTTCTCCTTTTGACTGGATTTTTTCGAAAAAATAGATTGAGTCTGCAGGCCTTGAGCCCTCCCTGGGCGAGCTCTGCCTCTCCAGTCGTTGTGTTAATGATTTCAAAAGATTGATCTTCTTATCATCCGCTTCGCGGTGACCTCCGTTGTGGAGGAGAGTCGTTGTCTGTTTGCTGTTTTTGGGATGACGTCGCATCCACAGGTTGACCGTCCGGACCTTGATGCGTTGTTCGCAGACCTTGCCCATCCCAATCCCAATATCCAGAGGGAGGCCTACCTGGCGATGGTGGACTACTGGCCAGAGCAGTCAATGCCTCGCCTGCTCGCGCTGCTGGGGCAGTCGGATGTCTCGGTGTATCGAGCAGCAGTCAAAGGTCTTGGTGCTTTTGGGGCCAAGGCTCTCCAGCCTTTGGCTGACTTATTCACATCCAGCCCTGATGGAACTGTGAGGGCATGCTGCGTCAAGGCCTACGCCCAAATCGCTTCCAATTTTCCTGAAGAGGAGTTTTCCCCTGAGGCGATGACGGTGCTGGAAACAGCGTTGTCGGATGAATCCCCGGTTGTGTCTCAATCGGCAGTGATGGCTTTGGGGCAGGTTGGGATTCAAGCTCTGCCTCTGTTGATCCGAATCTGTAAAGGAGACAACATCGCTCATGTTCAGTCTGCTGCGATGGCTCTCGCCGAAATTGCAGACCCTCAGGCCGAAGCTTGTTTGCGAGAGGTGCTCGATGACCCCTCGACTGATCCGTTGGCACGGCAGATGGTGGAAGCGTCTCTAGGGCGTCTCGAGAGCCGCCGATAAAAAAAGCGGGAGACCAGCCCCTCAGCTGTTCTCCCGCGGTGGCGCATGTAGTGCTCGACGCGAACACCACCTTATGACGATACGTTAACGAATTGACGCAACGAAGTTTAGGAGCGCTTATGGAGCTGATTAATGGCGAGTTGCAGGATTGGTTTGATCGTGTCATCCGATTCGATCGTCATGCGTTCAGACAGAGCTTTGATCGCGACGGGATCCTCGAGTTTCATCAGTGAAAGGGCTGCGTTTTTGCGAACGAGTGCAGATTCATCGTTCAAGTTGGGCTGCAGCAGAGGGAGAGCCCACTGGCTGTCATTGAGTTTGCCCAGTAACGTCGTCGCCTCAGCGCGGACGTCCTCGTCGTCGTCCTGCAGTGCATTGGTCAGGAGTTCTCGAGCATCGTCGTCTCCGGAATTTTGAATTTGATCACCGAGAGCCGCGATAGCCGCGGTGCGTATCCGTGCTTCAGGCGAACGTGCTGCCTCCCGAAGTGCTTCAGGGGCTCGGGCTCCTACGAAGGCCAGCCCCCAGCTGGCAAGTCCTGTCTGCATTGGTGTGTTGTTGGAATCCACGAGAATCTTGAGGAGTCCTTCAACGGCTTCTGATCCAATAACAGCCATGGCACCAACAGCCGATCCCTGAACCACGGGATCGTCGTCATTGAGCAGTGCTTTGAGCAGGTGGGGTAGCGCCTGCTTGTCTGCTATCAATGTGAGGGTCTTGGCTGCAGCGCGCCGTACGGTCACGTTCTCGTGATCGCACATGGCCTGACACAACGCAGGAACCGCTGCGCTACCAACCGAGCCAAGGCTTTCAGCAAAGGTGAGACGGAGCAGTCCTCGCTTGTCTCCGAGTCCTGCCACCATCCGCTCGATCGCCTGGGTATCGCCCGCCAAACGTTGGCCTTGCCGCAGCTGCTGCTTGAGCTCCTCGGCAAGGTGCTCAGCTTCGTCTTCGCTCAGCGTGACGGGTTCAGCACTGGTCAGCGATGAGGGTGCGTTGGTCAAGATTGAGCTGAAGCGGTGATTCAGTATCCGATGCTGTGGTCGCTAAGGTCACTCCAATGTTCTGAATCGTTGTGACCACCTTCGTTCTTTCCCACAATCTGCAGGTCAACGATTCAGCTGTGCCGGCCCTGGCCTTTGATGTTTTGACGGCTGGTTTGCAAACGCATTGCCCCTCGGTCACTGCGGCTGAAGCGCTTAGTCATCCGCACTGGAAAGTGAAACTTGAATCGACGGCTTCACCCGACGCTCTCGCGCGTGAGCTCGTTCAGGGGTGGCGTCGGGTGCGTGAAGGCCTGGGTCATGGCCATGCCCATGCCGTGATGGCCCTTGGCGGTCGCAAAGACTCCGAAGGCAACCCTGGTGCGCCCCTGCAACAAGGTGGTTGGGGCGTTGATGTGGTGGAAACAGCAGATGCTCAGGGTTTTCTGGCTGCAATCAATTGGACCGGCCTGACGGCCGGTCGCCCTGCGGATGGGGTCTTTGAAGTGATTGACCCCGCCTCCTGAGCTCAACCGCGACGGCGTCTGGAATTCCGGCGTCCTGCTTTCTTGGGCGTCGACTCTGATGGAACGGTTTTGGCAGCCCCTGACCCGGTCACGGGGTCTGGGTTTGTTGCTTGTGTCTGTGCACCAACGCACAAGCCCATTCCTTGAATGCGCATTCCACGGCTGTGCATGGACTGAACACTGCGGTTCAGATACTGAAAAGGAATTTTCCACGACCGTGCTGTTGATGGACGCGAGCCCGGCTCAATACTTGTTTGCACGGTCATGAAATGTTCAAGTGTTGGACCCATCGCTTCCCTTCAATCGATTCCTTGAAACATTGACGCAGATCTCCTGCTGCAGCGAATTTTCTCAATCTTCCTTATCAGCGCGTCCTATGGCTTCGCAGGGGCAAGAGGTCCGGCAGAATTAATGGCTTCAAAGACCGCTCAGATGGCCGGAGCACTCGACAATATCCACCCCGGTTTGTCGCAACAGGAAGCGATCCGCTTGTTGATGGCTCCTCTGGCAAGCCTGGATTCTCAAAGCGATCCCTATATGGCGGCCGCACATCTCATCAATTTTCCTGGGAAGGCAACGGAACAAGCGCTGCTGCGGTTGGTCGGTGATTCCGAGCAGGCGCAGCCCCGCCGAATAGCACGGCGCAAGGCTGTTGAGGTTTTGGCCCGGCTGGGTTGCTGTGAAGCCATTCCTGCTATCGGGCGTTGTTTGCAAAGTGATGATCCGTACCTGGTTGAAAACGCTGCCTTTGCCCTCAAGGAGTTGGGCTGTCAAGACACAGAGATCCATGCGACGTTGATCTCCTTGCTGGAACAACCGTCTCAAAATCAGCGTGTGTTGATTCAGAGCCTGGCTGCTCTTGGAGTGGCTCAAGCTCTCCCCTCGATTCAGAAACTTCAGGAGGCTGACTCTCCAGGCGTGCGTGGTGCGGCCATTAGTGCCATGGCTCAGCTTGGAGGGAGCCGGGAGCCATTGCGGCAGCTAGAGGATTCCATGTTGTTGCCGAACCAGATGGATCGGCAATCAGCTATCCAGGATGCCATTGATGCACAAGCGGTGGAATTGCTTCCGCAGATTCTTCAAGCCCCAGTGTCGCCGGTCTTTCGGATGCGTGCAGTCAAGGCTCTCTGGCCGCAGGATGTTGTTCAACTGGCCTCGTTAAATCTGCTTTCTGTTCTCGATGCGCTTGCACTCGATCATCCTGAGTCTCTGCAGTTGGTGCATGCTTACGATCAAGCACCCACCGATGAGTTTTTAATTCAGGAGTTTTTCGGCACTGATTTCAGTCGCTGTTATCTTGCTTTGCAAACTCTCCGTGGTCGATCTGCAGCAGATCTCTGGCCTCTTTTGCACCGGCGTTGGCTTGATGAAGCGCATAATGATTACGGCGCTCATTATTTTTTCATTCGCCTATTTGCTTTGCTTGGTGATGCCTGGCCGCAAGATTCACGAGCGATAATAAAGGCCATCCTTGATGAGGCAATCAAAACTCCAAGGCCGCAATTCATGAAATCCAAACCTGCTGCAGTGCTGGCACTGTCACGCCTTGGGTGCACGCTTTCAGAAGCAAACTGCGAACCTCTTTTGGATCCATTGCTGACTCCATTCTGGGAATGTCGCTATGCAGCCGTGATGGTGGCACCCAAACCATGTCTGCAGCGTTCGCTCCGTGACCCATCCTCTTTTGTGGCTGCTCGTGCTGCAGAAGCTCTGAAAGCTGTGTGATCTGAAGAGGGGGCAATGTGTTCGATTGATGCCAAAAAAAAGGGCGGTGAAACCGCCCTTGCTTTGATGAATCGGATCGATTCGCTCGGCTGAAAATCAGGCGAGGGAGTTGATCACGTAATCCAGAGCAGCGTTGTACTCGGTGAGAGCCTGGGGGCTCAGGTCGCGGGGGGCGCAACCGTCGTTACGCATCTGGGTGAAACCAGCAACGTAAGTGCCGGGGTCGATGCTGAGAGCTTTGTAGACCTCGCGCTGACCGTTGATGGCCAGTTCGTCCAGAGGGCCGGTGCCGCCAACGACCAAGGAGTAGTTGATCAGACGCAGGTAGTGCACGAAGTCGCGCTTGCACTTTTCCTTACCTTCAGTTGCGCACTGGCGGGGCTGACGGCCGGTGGCACCGTTGGGGTACTGGGTGTAAACAGCGTCGACAGCGCGCTGGGCGATGGCGTCGTAGTTCTGGGCGATCTTTTCAGCAGCCTCGAGACGGGCAGCTGCACGTTGGAGGGAACCCTGCACAGACTCCAGGTCGGAGCTGGTGGGGAAACGGGAACCGCTGTCAGCGGAGCCGATGACGGTGGTGAGAACGGACTTCATTGATTCAGGAGAAGGGTTTGCTTGAAATCGTCAGGCGGTTCAGCTGATGGCGCTGATCACCATGTCGAAGTAGGAAGCAGCCTCAGCGGAGAGTGCGTTGCAATCGCCCTCAGTCACGGGCATTTTGCGCTTCTCGCCAGTGGTGTTGTTGGTGTTGGTGATGTGGGCGCAGGCAGATGCCTTCATGATGGCCACAGCACGAGCGGCGGAGCCGGAGGGCACACCCAGAGCTGCATAGGTCTCGCGCAGACCGTTCAGGCAGCGGTCCTGAAGCACGGAAGCGTCGCCGGCCAGCAGGGCGTAGGAGACGTAGCGCATGATGATTTCAGCATCACGCAGGCACGCGGCCATCTTGCGGTTGGTGTACACACCACCGTTGGGGGCGGTCAGGCCGGTGTTTTCGCAGCAGATACCTGCCACGGAGTCGGACACCACGCAGGAAGCGTTGGCGGTAATGGCATTCACAGCGTCCAGACGCTTATTACCTTCGGCGATAAAAGCCTTGAGGTCATTCAGCTGAGCGCCACCGATAAAGCTGCCGCTGGAATCAGCGGATACAGCTTGCCTAGAGAATGCGTCGAGCATAATCAACTGCTTAGGAGAGGGGAGAGATGCGATGCATCACTCGGCGACCGTAAGCCGATGGGAAAGCAAGATGTGCGAATGCTTCAGGCTTCTCAATACAAATTAGTACTGCAAAAAAGAAAGAAAAGGGAAAATGCGTATTTGTACTGAGTTAGCTGAGCTTTTTCAGGGCTTGCCCGCAGCTCCACCTCAGGGGTTTCCATCGATTTGAATGGCTGAGCTCCTGCAATGTTGGTCGCTGGTCCTTGAGCTCGAGACGCACGCAGCTCCAGGCTGCAGCAACGCGAGACTTGGCGTACTGCGGTGCTGTTTCTTCTAAGGCTTGGCGAACCAGGTCGCCCCGTTCACGAAGTTGCAGGAGGCCGGTGCAGCTCGCCAGGAGGTAGTGCACTCCATAGTCACTGCCGAGGTCTGAGTGCAACGTTTCCATCAGATTGAGCTGATGGTCCTTCTGAAGGCTCATCAGCGCCTTGGCTGCTGCGTACTGCTGGGCCTCATCGCGATGTTGCAGGCCATTCCGGATTGCTTTTTCAGTTGCACAGGTGGATGACACGACGTCCAGGTCAAGTTGGCGTGGGTCGTCCTGGAGAAGCTGTTCGAGGAGCTCTGTTGCCTCTGGGTTGATTGAGCCATCCTCTGTTTCGGCCATCTGAAAGGCGCTTTTGGCTCGTAACGGCATCGAGACTGGACAACGGGTCAGTGGCTCCAAGGCTTCAAGACGACCGGCATCACCTAAATCGATCACAGCAGCGCGGCGGCGTCCTGGGTTGTTGTCTTGCAGTTGCTCGATAAGCGGGGCGAGACCGTCGCGCTGTCCGCCCACGCGTACGGCGTGTGCATGAGCCGCACCTGCCACCAGCGGGTTGCCGTCCTGACGACAACGATCAATGGCTCGATCGCGATCGGCCATGCCAAGCCGAGTGAAAGCCTGAACCACGGCGCGCCTCTGATTGTCTGGTCCCTGCAGTGCGCCAATCAGTCTGGCCTGGTCACGTTCACCAAGAGGGGTGCCGATCCGTGCGATCGCGTCTGCGGCATTGACCACCGTGGGTTCATCGTCTGCACTCAAGGCCTGTAGAAGCACTGGGAGTGCTTTGGGATTTTTACGCCTCCCTAGGGCATCCAATGCTTTCCTGCGGGTGATGCGCTCGTAGAGGTTGTCCGACGGATTCGCGCCAGCTTTGAGCAGAAGGTCTAAGGATTCAGAGGATGTGCAAGCTCCAAGGCGTGTCGCGGCAAGGTACTTCAGCCCAGGGTTGTCAAGTTCGCCTGGATCCTTGAGCAGGGTTGACATCGCTGATTCTTCACTCATTCCGGAGAACAGAGTGTCGAAACGTTCACTCATTGATGGTTAGGGAGTAGGAGGGTGACACGAGACCATTGATCGCGCTTAAGATCACGCGTTATTTGGAGGATAAGCTAGGTGGATGCGAGCAGAATGGCTGCGGAGGAAATCCGCCAATTTCTTGATGCATATCAAGAAGATTCAGCTTTGAATGCACTGTCCACGCTTGAGGACCTCAATTGTTTGCTCAAGGGTTGCGACAGCTCTTTGAGCGGTGCCTTGATCCCGTTGGAGCAAGCGCAACGGCCACCCAAAATTCTTGTTGATTCCGGCCAAACCAAAACTGGGATTCCGTGGCGCACCTTGCAATGCCCTGGGGGGCCGCTTGTTCTTCAGATGATTTGTGAGAAAGTCAATATTGCTCTTTGGGTTCAGGAGTGCTGATCATGGCGGGTCCAGGACTGGAACGTTTCGTTCAAGCCATTGTTGATGATCATGGCCTGGCGACTGGCATTAAAACCCTCGGCACTCACTACGACATCGTTGCTTTTGCCAATCTTCGCGGATACCCCGTCAATTTGTCTGAATGGGGGCGTTATGTGGCGATGGACACGTTGCAGGCTTCCGATCAGGAGATCACGTTGATGCAACAAGCGGATCCAGCCCATTGGAGTTGGGCTTTTCGACAATTATCACGCTGGCGTTCGTTGTTGATGGATGGAGCTGGGCAAGAAGGTCTTCTAGGCCCAGCCGAACTGAGTGCTTCATCTCCACCGCCCATTGTTGAAGCAACATCGACACTGAATCCAGTGCCTGCGACCGATGAGCAAAAAGATGCGGCTCTCCAGGCATTCATTGCCCTGGTTCGATCTCGGCCAGATCTCAAAGATCAGGTCAAGGCAGCGCGCAATCAAGATGATGTGATTTCTTTGGCCGCGCAACAAGGATTTTCCATTGACTCACTCACTCTTTTGCGGAGTTGGAGTCAAGTCTCTGATTTCAGTAAACCAACCTGGTTTGGTTGGTTTGACGATTAAGTCCTTAACTGATTTCTGCATAACGCGTGCGTGTTGTGCCTCGTTTTGCCCAATAGGTCACTAAGCTTTCGCCACCCGGTCGAGGCACAGCTGCTGTTGCTCGAAGAATTTTGAAGGTGCGTCGTGGCCCCATTGGCCAGTTTCCAGCAGCTGAAACCTTGCGAACAGTCCCACCGAGCTGCTCAATGCAAAATTCAAATTTGTCTAGATGGGTCTGATCAACAGTTTCAAAAATAAAATCTGTTCCTTCACAAATCAGGTGCTGGGAGCGAATCCAGGCTTTGAGTTGTTTTTCTGAATCAGCGAAAGCCATCGATAGTGTTTAAACACGCCCAGTGATTACCAACGCAGCCAGTGCTCATCAAGATGATCACCGAGATAGGCAACGCGTTCGAACCGAAGGGGGCCATGCTCTGACCCCCATCTCTGTTCATCGGTTTCCGGATCAAACCCCCGATCGCGACTGATCCAGTCTGTGGCATTCATCTCCACTTCGCTCACCAGATAGGTGAGATGTCCGTCCCTAGGGACAAGACAATTTTTCCCGGGCTCCACTCCCCCTCGATAATGACCTGCATCGATTTCCCGGAAGTGCATGCCACAACCGCACCGTGGTTTGAGCGAATCAGTGTTGAGGCTGTTCAACAGCTCAGGTCTCTGACCAGCGCCTGCCAGGCGGATCGGGTCGCCGAACCCGAAATTTTCCACAATGAAGTGATCACCCTCTGCCGGGAGTAGACGATGCACACCCTGGCGATAGGGACTCCAAGGGGCGTGATCGTAACTCTGTTCGGAATAGAACCCTGGTGCATTCAGGACTTCCCAAGGAAGCGGTCTGAAGAAGATGTTGATGTGGGCAAAGTCTTTGGGATTGTTCTGGGCTTGCTTTCGATTGCTGTAGTGGCCGGCTAGCGTTTTGGCAAAGCGGAGCAGGTCGTTTGTGGAAGAACTCATGATCTCTCTTGGCATCAGCTGGTGAGGCGACGGACCTCTGAAGCAAATGACGTCTGGAGGACTCCCGAGCCGGCCGATGTACGTAGGACTGACGACCGACATCGCACGTTGTCAGAGACAAACCAGATCCGTTCTTCGGCAATGGACTGTTCGTACTTGGTTGTCAGAACAAACGTTCCGTCACTGAGAAATGCATAGCTTGACTGCGCTGGAGCGGCTTCGGCATAGCCAACACTCCGGAGGAGTAGTCCGTGTGTGTCATCGATGGGTAATGGCACGATCAGGCATGACCCTGCCGAGACTTCGCTGGGGTCATCCGGTTCCCAGTCACTCTCTGCTGCCCATTTCATACGGAATGGGCAGGAAATGCTTCGGTCAGAATGTTGCTCTGAAGCCGCTAAGAGTTGGGCAATATCTGCATCATTGTTATCAGTTTTTGAGATCTCAACTTCGCTGAGGACATCCTCAAATTGCTGAAAAGCGAGGGAGTGGCCTGATCGCATGGATCGCCACCTACCCTCGCTCTGAGCAACGAATTGCTCAATATTCATTGCGCACTGAAGTCTGCGTCTTCTTTCAGTTTCTGGCGACTGTTTTGGACCATGTTGACCATGGACTCGATCATCATCGACATCGCCAACGGAGCTGTGGCAACAGATTTCTGGAACACTGTGCCCTGTGTCGGTTGTCCGCTCGATGGTGGGCGAAGGATTGGCATAAGAGGAACCGTTCTCAGATGTCGGTCTGAAGTTTGAGCTGACGGGGTGGTCTGAAGCAGGCCACCCGGGAATCATGACTGATTCGTTCGTGTTGACAGAGCAAAATCCGCGAAGGATTAAGCGTTCGCAATAGAAAGAATCCGGCCGCCCTGAGCCTGAATGCTCTGAATGGTCCTGGACAGAGAGGAGTAGCTCACAACAGACCGCTGCGCGGAGCGGCGCACGGCGCCTAGTTGAACGCGTGAAGTCCAGAGGACCGTGAAGCGATTGCCGCCGCCAACCACTTTTCTGGTGCCAGCAGCATTGGGATTCGAATTGGAGGCCAGGCTGACCTGAAGAACAGAGGCCTGATCGGCATCGAAGCCTGCGAAGCCTGGATCCATCGCTTGGTTGCGTCGGTAGGCCACGGTGCTTTCACCGACGACGCTCGTTTGCGTCCGGGCGTAGGGAACCGTGTCGACTCCGAAGTTCCTTAGATACTCGTCGCTGTAGGTGTAGCTGGCAATTTCGGCGTCAAATCCTTCGTCGGCCAGCAGGCGCACATGTTCACTGATTTCGGCTTGGTTCCGAGGGGGGCGGCCCAGCAGATGCTTGAAGTTCAGCTCAACGAAGCGGTAGGGGCTGTTGGCTTCGAGGTATAGGCGGCGATAGGTGTCGGATTGGGCGAGAGCCGTCACCAAGCCCTGAACGCTGAGATCGCCGTTGATGAAGAGTGCTTCGATCGAGGGCTGGACATCCAGTTCCATCAGATACCGGTTGCCGAAAACCTGGCGGTAAGCCGCGCGGATGATGTCAGACGCCTGGCTGCGGTCTTGGTTGGCGTCGCAGCGGAGCGAAGAGATGGTGGCAGTCATGGGGGTGAGGGGAGGGGAAAACCGAGGAGCCGCCCAGGTTGAGTGATGGGTGGCCCCGTCGATTCAGCGGATGGTGTGGTGAATGCGTCGATTCGAGATCACATCACTTCGGTGATGGAAACGATCCGGCCGCCACGGGCATGGATGTACTTGAGCTGGCTTGTCATGTCCTTGCCCGAAACGAGATAGCTCGCATTGGGCGTGCGCTGACGACCGCCGCGGGGTTGGGCGTTGACGACAATCCGGAATCGCTTGGTGGTGGCAGACGGAGAACCTGCCACGGCGCCGTTGCGGTTCGTGCGCGTGGTGGTGGTGCGCCAGCCACTGGGAACGCTGTTGGTGGCCACAGACGTCACCAACGACGAGCTATTCAGCACTGTGTCGCTGGCTGCGTAACCTTCGGCCAGGGAGAGATGGCGGTTGAAAGCGAGCTGGGAGCGTCCCTGCTCGGAGAGGATGCGCAGATAGGGGACTGTGTCCTCGCCGAAAGTGGACTGATATTCAGTGCTGTCGAGATAACTGTTGATCTCGGCTTCGTAGCCATCGTTGGCCAGGATCTGAATGTGCTCACTCAGTTCGGCCTGGGAGGTGGGTGCCCGTCCCAGCAGGTGCTTGAAGTTCAGTTCAACGAAGCGATACGGAGCGTTCGTCTCGAAGAAGCGGCGGCTGTATTCCGGTGAGAGCGCGATGGCCCGCACCAACTCACGGGTACTGAGGTAACCCTCGGCGAATTTGCTCTCAGCAGACATGGCCCGTTCCGACTCCATCAAATGGGGATTGCCCATCACCTGGCGGTAGGTGGCGCGGATCAGACCATTAATGGTGTCTGCTGTGTCGCCGGGGCAACGCTGGAAAACTTCCTGTTCGCGCTGACCAAGACCGAATCCCACATAGGCATCGTTGCGGATTGGGGCAAAGTCGCCGCCATCGCTGCTGGCACGTTTCTTGGGTGCGAAGGCCATGGCACCACTCGGACTGCTCGGGGAGACTCCACTGCGGAAACCAGAAGGAAGCTGGATGTAAGCCGTGGTGCCGCGAGCCAGGTTGTTGCTCAATTGGCTGCGGCTACCGATGGCACTGTCGCTGAGGGCAAAACCGCGCTCCAGCGCAGCCATGTTGGCGAAGCTGTTGGTGGGAATTCCCGCTGCGGAGGTGAAGGAACGGGTGTAGGGCACCACGTCATCACCGAACACTTCGGCGTATTCAGCGCCGTCCACGATGAAGTCGATCACGGCGTCGTGTCCGCCGCTGGCAAGCAGGGTGATGTGGGCAGACATCTCTGCCTGGTTGATGGGAGGGCGACCCAACAGGTGCTTGAGATTCAGTTCGATCCCGCGCTGGGGGGCAACCCCCTCGAAGAAACGCGCGCGATAGAAGTTCGACTTGGCCAGGCCACGCACGAAGTCGCGCACATTCAGTTCGCCATTGCAAAACTGAGCTTCCAGTTCAACGGAGCGCTCGTTGTCCATCACGTGCGCATTGCCGTAGACCTGGCGATAAGCCGCATTGATTGCAGCGTCTAGAGACGCTGAATCTGCCGGTGCGTAGCGCTGCGCCGTTACACCATGCGGGCAATCCTCATGATTGCGGGGGCCAATGGCAATCTTCATTGAGGCGCAGCTCTGACGCAGAAATTCGCCACTGCTCAGAGCTGGCTTGGATGCTGCATTGCGATTGCGGCTGAAGGAAACGGGGCCGTCATTGAGTGATTCGGCGCCAAAGCCTTTGGAGGCAGACATGAAACGAGGGGTGAGGGGAATAGTGGTGTCGCGGAGTGGTTGAGGCAGTCAGGGGGCGGAGCGCATGCGCGTCGCTCCGCAACCTCGGCCACCTACATCACGGTGTGAGCTTCAGTTCACAGGGGTGATGCTTGAGATCTTTCCGCCTTCGGCATGAATGCGTTTGAACTGCTCGGAGAGTTTGTCGAATGGGACGAAGTACACCCGGTTGGATCGGGTGTAACGAGAAATCCGACGGACGTTGTTGGCGCTGTAGGCAGTGACCTCGACGCGATAGGTCTTGCCTTGCTCGCCGGCGCCCACGCCATGGCGGGTCGGAGCGTCCTGCAGATTCTTCGCCGGGCGGAAACTCCAGCCGCCGGGTTCCGTAGACGACGGAGCCACCACGGCCATCGGACGGTTTTGGTAGGCGTTGCCTCCTAATTTGCTGCTAATGCCGGAAAGGTCCCCTTTCAGGCTGCTGCTGCTGTTGCCACGCAGCAGCTGGAAGCTCCAGGTGAACTCCTGAAGGGTGCCGCAGGCTTCCGTTTTCCAGCCTCGCTGGAAGGGAACGGTCCATTCGCCGTAGGTGTCCTGGTAGTCGGAGCTGTCAAGGAAGCTGTCGATGTCAGCGTCGTAGCCGTGGTTGTCCAGGCGCTCGGCATGGGCGCGCATCTCATCGAAATCCACGGGTGCCCGACCGAGAAGATGACGGAAGGCCAGTTCGATGTAGCGGTATCGCGAGCAGGCATCGAAGAAACGTCCGCGATAGAGCTCGCTTTTGGCGATGCGGCGAACCAGTTCGCGAACGCTGATTTCACCGAGCTTGAACTGGGATTCGGCAACCAGCTGTCGCTCGCTCTCCATCACGTAGGCGTTGCCAAGCACCTGCTTGTACACAGCCCGGATGATCTGTTCTTTCTTGGCGTCGTCATCGCCGGGAATCAGCTCAAGGGGTGCTTCGCTCTCTTGCGAGAAGCGCTCGACCCCGAGAAGCGAGGCAGGACCGAAGGGCATGGACAACCTGACATGTTCGCTCCGCCATGGTTATTCAGAACGGATGGCAAGAACCGGGTTCTTTATAAACCTCAATCAAATATGTCTGAATGTTGCGTGACGTGACGGTTTGACTCCACTGGCGTGGGCCCGAGTGCGGCCCCTTCACAGCAAGTTTTCAAGACTTTTGCGTGTGGTGTTGCGGGTTAAGGGGTTCCAGCAGTCCAGTTCTTCGTAGGGGCGGTTCAGGAGCAGATCCTTTTGCTCCTTCAGGCCAATGCACAGAGAAAAGTCGGCACCCTTGATCGATTCCGCCCCTTCAAGACTGGCATCGGTGAGATCGGCTCCTCTGAAATCCGCTCCATCCAGTTGACAGGTTCCGAAGCGGGTCCCACGGCACATGGCCCCTCGCAGGATGGCATCGCGCAGGTCAGAGCCCACGAGTCGAACCCCGTCGAGAATCGCTCCACTGAGATCGCTGCCACTGAGATAGGCGCCCATCAGTACGGCACCTCGCAGGTCCATCCCGCGTAGGTCTGTGCTGTTGAGAAAGGCGCCACTCAGTTTCGCGCCAGGGCCCACGGCTCCGCTTGTTTGTAGGTTGATGCCATCAGGAACGCGTGTTTGAGCGTCGTAAAGCGCCAGGCGCAGATCGACATCAACCATCTGGCAGTTCGAGAGATCGGTGCCACGCAGATCGGCACGGCAAAGATTGGCACCAACCAGGTTGACTTCTTGCAGCGTTCGTCCACGCCAATCAGAACCCCTCGCGTCAACTGGGGGCTTGAGGTTGCTGTCAGGGGAGCTGAGCTCCGGGGGGCGCCACTCGTTGAGTTTCAAAGGTGAAGAGGTCGATTGCAAAGATTCAAGTGCGCAGCATAGAAACAGCAATCACAAGGATCACGCGTCCTAGTTCGAAGGCTCCTACCGCGGCAATTCCCAGCCAGATCTTGAGTGCAAGTGCAGGAGGTTGCCCGTTAACCCATGTTGACGAAGCTTGGAGCTGTTGCCACTGGGATTGATCGCTTGGAGCCCGATCCTGCAAAGAATCACGCCAGTCCGCTCCGTAGCGAGGAAATTGTTGATAAATCGGAATTTCACCTGTTGGCTGCCCGGGGAGAACTCGCGCGCGTTGCTCGGGAACGCGGTCGTAACCAAAGTTATTCATGTACTCATCGCTCTCAAGCAGCGCATCAACAAATGCTGTGAATCCCTTCTCTCCAATCACGATCGACCAGGCGCGCCGCTCTCCGTCGTTATGAACAGAACGCCCCAGGACGCGCCCGATCACCTGATCCACCATTCTGTAATTGGAGTTGCATTGGTAATAGCTCTGCTGGAATCGCTCTGACAGGAGGAGTTGTCTGACAAAATCGCGCATCGTGATGCTTCCGGCGCGGAACTGGGATTCCAGGCAGGTGTCGCGATCATGTTTCATCGCATGGAAGTAGATCTGGCGGTAAGCCTTTTCGATCAGTAGATCACGACTGCTAGTGCTCTGATTGACAACTTGGTTGAAGCCTTCAGCTCGAGAGGTGATGTTTGCGACGCGGTTGTTCTGTGTGCTTAGTGGGTAGTCAAGAAGCGGGAGAGACATCCGTGCAATCAGTTTCGCTGCTGAGGATTTTTCTAGGTTTTCTTGCTTATTGACAAGAAGCTTCGTCAGTCTTCATCTCGTTACGAATTTTTTCGCAGATGCTGCCCAGGATGCCGCCGAGCCTTGCCGCTTGGCGGCCTGATGCCAGACCGCTCATCACATCAGTGCTGATTCGACGGAGGTGCTCAAGCGCATCAAGCAATGCTGGTAAGGGGACGTTGACCAGCTCATAGAGCTCGACGAGAGCTTTCATGCCCTCTGAGTGGGTGATGTCATCTTGATCAAGTGCTGTGCCGTAGATGCTGACCCGTAGAAAGTGAAAACAGTCACGCCAGCAGGCCTCCGCACGATGTTCCGGGTGGAGCTCACCACCTGGAAGGGTCAGTTCAGGGTGCTGTCGGAGCAGTTCGGCTTTTGCTTGGTCTACGAGAGGATGCATCAGACCCTGAAGGATCCAGAGCGGTTCTGCATCGGTGCCTGCCCAGCGGCAAACAGCCGTCAATTCGTTCTGATTCAGAATCCTCTTGTCGGCGTCGGCAGAAGCAAGCACTTTGGAGAGGTCTTGCGGAAGGTCACTCAGGATGTTGCGGTCAAATACCTGCGCCCGCTTCGCAAGGTCTTGGAGGTTTGGTGGCGTTGAGGGGCTCACGCTGGTGGCGTCGCGTTCTTGTCGGATGAGACGATTGGGCAGGCGGTCAGCCACCCATGGCGCTCGAGATAAAAGGCCCAGGGAATGCTGACGGCAAGGCCTGGGCAGTGAGCTGGCACGGAATCAGCGAGACCATCGCTGACGCCGAGTTGCTTCAACAGGGCAACGGTTGCATCAGCTGACTGCATAAAAGTGCCCCGAATGGCGGCTCCAACGACCCATGTCAATTGCGTCATTTCCAAATCGCTGGAACTGGCTTCACAGGCGAGGAGGATGTTGCAGGGTTTTGGAACGGTTTTGTACGTGTCCTCCCAGAGGGTTAAGTCATCGGGCTTCACATTGATACGCAGAACACCTCCCCCGATGCTGTACCGACGCTCCATCTCCGGTGCGAGTTCAGCTGTGAGCGAGCGGATGATGGTTGCAGATGATGCGGTCATCGGTCCTCCCCTTTGCCGGTCACAGTACCGCTGTTGTTCTTGAGGGACGTGACCTGTTGATCAGGGATCTTTGCGCTGGGATCAGGATTGGTAGAGATCTCCTTGCTGGACAACATCTTCACGATCGATACGATCCGCAAGGAATGCGTTGACTTCACTTCCCATGACCTCTGGTGAAGCCTCAGTGGCCACGATGCAGCAGCTCAGCCGTCAACTCCATGCCGTGAGTGAGATTGCCGAGTCACTCACGCTTCGCTTGCTGTCGCTGGAACAGCGAATTCAGCACCTTGAGGCTGAGGCAAACCATCCAACGACCAACGACGAGGAGAGTCAGCAGCTCCTCGCTGAAAGCAGTGATCGGTTGCGTCATCTCCATGGCTTGCTCTCGGAGGAGCCCTGCGAGCCTGCCCTTCGGCTCGTTGAGCCTTCTGACGAGCAGGTCGACGAAACGGTGTACGTGGATGATCCCCAGATGGATCATGCAGACATGGACCAATCAGAGATGGACCATTCAGCCATCGACGGTGGACAGATGGATGATGTAGAGATGCCTCCTGCAGACGAGGACAGCGTGGAGGATTCAGCTCTTGATCAGGAGCAAATTGATCTGCTCAGCGCCTGAGGTGATCAAGTCCCTCACTCAGCCTGAAAGATCAAGCAAGCGCACCCGGAATTTGGCGACCTGCCTTGCTTGTTCAGGGCTGGACTGAATGAAAGGGTGATCATCGACGGTTTTGATGACTGCCTCAATCTGTTCATCAACATTGAGACCTGAGAGCAGCCCTCTGCGATGGCATTCTTTCCATGCAGGATCGAACGCCATCGCGAAACCGTCAGGATTGTTGAACTGACGATCGTCATTGACAGGAAAACGTATCAACGAACGATTGGCGAAATGCCAGGACCCAGATTTGAACTGGGGACACGGCGATTTTCAGTCGCCTGCTCTACCAACTGAGCTATCCCGGCGCGTTGTCTGCGCGACATGGAGATCTTAAATCACCGTGTGCGTCCGAGGGGCGTCCTGCCCAAGCAGATCACGCCACGCACCGTGATTCCCTGATTATGCAGGGCGTCCATGGCAGCCCTGGCTGTGGCTCCACTGGTGAGGATGTCGTCCACGAGCCAGAGTTCCGGCGCTTCGTCTTGGGGATCCTGCACAGATCGGGGGACCTGCACCCCAGCGTCGACAACGAAGCTTCCCCTTTGGTTCGTCATCCTCTGCTGGCGGTTGAGATGGTGCTGGCCGACAGTTGGCCTTGAGCGCTTCAGCAGCGATCGAGTGGTCCGCTGCAGGGATCGACAGATCATTGTGGGCAGAGGATTGCGTCTGGATCCGGCCTTCCAGCCGGGGATGGGAACCAGAACGGCATCGTTGGGCAGGGCCGCACCGAGACCATCGGTGAGCACATGGAGAAGGCGGAGATCAGGATGGCGCCGCAACTGCAAGATCAATTGGCGCAGTGCCCCGTCGTACCAACCCGCTGCCGTCCAAGGGCAGGGGTGTTGGCCTTGCACTCCAGCAGCAGCAAGATCCATGCGCTGCCAACAGGCCATGCAAAGCGCTCCCCGCCGAGGAGAACGTTCAAGCTCTTGTCTGCAGAGTGGGCACTCGAGGGTGGTGAGCAGATCCTTGAGGCAGTCCTTGAGGGGAGTCAGCAATGAGTGGTCTTCAGCGCTGCCTCAGGATTCCCCTCCGGTCGCAGGCGCGGGCATGGCCCGGAGCATCGCCACCAGGGTTCTGTGCGCGTCGTCGCTGTCAGTGAGCTGATGGTCGAAGGGGATGCGCACGACCTGGTCATCCACCTCCAACGTCATCGCCTCAGCTGTGACCTCTTTCATTGTTGCCGCCGTTGCGGCTGGAACCCCTCCGAAATGGTGGGCATAGCGCAGAACGGCATCGCTGTGGTCGTCATTCATATGACGGCAGATGCGGTCGCTGACGGCAGGGGTGAGAGGGTCGGCAGCCATGGGGATCGAGCGCGGTCAAGGTGTGTCAGCCGAAGCGTTGCCAAAGCAGCAGCGCCAGGCGGAAGCCGCTGAACCCCACGTAGCCCGCGAGAACCAGGAACAGACCCACAGCCAGGACGTCACGCAGTCGGTTGGGCAAGGGTTCAGAGAAGCTCAATCAATTCTCACCCGGAATGACTCTCTGGAGAGGACTTTTGTTGCAGAGCGGTGAGTGCCAGACGGGCAACCCCTGCAGCCGGAGGAGTGGTGCAGCTGCGGATCGGCAGTCCAAGCATGCGCTCGCGCAGACGTCGCCATTGCGGGTTTCTGGCACCCCCTCCCAGCGTCACGAGCTTTTTGGGTGCTGGAGCTCCGAGTTGCTGCAAGCGTTGCCAACCATCCCGTTCAATTCTGCTGAGACCTTCCAGCAGTGCATGGAGATAGAGCGCATCACTGACTGGGCGGGGCGTGAGCACGGGCTCCTGTTCCGGATCATCCACGGGGAAGCGCTCTCCTTTGCACGCCAGCGGTCGTAAATCAAGCCCGCTGGACTCTTCGGGATCGATCTGACGGCTCAGCTCTGTGAGGTCGACCCCTGGGAACACCTGGCGCAGCACGGCCCCTCCACTGTTCGAGGCTCCTCCCCCAAGCCACCGGCCACCCACCCGATGGGTGGAGGTGCCGGCTCCAGGCCTGAGGGGCTCATCCATGAAGCGCTTGATCACAAGGGTGCTGCCCAGAACGGTGATGCCCTCATCGTCTGCTGCATCGGCCGTCAACACCGCAGCGTTGGCATCGGTGGTGCCAGCGACCACGATCAGGTCATTGGGTAATCCGAGCTCGTTGGAGCGCTGCCTTGACAGCGTTCCCAGGGGTGTTCCGCTGGGGCGGATGTCGGGCAACGCTGCCATCCATGCTTCTCGCTGAAAGCTCTGTGGCCAGCACTGGTCTTGCAGAAGCCAGCCCAGTCTGATGTTGTTGCCTTCCTCTCCCCAGCGCCAGTCCTGGAGAAGCCACCCATGCACCCAATCGGCCTGGTGTCTGAGCAAAACAGGGTGCTCATGTTGTTTTAGCAACCTCAGGGCACGGGCCAGGCTGCTGCTGGCGCTGCAAGCTGGTCCGCCCTCGGTGACCAGATCACGCACGTGCTCGATCTGTTCTGGGCAGGCTTGGTGATAGGGCAGTGCATCGCCCAGGGGAGTGCCCTGATGGTTGCAGGCGAGCAGCGTGCCGGAAGTTCCATCCACAGCCAAAGCCCCCATTCGCTTGCGGATCGGTGGGGGGATGGAAGGTATGAGCTCTGTCAGAGCCCGAATCCAGTCAGACGGTGCATGCAGGCCCTGGCGGTAGCCGGTCGCCGCGCTGAACAGCAGCGACCGGTCGCCATCGATCACGGCGATCCTCACGCCACTCGTTCCCAGGTCGATCCCTAGGGCAAGCGGCGTGTTCGCCATGGTGTTCGCACCAGTGATCAGAGGGTGTTGCCCTGTTGAAGGCGGCTGGCTTCGGCCTGAAGCAAGGTTGATGCCTTGTTCTCAACGTCTTCCCAAGGCAGCTTCAGGTCGGGACGACCGAAGTGGCCATAGGCAGCGGTGTCGCGGTAGAAACGACCTCCGCTCAACGCGGGCATCTCACGCAATTTGAACTGCTGGATGATGGCTCCCGGACGCAGATCAAAGTGCTGTTGAACCAGTTCGGTGAGTTCCGCATTCGAAACTTTGCCCGTTCCGAAGGACTCCACCAGGATCGAGACTGGTTTCGCCACCCCGATGGCATAGCTCAGCTGCACTTCAGCGCGTTGGGCAAGTCCTGCGGCCACAAGGCATTTGGCCACGTAACGGGCTGCATACGCTGCTGAACGGTCCACTTTTGTGGGGTCTTTTCCGGAGAAGGCACCACCACCGTGACGGGCATAACCGCCATAGGTGTCCACGATGATTTTTCGGCCTGTGAGTCCGGCGTCGCCCTGGGGGCCTCCCACAACGAACTTGCCGGTGGGATTCACCAGATAACGCGTGGAGTCTTTGGACGGTTTCAGCGGAAGGTCGGCCGTGGCAGGTTCCACCACATGGGTCCAGAGGTCGTCGCTGATGCGTTCGCGAACCTGCTGTTCGTCACTCAGGCCGGCTACTTCAGCGGTGTGCTGGGTCGAGATCAGGATCGTGTCGATGGCAACGGGCTTGTCGTTCTCGTACACCACGCTCACCTGGGTTTTGCCGTCAGGGAGCAAATAATCCAGGGTGCCGTTATGACGCACTTCAGCCAAGCGGCGAGACAGCCGGTGCGCCAGGCTGATGGGCAATGGCATCAGTTCGGGCGTTTCGTTGCAGGCGTAGCCAAACATGATGCCCTGATCTCCGGCGCCGACCTTGTCGAGAGGGTCTCCCTCGTGGTCATCGGCTTCATCCACACCTTGGGCAATGTCGGGAGACTGTTGGTCGAGGGCGACGAGAACGGCACAGCTATTGGCGTCAAATCCTCCGGCCCTGGCGCCGCTGTAACCGATCTCGCGAATGACGTCACGCACCAGGTGGATGAAGTCAACCTGGGCCTTGGAGGTCACCTCACCGGTGATCATGCACAGTCCGGTGTTAACCACCGTTTCACAAGCGACCCTGCTGCTGCTGTCTTGAGCCAGCAGGGCGTCGAGAACTGCGTCACTCACCTGGTCACAGATTTTGTCGGGATGCCCTTCTGTGACCGATTCGGAGGTGAAGACGTAGCGACTCATACCGGGCTGTTGAATTCGTCGGACTGTAAAGCGTGGAGTTCCCGCATCAAGGTTGTGCTGATGGCGGCACCACGGTGAGGTCTTGCCAGTGATGAATCAAATAGTCATGCGCCGTGAGATCAGGGCAGCGATGCCAACCGGCCACATAGCCGATGGCGGCGGCGATACCCGCCCGCTTGGCCATCAACAAATCCGTGTCGGCATCGCCGATAAGAGCGCAGCGCTCGACCGGCACGTTGAGTTGGTCACAAAGGGCGTGCACCGCAGCTGGATCTGGTTTGCAGGGAAAGCAGTCTGCACTCCACACCGCCGCGAACATGTCGGTGAGGTGGTGATGCTTCAAAAATGCTTGGATGCCATCGGTGGTGTCATTGCTGATCACTGCGCAGATCACACCGGCATCCTTGAGCGCGCGAAGCATGGTCGAGGCTGCCGGCAACAGGGAGACCGGATGTCCATCGGGATGCAGGTCTTGCCACTGGGCATCCACACGGTCAAAAACGTCTTCCGCGAGCAGTAAGGCCTTGGGCCATCCCAGGGCCATTTGTGCGAACACCGTGGCTGTGCTCAGGATGTTGTGCTGCCTCGAAGCGACAGCCAGGGTCCCATCGGGCATCACTCCATCCCGATTGCGTCCATAGGTGCGAACCAGCAACCCTTCAAGCTCGTTGAGGTCGTTGCCTGATGCGCCCTGGGCTGCGAACTGGCGTTTGGCTTCTGCGATCCGGGCATCGGCCAGGATCTTGAGCTGAGGCTCGCTATGAGAAAGGGTGCCGTCCTTGTCGAACAGCACCCCGTCGATCGGACCAATGCGATGGCCCCGGAGGTTGAGATGAGCCAAGGGGCTCAAGCAACTCAGACCATCATCGAGCCCAGCGGCTCTTCGCCTTCCTCGGCTTGTTCAAGCAACATCTGCTTGTAACGGGCCGCCATCTCCTCGGCCTTGTCGAACACCTTCTGAGGATCGGTGAGCATGTCACCAGGCTCGGGCTCAAGGGCTTTGGTCGACAGGGAGATGCGTCCTCGCTCGGCATCGAGGTCGATGATCATCACCTTCATCTGATCATTCACATTCAGCACGGAGTGGGGGGTCTCAATGTGCTCGTGGCTGATCTCCGAAATGTGAAGCAGGCCGCTGACACCACCGATGTCGATGAAGGCGCCGTAAGGCTTGATGCCGCGAACGGTACCCACCACAACTTCGCCAACTTCCAGGCGATTCATCTTCCGTTCCACCAGTGCGCGGCGGTGGCTGAGCACGAGGCGGTTGCGCTCTTCGTCGACTTCGAGGAATTTGAGTGGAAGGAAATCGGCAACCAGTTCTTCCTTGGCCTTTCGGGTGCTGATGTGAGACCCGGGAATGAATCCACGCAGACCTTCCACACGCACCAGGGCACCACCTCGGTTGGTGGCAAACACCTCGGAGTAGATCGTGGCGTCTTCTTTCTGAAGTTGGCGAACGCGTTCCCAGGCGCGTTGATACTCGATTCTGCGGATGGAGAGTGAGAGCTGACCGTCTTCGTTCTCCTCACTCATGATGAAGAACTCGCGGATCTCCCCTGGTTGCAGCACATCGCTCAACCCTTCCACACGGTTGATCGAAACCTCCTGAAGGGGCATGAAGGCCGCAGTTTTTGCGCCGATGTCGATCATGGCGCCCTTCGATTCCAGGGCAAACACCGTGCCGTTCACGATGTCGCCAGGTTTGAAGTTGTAGTCGTACTTGCTGAGAAGGGCTGCAAACTCATCCAGCGTGAAGCCGGCGTTGTCCATGTCCCGGCTTGCGGCACGACTGCTCGGATCGTCAGCGGTGGGGATGTCGTCGGGGATGCTGAGATCCTCATCCGTGCCGAACTCAGCCTGGTCGGCGACTTCCGCTGCTGCGTCGGCCCCGTTGCTAAGGGCTTCAGCCGTTTCCACAGCAGGATCCTGAACGGGATCAGTGGAGGTGACAGTCATGGAGGGTTGGCGGTCTGCTCGGGGAGCAGAGCGAAGGAAACTGTTTCAGGCCCGCCGACCTGAATCAGGCAATCCCTCACTTTACAGAGTGGAGCTGCGAGGTCTTAAACCAGTGCTTCCAGGCGCGTCTTGGAGGCATGAATGCCTTCGAGCGTGGCCACGAAATCGCTCACACCACTGAATTGCCGATAAACCGAGGCGAAACGAACGTATGCAACCTCGCTCAACTCTTTGAGCTGCTCGAGCACGAGTTCACCGATGTCATGGCTTGAGACCTCGCGACCATTGCGTTGCTGCAAGGCCAATTCGAGTTCATCCACAAGTGTTTCGAGACGTTCAGGGGGTAGTCCTGTTTTCTCGCATGCACGGCTGAGCCCGTGAAGAAGCTTGGTGCGACTGAAAGTTTCGCGGTTGCCGTTCCGTTTGATCACCGTGATTGGAACGGTCTCCACCCGTTCATAGGTGGTGAAGCGGAACTCACAGTTCAAACACTCCCTGCGACGACGCACACTGCGGCCACCATCGGCTGCTCGTGACTCGAGCACGCGGCTATCAGTGTTTTGGCAGGAAGGGCACTGCACGCCCGATGTTTCGAATGTGCACCAATCATACGGTTTGCGTCCAGAGGTGAACAGAGCCGAAGTGATTTCCCTTGAAAGACATAAAAAAACCCCGCCGAATGGCGGGGTTGGAAGGGCTACTTGCCGATCTTCGGGGGGTCGCGGAAGGCGATGGCGAAGAAGAGAGTGGCAATCGCAAGGGTGAGGATGAGGATGTAAGCAAAGCTTTCCATCGAATAACTCCTGGAGGGCGATTAGCTGAGGGGGGAGCCTGCCGGTGGCACGTAGCCATCGGGCAGACGACGGGTGGAGCGGTCTCCCAGTTTCTGGAAAAGGCCGAATTCCACCTGTTCACCGAGGTCGGGATCGATACCGGCGAACACATCGCGGTAAAGAGTACGAGCACCGTGCCAGATGTGTCCGAAGAAGAACAGCAGTGCGAAGGTGGCGTGCCCAAAGGTGAACCAGCCACGGGGTGAACTGCGGAAGGTTCCGTCAGAGTTGTAAGTCTCGCGGTCGAATTCGAACGCTTCACCCAGCTGAGCTTTACGAGCCAGACGCTTCACTTCTGCGGGATCAGTGAAGGTTTGACCATCAAGGGCACCGCCGTACACGGTTGCCGTGATGCCTTGCTGTTCGAAGGAATACTTCGCTTCAGCGCGGCGGAAAGGAATGTCACCGCGAACGATTCCATCACTGTCTTCGAGGATGACGGGGAAGTTCTCGAAGAAGTTGGGGAGGCGGCGAACCTGCAGGTCACGACCTTCTTTATCAGTGAAGGAGATGTGGCCGAGCCAGCCGGTGGGCAGTCCGTCGCCATTCACCATCGGACCGACGCGGAACAGACCGCCCTTGGCAGGACTGTTGCCCACGTAGTCGTAGAAGGCCAGTTTTTCGGGGATAGATGCGTAGGCCTCAGAAGCCGTTGCACCTTGATCCATCGCTGTTTGAACGCGACGGTTGATCTCGGTTTTGAAGTAGTTCTGATCCCACTGGTAACGCGTGGGTCCGAACAATTCGATCGGAGTCGCAGCCGCTCCGTACCACATCGTGCCGGCAACGATGAAGGCGGCGAAGAACACAGCTGCGATTGCGCTGGCGAGCACCGTTTCGATGTTGCCCATTCGAAGTGCCTTATACAGACGCTCGGGAGGACGGGTTGTGATGTGGAAAATTCCGGCAATGATGCCGACAATTCCGGCAGCGATGTGGTGGGCAACGATGCCACCAGGGTTGAAGGGATTAAAACCTTCCGGACCCCATGACGGTTGAACCGGCTCGAGGTGACCGGTGATTCCATAGGGGTCTGAGATCCACATTCCTGGTCCGAAGACACCAGTGAGGTGGAAAGCTCCGAAGCCGAAGCAACCAAGACCGGCCAGAAGGAGGTGGATACCGAAAATCTTGGGAAGATCGAGAGCAGGCTCCCCGGTGCGGGGGTCTTGCCAGATCTCGAGATCCCAATAAGTCCAGTGCCAGATGGCAGCCAGCATGAGCAAGCCACTGAACACGATGTGGGCGGCGGCAACGCCTTCGAAGCTCCAGAAACCTGGATCAACACCGGTGGCGCCTGTGATACTCCAACCACCCCAGCTGTCGGTCACGCCGAGGCGCGCCATGAAGGGCATCACGAACATGCCCTGACGCCACATGGGGTTCAGGACAGGATCGGACGGGTCGAAGATGGCAAGTTCGTAAAGGGCCATCGAGCCGGCCCAGCCGGCAACGAGGGCAGTGTGCATGAGGTGCACGGCCAAGAGGCGGCCGGGGTCGTTGATGACGACGGTGTGCACCCGATACCAGGGCAATCCCATGGGTCAGGTTCGGGGGAACGGAGCTGCAAAGGCAGCCAGACCCGGCGATCGTAAGGCGTCCATCTCAGTGTGCGCGTGCCCTTGTCGTGAGCTGCAACGTCTGGGCTGGCTATGGCGTGATTGCTGCTGTCCCCGGCTGGCACTTATCCCTGCCTTTTCAACTGGCTTCGCCAAGTCTCCGCAGGGGGGTTACAAATCGCAACTTCAGGCTCCAGAGTGTTGGCGTTTTGGCGCTGCCGTGCGTCGCTTCCGGGAGATTCCATGCCAGTGATCCGGTTTGTGCGTGAAGGTCGCGATGTGGAGTGCTATCCAGGCGAGAACCTTCGAGATGTGGCCCTCAGGGAGGGGATTCAGCTCTACGGCTTGAAAGGACAGCTGGGAAACTGTGGTGGATGTGGACAGTGCATCACCTGTTTTGTGGAGGTGAAGGGGGATCAGACAGCCGCTGCTTCCCTGACTGGCCGTACAGCTGTCGAAGAGGCCAAGCTTCGCCG
This sequence comes from Synechococcus sp. WH 7803, assembly GCA_000063505.1. Taxonomy (GTDB): domain Bacteria; phylum Cyanobacteriota; class Cyanobacteriia; order PCC-6307; family Cyanobiaceae; genus Synechococcus_C. Next base: position 520,411 of record CT971583.1, read on the forward strand.
TCGCCCCGACAGCTGGAGGCTCGCTTGCCAGGCACTGGTGGAACGGTCCGTCGTCATCCTCACCAGGCCCCAGGTGTCGATGTCCGATCAACGCCGCCGCATCGAAGCGGCTCTCAATGCACCCCTTCCGCCAGGGCCGACGGCATGGCCTGTTGTGGAAACCAGTGAAGAAGAGGAGGAGGCTGATGCCGATGCGGATGATCAGAGCCAGTTATCCAATGAAGCTCCTGCTACACCCGGTGACGAGCCGTGATGGGTTCGCGTCGAACCCTTCCAGGCAGTGATACGTTCCATCAGATTCTCGATTGTTCATGGAAACCAACGACCTCGGTTTCGTGGCCAGCCTCCTGTTTGTGCTCGTGCCAACCGTTTTCTTGATCATTCTCTTTATCCAAACCAACAGCAAGGAGGGATGAACCTCCTTGCGACCACTTCGGCTTAGCGCTGCTCGGGTTCGCGAACGAGCAGTACCGGTGCTGGAGCATGCACCCTGATGTAGTCACTCACTGATCCCCCGAGAAGCTTGTCGAGGTCAACAAGGCCCCTCGCCACCAGCGGGCGTCGATCTTGCGAGGCAAGCACGACAAGATCCGCTTGGATTGTCTCGGCAGCTTGACAAACCCCTTTCCCGACATCGGCGTCTGTGACGTGGAGCGGGTTGAGGGTGACACCAAGCATGCGCGCTCTCTGTACAGCCCGATCCAGCAGGCTGTCGCTGCTCCCCGCTCCGCCGCGCGATGGGGTGCGTTCTGTGCGTGATACGTGCACGCCAGTGAGTTGTCCGCCGGGGATGTCCTTCACCATGTCGCAGGCCAGCTTCAGGGCGTCGTCCCCAACGCCAGTGCCGTCGATCGTCACCAAAACGCGATTGATGTGCCTGACGTAAAGGTCGTCGCGCACCAGGAGCATGGGCCGGGTGGACAACTGAAAAACGTACTGACTGGCGCTATTGGCGAGAATCGACTGCAGGCGTCCCAGGCCGCGGGAGCCCATCACGATCAGGTCAGCATCGAGCTCGTCAGCCACCTTGAGAACGGTCTGTTTGGCGTCCCCTTGACGAATGATTGAGTTCACGTCGCCTGGGTTGAGGCCCAGGTTGTCAACGGCCTTGGCCAGAAGGCTGCCGGCTTTGGTCCAGTGCTGATCTGAATCGTCCTTGCTCTGTTCAGATACCACATGCAGCAAGTTCACTCTCGCTGTCTGAAAAGCCGGTAGGTCGCGCAGCATGCGGACCATTTCTTCCACGTGGCCTTTGCCGGAGTCGGCGATCAACAGGTTCTTGAACACTGCATTGCTTCAGACATGCAGCAGCCTATGGCTGTTTTGCGAAGGCTTTTCGATGGTGAATGAGAGCGTTACGGCGAATCCCTTTCGTCTCGCGAAGCGAGTTCTTCCGCAGCACACGGATCATGGTGGCGTGATGTGGCACGGAGGTTATGTGGCCTGGCTGGAGGAGGCCAGGATTGAGGCGCTCAGCGCCATTGGCTTCCCTTACGAGCGGTTCGTGGCGCTTGGGCTGGAAATGCCAGTGGTGCGCCTTGAGATTCGCTATCGGGAGGCCTTGCGGCTCGGGGATGAGGTTCTGCTTGAGTCGTGGCCGCAGCCTCGCCATGGTGTGCGCTGGCCGTGGACAACGCGTGTTGTTCGCGCGGGGGTTTGCGCGGTGGAAGCAAGGGTGGACTTGGCGCTTGTGAAGGTGGGGGGCGCTCGGAGGGTGCTGCGCCATCCACCAGAGGAGGTGGCGGAGGTTTTTGAGGTCTTGACAGGCCGCAAGGCAGCCGACTGAAATCAATACATGTGTACTGGTTGCCGGTGTTGGACCGTTCGTGGTGGTGGGTTTGGTCGGGCTGTCCCGGGATCGGTTTCACGCGGATGCGGCAGCTCGCCGATTTGTCTTGCGAGCTGGCCTGTGGATTGGGCGATCTCTGGGATTGGCCTCTCTCCAGGTTTCACGAGGCTCTTGGCTGGCCGGATTCATTGCTTGACTCGCTGGCGCACTATCGCCAATCGTGGCGATCACCAGGCAGTGCCTCGGTTCCAGATCATGTTCTGCTGCCGATGGACGCACTCTGGCCAGCGTCCCTGAGCGATCTGGATCGTCCGCCTCTTTCGCTGCAATGGTGTGGTCGCCGTGATCTTTGGCCCCTGCTCTCGAGGCGTCAGGCTGTTGCGGTCATCGGGACCCGTCGGCCGTCGGTGCATGGAGTGCGCATGGCCGAGGCGCTTGGGCGGTCTCTCGCTTCGGCTGGATGGCCGGTGGTGAGTGGGCTGGCTGAAGGCATTGATGCGGCCGTTCATCGGGCCTGTGTGCAAGCCAAGGGTGTGCCCGTTGGAGTCCTCGGTACTCCATTGCATCGGGCCTATCCCCAGGAGCATCGTGGCCTGCAGATGTCTGTCGCAGAAACCGGTCTTCTGTTCACTGAGCTCAGGGATGATGCCAGGGTTCAACGATCAACCTTTGCCCTTAGGAATCGGTTGCTGGTGGCTGTTGCCAGGGCTGTGGTGATCGTTGAATGTCCCAAGAGCAGTGGTGCGCTGCATTCCGCGGCCATCGCCCAGTCGATGGGACTTCCGCTCTGGGTGGTTCCAGGCGACGCGATGCGTCACTCCGCACAGGGCAGCAATGCACTCCTGCAACGGCAAGCGTCCGCTCTGGTTGATCTCAGCGCATTCATCCATGCGCTGGGAACCGGCCCCGTCCCCTCTCCGGACTCGGTGGGCAAGCCGATGCCACGAACACCGTCGACGGTGAAGCTGCTCCAGCAAGTCGACAACGGAGCCACTCTTGAGCAGATGGCGAGGAGTCTTCAGGACGATCCTCAGCACATCGCGCAGCAGTTGATGCAGTTAGAGCTGGATGGAGTTGTCACACCGATGCCCGGCCTGCGCTGGCGCTCCCTCTAGGTTTTGCCCATGCCAACAACGCGTTGTTCCGCGCAAGACCTGCTGGCCTGGCGCCAATCCCTGCTCATGCAAGGAGGCCGCGCTGTTGATTTTGACTGGCTGCTGATGATGCGCGGCGATCTCGGCTGGGCGGCTATGCAAAAGCTGCGCATCCTGCCGGAATCAACCGTTCATCTCGCCGCATCCCTCCATGACCTGGAGTTGTTGTGGCATCGACATGTCACCGAACACGTTCCCCTTCAGCATCTGGTGGGACGGTGTCCATGGCGAGATGTGGAGTTGCAGGTCAGCCCCGCTGCGTTGATTCCGCGCCAGGAGACTGAACTGCTGATTGATCTGGCCTTGCAGTGCCTGAAGCCCTCTGAGTCAGAGGCTCTCCCTCAGGCTGGAGTCTGGGCTGATCTCGGCACTGGCAGCGGCGCTTTAGCGGTCGCGCTCGCCCGATCCTTGCCTGGTTGGGAGGGGCATGCCGTTGATCTCAGCGCCGAGGCTCTTGAACTGGCGCGAGCCAATCTCCGATCACTCGCGCCTTCGCCTTGCTGGACGTTGCATCAGGGCAGCTGGTGGGAGCCCCTGGAGCCCTGGTGGGGCACCGTGCACCTGGTGGTTTCGAACCCTCCGTACATTCCTCGTGTTCAGGTGCAGGGGCTCGAGCCGGTGGTTCGCGATCATGAACCCCATCTCGCCCTCTCAGGCGGTGATGACGGGCTGGACTGTTGCCGGGCTCTTATTTCTGGCGCCCCGAGGGCTCTGGCTCCAGGGGGATGGCTCTTGCTGGAGCATCACCATGACCAGAGCGAAGCTGTTTTGGTGCTGCTGCGCGATGCAGGCCTCGAGGCTGTTCAGGCCCGTCCTGACCTTCAGGGCGTGATGCGTTTCGCCTTGGCGCGGCGTCCCTTGCGAAGGTGAGGTCTTTCCAGGCGATGGTCATGACGCCTCTGGGTGAACGACTGATGGCAGTGGATCAGATTGCGGATTACCTCCGCGGCGGGGGCGCTGCACTTTTGCCGACGGATACGCTGCCGGCGTTGGCCTGTACTCCGTCCTCAGCCGCTCAGATCTGGACGTTGAAACAACGTCCCCAGGACAAACCGTTGATCCTGATGGCAGCTGAGGCTGTCGAGCTCCTCGACCTCACCACGCACATCGCCAAGCTGGATGCTCTTCCCCTAGCCGAGCGTTATTGGCCGGGCCCGCTCACGCTGGTTCTGCCTGCGGCGGGGGCGTTGGTGAATCACCTCAATCCCGGCCAAGACTCCCTTGGCATGAGGATTCCTGCTTGTGCAGCGACCCGATCTCTGCTGGCCCGGAGCGGTCCTTTGGCCACTACGAGCGCCAATCGATCCGGTGCTCCTCCCAGTTGCAGCGCTGAGCAGGCGGCAGCGGCGTTCTCCGGTCTGCCCCTGCTCGGTCCTTTGCCTTGGCCCCAACCTTCGGGTTTGGCCAGCACCGTTTTGAAATGGACGTCTCCGGGGTGCTGGCAGATGCTTCGTCAGGGCGCTGTGATGGTTCCAGACGGCAGCGCTTAACGCGATGATCTGGCTGATAGCGGTTGTGCTGTTTCTCCAGACGGCTTTTCACTGGCTTCTCGAGCCGGTGATTCGTCTCCTCACGCCGGTGTTCGAGCTCAACGTGCTGCCTTGGCTGTTTGCACTGACGGGGCTGTGGCTTCTGGCCGGCCACCGTGATCGCGCCTGAGATGTGTTCTTTCGTCGAAGCCGGCTGACGGATTTGAACCGACGGCCTTCGCTTTACAAAAGCGCTGCTCTACCACTGAGCTAAGCCGGCATGGGGGGAAGTTTACTGATGGGTTGGCCATGGAGCGCTCTTGTTTGCTTCTGCCACCAAAGAACCAGTTCCAAGCGAGAGCGGCAGCCTGTTTTCATGAGCGCATGGCTGACATGACTCTCGATGGTTCGGATGCTGACCATCGAGGTTTGAGCCATGGCTTTGTTGCTCATGCCGTGGCTCAGAAGCTGAATCACATTGATCTCGGCCTGGGTGAGGTTGGCTGAATGGGCCATTCCGTTGGGTCTCGCTGTTGCGAGGGTTCCACGGTTCAACTGCCAGGTTTTGAAGAGGCCATGGATCGTCTGATCGGCAGATTGGCCACAAGCGCGGTGACACGATCTTCCGTCTCAAGCGTGACATCACCCTCTTCCAGGTCGATATCCACGTATTTGGCTACAACCTCGAAAATTTCCCGGCGCATCTGATCCAGCAGCTCTGGGCTCAGATCGCTGCGATCGTGAGCCAGCACAAGCTGAAGGCGTTCCCTGGCCGTGGTGGCACTGGCCGGCTGGCGACCAAGAATTCGATCCAGAAGGTCCTGAAGAGTCATGGCGTTCAGAAGATCTTGGTTTGCATCAGTCGGCGAACCTTGGCACGCAGTCCTGTTCGCCCTTCCCGTGCGGGATCCATCAGTGGCACGTCCTCACCTTGCAGGCGACGCGCAATGTGGGTGTAGGCCTTCGCTGCAGGAGAGGCGCTGCCGTTGAGAGTGAGTGGTTCACCGCGGTTCGTGCTCACGATCACTTGCTCATCCTCGAGCACCAGTCCCAGCAAAGGGAGAGCAAGGATGTCGGTGACATCGTCGACAGCAAGCATCTCTTGGTTCGCCATCATCCGAGGGCGCACCCGATTGAGAACGAGCTGCACCGGGGCGACCCCCCGCGTGTTCAACAGACCGATGACGCGGTCAGCATCCCGCACCGCAGAAACTTCGGGAGTGGTGATCACGATCGCCTCCTTGGCGGCCGCCGCAGCATTCTTGAACCCGTCTTCGATTCCAGCAGGACAATCGATCAGGACGTAGTCGAACCGTTCAGACAGCATGCTGACGATGGCCTGCATGTCCTCGGGCTTTAACCACTCGAGCATCCGTGGGTTGCCGGCGGGCAGCAGGGCGAGATTCGACTCCTGCTTGTGCTTCACCAAGGCCTGATCCAGGCGGCACGTTTCTGCCAGCACTTCCTGAGCTGTGTACACGATCCTGTTTTCCAGGCCGAGCAACAGGTCAAGGTTGCGCAGTCCGAAATCAGCATCCAGCACCACCGTGCGTGCACCCTGCCTGGCGAGGGCGATGCCGAGATTGGCGGTCAGCGTCGTTTTGCCAACGCCGCCTTTGCCTGAGCAGATCAGGATCGTTCGCGAAATCGTCACGGGGTCCCGTTTGGTGCGGTCACATTAATGGCTTCAACCGGCTGAAAAACTTTTCCGCTGATTCGTTTGATCATCCAGGAAGGGAGGCTGGGCCGGTTCGATGGCGATGTCCCCATCGCGAATGCAAGCCTGTTCCGCCTGTCCGGGCCATGGAGGTTCCTCGGGCCCACGGGCCACAAGATCGGCGATGCGCAGCTGCAACGGCCTCAGCTGCAACGCGATGATCCGAGCCGACGGAGATCCGGCGGCCCCGGCATGGGCGCGTCCGCGCAAGCGACCCCAAACGTAAACATCTCCTTTGGCTGTGACCGAGGCTCCTGGGTTCACATCGCCGATGATCAGCGCATGCCCCTCGCTGTTGAACTGATCCCCGGCTCGAAGTGTTCCCCTGTGAATTCTCAGGTCTCCGCGCCTGTCGGTGCTGTCGGTGTCTCCGTTGTCCTTTCCGGATTCCTGAATTGGCCTGTGGCTGCTAGGAAAGCCAAGAGCAGCGGCTCCGATCTGTGTTGTGGCGCAGTGGGTGATGACCTGCTGCACTGTGTAACCCTCGCGTGCAAGCGCATCCATGAGTTCAGTGAGCTCTCGGCAACCCATCGACCAGTCACCCAAGTGGAGGTCAACGGATCCTGCCGCTAGAAACTCACGTTGATCAGGGAGCCACTGACGCCAGTCACAGCTGCGCTGGGGCGGCAGGATCAGGACACGTCGGGCCCGAGCACGGGACGCAGCATTCATGGCCAGACGTTACCCCTGAGAAAGACGAACTTCTCGTCTCATCGTTGCCTTGAGTTCGGCGGCGATGTCTGGGGGGTGGATCAACCAGGCCGATTCTGCCGGTGTGGCCAGGCTGTTCACGAGTGCCGACTCCTGTTCAAGGGCCTGAAGGTTATGTCCATCCCAGAGCCGTAGACCTCCCCTGTAGGGGTGGTAGCCGTGGAGCTGATGCTGTCGAAGCCCGCAGCAGTAGCTGGGGTCAAGTCCGGCTGATTCCGACATCGTCTGTGCTGCAGCAAGCAGTTCCAGTCGATCGGAGGTTTGCAGTGAGCTCACATCCAGCGCTTTGAGCAGCCGGCGATTGAGAAAGCGATCGCACAGGCTTGCCAGGGGGGCGGGCGCTTCGGCTTGCCAGCGCTGCAGGTGATAGCCGACGCGCAGGTCGTCATTGGCGAGGTAGGTCTCAAGATCAAGCCGTTCGCACCCCCACAGCCAACGACGCATGGTGGAGTCCGCCCAGACGTGATCAGGGCCGAGATGGCGCGCTTCTTGAATGAGGCGCTCCAGCAGCCAGTTGCACATCACGTTCAAGCGGTGGTTGTAAACGCTGCGATACATCAGGTTGCGAACCACCAAGTAGTGCTCCACGGCCATCAATCCCTTGGGATGAATGGCCAGCTCTCCGTCAGGAGCAAGGGTCATGGCCGCAAGAATGCGGTCGAGGTCAAGCTGCCCATAGCGGGCGCCCGTGCTGTAACTGTCCCTCAGCAGATAGTCGAGACGATCACAATCCAGCTGGCTGCTGACCAGGGATTTGATCACCCCCCGTTCCGCCTGACCACGTTCGAGGAGATCCGCCACTGCATCAGCGGTCCCGGGCGCGTAGTGCTCCAGGGAATCTCGAATCTGAGCATGCTCCCGGATCACCCGTGCCGACCACTGCTCGTGGTGGGTGCCGAACATCTCTTCCCCGGTGTGGCTCAGCGGGGCATGTCCCAAGTCGTGCAGCAGGGCGGCGCCATAAAGAACACCCCGTTGCTGCTCGAGGGCTGGATCCTGCCTTTTGAGCTTTTCCATCGCCCGCCGGGCAATGGAAAACACCCCAAGGGAATGGGTGAATCGGCTTGATTCGGCTCCATGGAAGGTGAGAAACGCAGGCCCGAGCTGCCGAATTCGGCGCAAGCGTTGGAACGGCGCTGAATCCACGAGCGAGAGCACCATGGCTTCCGCTGGATCGCTTGCATCGAGGCTGATGCCTCGATGCAACGGGTCGTGGTACGTCCGGGATGCCATTAGGTCGGGTCCGGTGCCAGGTCCGTGCTCTCCAACGGCTGGGACTGATCGCCTGGATGGTCTTGTTCGATCAGCGCCTGAAGCACCCGCTCGGCGTCATTCAGCCAGCGATCGCCATCTCCCCCGGGGTTGAGCGGCTCCGGTTGGTCCAAAATCCGATCGGGTTGGATGCCCTGCCCTTGGATATCCCGTCCGCTCGGGGTGAGGTAACCCGCCACCGTGACAGCGAGACCGCTGCCATCGCTCAGGTTCGTGAGGGTCTGAATCAGTCCCTTGCCGAAGGTTTTGTCGCCAAGCAGTAGGGAACGATCATCGTCCTGGAGTGCGCCAGCGAGGATTTCGCTGGCGCTTGCGGTTCCACTGTTGACCAGGGTCACCATGGGCCCGCTGTACAGCTCCCCAGCGCCAGCCTGAATGGGGTCGGCAATGCCGTCGCGATTGCGTGTTTCCACGATCGGCTCCTGATCTAGGAACACATCAGCCACAGCCAGACCTGCACTCACCAACCCCCCGGAGTTGTTGCGGAGATCGAGCACGAGCCCCTCAACGTTCTTGTCAGAAAGCTCCTCAAGCGCTTCCCTCACCTGAGCAGGAACGCCTTCACTGAACTGCGTGATGCGCAGGTAGCCAAGGGTGTGCGCATCGCTGCGCAGGCGGCGTGTTCTCACAGGCCGCAGGTCAATGGTTCGTCGTTCCAGGCTGATCTCTTCGGGTTGGCCCTGGGGGGGCACCAATGTCACCAACACCTGGCTGCCCACGGCTCCCCGAAGACGCGCTGCGGTCGCTTCGAGCCCAAGAGCCTCGACCCGTTCGCCATCCACTTCAAGGATCTCTGTCCCGCTCACAACGCCGGCATCGGCCGCCGGTGAGCCCTCGAGTGGGGCAATCACGACGATGGAGTCTCCGTTCGCTGGATGTCCGAGCTGCAAGCCCACGCCACTGAGACTTCCTTCATTGCTGGCTTTCATCACCGTGTAGTCCTCAGGCCTTAGCAAGCGTGTGTAGGGGTCATTCAGAGGCAGCAGCATGGTTTCGATCGCGCTGTATGCCTGCTCACTGGTTTCGATGGTGTTTTCCAGGGCTTTCTGACGCAGCCGCTTCCAGCGGATCGTCTCGAACACTTCGGGGTCGACATAGCTTTGATTCACAAGACGCCAGCTCTCCACCACCAGCTGCTGCGCGTCGTTGAGGGCGAGGGCCTGAGGCACACACAGCAGGGTGACCAGGATGCCGATGAACAACCCAGATGCAAGGCGCTGCAATCGTTCTGTCATGCTGTTAACAGTCGGCAACATTGGCCTCATTCTTGCGCCTCTACCAAAGTGTCGCCGGTAGACTCTCGCAATCCAAGCTCGCAATTGAATGGCGAACTCCTCACCCGTCTACGACTGGTTCCAGGAACGTCTTGAAATCCAGGACATTGCTGACGACATCAGCAGCAAGTACGTGCCCCCGCACGTCAACATTTTTTATTGCCTGGGTGGCATCACGTTGGTTTGCTTCCTGATCCAGTTCGCTACTGGGTTCGCGATGACCTTCTACTACAAGCCCACCGTTGCTGAGGCTTACAGCTCTGTTCAGTATTTGATGACTGACGTGAGCTTCGGTTGGTTGATCCGCTCGGTGCATCGCTGGAGCGCCTCAATGATGGTGCTGATGCTGATTCTTCACGTGTTTCGGGTCTATCTCACCGGAGGCTTCAAGCGTCCTCGTGAGCTCACCTGGGTCACCGGTGTGACGATGGCTGTGATCACTGTGTCTTTTGGAGTCACCGGCTATTCCCTCCCTTGGGATCAAGTTGGTTACTGGGCCGTGAAAATCGTGTCTGGTGTGCCAGCTGCCATTCCAGTGGTGGGAGACTTCATGGTCGAGCTTCTGCGTGGTGGTGAGAGTGTTGGGCAATCAACGCTCACTCGCTTCTACAGCCTCCATACCTTCGTGATGCCCTGGTTGCTCGCGGTGTTCATGCTCATGCACTTCCTGATGATCCGGAAGCAGGGCATTTCCGGTCCGTTGTGATCCGTTTCAGTCTCTGATTGCTTTTGATCAGAAAATTCAGGTCTGTCTAAGGTCTTTTCATCTCCAGCTGATCCATGCACATTCTCAAGAAGCCGGATCTTTCTGATCCCAAGATGCGTGCCAAGCTCGCCAAGGGCATGGGGCACAACTACTACGGAGAGCCGGCTTGGCCGAATGATCTCCTCTACATCTTCCCTGTCGTCATCCTCGGAACCATCGCTTGTGTGGTGGGTCTTGCGGTTCTCGACCCAGCAATGCTGGGCGATAAGGCTGATCCCTTTGCCACTCCTCTGGAAATTCTTCCTGAGTGGTATCTCTACCCGGTCTTCCAGATCCTGCGCGTTGTTCCCAACAAGCTGCTTGGGATCGCTTTGCAGACTCTGATTCCTCTGGGTCTGATGCTTGTTCCCTTCATCGAGAGCTTCAACAAGTTCCAGAATCCGTTCCGCCGTCCAGTGGCCATGGCTGTGTTTCTCTTCGGAACCGTCACCACGATTTATCTCGGCATCGGTGCTGCTCTCCCCATCGACAAATCACTCACTCTGGGACTCTTCTGATCCCATTAACGATTGCATTGATTTCAAAGCCCGGTACAAGACCGGGCTTTTTTTGTGAGTGCGATCACTGTCTGGGTGTTATCGGTTGCTTCAGATGCCTGGTTTAGCGCTTGTCATCTTGATCTTGGTCTTCTTGGCGATCTTCCTGCGTGGGTTCATCCCAGGGCTCCCATCGATTTCAGTGTTGATGGCACTGGGTGCCGTGCTGGTGATCGTGAGTGGCGAGATCAGTCTGTTCAATGCTTTCAAGGCGATCAATCTGGATGTGATCCTCTATCTCTTCGGTGTTTTTGTTCTCTCTCAGGCACTTGAAGACAGCGGCACGCTTGCGCAGCTGGGGACCTTCGTTTGGGGGCGTGCCCAGACGGCTTCACTTTTGCTCGTGTTGGTGGTGGTGGTCGGTGGTTTGAGCGCCTCGCTGTTAACCAACGACACGGCGGCGATTCTTGGTGTCCCCTTGTTGCTTGCACTCACCACACACAACCAATTGCCGAGCCAACCGTTCCTGTTGGCGTTTGCTTACGCCCTATCGATCGGCAGTGTGATGAGTCCGATCGGCAATCCCCAGAATCTGCTCATTGCCACCCAGGGTGATTTGAATCGCCCCTTTGAGACGTTTCTTGGTGGATTGTTTTGGCCAACCCTTTTGTGCCTGGGTTTGGTGCTCCTCGTGCTGTGGATCCGCTTTGGGCGCCAGTTAGCCAATCATCGGGTGATCCCTGTCACCACGGGGCCTGTGGATCGCGCTCTTTCACGCCTCTGTTGGGCTGGATTGGTGCTTCTGCTGTTGGGCATCGGTCTCAAGCTGGTTTTGATTCGCGCTGGTGGTCTGTTTGATTTGCCCTTCGCGGTGATCGGACTTATTGCCGGTGCGCCAGTGCTTCTGTTGAGTCGACGACGACTGAGCACGCTCCAACGCATGGACTGGAGCACGCTCCTCTTTTTTGTGGGATTGTTTGTGCTGACTCAGGCAGTCTGGAACTCCGGGGTGTTTCAGTCCCTGCTTGAGCGCACACATGTTGATGTGCGCGGCATTCCACAGATTGTTCTGATCAGCAGCGTGGTCAGCCAGTTGATGTCCAACGTTCCTCTGGTTGAGCTTTATCTTCCGCTCTTGAATCAAGGGCCCGAGAGCCCTGCCCAGCTTTTGGCTTTGGCGTCTGGCAGTACAGCCGCGGGGACGTTGTCCGTGTTTGGCGCAGCCAGCAATATCATCATTCTTCAGTCGGCTGAGCAACGGGGCAGCAAGGCGTTCTCAATCATTGAATTCACGCTGATTGGGCTCCCACTGGGCTTGGCTTGTCTGGCGGTTTATGGGTTGTGGCTTGTCTGACTCTCGTGCGAGTCCGGATCCGGAACAGCTCCCTCATCGAGGTCGAGCAAGAGAACATCATCGGGATTAACCCGTAAAAAATGATGGAGGAGGAGAAAGCCAACGATGGTCCAGGTTTGATAGGTCCTTGATTGCTGTCCGACCCAGGTGCCCGTTGGACCATCGAAGTATTCAGCCCACTGTTGACGCGGCAACTGGTTGAGATGACTCCAGTAGCACTCTTCGAGCAAGGCTTTCATCTGCCCCATGAGCAACACATCAGCATGGGGGTGGCGGCGCTCATGCAACAGGATGGAACTGCCGAAAAACCAGAGAAGGCTGGGCCAGTGTCCACCGTTGTGGTAACTCCAGGGCCAGTTTTTGGGGTCAGACCCGGTTTTGTTCTGCCATTCCAGGCTTTCCATCGGGGGATGGCAAATGCGCATCGGCATTTCGGCCATCAGGTGATCACGGTTGTGCAGCGTCAGTCGGAACAGGGCGCGCTGTTGCGGTGCCGTGAGCAGTCCGAACAAACAGCCCAGTGAGTTGCCAAGACTGTAAAAACGGAAGTCGGGTCGGCCTGTGCGCATGTTTCCGATCAGGTACCCACCGCGGTTTTCAAGCCAGTCCTGCAGCCAGTCAGGAATCACCTGAGGCTGAACATTGAATTCGTTTTGGTGCTGGTTGTCTCCGTACTGCTCCGTAGGCCGGCGTCTCAGCACCTGCATGGTTTTGCTGGTGACCCAGTAATGCTTGAGCAAAAACTGCCGCAGGTCATGAACCCATTGCCGGGTCAGAACGAGCCGTTGATCCAGCAGTCGGCTGCTTTGGTGCTTTCGCCCGAGCTCCATCAGCTGGGCACAGCAGCGCAGTGATCCATAAAGGAGAACTTCCACTTCAAGCGGCGCTCCCCAAACGTCCATCGGACGATCAATCATGAAGGCACAGTCGGGTACGAACAGAACGGGTGTGCCTTCAAAGGTCGGGTGCAGCACGAGGTCGAGCAGCAGTTGCACGCCGCGCTGAACCGCTTGGCTGGAGGCAAAGTCCTCGTCCCCACTGGATTTCACGTACATCCAGCACAGCACGGGCCACCAAAGGCTTGCGTCAACAGATGTGATGCGACCAATGGAGCGCTGCCCGTAGTCGGCAATCAGTTGACCGTTCTCTTCGACAAAGCTTGTGGGGAAAACCCCTCGGGTCTGATACGTGGTGCTTTGGAGATCGAGGCAGAGACTCAGAAACTGCTTGACGACGTCGAAGCGCTTCTGCGTGAGCAGGTAAACCATCACCGGCACGTTGTCGCGCAGGAAGATCTCGCCGTAGTTGAGCGCTTCGTCGTGTCGTGGGTGTTCCAGGGCTGCGACGCTTCCGGCGAGGTGTCCGCGCACAGGAATCAGCGTGCGCTCGAAATGCTCACGGGCTTTCAGAACGACCTGATCCTCTTTGGAACTCGGGCGCACCCGTTGGTTCTGCTGGCTGAACCGTCCGGCCATGGTTCTCCTCCGGAGATCCCCGAAACCTAGTGATGACTCCTGTTCTCGCCAGTGGAAGCAAGTCTTGAGATGCCCTGAGAGTTTGGTAGTTGCGTGAATGGGGGTATGTGGTGTTATGGTTATGGACTGCGCGGGGGGCTGAGGCCCGAAGCGCAGCTTCTGAACAAGGAGAGCGAGAGCTTGATGTGTTCAGGAGTGCTTACAAGCCAAGAGGGAGCGATCCCACGGTGTTGTAAGTTTCTCAAGCGGTCGCGAGGCCGCACCGCCAACCGCTCCTGAAGGGGGCGCGACGGCAGAACCTGGACAACTGAAAAGTTTAGGAACTGACGCTTTCATCGCGTTTGTTGCTGACGAATCAACTGAGAAGTTGAGTTGTTAGTGATGAATGAAAGAGCGATGAAGGTGTGAGGTCCCGTCAACAATTATTCGTTGCAGAGAAGCATTGCGCTTGCAACTTGGGAGTTTTCACGAGCTTTTGAGTTGTCGGTGTGCGCAGTGTGGAGCAACAACCGGATCTGAGATCCTGGAAAGTCATTGATAGAGAAATCTAGAAGTGCACTCTTAAGAACCCTTTCTGTGTCAGCGGAAGGAGGCCTCAACTATTGCCAGGTTATCTGAGCAATGGGTGACGCAAATCATTTTGAGGACGTGAGAATGTCTAAGAGGAAATGATCTACAACGGAGAGTTTGATCCTGGCTCAGGATGAACGCTGGCGGCGTGCTTAACACATGCAAGTCGAACGAACCTTCGGGTTAGTGGCGGACGGGTGAGTAACGCGTGGGAATCTGCCCTCAGGAGGGGGATAACGGCTGGAAACGGCCGCTAATACCCCATATGCCGAGAGGTGAAATGAATTTCGCCTGAGGATGAGCCCGCGTCTGATTAGCTAGTTGGTGAGGTAAGAGCTCACCAAGGCATCGATCAGTAGCTGGTCTGAGAGGATGATCAGCCACACTGGGACTGAGACACGGCCCAGACTCCTACGGGAGGCAGCAGTGGGGAATTTTCCGCAATGGGCGAAAGCCTGACGGAGCAACGCCGCGTGAGGGATGAAGGCCTCTGGGCTGTAAACCTCTTTTCTCAAGGAAGAAGATCTGACGGTACTTGAGGAATAAGCCACGGCTAATTCCGTGCCAGCAGCCGCGGTAATACGGGAGTGGCAAGCGTTATCCGGAATTATTGGGCGTAAAGCGTCCGCAGGCGGCCCTTCAAGTCTGCTGTTAAAAAGTGGAGCTTAACTCCATCATGGCAGTGGAAACTGTTGGGCTTGAGTGTGGTAGGGGCAGAGGGAATTCCCGGTGTAGCGGTGAAATGCGTAGATATCGGGAAGAACACCAGTGGCGAAGGCGCTCTGCTGGGCCATAACTGACGCTCATGGACGAAAGCCAGGGGAGCGAAAGGGATTAGATACCCCTGTAGTCCTGGCCGTAAACGATGAACACTAGGTGTCGGGGGAATCGACCCCCTCGGTGTCGTAGCCAACGCGTTAAGTGTTCCGCCTGGGGAGTACGCACGCAAGTGTGAAACTCAAAGGAATTGACGGGGGCCCGCACAAGCGGTGGAGTATGTGGTTTAATTCGATGCAACGCGAAGAACCTTACCAGGGTTTGACATCCTGCGAACCTCTTGGAAACGAGAGGGTGCCTTCGGGAACGCAGTGACAGGTGGTGCATGGCTGTCGTCAGCTCGTGTCGTGAGATGTTGGGTTAAGTCCCGCAACGAGCGCAACCCACGTCTTTAGTTGCCAGCATTTAGTTGGGCACTCTAGAGAGACCGCCGGTGATAAACCGGAGGAAGGTGTGGATGACGTCAAGTCATCATGCCCCTTACATCCTGGGCTACACACGTACTACAATGCTACGGACAAAGAGCAGCAAGTTCGCGAGGACAAGCAAATCTCATAAACCGTGGCTCAGTTCAGATCGTAGGCTGCAACTCGCCTACGTGAAGGAGGAATCGCTAGTAATCGCAGGTCAGCATACTGCGGTGAATACGTTCCCGGGCCTTGTACACACCGCCCGTCACACCATGGAAGTTGGCCACGCCCGAAGCCGTTACTCCAACCCTCGGGAGGAGGACGTCGAAGGTGGGGCTGATGACTGGGGTGAAGTCGTAACAAGGTAGCCGTACCGGAAGGTGCGGCTGGATCACCTCCTAACAGGGAGACAAACAACGATTTTGATGCCTGAGTACATTTATTCTTAGGCCGAAATCCTGTCACCTTAGGTCGATCGGTACCTCAGCTTTGAAGCCATCAAACTTGCAGCGATGCAGGTGAGGATGGTGGAGATTCTTAGTTCCTAAACTTTGTCTAGGTCACACCCCACAAGGGATGAGACTCCTGGGCCATTAGCTCAGGTGGTTAGAGCGCACCCCTGATAAGGGTGAGGTCCCTGGTTCAAGTCCAGGATGGCCCATTCGGTGTTGGGGGTTTAGCTCAGTTGGTAGAGCGCCTGCTTTGCAAGCAGGATGTCAGGAGTTCGAGTCTCCTAACCTCCACTGACCGAACTGTATCCCCATCTCCAAGATGTTGGAGTTGAGCTCGATTGGAGTGTGATTTAGATGTGTCCGCTGGAAGACCCCAGCTTCCTGTCATTCCAAAGACAAGTAAAAACTTTACTTGTTGACTTTGGTTGATAAGATGCTGGGCTCAAATGAGTTGATCAAGCAATTGATCAATTGATTTGAAGTTCTAGCAGAACCTTGACAACTGCATAGGTAAGTCTGGAAAGAATAAAGCATCTCATGGATGATGCGATGATTCTTTTCTGTGATCCGAAAGGATGATGGAGAAGGAGAGTTGCAAATTCTATCGAGCAAGAGCCGAGACTCCATCACGTTCTTTCAATTGTGTCGAGCAATTGCGAGTTTGATTCTTGATTCAGCAATGAATCAGGGAGAATCTGTTTCAACGACAGCAAGCGTGTTGGAGATTATATGGTCAAGCTACAAAGAGCTCACGGCGGATACCTTGGCACACAGAGGCGATGAAGGACGTGGTTACCTGCGATAAGTCTCGGGGAGCTGGAAACACGCTTTGATCCGGGAATTTCCGAATGGGGCAACCCCTAGTACGGCCAGCTGAATCCATAGGCTGGCGCGAGCCAACCCAGCGAACTGAAACATCTTAGTAGCTGGAGGAAAGGAAAGTAAAAACGACTCCCTAAGTAGCGGCGAGCGAACGGGGAAGAGCCTAAACCGATAGTTTCGACTGTCGGGGTTGTGGGACAGCAACGTGGATCAGGAATGTTAGTGGAAGTGTTTGAAAGACACGCCACAGAGGGTGAAAGCCCCGTACACGAAAACTGAACTGACCTAGCTGTATCCCGAGTAGCACGGAGCACGTGAAATTCCGTGTGAATCCGCGAGGACCACCTCGTAAGGCTAAGTACTCCTGTGTGACCGATAGCGAAACAGTACCGCGAGGGAAAGGTGAAAAGAACCCCGGGAGGGGAGTGAAATAGAACATGAAACCGTGAGCTTACAAGCAATGGGAGCCCTACTCATAGGGTGACCGTGTGCCTGTTGAAGAATGAGCCGGCGACTTATAGGCACTGGCGGGTTAAACCGGAAATGGTGGAGCCATAGCGAAAGCGAGTCTGAATAGGGCGTTTGTCAGTGTTTATAGACCCGAACCCGGGTGATCTAACCATGGCCAGGATGAAGCTTGGGTGATACCAAGTGGAGGTCCGAACCGACTGATGTTGAAAAATCAGCGGATGAGCTGTGGTTAGGGGTGAAATGCCAATCGAACCCGGAGCTAGCTGGTTCTCCCCGAAATACGTTGAGGCGTAGCGTCTCGTGCTCCAGCAGGGGGGTAAAGCCACCATTTCGGTGCGGGCTGCGAGAGCGGTACCAAATCGAGATGAACTCTGAATACCCTGTGTGTAGCGAGGCAGTCAGACTGTGGGGGATAAGCTCCATGGTCGAGAGGGAAACAGCCCAGACCGCCAGTTAAGGTCCCCAAATCAACACTAAGTGATAAAGGAGGTGGGATTGCCCAGACAACCAGGAGGTTTGCCTAGAAGCAGCCATCCTCAAAGGAGTGCGTAATAGCTCACTGGTCGAGCGATCCTGCGCCGAAAATGAACGGGGCTAAGTGTTGTACCGAAGCTGCGGATTTATGGTAGGGGAGCGTTCTATGTGGGGCGAAGCGTTAGCGTGAGCGGGCGTGGACTGCATAGAAGTGAGAATGTCGGCTTGAGTAGCGAAAACATGGGTGAGAATCCCATGCACCGAAACCCTAAGGGTTCCTCCGGCAGGCTCGTCCGCGGAGGGTTAGTCTGGACCTAAGGCGAGGCCGAAAGGCGTAGTCGATGGATAACAGGTCAACATTCCTGTACCGGTTATGTTTTGGGAAGAGGGACGGAGAAGGCTAGCCAAGCCAGATGTTGGTTACTGGTTCAAGCGTTCGAGGCGTTGAGGAGCGGAGAAAACGTTCCGAGCTGAGGCGTGAGTACGAGCTGCTACGGCAGCGAAGTTGGTGATGTCATGCTTCCAAGAAAAGCTCTATACCCGTTAAGGCATAACTGCCAGTACCCGAAACCGACACAGGTGGGGTGGTAGAGAATACCGAGGTGCGCGAGGTAACTCTCTCTAAGGAACTCGGCAAAATGGCCCCGTAACTTCGGGAGAAGGGGTGCCACCGCAAGGTGGTCGCAGTGAAGAGGCCCTGGCGACTGTTTACCAAAAACACAGGTCTCCGCTAAGTCGCAAGACGATGTATGGGGGCTGACGCCTGCCCAGTGCCGGAAGGTTAAGGAAGCCGGTCAGCGTAAGCGAAGCTGGCGACTGAAGCCCCGGTGAACGGCGGCCGTAACTATAACGGTCCTAAGGTAGCGAAATTCCTTGTCGGGTAAGTTCCGACCCGCACGAAAGGCGTAACGATCAGGGCGCTGTCTCGGAGAGAGGCTCGGCGAAATAGAATTGTCTGTGAAGATGCGGACTACATACACCCGGACAGAAAGACCCTATGAAGCTTTACTGTAGCTTGGTATTGTGCCCGGGCTCTGAATGCGCAGGATAGGTGGGAGACGTTGAACCAGTGCTTGCGGGTGCTGGTGAGTCAATGGTGAGATACCACTCTTTCAGAGCTAGGGTTCTAACGTTCACCCGTTATCCGGGGAGCGGACAGTATCAGGTGGGCAGTTTGACTGGGGCGGTCGCCTCCTAAAAGGTAACGGAGGCGCGCAAAGGTTTCCTCAGGCTGGTTGGAAATCAGCCGACGAGTGCAAAAGCAGAAGGAAGCTTGACTGTGAGACCTACAAGTCGAACAGGGACGAAAGTCGGCTTTAGTGATCCGACGGTTCTGAGTGGAAGGGCCGTCGCTCAACGGATAAAAGTTACTCTAGGGATAACAGGCTGATCTCCCCCAAGAGTTCACATCGACGGGGAGGTTTGGCACCTCGATGTCGGCTCATCGCAACCTGGGGCTGAAGTCGGTCCCAAGGGTTGGGCTGTTCGCCCATTAAAGCGGTACGCGAGCTGGGTTCAGAACGTCGTGAGACAGTTCGGTCCATATCCGGTGTATGCGTAGGAATATTGAGAGGATTTCTCCCTAGTACGAGAGGACCGGGAGGAACGCACCTCTGGTGTACCAGTTATCGTGCCAACGGTAAACGCTGGGTAGCCATGTGCGGAGTGGATAACCGCTGAAAGCATCTAAGTGGGAAGCCCACCTCAAGATGAGTATTCCCATGGGGTAACCCAGTAAGGTCACGGGAAGAACACCCGTTGATAGGCTCTACGTCGAAGTCCAGTAATGGATGCAGCGGAGGAGTACTAATAGACCGAGGGCTTGACCATTTATTTGGCTCTTGTCTGAGGCAAGTTTTATTCGATCTAGACCATCATCATCAGCGTTTGTTGAAGGTGATGACCTATGCAGTTCTCAGGGTTCAAACCTTGGGAATGTTTCTATCCTGGTGTCCATGGCGCTGTGGAACCACTCCGATCCATCTCGAACTCGGTTGTGAAACGCAGCAGCGGCGACGATATTTGGGGGGTAGCCCCCTGAGAAAATAGCTCGATGCCAGGTAAAACATTCTGATCACGGACGTGATCCAAAGAAAGCCATCCCGGTAGGGGTGGCTTTTTTTGTGGCTTTGATCCAGAGCCAAGCTCAGAGTTTGATCTCGCCCAGATTGTGGATCATTTGATGATCACCGCCATCGCTAAATGGATTGCCTTCGCGCAAGCAAAATCGGGTTTCCATTCCTGCTTCGGCTGCCGCATCGCATTCTCTAGGGTGATCGCTCACAAAGAGAATTGATGCTGGCTTGAGGCCAATGGATTGACTAATGATTCGATAGCTATCTGCATTGAGCTTTGGCCCTGTGCGCGTGTCAAACCATTGGCTGAATCGATTGGTGATATCTCCGTCGGTTGTGTGGGCATAGAGCAACTGTTGTGCTTTGACACTCCCCGATGAATACACGGCGAGTGTGATTCCTTGCTGTGTCCATGCATTGAGAGCAGGAACGACGTCTCCATATAAAGGAGACTGGAGTTCGCCAGCGGCATAGCCTTGCTCCCATATGATTCCTTGGAGCTCCTTCAGTGCCGTTGATTTTCGATCATTTTGTATGAGATGGTCGAAATAGTGAATGATGTCCTCTGATGTCGGTTGGTTCTGATTGCTTGCCCGAAGTAAGAGTGCTTGGCTTTTGGATTCGGGATCATTCTTCCATTCGGCAATGGCCTCTTCGATTGCCGCTGTCACATTGGATGGTCGGTTCTCGCTGCAAATTGTTTTTGAGAGTTGTCGGCGTGCAAAGGGGAACAGCGTCTGTGACACAAAAGTGACAGGGCATGTTGTCCCTTCGATATCAAGAACAATGGCTTTTATCACAGTGTTCTGTTGAGTAGATGTTGTCTCCATGAAAGCTCAAGCAGGAATTCAATGATTTCAGTATGCCGCTGGGCTTGAAAAAGATCCTCCCCCCATGCGTAAAGGCCATGACCTGCGACCAGCAAGCCTGAGGGTGCTTCCTTTAAGAAGTGGCTTGCTTGTTTGCTTAGGACCTCTAAATCCTGATTGTTTTTGATGATCGGCAGCTCAACTGTTGTGTCGTGGGTGCTGATGCCTGACAGCCCCTTCAGCATCTCCCAGCCCTCCAGTTCTAAGTGACCAGCTGCCTGATGCAAGCTGGAAAGGAGAGTTCCATTCACTGAATGGGTGTGCAGAACAGCTCCTGCAGAGCACTGTTTGACGATTTGCAGATGCATCAATGTTTCTGCACTGGCCTTCCCTTCGCCATTGATCACCTCTCCGTGACCATTGACTTCAATCAGATCTGTTGCATTTAAGGATCCCTTGTCAACGCCGCTGGGAGCCATGATCAGTTTCAGTGGATCTTGTTCAGCTACGACGCTGAAATTTCCGCCGGTGCCGTCACACCACCCGCGGTTGTGAAAGTTGCGGATGGTGTTGATCAATCGCTGTCTGTAAGCGTGCTGTCGCATGGTTCAACGTTGGCAGACAGGACACCAGTGGGTGCTGCGTCCTCCGAGGCGTTGCCGTTCGATAGGAGTGCCGCAAGCCAGGCAGGGTTGGCCTGTTCGCCGATAGACCGATGCCTGGCCCCCATAGTTGCCATTCACACCTTCGAGGTCGCGAAAATCACTGAAGGTCGTCCCTCCGGCTCCGATGCTCATTTCGAGCACATCCACCAGGCATGTGCACAAGCGTTCCAGTTCAGGGAGGTTGAGTTCACCCGCCTTGCGATGGGGGGCAATGCCCGCTGCAAAGAGGCTTTCGTCGGCATAGATGTTGCCAGCGCCAGCTACCACCGCTTGATCCAAAAGAGCGGCCTTGATCGATCGCGTTGACCCCTTCAGTTTTTGTTCTAAGTAGGTTGCGTTGAACTCTTCACTGAAGGGCTCAGGACCCAACCGTTGGAGCCCTGTCATCACAGCGTCGATCGAAACGTTCTGGGGCACAAACCACATTTCCCCAAAACTGCGCAGATCGACAAACCGCAGTTCCTCGCCAGCGGTATTCCAGAGGCGAACGCGTGTGTGACGGCAGGGTTCAGTTGGTGTTGGGTGCCATTGAAATTGCCCCGTCATGCGCAGATGAACACCCCACACACCGTTGCAATGTCCCGTTTGCGGATCGTGGAGCTGCGCGACCAGGTACTTCCCTCGTCGGCTCCAGGCACCGACCTTTTGCCCACGCAGACCAAGGCGCAGAGCCTGCGGTCCTCCTGGACTCGCGACTGCGCGGTCACGAAGAACCTCGATGTCGTCAATCACGAACGACTGGAGACGATTCGCTAATCCTCGGCGAACCGTCTCAACTTCCGGAAGTTCCGGCAACGGACTCAGGCTGGCTCGAGTTCCGATTCAGCGAAGTTGTTCGTATTGATGCCGCCTTCGGAACCGGAGATGCCGTTGTAGTTCACCTGCTCGAAGCGAACCACAACCGGATAACGAATGCCGGAGGTATCGATGGAAGCCACTTTGCCGACTTCGTTGTACCAGTAGGACTCGGGGCGCTTGATGCGCACCATGTCACCGCGGGAGATCGCCATCGCTGCGCTGAAACTGGGATGCATCAGGAGCGTATCTCGGTGTCGGCACCCCGTTGCTGATGCGTCACACAATGTCTTCGTGAGGTTTCACCTGCTCCGGCGGGTGGCATGGCAGCATCCAACCTCTGTTGTGATGCGGTTCGTGTTGCCCTCGTCCCCTGAACCTCCAATGTTGGAGCTCGATCTGCCCGATCCGGAGCAGGACGACATCAGCACCATGGAGTTTCTGGCTCGGCTGGAGGAGGCATGGACGGTGTGCGACAAGTTCGACCTGCAGACCGAGATCTGGAGAGGACGAATTCTCAAGGCTGTGCGTGATCGCGAAAAGCGCGGTGGTGAGGGACGGGGTGCGGGGTTTCTGCAGTGGCTTCGAGAACGTGAGATCAGCAAGACGCGGGCTTACGGCCTCATCCAACTGGCGGAATCGGCTGAGCAGATGCTCGGAGAGGGTGTTTTGGAGCCCTCCAGCGTGAATCAGTTCTCAAAGAGAGCCTTCATGGAAACCTCCCTGGCAGAGCCGGAGGTGCAATTGATGATCTCCGAAGCCGCCAATGAAGGACAGGAAATTACGCGGAAGCAGGTGCGACGGCTGGCCGACGAGTTCACGGCAGCGACAAGTCCTCTCCTGCCAGAGGAGATCAGGGAGAGGACGCAGCAGAACCTTCTGCCTCCCAAAGCTGTGGCGCCCCTGGTGCGGGAACTCTCCAAGCTTCCAGAGCCCCAGCAAGAGGATCTGCGCAAGGTTCTTCGCGACGAACCAGAGCTCGATCGCATCAAAGACGTCACCCACACAGCGCGATGGATCACCAAGGCCACGGAATCGGGAGAGGCCGTGCGTGCGTTTCAACAAGGTGAGCTGGATCTTGAGAAAGCGATGCAGGAAGCCCAGAGGCTTGATGCGCTTGGGCTCCTCGCGGATGCCGTCGGTCAGGCCCATGCCCTGGAGTCCGCCGTGCTCAAGCTGCACACCTCCTGGCGCCGGCTCGGCGGTCTTCAGGAGCGGCTGTGGGTGGAGAGCGGTAGCAGCACGCCTTATCTAAGAGATGTGCTGTCCGCGCTGCAGAGCCTGAGTGGAGCCACCATGCGCGTCTCCCTGGGGGAACTGGCTGGCGGCAAGCGGGTTCGCTTGCAATTGGTTGAGGAATCACCCGATCAGCTGGACCCACCTGTTCTCTAGATCTGGCGCTCGGTATGGTGGACACACCACCTGTGGTGTGTCGTGGATTTGCTGCTGACGGCGCTGCAGCGTTATTACGGATGGTCATCCTTTCGATCGGGCCAGCGTCCCGTCGTGGAGTGTCTTCTGGCAGGCAAGGATTGCCTTGTGGTGCTCCCAACCGGTGGTGGCAAGTCGCTCTGCTATCAACTTCCGGCTCTTGTGCGCTCTGGCTTGGTGGTCGTGATCTCACCGCTGGTGGCTCTGATGGAGGATCAGGTTCTCCAGCTACGCCGTCGGGGGATTGCAGCAGCCTGCTTGCACGGAGGGATCGAGCTCGAGGAGCGTCGCCGCATTCTTGAACAAGCTGAGGCCGGAACTCTCAGGCTTCTTTATCTGGCACCGGAGCGGCTCCAGGGGGAGGCAACCCGTTCTCTCTTGCAGGAGCAGACGGCGTCGGGTCAGGTTGTTGCGCTGGCTGTTGATGAAGCCCATTGCATTAGTGCCTGGGGCCATGACTTCCGCCCTGATTACCGACGGCTGGGGCAGCTGAGAGAACTTTGCCCAGGGGTGCCGATGGTGGCACTGAGCGCCACAGCGGCGCCTCGCGTTCGCGCCGACATCCTCCGCTTGTTGCATCTTCGCCGTCCACTGATTCAGGTGGGATCGGCCCGTCGGACCAATCTGCATTACGCCATGCGCAGGCGTGTGAAAGATCCCCTCCAGGAGGTGGTTGCAGCCATTCACCAAGCCAGAGGCGCTTCTCTGATCTATGCCCGGACCCGTCGCTCGGTGGAGCACTGGGCTGAGAGGCTCCGCTCCACTGGCATTGAGGCCATCGCTTACCACGCTGGGCTTGACCCGGACGTTCGACTGCGAGCTCTTGAGCATTTTCTTGGCAGCGATGGTCCCGTGCTGGTGGCCACGGTCGCGTTCGGAATGGGCGTGGATCGCTCCGATGTGGGCTTGGTGCTTCACCTCGATCTGCCGAGCACCCCTGAGGGTTATCTGCAGGAATCTGGTCGCGCTGGTCGTGATGGATTGCCGGCCCATTGCTTGGTGTTGTTCTCCCCTGCTGATCGCACCACCCTCGGCTGGGCGATGCAAGCCTCTCTACGCCGCACAAAAAGCCAAGACAACACCGACGAAGCCCATCGCGTTGCCTTGGCTCAGCGGCAGTTGCGGCGGATGGAGGCTGTGGCCGAGGGAGAAGGGTGCCGGGAGCAAGCACTCTTGCTGTCTGTCGGTGAGCTGGTGCCACCTTGCGGTCGCTGCGACCGATGTCAGATGGAGTGTCGTCGGCAGAACTGGTCGGATGAAGCCCAAATCCTCTTGGAGAAGCTCGCGGAGGACTGCGGAACCGATGCCAGACGGCTGAGCGATGTCTTGAACAGCGAAGAGGGACCGTCAGCCCACTGGGGATGGCTCGCCAGACGTCTGGTTCAGGAAGAACTGATTCAGGAGAGTGATGACGGCAACCAGCGGCTTTACATCAGAGAGAGCGGACGACGCTTCATGCATCGCCCATGGCCTCTTCACTACGCGGCCTGAACCCTCGCTCAGCCCTTCGCGGATTTGCAGCGGTCCTTCAACAAATCGCGTTCGAAGTTCGACTGGGGCGCAATCCAGGTCTTCCAGTTTCCGTTAGCGCCCGTCACGTTGATCTTTCCAGCCGAGCAGTTCACGGCCACATAAAGCGACTGTCCATCGCTATTCAATGTTGGTGCGACGTCACTGCCTCCCATTAACTGCCAGTTCGCCCAGTCCACCTGAAGAGGGCCGTAGGTCTTCCAGTTCGCTTTGTTCGGTTGACTGGCAAGGGCTGTTTTCGCTGCGTTGGCCTTGGCTGTGGTCACCGGCTGGACCTTGGCTGCGGGCTTGGGCTTGGGCTTGGCTGTAGCTGTAGCTGTGGGCTGGGGTTTGACCGTTGCTGTTGGCTTGGGTTGCTCGTTGCTCTTGGGGACAGCGGCACGTTGAGGCTGGTCGTTACTGGCCACTGCGGTGACGGGTTGCGTGGCGCTGGCTCGAAGCATCAGCTTGGTGCCAACGGTCACCTGGTTGGGGTCCTCAATGGCATTGATGCTCACCAGAGAAGCCACAGGAATCTCATAGGCCTTGGCGATCTGCGTGAGGGTTTGGCCTCGGGCCACGGTGTGGCTGGTGGCGTTGGGATCAGCCTTCACCGGCACAGGCTTGCGCTTGGGTTTGCTGGCTGTTTTTGGTTTTGGCAGTACAGCGTTGCTGGGTAATTTGAGTGTCTGACCCCGTTCCACATGATCGGCACTGGCGAGGCCGTTCAGCGTCATCAGCTGGCGCTCGCTCACGCCGTACTGCACAGCGATCCCACTGAGTGTGTCTCCAGAGCGCACCGTGTGCCGACCCTTACCGGCCGTGACGCCTGCCGCGGCGCCGCTTGGAAGACGCAGGGTCTGCCCCGCTTCCACATGGTTGGAGTCGCGAAGTCCGTTCTCGCGCATCAAACGGCCCACGGACACTCCGTAGCGAGCCGCGATGTCGGAAAGCGTTTCTCCGGCTTTCACGGTCACATTCGCAGCGCCTGATGGAAGGGGGGACAGGGCGATGAGGGCGAGGAGTGTTAAGAGGGTGCGGCGCATACGTCTCCGGCGGCTGGGCGAACCATAAGGTGCCTCCCGCGGGACGCCAGCCCTGCTTCATCCGCTCGTCAGAGAAACTCAGCTCAAGAGGCGACGGAATGTTTCCGGCTTCAAGGTGTAGGGCGGATAGCGCTGCGGCAGATCGAGCCAGAACGGCCGTTTCAGCACCGAGCGTTCATGTGAAAACGTGCGGAATCCAGCCTCGCCATGGTGGGTGCCCATGCCACTGGCTCCGACGCCACCGAAGGGAAGCCCTGGCACACCCGCCTGAAGGATGACGTCGTTGAAACAGACGGTGCCGGAGCTCGTGGAGTGCAGCAGTTGGTCTTGCTCACTGGGATCTCCACCAAATAGATAAATGGCAAGGGGTTTGTCCTGCTGTTGAAGACGGGTGATGGCCGCTTTGAAATCGGGAATTTCAATCATCGGCAGCAGAGGGCCGAACAGTTCATCGGCCATCAGTGGGTCACTGTCGTCTTGGATGCTGATCAGTGTTGGGGCAATCCTGCGCTGGGTTGCATCACATTCCCCTCCAAGCAGCACGCGGCCTTCAGACCGTGCTGTGTCGAGCAGGCCTGCCAAGCGTTGGTAATGACGTTCTGAAATCAGTGACGCCAAGTGCTCTGACTGCACTGGGTTGGCTCCATAGAGCGCACGCCGCTGGTCGGTCATGGCCTGAAGGAGTGGCTCCCTCAGGCTTTGCTCCACCAGGATGTGATCGGGAGCCACACAGGCTTGTCCAGCGTTGAATCCCTTTCCCCAGATCAAGCGCCTTGCTGTGACCGCGAGATCAGCCCCTGGAATCACCACCGCAGGGTTCTTGCCCCCCAGCTCCAGGGTCACCGGCGTGAGATTGGCCGCTGCCCCTTCGAGCACTTTGGCTCCAATCCGCCCTCCTCCTGTGAAAAAGATGTGGTCAAAGCGGAGCCTGACCAGATCCGCCGCCACGCGGGAGTCCCCGTTGACGACCCGAACCACATCAGCGGGAAAGTAGAGAGGAACCAGCCGTTCAATCAACTCAGCCGTAGCCGGCGCCTGCTCAGAAGGCTTGATCACGGCCGTGTTCCCCGCGGCCAGGGCACTGACCAAAGGCCAGAACGTGAGACTGAAGGGCAGATTCCAGGGACCGATGAGAAGCACGCAGCCCAGTGGTTCCCGGATCAGCTGGGCACGTCCGGGCTGTTGCACGAGCGGGACCCGAATCGATTGAGGGCGCATCCACCGGCGCAGGTTCCGCCGGGCCAGCTTCAATTCCTGCAGCAGGGACACCACCTCGGCCATCCCCTCGAGAGGAGGCTTGAGGAGGTCCTGGTGGAGCGCGTCCAACACCTCCTGCTCGTGGCCACAGACGAGAGCATGCAAGCGATCCAGCTGGAGACGACGCCAGGCTTCTGGACGGCTTGTCCCTGTCACCACGGGCGCGCGCAGCGCATCGAGATCTGTAGCTGAGAAGGGGCTGCTCTCGGCGATCTGAACCATCACGGTTCCCTGCGACCGTTGCATGTTTGCAGGTCTTCCCCTGCATCTATTGCGAAGGGGATGACGGAAGCCTCCGTCGTCATTACCACGGAGTGAGAAAGCATCAATCGGATGCCGAAGCAGCAGCCGTGGTGGAACGGCGCCGTGATCTACCAACTGATCGTGCGCAGCTATGCCGATGGCAACGGCGATGGCGTGGGAGATCTGCAGGGATTAGCGAGTCGGTTGCCCTATCTGCGCTGGCTTGGGGTGGAAGCGATCTGGCTCACTCCGGTTTACCCATCCCCCCTGCAGGACGGTGGGTATGACATCACTGATTTCAAGGCGATCCATCCAGATCTGGGCGATCTGGCGGCCTTTCATCGCTTTCTCACCGCAGCCCATGGACAGGGTTTGAAGGTGGTGATGGATTTGGTGCTGAATCACACCAGCACGCTTCACCCCTGGTTTCAGAGAGCGCGTTGGGCGCCGCAGGGAACGCCGGAGCGAGAGGTGTACGTCTGGAGCGACGATCCCCATCGCTATGCGGATGCTCCCGTGCTGTTCCGCCATTTCGAATCATCCAATTGGGAATGGGATGACGTCGCGGGGCAGTATTACCTTCACCGCTTCCTGCGTCATCAGCCCGACCTCAATTACGCCAATCCCCTGGTGCAGGAGGAGATGCTTGAGGTGGTGGATTTCTGGATCGAGCGCGGCGTCGATGGTTTCCGTTTGGATGCGGTGCCCTTTCTCTGCGAAGAGGAGAATTCCCGTTGCGAGGGTTTGCCGGAAACCCATGCCTTTTTGAAGCGGTTGCGGGAGCGGGTGGATTCCCATGGCCGCGATGTGCTGCTCCTTGCCGAGGCGATCCAACCGGTGAAGGAGGCTGCTCCATACCTCGCCGACGATGAGCTGCATGGTGCTTTCAACTTTGTTCTCACAGCGCATCTGTTCGCAGCCATTGCCAGCGGATCCACGGAGCATCTGCGTCAGTGTCTTCAGGATGCCCAGGACGCTGTTTGTGGATGTCGCTGGGCCTTACCCCTGCGTAACCACGACGAACTCTGGCTTGGAGACGGTCATCTGATTCCCGAGGAGGTGATCCAGATCATTCGTGCTGGGCTTCATCAGGGCCAGGGCCACTGGCTCAACTGGGGGATCAATCGACGCCTGGCGCCTCTGCTCAACGGCGACCCGGGGTCGAATCGTGTACTGCACGGTTTGCTTTACAGCTTGCCGGGGATGCCTTGTCTTTATTACGGCGACGAGCTCGGCATGGGGGATTGGCCTGGCTTGCGAGACCGGGATCCCAACCGCACGCCGATGGCTTGGACACCAGCCCGCAATGGAGGTTTCTCGTCGGCCCCTGATCCTTTGCTGGTGTTGCCGCCCATCACAGCGCCTGGATACGACTACCGAGTGGTGAATGTGGAGGTGCAGAAGCAACTCCCGGGATCACTGCTCAACTGGCATCGGCGCATGCTCACCTGCCGTCGGTTGCTGCCGGCGTTGCGCCATGGTGATTTCGAGTTGCTTCCCAGCGTGCATCCCAGTGTGCTCAGCTACGTGCGCTGCGACGGAAGGATGACCGTGTTGGTTGCGGCCAATCTCTCTGCAGCAGGAGCATCTCTGCAACTCGATCTCAGCCGCTGGGAGGGAGAGAGAACCCGGGAAGTGATGTGGGGGTGTGAGTACCCACCCGCCTCAGCGAACTGGTTTGTGTACCTGCCAGCCCACGGCTTCAACTGGTGGTTGCTGGGTGAGGTTGAAGAGCAGAGCGACGGGTTGCAGGACAGCTGACGGGTGGCTGGGGACCGCAGTCAGCGGGACAGATCCAGGGCCTCCGCATCAGCACCGCCGTGGCCAGCCTGCGCCAGCAGTTCGCTCACGTTCGGGCGCAGTCGCTCGGCATCCTGCTGATCCACCATGCCCAGGCGTGTGCGCCGGCAGAGCACATCCGTGACGCCGCGCGCATGCTCATGGGTGATCGCATGGCGAAGCTCACCCCGGCAGACAGGAATCACCTCGCTGAGGGGCTGTCGGTCGTCGTTCGACCAGCTCGACACCCACTGTGCTGCTGCAAGCCCGTGGTTGGCCTGGAGATGGGCAATCTGCTGCGAGCGCTGAGGCGTGTCTGGCAACAGTGATTCCAGAGAAGCGTGTTGGGTCTGGAGCAGAGCAGGCGTTTGCAGGGGATCGGGGGCGCTTCCGATCAGAGGCAGTGCCCCAGGCGCTTTGAGGGTGTGTCCGAGCTGCTGCTCCACCGCTTGGAGGGTGTCGATGGCCATGGGCCGGCAGGTGGTCCACTTGCCTCCCATCACACTCACCAGCCCGCAGGCCAGGGTTTCCACCTCGTGCTCACGCACAACACGGCTGCTGTTCACATCGGCACCGGCCGGCTTCAGCAGGGGGCGTCCCCCGGCCCAGCAGCTGCCCACATCAACGGGGTCGCGTGCAGGAAACCAGCGCTGCACGTAATCCAGGAGGTACTTCACTTCGTTTTCCGCTGGAACGGAGGCTTGCTCTTGGGGGCAGGGGGTGTCGGTGGTGCCCACCAGGGTTCGCCCGAAGAACGGAAGCATGAACAGCACCCGCCCGTCATCGGTGGACGGGAGCAGCAGGCCGACCCCCTCTGGGCAAAGGGTTTGCTTGAGCACGAGGTGAATGCCCCGGCTGGTGAGCATCCTCTCCTCGCAGGAGGGATCAGCCATTCTCCGAATCGTGTCGGAGTGAATCCCAGTGGCATTCACAACCACCTTCGCCTGCCAGCGCTCGTTCTGCCCGCTGGCGCTTTCACTGATCGCACCGCAGAGCCTGCCGCTGCTGTCGGTTTCCAGAGCGACAACCCGCGTGCGGGTGCGCACGACCGCGCCCGCTTGCTCCGCGGTGAGTGCCATCAGCAGGTTGAGGCGCGCATCATCAAACTGCCCGTCGCTGTAGGCCACACCTCGGGTGATGTCGTCTCGAAGGGCGGGCAGGGCATGGCGCAGCTGTTGGCTTGACAGCAGGCGACTGCTTCCAATCCCTGAGCGGCCCGAGAGTGCGTCGTAAAGGCCAAGCCCGAGGCGGTAGTAGGCCTGGCCGATCACTCCGTCTGTGGGCAGGGCCAGTTCGAGGCGTTTGGCCAAAAAGGGAGCTTGCTGGAGCCAGTGACCGCGCTCCAGCAAGGCTTCCCTCACCAAGCGCAGCTGCGCTGTGTCGGCGGTTTTGAACGCAAGCTCGAGGTAGCGAACCCCTCCGTGCAGCAACTTGGTGCTGCGGCAACTGGTGCCACCTCCCAGGTCATGGCCCTCCAGCAAGGCCACACGCAGGCCGCGGCGCACGCCCTCGTAGGCAACGCAGGCACCGCTGGCACCTCCGCCGATCACCAGGAGATCGAAGCCTGTGTCATTCATGCCAATGGAGGCTCCGTGAAACGGCGTCATCCCAGCGTCGCAACCAGGTCTGTCGCTGATCAAGATCAAGGCGAGGCATGAACAGTTGGGTGTTCTGCTCACGCTGGGGAAGAAGGCTTTGCAGATCGGAAACCACATCGCACTGAAGGCCTGCCAGCAAGGCGACGCCCCGTGCGGTGCTCTCCAATTGGGAAGGGCGCCGCACGCGCAGCCCTGTGCTGTCGGCTTGGGCCTGAAGCAGGGGATCTGAAGCGGCAGCACCGCCATCGACGGCCAGTTCACCCAGTTCATGGCCGCTGGCCTGCTCGGCCAGTCGAACCAACCCCGCCACGGAGAGAGCAATTCCCTCGAGCGCGGCTCGGGCGATGTGTCCCCGCCGGCTGTCGCGGGTGAGGCCCATCAGCAGGCCGCGGGCCTGGGGATCCCAATGGGGGGTGCCCCAGCCGGTGAAGGCTGGGACGAGCATCACCCCCGCAGCGTCGTCAACGGTGAGGGCCAGGCGGTTCACCTCCTCGGCTGAATCAATGATCTCCAAGCCATCACGCAGCCACTGCACGACGGTGCCGGCATTGAAAAGGCTGCCCTCCAGGCAGTACGTGGGAGTGCCCTGGTCATCGGTCCAGCCGAGGGTGCTCAGCAGCCCAGCGTCACTGCGCTTGATTTCGCTCCCGGTGTTGATCACCAGGAAAGCACCGGTTCCGTAGGTGCATTTGGCTTCTCCTGGTTCCAAACAGAGTTGTCCGAGTGTTGCCGCCTGCTGGTCGCCCAGGAGTGCACAGATCGGCACTCCGGCGAAGGGGCAGTCGCTGGCGATCGTTCCGAAGTCGCCGCGACAGGGCACCAGATCAGGCAGGGCGTTGCTGGGGAGCCCGATGTGGTCACAAAACGCAGGTACCCATTGGCGTTGCTCAAGATCCATGAGCAGGGTGCGACTGGCATTGCTCATGTCCGAGCAGTGGCGACGGGCCCCGCTCAGGTGCCACAGCAACCAGCTTTCCACCGTCCCGAAGCAGAGGTCTCCCTGGGCGGCTGCTCTGGAGGCTTCGTCGTGGTTTTGGAGCAGCCATTGGATCTTGCTGGCGCTGAAGTAGGGGTCGAGCATCAGGCCTGTGCGTGTCCGCCAGTCCCGTTCCAGTCCCTCCCTTTTCCAGGCTGCGCACACATCGGCGGTGCGCCCGTCCTGCCAGACCAGGGCGGGTCCGCAGGGAGCGCCGTCGCTGCGGCGCCAAAGGATGGTGGTTTCGCGCTGATTGGTGATGCCACAGGCCACCACCGCCTGGCGTTGCTCTGCGCTGATCGTCTGCTCCAGACGCGCCATCGCCTGGCGCTGACTGGCCCAGATCTCCATTGGCGTCTGTTCGACCCAGCCATCGGCGGGGTAGTGGATGTTCAAGGGGGCAGAGGCGCTGGCCACCGCCTGTCCCTGCTCGTCAAACAAAACAGCGCGTGAACTGCTGGTGCCTTGATCCAGTGCCAGCAGGAGGGGCGAACGAACCATGGCACTCCTGTTTTTTCAGTGCTAGCGGTGGTGATGCCCGGCTGCAAAGGTCATGCTGCGGGATGTCGCAACGGTGAGCACGCCCGCTTGGGTGTCTGAAGCCGTGGTGTATCAGATTTTTCCCGATCGCTTCCGGCGCAGCGGCAGGGTGAAGGCGCAATCCAGCCTCGTCTTGCAGCCCTGGGGCACCAGCCCTCAGCAGCAGGGGTTTCAGGGGGGGGATCTTTACGGCGTGATCGAGGCTCTCGATCATCTGCAGGAGCTGGGGGTCACCTGTCTGTATCTCACCCCTGTGTTCAGTTCAGCGGCCAACCACCGTTATCACGCCTACGACTATTTCCAGGTGGATCCTCTTCTGGGTGGGGATGCTGCTCTGGATGCCTTGATCAGAGCGCTGCATGGCCGCGGCATGCGTCTGATCCTCGATGGCGTGTTCAATCACTGCGGCCGCGGCTTCTGGGCCTTTCACCACCTGCTTGAGAACGGCCCATCGTCCCCTTACCGGGACTGGTTCACCGTGCATCGCTGGCCCCTGATCCCTTACCCCCGCAAAGGACAGTCTTGCGGTTACAGCTGCTGGTGGAATGATCCGGCACTACCCAAGTTCAACCACGCCAATCCGGCGGTGCATGACCATCTGCTGGCGGCGGGGCGGTACTGGCTTGAACGCGGTATCGATGGCTGGCGCTTGGATGTGCCCGATGAGGTTCCCCATGGGTTCTGGGTTGATTTCCGCCGCATGGTGAAGGCCGTCAACCCCAACGCCTGGATCGTTGGCGAGATCTGGGGAGACGCCCGCCCCTGGTTGCAGGGCGATCAGTTTGATGGCGTGATGAATTACCGCCTGGGCTGGAGCAGTCTCTGTTGGGCTGCTGGTGCCAGGTTGAGGCCAAGCGATCGCAACCCGATGTATCCGCTCAACCGCCTGAATGGTGAGCAGTGGATTGCCTGTTTGAACCAGACCTTGGGTTGGTATTCCCCCGAGGTGAACCGCAGCCAGCTCAACCTGCTCGACAGTCATGACGTTCCCAGGGCTCTACACACCCTGCGGGGTGACGCCAAAGCACTGCGACTGGCGTTGCTCCTGTTGTGCCTCCAACCTGGAGCACCCTGCCTCTACTACGGCACGGAGGTGGGGTTGAGCGGAGGCCCAGAGCCCGGGTGCCGTGAGGCCTATCCCTGGTCAGGACCTGTCCCTCAGGACCTGCAGCCAATGGTGAAGGACCTGTTGGGTTTAAGACGCTCCCTTGCTGGCCCCATCGCTGACGGCTGGACCTGGTGCGTGCAGGGAGACGAGGGATTGCTGGGGCGGTCTCGCCACAGCCCCACGGTGTCGGTGCTGATCAACCGCAGCCGCCGTTGTCGCCTCGCGTGCCCGGAGAACGTCGACAGTGTTCTCTGGGAGGCCGGCACGTTTCATGCCAGCGAAGGCGTGCTGGCCCCCCAGTCAGCTGTTGTGTTCTCCTCGGTGCCTGGAGAAGGAATTGAAGCCCTTGTCGAGACTTGAACTCGAGACCTCTCCCTTACCAAGGGAGTGCTCTACCGCTGAGCTACAAGGGCATGTGGTGGATGGGCCGGGTTGGATTTGAACCAACGTAGGCAGAGCCAGCGGATTTACAGTCCGC
The DNA here is from genome assembly GCA_000063505.1 of Synechococcus sp. WH 7803. Taxonomy (GTDB): domain Bacteria; phylum Cyanobacteriota; class Cyanobacteriia; order PCC-6307; family Cyanobiaceae; genus Synechococcus_C. The sequence continues at coordinate 554,153 of CT971583.1, forward strand.
CCCCATTAACCACTCGGGCACCGACCCGAACCACACCGGAAGAACTTACCAGCCCACCTGACCTGGGTGGTCGATACGATCGGGTCCCAGCGTTCCTGCGGGTGATGCGTCTGCTGCTGCTCAATGGCCCCAACATCAACCTGCTGGGTCAGCGGGAGCCTGGGCTTTACGGGCACCAGACGCTGTCGGACATAGAACTGCGTTTGAGAGATAGGGCCTCGGAGGCAGAGGTGCAACTCGAAACGTTTCAAAGCAATTTCGAGGGAGCGTTGGTGGAACGGGTCCATCAGGCGATGGGCTCGGTCGACGGAATCCTGATCAATGCCGGTGCTTACACCCACACGTCCATCGCCCTGCGCGACGCTCTGCTGGGGGTGGCGATTCCATTCGTGGAAGTGCATCTGAGCAACATTCATGCCCGCGAGTCCTTCCGGCACCACTCCCATCTCGCCGACCGTGCCCTGGGTGTGGTGTGTGGATTCGGCGCCTTCAGTTACGACATGGCTTTTGATGGCTTGGTGAACCACCTCAGGGGAGTGGAGGCATGAGCCACGCCAGTTCAACGGTGAACCGCTCAGATTCATCGATTGCCTCGATCCGCTGGTTGGCAGCTCCCACGAGTGAGCGCTGGGTTGAACAGGCCAATGCCAGGCCCATGGAGGTGTTGATCGACCATGCCCATTGCGAGCGCAAGGCAGCGGGATCGGCGGTTCAATTGATGTTCCGCTATCTCTGTGAACCAGGACTGGGCGAAGTTCTCAGCCCTTTGGCGCGGGAAGAGCTGGAGCATTTTGAGCAAGTGCTTGCGCTCCTCAAATCCCGTGGCCGCTATCTAGAACCACTTCGTTCTCCTGCCTATGGAGCCCTTCTGGCCAAGCAGGTGCGCCGGGGAGAGCCCGAGCGCATGCTGGATTCCTTCTTGATCGCAGGCTTGATTGAGGCCCGAAGCCACGAACGCATGGCGTTGCTGGCCCAAAACAGTCCGGATCCGGGTTTGAGAGAGCTCTACGGAGGCCTTTTAAAGAGTGAAGCGCGTCACTTCGGTCTCTATTGGGTGCTGTGTGAGCAGCGCTATTCGCGCGATGTGATCATTCCTCGGCTCGAGCAGTTGGCCGCTGCAGAGGTTGATGCACTGAAAGGGAATCTGAGCTGCCCTGAGGACGTGCGCATGCACTCAGTTGGTGTGATCGCCTAACGCCTCAAGATCTGATCGATTTTGTTGGGTTTTAGAAAAATGTGCTGCCAGTGATCCAAGCCTGGAAGGGGGCTCTGGCTCCTTCCAGGATGGCCAGGTAGCTCGTGCTGAAGATGCCAGCAAAGGTGATACAAACTCCGACTGCAATCAACAGCTCGTAGAGAGTCTGGGTGCTGTTTGTTGCAGGTCTTGGAAGGGTGCGACGACGAGCCATGGATTCTCCTATGCCTCTTTGTTATGAACATCATTCCTCGGCTGCGCTGTTGAGACGAGTGAATGTCAATAAGTCATTACCTTGTGAAGGCCTGTGAACCAGCCATCTCTTGATTTTGCGAGAGATGAAGATTGTTATTGATTGTCCTCGGGATTATGAAGTCTTTTGTGGCTTCTTTCGGCCGCTTCCGGGTGGACGGCTTGCGCGCCTCGCCAAAGCCTTCTGTTTGCAGTTCTTCGGGGACGAGGTCGCTGCTTCGCAATGGTTCGCCACTCGCGTCCAAAAGAAGTCTGAAGAGATGTGCCAGTGATCGAGTGGCAGTTCTAGGATTGACCCAGTCACCGTTGTTTGTCGCGTGTCTGACCCCGTAACAGCTGTTGCCGACTCCCTGCAAGCGCTGCGCAATGGCACCACTGATGAGCAGTGGGAAGGCTTGAAGGCCAACCCCCTGGTGCGCGATCTGATTAGCCGATGTGCCGATTTGGAGGCAGCCTGGCTTCTTGGCGACCCAGATTCCGTGGGGACCCCTCGCGGCCGCCGAGAGAAGGAGCTGAGGTCTTCGGTGGATACTCGTTTGCTTCTTGTGGCCTGAGGATGTACCGAAGCCTTATGGTCTGGAATGATGTTACAAAATAGAATTTTTATCCAATAAAAAAGCCCCAAGTGCTGGGGCTTTTACAACTTTTATAAACGGGCCTCATTTTTTTGCATTTGCATTGATAGCTGCAGATCCAAGTGTGGCACCTGCTCCAATTGTGGCAGCAGTTACAGTTCCTGCGGTAACGATAGTAGCAGCTGCAACTGCCGCCTTGGCTTTTGCCTTTTCACCACCGGCTGCAGCCATTAATTCATCATCAGTAGTGGTTGTGAGATGCTCTACAAGAAATTGAATCATCTCAGCTTTGTCAGCTTCTGTGATATCAATACCAGCTTCATGCAGTTTAGAGATGCGATCGCTCTCATTGAGGTTGATGAAAGCTTCATGCTGATCAGAGCTCATGGAATCAATGAAGCTCTTGAGCTTTTCAATGTTGGGGCAAGCCATAATTTTGAATCGACAATAAAGTGATGGGAAATTTAAGAAATTAAAAAATAAGTAATTGGCCTCTACGGCCATTAGCCAAGTGAGGCATCTGCTTGGAGATAGCCCCATGTGCTGGGTCTTTCTGAATACATCAAGGTGACGTTAGCTGTTGCTGTTCTTTTTAATGGCTGCTGCGCCCAGTGTGGCACCTGCTCCAATTGCGGCAGTGGCTACAGCGCCTCCTGCTTTGATTGAAGCTGCTGCTACGGCAGCTTTAGCGATCTCGCCGCCGGCTGCAGCCATTAGTTCATCATCAGTAGTGGTTGTGAGATGCTCTACAAGATATTGAATCATCTCAGCTTTGTCGGCTTCTGTCAGATCAATCCCAGCTTCATGCAGCTTGGAGATACGATCGTTCTCATTGAGATTCAAGAAAGCTTCATGCTGATCAGAGCTCATAGAGTCGATGAAACTCTTGAGCTTATCGATATTGGGGCAAGCCATGTTTTAAATGGATAATAGGGTGGTGGGAAATCAAGAAATCAAAACCAAATCAGCTCGCCTCGATGGCTGCTTTGCCAAGTGTGGCGCCTGCTCCAATTGTGGCAGCAGTAACAGTTCCTGCAGTGGCGATAGTAGCAACTGCAACAGCCGTCTTAGCTTTTGCCTTTTCACCACCGGCTGCTGCCATTAGTTCATCATCAGTAGTGGTTGTGAGATGCTCTACGAGGTATTGAATCATTTCAGATTTGTCAGCCTCTGTCAGATCAATACCAACCTCATGCAGCTTAGAGATACGATCGTTCTCATTGAGATTCAAGAAAGCTTCATGCTGATCAGAGCTCATGGAGTCGATGAAGCTCTTGAGCTTTTCGATGTTGGGGCAGCCCATTGAAATCGTTGAGTGAGTGTGGTGTTGTTGATCAAAAAAATAGTCTTGACAGACTAGATTTTGACCCAACCAATGCATAGTTAAATACATTGGTTTTATAGATGCATAAATGCAACTCTGTTATCATAACGCGTTGATTGATTAAAAAAAATTAAGTTGCCATTAAAGATAAGACCAAATGTGAGTTTAGAGCCTTAAGAGACCCGTCCATTCACGGAGAAATGGGAATATGTAGCTTGCAGGGGCTCTATAGCGTAGTGTTGCATTAACATTCAATGATGAACCAAACGTAATGGGTGTTTTTGGTCCGTTTCCTCCAGTCCAGTCATAGCCAGACTGTGTGTTTGGATTGATGTCCAGTCTGGCAACGCCGGAATAAATCAATCCTTGTTGGATGAGTTGCTCCGCCTGAACCGACGAACCTGTTGTGGCAATTAAGTTCTCTCGACTTGAGGGAAGCGTGGATATAGAAACAAGTTCACCACGAATCCCACCAAATTCCTCTTGGCTAAATCCTTCGGGAGTTAACGACAGTTCATCGCCTGGTTTTAGGAGATGACTGTCCGCATTGCGAAAGAAAATCACTGCGGTATTGGGCGCATAGGCGGAGGTAAGACCTTTTTGACGTTCACTTGAGTTGCTGTCCTCCATCATCAACCCTTTTTGTGCATCAAAGACCAGAGTTGCAATGAGTTGGTTCGTTTGAATTAGATCACCTGGAAGCAACGATAAACCGAATACAGTCCCTTTTGCTGTTGCTTGAATATCCCCAACTCGCTTCAGTCTATTGAGCTCTAGAGTGGCCTGCGAACGTTTTTCAATAAAGTCTAAATTTCTCGACAACCTTTGCTCTTGATTTTGAAGGTTGAGCTGTTTTTTGTTTTCTAATAATTTAAGTTTTTCGATCTGTAGCGATTCGATGGATTCGAGTTGGGAGGAATAATTTCTTTCCGCCGACAAAACGTCTTGCTCGCTGATTCCACCTTCTTCACGTAGATTCTGCGAGTTTTCCAAAAACTTCTTGTAGTTATTTGCTTGATTCTGGCGTATGGAAATTTGCCGATTAATTACCTCAATTTGCTCTGATACATCTTCTTTTTGGATGTTTAGCAGTTGATTGCTCCCTTTATTGAGAGTCATGTATGTATTGTCAAGCTTATTGATTAGGTTTTGACTATTGCTAACATTTAACTCTAGATCGGGTATTTGTAGCTTTACTAGAGTATCTCCCGGCTTAACACGGTCTCCATTCTTCACATTGACTGATTTAACTGTACCATCAGCCTCACTGAAGACTCTTAAAATATTTCCTGGACCAATCAATAAGCCTTTCCCTGGAACAGTTTCAGGAATGCGACCTAGAAATGCCCAAAATAATACGATTAAAGTGAACCCGGAAAGGGAAGCGATCCATAGCCGATCAGAGCTTGACGTTATCGATGCTGCTTCATCGGATCCATCATGAACCGCCGGCGAATTTAGAAAACCTGTTGGATCAGACATTAGAAAGAGTTGGATCGCTTTGTTTTTTGAATGCTCGCTTCAGCATCTAATTGTGATCTCACGAGTGACCAAAATGCTGATTGTTTACTAACGAGCTCATCATAACTACCTGATTCAACGACTACACCTTTATCCATCATTAAGATGCGATCGGCCGTTTTGATGGTGTTGAGTCTGTGAGCAATAGTTATTCGTGTGCAGCTCATCGTTGCAATGGCGTTCTCGACGATGGACTGAGAGACGTTGTCGAGAGCACTTGTCGCTTCGTCCATGATCAAAATCGAGGGCTTCTGTGCGAATGCTCGGGCAAGCATGATACGTTGTCTTTCGCCTCCAGACATGTTTGCTCCACCACTGGTTACCGGTGTTGAAAGTTTCAGTGGCAAATCCTTCACTTTATCTCCAATAGCCGCGTTGTTTAATGCAACCCATATTTCATCTTCGCTTATATTTTTACCAGCTTTTATATTGTCGCCTATCGTTCCGGATAATAATTCTATATCTTGTAGTACAGCGCCAATAAATTTTCGAAGTGAGGGCAAGGAAATTTTTTTAAGATCTTGGTGGTCGTAACTTATAAAGCCTGACTGGATTGTTTCGAAGCCCAAAAGCAATCTGATTAGCGTTGATTTTCCGGAACCCGATGTTCCGACTAGGGCTACATGTTCACCAGGTTCAATATTAAGATTCACCCCTTTAAGGATTTCTCGATTCGAATTTGGATACGTAAATCTAAGGTCGCGTACCTGAATCGACTGCACTGGCTTGGTGATGACTTGAAACTTAGTGCCTGTTTCAACATCATGCGAAAGTACACTGGAAAGCCTGTTCCAGAGAAAGGTCACTTGTTGCTGCACAACAACAATTGTGCCAATGAGAGATAATGCCGCACCAAGAAAAACACCCATAGCGGAATTAAATCCCAAAAGATTTGCCAAGCTCAGTGTTTGACTGGCTTGACCAGGACTAAACAAAACATAGGCCGTAAAAAGAAGTATAATAATACTTAGTGATTGGCCAATACCCTCGGAGATAACAGATGACCGTTCATTGATAGTATCAATACTATAGTCAACTTTTTGCTCGGCTCCAAATAATTTTGCCCACTCTCGTATCAAAAAAGCTTCGCTCGCTGTTGTTCTCAGTGACTCTATTGAACTTAGAATTCCTTGCGTAAGACCAGTGACCTTGGATTCGTATTGAAAGCGTTTAATTTGCAATTTGATGGTTGCGCGTATGGCTGTAATGGCAATAATTGCCAACAAGACGGTGACAATTAGGGCGATTAAAGTTAGATCTTTAGAGTAATAAATCATCAACCCGATGTTGACAATTGAAAGAAGGCCATCAATAATTGCGATTAATGTTTGGCCACTTAGCACGCTTTGAACTTCTGCAATAGCCTGAGTCCTTTCAATTAGCTCAGAAGATGTAAACTGATTTAAATGTGACACAGGTAATCGTAGAATGCGATCCCAAAGGGCAGGACCTAATCTCAATGCGATGACACTTTGAATCCGGAGCACAGATTCATTTCGCACTAAATTCAATAGATTGCCAGTTAACAATGCTGAGACGAGAACGGCAGCATATTGAAGTAATAAGGATATAGATGCGTTGGGAATTGCGCTACCAATAATTTGAGAAAGCAGAAAACTTGGCGCTAAACCTATGAGAGAAATTCCAAGAGAAATTGCAATAAGTACAAATAAGTTGCCCAATAAAGAACTTTTTATGATCTGCCACAGTTGGTTCAGGTAGACTCTGTCATGGTTGCGAAGTGTCGTATAGAAAAGATATCCATGGTCAATAAATTGATCTTTATTCTTGCTGTTAATTAGGATATTTTTGGATAGAAGAGGCGATTCAGCCTCGTAGCACGGAGGTGACTGATTGCGTCTCCACTTGAAGAGGCAGGGGTCAATTTGCTCTGATGTGAAGCCAAGAATTGTGCCCGAATCCCTGGTTGGCCATCCAGGGGTTAATTTGATTTTTCTCCATTGAAGATCATTGGCCTCACAGAAATCGATAATAAGCTGATGGCCTTTAGAGGATACTTGTGGGTAAACACTCCTATTATCCGATAGCTCTTTGAAAATGGAGTCTAAACATTTTAAGAGCGATACTGAACATGCATCGTTAGCAACGAGATCTTCGATTCTAGAAGATGTATCCCGGTGCACTTTCAAGACCGAGCTGAGCTCTTCGAGTGACTCTTCGTAAGCCTTTTGAATATCTAAATTTAAATCAATGTTGTTTTGAGTCATGCGAATTTTACGCCTCCCCCTGTTACGACATTGGTTTGATTAGGTTTAAAATCAACGAGTGCTGAATAAGCTCCCTTTTTGAGCAGCAATTCTCTATGGGTACCTTGTTCAACTATATGTCCACTGTCTAAATAAATGATTTGGTTACAGCTAACGATTGTGTTGAGTCGATGAGCAATAACTATTTGTGTGCAATTTAAATCATTTAAGTGACTAACAATTTTCTCTTCTGTGCGTGCGTCAAGGGCACTTGTGGCCTCATCAAGGAGTAGTACCTTGGGTTCTCTAACCAAGGCTCGTGCAATATTTAATCGTTGTCGTTGACCGCCACTGAGTTTGAAATTTGCTTGATCAGTCATTGTTTCATAACCGTCAGGCATTAGCAGAATGTCATCGTGAATGCATGCTGCTTGACAGGCTCCAATGACATCAGCCTTGGAGTAATGTTGATTGAACAGCCTAATATTATCAAGGATGCTTCCTGGAAGTAGAGGTGAGAATTGCGTGACATAAGAAACTGATTCATGCCAATGATTCACCCCAAAATCACTAAGATTCTTGTTGTCGTAGTGAATTGCTCCTGAGGTTGGTTTGTAAATGCCTGCAATGAGCCTCATAAGTGTTGATTTTCCACATCCAGTTGAACCCACCATGCCTAGTCTTGAACCGGTGGGAATTTCTAAATTAATTCCATCAACAACATCCTGGATGGCACCTCCAAAGCTGAAATGCAGATCCGTCAATTTGATTGGGAAACCTTTTACGGTTGTTGGTGAAACTGATGATGATGACGCCTGAGGTCTCTCATGGCTCAAAGAACTGATATTCACGATTGAACTATAACTGTCAGGTGTTTCTGTTAACACATCATCTAATTTATTGACATCGCCAAAGAGTTGTTCAACTGAGCTCCAGGAATCTGCAATTTCAATCAGAGGTGCTGAAAACGAGCTATATATTTGCCTGTAAGAAATGAGCCATCCAAGAGCTAGGTATCCATTGATGACCAGAAGGCCACCACCAATCAGTATTGCAATTGTCAATAAATCACCAATAATTTTTCCCGATGTTGAAATTCGATTGCTGACTCTCGTTAAGCTCTGCAGTTCATTCGTATATTTTGCGTGCTGACCAGTCCATCGTCTGAAAATTTGATCCTCAATTGCAGATGATTTCACAGTTTCAATTGTACGCAGTGTGTCATAAGTGGTGGCAAAAAGTTCACCTTGTGCTTGCGATAATTTAATGCCACTCTCGGTTCGTTGGTTTTCTGTTTTACGAATTATTGTTATTTGAAGGCTTTGGATGATAAAGCAAAAAATAGCCAACGGCCAGGAAATCAAGAGAAGAAATATGGCGTAAATAGCCATTGATGTAATATTGACAATTGCTTCACCATTTGTACTTGTAAGAACTTTGGCGACTGACTGATTAAGCGAAAGTCGTTGATTGACTTCGGATGCATGTCTTGCTTCAAAAAAACTGATTGGTAACTTCAGTAATTGAGTAATAAAACCGAGAGACATGTCCCTCGATAATATGATTCCAAGTTTTCTGAAAATTACTTTTTCAAGCCTTATGCCAGGCAAAAGTAAGCTGATCATGATGATAGCTAAGAGCATCAAGCCATTCAAAAATTCTCTTTGTCCCTTAATAAATACAATGTCAATCAGTGTGGATGTGATTGATGCCAGCGCAATATTTGGGACCGTCGAGAGAGCGCTTAAAAGTACCAATGAAACTATAACAGACTTGTATTTTTTGAGGCGATCATATAAGCCTCTCCATATATTTGGCGCCTGACCTTCTCGTTTGAAATCCTTTGTGGGTAGGAGCTCAAGCATGATCTTTGTTGGAGTTGATTGATTGAAATCATCGAGACCAATCTTTCTCCGTCCACTTGCGGGGTCTGATAAGTACACTTGTCCATTTTTAACCCCTTCTACGACAAGAAAATGTGCACTTTCCCAATGGCAGATAAAGGGAAAGTTTTGGCTGCCAAGGTCATCGATTAAAAATCTTTTTCCTTTGACTTGTAGTCCGAATGTTTGTGCGTAATCTCGGATTCTTAAGACATTTGTTCCATCCCTTGAGACTCCGAGCCCAGATCGCAGTTCTGAGAGAGGTATCCACTTCCCGTAGTAGCCAAGAATAATTGCTAGTGATGCTGCGCCGCATTCCGCGGCCTCGAATTGCAGAACTGTCGGAGTCCGTATCAACCGCTTTGTCATAAAGATTACTTATTAATTTGATCCTTGGCAATGTTATTCGTCTTGCTTTCGAGCATGGCCTGGACGAGAGTTTTAATTTGAGCTAATTCTGCGCGAATAAGTCTGTTTTCTTCTTTTATGGAGTTATTTTCAGCTTTGAGTCGTTTAAAGTTTTCGATGGAGGCTTGCTCAGATGATGGCTCTTTGCTTGATTTCTGCACGAATAGTGGGAAAGAAAATCCGATCCTTCCGGCTATACTAGAACTTGAGTTATTAAAGTAATCAACTGAGTCTGTGAAACTAATGGCGCCATTTAAGTGGAGCCGATTATTGATTTTGATAGCACATCCGGCTGCGAACGCATAGCTGTTGCTAATACCCCCTGTTCCGATTCCGCAGCGTGCAGGCTCGTCTTCACCGGCACTCATCGTGGGAACTGCACTCATGGCAGCGACGAGTGCACCCGTTGAATTTATGGCGTATGGTAAATTACCAGTCTTCATTTTATTATTATAAGTATCAATAATTTCATTCGTTAGGTCTTTGGATGATTGTGTGCCCGCAACGCCATTCTCATCAACTGTTACAAGCTCAGCCTCTCCTGATTGATACTTATTCCCTGCGAACTGTCCATCTTTCGCCAGTCCAGGAAGCGTTAGTTGACTTCCAGGTTCACCGATCTGAACTTCGGTAGTTTTTGTTCCGCCGATCACGATTAAACCCTCCTTATCGCTGACCGCTTCGAAGCCAATTGCAGTTGAAAAGTCGCTTAAGGCTGCTGATCCTGGCCCGATTGCAGTTGATCCTGCGCCAGTTGCAGCTGCAAGATCTCCAGCTGCAAAGCTCGACGTTCCTGATGACACAGCCTGTGTTCCAAGTGCTACGGATCGAACCCCAGAAGAAATGCTCTGGGAGCCAACTGCCACAGAACCAGAACCTGATGCAAGTGCTTCAGAGCCAACGGCGAGTGCTCCCGTGTCGGCTGCTTCTGCCAAACTTCCAAGTGCTGTGGATAAAAAGCCACTTGCGGTACTTGCCGCACCGATGGCGACTGATGCTTGAGCTTTAGCAGAGGCTGCGTAGCCTTGAGCAGTTGCGAATGGTGAATCTGCAGTTGCAAGAGCTCCGATTGCGATTGACTGGTCACCTGATGCGGTGGAAATATCACCAACTGCGATGGCCTGCAATCCCTGTGCTCTTGCTTCTGGGCCGTAGGCGGTAGCGGCAATTCCACTTGCCTGGGACAGCAGGCCGACGGCTACGCCGTGGTAGCCAGACACTTCTGAGGACGATCCAATCGCAACGCCAAATTCTCCAGCTGTCACATCTTGTTCTGGAACTGAGGTTCCAGTGGTCAGCACTTTTGCGTTCTGTCCAATGGCGATGCTTCCTTCTGCTTGAGGCTCTGGAGGTGTGGCTGCAGTTGGAGCACAGCGCGGATCAGGCAGGCCGAAACTTGGGCAAGCTCCATTGACAAGGCCGGTGAACTGACCAGTCGTATTGTCAAAACCACGATGATCCGGCTTGTACATCGATCCAATCGCAATTGAATCGATTGGAATCGTTGGGTATGTGTAGTCGCTATAGCTCAGTTCCCAACCAGTTATTGCTGTGAAAGTGCTGTTTATAACAGTTGGATTTGCTGTGTTGAAGGGGGTAACGTTTCCAAAACCAACGGATTGGGAGCGCGCTGCTGGAGACAGAAAAGCGCCGAGTGAAACGAAAGCTGCGATCGCTTTTTTCATTGTGCGTTGTATTTGGATGTAGCTTAGGTCCCTCCCCGCCCCTTGTCCTAAGAGAAAGTTAATTTATTATTGACCTCTGCCGGACTGCTGTTGTTTCATTTTTTTTCAGATGGATTGCCTTTGTTCTTTGATTGGCGAATCGTCGGTCAATTTCTTTTTAAGTGATGTTTACGAGCAAAGGATGGCGCACTATGCGGGTGTCTTGAAGGGCGCCATGGGTTTTTCGCTTGATGAGTTTGAGGCTATCCTCGGCATGCCTGGCTTAAGGCCTTATCTACGGCTTGTTGCTAATCAAGTGGAAGATTATGACCCAAAAATAGTGGCTAATGATGGACATTTGTGTAAGCCTTACGTATTGTCTAGATTTCATGAGGGCGCTTCTATTGTTGTGAACGAAGTGCACCGTTTTTCGTCTCAATTGATGGATTTGGCTTCTTCGTTGTCTGAAGAGCTTGGCGTTCAATGTGTGGTTAATGCTTACCTGACACCTCCCCAGTCTGTTGCTTTGTCTCCTCACTTTGATAGTCATGATATTTTTGCGCTTCAGGTGGTTGGGCAGAAGCAGTGGTTTGTTGATTCTGAGCTTTCTTCGTTAACAACCAAATCAACTTTTCAGCCCATTTTGAGTGCCGATCAGGCTAGTTCGGTTGATTTTCGGGAGGTTGTGATGGATGAGGGTGATGTGATGTATCTGCCTCGTGGATGCGTGCATCATGCGCGCACGATCTCTTGCCAATCCATGCACCTTACCGTAGGGCTTTACCCACTCGAATGGAGTGAATTTATTGCCTCCGCTGTTGAGATTGCTGCGTCTGCTCCTGAGGCCCGTGGGTTGCGCACGTCTGTTCCGCTTGGCTTAAAGCGTCAGCATCCGTCTTTTTACCGTCAAGAATTGCTCGACCGGCTTTCTGGTCTCTTCACTGATGATGTGATTGAGAAAGCACTTCGTTCCCGTGAGAAAGAGTTCAGTGCTGGCCAGCCTTCATCCTTTGTTGGCGGTCTAGATGCTGATTCTTGGCCTGCAGGCAGCATCGCCTCTGATGATGCATTTGAACGCTGCGCAGAAGCTGTTTACTTTTACCCTGCTGTTAGCGGGCTCAGGGTTGTTAGTTCTGGATATGGCTTCACCCTGAAGCATCCCAACCCAGATCGCATATTGAAGGTCTTGTCCCATAAGAAGTTTTTTACTCTAGGTGAGTTGACTGGCGGCGATGAATGCTCTTTGAATGATATTGCCTGTATTCAAGCGTTGCTTCGTCGTGGTATTTTGCGTCGCTATCGGAATGCTATCTGAGTAATCGTATTGAATCGCTTGATTCGTTAGTCGCGCAATTTTGAAAACCTCTCAGCAATCGGATCGTTTGTGAAGTTGGCGACCCAGCCGTTGGGGTTGTTGAAAAAACGAATTGCGCAGAAATAGGGCTTTTCTCCCATGTCAAACCAGTGCCGGGTTCCAGCAGGCACGCTGATCCAATCGTTGGTTTCGCACGTCACCTGAAGCACTTCGCTTTTGATATGCAGGCAAAACAGGCCGCGTCCTTCCACGAACAGGCGCACCTCGTCTTCGGCGTGGGTGTGTTCACTGAGAAACTTTTGGCGCAGGGCCTGGCGATCCGGATGATCAGGCTTCATGCGGATGGCATCAACGGTGGGGTAATCGCCGAGGGCCTGGATCCGGTGAATCTCCTCGGCGTAGGTCGAGAGAATGTCGGCCTGATCGGCATCAAGCGCGATCTCCGCTTTGCTCGCGCAGCGATCAAACGCAATGCCTCGCAGGCTGAGCTCGTGTTGGATGCGCGCCGAATCCAGCGTGCTGAAAACCGGCTCGCCTCCCTGTTCGGAATAGATGCTCAGCTCACTCATGGCTTCAAACCCTGTCTGGGGTGTTCTCGTTGCACTTGTTTCAGCATGCTGGAGCGGTTGTCGCCTGCGTTCAAACGTTGCTCAAACCTTCAGGGTCATCGTCGAATTCCCTCACGCTTGTGGGTGTAGGCCCCGGAGATCCGGAGTTGCTCACGATTGCTGCTGTGCGGGCTGTGGAGCAGGCGGAGGTCGTGGCCTATCCCGTGGGCCGGGTGGGAGGCACAGGCATGGCGCTCACCATTGCCGAGCGTTGGCTGAAGCCTGATCAGCAGCGTTTGCCCCTGTTGTTTCCGATGGTGGCGGAAGCGGGGCCCCGGATCGATGCATGGCGCTGTGCTGCTGATCGGCTGGCTCAGCTGGTGGGGGAAGGTCGTCGGGTCGTTCTTCTTTGTGAGGGTGATGTCTCCTTGTTTGCGACCGGTAGTTATGTACAGCTGGCCCTGCGCGAGCGCTATCCCGATCTTCCTTTCCGTTTGGTTCCCGGTATTCCTGCGGTCTGTGCGGCCGCCGCTGCCGCGCCATCGCAGGGCTTGGATCTGCCGCTGGCTTTTCAGCAGGAAGGCTTACTCATTCGTCCTTGCCCCGAGTCCAGCGCTCCACTGGAGGTCCTTCTTCAGGTGGCTGAAGAGAACCACACTGTGCTTGGCCTGATCAAGGTGGGGCAGCGCTGGCCTTGGGTGCGCACCGTCCTGCAACGGCGGAATCTTCTCGAACAGGCTGTGTTTGCTCAGCGGGTGGGTTGGCCTGATCAGTGGATTGCCCGCGCTGCTGAGGTGTCTGAGGAGACGAAACCCTATTTTTCTCTTCTGCTGATCCGACAGTTCTGGCCCCAAGTGTTGCCTTGATCGCATCCTTCCCCTCGCTGACCCCTGTGCAGTGGTTGGCGCTGGCGCATCCGGTGTTGATCATCCTGTTCGTGTATCCCGTGATCGGTGCCACCATTCGGTTGGGCATCCTGGCTAGGGAGCGGCGGCTTCAGATCAATCCCATTGCTGCCACGGTTCCCGTTGAGCATGCGGATCACGGCCGTTGGGCCACCGGGGGATTGCTGCTGGCCGTGCTGCTGGCCTTCAGTCACGCCTTGGCCTCAACGCAGGCCGGTGTGCATCTTTGGGGCAAGGCGGCTGTGGCCGCCTCAGTGGCCGTTGGTTCGTTTGTGTTGCTGCTGCGCTCCAGGCGCCTGGTGCCAAGGCTGATCGCGGCCTGGGGCTGTTGGCTGATGCTGCTTTTGATGGCGTTGCAGCCTCTCCCAGGTGCTGCCGAGGCGCTCGGGGAGACCATGATTTGGCACTCCCATACCTGGGGCGGACTGCTGCTCCTAGCGCTGTTGCTGCTCACCATGGCCGTTCAGAGGGAAATCGCTTCCAGGCTCTGGCTTCGCCGGATGCATGTTCTGGTGAATGGTTTGGTGGCGCTGCTCCTGGCCACCCAGGCCATCAGTGGCACCCGCGACCTTCTGTTGCACTAGGCCGCAGCTTCAACCAACAGGGCCTCCCGAATCGGTAAGGGAAGCCTGCTGCATCAGGCAGCGCTGAAAGGGACGTCTCGATGGTGCCGTGAACAGCCTGGCCAGCAGAACGGCCAGGGCTTTCCATTCCGGAGGGGCCATGCGATCGCGCCAGCAGTTCGGACGGCAGAACAGCCAGCGGATCAGCTGCTTGCGCTCCAGGGCGCTCAAGGGGCCCCAGCGGACCGCCAATCCCAGTCCGCTTGCCATCTCCAGTTGCACCGGCAAGGGGGGGACCTCCTTGCACCAGCAGAGGGTGGTGCTGGCCACCAGGGGTGTTGTTTTGGCGTGCAGTTGCAGCTCGGCACCGCTTTCACTGATGGCCTTGAGGGTGCAGGCATGGCGATGGCCTCCAGCATCTTGAAGCCAGGCCATGCTGTCGATGGCCTGCCATGGTGACGGATCCCGGGACGGGGGGTCCCAGCAGGCGCGCAGAGCGATCACGAGGCTCAAGAGGTTGAGCACAGCCCACACAAGGCCAAGAGGGCGACCGTCGAACGTGGCGGAATCCAGAGCGCTTTGCGGTTGGAGCAGACCGCGGAGATTGAACAGGTTGAGGGCCAGCAGGGCCAACAAGGGAAGTGAGAGTTGCACGCTCCAGCTGCCCCGATCGCGCCGCTGATGCTTCGGTGTCACCTTGAACCCACCAAGGCGTCCCATCAAATTCGCCAGCACGGTCACGGTGAGTGGAACGGTGAGCACCCAGCCGGTGAGTTCGCTCAGGAACGCGGTGCGCGATCCGCGGTTTAACCAGCCCACTCCCATCAGGAGCGTCGCCCAGAGGGGCAGCAGCAGACCGACGGCATCGCCTGCGCTGATCAGGATCGGCACGGTCCCGAGCAGTCCGTAGCTCAGGGGCATGAGCATCAGCACCAGGCGCGGCAGGTTGTTGATCCAGTGCACAACGCCCTCGAGATACGCCACCCTCTGCCAGGTTGTGAGGCCACCTCCACGCAGAGGCCCTTCCGGTAAGCGCAGGCTCTGCAAGGTGCCGCTTGCCCAGCGCTGCCGCTGGCGCACGAAGTCCGCCATGGTTTCTGCTGCCAGACCGGCGCTCAGCTTTTGTTGCAGATAGAGGAGGCTCCAGCCCTTGCGTCGGAGGTTGATTCCGGTGACGAAATCCTCTGAGATCGCCTTCTCCACAAAACCACCTACGGAGTCGAGCGCGGAGCGACGGGCCAGAAATGCCGTGCCTGCGCACACCACCGCCCCCCAGCCGTCACGGACCGGTTCGATCCAGCGGTAGAAGCTTTCCTCATCGGACAGCAGCCAGCGTTCCATTCCCAGATTCCGCATCACGGGATCGGCGTTGATGAAGGTTTGAGGCGTCTGCAGGAGCCCCACCTTTGGGTCGAGAAGAAAGCCGATGCTGTTCTCGAGGAACGTGCTTTGAGGGATGAAATCGGCGTCGAAGACGGCCACGAGTTCTCCCCGGCACCGGCGCAGACCATGGTTCAGATTCCCTGCTTTGGCGCAGGCGCGGACCGGTCGATGCACATAGGCGCAGCCGTGTTGCGAGGCCAGGGCTTTCACCTCCTGGCGTCCGCTGTCATCCAAAACCCACACCTGGGTGTGGGGATAGGTCTGGTGACAGCAGCCGATCAGGGTTCTCTCCAAAACATTGATCGGTTCGCCGTAGGTGGGCACGAGGATGTCCACCGTGGGAGTCCATGAGCTGTGCTGCCATTGCTCCCGCAGCTGATGCATGGCTGGTCGGCGGTCGGGGAAGCGGCGCCAAGCGAGCACCAGCGGCACCATCCCGCTCAGCAGCAACCAGCCCTCCGCTGCCAGCAGCAGCAGGCTGAGGGTTGTGCTCAGTGGGGTGCTCAGATTCATGCTTGCGCTGACCCTCCACAGCAGATAGCGCAGGGTGAGAACGCCGATCAGAACAATCAGGCTTCGCCTGCGCCAGATCGGACTCAATGGCTCCGGCGTCCGGCTCAGCCAGGCCGGCCAAATCAGAACCAGCAGTGGCAGCCAGCTCACGCCAATTGGTCCTGCTGCTGGCGCAACAGGCTGAGGGCTTGATCCGGGGTGGGTGCTCGCATCAGTTGCTGGCGGAACTGGGACGCTCCGTTGAACCCAGTGCAGGTCCAGCTCATGTGTTTCCTGGCGATCAGCAAACCGTGATCGCCACGAGCAGCCACGAGGGCCTGGAGCTGGTCCGCCGCAATCGTGAGGCGTTCACGCGCTGAGGGCGTCGGCGGAACCGGACGCCCCTTGAGCGCTGCGTCGATCTGACCCACCAGCCAGGGAGCACCCATGGTTCCCCGGCCGACCATCACCCCATCGGCGCCTGTGATTTCAAGGCATGCCCGGGCATCCTCTGGGCTGAACACATCGCCGTTGGCGATCACAGGAATCCGCAGCGTGCGTTTCACTGCCGCGATCGCCTCCCAGTTGGCGCGACCGCTGAAGCGTTGTTCCCGGGTGCGGCCATGCAGGGTGAGCAGCTGAGCTCCGGCCGCTTCCAGCCTTCGGCACCAGTCCATGGCCGCGGCGTGGTTGTCTGCTGTTTGAGGATCACTGCACCAGCCAAGGCGGGTCTTCACGGTGACCGGGATGCCGACGGCGGCCACCACGGCCTCCACGATGGAGCAGGCCAGGTCGGGATCACGAATCAGGCCGCTGCCCCCGCCCTTTCGCGCAATTTTGCGCACCGGGCAGCCCATATTGATGTCGATCAGAAAAGCGCCGGCAGCTTCAGCCCGTCGCGCCGCATCCGCCATCGCCTCAGGCCTGTGATCAAACAGCTGAACACCGATGGGCCCAGCCTCCTGTTGGAGCTCTTCCACCTTCCCGCGGCCATGACCCAGCTCGAGGCTGGTGGCATTGACCATTTCGGTGAAGAGCAGCGCATCAAGGCTCCAACGGCGCACCAGAGCTCGGAAAATTTTGTCGCTGACGCCGGCAAGCGGTGATTGCAGCACTCTGCTTGTCAGCACACGACACGCGCTGCTGCCGCTCAGATGCAGATCCGAAAGAAGGTTCGGGGGCATCGAACGAAGACTGTGTCCTTTCATTCTGGCCAATCGGCGCAGATGCCTGGCTCAGGCCACCGACTCATCGAGCCCCAGCCGTTGACGGCTGCGACGCGCGTGCGACTCGATCGCGTTGCGCAACCAAGCTTGCGTCGACCAGTCCTCCTGCGTCGCCAGTCGTTCCACGTCCTGCATGAGGTCGAGGGGCAGCTGGAGCGTCACACTCTGGATGCTGTGGGGGCTTGCCGGACCTCCTTTGGGAATCGCGTCGAGATCGAGCACCTGCACTTTGAGCACCTGCAGCCTGCTGCCAGGGCGCGGATGTCGCCGACGCACTTGACGGATCGAGAGCCTCACCCTGCTTCCCACGCGAATGCGTTGGACGGCGCTGCGGCTCAGGGGCTGATCGCGGCGGTCGGAGAACACCGGTGTGCTGCTCCCGTGTTCGGCACTGAAGCTGAAGGTGACGAGCCCATCGACGTTCCAAGGCGCACTGGGGTCTTGCTTTGGATCATGGGATGCCACGAGGCGCACATGATCGTGCTTTGCCGCTTTCATCACCTCGCGGGGGAGGCGGAAGACCAGCTTTTGAAGGTGCGCGTTCCCGTGCAGGGTCGTGGCGGCCTCGAGCGAGGTGTCAAACACATACATCCCTTGAAGGTAATGGACTCTTTAAGGGGTTGCTAGGGCGATCGGCTCGCAGTTGTACACAAGTTTTAGGCTTGGCCGCATGGAGGATTCCCTGTCCTGGCCCTTGAGCCGGTCGCTCTTAGACGCAGTGCTTGCAGATCGTCTCAGTGACCGTTTGGTGGCTGAATTGGTCTGGGAGCGTCTGGGGTACCGGCGCCAGCGCGATGGGGATGCTCCGTGGTTGGCCGGGCCGCAAACGCCGCAGGCCTGGCGCGATGCATTTCCTGAAGCTCCAGAGGTGGTGGCCACTCGGCCGGCTTCGGTGGCTCTCACCCGGTCGATTGCGCGAGAACACAAGCAGCTGTTGAAGAAGCAGCTGCATTTCGCGGGCTATCGCATCGGTGAGCTGTACCCCCGCAGAACGCGCCGGGCGACGGTGGTGAGTTGGTTGTTGGCCTGGCTCGCTGCTCGGGGGGATGTCTTGCCGGCGGACGGCGCTCTCCCCGAGCTGCTCGATCCCCCGGTGAACCCTGTGCAGGGGCATCCCGGAGACGCCCCGGTTGGCTGAGCCTCAAACCTGGATGATCACCTTTGTTCCCTTGCGGGTGTTGTCGAAAAGCCAACGGGCCTGAGCCGTGGGCATGCGCACGCAGCCGTTGCTGCGGGGCACCCCGAACGACTGGCCCGCGTCCTCTTGCCAAGGGGCGCCGTGCATGCAGATCAGCTCGTTGGCGGTGATGCACATGGCGTAGGGAACGCCCGGCGCCACGTAATTGCGCCCGCGCATGGTGACAGAGCGATATTTCGTGAGCACCGAGGCATGGCCAGTGGGGGTGGGGGTGGACGCTTTCCCCGTGCTTACAGGGATCACCCGCACGATGTTGTCTTGAGGATCCAGAACGGTGAGCTTTTGCTCGGAGAGATCCACGACCAGGGTGGCAATCAGGTCCAGCATGGAGGTGTGACAGCGGCGGTACTGCACCATCGCTAGCTGTCTCAATTAAGACTCATTAGTCTTCCTTGGAAAGAATTCCCATTCGTCCGGCGGTTGCGGGGCGCGTCAGCGTGCCTCTGTACTGTCAAGACAGTGTTTGCATCGGTCTGACTTGGCGCGTCCCGTCGTGGCGATCATCGGGCGCCCCAACGTTGGCAAGTCCACGCTGGTCAACCGCCTCTGCCACAGCAGAGAAGCGATTGTGCACGATGAACCCGGTGTGACCCGTGACCGCACCTATCAGGACGGCTACTGGGGTGACAGGGACTTCAAGGTGGTGGACACCGGCGGTCTGGTGTTCGATGACGACAGTGAATTTCTGCCTGAGATCCGTGAGCAGGCGGCCCTTGCCCTCGAAGAAGCCAGTGTCGCCCTGGTGATCGTGGATGGTCAGCAGGGGGTGACGGCTTCGGATGAAGCGATCGCCGAATTTTTGCGCGGGCAGCGTTGCCCCGCTCTGCTTGCTGTGAACAAATGCGAGTCGCCGGAGCAGGGGCTGGCGATGGCCGCCGAGTTCTGGAGTCTTGGCCTGGGAGAGCCGTACCCCATCTCTGCGATTCATGGGGCTGGAACGGCCGAGCTGTTGGATCAGGTGCTCACCTATCTGCCACCGAAGTCTGAGGAAGGTGACAGCGAGGAGCCGATTCAGCTCGCCATCATCGGTCGCCCCAACGTGGGCAAGTCGAGCTTGCTCAATGCCATCTGCGGTGAGCAACGGGCGATCGTGAGTCCGATCCGCGGGACCACCCGCGACACCATCGATACCAGTCTCGTGCGCGAGAACAGGCCCTGGCGCCTGGTTGATACCGCTGGCATCCGCCGCCGCCGCAGTGTGAATTACGGCCCTGAATTCTTCGGGATCAACCGCAGCTTCAAGGCCATCGAGCGCAGTGATGTTTGTGTGCTGGTGATCGACGCTCTCGATGGCGTCACAGAGCAGGATCAACGGCTGGCTGGTCGCATCGAGGAAGACGGACGCGCCTGTGTGGTGGTGGTGAACAAATGGGATGCCGTGGAGAAGGACAGCCACACCATGACGGCCATGGAGAAAGAGCTCAGGGCCAAGCTCTATTTCTTGGATTGGGCTCCCATGCTGTTCACCTCAGCGCTGACAGGCCAGCGGGTGGACAGCATCTTTGCGTTGGCCGCTTTGGCTGTGGAGCAGCACCGCCGCAGGGTCAGCACGTCGGTGGTGAATGAGGTGCTGAAAGAGGCCTTGAGCTGGCGGAGCCCGCCCACCACGCGAGGGGGCCGCCAAGGCCGCCTGTATTACGGCACCCAGGTCGCCAGCCGCCCTCCCAGTTTCACGTTGTTCGTGAACGATCCCAAGTTGTTTGGCGACACTTATCGCCGCTATGTGGAACGACAAATTCGCGAGGGCCTCGGTTTTGATGGCACACCGTTGAAGTTGTTCTGGCGCGGCAAGCAGCAGCGCGATGCCGAACGTGATCTCGCGCGTCAGCAGAACCGCCAGGGCTGAGGGGCATGGACTGGCTGCGGCAAATCCCGATTGGGCAATACGTGGATGGCCAGGAGGGATGGCTGCGTTGTCTTGATCCCCGGCTCAAATTTGCCTGGGTGTTGATGTTTCTGCTGACCCCTGTGCTTGCGGGACCGATCTGGAGGGTCGGCCTGGTGCTCGGCCTGCTTCTCGTGACTGGGGTGAGCGGTTTGCCACCGCGACTGTGGTGGCGTTCTTTGCTCTTCCTTGCAGCGCTGGGATGTGGCATTGGTCTGTTGGCGATGCTGTTGCCCACCGGAGACCCAGGGGCCTCGCTGAGTTTGCGCTCAGCCCGTGAGGTGCCCGGGCTTCTGCTGCAGGCACCGTCCTGGGAATTGCTGAAACTTGGCCCCCTCCAGCTGGGGCCGATCCAGCTCGGTCCATTGGTGGTGGACCGGCGTTCCGCCGAACTCGGCCTGAACAGCGCAACGCTGATTGTGACGGTGGTTCACAGCGTGAATCTGATGTTGCTCTCGACCCCAAGTGAAGATCTGATGTGGGCTCTGCGTTGGTGGTTGGCTCCGCTGGCTTGGCTGGGAGTGCCGATGGACAGGCTGAGTTTTCAGCTCTTGCTCGCCCTTCGCTTCCTGCCGTTGGTTCAGGAGGAGTTGCAGAACTTGCTGCGTTCCCTCGCAAGTCGTGCCGTGAATCTGCGACGTCTTGGCTTCAAGGCCTCGTTTGGCCTTGTGCTGGCTGTTGGTGAACGGCTGTTGGCCAACATCCTGCTGCGCGCCGAGCAGGGCGCTGAGGCGCTGCTCGCACGGGGGGGTGTCTGGTTGCCAGCGGAAGCGTTTCGGCCTGGTTCTGTCTCTGCTGCCGCAGGCCAGCGGGCTCTCAACTGGTTGTCGGCTTTGCTGTTGGTTCTCGTGATCGGTCTGCGTGGCAGGTACGGTGACCTTTGAATCACGCAATGAGTCCTGTGAGCGCTGAGGGTTATCTGAATCACCCCACGTTCGGGATGTTGTACCGGGTTGCCCCGGCCGGAGATGGCCGTGATGTTTTCGCAACGCTCTACGCCCAGAGAATGTTTTTTCTGGTCACGTTGCAGCCGCGGGGTGCTCAGTTTGAGGTGATCCCCTACCTCGATGCTCGCCATCACGCGGAGCTGAATTTGGCGAGGCGCCGCCGGGACGGGGCCGCAGATCTGGAGAGCTGGAAGCAGCTGTTTGACCAGACCTTTATCTGAACCGTCTGAGGGGGCCGCACTTGTGACGTCGATTGAGAGCCGCTGGCATCAGCTGACCTCAGCGTTGCCCAGTGGGGTGAACCTTCTTGCAGTGAGCAAGGGACACCCGGCGGACGCGATTCGCGATCTGGTGGCATGTGGTCAGCTGGATTTCGGCGAAAGTCGCGTGCAGGAGGCTCTTCCGAAGCAAAACGCTTTGGCTGATCTCCCTCAGATTCGCTGGCACTTCATCGGTCGTCTCCAGGCCAACAAAGTGCGAGCGGTGGTGAAAGCCTTTCGCTGGATCCACTCCATTGATTCGCTGGCCCTGGCCGAGCGCACCTCGCGCATTGCCCTTGAAGAGCAACAACAGCCCACGGCGCTTCTTCAGGTGAAGTTGAGGGACGATCCGGCCAAGGGGGGCTGGGAGATTGATGCCCTAAAGGATGCCTGGCCTGAACTTCAGGCGCTTCAGGGCCTTCAGATCTCTGGGCTGATGACGATGGCTCCCCTGGGCGTTGGTGCCGAAGACCGCAGTGCGCTGTTCAGGGAGTGCCGTCATCTGGCGGATGCCCTGGGGCTTGAACATTGTTCGATGGGGATGAGCGGAGATTGGCGCGAGGCCGCCGCAGCCGGGGCGACCTGGGTGCGCCTGGGTTCTGTGCTGTTTGGTCCTCGCCAGTTGCCAACATGAGGCGTCAATCGATCCGGACACGCTTGCTCACAACTCCATGGAGCGCTATTCAGGGTCAAGGTTCTGCAGTTTCCAGGTGTCGCTGATTTCTCGCCTTCGTGCTGTTGTCGCAGGAGATGACTATCTCGATGGCGATTACGACGATCTCGACTACGACGCTGGGGAGCATGACGACAGCCCTCAGGCGATGGCTTCCGCATCTAGTGCCCTTGCGCCCCTCGATGCTGCCAACCCCTTTGACATGGACCAGGGATTCAGCGGCTCCAATGTGATTGGAATGCCTGGAATCAGTTCCAGCGCCGCCGAAGTGTCTCTGATGGAGCCCCGCAGCTTCGATGAGATGCCCCGTGCGATTCAGGCCCTGCGTGAGCGCAAGACCGTGATCCTCAACCTCACGATGATGGAGCCCGATCAGGCCCAGCGTGCGGTGGATTTCGTGGCAGGCGGCACGTTCGCGATCGACGGCCATCAGGAACGCGTCGGCGAGAGTATTTTCCTGTTCGCTCCCAGCTGCGTGACGGTGACCAATTCAGCCCATGAAGAAGCCAGCACACCCACGGTCGTGACCAAGGATGTGGAGCAGGCGTCTGCCGAGGCCAGTGTTGCTCCCGCGCCTGCCTGGGCAGCCCCTGGTGCTGCTGCGCTCTGATCCTGATTCGTGAGCTTCGCCGTTGGTGTGATCGGCATGGGGCGCATGGCTCAGGCCTTGGTGCGTCCCCTGGTTGAAGGTGGATCTCTTCGCGGATCTGATCTGATTGCAGTCGTTGGTCGCGAGCCCTCCGTGGCCCATCTCCAATCCCAACTGCAATCTGAAATCACTGTGATTTCCAGTTCCGATCCTCGGATGCACGAGGCATGGGAGGCCCCGGTTCAGCTTCTGGCTGTCAAGCCTCAGCAGCTCGATCAGGTCGCGGCATCCGTCCCGACCCCCCCTGCAGGTGCGGCCCCGCTGCTGATCTCTGTGTTGGCTGGAGTCACCTTGGAGCGACTGCAGAGCACATTTCCCGGCAGGGTTTGTGTGCGCGCCGTACCCAATACGCCTTGTTTGGTGGCTGAAGGGCTGTGCGGCCTTGCCTGGGGGTGTGATGTCACGTCCGAGCAGCAGGCATGGGTGCGTCGCATGTTCGAGCCTGTCAGTGAAGTGCTCGAGTTGCCGGAATCGCAACTCGACGCTTTCCTCGCGCTCACGTCCTCCGGACCGGCTTATGTGGCGTTGATGGCCGAAGCGATGGCTGATGGTGCCGTTGCTGCAGGCCTGCCGAGGGATCAGGCTCTAAGGCTGGCGCAGCGCACCTTGGCCGGGACCGCCGCGCTTCTGGACCAGCAGCAACTGCATCCAGCGCAACTCAAAGACATGGTGGCCTCTCCGGGAGGCACCACCATCGCTGCGCTCCGTGTTTTGGAAAAGGCTGGATTGCGTTCAGCATTGATCGAGGCCGTGGTGGCGGCCACGGAGCGGGGGCGAGCACTGCGTTAAGCGGCCATCGGTTCGTGTCGCATCACATCGGCGTAGAGACGCTCCAGGGCATCGATGTTGCTGGTCATGGTGTAGCGCTCAAGGACCCGCTCTCGAGCCTGTCGTCCGAGTTCGCGGGTGAGCACGGGTTGATCTCTGAGCACGGGAAGCAGCGTTCGCAGCTGGGTGGTCACCCCCTGGGTGCTCATCACGATGCCTGCTCCGTCTGCCAGAACCTCGCCGTCAGCTCCGGCATCCGTGGCCACACAGGCGCAACCGCTGGCCATGGCTTCCAGAAGCGCCAGGGAAAGCCCCTCAACCAGTGAGGGGAGCACAAACACCTCGGCCGACTGCAGCAAGGCCACTCGGGTCGCCAGCTCGGCTTCGTAGCCCCACCAGAGCACCTCGTCGTTGCTGTAGGTGTTCTGAAGGGTCGCGTGCAGTGGGCCATCCCCAACAATGACCAGGCGGCATCCTTCCGGTTTCACCAGTCGCCAGGCCCTCAATAAGGCTTCAACGTTCTTCTCGGTGGCCACGCGCCCCATGTAGAGGAACATCCGCTTGTTGCCGATGCGTGCACGCACGGAGCGCAGAGGGCTGTCCACGGTGGCGAGGGTTGTATCGGCCGGCCGCCAGCAGTCTGGGTCCACCCCGTTGGGGATGACGGCGAGCCGTTCCTCGCGGACGCCCAGACGGGCCAGCACTTCAGCTTGGAGATCGGAAAACACAATGACCCTGTCGTACTTGGCGAGAGACGGGGCGTAGAGCTGGTAAGTGAGTTGCTGGGTTCCCGCGGTGAGATTGCGCAGTCCGGCATCAAACGGCGGGTGGAATGTGGCCACCAGGGGAACGCCGAGTTGCTGGCAGAGGTCGGGGAGCCGGAAGTCGAGTGGCGACAACGTGAGGCTGGCGTGCACCAGATCGGGTTGGAGACGCTCGAGAGACTCCCTCAGTTCCCGTTGTGCTCCCGGCGAAGGAATGGTGTAAACCTGCGATTTCACCAGATAGGGCAGGCTGACGTCTGGATCGTTCGCCAGCAACGACGTGTCGCTGCCGGGGGCTCCGGGGTTGGCGAAATGAATGAAGCTGATCTGGTGGCCACGCGCCCGCAAGGCTTCCGTGGTGCTGAGGCCGTAGGTGACGTTCCCGCAGAACGGAGATTTTTTGCCGAGCCAGGCGATATGCCTCACCGCACCGTTCCAGCGCTGGCTCTGAAGTTAGCAGCGTTGCCACGGACGCTCGATCACCGCTGCAATCAGAGCCAGAGCCGCCAGCACCCAAAGCACCGGAAGCAGGCCGACGCTGCTCACCAGGGCTCCGGCCAGGACGAGGGGAAGACTGAGGGCAATGTTGATCAGATTGTTTTGCAGACCGAACACCCGGCCGCGCTGGGACTCAGGCGTGTCTTCCTGAATGGTGGTCTGCGCGGGGATCGCCACCAGAGCGGCTCCGAGCCCGAGAAGGCCGCAGAGTGCCAGGGTGTAGCCAAGGTTTCCGCGAAGCTGGCCCAAGAGCACCAGGCTCCAGGTGATCGCTCCCAGGCCGGTGGCCGCCAAGCGGCGACGGCTGAAGCTATGGCCCATCTGGGCCACCACCACCGCTCCGATGGCCATCCCCAGGCCACTCATGGCCAGCAGTGTGCCGAAACCCGTGGGCCCCAGACCCTGAATGGCCGAAGCCAAGCTGATCGCCAGCACGTACAGCGCTGCCAGCAGGCTGTAGAGCAAGACCAG
Organism: Synechococcus sp. WH 7803; assembly: GCA_000063505.1. GTDB lineage: Bacteria > Cyanobacteriota > Cyanobacteriia > PCC-6307 > Cyanobiaceae > Synechococcus_C. The sequence goes on from CT971583.1 coordinate 579,727, forward strand.
ATGAACCATGGCGGTTCGTACGGATGGTCGTTCACGCAACACCTGCAGACCCGCGACAATCTCCCGCCAGACCGATTCGCCGGCTTGGGATCGAGGCTGCTCGCGCATGCGGATCGTGCTGAGACAGAGGGCCGCCATGCCGTAACAGAAAGGCAGGAGCAGGAACTCGCCCCCACGCAGCCCAACCAGTTGAAACAGGTTGTTGAGGCCGCGCAGGATCGGATCGCCAAGGGCGAAACCAACGATCGTGGCGCCCATGCTGGTGGCCTGATAGAGCGAATTGGCTGCCAAGAGATGACCTTTGGGCACAAGCAGGGGGATAGCTGCCTGTTCCGCTGGTGCGAAGAATTGGGTGAGCACGGATTCCAGGAAGGTCATCACCAACAGGGCCCAGTAGCCCCAGCTGAGGCCGAGCCAGTGCGGTCCTGGGAGCAGAAACAGCGGGGTGAACAGCACGAGCAGAGCGCGCAGCCCATTGGAGGCCACCATCACGCGCCGTTTGGGCCAGCGGTCCACCCACACCCCCGCCACGGATCCCAACACCATCGCTGGAATGGTGTTGGCCACGTAAACACCGGTCGCCAGGAGCGTGATTCGCTGGGCTCTGGTTTCGAAATCCATGCGGATCGCTGAGGCGATCTCCGCAAGGGCCCCGTTCTCCTGCGGGGTGCTCGTCACCCAGTACTGGGCAATGAGATACACCATCAGCACGATGTAGAACTTGTCCGCGAGCTGGGAGAAGATCTGGCCGATCCAGAGTCGGCGGAACCCGTCGAAGCGCACCACGGTCTGGAGACCACGGGGACCTTCCGCATTCCCCTCGGTGGGACGTGTTGGTTCCGAGTTGTTCAGGGAGGATCCGCTCAAGGGTCCTGGTCAAGTCGGCTCATGATCGCTCAAAGGAGCGGCGCTCAGGCAGTCACGCACCATCGCAAGGGAGCGCACCGGGCGAGGCAGGTGGGCGCGGCACCAGCACTCGAGCAACGCGAGCAGCTTCAGCCACACCGGTCGCGGCCCGAGGAGCTCCCCATTGCTGCGGCGAGGCAAGTCGGGCCGAGGCAGCCGTTGCAGGAGCGCGAGCTCTGAGGGGTTCAGCTGGAGCCTGGCACCAGCCAGGGCCCCGAGAGCCAGTCCTTCCTCCGGGAGGACGCTGCATCGCCACTCCCACTGACCAATCGGGGGGGTCAAGGCCGCCCCGCTGCGACAGCAGGCCTGGAGGGGCAGCCCATACCCTCCCAGCGCGAGCAGATGCACGCCGGCCTGCACCACGTTCGCCAGGCAGAGATCGGCCTCTTCCCCTGGAGTGCGGCTGAGGCGTTCCAGGCGATCGAGGTGGATCAGCACCGCCTCCAGCAATCCAGGGACGGGATCATCTGAGCTCACCAGTGCGATGGCCAGCTCGGCGAGTGCCTGGGCTGAGGCCAGGGTGTCCAGGCGCTGCCCGAGGCCGCTGTAGCTGCGCAGCACCCGAAGCTGACGAACCCGCGCCAGGCCGCGGCGACCGACCACCTGAAGGTCCAGGCAGGTCAGGGGCACGGCAGCGGCCAGACTGCTGCGGGGGCGTCTGGCGCCTGGAACGGCCAGGCGCACCACGCCGACGTCGTCGCTCAGCAGTGTGAGCAGCCGGTCATGCTCACCGAGGGGGCCCACCTTGAGCGCTAGCCCCTGCAAGCGTCTGTCGCCACTCATTCCGAGTGCCGTAAGGCCTGAACCAGGGCAGGGCCGTGGCCTGTCCCAAGGGCTGTGGCACCGGCTTCGACCAAGTTGAGGGCGTGCTCCAGGGTTTTGATGCCACCAGCCGCCTTGAGGCCACAGCGTCCACCTGTGAGCTGCCGCAAGTGCTTGACCTGGTCTGTTGTCACCGCGCCGCCGAAGCCATTTCCCGCTTGCAGCGCAGCCGCTCCCGCATCAAGAGCCGCTTCGGCTCCAAGAGCCAACTGCTCTGGCGAGAGTTGATTGACATCCAAAACCACGGTGATGGGCAAATCAACAGAAGCGATTGCGGCCAGTTCTTCGGCGTAAACGTTGGGCTGTCCGTTAACCAGCGCCGCCAGGTTGGGGGTGACATCGAGGGCATCAGCGCCTTCTCCGGCAGCCCATTCAGCCTGGGCTTGCTTCAATTCAGCCGGAAGGTCTCCGAAGGGGAAGCCCACAGCGGCGATCAGTTTCACCGGCCCGCTTCCCCCGAGACGTTGGCGGATGGTCTGCAGGTGAATCAGGCTCACCCCCACGCCACCGAAGCCGTACAGACGGGACGCGTCACAGAGGCTGTGCAGGTCGTCGTTCAGCAGCAGGGGGTTGAGGAGCGCCTGATGAATCAAGGGGGGCAGGTCCGGAAGGTCCTGCCGGCGCGCTGACGCGGTCATCACGGGAGCTGGCGAATCGCTGGCTTGTGCGCGTTCAGTCGCGCGCTTCGATCACGCCATAACCCCCGTGGTTGCGGCGATAGATCACCTGCAGGTCACCGCTGGCGCTGTCGCGGAAGAGGTAGAAGTCGTGATCGATCAGATCCAGTTGCTGCCTGGCCTGTTCCAGGGTCATCGGTGGCATGGAGAAGTACTTCCGGCGCACGCCTGGGCTTGGCAACTGCACCTCTTTGCCGTCGAGCAGGGATTCGACGATGGCTTCGTCATCGAGCACTGATTCGGTGGTTGGGGTCTCGCTGGCCCGGTGCCCGTGGCTGTGGTGATGGTCGCTGTGGCGGTCTTTGAAGCGCCTCAGTTGGCGAGCCAGCTTGCTGGCCACCAAGTCGATGCTGGCGTAGAGGTTTTCACTGCGTTCCTGGGCACGGATCACGGTTCCGTTGGCGAACACGGTCACCTCCGCTGTTTGCTGCGGGACCCGCGGGTTACGGGCCACCGAGAGGTGCACATCCGCCTCTTTCACGAGATCGCCGAAATTGTGAATCGCCCGGTCGAGCTTGGTTTCGGTGTAGTCGCGCAGAGCCGGTGTCACGTCCAGGTTGCGACCATGGATCAACAGCTTCATGGCATCCCTCCGGTGCCTCGTCCTATCGGCAACCTAGAGACGACGACCGATTCCGGAACAGGGTCTGCGGCATTTCTTTTCCAGCCAGCGCACCTGGTGCCGTTTGTACAGGCCTGGACGTGGCAGCGCCTCTGGCAGGAGCGCTTGCTGAAAGGAGCAGATTCAGGGGGCGATCCGCCGCCCGAAGCGGTCTGGCTGCTACAGCACCCACCCTGTTACACCCTGGGACGTGGCGCGTCGGAAGACCATCTCCTCTTCGATCCCGAGCACCCTCCCGCCCCGCTGCACCGCATCGATCGCGGCGGGGAGGTGACGCATCACGCTCCAGGGCAGCTTGTGATTTATCCAGTGCTGGATCTCCATCGCCACCGCACGGACCTGCACTGGTATCTGCGTCAGCTCGAGCAGGTGGTGATCGATGTGCTGGCTGCGCTCGGTCTCCGCGGCGAGCGAATCGAGGGACTGACAGGGGTCTGGCTCGATCAGTGCAAGGTGGCGGCCATCGGTGTGGGGTGCAGGCGTTGGATCACCCAACACGGAGTGGCCCTGAATGTGAACTGCGCCTTGGAAGGGTTTGAATCCGTCGTTCCCTGTGGTCTTGCCGGGCGGGCCGTGGGATGTCTGAGCGATTGGTGTCCTGGCCTGCACGTCTCGGAGGTGCAACCCCTTGTCTGCGATGCGTTGGCAGCACGGTTCGGTCTGTGTTTGGAGCCCAATGCGGACGCTGCGATTGCCGAAGGTCGGTGTTGGTGATAGGGCTGGGCGACTGCGATTCACTCCTGTGACTGCCACCGCACACGCTTCCTGGCGTCCGACCCCGCGCGAGCAGGCTGCCCTGGCCCGTCAGCACCACGTTCAGAGTCTTGGGCGCGTGGATCAACTCTGGCCTTGGCTCGCCGAGCACCACGGGTCGGTGCTCGCCGTTGAGGCTCCCCATGCCACCCATCCCGAGCGCTTCAGCTACGCGGAGCTGGCCGACAGGATCAGCCTGGCCGCAGCTGCCTTCCGCAGGTTTGGAGTCAAACCAGGAGATGTGGTGGGCCTGTTCGCGGAGAACAGCCCCCGATGGCTGGTTGCGGATCAGGGGCTGATGCGCGCGGGAGCCATCGATGCGGTGCGGGGTGCGGCAGCACCTGTGGAAGAGCTCCGCTACATCCTCGAAGATTCAGGGTCCGTTGCCTTGGTGGTGCAAAACGCCGAGCTCTTGCAACGGCTTCAACTGCCGGCAGCCTGGCGAGAGACCCTGCACTTCGTGCTGGTTCTCGAGGGAGACGCACCGGCGGATGCCCTCTCCTTCGATGCCTTTTTGGCCCAGGGCGCGTTGGCGTCGGCGCCAGATCCTTTGCTCGGCAGGGATCGCGCCTCCGCAACCAGCACCACCGCCACGCTGCTCTACACGAGCGGAACCACGGGCAGACCCAAGGGTGTGCCGCTCACGCACGCCAACCTGCTCCACCAGATGCGCAGCCTGGCCTGTGTCGCTCGCCCTGAAGCAGGGGATCCAGTGCTGAGTGTGCTGCCGATCTGGCATGCCTATGAACGCAGCGCTGAGTACTACTTCTTTTCCTGCGCTTGTTCGCAGAGTTACACCACGATCAAGCAGCTCAAACGGGATCTGCCCCGCGTCCGGCCTGTGGTGATGGTCACGGTGCCTCGGCTCTGGGAGGCGGTTCAGGCCGGTTTCGATGATGTTTTGAAAACCTTCCCCCCCGCTCGCCAGCGCCTGCTGAAGGCAGCACTGGCCAACAGTGCTGCCTTTGCTCTGGCCCGTCGCCGCAGTCGCAATTTGCTGCTGGATCCCGTGCGCAAACGGGACCGTGTCCTTGCTGCTGCCGAGGCCTCCAGCCGCTGGCCGGCCCATGCCCTGGCCTCCCGGCTGATCTGGCCCAAGGTGCGCCTTCAGCTCAGTGGTGGTTCTCTGCGTTTCCCAATCAATGGTGGCGGTGCCATTGCTCCCCATGTGGATTCCTTCTTCGAAGCGGTTGGCATCGAACTGCTGGTGGGGTACGGCCTGACGGAAACCAGTCCGGTGGTGAGTTGCAGGCGCCCTTGGCGCAACATTCGAGGCAGCTCCGGGCTGCCCATGCCTGAAACGGAGTTCCGGATCGTTGACGGCGAAACCCGGCGGCCTCTCGGCTATCGCCAGCGAGGGGTCGTGCAGGTGCGAGGGCCGCAGGTGATGGGGGGCTACCTCGGCAAACCCGAGGCCACAGCCAAGGTGCTCGATGCTGAGGGTTGGTTTGACACCGGTGACCTGGGCCTGCTGCTTCCGGATGGATCGGTGGTGCTCACAGGCCGTGCCAAGGACACGATTGTGCTCAGCAGCGGCGAGAACATCGAGCCGGGCCCTCTTGAGGAAACCCTGGTGGCCAGTCCTCTGATCGAGCAGGTGATGCTGGTGGGACAGGACGAACGACAGCTTGGGGCCCTTGTTGTGCCCCGTCTCGAGGCGATGCGTGGCTGGGCTTGTGATCAGATCGCTGACCCAGGTGAGGATCTCGGCGGATCTCCAGGAGATCCAGGGTTGAGGCGGCTGTTGCGCGGAGAGCTCAACCGTCTGCTGAGCGAACGGGTGGGCGCTCGGGGGGATGAGCGCCTGGTGGGTGTGGCCCTGGTCGATCCGTTCTCGATTGACAATGGATTGTTGACGCAAACCCTGAAACAGCGGCGCGATCGCATCACTGAGCGGGATGCTGAGGCGATCGAGGCGCTGTACGGACGCTGATCGCTGGGGCGCTTGTGTGGGTTGACCATCGGCCGTTGGGCTGAGACGCTTGGCGCTTCTTCCTGGCTCCCATGTCCGACGGCACCACCCTGTCGATCAAGCGCTCCATCACCGTCCGTGCTGTGGTCACTCCGGCCTGGAAGGAGGAAGCCGAGCGTGAATTGAGCACGGCGATCGCCACCACCGACCAGCAATTGGCACAGCTGGAGCAGGAGGGCCAGCAGGTGGTTGATGACGTGCGCCGTCAGAGTGCCAATCCTTTGGATCCCCGGGTTCAGGAGCAGGTGGCTCAGGTGCAACAGCAAGTGGCGGCCAAGCGGGCGGAGCTTGAGGAGCAGAAGCGCAACCTGCTGCAGCAGCAGGCTCAGGTGCGTGAGCTCGAGATGGAGCAGATCGTGGAACAAGGCCAGCTGGAGAGCTTCTGCGATGTGCAGGTGGGGGACAACCTCGTCAGCAAGATGCAGGTGGCTGTTGTGGTGCGCGACGGCGTGATCGAGTCGATCGAACAGGGTTGATCCCGTCAACGGGCCGCGATCTGCCGGCCCGTAAAATCCCTCTCTACACAGTCCATCCGGAGACGGCTTTGGCGACCCACGACATCTTCATGCCTGCCCTCAGCTCCACCATGACGGAGGGCAAGATCGTGGAGTGGCTCAAAAAGCCTGGTGACAAGGTTGCCCGGGGTGAGTCCGTCCTCGTCGTTGAGTCGGACAAGGCCGACATGGACGTGGAGTCGTTCAACGACGGCTTCCTGGCGTCTGTGCTGATGCCTGCGGGCAGCACGGCACCGGTGGGAGAAACCATCGGGCTGATCGTTGAATCAGAAGCGGAGATCGCGGAGGCACAGGCCAAGGCTCCGTCCGGTGGTGCAGCGGCTCCAGCCAGCGCACCAGCGGCAGCGGCAGCACCACCGGCAGCACCATCGGCGCCCACACCGGTTCCCTCGGCTCCGGTCTCTTCCCCGCCGCCTGCAACGGCTCCACCGGCCCCTGCTGCTGTGCCCGCTCCTGCGCCAACGGGTACCGGGCGCTTGATCGTCAGTCCGCGTGCCAAGAAACTCGCCGCCCAGATGGGTGTGGATCTCTCGTCGCTGCGCGGCAGTGGTCCGAACGGACGCATCCAGGCGGAGGATGTGGAGCGTGCCGCTGGTCGGCCTGTGTCCGTTCCCCAGGTGGGTGAAGGCACTGCACCCGCTGCGCTTGCGGGTGGCGCCGTGCCGGCTCCGCCGAGTGCTCCCGCTGGCAACAGCTTCGGGCGCCCCGGTGAGACGGTGCCGTTCAACACCCTTCAAGCGGCGGTGAACCGCAACATGGAGGCCAGCCTGGCTGTGCCCAGCTTCCGTGTGGGGTACACCATCACCACCGACAAGCTCGATGCCTTCTACAAACAGGTCAAGCCCAAGGGCGTGACCATGACGGCCCTTCTGGCCAAGGCGGTGGCCGTCACGCTGGCGCGTCATCCCCAGGTGAACGCCGCAACCACCCAGGCAGGAATGGCCTACCCCGCGGATGTGAATGTGGCGGTGGCCGTGGCCATGGAAGACGGTGGGTTGATCACGCCCGTGCTGCGTCAGGCCGATCGCATCGACCTTTATGAACTCTCCCGCCAGTGGGGTGATCTGGTGAAACGCTCCCGCAGCAAGCAGCTGCAGCCGGAGGAATACAGCACCGGCACGTTCACCCTCTCCAACCTCGGGATGTTTGGTGTGGATCGCTTTGATGCGATCCTCCCTCCGGGCACCGGTGCCATCCTGGCTGTCGCGGCTTCTCGGCCAACGGTGGTGGCCGCAAAAGACGGCTCAATTGCGGTGAAGCGCCAGATGCAAGTGAATCTCACGGCGGATCACCGGGTGATCTACGGAGCGGATGGAGCCGCCTTCCTCAAGGATCTGGCCGAGCTGATCGAGATGCGTCCTGAAAGCCTGGCTCTCTGATCCTGGCTTCGGGCTCTGCGCATCAACACCAGCGGCCTAAAGCGAAGAGTTTTGTCACTCTTGGAGTGGCTTGGCAGGACCCGTGTCCGTTTCGATCTTTTCGCGACTTCTCGGTCGCCCGTTGCCGCGCTCGAGCAGTGCAGGGGAGCGCCTTCCCAATTTCCAGGCTCTGCCGATTCTGTCGTCGGATGCGCTGTCATCTGTGGCTTATGCCACCGAAGCGGCGCTCGGCATCCTGATCCTCGGCGGTAGTGCAGCTCTGCGCCTCTCGGTGCCGATCACCCTGGCGATCATCGGCCTGATCGCCATCGTGGTGTTGTCGTATCGCCAGGCCATTGCGGCCTATCCCAATGGTGGCGGGTCCTATGTGGTGGCACGCGACAACCTTGGCCGCAATGTGGGATTGGTGGCCGCCGCCGCGCTGCTGATCGATTACACCCTCACGGCGGCCGTGAGCTTGATGGCTGGAACCCAGGCGTTGTCGTCGCTCGCTCCCAGCCTTCTGCCTTACGAAGTGCCGATTGCCTTGGTTCTGCTGGTGCTGGTGGGCTGGGCGAATCTGCGCGGCGTGAAAGAGGCGGGCCGGGTGTTTGCGGTTCCCACTTATGTGTTTGTGGTGATGATCGCCTTGCTCACCGTCGGTGGCCTGAAGGATCTCACGTTTCACCATGGCTGGACGCCCGATGCTCCCCCACTCACGGCCGTGCTGGAGCCCATCGGCTTGTTTCTGATTCTGCGGGCCTTCAGTTCGGGATGTTCAGCGATGACCGGTATCGAAGCCATCGCCAACGGCGTGAAGGTGTTCCGGGAGCCAGCTGCGCAGAATGCCCGCAAGACGCTCCTGGTGATGGGGCTTTTGCTCTCCGCCATGTTTTTTGCGGTGAGTGGGATGGGGTTCATGTACGGGATCGCTCCCAATCCCGACGTCACCGTTCTGGCCCAGATCGGTCAGCGCGTGTTCGGTTCCGGCAGTGTTCTGTTTTGGGTGCTTCAGATCGCCACACTGCTGATTCTTGTGCTGGCGGCCAACACAGCGTTTGCCGGATTCCCGCGGCTTGCAGCCATGTTGGCGGAGGATCGCTGCTTGCCTTTGCAGATGAGCTGGCAGGGCGACCGCCTGGTTTATCAGAACGGAATCGGTGTACTGCTGGGCATCACCGCAGCGATCATCCTGGTTTGTCGGGGCGACACCACGGTGGCGGTGAACCTCTACGCCCTGGGGGTCTTCAGCGCGTTCACCCTCTCGCAGCTCGGGCTCGTGCGGCGTTGGTGGCGGCTGCGTGGTGAGGGGTGGCAGGGACGCATGGCAATGAACGCCTTGGGTTCATTCACCACCTTCGTGGTGCTGCTGGTGATCGTGGTGAGCAAATTCGACGAGGGCGCCTGGACGGTGGTGATTGCCATCCCCTTGCTGGTGTGGGGTCTGGCAGGAATCCGCCGCCGTTACCGGGAGGTGTATGAGGCCATCGCACCGGACGAGACCATGCCTCCACTTCAGTTGATCCCGAGGGATCCTCCTCTCGGCCACCACGCCATCGTTTGGATGGCAGCGCTGAGCCGCCCCTCGTTTGAAGCTGTGCGCTACGCCTGCTCCTTTGCTGATTCGGTCACGGCCGTGGTCGTGCTGGCGAACCCTGAGCAAGCCGGTCCGATCAGTTCAGCCTGGGATCACTACGCCGGGCGTGAAACCGGAGCCTTGGACCTGGTTCTCCTGGAGAGTCCATACAGTTCCCTTCTCGATCCGTTTTGCGATTTCGTGATGGAAACGGAGCAATCGCAACCGGATTGCATCACCACGGTGGTGATGCCGGTGGCCATACCGCGCGACCGACTGGACGCCATGTTGCTGAACCAGAGGGCCCGCAACCTGTTCGCGGCACTGTCCAACGATCACAGCCGGGTGTTTTCGATCGTTCGCTATTTCATTCCGAAGCCGTCGCCTGGGGCCTCGTCCTGACCCTGAGGCACGATGGAAGGATGATCAAATCCGAGTGTGGCTGATCCCAGGGATCTTCAGCTGAGTGCCTACGACTATGAGCTTCCTGAAGCTCGGATCGCTCAGAGGCCGGTTGAGCCGCGCCATGCTGCAAAACTGCTGATGGTTCCGCCCCTGGAGGCGTCCTCCCTGCAGGGGCGGCATGGGACGGTGTGGGACTGGCAGAACGAACTCCGCAGCGGTGATCTGTTGGTGGTGAATGACACCCGGGTGCTGCAGGCCCGCTTGCGGGTGAGGCGTTCCGGTGGCGGTCTGGGGGAATTGCTGGTGCTGGAGCCGAGGGGAGAGGGACGTTGGTTGTGTCTCGCCCGTCCCGGCAAGAAGTTGCGGCCTGGTGATCAGGTTTGGCTCGAGGCCCTTGAACAGGATCCGCTGCCCCTTCAGGTGCTGGCGAGCGATCCCGCCAGCGGCGGACGCATTGTGCAATTCCCGCCGGCTTTTGTTGACGCCATGGCCATTGAGGCCCTGCTGCAGCGTTACGGAGAAGTTCCGCTACCGCCTTACATCACTTGCCACGACGACTCGGATCAGGAGCGGTATCAGACGCGCTACGCATCACGCCCCGGTGCAGTGGCTGCACCAACCGCTGGGCTGCATCTCAGCGATGACCTTCTGCAGGCGATTCGTGCCCGTGGCGTGCAGATGTCGAGCGTGACCCTGCATGTGGGACTGGGAACCTTCCGGCCCGTGGAAACCGAGGACTTGAGCGAGCTCAGCCTCCACAGTGAATGGGTGGAGGTGTCGACGCAGCTCGTGGAGGCTGTGCAGGCCTGCCGCCAACGCGGGGGGCGGGTGATTGCCGTGGGCACAACGAGTGTGCGGGCTTTGGAAGGGGCTGCTGCAGCTGGCGGTGGAGACCTGCAACCGCTCAAGGGGCCGGTGGACCTGGTGATCCAACCCGGTTACCAATTCAGAGTGGTGGATGGATTACTGACCAACTTCCACCTGCCCAAAAGCTCCCTGCTCCTTCTGGTGAGTGCCCTGATCGGCAGAGAGCGACTGCTGGATCTCTATGCGCTCGCGATCGCAAACGACTATCGCTTTTATTCCTACGGGGATGCGATGTGGATCGCACCGGGAGCGGTGCTCATGGATGCCCGCCCCCGGTGACGGGTTCGCTCAAACAGCAACAGGCTGTTCGATGATGCCGGTGGGCACATCCGCGAACATCACCGACGACAGGTAACGCTCGGCCAGGTCGGGCAGCACCACCACGATGGTTTTGCCGGCGTAGGCATCCTGTTGCGCCAGCCGGATGGCGGCAGCTGCTGCTGCACCGCAGGAGATTCCCACCAGCAGCCCCTCCTCTTTGGCGAGGCGCTGAGCCATGGCAATGGACTCCTCATTGGTCACCTGCTCCACCTTGTCGACCACGGAAAGATCGAGGTTCTCGGGGATGAAGCCAGCGCCGATGCCCTGGATCTTGTGAGGACCAGGCTTGATCTCCTCACCATTGAGGGTCTGGGTGATCACGGGGCTGTGGCTGGGCTCCACGGCCACAGACTCAATCGCCTTGCCAGCCTCGTTCTTGATGTAACGGGACACGCCAGTGATCGTGCCGCCGGTGCCGACGCCGGACACCAGAACGTCGATGGCTCCGTCACAGTCGTTCCAGATCTCAGGCCCTGTGGTTTTGAAGTGAATTTCAGGGTTGGCAGGATTCTCAAACTGCCCGGGCATGAAGTATTTGGCGGGATCGCTGGCTGCGATCTCCTTGGCCTTGGCAATGGCACCGGGCATGCCTTTGGCGGCCTCGGTGAGCACAATCTCAGCGCCGAGCACGGCCATCACACGGCGACGCTCGATGGACATCGACTCGGGCATGGTGAGCACGAGCTTGTAGCCGCGCGCTGCGGCGGTAAAGGCCAGGGCAATGCCGGTGTTGCCGGAGGTGGGTTCCACGATCACCTTGCCTTCGGTGAGAGCCCCTCGCTTTTCAGCGTCCCAGATCATGTTGGCGCCGATGCGGCACTTCACGCTGTAGGCCGGGTTGCGACCCTCAACCTTGGCGAGCACGGTGGCTTTGCAGCCTTTGGTGACGTGGTTGAGACGCACCAGGGGGGTGTTGCCGATGGCCTGGCTGTTGTCGGCGTAAACGCGTGACATGTCGGTGAAGGCGTTTCTAGTCCACCGATTTTAAAGAGCGCATCCCGTCTGGAATGTGGGTGTTAAGAGGATCTACAGGTCAGGCTGATAGAGCGCGCTCAAAACGGCTCCAGAGTTGGTTGGGATCTTCCAGTCCCACGGAGACCCGCAGCAGATGGGAGGGAACCCCACAGGTTTCGGCCCAGGGCAGTTCCCCGTAATGGGCCAGCAGCACATAGGGGCAGGCAAGGGTGAATGCGGTACCGAGGCTGGGCCCTTTGCACACCTGCAGAGCGTCGTAGACCCGCGCGGCTTTGTCAGCGCCTTCTTTCAGCGCGAATGACAGCAAACAGCCATGGCCTCCATCGGCACGACGAAGCCCGTTGAAGCTCTCGCAGGTTCCCGGATGGAACACCTGGGCGACGGCGGGATGCTGCTGAAGTCTTCTCGCCAGTGACAGGGTGTGGGCATTGAGCACGGAAACACGCTCGCGCACATTGCGGCTGCCCTGCTCCAGGGCGATGGCGTCGGCATCGGCGAGATCCGCAACGCCCTGCGCTGATCCGGGGCTCTGGCTCCAGGTCTCCGACCAGCGGGAGAGTGGACTGATCACCAGGCTTCCCGCCATGACATCGCCCCGTCCGGCAAAGCTTTTGGTGAGGGAGCTGAACACCAGATCCGCGTGGGGCAGCGCATCGATGTTGAGTGCGGAGCCGATCGTGTCATCGGCGATGACCGGAATCCCCCGTTGATGGGCCAGCGCTGCAATCTCGGGCAGATTCACGCAGCGAAGCAAGGGGTTGCTCGGCAGTTCCACCACGATCGCTCCCGGTTGGAGACGATCCAAAGCCGCTCGCACTTGTGCGGGTGAGTCGTCGAGGAGCAGTTCCGCTCCGCTGAAGACCACCTGGGGCAGCTTCAGCACATCCACGTAGGGAAAGCCGATCTGCAGCACTGGTCGCCCGGGATGGAGGGACGCGATGCGTTGGAGCGCTTGGTGCAGAGCCGCCATCCCGGAGGGATGCAGGCTGATGGCGTCCTCTGCGCAGCCATAGATCCCTGCCAGGCGTTGGATCACCGTGCTCAGGGCTGCCTTGGCGATCTCCGCATCAGGCGACGCCTCCCTGCCGAGGGCGATGGCCGCCAGTCGCGATGATGCACCCAGGCCGGTGTGTTGCCAGAAGGCTTTCGCGGCCGTTGTTCTGAGCGGGTCGGCGAGGAGGCAGGGCACTCCCCGCACCCTTTGAATGGTGCTGAAGCCTGCCGGAGCCATGCGCTGGCAATGATGTCCGGCTGTTTCGGCTGCGGCTTCACTGGGATAGGGCCAGCTGCTGAATCCTGTTGACGTCGCTAAGCCAGACGCTTTGAGTGCCAGATCGGCCAGTTCCTTGACCAGTGGATGCAGTCCGAAGCGTGGGTAAACCGCGCGAAGCGTCGCACGACATGAAGGCACATTTTCTTCGTAGTCGATCACGTCCCTCCAGCGGGGCAGCGCAACCGAAACCGCATGGACGGCATCCGGCAGGGGATGGCCGAGATCGTGCCCCTGCCAGCAGGGATCCTCCAGCAGGTTGCGGGGGCTCATGACAGCGTCGCCAAGGCCTGATCGAGATCCGTGATCAGGTCGGCGACGTCTTCACAGCCCACGGAGAGACGAATCAGCCCATCGGTGATGCCCAGCTTGCTCTTCACCTCTGGGGATACAGCGGCGTGGGTCATGGTGGCGGGATGGCAGATCAGGCTCTCCACGCCCCCCAGGCTTTCGGCCATGGTGAACCAGCGCAGGGCTTTGCATACCGCATACGCCTGTTCGCGGCTTGTGTTGAGGCCGATGGTCACGATGGCTCCACCGCCTTGCATCTGCCTGAGGGCTACAGCCTGCTGGGGATGGTCCGCACGGTGGGGGTAGCGCACCCAGTCCACCTGGGGGTGCTCGGCGAGGTGGTTGGCCAGCACGGCCGCGTTTTCAATCTGTTGGCGCAGCCGCAGAGGCAGGGTTTTGATGCCCCGGGTGATCAGCCAGCAGTCGAAGGGGGATGGCATCAGTCCCAAAGCCTTCTGGGCGAACACCATGCGTGCATGCCAGTCAGGGGCATCTGTGCAGACGGCACCGCCGAGGGCATCGGAGTGACCGTTGATGTATTTCGTGGTGCTCGTGAGCGAGAGCGTGGCACCCAGCTGTAAGGGGCGCTGCACCAAGGCTGTGGCGAAGGTGTTATCGACCACAACAGGCACCTCTGCTCCTCTGGCTGCGCTGCAGACCGCTTCCAGATCAATCACTTTGAGCAGTGGGTTGGTGGGGCTCTCCAGCCACACCATGGCGGGCTGGCGCTCAACGATGGCCGTTAGTGCGGAGGGATCCGTGAAATCCACCCATTCCGTGCGCACGCCGAATTTGGCGAACACCTGTTCGAACAGACGCACGGTGCAGCCATAGAGGTTCTCTTCGCAGAGCACCAGGTCTCCCTGTTGGAGGGTGGAGGCGATGGCCGTGATGGCACTGACCCCCGAGCCGAACACCGTGGCGTGATCACAGCGCTCCACTGAGGCCAGTACACCCTCGAGAATGCGGAAGTTTGGGTTGCCTGAACGGGTGTAGTCGAAGCCACCAGGATTGCCATGGGCAAACGTTGAGGTGGCGTAAATCGGCGGCATGACCGTGCCGGTGCCATCCGCGAAGCTCTCGCCGTGATGAATGGCAAGGGTGGCATCAGCGGGTGCGGTCGCGGGATGCTGCAAGAGGTGAATGCGCTCAGCTGCCAAGGCTAGGAAATGGTCATCGCCAGCCCACTAGGGTCAATCCTTAAAACGAGGCGTGACCGTGGCTGAGATCCCTTTGCAGTCCCAGAAAGACGAGTGGAGAGACCATGTTCTCAGCGAAATCGTCACGTTTCTGAGCGAAAACAAAGAAGCGATTCACTCCCGCTACCTCGAGCAAGGAGAAGGCAAGATGACGCGCGATTTGGTTGAAGAGGCAGGGTTAATGGATTTCGAACTTGCGATCACATTCCTTGAAGACAAGCCGAAAGGCTTTGGATTGGGTCTCGGTTTTTTCAAGGCCAATCTCATTCGTTGACACGTGAGTTCAACGTTTGAACGGTTGTTTTGCGGAGACGAGCTGTAGCGATTCGTCGTCCCAAAGGATGAGTGAGAAGCAGTCCCAGAGCTGGTTAAGCCGGAGTCGCTTCACCTCGCCGAAGTTGTTTTGCTTGTCTTCGTGGCAGCGGCGTAGGCGATAGTTCGGGATTCTTTCAGACAGGTGATGGACGTGGTGGTAGGCGATGTCGGCGGTGAACCAATTGAGAATGCCTGGCATGATCAGAAACGATGAGCCGTTAATGGCGCCTTTTAAATAACTCCAGTTATCATCACCGCTGGTATAGGAGTCTGGAAAATTGTGTTGAACAAAGAATACAGCGATCATGATGGATGCACTTGTACTCATGATTGAGATATAAAGCATCCAGAAATGCCAATGCCCGATTGCGCTTCCGATCCACCACCAGGCAAGAGAAACGCAAGCTGTATTTGCAATCGTGTCGTAGACCTCTTCTTTGGTGTAGAAAAATCTGGAGTTATGGGTTTTAATAAATAAGAATGGATTGAACGATTTCCCGCTTGAAAGTTTTCGGAATCCATCAATGGCTCCAATGGTGCATATTTCGATAAAACCCAAAAGCAAAGCCACTCTCGGTTTGATCACTAAATAGTAAAAGCCTCCAGGAAAGAGGGTTGCTGGGTGGCGGAGTAATTGATAAAGAAGCTGTGAATTCCTGCTCTTTTTTTCGTATTCGCGACGCGTTGTTAGTGCCGATGGGCCTCTGTACTGGTTCCAGTTGCCATTGTGTTTGTGGTGGAAGGCATGGCCCCTTGACCAGGGGTGGTGCGGCATCGCATGGATGATGCTGAGTAAGAATGCGGCAATGCGATTGATGGCTTTGGATTTGAATAAGCTCTGATGACCGCAGTCATGCATTAATGAGAAGCTTCTGCTTAGGAATAAAATGATTAATATGAATAGAATAGGCGTTGAAATAAGCGACAGCGAATTTGAGCGTTCGGTGGTTTTGGCGATCGCAATGCAGCATAAAAATAACGGAATTATCGTGTTGGCTATCTGCCAAATTGCAATCCTGTTGTCGCTTGCCATGTATGGCTTGAGATTGAAGTCAATGCGCCTCAGCGGTGTGGGTGGCAAGGCTTTGGCGGTAGCGCTAGTCAAGAAGATGCTCTTTGTTGGTCAGTGGTGGGGATGCGAGACATCCGCTGCAATGGTTGTGATGAGGTTGTGCCGAATGCCGGAACAAGTCGTACGAATCGCTTCAACATGGCGTGAACGTTCGTGGCTTCGCCATTGTTTGGCCTGACCTTAGTGGTTTGAGCGAATGGTTGACCCCGCGCCGCTCCCTGCAAAGCCGAGAGCCCTGACCTACACAGAGATGATGAACGGCGGTCGTGCGCAGATCGATGCGGAAGATCACGCGCGGGAGCTCGAATTGAAACAACGCGAGGCGACCCTGGAGCTCCAGGTCAGCCATCTGGAGCAATCTCTCAACGGTGCTGAGCCCTTGCGCTGAATCGAGCACGATCAAAAAAAACTCCTGCCCGCCAACAGTCGTGGGAGCAGGAGAATGACCAGGCTCTTGGACGTGCTCCAAAAGCCAGTTGGTGACTGAAGGTCAGACCTTTCTGGAGTAGTACTCCACCACCAGCAGTTCGTTGATTTCCAGGGCGACCCACTCGCGTTCGCAGCGGCCCACCACCTTGGCGTTGAGCTTGGGCTTGTCGAGTTCCAGGTGCGGGGGCACGTTGGCCAGGCCTGGAAATTCCAGGTTGCCTTCGGCCAGTTGCTTGCTGCACTTGCGCTCACGGATGGCGATCACATCGCCGGGCTTGCACTGATAGCTGGCGATGTCTGTGACACGACCGTTCACAGTCACGTGTCCGTGGTTCACCAGCTGACGGGCGCCGGGGACGGTGGGGCCGAAGCCGAGGCGGAAGCAGACATTGTCGAGACGGTTCTCGAGCAGCTTGAGCAGGTTGGTTCCAGTGGAACCCTCCTGGGCGCGCGCTTTCTTCACGTAGCGCACGAGCTGACGCTCGGAGACTCCGTAGTTGAAGCGAAGCTTTTGCTTCTCTTCCAAACGGATGGCGTATTCGGAGCGCTTGCGACGGGCTTGGCCGTGCTGACCGGGGGGATAGGACCGCTTTGCGGCCTTCCGGGTGAGACCAGGGAGGTCTCCCAAGCGCCGCGTGATCCTCAGGCGAGGGCCGCGGTAACGAGACATAGGGGAAGGAATGGTTGGACCTTCACGCCGTTGACGCGCCATGCTGAACGCAGTGCCAGCATCGCGACCAACATGCGCGAATCAACCATCGTATCGGGCGATCGGAACCCATCGGTTCAGCAAGCCCTTAACCGTGGGCTTGCCCAGGTGATGTTGGCGCTGATTGGTTTTTATCGCCGTTGGTTCTCTCCCCTGCTCGGTCCTCGCTGCCGCTTCATCCCCAGCTGCAGCGCTTATGGGCTCGAGGCCATCCAACGCCATGGCCCATGGCGTGGTGGATGGCTCACGTTGCGTCGCATCAGCCGTTGCCATCCTTTCACCCCCTGCGGTTGCGATCCGGTTCCGGATTGAAGCTCCCATGATTCAGGTCTCATGACACGCGTACTGACGCTCTACGGCCGCCAGGGTTGCTGTCTGTGTGAAGGGCTTGAGCAGCGGCTTCAGGCCCTTGATCTCACGGCTCTTGAGCCTCCGCTTGCTCTGCAGGTGGTGGATATTGATGCCCCTGGGGTGGACCCTGGCCTGAAGGCTCGTTATGACCTCGAGGTTCCAGTTCTGGCTCTCAACAGCAGCCCCTTGCCGCGGGTGTCTCCCCGTCTGTCTGGGGAGGGACTGTTCAGCTGGTTGCAACGGGTCTGCACCAGCGCTTCAGGATCGGTCTAGAACAATCTCCGATGCGGGGATTGGTGATGACGCAGACGCTCCATGCCCTGCTCAAAGCTGTGGGTTTGCCTGTGCCTGCTGGAGTGGCCAACGCAACGGTGACGGCGCTCACCTGTGATTCTCGCTGCGTTGGCCAGGGCAGCCTGTTCATCGGCCTGCCGGGAGAACGGGTGGATGGAGGCAGCTTCTGGCCTGCAGCGCTGGCCTCCGGTGCCGCAGCGGTGCTGATTGGCGAGCAGGCGGCCGCGGCCCATCCACCGGCCCCTGGAGATTCCGTACTCGTGGTGCCGGATCCCGTGGCTTTCTGGGCTGGGGAGCTGGCGTCGGCCTTCTGGCAGCGGCCCTCCATGCGCATGGAGTTGATCGGTGTGACCGGCACCAATGGCAAAACCACCACCACCCACCTGATTGAACATCTCAGCCAGGCTTGCGGCCGGCCTGCTGCTTTGTTTGGAACCCTGGTGAATCGATGGCCCGGCCACAGCCTCACCGCCACGCACACCACCGCGGCGGCCGACCGCTTACAGGCCCAGTTGGCAGAAGCCCTGGAAGGGGGCACCCAGGTGGCAGCTATGGAGGTGAGCTCCCATGCCCTCGATCAGCAGCGTGTGGCGGGATGTCGCTTCTCGGGAGCCGTTTTCACCAATCTCACCCAAGATCATCTCGATTACCACCCGTCGATGGAGGCCTATTTCGAGGCCAAGGCCCTGTTGTTCGCGTCGCCCTATCTGGTGGGTGAGGGGCCCAGGGCGGTGGTGAATGTGGATGATCCCTGGGGCCGGCAGCTGGCGGATCGGTTGGGGGAGCGTGCCTGGCGATGCAGCCTTGCGCATGAGGCTGATCTGACCATGGCTGACTTGCGCATGACATCCAACGGTGTGGATGGAGCGCTTCGCACGCCTCTGGGTGAAGGCCGGTTTCATTCACCGCTGGTGGGACGCTTCAATCTGATGAATGTTCTGCAGGCTGTGGGCGCCCTGCTTCAGCAGGGATTGCCCTTGCCCCTGCTGTTGAATGCGCTTCCTTCTTTCCGCGGCGTGCCAGGACGGATGGAACGGATTGTGCTGACCGGCTCAGCTGCGGAGGATCATCCGGCCGTGCTGGTGGACTATGCCCACACACCCGATGGTTTGCGCAACGCATTGGAGGCCTGCCGTCCCTTTGTGAGGGGGCAGTTGATCTGTGTGTTCGGCTGTGGTGGTGATCGCGACCGGGGTAAGCGACCGCAGATGGCGGCCATCGCTGCAGCGCTGGCGGATCAGGTGGTGGTGACCTCCGATAATCCGCGAACGGAAGATCCCGGTCAGATCCTTGATGATGTGGTGGCCGGACTCCCGGCCGATGCTGAGCGCCAGGTTGAGGTTGATCGTGCCAAGGCCATTGCATTGGCCATTGCGCAGGCGCGCTGCGGTGATCTGGTGTTAATCGCCGGTAAAGGGCATGAGGATTACCAGATCCTCGGCACTGAGAAAGTGCATTTCGATGATCGGGAACAGGCGGAGCAAGCCCTGCGCCACTGGCGGTGAGGTTGTTGTTTAGATCAGTGTGTCGAGGACACGCAGGCAGGGAATCCGGCCGATCAGCAACCCAAGGCTCACTGCAAATCCCATCACGAGCAGCAGCACATAGAGACGAAAAAACTGCGTGTCTGAAGCCTTCAGGAAAAAGCCTTGCCCTGCAAAGCTGCCGGCCAAGGTGACTGGAATCAAGATGAAGCCGGCGGTCGCGTTGATGGGAGTGAGCAGGCCCAGGCTGATCAGAGGAATCAGTTTGAGGACGTTCTGAACCAGCATGTAACTGAGCTGGGCAGGAACGAAGGTCCCCCGGTTCAGCCCGTGGCGCAGAAAGTAGAGCGTCATCAGCGGGCTGCCGGTGTTGCTCACCGTTTGGCTGATCCCCACTGCGGATCCCATCAGCACGAGGCCACTGGCGTGGGGGGCGCCTGCTCCTCCACCGAGGTTCGCCAGCCAGTCTCGGAGGGTTAGCAGCAGGCCATACACCAGGCAGAGCAGGGCTACGAGCAGTTCGAGGCGCCGGTGAACTTCGGCTTCCTCCCCGCTGGAGACCAGACCCCAGAGGATCAGCCCGCCGATGGCAGTGCCGATCGCTGCACTGGGTAAGAGGGGCAGGAGCAGGGTGCGTCGTGCCCCGGCGCGATGTTGCCAAACACCGAGCAGGGCTGCTGGAAGCATCAGGAGCGCCACAACGGCGACACCATTCACAGCACCGATGGCGAAGACCATCAGGGGTGAGGCGATGAATCCCCCTGTGCCCAGGCCACTGCGGCCGAACCCCATCAGAAAGGCTGAAAGGATCGCGAGAACAACGGCGAGCCACGGGATGGGCTGGCTGGTGAAGGGTTCCAGCAAGGGATCAGCTCGTTCAGATCAAGCCTAGTGATGAACGCTTGCGTTGCGTTTGCGTTACGCGTCTGACGCGGTGACGTGGCGAATTGCTTTGACGAGGGTCTGCAGGTCGTTGTCGTTGCTGCAGACGTGGGTGCAGGCTCTCAGGCAGCTCGGATCGGCGAGATCGCGGATCCAGATGCCTTGCTCTCCCAGTTGCTGCACCACCTGAGCTGGTTGAAGCGTGGTGCTGTTCGGGTCGAGTTGAAAACTCACCAATCCTGCAGCGGGAGGGCCATCGAGCAGAGGCATCACCCCGGGAACATCCGAGAGCTCTTGCCAGAGACGCTCACTCAGAAGGCGGATGCGTTCCAGGCGCTGGCCTGGTCCCCCCTCGTGCTCCAGTTGATCGAGGGAACAGCGCAGCCCTGCCATCAAGGGCACGCAACTGGTGGCCACTTCGAACCGGCGGCTGTCGGCGTGGAAAGGATGGGGATCGTCGAGGGACGCTCGGGTTTCATCGCGTAGGCTCCGCCATCCGATCAGGGTTGGGTTGGACTCCTCGAGAACGCGCTCCGACAGAGCGACGCCGCCAAGCCCCTCAGGACCGCAGGCCCATTTGTGACCCGTGAAGGCATAGATGTCTGCGGCAGCAGCAGCCTCATCCACTGGAATCTGGCCCATGCTCTGAGCGGCATCCACAAGCAGAAACGGTTGGGCCGGGTGCTGTTGAAGCTGGGCGGCGACGGCCGCGATCGGCATCCGCTGGCCGGTGTTCCAGAGCAGATGGGAGAGCACCACCAGGCGGGTTTTTGCAGTGAGCTGCTGCTCGAGGGCCTCCAGAACGGCGGCGTCCGTCTGGTCCTGATCGTTGCGCCCTCCGCGCAGATGCTTCACGGGAAGGGCGTGCACGCTGAGGCCCATGCGGCGGGCCAGTTCCAGGCAGGCTGCCACGACACCGGGGTGCTCGCAGTCGCTAATGAGAACGTGGTCTCCTTCACGGATCGGCAGCCCCCAGAGCGGCAGAACGCAGCCACTGGTGACGTTTTCACTCAGGGCCAGGCGATGGGGAGGGACGCCGCACAACGTGGCCAGCTGAGCCCGCGTGCTGTTCACTTCGGCGCCGATGTAAGGCCAGACATCCGTTGTGAACGGGCCCAGCTGTTGGATCCGTTTCCAGCTGGCTGTGATCGCATCCAAAGAGGGATCGGGCAAGGGCCCCTGCCCCCCGTAGTTGAAATAGGTCTTGCCGCTCAGGGCTGGGCAGAGATCTCTCAGCATGCGATCAGGCGGGGTGGCATGGATGGGTCGGTTCAGGCTCATGATCGCGAACCTCCTCTTCAACGCGCATCACGTTCAACTCGCATCACGGAGCTGCCGGGTGCAGGAGATGGTGCACTCTCTGTCGTTGAGATCGCATTCGCTGATGCATTGGAAGTAAACCTCCACGGCATCCCAGGTGGCTTCGCGGTCTTTTGGCTCCACCAAGACCTGCAGCGATTGGATTCGATGGCACTGAAGTTGATTCATGACCGGCTCCGTTGACTGCTTTCAGCTTCCTCCTGTTCAAAGGTGAGGCCGCGCCAGGCAACGAGCGGGTTCCCACCCGGTGGATCTGCCTATCCCATGGCTACGTTTCCGGTGCGGAGAGATCTCTATGACGACCGTCGACTGGCTCGGCATCCTTCACCCCGCGTTGGCGGTGGTGATCATCTACCCCCTGATCGGGATGGTGGTGCGATTGGCGATCCAGACCCGGGCGCGACGGTTGCAGACGCTGAAGTGTCCCCCAACGGTTGGGCGTGAACACAGTGATCTGGGCCGCTGGCTGGCGGTGGGCGTGGTGGTGCTGGTGCTCGTGGCCCTCACCGTGGCGATTGCGACGGATCAACCCTTGAGGGCCTTTCAAGGCGGAGCTGCAAGGGCTGCGCAGTTGCTTCTGGTGCTTTGCGGCAGCCTGGCTGGATTGGCAGCGTTGTGGGTGTCCAAGGCTCCGGGGCTGAGGCTCGCGTTCGTGCTGATCACCTGGGCCGGGGTCCTGGGTCTGGGCGCTCAGCCTGAGGTCTGGCGTCTGTCCGACGATCCGTTTTCGCCTGCTTTCTGGCAGTCCCATTACTGGTCGGGGGTGGCTGTGGTGGGCCTGATGCTGTTTTCTCTCGGTGCCCAGCCAGAGATTCAGCGTGACCTGCGCCTGCGGCGGCTGCACGTCAGCGCCAATGTGCTGGCTGCCGTGCTGTTTGTGGTGCAGGGCATCACCGGCAGCAGAGATCTGCTTGAAATCCCCCTGAGCTGGCAGAAGTCAACGATCTATTCCTGCAACTTCACGGCGCGCACCTGTCCGCCGCTTGCAGCCCCAACCTCGGCGCCGGCCGTCACTCCTTGAGCGGCGCTGCCCCCCTGTGATCACAGGTCAATCCCGCTGATTCTGGTAACTCAGGGTTCCAGGGTTGGGGCTCGATCATCCCGAAATCCTTGATCACCTGGAACCGCCCTTCGGAATCGGCTCGCGCCAGGAGGGACCGTTTCTTGAAATGCAGACTCGGCATCATGTGAAGAGAGCCCTGGGGTGCCAGCACACGGCGGCCCATCAAGGCGGACCGCACAGCGTTGGTTTCTGTGCTGCCAGCAGCCTCCACCGCCTGAGCCCAGAGGTGTACCAGGCTGTA
Source organism: Synechococcus sp. WH 7803 (assembly GCA_000063505.1). Lineage (GTDB taxonomy): Bacteria > Cyanobacteriota > Cyanobacteriia > PCC-6307 > Cyanobiaceae > Synechococcus_C. The sequence continues at coordinate 602,416 of CT971583.1, forward strand.
CCCCGCTTCCGCCGGGTCATTGACAACGCGGTGGTAGCCGTACCGTTGCCGGAAGCGTTGCGCGAAAGCGGTGGATTCCGGTGTCTGCAGGTTCTGGAAATAACTCCAGCTTGCATAGGTACCAGCGATCTTGCGTCGTCCGATCGCAACCGCCTCTTCCTCCGACACGGACAGACTGAGCACCTTGAGGTCCGAACGCTGATTCAATCCCTGCTTTTGCAGGGCCTGGAAGAAAGCGATGTTGCTGTCGCCGTTGAGGGTATTCACCACGGCAACCGGACCTGCCTTGAGAGCAACTTGAATGTCTGCGATCAGCGGTTCAACAGCTGCACTCCCAAGCGCCAGGTAGCGCTCGTTGAGCACACGCGCTTGTGCGCGCTGCGCCTGGGCGCGGATGATGCGATTGGCTGTTCTCGGATAGACGTAATCCGAGCCGATCAGCAGCAGCCGTTCGCTGTGATTGTTCAGCAGCCAATCCAGGGCCGGTTCGGACTGCTGGTTGGGAACCGATCCTCCGTACACCACAGCAGAAGAACACTCCTGTCCCTCGTATTGCACCGGATAGAACAGAAGCCTGTTGTTGGTCTCCATCGCTGGAACCATGGCTTTGCGGCTGGTGGAGGTCCATCCACCGAAGATCGCCACCACCTTGTCTTCGTTCAGCAGTTGTTGTGCTTTGCGAGCGAACTCGGCGGGATCTGACATGCCGTCTTCTTCAATGGCCTTCACCAGCACCGCCCGGCCGTTGAGTTTGAGGCCGCCAGCGGCATTGATCTCTTCGATCGCCAGACGCTCCGCCTCGGCCACTGTGGCTTCCGAGAGCGCCATGGTGCCGGTTCGCGAGTGCAGGATGCCAACGCGAATTGTGGCGGTGTGCGGCGGCCCACTGCGCTGCCCGCAGCTGAGCAGCAACAGTGAGCTCAGCAGGCTGATCAGGCCTGGGAGGCTTCTCCTCGTCGCAGTCGCGATGCCTTTGTTCATCGTCGTCCCCAGCTGATCACCGCGGTCAGCACCAGCAGGCCCAGGGAAAGGAACTGAAAGCGGGTGTCGGCTTGATTGATCCGCCGCATGGTGCTCGCCTTCTGTTCATCCGGTGCAGCCACGTAGGCGTTGTACCCCCACGTGAACAATCCGAACAGAGCCATGGCGATCAGATAGCTCGTTGTGAAGAGATCATCAAGGAAGGTGGTGTAAGGAAGTTTCGGCAGGGAAGAGTGGTACGACTGCTGCAGAAAAATCAGGGTGAGCAGGGCCGTTGATGGAATGGCAAGGCGTACGTCGGAGAGGGTTCCCTCCACCGATGGCGCCATCAGCACGATCGAATTGATGATCATCAGGGGGATGATCCAGTTCACGATTCCTGGCCAAAGATTCGACTGGTAAATCACTTCCAAGCGAACCTGGCTGAGCTGGGGGCGATACCAGGTGCCCAGGCTGTTGGAGCTCCGGCGCAGAAATGGTTTGAAACTGGCGCCCTGAAGCTGGTAGCCACTGAGAGAGCCCAGTTCTCCCACGAGATTGTCGTTGGAGGGGGTCGGCAACAAACGCAGGTCGGCGTATTTCTGGGAGGTCCAGAGCGGTTCAAGCTCGATGATGATCGGCACCTTCAGCACATCGAAGGGATCCCTTCGGAAGTCCACCGCATCGTCGTAGAACCGACTCGAGAAGCGGAAGAGCAGCTGACGTCGCCCCCCTGAGAGCTCGCGCACTCCTGCAGCGGATGGTTCAAAGGTGGAGTCCCACGTCTCGATGCGATTGGTCAGTGAAATCAGATCGGCGGCGTCGGTGTCGTACCGCTGAAGCAATGCCTCAACCTCGGGGAGCCATTCCAGCCAGATCTCACCATCTGCTGTGAAAGTGCGCGAGTTGAGATTGAGTTCGTAGATCTTGTCGAGATGAATACCCGCATAAATGAACGGGTGTTTGGCGACGAGCGCATCGGAGGGCTGGACGGCCTCCAGCCCCGCGGTGCCTTCCATCTCCTCTTGCACCGCGGCAGGATGAATCGTGTCCGCATTTGGGCCGCGATCAACGAACGCGCGTGTGCCCAACAGCAGAGTGATTGCCAGAACCAAGGCAATGAGCAGAAATCCGAAGCGTCTTGAGATGGGCAGGCGCATTCGTCCACTGGCGTTCACCCAGGATGGCTGCGGAGAGGTGTTGCGTCAGAGCACCTGCACCACTTCGCTCACCTCGGGAATGGCCTCGCGCATTTTGCGTTCGATGCCCATCTTCAGGGTCATGGTGCTGCTGGGGCAGCTGCCGCAGGCTCCCTGGAGCCGCACCTTCACCACCGGCCCGTCGATTTCCACCACTTCCACGTTGCCGCCGTCGGCCATCAGGAAGGGGCGCAGCTCGTCGAGCACCTTCTCCACGTTTTCGCTGGTCAGCGGCATCGTTTCGGAGCTCATGGCCGGATTCAGAATCTTTCAGCCCAGCGTAGGCATGCGTCCCTCGGGGTTGATCCATACCCTTGAAGGAGGGTGACCTTCTGCTGTGGATCGATACGACGCTGTTCTGGTGGGCGCTGGGATCATGAGTGCCACCCTGGCATCGCTCCTGCATGCCCTGGACCCCAGGCTCAGGCTGCTGCTCGTGGAGGGCTTGGAGGCCCCAGCGCTTGAAAGCAGTGCTGCGATGAACAACGCCGGTACCGGTCATGCAGCCAATTGCGAGCTCAATTACACCCCCCAGTTGGATGACGGATCGGTCGCGACGGAGAAGGCCCTGGCGATCAATGCGTCGTTTGAACGCAGTCTTGAGTTCTGGGCATCGCTGGCGGAGTTGGGGTCCCTTCAACCGGACCGTTTTCTGCATCGGGTTCCCCATCTGAGCTTCGTGTGGGGCGAAAAGGATGTGGCCTTTTTGCGGCAGCGGCACCGCCAACTCAGTGCTGTGCCGGCGTTTGCGGCCATGGAGTGGAGCACGGATGCCGGAGAGATCGCCGACTGGATTCCGCTGATGATGGAAGGGCGGAATGGGCGTGAGCCCATCGCCGCCACCCGGGTTCAGCGCGGCATGGATGTGGATTTCGGCAGCCTGACGCAGATGCTGCTGGCTCCACTGCAGAGTGCGGGTGCCTTGGATGTGGTGTTCGGCACGCGTGTGCAGAGGCTCAAGCGTTGTCGCACCGAACGGATGACGTCCGGTGATTGGCAGATTGATTTGCGCAGTCCCTCCGGTGCCCGTCAGGTCAGGGCTCCGTTTGTGTTCCTGGGTGCTGGAGGTGGTGCTTTGCCGCTGCTGCAAAACAGTGGGATCCCCGAGGCTGCCAACTTTGCTGGGTTTCCTGTGAGCGGCCAGTGGTTGGTCTGTCAGCAACCGGAACTCGTGGAGCATCACTTCGCCAAGGTGTACGGAAAAGCGAAGGTGGGAGCGCCACCGATGTCGGTCCCCCATCTCGACACCCGCTGGATTGATGGAACGAGGTCGTTGCTGTTCGGTCCTTACGCCGGCTTCAGCAGCAAGTTCCTCAAGACGGGCTCGCTGTTGGATCTGCCCAAGTCGGTTCGCATCAGCAATCTCCAGCCCATGCTGCAAGTGGGGGTGAACAATCTCCCCTTGGTGAACTACCTGATCACGCAGTTGCGCCAAAGCCCGGCCGATCGCATGGATGCCCTTCGGGATTTCCTTCCCCAAGCCAGGGAACAGGACTGGACGCTTTCCGTGGCTGGCCAGCGTGTGCAGATCATCAAGCGAACCCCTGACGGCGGCCGCCTGCAGATGGGGACGGAAGTGGTGAGCTCCGCGGATGGCTCTTTGGCTGCCCTGCTGGGAGCCTCCCCGGGTGCCAGCACATCAGTGTCGATCATGCTCACCGTGCTGGAGCGTTGTTTCGCCGAGCCCTTGGCAACGGCGGCCTGGCAGGAGCGCCTCAAGGCGCTGATTCCCTCCTTCGGCCACGACCTCAACGCGGATGGCGACGGTCTGCGCCGAACCCGCGAGCGCAGCGATGCGCTTCTCGGCTTAGCTGGCTGATTCAGCCTGCCGGCGGGCACGCTGCTTCACCACCCCGGCGATCAGGGCCAGGGCAAACACCCCCAGAAGGGCTGCGCCCAGAAGAAGCTTGCCTCCGCTGAAAATCCCGGCTCCAAGCGCCACGATCGGGGCATCACTGAGCAGCACGCTCACGAGCAGGGGCAAGGAAAAGCCACGCCAGCTCGTGCCACCGAGGCCGGCGGCATAACTCACGAAATCAAACAGACCTGTCATCAGAAGACCCGTCAGTAAAAACGGGTTGCCTTCCAATTGATGTCGGCTGAATCCTTCCACCTTGGCCATGGCCTGGTTGCCGACAAGACGTTTGATCGGTTCCCGGCCGTAGCTGCGCGCCAACAGAAAGGCGGTTTCGCAAAACAGCAGATCAGCGATCACGATGACGATGAAGCCGGTCTGAAAGCCCAGGAGAGCGCCGGCGAGCAGGGAGTAAGCCGTGCTCGGCAAGGCTGGCAGCAGGATGCTGATTCCGCGGAGCAGCACGATGCCCAGGGGAGCCCAAACCCCCAGGCGTTCCACCTGGTTGCGCAGCGGCTCAAGCCCGTGCACCTGGATCAGGTGAAACAACACGGCGAGTCCGGCGATGCTTGCAGCGATCAGCAGGAATCGGCGGAGGCGAAGCATGGGCTGTTAACGCGTAAATGCCATTGAAGTTCCCACAGGTAGTGGGATGTTTGTGCATGGATCAGCGTGAGCGCAATGCTGTGGTCAACCTTTGGTGAGGGGAGACGACAGATTCACGATCAGCACCCCCGCTGTGATCAGCCCCATCCCGATGAGCTGACCGCCTGTGGGGACCTGGCGGTACGCCACCACGCCAATCAGCACAATCGCCACAATGCCGATTCCGCTCCAGAGGGCATAACTGATGCCCATGGGAATCGTTTTCACCACCCGCGACATCAGCGTCATCGAAAGCCCATACGCTGTCAGAACCGCAAGGGTTGGCCATGGACGGCTGAACCCGTCCGACACCTTCAGGCAGGAGGTGCCGATCACTTCAGCGCCGATGGCCAGCAGCAACAGTGCCCAGGGGGAGAGGGATGGCATGGAATCGGCTTGCTGATCGTTTCAGTGTGCCGATCCAGCCCCCGTAGGATCACCGCGCTGAATGCCGTCTCCAATGGCCAATCTCGACCAGGCTCCCAGCCGCAGCATGCCCAATCTGTTGCATGTGCTCCCGGCCTTCGCCGACGAATCTGAGCTGCGACTGAACACGATCGTGGAACTCAACTCCAACACGATCAACAAGTACGAGCTGATTACAGAAACCGGTCATCTGAAGCTGGATCGCGTCGGTTATTCCTCGCTGGCCTACCCCTTCGCTTATGGGTGTATCCCCCGCACCTGGGATGAGGATGGCGATCCGCTTGATATTGAAATTGTCAACGTCACCGAACCGCTCATTCCTGGATCAATCGTTGAGGCCCGCATCATCGGCATCATGACCTTTGATGATGGTGGTGAAGTCGACGACAAGGTGATCGCTGTGTTGGCTGACGACAAGCGCATGGATCACATCAAGAGCTTCGAGGATCTTGGTGATCACTGGAAAAAGGAAACCACCTATTACTGGGAACACTACAAAGATCTCAAGAAGCCCGGAACCTGCACGGTGAACGGATTCTTCGGCACTGAGAAGGCCGTGGAGATCATCAAGACCTGTGAGGCCAGGTACATGGCAGAGATTGATCCCAAGCTTGTTGATTGAAGCGATTGGAAGTTTTGAGATCCGTTGGACCTCCTCCATCCTTGATGCCGCTCACCGTGCTGTGAGCGGCTTTTTTTTGGTTTTAACGATCTCAGGGTTTGATCAATAAGGGGCCCGGTGTGGCTGGGATGTTGTACTTCATCCTCAACTCCACAACGGGTTGATCGGCGATCGCCCAGAAATCAAGGTCTTGAATGAGATTGATGGAGCAAGCCAAGCCTTTTTCATAGCCAGCCATGGCGGCATCAGGAATGAACTGACCGGTTTCCGGAGGGATGATGCTGTTGCTTGTGCTGAACGCCTTGCCGAGGTGGAAGTCGAGAATCACTTCCAGCAAAGATTCGAAGCCGAAGCCATCGGTGAACAGTCCGGCCTGAAAAGCCGCCACATTCATCTCTCCAGCGCAGTCGGTGTTGAATCCGCCAAGGATGTGGCAGCAGTCGTGATTCACCAGAAGCTCTGAAGTGCTTTTGTGCTCCCCTGGCAGAGCCCAGCCACGGTCGCGGTACCAGTGAAAGAACGTGTGGCCGAGAGTTCCTTCCGCGTACGAGTCGAGCGTGGCGTAACGGCTGGCGACGGACGCATCACCGATGGCCTGATGAACAGCTGCGATCACACCGCGAACAAAGCGAGAGGGTGTGTCAAGCCCTAAAAATTCACCCATGCTCCTGCGCCCGTAGTCGAGAAGCAAGCGTCTGAGGTGGTTGTCTCTCACCTGGTGCAGGTCTTGGAGCGTCTGGGGTGCGATGTTGAGGAATGATGCGAAATCATCCACAACTCCCACCATGCGTGGATCCACATTCATGTCCACATAGGGAATGAGCACAAGGATCTGAATCAGCTGGTTTCGCTTGCTTTGATCGCTGATCAGCGCGGGGTAATCGGGGGGATGGCGAATCTCAAGGGTTTCGAGATCCACTGAGGAATGCAGAACATGGCGCTGAATGGCCTCCATCATCTCCAGAGTGATTGGCTCCAGAGCAAGCACGCCTCCCGCTGTTCCGACGGTCTTGATGGCTTGCAGAAAAAGGCGTGCTTCCGCGTCCGTCCAACGAAGCTGCTGAGGCATTGATCGCGTTCCGGTGCACCGATCTAGCACCCAGGCCCGTGATAACGGTGTCGCTGCCCTGACCAGACGAACGGGTTCTTCAGAAAGTTCTCCGATGGTGGACGGTTTTTGCTCTGACCGATGAATAGCTTGAGACCAGTAAGTCTTGTGTGTCTTGGAATGAAGCGCATCTGTTTCGAGCGGAGTGCCTGCTCTGCGGCCGTCGTTGCTGCAGCTCTCCTGGGCGGAGCTGCTCCCGGTTTGGCTTCGAGAGCGCCTGTTCCGGCGGCTGAAGGCACGCTGATTCATCTTGATCTGAGACAGCGGCGCATCAGTGTGATCCGCAATGGCGAGCGCATCGGGCCTTGGCCTGTGGCCATTGGAGATCCCAAGACTCCCACTCCGACCGGTGTGTTCCAGGTTGAGAACAAGCGAGTCAATCCTCAGTACCAAAGCACCAAGTCAGGCCGCGTTCATCCGGTGACTGGACCCTCCAGTCCCTTGGGCCACCGCTGGATTGGTTTTCTTCAGCAGGGACCCAACCAGTTCGGGATTCATGGAACCCCCTGGCCCCATTGGGTGAAGATTCGAGCGGCAGTCTCCAATGGCTGCGTGCGCATGCTCAACGCTCACGTGCAAAAGCTTTATGAGCTTGTGGATGTCGGAACCCCGGTGAAGATCACCCGCTGATGCCGAGCGCCTTCAAGACGGGGAAGCCTGCACGTAAACCGGTGAAGATCATCTGCACCGCAATGGAGGTGAGAAGAAGTCCCATGATCTTGGTGAGCACTTGAAGTGCTGACGCACTGATCTTGGAGGAAAGCATCTCCCCTGCTTCGAAGATCACGTACACCACCACGGTGAGCAGCAGCACCACGCCACTGATGCCGAGTTTTCCGCCCATGCTCGCCGCATTCGGATCTGCGATCACCACGGTGAGGGTTCCCGGGCCAGCCAACAGGGGGATGCCGAGGGGAACAATCCCCTTCACAGCGGAATCCTGATCGCGTTCGATGGACGCTGGATCATGGTGAACCTTGGATGGTTCTGAGCGCAGCATGGAGAGGCCGATCAGAACCACGATCAGCCCGCCGGCCACCTGGAATGCCGGGCGTGAAATTCCGAAAAATCCCAGCAGGTCGTTGCCCAGCCAGGTGGCCAGCATCAGGCTGACCAGAAATGTGACTGCACTGCTGCGGGCGATGGCGCGATCTTTGCGCCGGTTCCCATCGGTAAACGACAGGTAGATCGGCAGATTGCCGATGGGGTTTGAGATCGTGAAGATCCCGACAGCTGTGTGCAGTAGAGACATGGTTACGCTTCGGGGCGCATCTCTGCGAAGATCTCCTGAAGGATCTCTCCCGCACCGCGGGATTTCAAGTCTGCCGCCAATGCTCGGCCGATGGCTTCGGGATCGGTGAGGCTTCCGCGGCGCTCGTCACGGATCAGGCGCTGGCCATCCAGGCTGGCCACCATGCCCGTGAGGATCAGCTCCGTTCCATCGATGCGGCTGTTCACGCCAATCGGAACTTGGCATCCACCCTCCAGTTCGCGCAGGAAAGCCCGTTCGGCCAGGCAGCGCCCGGCAGTGGGTGCATGCTCAAGCACCTGAATGATCTTCAGGACTTCAGGTCGATCGCAGACGCACTCGATTCCGAGAGCGCCCTGCCCAACGGCATGCAGGGAGATGTGGCCAGGGATGATCTGGTGGATGCGGTCCCCGAATCCAAGCCGGCTTAGGCCAGCGGCCGCAAGGATCAGGCAGTCGTATTGCCCAGCATCGAGTTTCTCGAGGCGGGTGATCACATTCCCGCGCACATCCTTGAATTGAAGATGGGGAAAGTGATGGCGTAGCTGGGCCAGTCTGCGCAGGGAGCTTGTGCCAACCACCGATCCTTCAGGAAGGGTTTCCAGGGTGTGCTCCGCGTTCTTGCTGTTGACCACCAGGGCGTCGGCGGGATCCTCGCGTTCGGTGATGCATCCCAGCATCAGCCCCTCAGGGAGGTTGGTGGGCAGATCCTTCAGGGAATGAACGGCAATCTCCGCTCTGCCCACGAGCATCTGCGCTTCGAGTTCTTTGGTGAACAGGCCCTTGTCACCGATCTTCGCCAGGGCCACATCGAGAATCTTGTCGCCCTGGGTGGCCATCGCCTCCACCGAGATCGCCAGGCCAGGGTGGGCTTTTTCAAGCTCTGCTTTCACCCAGTTGGTCTGGACCATGGCCAGCTGGCTGCGGCGGGATGCGATGCGCAGGTGCTCGAGAGCCATGGACATTTGAAAACGATGGGTCACCCTACGAAGCCAAGGGTGCCAAACCCTTTCTGGTTGAAGGAAGTGACACGGAACTCATGCGCTGGATCCCATCGCCAGCCGTTGCCTCTTCGCGCGGGGCAACCTCTGTTCTCAGGGCCCAGGACGCCGACAAGCCGGCCTACGATCAATCCTTCATCGATTGGGTTTCATGCCAGGACCTGTCGTCAACGGTGTGAAAGTGGGACGTTCCGCATCTGCTGAAGCAGGCCAACAAGCGGCTGAAGCTCTTCCGTTTCTGCCGGTACTCAGTGAGGGAACCATCCGCGTGGTGCTACTCACCAGTGGCTTGTTGGTTGTGACACGTCTGCGGCAGACCACCGATTCCGATGGCGATCGCGCCTATCAATTGATCCGTCCCCTTCGCCTGGTCGGCGACCTCGGCGGAGATGAATGGTCTCTGCAACCGTTTCTGGCGGGGCTAACACCGCAACGCAATATCGTGATGCTGAAGGCAGCAGTGGCTGCAGTGCTGGAACCTGAAGCCCGGATTCTTCAGGTGTACACCCGCTCCACCAACCAGGAATGCCCGCCATCGGAAACCCCTGTGGAGCGGTTGAAAAAAGCTTTTCAGGAATTCACAGACAGCATCGAGCCCAGCTGAGGCCAGTTCAGGAGAGCGATGGCGTTCTCCTGCTTGCGATTCACTAGGGCTTATTGAGCGAAAGACTGACCTCATCGCGGTCTGATGTCAGTCCAGCGCAGGATTCACTATTTGATGTATTCCTTGAGAACGCCGTTGCGGTTGGGATGGCGCAGTTTGCGCAGCGCTTTGGCTTCGATTTGGCGGATGCGTTCGCGGGTGACATCGAAGATCTGCCCGATCTCCTCCAGGGTCTTCATGCGACCGTCATCGAGGCCATAGCGCAGTCGCAACACATCCCGTTCCCGAGGGCTGAGGGTGGCCAGCACGCCCTCAAGGTCTTCCCTGAGAAGGTTTTTGGCCACATCCTGTTCAGGATTCTCGATGTCGGCTTCAATGAAATCGCCCAGGCGCGAATCTTCTTCCTTGCCGATCGGTGTTTCTAGAGAAATCGGCAGCTGAGCGCTCTTGGCGATGAAGCGCAGTTTTTCGATGGTCATCTCCATCGATTCGGCGATTTCTTCCTCTGTGGGCTTGCGGCCAAACTCCTGACTCAGAACTTTGGTGGTTTTCTTGATCCGTGAAATCGTCTCGTAAAGGTGAACCGGCAGACGGATCGTGCGGCTCTGATCGGCAATGGCGCGCGTGATCGCCTGACGAATCCACCAGGTGGCGTAGGTGGAGAACTTGTAGCCCTTCTCGTGATCAAACTTCTCTGCTGCTCGGATCAGGCCCAGACTGCCTTCCTGAATCAGATCCTGGAAGCTCAGGCCCCGGTTCATGTACTTCTTGGCAATCGACACCACCAGCCTGAGGTTGGATTGCACCATCTTTTCCTTCGCTCGGCGGCCCAACATCAGTCGCCGGCGGAAGCGAATCACTGGCATCTCCACCAGGGCAGCCCATTCCTTGGTGTCGGGCAATTTGCCGTTGTCGCTTTCAAACTGGGCTGCGAGTTCCTCGAGATGGAGAAGATCGGCGATCTTTCGGGCCAGCTCAATCTCTTCATCGGGGCGAAGGAGTCGGATGCGACCGATCTCCTGGAGATACACGCGAATGGAGTCTTCGGTGTAAACACCTTTTGGCCCGACCTTGATGCTGGCAAGAACCTTGGCCTTGGCATCTGCTTTGGCCTTCTCCTCTTTGCTGGCCGAGGCAGCGTTCGCTGCGGCCTTGGTGGGAGTCTCCGCACTCTTGCCTGCGGCCTTGGCCAGCAGTTGATCCGCTGCTGCATCCAGGTCTGAAGAGGCGGGAGTGGCTGCCTTGCTGCGGCTGCTTGTGCTGGTTTTCGCCGTTTTGGTTGTTTTCGCGGCAGGTTTGGCCTTGCTGCTTTTGGTTGACGTGGAAGCCTTGCTGCTCTTGGGCTTGGCCTTGGCCTTAACCGTCAGCTCCTTGGGTTGACCGTTGGCATCGGCCATCATCACGATCGCTGGGGCTGTTTTGGCGTCAGCCTTAGCTGACTTGCTTGCAGCAGGGCTCATAGGAATCAAGCGAAGAACTTCGATGTCGAACTTGCAACTGTGGCGGCTGAGCAGTGCTCAGAAACGCTTCACTGTGTTCTGATCTCCCCGTTGCTCAGGGGCAGACAACACGAGACAGTGATCAAGGTCTAAGAGATGGGTTGGGTTGATGCAGGGCTGTCAGGGGCTTTCTCAGACCGGTGAACCGATGGGTAAACCCTGGTTCGAGCTTCGTGTCTTCCCACTGGACGGAACTCTGCATTGTTCCGACAACAGCTTATGAGCTGTCCAACATCGTCATCTTAAGAAAAAACTTGTGATGTCGGCAACCCCCGAGGAATTCTTTCAACCAGAAGGTGTTGCCCGCCCACTTCAGGTGGTGGACGTGTGGCTTGAGGCCGGTCGGGAGGGGCGGACGTTCACCTACGTGGACCATCGCCGACTGGGGGTCGGCCTTGGAGATCTTGTGATGGTGCGTCTGCGCGGTCGGCGTTTGCAGGGGTTGGTGACTACGTGCCGCCCTCTGCGCGCCGACGAGCAGGAGCGATCCCAGCACCTGCAGCCCGTGGAGGCACTGATCCAGAAGGCTGCTGTGGACTCTGACTGGCAGGCCTGGCTCGATGCCATGGCGGCCTTCTGTCACACCAGTTCCTTCCGGATGCTCAAAGCAGCTTTGCCACCAGGCTGGCTAGGGCAGCGGGCGAAGCCCCCTGCCTCCGGCCGAAAGCTGTGGTGGGTTGCTCTTCAGCCGGCAGGCGAGGCGCTTTCGCCTTGCTCCACCCGTCAGCAAGCGTTGCTGGACTCTCTGGAAGCCGCTGGGGGTGGCGCTTGGCAACGGGATCTCCTGAACCAGGGGTTTCATGCCGGGATGGTGCAGTCCCTGCACACCAAGGGGTATGTGCGCCGAGAGCAGCGGCTCGCGTCGGCGTCTGGCCCCTCCAACGAACGCCATGGCGCTTGCTGCGATCAAGACAGGCTGGAGCCACCACGCCACCTCACCGGAGAACAGCAGGCGGCGATCGATCAGTTTCAGGCCTTGCCTGACGGCGGTGGTCTTCTGTTGTGGGGAATCACAGGCTCAGGCAAAACAGAGGTGTATCTGCAGTTGGCAGCTGCGGAGATCGACCGCGGTCGTCATTGCCTTCTGCTCACCCCTGAAATCGGCTTGATTCCCCAGTTGGCGGATCGCTGCCGCAACCGCTTCGGCCGGCGGGTGCTCGAATATCACAGTGGCTGCAGCGATGGGGAGAGGGTGCGCTGCTGGCGCCGCTGCCTCGAAGCCGATGAGCCACTTCTGGTGGTTGGAACCCGCTCAGCGATCTTTCTGCCTTTGCGTCCCCTCGGCCTTGTCGTGCTCGATGAAGAGCACGACAGCTCCTACAAGCAGGAATCCCCGATGCCCTGCTACCACGCCCGCGATCTTGCTTTGGATCGGATTGGTCGTCAGGGAGGACGACTTCTGCTTGGGAGTGCCACGCCCTCTCTGGAGTCCTGGAGCCGGCTGAAGCCGAAGGGTTCCCTTGAACTGGCGCGGCTTTCTTCGCGGATCTCGAGCCAACCCCTGCCGCCGGTCCGCATCATCGACATGCGCCATGAGCTGGCGGAAGGCCATAAGCGGCTCATCAGTCGCGCTCTGATGGATCGATTGGCAGCACTGCCTGCCAAGGGTGAACAGGCTGTTGTTTTGGTTCCGCGCCGCGGCTACAGCACCTTTCTCAGCTGCCGCAGCTGCGGTGAGGTGGTGATGTGTCCGCATTGCGATGTGGCCATGACTGTGCATGGCAGCCGTTCGCAGCAACAGTGGCTGCGCTGTCATTGGTGTGACCATCGCGCTTCTGTGACCGACCACTGCACAGCCTGTGGTTCGTCGGCGTTCAAGCCGTTTGGGGCAGGCACGCAACGGGTGATGGAACGGTTGTCTGAGGAGTTGGACGGGCTGCGCCTGCTCCGATTTGATCGCGATACGACAGGGGGACGAGACGGTCATCGGCGCCTGTTGGCCCGATTTGCCGACGGAGAGGCTGATGTGTTGGTCGGGACCCAGATGCTCGCCAAGGGGATGGATCTGCCCCAGGTCACCCTGGCGGCGGTGCTCGCGGCTGACGGCCTGCTGCACCGCCCTGATCTACGGGCTGGTGAGCACGCTCTGCAGCTCATGCTCCAACTCGCCGGTAGGGCAGGCCGTGGGGAGAAGCCCGGTGAGGTGCTGGTTCAGACCTACAGCCCGGATCACCCGGTGATTCAGCACTTAATCGACGGCCGCTACGAACGCTTCCTCGCCGAGGAATCGATGCTTCGAGAACAGGCGGGGTTGGTTCCCTACGCAAGAGCCTGTCTGTTGCGGTTGGCGGGGCGTTCAGCAGCGGCCACGGCAACGGCTGGCACGCTGCTGGCTGAACAACTGCGCCCTCTTTGCTCTGCTGCCGGTTGGCAACTGCTTGGACCAGCGCCAGCACCGGTCGCTCGTGTGGCCGGGCGCAGCCGCTGGCAGCTGTTGCTGCATGGACCGCCGGAGTCGGCTATCCCGTTGCCTGAGGGTTCGGCGCTTTGGGATGGTCTCCCCAACGATGTGACCCTTTCGGTGGATCCCGATCCCCTGCAGCTTTGACCTCAGGAGGGAAGCTGCGGATATCCAAAGCCGAGAGATTGCCGGATCGACTGCAACAGCGTGCTGATCAGCAGGAGCCCGAGGATCCCAAGGCCGCCAAGCCCGAGTCGGCTCCATTGCCATCGCTGCCATTGCAGATGGTTCACCGCTCCCTGGGCGAGGGGCCAAACGATGCGTTGGTTGTCGAGACGCGCAGGGATCGGCGCGCTGCTCACCTGACGCAGGTCGGTGCCGGGGCCAATGCTGATCAAGAGGGAATCGCTGGGAAGGGAGGTGATCTCCGTGAGATCAAGGTTCAGGGTGAGGTTCTGCTGCACGCCCACCAACCAGTTCCGTTCATGCAGGGAGAGGCTGGGTGGTGGGAGCGATAGACCTGCGGTGCGTCCCGCGCGGGCAACGGAGTCGGCCAACAACTTTGCGGCCGTGTCGGTGTTCAGAGGCCGACTGGTGAGATTGAGTTCCCCTTCACGCCCTTGGGTCGCTGTCCAGTTCGGCTCCTGATCGCGCAGCGCGGCTTGAAAATTGTTCTGCCAGGGCAGTGTGCTGCCGCTCAGGCTGTTGATATGCCAGCTCATTTCAAGGCGGTCTGGGCCCACAAGATCCAGGTCGGCCCGGATCTGAACGCAGCCGCCGAGCAGCAGGGTGAGACCCACGAGCACCGCGAGCACCACTGCGGCAAATCCTGCCGATGGCGCTTGGGTTGGCCCCGTTGGCGGCGGTGGAGGTGGAGCCGGAAGCCGACGTCGTCGGCTCAGGCGGGGCCGCTGACCTGTGCGCGGGGTCATCTCCAGGGTGGGAAGCTGCATCGACCAGCGCGCAGGCCGTTCCAGACTTGGTGCCTCCAGCACATTCAGAAGCTGTCTGGCCCGGATGCGCAGGTCTGGGTCTTTGCAGCGGGTGAGAAGCCTGCAGGTGCTGATCGCGCGTCGTTCTTCTCCTTGTCCCATCCATGCTGTGACCATCAGCATGCGGATCAACGCCCCTTCGGGTTCGTTGATGGGGTGGGTGGTTGCCAACGGTTCGAGAAGACGCAGGCACTGGCCGTAGTCACCCCGATCCAGTGCCTGCTGGGCTTCGGCCAGGCCAACGGTCATGGTTCAGCTGCGCCCTAGCACCATGGTGCCGATTCCCGCATCGGTGAACACCTCCAGGAGCAACGCATGCGCGACCCTGCCATCCACGATGTGTGCGGCGGAGACGCCCTGGGCGAGGGCTCGGATGCAGCACTCGGTTTTCGGGGTCATGCCACCGGCAACAATGCCGTCGTCGATGAGCTGTCTGGCTTCCGACAGCTTGAGTTGCCGGATCAGCGACTCCGGTGACTCCCGATCGCGGAGAATGCCGGGGGTATCGGTGAGCAGGATCAGCTTTTCCGCCTCCAATGCCGCCGCCAATTCACCGGCAACGGTGTCGGCGTTGATGTTGTGGGCAACGCCCTCAGCGTTCGCGGCGACGCTGGAGATCACAGGGACATAGCCCCGGTCGAGTAGGGGCTCAAGCACATCCGGGTTGACGCGGGCCACATCGCCAACCAGCCCGTGGCTGCCGTCGCCCCAGGCGCGGGCTTCCACCAGGCAGCCATCGCTCCCACTCAGTCCGACCGCTCGGGCTCCGAGGCGATTCAGCCCATTCACGATCTGTTTGTTGACCCGGCCCACCAAGACCATCTCCACCACGTCCATGGTGGCTGCATCAGTGACCCGCAAGCCTTCTCGGAACTCAGGGTCAATGTCGAGTCGCTTCAACCAATGGTTGATCTCAGGTCCCCCGCCGTGAACAACCACCGGTTGCACACCCACGCTGCGCAGAAGGGCGAGATCCCTGAACACGGCGGACTGCAGTTCGGCATGGACCATGGCCGCGCCGCCGTATTTCACAACAATCCGCCGCCCGGCAAAGCGCTGGATGTACGGAAGGGCTTCGCTCAGGACGGAAACCCTGAGAGCATCATCCATCGGTTCGTGATCAGGACTCACCATGCTCGCCCGCCGAGGAGGCGCCCGCTGGCAGAAGGGTGAGATCGAGGTTGTCGCCGTCGAGTGGCGTGATGGTTGCCGTCAGCCCTTTGGCGAAAAACCGGCTGAGCCGATCTCTGCGCTCTTGCCAGCGCTCGAGTGGAACCGCTTCACAGGCAAAGCGCAGGCGCAGTCCATAGCCCGCTTCGCCATGGAGCTCCTCGATTTCCAGGAGCTGGGGGGGGCGATCCTCGTCCCAGAGCTTCAAGGCTTCTAGGGAACTTTCAAGATGCGCTTTTTGACCGTATCTCCAGCGCGTCACATCGCCGAGCAGTTTGCCGAGCTCCGGTGTCGCGGCCTCCCTTTCCCGTTGCAATTGGTTCTTGGGAACCACGCGTCGGGCCGGCGGCAGTTCCGATGACTTCAGAGCCAGTCCGCCAAGCAGGATCGGGATTCCATAAAAGATTGTGGGAAGGCTGAGGTTGGCGTTCCCGGTGGCGTAGGCCACGGCTCCCACCACGGTGAGGACCCCTCCGCCAACAGTGACCAAACTTCCCGGTGAAAGCAGATCCTTCATTCGCCCTCGGTGATTTGCTTTCAACAGTGGCGACATTCTGCCGGCGTGGGAGCCAGGATGGGCCGATCACCGACGACCTCGATGGAGAGCAGCACACCACGGGACATCCCGCCGCACCCAGTTGAAGGGATGTCGGAACTGATCCAACAGCTGGAACAGGACAGGGCCTGGCTGCTGGAGCAGATCGATCGTGGGCGTTGGGCCGACTTCCGGTTGGATCTGGCTGCATTGGAGCGAGAACTCGGTCAGCTGCTGCGCAGAGCAGCGGAGCAGCGATCATCCGACCCTTAATCAGAAGGGAATGTCGTCGGTGTCAGGCACCAGCGGAGCGCTGTTCCACTGCGCGGCGGGTTCTGGAGCAGGTGCATGGGAGGCTGCAGGCCGGGGCGTTGCTGCTTGAGGGGCGGGCTGGGCGCGCGGCGTGGCTGGAGCCGCCTGCATTCCAGCCGGAGTGGCGCCGACGGCATGCAGACGCGACAAGGTGAATTCGGCTCGTTTCTCTTTCGTGCCGTCCTGCCTGGGAACAGTGTTCATCCGAAGCCTGCCTTCGATCACCAGCCGTTGCCCAACCTGCACGCGGTTCTGGAGGTCCTGGGCGAGGTTGCCCCACCCCACAACTTTCAGCTGTCCGCGGGGATCATCCGGCCGGAGCGCATCGAAGCCCACGTCCATTTCCGCGATCGGAGTTTGATTGTCCTGGGTGTAACGGAGGGTGGGAGCCTGGAGAACATCCACTTCCAGAACGCAGTGATTCATCCTCGATCGATGCGGTGAGCGCCATCCTGATGCACCGACGCACGAATCGCCAGATCCACGTTCTTGTGTTTGCAGGCACCGGTGAGGGCCCTGCGCTGGTCGCGGCCCTCGCGCAGGCAGGCAGGGATGTCAGCGTCAGCGTCGTCACGGAAGCCGCCGCACGGGCGTACCGATCGGCAGACCTCAACACTGTGCATGTGGGTTCGTTTCGCTCTGTCGAAGATCTCAGCGCTCACTGTCTGGCCCATGCCGTTGATGCAGTGGTGGATGCCACCCATCCCTTCGCGTTGCTGATCAGCGCGCAGCTGCATCAGGTCTGCAGTCACCTTTCCCTACCTCTGGTGCGGTTTGAACGTCCGGGATGGACCGCCCCCCAGACGTCTTTGCTCAGCGGGGTGGATGCGTTCGCCCAACAGTCCTTGCACGGGCACAGGGTGTTGCTGGCTTTGGGCGCCAGGCATCTGGCAGCGGCCACGCAGGCCGGCCGGGCTGCCGGTGCCATCGTGAAAGCTCGGGTCTTGCCTACCCCCGCGGCGATCCGGCTTGCGGGAGCTGCGGGGCTCTCCGGGGACAACTTGGCGGTGCTGCGACCCCTGAGCGGCATGCGCCCAGGGGCTGTTGAAGCCGCTCTCTGTCGCCGCTGGGCCATCACCGATGTGCTCTGCAGGCAGTCGGGAGGTGTGGCTGATGCGCTCTGGAGCACTTTGTCCGAGTCGCTTGGATTCCACTTGTGGAAAGTGAAGCGTCCTTCCCCCCCCGACACTGTGCCTGTGGTTCAGAGCCCGCAAGAGCTTCTTGCTTGTCTGGATGGCTTGTTGGTTTAGCTCAGGTGCTTGGCGACCAAGTTCTTGAGCGACTCCTGGGACCGTGGCCCGAGCTGGGTCACCACCTGTCCCGCGCAGATGGAACCGATCTGCCCGCAGGTTTCCAAGGCAAGTCCCTGGGTGTAGCCATGCAGAAAGCCGCCGGCATAGAGGTCGCCAGCGCCTGTGGTGTCGATCAGATCTCCCAGGGCGTAGGACGCGATGTCCCAGCGCTGGTCACCACTGAGCACCACAGACCCTTGCTCGCCGCGGGTGAGCGCGGCCACACTGCAGCAGCCTTTCACCTGCGCGAGTGCAGCGTCGAAGTCATCAGTGCTGTACAGCGATTTGATTTCACTTTCATTGGCGAACAGCACATCCACATGGCCGTTCACCAGCTCGAGGAAGCTGTCGCGATGCCGGTCGACGCAGAAACCATCGGACAGGGAGAGGGCGACCTGGCCGCCTGCGTTCTTGCAGGCTTCAGCAGCAGCGATGAAGGCACGCTTCGCTGCAGGGCTGTCCCAGAGGTACCCCTCGAGGTAAAGCACTTTTGTTTGCTTCACCATCGACAGATCCAGGTCGTCTGGCTCGAGCTGTGTGGAGGCGCCGAGAAACGTACACATGGTGCGTTCGGCATCGGGAGTGACGTAGATCAGACAGCGCGCTGTGGTTGCCCCGCTGGTGGCTGCTGGGGTGTCAAACCGAGCTCCCACGGCGCGGATGTCATGGCTGAAGATCGATCCGAGTTGGTCATCCCGCACCCGTCCGATGAAACCCACCTGGCCACCGAGTTGGGCGATGCCCACCATCGTGTTGGCCACTGAGCCTCCGGAGGTCTCCAGCCCAGGGCCGCTGGCGTTGTAAAGCACTTCTGCCTGCTGCTCATCAATCAGGGCCATGCCGCCTTTCTGAAGGCCCTGCTGCTGAAGAAACGCATCGTCGGTTTGCACGAGCACATCAACGATGGCGTTGCCGATCCCCACCACGTCAAACGTGGCGGAGTCTTGGGCGAATCGTGATGGGCTCATGGGGGCAGAACGCGTGAACCGAGGCAGTCTCGCTCTTCGCGGCCCCCGCATTGCGGCAGGCTGCCGTTGATCAGGCGCTGAGCAGTGCCCGTTTCGGTCCGTGGATCGGATCCTCCACCACGATGGTTTGGTCGCGGCTGGCCCCAAGGGACACGATGGCGATGGGAACTTCCATCAGGTCGGCGAGAAAGCGGAGATAGGCCATGGCTTTCTCCGGCAGATCCTCCAGGCGGCGACAGTCTGCGGTGGAGCACTGCCACCCCGGCAGGGTTTCGTAGATCGGCTTGCAGCGGGCGAAAGCCTCAGAACAACTCGGGAAGTGTTCGATGCGCTCGCCGTCGAGTTCGTAGGCGACGCAAACCTGGAGGGCATCGATTTCATCGAGGACATCCAGCTTGGTGACTGCCAGGCAATCGAGTCCGTTGACTTCGACGGCATAGCGACCAATCACACCATCGAACCAGCCGCAGCGACGACGGCGCCCAGTGGTGGTGCCGAATTCACCACCTCGGTCGCAGAGATGATCGTTGAGACTGCCGTCGAGCTCGGTGGGGAATGGACCCTCTCCCACTCGGGTGGTGTAGGCCTTGGCGACGCCGATCACGCGGTCGATCAGGGTCGGTCCGACGCCTGCACCGATGCAAGCTCCCCCGGAGACCGGGTTGGAGGAGGTGACGTAGGGATAGGTGCCGTGATCGAGGTCGAGCAGTGTTCCCTGAGCACCTTCGAAAAGAATGTTTTTCCTGTTGCGGGCAGCTCCATGAATGGCCCGGGAGCAGTCCACGACGTGGGGGGCCAAGCGCTTGCCGTAGGCGAGATACTCGGCGATCACCTCGTCGGCGTTGAGGGGATCCATCCCGTAGATGGTCTGCAGGAGTTGATTTTTCTCCTGAAGCGGTCCCTCAAGGCGGTCCCTCAGCCGTTGTTCATCGAGCAGATCGATGACTCGGATTCCGCTTCTCTGCGACTTGTCCGCATAGGTCGGACCAATGCCTCGACCGGTGGTTCCGATCCTGCGCTCGCCCCGCTGCCGTTCCATTGCCTGATCCAGCAAGCGGTGGTACGGCATCGTGACGTGGGCCGTTGACGCCAACTGCAGGCCAGAGATGTCGATGCCGTTTTCAATGAGCATGTCGAGCTCACCGAGCATCACCCGGGGATCCACCACAGTGCCGGATCCAATGAGACAGATGGTGTCTGGGTAGAGGATCCCGGAGGGAATGAGGTGCAGTTTCAGGACCTGACCATCCACCACGATGGTGTGTCCGGCGTTGACTCCCCCCTGGTAACGGACCACCACATCCGCGGAACGACTCAGAAGGTCGGTGATTTTCCCTTTTCCCTCGTCACCCCACTGAGCACCGATGACGACAACGTTGGCCAAAGACTCGGCGGCCCGAAGCCGCGGTTCTGCACAATCCGTAAGTCTCTCAGACTCACCTGCCGAGGGTCAAAGAGACTTCGGATTCTGTGATGCAGATCGGTCCGTCGGCAGATCAGGTGCCGCGAAGAGCCGCCTTTTCCGCTTTGCTGAGTTCCTTCTCAACGCGAGTTTTGAGGGCTTCCGGAACCGGACGGTTGGTGTAGGTGTTGTAGTGACCCTGCAGAGAATTGAGCGCTGTCTGCATCGTGGTGAATGAGCTCAATCCGTTCACCTGGGGCCTCGGGCGGTACCGGGACATGTAGTCATTGATGAGATCATGAGCTTCATGCTCCGAGTCCTGAAGGCTTTCCGCGTCGGCAGGCAGCGCCAGAGTGTTTTGAAGCATGTGGACCACAGCCACGGTGTCTTCGACATAGTCCCCGGAAAGCAAGGACGTGGTGCTGTCACCACAGGCGGTAAGCAGTAGGGCGAGTCCGAGACAGAGCGAGAGGGTGAGGCTCTTGAGGTGTCGGCCCAGACG
Source organism: Synechococcus sp. WH 7803 (assembly GCA_000063505.1). Lineage (GTDB taxonomy): Bacteria > Cyanobacteriota > Cyanobacteriia > PCC-6307 > Cyanobiaceae > Synechococcus_C. The sequence continues at coordinate 623,158 of CT971583.1, forward strand.
GGTCAGCGCAGCGTGCATGGTTCAGAGGATTTGCGGAACTGTAATGGGGGTGAGATCCCGAATCACAGGTGGGTGGAGATGGAGTCCTTCACTTGTTGGAAAGCCTCTTGATGGGGAACCGATGTGGAACAGCGTGTTGACCGCTCCACCACTTCAACCTTCCCTTCACCAGCGTCTCTTCCCACCACGATTCGCCAGGGAATGCCAATGAGATCAGCATCCTTGAATTTCACGCCGGCCCGTTCGTCACGGTCGTCCAGCAAGGCATCGATGCCTGCGTCTAAGAACGACTGATAGAGCTCTTCTGCGAGGGCGACCTGCGTTGGATCCTGAATTTTGGCAATCACCACGATCACCTGGAACGGAGCGATTCCCAAAGGCCAGGAGATGCCGGCCTCGTCGTGATGCTGTTCCACAGCTGCCTGGGCAAGCCTGGAGATGCCGATGCCGTAGCAGCCCATCAGCAGCGCTTCCTGCTGTCCCGCGCTGTTGGTAAAACGAGCATCGAGGGCTTCCGAATATTTCCTCCCGAGTTGAAAAATGTGCCCCACTTCGATTCCCCGGCACTCCGACAACGTTTGGGAGGGATCGTGCACACACTGATCACCCGCGCGGGCTGTTCTTAGATCAGCTTTGATCTGCGCCGGCATGGCATCCCATGTCCGTCCCCAGCAGTGTTGATCCTTGCTGTTGGCTCCACAAACGAACCGTGGCAAATCGAGTGCCGTTGCATCGGCCAGTCTCAGGAAATGGTTTTCCCAGGAGCGGCATCCCTTCAGAGCTGTGTCGCTGAGATCAGGGCCGATGGCCCCGAAAGGAAACTCCGATAGATCTTGTTGACAGAGCTGATTTTCGGAGATGGGCCTGATCTCCAGCACAGCAGCATTCAGCGAGCGGCTCACCGCATTCGCGAGCTTCACCTCATTGAGATCCTGATCTCCTCGCAGGCTGACCAGGGTCGGTTGCTCCCGTCCGTCGTCGAGACGGGCGAGCAGCACAAGCACTTTCACGGTTTGGGTGGGATCCAAGCCATTGGCTGCACAGAGCTGTTCGATTGAGCTCTGATCAGGGGTCTCGATCATGCGCTCTTCACCGGCAGCAAGCGGTAGGGCCACAGGGGGGCGAGAGGTTGCTTTCTCCTGATTGGCTGCGTAGAGGCCATCGCTGCTCGTGAGAATCAGATCTTCACCGGCTGCGGCGGTCACCATGTATTCCTGGGACGCAGCACCTCCGATGGCGCCGCTGTCTGCGTCTACGGCCACCGCTTCGAGTCCACACCGTTCGAAAATCCGCGCGTAGGCAGTCGCCATCGCTTGATACGTGTTTTCGAGGTCCTCCTGGTTGGCGTGGAACGAATAGGCATCCTTCATGATGAATTCCCTGCCACGCATCAAACCGAAACGGGGACGGATCTCGTCTCGAAATTTGGTTTGGATTTGATAGAGCGTGACCGGCAGCTGTCGGTAAGACCGGAGCAGGTCTCCGGCCAGTTCGGTAATCACCTCTTCATGGGTTGGACCAAGGCCGAGTTGGCGATTCTGGCGATCCTCCAGGTGGAACATGATTCCCTCCCCTTCGGTGTAGCCCTGCCAACGCCCACTCCTTTCCCAGAGGTCAGCAGGCTGGAGCTGAGGAAGCAGAGTCTCGAGGGCGCCAAGATGATTGAGTTCAGCGCGCACAATCGCATTGATCTTGCGAAGCACCTTCCACATCATCGGCAGGTAGGCATAGATGCCTGAGCCGATGCGACGGATGTAACCCCCTCGAACAAGCAATTGATGGGAGGGGATTTCCGCGTCAGCAGGGACGTCCCTCAGCGTCACCAGCATCAGGCGGGAGACGCGCATGACATCCAAACAAAAGAACCGTTGAAAGTTATCACCGCTGATAAAACGGTCGATCTGAGAAGTGTCCCTTTGGCTGTGATCGTTGCTGGCATCACGAGTCTCAGCTGCTAACGTCGGCCAATTCCAAGCAGTCCCAGAGCCGTCTCATGTTTCCTCGCCCGCTTGATGGTTCAGTCACTTCTGCGGCCGATTCAGTTGGGTTGGGTGGAGAGATTGGCTCTGTCCTTTCTCAATCAGATGCTTTGGTAGGGATCGATGATGTTCAGAAGTCGTTGAACCGCTCAAGGGCTTCTGTGTATCGCTACACAAATACTGACCCTCGTAATCTCAATCCACCCTTTAATCCCCGGAAGCTTAATCCTGAATATCGAAGTGATCAAAAGGATCCTTTGTTGTTTCACCCCAACGAGGTGGCCCGCTTCGCGAAGGACGTTCTGCGGATTAAAGAGGTCACCGTTGAGGTGCTGAACTCGCCGTCGACCGCAACGCAGCAGGTTCTCGCTGCGATTCTCGATGAATTGCGTCTGATCAGGTCCCAATTGGACGGTTTGCCTGAGGCTCCTTCGGATCTGGCTTCAAGGCGTGACCGTCAGGACCGACCTGCTGCTTGAGAAGCGCAAAAGTGCCAGAATGGCCTCGACAGATCGTTTGATTTGTCATTCCCGCTCGAGGGCCATGGTTCTCGAATCAGCCTCGTGCTGACGTCGGGATGTCCCTGTATCCCCTTGAATGGACCCTGAGCCTGTAGCCGAGAGCACCCCAGCAACCGCTTCGCTGGTCGCCGCTCCTCTTCTTGTCCTCCTTGGCTTCACGCTTGCTATTGCGGGGCTCGGAGTTCCGATGGCGGCTGTTTTAAGCGACAGGCCGGCACTCAAGTCTTTCGCTGTCACAGAGAACAATGGATCTCAGGGCTCTTTCCCCATCTCCTTCTCCAGGACTGGTGAACCTGCTGGTGGAGATTCCAGCGGGAAGCCGGAATAAATACGAATATTTCAAAGATTGCGGGGTGATGGCTCTCGATCGAGTGCTCCACTCCTCTGTGCGTTACCCCTTCGATTACGGGTTCATCCCAAACACCCTCGCAGAGGATGGCTCTCCCCTGGACGCCATGGTGATCATGGAGGAGCCCACGTTCGCGGGATGTCTGATCCAGGCCCGGCCTATCGGCGTTCTGGATATGCACGACATGGGGCACTACGACGGGAAAATTCTCTGTGTTCCCGTGGCGGATCCCCGCCAAGCGAAGATCCACAGCATTCATCAGATTGCTCCCAACCAATTGGAGGACGTGGCCGAGTTCTTCCGCACGTACAAAAATCTGGAAGGCCGGGTGACTGAGATTGGTGGCTGGAGGGATTCAGAAGCCGTGCAGCCCTTGCTGCAGGCCTGTATCGAGGCCGCCCATCGCTGAAGCGAAGGTGACGTTCGAGCAAAATTTGGCTTCTGGCTCCCGCCAAGTCCCCCGCTGCTTGTAAGTTGGTTCGCGCCAAGCCTGTGATCGACCGTGCCCACCATCCGTTTTGAGCAGGAAGGCCAGCAGGTCGGTTGTATCGAAGGTGCCAATCTGCGCAAGGCAGCTCTTGATTCGGGGATCAACCCCTACAAGGGTCTCAACAACCTGAACAACTGCGGTGGGGTCGGCCAATGCGGCACCTGCGTTGTTGAAGTGCTGGAAGGATCCCAGAATCTCTCTCCTCGCAGCGATGTTGAAGAGGTGTATCTCGCCGACCGTCCGGCGAACTATCGCCTCAGCTGCCGGACGAGCGTGAACGGAGACGTGACGATCCGTACCCGTCCCGATGATGGAGTGGGTAAGGGGTCCAATAGCCTTCTTGGGGCTGTGAAGAGCCTTCTTGGTCGGTGATGGGGCCATGGCGCTCCTGAAGGTTTACAGCTACTCCCGCTGTTCAACATGCAGAAAAGCATTGGCATGGCTTGATTCCCAGGGAATCAGTGCCGATGTCATTGATATCACTGAGCATCCTCCCGATCGCCACACCCTCGCGACAGCGCTCCAGCAGTTTGGACGCGTCAAGCCTCTCTTCAATACGAGTGGTTTGAGCTACAGGGCCCTTGGAGCAGCTGTCGTGAAGGCCATGACGGACGACGAGGCCATCGACGCACTCGCTGCTGATGGAAAGCTGATCAAGCGACCCTTTGTTTGCTGTCCTGATGGCTCGTTTCTGGTGGGATTCAAGCCTGAGGTTTGGATGGACGCGCTTCTGAGCTGAAGTTCAGGCCATCGAGCTCTGTAATCAGTTCATCCACATCTCTCTGGAGACGAAGCTGGTTCATGCTCGTGCGCTTGAGATCGTCTAGAAAAATGGCGATGAGCTCCTGACTACGCTCGAGTACCGCGCCTGTTTCGAGTTTGTGAGCCAATTCTTCCCAGAAGCGGTCCGCTGTTTCGACCCCAAGGTTTTCAAGAACTGGATCCTTCTGACCGAGCCGATCTCCAGCATTACGCGACAGATTTAACAGTGAGTCGACTAGGCCGGTCGACAGCGTTTGACTCAGTTTCTGTTCAGCATTCTCCAGTCCTGGAAGAGTTCTCAGAGGACCTGGAAGCATGGTTTCCTCCAGATTGCGGCGCAAAATATGGCCCACAAGAGCAACCAGCTGGGGGCGAAGTGCAGGTCCCACTTGGATGAGAATCAGTGGGAGCCAGAGCCTGAGGAGTTCGGCAAGTTCTGGTTCACCCTCATCGACCACACTCTGATGGGTGCACAAGCGCCGAATTTTTTCGGGTAGGTGGGGTGATTTCACCACATCCTGCACAGTGTCCAGGATTCTCAAGGTGATCACTTCGAAGAGCTCGATGGCGAGAACAGCCACCACACCCCGGCTGATCACAGCGCGCAACGGCTCCAGTTGGATCAGTCCGCTCGTGGAGAGGCGCTCAGTGACTGGAATGATGCGCAGCAATCTCCAGAAGGGAATCAGCAGCGGTAAATCAATCCAGCGGCGAAGCAGTGCGTCACGCCAACTGATTCCCGGGTAACGCCGTTTCAGGCGAAAGCTGCGGATCAGAATGTCGAGAAGAAAAAGGATTTGGAAGGGAGTATCGATCTGCCAGGCCCGGTCGATCGCCTGTCCGTTTTCATCGGTTCCGCGCCAGTAATTGGTCGCGGCCAAAGGAAGAATGCTCTTGTTCCAGAAACGCCTTTCCTCTTCCCAGTTCCGTTGCGAAAGGTAGTCGTCACCGAGTAGATGGGCGGCCGCCTGTTTCGCCGAATCCATGCCGGCTCGGGCACGAAGGCGGTTCTTGAGCTTTTCGAGGGTTCCCGCCTTCCCCGAGCTCACGAAGGGATTTTCGTCGATCAGTTGACTGTTGCGAACCACCATTTCCAGGCGGAGTTGGCGAACCGCTTGGTTGTCGATCCCTTTGGCGGCCGCGGCCTTTTCCAGGCGCCGGAACTGATTGATGTAGCCCTGCGTGTCCCGATGGGGTTCGATTCCTTTGATCCCGTCGTACGCCGGCGTGATGTTTGGCAGCCATGGGAGAGGAACCGCCAGGTTGAGTGAAGGCAGCGGAAAGAGGGTTCGCTGGAGCCAGAAATTTCGCAGCGGGACGTAGGTCACATCAAAGATGACCCAGGCGAGATTGATCGCAGCGATTGTTGCGATGGTCCTGTCCCAGCTGAGCCAGAAGCGTCTGGCCGCGCTGGGCCGTACGCCCTGCCAGCGGGGTCTGACCATGGCTCCTCCATCCTTGACTGAGGCTAGGAGCTCATCGTTCCACGCCTATCGTGGGCTTCGTCAGGCCATAGGTTCCCGTTGCCCAACGTGCAGCACGACCCATCGTCATCGGGTCCCGCTCCCTCAGCACCCACTCGCTCTCATCCCTTCTGGGATTTCTGGGGCCCTGTTTTGTTCACGCTGGCCCTCTATTTCGGCATCCGCCACTTCGTTGCTGAAGCACGCTTCATCCCTTCGGGTTCGATGCTCCCTGGTCTGCAGATCCAGGACCGGTTGTTGGTGGAAAAACTCACCTACGGCTCACGGAGCCCTCAGCGCGGCGAGATCGTGGTGTTCAACTCACCCCATGCCTTTGATCCTGCTCTTCGATCAGCAGGCTCACCCTCTGCGTTGCGTTGTGCCCTGGTGAGCTTTCCGCTGCTCGGGCTGATTCCAGGGCTCGGGCATCCCGCCTGCGACGCTTACATCAAACGTGTGGTAGCCGTCGGTGGTGATCGGGTGGTGGTCAATCCCCGCGGAGAGGTGTCCGTGAATGGCCAGGCTTTGAACGAGCCCTACGTCACGAAGTTCTGCCCCCTGGATGACCAGGGCATGAGTCTCTGCCGCACCCTCAACGTGACGGTTCCCGAGGGGCATGTGCTGGCACTCGGAGACAACCGCAGCAACAGCTGGGATGGTCGTTACTGGCCAGGCGGTCCCTTCCTGCCTGAAGACCAGATCATCGGCAGAGCGTTTTGGCGTTTCTGGCCGCTCAACAGGGTCGGGTCGCTGGGATCCTGAGTCCGCAATCCATCACCCGGCCCTGCAGGGTCTGGCCGAGGAGAGGCAGGTTGGCTGCGCGGGGTCCCATCGGGTCGGGACGTGCGGGCGTCCATGACTGGTCTGGATCAAACAGCAGCCAGCGGTTGCTGCCCACAGCGAGGCATTCTTCCCTGAGACCCAGCAACCTGGATGGCCCGAAGCTGATCATCTGCCACAGCTGCTCAGGGCTCCAACCCTCAGTCACCACCAGGGTCTGCCAAAGGGACGGCAGAACCAGATGATGCCCGGACACTCCCCGCGGGCGCTGATCCGGCGGCAGCAGGCATTCCTCGTCATCCAAGGGCGTGGCCTGTACGGCGATGGCCTGAATCAGGTTCTCCGCTAAGGCTCTGATCAAGGCCTGGCGATCCGTGGCTGATCCCAGAGATGGATCCACGAACCACGTGGATGCGCTTGCGCTGCTCTGAGAGGAATCAGCCACCACATGCCACCAGTTCACCGTGGCTTGCGGGGGCATGGGCATCTGTTGCAGCAGCTCCACAGCGCCAGCGGTGGAGAGTGCCATCAAAACCAGCCGGCGGTCGGGGTGACACTGCTGGAGTTGGCCAAGCTGGCTAAGGGGCAGTGTTTCACTGCTCGCTGGGTCTGAAGGCCATCCCGCCCTCAAGGCGCAGACGCTCTCCCGCAAGAGCCCCTCGCCCCGGAGAGCCAGGTCCAGAGGAGGGATCAGCACGGGTGCTGATCCCATGTCTCCAAGCGTCAGAGCGCGATCAAGAAGTGCAATGGGTGGCATGGACCTGCCATCGCTGAGCCCGACGGCTCCGGCGTCCAGCAGATCGGCATGGGCCGTTAACTCCACGCCGGCGCTACCGCTGCTGAACCCTCCCCAGAGAAGAACGTTGACATCGCAGTCGCTCGGCGCGAATCCCTGGAGGTGGTCTGGCTGCTCCCGTGGACCATGCACTGTTTCAGGCAGCAGGGCGAGCTGGCCGAAACCGGACGATCCAGCGCTTCGCACCAGGCTCAACAGGGTTTCTCCCCTGCCGTGGAACGGTTCTGGAAGGTCAGAGTGACAATCCACCAGGCACGGAGCCAAAAGCTGCTGGCCCGCATCCTGTGGTTCCAAGGCCTCCAACCGACCGATTCGTCGGGCTTCGTCGCCAAAGGCTTCAAGGCGCCGGTTCTTGATCAGAACGGCCGATTGCTTCTCAACAGCCTGACCCGGTCCGACCAGGACCTGAACCGGGTCTAGCAGCATTGATGCATCCATCAGGGTTCACAGTGCTCCAGCAGCCGTTCTGTCCAGAACCCCTCCGAGATGGGAAGTGAGATTCAGACAGGCGACCACTGCAGGCTGCCCTGGTTCTGTGGGCATGTCGACCACAGTGACCCCTCCATTGCCCTGTTTGACAGCCCAGATGTCGCCAGCACTGAGGCCGAGGAGCGAACAGAGAATGGTTTTGTTCACTGCATCGTGGGCCACCACGAGAGCCGTTTCCGACGCATCCAAGGAGTCCGCAATGGTGTTCCAGCTGCGGACGGAGCGCTCCCAGACATCCTGGATGGTCTCTCCTTCAGGCATCTGCACCGTTTCTGGCGTGCGCTTCCACTCATCGAGAAGTTCAGCCCATTCAGCCCTGATCTCTGATTCCAGCTTTCCTTCCCAAAGTCCATGGCCGATTTCAACGAGTCCGCGGGTCACCGTTAGCGGCACTCCGGGATGGGAGCGCAGGATTCCTTCGGCTGTCTGGCGCGGCCTGGACATCGCACTGCTGTAAGCACGCTGAATCGACACGGTTTCCAGAAAGGCCCGTGCTGCTTCGGCTTGGGCGTGACCATTGCTGTTGAGAGGAATGTCGATCTGCCCCTGAAAACGGCCATCACGGTTCCAGTTGGTTTCTCCATGGCGCACCAAAATCATCCTTGCGCCGGCTCCTTTGGGAGGGAGGGGTGGGTTGAGATGGGCCGTGCTGTTCAGACACTCGATCTGCACCTGGTGGCCACTCCCCTGTGGAATGAGATTGAAAACAGACAAGGAGGCATTGTCGAGCCGCAACCGACGGAAGCCCCCTGCAGGGTTGCCCAGCAAGGTGGTGATCAGGCAGCGCAGGATGGCGTTGTGGCCAACCAGCAGCACGGTGTCGTTGCCGTCAACGGGATGACGGGCCAGCAGTGCGTCAAGAAACTGGCTGGCCTGTTGCATCAGCTCCTGCAGGGGCCGGTAGCGGGTGCCGTCGTGACGGCACAGTTCCAGCTGCTCGGGATGACTTCTCCAGGCTGCGTACTCCTCTGGAAAACGCTCAGCACGCTCGGCTGCCGTCAGGCCGCTCCAGGGTTCCAGATCAATTTCCAGCAGGCCTTCCTCGAAACACGGCTCAAGTGCATCGCTCCGGGCTGCCAGAACCCCTGCCGTGGTTGATGCAGCCCGTTGGAGCGGTGAGCTGTACACAGCTGTGATCGGCACATCCGCGAGGGCCGTGCCCGTGCGGCGTGCCTGGTCCTCGCCGGTTTCGGTCAGCGTGGACAGGTCATCACGACCTTGGATTCTGCGTTCCACATTGAAGCTGCTGAGTCCGTGGCGAACGAGGAGAAGACGCAGGGTCACGGCTTCGTGCGTGCAGGGCGCCGCCATCGTATGAGTGAGCCTCGGTTTGCTCTGGCTTCGCCCGCTGCACGCGTCACCCACCAGAATCGTCTCGAGTTGCCTCAGACGTGTTGACCAGCCCACCTTCCGGACGTCCATCGGCTGACCGGTTTTTGAAGGTGTTTCTGGCCTTCGTCTCTCTGGTTCTGGCCACGTTGGTATGGATCCTGGGGCTGGTGGACAGCTTCGGAAAGCCATCCGTTGCACCCGTTTTGTCGTTGGAACAGCAGGAGCTCTCCCTGTTGGCCCAGCCAGAGGTTCCAGAACCCCTTCAACCGCTTGTCGTCGGAGCCGATCCCACTGCGGCCCTGCTGCGCACCCTGCGCGAAACCCCGCTGGACCGACTCGACGATCGCCAGATTCTTTTGTTCACGGCCCTGGAGCAGGACGAGAGCTTCAAGCAAAGTCTTCGCCAGGTGAGCGTTAGCCAACCAGAGCTCATCCCGCTCCAGCAGGCGCTGAATGGGACCAAGGCTCCGGGGCTGGATCGATCTGAATTGCTGGCTTTAGCTCCGGATCCCTTGATCCGAAGGGTTGGCTGCCAAGCCTTGGGAGGCTCAGCGGCTGACTGCATGGATCCAGCTCCGGCCGCAGCCGCCGCACGTCGTCTGATCGTCAGCGAAGTGTTCCCACTGGCGGCTCTGATCCTGGGAGGCCTGCTCCTGCTCAGGCACGGTTGGCAGCTCCTGCGCCGCCGGTTGCCGCCCTGGCCTCCCCTCGTCTCGGCCCCCCTTGGCCCCCTCGACATGGTGTTGCTGGTGGCCGGTGGCTTCGTTGTTTTGGGCGAGGTGCTGGTTCCACTGTTGATCGCCCCGTTCACTGGCTGGCTCAGCCGGGGCCTCTCGCCTGCGCTGACTCAAGGAGTCACCGTCCTTCTTGGCTATGCCGCGTTGGCGGTTCCACCGTTGCTCATCCTCCGCCAGCAGTTGTCGCAGTGCGATCAAGAGGCTCTCCCCCCCGGAGGGTGGCTGCAGTGGCAGGTGCGTCCCATCCATTCCGCCGTTCTGCAGGGTGCGCGGGGGTGGCTGATGGTGATGCCCCCGGTGGTGCTGAGCGGCTGGCTGGTGAGTCGATGGATTGGGGATCAGGGGGGGAGCAACCCCCTGCTGGAGATTGTGCTGAACAGCCGAGACCCCTTGGCCTTGTCCCTACTGGCCATCACCGCTGTTGTGCTGGCACCGCTGTTTGAGGAAACGGTCTTCCGAGGGGTCTTGCTGCCGGTTCTGGGACGCTCTCTCGGGCGTTCCGGAAGTGTGTTGGTCAGTGCGCTGGTGTTTGCGATCGCTCACCTGAGCATCGGCGAACTGCCTCCCTTGCTGGTTCTCGGCCTTGGATTGGCGTTGCTCAGGTTGAGCACAGGACGCCTGTTCCCATGCGTGGTGATGCATGCGCTCTGGAATGGCGTGACGTTTCTCAATCTCTTGCTTCTCGGGGGCTGAGCAAAGCCCCAGTGTTGATCAAGGTTTCAGCCTTGCGGCTCCCCCCTGCAGGTGGTTCACTGGCGCATTGTTGAACCTCACCCGTGGTCGCGGTTCCCCAAACCCAGCCGGTGTCCCCGCAGCGGTCGTCCAGTGCCGGACCCTTCGAGGTCATTCAAGGTTCGCTGTCGGCGCGTCGTGCGGCCCGCCATTCCCCTCTGCTGGCCGGACTTCATCGTGCTGCCGATGGAGGACTCCTCGGGGTGTTCGCCGCCGTTCTCGTCCTCAGCGGGCTCACGCTGCACTGGCAGCACCGCTGGACGATGGCCTTTCGTCAACTTGAGTTGACCCGCACCCTCTCCCATCGGCTGACGGAGTCGACGGCGATGCTCGAGCGGCACCTCCTGGAACGCTCCAAGGTCCCAGGGCGAATGGTGCCCACCACCGTGGCCAATCTTCTGTACCTCGACCGACCCGGAGCGGTTTCATCCCAAGACGGTCCCGATCATCTCGCCATGCTCGGTTCTCTGATGGAGCGTCCGATCAAGAACGGTTACTGATTCATGGGTCGCTCGCCAGCCGCAGGACGGCCGAAAAAGCCCCAATCCCGACGGCGTGTGGTGCCGCTGGAACAAATTCCTGCCGGGCGCATGCGCTGGGTCTTTGCTCTTCTGTGCCTGGGGTTGGTCGGTCTGATGGGCCGCATGGCCTGGCTGCAGATGTTTCAGGCTTCGGAGCTTGAAGCACGGGCTCGATCCGTGCAGACCCAGCGCACCAAGCCGCTGGGAACCCGTCGGCCGATCATCGATCGCACCGGACGGCTCATCGCTCTCGATGAGGAGCGCTATCGCCTGTGGCTCCACCCCCGTTATTTCAATCTTCCCGGCGACGATCCAGCCCTCATCCGTCCATCCGCGGATGTGGCGGACCGTTTGGCCCCTCTCCTTCCCCTCAGTTCGGCTGAAATTCTCAAGCGGATCGGCAACCGCCCTTCCGGCATCAAACTTCTGGAGGGGTTGGATCCGGAAACAGCCGCTGCTGTGCGAGGGGCGGGAATCAGTGGTGTTGATCTGGAGTCCTATCCCCACCGGGTGTATCCCCAGGGTGATCTGTTCGCCAATGTGGTGGGGTTCCTGAATCAGGAGCGGGTGCCCCAGGCTGGCCTGGAGCAGAGCCGTCACGACGATCTCCAGCGTCATGAGCAGGCCCGCAGCCTGCGGCGTGGTGCTGACGGCACTCCGTTGCCGGACAACCTGGATGCCGGCGTTTTCTTCGGAGATGACCTCCGGCTTCAGCTCACCCTCGACGCCCGCCTCCAGGCACTGGCTGCCAAGGCTTTGGCCTCACAGGTGAAGCAATGGAAAGCGAAGAAAGGCGTTGCCATCGTGATGGATGTCACCAATGGCGAGTTGCTGGCCCTCGCATCAGCTCCCACCTATGACCCCAACCGTTACTGGGATTTTTCTGCGAGTCGTTTCAGGGAGTGGTCTGTTCAGGATCTCTACGAGCCAGGCTCAACCTTCAAGCCCATCAACCTGGCGCTTGCCCTTCAAGAAGGTGCCATCAAGGCCGATGGACGGGTGCACGACAACGGCACCCTCACCATCGGCGGATGGCCGATCAACAACCACGATCGCCAAGCCAATGGAGTGATTGATTTCGCCACGGTTCTGCAGGTGTCTAGCAATGTGGGGATGGTGCAGGCGATGCGTCGCCTGCCGGCCGATCGCTACTGGGACTGGCTCAGTCGGTTGCGCCTGGATGCCCGCCCCGATACCGATCTGCCAGGAGCTGTGGCTGGTCAGCTCAAGTCGAAGGAACAATTCACCAGGCAGCCCATTGAGCCCGCCACCGCATCCTTCGGCCAGGGCTTTTCATTGACGCCGCTCAAGCTTGTGCAATTGCATGCGCTGCTCGCCAACGGAGGGCGGCTGGTCAGTCCCCACATCACCAGGGGATTGCGCACCGGGGATGCCCTTGCGCCGGCTGGTACCCGTCCAGGTCAGCCCTTGCTGAAGCCTGAGGTGACCCGCACGGTGCTCGCCTGGATGGAATCTGTGGTGGAGAAGGGAAGTGGCAAGGGAGCGCGCACACCGGGGTATCGGATCGGAGGCAAGACCGGAACCGCACAGAAAGCGCTCAATGGTGTGTATGTGCCTGGTGCGCTCATCTGTAGTTTTGTGGCCACACTTCCCATCAACGATCCGCGTTACGTCGTGCTGGTCGTTGTTGACGAGCCGCAAGGAGGGAACGCCTACGGTTCAACGGTGGCGCTGCCCGTGGCGAAATCGATCATCGATGGTCTTCTGGTGATTGAAAAGATCCCCCCGAGCACCGCGCGAACGCCTGAATTCATTCCTCAAGGCTGATCCCTGCATCACAGCCTGTGCAGAGGAATACCTTCACAGATGCCACTCTGAAAAACGGAGCTACGTTGCGTTTATCGAGACTTTCAGCGCTATGGCCAGTCTGCTTGAGCAGCTCTCTGCGATGACCGTTGTGGTCGCAGACACAGGGGATCTGGAGGCAATCCGTAAGTTCACCCCTAGGGATGCCACCACCAATCCCTCCTTGATCCTGGCGGCAGCCCAAATTCCTGCTTATCAGAGTCTGATTGATGAAGCTCTGCGTTCCTCCCGCCGACTGATTGGCGACAACGCACCCGTGGAGCAGGTGGTGCGTGAAGCGCTCGATGAAATCAGCGTGATCTTCGGCAAGGAAATCCTCAAGATCGTTCCCCGGCGTGTGTCCACCGAGGTCGATGCTCGGCTCAGTTTTGATACCGATGCCACGATTGAAAAGGGTCGCAAGCTGATTCGCCTGTACAACGACGCAGGCATCAGCAACGACCGTGTGCTGATCAAGATCGCCTCCACCTGGGAAGGCATCAAAGCTGCTGAAGTTCTTGAGAAAGAAGGGATTCACTGCAACCTCACACTCCTGTTCGGTTTCGGTCAGGCCGTGGCTTGTGCCGAGGCAGGTGTCACGCTGATTTCACCCTTCGTCGGCCGTATTCTCGATTGGTATAAAGCAGATACCGGTCGCGACTCCTATCCCGGTCCCGAGGATCCCGGCGTGCTGTCGGTGACCCGGATCTTCAATTACTTCAAAACCTACGGCTACAAAACCGAGGTGATGGGAGCCAGCTTCCGCAACATCGATGAAATCACCGAGCTCGCTGGCTGTGATCTGTTGACGATTTCACCCAAGCTTCTCGATCAGCTGCGTGAGAGCCAGGCCACGCTCACCCGCAAGCTCGACGGTGAGAATCCATCCAGCAGCGAGGCTCAGATCCATGTGGACCGTGAGCAATTTGACGCCATGATGAAGAGCGATCGCATGGCCTCCGACAAACTCGGTGAAGGCATCAAAGGATTCAGCAAAGCGATCGAAACCCTGGAAAGCATGCTGGCTCACCGCTTGGCCGAACTTGAGGGTGGCAAGGCGTTCGGCCATGCCGTTCAGGAAATCTTTCTGTTGAACGACATGAACGGCGATGGCTGCATTACCCGTGATGAGTGGCTCGGGAGTGATGCGGTGTTCGATGCCCTGGATCTCGATCACGATGGTCGTCTGACCCCGGAGGATGTTCGCCGCGGATTTGGTGCGGCTCTGTCGCTGACAACAGCCTGAGCCTGCGGTTTCCATTACCGGCTCTTGATGTGCGCCAATCACAATTCAGTGAGTTCGATCAGCTGACGTGAACGCTCTCGACACCATGCGTGCCCTCGCTCAAAAGAGCGAGGTGCACACGTTCAATCCCGGCGACATCATTTTCAAAGCAGACGATCCCGGGTCTTCGATGTTCGGGGTGCTGGAAGGTTCAGTGCGCCTGTCTTGGCAGAACGACCACGGCCATCAGGGATATGAGCTCATTGAAGCCGGCAATGTGTTCGGAGCTGGAGCCCTGGTGATGGATGGTCACCGCCGCCTTGGAACGGCGCAGGCGGAAGGCCCCTGCCGTCTGATTGAGATGAACAGGGAAAAGTTCCTCTTTGCCGTTCAAGAAGCGCCGATGTTCGCGATTGAGCTGCTGGCTTCAGTGGATTCACGTCTCCGCGATCTGAAAACTACGTCCGTCAACTGACCGGCGTTTCTATCGTCCGCTTATTCCACTCGGCTTTGGTCGTGATTCATGACCCTCCAGCTGGTCTGGTTCAAACGTGATTTGAGGCTGGTGGATCATCAGCCCCTGGCCAGAGCTCTGGCCAGGGGGCCTGTGCTGCCTCTTTACATCGTTGAACCTGAACTCTGGAGTCAACCGGATTGCTCAGCCAGGCAGTGGGCCTTCTGCCGGGAATCCCTTCAGGATCTCCAGCAGGCCTGTGCTGCTCTTGGCCAGCCGCTGATCATCCGCAGCGGTGATGCCGTTGACGTGCTGGAACGGGCCCGGTGTCAACTCGGGGTATCGGCCCTCTGGAGCCACGAGGAAACAGGTAATGCCTGGACGTTTGTCCGTGACCGTCGGGTGGCGGCATGGGCGAGGGAACGGGGCATCCCCTGGCATGAACTGCCCCAATTCGGAGTGGTTCGTCGGTTGGGCACGCGCAGGGGGTGGGCCCGCCGCTGGGAAGCGCGGATGGGGGAGGCCATGACGCCGGCACCCACAAGCTTGACGCCTCTCCCGGGCATCGCTCCCGGTGATCTGCCAACCAGCGAAGCGCTGGCTCTGCGCTCTGATCCTTGTCCGCATCGGCAGCACGGCGGCAGGGGGATGGCTCTCCAGGAGCTGGATGATTTCCTCGCGCATCGGGTGCAGCGCTACTGCCGTTCCATCTCCAGTCCGAATCTGGCTTTCAACGGCTGCTCAAGGCTTTCCGCTTACATCACCTGGGGCTGCCTCTCCATGCGTGAGGTTCTGCAACGCAGCCGTGATCTCAAGGGCCGTGGGGTGAGCAGCTTCACGTCGCGGCTCCACTGGCATTGCCACTTCATCCAGAAACTGGAAGATCAACCGCCGATCGAATGGGAGGATTTTCACCCCTTCATGCGCGGCATCCGCTCTCTGGATCACGAGCGCTTTGCGGCCTGGGCCGAGGGTCAAACAGGTGTTCCCTTCGTGGATGCCTGCATGCGGGCTCTGCGAGCCCATGGCTGGATCAACTTCCGCATGCGGGCCATGTTGATGTCGTTCGCCAGCTACAACCTTTGGCTTCCCTGGCGTGAGACAGGTCTGCATCTGGCCAGACAGTTTGTGGATTACGAGCCGGGTATTCATTGGAGTCAGTGCCAGATGCAGTCGGGCAGCACCTCCATCAACACGATCCGCATTTACAACCCGATCAAGCAGGGGATGGATCATGACCCTGAAGGGACCTTCATCCGCCGTTGGTGCCCCGAACTTGAAGATGTTCCTGCTGTGCATTTGCACGAACCCTGGTCTCTCGGCGGTACCAGGCCGAAGCCCATTGTTGATTGCGCTCAGTCAGCCCGTGAAGCCAAAGAGCGCATTTTCGAGATTCGCCGTTCCTCAGGGTTTGATCGCCATGCCGATGCCATCCAGCAGCGCCATGGCTCCCGACGTTCAGGTCTGCCCTCGACCCGGCGGAGACGATCGAGACGGCAGGCTGCTGACCCTGGGGTTGAGCAATTGGCGCTGGACCTCTAGCCCCGTTGCAGGAGAAGGCGACGGATCACCCGTTGGGCGATATCGCCGTAGCCCATCTCCCCGGAAAGGATCTGGGCAATTCTTCGCGGAGCCGTGGGTCGCTTGATCCCAAGCTGGTACCCCACGCCGGGGAAGCGATAGAACACCTGGGCGATGCGGCGGCCCCAGGCCATGGAGTCCCCCCAGCGCTCCCGCATGCTGCGGCTGTAGCCCCGCAAATCTCGACTCTCGCCTTTGAGCCATGGGCTTAGAGATCGAGCCGCCTCGCAGCCACTCATTAGGGCGGGGCGTAGCCCCTCCGCCAGAAAGGGGTCGCACAGCGATGCTGCGTCTCCCACCACCACAATGCCGTCGCCATCAAGACGGTGATGGCCGTTCCACACCTGCAGTCGCCCCCGTTGACGGATCCCAGCATCGGCGGCGAAGCCCAGATCCGGCAGCAGCTGAGCCAGCACCTGCTCCGGGTCGGCGTCCTGCTTGCCGATGAAGCTGCCCACGCCGATGTTCACCCCGCCGGCGAGGGGGAAGGCCCAGGCGAATCCCTGTTTCACGAGGCCGAATTCAAAGCGGGTGGTGCCATCGCTGAGCTTGCCTTGACCCTCGAGCCGCACCGACATGGTGGTGGCCATTTGGGGTTGTTTGGCTCCCAGGCTGAGCTGTTGAGGCCAAGGGGACCCTGAACCATCGGCGATCACCACGGCCCGCCCCTGCCAATGGCGCCCATCGGTCGCTGTCACCTGCCAGACATTGCCATGACGACGGATGTCATTGACCTCAACGCCTGTCAGGCGTTCAGCCCCCGCTTGTATGGCCTGGTCGGAGAGCAGTTGATCCAGCGTTTCCCGGCGCACGATCCAGAAGGGTGCATCGCCAGGGAGCTCGGCGACCACCGGATCCTCCAGGCACCAACTGAAATTCACCTGACCGATCACCTGCTCGACGGCCGGCTCCAGGGAAAAGGGGAACCACTGCTGCACTGAGGCCGCCATGCCACCACCGCAAGGTTTGATCCTCGGCTGAGAATCGCGCTCAAGGGTCAGGACATCATGGCCCGCTAGCGCGAGATGCACCGCTGCTGCACCACCAGCGGCCCCGGACCCGACCACCAGAACATCTCGGGTCCGATCCACGTCGTTGCTCAAACCTTGAGGATGTCGGCTTCCTTGGTGGCGAGGTGCTGTTCCACTTCAGCGATGAACTTGTCGAGCGTTTTCTGCACACTGTCTTGTGCGTCCCGGCTCTGGTCTTCGGAGAACTCGCCCTCCTTTTCCTGCTTCTTGATCTTGTCGATCGCGTCGCGGCGCAGGTTGCGCAGGGCAACCTTGCCTTCTTCGGCGTACTTGGAGGCCAGCTTGCAGAACTCCTTGCGACGCTCCTCAGTCAACGGGGGAACGTTGATGCGGATCACCTTGCCGTCGTTGTTCGGGGTGAAACCCAGTTCACTCATGGCGATCGCTTTTTCGATCAAGGCCAGAGCACTGATGTCAAACGGCTGAATCTGAATCGTCTGAGAATCCGGTGTGGAGAGGGTGGCCAGCGACTTCAGCGGTGTTTCGGCGCCGTAGTACTCCACGCTGATCCGATCCAGCAGGGAGGAATTCGCCCGTCCGGTGCGGATGGTGTTGAAGTTGCGCTGGGTGGCTTCCACCGACTTGCGCATGCTGGATTCGAGATCGGATTGAGACATGACGATGACTAGTTGCTGATGCGGGAACCGATGGGCTCACCTGCCACGGCACGGCCGATATTGCCGGCTTCGAACAGATTGAAGACCACGATGGGGATGTTGTTGTCTTTGCAGAGGGCGATGGCTGTGCTGTCCATCACCGCCAGTTCGCCACTGAGAACCTGCTGGAACGTCAGTGTGTCGTAACGCACTGCATCGGCGTATTTGTGGGGGTCTTTGTCATAGACCCCATCCACCTTGGTGGCTTTGAAAACAACATCCGCACTGATCTCAGCAGCCCGTAGAGCTGCGGTGGTATCGGTGGTGAAGAAGGGGTTGCCGCATCCCGCGCCGAAGACCACTACACGTCCTTTTTCCAGGTGTCTGATCGCCCGCCTGCGGATGTAAGGCTCGGCCACCTCTTGCATTTCGATAGCGGTCTGCACCCTGGTGGGAATTCCAGCCCGCTCGAGGCCATCCTGCAAGGTGATGGCATTCATGACAGTGGCGAGCATTCCCACGTAATCCGCCGTGGCCCGATCCATCCCCGCGGCTGACCCCTTCAGCCCTCGGAAAATGTTGCCGCCACCAACAACGATTGCCAGCTGGGTGCCGCTGGCAACCACACCGGCCACGTCTTTGGCGATGGCCTGAACAATGGCTGGATCGATCCCGTAGCCCTGATCTCCCATCAGCGCCTCACCGCTGAGTTTCAGGAGTGCGCGCGCGTAGGCCATTCATCCACCTGATCCTGCTGACAGTAGCAAGCGAGATCGGACGGTCCCATCACTGGCGCCAAGCGGCGGGAGCCGCTTGGATGGGGAATCCAAAGGGAATGCATGGCTGAAGAGAACGGTGCACGCAGTTCGGTGATGGCCCGTCTCACCCTGTCGGCTCTTGATCGGGCCAGCCAGGATCCTTCCTGCTGGCGTGATCCCTTGGTGCATCGCGCACTCCTGGTGAGTGGGTTGTCAGTTTTGACGGCAGCGATGGGGCTGTTGCGGAGCGACCTCGAGCAGCTCTGATCTCTAAAACTCAATCCCTGCTTGCGCCTTAACACCCTGCTCGCGAAACGGGTGATGAATCAGCGTCATTTCTGTCACCAGATCGGCTGCGTCCACGAGCTCTGCAGGTGCTCCTCGCCCGGTGACGGCGACGTGGGTGAGCGTGGGCCGCTCCTTTAACCCTTGAATCACGGTGGCAGCGTCGATGTAGCCCAGTTTCAGAGCCACATTCAATTCATCGAGCAGCACCAGCTTCACCGCTCCATCCCGCAAATACTCGAGGGCTGTTTGCCAGGCCCTCTCCACCAGCTGCTGATCCCGTTCTCGGTCCTGGGTTTCCCAGGTGAAGCCTTCGCCGAGGGCGTGCCAGCGCACTTGGTCACCAAACGCTTTCAGCGCCCGTGCTTCTCCAGGTTCCCAGCCCCCCTTGATGAACTGCACGATGGCCACCCGCTCGCCATGGCCAAGCGTGCGCAGAACAAGACCTAGGCCTGCAGTTGTTTTTCCCTTGCCTTGGCCGGTGAACACCAGGATCAGCCCTTTCTCCTTGTTGCGCTCCTCCACCCGTTGCTTCTGCACTTGCTGGCGTCGTTCCATCCGTTTGCGGTAGCCGGCATCGTCTGATTCAGGGGCGAGCTTTCCACCCATGCCCAGCTCCGCTGCCGATTGATCGAGATCGTTCGTACTCATGACTGTTCCGGTTGGATGGGACGCATCGCAGTGATCAGCTGCAGCGCCTGCCCCGCGAGAAGTTCCTGCTTCACGGATGTGAAACCAAGCGCTCGTAGTTGGGCGGGCAGATCGTCTTCCAGCATGGCGCTCGCGGTGTCTGTTTCAAAAAGCTCACAGAAGATCTGCTGAGGCAGTCGCAGCCAGGGGCCGGCCGGATGCAGATCCACCACCACCAACCAACCCCCGGGTTGGAGCAGGCGCAGAGCACTGCGCAGCACCATCGCCCGCTCAACGCGTGGAAATTCATGCAGGGCCACGCTTAGCTGAATCGCGCTGAAACTTTCGGAACGCAGTGGCGGGTCTTCCGCAAGACCTTCCACCCGCTGCAGCGTCGGGTGGCGAGCCTTGGCCAATTGCAGAGCACGGGGGGAGACATCGAGCCCTGTCACCGCAAAGCCTGCGGCGAGCCAAGGAGCTGCGGCCTCGCCGCTGCCGCAACACAGATCCAGCACGGCTGCCCCCGGTTGCAACTGCGGTTGTAACGCTTCAAGCCCTAAAGCCCGCAGGGTCTTGACGCCGCCCACGCTGAGGGCCGACACCGCTGTGACTGTGTCGTAGATCCAGCGATAGCGATAGGCCAGGGGGCGAAGAAATGACGACATCAGATCAAAGGGGGTCAGGCTCGATGACGGGCTAGGGCTGCATCCACCGCCTGCTGCTGATCACGGCGAGTGATCCAGTGGTGATAGGTGCGGGTGTGAATGGCCACCGAGTGGCCCATCATCCTGGCGGCAACGGTGTCCGGCAGGCCGATGTGAATCGTGCGCACGGCCCAGGCATGACGCAGGTCGTAGGGGGTGATCGGCAGTTCATAGCGGCGGAACTGCTCGCTCACCCGTCGCCCCACCTGCTGCAGGGTGGTGCGACGCAGATCGGTGCTGATGCTCGGCAGCGCTTTGGTGTTATCGGCCAGCTCCTGAAGGCCGAAGCGCTCGACCCATTCGGGATGGAACGGCCAGCTCTGGTGTTCGCCTGTTTTGGTGGTGGGCAAGACGCGCAGCACGCGATCTCCGCCTTCTCCCAAGGCCGAACAGTCGCAGAAGAACACCTCATGGTTCCGCAGCCCATAGGTGGCCATCAGGCCATAGGCAAGGCGCCAGCTTGGATTGGGGATGGTTAGAGCGGCTTCAAGGATCTGGCGATCTGTGGGCAGCTGACGGAACCGAGCCCGGTGCAAGCCGTAGCCTCCGGCTTCTTCGCGCCAGTCATCAGGGAGCGGAATCTCCAGAAAGCGAGCCAGGGCCGCAAGCGCTGTGGCGCATTGCTGGCGGCTGCGGCTGCCGTCCTCATAACTCATGAGAGTGCGCATCAGAAGGGCGGCGTCGATGGTGCTGCCATCGGCCTGTTTCGAGAGTCGGCGCAGGTAGGGCAAATAGGCACCGCTCCAGGTTGTGCGACTGCCCGACGGAGAGCGGCGACGCCTGGGATCCGAAAAAAAGGCTTTTTCGAATCGCTTCAAGGCAGTGTCGACAGCCTGGGTGGGCTCCAGTGCGTGGGGACTGCGTCGCCGGGCTGACCAGGCTGACCAGTCAAAACAGTTTTGTTCGAGCTGCAGTCGAACCAGGGCTGCAGCATGGAGGGCGTGGTCGAGCCCATCCGGGTCGGCCATCACGCCCAGGCTGATGCGCTGGAGTTTGGTCTGGCTTGGATCCAGACGCAGCGGCAGCAAGCCGCGAAGATTTAAGCGTGAGCCGCGCTGCTCGATGCGCAGTTTCGAGCCCTGCGCCGCCAAACGGGTATTGGCGGAATCCAGCGCCTTCTCAAACTCCATAAATGTGTCGCCTGCGCCAAGGATCGCGTTAATGGCCGCTACGCTCAACCCCCTGCATCCGGTGTGTTTGCTATGTCCCGCGTCGGCGTTGTACTACTGAATCTGGGTGGTCCCGAACGCATTCAGGACGTGGGGCCCTTCCTGTTCAATCTCTTCGCTGATCCGGAAATCATCCGGTTGCCGATCCCTGCGCTGCAAAAGCCTTTGGCTTGGTTGATCAGCACCCTGCGCAGCGGGAAATCCCAGGAGGCTTACCGATCGATCGGCGGAGGGTCACCGCTGCGGCGGATCACCGAGCAACAGGCCAGGGAGCTGCAGAGTCTGCTGCGTCAGCGTGGAATCGATGCCACCAGCTACGTGGCCATGCGCTACTGGCATCCCTTCACGGAGTCGGCTGTCGCTGATCTCAAGGCTGATGGGATGGATCAGGTGGTGGTGCTCCCCCTGTATCCACATTTTTCAATCAGCACGAGTGGGTCCAGCTTCCGCGAACTTCAGAGGCTGAGGCAGGGTGACGAATCCTTCGAAAAGCTGCCGATCCGATGCATCCGCAGTTGGTTCGATCACCCGGGTTATGTGCGTGCCATGGCCGAATTGATCGCTGAGGAGGTGCGCCAGAGCGACGATCCCACCCAAGCGCATGTGTTCTTCAGTGCCCACGGCGTCCCCAAGAGTTACGTGGAGGAAGCGGGAGATCCCTACCAAAAGGAGATCGAATCCTGCACGGATTTGATCATGAAGGAGCTGGGCCAGTTGATGGGCCACGACAACCCCTTCACCCTCGCTTACCAGAGCCGGGTGGGCCCAGTGGAATGGCTCAAGCCTTACACCGAAGAGGCGCTTGAAGAGCTTGGCAAGGCCAAAACCAATGACCTGGTTGTGGTGCCGATCAGTTTTGTTAGTGAGCACATCGAAACGCTGGAGGAGATCGACATTGAGTACCGAGAGTTGGCCACCGAGGCTGGTGTGGTGAACTTCCGGCGTGTCCGTGCCCTCGATACCTACCCGCCCTTCATCGAAGGCTTGGCCGATCTTGTGACCACGAGTCTGGAAGGTCCTGAGGTGAGTCTTGATGCTGCGGCTGAGCTGCCCACAAAGGTGAAGCTCTATCCCCAGGAGAAGTGGGAATGGGGCTGGAACAACAGTTCTGAGGTTTGGAATGGTCGCTTGGCGATGCTCGGATTTTCAGGATTTCTGCTCGAGCTGATCAGTGGTCACGGACCACTGCATGCCCTCGGGCTTCTCTAAGGCTTGCCACAGACCATGCCGCCGCCGGGCAGAACGGCAGGCCGAACCTTAATCTTGAAGGTCAGTATGTCGTGATGCCGCTGTGACGCTGACCTCCGCACCCAAGGTCGATGCAGCGTCCGGGAACGGCGATGGCTGCCGGATGACCGGTGCCCATGCCCTGATGGACGCGTTACGGCGCCATGGTGTTGACACGATCTTCGGTTATCCAGGCGGCGCCATCCTTCCGATCTATGACGCCCTCCACGTGGCGGAAAGTGAGGGCTGGCTGCGCCACGTACTGGTTCGGCATGAGCAGGGAGGAACCCACGCTGCCGATGCTTATGCACGGGCAACCGGTCGCGTCGGTGTTTGCTTCGGTACCTCAGGACCCGGTGCCACCAACCTTGTCACCGGCATTGCCACGGCGCAAATGGATTCAGTGCCGATGGTGGTGATCACCGGGCAGGTGCCTCGAACGGCGATCGGCACCGATGCTTTTCAGGAAACTGACATCTTCGGCATCACCCTGCCGATCGTGAAGCATTCCTGGGTGGTGCGTGATCCGGCGGATCTGGCTTCGGTGGTCGCTCAGGCCTTTCATATCGCCGCCTCTGGGCGTCCAGGTCCAGTGCTGATCGATATTCCCAAGGATGTCGGCCAGGAAGAGTTCGACTACGTGCCCGTGGAGCCAGGCACGGTGATCCCCGCTGGTTTCCGCGCCACTCCCCCCCCAGATCTCGCTGCGGTCGCCGACGCGCTTGCGCTGATCAAAGCGGCGAATCGCCCCCTGTTGTACGTGGGTGGTGGGGCCGTTGCCGCCTCAGCCCACGACAGTTTGAAAGTGCTGGCTGAGCGCTATCAGCTCCCAGTGACCACAACTCTCATGGGAAAGGGCGCCTTTGATGAGAACCACCCCTTGGCGCTGGGCATGCTTGGCATGCATGGCACTGCTTATGCCAATTTCGCCGTCACCGACTGTGACCTGCTGATCGCGGTCGGAGCGCGTTTCGACGACCGCGTGACCGGCAAACTCGATACCTTCGCCCCACGGGCTCGGGTGATCCACTTCGAGATTGACCCTGCCGAAATCGGGAAGAACAGGCGAGCGGATGTGGCGGTTCTCGGCGACGTTGGCGCCAGCTTGGCCGCACTTGTGGAACTGAGCCTTCAAGACACTCCAGAGACCCGCACCGCAGCCTGGCTTGAACGAATCAAGGATTGGAAACAGCGTTACCCCCTGACGATTCCTCCCGCTGAAGGATCGATCTACCCCCAGGAAGTGCTTCTGGCGGTGAGAGAGCTGGCGTCTGATGCCATCGTCACCACCGACGTTGGCCAGCATCAGATGTGGGCAGCGCAATATTTGCGCAACGGGCCTCGAGGCTGGATCAGTAGCGCGGGATTGGGAACGATGGGATTTGGCATGCCAGCGGCACTCGGTGCCCAGGTGGCCTGTCCTGATCGGAGAGTCGTGTGTATTGCAGGCGATGCCAGTGTCTTGATGAATATTCAGGAGCTTGGCACCCTTGCGCAGTACGACCTGCCTGTGAAGGTGGTGATCGTGAACAACCACTGGCAGGGCATGGTCCGCCAGTGGCAGGAAAGTTTCTACGAGGAGCGCTACTCAGCCTCCGACATGCTGAAAGGAATGCCGGATTTCGAGATGCTGGCGCGCTCCTTCGGCGTTGAGGGGGTCAAGATTGTGGAGCGTTCCGAGCTCAAGTCAGGGCTCGCTGCAGCCCTTGCCTCGCCCCATCCCACGCTTGTGGATGTGCATGTTCGGCGTGGCGAGAACTGCTATCCGATGGTGCCTCCTGGCTGCAGCAATGCTCAGATGGTGGGCCTTCCCTCACACCCGGAACTGGCCATGGATCCCAAACGCAACTGCCCAGCGTGCGGTGCCGTCACGTCCAGCGACCATCGCTTCTGCCCCTCTTGTGGAAGCGCTCTGTGATGGTTTTTCAGGTTTTTGGGGTGGCACTGGCGCTGATGCTGCTTGTGGTTCAACCCTTGCTCACCCAGGCCGCTGAAGTTCTTCAGGTTCGTGAGGCCACGCTGTTGCAGGTTGGCGATCGCAACCGCAACTACAGCGTGCGCCTGGCCTGCATCGAGGTGTCGCCCGACGACCAGCAGGTGGCCATCGACTGGTTGCGGCAGGCCGTCCCCCGTCGCCGACGCGTCAATCTTCGTCCGGAGGGAAGTGAGGATGGTCTTCTGCTTGCACGCGTGACGCCGATCGGTGACGAACAGGATCTGGGTGCTGCTCTTGTGAATGAGGGCCTGGCCCACGCAACCTGTCCTCCCGTTTGAGATGGCGCGCAACCGAATCGCTTCCGGCATCGTGATGGTCCCGTGCTTCCTGCTCGGCTCAGCATTTTTCAGCACGGCGATCTGGGGTGATGCGGCGTCTGGCAATCGACCGCTTGCCGTTGGGATGGGGGCTCTGTTGGTTCTGGCCGGTGCTCTCGCACTGCTGATTCAGGGAGATGCTCCAGACACGCAGCAGGATCCTGTGACAAAACCCGACGACCCAGGCTGAAATCTCTAGGTTCAGGTTCAGGGTGTGCCTGGCCATGACCCAATCTTCCGAAGCACCGTCCAAGGTCCCTCCCTCTGACGAACCCCTTGGGGTGTCTCGACACGAGGGCCATCGTCGTGGGCGCTCCACTGCGATCCGCTTCTTTCAATCCGGCTGTGTCCTTCTGGCCACGGTGATCGGTTGCCAGGCCCTTTCAGCCAGTGCCTCATCGCGGTCCACCGTCGTGGCCATCACCCACGGTGATGGGGGCGGTGCGAGTGCTGACTTCATGAGCGGGTTTGCCCTCGGGCTGGATCAGGTCAGAGCTTGCGGAGTTGATCCTGCTTCTGTGGACTGGTTGTCCATCGCCCCAGGAGATGACCCCTCGGCGCTTCTCGGCCAACAGGTGTCTGTGTTGGTGGCCCCTTTTTCGGCTGATCTGGCCACCTATGCCCAGCTCGCCAGCCAGCGCAAGCTTGGGGTTCTTCTCCCTTACCAGCGAGGAGACTCCATTGAGAGCCTCTCTGAACTCGATCCTGAAGGACGTCTCCATCCGGTGGTTCCGCCTTACCAACAGGATCTGAACCATCTGGTGGATGACCTTCGCGATCAGGGCATCCAACGGGTGATGGTGGTGGCTGATCCCACCGATCGAAGCGCCGATCAGGCGGAACGTTTTGTTTCGGCCTTCCAGGCAAAAGGCGGAATCGTGGAGTCTTACGAACCTTCCCTGGTGCAGATGCTGAACCCAGGGGATACCGCCGCTCTTGAACGGTTGGTCAATGATGTGAGCTGGAAGGGACCTCAGGCCATGGTTGTGGCCGCAGCCCACGACAGTGCGCTGGCACAGCAATTGGATCAGGCCCAGGCCTCAGGCCGTTTCGGGCAATCACCCGAGGTCTTGCTTCGGGTCTGGTTGCTGCCCCATCACCGCGTTCAGGATCTCTCCGCACGGTCTTGGCCGCAATTGATTCTCAATCAGCCAGCCCACGGCCCTGGTTGGACCGACTTTTCTTCTCTGTACAGCAGGGTGCGCGGAGAGCAGCCCACGCTGTTGGCGGCGTCGGGGTTTGATACGGCTCGGTTGATGGCCCTCTCTGCGTTGACGCCCCCACCGATCTCGACCGAGGGAACGCGGGACCCTCTGGGCTGGCTGGCCCCCGATCAGGAGTCGAAACCCCTTTGTGATGCCATCGGGGACCGGTTGAGCGGAAAGCCCGTGCGTCTGATCGGCGCGGCGAGCGATCTCATGCAGCGTCCAGGGCAGCCACCTTCGGGACAGGCCACGACCCGTCGCATCCCGAGTCGGTAGGTTTTCAAGGGGGACGACCCGGGAGAGCGCACTTGTGCTGAGGCTGAGCGAGCTTCGTCTGGAGCTTGATCACACGGAGGAGGATTTGGAACGCGCGGTTCTGCGCTGCCTGAAAATTCCACGGGATCGCCTGCTCGAGCGCCATCTGGTGAAACGCAGCATCGATGCTCGCCGTCGCGATCGAATTCGCCTGATCTACTCCGTCGACGTGCAGGTGCGTGGAGAGGATGCTCTTTTGCGCCGGAGTGCACAGGATCGCCGGATCCGTCGCAGCCCCGATGAGCGCTACCACTACGTGGCGAAGGCTCCTCCATCCCTCGAAGCCGCTGGGCTGCTTCGTCCTGTTGTGATCGGAGCTGGCCCATGCGGATATTTCGCGGCCCTCCTACTCGCTCAAATGGGCTATCGCCCTGTTCTGCTGGAACGGGGCCAGCCCGTGAAGCAGCGCAGTGCGGACACGTTCGGATTCTGGAGAAGGACCTCGGCGTTTCAGCCGGAATCCAATGCGCAGTTCGGCGAAGGGGGGGCGGGAACCTTCTCCGATGGCAAGCTTTACAGCCAGGTGAGTGACCCTGCCCACTACGGCAGGAAGGTGCTGGAGGAACTGGTCGCCTGTGGTGCCAATCGTGAGATCCTCACGCTGCACCGTCCCCATATCGGGACCTTCAAGCTCGCCACCGTGGTGAGGGGGCTGCGGGCACGGATTGAGGCGCTGGGTGGTGAGGTGCGTTTTGGAACCCGGGTGGATGCACTGGAGATCAAAGCCGGATCGTCCTCAGCCAAGAAACCACTGCAGTTAACCGGTGTGAGGCTGTCCGACGGCACACATCTGGCTTGCGACCAGCTGGTTCTGGCCCCAGGACACTCGGCGAGAGACACCTTCGCGATGCTGGAACGGGTTGGTGTGGCCCTGGAACGCAAACCATTTGCCATCGGCGTGCGTATCGAACACCCTCAGGCGTTGATCGATCGTGCGCGCTGGGGAGACTGCGCCGGTCATCCACTGCTCGGTGCTGCTGAATACAAGCTGGTGCATCACGCCAGCAACAGCCGCTGCGTTTACAGCTTTTGCATGTGCCCCGGTGGATTTGTCGTGGGAGCGACCTCTGAGCCAGGCCGTGTTGTGACGAACGGCATGAGCCAACACTCCCGCAATGAGCGCAATGCCAATAGTGGGCTGGTGATTCCAGTTCTGGACGAAGACCTGGAGCCCCATGAACGCTTCCAGGGGGATCCCCTCGCAGGCATGGCGTTTCAACGCACGCTCGAAGGCCGGGCCTTCGAATTGGGAGGGGGCGATTACTGCGCCCCTGTCCAGCGCTTGGAAGACCTGCTCGAGGGCCGTGCATCAACGGACCTGGGTTCGGTGACACCCTCCTACCAGCCAGGCGTTCGTCCTTGCGATCTCGCCGAACTGCTGCCAGCGTCGATGACCGCTGCGCTCAGGGAGGCGCTGCCGGCTTTTGCCAAGCAACTCCCGGGCTACGACCACCCGGATGCCGTGCTCACGGCAATTGAAACGCGAACATCCTCGCCGCTGCGCATTGCGCGCGATGAAGCCTATGAATCGATCAACGTGCAGGGGTTGACTCCCGCTGGCGAGGGAGCCGGGTTCGCAGGGGGCATTCTGTCGGCTGCCATTGATGGAATCCGGGTTGCTGAAGCTGTGGCCTTACGCCTCTCGGCATGACCCTCGCCGTCAAAAAGTCTGGGTTCAGGCCGCGGCCTGACCGACGATGCCACTCCACTGAACCGCTTTCACCTGATCGCGTCGCCAGGAATGGAACAGGTCGGGTTCACTGACTGTGCAAAGAGGGCACAGGCTGACCCTGTCCGCTCGTAGACCCAAGTTCACAAGCTGGAGGAAGGCGGCCCTGCGGATATCGAGGCGACAACGACCGTGCTCAGGATCCGCCTGAGTGACTCCGTCTCGTTCCAGGGTTTGCAGCGATTGCTGGCGACTGCCCAACGCATTGCCAACCATTTCAGCCACAGCGTTTTCAACCTGATAGTTGGGTGCGCTCACAGCAGGACCCAGGGCAACCAGGAGGCGCTCCCTCCGGGCACCTAGGGCTTCCAGTTGAGATACCGCTTCGGGAAGAATCCGGCTCGCCACCCCTCTCCATCCGGCATGACAGGCCGAGGCGTGACCGCTGTCGGGGTCGGCAATCAGCACCGGCGTGCAGTCCGCTCCGCAGACCCAGAGACTTTGCCCACCACGATCGCTCACCAGCCCATCAGCCTCAGGCCAAGGGGATTCAGTGGCTTTTGAGGCTGGCAGAACAACGTTGCCGTGAACCTGCTGAGGACGATGCACGCTCGCACCCGTTGAAAGGTACCCGGCGAGCTCCTCAGGTCCCCGACCCTGCCATCGACGGGTGAAAAAACCATGCTCAAACCCAGCGGCGTGCAGCAGATCAGCCGTGAGGTAGTACCCCCCGTAACAGCCAACCCATGTCCACTGCTCAAGAACATTGAAGTAGCGATCTGGGCGCTGGAAAGGCTCCCCACTGGGACGATGGGCTGGGGTTGGGGCCACGTTCAGACCTCGGGTTGATCCCTGAGCATCCAGAAGCCATCAAACCGCTGGCTGTCGGGTGTGGCCTGCACGGAGATGAACTGAAGTCCCCGAGACCGGTGGACAGAGTCCTCGAGGGCATCACGGCATTCAACCGCCTCCGTCTGGCCCAGGTCGCTGACCAACCAGCTGTCATCCTGCCCCGCATCAAGAATCAGTTGCTGGGCGTTCATACGCAGCCGGACGGGCTCCAGCCCACCCAGCCAGCCAGCCAGGGCGAGGGCGCGGGTTTGGCTGAAGAGGCGCAGGCCCGGAACCGGAAGCTCAGGATCCATCGCCTCTGGAATCGGGAGCAGATCGTTGAATCCCATGGGCCATTCGCTCGCTTCCCGCAGACTTCCCAGAGGCAGGGCTGCCCAACACCAGGCGTCTCCTCGGACGGCCTCAGGCAGGGGCAGCGGGGGGGTGGCGATCGGTGCGGGAGGTGGCGCGAGCGGGCCAGCCATATATCCCTTGTCTAGGGGATAGAGGTCGCGCTCTCGTTCCTCCAGCCAGTCGAGGAGTGCATAGGTTCTTCGGCTCGGGATCATTTCCAATTCGAGCTCGCTGGCGGCCCGCTGCACCATGGTGCGCATCGCGCTGCGCCAGGTCCGTAAACGCCTTGGAGACATCCACCCGTGTGCCTGGGCCGTGTCCAGCGCCTCGCGGAGAGCTGATGCCAGCCAGGTGGAATTCACATCACCGGCAGGACAGCGTTTCTCGAACCGAAAACAGTCCGGCGCTGATGGGGTGGGAGTGCTTGTGATGAGGAGCTCCCATCGCTTTTTCCCATCGGCTTCGAGAATGGGTCTCGAATAGAAGTCCAGTTCCCAGTCAGCCTGCTTCGGTGCCGAGGATCGCTCTCCGTTGTTCCCGGCTGTCTGTGGAGCGGTGATCATCCAGCTGACTGTTCTTGCTGCCTGAGGACGTTACGAGCTCTATTGGCACGTTCGGAAGCTTCCGCCATCACAGCGTCACGATTGATCAGGAGTTCGCCGGGCTGTCCCTCGAGCATGGCCGTGTTCAGAGCAATCCGGCCGCGTCCAGGGTCGAGCTCGGTGATGAGTGCCTTGACGGTATCCCCTTGGTCGAAGACCTCTCGCAGTGAGCGCAGGCTGCCCCCGGTGATCATCGACTGGTGAAGGAGTCCGCTGATGCCTCCGAGATCGATGAACAGTCCGTAGGGCTTCACAGCTGCCACGTGTCCTTCCACCAGCTGACCGACTTCCAGCTCGGCGAAACGGGCAGCCGTTGCGGCTTTTTTCTCCGAGAGCACAAGCTTTCGGGTTTCCGGATTGACCTCGAGGAAGGCGACACCAAGGGTTTTACCAACGAGTGCCTCATGGTTTTCGCCCTCTTGCAGCTGTGATCGGGGGATGAAGCCGCGCAGGCCCTCGAGATCACAGGTGACGCCTCCTCGGTTGAAGCCACTCACCTTCACCTGCGCCACTTTGCCTTCTTTCTCGAGCTGCTTCACCTTGTCCCAGCTCTGACGCAGTGCCAGGGCTCTGCAGCTGATGGTGACCATGCCATCAGCATTTTGTTCCCGGGTCACCAGGACCTCGATTTCTAAGCCTTTCGGGAAACGCTCTTTGAGATTCGTGATCACGCCCAGACCGCACTCACTTTTGGGCATGAAGCCAGGGGCCTTGCCGCCGATGTCGACATACACGCCATCGCTTTCCATGCCGATCACCGTTCCGGTGACCACATCGCCCGTCGTGCCCACGGGCTCGTTTTCGTCGAGAGCAGCCAGGAAGGCATCCTCATCAAAATCGAAGTCATCCACGCTGCGCTGAAGTCCGCCAGGGGCCTGCTGCCTTTGCGTGGGCTTCTGGCGCGGCTCGGATCCACCCATGAGATCGGCCATGGTCATGCCGCCGAAATCATCGTCATCAGGCGATCGAGGTACCTCCGGCTCCGCGACACGGGGCGC
This sequence comes from Synechococcus sp. WH 7803, assembly GCA_000063505.1. Classification (GTDB taxonomy): domain Bacteria; phylum Cyanobacteriota; class Cyanobacteriia; order PCC-6307; family Cyanobiaceae; genus Synechococcus_C. The sequence continues at coordinate 653,862 of CT971583.1, forward strand.
TGCAGGGGCCGCTGGCTGCGGAGGAGGTGCCAGGGATGTGCCGGCCTCGAGGGCCGCTTGTTCGAGTTGGGCAGCTTTCGCTGCTGCAGCGTCTGCCGCCGCCCTTGCTTCTTGCGCTTCGCGGCGCAGACGGTCCTGCTCCTCACGCTTGCTGATGTGCATCACCTGCAAGGGTTTCTTCGGTGGCTGAGCTGCCGGAGCCGCTGCCTTTCTGGACTCTGAAGATGAATTCTGACGTTCTGTGCCGGCCATGGGACCCGTCGTCCTTGATCGGCCATTTTGACAGGAGATGGTGAAGAGTCGATGGAGAGCTTGGAAACTCACAGCTCGCGACGACTGGATCACTTGCATTGGCCTGAGGCGGCCTCGCGCCTGCGTGAGGACCGTTCAACCCTGGTCTGGCCCTTCGGAGCACTGGAGCAGCACGGTCCTCAGCTGCCTCTGGCTACAGATGCTCTGTTCGCGGAGCGGATCCTCTCCCTCGTGCTGGAGTCTCTGCCCGACGCCTGGCCGATCTGGGCGCTGCCTCCGCAGTCGATTGGCCTGTCTCCGGAACACCGAGGGTTTCCTGGCACCTTGAGCCTGAGTGCTGATCTGTTGATTCGCCTGGTTGTGGAGGTGGGGGAGCAGATGGCTGACCAGGGGGTGAAGCGACTGGTGCTCTTCAACGCCCATGGAGGACAAATCGGATTGCTGCAGACAGCGGCCAGGGAGCTGGCAGCCCGCGCTCCATCGATGGCCGTGCTGCCCTGCTTCCTCTGGAGTGGTGTTCCTGGGCTCAAGGACCTGATCCCCAGCATGGAGCTGCAGAACGGATTGCATGCAGGGCTTGCGGAAACCAGTCTGATGCTGGCCCTCGCACCGGAACTCGTCGGACCGGAGCGGCCCTGCGATGGACTCGACTCCGCCATTCCCATCCCTGAGGGGTGGAGTCTTGAGGGGGCTGCCCCTTACGCCTGGTTCACAGCCGACATCAGCAGCAGCGGCGTTGTCGGAGACACGCGCGGAGCCGACGACTCTCTTGGAGAGCGTCTGAAGACCACCCTGATGGCGCACTGGATCAGCCTTTTCAGCAGTTTGATGCGTTCTGATTGGCCCCCTACTGCCGATGCCAGGCGTGTGAGAGGACCATCAACCATGCATCCATAAGCGGTGGCTCTGGTTACAGTCGGTCGCACTGAATAGTTTGGAACGATCCATGCCGACCCCTGTCACCTCCGAGGTCGCCGTCCTAGATGGGCAGGCTGGATCCGCCCAGGCTCTCCCCGACTTCTCCAGCGAGGCTTACAAGGACGCGTATAGCCGTATCAACGCGATCGTTATCGAAGGTGAGCAGGAAGCTCACGACAACTACATCTCCCTTGGCACTCTGATCCCCGAGCAGGCGGATGAGCTGGCACGACTGGCCAGGATGGAGATGAAGCACATGAAGGGCTTCATGTCCTGTGGACGGAATCTTGGTGTGGAGGCTGATATGCCTTTCGCGAAGGAGTTCTTTGGGCCTCTCCACGGCAATTTCCAGACAGCTCTGAAAGAGGGCAAGGTGGTGACATGCCTGCTCATTCAGGCATTGTTGATTGAAGCCTTTGCGATTTCCGCATATCACATCTACATCCCTGTCGCTGATCCCTTTGCTCGCAAGATCACTGAGGGGGTGGTGAAGGATGAATACACCCACCTCAACTACGGGCAGGAGTGGCTGAAAGCCAACTTCGAGGCGAGCCGCGAGGAGCTGATGGAAGCCAACAAAGTGAATCTTCCCCTGATTCGCTCCATGCTCGAGCAGGTGGCTAAAGACGCCGCTGTTCTCAAGATGGAGAAGGAAGATCTCATCGAGGATTTCCTCATCGCCTATCAAGAGGCACTCGAAGAGATTGGTTTCACATCCCGGGACATCGCTCGGATGGCTGCTGCGGCTCTCTCCATCTGAACCTCAAACCCCTTGGTTCGGTCCGGTTCGCCCACAGGCACGTTGTGCAGAACACGTGCCAACGTGGGACGATGATCGATCAGCCCACCATCGGGTGCGGTTCTGTTTCATGCGTTCACACACGACCGTTGGCGTCACATGTTTGGTCTGATCGGACATTCCACAAGTTTTGAAGCCGCCAGGCGGAAGGCTTCCGAACTTGGGTTCGATCACATCGCCGAGGGTGACCTCGATGTGTGGTGCAGCGCCCCTCCTCAGCTGGTGGAGCACGTTGAGGTCACCAGCGCCACGGGGCGAACCATTCAGGGTGCCTACATCGATTCCTGCTTCGTGCCGGAAATGCTCAGCCGTTTCAAGACGGCACGCCGCAAGGTGCTCAATGCCATGGAGCTCGCCCAGAAAAAGGGCATCGACATCACAGCTCTTGGCGGCTTCACGTCGATCATTTTCGAGAATTTCAACCTGCTGCAGCATCAGCACGTGCGCAGTACAACCCTGGCCTGGGAGCGCTTCACCACGGGCAATACCCACACAGCCTGGGTGATTTGCCGTCAGGTTGAAAACAACGCTCCCGCTTTAGGGATTGATCTCAAGAAGGCCTCCGTGGCAGTTGTAGGAGCAACCGGCGATATCGGCAGTGCCGTCTGTCGCTGGCTCTCGTCCCGCACCGGTGTGGCCGAACTGTTGCTCGTTGCCCGGCAACAGAAACCGCTCGAAGAGCTTCGGGAAGAGCTGGGTGGCGGTCGGATTCTCAGCCTTGAAGATGCCCTGCCAGAAGCGGATGTGGTGGTTTGGGTCGCCAGCATGCCTCGAACCCTGGAGATTGATACATCGCGACTGAAGACTCCCTGTCTGATGATTGATGGCGGTTATCCCAAAAACCTCGATGCCCGTGTGGCAGCCAAAGGCATTCACGTTCTGAAAGGGGGGATTGTTGAATTCTTCACCGACATCGGATGGTCGATGATGGAAATCGCCGAGATGGAGAAACCTCAGCGTCAGATGTTTGCGTGCTTCGCCGAGGCCATGCTTCTCGAGTTTGAGTCGCACCACACCAACTTCAGCTGGGGGCGCAACAACATCACCCTTGAGAAAATGGATTTCATCGGTGGGGCCTCCGTTCGCCACGGTTTCACCACCCTCAATCTGCAGGGCCTGCCGCAGGCTGCAGTCGCCTGACCTCACTCTCTTGATTCGCCATGCCACGCCGTCCGCTGCTCGAGTTCGAGAAACCCCTGGTTGAACTTGAGCAGCAGATTGAACAGATCCGGCAGCGTGCGCGCGACTCCGAGGTTGATGTCAGCCCCCAGCTTCATCAGCTCGAAACGCTTGCCGCGCGCCGTCGCGAGGAGATTTTTAAGTCCCTCACGCCAGCTCAAAAGATTCAAGTCGCGCGTCATCCCCACCGCCCAAGCACCCTGGACTACATCCAGATGCTCTGCGACGACTGGGTGGAGCTCCATGGTGATCGGCGCGGCAGTGACGATCAGGCCTTGATCGGAGGCATCGGTCGCCTGGGCGATCGTGCCGTGCTGTTGATCGGACATCAGAAGGGACGGGACACGAAAGAAAACGTGGCGCGTAACTTTGGAATGGCCACCCCCGGCGGCTATCGCAAGGCCCTGCGTCTGATGGACCATGCCAATCGCTTTGGGCTGCCCATCCTTTCGTTCATCGATACTCCCGGCGCCTATGCCGGTCTGTTGGCTGAAGAGCAGGGGCAAGGGGAAGCGATCGCGGTGAACCTGCGCGAGATGTTCCGATTCAGAGTGCCCATCATTGCCACCGTGATCGGAGAGGGCGGCTCCGGGGGCGCCCTAGGGATTGGCGTCGCCGACAAGCTGCTGATGTTCGAGCACAGTGTTTACACGGTTGCCAGTCCCGAGGCCTGCGCATCCATTCTTTGGCGTGATGCAGGAAAAGCATCCGAAGCAGCTTCGGCGCTCAAGATCACCGGACCGGATCTGCTCAGCCTCGGTGTGGTGGATGAGGTGCTTCCTGAGCCCGTTGGTGGCAATCACTGGGCTCCTTTGGAGGCTGGCGAGATCTTGAAGGAGGCCCTGACCCGCAATCTTGAGGGTCTTCTGCAGCTCTCCGAGGACGCATTGAGAGAGCAGCGCTACCGCAAATTCCGGGCCATGGGGCAGTTTCTTGATGATTTATCACCAGAAGCCCTCATGGCTGAGTAGGGTGCCTCGGCTTGCACGGATCCATTGCCTTCCGTACTGATCACAGGTGCATCCCGCGGTATTGGTCATGCTGCCGCCAAAGCCTTTGCCGCAGCCGGGTGGGATCTGCTTCTGGTGTCTCGAAGTGAGGCGGCGCTTCAGTCGCTCTCGGCTGAATTGTCCACCAGTGGCAGCCGCGTTGCCTATCGCGCCATCGACCTCACGGATTCTGAAGCGATCGCTCCTGGCCTCAACGAACTCCTTGGCCAGGGACTTCGCCCCTCGGTTCTGATCAACAATGCGGGTGCGGCTTACACGGGTGACTTGCTTGCCATGCCGCTTGATCGCTGGGAGTGGATGATGCAGCTCAATCTCACCAGTGTCTTTCAGGTTTGCGCTGCTGTGGTTCCCGCCATGCGACCCGCTGGTGGTCTCGTCATCAATGTGAGCAGCCATGCCGCACGCAACGCCTTCCCCGGTTGGGGGGCTTACTGCACGGTCAAAGCAGCCCTCGCCAGCTTCACCCGTTGCTTGGCGGAAGAGGAACGTGGCAACGGGATCCGTGTCTGCACACTCACGCTCGGTGCTGTGGATACGTCACTGTGGGATTCCCCTACAGTCGACAGCACTTTCGATCGCCGTGCGATGCTGCCCGTGAATCAGGCAGCGTCCGCACTCCTGCATCTTGCTCAGCAACCTGCCACTCAGGTCATCGAAGACCTCACTCTGATGCCGGCCACCGGCGCTTTCTGATCACAGTTTGATATGACTTCAACTCTCCCTGTCTCCACAAACGGCAACGGTTCCGCCAGCCAGAACGCAAAGCTTTCCGCGCTTCAATCCCGTGTGTCTGATCGGATTCGTGCACGATTGCGGGAACGGGATGTGTCGTTCCTTGCCAACGACAATGTGGCAGACCATCTCCTTCCCGGAGAACTTGATGCCTTGCAAGTTGAGGTGGCGGACCGTGTTCGCGATTTGCTGCATTCTCTTGTGATCGACATCGAGAATGATCACAACACCGCCGAGACGGCCGAGCGTGTGGCGAAGATGTACCTGCACGAGGTGTTCAAGGGCCGATATCACCAGCAGCCGAAAGTGGCCAGCTTCCCCAATGTGAAGCGCCTGGATGAAATTTATACCGTTGGGCCCATCACAGTGCGCTCGGCCTGTTCTCACCACCTGGTGCCCATCATGGGCAACTGCTGGATTGGTATCAAGCCCGGAGAGCGAGTCATCGGTCTGTCGAAATTCACCCGCGTTGCTGATTGGGTGTTTTCAAGGCCTCACATCCAAGAAGAGGCGGTGATGATCCTTGCCGACGAGATCGAGCGACTGTGCGAACCCCAGGGCTTGGGCATCATCATCAAAGCTCAGCACTACTGCATGAAATGGCGGGGTGTGAAAGAGCCCCAAACCAGCATGGTGAATTCAGTGGTTCGTGGTGATTTCCGCCATGACCCAAGCCTGAAGCAGGAATTCTTTGAACTCGTGCGTCAGCAAGAAGCGCTTCTCAGCACCTGATAGGGAGTGGGCCAACGCTGGCCCTCAACGGTCAATCGGTGACGGGTCCGAGCACGTTGCTCGAAATCCGTTGTACCTTTCCATCTGAGTTTTTGACGACAAGAACGGCCATCAATTGATGTCCGCGGTCACTGGGTTGAAGGCGGTAGCTGCTTTCACTGACGGTATTGACCAGCTGCCAGTTTCCCTGGTTGTTGCGTCGATACCAGTGGATGTGCACTTCATCGAACCCCCCACCTTGAAGCATCAGCTCAGCTTTGATCAGTTGTCCTTCCCTGGCTTTGCCGATCAGTTCAAAGCGCTTCAACCCTTCGATCGCTTGTTCGAGGTGGCCTTCGCTTTGGACGTCACGATTGATCTGGCCTTCCAAAACCTGAATCTGCTTCTGGGGACTGGCGGTGAGTCCTGGAACGCACTGAAGGCTGCCGTTTTCGAGACGGCAACCCGGCAGCAGGCCCTGGGCTGACATCCCCACCGGCAGTCCTGCCATCAAAACCAGAAGCAGGGGTGACAGCCGAATCATCAAGCTGGGGGGCATCAGGCATTCAACTTATCCAAGCCTGCGAGCTCTGTCTTCAAGAGAATCCACGAGCGCTTGCACCCGAGCGAGATCTTTCACCCCAGGGCTGATTTCCAATCGACTCGATGCATCAAGGCCGAAGGGATGCACGCTGTCGAGGTTGGGCACCCACTCCGCGCAGATTCCGCCGGCAAGCCACCAGGGAGCTCCTCCCTTGAGGTGCATCTGGACTTTGTTCAGCCAGATCGGGTTCAGTTGGTGCCCTGTGCCTCCCAGGTGCTGGGAGCTCCAGGCATCGATGAGCAGTGCATCCACGTGGTGGGTGTAGCGGTGGATCGCCTCAAGATCAGCATCATCCCGGAGGCGTAAGGCTTTCCACCAGCGGATGCTCGGGTACTTAGCCCGAAGGTCTGCGCAGCGTGCCTGTGATTCCTCACCATGCAGCTGAACCACCGACGGCATTCCTTCACCACTCAAGAGTTCATCAAGTGTGTTGTCGTCGGGGTCAGCGGCCACCCAAACGCGCTCAACATCGGATTGAGAGGCCAGCTTGGCGTAAATCTCCCTGCGCCTCTCGGGCGCGACGTAGCGAGGAGTTCCCTCCACGCCGATCACGCCGATGGCCTGCACCCCCATCGCAGCGATGGCGCAAGCTTGATCGCTGTCGGTCAGACCGCAGATCTTGAGGTGCAGGGCCAGGCCAGCCATGGCGAAAAGCGGCGATCGCAATCCTTTCTAGGATCATGGAATTGATGCCGACCGGCTTCGCCGGTGAATCTCTTGGGTGATGGCTGGCAACTGATGCGCATCGGTGGCATCCCACTGCGGGTCCATCCCAGCTGGTTCATCATTCTGGTGCTATTCACCTTGGCGTTTCAGCGCGAGGTCGCCCAACTTCCCGCAGCACAAGGCCTTGTCTGGGCCAGCTGGTTGACGGGATTTCTGACTGCCCTACTCCTCTTCGTCTCCGTTCTTCTGCACGAGCTAGGGCATTCGGTGATGGCGCTCCGCGAAGGGGTGAAGGTCAGCAGCATCACCCTCTTCCTTCTCGGTGGGGTGGCCAGAGTTGAAAAGGAATGCCCCACACCGATGGGTGCCTTGCGCGTCGCTGCAGCTGGCCCCGCTGTGAGCCTGATGCTTGCTGCCGCTCTGCTGGCCAGCATGCATGCAGCTGACCACGTGAATCCTCTGCTGGGAAATTTGGTCACCCAGCTTGGCTGGCTCAACCTGATTTTGGCCTTGTTCAACCTGCTGCCTGGCTTGCCTCTTGATGGCGGCCTGATTCTCAAAGCTTTGGTTTGGCAGTGGACGGGCAGTCAGCGCAAAGGCATTCAGGTGGCGACAGCCAGCGGCCGTTGTCTGTCGCTGCTGGCCATGATGATCGGCTTCTGGCTGATGTTCAAAGGGGGCGTTTGGACAGGCCTCTGGTTGGTGATGCTCGGCTGGTTCGGCATGGGCGCTTCACGCAGCCAAACCCAAACCCTGGCTTTGCAGCAGGTTCTTCAAAAAGAAACGGTCGGTAAGACGGCATCCCGACACTTTCGTGTTGTTGAAGCCGATCAGCCTCTGCGCACGCTGAGCCAGATGAGGCTCGGGGCTGTGGATAGCGATCAACCTCGCCTTTCCGATTGGGTGCTGGTCTGCAAGAACGGTCGTTGGGTCGGCTTCATTACCGATCAACCTCTGAGGGATTTGCCCGTGCAGCAGTGGGATCGGCAGACCATCAGTGATCATCTCCAGCCCCTCGACCGTTTGCCGTCCATCCAACAGTCATCGCCTCTTTGGAAGGCGGTGCTCGCTCTGGAGCAGAGCGAACAGGGACGTTTGCTCGTGCTCAGCCCTGCAGGTCTCCCCGACGGCACCCTGGATCGCAGTGAGCTTGGTGAAGCCGTGCTTCGAGGGCTGGCCGTGAAACTTCCCGATGCCATGTTGGAAAGCGCGAGGCGGAACAACACCTACCCCCTTGGTCTGCCCTTGCTGCAAGTGGTCAACAGCATGCAAGCTTCAGGCCTTCTCGATCCTCAGGCCTAAACAGACTCGAGGCTGTAGCGGTTCGCGAGTGCGTTCATCCGCTGAAGCTCTCTTGGGGAGAGGGCTTCCCTGCGCCATTCCAGATCGAGGCTGAGCCTTTGGAATGACTGCTGGAGGGCGAGTTCAAGGCTTGCTGCCGAGGGGGCCGAAGGCGTCCAGCAGGGGGGCGAGGTTGTAAACAAAGCCTCCCAGAGGCCCTCAGGAGGAGTGAGGGGTATTTCCCCGTGCTGCAACAGCTGACCCCGTTTCCAGAATTGGGCACTGCCGATGCGTTTGCAGCCGCGGGAATCGACCAGATCAGCCGTTGTGGACTGGGCGAAACAGTCAGCCATGATCCTGTCCGCCGCAGCCGTGCCCGGTTTGAGATGGAGACCCAGAGCCTTCAGTCCCTCCTGAAGACACTGGTTCACCTGGAGATAAGCCTGTCGGCGTTGACGGGGGGGATTGGCCCAGATCAGGGCATAGGTGAGTCCGCCTGCATGCAGCACGGCGCCACCTCCGCTGGGGCGCCGCACCAAATCCAAGTCACCGCGCGCGGCGAGCTGCCGCCACAGGTCGGTTGGGGGACCCTGGTGGCGTCCTAAGGAGAGGGTAGGGCGACTCCACTGGTAGAAACGCAAAATCAGGGCATCAGCCCTGCTGCTGCAGCTCTGCTCCAGCAGCAGGGTGTCAAGGGCCATCTGTTCAGCACCGCTGCGGGTCTGGGTCGGCACAAGCCGAGCTGGGCAGCGTCCGCCGGACGGGCAAGATGCAGGCAGCGTCATGGCAGCGATGACATTGGCAGAAGGTCTAGTGGTTCTGCCGATGGGACTGCTCGCGGGAGCTCTGGCAGGCCTGCTGGGCATCGGCGGCGGATTGATTTTCGCGCCCCTGTTGCTTTGGATGGGCCTCACTCCGCATCAGGCCCTCGCCACGAGCACCTTCGCCATTGTTCCCACCGCCATCGGTGGCAGTTTCACCCACTGGCGGAGCCGTTCCTTGCCGCTGCAGCCTGGCCTGGTGATTGGCCTGACGGCCTTTGCGACCGCATTGATCTTCAGTCGCCTTGGTGGTTTGGTGGCCGGCTGGCACCTCTTGGCCCTGCAGGCCCTGTTGTATCTCGTTTTGGCTGGCTCAATCCGAGCTGATCGTGAAGCATCTCCGACGAGTGATGGGCAGGAGCCATCGCCCTGGGGGTTGTCGGCTGTCGGCGCTGTGGCGGGTCTGTCCGGAGGACTGCTTGGCCTGGGTGGAGGGCTGTTGATGGTGCCCCTGATGGTGAGTGGATTGTCGATGCCCATCCGTCAGGCCATTCGACTGAGCACGTTGGCCGTGGCCTGTTCGGCCAGTGCAGCGTCGCTCCAGTTTCTCCAGGAAGGACGGGGATTGGCCTCGATGGGGGTGCTGCTCGGAGGCGTTGCTGCAGTTTCGGCCCAGTGGACTGCATCCCGCCTGGATCGGGTTAGGCCGGGAATGTTGGCCTGGCTTTTACGGCTCCTGGCCCTGGTGCTGGCCATCGACAGCGGACGACGGGCCATCGCCCTTGCGCTACCCCTGAATTGAACTCAGCCGCCAGTCCAGGCGATCAGAGGCTGCAGGCCAAGGGCGATCACCAGGCTGACAATCACGCCGATGAATGCTTTCCAAAGATCACTGCCGATGATTTTGCCGAGACTGCCTCCGGATCGGTTGGTGAAGACGTACTCGAATTCCTGTTCTTTGATGCGCAGGGCAATTTCACGACCACCCAGCAAACCCAGGAACACCCACGTTGTGCTCAACGGGAAGGTGCTCAGAAATGCCTTGTACAGCAGGCAAAGTCCGAACATGAAGTCGATCACCGTGGCCGAACGCAGGTCGGCGGTGTTGGTTTTGCTGCGCAGAACACCCTGAATCGGACCGCCGCCGATAGCGACGAGCACACACAGCCCGATGCAGAGGATGGCGGTGCAGACCAGCATCGGGAATAACCCAAGCTCGCGGGGAAGGAAGACGAAAATGTTGGCGAGATCCTGCACCATCCACATGCTCCAGAGGAAGCCGGTGGAGAACCACTGCAGGCCGTACCAAACCCTGTTGAAATCCTTGCCTTCCTGGGTCCGCCGGAACACCCAACGCTCCAGCAGCCACATACCAAGTCCCCAGGCCGCCAGACCGAGGCAGAACGCCAAGAAGTAACCGGAGAGCGAACTTTCAAGAAGTTTGGGGATGTTCTTGGGAACAAATGCGGAAAGCACCAGGAAGGATGTGCTCACCGGTGCACCCCAGGCGGTGAGGCCCAGCACCGCAATCGGCGGAATGATGTAGACCCAGGTGAAGTTTTCGGGAATCGGGAATTTCTCCAGCCGTCCCCAGGCCGGTTCGCCGCCATTGATGAACCAGCCGAGCATCAACACGACGATCGTGACGCTGCAGATGAACAGCATCTGCACCACTTTGGGGGTGCGTTTCTTGTTCGACGAGATATAGGTGCCAAGGGTCTGGAGCGAGTCGTTGGCGACCACTGAATAAGCGGCCAACAAAAAGCCGATGATCATCCAGATGTTGACGTCCATCAAACCGGTTCAATCTCCACCTTTTTTAGTGATCAGCCATTGCTGCCAGTGTGTTGCGCACAACAGCTGCAGTGTTCCCGTCCTCACTGCTGCCTTTTCTAGAGGTCAATTCAAAACAGTCAGCGTCTGAATCGGCACTGCTTTGGCCCAATTGGCGAGGGCCTCGAGTGCGGAGCGATCGGGAAGACAAATGCAGCCACTGCCGGGGTTGCATCCATGGATGCCCAAGCCTGAGCGGGTCGTTTCAAAACGGGGCGTGAGGGTGAGCCAGATGTCATCTCCCCAGGCTTCAGGCAGACCCAGGGAGTACTGGCCTGAGGGAAGAGGGGCCCCGTTGCCTGGAGACCAACGGCGATCGAGGAATTGGCTGGATGCAAATCCGCTCACGGCCTCCCAGCGGGCCAGGAGTCGTTCCTTCTGGTGGAGCTCCAGGGTCCAGAGGCGTTCTCCATCAGGGCGTTGGCGCTGCGTGCGCTGAGCCGTCAGCGACAGGGAGGCTGAGCTCAGCGTGGCAAGGAGTTCCTGGGTGGGGCCGAGCTGTCCTGGTGGCTGCGTGCTCTGCGCCTTTGGTTTTGATCGACGCTCGAGGCTGGAGGCCTCTGCTGATGCAGGGGATGGGAAGACTTGTTCCAGTGGCGTCCGCCTCCAGCAGCCCTGGAGAAGCACTGCAGCCAGCACCGGCCAACACCAGTGTGCGTGCGGTGTTCCACGGGTCATCGCGCCCGGTCCAGCAGTTCCCAGAAGCCTGCGTCCAGCTCGAAGCCCAGGCTTGCGGCCATTAGGGAGAGGTTGCCGCGTTGATGTCCGGGAACCCCGGCCTCTGCCCCCAGTTGATCCAGCACCATCAACCGGTGCGTGACCCAGAGCTCGAGTGCCTGGGGGTCGAAGCGGATTCCTTCGCTGGGGCGAAAATCATGGGGAACCAGCATGGCCACATGCTGGATGAGGCATCCCTTGGGACGATCCAACAGCAGGGGAAGCCAGGGATAGCGGGCATCAGCGCGTAGCGCCCAAAGCCTGGGTTCGGCACACTCACTGAGCTCCCGAGGATCTTCCGGCGGACGGGGCCATTCGTAGCTGAGCTCGAGAACAGCCCCGTTGTTCAACAGCTTGGACAGGGGCTGATCCATCCACTGGACCAGGGCCTTCAGATCCAGCCGCTGGATCGCATCGGCGGTAACGGTCAGCGAAGGCTGGTGGCATCCGGCTTCCATAAAGGTGTGACAGGCCTTTGCGAATGATGGCGTTTGACGGGGGCGAGGCGGAAGAATGCAAGGGTTTCCAGGTCCGACATGGTCAGCTCCATCACCCAGGCCGAAATCTTCATTGCTCTCGTGGTCGCTGCCCACGCAGGGGTGCTTGCCGTTCGTCTTTGCGTCAGCCTCTACCGCGCTTGATCGCACCCGAAGGCTGCACGCTTGTCCCCTTGGCAGGGTGTGTTCTCTGCGTTACAAGCGGACATGCAAAACGCAGTTCCCAAGCCAACGGATGCGGCCTCTCTCGCTGCGCTTCTCCAGCATCAAAACGATCGCAGGGAACTGGTGTGCAGTTCCTTGGCGTTGGCTGTAAAGCTCGGCCTCACCCTCCTGGGTGTGGTCAGCTTGTTTCGTCTGTCGGTGGCTTACCAGGAGCGACTGGATCGCCATGGTGAGATGGCTGCTGTTGTCGACGTCGAGACCTCCAAACTTCAGTCATTGCAGCGGCGTTTCGACACGTTGTTCACCCTTGGTGGTGATGAGCGTTTGATGGATGAGCAGGATCAATGGATCGCACCGAACCGTCTGAGGGTGATTTGGCGCTGAGTTTCGTGATCCAGCGCTGAGGGTTGCAGCATTGAAGGGCAGACTGGCTTTCTTCCAAGGGTTTTGAGATGTCCACGCCCGGCACCGTTCTGATCACCGGCACCACGTCAGGTGTGGGCCTGAATGCCACCTGTGCTCTGGTGAAGCGGGGCTGGACGGTGATCACCGCCAACCGCAGCCCCCAGAGGGCCGCGGCGGCGGCTGATGAGATGGACCTGCCCAAGGAGCGGCTTCAGCACGTGTTGATGGATCTGGGCGATCTCGACAGTGTGCGCCGAGCGGTGGATGCCTTGCCGGATCGATTGGATGCCGTGGTGTGCAACGCCGCGGTGTACAAACCGAAGCTGAAGCAGCCGGAGCGTTCGCCTCAGGGCTACGAGATCTCAATGGCCACCAATCACTTCGGCCATTTCCTGTTGGTGCAGCTGCTGTTGGGCCGTCTGCAGAACTCCAGCCATCCCTCCAGGCGGGTGGTGATCCTGGGCACCGTGACAGCCAACTCGAAGGAGCTGGGGGGCAAGATTCCTATCCCCGCACCGGCGGATCTTGGGGACTTGTCCGGGTTTGAGGCTGGCTTCAAAGACCCGATTGCCATGGCCAGCGGCAAGCCGTTCAAGCCCGGCAAGGCCTACAAAGACAGCAAGCTCTGCAACATGATCACCACCCAGGAGCTGCATCGTCGCTTGCACGGGGAGACGGGGATCACCTTCACCTCGCTTTACCCAGGCTGCGTGGCGGACTCCCCTCTGTTCCGCAACACCCCCAAGGCCTTTCAGACGATTTTTCCCTGGTTCCAGAAAAACATCACCGGCGGTTACGTCTCCCAGGCCTTAGCCGGAGAACGCGTGGCGGATGTGGTCGCCAATCCCGACTTCGCCGAATCCGGCGTGCATTGGAGCTGGGGCAACCGCCAGAAGAAGGATGGACAGCAGTTCAGCCAGGAGCTTTCTGACAAGGCCACCGACCCAGACACCGCTCGGCGGGTCTGGGACCTGTCGATGCGGTTGGTGGGACTCTGATCAGTCGAAGCCGAGGAGGTCGAAGATCTCCCGATCCTTCAAGGATGTGGCTTCGAGGGGCTCCACGTTGTCGAGCATGTTCTGAGCGAGGCGCAGGTATTCCTCACGGACAGCTTGCACCGCTTCGTCGTCATCATCCATCTCGAAAATCGTGCACTTCTTCAGCCGGGATCGACGAATCGCATCCACATCCTTGAAGTGGGCCATGGTGCGCAGGCCCGTGCGTTCGTTGAACTTGTCGATCTGATCGGTGTCCGCCGAGCGGTTGGCCACGACGCCGCCAAGCCGCACTTTGTAGTTCTTGGCTTTGGCCTGAATCGCCTGAACGATCCGATTCATCGCGAAGATCGAATCGAAATCGTTGGCCGTCACGATCAGGCAGTAGTTGGCGTGCTGCAGCGGGGCGGCGAAACCACCACACACCACATCACCCAACACATCAAAGATCACCACGTCGGTGTCTTCCAGCAGGTGGTGCTCCTTCAGCAATTTCACCGTCTGGCCGGTGACATAACCACCACAGCCCGTCCCAGCCGGAGGACCACCACTTTCAACGCACTGCACACCGTTGAAGCCGGAGAAAACGAAGTCCTCCGGACGCAGCTCCTCGCTGTGGAAGTCGACTTCCTCAAGGATGTCGATCACCGTCGGCACCATTTTGTGGGTGAGGGTGAAGGTGCTGTCGTGCTTGGGGTCGCAGCCGATCTGCAGCACCCGTTTGCCCAGCTTGGAGAACGCGGCCGAAAGGTTGGACGAGGTGGTTGATTTGCCGATGCCTCCCTTGCCGTAAACGGCAATCACCAGGGTTTCCTCTTCGATGTTGACGGAGGGGTCCTGATGGACCTGCACACTGCCTTCGCCGTCCGTGGGACGCTTCAGGGTCGTGGTCATGCAGCGACCTTCGCACAATGGATCAATATCATTCAACAGCAGTGGATGTGTTCTGTCTGGGATTCAGCGAGAAATGAAAGATCTGCTTTCAGAAGCTTGAGCTTGGCGATCGATTATTGGTTGGTTGGCTTAAATAATTGAGTGAAAATGCTCATGCCTTGTAGTGGGCTTTGGCGTCATAGAGCGTTTCGCTGCTGATTTCCTTGCATCCCACGGTCCTGGCATACGACTCAGCATTGCGCCGAACTTTTCCACGCACAAAGAATGGGATTTTCTTCAGTTCTGCTTCGCCATCAGCGGTCCAAATCAATTGCCCTGATGGGGCTTCATCCTGGCAGCCAGATGCGCGCACGCTCTCAGTGCCGTGGTTGTTGCCGGCGCCCGCACCGCCTGCATGACCCAGATGACTCTGGTGTCCATCCACAAACTCGAAGTCGTGGCGGAACATGCCGATGAGGTGCTCTTCCAGACCCATCATCAAGGGGTGCACCCAGGCATCGAAAATCACATTGGCGCCTTCCCACCCCATCTGAGGGCTGAGGCGGGCCGGAACATCCTGAACATGCATCGGCGTGCTGATCACAGCGCAGGGAATGCCAAGTCGTTTGGCGCTGTGCCGCTCCATCTGGGTGCCCAGGACCAGTTCAGGAGCCGCCTCGGCCATGGCGGCCTCGACCGCGAGATAGTCGTCACAGATCAGGGCCTCGAGACCCAGCTTTTTGGCGGCTGCGCGCACAGGTCTGGCCATTTCCCTGCTGTAAGAGCCCAGTCCCACCACGGTGAATCCCAGTTCTTCGCTGCAGATCCTCGCTGCGGCAATGGCGTGGGTGCCGTCCCCGAAGATGAACACCCGCTTGCCCGTGAGGTACGTGGAGTCCACCGACTCGGAGTACCAGGGCATCCGGGATCGCTGGTATCCCTCGGCAGCTTCCGGGGGAGTCATCCCCAGCAAGGCATGCACCTCAACGAGAAAGTCGTGGGTTGCCCCCATCCCGATCGGCACCGTTTTGCTGAACGGAATGCCGAAATTGCGTTCCAGCCAGCTGCAGCTGGATTCAGCCACTTCCGGATAAAGACACACATTCAGGTCGGCCTGGGGGAGCCGAAGGATGTCCTCCACACCCGCACCCAGAGGAGCGACAACGCCGACGTCGATGCCGTGCAGCGATAGCAGTCGCTGCACTTCAAGCACATCGTCTCGACAGCGGAAACCAAGCAGGGATGGACCCAGCAGATTCACCCGCGGGCGACGCCCCTCATGCTTCCAGGCCTGCACGTCATGCGACGGTTGGGGCGGCACAGACTGTTTGAGCAGGCCGCGCATCAGTTGGTAAAAGGTCTCAGAGGCTCCCCAGTTTTCTTTCTTGCTGTAGGCGGGCAGCTCCAGGGTGACCACAGGCATGGGTAAGCCCATTCCCTGTGCCAACGCACCAGGCTGGTCTTGGATCAATTCAGCTGTGCAGCTTTCTCCCACAAGCAACGCATCGGGTTGAAAGCGATCCGCTGCTTCTTGCACGTGCCGCTTGACCAGTTCTGCCGTATCGCCTCCCAGATCCCTGGCCTGAAAGGTGGTGTAGGTCACCGGTGGTCGCTGCCCGCGGCGTTCGATCATCGTGAAGAGGAGATCGGCATAGGTGTCGCCTTGCGGTGCATGGAGCACGTAGTGAACCCCGTGCATCGAGGCGGCAATGCGCATGGCTCCCACATGGGGTGGGCCTTCATAAGTCCAGAGGGTTAATTCCATCGATTCAGGCGTGGACGGGGTGGTCGGAAGCTTGTGGATGCAGGGCTGAATGAATCAACTGGCGCCTGTGCAGTGGCCGGGAGAACAATTCGGCAAGGTCGCCTGCCTGGTCGATGCCATGGATCGGACTGAACACCAGTTCGATCGACCATTTGGTGGTGATCCCCTCCGCTTCCAAAGGGTTGGCGAGCCCCATCCCGCACACCACCAGATCCGGGTGGCCTGCGCGCACCCGATCCAACTGCCGTTCCACGTGCTGCCCCTCCACCACGGTTGTTCCATCAGGAAGCAAGGCCAGTTCTTCGGCCATCTGCTCCCGATTGAGATAAGGAACCCCGACTTCCACCAAGTCCATGCCGCATTCCCTGTGCAAAAAACGGGCTAGGGGAAGTTCAAGTTGGGATTCCGGCAGCAAGAAGATGCGCTTTCCTGCCAGAACCTCTCGATGGGGGGCGAGGGCGATCCGGGCCCGGGCTTCGAGAGGATCGAGCACGGCCCGAACGCTGGCTTCCGGACAATGGAAGTCGGCTGCGGCAGCTTCCATCCAGCGCCTGCTGCCCTCGGCGCCGAGGGGGAACGGTGCCTTGAGCACCGTGGCACCCCGATCACGCAGCAACCGTGCGGTCTCTGTGAGGAAAGGCTGTGTCAGCAGCACCGTGGTACCGGAACCCACCGGTGGCAGCTCGGAAGACTGGCGCGGCGGGAGACTGCGCACGCTCTCGATGCCGAGTTTTGAGAAGAGGTGGATCAGGCGATCCTCCACGGCATCAGCCAATGTGCCCACCAGGAGAAGCTGACGGGACTCGCTGGCCGGCAGCAGAGGCACGAGGGCTGCCAGCGCCCCGTCTTCCCCCTGGGTGAAGGTGGTTTCGATACCACTCCCGGAATAATTCACAACCCGAACGCGCCCCTGAAGCTCTTCATTGAGGCGTTCGGCGGCTCGGGCCAGATCCAGCTTGATGACCTCGCTGGGACAGGACCCCACCAGAAAAAGCGTGCGGATTTCTGGGCGCCGCATTAGAAGTTCCCGGGCAACGCGGTCGAGTTCGTCGTGGGCGTCAGCCAGTCCGGCAAGATCACGCTCACTGAGAATGGCCGTGCCGAAGCGAGGTTCGGCAAAGATCATCACTCCGGCGGCGCTCTGGATCAGGTGGGCGCAGGTGCGTGATCCCACAACCAGAAAAAAAGCATCGGGCATGCGGCGGTGCAGCCACACGATCGATGTCAGGCCGCAGAACACCTCCCGAGGCCCAGACTCCTTGAGAAGATTGGCGCTCATGACGTCTGCGTCCACAGGTACTGGTCTCACCATGACGCTGGAAACTCAAAAGGAGCCAACTCCCTGAAACTCTTTGGGATCGTCACGGTCCACATCTGGAAATCTGACTACATTTCGACCGTCGATCAGACGATTTCATGGCTTCACTGCGTGTTCTCCCTGCCGTTCTGGCTCTCGGCCTTGCCCTCGCTGCCTGCCAATCCGCTGAAAAGAAAGCGGCTACGGATGAAGTGAAGGTGGCCAAAGGTGTTGAGGCGGTTTGTGCCGCTCAGGCTGATGTTGATGCAGCCGTGATCGCCGTCAATGCACTCACACCGGAGTCAACCGTTGCTGATGCTGAGAAAGCAGGCAAAAAGCTCAATAACGCACTGTCTTCACTCAACAAAGCTGAGGATCAGCTTGCCAAGGCGGAAGTGAAGGAATACCGCGATCAAGTGGAACTCTTCCGTCAAGCGGTCGACGACGTCAGTAAAAACAAAGATCTCACCCTTGCCGAAGCCGCCGAACAGTTGAAAGGCAAAGCCGCACCCGTGGTGGCCGCTCGCGAACAACTGGCTGCGACCACCGTTTGCGTGGCTGTGGAAGAAGACACCAAAGCCGAGGACTCCATGAAGGAGGACTCCATGAAGGATGACACCCAGAAAGATGACGCCAAGTAAGACGATTCCATGAAGCAGGGCGCCGATCAGGATCCCTCTTCAACGCGCAGCGTCGTTCAGAGGCGACGGCGGAAGCGATCGTCGCCGTAGCTTCCGCCCGATGTGGCGTTGGAATCATCGATTTTCGTGAGCCGCCACACGTTTCGGCTCACACGCTTGGCGCACAGCCCACCGCGCTCCACCTGCTCGGTCCCAGGCCGGGCACCAAGCAGAAATCCCACTTCCGCAGTGCTCAGCGGAGCACCTGTTTCCAGAGCGAGTGCTGTGAGCTCGAGCCGCTGCCGCAAGTGCTGAAGGGTTTGGCCTTTGTCGTGATTTTGGGATTGCAGCCAAGGCAATTCTCCGTGCCCCTCCCCGGCTAAACGCTGCATTAGGCCGTAGCTCACTAGTCCAAGTGCCTGTTCGGCATTCAGCTCAGTGACTGACTGTTCTTCGTTCAGGCGGGGCTCCGGCGCAGACGTCATCAATCCTGATGCAGTTGGGCTGAAGGTATCGGCTTGTCTGAACAGCGCAAGCGCAATCCAAAGAAGCCCACTCGGCTTCCGGTAATATCCGCGCCATGAATCGTTTCGCCGGCTTCGATGCCAGGGAGCGGCGCGTTGGCGGCAGCGCCCTCGTCACCGGTACAGAGGTCCAACCCTCTGCGAGCGGAGCCAGCTGTGTTGTCACCACCGACTCTGAATCGTCGCGCTTGACCCGGCGTAATAGCCACGTGCAGTCGATCGAATTGCGCACGCACGTGTTCATCGACTCTCTCCAGCCTCAACTGGCTGCCTATATGGGGTCAGTGAGTCAGGGATTTCTTCCCATTCCAGGGGATGCCTGTTTGTGGATGGAAGTGTCTCCTGGAATGGCCGTTCACCGTGTCACTGACATCGCCCTAAAGGCCAGCAATGTGCGGCTGGGCCAGATGGTGGTGGAACGGGCGTTCGGCTCGATGGCTCTTTACCACCGTGATCAGAGCACGGTGCTCCACTCCGGAGATGTGGTGCTCGAGGCGATTGGCAGTTCTATCGACCAGCGCAGTCCTGCTGAAGTGAGCTGGACTGAAGTGATCCGTGCCATCACGCCTGACCATGCGGTGCTGATCAATCGCCAGAACCGCCGGGGTTCGATGATCGAGGCGGGGATGAGCATGTTCATCCTCGAGACCGAGCCGGCTGGTTACGTGCTCATCGCTGCGAATGAAGCCGAGAAGTCATCCAACATCACACTGGTTGATGTGAAGGCGGTTGGTGCTTTCGGACGGCTCACCCTTGCGGGTCGAGAAGGGGATGTTGAAGAGGCTGCAGCCGCCGCGATGCGCGCCATCGACCAAGTGAATCAGCGAACAAGATTGCGCTAATTCAGTCCAGTTGAAGGCGTCGTCGCAGTCCTGCCGCCAGGTTGCGTGCTGCTTTCCCGCGGCTGCCCAGTCTCGATAGCTGGGACGCATTGAGTTGGCCGTAACTGCAGCCTGCCTCCCGCACCCAGAACAGGGATTCAATCCCTCCACCTGGATAGGCAGGGGCATGAAGCAGCTCACCCCAACAGAATCCCTCCGCTTCCTCGTCACAGTTGCCTTCAGGTGAGCAGAGCACCATGGCGCTGCGGAAGCAGGCGCTTCGGTAGGGACTGTCGGCCATGGCGGCGAGAAGGCGTTCCAGCTTGTCGTGGTCCGATGCTGCGAACCTCGCCGTGTAGAGCCCCGGAGCACCGTCAAGAGCATCGATTTCCAGGCCGGAATCGTCAGCAAGCGCCCAGCAGCCTGTGCGTTCCGCTGCGGCTCGTGCTTTCAACCGAGCGTTTTCGAGGTATGAGCTGCCTGTTTCCTCAACATCAAGATCGGAGGGTTGGCGACAGACGTCGACATCGATCGGGCCGAGCATGGCTTCAATCTCGGCAACCTTGTGTGGATTGCCACTGGCGATGATCAGCCTGCGCAAGGCACCGTCCTAAGAGCGTTCCATTGTGTGGGATCAAGGGCGCATCGCGGCAACGGTTTTGGCATGACGCTTTGTAAACAAAGACTTTGTGAGGCGCTGGCAACCCAATGTGTTCGAGCGCTCACCGGAGCAGCAGCAGTGGTTCGCATCAGTGATGGCAAGGGTCATTAGCTGGCCTTATGAAGTTCACTATGGACAGTGATCTCGAGAGGTCTCTGAATCGCTTGACGGCCAGGCCTCTGGCAGAGCAGTCTCGGCGGCGAACATCCTCCTCCTTTCTCGGTAGGCAATGGCTAACGAAACCATGGGCATCGCTCTCGGCATGATCGAGACCCGCGGCCTCGTCCCCGCGATCGAAGCTGCTGACGCCATGACCAAGGCCGCCGAAGTGCGCCTGATCGGTCGTGAGTTCGTCGGTGGCGGTTACGTCACCGTGCTCGTGCGCGGCGAGACCGGTGCAGTGAACGCTGCAGTGCGCGCTGGCGCCGATGCCTGTGAGCGTGTGGGCGACGGCCTTGTTGCTGCTCACATCATTGCTCGCCCCCACCGCGAAGTGGAGCCTGCACTGGGCAACGGCAACTTCCTTGGTCAGAAGGACTGAGATCAGTTGATCCTCTAAATCAGAGGTTCGCCTGTTCAACACCCCCTTCACCGACTTAACGGAGTTTTCTCATGAGCAAGAAGTACGACGCCGGGGTCAAGGAGTACAGAGACACTTACTGGACTCCCGATTACGTTCCCCTCGACACCGACCTGCTGGCCTGCTTCAAGTGCACCGGCCAGGAAGGTGTGCCCAAGGAAGAAGTTGCCGCTGCTGTGGCTGCTGAATCCTCAACCGGCACCTGGTCCACTGTGTGGTCCGAGCTCCTCACCGACCTCGACTTCTACAAGGGCCGCTGCTACCGCATCGAAGACGTCCCTGGTGACAAGGAGTCGTTCTATGCCTTCATCGCTTACCCCCTCGACCTGTTCGAAGAGGGTTCCATCACCAACGTTCTGACCTCCCTGGTCGGCAACGTGTTCGGTTTCAAGGCCCTGCGTCACCTCCGTCTGGAAGACATCCGCTTCCCGATGGCGTTCATCAAGAGCTGCTACGGCCCGCCGAACGGCATCCAGGTCGAGCGCGACCGGATGAACAAGTACGGCCGTCCCCTGCTGGGTTGCACCATCAAGCCGAAGCTCGGCCTGAGCGGCAAGAACTACGGCCGTGTGGTCTATGAGTGCCTGCGTGGCGGTCTGGACTTCACCAAGGACGACGAGAACATCAACTCCCAGCCCTTCCAGCGTTGGCAGAACCGCTTCGAATTCGTTGCGGAAGCCATCAAGCTGTCCGAGCAGGAGACCGGTGAGCGCAAGGGTCACTACCTCAACGTGACCGCCAACACTCCCGAAGAGATGTATGAGCGCGCTGAGTTCGCCAAGGAACTCGGCATGCCGATCATCATGCACGACTTCATCACCGGTGGCTTCACGGCCAACACCGGTCTGTCGAAGTGGTGCCGCAAGAACGGCATGTTGCTGCACATCCACCGCGCCATGCACGCGGTGATCGACCGTCACCCCAAGCACGGCATCCACTTCCGCGTTCTCGCGAAGTGTCTGCGTCTGTCCGGTGGTGACCAGCTCCACACCGGCACCGTGGTCGGAAAGCTGGAAGGTGATCGTCAGACCACCCTCGGCTATATCGACCAGCTGCGCGAATCCTTCGTGCCCGAAGACCGCAGCCGCGGCAACTTCTTCGATCAGGACTGGGGTTCCATGCCTGGCGTGTTCGCCGTTGCTTCCGGCGGTATCCACGTCTGGCACATGCCCGCCCTGGTCACCATCTTCGGCGACGACTCCGTTCTGCAGTTCGGTGGTGGTACCCACGGTCACCCCTGGGGTTCCGCTGCAGGTGCTGCGGCCAACCGCGTGGCCCTCGAGGCCTGCGTCAAGGCCCGCAACGCCGGCCGTCATCTCGAGAAAGAGAGCCGCGACATCCTTATGGAAGCCGGCAAGCACAGCCCCGAGCTGGCTATCGCCCTCGAGACCTGGAAGGAGATCAAGTTCGAGTTCGACACCGTCGACAAGCTCGACGTTCAGAACTGATCGTCTCTTTGGCCGGTTGATGCAACCGGCCCAACATTTTTCTAACTACCAGGATCCCCATGCCTTTCCAGAGCACCGTGGGTGACTATCAAACAGTCGCCACCCTGGAGACCTTCGGCTTTCTTCCGCCGATGACCCAGGACGAGATCTACGACCAGATCGCGTACATCATTGCCCAGGGTTGGAGCCCGCTCGTCGAGCACGTCCACCCCAGCAATTCCATGGCCACCTATTGGTCCTATTGGAAGCTCCCCTTCTTCGGTGAGAAGGACCTCAACGTTGTTGTGAGTGAGCTCGAGGCTTGCCACCGCGCTTACCCCGACCACCACGTGCGCATCGTCGGTTACGACGCCTACACCCAGAGCCAGGGTGCCTGCTTCGTGGTTTTCGAAGGACGCTGATCCTTCGACCCTTTGGTTCCGAGCCCTGACTTGATCAGGGCTCAAGCTTTTTTCGGAGGGGCAGGTGCCCCTTCACTTCACGACGACACCCACGGGCGGACATGGCAAGACTTTCCAGTCGCGAACTCGCACTTGAGCGCCGCAAGGCGCTGACCACCTCCGGCAAGAAGTCCTCTGTGGCTGCAGGCGATGGCGCGAATCGCGTGCGTACTGCCGCTGATGCCCGTCCAACCCGCACGGACGCTGCTGCCGCCGTTGAGCCCACGGCTCCAGCTGCTGCCGCTCCTGCGAAATCCTCGGTGTCGTTCACCCCAGCATCTCCTTCCCGCCATTCCCAGGTGAAGCCCCAGCGTCATCCCAGCCGGGATCTCGTGCTCGCCCGTCGTGAGGCCCTGTCCCGCCGCGGCAAGATCGCCGACACCAGCCGCGACCGCAACCGCGCTGACGTTGCCCGTCAGACTCAACCAGCGCAAGCCGTTCCAGCTGCCGAACCCACCAAGAGTTGCGGCTGTGGTGGTCAGCGTGCTGCTGAGAAGACTGCATTGAGCGTTCCCGCACCCAAGCTGTCAGCCCGGACCGAGCGTCGCTCTGCAACCCCCAAGCGTCGTGCCATCGAGAACCCCAGCCGCGCGCTGGTGTTGGCACGCCGCGAGGCGATGTCGAAGCACGGCAAAACCGCTGGTAAGCAACCCACCAGTGCCGCTGCTGTGGCCCGTCAGGCCAACCCCGACCTCACCAGCCGTGAGTTGGCTCAACAAGTGCGTGAGCTTCGGGCGAAAGCCGGCGCCCGTAATAAGCAGAGCGCTGGGGTGACCCGGCCCACTGGACCCAACCGTCACGGAGCCAAGCAAGCGGCTGCCGCTGATGCCCACTGGAAGGTCGGTGAGAGCACCACGAGTTCTGGCCAAACTG
Organism: Synechococcus sp. WH 7803; assembly: GCA_000063505.1. Lineage (GTDB taxonomy): Bacteria > Cyanobacteriota > Cyanobacteriia > PCC-6307 > Cyanobiaceae > Synechococcus_C. Next base: position 677,289 of record CT971583.1, read on the forward strand.
TCACCGGCACTCAGGCCAACCGTTCGGTGAAGACCACCGGTAACGAGGCCAGCACCTGCCGCTCGATCACGGGCACCGAATATCTGGGCGCCGAAGTGTTCCAGACGTTCTGTCAGCAGGCACCTGAGCCCACCACCCCCGCCAAGGTTCGTATCACCGCCACCAGCCATGGCAACCGCGTCACCGGCAACGAAGTCGGTCGTTCGGAAAAAGTCACTGGCGACGAGCCCGGCACCTGCAAGAACGTGACCGGCACCGAGTACATCTCTGCCAACCAGTCCGCCGCCTATTGCGGTAGCGGTGTGACGTCCCCGCGCAAGGTGGGCCACAGCCTCACCGAACAGGGACGTCCTGTGAGTGGTGTGATGGTGGGTCGCTCCGCCAGCGTCACCGGCGATGAAGCCGGGTCTGGCCGCAGCCTCACCGGTGATCAATATCTTGGTTCAGATCCTTTGCCCGATGGTCGGCCTGCCGCCAAGGTGGGCCTGTCTGGAACCCTGTCTGGTACCGGCGTCACAGGCACCATGGTGGGTCGTTCGGCCCAGGTCACTGGTGATGAATTTGGCTCCTGCCATCGCGTCACCGGCGATCAATACATCAGTGCTGAACAGGTCAATGCCTTCTGTGGCGGCAAGCCTGAGCCGGAAGCCGCCAAGGTCGGTTTCAGCATCACCAACCGCAATCAGGTGGTGAGTGGCACCCGCACCGGTCGTTCTGAACGGGTCACCGGCGATGAGCCCGGCAGCTGTCAGGCCGTCACTGGTACTCCCTATGCAGGTCTCGAGCAGGCTGGTCAGCACTGCGGTACTCCTGCTGTGCAGGCCATTCGCGAACGCACGCCTGTGCGCCCCGGCACGCCGTCTGCCGCCATGACAGGCATTCAGCCCGGTGTGGGTGGTGTGATGACGGGCGATGAAAAAGGAGCCTGCGAAGCCATTACCGGTACCCCTTATGTGGGCGCAGATCAGCTGGCCACAGCTTGCGGTAATGACGCTCCCGCTGGAACTGAAAGCCACGGTCAATCCCCTGAGGGTGCAGCCTGGACCCGCTTCAGTGTGATGTCTCCCGCTCGCGCCGCTCAGCAGCAGCGTGATTCCCGTGGTGCGGTCACCGGCACGTCCTATGAGCAGGGCAATCGCATTACCGGCCCTTTTGACATGGCCGGTGGCAAGGTCACCGGCACCGAGCAGTTCCGTTTCGACAATCGCGAATTCCAGCGTCGTCAGTTCCAACCCACCGTGGCGGTGGTGAGCGAACCGGACGAAAAGCCCGCCTCCCGCGTCACCGGCGAGGGATCTTCCACCAAGATCACTGGTGATGACTGGGATCGTGGTGAGCATGTCACCGGAACTGAGGGTGCCTCGGCTCGCCGGCGTAACCCAACCCGTCCCGGCCCGATGAGCGCCATGGCTCCCTACGAGCGCAAGCGCAATCAGGAGAACGAATGGCCTGTCAGCCGTGTGACTGGTTCCAGTGGCAACACGGAAAAGGGTTCCCTGATCACCGTCTCCGGCGGCGCAAGGGGCTGATCCGCTGATGGTTCGCTCCATGCCATTTCGCGGCGGGCGACCTCAGGCGCCCACGGCTCCGACTCGGCGTCAGCTGGCTTCCCAAGAAGGTTCGGCGTCGACATCCACCGGGGCCTCGATTCCCTTAACCCGCTCGGCGACGCGTTCCTCGGCTCTGCAGCGCCGTCAAGCCCTCACCACTGCCGGTAAGGCCGCTGTTGTGAATTCAGGATCCGTCACTGCTGGACGGGTTCGTAATCAGCAAGATCGCCCTGCACGCTCGAGTCAACAGCCCTCTTGGGTGAAAAAGTCGTCTCAGTCGACGTCAACACCTGTCAATCTCAGCCGCTCCTCCCTTCCTTGGACTGTTGAGGTTCACCCCCTAACGGATCAACAGCTCAACGATCAGCTTCAGTCTTACGAACATGAGGTGAAAGGCAGGTTTGATCGAATCGTTCCTGTGCTCAAACAGGTCTCGGTTCTGCAGCATGAGCCTGATTTCATCACGCAGGCGCAACGACTGGCGCGGTCGGAACTCGGCTTTGATCTGCCTGATCACATCCTTGAACAGTCCTGGGTTCGTCCCTTGGACATGAGAGCACTGTTTGCTTGGTGCGTTTTTCAATCCCACCAGCAGTTCAGTGATCACTTCTTTCAGGAAGATCCTCTTCATGGCGCCGCTGGGAGTGCCAATGCAGAAGCATTTGAGGCTTTTCTGCTCGAGTGCGGATTCCATTTACTGGATGTTTCTCCCTGCGCAGACGGCCGATTGGCTCACACCATTGCCTATGCACTGCGCATTCCCTTCAGTGCAGTGCGCCGGCGTTCCCATGCCGGTGCGATGTTCGATGTTGAAAACACCGTGAATCGGTGGGTCAAGACTGAGCATCGCCGCTTTCGTGAGCAGGTTCCCAATGAAGCGCATGCCGACACGCGTTATCTGAAAGTGGTGGCTTACCACTTCAGTTCCGTTGATCCTTTGCACCAAGGCTGTGCAGCCCACGGCAGCGATGATTCCCTGGCGGCATCTTCCGGACTTCGTCGCTTACTTGATTTCAAAGAGGCCGTGGAAAACAGCTTCTGTTGCGGCGCATCCGTTGATCTGCTCCTGATCGGTCTTGATACCGATACAGATGCGATCCGTGTGCATGTTCCCGATCAGTCAGGCGAGATTCGACTTGATCAATGGCTGTGTGCCAAAGCCCTTTACGACAGCACGGTGTCCATGACACCGCAGCAGGCCCATGAAGCCGTTGAGGCTTCTGTGAAAACCCACGTGGCTTCAGCTCCCGCGGCTGGCATGGTGCGCTTTATCTCCCGTTTGCTGATGAACAACTTCTCCCAGCAGGACTATGTTCGCTCTCAGCATCGAGGACCTTATCCCGATGCGGGGCATGCCGAGCGATTCATCGGTGTTGGGATTGGTTTCAAGGAAGTTCATCTTCGTAATCTCACTTACTTTGCGCACCTGGACACGGTTGAACAGGGGGCTCCAGATCTGGATGTGGGAGTGAAAATTTTCAAGGGTTTGAATGTATCCCGCGACCTCCCTATCCCTGTTGTGGTGCGTTTCGATTATTCAGGAAAAGTTCCCGGTGCCCGCGACCGGGCGATTGCTGACTGCCATCGCATCCAATCGGCGATCCACGATCGCTATTCCCCTTTGGTGAGCCAGGGTTTGTTGCATACCCTGCTGACCGTTCGCGACCGCGATCAGCCCCATTCCGCTGTTGTGGTTGGTTCAACCCTTGATCCAGTTCAACAGGAGGCTCACTGATCATGTTGATCGTCAAGGTCATCAAGCCGCTCGTGTCCACCAATCGGATTCCGGATTTCGAGCACAAGCATCTTCAAGTCGTGCAAGACGGCAGTACAAAGAAAGTTGCGGTGGATGCGGTCGGTGCCAAACCAGGCGACTGGGTGATCTGCGTGAGCAGTTCGGCTGCTCGTGAAGCTGCAGGCAGCAAGTCTTATCCCAGCGATCTCACGATTGTGGGAATCATCGACCACTGGGAACCAGACCCTCCCAAGTCTCCGGCAACCCCGTCAGCTCCGACGACGCCATCGACGCCCGCACCACCATCAGCGCCTCCAGGGAATTCCTCGGGAGGTCAGAGCGCCTAATGGAAATCATGCAGGTGATGGGAACACTGGTGTGCAGCTTCCGCGTGGCGGGACTGGACCACATGCACCTGCGTGTTTTGCGCAATTCCAAGGGCAAGAAATTGGTGGCAGTGGATCCTGTGGGTGCCCGTGAGGGCAACTGGGTGTTCACCGCCAGTGGTTCCGCAGCCCGGCATGCCTGCCCGGACAACAAGGTTCTCACCGATCTCACGATCGGCGGCATTATCGATTTCTGGAATCCGGACGGATAGGGAGTCTTCCCTCTCTCCTCCGTTTCCGTTCCGCTTCCACACCGCGAATTCCATGGCTACCCCTTCTTCTTCCCCTCGTCGTCGCACCACTCGCAGCAGTGCTGCTGCGAACAAGACTGTTGATGTGAAGCCGGTGGCCGCCTCTGCCCCCGCTGCTGCCGCTCCCGCTTCAGCAGCTCCCGCCTCAGCAGCTCCCGCTGCAAGCACCATTCCAGCGGCATCGTCTGGTTCATCATCCAGTGGGTCAGCGGCCTCCCGTTCTTCCGCTGGTCGTTCCTCGACAACGACCCGTCGCTCCACGACCAGCAACCGTGCAGCCGCTGGATCCGGCGGGAGAGGCAGCGTGGCGAAGCCTGGCCCGGCGTCTCCTGCTCCAGCGGCTCAGCCCGTGCAGGGAATCGCTTTGGGGATGATTGAAACGCGGGGCATGGTTCCTGCGATCGAAGCGGCAGATGCGATGACGAAGGCTGCTGAAGTCACCCTGATCAGTCGTGAGTACGTCGGGGGCGGCTATGTGACCGTGATGGTGCGTGGAGAAACCGGTGCAGTGAATGCCTCCGTTCGTGCGGGTGCTGACGCCTGTGAGCGTGTTGGAGATGGTCTGGTGGCTGCTCATATCATCGCCAGGCCTCACCAGGAAGTTGAACCCGCTCTGATTCCCACCCATGTGCGTCGACGGGGTTGAACCGGGGGCCCACTCCCCAACATTTCAGGGTAGATTCCCCGGCCAACACGCCCTACGTAGATCGCTACGGTCTCGTTGCCTTTGACTTCAGCACTGACGCTGCCACTTCAGACCGCCTGGCTCATTCCCCTCTACGGGTTGGCCGGGATGCTCGTGTCACTTCCCTGGGCTTTCGGCTGGTTCCGTCGGGATGCCCACAAACCCCCTGCGTATCTCAACATCCTGTTGACGCTGATTGCGGTGGTCCATGGCAGCCTGGTACTCAGGGACGTGATGCTCACTGGGCCTGCCTTGATCCAGGTGCCCTGGCTCTCAGTTGCTGATCTCGATCTCGAAATCAGTTTTAGCCTTTCACTCACCAATGTCTCCGCGCTCGAGCTGATTACTGGCTTGAGCCTCTTGTCCCAGATTTATTCACTTGGATACATGGACAAAGAATGGGCTTTGGCTCGGTTCTTTGCGCTTCTTGGCTTTTTCGAAGGGGCCATGTCTGGTGTCGTCCTCAGTGACTCCCTCTTTCAGAGTTATTTCCTGTTGGAAATGTTGACTCTGTCAACTTATTTGCTCGTTGGTTTTTGGTATGCACAGCCACTGGTTGTGACTGCGGCACGTGATGCATTTCTAACCAAAAGAGTTGGAGATGTGCTGCTTTTGATGAGTGTTGTGGCGGTCACGGCATGGTCGGGTGTGACGAGCTTTGAGGACCTTTACACCTGGTCTGCACAGAAGACACTCCTCCCACTCTCCGCAACTCTCCTCGGACTGGGCCTGATTGCTGGACCCACTGGAAAGTGTGCGCAATTCCCCATGCACCTTTGGTTGGATGAGGCGATGGAGGGTCCGAATCCAGCCTCCATTCTTCGTAATTCCGTGGTGGTGACCTGCGGAGCCATCGTTCTGCTGAAGGTGATGCCACTTCTCCAGAATGCACCTGTCACTTTGGTGGTTCTCCAGGTCATTGGCGTGATCAGCGCGATTGGCGGTTCGCTGGTGTCAATTGCTCAGGTGGATATCAAGCGCACACTCTCGTATTCCACAACCGCCTACCTGGGGCTTGTTTTTATTGCCATTTCCCTCCAGGTTCCTGTCCTGGCATTGCTTCTTCTCTATGCGCATGCGGTGTCGAAAGCACTGCTCTCGATGAGCGTTGGGGGAGTGATTGCTTCGACCAATTGTCAAGACATCACCGAACTCGGTGGATTGGCCAGTCGTATGCCAGCGACAACAGGTTCATTTCTGATCGGAGGTGCTGGACTCGTTGGCTTGTTGCCTTTGGGCGGCTTTCTCTGCCTTGCTCAGGCAGTGGAGTTGATTGGCGCTCGGGGAGTGATTTTCGTACCTGTTTTCCTGGCAACGAATGTTCTCACGGCTCTGAATCTCACCCGGGTGTTCAGGCAGGTGTTTTTAGGCCAGTCACTTGCAAAAACCAGGCGAGCTGCTGAGGTGAATTGGTTGATGGCACTACCCATGGTGGCGCTGTCTGTGATCGTGCTCTTAACCCCGCTTCTGCTCATTCGATTGGAATCTCTTGATGGGCTGTTGGCTTTCCCCTGGTGGGCTGCTGCGCTTGTGGTGATCAGTGGAATGGTCGGTCTTCTGGTTGGTGCTTTGATTCCGTTGAACAAGGCATGGTCTCGATCGCTCAACCCCCTGTTGCGTTGGTGCCAGGATTTGTTCGAAAACGACTTCTACACAGAACGCTTCTACAGGGTCACGATCGTGAATGTTGTGGCAAGCTTCGCGCGCTTGGCTGGTTGGTTTGATCGCAATGTTGTTGATGGAATCCTTCACGGCTTGGCTAGATTCTCCCTCCAGTCAGCTGAAGGACTCAAACTGAGCATCAGTGGTCAGACGCAATCGTATGTACTCACCGTGATTGCGGCGATCGTGATTCTCTTGTCTTCTTTGAGTTGGATTTTGAACTGAGGGTGCCATGCTGACGATTCTTCTTTTAATTCCATTTCTCGGAGCGCTGGTGATCAGTGTTCTCCCGTCTGATGAGTCCGGGAGGAACCGGTCTCTCGCGCTCCTCACCCTTGCTGTTCAGTGTGTCGTTAGCTTTGCCTTATTGATTCCCTTCCAGGCATCAGAGACTGGTCAGCAGCTTGTTGACAGTGTGCCTTGGCTCCCAGTGGTCGGTCTTGATTTCAGCCTTGGTGTGGATGGACTGTCTTTACCCCTGGTGTTGATGAATGCGGTTCTCTGTTTGGTTGCCGCTTTGGCATCGCGTTCTGTAGAGAATCGTTCCAGGCTTTATTTTTCTTTGATTTTGGTGATCAGTGGTGCTGTTAATGGAGCGTTCCTGGCGCAAAATTTACTGCTGTTCTTTATCTTTTACGAGCTGGAATTGATTCCTTTGTGGCTCCTGATCGCTATCTGGGGAGGTGCGAATCGAGCCTATGCCTCAACCAAGTTCCTGATTATCACAGCTGTTTCAGGAGTCTTGATTCTTGGCGCTTTCCTGGGCATCGCCTTGGTCACAGGGACGGCAGATTTTGGCGTCAGCCCCATCCTTGCTGGCCAGATGAGCCTCGTGACGCAGCTCGTTCTGATGGGTGCGCTCTTGATCGGGTTTGGCATCAAGATCCCGCTGTTTCCTTTTCACACCTGGCTGCCTGACGCTCACACCGAGGCATCAACCCCTGTTTCTGTGTTGCTCGCAGGGGTCCTCCTCAAGTTGGGCACCTACGGCCTCCTGCGTTTCTGTCTGGGGCTCTTCCCCGAAGCTTGGTCGTATGCAGCCCCATGGCTCGCGGGCTGGGCAGCGATCTCGGTGTTGTACGGATCTCTCGCTGCGATTGCGCAAACAGATATGAAACGCATGGTGGCTTATAGCTCTGTTGGACACATGGGGTATGTGTTGCTTGCGGCCGCTGCAGCAACACCCATGGCCATCATGGGTGCTCTTTTCCAGATGGTGAGTCATGGCCTGATCTCTGCTGTGTTGTTTCTGGCGGTTGGGGTTGTTTATGAACGAACGGGAACTCGCGATCTCAATGTTCTTCGAGGGCTGTTGAACCCACAGAGAGGCTTGCCCCTTACAGGGACACTCATGATTATTGGCGTGATGGCCAGTGCGGGGATTCCTGGAATGGCAGGCTTCATCTCTGAGTTTTTGATCTTCAAGGGAAGTTTCGAGCCTTTCCCTCTGGCGACTCTGCTGTCGATGATTGGTTCTGGTCTCACTGCCGTTTACTTCCTTCTGCTTGTGAATCGCGCCTTCTTTGGGCGGCTTGCCACGGCTTCTGGCGGCACACCCAATCCGTCGATTCTCAGTAAGGTTTCCTTCGGGCAGCAGATCCCTGGTCTGTCGATGTCCGTGCTGATTCTTATCCTTGGTTTGGCCCCCCATCTCCTTGTGGGACTGAGCCAGGCAGCCACCACCCAGCTCAGCGAACTTGCCGCGCTGGTCCCTTCTGGAGGACTCGCATGACCACCACAGTTCAGCCGTTGCTCCAAAATGCGGCCCAGGGCCTTCCTGAGCAGGACGAGCTCGTTCGCCGTCTGTTGTCCGATAGTCCTCTTCTTGCTGACACCTCAGATCACTTGCTGCAGGTGGTCAATGTGCTGGAGAGTTATGGCCTTGTTCTTGATGCTTATAGTCGCAATCTGATTCACCAGGGAAAGACTCAGCTTCTGAATCCTTTCCCTGTGATGCGGTTTTTCCACGAAGGTTTTTCTGTTGAGCGTCTTTGGGAGCATCTTCTTGGAGACCGCATTAATTTTGAATACGCTGAATATTGCCAAAAAGCAATGTTTTGGCACGGCACCGGTGGAATGGATGCCTATTTCGATACGGATGAATTTGAGAATGCCTGTCAACAGGTAATTCGTTTGCGCAGTCGTCGCGATCCTCTGCTGCGACTTGTGAATGCTCTTTATCCAGGATTCGCGCCAGAAGCGATCCGTTCAATGACAACGATTTATGCCCTTGGCCTGTTCTGGCGGGTCATGAGTGATGTGTTTATTGATCTTGCCCGTCGCTATCGAATCGGCGAAGTTGCCTGTGTTCTCGATGTTGTGCATCACATCCGCGATGGACTTGTTGCTGCAGCCGGAAACCCAATCACCTATGAAGTGACTCTAGGGAAAGAGTCTGTGTGGCTTCTGCCTCCAAAAGCAGGGCTGACGTTCCTTGTGGATGTGGCGGTCCCTTATGTGGAGGCTGTCTTTTTTCGTGGCATGCCTTTTCTTGGAACGGTTTCCTACAACGCACAAGCGCGTCAGATTTCCCCTGATCAAAGTCAATTCAAATACGGCGCGTTGTACGCCGACCCCGTTCCCAGCATGGGTGCTGGCATTCCGCCAAGCCTTTGCATGCAGGACATGTTCCGCAATCTTCCTGACGAGCTGAGTTCCTGGTACGAATCCCATGGCCGCTCCGATGCTGACGTGCATGTGCAGATCTGTGTGAGTTTTCAGAAATCCATGTTCTGCGTCACGAACGCAGCCATTGCAGGCACCATGCCCCATCCTCTTGATAGTGAAGATCCCAGTCACCAGGAGGCGAACAGGGCCTATGCAGAGGCCTGGGCCGGTCGTTTGATGGGATGCCAGCGAGGGGCTCTCCTTTAGCTTTCTCCCAGTTGGTTTGATACTGGGATGGATCAGTGGAGCGAGCGTCAGCGTCCGGTTTGTTTGGAGAAGCGCTTCGAGTTCTCAACCTACGGCGACACAAGGGATTTTCTTGATCGGCTTGGTCATTTGAGTGAAGCTCAAGATCGTTTCCCCGATCTCAGTTTCGGCAAAACCTATGTGAACGTAACCCTGCGTCCTGCGAGTGACGATGTTGATGCAGCATTGACAGCTGATGACCATACATTCGCCCAACACATCGATGAGCTCATTGATTGATCTCGCAGCTTCTTTTGAGTCTTCCGGTGTCGCCGATGTGCTGCAGGGTCTTGACGAGGAGTTGATCGGTCTACGTCCGGTTAAGACCCGCATTCGTGAGATCGCCGCACTTTTGCTTGTTGATCAGGCTCGACGTCAACTCGACCTTGTGAGCACCGCCCCCAGTCTGCACATGTCCTTCACCGGGCAGCCGGGCACTGGCAAAACAACGGTGGCTCTTCGCATGTCATTGATCCTGCATCGTTTGGGTTATCTCAGGAAAGGGCATGTCGTGACTGTCACGCGTGATGATTTGGTGGGGCAATACGTTGGCCATACAGCGCCTAAAACAAAAGAGATGATCAAGAGAGCCCATGGAGGTGTTCTTTTTATTGACGAGGCTTATTACCTTTACAAGCCTGGCAATGAGCGGGATTACGGGGGTGAAGCGATTGAAATTCTCTTGCAGGAGATGGAGTCTCAGCGCAATGATTTTGTGGTGATTTTTGCTGGCTATAAAGATAAAATGGATGATTTTTATTTATCCAATCCCGGTTTGTCGTCCCGTGTAGCGCACCATATTGATTTTCCGGACTACACCGAGTCTGAGTTGCTGCAAATCACCACCTTGCTGCTTCATCAGCAGAACTATGAATTCAGTGCTGATGCCGTCGATGCCTTTCGGGCTTACATCGCCAGGCGTCGTCAGCTGCCTTTTTTCGCGAATGCCCGATCCATGCGCAACGCAGTGGATCGCCTACGCCTGAGGCAAGCCAATCGCCTCTTCTCGCAGATGCACACCCCTGTTCAACGGACGGACCTTGTCACGATTGAAGCTGGCGATGTTTTGTCCAGCCGTGTTTTTCAGGGCGTGGTGGAGGGAGCGGATCCCTCCATTCCCCTCACGGAGTCGCCCACGTTGTCTTGAGGAGCCCAGTCAGGTGGCGCTGGCCTGCTCGAGATCACGCCTGATTAATGCCATGAGGTACGAAGGCGCCTTGTAGCGGCCTGGAAGGCAGCGGTTGAGGGTCTCAAGGTGTCCCCAACACACCGTCCTCTCGATCTCTTTCACTTCGCGCCCTTCCTTCAGGAGTCTTCGTAAAGCCTTGCAGTACAAGGGGTAACCCGCTTCCAGTTCGCCGATGGTCAGCTTTGCCTGGGGCATGAGGGTTGCTCGGGTGCAACCCTCAACCTATGAAACCGTCGGTCAGCTGTTGGGTCCAAGGCCGGCGAGGTGAAGCGCCAGTTGGCTGCCGTGCGCCTCGGCGATCGCTTCGATGGTTGCAATCGGATCCTGCAACCAGCGAGCCACCTGCAGCATGGCCTTGAGGTCGAGGGGTTGCGCCATCGAAGGGTCGCTCGTACCGCTCAACCGGCATAACGTCATCCGCTCAACGCCTTGTTCCTCCAGCCAGAGTCGCAGTGGGAGGCTCAGTTGACGGTTGCAGGCTTCGATCCAGAGATCCCAGTCAGCTCCAACGTTCTCCCCTTGCTCGAGAGGAATCTGCAGGCTGATTTGCAAGCTTTCACTGGGATCGAGCAGGGTGACGCTGGCTCGGTGGGGGGTGAGTGCTGAATACAGACGCTGCCAGCCGTGATCCACAAGTGATCGGGTCGCTTCCTCGCGCGCTTGCAGCCAAGGGATCAAACGCTCAGGCGCTTGTGGATCGGCTTGTTCTGATGGATGCAGTAAGGCGTTCATAGTCGGTCTGGATCGATGTCGATCGACTTAAGGAACGCCCACAGCTGTCGGCCGTTCGCCCCCACACTTCATGGGGAGATCCGCATCGGTCGGGGCGTGATGCCGTTCAGCCCACGTAGGCAATGCAATCGATCTCAACCCGTGATCCCTTCGGCAATGCAGCCACCTGAACGCAGGCTCTGGCAGGACTCACTCCCTCGCCGAAGCATTCGCCATAGATCGCATTCACCGCTTGAAAATCGTTCAGATCCACCAGGTAAACCGTTGTGCGCACCACCCGCGATGGTGTGGTGCCGGCTGCCTGTAGGACAGCTTCAAGATTTTTCAGCACCTGGCGCGTTTCCGCTTCCACATCGCCCCCGCCCACCATCTCGCCGGTAGCGGGGTCGAGAGGAATCTGCCCTGAGCAATAAAGCCAACCATTGGCTTGCACGGCTTGGTTGTAGGGACCCACTGGAGCCGGAGCCTGGTCGGTGATCACGGCCTGAAGCGGCGCTGCGGACATGGTCGAGCTTCACAATGAAATGGCATCTTCGCGTTTCATGCCGATGGGGGCGTTGCCCGTCCAGATCGATGGCCTCTGGCATCGCTACAACGAATCCGTTGATGATTGGACTCTGCAGGGGATTGATCTCAAGCTTCACAACGGAGAGTTGGTGGGCTTGTTGGGGCCATCCGGTTGTGGCAAGACCACCTTGTTGCGGCTGATCGCCGGTTTTGAGACCCCTACCCGAGGGGCTGTGCGCCTCCACGGCCGCGAGGTGGCGACCCCTGGGCGATCCCTGGCGCCAGAGCGGCGCGGTGTGGGCATGGTGTTTCAGGACTATGCCTTGTTCCCGCATCTCAATGCCTGGGAGAACACCTGCTTTGGCCTACGCCGTGGTCAGGACACCAGCCGGGCCAGCTGGCTTCTGGAATTGCTCGGCCTCGAGCGGCTTCAGCAGCGCTATCCCCATGAGCTGTCAGGAGGACAGCGACAGCGCCTGGCCTTGGCACGGGCTCTGGCACCAGCCCCATCGGTGGTGCTCCTTGATGAGCCTTTCTCCAACCTTGATGTGGAGGTGAGGTTGCGCCTGCGCAGTGAACTTCCAGCCGTTCTCAGTGCTTGTGGTGCCAGCGGAGTGCTGGTGACCCATGACCCCGAAGAGGCACTGGCGATCTGTCATCGCGTGGCTGTTCTGCGCGATGGGGCGTTGCATCAGTGCGCCAGCCCAAGAGACCTTGTGGAATCACCGGCCACTCCCTTCGTCGGTCGCTTTGTGTTGCAGAGCAATGTGCTGCCGGTTTGGGCTGAGACCTCAGCGGGTTGTCTGCGCTGCCCTCTCGGTGATCTGGACGATCCCGAAGGATTTCGTGAGGGGGAGCTGCCCTCCGATGCCACCGTTCTCGTTGCGCCGGAAGCGATTGGATTGCACCCTGATCCTTCCGGTGAGGACTGCGTGATGGGCCGGGAATTCCTCGGCCATGGCTGGCTTTACAGAGTGCAGAGCGGTGAGCGTCAGCTTCGCCTTCTCAGACCTCTCTCCGACGATTACGAACGGGGACTGCGCTGTCGGTTGCAGCTTCAAGAGGGGGTGACCGTGCTGCTGCACCCGCAACGCAAGGTTCTCAGAAGCCTTTCCAATCGTCTTTGAGCTGGCGTAATCGACCGAGTTCAGCCGCAGATTGTGCGCGAAGAAAGAGGTTCGACCGATGCTCCTCCGCAAGCGTGCTCGGAATCGTGAGTTTGTGTTGCGTTCTCAGCGCAATGACGTCTTCGAGTCGTGCCTTGATCGCTCGGTCTTCAGGTTGCAGTGCATGGGCCCAGCGGAGATTGCCCTCGGTGTACTCGTGGGCGCAGTAAATGCGCGTGGACTCAGGCAGGGTGGCGAGTGTCTGCAAGGCCCGATGCATGTCGTCGGGTGTGCCCTCAAACAGGCGTCCGCATCCCCCACTGAACAGGGTGTCGCCGCAGAAGAGCGCAGGGGGGTGTCCGCCTGGCGAACAGCCCTCAGGAAGGAAAAAGGCGAGATGAGCACTGGTGTGCGCACGCACGTCGATGACGTCTACAGGCACACCAAGCAGAGTGAAGCGTGTGCCGGCAGCCACCGGTTGGGTCTGGAAAGGGATCCTGCCTCGATCCTGTCCTGAGGCGATCACCGCGGCGTCGGGCCATTGACGAAGAAGGTCGGGCGTGCCGCCGATGTGATCGGCGTGATGGTGGGTTTGGAGCACTGCGATCAGTGTCAGTCCCTTCTGCTGAAGTGCCTCGATCACTGGCTCGGCAACAGCGGGATCCACCACCACCGCTTCGGATCCACAAGACCAAATCCAGATGATGTTGTCCTGCAGGACAGGCAAAGGCGCGATCGCTCCCCTCTCCAGCGTCAGGCTCATCGTTAAAGTCCAATGGATTGCTCACGTCCATGATCACCGTTGCACTGGCCAAGGGCGCGCTGTTGCGGGAATCCGTTGAGCGCTTCCAAGCAGCCGGTCTGGATTTTTCAGCGGTGCTTGATCCGGATAATCGTCAATTGATGGTTCCCTCCACCTGCGGACGGGCCCGGGCTCTGCTCGTGCGTAATGGAGATGTGCCTGTGTACGTGGCTTACGGACAAGCCCAGCTTGGAATCGTCGGCTACGACGTGCTGCGTGAACATCAAATGCCCGTGGCCCATCTCGTGGATCTGGGTTTCGGAGGTTGCAGGATGTCTGTGGCTGTGAAGAACACCAGCGGTTACACCAGAGCCACTGATCTCCCTCCGCACTGCAGGGTGGCCAGCAAGTTCACCCGTTGTGCACGTCAGTATTTCGATTCCATCGATCTTCCTGTGGAACTGGTGCATCTCACAGGTTCTGTGGAGCTCGGACCGATCACGGGAATTGCTGAAGCCATTGTCGACCTCGTGGCCACCGGTCGCACCCTGCGTGACAACGGTTTGGTGGCCATCGAGGATCTTTTTCACACGACAGCTCGCCTTGTCGGCCATCCGCTTGCTCTGCGACTCGATCAAGGCGAGCTTCAAAGCATCATCGATGTGATGCAGCGCTCGCCGCATGATGCGGTGGGTGTGAACTGATGGCTGGATCAGATCTGCAGCGAATCCGCCGTTTGGGGCGTTATTTGGGTCGTGATCGTCGCCGCCTTCTGCTGACGCTGACGTTATTGGTTCCCTTGGCATTGGCTGGAGCGATCCAGCCTCTCCTGGTGGGTCAGGCCATTTCAGTTCTGCGCAGTGTGGCCGGAGCCACGAATGAGTCGGTTCTTCCTGCTCTTCAAAGCCTCGACAGCACGATGGCCATTCGCCTGATCATCGGCACCCTGTTTTTGTCTGTTCTGCTGCGTTTAGCTCTGCAGGGATATCAATCGTTCAATATTCAAACCGTGGGGCAGCGTCTTACGGCACGGATCCGGCGTGATTTGTTTGCGCATGCCATGGATCTTTCGCTCCGGTTCCATGACCGCATGCCCGTGGGCAAGCTTCTCACCAGGCTGACCAGTGATGTGGACGCTCTGGCTGAAGTGTTCGGCAGTGGAGCTGTGGGTGTGCTCGGCGATCTGGTGTCCCTCACGGTGATTGCCATCTCCATGCTGCTGATTGAGTGGCGCCTCGGCTTGCTTCTGCTCGTGACGCAAGTTCCGGTCACTTTGTTCATCCTCTGGCTGCAGCGTCGCTATCGGAAGGCGAATTACAGGGTTCGAGAAGAGCTCTCCCAGCTCAATGCTGACTTCCAGGAAAATCTTCAGGGATTGGAAGTGGTTCAGATGTACAGGCGGGAAGCCTTTAACGGTGTCCGGTTTGAGACCACTGGTCTGGCTTACCGAAGGGCCGTGAATGGAACGATCTTCTACGACAGCAGCATTTCCGCCTTTCTGGAATGGGTGTCGCTCGGTGCCGTCGCGATCGTTCTGGCACTGGGTGGATGGATGGTGACAGCAGGAGCGATGGGATTAGGCACGCTCACCACATTCATCCTCTATTCACAACGTTTGTTTGATCCTCTTCGCCAGATGGCGGAACGCTTCACGCAGATCCAGGGTGGGCTGACGGCGGTGGAGCGCATTGGTGAGTTGCTCGAGGAGCCCCTCGAGATCCAGACGCAACCCATGACCACCGCTGGCACGCAGCCCTCCACCCCCACCCAACCCCTTCAACTCATCCGGGCGCCTCGGGGGGAAGTGGTGTTCGAAAACGTGCATTTCGCCTATCGCCCTGACGAGCCGATCATCGAGGACCTCAGTTTCCGCATTGCACCGGGCGAGCATGTGGCGTTGGTCGGTCCGACCGGTTCCGGGAAGACCACCGTGATCCGGTTGCTCTGCCGCCTGTACGAGCCCCAACAGGGGAGAATCCTTCTCGATGGTCAAGACATCCGCACCTTGTCGCTGTCTGAGTTGCGCCATCAGCTCGGTGTGGTTCTTCAAGACACATTTCTCTTCAGCGGCAGCATCGCCGACAATCTGCGCCTCGATCAGGTCATCAACGAGCAGAAGCTGGAAGAGATCTGCAGGGATCTCGGTCTCGGTGGCCTCCTTCAGCGTCTGCCGGAGGGACTCGACACTGAACTGCGGGAACGGGGAGGAAATCTCAGTTCGGGAGAGAGGCAGCTGTTGGCTGTGGCCCGGGTGGCCATTCGCAATCCAACCGTGTTGGTGATGGATGAAGCCACTGCGTTCCTCGACCCTTCCACGGAAGCCACGTTGCAACGGGATCTGGATCGGCTGCTGGAACGACGCACAGCTGTGGTGATTGCGCACCGTTTGGCCACCGTGGAGGCCGCCGATCGAATTCTGGTGCTGCGTCGTGGTCGCCTGGTGGAGCAGGGAAGCCATCTCCAGCTTCGGGCTCAGGGTGGCTTGTACGCCGAACTGGCTGAACTTCAGGAGCGTGGTTTGGCCAGGCTCTGAGCAATCAGCCAAGTTTCAATCTCGTTGCACAACATGTCTGGTTGCTCCTGCATCGGCAGATGCCCGCAGTTGGCAATTTCTCGGTACTCGTGAGCAGGGCTGTATCCGGCCAGGTGGCGGACATACCCAGGTTCCATGACCTTGTCGCGCTCCCCACTGATCCAGAGGCTGTTTACGGATAGCTGCGTCACCATCTCCGGCAGCTGGCGTACAGCGGCTCTGCTGGTGCTGTTCACAAGCAGGCCACGGGCCGCACGACCCTCGGCACGCACCGGACCCAAGTGTCCGAGAGGGGGAGGAAGCCTTTGCAGGACCTCCGGTCGCAGCTCAACCACGCGCCGGCCGATCGCGCGCAGTTGCCGGAACGGTTTGGGCTGATAAATGCCTCCTCCGGCTGCCACACAAACCAGACCTTGCAAGCCTGGGGTGGCATTCCCGCGCAGTTCCGCTTCCGCGTGCAGCACAACGCTTCCTCCGAGGGAATGACCCATGAGGATGAAGGGCCGACCTCCTGCTCGCTCCTGTGCCTGTGCAGCCAACCAGCGTCCGTAGGCAGCCAGAGTTGGCAGAAGAGCCTTAGGGCGGCTCCGCTCTCCGAAGCCCGGCAGGTCAGGGCACCACAAGCGGACAGGGATTCCCCTCTGTTCCCACCTCTGCACAAAGGGTTCCCAAACCCGTCGGCTCAGCATCCAGCCATGCACGGCGATCAGGAGGGGAGCGTCGTTCATCACAGCATCAGAGGCCCGACCAGCCTGCCGTGTTCTCGGCCTATGGTGCGACAAGATCACTCCAACGAAGCACTGGCAGGTGATCAGCGGTTCCTCCCTCACACCAGAACTCCTGCAGGCCATGTATGGCGAGCAGGCCAAGCTGTGCACGTCCCCCAACGAGCAGCTCACCCTGGTGTTCAGTCAGCACCGGGCTTTCGATTTGGTGGAGCTGGAACAGCTGCTGGAGGCGGTGGGTTGGAGCCGTCGCCCGGTGCGCAGAGTTCGCAAGGCCCTGGATCACAGCCTTCTGCGGGTTGGTCTTTGGCGGCATGACGCGCGCATCCCCCGGTTGGTTGGTTTTGCGCGCTGCACCGGCGATGGGGTGCTCGAGGCCACGATCTGGGATGTGGCCGTGCATCCCCTCTATCAGGGGGCAGGTCTCGGCAAGCAACTCATGGATTACATCCTTGATTGTTTGCGCGCTTTAGGGACTGAGCGCGCCACTTTGTTCGCTGATCCCGGGGTTTTGCCGTTTTACCAACGGCTGGGGTGGGACCTGGAGCCCGGCGGCCATCGTTGCGGCTTCTGGTACGCCAACTAAGACGCGTAGTACTCGCGGGCCAGTGTTTCCAGGGCCACACCCTGCTTCCATCGGCGCTTGAGCTTGAAGTTCTGCAAGCTGCGCTGAAGCACACCGCAACGGTCCCAGCGACGCCCGTCGGTGGTCAAAGGGAGTCTCAGAGGGCGAAGGGTGCTGACGGCACTCAGTCGTTCCACAAGGTCGAGGTCTTCCATCAACGGGACAGGCGCGAATCCCCCGCAGCTCTCATAAAGAGTCTGGTGAATGAGAAGTCCCTGGTCTCCGTAAGGCCTTTGCAGCCATCGGCTGCGCAGGGCGACCGCCTGGGCCAGCAAATGCCGCATCGGGGTTCCAGGGTGGATGTGGAGATCGAAATACCAGGCGGATGCTGCTGCCTGCGGTGCGAGAAGAATCGAGCGGATGCGTTCGGCCCAGGTCTTCGGCAGCCGACTGTCGGCATGGAGAAACAGCAACCAGCGTCCGGACGCCCGCCGGGCGCCTGCCGCAAGCTGACGCCCTCGACCGGCAGGCTCAACGGTGATCACATGGGCTCCGCTAAGCCTGGCGATGACTGGGCTGCCATCGATGCTGCCCCCATCGGCGATCACCAGTTCGTGATCGTGGCTTCCGAGCTGAAGATCTGCCAGCAACAACGGCAATCGCTCACTCTCATTCAGGCAAGGAATCACCACACTCAGCGATGGGATCGCCAAGGTCATGCCAGCCAATCCTGCAGGTCGTCGACTGTATCGATGTCATTGCGCCAACTCAGCAGCTCAGGTGTGATCCCCCGATGCCGCGCCCTTTCAACGGTCAGCCTGCAGACCGCATCCGTTCCCCAGGGGATGGAGTGAAAGGCCCAGTGAGGATCCTCCTCTGCAGCGAGCCCCAGAAGCCAGTACCCCCCATCACGGGACGGTCCCAGCACCAAGGGAGAACACGTCAGTTTGTCGATGGCGATCAGAAGGTCCTGCTGATGAAGGTCGGGCAGATCGGTACCGATCAGGATCACCGGAGAGGCGGGTCGGCTGCTCCGCGCTCTGAGCACTTCGTGACAGAGGCGGTTGCCCAAGCCACCACGACTCTGGGCGTTGATGGACACGCCCGGTTGCGGAGCCAGCCAACGCCGACAAGCTTTTGGGCCCGCTCCGCTGACAGCGATTCGCGCCTCCAGTACCCCGCCCTGAGCAAGGCTCGCGGCCACGGCCAGCGTATGACTGATCAAACGGCTTTGAATCCTTGCGGCGGAATCATCCCCAAGGGTTTGGGCCAGTCGGCGCTTGCAGCGCCCGCTGGCAGGCCAGCGGGTCATCACGACCAGCGTGGGCAGGCCAGCGGCATCAACCTCAAGGCTCATTGCTGTCGAGGGAGTTCTTCGGGGGTGACGTTGAGCGTGAGGCGTTCGCCGTCTCTCTCCACCACGATTGGCATCGCCTCCCCGACGCGACCACGGTCGACAGCCAGCTGCACCTGTGATGGGTCCTTTACCTCAGTGCCGTTCACGTCGCGGATCAGATCGCAGGGCTTGATTCCCGCTTCCGCTGCGGGGCTGTTCTCCACAACTTCGATCACAAGCACGCCGTTGAGTTCAGGCACCTTGCACAGATCGATGGTGGCATTGATCTCTTTGGCAAGCTGAGGCGTGAGGCTTTGCAGCCTCACGCCGATAAAGGGATGGGACGCCTGCCCCGTGCTGATGATCTGCTGAGCGATCCTTTTGGCGAGATTGATCGGAATCGCGAAGCTCAATCCAGCACCTGGTGCCTGCCGGATGGCCGTGTTGATGCCGATCACCTGGCCTGAGGCATTGATCAGCGGACCACCGCTGTTGCCGGGATTCACGGCTGCATCGGTCTGGATGTAAGGGACCCGCTGTCCCTCACCCACTGCATTGGTGCGGTCCACCGCACTGATGATTCCTGCCGTCACCGTGTTGTTCAGTCCGAGGGGGTTGCCAATGGCAATTGCCCACTCTCCGGGCTTGAGGTCGTTGGAATTGCCCAATGGCGCCACGGGGAGTTTGTCGGCCACAACGCGCACCACTGCAACATCCGTCAGCGGATCTCCGCCGAGAACCCGCCCACTGAAACTGCGGCCATCGGGAAGGGTGACCGACACCTGATCAGCACCTTCCACCACGTGGGCGTTGGTGAAGATCAATCCGTCTGAGCGGGTGATGAAGCCGGATCCCTGCCCCGCCTGCTTCTGGATCGGTGCCCGGCCCCCGAACAGATTCCCAAGCGGGCTGGCGACCCGTTTGAGGGTGTCGATGCGGACCACAGCGGGGCCCACACGGTCCACCGCTTCCACGATCACGTTGTCTCCGGGTTTCAGCGGTGCTGAACGCGGCCCGTCACTCACCTCCGGGAGCGGTTCGGCCACAGGTTGCTTCTCAATGCCGATGCGCTGGCGCCAGGCCCCGTTGCAACTGCTGATGCCGAAGCTCAGAAGGCCAAGACTCAGCGCGGTCAGGAATGACGTGCGGGAACGCTTGATGGCGGAAGCCATGAAGAGAGGGTTGTGCTCAGTGCCTCATTAAAGGCGGATTGCCCGACCGGAGGTGCGTAGATTCAGCAGCGCAAAGCCGGAGGGGTGTGGAGCTGACGGGAAGTGAACTTTGGAGCAAGGTTCAGCAGACCCTTCAGAGCAACCTCAGCAAGCCCACGTTCGAGACCTGGATCAGGCCTGCGCAGTGCAGCGCCTTCACCGGCGGAACGCTGACCCTTCTGGCGCCCAACAGCTTCGCGTGCAACTGGCTGCGCAAGAACTACGCGGGCACGATCGCTGATGTTGCCGGAGAGATCCTCGGGCGTTCCGTGGTGGTGATGGTGGAGGCACGGGACGTGGAGCCCCGTGCCGAGGCCTCAACCCCACGGACGCCTGCAGAGCCTGCAGAGTCCGCGCCGCCGGCCCCCATGCCCGAGGCGGTGACGACAGCTCCAAAGCCCTTGCGCCGTCTCCCCGGCCTGAACATGCGCTACGTGTTCAACCGATTTGTGGTGGGGCCGAACAGCCGGATGGCCCATGCTGCGGCTCTGGCCGTGGCGGAGGCACCGGGTCGCGAATTCAATCCGCTGTTCATCTGCGGTGGTGTGGGCCTTGGCAAGACCCATCTGATGCAAGCCATCGGCCATTACAGGCTTGAAATCGATCCTGAGGCACGGGTTTTCTACGTTTCCACCGAAACCTTCACGAATGATCTGATCGTTGCGATCCGTCGAGACGGAATGCAGGCGTTCCGTGACCGCTATCGCGCTGCTGATTTGATTTTGGTCGATGACATTCAGTTCATTGAGGGCAAGGAATACACGCAGGAAGAGTTCTTTCACACCTTCAACGCGCTCCATGAAGCAGGCCGCCAGATTGTGATTGCCAGTGACCGCCCCCCCAGTCAAATTCCCAGGCTTCAAGAGCGTTTGATCTCGCGATTCTCCATGGGGTTGATTGCCGATATCCAGGCACCAGACCTGGAAACGCGCATGGCCATTCTGCAGAAGAAGGCAGAGCAGGAGCGTGTGGCATTGCCCAGAGACCTCATTCAGTACATCTCCGGACGGTTCACATCCAACATCCGCGAGCTGGAAGGTGCACTCACCAGGGCCGTCGCTTTTGCGTCCATTACCGGCATGCCGATGACGGTTGAATCGGTTGCTCCGATGCTTGATCCCAGTGGTCAGGGCGTGGAGGTGACCCCGCAACAGGTGATCGACAAAGTCTCTGAAGTGTTCGGAGTCAGTGTTGATGACATGCGCAGCAGCAGTCGCCGCCGGGCTGTCAGTCAGGCCCGGCAGGTGGGCATGTTTCTGATGCGACAAGGAACAGGGCTCAGCCTTCCCCGGATTGGTGACACCTTCGGGGGCAAAGATCACACCACGGTGATGTATGCCATCGAACAGATCGAAAAGAAACTATCGAGTGACCCGCAACTGGCCAGTCAGGTGCAGAAGGTGAAGGATCTTCTGCAAATTGATTCTCGCCGCAAGCGTTAGTGATCGAGACCGCGCCAACCGGCGAGATGGCGAGCGGCTTCCGACCGGGCCAGGCATCGCGCTGCCGGCAAGGCTGGCCCCAAGCGGGCGGAACTGAAAGGAGGCAGGGGCCTGGTGCGCAACCAATGTCCCCAACGGAACTCGTGGTATGGAATCAGGGGCTGTGGTTTGATCACTCCTTCTTTCTTCAGTTTCCAAACCAGGCTTCGGTAGGGATCATCCTGAAGGCCGAGCAAGCTATGGGGAAGTTCTGCAGCCGGTAGCGGCCCATGGCCACGACCGTCAAACAGGTAGAGCCAGCCCCGTGCTTGCAGAGCTTCAAGCGCTGCCTCCCTGGATTCACTGTCAAGCTCTGCAATCACATAGCCGAAGGAGGTGACGGATCGGTCCAGTTCGAGAAGAGCCCGCAGCCTGTGGTGGCGATCCACCATCCAGAGCTGCCCCAGGCGGTTGCGGACGAGCGGTACCGGTTTGCCGCGGAGATAACGGCGTCTGTCTTTTGCGCTTTCGCTCTGGAAATCCTGCTGTCTGCTCCACACTTCGGACAGCCCGACGCACATCTGTGTGGGCTGGAGATCATTAACCCTTACCTCGAAGAGTTCGTGGTCGCTGCCGTGATCAGGAATGGAGTCGTATTGAGAACGTTGCAGCACTCCTCCTCCTGTCGCTAAAGCAGCTTATTCGCAGGATTGGCTTAGTTGGCGTTGAGGATATCGAGCTGCACAACGCCCACCACTTGTGGAATCGGATTGGGCCCAAAAGGAATCGCTGCCAGCGTGAAGGTATAGAGGTCTGCTGGAGGGTTGGTTCCCGCCTTGAAGGCAACGGTCACTGTGTTGCCTGGGGAAACAGGTTCTTCGAATTGAACGTTGATGCTGCGAGCCTGATTGCTGAACTCGGCAATAGCGGGAATGGTTCGGCCCTCTCGCCGCGGCGTGCCAATGAACGCTTTCACAGGGACAGCCCCGTACGAAAAGGCAGGCTGAACGCCCCGGATTTGTTCAAGACTGATGCCGCCAAGTCCAGCGTCGGCTCCTTGGGGAAACTCAAGAACCACGTAGTAGATCGCACGGCCCTCAAAGGCGTACCACTGGTAGTTCACCAGTCGGGCTTTGGTCGGCACTGCCACGAAGCTGGTCTGGCCATTCACCTCTAACGTTCGCGCGGGCAGCGGCGCCAGCATCAGCGAGGTCGCCAGAACGGAGGGGATCAGTCGCATCGATGATCAGCGCTCGTTTCGCCTGAGATGGGGGGCGAACAGCACTTCGGTGGGGCTGGAGCTGCCCTGCCAGTCTCCAAGTTCTCGCATGAGAGCGAGGCAGTCGTCGCGCTTTCCTTCCTTCGCGAGTTCTTTGAGTCGCTGCTTCATGTCGTCTTTGGTGACAATCATGACCAGTTCGCGGCGCTGATCAGCCTGCAGAGGAAAGTTGTCCGGTGGCTGGACCCTGCGAAAACGCTTCGAGCTCATGGTGGCTAGGGCAGATATGAAACAACCCTGACTGGGTCTTACTCAGACCATAATCAAGCCTTTACGTGAATGCCGTATTCCGGCGCACATCCCATTGTTTGGATCGAAGCGGCCGCCTCATCAGAATGATTGAGTTCAGGGTGGGCTGATGGACCAAGCTTTTGATCTCGTGGTGATCGGCGCCGGCTCCGGTGGTCTCGCTGCCGCCAAACGGGCCTCGGCCCATGGTGCGCGTGTCGCGCTTGTCGAAGGCGACAAGGTTGGCGGGACTTGCGTGATCCGTGGGTGTGTGCCGAAGAAATTGCTTGTCTACGGCTCTCAGGTATCAGAACATCTGGCCGATGCACCGAGCTATGGCGTCGATGTCCCTGCGGCGACGATCAACACCGCTGTGCTTCTGCAGGCAGTGCGGGCTGAGGTGGATCGCCTGAATGCTCTGCACATCAGCCTCCTCGAGAAAGCGGGCGTCACCCTGGTCCGCGGCTGGGGTCGTTTTGACGATGATCACCGCATTGCGGTGTCCTCCAAACCCGGAGGTGATGTCGAGCACTTTCTGAAGGCCGACCGCGTACTCATCGCTGTGGGAGGACGTCCCCATCGCCCCTCGATCCCAGGTGCAGAGCTGGGCTGGGTGAGTGACGACATGTTCTTGCTGGAACGCTTCCCTGAGCATGTTGTGGTGGTGGGTGCCGGCTTCATCGCTTGCGAGTTCGCCTGCATCCTCCGGGGACTCGGCATTGCCGTGACCCAGCTGGTGCGGCGCGATGGTGTCCTGCGTGGTTTCGATCGGGAACTCGCGGCCGCTGTGCAGGAGGGCATGGTGGAGAAGGGTGTGGACCTGCGTTGTTCCACGAGTCCTGCTGCCATCGAGGGCTCGCCCGGCGATCTGGTTGTTGTGACGGATCAAGGAGAGCGAATCCCCGCCGGAGGAGTGCTGCTGGCGACTGGGCGGCAGCCTTTCCTGCAGGGATTGAATCTTGAAGCCGCAGGTCTCTCAAGTGAGGACAGGAAGCTTGCGGTGGACGCTGACCAGCGCACCACTGTTCCTCATATCTTCGCGGTGGGAGATGTGACCGATCGCATCTGCCTCACCCCGGTGGCCGTGGATGAGGGCCGAGCGTTTGCCGACACCGAATTTGGCGGCCGGCCGCGCCAGGTGAATCACGACCTTGTTGCGAGTGCTGTGTTCAGTCAGCCCGAGCTGGCCACTGTCGGCCTTTCTGAAGAAGCCGCGATCAGCCGATTGGGCGCCGATGCCGTGGTGATCCACAGGGCACGGTTCCGCTCCATGGCCCAGGCACTGCCCAAGCGTGGTCCGCGCACCCTGCTCAAGCTGGTCGTTGAGGCGCGCACCGACAAGGTGCTGGGCTGTCACATGGTGGGAGAGCACGCCGCTGAAGTCGTTCAGATGGCAGCGATTGCCGTTGGGATGGGTGCCACCAAAGCCGACTTTGATCGCACCATGGCTCTCCATCCCACCGTGTCAGAGGAATTCGTCACCATGGCCTGATCCTTGGGCCAAGCGCTGTCAAGGTTCAGCGCCACTGCGGGGCTTAAGAAGACCCACTAATTTGCGCGCAGTTCGTTGGATCGAGCAGTGCTGACACTTGAGGCTCTGCGTCGTGGAGGGGTGCTGATCGTGCCCCTGATGCTGGTCTCCATCGCTGTTGTTTCGATTGGGGTGGAGCGTCTTCGCTTCTGGTGGCAATGGGGCCGCGGCGATTGTGTCAGCCCTGAACTTGCTCTGCCTGAACTGGATCAACTCAAGCCATCGCAAGCGTCACTGCGTCAGCAGTTGCTTCAGGAGCGCCTCGAGCGCCAGCTTTGCCGATGGGATGGAATTCTTGAACTTTGCATGGTTCTCGGGCCTCTTCTGGGGTTGTTGGCCACCGTGATCGGCTTGATGCAGTTGCTGCAAGCGCTCGGCCCCGGACTCACCCTGCCGTCGCAGGGGGGAGACCTGATCGCCGGCTATGGCCAGGTGCTCATCGGCACGGTTCTTGGTCTTTCCATTGCGGCTTTGGCCCTCTTGGTGCAACGCCTGAACCGCCTTCGCGCCCAAGTGGTTCTGGATGCCTTTTCCGATCATTGTCTGGAGCGCCGTTCCGGCCAGATCTGATGCCCCTCGTTCTTTCGTTCAGCGTTGTTGTGTTGACGCTAACGACGTTCCTCGCATCCGTTCCGTTACTCGTGGAGCAACCCTCCACATCGAGGCCAAGCGAGTGGTCTGGGACCACTGCACCGACGCGTTGGTTGGTGGTCCGATCCCTTGGAGGCAGTTGGTACCTCAATGGACAACCCATGTCAGCTGCCGTGCTCAGTCGGCAGCTTGATCAGCGTGACGACCGGCCGGATGAGCTTGTGCTGCTTCCCTCCAGCGCCTTGCCCGCAGCGGCCGTTGCCGCCGACCTTGCCTGGCTCAGGCGCCAGTCATCGATCCCGGTCCGTTTGCAGGGTGGTGCGGAGGTGATGACCCCATGACCCTTCCTCTTGCTCAGCGTCGCGCTCTCGGCTACTCGGTGGCCTCTCTTTGCCTCACCCTTGGGGCGACAGCCATGCTGTTGCTCCCCCAGTGGCAGCAACAGCGGCCGGCGAGCGACGGTGTGATCGTGATCCATCTCGCTGCCGATGGTGGTCTGCGTCTTTGGAATCAACCGATTGAGCGATCGATGATCCCGGCACTGCTCGCTCGCCTCAATCGTCTTGATCCGGACACGCGCATCCGCGTGTCCCTGGCTCCTCAGGTTCCCTGGGGAGTGGTGCAGGACCTGATTCCGTTCTTCGATTCCAGCTCTCTCGATGTGGATCTTCAACTCCCTGCGGCGGCGCGCTCCTGAGACCCTCTCTTTGGTGGCCCTGCCGGTGGCGATCGCAATAGCCGGACATGCTGCTGTGATTGGAACCAGCACCGTGCTGGCGACTCGGACGTCGGAGAACCCCACGCCTCCCAGAGTTGTGGACAATTCCCGTGAGTTGGTGCGCTTGAGCCGGCGCGTGGCCCAGAGCCGCTCCTTGGCCGCGGTTGGCCTGAATCTGAGCGACACCTTGCCGCCGCCACCTGCTCCCACTCTTCTCGATGACCCGTCCAAGGGGACGAAGGATCCAGATTGCTCAATCGACAACGATGCCGATCGGGCCGAGAAGCCGAATCGCCCCGATGGGCAAGAAGAGGCCGAAGGCTCTAGCCGAGTGGCGTTGTTACCACCCCTGGAGATTGAGCGAATTAGCTCCTTGTGGGAGACAGCAGATCCCGTGGAGACCTGGCCTGAGGCGTTGGGTGCGTTTCCCGAAGACTCCGAGGTGCGGGAGGTGCCGCTGAAGGCCTTTCGCCCTCGCACCACGAAGCAGTTGAACGCGCTTGTGATCACATCGGCAGACACGCAGTTCCTGCTTCGCGCCAGGGATGAGTCCGTCTGGATCGTCCGCCGTTCGTTAATTGAGTAGCAATTCCTACTTGAGAATGGTATTAAGACCCGTAAGAATGGCGGTTAAGAGATTGTTAACGATGGATGCCGTTATTCGTTCTGGTGTTTCTGGCGTCGTTTGCAGGTGTCACCACCGTGAACGGCGGGGATGGTTGTGAGGCCACGGCCCATTATTTGGGAAGTTTTGACCCGGATCGCCAAAGGGTGAGCCTCTGCTCTGATGCTGCGATGCAAGGGCAGCGATCCCTTGGCGAAGTGGCCCGTCATGAGTTTTTTCATGCCATTCAGCACCGTTTTGGTTACGGAGGCCAGGGGTTTCTGCCTGATGCTTTGCTGACGCCACTGGTGCGCCACGGCATGGACGATCGAGAAGTGATGACCGTGCTCAGCCTCTATCCGGAAGACGAAGTGAACGGGGAGCTGGAAGCACGGCTGGCCTCAAGGATCATTCCCAACGCGCTGATCGCCGGAGGCTTAATCAGTGGTGCGCTGATTCATGACGACAACGCCAGTGGACCCATTGGCAAGATTCGGGCATTTCTGCTGCCCCGTTAGCCATCGAAGCGTTGCTTGAGGGCTTCGCTCATGCGTAGGGCTAAGGCGATGGTGGTGAGCCCCGGGCCGACGCTTGGGCAACTCGGGAACACGCTGGAATCAGCGATGTAAAGGTTGTCGAGCTCGTGGGAACGGCCATCGCCATCGACCACTGATGCAGCGGGATCGTCGCCCATGCGGCAGGTGCCGCAGGCGTACCCCACCACACTCAATGGCGCTTCACCGCGGGGGTGTGTCGGCGCTTTGGTCACCACTTTGGTGATGGGATCCGCTTCGACGGCCGTCAAGGTGTCGATCCAGCGGTAAACAAGGCGGTCATGCGCCTCCCGATTGTTGTGCAGGTAATTGATGCGAATCTGATCATTGTTCAGCCACACTTTGTTGTGGGGGTCGGGAAGCACTTCCGTCATCGCCCACCAGGCCACTGAGCGGGAGGCCAGCCGTTCCAAGCCGAAATCAGGGATCAACTTGCTGACAAGGGACAGCACCGGTGGTGATTCGGCAAACAGGGCATCCTGCAGAACACCTCCGGCAGCCTGGATGTGACCGAGGGGGAAGCTCACATTTTTGTCACCCCAGTAGTAGTCATTCACGCCAAGCGAACGGGCATAACGACCGTTATTGCGTTCAGCTGCCAGTTGGAGAATCGAGGTGAGCTGAAGATTCATCAGATTCCGACCCACCTGATCGGACCCGTTGCTGAGGCCGCGGGGGTGCTTTTCACTGCTGGAGCGCAGCAGGATGGCTGCTGTGTTGATCGCTCCCGCCGCGAGCACAACAACATCCGCTGAGAACAACCAGGTTTCACCGTCCACGTCGGCTTCCACAGCTTTGACCTCGCGGCCGCTTGGGTTCACATGGAGCCGCATTACCCGGGCCATCGATCGCACCTCGAGCTTTTCGGAATCGGCGTTGTCAAGTCCGTACAGCTGGGCGTCACCGCTGGGGTCTTCCTGACTGCTCGACCAGCTCAAGGGCAGGTCGTAGGGCTGACAGCCTTGGCGCTTGAGCCCTTCCCGCAAGGGCTCAAGAAAGGGCATCAACGGTTTTGGTGCGTGGCCGAAGTCACCGTTGCGGGCCGGTTCGGTGGGGTCCACGCCCGATTTGCCGTGCACTTGATAAAGGTGTTCGGCCTGGTCATAAAAGGGGGCCAGGTGCTGGTAGTTGAAGGGCCAGCGTGGGGAAATACCGTTCTGAAGAGGGAGATCGTCGAAGTCCTTCTCGCGCATGCGTTCGAGAACGGCCCCCCAAATCTTGGTGTTGCCCCCTAAGGCATAGGTGGTTTGTGGGGCGATCGGATCACCATCCGGTCCGAACCAGCGTTCGTTGCGTGGGTGATAACGATCCTTGCGGAAGAGATCAACATCGGCCACGTTCTGGTCGCTGAGGGCCATGGCTCCGCCGCGTTCAAGCAGGAGCACCCGTCGGCCCTGTCGGCTCAGTGCCCCTGCCAGAGTTCCGCCCCCGGCGCCGCTGCCGATGACGATGATGTCGTAGTGGCGATCGTCGATGATCATGGCGGAAGTGTTGTATTGAAACCGTTTGATGCAGCGAAATCAGTTGGTGCGCTGCCACACGTAAATCAGCACAAAAAGGATAATCCAAATCACATCCACAAAGTGCCAGAACAGGCTCACCGCGGTGACGCCCATGTCTCCTTTCTCGTAGTTTCCCGGGCGGAAGGAGTGAAACAGCATCAACCCCATCAGGCCAATGCCTGTAATCACATGCAACCCATGGAATCCTGTTAGGAGGTAAAACGTTCCTCCAAAGACACCGCTGCCAAGGCCGAATTCCAGGCTTGACCATTCAACATATTGTCCATAAACAAAATAAGCGCCCATCAGCATGGTGATAAACCACACGATTCGGAAGCCCCAGAGGTTGCCTTTGTGGAGGTAGCGCTCGGCGAAATAGGCCACAAAGCTTGAGCTCACCAATACGATTGTGTTGATGAGCGGCATCCTCACTTCCAGGCCCTCAACGCCTGGAGGAAGCCATTCAGGGGATGTGATTTTAAACAGTGTAAATCCTGCAAAAAATGCCAGAAAGATGATGCTTTCCGAGCAAAGAAAAATCACAAACCCCGTAAGGTTGTGGCCGGAGTGTTTGATGTGTCCCGGCGTGTGATTGAGTTGTGAGGATGAATCCAAGCTGGTCATGGGTCAGGCCTCCTGGGCGCGTCGGATGTAAAACTCCTCATCGGCCACAAAGGGCTCATTCAGCCCGTAGCCATAGGGGTTGTTGAGAACGGTTGGAACATCGTCCTCGAAGTTCTCTGCCGGCGGTGGTGAGGGCAGAAGCCACTCCAAGCCGATGGCTCCCCATGGATTGGGGGACGCCTTGGGCCCCCGTGCCCAGGAGCTCACCATGTTGAGAATGAAGGGAATCGAGGCCACCCCCAGAAGAAACGCGCCAATACTGGCAAGAACGTTCCAAATGGCGAATTCGGGGTCGTAGGACGCCACCCGTCTGGGCATGCCAAGTAGTCCCGCCCAGTGCAGCGGGAGCCAGTTCAGCGTGCATCCGATGAAGGTGAGGGCAAAGTGAACCTTTCCCAGGCCTTCGTAGTACATATGACCAGTGAACTTCGGGAACCAGTGATAAACGGCGGCGAAGACACCTAGCACGATGGCATTGAAAATCACATAGTGAAAATGTGCCACCACGAAGTAAGTGTTCCCAACATGGATATCGATCGGCACGGTTCCCAGCATCACGCCGGTGATTCCAGCGAAAATGAAATTCAGCAAGCCACCCAAACAGAAAAGCATGGGTGTGGTTAAGCGAAGCTTCCCTCCCCAGAGTGTGGCCACCCATGCGAACACTTTGACCCCCGTTGGCACAGCAATGGTCATGGTGGTGAACATGAAGAGGATGCGCATCCAGTTCGGGGTGCCTGTGTAGAACATGTGGTGAACCCACACGATCAGCGACAGAAACACAATTCCGAACGAGGCCAGAGCCACAAACTTGTAGCCGAACAGCGGTTTGCGCGCGTAGCAGGTGAAAACTTCGGAGAAAATGCCGAACACCGGCAGCACCATCACATACACCGCAGGGTGTGAGTAGAACCAGAAAAAGTGTTGGTAAAGAACAGGATCGCCGCCGCCTTCAGGTCGGAAGAAACTGGTTCCAAAACTCAGATCGAACAGCAACATGATGGCGCCACCCGTCAGTGCTGGAAGGCCGATCAGCTGTATCGTCTGGGCTCCCCAGGCTGTCCAGCAATACAGGGGCATCTTAAAAAAGCCCATGCCTGGGGCCCGCATTCTGATGATTGTGGTGACGAAATTGATGGCGCCGAAGATGGACGACACGCCAGAGAGTGCCACGGCAAGCAGCCAGAGCTGTTCCCCATTCACGAAGTGATTGAGGGGGTTCTGGATGCTGATCGGCGGGTAGGACCACCAGCCAGACTGCGCCGGTCCACCCGGAATGAAAAAGCTTCCCATCAGCAGCAGAGCAAACACTGGTACGAGCCAGAACGCTGCTGCATTGAGCCTGGGAAAGGCCATGTCGGGCGCACCGATCATGGTGGGAATCAACAGATTGTTGAGACCATTCAGAACCGGGAAAAGAAAGAGGAACAGCATCACTGTTCCGTGCATTGTGTAGAGACCGTTGTAGACGCTGGGATCAACAAGATCAGCTGGTGGAGTGATCAGTTCACCCCGCATCACCATGGCCAGGAGCCCACCCACAAGCAGAAAAAGCAACGAGGTGGCGATGTATTGAATGCCAATCACCTTGGCGTCGGTGTTGAAGCTGAAAAAGCGCTTCCAGTTGTCTGGGGCCCCGGGCACGGGATGGGGCGCTTTGAGGATGCGTGGATCGAAATTGGTGGATGTCATGAATATCAGGCGTCGTGGGGGATCGAAGCGTCACCGGGGTCATTCACCATCGGTGGTGGTGCCGGAGGGACGGTCGCCCATCCTTTGTTCCCGTTGGCCAGTCGTTTGGCGTAGAGCTCATTGCCAGGGCTAAGACCAGGTTGCAGTGGTTGTTTCGCTGTTGCCGCCAGCCATTGGTTGTAGGAGTCTTCTGACTCAACGATCACGTCTGTTTGATTCTGAGAGAAGTAAGCGCCACTAAACATGGCGTCCCTGAGTCGGAATCGTCCCTGTTTTGTGGGTGTGAGGCTGTAGGAAATCACACTGCCTGGAATGATGTCTTGCTTCAGTCGAAATGCTGGAACGTAAAAACTGTGATTCACATCTTCGCTGATCAATCGAAAATTAACGCGTTGATCAACGGGCAGGTGAAGTTCGGAACTCCTCGTTCCATCGGGGTAGATGAACTCCCAGCTCCATTGCCTTGAAATCACATCGATTGGCCCCACCGTTGCGCGTGGATCCACCTCGGCAACGGCCACAGGGTCAGTGCCGATGGCGTACTTGTGCTTAGGGCCAAGGGCATCGAGCTTGTCATTCACCTGCATGGAATAGATCGCAATCGCGAATACGATCACGGTTGGAATGATTGTCCAGGTGATCTCGAGTCGGTTATTACCTTCAATCGGCTCGCCGTAACTTTCGTCGTACTTGGGCGCCCGATTGAACAGGAGCGTCCAGGCAATCACGGCGGTGAGGCCGAACCAGAGAAAGGAGCCAATGGCCGTTTCCAAGGCGAACAGATCATCCACATAGGGCGCGGCGCTGGAGGCCTGGGGCGGGAACCAGCTGTAGGACCACTGGGCCATCTGCGCTGCCAGCGCCGTGTTGAGAGCGACCCCGATGGAAATGATCAGGATGGCCTTGATGTTCGGGCCTTTCCGATCCGTTGATGTGGTCATGGGAGCACCTCCTTGAGATCAGCGCCTGCGGCGATCAGTTGGTCGGCTGTGATGTGCACACCAAATTCGCTGGCAAGCCAGGCCCCGAGACTTCCGTGCACGCCCATCACAACCAGAATGAAAGCTCCGCTCGCGAGGTAGAGCCAGGTCACCTGGCGGCCGAGATCTTTTCTCCATACAAAACGCTGGTACCCACGCCAGATCGTCATGGCCACGATGATCAGCAGCAAGGCGACGCCGCCAATCGCATGCCAGAGCATGGTGTCGATGGCGTTCTGACCGATCACACTGCGAATTCCTGGAAGAGGAACCGCCAGGAGCATCTCGTAGAAGCCTGCAGCCACCGTGAAAAAGGTGATCACACTGCAGGCCAAAACGTTGTACCAGCCCACATCGTGAAAGCCTGTGCGGGTAACAGGAAGGGCGAGAAAACGGAAAATCCTTTTCTCTAGTGGATAGAAGGCCCCTGCAAAATCAAAGGCGATGCCAATGGCAAACAGCCCAATCGTGAAGTGCACAAGATTGGGGTGAATCGGAATGGCGTAGGGAAGATCGTTGGCGCCGAGTTGCTCAACGATGTCGTTGATCGGTGAGGGGATGGCGATCAACGTCTGCATGGTGGGGAGGCTCATGAGACGGCTCCACTGCGAATTGCTTCGACAACAGGCACGGTGTGAAGCCCGTAAACCCAAACGAGCTTGTCGCCGAGATACACCTGGCAGAACACCAGGGTGGCCAGCACTCCATCAATCACGAGGAATCCCGAGGGCAGTGCTGTGGGATCCTTCTGCCGCACCACATAGCGCCAACCCGTGAGCAGGCCGAGCACACCAGCCAGCGACCAGCCGATTGTGCTGTGGTAGTTGAGAATGTCTCTGGAAGCCCCGTAGGGCATCGCCAGGCCTGCTTCAATTTGGCCGAAGATGATGGCGACAAAAATGGCCACGGTGGCCACAACAAGATTCCAGAAACTCACCTCGAAGAGGTTGCGGCGACGTGTCACGACACCCAAAACGTCGAACACAACAGTGATCAACGCCATGGCGATCACGAAGTGAACAACAATTGGATGAATGACATCCAACCAGGGCAGGTTCTTATCGTTGAGTGGTGGAAGCAATTCGAGCATCGGCAAGCGGAGCGACGCTCTTTAAGGATGAACAGCTTTCCCACAGCGGTCACCCTTTCGTGAACGAATGCACCATTCCGTGTGGGGATGCCGACTTGGGCGAGGTGTTGCCGATCACCTCACGGGCAAGTTGTTTTGTTTTTGTTTGCGTTTGAGTTGTCGCCAGTACACCCCTGCCTGAACGCTGATCATGACAATCACTGCAGGCAGAACCAGGCAGAGCATCACGATCCTGAACTCGTCCTGCCATGTGGGCAAGGTGCGTGGCAGCACCTGGTCGACCACATAGAAGACGTACAGCGTCACCAGGATCCCGCCTTCGAGGCGGGTGATCTGGCCGCGGGTCCAGAAAATCGGCAGGCAGGCCAGGGCGGCTAACACCATCACCGGCAGATCCCGCGCAATCAGCATTGGGCTCACCTGCAGACCGGCCCCACCAGCGGCTGCCACGGCGCTGGCCCCCAGCACCAGCAGCTGATTGAGCAGATTGCTTCCCACCACATTGCCGATCGCCAGATCCGTTCTGCCCTTCACGGCGGCCACTAAAGAGGTGATCAGTTCCGGCATGGAGGTGCCTGCCGACACGATTGTCAGACCGATCACGGCCTGACTCACACCCAAAAACGTGGCGGCTGCGCTGGCTCCATGCACCAGCACGCGCGATCCAACGCCCAGGAGGACGATTCCGACCACAAGCAGACCGATGGCACGGGCAACGCCACGTTTGCCTTGATCAGGATTCACCTCCGGTTCAGCTTCTTCCACACCTTCGGGTTCTTCCCGAGCCGTGCGGATTTCCCACACGGAATTGATCGCGAGGGCCAGAAGCAGAGCAATCCCCGCCTGCCAGGTCACCCGACCTGCCGAGGCCATTCCCCAAACCGCAGCTGAGACTGCGATCAAAAGGGGGACATCCCTGCGCACCAGACGGCTTTCCACCCGTAGAGGCATTACCAGGGCGCTGCTGCCCAGCACCACCATCACGTTGAAAATGTTGCTTCCCACAACGTTGCTCACCGCGAGCGCATCAAATCCCTGGGTGACGGAGCTCAAGCTCACGAACAATTCCGGAGCACTGGTGCCGAATGACACAACCGTGAGGCCAATCACCAGCTGGGGAATGCCGAAGATCAGCGACAGGGTCACCGCGCCCTGAACAAACAATTCTCCGCCACCAAAAAGCAGGGCGATTCCCACCAGAACTTCCAGACAGGAGAGCAGAAAGGGAGGCATCGCTACCAGAAGCCAGACCTCATTGTGCGCTTTCGACCGTCACGTGCTCCTCCTTCAACCCAGGGTCCGATTCCCGTGGCGGGACTTAGCATCGCCCCATTAATGGCCTTCTACGACGTGTTTCTGAATCACATCAGCACCCGCAACATCCGGGGGGACGTCTTTGGGGGGGTGACGGCTGCTGTGGTGGCTCTCCCGATGGCACTGGCTTTCGGAGTGGCCTCCGGTGCAGGCGCCGCCGCTGGTTTGTGGGGTGCCGTGATCATCGGCCTGATGGCCTCGCTGTTCGGAGGAACGCCCACACTGATCTCTGAGCCCACAGGCCCGATGACGGTGGTGTTCACCGCTGTGATCCTGAGCTTCACAAGCCAGATTCCAGATCGCGGCACCGCTCTGGCGATGGCCTTCACCGTGGTGGTGCTGGCTGGTGTGTTCCAGATCCTGTTCGGATTTTTCCGTCTGGGGCGCTACATCACGATGATGCCTTACACCGTGATTTCCGGGTTCATGTCCGGAATCGGGGTGATCCTGGTGATTCTTCAGCTTGCCCCTTTTCTTGGACAGGACAGTCCAAGCGGGGGCGTGATTGGAACCCTGAGCAATCTTCCTGAGCTTGCTAAAGGAATTCAGCTGCATGAGCTCGGCCTGGCCGTGATCACACTGCTGATCCTCTGGTTCACGCCTGAACAGCTGAAGCGGTTTTGCCCTCCCCAGTTGCTGGCGTTGGTGATCGGAACGGTGCTGTCCCTAACGGTGTTCGGCGATGTGGGGCTCCGCCCAATCGGTCCGTTCACCGCTGAATTCCCCACCTTTCAAGCCCCCACGTTTTCTCTCGATCAGATCCGCTTGATGGTGGTGAATGGTGCGGTTCTGGGGATGCTCGGCTGTATTGATGCGCTGCTTACATCTGTTGTGGCTGACAGCCTTACCCGCACAGAGCACGACTCCAACAAAGAATTGATTGGTCAGGGTCTCGGCAATGTGATGTCGGGACTGTTTGGTGGTCTCCCCGGTGCTGGGGCAACGATGGGAACCGTGGTGAACATTCAGGCGGGCGGGCGATCGGCCCTTTCCGGCATCGTGCGCGCGCTGATCCTGATGCTGGTGATTCTGTTGGCGGCTCCGTTGGCGTCCCGCATCCCCCTGGCCGTTCTTGCCGGCATCGCCCTCAAGGTTGGTTTCGACATCATCGATTGGAGTTTTCTCAAGCGCGCCCATCACCTGTCGATCAAGGCGGCATGCATCACCTATGGCGTGATTGCGCTCACCGTTCTGGTGGATTTGATCTGGGCCGTGTTCATCGGGGTTTTCGTGGCGAATGTGCTCACGATTGAGCGCATGACGGCGCTCCAGTCCAAAGGGGTCAAAACCATCAGCACGACCGATGATGACGTTGAACTTCCTGAGCAGGAGCAGGTCTTGCTCGACCAGGCCTCCGGGCGCCTGCTGCTCTTTCAGCTCACCGGTCCGATGATCTTCGGTGTGGCCAAAACGATCAGCCGCGAACACAACGCCATCGACGACTGTGAGGCTGTTTTGTTCGATCTGAGCGAAGTGTCCCACCTGGGCGTGACCGCTTCGTTGGCGCTCGAGAATGCCATCAAGGAAGCCATTGAAGTGGGCCGTGCTGTTTACCTTGTTGTGCTCTCCGGATCCACGCGGAACCGTCTGGAGAAGTTGAAGCTTCTCGATCTTCTCCCCGATCACCATGTGAGCGAGGATCGCGAAGAGATTCTCCGGCGTGCCGTCGGAGAGCTTCCCGTGCTTCAGGAGGTTTGACCATTGCAGGACAGTTCCAGCCAGCTGGTGATTCGCCGTCCTGACGACTGGCACGTGCACCTGCGGGATGGAGCCATGCTCAAGGCCGTCGCCCCGGCAACCGCCAGGGTGTTTGCAAGGGCAGTCGTGATGCCCAACCTGAAACCACCGGTCACCACAGTGGATCAGGCGCGCGCCTACCGGCAGCGAATCGTGGAGGCCGTGCCGGCGGACGTGAGATTTGAGCCGCTGATGACGGCCTATCTCACCGATCACATTGATCCAGCTGAGCTTGAGCGAGGTTTCAGTGAGGGCGTGTTCACTGCAGCCAAGCTCTATCCAGCCAATGCCACCACCAATTCAGCCGCTGGTGTGAGCGATCTGTCCAGGATCAGCAAGGTGCTGGAGCGAATGGAGGCCATCGACATGCCTCTGCTCATCCATGGAGAGGTCACAGATGCTGATGTGGATGTGTTTGATCGGGAAGCTGCATTCATCGAATCGCACTTGATTCCCCTGCGCCAGCGTTATCCATCCCTGCGCATCGTGCTTGAACACATCACCACGGAGCAGGCTGTCGATTTCATTCGCACTGAAAGTCTGGCTGGTGATTCGCGTCTCGCAGCCACGATCACGCCGCATCACCTGCATCTCAATCGCAACGCGATGTTCTTGGGTGGTTTGCGCAGCGACTTCTATTGCCTGCCGGTTGTGAAGAGGGAATGCCATCGACGCGCCTTGGTGAAGGCGGCCACCAGTGGCCTGTCCTGTTTCTTTCTGGGAACCGATTCAGCACCCCATCCGCGATCAGGCAAGGAATCGTCCTGTGGGTGTGCCGGCATCTTCAATGCGGTGCATGCACTTGAAAGCTATGCCGCTGTCTTCGAGCAGGAGGGGGCTCTTGAGCATCTTCAGGGATTTGCCAGTGAGCATGGGCCCCGTTTCTACGGTCTTCCCCTGAACAACGAATCCCTCACCCTTGTGAAACGCCAACAGACCGTTCCCAAGACCCTTGAAGACTCAGGGCTCGAAGCCGGTGAATGGCCAGTGCTGTTCCATGCCGGTGAAACGTTGAACTGGTCGGTGCATGTCGATGGGCAAGCGGAGACGAACTGAATAGGGTTCGTGCAGGCGAACATCTCATTCCATGGGCGATCCCCAGATCCAGACTCCCGCCGCAGAGCAGTATTGGCATCTGTGGACGGATGCCGAGGGCATCAGTCGCCATCAGCTCTGCACGATCAGTGAGTTCAAGCTCGGCCGTCTCGGGCCGCGAAACTCACCACAGTTCTCCCGCGATCTGATCAAGGATGGCAATGCGTTCGTGACGTATCTGCCCGTGG
Source organism: Synechococcus sp. WH 7803 (assembly GCA_000063505.1). GTDB lineage: Bacteria > Cyanobacteriota > Cyanobacteriia > PCC-6307 > Cyanobiaceae > Synechococcus_C. The sequence goes on from CT971583.1 coordinate 714,265, forward strand.
GTTGGACAGCCGATTGGCATGAAAACCCTGAGCCCAAATGGATCTACATCCTGCGCGGAGCCTGGGCTGTCACGAGCATGGATGGTCAGCGGGTTGTCATGAAAGCTGGTGAATACTCCTATGGGGGAGATCAGGGCTGCGTGATGACATCCGATGGTCGTTTGGGCCATCTGTCCGAACAGGTTGGCGATGAACCGTGTGTGCAGTTGGTGATCCAGCGCAATGACAATGCCTGGCGCAATCTTCCCCCAGGCTCATTCAGCTGAAACAAGCGACCGCAGCGATGAACGTCTACCAAAGCGATTTCGTTGAAACAAGGCTTGAGGAGCTTGATCCTCGCTTCAGTTCTCTGGTCTTGTTCAATGCCCAGTTGGAACGACTGTTTGATGGTTGCCGATGGCTGGAAGGTCCTGTTTGGCTTGGTGATCAGCAGCGCCTTTTGGTTTCTGATATCCCCAACGACCGCATCCTGTCTTGGGATGAGGTGCACGGCTTGAGCGTGTACCGCCACAATGCAGGATTCCCGAATGGTCAGACGCGGGATCGTCAAGGACGTTTGCTGACATGCAGCCACCGCGATCGTGCCGTGTTGCGGACCGAGCACAACGGCAGAGTGACGTCGTTGGTGGACTCCCATCAGGGAAAGTCTCTCAACACACCCAATGATGTGGTGGTGAAACGGGACGGCACCGTCTGGTTTAGTGATCCGCTCTATGGGCTGGTGAATGATTACGAGGGCGGTCGGCGCTCGTCGTTGCAGGCTCCGGTGATTTACCGCTTTGACCCAGCGGATGGTTCATTGCAAGCCATGACCACACCAGATGAAGTGTCGGGTCCCAATGGTCTGGCCTTTTCGCCTGATGAGTCCCTGTTGTACGTCGTTGATACCGGTGCTCCGGATGATCCCGTTGCCGATCGACTGATTCATGTGTTTGATGTGGTGCAGGGTGGCCGGCTGCTCGAGGGACGGCGGGATTTCCACCGGGTGAACAACGGCAATGCCGATGGCATTCGTGTGGATGAGGTCGGCAATGTTTGGAGCAGCGCAGGCAATGGTGTGCACTGCATCGCTCCCGATGGAACCCTGTTGGGGCGCATTGCCACGCCGCGCCTCGTCAGCAATCTTTGTTTTGGCGGTGTTCATGGCAACCGACTGTTTCTGTGCAGTTGGGACACCGTGTATTCCATCCACGTCAACACCAGAGGGCTTCAGCATCCAGCCCTTCCTTGACCCAATGTCTCTCCCCATGACCCCTCATCCTCAACTTGAAGCGTTTCTCAGCAAGGTGAAAGGTGATCCCGACCTGCTGAAACAGTTCCACTCCGCCGAATGCCTTAATGACATCGCTGCCATGGGGGCTGGGATGGGCTTTCAATTCAAAGGTGTGGACATTCTTCTGCACCAAGCCTCAGCCACGCTGAAGCTCTCTCCGGATGCCCTGGAAGCCCTGGCTGCAGGTGTGGAATTGGAAGGGCATCTCTGGAAGATGGCCATTCAATGGACCTGAGCTGATGCAGATGATTCCCTGCCTGGACCTCGCCGATTCCGAAGCGATTGTCTTCTCCGCGCTCCAGACGGCTGAACGCTCTGGGTCGCAGGTGTCGATTGCAGTGGTGGACGGGGCTGGACTGCTGATCCGTTTCAGTCGGATCGATGGCGCTTCAGCAGCGAGCGTTGAAGCGGCCATGGCCAAAGCGCGAACGGCCGCTTTGACAGGAAAGGACAGCGCCGCTGCCGAGCAGGCCATCGCCTCGGGGCGTCTGGCGTTGCTCTCGCTGCAGGGGGTTCTCCACCAGCCTTGTGCGCTGATGGCTGGTGGTCTTGTGCTGCGCTCCCAGGGCGTGGTGGTGGGGGCGATCGGCGTGTCTGGGATGACTCCTGATCAGGACCTTGCGATCGCCCGAGCCGGCGCGGACTGTTTTGCGCTCAGAGTCCAGGACTGCTCATCATGATGCCGCCGTCAGCAAACACGCTGGTGGCGGTCATGTAGCTGGCTCCATTGCTGGCGAGAAAGGCCACCACGGAAGCGATTTCTTCAGGCTGAGCCATGCGCCCCATGGGAATCGCTGCATTGAGCTTGGCCAAAAGCTCAGGATTGTTGATTGTGGAGTCGTTGATTGGCGTCGCCACGGCGCCAGGACCCACATTCACAATCGAGACTCCTTTGCTGGCCAGTTCCACCCCGGCGGTGCGGGTGAGCATGCGCACACCGCCTTTGGCCACGCAGTAGGGCGTGTTGTCAGGCATCGGCCAATCTTCATGGACCGATGAGATGTTGATGATCCTGCCGCCGCTGCCTTGGGCGATCATCTGTTTGGCTGCGAACTGCGTGGCGAAGAACACCCCACGGAGATTCACATTCATCACTTTGTCGTAGTCCTCGGGAGTGGTGTCGAGGATCGAGGTGCGGGTTTCGATGCCTGCGTTGTTCACCATCACGTCGATCTTTCCGAACGTCTTCACCGCAGTGTCGATGAGCCGTTGAAGATCATCCAGCTTGGCCACGTCGGCCTGCACACCAATGGCTTGGCCGCCCAGTTCGCCGATTTCTTCGATCAGCTCTTCGGTGCGTTCGGGATGGGATCTGTAGTCGATCACCACTTTCGCGCCCAGGCCGCCAACCGCTTCAACGATCGACTTGCCGATTCCGGAATTACCTCCGGTGACAACGATCACTTTGTCGCGAAGACAAAGGGATGTCATGGCCTTAGGGACCTGGTTGGTCATGGGGATGGGTGAGCAACCTTCATTGAATAGCTGGTTTTCGTCTGGCTTGCTGTGTTGTGTTGCGTCGCCTGGAACGCGCTAAGACGCCTTTAAAGCCCTTGGTCTGGCCATGACTGACTCCCTTCAACTCTCCCCTGCAGTGGAAGGCGTGGCGTTTTCTCTGCCAGACCCGCAGGCGCTTGATCCACTGTTCAGCGTCCTTGGCGTCACTGACCATGGCAGCACGATGCTCGATGGCGCAGCGCTCCAGCGTCGTTTCGGCCTCAAGGAAGGACGGGCGACAGTGCATCACCATCGCCTCGGCTCCGAACGTCTCGACACCATCACCTTTGAGGACTGTCCTGCCGCAACGTCTTTCCAGCCGGGCCCTGCCAACACCCTGTGGTTTCAGCACGTGGCCATCGTGGTGAGTGACATGAACCGTGCGGCGGCCTGTTTGATGCCGATGGTGTCACCCATTTCCGAGTCCCCCCAGTGGCTCCCCAACGGAGTTGCGGCATGGAAGTTCAGGAACGCGGCCGGCCATGCCATGGAACTGCTGTGGTTTCCTTCCGAACTGGGCCATCCCCGTTGGCATCAGTCGAATCCTCCGCTCTTTCAAGGGCTTGATCACACAGCGATCGCCATCGCTGACAGCGACCGCAGCCTTGACTTCTACGGTTGTGAACTCGGGCTGCAATTGCGTTACGCCACGCTTAATCAGGGGCTTGAACAACAGCGCTTGGATGGCCTGAAGGATCCCCGGGTTGCGATTCATGGTGTCAGTGGCTCCAGTCCCTGTGGGGTGGAGTTCCTTCGTTATCTGCACCCCGAGCCCTGCCAGCCAACAGCGGCGGCTCTGCAACCTCAGGATGCGTTGTATGCGCAAATCCTTTTGCGCGATCCGGATGCTGGGCACGGCCGATTGCTGCGTGACCCTGATGGTCATCGACTCTGGATCGAGTCTTAAGACAATCCTTAACGTTCCGGTTGGGCTCGGTTTCTAGCGTTCGTTAAACGCGTCCTGTCCGTTGGATCTAATCTCTCTGATTCTCCCCGCTGCGCCGACTGGGCCCGCTGCAGGGGGCTTGCTCTTGCTGCGTGTGTTCACGGGGCTGGTGTTCATTCGCCACGGATGGCCGAAGTTAAGCAACCTCGCGACCTGGGCTGCTGCGATGAATACTCCGGCATGGCTCTGCTTTCTCTCGGCGTTTTCGATGTGGGCCGGAGGGATTGCTCTCATCCTCGGCGTCCTCACGCCGCTTGCCGCATTGGCGATCGCTGTGTCGATGCTTTACGCCGTTGTGTTGGAGATCAAGAATGGATTTCCCTTCATTGCTCCTGATCCTTTTCAGATTCCGGAGGGTGATTATGTGGGCCCCATGGGAGTGGGCGACCCTCCGAGTTGGGAAAAGGCCGCCATGTACGTGGTGATGTGCGGTGTGCTGATCACCGCTGGAGGTGGTCCTTTCAGCCTTGATCTGGCTGTGGTTGCGCCCAAAGTTCAGGCTTGGCTGGGCTGATCAGCCCAGCCTCTCCTTGAGGTGATCCCCAACGCGGATGGCATTGGCAATCGCGGTGAGTGATGGGTTCACGGCCGAGCTGCTGGGGAAGAAGCTTGTATCCACGACATAGAGGTTGTCCACATCGTGGGTGCGGCAGTTGAGGTCCAGCACGGATGTGGCGGGATCGGTGCCGAAGCGGCAGGTCCCCATCTGGTGACCGACAGCTGCAATATCCATCGAAGAGGCGAAGTACACCTGACGTTCAGCCAGGTGATTCTGCAGATAAAGCTTGTCAAGAAGGCCTTCCAGTCTGTTGATCAGCTCCTGGGATGCCCGGTTGTTGGTCATGGTGTAGCTCAGCTTGATCTGGCCATGGGCATCCACGGTGACCCGGTTGTCGGGGCAGGGCAGGTCTTCGGTTTGCAACCAGAAATCAAGCGAATGCTCAGCGATGCGATCCATGCTCCAAGTGGGAGCGAGTGCCGTTAAACGCGGCTTGTAGCCCTTGATCATGGCTCCGTTGGTCTTGCCGGTCATCTGCACATTGCCCATCGGATAATCGAAGGCGTTGTCGCCGAAATACCAGTCGTTCACTGCGACGGTTTTCTGGAAGATTGTGGTGTTGGGCTCATGGGCAAGGGCCACAACGGCCTTGCAGTTATGGAACATGTAATTCCGTCCCACCTGATCGGAGCTGTTCGCCAGTCCTTTGGGATGGGCATCATTGGCCGACATCAGCAACAGTCGGGCAGAGTTCGCTGCTCCAGCTGAAATCACCACAATGTCTCCCCGGAAGCGGCGCTCTTCACCACGGTGATTCACAACAACCTCGGTGATCTCGCGACCGCTGGCGTCAGTCTTGAGCTTGCAGACTTCCGCTTCGGTCAGCAGAAATACGTTGTCGTGATCCAGGGCTGGACGCACACCCATCACCTCGGCATCGCCTTTGGCGTGCACGAGACAGGGGAAACCGTCGCAGCGATTGCAGCGCACACAGGCGCTGAACGCTGGATCCAGTTCGTTCATGGCCACGCCGGTTGGTGCATGGAACGGATGAAGACCGGCGGAGCGCAGATCAGTCACCAGTTTCTGCATCCGCGGTTCGTGGCTGATCGGTGCGTAGGGGTAAGGCGAGGACGCCGGTGGCTCGGTGGGATCCTCCCCTCGTTCGCCGTGCACGTGATACCACTCTTCGGCTTTGCGGTAGTAAGGCTCGAACACGTCGTATTTAAGGGGCCATTCCGGTGACTCACCGTCGACGTGAATCACCGATTCAAAATCTCTTTCGCGAAGGCGAAAGTGGGCTGCTCCATACATCTTGGAAGCACCACCAACGAAGTAATGACTCCCGGGTTGAAATTCCTTTCCGTTCTTGTCGAGCCAGGGATCGGTTGAGACGTAGCGATCCTTCTGAAAGACTTCAACTGGGTCCCAGTTTTGAGGTTCTCGGGGCAGCCAGCCACCTCGCTCCAGGATCAGAATCGAATGGCCTGCATCGGCCAGGGCCCGTGCCAGAGAGCCGCCACCAGCACCGCTGCCGATGATCACCACGTTGAAGTGATCGCCTTGAGGCTCCATCGGCGTCTGACGCTGCGCGGAGCAAGTGGCAAAATCCATCGGTGGCACTGAAAGCACTGCCTGAACGCTAGGTAGGGCGTTGGCCGACGTCAGGCGATGCGTGTTGAGCCAAACCGATTGAAGGGGATTAGGTCTGCCAACGATTCAGCTGGGTGATCATCTTGGCGACGATGGCGCTCCACCCTGTCTGATGACTGGCTCCGACCCCGGCGCCGCTGCAGCCATGGAAATATTCGTTGAAGAGGAAGAGATCACGCCACAGCGGATTCTGCTGAAACTGTTCAACAGGGCCATTGAAGGCGCGTCGTCCGTCGTCATCACGGCGGAAGATACCGATGAGGCGTTGTTCCAACTCAAGGGAAATTTGCCAGAGGTTGAGTTCCCGGCCGGAGCCTGTCGGGAATTCCATTTTGAAATCGTCGCCGAAGAAATGGCCGAATTTCTGCAGCGCTTCGATCAGTAAGTAGTTGATCGGCATCCAAATGGGACCCCTCCAGTTGGAGTTCCCTCCGAACATGGCAACCGGGCTGTCTGCTGGGCTGTAGCTGATCGTGGCGTAATCGTCTCCCTGCTGATAGGAATAAGGGTGGTTTTCATACACCTTCGAGAGGCTGCGAATGCCGTAGGGAGACAGGAACTCCTCTTCATCGAACACTCTCGTCAGAATTCGCCTCAGACGGTGGGGAGGAACGATTGAAAACAGAACCCTGTCTCGGTGCCACGTGCCGAGGTGCGAGATCGCATCAAAGGGAGCTCCGCGTTCCCGGCCGAGATCATTGAGGTAGCTGCGAACATCCAAGGCTGGAATTGAATCCACCGTCTGGGCGTCAAAGGTGGCGATGGCCAGCAGTGGGATCAGTCCGCTGAGGGAGCGGGTGCGCAGATAATCGGAGCTCCCGTCTGGCCGTTTCAGCACGTCGTAATAGAACCCATCCGCTTCATCCCAATTCACGAATCCCCGTCCTGAGGGACTGTTGAGGGCATAGGTGAGCCGGCTGAAGTCGCTGACAAAGCGCTCGCACAAGCCTTTGTACTCTTCACGATCACTGGAGAGCAGAACACAGGCCTCCAGCATGTTGAGACTGAGCATGCCCATCCAGGCTGTGCCATCGGATTGCTCGATTCGACTGCCGTCTTTCAGGGGATAACGGCGATCGAAGATGGCGATGTTGTCGAGTCCGAGGAAGCCACCTTCAAACAGGCTGTCGCCGTTGCGATCCGTGCGGTTGGCCCACCATCCGTATTCGAGCAGAAGCTCCCGCAGGCTGGCGCGCAGAAAGGGATAGTCCTTTTGCCCATGGGTGCGCTTGGAGATCTGGAAAATGCGCAGGGTGGCCCAGGCTCCGATGGGCGGATTGGCGTCGGATAAGGCCCATTCATAGGCGGGGGACTGCCCGTTGTTGGCTGTCACGCTCGCCTGGCGCAGCATGCGGGCCTGACGTTTCGCTTCGCCGGGGTCGAGTTCTGCAAAGGCCACGGCGTGAACCATGAGATCCCACTGGCAGAAATAGGGATATTCCCAACAGTCGGGCATCGAAATGATGTTGCGGGCTCGCAGGGTGCTCCAGTAAGCGTTCTCGGAATGCCAACGCTCTTCCGGTGGTCGCGGAGCATTGCTGTCACCGCGCAACCATCGGGCGACGTACCAGTTGTAAAACTTGCGGCACCAGAACAACCCGGCTGCGGCGGCGGCGTGAATCGCCCGGTCTTCCGTCCCCAAGCCCGGTGCGACCCATTGCAGGTGATCCTCCCAGTCCTGGCGACGCTGGCTCAGGACGGCGTCCACCTGAGAGGACTCCATCGGGTCTGGAGCCTTCGCTCCGTGATGGTCATGACGGCAGAGGCGCAGATCGACCTGCCAGACCTCGCCGGGGTCGAGACGGCGTTGGAGATGAAGCGCCGCTTTGCTGCCCTCGCCGCTTGGGTTGACAGCACCTGCCTCCCCTTCAATCAGATACCGGTGAAAGGCATCCTTCACATAAGGCTGGCGAAGCGGTTGGTTGTAAAGCCGCTCGGTGTTGGTTTCATTCTCCGTGAACAGCCAGGTGCCCTGCTCGCTGCAGCTGAAGTTGTAAGACGCCAATGCATTCAATGCGTCGCTGACCACCACGCCGTCTGCCAGACGAAGTCTGGGACGGGCACTGGTGTCATCACCCCAGTCCCAGGTGTTGCGGAACCAGAGACTGGGAAGCAGGTGCAGATCCGCGGCCTCTGGTCCTTGATTGGTCACTGTGAGGCGGATCAACAGATCCTCTGGTGAGACCTTCGCGTATTCGACGCCGAGATCGAAGAAGCGATTGTCTGAGAAAATTCCGGTGTCGACCAACTCGAATTCAGGCTCATCCCGGCTGCGGCGTTGGTTCTCCTCGCGTAGACGCTCGTAGGGAAAGCGTTCCTGTGGATAGCGATAGAGGGCCTTGGCGTAGCTGCACGTGGGTGTGCCCGCCAGGTGGTACATCGTGTCTTTCAGGTCTTCACCGTGGTTCCCTTCAGGGTTCCCTAAACCGAACAGGCGTTCCTTGAGCACAGGGTCTTTCCCGTTCCAAAGCACGGGAGCGAAGCAGAGCAGACCGTTTTCATCGCTGAGTCCGAGCAGGCCATCTTCTCCCCAGCGATAGGTGCGCAGATGACTGTGATCGAAAGGAAAGGAGTTCCAGGCATTGCCATCGCCTGAATAATCTTCACGGACGGTTCCCCATTGGCGATCGCTGAGATAGGTCCCCCAGAGGTCCCAGGGTTTCAACCCTTCATCCCTTTCCCGGGATCGAACCAGCTCCAGAGGCTCTTCGCCCAATTGGGCCGTGGAGATGACGGACGTGGTCATGCGTTGCTCTGAACCCTTGCCCCAGAACGTAGAGGGGGATTCAAAGACTGCCCATGGGATCGTGTCGGATCGACAGGTCGGCCGGATGGGGGCGGGGGGACTTGAACCCCCACAGGATTTTCATCCCAAACGATTTTAAGTCGCGTGCGTCTACCGATTCCGCCACGCCCCCGGAAACCACTGGTTCCGATCCGGCATCCTAGATTCCCCTTGCTCAGGAATCATCAGTGACGATGGAGACGCTTCTGAACGCCATTCCCCAGGAGACTCTCCTCGTGATCGGTGCCTACGGTGCCCTCGGAGCGGCGTATCTCGTGGTGATCCCGCTGTTTCTTTATTTCTGGATGAACCGTCGCTGGACGGTGATGGGAAAACTGGAGCGGCTGGGAATCTATGGACTGGTGTTTCTGTTCTTCCCCGGGTTGATTCTGTTCGCGCCGTTCCTGAATTTGCGGATGAGCGGTCAAGGAGACGTTTGATTTGACGCGAGCAGGAGTTTTGTCGCTGGGCGCCGCCCTGCTTGTGGCTGGAGCCCTCGGCTACGCGGGCTTTCAGGCCTTGGGCTTGAAGGGATTTTCCGCTGGAATTGCCGCCGAAGCCCTTTTGGTGCTCGTGGTGGTTGTGTGGACAAGCAGCTATCTCTTCCGGGTGATCACCGGTCGGATGACCTACATGCAGCAACGGCGCAACTACAGAGCGGAGTACGACGCTCTCACCGATCAGCAGTTGCAGGCGCGTTTCGATGCCATGAGTCCAGAAGAACAAGCGGCTTTATTGGCTTCAGTCTCTGGTGAGAAGCCTGAGGAATCCCAGGACAAGGTTTCTTCCGACTCGTAGGCTCGCTGCCGTCACATTGTCAGATTCTGCGATGCAGCCTTCGTCACGAATCGCCGAGGTCTTCGCCCAGACCGCTCGTGAGCAGCGCCTCGCACTGATGCCTTTCATCGTGGCTGGCGATCCGAATCTGGAAACAACAGCCGATATCTTGCTCAGCCTTCAGTCCAATGGTGCTGATGTGGTTGAACTGGGAATTCCTTACAGCGATCCACTGGCGGATGGTCCGGTGATCCAATCCGCTGCCTATCGAGCATTGGCTCAGAACACCACGCCGTCGAATGTGCTCACCATGCTGCGTGGTCTGCGCGATCGTCTGACCATGCCAGTTGTGCTGTTCACTTACAGCAATCCTCTGCTGAACCGTGGTGCAGAAGCATTCTTCGCTGAGGCTGCAGATGCAGGCGTGGCTGGATTGGTGGTGCCCGATCTTCCCTTGGAGGAGGCGGAACGTTTGTCTCCACTCGCTGCTGAGCAGGGCCTGGATCTTGTGCTGCTTGTGGCCCCCACCACTCCAGGCGATCGTCGGCGCAGGATCGCAACATCCAGCCGTGGATTTACTTATCTGGTCAGTGTTACAGGCGTGACCGGTGAACGTGCTTCTCTTCAGGATCGCGTAGCAGAGCTGGTGCTTTCGCTAAAGGGATTGGAGGCTGGACCTGTTGCGGTTGGCTTTGGAATTTCTGGGGCTGATCAGGTGCGTCAGGTGCGTGAGTGGGGAGCTGATGGCGCCATCATTGGCAGTGCCCTCGTTAAAAGAATCGCCGCTGCACAACCAGGTTGTGCAGCGGCGGAAGCAGGTGAATTTTGCCGGGAGCTGCGCAAGGCAGCCGGCTGATCATCACTCTTCGTCTTCGTCGGTGCCGCCGACGGGGACGAGGCGAATCTGCTTGCGGCCAAGCTTAATTTCGAACTCATCACCAGGCTTGAGATCGAGCATGGCTGTGTAGGCCTTACCGATCAACAGATTGCCGTTGCCTTGAACGGTGGCGACGTAGGAAAGCTTGCGACCGCCTTTGCCGATTCCGCCAACGCCAGTAGCACCGAGATTCACTCCCTTGGCTTCGAGCAGTGCTTCATAGAAGGCGGTGAAGTTGAGGCGCTCCCCACCATCCTTCTTGTTGGACACATAACCGCAGGCACGGACGAGATCAGACTTGCTGACATCACCCAGCTCTTTCACTTTGTTCAGCAGGTCAGCACCTGTAAGCATGGTCGTTGAAAACATCTACTCATTGAACATAGCGCTTGATGTGCAGCATGTGCCATCCTTTCCCTTGGATTTGTACCAACTGAGCAAGCAACCTATGGCGCGTTTCGTTCTTTGGGGTTTGTACTGCGAAGATGCTCTTCAGAAAAGAGTGCCGTTTCGTGATGAGCATCTAGCTCGTCTTCAAAGTCTCAAGGACGAGGGCACCTTGATCACCTTGGGTCCAACGGAGGCCAGCACTCACGTGTTCGGGGTGTTCGAATCCGAGAGTGAATCAGCTGTTCGTGCGCTGCTCGAAGCCGACGTCTATTGGCGGGAGGGTATCTGGACGCGTTTGGATGTTTATCCCTGGATCCAGGCGTTTTGAGCCTGAAGCCATACCCAATCGCCAACAACCTGCTCGTTTCCCTCGCCGAGGGCATCGCCATAACCACTCATCTGGCCGATTCCCTCCTTGGCGATCGCTGCAATCGCTTCTGGATTGTCCAGGCCTCGTTTGGAAAGATCCTTCAATTTCAGTGAACGGCCGCGGCGAATGATGTTCCCGCCGTTGGGGTGACAACCAGCACAGTGAAGATCAAACAGCTGGGCGCCATCGCTCGAGAGGGCGCCGACGCTTTCGACGGGCAAGGCGAGCGCGATGATCAGACCAGCCACAATCAACAGTGCTCGCATTGGCGACAACCCTTCAAGGGTTCTCAGTCTGCCTTTGAGGCCGTGTCATTCATCTGGTGAGACCGTTGATAGCGGAGCACCAGATCCTCAGGGGAGCGGTAGCTCTGAGGAAGTGAACGATGCAGCCGTTGGAGATAGTCCCAGCAAATCGTGCGCTGAATGGCCGTCATGGATCGCCCTTCAGAAACAAGGCGACGCAGCGCTTGGCAATAGCTTGAAAATCCTGCTTCCAGATCACCAATCGTGAGCGTGCGACTTGAGGCGGTCATGACCGGATCTGTCAGGTTCCCCTGACTTTCGTGGCGTCATGGCCATTTCGTCTGTTGCCAGGATCACGAGATTGCTACGGATGTCATGGCAGAAGAGGATCTGCAGCGGTTTCTGGAGAAGGTGAAGGCGCTCAATGCTCTCGTTGCACGTCTCGAGAGCGATCCTGCTTCGCGCCAGCAGTTCGCTGCTTGCTCGGACCACAACGCCGTGGTGGCGCTGGCCTCAGCGTGGGGATTTGAGATCGGACGGCGTTGGGGTGAAGCGTCGCTCACTGGGCCATCGCCCTCAACGGCGACGTCGAATCTTCTGGCGGACGCCGAGACTCTTCCTGGTGAGGAGCAGGAGGACGTTCTCTGCAGCGGCGCTGATTGGAGGTTGGTGGTCATCCGCTCCAATGCTGCGAGCACTCCCGCTGGCTTCTGGTACGACCAGAGTGAAAACGAATGGCTGACGTTGCTGAAGGGAAGCGCTCTTCTGCGTCTGGCAGATCCTGACCAGTTGGTGGATCTCAGTGTTGGCGATCAGTTGCTGCTTCCGGCTGGTCGTCGTCATCGGGTGGAGCGCACTGATCCCCATCCAGGTACAACCTGGCTTGCTCTGTACTGGACTGATGCTTGCGCGCCGAATCACCAGGCTGCATTGAACGTTTGACCAGCCAGTAAGCGCCTGCAAGAGCGATTGAGGAAATTCCTAGACCGATCAGCAGCTGGGGTTTGTTTTCCGATCCCGCTGGCAGCACGATCACTTTGCGGGCGACGGCGGTTAAGGCTGTCACGAGAACCAGTTCGATTTGAACCACGTGACGCCGCAGGTAACTGGTGATGTTCTGCAGCACCTCCAAAGCGATCAGAACAGTGAGCAGATCTCCCAGAACTCGGATCAGTCCGTCGCCGAGCCAGTACGCGTCCTGATCGGTGTTAATCAGGGCGAGTGTGACTTTGACAGTGAGTTGAACCAGGGCTGCAACGATGACCACTGCTGTGATCACGGTGAGAAGCATGGCGACTTGTTTTTCGCCCTGATCAACCCACTGCAGAAAACTGCGGCGCCGGCGACGAAACTCAGGCATGCGCTTCAGTTGCTGCTGAAGGGGTTGTAGTAAGGCTTCGCCGGGGTATCGCCGGGTGGGTTCTCGATCTTGGTGTTGCAGGTGATCGATCCGTCTGCATTTTCCAGGCAGTCGGTGGGAACAACGGTGCTCTCTGGACCTGTGCGGCTGTTCGGACCCAGAAGCCAGACCTCCGATTGAGCCAGAGCGGCTTGAGGGAGCGTGGCGCAAAGGGCTGTTAGCAAACTGATGCCGGCTAGCTGTCGGGGCAGGAAGGGCATCGTCCTCAATTCATCTCACTCCACTTTGCCCGGGATTGCCCTCAGCTGGCGCGGTCATCGCGGATTTCCTGCAGGAGGAGGTCGAGCTGACCGAATGGATCGGCAGCGTCGCTGGCTGCGTTCACCGTGTCGCCAAAGGAGTCCGAAGGCTGTCCGTCAGCCCACTCCGCTTCGATGGCGCAGAGGCGGGCCGCAACGCTCGGCATGCCACCAAGGCTGTAAGCACGCTGAAGCACCTCGAGCAGGGCAGGCATGCGTGTGGACGAGGCCCGGAGGCTGCGCCGCAGATCGGCCTGCGTGCGCCCTTGGCTTTTGAGCCAGTCCTTGAGCAGTGATCCGAGGTCGTCTTCCAGCTCTTGAGACCAGGGCGTCATGGAGTTGCTCATGGAAACCACCGCTCCAGTCTGCGTTGAGCTCGCTGCCTGATTTCAGGGGTGATGTGATTCCTGCACAGCCCGAGCAAGGCGGTAAGTGCCACTAGGTCGTCGCTGAAGCCAGCCACTGGCAGAAGGTCGGGGATGAGATCAATCGGAACGAACAAGTAAGTGAGCGCAGCCAGAACAGTGACCCTGGCCTGATGGGGTGTGCTCGGCTCCAGCACCATTTCCAACGCTTCCAGCGCGGGGCGGGCGACGAACCGGCCGCTCCTCTTGAGCAGGTTGCGCAGCAGTCCCGCATCCACCGTGACGTCACCGGTGTTTGCTTCGGCGCGAGGGTGAGCGGATGCCAATGACAGTTCTCAGATGACAGGGAACCCCACCCTCCATCAAATCTCCTGTCCTGTGAAGGGGAGAGATCCGATGCGTTGAGGGGCGGGGACCCGCTCAAACGCTCAGCTCGACCAGCCCATGCTGAATGCCCGTTTTACGGAGCTTGCGCAGTGCGCGCTGCACGACTTGGCGGCAGTATTCGCGACTGCAGTTCATCTGACGGGCCACCTCGGCCAATGTTCTCCACTCGTTGCTGCCATCAAGGCCGAAGCGCAGCATGACGACGGTGCGTTCCTTGGGGGTGAGATTGGATTTATCGAGCAGCTTCCAGGCTGATGCTGTGCGCTCGGCAATCTCAGCCCGTTCCATGGGTGGTACCTCTTCACTGGGCAGCACATCCACCAGTTCCGAGGGGTCGGATTTTGACTTCACCACCCCTTGCAGGCTCACGGTGACGCTGCGCAGTTCACATCCCAGAAGATCTTCAACTTCGCTGATGGGAAGATTCAGATCGTCGGCAAGTTGCTCCGTGCTTGGTGATAAACCATTCCGTTGCATCAGACGGGCTTTGGAGGCACGAAGTTTTGTTAGTTTTTCATTCACATTGACGGGAATGCGAATGGTGCGGCTTTGGGTGGACAGCGCTCGATTGAGGCCCTGCCGAATCCACCAATAGGCATAGTTGGAAAAACGATGTCCCCGGGTTGGATCGTATTTCTCAACGGCTCGGGTCAGTCCGAGTGTGCCTTCCTGGATCAGGTCGAGAAGGTCGAGGCCTTTGCCCTGGTAGCGCTTGGCGAGATTCACAACCAGCCTGAGGTTGGCTGTGATCATTTGATTCTTGGCCTTTTCACCGCGTTTGATCGTGCGCTTCTCGTCATCGCTGTACTCGCAGGCCGGGCCGCTGCCGCCCGCGAGATGGCAGCGTTCGGTCAGGCTCACCATGGCCTGAACTTTCCGACCCATCGTTAATTCCTGCTCAGGCGTGAGTAACTGGTGTCTGCCGATTTCGCCCAGAAATGCACTCAGGGAGCTCACCATTTTGTTTGCTCTGTTTCTTTGAACCTAGGGCGAATGTCTTTTTCTCTGGCCCGTGTAATAAAGAGTGCGGAATTCATACTTTGGACACAATTTTGAATTTGTACGGATTCCTTTTTTTGTTCATCTTTTCAATCGTTTTTCTTCGCTTTTTGCCAGTCTGAGTTTTTTGCCTGGTTCAGGCTTTGGCATTACAGCCGCTGGTGCGGTTCTGCCGCTACCCTCGCTTGCGCCGACCGACGTCGAACCCATGCCATTGGCCACCGTGCTCACCCCCGAGATCGCCAAGAGTGCGGGAGTGGCCTACATCCACTACGTGAGCTTCATGTTCTGCTTCGCGGCCCTCGTTGTGGAGCGCAGGCTTCTCCGTCCGGATCCTGACCGGCGTGCGGCAACGGCCATGGTGATCACCGACATCATTTATGGCATCGCCGCTCTGGCGCTGTTGGTGAGTGGCATCTTCCGGGTTCTCTATTACGGCCAGGGAAGCGAGTTCTATACCCAGAACCCACTGTTCTGGTGGAAGGTGGGTCTCTACCTGAGTGTGGGGGCTCTCTCCCTCTACCCCACCATCACCTACATCCTCTGGGCCATTCCCCTGCGCAAGGGTGAGCTCCCCAAGGTGAGTGAGGCTCTCGCCACGCGCCTCGGATGGATCATCAATGTGGAATTGGTGGGCTTCTCGCTCGTTCCCCTCCTCGCCACGCTCATGGCTCGAGGGGTTGGTCTGCCCAGTGCCTGACCCAGGCGATCGATGAGCCTTGACCTGTGCCCTCCAGTTCAGGCGGAGCGGGTTCTGGACGGGGAGGCGCTGCAAAGCAACCCTGCTGTTGCGGCGCCCGGATATGGCAGCAAGCTGGCCCGATCGCGCTATGGAGCCCCCTCGTTGCCGCAATGGTGTGTGTGGGTTGAGCCGGCTGCGGGGATGGAGGCGGATCGCTGGGAGCGACGTTGGCTGCTGGGTATGGATGCGGCTCTAGCTAGCTGGGCCAAGCTTCTGCCGATTGTTCGCGTTGAGGATCCGCAACGTGCCCATGTGCGCGTTGAGCGGCGGCGCCCTCCGCTGCGTCAGCTGCCTGGGGGATGGCGCGCCAGCAACGGACGCAGTTTGTTGCAGGTGCTGGAGGTGACCCGCGCAGGTCGCACGCTGCTCGAGCCCCGGGTCACCGTGCTGGTGTCGCCGGGGCTGCGTGCATCGTCGCTGAGGGCGACGGCGCTGCATGAGCTTGGGCATGCGTTTGGGCTCTGGGGCCATAGCGATAATCCCGCTGATGCCATGGCGCCCGTGCAGGGGGCGTCTCCGGTGCTTGAGCCATCTGCGGATGATCGCCTCACCTTGGAGTGGATCCGCCGCCAGCCGACTGGTTTTGGGCAGCCACTGCCGCCCGAGCCTCCCGTCGACGACGCGTAGGCGTTTCGTTTTCGTCGCGCTTGCGTAACGTTACCGTGTCATTTGCCAGGGAGCTGGCGGCTCCTGGGGTGGGGTGCCGTCAGGCTCGAAACTCGGCAAGCTGGCAGCAGTGAATCCTCTTTCTTTGCTTATGTCGCGGAGATGGCGCCCCGGTCAGCTGATGGCACTGCCCGCCCTTGCTGCTGTGGCGGTCGCTGCGGTGGGGTGCAGTGCCTCGGATCAGAGCGTTGATTCATCGGCTGGAGGAGCGTCAACCATCCGCATTCAGTTGGATGGCAAGGATCCATCGGCCAGTCGCGGGGAGCTGGGGCGCGGCAGCAAGCCTCTTCAGTTCAAAGTTGGCTTCGGGCGCAACGGCATTGCCTGCCAAGGAACGCGTTTCGAGGAGGGCTGGACTCCCCTGGGTACCTTCCGTGTGAACGCTGTGCTCAGTGCGGATCGCTTTGCGATGGACCCCTCCCTGGTGGAGGCCTCCGGACGCAGTGAGGACTATCTGCGCGACAACCTATTCCGCAACATGAGCGCGATTGACTTCAAAGGGGATGGTGAAACGGCGGAATACGGCATCGGTTACATCAGCCTGACCCCGGTTCCAGCGACGCCCCAGCCGTTCCGCTTCAACACCTACGACGGCCAGTTCCGCTGGTACAGCTTTGCCATTCACGGCACCAATGACTCCAGTCGGGTTGGTCAGTCGGTGACGGGTGGGTGTATCAACGTGGGAGAGCAGGCGATGGCCGACCTGCTCAAGACCGTTCAACTTGGCGATGAGGTTGTGATCACCTCCGAGAGCCCCTGCGTGTCTTAGGCCGACGGATCGTGCCGCCTTGGTGCCCCGCGTCGGGCCGCAAGAACCTCTTGCACCTGGCGCCAGCTCACCCCGTGATGGGCGAGGGCGACTTGCATGTGAAACAGAATGTCGGCTGCTTCACCGGCAATCTCATCGGCGTTGTTGTCCTTGCAGGCCATCACGAACTCGGCGCTTTCTTCGCCGATCTTTTTGAGAATGCGGTTGTCGCCACCCTCAAGCAGCTTGTTGGTGTAGCTGCCCTCGTCCGGGTGTTCGCGGCGGTGTTCGATCACGCGCATCAGTTCCGTGCAGGCATCCGCCGGCGGTGGCAAGGCCTGGGGGCCGCCTTCACTGCGTTGATCCCGGTTTTCGTAGAAGCAACTGCGTGCTCCTGTGTGGCAAGCCACATCGCCGCGCTGCTCGATGGTGAGCAGGATCACGTCGGCATCGCAGTCGTAGCGGATGTTGCGCACCGTCTGGGTGTGCCCACTGGTGGCTCCCTTGTGCCAGAGCTCCTGGCGGGAGCGGCTCCAGTAATGCGCCTCGCCGTTGCTGAGGGTGAGCTCCAGTGACTCGCGGTTCATCCAGGCCACCATCAGCACGGCGCCATCCAGCCAGTCCTGCGCAATCGCGGGGATCAGTCCCGCTTCGTTGAAGCGGAGCTGATCGAGGAACGCTGGGGTGAGGGACTGCATCGGTGGGCGTGGGGTCCAGATGTAGACAGGAGGAATCCTCCCGCAGCGCCGTTCCTTTCGTCTGCCCGATGCCCCTGCCCCCCGCTGGTTACACCTGCAGCAAGCAGTTCGACGGCTACCCCTGTTGTCACCGGCAGTGGCAGCACCCCGGGCATTGCCGCTTTGTGCATGGCTACAGCCGCAGCTTCACGGTTTGGTTTGCAGCCACGGCTCTCGACGCCTGTGGCTTTGTGGTGGATTTCTCCAGCCTCAGGCCTCTGGAGAAACAACTGCGCGACCAGTTCGATCACACGTTTCTGGTGAATGCTGACGACCCGCTGATGGAGCAGTGGCAGGCGCTGCATGCGCAGGATGCTTTGGATCTGCGCGTGATGGAGAACGTGGGCATGGAAGCTTCGGCACGGTTGGTGTGGGGGTGGGCCAACACCCTGTTGAAGGAGCGCGATGGTGGTCGCTCCTGCTGCTGGAAGGTGGAGGCCCGGGAGAACCGGGCCAATAGCGCCTGTTACGAAGCCCTGCCGGAGTGGTTCAACGCAGAGCCAGCTGTTGCTGGTTCTCGTGGCCTGTGACAGCTTCCACATCCACATGGACGGTGTCACCGTCGCCATACCTGCCGGAGAGGATGGCTTTGGCAATCGGCGTTTCCAGTTCGCGCTGAACGGCGCGCTTGAGTGGGCGGGCGCCGTACACGGGGTCGTAGCCGGCATTGGCCAGCCAGTCCGTGGCTGCTTCGCTGAGATTGAGGCCCAGTTTGCGCTCATCCAGGCGAGCGCGTAGGCGTTCCACCTGCAGGGTCACGATCTGGCGCAACTCATCCCGCCTGAGGCTGTGGAAGATGATCTGGTCGTCGAGCCTGTTGAGAAACTCGGGCCTGAAGTGAGCGCGCAGCGCTTCGTTCACCCGCCGCTCCATTTCGCCATGCTGGCCGTCATCGCCTCCGAGGTCGAGGATCGACTGGCTGCCGATGTTGCTGGTGAGGATCAGAACAGCATTGGTGAAATCCACCGTTCGTCCCTGTCCATCGGTGACGCGGCCGTCATCCAGGATCTGCAGCATCACGTTGAACACATCGGGGTGGGCCTTCTCCACCTCGTCGAACAGGATCACGGCGTAGGGCCGGCGTCGCACAGCTTCCGTGAGCTGCCCCCCGGCTTCGTATCCCACATAGCCCGGAGGGGCTCCGATCAGCCGGCTCACTGTGTGCTTTTCCATGTACTCCGACATGTCGATGCGCACCATGGCCTCTTCACTGTCGAAGAGCTGCGCGGCCAGGGCTTTGGACAACTCGGTCTTGCCGACCCCGGTCGGGCCCAGGAAGAGGAAGCTGGCGATCGGTCGGTTGGGGTCGCTGAGACCAGCGCGGGAGCGCTGGATCGCATCGGCAACAGCGGTGACCGCCTGCTGCTGACCGACGACGCGTTCGTGCAGCTCGGTTTCCAGGCTCAGCAGCTTGGCCATCTCCGATTGGACCAGCTTCGCCACCGGAATCCCTGTCCACTTGGCGATCACCTCGGCGATGTCGTCTTCGGTGACCTCTTCGCGCAGCAAGGATTTGTCCTGGCTTCCGTCGTCGGCCGCAGCGAGAGCTGTCTCCTTCTCGGCCAGCTGTTTCTGCAGGGTGGCCAGCGTTCCGTATTCGAGTTCGGCTGCTTTGTTCAGGTCGTAGCTGCGCTTGGCTTGCTCCACCTGCAGCTGCACGCGCTCGATCTCTTCCTTCAGGTTGGAGAGGTCGTCGATCGCGCCTTTTTCATGCTGCCACTGGGCATTGAGGGTGCTCTGCTGTTCGGAGAGTTCCGCCAGCTCCCGCTCAAGGCGTTCCAACCGCTCCTGGCTGGCGGCGTCTGATTCGCGGCCGAGAGACAGTTTCTCCATCTCCAGCTGCAGGATCTTGCGGTCGATTTCGTCGATCTCCTCCGGTTTGGAGGTGATCTCCATCTTCAAACGTGCCGCCGACTCATCTACCAGATCAATCGCCTTGTCCGGAAGGAAGCGATCGGCGATGTAGCGGCTGCTCAGAACGGCCGCAGCCACCAGGGCGCTGTCGGCGATGCGCACGCCGTGGTGCACTTCGTAGCGCTCCTTCAAGCCACGCAGGATCGACACCGTGTCTTCCACGGTGGGCTGATCCACCAGCACTTGTTGGAAGCGTCGCTCGAGGGCGGGGTCCTTTTCGATGTGCTGCCGGTGTTCATCCAGGGTGGTGGCACCGATGCAACGCAGTTCGCCCCGGGCCAGCATCGGCTTGAGCAGATTGCTGGCATCCATGGCTCCACCGGTGGCACCGGCACCGACCACGGTGTGGATCTCGTCGATGAACAGCACAATCCCGCCGTCGGAGGCGGTCACCTCCTTGAGCACGGCTTTCAACCGTTCCTCGAACTCTCCTCTGTACTTAGCGCCGGCGATCAGCGCGCCCATGTCGAGGGCGATCAGCTGCCGGTTCTGCAGGGCCTGGGGAACATCGCCGTTGACGATGCGTTGTGCCAAGCCTTCAACGATCGCTGTTTTGCCAACGCCAGGCTCACCGATGAGCACTGGGTTGTTCTTCGTGCGGCGGCTCAGAATCTGAATCGTGCGGCGGATTTCCTCATCACGACCGATCACCGGGTCGAGCTTGCCGTCCCTGGCTGCCGCCGTGAGATCCCGGCCGTATTTTTCAAGGGACTCGTAGGAGCCCTCCGGGTTCTGATCGGTCACGGTCTGGCTGCCTCGCACAGCGTTGATGGCCTTTTTGAGCGAGCCAGGGTCCGGCGCCGGCCTGTGAGAGCAGGCGCCGACCGCAGCGACTGTCATCGGCAAGGGCCAGCAGCAGATGCTCAACGGAGATGTAACTGTCGCCATAGTCTTGTTTGAGGCTGTCGGCACGATCGAGCAGGTCGCTCAGGCCCTTGCCCAGATACACCGATTCAGGTGGGGACTGCAGGGCTGGCTGCTGCGTGAGGTGACTGTCCACACTGCTCTGCAGGGCGGCAGGTGTGACTCCAGCTTTTTCGAGGATGCGGCTGGCCAGGCCATCCTGTTCCAGGAGGGCTTGGAGCAGGTGTTCCGTTTCCAGCTGCTGATGCCGGCGTTTCTGGGCCAGCTGCTGAGCCGAAAGGATGGCGGCCCAGGCTTTCTCCGTGAATTGTTCGGCCGTGGGTTGCATGGTTCTAGTTGTTCTTCACCAACCGTATGGGTGATCGTCGAATCAGAGTCCTGGAGAACCGCTCCTTGTCGTTCGGTCTCCACGACAGACGACGGCTTACCGATGGGAATCGGTAGGGTCCACCGAACTATTCCACTGACAATGCAACAGCCCAAGGCTGTCGACCCAACGCTTGTGAGGCGCCTTGTGGCCAGGGTGCGGGAGGTTTACGGCGCAACCCTGACCGACCCCGAGCGCATGTGTTGGACCGTTGTGCATGAACACCATCACGAGGCGATGCCAACGGAGTACGACATCCGCGAGGTGGACGAAGATCTGTATCTGGCTGTTCTTGAGGCCTGCCGCCAGGGGGGCTGATGGCTCAGATCCTGCTCTTGTCAAACCAGTTTGCGATCTTGGAGCAGTGCGCATCGGCCTGGAAATCTCCGGCCGAAACCGAAAAGCCTGTGCGTCTTGCC
Organism: Synechococcus sp. WH 7803; assembly: GCA_000063505.1. Taxonomy (GTDB): domain Bacteria; phylum Cyanobacteriota; class Cyanobacteriia; order PCC-6307; family Cyanobiaceae; genus Synechococcus_C. Next base: position 735,444 of record CT971583.1, read on the forward strand.
AGTTCGATCACCGCATCAAGCGTGGCGAGGTTCTGAAAGTCTCGTCTCAAGCCTGGGCTGCGCTCCAGCGCTCGAACGAAATCGCTGAATCCCTCTCGGCTCATCGGGACCAGCCCTGTTCGGCCTGGCTCTCCACGTAGGCCGCGACATCAGCAATGTCTTGATCACTGAGCTTGCCTTCGTAGGCAGGCATGGCGTTTTTGCCGTTTTCGATCTGATGCTCGATGGCCTCCAGTGGGTCCATGCCGTAGGACTCCAGATGGGCTTGCAGATCGGTTTGGCTCAAGGTTCGGCTTGCGCTGATCACATTGCCACCACCCATATGGCAGGCCGCGCAGTTGGCCGAGAACAGCTGGGCGCCATGCTCAGGATCTGGACTGCTCAGAGCACTGGCAGGCCATGCCGCGATCAGGCTCAAGCCCATGCAGAGAAGCAAGGCCAGGAAAGGGGTGGGGTTCAGCATCCAACCCGGGGAATCTCTGCTCGAACCCTATCCAGACCAGGGCATAAAGAAAGCCCCCGGAGGAAAGGTGACATCCTCCGGGGGCCTCTTGTGTTGCTTTCAAGAAATCGTCAACCGATCCAAGACAGCGTGATCACTCAACAATCACCTTGCCAACCATGCCAGCACCACGATGGGGCTCGCAGTAGTAGTCGTAGGTGCCGGCTTCGCTGAAGGTTTCTTCCCAGGACTCACCGGGGGCGAAGGCCAGGTCGCTGTGGCTGAGCTCGTCATGACCGTCGAACACAGCGTTGTGAGGAGCCAGCTTGTTGTTCACGAACTTGACGGTGTCGCCAGCTTTGATGGTGACGGTGCTGGGCTCGAAAGCCAGCATTCCGGCATCGGTACCAAGCTTCACTTCAACAGTGGCGGCGTTGGCAGAAGCGACGCCGATGGAGCAGACCACGAGAAATGCGATGGCTGCAGAGAGAATGGACTTCAGGCTCTTAAGCATGACGTCAGAAACACTTGGGTGATCTTAAGCGTTTTTAGACGCCACCTCGATGGGGTAAGCCCGAGTCTTGAAGCACAGCTTCAAGATCTGCAGCATGGCTGGTGCCGCCGAAGCGCTCGGGCTGGGTGACCGGGTTGTGGATGAAGTGGCGCTGTTTGATCGAGAAGCGGTCCCAGGCGTTCACCTCGATGGGGAGAATCTTGATCAGCGTTTCAATCAACCAGGGCCAAAGTGGAATCCCCGGCGTACGGGCGACGCCACGCCACCGGCAAAGGGTGGCAACGGCTTCATTCACGCTGATGGCCGGCTGTCCCATCACGATGCGTCGAACCGCTCCCTGGCCTGGCTCGGCATTGCGCTGATGCGGGGTGACCGCCAGGTGCCCGCAGATCGCGGCAATGTCCGCTGCATGGATGAAATGGAAACTGGCGTCGGCCCTGAGAAACCGGGCCAGCCAGAGCCACTTGCTGGCTTCCGCCAGACCTTCTGTGAGATAGCTGGTGGGAAAGGGACTGGTGCCATCCACTCGCCCGCCGAACACCAGCGTTGGAAACACCGCCACGATCTTCTCGGCCAGCGGATGCTGTTCCAGATCGCTGAGGCACTGCGCTTTGGTTTGGATGTATTCCGTGCCGTAAGCGAGTGCTTCCGGGAGTGGCTGGAGGTGGCGATTCAGAATGCTCGCCGTTGAAAAGTATGTGATCTGTTCGATCAGATTTGGGTTGAGCAGCGCCAGCAACCGCTTCACGGCCACCACATTCACTTGATGGGCGCGCTCTGGATCCCCCCAGGCCGTGGCGGTGTGAATCACGCGGGTGACCGTGGCCAGATCGCTGGCAAAGCGGTCGGTTTCGCGCAGATCGCCCACCAGCAGCCTCACCCGGGGATTGTTGGCCTGGATTGCCGTGAGCTTGGAGGGATCCCGCAACCAGAGGAGGAGATCCGCATCGCTGTTCTGCAGCAGCCAATGGGCGGTGTACTGACCAACGCAGCCGCTGGCGCCGGTAATGAGGATGCGGGCAGGCATGGGCTGGTGCTCAGGCGAGGGCGCCGATGCGGTCCATCACGCTCTTGCCGGAGCGGAAGAAGGATGCACCGTTCTCCTCAGGGGTCCCAGGCAGGATTCCGTGACCGAGGTTGAGGATGTGCTTGCGGCCCCTGGCTTTGCGCACGCAGTCGTCGATCCTGGCCTCGATCGCTTCGGGCGTTCCAAAGAGCAGGCCGGGATCCACGTTGCCTTGCACGCCGATGTGCTCGGGCAGCCTGGCCAGGGCTTCGGCCATGTCCACGGTCCAATCGAGAGAGATGATGTCCACCCCGGTGGTGGCCATGCGCTCGAGCACCCCTGCACTGCCAGAGATGTAGAGGATGAAGGGGGTGTCGGGGTGGGTCTGCTTGACCAGATCCACCACTTTCTTTTGATAAGGAGCCGCGAAGGTGTCGTAATCCGCGGGGCTGAGCTGGCCGGCCCAGGAATCAAACATCTGCACCACCTGGGCGCCGGAGTCGATTTGATAGCGAAGGTACTGGGCAATCGATTCCGCGAAGTGATCGAGCAGCTTGTGCAGCAGCGCCGGTTCCTGGAAGGCCATGGCCTTGATCACGGCGTAGTTTTTGCTGCTCTTGCCCTCCACCACGTACGCGGCCAGCGTCCAGGGAGCGCCAACAAAGCCCAGCACGGCGGCCTCATTGCCCACGCTCTGACGCAGACGACCGAGAACTTCGCCCACAAAAGGCATCGATTCAGCTGGGTTCAACGGATGCAGAGCATCCACCTGGGCCATGGTGCGGATCGGGTCGCCGATCTGGGGGCCCTTGCTCTCGATGATGTCGAAATCAATGCCCATGCCCGGCAGGGGCGTGAGGATGTCGGAGAACAGGATCACGCCGTCGGGCTTGAAGGCGTTGAAGGGCTGCATGGAGATCTCGTAGGAGAGATCAGGGTTTTCGGAGCGTTCCCGGAAGCTGGGGTATTTGTCGCGGAGATCCCTGTAGATCTTCATGTAGCGACCTGCCTGACGCATCATCCAGACGGGAGGACGCTCCACCGCCTCACCGCGGGCTGCGCGCAGCAACAAGGGCAGGGTGTCGCTCATCAAGCTTTTATCGGCGTAGCCGGAAACTTACCTGAGTGATGCATGTAAAAAGCCCCGGGATGCCTGCATCCCGGGGCCTTCGTCATATGCGGAGAACTTTCTCGGGATGGCAGACCCGATCACTCCTGAACTGGATTGAGGCTCTTTTTGGGATCGTGCTTGAACACCATCAGGCTCAAGGGCGGCAGGCAAAGGTCGAGAGAGTTTTCGTAGCCGTGGATCCCCCACTCTTCAGTGGGCTTTCCGCCCATGTTGCCCAGGTTGCTGCCACCGTATTTGCTGGCATCGGTGTTGAAGATCTCTTCGTAGTACCCAGCCAGAGGAACGCCGACGCGATAGTGAGAATGACTTTGCGGCGTGAAGTTGGCCACAACCACGAGCCAGGTGCCGCTTGTGCTTTCCCGGCGCATGAAGCTGATCACGGAATGGCGGTTGTCGTTGCAGTCAATCCATTGGAAGCCGTATTGATCAAAGTCATCACGCCAGAGGGCAGGCTCTGATTTGTACAGCCCATTGAGGTCATCGACCATGCGCTGGACACCTTGATGCGGTTCGTAGTTGAGAAGATCCCATTGCAGATCTCCCCAAACATTCCATTCAGCCCTCTGGCCAAACTCCATTCCCATGAAGATGGTTTTCTTGCCCGGGTGCGTCCACATGTAGGCCAGTAGTGCTCTGGTGTTGGCGTATTTCTGCCAATCATCTCCAGGCATTTTGTGCAGAAGATTGCTCTTGCCATGCACCACCTCATCGTGGCTGAGGGCCAGCATGAAATTTTCCGTGTAGGTGTACCAGATGGAAAATGTGATGTTGTTCTGATGGAACTGGCGGAACCAGGGATCAAGCTCGAAATAATCGAGCATGTCGTGCATCCAACCCATGTTCCATTTCAGGTTGAAGCCAAGACCACCGATGTCCGTGGGCTGCGTGACCATGGGCCATGTGGTGGATTCCTCGGCGATTGAGAGGGCTCCTGGGAAGTGCTGGAAGAGCACGTGATTGGCTTGCTGCAGGAATTGCACCGCTTCGGTGTTTTCCCTGCCGCCGTGTTCATTGGGGAGCCATTCGCCATCCGGGCGCAGATAGTCGCGATACAGCATCGATGCAACAGCGTCCACACGGATGCCATCGATGTGGAACTGATCGAACCAGAACACCAGGTTGGCAACCAGAAAGTTGCGAACCTCATTGCGGCTGTAATTGAAGATCAGCGTCCCCCATTCTTTGTGTTCGCCAATTCTTGGGTCGGCATGCTCATAGAGATGGCAACCGTCGAAGAAGGCGAGGCCATGGCTGTCGCGCGGGAAGTGGCCAGGGACCCAATCGATGATCACGCCGATGCCCTCAGCATGGCAGCGGTCGACAAAGGCACGGAATTCATCAGGTGTGCCGTAGCGGCTCGTGGGCGCGTACCAACCGGTGACCTGATACCCCCAGGAGCCATCGAAGGGATGCTCGGTGATCGGCATCAGCTCGATGTGGGTGAAGCCCCGCTCCTTCACGTAGGGAATCAGGCGATCGGCAAGCTCCGGATAGGTGAGCAGCCGAGCACCGGGTTTGAGGTCAGCGGCGGGAACAGGAGCTCGGGGGGTGCCATCGGCTTCGATGAAGGGCTCGTCGGCGGCCGCGTGGATCCAACTGCCGAGGTGCATCTCGTACACCGCGATCGGTTGATCGAGGGGATTGCTGCTGTCGCGCTTCTGGATCCAGTCCGTGTCAGTCCAATGGAAGCCATCCAGGTGGCTCACCACTGAACTGGTGTCGGGACGAACCTCATGCTGGAACCCGTAGGGATCGGCCTTCTGATAGCAGTGGCCCTCCTGGGTGCGGATTTCATATTTGTAGAGCTGTCCCTCCGCCAGGCCGGGAACGAAGAGCTCCCAGATTCCTCCCAGGCGCTGCTGCATGGGGTGGTGACGGCCATCCCAGGAGTTCAGATCGCCGATCACACTCACGCTGCGTGCATGCGGAGCCCAAAGGCAGAACATCACCCCCGGGATCCCTTCCCGCTCGCAGTGATGGGCACCCATGCGGCGCCAGATGTGGTGATGGTTGCCTTCGGCGAAGAGATGGCGATCCATCTCGCCCATCCAGTCCTGTCGGAACGCCCAGGGGTCGTGCTGTTCGTGGGTGATGCCTCCGCGGTGCACCCGTAAGCGGTAGGCGCATCCGGGGTCATGGGCGACGGACGCTTCGAAGATCCAGGGATGGTGGGGAGTCGACATCCCCATCTCTTGGTCTCCCAGGAGCAAGGTGACACCCTCCGCTTCAGGCATCCATGCGCGGAGAACCCAGGTGCCATCCTCCTGAGGTTGGGGCCCGAGGACGGCGAAGGGATGGTCGTGACGGCACTCGGCCAATCGCTGGGCGTCCTCAACCATCCACTCGAGAACAGTGTTGGTCATGCCTTCGGACGCCGCGTTGGCCGGGAGCTTAAGCCGAAATTCCCAACATGCGGCGCACCGATCCGTCGGAGGTGGTGATCAGACCAAATCCGCGGAGAAATCCACGTTGATGATTCGCCCCTGGCGGTTGAAGATCACGAACAGGTTGTCGGTGACTTTGCCGAATTCGATGGTGACCAAAACGAGCTGTTGCTCACCCCCTTGGCTCGCCACCAGCGCGCTCTTGATGCGCTTCACACCGCCGAGGACAGTTTCGAGCTTGGTCCATTTGCGTTGCAGATCGGCCGGTGAAATCTCTTTCTGGAAATCGAGATCGAGGTAATAGCGAGCCGCCACCCAGCGGCCTGCATCCAGATCCTTCACAAAATTGAGTGCCGTCTGCTCGATCGGGCGCATCGTGCCGACCCATTTCCAGGCGAGCAGTTTGCCGTCGTCGTCGAGCACCAGCATCAGAGGAACCTCCCGGGTTCCACCGTTGGTGATCGCAACGGTGTCCACGGTGGTGTCGTCCATGCCGGGGTTCACGGCCACCACGCGGAACGTTTCAATCCCTGGGGCGGATTCCAGACGCTTGGCGACGGCTTCCGCAGTGGTTGCGGCCTGCAGCGGCGACGAGAGCAGGGCGTAAATCCCTGCTGCATTTTTGGTTTGGATGGCTTGAAGCAACGCCGTGGCGGCCTCGGTGGCCTGGCGGGGGCTGAGGCCTGTGCGGGGTGCTTCGGTGGCCTGGCTGAGGAGACTCTCGGCGCGAACGGAGGGGGCAGGGATCAGCTCAACCGTGCTGGTGGCCAGGGCTGCAGCCAGAAGACAGGAGGTGAGCTTCACAACAATCATCCGAACATTCGGCGTCAGTCTGCCGGAGTTCCATCGTTGTGGAGCATCAGCAAAGACTCCATCTGCAGCCGAGCTGTCTCCAAATGCAACGCGATGCTGATCACCTGGCAGCCGGGATGCGGTGCTCCGCAGGAATGCTCCAGCGTGCCTGGATTCACGCCCACCGCAGGCCACGCCGCACCGGCAATGGAGAGCCGCAGGCGATCGCCTGCTTGAAAACTCGCAAGCAGCGGCTGCAGTTCAACGCAGCGTTCCTCGATCTGCTGGGCACGGTCTCCAAGAATGCGCCGATGACCCGTCGATAATTGCTGGGTGGTCGTCGATCCCGCGGGGAGTCTGGACAGGGTCACGCTGAGATCGAATCCGGGTTGATCCGCCGACGCCTGACAGCGCAAGACCGGACGGCCGTTCAGCACGATTGCTTCTGGCAGTGGAGCACTGGTGAAGAGAGCAACATCACTGCGCTGGTCGATGGAACTGCGGTCGCAGGGTCCCGCTGATGGACTCAGGTGACCACCTACGGCCTGGACCGGACGCCAAGGATCATGCACAACGGTGACGGTTCCTCCGCAGCCTGCCGGCGACGGGAGAAGACGGCCATCGTTGGGATCGAGGCAGGCCAGGCCGCCACTGGCGAGGTGCCAGCCAACGGCATGTTCTGAGGCGGGTTCCGCCAGGGTCCAGGGCCCTTCAACCCAGTGATCACGTCCCTGGTCCCAGAGCCTCAGGCTCCCAGCATCCGCAACCGCTGGATGGTCTTGCAGATGGCGCTGAAAGAAGTTGAGCAGCAGCGCACTGCTCTGAGGCCACCATTGCAGATGGGTGGCGGGGCCGATGTGCAGTTCCGGACGTCCGCCTGCGGCCCGGGACCTTGCGGCGAGATCGAGCACGCCGCGGAGATGGGGATCCCACCATCCGCCCAGCAGCAGCAGCGGACGACGCAACCAGGAGCGTGGGCTCTGATGCTGGATCCAGCCATCCGCTTGGTCTGCACGCTGCTTCAACCAGCGCAGAGCCATGCCATCGGGATCATGGCGTTCAAGCAGTGCAGGGCCATCCCGCAGGTAACGACCATTCTCAAGGCTTTCACGGATCTCAGCCCAGCCACGCTGATCACCCCGTCGTCTGGCCTGCAGTGCTGCCAGCTGCAGACCCCAGCCCAGGCCGAGATGCCACCAGTGCGCACCGCCCTCGCAGCTCCAGTGGCTGCGCTCATCGAGCCCGCACATCGCCGGTGCCATGCAATCGGGCGGAGGACAGTCCTCCGGGGCCAGAAGCTGGGTCAGGCCTTGATAAGAAAAGCCGTAGAAACCGATCCGACCATTGCAATCGGGGTGGTTGCGAACCCATTCCAGGGTTGTGGCCGTATCGCGCGCTTCCTGTCCGAATCCTTTGAACACCCCATCGGAGTCTCCTTGCCCGCGAACGTCCTGCACCATCACCATGAACCCATGGCGGCACCACCAATCAGGGTGCGGCAAAGTCACGGTGGAGGCGATGGCCCGTCCATAGGGTTGGCGCATCAACAGCCAGGGCCATGGACCGGCACCATCAGGACGCCAGAGTCTGGATGCGAGCCCAATGCCGTCCTCGCTGATCAGGGTGTGATCAACGAACATCGGGGCAGTGAAGGCCGATCACATACGTGGCCAGGATCTCAGCGTCGGTGGTGCTGAGGTTGCGCTGACTGGCCAGCTGACCGATGGCCTGACCCGACAGCGCCGACTCACCCTTGGCATTCAAGGCTTTGAATTGCCGGCAGAGGGCCTTGGCCTCCTTCGGATTGCGCTTGACGCTCTCGAGAAGGGTGGACTGTGCAGCGCTGGGCATGGCCATCGTGAACGCCAGCGCCATGGAGGCAGCGCTCAATCGAGCCAACGTTCGTGCCAACGTTTGGAAGGAGTGCATAGGACCTCCGCCCTTGTTCATGATTCATTTGAAACGGGTGGGACCATGACCTGCTTGCCGGGGCGGTCAGTTCGTGTTTTGCCTCTCCTTGGCTCTCAGGATCCAGGTCTTTGCCAAAGCCAGGTCAACCACCGGTGGGCGCCCGCTGCGCAGTTGCCGCTCTAAACGCCCTGTGCGGGTGACCAGCTCAGGGGGGGATGAACCCGCCACGGCGGCGACTGTGGCCAGACCCGCATGCATCAGGAGGGCCGCATCCGCTGGAGCGAGATCGAGGCGGCATCCCAGATCAGCCATGCCTTTGAGGCGGCGGAGGTTCCGTGCGGAGGCCCTGCCTGAGGCGGCCAGGCGACTGATCTGATGATCGCTCAGGTTCTGAACGTCTCCCCAGGTGTTCAGTCCTGAGGCCAGGAGCTGAGCCTGTTCATCACGCAACCCCTGTGGCAGCTCTTCGAGTGGATCGGAGGCGTTCATCCGGCCTCAAAGCTGCGCTCGAGCTCCCCGAGAACGACGGGCTTCGAAGCGCCGTCGCCAGCTGGTTGCAACTGACGCAGCCGCACCGAGACCACGGCGCTGCTGCGCCCTCCAGGTCGCACATTGCTGGCGAGCTGTTCGAGGGTGGGTGCTACGGCCTCAGGGGGGAAATCAATGCCTGCCTGCGCCACCACGAGATCGTCCCCGTTGTCGAACACCACAGGAACGCGAAGGGCTCCATCCACCTTCACGGTGGGGGTGTAACTCACTGAAAAAGCCCAGCAGCTTGCGGCCAGCAACAGGGTGAAACTGCTCACTCCCACCAGACGGAAACGCAGTCCCCAGCGGGCGATGAAGGCCACGATCGTCAGTGCTGACAGCGCTGCTCCGCCCCAGGCCAGCCAGCCGCTCGACTGATCCAGCAACTCCGGTAAGGGCATGGGGTGGTGTCTCAAGGATGTGCTCCTTATATTGCGTCGGCTTCCAGGCAATTGACGGAGATTGATGCTCGGAAGCGGTCCAAGGGGGCGAACTCACACCGTGATCGCCAAGAGGCTCGCAGTCGCGCTGATCGGTGGTGGTGTTGTTTGGATTGCTGCCGATCGCGTCGTTGCGTCGGTGTTCGAACGACTGCGCCCGGACCTTGAAGAACAGGTGGGCAAACCCCTGGGACACCCGGTGAGCATCGGCGCTTATCGGGGGTTGAGCCTGCGCGGGATCACGGTTGGCCCGATCAAGGTGCAGCGCGGTCGCCGCGATCAGTCCACGGCCTCGGTGCAGCAGCTGACGGTTGGTCTGAACCCTCTGGCCAGCTTGCAGCGGCTTCGGCCCGTGGTGACTGTGGGCGTCAAGGGCGCCCAGCTCGACCTGCGCCGCAATCCTCAAGGGGCGTACTGGGTGCTGGGTCCCCAGCCGAAGGGCGGCAAGCCGCCTCGCCTCGATCTGGATGTTCGGCTCACGGATTCAGCGCGATTGCAGATTGCTCCTGCTGGACTGGCGCTCCGTGCAGCAGGCAGAACATCGGTTCGCCTGGATGAGCATCGAGCCGACGTGTCCCTGCAGGTGGCACTGCCGGATCGTGGCCGGATCACGCTCCAGGGGCGGGGCCGTTGGGTGCGCCCGGAACTGCAACTGAGCACCCGACTGGAGCGGATTCGGCTGGAGCGCTATCAGGGGCTTCTGCCCGCCCAACTCCCTGTGCAACTGCGGGGACAGCTGGGCGGAGATCTGCGCCTTGGCTGGAGGCAGGGACAGGCGAATTGCAGCGGGGGGGTGTCCCTGGTTGGTGTTGAGGTGAGCGGTGAACCTCTGGATCAAACCCTGCGCTCGAAGCAGCTGAAGGTCAGCTGCCGTGGCAACGCGCTGACGATTCCCACCAGTGCATGGGTTTATGGGAACTATCGCGCCGATCTTGGTGGTCAGGTGCGTCTGAATCGCGCCTTCGATTTACGCGGTGGCCTCAGGGAGCTTGGCAAGGACAGGACCGTTGCCTTCCGTTTGCTGGGCGATTGGTATCAACCAAAACTTCAGCTCAAGGGGCGCTGGGCTCTGCCCGAAACGGTGGCTCTGGATGGGCCTTTGCAGTTGGCTGTTCAGCTGGGCGCCGATTGGCGCAACCGCAAGGCCTGGACGGCCCAGCTCGAGCGTTTCGATCTGCAGGCACCCGGTGTGGCGGTGCAAGCGCAGGGGACGCTTCATCCACAGCTCGATGTGACCAGCCAACAGCTCACCCTCGCCGGGCCGGCTTGGAAGCGACTGCCGCTGGTGCCTGAGTTTCTGGGGGCGGAGGCGCCGCTGCAGGGGCTGTTGAAGCTACGAGGAGAAACGGCGAAACCCGTTGTCAGTTTTGATCTCGCGCAGGCCAGCAATCCTCTTCTCGATGCCTGGTCGCTGAAGGCTGGCTGGAGCCGCGCAACCGGTCTTCTGCGGGTCGAGGAGTTCCGCAGTCCTGACCTTCAAGCGCAGGCCCGTCTTCCGCTCGCCCTTGGCGGGCAGGGCCTGCAACTCGGAGATCTTCAGGCTGATCTAAAGCTGGATCGCTATCCGCTGAAGCGCCTCGGTCCGCTGCTGGGCACCGCGATGGACGGATCGATCAGCGCATCCGGTCGGGTGCGTGGTCCGCTTCAGGCGCTTCGACCTGATCTCAGCATCGCTGTGAATGAACCCCGTGCCGGGGCGATTCGCCTGGCCGAGAACTGGACCGGACGCTTTGAGGGGCTGGCTGGAGGAGGTGGCGTTCTGACCATGGCCTCCGTTGGTGCGGTGGTGCAGGGGGACCTCGAAGCCACCCTTGGAGCGAACTGGTTGCCGCGTCGGGTGCTTCTGACCCGGCGTGGTGGTCGCATGGAGATGACTGGAACACCGGCGGCTTACCGCTGGATGGCCAAGGGACTCGCCATCGACGGGGTGGAGCTGGCCTTGCCTCCGAAGCAGCGCTGGGAGGGGCTCTATGGCCGCTTGAGTGGAGAAGGGACCCTGGGGCTGCAGCCATTGGCAATGGAGGCTGATCTGAGCATCACTCGGCCGGGGCTGATGGGGCTCCAACTGCGTCAGATCCTGCTGAGCGGTCGTTACGAGGATCGTCGCTATGCCTTCAGCGGTGAGCTGCTCCCACCGGACACGGGCCAGATCACGCTCGACGCCACCGGTCGGCTGAACGGTTCCTTGGATGCCCATGTGGAAGCACGGGGACTCAGTGCCCGTTGGTTGGCCAACAGTGCGCTCAGCCTGCCCCAGCTCAACGAAGAGCTGCCGGCCTCCATGGGGACAGCCACGGATCTGGGCACCTTGTTGGTGAACACCTTTGGGGGAACGCTTGACGGTCAGCTGCAGGCCCTTCGCGACGCCCGGGAGGCTTTGCTGAACGCGACCCAAGCAAGCCCTGATCGCGATCCCTTGCATCTCAAGGATCTGAGAGGGCAGGTGGATGCGGTGATCGATGTGAAAGGCCCCAGGCTCAGTCGCCTCGATCTTGATCTCCAGGCCAGGGGCCATCTCTGGATCGAAGGACAGGACCAGGATTACGCCCTGCAGGTCAAACCCTTCATCGCCCGAATCGAAGGCCCGATCCAGGGCGGGGAAGGCAGTTTCTCCCTGGAACATCTCCCCTTCAGCCTGCTCGCCCTCGTGGCTCCTGTGCCGCCGGCGCTTCAAGGCGCTGTTGGATTCACGGGCCGCTACAAGCTCGGCGCTGCATCACCCGAGCTCAGCCTCGATCTTGCGCTGGAGGATGCGCGGGTTGGGGACAAGCCGGTCGCTCTCGAGCGCGGGCAGGTGCTGTTTGAAAACGGTGGCTTAACGCTTGATCTGGCGCTTCTGGCGGAGCAGGCCGCTGAGCCTGTCACTGTCACCGGGCGCATCCCGCTGGGCTCCGATCAACCGCTCGATGTCAGGGTTGTCAGCCTCGGGGATGGTCTGCGTTTTCTCACCGGTTTCACGGGGGGATTGGTGTCTTGGACCAAGGGAGATGCCGACCTGCGGCTCCTGCTCAGCGGACCGTTGTCGGCCCCGGAAGCCAATGGTTACGTGGTGCTGAAAAATGCTTCGTTCACGGCTCAGGACCAAGCGCTCTCCCAGGTGAACGGGTCGGTCGTGTTCGATTTCGACCGGTTGGAGGTTCAGTCGCTGACGGGACGCGTCGGTTCAGGCGGTGAGCTCAAAGGCAGTGGCTCCCTGGCTCTGCTCCGCCCCGCCCCTGAGGCCAAGCCGTTGCGACTGCAATTGGAGAAGGCGCGGATCAAGTTGCCGATTGCAGACGTTCAGGTTGGTGCCGATCTCACGATCACGGGGGCCTTGGTGAAGCCTGATGTGGGCGGCAGTCTGGAGGTCAGTGATGGCGCGATCCGGCCAACGCGCTCGATGTTGGTGCGTCCCAAGAACAGGGCGGCATCGAAGGTTCTGGCCACAACGCCGGTCAAGGGCGGTGGTGGGCAGATTGTGTCGGCGGATGCCCTGCTCGAGCAGCAATGGAACTTTGAGGAACCGCTGGTCTTGCTGGGGCCCAACATCGAGGCGAACAGCAGCCGTGCGCTGAAGGCGTCGCTGCCAAACCTTCCCTTCCTGGGATTCAATGATCTGCGGCTCAGGCTTGGTCCCAAGCTCAGAGTGGAGGTGCAGCCGCTCGCGAACTTCACCACGGCCGGACTGTTGACGCTGAATGGTGCCCTGGACCCCAGCCTGCAGCTCCGCGGTGTGGTGCAGCTGCTCACCGGGCGGGTGTCGATGTTTACAACGACGTTCAACCTGGATCGTCGCGCACCCAATGTGGCGGTCTTCACCCCATCTCTCGGTCTGATCCCCTACGTGGATGTGGCCATGACCAGCAGGGTTTCCGACAGTGTGAACCTGGGGACCGGGAGCAACTCAGTCTCCAGCTCCGTGTTCGATACCAATGGCCTCGGCACTCTCGGCGGTGGTGGCCAGTTGCGTCTGATCAAGGTGATGCTCACTGCCGCTGGGCCAGCGGATCGTTTGGCTGATGCCATCACACTGCGCAGTTCTCCTCCGCTGCCCCAGGCGGAATTGCTGGGCTTGATCGGCGGCAACTCCCTGGCTGGCCTCTCCGGCGCTGGTGCTGGTGCGGCTCTGGCGGCGGTGCTCGGCCAGTCGCTGCTGTCGCCCGTGCTCGGCACCTTGACGGATGCCTTCAATCAACGCTTGCAGTTCGCCCTCTATCCCACGTACGTGACCCCAACGGTGCAAAGCAATCAGGAACGCACGTCTGGGCAGGTGCCTCCCCAGCTCGCCTTGGTCACGGACGTGGGTGTGGCGCTCACCGATCGCTTCGATTTCTCCGTGTTGGCTGCTCCCGACCGCAACGACATCCCCAGCCAGGGCACCTTGACCTACCAAATCAACTCCAGAACGAGTGTGTCCGCTTCCGTGGATACGCAGGGCACGTGGCAGTCTCAACTTCAGGTGTTTCTGCGCTTCTGATTCATGGCTGAGCCGTGTGTTCTGGGAGTTGATATCGGTGGAACCGCTCTCAAGCTCGGCCTGTTCAGCCTGGATGGCACCTTGCTGGCTGAACTCCAGCGACCCACGCCGCAACCGGCAACACCCGGATCCGTGTGCATGGAACTGGTGGAGGCCATCGACACGCTCGATCCGCAGAGGACGGCCGAACGGGTGGGGATTGGGCTGCCTGGACCGATGGATGCAGCGGCCCGGGTGGCGAGGGTGTGCATCAATCTGCCTGGATGGGAGGAGGTTCCCCTGGCTGCGTGGCTGGAGCCACGCCTCAAGCGCAGGGTCACGTTGGCCAATGACGGCAACTGCGCCCTCGTGGGAGAGGCCTGGAAGGGGGCTGCTCGAGGTTGTCAGGATGTGGTGCTTCTCACCTTGGGAACGGGGGTTGGCGGGGGGGTGATGCTCGGGGGCACGTTGTTCACGGGCCACAACGGTGCCGCTGCAGAGCCTGGTTTGATCACCCTCGACCCGGACGGGCCTCCCTGCAACAGCGGCAATCAAGGGTCGCTCGAACAATTCGCCAGCATCAGTGGCCTGGGGCGTCTCAGCGCCAAGGCGCCAGCCCTTCTCGCTGAAGCGGCGTCGCGCGGGGATGCTGAGGCTCTGGCGATCTGGGCTGAATACGGCCGCCTGCTGGGGATCGGCATCACATCGCTGGTGTACGTGTTTACACCACAACGCGTGCTGGTGGGCGGAGGGCTGGCTGGAGCCAGTCCCCATTTTCTTCCCGCGGTGCGCCAAGAGGTGGCTCAGCGGGTGCAGGCCGTTTCCAGGGAGGGACTGCGCATCGAAGCCTGTGCCCTGGGAAATGGAGCCGGTCGTCTCGGCGCAGCTCGGCTCGCTTTGCAGCGCTTGCGCTGAAGTCAGGCCCCGGTTGACTCCGCCAGCCCCTCGGCGTTGATGATGGCCTTCGTTGAACGTCGCCTCAGGCATGAACGAAGTCCCAGAGCCGTCCCCTGAGCTGCTGCAACGGGCTGGCGCCGTGCGTCGGGCCGCGGTGGATCTGGGGATGGCTGACGATGGTCAGCGAATGCAGGCTCTGCAAGCCATGGCTGACGCCCTGGCTGAGCGCTCCGATGCCCTTGTGGCCGCCAATCGCGAAGATCTGGATCGCTCGGCCTCCGAGGGGCTGGCGCCCGCATTGCTGGCCCGGCTCAAGCTGGATGCCGCAAAGCTTGAGGGGGCGATCGATGGCGTCCGCAAGGTGGCCAGCCTGAAGGACCCTCTCGGCCGGCGTGACCTGCACCGTGAACTGGATCAAGGCCTCACTCTCGAGAGGGTGACCGTGCCTCTTGGGGTGCTGGGCGTGATCTTCGAGGCGCGTCCAGACGCCGTGATTCAGATCGCCTCCTTGGCCATTCGCTCTGGGAATGGCGCCTTGCTCAAAGGGGGCAGTGAAGCCCGCTGCACCAACGAAGCGGTGATGGAGGCTCTCAAGGCCGGGTTGGCTTCCAGTGCTGTCTCACCCGATGCACTCGCTCTGTTGACCACCCGTCAGGAGAGCCTGGCTCTGTTGAAGCTGGATGGTCTGGTTGATCTGATCATTCCCCGAGGCAGCAACGAACTGGTTCGTTTCATTCAGGACAACACCCGCATTCCTGTGCTGGGTCACGCCGATGGAATCTGCCATCTCTACGTGGACGCGGCGGCGGATTTGGACAAGGCCGTTCGGGTGGCGCTGGACAGCAAGACCCAGTACCCGGCGGCATGCAACGCCATTGAGACCCTGCTGGTGCATCGCTCTGTGGCCGCCTCCTTCCTGTCTGCTGCCATCCCGGCGTTCCGCGACGCGGGGGTGGTGCTGCGTGGCGATGCTGCCAGCGTCGCGCTGGGGGTGCCTGAATCGGCGACGGAGGCTGACTGGCGCACCGAGTACCTCGATCTGACCCTGGCGGTGAAGGTGGTGGATGATCTGGCCGCAGCCGCTGATCACATCCGCCGTTTCGGTTCGCGTCACACCGAATGCATCGTCACGGAGGATGCAGCCGCTGCCGACCGCTTCCTGAGCTCCATCGACAGCGCTGGTGTGTATCACAACTGCTCCACCCGTTTCGCGGATGGTTTCCGCTACGGGTTCGGCGCCGAGGTCGGCATCAGCACCCAGACGCTCCCGCCCCGCGGTCCAGTTGGTTTGGAGGGTCTGGTGACCTATCGCTATCGCTTGCGCGGTGATGGCCATGTCGCCGCCGACTATGCCTCCGGTGCCAGCCGCTTCACGCATAACGATCTGTCGTTGTGATGTCTGCTTTGACCGCTCTCCACGCTCTGGATGTGATCCGCATCGATGATCTGCGCCTCTGGGCCCATGTGGGTGTGCTGGAGCATGAACGCAGGGATGGGCAATGGTTTTGTCTGGATCTTGCGTTGCATCTGGATCTCTCCAGTGCCGCAGCGGTGGATGCACTCGAGGCCACCGCTGACTACAGCCTGGCTGTGACTGCACTGCAGGGGCTTGCCGCTGAGATTCGTTGCCAGACGATCGAACACTTCAGTGAACGGGTCTTCGCGGTTTTGGAGCACCTGTATGGACCCTTGCCGATGCATCTGCGTCTGCGCAAATGTTCCCCTCCCATCGCTGGATTCACCGGTACGGTGAGCGTTGAACGCTGGCGCAACCGGCCGTCCTGACATGACCTCCTCGGTCAATGAGCCGGCGCCTGCGCGGCGCCCGCTCATCCTTGTTCACGGGCTCTGGGATTCACCCCGTCTGTTCAATCGGTTGGTTCGCCGACTGGATGCCGACGAGTGGCCGCTGCTCGTGCCCCATCTTCCCCATCGCTTGGGTGCTGTTCCCCTCGTCACGCTTGCGGAACAGTTGGACGATCACATCCGCCAACGCTTCGGCGATGACGCGTCGGTTGATCTTCTGGGTTTTTCGATGGGGGGCATCATCGGTCGGGTGTGGCTGCAGCAGTTGGGTGGAGCCCGGAGAACCCATCGCTTCATCAGTGTGGGCAGCCCACAGCAAGGCACGCTCACAGCCCAGTGGATTCCTCGCTGGTTGTTTGCTGGGCTGGCTGATATGAAATGCGGCAGTGCCCTGTTGCGTTCCCTGAATGCCGATCTCTCGCCATTGGCTGATCTCGATTGTGTGAGTTATTTCTGCCGCTGGGATCTGATGGTGGTGCCTGGATGGCAGGCCCGTCTTCCCGTTGGTACGGCGCGGGGTATTCCTGTGCTGACCCATCAGCAGCTGATCGCCCATCCCCGTTCACTGGATGTGCTTCTGCAGACCCTTCGGGGTGACTAATGGTCAGCGACTGATGACACTTTTTGTTCGCAAGGTCACACTTGGGTGTCGTCGACGGGTCGCCGCCCATGTGTTTTTCGGCATCGGCAAGTTTCACCGCCTCAGCTGTGCTCATTCCCCTGGGGCTGTATTCCAATCATCTGGCCTCCAGGCACGAACGGCCGGATTACAAGCCTTTGGCGCTGGTGCCTTTCTTTTTCGGCGTGCAGCAGCTGGTGGAAGGTCTGGAATGGACGGCGATTGACAACGGCAATCTGGAACCTCTTGGCACCCTCGCAGGCTTGGGATTCCTCTTTTTTGCCTATTGCTTCTGGATGATCTGGATTCCATGGAGCGCCTGGTCGATCAGCCGTACCACCGACTCCATTGGCCTTCAACGACGGCTCAAATGGGTGGCCATCGTGGCCACGGTTCTGGGGATTGCCTTCTATTTGCCGGTTCTCTTCAATCCTCCAGCTCTCCAGCCTGCGGTTGAAAGCAACGGACGGCTCCTCTATGACGTCTCGAACTTGAACAGCATCGTTCACAATTTCATCAATACAGAACCGGTGGGAGAGTTGCTGTATTGGGGATTCATTGTTTTGCCACTGATCGCATTGAGCGATAAGGCGGTCAAGCTGTTCGGTGTGTTGATCTTCGTGTCGATCGTGCTCACCTGGCTCACGTACAGCGCCACGTTCAATTCGGTGTGGTGCTTCTACTGCGCTGTGTTGTCGATCATGGTGATCTGGATCGTCAACCGCCCTCAGTTGCGTCGGGCTTGAAGGCCCCATGGTTGACCAATTGATCACCGGGTTGGACTCCATGGCTCAGTTGCTGCTGGCCATGGATTCCGGCGTTGGTCTCCTGATCGGTGTGGGGATCTCGATGTCGGCATCCCATGGTTTTGCCCTGCTAGCGAACAGGCTGACGCCCCCTCAGATCCTGATGCACATGGTTGTTGATGCCCTTGTTCTCAGCCTGGCGTTTCTGCTCTGCATCCTCTGTCACAGCGTGATGTTGATGGTGTTTGAAGGGATCCCTTTGCAACCCATCACCTTTGCCAACCGCATGGGTGCTGCCCTCTGGCCTGGGCTGCTGTATGTGCTGGTGGCAGCTCCCTACGTCAGTGATGTGCTCGCCGTTGGCCTTTTGGCCTGGATTCACCTCAACGTGCTGGTGCTGCTCCAGGCCGTGTACGGCGTCCCCTTTCAGACGGGACTGCTCGTGGTCTTGCCTGGTTACGTCGTGGCTCTCGTGCTGGTGGGTCTCTTATTCGCGCAACGCTGGCGCAGGAGTTACGACACCCTGGCCCGTGAAGTGACGGCTCTGTTGCAGTGATGGCAGTTTCGTCCGCGGTCATCCAACACCAACGCAGCCGTCTGCGTTTCGCCCGCCGCTGTCTCATTGCCGTTCTGGTGAGTGTTGCCGTGCTTGGCCTGCTTGGGCTGGCGGCCGTGCGTCGTGATGCTGAGGATCTTCTTCAACCTGAATCTCTGTTGGAGCTTTTGGTCTGGACCGGCTCTGTGCTGGTGGTCGTGATTGCTTTGGTGGGGGTGTATTCCGTGATGGCGGACTTCGTGTTCTGGGAGGGTTGGATGCGTGGTCTTCCCGATCCATCCCGTCTGTTTTCACAGGAGACCAGCCAAGCCTCGACCCATCGTCATTACCTCGTGTATCTCGATGGGATTCATCAAAGTGAGGAATGTCATCCGCCCAAAGTGTCGGAGTTCCTGGAATGTCTCGAGGCAGCGATTGCTGAAGACACGCTGCTCGTGAAGGGCATCGAGGCTTACACGATCACCAACGTTGGATTGCGCTCCACTGTGTTTGCCGGATGGTTCTGGCAGCGTCTCTTCTCGCTTCAGGAGCATCATCCCAACGCAGTGGTGCGCTTGATCTGTGCCATCTGCGTGCAGGCCAACAATGTGATCAAGGTGGGGATTTCATCGGATCGTCGCTACGGGCCGGTGATGAATTACGAGCTGGCGCTCAAGATCGCCCGCCGTCTTGGCTTGATGGGGTTCCATCCCAGTCGGGCGTCCCGGGTTGTGCTTGTTGGTTACAGCGGAGGGGGGGAGATGGCCATCGGCACCGCTGAGATCCTGCAACAGTTATGCCGCGTGCCTGTTCAAGTGATCACTGTGTGTGGGGTGTTCAGTGGCAATGGCGCCCTGGACACCATCAACAATGTGGCGATGGTGGTGGGAAGCCGGGATCCGGTTGCCGCTCTGGGACGCATTGCCTACCCAGGTCGCCTTCCATGTCTGTTTCTGTCCAACTGGAATCGATGGCAGCGGCTTCATCCGCTTCATCGCTACCCCATTGAGGGGATGAGCCATAACGGCTCCTCAGGACCGTTTTCCATCACGTTCCGCAGCGCGGTGGTCGCTGCTGTTTGCCGTGAGCTAGAGCGCTCTGCGCTTAAGGTTTAGCGGTGCTTTCCCCATTCAGGGATCTCACCAGGGCGAATGGACTGTGGGGAGGCTGACTGGCGAGCAGGCGCCGGTTCGCGTCGTTGACGGTGTTGCGGTTGACGAACAGATCCTGCGGTGTGGTGTCCAGGCTCTGCCTGTAGCGCTCCACCGTTTCAGCACTGGCCTTCAGTCCGTTCTCCAGGAGCTGATTGAGCTGATCGTCGAGGCGTTGACGCCAAAGACCACCCAGGGTTAGAGGGAACAAGTGCGTTGTTTGGCGCACGGCCACCTCCAGCATGGCCGTGGAATCGATGCAATAGCCCAGCGCGCCGTAGCCGCCAATGACCAGTCGGTTTTGTTGGGCTGCACTGTTATGCACAGCACCCATCAGGTCGCAGAGATCCAGGGCAGCGCTGAGGGTCTCGCCGGTGAGCTCTGGCCCTGGGTAGGCCACCGTTCCATTGCTGCGGTCGTTCTGCCAGGGGCGATTGAGATCATTGAGAGCGGCCCAGCCGTTCAATCCTTCCGTTCCCTGGTAGTACTGAAGCAGGAAGGGTTCCCCGTGGTCGGGTTGCAGCTCCATCTCAAGGGAGCAGTGGGGGAGGAGGGCTCGGCGTTCCTCTCCCTGGGAATCGCAAAGACCTGTGCGGTACGGCACGGCCAAGGGAATTTGTGACCACTGATCACCGTCGCGGGTGCTGGCTCCCAGCCCGAAGCTGGCGACGCTGGCCCGGAAGCGGGCTCTGCACTGCCATCCCCCTGCGATCAGATGGGTGATCAACGCGGAGCTGCGATCGCAGCTTTCAAAGCGGAATGGCTCCGAGGAGCCTGGCGGTGGCGGCAAACGGTTGCTTCCCAGCACATTGAGAACCTGGGCGAGCGCACGGTTTCGCAAACGGGCATTCTCTGGTTGCAAAAACGGCAGGCCTTCGTTCCTCCACTGCAGCTCTGCACTGAATCCCTTCGCCACGCGGGCAAGGGCTCCTGCTCCTGGAGATGGGGGTGCGCTGTCCGGGCTCGAGATGGACTGCAGGGCGATCAGGTTGGTGGGTAACAACCGTGAGCTGCCATCGTCGAGATCAATGGAGCGCTGGCACCAGCGATCCATGGCGTTCTTTTTGGCTGGTTGCCTCTTGCCCTCGTGGGCGATCAGATGCTGCAGATCATCGGCGAGAGCTGCGAGAAGCAGCGGACTCAGCAATCCATGTTCCAGCACACCTCCCAGGTTGCGTAGGGATTGCGGCAGGGCCGCCGGCTGCAGTCGCCAGCGTCTGGGCAGCATGAAGAGCAGGGGGATGAGCCGCTGATGATTCAGCTGGGTCAGGGTTGACTTGAGAAAGTCGTCGCGGCTGATATTCCGGCGCAGGCTGCTGGATTCGAGAGCTTGCTCGAATGGGACCAAAGGCGCGATGTCTGTGCCATCTCCCTGGGAATGCCCCCAGCTGTCACTCAGTTTCAGAAGGTCATCAGCCATGGCTTAGCGACCCCATTGGATCAGCTTGTCGTGGCTGCCAGCCCCGAATGGCGAATGAGCGCCGCGCTGCTGGCATCTCGGCCTCGGAACTGCCGGTAGATCTCCGCTGGACGCAGGCTTCCTCCCAGGCTGAGGATCGTGTTCCGGAAGCGCTCGCCGGTGGCTGCCACAGCATCATCCTGCTCCAGACCAACCTCTTCAAACGCAGAGAAAGCGTCCGCACTGAGAACTTCCGCCCACTTGTAGGAGTAATAGCCCGCTGCGTAACCCCCAGCAAAAATATGGCCGAAGGCGCAGAGAAAGCGATCGGTGGCGATCGGCGGCAGCACGGTGGTTGATTCGGCGATCCGGCGCCGGAATGCATCCGGGCTCAGTCCGAGCTCGGGGGACCATTGGCTGTGCAGGCGCAGATCCGTGAGTGCGAAGTGGATCTGGCGCAGCGTGCCACTGCCTTGCATGAAGGTGCGGCTGCTGCAGAGCTTGTTGTAATCCGCCTCCGGTAACGGTTCACCGGTTGTCCAGTGCCGGGCCATGCCCATCAGTGTTCGGCGGTCGAAGCACCAGTTCTCCATGAACTGACTGGGGAGTTCCACGGCATCCCACTCCACGTTGTTGATGCCTGCGGCCTGGGGATGGTCCACCGTGGTGAGCATGTGCTGCAGGCCGTGCCCGAATTCGTGGAAGAGGGTCTCCACCTCTTCGAAGCTCATGAGGCTGGGGGTGTCCCCTGAGGGTGGGGTCTGATTGCAGATCAGATAGGCCACCGGAAGGGTGAGGTCACCGTTCGCTTGCTGTTTGCGGTTGAGGCACTCATCCATCCAGGCCCCGCCGCGCTTGCTGGCCGGCCGACTGAAAGGATCCAGATAGAAGCCAGCCAGCGCCTCGCCGCTGCGGTCGAGAACGCGGAAGAACCGCACGTCTTCATGCCAGATCGGCGCGTCTCCATCGGCGGCTTCGATGCGAATCGCAAACAGGCGCTCGCAGAGGCTGAACAGGCCGTTGAGCACCTGGGGGAGGGGAAACCATGGCCTCAGAGCTTCTTGATCGAGATCAAAGCGCTCCCTGCGTAGTTGTTCAGCCCAATAGCTCACATCCCATGGCGCCAGGGTCTCGCTGACACCACGGCGGGCTGCGAGTTGGTTCAGTTCCTTGAGCTCCTGTTCAGCCACAGGAAGGGCTGCAGCTCTGAGTTCCTCCAGAAGGGTTTCCACTGCATCCACCCCATCGGCCATCTTGGAGGCCAAACTGAGTTCGGCCCAGTTGGAGTAGCCCAGACGCTTGGCCTGCTCCTGGCGTAAAGCAAGGATTTCCTCGATGAGAGGGCCATTGTCGAGATCACCCTGGCTCGCCCGGCTTACGTAGGCCTTGTAGAGCGTTTCGCGAAGCGTGCGGTCCTCGGCATGGGTGAGGATCGGTAGGTAGCTCGGCATGTCCAGTCCGAGTCGCCACGGGCCGTTGGCGGCGGTGGGCTCGGCACCGGATGCGCTGCGCTCACCTGCAGTGGCTGCAGCAACGGCCAGAGTCTCCAGCACGCGTTCGGGAACTCCCTGCAGTTGATCCCGGTCGTGCACGACGAGGCTCCATTGCTGGGTGGCGTCGAGAACGTGATTGCTGAAACTGGTGGAGAGGGCGGCCAGACGCTCGCTGGTGCGGTTGAAGGCTTGCTGCTCGTCTCCTTGCAGACCCACACCGCGATGCTGCATTGACAGCAATTCGGTTTCGAGAATGCGCGTCTGGGTTGCATCGAGCGTGTGGGTGTCTTGCGCAAGCAAGGAACGCAGAGCCTGGTGCAGGACCACGCTCTGTCCAACCCTGTTGCTGAAGCGCACCACATCAGGTTGTTGGCGGGCGTGGGCTTCACGCAACTCCGGTGTGTTGCGAACGGCGGTGAGGTGCGTCACCACACCCCAGCTCCAGCGCAAGCGTTCCCCCAGCGCATGGAAGGGGGGCATGAGTTCGTCCCAGCTCAGGGGAGGGCTGCCTGGTTTGGAGATCCGAGCCCGAAGCTGATCTTCCAGGGCAGTGAATCTCTCAGAGAGATCTGCCAGAAGGGCGGGGATCTGTTGATCCACCTGTTCGGCATCGATGGCGTCGAACCGGGGGAGTCCCTCGCAACGCAGCAGTTCCGATGGGGGCATGGATGATCAGCCTGTGGGGAGGAGGGCGCGCATGGCGACCACGGTGTGTTTGGCCAGATCCACGGCGAGTGCATCGGTGGATGCTTCATACAGATCCATCGCGATCCGGGGCCAGATGCCAATCACCAGCGTTGGCACCAGCAGGGTGAGACCAATGACCAGCTCGCGAGGACGCATGTCCTCAACAAAAGCGAGGGCTGGAATCCGTGGACCGAAAAACACCCGACGGCACATCGACAGGAGGTAGATCGGCGTGAGAACCAGACCGATGGCTGCAAGCACGATCGTGGTGACTCTGAAGAGTGTGGTGAAACTCTCCTGGCTGGTGATGCCAAGAAACACGGTGATTTCACTGATGAATCCACTCATGCCCGGCAGGGCGAGGGAAGCCAGGGAGCTGGCGAGGAAGAAGGCAAACGTGATCGGTAGCACCTTGGCCAAGCCGCCCATATTCGGAATGGAGAGGGTTTTGGTGCGCTCGTAAAAACAGCCGGTGACGAAGAACATGGCCGCGGCAATCAGGCCATGGCTGATCATCTGCAGCATGGCGCCACTGATGCTGAGGGCATCGACGGCACCGATGCCCAGCAGCACAAACCCCATGTGGCTCACCGAGCTGCAGGCGATTCTGCGCTTCACGTTGTCCTGCGCGAAGGCATTGAGAGCGCCGTACACAATGTTGACGATGCCGAGGACGATCAGAGCCGGAGCCATCACGAGGTGGGCATCCGGAAGCATCTGAACGTTGAACCGGAGCAAGGCGTAACCACCCATCTTGAGGAGAACGCCGGCAAGGAGCATGGACACCGGAGCATTGGCCTCACCGTGGGCATCCGGAAGCCAGGTATGAAGCGGGAACATCGGCAGCTTGACCCCGAAGCCCACGAGGAATCCGAGGTAGCAAAGCAAGCCAAAACTTCCACCCGGTGAGCGCTGTGCGAGCTCGTTGAGATTGAGGGTGAAGCTGTCTCCTGAGAGGGCCAGTGCCAGCCCGCTGATCAGGATCAGCAACGACGCAAGTGCGGTGTAAAGGATGAACTTTGTCGCGGCGTACTGACGGTTCTGCCCACCCCAGATGGCAATCAGCAGGTAAACCGGGACCAGCTCCAGCTCCCAGGCCAGGAAGAAGAGCAGGAAATCCTGGGACAGAAACACCAGGCCCTGAGCCGAGGCCTGAACCAGGAGCAGGCCGAAGTAAAGACGTGATTTATGGGTGACATTCCAGCTGGCTACCACCGAGAGCAAGGTGACCAGTCCACTGAGAACCACAAGCGGAGCAGAGAGTCCGTCGGCCGCGAGGGACCATTCCAGGCCGATGGACGGAAGCCAGCTGACCCTTTCGACCAGTTGGAGCTCGCTACTGAGCGGATCAAACTGCTGGCTGAACACAACCAGCATCAGCACGAGGTCGACAAGCAAGACCCCGATGGCCAGGTTGCGTGGCACCGGTGAAGGGGATTGGTCGTCGCCAGGTAACAGAGGCATGACCAATGCCGCCGCCGCTGGCAGCAACACGATCAGGGACAGCCAGGGGAAGCCCGCGTCGGACGCAGCCGTCAGAGGCAGATTGGCGTCCATAGCGTCCACAACATTGAGACTGAACTTATCAGTTCCAAGGGTGCTGTTGAGTACAACTACCCAGCATCCCAGGGTTGCCAGTGGCTTCCGGTGGTCTGCAGGTTCAGCAGGGGGGCGCGGCTGGCGACGCCCACCGACTCCCAGGCTCGGACCATGGCCTGGCTGATGCCGGGGCCTTTGTCTTCTGAGCAAAGCGCAAGGATGCTGGGTCCTGCTCCACTGATGGCACAACCCCAGGCCCCGGCCTCGAGGGCGGCCTGGCGCACCTCCTGCCCGCCTTTGATCAAGCGCCAGCGGTAGGGCTCATGCAGCCGATCATGCATGCCATCGGCGATCAGATCGCCATTGCCTGTGCGCAGGCCCTGAAGGAGCAGGGTGAGCGCACCAAGATTCACCACCGCATCGCCTACAGGGACCGTTTTCGGCATGGCCCTCCGGGCTTCACTGGTGCTCAAGCGGATGGCAGGGATCGCCACCACGGCCTTGACGCTGTGCATCCATTCGCAACGCACCACCCGCCAGCGCTGTGATGCCGCCTTGGCGGTCATGCAAAGGCCCCCGAGCAGGGATGGCACCACATTGTCGGGATGCCCCTCAATGTCGATGGCCAATTCCAGCAATTTCTCTTTGCTCAAAGGTTCTCCCACCAAGGCATTGGCTCCCACCAGCCCGGCAACGATGGCTGTGGCACTGCTCCCGAGGCCACGGGCTGGCGGAACCGCCAGCCGCACCCTGGCTTCGAGCGCAACAGGCTCCTCTCCAGCTGCTTTCCAGACGCGCTGTGCGGCGCGGTAGACCAGGTTTTCGGCGCCGCCACGGAGATGGGAGCCCTCTTGCCCTTCGATGATCAGTTCGAAGCGTTCACCATCCCCCTCGATGCGCCGCATGGTGAAGCGGTTGTTCAGGTCGAGGGCTGCACCGAGACAGTCGAAGCCTGGTCCGATATTGGCTGTGGTGGCTGGAACATCCACCACAACGGTCTGGCCTATGCGTGGCTGCGCCATCGCTGATGCTCTGCTCAGGCCAGTGTCCCACCCGACTCCGCCAGATCACGCGCTCTGCAGGCCGCACTGAACAATCCCGCTTCCTGATCAGTCACCGCCCGGATGGTGAGACTCTCGATCAGAGGCCTGAAGCGTCCTTTGCGGCGCAGAGGCTCGAGAAACTGCGAGGAGCGCAGGCCATCGATGACCTTCTCCGCTGTGCCACCGCCGATCCAGAGTCCACCAGTGCAGAGCTCCTGAAGGGCCAGATCCCCTGCGGCAGAGCCATACGCTCCCAGCCATAGCGTCATCGCGGCCTGGGCCAGAGGATCCCCTGATGCGGCGGCCCGACTGGTGTGGGCTGGCAGGTCTTCATGATCCGGGTGCTCTGCTGGCAGCGTCGTCCAGGCTTTCGCCTTGCCTTGCAAGGGGTGATCGCTGTGCTCCTGCGCGGAGAGCAGCCAACACATCACGTGGCCAAGTCCCGTGCCGCTGACCACCCGTTCGATGGACAGCCGATCGAGATCGAGAGTGCTGCGCATCCACTGGGCCAGGTGCCATTCGTCTTCGGTTCGCGCTGCGAATTCGCGGTGACCTCCCTCGCTGGGCAAGGCCTGCCAGCCTCTGGCTGCCGGAAGGCCGCGGGCCATTCCCAGGCCAGTGCCTGCACCGAGAATGGCGACGGCCCCGCCGTCTTGGCCGGCTGCTGCTGGCGCGTCTCGGCCGCTTCCGGTCTGCAGCACCACCTGCTGTGACGCACTGAAGTGGGGCAGGCCATGGATGAGCACAGCAAAGTCGTTGACCAGCTCCAGGCGTTGCAGCCCTGTGGCTTTGCACAGCGAGGCCTCACTCATGCTCCAGGGGAGGTTCGTGAGCTTTGCCGTGCCGTTCTGCACCGGTCCGGCCACGGCGATGCAGCTGGTTTCCGGTTTGGAGAGACCTTGAGGCAACGTCTTGAGGAAATCGCCAAGCATCGACTCCAGGTCGCTCCACTCCGCCGAGACGTAGCGATGGGAGTGAATCTTGTTCAGCCCCTCCTCGGATTCGCTGTAAAGGGCCAGAAGGGTCTTGGTGCCTCCGAGATCACCGGCCAAAAATGTTTTGGCTGCCATGGGATGGGGTCTGGCATCGATCCCAAGGGTGGAGATCGAGCTGTCGAAAGGCAAGCAATCCAGGCGACATTCCCGGCGGGTTGCAGTCGCTACCGCTGTGCTTCGCTGCCTGCTGCAGGGAAGAAGTCCAGGGGAAGCGGTCCCCAGGTGGTGCTGGGCTGGCTCTCGTCCTCACCATGCCCAGTGATCAGGATTCCCTGGCCGAGGCCGTGTTCAATGCGGATGCGCACTGATCCACCTTGTTGGTTCGCTTTGAGGAAGACAGGACCGTCTTCATCGGTGCCGTCAACAACTGCCATGGGATCCCATCCCTGGCTTGTTTCCAGCGCCCTGAGGGCCGCGAGGGCTTGTTTGGCAGAGGGGGCCATCACGCCGACGGTGAACCAGCTGGCATTGGTCATGGCCTCACGCAGCTCGGACCGCAGGCGGGCGGAAGCGTCTTCGCTGAGCGCTGGAGCACCGCGCAGGCGGGCCAGATCGGAGAGGGAGGAGATCGGAGAATCGCCCATCAGTTCAGCTCCAGTCCTGCGGCACGTTGGCTGTTGGCGTTTTGAGCGGCGCGGAGCAGATCGGCCACAGCGACCACACCAAGATCACCATCCCTGCGGCTGCGCAGACTCACGGCGTTCTGCTCGGCTTCCTTGGCACCGATCACCGCCAACACGGGGATCTTCATCTGCTCCCCGGTGCGGATCAACTTGCCGAGCCGGTCGCCGCTGCGATCGATGGTGGCCCGCACGCCCGCCTGGGTGAGCTGGTCGAGCAGGCTTTCGGCGTAGGGCTGTACCTCATCGGTGACCGGCAGAAGTCGCACCTGCTCCGGGGCCAGCCAGAGGGGGTAATCGCCGGCGTAGTTCTCGGTCATGATCCCGAAGAACCGTTCCAGCGAGCCGAAGATGGCCCGGTGGATCATGATCGGGCGCTGCTTGCTGCCATCAGCCGCGATGTAGTCGAGCTTGAACCGCTCCGGCAGGTTGAAATCGAGCTGGATGGTGGAGCACTGCCACATCCGGCCGATGGCGTCTTCAATCTTGAGGTCGATCTTGGGGCCGTAGAAAGCACCGCCACCTTCATCGATCTTGTAAGCCCAGCCCTTGCGTTCCAGCGCTTCGATCAGGCCTTTGGTGGCCAGGTCCCAGACGGCGTCATCGCCGATGGACTTCTCCGGGCGGGTGGAGAGGTTGATCTCGTAGGTGTTGAAATCGAAGGTGGAGAGGATCCTCTCGGTGAGATCGAGAATTTTCAGGATCTCGTCGCTGATCTGCTCGGGCAGGCAGAACACGTGGGCGTCGTCTTGGGTGAAGCCGCGCACACGCATCAAGCCGTGCATCACACCCGGCCGCTCGTAGCGGTACACGGTTCCCAGTTCGGCCCAACGGATCGGCAGTTCCCTGTAGCTGCGCAGCTTGCTGGCGTAGGTGAGCACGTGGAACGGGCAGTTCATCGGCTTGAGCTGGTACTCCCGCTCGTCCACCTCCATCGGGCCGAACATGCTCTCGGCGTAGAAATCGAGGTGGCCGGAGGTCTTCCAGAGGCTGATATCGGCCACGTGGGGCGTGTAGAGCAGCTCGTAGCCCCCTTCGAAGTGGGCCTGGCGCCAGAACTCCTCGATCAACAGACGCATGCGGGCGCCGCGAGGGTGCCAGAACACCAGGCCGGCGCCGGCTTCATCCTCGATCGAGAACAGATCAAGGTCTTTGCCGATGCGGCGATGATCCCTGCGCAGGGCCTCTTCCTTGCGGCGTTTGTGCTCGGCCAGTTGCTCGGCGGTTTCCCAAGCCGTGCCGTAGATCCGCTGCAACTGGGCTTTGGTTTCATCACCGCGCCAGTAGGCCCCCGCCACGCTCTCCAGCTCAAAAGCCTTGGCGTTGAGCTGGCCGGTGTTCTCCACGTGGGGGCCGGCGCAGAGGTCCCACCAGTCCTCTCCGAGGGTGTAGAGGGTGATGGGCTCCTGGAGGCCTTCAAGGATCTCGAGCTTGTAGGGCTCGTTCTGGGCTTTGATTTTTTCCTCGGCTTCGCTACGGCTCACCTCGACCCGTTCCAGAGGCAGCTTTTTGTTGATGATCTTGATCATCCCTTTTTTGATGGCCTTCAGATCCGCCTCGGTAAAGGGCTCCGGATTGTCGAAGTCGTAATAGAACCCGGATTCCGTCCAGGGGCCGATGGTGACGCGAGCGTTGGGGAAGAGCTGTTGCACCGCCATGGCCATCACATGGCTCATGGAGTGGCGGATCCTGAGCAGTTGCTCGTTTTCGCTGGTTTTGGGCAGCACCACTGGGCTGGGGGAGGCTGAAGTCGTTGCTGCCGCGCTGCTCACCGTCTGCTGATCGTGATTCGCCATCCTATGGGGGTGCTGCCCAAAACCCTGGATGAAACCGGACCGGGACCCTGAAGCTGATGCCCTGCTGGAGACCCTGCTGGATTCATTGCTGAAGGATTTCAATCACTGGTTCCGTCGCGGAGAGGAGTTGCTTGAGGTCTGCCCCGACGTCGTGATGGATGGGGCCGCTCGTGAGGCCATGGCGGCTCGGCTGACGGAGGGCCTCCGTGCGATCGAGGCAACACGCGCGCTCGTCAATGCCAGTCCTGAGGCGATGGCCGTGTCGATGGAGGCCATGGCGCCCTGGCACCAGCTGGTGATGGAGGTTTGGGCTCTGGCCGCTCAGGTGAGCAGGGCCTCGCGATGAGTCGTGCTTCAGGCCATCGACGCACTGGTTGGATCAGCTTGGGGGTGCTTACAGCCCTTGCGCTGCGTGCCCGGGGCGTGCCCCTGCTGTTGCCAGGGTGCCCTCTGCGAACGCTCACGGGGATTCCCTGTCCCACTTGTTTTCTCACCCGTTCAGCTCTGGCGACGCTGCACGGTGACCTCGGTGAAGCTCTGGAACTTCATCTTTTCGGCCCGCCGCTGGTGCTGGGCCTTGGCTGGTTCGGATTGCGGCAGGGGGTTCTGGGCAGGGAACTGCCAAAACTGCAGAGCTCGGGCTGGCGCATGCTCCTCGCGATCGGGGCAGGACTCGGTTTGTACTGGGTCCTGCGTCTGACGCTCTGGTTTGTTTTGGATGTTCCCCTGCCGGCTTGATCGGCGTCAGGTGCCCTGGCGCAGCTCGAGCAGATTGCTTTCGTAGAAGGCTAGGAGTTCAGCGTGGCTCTTCACCGGTTGGCCATAGGCACTGAGCCCTGCATGGGTGGGAAAGGAGGCCCACTCCGGTGCCAGACGGTTCATGGCGGTTCGGGTCAAGCCATGGCGGTCAACCTCCTGCAGGGCGCCGCGCTTGTTCACCAAGTGCAGAGCCGCCTGGTCTTGATGGTTGGGAGCGAAGCTGGGAAGGTTGAGGCTTCGGGCCGTTTCCTGCCAGGTGCTGGGCAGGAACTGGTAAGCGCCCGCGGCCGCGCTGGTGTAGCGCTTCACGACGACCCGTTCGGGATGACGGGATAGATCCTGAAAAAGCCCGCCTCCGTAGAGGGTGCGATAGCCAAGGTCATGGCCGTCCTTCCAGGTTCCTTCGGCGTAGCGGATGGTGTTGAGAAGGGCCCTGCGCTCGGGAGTGATGGTGTACGGAGTGGCTTTGAGATCCTTTGAGCGCTCTCTCCGATCTTGGCTGCGAAGCGCCTCGGCCACGACTTGGGCCTGATCCACCCGCGTCGCGGCGCGTTCAGCCTGGATGCCCGTCCCCAGCGTCATCACCAGACCCACGCTGAGGGCTCCCATGCCAAGAACCTTGGCTCTGGGGGTCTTGAGCGCGTGAATCAGCGTGACGGTTTGACGAAGCAAGTGGGCAACACTCCAAACGTTTCGAAGCGTCACCCTCGTCAATGGGAAGGGGCTCTGACGAGAGGAACCTCCCCCCTCTTGACGACGTGAGCGGTGTATGCCTGAGCACAAAGACTTAGGTAAAGATTGCCGCGAGACCCGTGAGACTCCTGTTACGCACTGGCAAGCCCCTGTGGCGAGGGTGCTGGCGTGTTCCGAGGCTCTCAGGAAGCTCTAATCATTAGGGAAGCTTTTTAATTGCTTCATCATTGATCAGCTCGCCGTGAGAAAGCCCAGGGCGGCGCGAACCCTTTGCGCGCTGGCATCAGCAACGGCGCTGGCCCGCTCTCGGCCGGTTTCCAAAACCGCGAGGAGCTGACCCCGGTCTGCCATCAAGTCTTGATAGCGCTTCTGGATCGGCTCGAGGGCTGCCACGGTGGCCTCCGCAAGCAGGGGTTTGAATTGACCCCAACCCATCGCTGCGCACTCCGTGGCCGCGGCTTCACGTCCCTTGCCGCTCAGCAGCGCATAAAGACCGAGGAGATTGTCTGTCTCCGGCCGCTCTGGGTTGCCGAACTCGAGACCGCGTTCTGGGTCAGTCTTGGCCCGTTTGATCTTTTTAGTGATCAGTTCCGGAGGGTCGAGCAGGGTGATGCGGCTTCCCTCGTTTGGGTCGCTCTTGCTCATCTTGCTGCGACCGTCGGTGAGGCTCATCACCCGAGCGCCATCCTTGAGGATCAACGGTTTGGGAACCTTCAGGATCGGGGCATCCTCGCTCCCGAACCGGGCATTGATGCGCTGCTGGGCGATGTCACGGGCGAGCTCGAGATGCTGTTTCTGGTCCTCTCCGACGGGGACGAGGTCCGCGTCATACAGAAGGATGTCAGCAGCCATGAGCACTGGGTAATCCAGGAGGCCCACGGACACGTTGTCACCCTGTTTCACAGCCTTCTCTTTGAACTGGATCATGCGTTCCAGCCAGTTGAGGGGGGTGACGCAGTTCAGCAACCAGCACAGTTCGCTGTGGGCCGAGACCTGGCTCTGCACAAAGATTGTGCAGAGTTCAGGATCGAGCCCGCAGGCCAGGTAAAGAGCCGCCGTTGTGAGGGTGTCCTCCGCGAGGCGCTGCGGGTCGTGGGGCACGGTTACCGCGTGCAGATCCACCACACAGAAAAACGTGTCGTGGTCATGCTGCAGATCCACCCAGTTTCGGATTGCTCCGAGCCAGTTCCCTAGGTGCAGGGCCCCGGTTGGCTGGACGCCAGAAAGAACGCGTGGCCGGCCCATCGATCAGGCTCCGGGATCGCTGGTTGGGGCCGCTTCAGCTGCAGCTTGTTCGCTCTCTGCTGCTGCCTGTTCCGCAGACGCCGGCTCAACATCAGCGTCTGCACTGGTTTCGGGCGTGGGCTCGGGTTCCGGCGCAGGTGGCTGGGGCTTGGCGGGTCGTGCGAAGGGGTCAGGCCTGGAGCTGCGTCCTCCTTCGCCGCGGCTCTCGCCACGACGACCGCCGCGATCATCATCCCGGCGACCGCCGCCGCGGTTGCCCTGGGCGCGTTGCTGGGCGACCAGCTCGTCAAGCTTTCCATCCTCGAGCATTTGCCCAAGGGTGCGGACGGCAAAGCCGAGCACAGCCACGGTGGAGCGCAGATTGAGGGCTTCTTGGAGCGCCCGAGCGGAGCGCATCTCGTTGTCGCTCAACCTGATCCTGAAGCCGCCACCCTCTCTGTTACCGGGGCCACGGCCACCTCGGGCGCCACGACCGCCCTCGCGGCCGCCTTCACCTGGTCCGCCCTGTTGGCGGGAATCGCTGTAGGAATCAGTCATGGCCTGGGGCCTGGAGTCAGGCGCAAGTGTGACGCATCACCGCAAACCCGCGAGTTTGGTGGGGAGCTTCCTCAGCTGTTTCAACCCTTGGCTCAAGCTTTCGCTCAACCGTGGGTTCCCCGAAAGGTGATCTGCTGTTCGGCGTAATCGCGCGGCTCCAGGTGGATGGTGCAGCGCACCGGTCCAAAGCGGGTCTCCAGCCGCTCCTCAACCTGTTCGGTGATGCGATGGGCTGCGGCCAGGTCATCCACATCCACCACCATGTGCATGTCGATGAAGACACGCTGACCCAGGACTCCCCGGCTCGCGATGTCATGGCAGTTCAGCACTCCCGGAACATCCATGGCCTGAGCATGGATGGCTTCGGGGGCAATGGCGATGTGATCGACCAGCCAGGGCAGGTTGTCCCGCAGAACATGCCAGCACACACGGATCAGGATGATGGCCAGGGGCATGGCCAGGGCCAGATCCAGCCAATTCACTTGGAAGATCCAAGCGCCAGTGAGCCCAACCAGCACGATCACGGTGGTCCAGATGTCGCTGGTGGTGTGATTGGCATCAGCCAGCAGCAGCTGACTGTTGAGCTTGCGACCTTGCCGGCGTTCGTAGCGGGCCAGAACCACATTGAGAACGAGCACCAGGAGCAGCAACAGCAGCTCGGAGCCTTCGATCTTCAACCGGGGTAAACCCTCCAGGATGCGCTGGCCAGCGGTGATCAGGATTTCGATCGCCGTGAAGAAGATGAAACCAGCAATCGCCAGGGCACCGATTCCTTCATATTTATCGTGTCCGTAGGGATGATCCCGGTCCGGCCTCGGATCAGACAAGCTGTTGGTGATCAGGGCCAAAAGGCTGGACAGCGCATCCGTGGCGCTGTGCATGGCATCGGCGATCACGGCCAGAGATCCGCTGATCAACCCCACCACAAGTTTCAGGGCGGTCATGCAGAGGTTGATGGACAAGGCCACCATCAGCACCCGCTTCACCTCATCTCGGCGGTCGCTGGCCATCGACAGCAATGTCTTGCACTTTCACCATATGGAGTGGTGCCCGTCCTGGCCGCGAACGAGGGTCGGATTGCCTGCTGCACGATTGCAGGCTGGTCATCAAGGTGTGCCGAAGGCAGCAGAGTGAGCTAGGAAAGCCGGGTTCGTGGACCCGATGTGCAGTTTCCGGTTCAATCGATCCGCAACCTGGTTGGCTCCGGTTGGTCTCTCTCCCCTCGCCTTGCGGGGCGTCTGGCTCTCTCCGCCGGCGTTCTCAGCGCAGGGCACTGGCTGCTCACGGATGTGGCACACATTCCTGGCGGGGGGATGGGCGTCGTCGCTGCTGGTGCAGGCCTTTGGTGGCTGTCCCGTCCGCTGAAGGCCCCGGCCTTCAAAGAACCTGAATCGCTGAAGGCCTGGGTTCAACGGTGCGAACAGGTGCTGGGCCAGTTCGCCGAACTCGAAACGGTGCTTGGGCTGCCTGAACTGCGCGCTGCCAGAGCAGCGGAGCTGCAAAAGAGGCTGGCTTTTGATGATCCGCTCAGTCTTGGGGTGGTGGCCACGGATGGCACTCCCCTGCCGTCGACTGAGCAATTGCAGTCCGCGCTGGCCGGGGTGAGCAACCTTGATCTCTGTATCGGACGGCCTCTCCCCGTTGTCGGCACGACCTGGAGCTGGCCAGACGATCTGCAGCGACTCGATGTTCTCCTGCACGTATTGCCCCTGCCCTTGCGGGCGGCTGATCTGCTCTGGCTCGAGCAGCTGCCTGTTGATCGTCCTGTCTGGTTGCTGCTCGCGGCGGAGTCATCCACTCCCGAGCAGATTCAGGCCTTGATCTGTCAGCTTCCAGAGCGCTGGCATTCGCGGCTTCTCCCCTGGGAAGGAACCGCCGCAACCTTGCGACCTGTGCTTCAGCCTGTGCGGCGTCAGCTTGATGATCCGCAACGGGTTCGGCAGAGCACACGCCAGAGGCTGCTGCGTGATCTGCATCGCCAGTGGCAGGCCGAGCTGGAAGGGTTCCGTCGCGAACGGTTTCGGACTTTGCTTCAGCGCAGCCAGTGGATTGTGGCCGGTGTGGTGGCTGCGTCACCGGTGCCCAGTGTCGATCTTTTGGCGGTCGCGGTTGGCAACGGCTTGATGGTCAAAGAAATGGCCAAGATCTGGAGTTGTCCCTGGAGTCAGGACGTGCTGCAAGCGGTGGTTCGTCAGCTCGGTAGCGCCGCGTTGGCCCAGGGGGTTGTGGAGTGGAGCGGCCAGGCACTGCTTGGACTGGCCAAGCTTGATGGGGCGAGCTGGCTGGCAGCTGGCGCAGTTCAAGCGTTGAGTGCGGCCTACCTCACCCGTGTGGTGGGAGCGTCGATGGCCGACTGGATGGCTCTCAATGCCGGTGTTGCTGAGCCTGATCTTGAGGAGCTCAAGCGTCAGGCGCCATTGCTGGTGGCCCGTGCGGCAGAGCGTGAACGTCTGGACCTTTCCGGTTTTGCCGACCAGGCGCGTGACTGGATCCGAACACGGAACGATTGGATCACCACGTGAGTTCAAACAACTTCATGACGTTTTCATGAAGTTGTTATGAATTAATGCTGCAAGATGACTCGAATCATGTGATGTCGTGTTTCCTGATCAGCAACTCCATAGTCTTAATGGCGAATCCAGGCTTTCTCTGAACGTTCGGATTCCAAACCGTACTCTTTTGTTTTATGGCTACCGCAATTCGCAGCGGTCGCATCGGCGGCTGGGAACGCTTTTGTCAGTGGGTCACCGACACCAATAACCGCATTTATGTGGGTTGGTTCGGTGTGCTGATGATTCCCTGTCTGCTCGCTGCTACCACCTGCTTCATCGTTGCTTTCATCGCAGCGCCCGCCGTCGATATCGACGGCATTCGTGAGCCCGTCGCTGGCTCTCTGATCTACGGCAACAACATCATCTCCGGTGCTGTTGTGCCCTCCTCGAACGCCATCGGCCTTCACTTCTATCCCATCTGGGAAGCTGCTTCCCTCGATGAATGGCTGTACAACGGCGGTCCTTACCAGCTGGTTGTCTTCCACTTCCTGATCGGTATTTCCGCCTACATGGGGCGCCAGTGGGAACTCTCCTACCGCCTCGGCATGCGCCCCTGGATCTGCGTTGCCTACAGCGCTCCGCTGTCGGCTGCCTTCGCTGTGTTCCTGGTGTACCCCTTTGGTCAGGGTTCTTTCTCTGACGGCATGCCCCTCGGCATCTCCGGCACCTTCAACTTCATGCTGGTGTTCCAGGCAGAGCACAACATCCTGATGCATCCCTTCCACATGCTTGGTGTGGCTGGTGTGTTCGGTGGCTCCCTGTTCTCCGCCATGCACGGCTCCCTGGTGACTTCCTCCCTGGTGCGTGAAACCACCGAGGCTGAATCGCAGAACTACGGCTACAAGTTCGGCCAGGAGGAAGAGACCTACAACATCGTGGCTGCCCACGGTTACTTCGGTCGCCTGATCTTCCAATACGCCTCCTTCAACAACAGCCGCAGCCTTCACTTCTTCCTGGCTGCCTGGCCTGTGGTCGGCATCTGGTTCACCTCCATGGGCATCAGCACCATGGCGTTCAACCTGAATGGTTTCAACTTCAACCAGTCGGTTCTGGATGCGCAGGGCCGCGTCCTGAACACCTGGGCTGATGTGCTGAACCGCGCCAACCTCGGAATGGAAGTGATGCACGAGCGCAACGCTCACAACTTCCCCCTCGACCTGGCTGCGACTGAGTCCACTCCTGTGGCTCTGCAAGCACCCACCATCGGCTGAGGCTGAAGTCTCCAAAAGATTCAGCGTCAGTTGAATCGGAAAGCCCTCACCAATCGGTGGGGGCTTTTTATTGATCGCCCTCCGTCACTGTCTATTGAGGCGAAATTGGAACGATCTTCAATTCTTCTCGCCACGCCTCAAGAGGCTTTTCCCAGGCCTCTTCAAATTTGCAAGCGGGAATGCACTCAACACCTTGCTGTCCCATGCAAATTCCTTTTGTGGCACTGTCCAACCATGCTTCGTAGCATCCGTCATTGAGCAGGGCGTGATACAGAAAAGCCGGTATCAGCATCAATGACACCGGGCTGCGCCATTGAGCCATCCCAAACCCCAACACACCCAATTCACCCTCGAGAGATACGTCGAACCCTGTCAGCACGTGCAGGATGTCGTGGGTCTCGCGCATTCGATGACTGACGTACTCCAACGGTGATGTAATTGGATTTGGATCGTTGATTTTGTTGAGAGTCAGTCCAGCCCGCTGTAAGTGGGAGCCGTAGTGGTACCCAAGGGAGTGATTTGGCATGGACAGGAGCTGGTCCAATGTGATGGTTTTTGGCCTCCAACCTTCGTCGATCAGTGCTTTCATGCGAGGAAGAGCTGCGACGTATCCGAGCTCTTTGGGTAATCCGTAGGTCGTTTTGAGAAGTTCGTAGAGGCGGATCGCGCTGTTGACATCCTGGCCACGTGTGTCGACATAATTGGCAACTGCCTGGAGCTTGGTTAAGGTCAATTCGTTAAAAGTGTCTCCTAGGTTCATCGTCTTTAGTTTGGCGAGTCTGTTGATATGATTTTAACATCCTCCTGCCTGAATAGCTGTTATAATAGATGGTAAATATCTGCTTGTTCAGTGAAGACAGTGGCTTGTCAGTGTGGGTCTGTGCGGCTCGAGTTGGATGATTTAGACATTCTTGGTTCGGTTCTTTGTGGTTGTTCAGAATGTCGTCTTGTTAATACTATTCTGCATGGCCTTGGGGGGCCAGTTGTAACCTCTTGCTTGCGTGCTGTTTATTTAAAGGCTGGGCATTTTCGTATTGTGGAGACATCCTCTGAACCGTGTGCCCGCAGGCTGCGTCTTTCTGCTAGGTCGACGACGCGTCGGCTCTTTTGTGCGCGATGCCGCTCGGTTATCGCGATGCGCCATGCCATGTATGCAGAGAGTGTTTTCGCGCTTCCAGTTGATCTTGTGCGAAGTGATTTTGAGATCGATTGTTCTCCTCAGGCCTACGTTGGAATGATTGATTTTGACCAGGATTTTGGTTTGATTGACGATGCTTTGCCGCTCTTTCATAGCTTTCGTTATCAGCAGGAGCTTCGGCGTTTTCTCTCTATTGCAAGATTTTCTGAGATCGTCTCTCTGCATCCTCATGGCTCGAGACATCCCATTGATGATGAGCTGAATCGATTGCCTGTGATGGATTTGGACCATGGTTTGCAAGAGCATGAACTCGTTCAACCTTCCTGCCTTGGTTAGCGTTGATCGTTTGATGTCGCCCCCTCTCATCCGTAGCCCTGGGTTTTTTTCACTTTTGCTTGCCTACTCGGCACCATTTCTCAACACCAGTTTGGTGACTGTTGCAGTGCCTGATCTTTCCTTGGCCTTTGCAGCTTCATCCGCTGATCTGCTTTGGATTGTCAACATATCTGCAGGTGTTGGTGGCGTGCTGGTGTTGATTTTCGGCCCTCTCGCCGATCAGCTGCAGGCGAAGCATCTTTTCAGAATTGGTCTTTGGTGGCTGTCGGGATCCACGCTGCTATCGATGGTGGCCTGGTCGTTGCCTGCTCTGGTGCTGGCCCGGGCATTGGCCGGCATTGGTGCCGCCATGGTCCTTCCCAGTTCTTATGCATTGGGCATGCAGGTTGCAACCCGTGAGCGGACAGCTCATGCTGTTGCAATGTTTTCGGCTGCTTCGACGGCAGGGTTTGTCTTTGGCCCTGTGTTATCCGCTTTGCTTCTGACCAGCTTCAGTTGGCGAGGGTCATTTTTGCCTGTGCTTCTTTGCACTGGATGCAGTGCATTGATGTTGTTCAAGACATCATTGCCAGAGTATAAAGTTACTCGCACGCTCATAGATTCTCTCCGTGTCTTCGACTGGCTTGGGGTGGGGCTTCTCTTTGCTCTGTCAGGAACAGGTCTTCGGTTGATTCAGGCATTGATTTCCCTGGATTGGCTGTTAGTGCTGTTATGCTTTTCCGCTATTGTATTGATTGTTTATTGGTTGTTGAATCATCTCAAGAAGGTGGCTAACCCTGTAATTTCACTCTCTGTGATGATTCAACCGGGCTTTCTGTGGTCCGTTGGATTGCTTGTTATGGCTCAGCTCGTTTATTCTGGTTATGTCTACCTGACCCCTCAACTGCTGCAGTTGGCTAAGGATACTAGTTCTGGAACTATTGGCTTTCTCCTGTTTTGTGTTGCAATTGCTGGTGTCGTTGTTTCTTTTTTTACGCCTAATTTGGCCCGACGTGTTGGTGAGCGTCGACTGATGTTGTGCAGTCTTCTAGTTGTGCTTTTGGCTTTAGTCCTTCTTGGGTTACTGGCAGCGTTTCCTCCGGTAAAGGGATTCATGCTGATGTTTTCATTGGTTAGTTTATTGCTCTGTTTTTTCTCCCCTACTACTGTCTTGATGACTGCTCATATGGTCCATTCTTTTTCTGACGATCTTCGCTCGACGGCCTCGGCTGTCTTGGCTTCTGTGATTCGTTATGGATATATTGTGGGTTCACTCGTTGTCGCTGCTATCACGCAGGCTGTGTATCAATACCAGTTGCGGCCTCTTGTTTCGAGTCTCGACTCTCAAGACCGTTCGATTCTGTTAGGTTCTTTAGGTAGTGCTATCTCTCATCAGAATTCTCTCGTTTCATCAGTCCACGTTGGTCTGATTGAAGCAGCCATTCGCGCATTCTCTGATGGATATGCCGTTGCATGTGCAGCGTTGGCTCTGCTTCTTGCTCTTGTAATAGTATTCTTCTATTTTTGTTTTTCTCCACGTTTTATTGGGGG
The DNA here is from genome assembly GCA_000063505.1 of Synechococcus sp. WH 7803. Classification (GTDB taxonomy): domain Bacteria; phylum Cyanobacteriota; class Cyanobacteriia; order PCC-6307; family Cyanobiaceae; genus Synechococcus_C. Next base: position 774,355 of record CT971583.1, read on the forward strand.
AAAGTAATGTTTCACATTCTTGCTGTTCTCTTTGGTACTCAACGTCTTGTATCTCATCGTTGGGTGTTCCTGTGGATGGGATTGATTCTTTTCTTGCTCCCCTTGGCGATCTGGCTTTTTGTTGCTTACCGAGGCGGTGACTCGTTGTTTGGTCCCAGGCTTGGTCTCTTTGCACTTCTATTTTCCGCAGCGATTTGTGTGGCTTTGGCGCGCAGCCTGTTAGCCCAAATTTCAAAGTATCGTTTGGTGTTCTGGCCAGTTGTTCCTCAGGTTCTTTTCCTCTTCACATTAATTCTTTTAGTCATTGAGATTCTAGATGGGATGACCGCTGTTTTGACAGCGCCATGGGGTATTTTCTTTGGTCTGGCATTGCTTTTCTCAGGTGTTCTTGCTTTTTCTGGGATTTTCCTGGGTCAGCGATATGATCGTTTTTTGTTATTTGCAGGTATTTATAATATTGCGGCTGGCCTTGTTTTGCTCCTTCCTTGGCCTTTATTGAACACCCTAGATGTTGATTTCATTGCCTCAATTGTATTGCTGCGTATTGCCTTGGCATTTGTTGTGGCTTTTTCGTATTTTGGCTCGAGACGTTGTTTTAATGAGTCTGACTCGTTGATGAAGTCTGGCTCTATTTGTAGGGATGATTCGTTAATTAACTCCAAGGATGTCACTTTGTTGTTTTGGCTCCCCTACGCTAACTTGACCAGGGCTTTGAAGATACCGCTGATTGCGCGCTATTGGATGTCTTTATCTCGACCCTCTGGAATGATCTCCGTCGGACATGTTGTCTTCCAAGCCGGGGATTCTCTTTATGCCAGCATCTACCCAAAAATCAATCCGATTGAGGGTTCTCACTCACGTGGTTTGATGAGTCGTCTAAGACGAGCGTGCAATGCCCAGTCGGACCCGATTCCTGGCTTCTGGGCTATGCCCTCCCGTGACTATGAATGTTTCGGAGAGCCCACATATCGTCTCGATTTTCCACTGGTCAATCAAGACGCCCTACTAAAACGTTGGTCGCGTTACGACAATCCTCCTGATTACCACTTGGTTCGTCGGAATTGTGCATTGACATCGATCGAATTACTGGAATCGTCTTTGTCGGGTTGCTTTAGTGATCGCCCCTTTTTCTCTACCTTGATCAGGTTGTTGTTCAACGTTTCATTCTGGGAGATGGTGCATGCTCATGATCGAGCCTGGTCAACTCTATGGTCCCCCGGCATGGCTTTGGATTACGCCACGGCAGCCTCTTCATTGGTTCGTCGGTTTTGAAGAGGCAATGAATTTTTCTGGGTACTGAGCCATGTGTCTGATCAGATCGATGCATTTGCAGCTGTAGGCCCACTCGTTGTCGTACCAGGCCACCAGTTTCATGAAGCGGTCATTCAGCGCCATTCCCGCTCCCGCATCGAACACCGACGTGCAGCTTTCGCCCAGCAGATCGTTGGAGACGATCGGATCTTCGGTATAGCCAAGGATGCCCGAAAGACCATTCTGTGAGGCTTGTTTGATCGTCTGCTTCAGGTTTTCGTAGCTTGTCGGTTGGTCCAGATTCACCGTGAGATCGACCACGGATACATCCGGAGTCGGAACTCGGAAGGCCATGCCGGTGAGCTTTCCATTCAGTTCAGGGATCACGCGTCCCACCGCTTTGGCGGCTCCCGTGGAGCTGGGAATGATGCTCTGGCCCGCTCCCCGTCCACCACGCCAGTCTTTGAGCGAAGGACTGTCCACTGGTTTCTGTGTTGCTGTGGTGGCATGCACCGTGGTCATCAGACCGCTGACGATTCCGAAGTTGTCGTGCACCACCTTGGCCAGAGGGGCCAAGCAATTGGTCGTGCAGCTGGCATTGGACACAATCGACTGCCCTGCGTAGCTGGTGTGGTTCACACCCATCACAAACATCGGCGTGTCGTCTTTGGAGGGGGCACTCATCACCACGCGCTTAGCGCCGGCATCCAGGTGAGCCTGTGCCAGTGGGCCAGTGAGAAAGAAGCCTGTGCTCTCGAGCACATAATCCGCGCCGATCTCGTTCCAGCGGAGCTGACTCGGATCTCTTTCAGCGGTGATCCGGATCCGTTGGCCATTCACCACAAGCGCCCCGTCCTCGACGCGGATCTCACCTTGAAATTGCCGATGGGTGGAGTCGTAACGCAGCAGATAGGCCAGGTAGTCGACAGCGATCAGGTCATTGACGCCCACAACCTCCACATCCGGGCAGGCCATGGCCTGACGAAAGGCGAGCCGACCAATGCGGCCGAAACCGTTAATACCGATGCGGATGGTCATGGCGCGCAGGAAAGCAGATCCTTCCTGGCTTATAGGGAGCTCACGCTCACTTGAACGCTGCCGTTGCGCAGATCAGCACAGGTCGCTTCAGGGGAGGCGATCTGCGCCATTCATCAGTGGGCCTTATCCATCCCATTGCTGATGCTCGTGGCGTTCGGCTTCCGCATCGGGTTGTCAAGCCGCAAAGTTCCTTTACATTGTCGGAGTCGGATCGCCGACTTTCTTTACCGCTGAAGGGTTTTCCCTGACGCTTTCTCCCCCGTTCTCATGACCACCACCATTCAGCAGCGCTCCGGCGCCAATGGCTGGCAGTCCTTCTGCGAGTGGGTCACCTCCACCAACAACCGCCTGTATGTGGGCTGGTTCGGTGTGCTGATGATCCCCACCCTGCTGGCTGCCACCACCTGCTTCATCGTTGCTTTCATCGCAGCGCCCCCCGTCGACATCGACGGCATCCGTGAGCCCGTCGCTGGCTCCCTGATCTACGGCAACAACATCATCTCCGGTGCTGTTGTGCCCTCCTCGAACGCCATCGGCCTTCACTTCTATCCCATCTGGGAAGCTGCTTCTCTCGACGAGTGGCTGTACAACGGCGGTCCTTACCAGCTGGTTGTCTTCCACTTCCTGATCGGCATCTTCTGCTACATGGGTCGCGAGTGGGAACTCTCCTACCGCCTCGGCATGCGCCCCTGGATCTGCGTTGCTTACAGCGCACCCGTGGCTGCTGCCTCCGCCGTGTTCCTGGTGTACCCCTTCGGTCAGGGTTCCTTCTCTGACGGCATGCCCCTCGGCATCTCCGGCACCTTCAACTTCATGCTGGTGTTCCAGGCAGAGCACAACATCCTGATGCACCCCTTCCACATGATGGGCGTCGCAGGTGTGTTCGGTGGCTCCCTGTTCTCCGCCATGCACGGCTCCCTGGTGACCTCCTCCCTGGTGCGTGAAACCACCGAGAGCGAGTCCCAGAACTACGGCTACAAGTTCGGCCAAGAGGAAGAGACCTACAACATCGTGGCTGCCCACGGTTACTTCGGTCGCCTGATCTTCCAATACGCCTCCTTCAACAACAGCCGCAGCCTGCACTTCTTCCTGGCTGCCTGGCCTGTGGTCGGCATCTGGTTCACTGCCCTGGGCGTCAGCACCATGGCTTTCAACCTGAACGGTTTCAACTTCAACCAGTCCATCCTTGATGGTCAGGGCCGCGTCCTGAACACCTGGGCTGATGTGCTGAACCGCGCCAACCTCGGCATGGAAGTGATGCACGAGCGCAACGCTCACAACTTCCCCCTCGACCTGGCTGCTGCTGAGTCCACTCCTGTGGCTCTGCAAGCACCCGCCATCGGCTGAGGCTGAAGTCTCCAAAAGATTCAGCGTCAGTTGAATCGGAAAGCCCCCACCGAAAGGTGGGGGCTTTTTGTTGGTTTGCCTCTGGCCGATTCGTCAGGCTGACTGATGAGCTGATGTTGCCCATGCCCCCTGCTTCTCAACCCACAGCGACAAGCTGCGCCATCTGTTCGCTGCATCTGAACTCAGCGCAACTCGATCCCACGCTGATCTGGAGAGGTGAGCATTGGTTGCTGCGTCACCATCCCCATCCCAGTCCCCTCGTTGGTTGGTGTTTGCTCGATGTTCGGCGCCATTGCGCAGGACCGGTTGATTTCTCTGCTGCCGAAGCAGCGGACTGGGGCTTGATCGTGCAGCGCGCCTCGCGCCTGGTGAAGCACGTCAGCGGTTGTGATCGTGTGTACGCCATTGCCTTCGGGGAGGGAGCACGCCATCTGCATCTGCACCTCATCCCTCGTTGCAATGGGATCCCTGAGACGGAGGCCTGGGCCGTTGCAGACCTCTACCGGGATGTGCAGCACAACTGCCGCGCAGCGGCAGCTGAAATCGACGTTGAGGCCTGGATTCAAACGGCACAACAAAGGGCCCCTCGCCTGATGGGCGAGGGGCCCGAGGGGGTAAGGGCCTGACGACTGCTTCAGCTGCGCAGATCGAAGCGGTCGAGCTCCATCACCTTCACCCAGGCTTTGACGAAGTCGGCCACAAAGCGGCTGCCGCCATCGTTCTGGGCGTACACCTCAACAATGGCGCGAAGCTGGCTGTTGGATCCAAACACCAGGTCGGCGCGACTCGCGCTCCAGCGTTCGGCACCGGTTGCGCTGTCGCGACCGATGTAGGCATCCTGCGCCTCGCTGGTTGGCGTCCAGCGGGTTGTCATGTCCAGCAGGTTCACACAGAAATCGTTGCTGAGTACACCGACGTTCTGGGTAAACACGCCTTGACGGTTGCCGGCGGTGTTCGCTCCCATCACGCGCAGACCCGCCAGCAGCACGGTCATTTCAGGGGCGCTGAGCGTGAGCAGCTGGGCTCTGTCGACGAGCAATTCCTCGGCCCGCAGGGGAAGGCCGCTGCGCTGCCAGTTGCGGAATCCGTCGGCCAGGGGCTTGAGCACATTGAACGACGCGGTGTCGGTTTGCTCCGGGCCCGCATCGCTGCGGCCAGGACGGAAGGGCACCACCACGGTGTGTCCGCCATCGGCGGCAGCCTTCTCCACGGCTGCACACCCTCCCAGCACGATCAAATCAGCGATCGAGACCGACTTGCCATTGCTGGAGCTGCTGTTGAACTGAGACTGAATCGTCTCCAGAGCCGTGAGCACACCATTGAGTTGTTCGGGGTCGTTCACCTCCCAGGTGCGTTGGGGCAGCAGCCGGATGCGTCCGCCATTGGCCCCCCCTCGGCGATCGGATCCGCGGAACGTGGACGCTGAACCCCAGGCTGCTGCCACGAGGGCGGACACGCTCTGGCCACTGGCCAGGATCTGCTGCTTGAGGGTGCTGATCTCAGCCTCATCGATCAAGGGGTGGGTGACAGGCGGAACGGGGTCCTGCCAGATCTGCACCTCCTCGGGAACATCCGGTCCGAGGTAAAGGGCGCGGGGGCCTAAATCGCGATGGGTGAGTTTGAACCAGGCGCGGGCAAACGCATCGGCGAACGCCTCCTGGTCGAGATGGAAGCGCCGGGCCACCGGCTCCATGATCGCGTCGTGCCTGAGGGACAGATCAGCGGTGGTCATGATCGGAGCGGAAGACTTCCCAGCCACATGGGCATCGGGAATCATGTGCTCGGGCTTCACATCCTTGGCCGTCCACTGCCAAGCGCCAGCTGGACTCTTGGTGAGTTCCCACTCATAGGTGAACATCATCTGGAAATAGCCCTGATCCCATCGGGTGGGGTTCGGTTTCCAGGCGCCTTCGATGCCACTGGTGATGGTGTGCTCGCCTTTGCCCGATTCGTAGGTATTGCGCCATCCAAGGCCCTGCTCATGGAGAGCAGCACCTTCCGGTTCGGCCTCAAGGTGGCTGTCCGGAGCAGCTCCATGGCACTTGCCGAAGGTATGTCCCCCGGCGACCAGAGCCACGGTTTCCTCCACGGTCATGCCCATGCGTGCAAAGGTCTCACGCACGTCGCGTCCAGAGGCCACGGGATCCGGTTCGCCGTGGGGACCTTCGGGATTCACGTAGATAAGCCCCATCTCCACAGCGGCCAGGGGCTGGTTGAGTTCTCCTTTGTCGTTGCGGCGCTCATCCTTGAGCCAGCCGGTTTCCTTTCCCCAGAACACATCCTCTTCCGGTTGCCAGATGTCCTCTCGGCCGCCGGCGAAGCCGAATGTGCGGAACCCCATGGATTCCAGGGCCACATTGCCCGAAAGGATGATCAGATCAGCCCAGGAGATGGCGTTGCCGTACTTCCGTTTGATCGGCCACAGCAGGCGCCGAGCCTTGTCGAGGTTGGTGTTGTCAGGCCAGCTGTTAAGGGGGGCAAAGCGTTGATTGCCGTGGCCGGCACCGCCACGACCATCGCCCGTGCGATAGGTGCCGGCACTGTGCCAGGCCAGACGGATGAACAAGGCTCCGTAGTGGCCCCAGTCGGCGGGCCACCAGTCTTGAGAGTCGGTCATCAGCGTCTGAAGGTCGGCCTTCAAGGCGCTGTAATCCAGGCTGGCGAAAGCCGTCGGGTAATCGAATGCGTCACCGAGCGGATTGGAGGCCGGGTGATGCTGATGCAGGATCCCGAGGTTGATCTGATTGGGCCACCAGTCGCCGTTGTTCGTGTTGCCGGCTGGTGTGACCGCACCGGTGTGGCCACTGAAGGGGCATTTCAGATCAGACATTCGACGCGAACAACAGGTTCTTTCGGGACCTTATTCAATGCATCCAATCGCCGCCAGCGATCTAGCGCACATTGGAAGAGGCTGAAGTACCTGCGGGGACACGAGCTCAGGAGTTGCTCAAAGCCATCCCCAGAAAGTCACGTTTGCCGATGTTGACACCGTTATGCCGAAGAATGGCGTAAGCCGTTGTGGTGTGGAAATACACATTGGGCAACAGGAAATCCGTGAGGAACTCGAGGGCGTGGAAGGTGAGTTTTCCGCCACCGAAGCTCTTGGGGATCGGCATCACCACGCTGCTTTGCTCCTTGCCGATGAATGCTTCTGCAGGGAATGCCTCCAGTTGCGCGAGGGTGGTGTCGATACGGGCAATCAGCCCCTCAAAACTTGGGGCGTTGTCGGGAAGGGATGAAGGATCCTCGCCAATAAGCCGTGCTGCTCCTCGGCGGGCGATGTCGGTGGCGGCCTGCACCTGTTGCTGAAGATCGAACATGTCGGGATAGAGCCGACTGGCCAGCAGCACGGTTTCATCGATTCCCCGCGCCTCGAGATCGGCGGCCGCCAGGCGCAGAATTTCCTGCAAGTTGCTGAGGACCCGTTTGAGCTGCCGGATGGCCAGGGTGTGCAGGTCGGTGCTCATGGCCGGGGGACTGAGGACCCCACTCTTAGCCATAGGGACCGAAACGCGTCGCGCAGGCAGCACCACAGCGCGCACCGAGTTGCACGGCATCCGCCACTGCCCAGCCCGCGGCCAGGCCAGCGGTCACACCCGCGGCAAAGCTGTCGCCGCAGCCGTAGGACTCGACGCTGGGACCAGGGAGAGGCTCTGGGGCAAAGCGACCTCCGGGAACCAACAGACCACCCTCAGCACCCTCTGTGGCGATGCGCAGCCTGGGGGCGGGTTCAGGGGTTCCCTCGGGCAGCTGTTCGCTGGGATCAAGGCCACTGCCGATCAAGGCATCCAGTGGAACCGATGCCTCCTCCAGCACCGGCAGACGCAGCCTTGGCGTGGCTGTGAGCACCCTGGCTTGTCGGGCCAGGCGCAAGCCAGCGGCATCGGTCGCGGACACGAACACGCCATCGCAGCTCGCCAAGCGTTCCCAGCCAAGGTCATCCTCTGCGCAAGGGGTGAGGCGTTCCCCAATCACGGTGATGGCCCGGTCGCCGCCGGGATCCATCAGGCTGATGCCACGCCGGCTCGGGGTGTCGCGCCAGGCAACCACAGGCTCCACCCCCAGCTCCCTGAGGCGTTGTTCACTGCGTTGTCCGATGGCATCGGAGCCGAGAGCGGTGAAAAACAGCACCCGACGCCCAGTGAGACGCGCCAGCTGAACAGCAACGACAGCTCCTGCGCCGGCCGGTTCCTCGAGGGATCGGCAGGCCCGGCTGATGCGGCCTGGCTGGGGCAGAGCATCGACTTCCAGAAACGTGACCCATTCCTGATGACCGATCACGGCCAGGTTCAAGGCGGACAGGTCTGGCAGGTCGTTGAGGTCCACAGGGTTAGGGCAGAGGCAGCACGGACTTGGCTGCATCACGCAGGCGCACATTGATCTTGCCGCCCACGGAGTTCACCCTGACCCCGCCGATGATGTTGAGCGTCTCCCCATCGGGAGTGCTCACCTGCAGTGTTTCACCATCCACCGCCTGAATGGAGACGGGATTGGAGACCTCCGAAACGACGATGGGGGTGTCCACATTCACATCACTGTTGACCTCCAGCGGTGTGCTGGTGTCCACCTGAATCGGCCGGCTTAAGGACACTCCTTCCGGGACTTTGACGCTGCCGCTGACTGGAAGCGCCTTAATGGCCTCGACGGACAGCGCACCCTCACTTTTAACGCGCACGGGGACTTTGAACTGTTCCACGCTCACGCCTCCGACAAGTTTCACAGGCAGGGGCTGACTGAGAGGCAGACCGATGGGGATTGGTTTTCTCAGAATCTGTACGGCGGCGATGGCAACGGCCCAGGCCGCCAGGACGACGGCCAGGGGCCAGCGACTGGCCATCAGCAGCTCGAACCAGCGGGGATCGTTCGCTTGCCTTTGCGTGTCGCCGCGGTCGGTCATGGCTGCTGTTGCACAAAATCAACCCGGTTGTACCGGGTTCTGGGATCGGCAGCATGAATCCGAAGGGGGCTTCAAGCGATCAGAGTTCGTAGTCCTCCTCGAATTGGCTCAGCAGCCCCTTGTAGAGAGCCAGGGTTCCCTCGCTTTCTTCGGTCACGCCTTCGCTGTCATAAAGCTGGGTGAGATGGGCGCTGGCCACGTGCACGCGGGAAAACGCTTCCGCATATTCGTTCTGAATGTCTTCTTCCCGGATATCCCGAATCATCGCGGAGATGAACTCCACTTTTTTTTGGGCGGCTTTGATTTCAGCCTCCATCTCCTTGCTGAGCTTGCGGCGCTTGCGAGGCATGCCTCTGATCTGACAGCCCTCAACACTAGAGCTGAGGGCGTGTGGTGGCGTTGATCAGAAGCAGAAGGGCAAATACTGGGCACTGCAGGCGGCATAGCCATCAACCAGGGGGCCCAAGCCGATCTGATGCAAGATGCCTTGTCCCGTCAGCCCCTCGGTGATCACACCAATCACAAATCCGAGCATGGCGGCGCGTCCGTTGAAACGTTCGACCTTTGCCAGCTGCTCTTCGTGAATGGCACGAGCCGCCGAGCCTTGGAACCAGCTGTCTTGTGCGGAATTGCGCTCCATGTCTTGCACCTGTCGTTGTACAACAAACTGTAACAGTAATTTGACGATTGGTTTTGACTAGGCCTTTTTCCATTCAACAGGCTTTCTGCGCCGGGGGTAAAGCTCGCGGCAGAGCGGGCACACCGTGCCGTCGCACCCTCGGGCCGTGCAGTACTCCCGCCCGTAAAAAATGATCTGGAGATGAAGCTTGTTCCAAGAGTCTTTGGGAAACAGCTTCTTGAGATCTTTTTCGGTTGTCGCCACCGACTCTCCGCTGCTCAGCCCCCAGCGCTGGGCCAAGCGGTGGATGTGGGTATCCACAGGGAATGCGGGAACACCGAAAGCTTGCGCCATCACCACGCTGGCGGTTTTGTGGCCCACGCCTGGCAGCGCTTCCAGTTCTTCGAAGCTGGCCGGAACCTGGCCTGCATGCACATTCACAAGAATGTGGGCCAACTTGTGCACATTCTTGGATTTGGTCTTGGCCAGGCCAAGTTGGCGGATATGGGAGAGGATCTCGTTCTCGTTGAGGGCGGCCATCGCTTCTGGCGTGGGGCCGGCGGCAAACAGTGCGGGTGTGACCTCATTCACCTTTTTGTCGGTGCACTGAGCGCTGAGCAGAACCGCGATCAACAGGGTGAACGGATCGCTGTGGTCGAGAGGGATCGGCGGTTCGGGATAGTGCGCGTTCAATCGCTCCAGAACCACGGCCGCCCGCTCGTGCTTCTTCATGACGCTGAAACGAAAGCGTCATCGTTGCAGCGCTTCCTTCCGGATGCGAGCATCAACAACCTCTGAAACCTCCGTTGATGAGCTCCCAGGCGTCTAGACCCGAATCCGACACGCTGAGCGCTTACGAACGGGTGGTGCAAAAAGAGGAGGAAGCCGCACAGAAGCGAGCGAAAGCTGAGGATGCAAAAGCAAAAGAGGATGATCCCAGCGACCTCTACAGGCAGCACAGCCATCAGCAGTCGATGGAAGGGGGGTGACGCTGATTCAGGACCCTGGTTGGATCGCTTTTTTCACAGACTCAACGCCCTTCTGGATTGCTTCGGCTGGTGCCTTGATCATCTGCTGTTTGGTGTTCGACCAGATGTTGATGGCATACACAATTGATCCTCCAATGATCAGCGCGGCCACAACCAAGCCGATGCCATTGCCTCCCTGCTTGATCACCACGGGTTGCTGCTGATCCTGTTCGCTCATGGCCAAGGTCGTTCCTGAAGCGGTTGTAGCCATCGCGCCCGATTCTGGCCGCTGAGTGGATTTGACTTACGGTCACGGTCGACGTCGCCATTGCTTCCTTGAGCAGCACAACCCGGGGTGTGATCTACGTGTCGGTGTGGGTGGTGATTTGGGGCACCGCTGCGTCGCTTGTTGATTGGCTTCTCCTCAATGCCGATCTCTACGAGACCGGCAGTTTCGGGCAGGTGGCCACATTCATCGGCTACGGAGCTGCTGCTGCCGTTCTGGCCGTGAAAGCCTCCGGTCGCTTCTTGGGGGGGGGCAGCGCAGAGGACGAAGAGAGCTAAGACTCGTTCTGCACGGCTTTCGCTGCGATCAGTCCGGCGATGAATCCTGTGGCATGGCCGATCCAGCTCACACCAGCCGGTGACGCCCAGGGCAGAAGTCCTGGCAAGGCACTGCCGAACAGCAACAGGGTGATCAGGCTCAAAAGGATGGCCAGAGGCCGCCGTTCGAGAAAGCCGATGCACAGCAGGTAGCCGAGGAGTCCATACACCACACCGGAGAGGCCATGGGCTCCAACGGGCCAGAACAGCCACACCGGGATTTCCAGCAGGATGACCGCGATCCAAACGGCGACATAGGCCCTGGTGCTGCGCGCCAGCACCAGGTAACTGAGGGGAAGAAACACCAGGCTGTTGGCGAGCAGATGCCCGAATCCCCCATGGCTGAAAGGCGCTGTGAACAAGGTCCACCAAGGAGTCCCAGGGCCCATGGCCAGATTCCAGCGACCGGCGAACACCAGTTGATCGATCAGCTCCTGGAGCCAGGCGATGCCCAGGAGGATCAGCGGAAGTGCGATCACTGCACGCGGAACGTCACACCCATCACGGCGGTGATGTCCTTGTTAATCGTGCGGGTGTCGTACGAGCCGTAGCGGCCCATGTCCGTTGAATTCGGAACCGTGATCTGAAACGTGCCGGTATCGGCTTTGGTGATGGCCCCAATTCCTGATCCTGCCTGCCCTGCAATGGCCACGGCGCGTTTGCGCGCGTCGGCTGTGGCTTTGGCGAGCATGTCGACGCGTTTGTCGGCGAGCTTTGTGTAGGTGTAGGCAGGCGGCTGAATCGTGAGCGAGACGCCATCACCCACCAGTGAACCGATGGATCGAGACACCTTGCTGATCAGAATCACATCGGGGGTGCTGATGCGGATCGGCTGCCGGGCCGACCACTCCGTTTTGATCAGGGCCCCGTTCATACGGTTGCGGATGTCGTTGCTCGACGATTCAAGAACCGCGAGCTGAATGGAGCTGTCGGGAACGCCCTGCGTCCGCAGAAACGCCAGTGTTCGCTGAAGATCCGGCTGCAGAGCCTGATAGGCAGCCTGCTGGCTTGCCCCGCTGCCTTGAACCACCACGGTCCAGTCGGCGTAGTCACTGCGGATGCGTTCGGTGCTCGCACCCGTCACGGTGATGGTGTCTGCGGCCGTGCGGATCCCTTTCACAGCCACAGCACCGGCCACCACCAGTCCGGCACTGAGCACCACCATGGGCAGCACCAGCGGAGGCGTCCGACGGATCCAGCCCATGAAGCCGCTCGCTGGCACGTGTGGGGCCTGGGTTTCGAGTCCGTCCACTGGATCACGTTTCGTCGTATCAAAACCCTAGGGACTGCGTGTCGTCCGGCATGTCCGCAACGGTGCGGAGCTGTGACCGGCTATGAATCGTTCACCGCTCTCTGCACCTCTCCATGACCACCAAAACCGAGGTGATCGTGATCGGCAGCGGCATCGGTGGCTTGTGTTGTGCCGCCCTTTGTGCCCGTGCTGGCCATGAGGTGCTCGTGCTAGAGGCCCATGGGGCACCCGGTGGTGCTGCTCACGGCTTTCAGCGCCAGGGTTATCACTTCGAATCCGGTCCATCGCTGTGGAGTGGTCTGGGCCGGTGGCCCAGCAACAATCCTCTCGCTCAAATCCTTCGGGCTCTCGATGAACCGATCGAGGTGATGTCCTACCGGGACTGGGACGTTCTCTTCCCGGAAGGTCATCTTCGGATCGGCGTTGGCGCTGACGGTTTTGAGCAGGTGGTGCAACAGCTTCGCGGTGATGCAGCCGTTGAGGAATGGAGGCGTTTCGCCAGAACGCTGCAGCCAATCGCTGCTGCGGCGGATGCTCTGCCCCTGCTGGCGCTTCCACCGGCAGGGATCAATGGACTGGGCCCCCTTCTCAAACGCAGCGGCCGCTTGTTGCCCCATCTTCCAGCTCTTCGCCATCTCAGCGGTGCCTTCGCTCCGCTTGTGGACCGTCAGCTAACGGACCCCTTCTTGCGGCACTGGGTTGACCTTCTCTGCTTTCTGATCAGCGGGATGCCGATGGCCGATACCAACGCTGCGGCCATGGCCACCCTGTTTGGGGAATGGTTTGATCCTGAGGCCTGTCTTGACTTCCCCAAGGGCGGAAGTGCCGGTGTTGTGAACGCTCTTGTGCGGGGCTTGCAAAAGCACGGTGGGACGTTGCGACTGGGGGCCCGGTTCAAGCAGATCAGGCTTGATGGCGATCGGGTGATCGGCGTGGAGCTCACCAACGGAGAGCAACTGGATGCGGATCATGTGGTGAGCAATGCCGACGCCTGGAGCACGGCGGCGTTGCTGCCAGAGAAGGGCACGTCGCGATGGCGGCAGGAACGTTTGAACACGCCTGCTTGCGGTTCATTCCTGCATCTTCATCTCGGTTTTGATGCTGCTGGGTTGGATGACCTGCCGATCCATACCGTCTGGGTTGGGGACTGGGAGCGAGGCATTACAGCGGAGCGCAACGCCGTGGTGGTGTCAGTTCCGTCGGTGTTGGATCCCGCTATGGCACCTCCTGGTCAGCACGTGCTGCATGCCTACACGCCAGCGAATGAACCTTGGGAGCACTGGAGCGGGTTGGAGCGATCCACGCCTGAGTACGACCGCCAGCGTGCTGATCGCTGTGGGGTGTTCTGGCATGTGCTGGAGCAGCGCATTCCCGATCTCCGCAGCCGTTGCCGGGTGGTGATGGAGGGCACGCCACTGACGCACCGCCATTACTTATCGGTTCATCACGGCAGCTATGGCCCCGCGCTCTCGGCAGCTCGGGGATTGTTCCCTGGGGTGCAGACCCCGGTGGAAGGACTCCTCCAGTGCGGTGCTAGCACCTTCCCCGGTATCGGCATTCCTCCGGTGGCCGCCAGCGGTGCGATGGCGGCCCATGCCATCACTGGTAAAAAAGCCCAGTCCGAGCTGCTCGAGAGCCTGGGGCTCTGATGCGTCTTCCCTGGTGTGACGCACTTCTCCGCGTCGTTCCTTAGGTTCCGTCTCCACCTCAGCAGGCAGATCCGTGGTCGTTCAGGTTCTCAGTGCCAACGAGCGCTACAAGCTGGATGGCAGTGATGATGCTCTCTTCTACAGCGAGCCTCGTTTCGTTCAGCATCTGGATGGCGGTTTCAGAGGGCGACTGACCCAGCTCTACCGCGAACGCATCCCCACCTGTGCCGTGGTGCTGGATCTAATGAGCAGCTGGGTGAGTCACCTTCCCGACGATCAGCGTTATGAGCAAGTGATCGGCCATGGCCTCAACGCCCAGGAGTTGGAGGCCAATCCCCGTCTCGATCGTCATTGGGTTCAGAACCTCAACCAGTTGCAGGAGTTGCCTCTCGACGACAGCAGCGTGGATTGCACCTTGATTGTGGCGGGATGGCAATACCTGCAGCAGCCGGAAGCCATTGCCGAGGAGCTTCTGCGGATCACCCGTCCCAACGGCCAGGTGATCGTGGCGTTCAGCAATCGCATGTTCTTCACCAAAGCTCCTCAGATCTGGACCGATGGTGCCGATGGCGATCACCTTCGTTATGTCGCTGAAGTGCTGATGGCTCAGGGCTGGCCCAAGCCGGAACTGATTGCTGAGGAGACCCGCATGCCTGGCCCCATGGGTTGGGTGGGCGGAAAGGGCGATCCATTCTTTGCGGTGATCGCCACCAAACCAGTGCCCTCAGCTGCCACCGTCTGATGGCTCAGGGGGAATCGACTGCCAGCCGCTGTCCCAGCGCGATCGGTCGCAGAGCTCGCTCCAGCTGAGGCGCAGTCGAACCTCAGGTGTGAGTACGGAGCAGAGTTCCACCCAGCGCTCGGCTCCTCGCCCCCCCTGGAGCACCAAGCGGAAGTGGCGTCGTCCCTCCCGGGGGGTGCGGCTTGTCCAGGCCTGGGCGGCTTTCCAACTCACCTAGCGTGCGCTGATTGCTGAAACGTCATGATGCCGCTGCTTGGGGGTCGCCTGTTGCCCATGGTCAGCAGTGTGATGTTGCTGGGATCGGCAGCCTTGTTGGAGAGCAGCCATCGACAGCTCGCAGCTGCCCCAACAGTTTCTGCTGCCCCAACAGCCGTTGCTGACACCAAGGCCCTGACGGGTTACATCCGCCAGTGGGAGTCGCCGTTCACGGTTGCTGAGACGGTGCGGCGTTTGCGTGCTGGCTTTCAGCAACAGGGGTTTGAGATCCGGGCGGAGCTGAACCATCAGCGCACGGCCCGTGAGCAGGGACGGCGGATTCCTGCCAACACGGCCTTGCTCGTCAGCAAACCTTCCCTGGATGCCGTGGTGCTGGCCGCCAATCCGCTCGCCAATCTGTTTATACCGTTCACCATCGCTGTGTGGGATCAGGCGGGCACCACCCGGATCGGCTACTGGAATCCCAAAACGGACATCGCCGCATTGCTGGAGATCAAGCAGGGAGAGGCGGCTGCAGCCTTGGCAGACTTGCAGGAGATCCTGGCCGATGTGATCAAGGAGACCCTGCCATGAGCCCACGCACGATCGCCATCAGTGGAGCGTCTGGCAAGACAGGGTTCCGAATTGCTGAAGAGGCCCTGGCCAGCGGGGATCAACCGCGGTTGCTGTTGCGCTCTGATTCGCAGATCCCAAAGTCTCTCGAGGGTTGTGAGCAGCAGCGTTTGAGCTTGCAGGACTCTCCCGCCCTGGATCAGGCGCTCCATGGCGCCGATGCGCTGGTGATCGCTACCGGAGCGCGGCCGTCCGTGGATCTCACCGGTCCGATGCGGGTGGATGCCTGGGGTGTGCAGCGTCAGATCGAGAGTTGCCAACGGGTTGGGCTGCGCCGTGTGGTGCTCGTGAGCTCTCTCTGCAGCGGTCGCTGGCGCCATCCACTCAACCTGTTTGGGCTGATCCTGGTGTGGAAACGCGTGGGTGAGCGCAGTCTTGAACGCAGCGGACTGGACTGGACCGTGATTCGTCCCGGTGGTCTGTCGGAACGGGAGGATGCGCTCGAGACTGAGGGCATTGTCTGGACCGGGCCGGATCAGCAGGACAGTCAATCCATCCCCAGGCGCCTGGTGGCGCGTTGCTGCCTTGAGGCCTTGGAAACCCCGGGATCCATTGGCCGGATTCTCGAGGTCACCAGCAACACCCAGCAAATGGTGCAACCGCTGTCGGAAGCGTTATTGAGTATCGATGCCTACGGCGCTGCTGCTGCGACCGCGCGATAAAGGGCGCGTCAGAGGGCATTGCTCTGGGACGCCAATCGGGAGAGTCAAGACGGGCCGCCACCCGTCTTTTTTTGTGTTCAGACTCTTGGCAGAGGGCGATGTGCTCATGGCTGATGTGGATCTGGCGGTGATCGGTGCGGGGCTTTCGGCCTGTGCTCTGGCATCGGCCCTGCGCCGCAAGCAAGCGGTTGACTCCCTGGTGATCCTTGAGGCCGGACGCGGGCCGGGTGGTCGTTGTGCAACGCGACGGCGGCGGGATGACGCCCTCTGGCGGCTGGATCATGGAGCCCCGACCCTCAGCTTCAGTGGCCCACCGCAGGGGCCTTTGGGCGCGCTTGTTGACGATCTCTGTGACCGCGGGGTGTTGGTGCCGGATGCTGGTTGCGTTGTCGGTCTCGATGGCGCTGGCGCGCTGGTGGAACCTCCCGCTCATCCGTTGCTGTGTGGCCCGCGCTGGCGCGGGCAACCCACCATGGCCGCCGTGGCTGAAACGCTGTTGGCAGACGCCGGGGAGGCTGTGTTCACCTGCTTCGGGGAGCGCATCAGCACGCTCCGCTGGCATGACGGACACTGGTTGCTGCCTGGTGGTTGGCGGGCCAGGACGCTGGTGCTGAGTGGAACACTGCTCGCCCATCCGCGATCGCTGGCGATGCTGGGCTGGCCTGATGTGCCTCTGCGCAGCGCTGTGGCGGAGGGGGTTGACCCCAGTCTTGATGCAGCTCTGGCCTCAATTGCCGTGATGACGGCCAGCGTGCGCTGGAACCTGATGCTGGAGTTGCCCTCGGTGAATGCTGGGCTGGGCACTGCAGATTCGCTCCCCCGACAGATCTGGCTGACGCCGGAGGCCCGGGATCACTGCGGTGTGGAACGGCTGGTTGTGCACCCACAGAGCGATGGTCGCCTTGGTTTGGTGGTGCATGGCCTCGATGACGGTGCTGCGATCAGGCCGGACACCCAACCGGATCTGCTTGTGCATCACGAGAGGCGATTGCTGGCGGCCTTGCCTCCGCTGCTTGGGCCTTGGCCTGCCCTGCAGGCGGCTCTCCCGGAGGCGAGAAGCCTCGGGGTGATGCGCTGGGGTGCGGCGCAACCCCTCGACCATGCCTTGCCCCGGGATCTGCAGTGGTGTCCGCAGGCCCGGGTGGGGTTCTGCGGCGACTGGATCGCCGGTTCTGGCTTTGGGATGGCGGAAGGCGCTTTGCAAAGTGCGTTGGATCTGGCTGAAGCGATGCCGTGAAGCCCGCAATTGGCGACGCCTCACTCAGATTTGTTTCATCAGCTAAAAAAAATCTCGAGATTGCGCACTCAAGCTGGCTGCGTTGCGGATTGCACGTCAGAACTGAAGAAAGGCTTCTCGCCATGCGATCGCACTTTCAGCCGGTTCGGCTTCATGCCAGCGTCCACGACGATGAACCCTGCCAATGTGCTGGGTGTGTGGCCTTGCGAGGTCGGCTTCAGGCCATGGTTTTAACGGCGCCGGGGCGGTCGGGGGCCGTCCGCCCTGCAGCGGATGAACGCTGAAACTTGGTTTCAAGGTTGGCTCAGGCCCTGCGTGTCCAACGCCTGGGCCAGGACCTGCAGGCGCTGACCGTTCACCCCCAGATCGGAATCACCCAGGCGCGAAATCGAGCGGGCCTCGAGCCGTTCGGGATCGGCTGCATTGAGTTCCACATCATCGACAAAGCCGAAGATGCGGCTGCTGAACGTGGCATGGAGGTAGCCATCGTCGCGACTGATCACTTCCGCCTGCGGTGTTGATTCGATCAGTGTGGTGAGGCTCTCCAGTGCGGCACCGGAATCCGTCACAGTCCAGTCAACCCGTGCGCAGTGCGCGGGGCCGGGGCAGGGGCTGAGGTGACCGCCCCGCACTCCCAGATCGTCCGGGACAGGGCCGACCCAATGAAACAGGGCGAGAACAAGGGGTAGGGCGAAGAGAGCGAACGAGGGCATGGTGGGAGAGAGCGGGTGGAAAGCTCAGGTCCAGCGCACTGGATCCTTTGAATTCAGATGCTGCACATGGTCAGCGTCACCATCGAGGAGATCGCGGCTGATCGTGAGGCAGATGCTGTCGAGCGGGAGGGAAAAGCTGCTGCCGTCAGCGTCGAAGGGGCCCTCGACATAGGCGCCGATGCGTTCCGCCATCAGAAACAGCAGCACGATCAACACTCCACTGATCGGAATTCGGGGCTCGGGCCCAAGGTCGTGAAAGTACAGGAGCAGGAGCAGTCCGAACAGCCAGGTGAGCAAGCGCACGAACACGTCGTACGACGCTGGTAAGGGGGTGTTGCGGATCCGCTCCAATCCGCCGATGGCATCGGTGCAGGCATTGGCCACCTCCATCAGCTGCATGCGTCCGAAGCTGTCGATGTGCTCCTGGCGATGAAGGTCTCGGATCCACTCGGCCCGCTGCAGGCCGAGCTGGCGCAAGCTGCTGCTGCGCGGCAGCTTGAGGCCATCGAGGAGTTGCCCTTGCAGCTCCCTGAGCTCCCGGTGCCAGAAGTTGCGCAGCTGGAAATTCAGCTGCCACACCAGAGCCACCTGCAACTGCAGAAGCTGGCGTTCCTCTTTGCGGTTGATGCGTTCGCTGCTCAGGTGGGCGCGGAGGGTGTCGGCCCAGCTCCGGCTCACATTCACGATCGATCCCCAAAGTTTCCTCGCCTCCCACCAGCGCCCGATGGCCTGGGTGTTGCGGAAGCCGATGAAGATCGAGGCCGCGATGCCGAGAATCCTCACCACATCGCCATCGGCTGTCCAACCACCGGGAATCGCATTGCTGTTGATCAGCACGGCGATGGCCAGCAGCAGCAGCAACTCCAGGCGCATGCGTTTCATCAGCTGCAGCAGCACCAGGGAGTAGTCCCGGCGGCGCGTGCTGGGCGGATGGCCGTAGTCCCCGAGATCAATCATGGTTTTGAGGTCACAGACGCTGCTCCAAGACGGCGATCATGACTGCACTCGTGCACGACCCATGCATGCCAGCTGGACGGAGCAGTGGTGGCCGGTTGCCTACCTGCGCGATCTCGATCCGAAACGACCGCAGCGGTTCACCGTTCTGGAGAGGGATCTCGTGCTGTGGTGGGACGCCTCGATCGGAAGCTGGCGGGCCTTCGATGACGTCTGTCCCCATCGATTGGTACCCCTAAGTGAGGGACGCATCAATGCCTCAGGGGAACTGGAGTGTCCCTATCACGGCTGGAGTTTCGATGGAGAAGGCCGTTGCACACGGATCCCCCAGATGGCGGAAGGGGCCAATGCATCGGGGCGCCGGTCCAGCTGCAACAGCCTCCCTACCTGTTCTGGCCAGGGGTTGCTGTTCGTGTGGACCGGCGATCCGACGATGGCGGGCGCCAAAGATCCACCGCTTGTGCCGTTGCTTCAAGAGCAAGGAGATGGCTGGGCTGATGGCTGGATCGTGCAGGACACCTTCCGCGACCTGCCCATGGATGCACTCACCCTGCTTGAGAATGTGCTGGATGTGAGTCATGTGCCGTTCACGCATCACAAAACCGTGGGTAACCGGGAGAATGCCGCCCCTGTGCTGGCCGTGATCCGAGCGGAGAACGATTCGGGATTTGAGGCCTTCTGGGAGGAGGGCCCCCGCCGAGGCCGGCTCGGCTCTCAGTTCACCCACTTCAGTGCCCCCCAGCTGATGTGGCACGACCTTGATGCCAAAGGGTTCGCGCGGATTCTCACCGTGGTTTACGCCGTGCCGATCCGCCGCGGTGAGTGTCGCCTGTTCGCGCGCTTCCCGTTCCAGTTCAAGTCCGCGTTGCCACGGCTGCTGGTGGGTCTGCGACCCCGATGGCTGCAACACATCGGTAACCACAAAGTTCTGGAAGACGACCAGGTGTTTCTGCACTGGCAGGAGCGGGTGCTGGAATCTGCCGGCGGCAGTGCAGCCGCTGAGCGTGCGTTTTTTCTGCCAACCGAGGCGGATGTCTATGTGGCCGCGTTGCATCGCTGGATTAACAGCCACGGCGGCGAACCTTTCGCTGGACAGCGGCTTCCGCCAAGGCAGGGGATTGCTTCGCTCATGGATCGCTACAACAGCCATACCGTGAACTGCCGCAGTTGCTCCCAGGCGCTGCATTGGATTCGACGGGGCCAGCCCTGGTGCTGGGTTGTCCTCTGGACGGCGGCGGTGTTGATCGGCGTTGGCCAGATGGGCTGGTTGAGTGCCTTGGGCGGGCTGCTGGCTGTGGTTGCTGCGCTGCTGCTCCAGCGTCTGCGGCGGTGGGAGCGGGGATTGACGGTCGGCGATGGGCTAGCGCCGCGCAATTATGGAACTTGATTGAAGACATCATCGGTTTGGCGATGATCCATGTGACTTCTCCGTGCCCTGACAGCGTGATCGTGGCGCTGGGGATTCGTGAATGGCCAATCTGGGCCTGTGAAGCCAGTGAATTTCCCTGGCACTACGACCAGAGGGAAACCTGTCTGTTGCTGGAAGGTGACGTCACCGTGACGCCCGAATCTGGTGCGCCCGTGCGCATCAAGGCCGGGGATTTGGTGGAATTTTCCGCCGGGTTGACGTGCAGGTGGACCGTGCATGAAGCGGTGCGCA
This sequence comes from Synechococcus sp. WH 7803, assembly GCA_000063505.1. GTDB lineage: Bacteria > Cyanobacteriota > Cyanobacteriia > PCC-6307 > Cyanobiaceae > Synechococcus_C. Next base: position 794,775 of record CT971583.1, read on the forward strand.
AGCATTACCAGTTCGGTTGAGGCTTGAGCTGTTGGCTGACGGGTCGTCTCGCTGCCGGTTTCAGACGTCCACATCAGACATCCACATCAGCACCCCATTGGGGCCTGCAGGGCTGCCAGCCCACCCGCAGTAGCTCCTTCCAGAGGAGTTCCGCTGTTTCCCGGCGTAGGTGCACCCGGGTGGTCAGCAGCGGGGGCTGGTCTGGAAAAGGTCTCCCTGAATCCACGAACACCCGGGGGTCGCGGTGCCAGCTTTTTTCATCGGGGTGGAACCGTTTCGTGTCCTGGGTGTGTGGGTCCTGGATCCAACCGTGACGGGGCATCGCTTTCGGGGGGTGATCAGGGAAGCGCGCATCCACTCCTCCGCTTTGAAGGGTGCATAAGGCGAACTCGGAGCCATGGAGACGCTGCTGGTACGCCTGTTCTAATTGGGTAGTACAAATGTGTCAATGCGCCGTGGCGCTGCCTGGGCGGCATGACTAAAGACAAGGAAGAACCATTGCGGGTTTCCCTGTGATCTCTGTCTGGCAAGCACCGTCCGCAGGGGCCCCTCTTGAGTGCGGCCAGCGGCCAGCCCCTGAGCCTGCAGCTGACGAGCTGGTACTGGAGGTGATGCACTGCGGCCTCTGCCACAGCGACCTCTCGATGATCGGCAATCACTGGGGTGTCAGCCGCTATCCCCTCGTGCCGGGCCATGAAGTGATCGGCAGGGTCACGGCGGTTGGCGAGGGGGTGGATCCGGGCTTGATCGGCGACGTTCGCGGTCTGGGCTGGATCAGCGGAAGTTGCAACCACTGCAGCCTCTGCCTCGGCGGTGATCAGAACCTCTGCACGTCTCTGGAAGCCACGATCGTGGGACGGCAGGGGGGCTTCGCCAGTCACGTGGTGGCTCGGCAAGACTGGGCGATCCCGCTTCCGCCTGGTCTGGATCCGGCCGATGCAGGACCCTTGTTTTGTGGTGGCATCACCGTGTTTGCACCGCTGGTGGATGAAGCGGTGTCGCCCACAGCCCATGTGGCCGTGGTGGGCATCGGTGGGCTGGGCCATATCGCCTTGCAATTCGCGCGGGCTTGGGGCTGTGAAGTCACCGCCATCACCACCAATCTCGCCAAGGCGGAACAGGCACGACGCTTTGGTGCCCATCACGTGGAGGAACTGGAGATGCTTCCTGATCTTCAGAGCCGGTTTGATCTGGTGATCAATACGGTCAACCATCCCCTCGACTGGAGTGCGGTGATGGCGTCGCTCAGGCCTCGGGGACGCCTGCATCAGCTCGGGGCTGTGCTGGAGCCGATTCAGGTTGGCGCCTTCGATCTCATCCCCGCCCGGCGCTCGATCACCGGTAGCCCCACGTCCTCACCAGCCAGTCTTCAGAAGATGGTGGAGTTCTGTGTTCGCCACAACATCCTCCCACTGGTTGAGCATCTGCCGATGGATCAGGTGAATGTGGCGATTCAACGGCTTGCCAAGGGCGATGTGCGCTATCGCTTTGTGCTCGATGCCTGATGTCGTGCTCAATGCCTGATCATGTGGGCGTCTTGATGACAGGCATGAACGCTCCCGATCCTTTGCTTGAACGCATCGCTGATGCTCCTGGCATGGGCCGAGGCTGCCGGCGGCTGGTGGTGCTGCTCACCCAGCTCGGTGATTTCGACTCCATGGAATACGCCCAGGCCCTGGTGCCTGCGCTGCCTCAGCTGGATCAGGCCGGGATCCAGTTGTTGGCGATCGCGATTGGAGATCCGAAGGGTGCTGATCGTTTCTGCGCCTTCACTGGCTTTCCGGTTGAGCGCTTGCAGGTTGAGCCCAATGCCAACCTGCACCAGGCTTTGGGGTTGTCGCCAGGGCTTCAGGCTCCAGGCGGTGCTTGGCCCTCCTTGCTGCTGATGTGTGCAGGCATCGGCTCTCCCGGCACCCTGGCAGAAGTGCTGCGCGGCTACACCGGCGACCGCACGGCGCCCCAGCGTTTCGGCGACGATGAAGTGATCAGCACCGGGGTGCTGCCAGCGATCCCTGCTGGACTCTTCCGCCGTGCTGGTGGCGGCGGGTTTCAGCGCCCGTTCGAACTGGCCACGGTGCGCTTGCGCAATATGAATGAAGTGCTGCGGCACTGGGGCACCTACGTGCCCGACGATCGCTTCATCACCCAGCGGGGGGGCACGTTCCTCTTGGACGCGGACGACTCGCTCCTGTACGTCTATCGCGATCGAGGCATCCTTGGGTTTTCCGAAACGATGAACCGTCCGCTGGCCTTTCTCGATCCTTGGATGGCTGATGCCGGTTGATCCCATCCAGGCAATGCCGTTGCCCCCCTGGCGGCCGTTGCTGCGGGGCGCCCGCCAACGGGAGGGACGGGCTCCGGGGGCCAGCTGGCTCCAGCTCGCAAGCGTGGCAGCCGATGGCACCCCACGGGTGCGCACCCTGGTGTTTCGAGGCTGGAGTGATGAGGGCGACCTCGAACTGCTCACAGATGCCCGCAGCGAGAAACCCGGCGAACTCAGTGCTCAGGGGCAGGTGGAACTGTGCTGGTTGTTCCGCAAGGCCAGAGAACAGTTCCGCCTGCGTGGGATCGCTCAATTGTTGAGTGTTGGCGATGATCCGGAGGCTTTGAACGCCCATTGGCAACGGTTGGCGCCCGCTGGCCGCTCCGTCTGGGCCTGGCCGCATCCGGGTGAGCCCTTTGAGGCGGCTGGCCCCTGGCCGGATTCGATTGCCGATGGGGAGCCACCACCGCCTCATTTGCTGTTGATCCGCATTCAGATCCAGCGGGTGGAGCAACTCGATCTCAAAGCCCATCCCCACCGACGCTGCTGCTGGGAGCGAGGAGACGACTGGATCGAGCGACGTCTCAATCCCTGAGCGTCCACAGGGCGAGCCCACCTCCCCGGCCGCGAGCCGCCAGCCAGCCAGACGCATCCCTGTGGATCAATGCGAAGAACGGCTTGCGCTTGGCGGGTGGAGCCGGCAACGAGCGTTGCAGCAGGGTGATGGCGCCAAGCGTCAGCCTGACGTGCTCGAAGTGGAAGCTCAGTAAGGGTCTGCCACCGCCCAGCTCCCCAGGTCCACTGAACTGCAGAGTCACCGGGCCGAGGTTGACGGCATTGCGTAGGCGTAGATGGTGATCGCCGGCTGCGCTGATCTCCAGGCAGGCGCCGAGGCTGCGCAGCAGCCACCCGTTGAAGGCGTTGGCTTCGCTGCGGCCCTTGGGCCAGATGGTCTGCAGCTGCCAGCAACCGATCACGTCGTCGGCATTGATCCCACTTCCCTCTTGGCGAACCTGCCGCTCGCGCGTCAGCAGATCGTTCCCGGTCACCGTGTCACTTGGGATCGACAAGAGATTCAGGCGTTTGTCGCGGTCATGCTGTCGGATCGTGCGCAGACGTGCTAATTGGAAGCGCCTTTCTCAGCGATTTCATGTTGTTCCTCATGCACTGGCACTTCAAGACCGGTTACCACGAGAAAGCGGCTCGCAAGTTCATGCAGACCGGAGCCCCCATGCCAGCTTGCAAGTCGTGGACCCGTTACCACGCACCCGGCTCGGTTCAGGGCTGGATCCTGGTGGAAACCGATGATGCTGGCGTCTGCTACGAGCACGCCGCCGAGTGGGCGGAATGCCTCGACTGGACCGTGACACCTGTGTTCACCGATGAGCAGGCCGGTCCTCTGATCGGCAAGGTTTACAGCTGATCACTCGGCTCAAACCGACGTTCGTCTCCGTCTTGCCGCCAAACTGCGGCAAGACCTGTTGGCGTGATGACAGACGATTCGCTGAAGGCGGAGGCGCTCTCCTGGGCTGCTCTGGAGGCTTTGGCACCGGCTGCTGCCGAACGCGTGGAAGGCCCCACCAACGCCCAGGCCAGCTTGCGGCTGTTCGGGCATTCCGAAGCAGATGTGCAGGTGACCTTGTTCCGGGACCACCACGCCTGGTGCCCGTACTGCCAGAAGGTGTGGCTCTGGCTTGAGCTGCGCCGGGTGCCCTATCGGATCCGCAAGGTCACCATGCGCTGCTATGGCCCGAAGGAGCCCTGGTTCACGGCACTGGTTCCCTCGGGAATGTTGCCGGCTCTGGAACTCAATGGTCGCCTGATCACGGAGAGCGATCGCATCCTCGAGGCCCTTGAACGCACTTTCGGGCCGGTGGGAGCTGGCATGCATGACCGGCGGGTGAGGCGTTTGCGTGAGCTGGAACGGTTGCTGTTCCGCGCCTGGTGTGTGTGGCTCTGCACCCCAGGCCTGCGCGAGGACCAGGAACGCCGTGCCCGGGATCAGTTCCAGAGGGTGGCCTCCCAGATGGAGGAGGCGATCGCCGCTGGTGGTGGCTGCTGGCTCGATCCCGACCATCCGAGCGGGGCAACACCTGGCACCGCCGATCTGGTGTTCATCCCCTACGTGGAGCGCATGAATGCGTCGCTCGCCTACTTCAAGGGGTTTGCACTGCGTGAGGCCCACCCCGGGATCGACCGTTGGCTCACGGCCCTTGAGCAACTCGAGACGTATCGCGGCACCCAGAGTGATGTGCACACCCATGCCCACGATCTGCCTCCGCAGATGGGCGGATGCTGGGCGGATGGCAGTGCGCAGCAACAATTCATGGCCGCGGCGGTGGATCAAGGGGAGGGACTGGGTGCCCTCGAATGCCGTTGGACACCGCCTGAAGCAGGGGTCACTCCCCAGGCCCGAGCCCTGGAGCGGGTGCTGCGCCATCGCCACACGCTGCTCGTGCGCAGCCCTCTCGGGGAGGGGTTTGATCAGCCCTTGCGCGCGGCACTCACCAAGCTGATCGCTGGGACCGCAGTGATGCCGTCTTCAGGGTCAGCCGCAGCTCTGCGCTATCTGCGGGATCGCATCTCTGTGCCCCGCGACATGCCTCTGCACAGCGCCCGGCTACTAAGGCAGGCCCTCGAAAGCACCGCGGCTCTTGCAGGCCAGGACCAACCATCTGCGCTGCCATTTGAGCATCGCTTCGACCAGGATCCCAGGCCATTTGTCGGCTCGGTCACCTGATCGGGGCTTCGCGATCAAGCAAGGTAGGGAGCCCTACCCGATGCGCTGATGGCTGGAGATGGATTCGGAGCGACAGGCTCCTCTGCCACTGGCGGGAAACGCAGCAGCTCCAAACGCAAGCCCCGGCAGTCCAATCATCAGCGCGAACGTTGCCCCCTTGGCCGGGATCCCGGCTTTGAGGCGATCTGTGCCCGCCAAACCTTGGGCTTGGCCCTCTCGGGTCGCCTGACTGAGCAGGCTGTGAAGCGTGCTCACAAGCTCTTGGCTGTTCAGCATCACCCTGACAAAGGCGGTGATCCCGAGATGATGACCAGGCTCAACAGCGCCCGCGATCTGCTTCTCGAACCTGTGATGGAGGCGATTCCGGCCTGATGACCAAGGTTGCTCTGCTCGGTACTGGCCTCCTCGGCTCCGCCATCGGCCACCGCCTGTTGAGCGTGGGTTGTGCGCTCGCGGTTTGGAACAGGGATCCAGCCCGCTGTGCACCGCTGACCTCCGCCGGTGCCGAGCGCTTTGATGATCCTGCCCAGGCCATAGCGGGTGCCAGCACGGTGATCACCGTGCTTCGGGATGGACCAATCACTGCGGAGGTGGTGGCAGCGTTGGGCGGTTTGGATCGGTGCTGTGTGATGCCCATGGGCACCATGGGCATCAGCGAGAGTGTGGCTCTCGAGGCCCAGGTGCAGGCGCAGGGCGGTGTTTATCTTGAGGCTCCAGTCCTGGGGAGCCGACCTGAGGCATTGGCAGGGACGCTGCTGGTGATGGCAGGCGGTGATCAGGGGGTGTTTGATCAGCAGTACGCACTGCTCAAGCATCTTGCTTTGGAGCCGAAGCGGATGGGTGCCGTGGGAACCGGCGCGGCAGCCAAGTTGGCTCTCAACCAATTGATTGCCAGCCTCACCCACGGCTACTCGCTGGCATTGCGGTTGATTCAGGCCTCTGGCCTGGATGTGGATAGCTTCATGGATGTGCTGCGGCCATCCGCGCTCTACGCGCCCACGGTGGACAAAAAGCTCAAGCGGATGCTGACGCATGACTACAGCGATCCCAATTTCAGCACCAGCCTTCTGCGCAAGGACTTGAACCTGTTTCTGCGCGAGGCAGGCCTGGCTGGGGTGGACGCCGGAGGTCTGCAAAGCCTGGCCGATTTGCTGATGCGCGCAGAGGGCACGGATCTGGACACTGGTGATTACAGCGCCCTTCATGAGCTCACGGCTCCTGAGCCAACGCTCAGCTGAGGTACCAGCGGATGAGCGCCATCACCTGACCAGCAGGGCCATACCCGGTGATCCATTCACCGATCACGGCCGCGGCGAAACCCACCATGGCGGTGCGACCATTCAGCCTTTCGACTCCGGCGAGAGCGCTGGTGTTCCAGGGGCGGTTGGTGGTCAGGCCCTCGCCGAACTTTTCAACAGGCTCGTAGCGGTAGCTCGGTTCGGACATGGCTTCAGCACAGAGTGTGCTGGAGCCTATGCAGGGACCACTGATTTATGCATAGGGTTCAACCGGTTATTGCGACGTCATCCGTGGACGCAGAGCGCCTTCGATCCCTGTTCACCAAGCCCTACGGCATGGCAGCACCCACAGAAGCGCAATGGCGTGAGCTGTACGACGAGAACGTGCACTTTCAGGATCCGACGCAGGAGCGCAGTGGCATCAAGGCTTACATCGAGGCTCAGGATGGTCTGATGCGTCGCTGTGATGACGTGTATCTCACGGCCAGTGCCATCGCTGTTGATGGGGATACGGCCTTCATCGAATGGGAGATGGGGCTCAAGATCAAAGGCATCGAGTTCATCTACCCAGGGGCCAGTCGCTTGCGCTTCAACAGCGACGGGAAGGTGTGCGATCACCGCGACTACTTCGATTTTGTGGGGCCGACCTTTGAACCTGTGCCCGTTGTGGGTGGTTTCGTGCGTTGGCTCTACAAGCGGTTCGTGGACTGAAAGCGGCTCAACTTCCAGAAGGCGAGGCTGGTCACAGCTGCGCCGAAGCCCAGGAACAAAGTGAGAAACATTTCACTGCTCATGTCAAGCAAGCGACATAGAAGTATGCATACTGGCGGTTTCTGCGTGAAGGTGTGGGGCGGAGCGGGTCTTTGCCTGGGTATTTCTGCTCAAAGATGGACAAAACATCTGCCGAGCTCGCGGGCTCGCGGCTTAAGTCGTTACATTTCCTAAACTTACCGACATCGCAGTGCTCAGAACGATTCTCTCCAAGCCATTGCTCTCCGATGTGGGCCTGCTTGTGCTTCGTGTTTTCACCGGCACGCTTCTGATTCATCACGGTTACGAGAAGCTCGCCAATATTGAAAATTTCGCTGACGCCTTCGTGCGTCCGCTTCACCTTCCCTTCCCCATCGTTCTCTCCTACATCGCAGCGTTCTCTGAGATCGGCGGCAGTTGGCTTCTGATCACAGGACTGCTCACTCGATTCGGAGCTCTGGCAATTCTTGGAACGATCACGGTGGCGATCTACCACGCAGTGATCACCGCTGGTTTCAACATCTACCTGCTGGAGCTTCTCGGCCTTTACTTCGCTGCCGCCGCTGCCGTCCTCGCCGTTGGTCCAGGTTGTTTCGCCATTGATGAGCTGATTGTTCGTCGTTTCAATCCCGAGACGGCCAAGCAGTCTGAATCCGCTGATGATGCCTATGTCTCCAATGGCACCATCAGCCAGGGCGCTGAGGCCTGAATTTTCTTCCAAGTTGAAGAAACAAATTCGATTGGATTGAAGCTCTAGCTTCAGTCCAATTTTTTTTGGTTGGACTCATGGACTTGATGACTGCGCCCACGATCAGTTTGCTGATCTTTGGTGCTTTCTTTGCTGCACTGCAGATCTGGTGGATTGGCTCACTGATGATGAGAAACCGACGGCGTTCCGGCGAGAGGCCCCTCACGACCTCTCAGTTCCGCCGAGATCTTGAACGCATCTTCAAGAACAACGCTTGAGCAGACCCCGCTTCAATAGCTCGACTGAGGCAGGGTGAATCCTGATTGCATGTGCTGGACATCAAGCATGACCCAGGTGAGCCACACCAAAAGGGCCACTACTCCCGATCCCGCGGCGAAACGTCCCAGATTGCGGATCAGAAGTTCGAAGACGCTGACTTCCTTCATTGAATCCGATCGTGTGCCCACATCTTGCTTGATCGTGGTCTGATGTGCGGACGCTTTGCTCTCTCGATTCCGGCGTCGGACTTGCCGTTGCCGTTGCGCCAGCGCTTGGATCCAGCACACCAGAATCGCTATGCACCTCGCGACCTGATTGGCCCGGGGGAACCTCTGCTGGTCTTGCGCAGGGAGGACAAGGACGCCTCTGCTGCTCTGATGCTCTGGGGTTTGATTCCAGGCTGGACCAAGGACCCCCTGAGCGGACCGCGACCCTTCAATGCCCGAGTGGAAACCCTGGATGACAAGGCCATGTTCCGGGGAGCCTGGCGTCACCGGCGTTGTTTGATTCCAGCCAGCTGTTTCTTTGAAAAGGGCTGGCGGATTCGCCGAGCCGACCATCAACCGTTCTGGCTGGCAGGCCTCTGGGAGCGCTGGCTTGGTGCGGATGGCAGCGAAATCGAGAGTGTCACGATTCTCACCACCACCCCCAATGCCTTGATCCGACCCCTGCACCCGCGCATGCCGGTGGTGATCCCGGATGGGCTCGAGGATGGATGGATGGCGGCTGTTGACGGAGCGGGCCTAAGGGCTTTGCAGCCTTTACTGGATGCTTGGGATCCCACGGGTTGGATCAGGGATCGGCCTGGTGACAGCGAGCAGCTGTCGTTGTTTGAAAGGGCCTAGTCGTGTTGCAAGACACCGTTGCCAACCCTTGCTGCCCTTAAGTTTCTGACGCAGAGACTCAAAGAATCATGCAGCTCTATTTCGTTGTGGGCACCATCCCCGATATCGACAGCCAGCTTGATGTGTACAGGGAATTCATCAACTATTTCGAAGGGGGTTGTCAGAACGACTGCTTTGAAGGCTTTGAATTGATTCAGCGCGCTCATCTGCCTGGGCAAGGTCAGGTGGTGGCTCTGATGAAGGCCCGCGGCACGGAGGAACTCTTCCGCCATCTCGCTCCCTGGCGTGCCCAGTTCGGCGTGGAGATGGAGATCACCCCCGCCATCAGTGATGCCGAGGTGGTGGCCAGTCACAAAGTTCTGTTCGCATCGATGGAGGACTGAATTCAATCGTTGCCCGTTTGGGCCCCTGTCGCCGGGGACTCCAGGAAGCGTTGGCGCCAGCTGCGCTCCTGGTCTTCGGCTGCAGGCGTCCGCTCCTGGGGAAACCTTTGGAGGAAGTCCTTGTCCTGGCAAGGTTGATAAGGCCCTTGCTTCAGCTCGAAAATCACAGAGTCGCGCTCCAGAGCCACCAAGCTGTGGAACTGACCTTCGGCCACTTCCACCCCTCGGACTGGCCCGGATGCTGAGAGCGTCTCCGTTTGAACGATCTCCCCCTCCGGGCTGAAGATCAGCAGGCCGATCATTCCCTGCAAAACAAGGAAGCACTCGAACCCTGCTCCCTCTCGATCGCGTTGATGACGATGGGGACGCACGTAGGTACCGGGTTGCAGCACGTTGAGAAAGCGCTGCACCGGCTCAGCCTCCTGGTGGAAGTTGTGATTGCAGCGTTGCCTCGGTCGCTGGTCGGCTTCCGCCGCCAGTGCGTTGAACAGCGTTTGATCAATGCGCTGAAGCGCAGGTCGATTCATTGACGTTGCTCCCGCAGGCGGCGCATCGAATTTCTTGGCATCCTCCTGTTCTCTCGAAGGGAAGGCATGACATCGTCCGGATGACGTGCGCGGGGATGAATGCTGATCAGGACGATGCCGATCAACAGCAAAAGAATCACTGCGCCAGCACGGAAGATCCGAAACATCAGTGACCGCTGATCAACGCCTTGATCAGTTGATCAATCTTCTGTTGCAGCAGCGTGATCGGATCATCAACGGCATCAACCTCATCGAGATCTTTCACGCGCCAGAAGCGGATCTTCGTTTCCAGGTCAGGAAACAGCTCCTGCACCATCGGCCTGTGGGCATCGGCGTCGACGGCCACCACCACATCGGCCTGTTCCACATCGTGTCGGCTGACCTGACGGGGCATCGCCAGTTGGGTTGGATTCACGGCAACGCCACGGTGTTGCAAGGCCGCCTGCGCCTCCTTGGCGATGGCGCCGACGTTGCCGCTGTCGGCTCTCACGTTCAAGCCAGCGGAGACAGCGTGAACGTCATCACATCGGCCCTGAAGAGCGATCTGATGGTTGAACCAGAGTTCCGAAAAGCGGCTCCGGAAATAATTTCCAGTGCAGAGAAAGAGAACGGTTTGCATTGCCGCGGTCAGGACGCAGGGTCTTGAGGCGCTGCACCCACCACACTCTGCTCTAAAGGCAGGAGGTCATCGTCATCCGTTGCCCGACTGCGAACCGGTGCACTGAATCCTCGGGCGCGGGCATTTTTGACCTCAAACGGGCCCGGTGTGCCGGTGGGCACGGCCAGTCGCAGAGCGAACGGGTGCTCGCCAGGCTCCACATCACCAATGGAACCCACCCGGGTGCGGTTTTGAAGAACAGGTTCACCACTGCGGTCGAGGATCCTGGCGTACACGTCGGTATCGACGACGGCACGCCGTCCACTGTTGTTCACCATGCCGGTGAGCACATAGCAGCTGGCCCCTTCCGGACTGGTGATCGTGGGTCTGCTGGAGGCTGCGGGACTGGGCTGGGCTCCTGGATCCAAGGCATCACAGGGAGCGAGCGCGACGCCCGTTAGGGGAAGATCGGCGGCGAAAACAGGTTGCGCCACAAGCATCAGCAGGGCAATCACCCCGGCAATCAAACTGTTGCGCATGGTTCAGTGCTGCAGGTTTGAAACGGTGTTGGTGAGCTCGGCCACATCGGAAAGACCATTCACATCGAACCAGGGAGCCGTGGCCCAGTCGAATCCCTCCCCGAAGGTGTTGTCTGGAGCTGTGATGTACCAATGGCAGTTCACATCGGGAACATCAACAGCGCACTGGGACCAGTCGTTCTGCCACTGAGGAACCTGCACCCACATCACTGCGGCGAAGAGCAAGGAGAGGAGGCTTCTCAGCACGGGACCCAGACAGGATGGCTGGACGCTACCAGGGTTCTGATGGGCTTGCGAGCACTGTGGCTTTCCTCTCGCTAGGACGTGGGAAGTGATTCGTCTTCGACGCCACCCCCGCATGCAAAGTCCATCGCCGATGCGTTCTGTCAACTCCGGAGGTCCGGAGGGGGGCTTGGTGGCCATCGTGGCCCTTGTGCTGGCTGGATTGCTGCTGCTGGCGCAATCGTTGTTCGTCGTTCCTGCAGGTGAAGTGGCCGTGATCACCACCCTGGGCAAGGTGAGCGGGACGCCACGGCAACCGGGCCTCAATGTGAAAGCACCTTTGGTTCAGCAGGTATGGCCCTTCAGCATTCGCACCCAGGTGCGGCCTGAGAATTTCGCCACGCTCACCAAAGATCTCCAAGTCATCCAGGCCACAGCCACCATCAAGTACGCCTTGCGTCCCGATGAAGCCGGCAGGGTTTACAGCACGATCGCCAGCAGCGACCGTGATGTGTATCCGCGGATTATCCAGCCATCGCTCCTTAAAGCACTCAAGTCGGTGTTTTCGCAGTACGAGCTGGTCACGATCGCGTCGGAGTGGAACGACATCTCTGCCCTGGTGGCCAGCACCGTGGCTGAAGAGCTGGATCAGTTCGATTACGTGAAAGTGGTGGGTCTGGATCTCACCGGTCTTGAGATTGCCGAGGAATACCGGGCGGCGATTGAGCAGAAGCAGATCGCTGAACAGCAGCTTCTGCGGGCTCAGACCGAGGTGAAGATCGCTGAGCAGGAGGCCCTCCGCTACGACACGCTGAACAAGAGCCTCGATGACCAGGTGCTCTACAAGCTCTTCCTCGACAAGTGGGATGGTCAGACCGAGGTGGTCCCAGGCTTGCCAGGAACTGCAGGCGGCACGCCGCCGGTGATTGTTGGGCGGCGATGAACCGGTCGTTCAGCATGAATCGTCTTGATCCCAGGCTGATCGTTCCACCGGTCATCAGCAATGTGTTTCCAGGGCGCCGTCTCGCGCTTTGGTTGTTTGCTCCCCTGGTGTTGGTGACGCTCTGGCGCAGTCAGCATCATTTGCTGGCTGCTGATGGTGGTGCGCAGTCGATCGCTCATATTCCTCTCGACGGCTATTCCGATCCTGCGGCAGCCACGATCGTGGGTGTGTTTGCTCTCTGGGGACTCAGCCAGCTGATCCTGGCGTTTCTGCAACTGCTGGCTCTGTTGCGCTACCGGGCCATGATTCCTTTGTTCTATCTGCTGACGTTGATCGAATACAGCGTGAGAGCCACTTACATCCCGGCGTGGCGTCCAATCCCCACCAGCGCCACAGCACCGGGGGCTCTGATCAATGTCCCTATCGCCGTCGCTTCTCTGCTGCTGTTGCTTCTCAGCATCTGGCCCCGGCGGGAGGTGCGCGCATGACCCAGCGCACGGCCACCGGCCTGGTTCTGGTGCTCCTGGTGGGTTTGATCACCCATTGCGCATCCCAAATGCGCACACGCGTCCGCTACCGGGTGCTGCCTCAGCAGCAGCCCGGCAGGCTTCTGCCGGTTCCCGTCAGGCATCCGCCCTCCAAGCCTGGCTTGCTTCTCTGAGTTTGGATCGCTGCGGCCGTCTGTAACGGCACGTTGACAGGAGCCACGCCAGAGAAAAGCGCGCGCCTACAACGGGTGAGTCCCTGGATGAGACCACGATGGAGATCAGTTTTGGCAGGGACCTGGCCCGTTCGCTTGCTCTGATGCTTCTGGAATTGCGGGCTGAACTCGATGAGTTCGCTTACCAGGTTGAACACCATCCCGACGCTGCGCCGACGGCTGTGGAGCGTTGCCTGACGTCTCAGGCGCCTCGGTAGTCAGGATCGAGAGGAAGGCCCTTCAACCCCAAGGCGATCTGACGAGCTGCCAGCAGCCCCGGGTAAAGAAGATTGGCGCGCCGGGTGTCACTGAACACGCCATGAAGAATGCGCAGCAGCGGGTCGCTTGGTGTGAGGTTCTGGCAAAGCATGGCGATGGCTTCGCTGCCATGCCAAATCTGCTCGCCGTCCATCAGCACGGCGCCATTGCTGATGTTGTAGCCACGCGTCCTGAGCATGGATCTGAGTTCATGATCGCTGCGGCCGTCGCGAATCACGAGGTCTGGAATCCCCCCAAGCAACTCACTGCGGAGAGCGAAATGCCGGCAGAACGGGCAGCCGCCGTCGTAAACGAGTGTGAGAGCCATGGCGCGCATTCTGGCGTGCTTAGGGAGTTTTCAGCCGCTGCTCAGCCAATTTTCAGTGCCGTTTTTGTAGGGACGATCGAGGCTCAAGCCACGGGGGACGCACCCATCCCCGCACTGTTCGGGAGCTTCTCATGACTGACTACGAAGTTCATCTACGCCGTTACGGCGGTGCCATGCATGGCCCAATGATCATCAGGCTGGAAGCGGAAGACCCCGTGCAAGCCCAGCGCGCCGCCCGCGATCTCTGCCCTGGTGCGGTCGTGACGCGGGTTGAGCCGACCTACTCCATGCGCTGAGGGGACCATTGCACTCTGAACGGTAGGTTGACCTCATTACACCAATCGGATCGCACGTCCCTGGAATGGCAGACAAGGAACTCCTCAGAGAAGTGGCGCTTGAGCTCTGGAGCTCAGTGAAGAAGCTGCGCCCAGGTCTGCCACGGGAATCACGCCTGGAACTCACCCTCAAGGCGTTGATGGTGATCGGGGATCTCAGTGATCAGATTCAGGCTGCGGTGGTGGTGGGGCTGATTGCCGAACAGGAGCCCCCTGACAGTGAGCCTGAAGGACAGGATGTCACCCTCAAGGAAGAGAGTTCAGCAAAGGCCGGTTCGGACGTTGAGCAAACTCCGGACGGACGCCGGGTGGTGCGCCGTCGCTCCAGGTCCGCAGGCTGAACGCGGCCCATCGTTAGGACGCAGACCTCGACGACAACGATGCCAGTGAGGCTTCGCCCCGGCGGTTGATGGCCTGGGCGAATTCGGTCCATTGGCCCTGCCCCCAGTAGCGGAAGCAACTGGTTTCCAGCAGCAACACGTGCAGTAAGGCCTGTCGATAGGCAGAACTGGCGGTCACCGATGGATCCGCAGCAACGGCCGCGTCGAAGTGCTGATGGAAGCGTGCGCTCAAGGCCTGCATCGGATCCAGCACATTGCTGTAGCCATCCACCCAGCTGAGATTGTTGGTCCAGGAGGCACCCTGCATCGAAAACCCATCCCCAAGGGATGTGAGTTTCTCGATTGCTGCGGTGATGGCGTCCGGGTGAATCGCATCACCCACGTCCTCCCACACTCTGTGCTGGTGCACAGCCTGAATCCGGGGAAAGTGGCGCTCTTCCACCCCGATGGATTCGAGATGCGCCAGATACTCGGAGCCATTGAGCGCTGCGACGTTGCCTTCCCCATCCCGAACGCGGCGGTTGGCCTGACGGAACGCCTCAGGAAACTCGTTCATCATCACGCCGCCATTCTCCCCATCGGCGATCTGGCTCACCAGTGATGGCACGGTTCTGCCATGGAGCTGCTGCGCTTCCAGACCCATCGCCTCGTAACACGGCTGCATCTGGCCCACCAGCTTGGTGTCGGATCCCTGGGTTTTGATCAGCACCGTGATGCTGACCTCATCGCCGCGGGAGTTCCTGGCCATGAGCTGATTGGGGAGGTACCGCTGGGCACTCGCGAGGGGGGTTCCGTCGCATCGCTCCACGCTGTGCTCCTGCACCAACATCCAGCGATAACCGGAGTCCTTCAACGCCTTCACAAGAGCAAACAGGGTGTCGGGGTGATTGGGGAGGTGCATCTCCGGCAGGGAGAACCCCTGCACGCGCTGCAACGCTTCGTTGCCGAAAAGATCAGCGAATTGATGGTGCCAGGCACTGATCTGCAAGGCGAGATCAGGGATCGGGGTGGAGGGTGCCACGGCATGGCTCCAGAACGTGCCGAGCCACTCCACATGGTTTTGCATCTGCTGATCACAGGCGAGGTAGCGCAAGGCCTCTGTGATGTCATCACGGCCCATCTGCACCACACCCCAGAGCAGATTGCCGGAGTAATCCAGCATGATTTTGGGGTTGCAGCCCTCGTTGATCAGATCGGGGATCAGGGTCGCCATGCGCCGGTAGCACTGGGCGAAAGGCTCGGCGTTGTGATTGTCCCCCTCTCCTGGACGATCGAACATGTACTGGAGGTGGGAGATCAGCGCCCCATTCACTCCTGCTGGCACGGTGGGCTGATGCATGTGCAGGGCACAAGCGAAAGCGGCCTGCTGGTTGTCCAGCGTGCTGCTCGGCAATGCCATCCATCGCCTGGGACGATTCAGCCTGAGGGACTGGATGGCCTGTTCTCGCCCGGCGATTGGGGGGAATTGGTGTGGGTCCATGGCGCTTGGCTGCTGGGTGCGGATCTCGATCGTTCAGGCGGTGCTTAGGCTCCCTGCACCTGTGTGCATTCCATTGCTAACCCTCCATTGAAGGCAATGGGAGAACGTCAACCAATGCACGGGATGCGGTTCGGGTCAATGCTGTTCCTGGTCAGCCTGCTGGGCCTGCAGGGTGTGGCCACGCGCCATGGCTTGGCGGGTCACCATCATCATGGCGGCGGCCATCACCACGGGGGTGGTCACCATCACGGAGGTGGTCACCATCACGGAGGCAGCCACCATCACGGCGGGGGCCATCATCACGGCGGCAGTCGCGATTACCACTACCACTACCACCACCGCTACAGCAACGGCTACTGGTACGGCCATCACGGGCGTTGGTATGGCCCCGGGTATGCCAACCGTTGGAGTTGGAATACCTTCGGTGCCCTTGCTGGTGCTGCTGTGATTGGTGGCCTGGTGAGTCGTGCCTTCGAGGCCAGCAGCCCAACGATCGCTGTGCCCGATAGTTCATATGCGCTGAATTACGACAGCGTTCGCGCTGACGGCAATGTGATCACCTTCAAGGTGGATGGTGCTCCAATGCGAGCCGACTGCAGCAGCGGAACGCTCAATGGCCATCCCCCGGAGAGTCGCGGAGAGGCGCAATTGGTGAATGCGGTCTGCACGGTTGCCTTCGGGGTTTGAGCTGGAGGGCAACGCTTAGGCCACTTCCGGTGCCCAGCCAGCCTGGCGATGCCAGCTGGGAGCCCATTGCAGGCAGTGGTGGGTGAGGTGTGAGCCCTGGGGAAGTTGCTGATGTTGCCGCTCGCAGCCCAGCAGTGTGCGTCCCTGCAGGTCAGAGCCGTAGCGGAAGTGTTGGCACGTCATGCAAACGCTTGACCCGCGACTGGGCTGCAACTCGTTGACGCTGAGAACACTCCAGGACTCCATCACTCGACGGCGCAGTACATCTGTACTAGCCAAGGTGAGGGTTTTGGTCAAGAAATGGAAAGCAATGGAGCTGTCGCTTCAGAAGGGGCCGATGCTCGTTCCATGGGAATCCTTCACTGCCCGCTTTGTTTTGGCCTCGCGCTGCTCTCGGCGCTGCGCTTTCTTGCTCATGCCGTGATGCTGGTGCAGCTTGAACTCAGCCGGGACGAGCGATTCGCGCATCCGGCCGAGCTTCTGGGCACCGTGTTTGAGCTCTGAAGGGAGCTGAATCAAGCGTTGCAGGTGCATCCGCAGGACCCGTTGCCGTGGCAGGGTTCCTGGTTTTTGTGTCCGCTGGCGCAGGCCTCTGAGCAGAACGCACTGCCATCGCGGAGAACAGCGTCACCTTCGGACACGGTGCAGACGCAATCGGGGCATGCGCAGGGAGTTGTTAACGGTGCCATCGCGTGACTCCTGAGGAAAGGGATAATTCCGTCTTACGCCTCCTGAAATGGGACTGCAAGGGGGGATCCGTACATCCGGATTGCTGGGTTCAGCGGCGGCTGGAGGCAAGAAAGCCCTTGATGTAGTCCAGGCCCCAGTCGAGGGTGTGCACGGGCAGTTCGTAGCAGTCGTTGAAGAGGCGGCGTTTGGCTTGCTCGAGCCGGGCCAGGCCAATGGCCTGGAGGTTGGCGCTGGATGCAAGGAAAAATTCTTCCCGTGCCGCCGGGTCATTGCGCTTCATGCCGTTCACGTACAGCGTGCGGACGTCCTGGAAGAGGTCAGCCGTTTCTTCGTTGAAGCGGATGACCTCATCGCCAAGGGGGATTTCCATGGTTTTGATGCAGTGCATCGAAAAGGCCATGGCTTCACGCGTTTCCTCGGGGGAGAGGGCGTCGTCGTGGCCATCGCGGAACTGGTGCTGAATCACCCCGTTGCTGCACTCGAGCAAGCGGAGAACCGCGAGCTTCTCAAGCTCGATGTCGGGAAGTTGGCTGAAGAGGCTGTGCCAGTTGCGTCGTTTCATTGCTCTGCGATCACCCAGGCGGTAGCGGCGCGCTGGCGCATGTAGAGGTCGGCCAGCTCGCGAGCGAGGGAACGCAACTCTTGAACGTTGTCGGTGGCGTCGATGGTGCGCTTGAGCGACTCGACCTCGAATTTTTGGCTGAGGGACAGCTGCATGGAACAGCGCTCGGTTGCCCCCAGCTTAAAAAAAGTTCACGAACGTTGGTTGTCGCGTTCGCTGCCAAAAGTGAGGCTGTTTCCGCAGTGCGCTTCGGCGCCTGCCAGGATGTAACAAATTCGTTACATCGCAGCGATGACCGTCGGCGAGCTTTTCCTTGAATCCTTGTCCACGGGGGTGATTACGGAAGATGAGATGCAGTGGCTCACTGCGCATCAACAGGGGTTCTCCCGCACGGAAGAAGCTGCCGCCGTGCGCCTGGGTCGGCTCGTGGATGAGGGGATCGTGAACCTGGGCTGCCGGGTGTCAGGCCGCTTGCTCCAGCACCGCGTCGTTCGCGACCACTGGATCGAGCCGCTGGGTCGCCGTCGAGGGCAAATGCTGTGAGGATGCGGTCTGCAGACTCCAATCTCATGGCGGACTTTCTCAATTGTGTTCGCGTCGTGGTGAAGCAGGGGTGCGAACAGCGCTACCTCGATGCTGTGGAGGCCTGGGCTTCCCCCAGTGGAATGCGTCAGCGCTACCTGGCACGTACAGGTGAGCGCGCCTTCTGCTTCGTGGCTCTCTGGGACAGCAAGGAGTCTCTTGTCGCGGCACGGCCGGAGATGATTGAGCACCTGAATTCAGTCAGGGATCTGCTTGAGGAGCTGACCCCAGAACTGGGCGTCACCGATCCGGTCTCCGGCCCTGTGATCCACTGCACGAACGGCTGAAGCCCCTCACGACTCCGGCGAATCCTCGCGTTCGCGAATTCGCTGCTCGAATCGCCTCACGTGCTGGCGTTTCCTGGCGATGGGTACACCCACCACAAGCGCAAGCACACCCACGAGCAAGAGCGTGGCGAGCAACTGCCCCAGGGTGGCCTCGGGAAACACGCTGGATGACAGCCGGTCCACGGCTTCTTCCACAGCGCTGCCGTTGGTGGTGTTCAGAACCGGTGCCATCGAGACAAACCTCACAGGTGGTCGACAGTGATCAGGGCTTGTTTCAGTTTGGCTGGAATTGATCTGAAGTCCCTTGGCCTGTGATCAAGCGGTCCTGAACCGGTGTGATCAGGGCCTGCACCTGAAGAAACAGAGCCTCACGCAGGCGCCGGCCGCTGGGGTGGCCATCGCGGAGGGCACCACCTGCGTGGCTCACCAAGGCTGCGCGACAGCAGCGCTCCGCCATCGCCAGGGCTGCAGCACGCAGGTTGTGGTGCGCCTTGTCGCTGAGGCTGTCTGGATGGTCGGCGGCGATGTAGCAACGCCTGCGCAGCTCTGAGGCCTCCTCCCCCAAGGTCTGCGCCGTGGTGATCCATCCCTCCGCCCGGCGACGTTGGCCCTGCTTCAGCAGATCGCCGAGAGCAGCCCGGATCAGACCGAAGGCGGCTGGGTTGGCCAAGCGCGTGCGGGCCTGATCGGCCTTTGTCCACGCAGCGATCGGCGTGGTTCCCAGCACCCAGGACGCCGGGATCGGGCAGTGATCCAAGTGAACCGGTCGACTCCAGGTGCCGCCCATGGCCATTAGCTGCAGTGGGGGTTCCGCGGTCAGCCCCCTGGGCAGGGAGGCCTGGGCCTGCTTGTCGAGCAGGAGTGCCAGAACGGAAGCCTCGGGATCCTGGCCGGTGCGCACTTGCAGGGCCACTGCATCGGCCAGATCCCAACCGGTGATCCAGTCGAGCTGGCCCTGCAGCTCCCAACCATCGCTGCACACGGAGGCCACGGGGTTGGCGGGGCCTGGACGGCGCAGGTGTGCAAAGGCTGTGGCACCAACGGCTGTCCCCGTGGCCAGGCGATCCAGCCAGCGCTCTTTGAGCGTTTCGTTTGTCGAGGCCTGCAGTAAGCGCAGAGGCGACTGGTGTTGCGACCAGCAAAACCACACGGCTGTGTCGGCCATGGCCAGCCGCTCCGCCCGTTCCCGCTGCTGCGGAGCTGGCGCCACTGGCCCCAGCCAGCCGATGGCACTGAGCTGATCCAGCACAGAACGGGGCACGCCGCTGCGTTCGTGGTCGGCGGCCGCGGCCGTGATGGTTGAGAGCACGGCGTTCTCCTCCGCGCTGGCGGCGGCATCCGGTGCGTGCGGGCCGAGAGGATCAAGGCCCTGCATCAAGCGGAAAGCCACTGCAGTGACACCCTGCGTTGGCGTGGACCATCGAGTTCCACCAGGATCACGTCCTGGTAGCGCCCCAGCTGCAGGGCTCCATTGCTCACCGCCACCGTTGTTTGATGGCCGAGCAGCAGGGCCTGCAGGTGGGCATGGGCGTTCCGCGGTTCATCGTCGGGAATCCCAGGGCGCAGCTCCAGGTCGTTGTGTTTCCAAGCGGCAGTGGGGGGCGCCAGCTGCCTCAGCCATTGCTGCAGATCCAACAGGAGCCTCTCCTCCAGTTCGTTCACGATCACGGCGGTGGTGGTGTGTTGCGTTGACACCACAACGGCTCCATCGCGTTCGCCATGCACCTGAACAAATCGCTGCAATTCGCCAGTCAGTGATAGGCACTGGAAGGGGGCCTCAGTGCTGAGGTGGAGGAGCTGGGAGGTCATGAATTCATGTTGCCTGTGAATCGATGCCTCGTCTTTGGTTCAAGGGGGCTAAAAATGCGAGCAATGAACACGACCCATGGCCCTTCTTCCCCGCTGGCAGTACATGACCGAGGAGAGCAGGGCGCTTGTGAAGCGCGCAGCGGTGAGCGTGCTGGTGCTGTTCCTGGCGGCGATCCTGCTGCGGGCGCTTTTGCCTTGGGTGTTGTTGGCCTTGATCATCTGGTTTGGTTGGAGCTGGATGAACCGCCGCTGACGGCGTGATGTTTCAAGGCACGAGCGGTGTCACACCTGGATGGTGCCGCTCAGGTAGGGAATCACCCGCCCGCTGATCAGCACCCGCTCACCCTGCAGCGTGCAGCGCAGCGAGCCGCCGCGGGCGGAGAGCTGCCGGGCGGAGAGCACGGTCTTGCCGAGTGCTTCGCACCAGTAAGGGGTGAGGCTGCAGTGGGCCGATCCGGTGACTGGGTCTTCTGGAATACCGCACCCCGGCGCGAAGAATCGACTCACCACGTCCACGTGTTGGCCTGGTGCGGTGACGATCAAGCCTCGGCCCGGGAGGGCGGCCACGCG
Organism: Synechococcus sp. WH 7803; assembly: GCA_000063505.1. Lineage (GTDB taxonomy): Bacteria > Cyanobacteriota > Cyanobacteriia > PCC-6307 > Cyanobiaceae > Synechococcus_C. Next base: position 815,419 of record CT971583.1, read on the forward strand.
CTCCGGATCTGGATGCAGGCTGCGAATCGTGTTCTCATCGGCGAACACGGCGATCAGATCCACGCCCTGCAGACAGCTCTTGGGAGTGGCGCCGATGGCTTCCCCCAGCCCTGCTGGTGGCAGGCAAGGGTGGGCCCGCTGCACCGGAAAATCGAGGCAGATTCGGTCGCCCTCGCGCTGAACGCGGAGGGGACCACTGCGGGATTGAAACAGCAAGGTGTCCCGCTGCGGCTCCTGGCGGAACACCACAGCGGCCGCCGCCAGGGTGGCGTGGCCGCAGAGATCCACCTCACAGGTGGGGGTGAACCAGCGAAGTTGATAGCGTCCCCCACCGCCAACAAGAAACGCTGTTTCCGAGAGGTTGTTTTCCGTGGCGATCGCCTGCATCAGCGCGTCTGGCAGCCAGGCGTCCAGGCAACACACGGCGGCGGGATTGCCCTCAAACGGCGCTTCCGCGAAGGCGGCCAGTTGCTCGATCGCAATCCGGGTGCTCATGGCTCGCGCGGTTCCTCTGTGTGGCTTGCAGCCCGAGACCGTTCCACCTGGATGAACACCAGCCAGGCCATTGCTGCCAGGCCTGCACCCAGCCAGTCATTGCGCAGCGCCTCCACCAGAGCTGCGGTGCTGGCGGCAATGCGTAAGGCCCGCAGCAGCAGCTTGAGCAGCGGAGGTCGGGCAGGTGGTTCAACGGTCATTAATCCAGGCCTCGCTGGCGCCATTCAAAGCCTCCTGAGTCGATGGGGCCGCTGCATGGGCAGGATGTGGCTTGGTTGCAGCGGTTTGATGGCAACGGTTCTCGTGACAGGATCCAATCGCGGCATCGGCCTGGAGTACTGCCGTCAGTTGCGTGACCGTGGCTTCGATGTGATTGCCGTGTGCCGGGAGACTTCCCCGGAGCTTCAGGCTCTTGGTGTGCGCATCGAGGCCGGTTTGGATCAGGCGGACCCAGGGATGCCCGCGGAGTTGACTGGCCGTCTTGATGGCCTGCCTCTGCACTGGGTGATTCTCAATGCCGGAATCCTGGAGTCGATCGGCTTCGATCTGCTGGATGAGGCCTCCATCCGCCGTCAGTTCGAGGTGAATGCTCTCGCCCCGTTGCGGCTGGTGCGGGCGCTGGCGGCACAGATTCCCAGTGGCGGCAAGCTGGCGTTGATGAGCAGCCGCATGGCCTCCATCGACGACAACACCTCCGGTGGCTCCTACGGCTACCGCATGTCGAAGGCGGCGCTCAACAGCGCTGGCAAGTCGTTGGCCCATGACCTGCGATCGCGGGGCATCGCCGTGGCCATCCTGCATCCAGGGCTGGTGAGCACGCGCATGATCGGCTTCAATCCCAAGGGCATCAGTCCGGAGCAAGCCGTGAGCGGTTTGCTCGCGCGCATGGATGCGCTCAATCTCGACAGCAGCGGCACCTTCTGGCACGCCAATGGTGAGGTGCTTCCTTGGTAAGCAGGGAGCGCCGTTGATGGGGTTCGATCCGCGCCACTGGTCGCCGCAGCGTGCGACGACGTCCTGGGAGAGCTCAGCGTCTGGTCAGCGGGTGACCAGCAATGTGGAGGCACTTCTGCGCGAGAATGATGCCCTGCGCCGCGAAGTGAAGCGTCTGCAGCAGGAGCTCGAGCGCGTGCGTCGTGCCCAGTGGCAGCAGCCCTCAGCCCAGGTTCCTGCACGCATCACTGCGGAGCAGGTTCAAGCCTGGAGTGCGGCCTTGGCCAGGCAGCCGGGATGGAGTCAGCTGCGTCAGAGTGCACTTGAGGGGCTGATCGACCAGCTCAATCGCAATAGTTTTCCGTCTCGCCTGAGCCTGCAGCAGCGATTGGATCGTTTGGTGAGCGGTTTGGGGACCGATCTGCTCGCTGCAGTTGGACCCAGAACAACCAAAAAAACGGTTGCCGTGATGGCTGCTTTCGCGCTCTATGGCGTGCGCGCCAGCGAATGGCTTGATGAGGATCCGGCCCGGGTTGTGAGCGAGCTTCGTCAGCGCCAGACCCAGGCCAGTCGTCGCCAGACCCGGCGCACCCGCAGTGACCGGCGCACAACGGATCGCGAACCTGCAGCTGCTTCAGGGAGCGCAGAGGAGGCGGCGCTGGCGGTGTTGGGCTTAAGGGTGGGTGCAACCCAGGAGCAGATCAAGCAGGCCTTCCGTCGCCTGGTGAAGCGCCATCATCCAGATGTGGGTGGATCGGCGAGTGCTTTTCGCCGTGTGACTGAGGCCTATCAGCAGCTGGTGGACTGAAGCCAGCTGTGCACGCAGGCCACGCAAGCGGCACTGGATTCGTAGGGCAACACGTTGCGGCCATCGAGTGTGACGATGGCCGCGTTTGGAAGCTTGCGGCGGTAGGTGTCCAGGCGTTCTGCGACATCGTCCCAGCTGCGGGAGCGGCCGATGCCTGTGGCCGATTGGCCGAACACCACCTGCACTGGAATGGTGAGGCCTGTGAACTGGGGCTCCCAGTTGCGTCGCCAGAAACCGGCCAGAAAGGAGAACACGGCCCAACGGGTCTCCATGGCTCGCGCGCCGGTCTGCAACGTCTCCAACCATTCGTCGTCGACCGCGTCCGGCTCGGCGAAGAGGTTCTTGCGCGAGAAGGATGCGAGGAAACCGCGGCGGCGGGCATAGCGATAGAACAAATCGCCTAGCGGACCACGGAACAGCAGCGTCCACAGCTGCTGGGCTCGCTTCTGCGGGAACGGTTCCGACAGCACGCGCCAGCCCGGTGGGCTGATGGCCACCAGCGCAGCCACCAACTCAGGCGCTTGGTTCTGGAGAGCCAGGGCAATGGGCAGGGATGCCCCCTGGGAGATGAGCACAACGGGCTCAGCTCCGCGGTTCCTCAGGCTGGTGATCAGCGGTTGCGCCCAATCGTGAGGGGTGAGTGGCTGCAGCGGGCAGGGAGCCTTGCCGCAACCGAGGAGATCGGGTGCCAGGAGCGTGCGTTCCGGCTCCAGGGTTGTCCAGTGTCGGATGAACCGATCCCAGAAGCAGCTGGAGAGCCCAACGCCGATGGGGTGGATCAGCAGCAGCGGGGGTGCGCTACCCAGGGCGCTGCTCCTGCTGGCGCAGGGTTTCGTAGGCCTGCCAGAGACCGTTCACTTCTGCGCAATGGGAGTCGCGGTCGCAGACGCGGTAGCGGCCATTGCCGACGGCATCGATGGTGGATCCGCGGGAGGTGGCACAAATGCGGCTGACAAACGCCATGGGCTTGAAGCGAATGGAACCGGTTTACGCGTTGGCCTGATTCTTCCTCCAGGGAAATTTCATTTCGACATCACTCCAGGGAACGAAAAATTTCGCGGGTGGGGGTGATCGGCTGCTGGCGACGCGGTTCACAATGGATTCAACGCTTCTGCTTGAGATGTCCAACGCCCGCGACATGATCAATGCTCATCTGTTCCCGGTGCTGGGCCTGATCGCCACAGCCAGTTCGGTGTCGATTGCACTGTCGTTGCGGCCGATTGCAGAACAATCCACCCGTTGGAACACCTGCTACAGCGACAGCCTGGCCTGGTATGAAGCCAATAAGCCTGATTGGACGATTCAGGACAAGGAGGTGTTCGCTTCCAATTTCTGCAACGGTGGTGTGCCCGTGAAGCCCGGAGCTGGGTTTCAGTTGGCACGCTGAGTTCAATTACACCCGGCTGTATCCCAGTTGGGTTTCAAAAATCTTCAGGGGAAGACCGAAGGACTGCATCAAGGTGCGGCATTCGTCTCCCACCGTTCCGTAGACCTCCACCCTGAAGTCGTCGCCGAGTTCGGCGTGTTTCTGCAGATACTCCTGAACCGGAGGATTCGACACGTGGGCGGCAAAGGCGGCGTCGTTGGCATATAGCTCTGACCACACAAAGGCCTGTGGGTCGTCGGGATCCTGATCAAAGGTGTGATGGAGCATTCCCGGTTCGCTGGCCTGCACTGCTGCGTCGGTGGCTCGTGCCAGCTCGAGATAGGCCTCCACACAGTCGGGTTTCACGTGAATGCGTGCCAGCAGCATGAATGGCGTGTTCTTGTCGAAGCTGGCCATGGCTTGAATACGGAGACTTCGATCATCGCCTGATTTTGTGTTTCAGGTCTGTGGTCCAAACTGCTCGCGCCGTTGTTCACGCTCAGACCGATGCTGCATCGAGTGCTTTCCTCCTTGGCTGTGTGTTCGATCACGGCTGCTGCCGTCTGCGGTTGTACCGGCGGGTCCCAGCCGGCCAGCAAAGCTCAGAAAGCAGCGTCTGCCCCTGGTGAGGTTCAGATCGAGGAGGTGTTCAGCGGCAGTGAATCGCTCAATGGCACTCCGTTGCAGTACCCCGCCGGTAACCCGGAACTGCGTCTGTTCCGGGTGGAGATTCCGGTGGGCGGCAAGATCCCTCTGCATACCCACCCCGCACCGATGTTGGTGTACGTGCAGGGCGAGAATTCCGGTGATCTGCTCAACACCCGGGTGCAACCCGATGGATCCAAAGTGAGCAGTGTGTTCAAGCCCGGGGAGGCTTTCATCGAGGGGATGTCAGAACCCCATTACGTGGAGAACGAGGGCAATCAGCCCACGGTGGTTTGGGTGATGGTGGCGTCCGTGGAAGGTCTCCCAACAACGGAATGGATGCAGTGATCGCCTGCTGATGGAGAACGGTTCTGTCAGCGCTTGCGGCCGAGCACCGTGCGCTTCACGACGCCGTCTTCCTTCTGATAAAGCACCAGGTCGTCTTTCTCGAGGGTGTAGTAACGCCGAACGCCATCGGTGCGGTATTCGCGGTTGAAGGGCACCACCCAGGAGGTGCCCATCGCCAACACGTAGATGAGTTCCGACTGATCGGCGCTGAGGCAGAAGCGCACCTTCTGGTCCTTGTACAGCCCCACATCGCTCACAAAAGGCGCCTGGAAGTAGTCGCACGAGTGGGCCCGCTGGTATTCCTGCTTGATGTTCGCCAGAGCCTGTTCAGGCACGACTGCGCCGAGCAGCAGGGTCCCGAGCAGGGCGGGGAGGAAGGGTGATCGCCCCATGGCATTGACAGTGCAAGGGATCTGCGCCTTTGTAGCGGCTTCTGCCGCTGCCTGCAGTGAGGCAGGGCCGGGTTCTAGTGTTCCAACCGCTACAGAACCGGTTGGTCCGTTTCTCTGATCGAGATGTTCAATTCCCTGGCTCCCTCCAAGGCGCTCGACTTCCTGGGCCGGCTGTGTCTGGCAGCGGTGTTCGTGAAAGCCCTCCCGAGCAAGTTCAGTGGCTTTGCCGCCACAGTTGCCTTGATCGCCTCGAAGGGGATTGCCGAGCCCCTGGCTGGAGTGCTGCTGGTGGCAGCGATTGTGATTCTGATTGCTGGCTCGTTACTGCTGGTGTTTGGCACAAACACTCGTCTGGGTGCCTCGTTGCTGCTGGTGTTTCTCGTTCCCACCACGTTGATCTTTCACACCTTTCCGGTGGATGCCAGCTTCTTCATGAACCTGGCCCTGATCGGCGCTTTGGTGCTGGCGATCACACGTTCCACCGGAGCTGCCGTTCCCAACTTCCGCGATGTTCGGGTCCGGGACGGCATGAAGGCGCTGCGTCGCTGACGCAGGCTGATGACCATTCCGTTTGGCGAGCCCGAACCCAGCGATGGCCTGCTCAGCAAGTCGGTGGCATCAACGCGTTTGCGTGCCTGGTTGCAGGCCCGATTGCGGCAGTTGGCGGCTGCCCAGCGCATCCAGGATGCAAGGGCTCTGCGTAGTGAATTCCTGATCGAGTGAGCCCCCGGCGCTTCAGGGCAGGGCCAGGGCTGTTCCTTCCCGCCGAGGGTCGGCGGCTCCATGCCAGCGGTCGCCGATGCGTTGCAGCAAGCCGATGCCGCTGCCCAGGGTCTGGGAGCGCAACTTGCGCCCGGGGACGTTGAGTTGATTGGGATTGATGGGCCAGGGAAGCGGTGGGTCCTTTTCGATCACGAGGCTGTCTCCCTGGGGGGACAGCAGGGGCAGGCCCACCGATCGCTTCGGAGGTTCCGCCCATTGCAGTGCGGCCAGCAGCACCCGGCTGATGAAGTGCGGGATCCGCTTTCCCCCCGGGCTGCCCAGGGCCAGGACCGGTTGCTGGTTGTTGAAGACGATCGTTGGCGCCATCGACGACACTGGCCGGCGCCCTGGCCGGCGGCGGTTGGCTACGGCGAGCCCCCCGACCACGGGTCGCCAGTCGAAGTCGGTGAGCTGGTTGTTCATCACCATGCCCTCCACCAGATTGCGACTGCCGAACACGGTTTCCACCGTTGTGGTGTAACTGGCGATGTTGCCTGCACCGTCCACGATCGTGACGTGGGAGGTGCCCAGCTCCGGGCCGGGCCCAGGGCGACCGAAGGGGAACCGCTTCAATCCTGGGGGCAGACCGGGCTGCGGCAGGCGTCCGGGTGAGGCCTGCATGGCCTGGGCACGGGCCTGCACATAACTCGGATTCAGCAGTCCCTGGGTGGGAACAGAGCCATCAATCGGATCGTGCACCCAGTAGAGGCGATCGGCATCGGCCCAGGATTCCGCCAGGGCCAGATCGCGCCAGCTCTGTGGATTGTCTGGATCGTTGAAGCCGCCGGTCGCCTCGAGCAGGGCCAAGGTCTGCAGCACCGCCAGGCCGCCGCTGCTTGGCGGGGGCACCGTGCAGACGCGGTGCTTCATCAGCACCCGGCAAAGGGGGGATCGGCGCACCACGGCGTAGGAGGCAAGATCATTGGCGCTCCAGCCCTTGAAGTTGGGGGCCTGAGCCGTCAGGGCGTTCACCCCGCTCTGGATCCGTTGGGCCAGCGGGCCCTCGTAAAAGGCGCGCCCACCATGCTGCGCCAGGGTCTCCAGGGTGCGGGCCAGGGCTGGGTTGCGGAACAGACGGCCGGCTGGCAACGGCTTGCCGCCAGGCAGATACAGCTGTTGGAAGGCCAGGTTGTGGGTTGCGCCGAGGCGCTGGGCCAGGGCCACGGAGCTGCGCAGCCGCGGGCTGGGCAGGAAGCCTTCGCGGGCCAGGCGGATGGCGGGCTGAAGGGTGCTGGACCAGGGCCGCTGCCCCATCTGTTGATGGGCCTCCCAGAGCAGGGCCACGGTGCCAGGAATGCCGATCGCATCCGGATTGCGGGTGGCCGCCCGATAGGACAGTGGGTCACCGGAGGGCTTGAGCAGGTCGTCGCTGCGGCTGCGCTCGGGTGCGGTTTCACGGCCATCGAACACCTCCAGTGCCTGGCGACGGGCATCCCAGTGCAAGAGGAAACCTCCGCCTCCGAGCCCGGAACTCTGCGGTTCGGCCACGGCCAGCACCGCCTGCGCTGCCACCAGGGCATCCACGGCATGGCCCCCGCTGGCAAGAACATTGAGAGCGGCCTTGCTGGCCAGGGGGTTGGCGGTGACGACCACGGCCGAACCGGCAGCCGTGGAAATACGGGATTTTCGGGTGTCCGCCTGCTCGGGATCATCGCGACTCACCGGAGCTGCGCTCACGGGGCTGAGCGAGAGCAATAACAGCAGGGCGCCAATCATCAAGGTGGGGCGGGATCGGAACAAGCTCCAGCCGAGTCTGGCGCCGGCACTGCTTAGCGTGGTGGGCAGGGATCGGTTGCAGGAGCGGACCATGAGAGATGCAGCCTCATCCACTGCCAACCCGTCGCATGTGGTGGTGATCGGCGCGGGATGGGCCGGCTGGGGTGCCGCCAAGGCTCTCTGTGAAGCCGGGGTGCGCGTGACGCTGCTGGATGGGATGGCGGATCCCACGGGCAGGACGCCCATCACCACGAGCAGCGGCAAACCCTTTGAAGCCGGCACCCGCGGCTTCTGGAAGGACTACCCCAACATCAATGCCCTCACCGCTGAGCTCGGGCTCAGCAATGTGTTCACGGAGTTCACCACCAGCGCCTTCTGGTCACCCGATGGACTGGAGGCCACCGCGCCGGTGTTCGGCGATGCGCTGGGTTGGCCCAGTCCCATCGGGCAGGTGCTGGCCACAGCAACGAATTTCAAACGCCTGCCCGTGGCTGATCGCCTCAGCATTGCCGGGCTCCTCTACGCGATGCTCGATCTCAACCGCAGCGACGCGGTGTTCGAGCGCTACGACAACCTCGATGCGCTGACGCTGTTCCGAAGCCTCGGAATCAGTGAGCGGATGATCAACGACTTCCTCCGTCCCACCCTTCTGGTGGGCTTGTTCAAGCCGCCGGAGGAACTGTCGGCGGCGGTGACGATGGAGCTTCTCTACTACTACTCCTTTGCCCATCAGGATTCCTTCGATGTGCGCTGGATCCGCTCCAGCACCATTGCCGAACAGCTGATTGCCCCCTTGGCGCAGCGGCTAATCGATCGCCATGGCCTGCAGGTGCTCGGCGGCACGCTGGCCACGGGTTTGAACCTCCATCCAGATACCAAGGCCGTTGCGTCGGTGCAAACCCGTGCTTTGGCGACGGGTGAGAACGCCGTGATCGACGGAGTGGATGCGGTGGTGCTCACGGTAGGTGCCAAGGGGATGGGCGCACTGATGGCACAGTCGCCAGCCTGTGCCGCTGCAGCCCCTGAACTGGTCGATGCCGGCAGTCTCGGGGCCATTGACGTGGTGTCGGTGCGGTTGTGGCTGGACGCCTACGTGGAGGTTGCGGATCCCGCCAACGTGTTCTCCCGATTCGAGGCCTTGCAGGGGGCTGGTGGCACCTTCTTCATGCTCGATCAGCTGCAGCAGCAGACGGAAGCTGCGCTGTGGGGGGGAGAGCAACCGCGGGGATCGGTGATCGCCAGCGACTTCTACAACGCCACAGCGATCGCGGCTCTGAGCGATGAAGCGATCGTGGCGTTGTTGATGCGCGAGCTCTTGCCGGTGGCCAATCCCGCCTTTCACACCGCCAATGTGCTGGAGGCTGAGGTGCGCCGCTATCCCGGCTCGGTGGCCTGGTTCTCCCCAGGGAGCTTCCGGCAGCGGCCGCCGCTGGAGACGGCGATTCCTTCATTGGTCTGTGCCGGCGACTGGGTGCGGATGGGGGCGCGGGAATTCGGCGCCAAAGGGCTCTGCCAGGAGCGGGCCTATGTGTGTGGGCTGGAAGCAGCCAATTCCCTGCTGCGGCGTGGGGTGGTGCAAGGCGCCGATCCTGGCGGCAGGGCTCAGCACCGGGTGATTGCGATCCGGCCCGATGAACCCCAGGTGCAGCTGGGGCGCTCACTCAATGCCCAGGTGATGAACACGGCGGACGCCTTCGGCTTGCGTTGGCCCTGGTTGTCCTGAGGTGGTTGGCATGAAGCAGATCCTGATCACTGGGGCGAGTTCCGGCATTGGCTTGGAGGCCGCCCGCCGGTTGGTCTCCAGTGGTCATCAACTCACCCTCCTCTGCCGCAGCTCTGAGCGCGGCCAGCAGACGCACGCGCAATTGGTCGCCGCCTGTGCATCGCCCGGTCAGGTGACCTGCCTTGTTGCCGATCTGGCCGACCTGCGCAGTGTGCAGAGCGCCTGCGATCAGCTGTTGGATCGAGGTGAACCCCTGGATGCTCTGGTGCTGAATGCCGGGCAGCAACGGGCGGGAGTCGCAGCGCCGGTGTGGTCGTCTCAGGGCATCGAAATCACTTTTGCCGTGAATCAGCTGGCCCACCAGCTGATTGCCACGAGGTTGCTGCCGTTGTTGCGGGCTGGATCGCAGCCGCGGGTGGTGATCACCGCCTCCGATGTGCACAACCCGGCCACTGGCGGCGGGCGCGTGGGCCAACCGGCCGATCTGGGTGACTTGGCAGGACTGCGGGCCGGTGCCGGTTTTGTGATGCTCGATGGCACCGCCCGTTTTGATGGCGACAAGGCCTACAAAGACAGCAAGCTCTGCAATGTGTTGCTGGGGCTTGAATTCGACCGCCAACTCGCGGGCGCCCTGCCGGTGCTTACCTGGAGCCCGGGGTTGGTGATCCAGCGCAGCCGTGATGGTTTCTTCCGCCACAACCGCCAGAGCAATCCTGTGGGGATGGCGTTGTTCGCGTTGGTGGCCCGGGATCTGCTGCGGGTGACGGAATCGGCTGCAACGGCTGGCGGTTTGCTGGCAGATCTGATCACAGACCCTGCCTACGCATCCCCTGGATTCAGCTACTGGAGCAACCGGTTGGTGCGCCCCGGCATGCATCGTTTCTCTGCCGTTCAGACCAGTGCGGCGGCAGCCGATCTGGCGAAGGCTGGTGAGCTGTGGCGTCTCTCGGAGGCGTTGATCCGCACGGCGTTGGCGTCACACTGAAGCAAACGTGTCACGGCGCTGATGCCTCCTTCGGTTGTCACCTACGTGCTGGATCGGCTTGCGGATCTCGGCATCGGTCATGTGTTTGGTGTGCCTGGGGACTATTCCTTTCCCTTGAATGACGCTGTGGAAGTGCATCCGCGGCTGCAGTGGGTGCCATCAGCCAATGAACTGAATGCGGCCTATGCCGCCGATGGCTACGCCCGTCGCCGTGGTGCCGGGATCGTCTGCACCACCTACGGCGTGGGTGAACTCAGTGCCCTCAATGGCGTGATGGGCTCCATGGCCGAGCGACTGCCCGTGTTTCACCTGGTGGGAACCCCCAGCGTGCGCATTGTGCGTCAGGGACTGATCTGCCATCACACCCTGGGTGACACCCGCTACGACCGCTTCGAGGCGATTTCGGCTGCAGCCGGTTGTGTGAGTGCGCGGCTCACGCCAGAGAACGCGGTGGTGGAGTTGGAGCGGGTGATCGATAAAGCCCTGGAGGATTCCAGGCCGGCCTATCTCACCGTGCCCATGGACTTGGCGCTGATGCCGATCACCGGTACGCCGATTCAGGGCACACCCATCGGAAGCATCGATCAACACGCCAGCGTGACGGTGGAGCTCGACGCCGTGCTCGATCTGGTGATGGAGCGTCTCGCTAAGGCCACCCGTCCGCTGGTGATGCCCACGGTCACCCTCAAGCGTTTCGGACTGGTGGAGACGTTTGCCACATTCCTCGAGGTTTCCGGCCTGGCCTACGCCACCACGCCGATGGACAAGGCCCTGCTCAGTGAAGGGCATCCCGCTTTTCTGGGGATGTACAACGGCGTGCGCTCCACCCCTGCCGCTCTGCAGAGTGTGGTGGAAGGGGCTGATGTTCTGCTCGATGTGGGTGGGCTGGTGATGGAGGACCTCAACACCGGTCTCTGGAGTGGGTATCTGGACAGCCGCCGGGTGATCTCTCTGCATGCCGACTGGGTGCAGGCCGGTGATCAGGTGTTCACCAGCGTGAGCCTCAGCGAAGTGCTGGCTGGGTTGATCAAGCGCTTTCAGGCCGCTGATGCCAAACCAAGTCAGTGGGGGGAGCAGCGGCCGGTGCAGCCCGAGCCTTTGATTCCTCTTGCCGGTGAGGGGGATCAACCCACGGCATCGGCCAATGTTTATCCGCGCCTGCAGCGGTTCCTGCGGCCCACGGATCTGTTGATGTCGGATACCGGCACCTCTCTGCTCAAGCTCAATGCCATGCGTCTGCCGGATGGGGTAGCGATCGAAACGCAGACCCTTTGGGGATCGATCGGCTGGGCAACACCGGCCGCCCTGGGGTGTGCTCTGGCTGATGCCGAGCGTCGCGTGGTGCTGGTCACCGGTGACGGGGCGCATCAACTCACGGTGCAGGAGATCGGGGTGATGGGCTTCATGAAGGTGAAGCCGGTGGTGATTGTGCTCAACAACGGCCTCTATGGGGTGGAGGCCCTGCTCAGCGAAACCGGGCATGCCTACAACGATCTGCCTCCCTGGCGTTATGCCCAGCTGCCCGAAGCCTTCGGCTGCCAGGGATGGTGGTGCGGGAAGGCCTCAACCGTGGCAGAGCTGGAACAGGCCTTGGCCGCGATCAATGCCCACAATGGCGCGGCCTACCTCGAGGTGAGCATTCCCCCGGAAGAAAGCCTGCCTCTGCCCGAGGCGATGATCGAAACCCTGCACCAAACAGCGACGCCCTAGTTTAAAGATCAATTGTCAAAGATCAATCGACGTGACCGTGAAGATGCGGTGCTCCATCTTGGTGAGTTGAAAAAAAATCCTTAACGTCGTTGCTGTTTACAAAGAGGATTATTAATTTGGAGATGAATTCTATATAGCCAATGGCTAGCTCTCCATCGTCTGCATCCGGTTCTAAAGATGCTGGTTCCAGCATCGAGTTATTTTATAAATCTATTTACCTCGCTGCTAACAAAATCGCCAACGACGCTGAGGTGACCAATCCTTTGCAGGCGTGGGGTGCAAGTGGTGTTTCGGATGAATATTATGGCTCGGTTTGTGCCTACGTCTGGGGGTTGCCAATTCAGCAGTTCTGGGAGAAGCAGGGGATTTTTGTAACTCAGTCGGCTCCTAATGGGGTTGGGAAGCCAATTAATGAAGTATATAATTCTCCAGGGATTGATCAATCGAACACGATTGTCACGCCGAATACAGAAGTGCTTTATTCGAGTGCCTTCCTCGACCTTTCCAGTTCGATTATTGAAGTTGGTTATCCATTAACCGGCACAGTTTACACTTTGGTTCAAGTGTTGGATCCTTATACAAATGTTCAATTCAGTAGTGGATCTGCGCACTCTGAAGCGACTTCAAGTCAGATTTTTTACTGGGCAAATGCCAGTCAAGAGATTCTTGATTATGTTGAAAGCAACTATAATGGGGAGAATCAGCCAAGTGCCCTAGCCCTGCAAAGTCCTCAGGCTTGGATGTTGGGAAGGGTCGAAGTTGACCCTTACCAGGTTCCAAGTGGGTCTTTAGCGTCTGACCAGACCCCGACTCCCTATCAAAAGGCCAATCCAGATCCCTCGCTGGCACTCGATACGATCCAGTCGCTGAATGACGACTTCACTATTAACGTTAAAAAGAGTTGGAGTGATATCTCGGGTCCGTCAACATCGACAATTACCAATAATAATGCCAGTACTAATTACACTGACTTCTTTACCCAGCTCTCGCAGGCTGTGAATAGTAATACAACGTATGTTTATTACTCCGGCACGACAAATGGGCAGATCAATGAGTCGGGTACCCTCTACAGCCAGGCGGATATGTTTACGAACTTTGGCGGGAGTGGGTCGTATTCAATCGGTTTGACTGAGTCTGGATTTTCGGGTTCAAGTGATTCAATTGAAAATGGTTTTGATGACGCTCAAAAGGCTATCAAATTGATTGCGGCTAATTCAGGTGCAACATCTACAACTGATTACTGGTCCATCAATACGACTCTTGGTCAGTACGAGCCTTCTTATAATCTATCCTCTCATGGATGGATGACGGCAGCAGCTGTGGCGAGTGTGGGTCTGGGGGCCAATCTTGCCGGTGATGGAACCTACCCGCAGGCGACGCAGGACTCATCGGGGACATCGCTCAGTATCAATGATGATTACACCATTGACTTCTCGAATTCCGGGCTGCCGCCCGTTGGTTCATTGGGCTCCTGGTCAGTAACAGTTTATGGTGATGATAATTACCTTGTTCCACCGTCAACCTACGTCGACGATGCGAACTATTACATCACGTCGTCGAGCTACCCAGATCTGACGGCTGCATCGGGCGTTTATGCCTTGGGCTCTGAGCAGCTCTCCTACCTGGACACAAGCGACCTCACTCTGAACCTCAGTCAAGCGGCTCCGACCAATCAGCAGTTCTGGATCCCGACTCCAACTTCCGGCGATACATTTAATGTTGTCTTGCGTCTTTACGATCCGACGCCAGCTTCTTCAGATGCTGATGCCTCGATTCTGAGTTCTTCGAATCCTTGGACACCTCCTGGCATTGAGCTTATGTCGACAACGACCAATGGACTAATTTCTGGTTCCAAGGTTTTTCTTGACGCCGATAATGATCATTTGCATGCAGGTGATGAGAGTGCATTGTTGACAAATGAAAATGGTCAGTATGTAAAAAGTAAGCTTGATGGCGACGGGATTTTAATCCTCGAGGGTGGTCGCGAGAAGACCACGGGGATTCATTATCTCGGTCGACTTTTCGCTCGCGATGAAACAGAGGTGATTTCTCCATTGACGACTCTTGAATGGGCGATGGAGCGGAGAGGTGTCTCCGAGAACGATCGCAACCAGACAATCGCAATCCTCACCCAAGAGGCCAGCCAATATCTCTCTGATGAGACTGACGGCTCCTCTGATGCTTCTGTCGTTGATCTGCCCTATGAGCTGTTTGATCCAAGGGCGATCGCTCCCCATCAAATTGCAAGGCAAGATCTACCCAATTCCGATGTGATTGCGAATGCGCATGCCTTGTTGAATTCAATGTTTGGTCTTCTACTGACGCATTTCTATTCAAGGACTATCCTCACAAGTGATTCGGCCAGTGAGGATGATTCGGATGGGGTTCATGCTTATGCGGAGCTGGTTGACGAACTTTCAATGATTGTTGTCGATTACATTGATCAACAGATCGCATCCAGCCAAGGTATTGACTACGCTGAGATGTTCGATGTACTTGTGGATTCTTTGAGTCTGCGTTCTTACGGTGTTGCTGGCGCACTGTCCGAGCTTGCCGGTTATGCGAAATCTATAGCGACTGAACCCTACGATTCCTTCTCGGAAAGAATCTCAAATTACAAGGTTCTTGAAGCCTACGGCGATTATGAGGATCTTGAGTTGAGAATCATGCATTCTCTCGATGCTGTCGGAGCTGGCTCAGCTGCAATGGCTCGTCTACAAGTTGAAAGCAGTGATGCCATTCTTGATCTCACCGATATTCCCAACGATGGTTCTCTCTTGTCAATGTCCATTCTCACGCATGCGGATTACACTAACCGCCTGGGTCTTGTGCAGCTTGAAGGCGATGCTGTTACTGGGTATTCGGTTGCCGGTGTTGATGCTGGAAATACGGATGCGTTTCGATCAGCTGTCCGTGACAACTTAATCAATCCTGGCCCCTTGGCATTGTCGGCTGGTGGGATTTCTGATCGCACTGCTACATGGTCTCTGTCTTCGCAAGATTCTGGCATCTATGCTGCAGTGCTCATTAATCCCAATGGAGAAGTCTTCACCTTTGGGGCGACTGCCTCAGACGGTCAGCAGCATGTGAAGGTTCTTGGCGACAACACCTTTGCCTTTGAAGATCTTCTGGCTTCTCAGGCTTCGGATTGGGATTTCAATGACATGCAGATTCAATTCACGATTGCTTAGCGAGCTCTGAAGCCTGTTCAGAAAGCGTAGAAGCGCAGATCCATCGGTTCCCCTTACAGCAGCAGAGTCGTAATCCGACCAAGCAAATGAACTCATGATTCGACTAGTGGTGATGCCCACCGAATCATTAGTCAGCATCGGGAGTGACGTCCATGGATGCAAAACAATCATTCGTTGTAACTGCATCTGGTCAGCTCCGTGAGCAGGGCTTCACAATCGCTGCGGCGCATCAACCGCGGCACCGGATAATCGGGATGGGCTTCCTGGAGGGCATCGACGCTGATTTGGGGAATGTCGACGCTGCGGAGAGACGCAATGAAAGGTGGAACTCCTAGCTGCTGGTTGAGTGCCTCCACCCAGCGGATGAAGGCCAACGCAAGATCGTGATCGCTGGTCTGGTCAGTGGCTAGCCCGGCAGCGTGGGCCAGAGTGGCCAGCTTGGGCTCGCATGCCGGAAGGGAAAAGCGCAGCACACTCGGCAACACCAGTGCATTGGCGAGGCCATGGGGGATGGCGTAGAAGCAGCCGAGCGCATGGGCCAGGGCATGGGCATAGCCCACATTGGTGCGGGTGAACGCTTCACCAGCGGCATGGGCGGCGAGGGCCATCTGCAGGCGAGCTTCGAGGTCGTCACCGTGTTCGTAGGCTTTCGGAAGCCAGTGAGCAATGGCGCTGATCGCAGCGATGGCGCGACGATTGCTGAAGGGGTTGCCACTGCGGCCGATGTAGGCCTCCACCGCATGGGTGAGGGCATCAAGGCCACCGGCGGCTGTGATCGAAGCCGGCAGGCCGAGCATCAGCTCTGGGTCGATCACTGTGATCGCTGGAAGCAGCTTGAGATCGGCCATGGCGAGTTTGCGTTGCCGATCGCCATCGGTGAGCACGGCTGCGATCGAGGCTTCTGATCCGGAGCCGGCGGTGGTGGGGACGCAGGCCAGAGGCGGTGGCGGCAGCACCACTCGGAAAAGCCCCTCCATGGCCCGGCAGCTCAGCCAGGGGTTGGCCGCGCGCGCGCCAATGGCCTTGGCGCAGTCGATCACTGAGCCGCCCCCCACGGCCACCAGGCTGTCGCAGTGGCCTTCGCGGTAGGCCTGCAATCCGGCCTCCACGCTGGCAATGGTGGGATTGTCAGGAACTTGATCGAACACCTGGCAGGGCCGCCCGATCCGATCGAGTTCCGCCAGCAGGGGTTGGGGTAGTTGCAGCTTCAGGAGCTGCTCGTTGGTGACCAGCAGGGGCCGGCGCCAGCGTCGCCCTCGCATCAGCGGCGGTAACGACCGCAAGGCACCGGCACCGATGAGCTTGCGGGGCTGGGGGAAGGGCAACACCCATGCCAGGCCCTGGAGCAGCCGTTGGTAAGCCCGCATCAGCAACAAAGTGATGCCCGCTGGTTCGTGATCGGTGCGCACGTTCATGGAATCGGGCAGTCGGGAAATTTCCGCTTCGCAACGGCATAACCCTCCTTGCTGGCCTCAAGGCGTGAGCCCGTTTCTTTCTCGACAATGCTTTCCAGCACCCCTTGCATGAAGAGCCTTGCCTCGTCGGTGCTGAGGAGATCAGCGTCCTCGAGCATGCACGTCGTTGTGACGATGCCTGAGGTGAAGCCAACCCCGAAAGCAAAGGATTCCTGCTGGCTCAATGGCTTGTCTTGCGCGCTTGATGGCGACCCCGAACACACCATCAGAAGGGCGCAAGCTGATGGTGCCGCAATCGTCTTGATCACCCGAACGATTGTTGGAGCTCTGTTCGGTTTGCTTCTGATCAAGTGTTTGGATGCAGCGTCAAGAGTCTGCAGGATGTGAGCATCAGTCCCCCAAACCGCTGTCATGCGTGCTTCTGTTTCCCTCCCCCTGGTGCTCGCCGCGTCCCTTTGGTCTCTGCAGCCTCTGCCAACACGGGCCTCTGAGGTGTGTTCCTCAACCAAAAGCACTGTGGAGGAAACGGGTTGTGTGATTGCGGCATTGAAGGCAATGGACCAGCGCTTGGAGCAGGCTCTGGAGGCGGTGGCTCTGGAGGCCCGTGCGGTGCCCAGTGAAGTGTTTCAGACCCTCTGGCGCGACAATCTCACTGGTTTCTACAAAACCAGTGCCGATCCAGTGGACCAGGCCGCGGCATTCAGGAACGAACGCCGCAAGGTGTGTGCCTATGCCAAATCTGTGGCGTTTCAGGGCACGGGATATGGCATCTTTACGACGCGCTGCGAGCTGGCTCTGACCCAAACTCTCTTGGACCAGTTGAAGCCCTAACTGCCTCTTTTGATTAGAATTTCTGTCGATTTAAAAGTTAAATAACTGGAGGGACTGAAATAATCAGATCGTTGAAATCCTGATCTGACACTCCACTGGTCAGCAAATCCTCGGCTCCGATTGTGAGCCCACCTCCTGGCGTTGTGAAACTTGTGAATTGGATGCTTTGGCCTGGGTTGGCTGCAGCGTACGAGCTGTAGAGAGTCGATTCATCGCCATCAACCAGGATCAAGAAACCGTAGTTGTTTTCGGTTGATACAGAAAAATCGATGGTTCCGGTCTGGTTGTATCCAGGCAATTGTGAAGCTGAGAACACTCGACCAGCCTGTTTGGCATTGCCCAGAGCTGCCTCTAGATAGCCATCAGCGCCAGGAAGGAGGCCATTTACCGCTCCAGTGAGCGCGTCAGACTCATAAATTGCGATCCCGTTGTCGTAATCACTCAGGCGTCGAATCGTGGCTGTGACCGTTGCAACCGGATTAGCAGCAGCAGTTGCCAGCACTCCGGTCCCCCCAACGGAGTACACCGCCTGAATGCCTCCTGAAAATGTTGCAGTAGCGCTGGCGCCAGCGAGAGAAAGATTGTCTAAGGCCAGAATTTCGTTGTCTTGATTGATGGCCTCTGGAATCCAGGTTCCCCGCGCGAGTGCTGTGATCTGGCGACCACCGAGGGCGACTCCCTCGGACTGTGACCAAGTGTTCTCGAGGATTTTTTCAAGGTTTAGCGATTGGTTGCTGGCAGCATCGAGTTGTGTCAGGGACAGCACGGTGCCTGAGGATTGGTTTCTCAGCCTGAAATTCACAATCTGATCACTTGTGTCCTGCCGCAGCAGACTGATTTCAGTGTCCGCAGCCACACTGAAGCTGCTCGCATCAACTTCTTGTCTCAAGCTGAGGTTGGCCCATCCAGGTGCCACTTCAATCGTGCCGAAAGCGTTGCCTGCGTAAGTGATTCCTTGGTTGATCTGTTGTTCGGCTTCAGCTTGGTTGAGGCCTAGAAAGCTTAGGCCGTACTCATCATTGTTTCTGAGCACAGTATTGGAGAGTTGATTGTTGAGTCTTCCTTCGATCGTTAAACCACTGCCTGAGTTGTTGGCAATGAGTAAGTTGTCGGTTACTGGTGAATCTCCGAGGGTGATGTTGTTTGAATTTCCGCCAACGAAAATGCCTCCCTGGGCATTGCCAAATTGCTCTTCAACTTTTTCAGTGAGCGATCCAGTGCCGACTGCAGTATTTGCGATCTGGACCTGATTGGCATTGCCACGCACGTTGATCCCATACCCGTTGTTGTTGGAAATCGTGTTCTGGGGAATGACGGATCGATAGGTTCCGGCGATCGAGATGTTCTCGGCATTGCCATCGACGCGGATTCCATCGAGGCCATTGGCAAACGAAACAGTTTCACCCGAGGGGTAGGTGTAGGTTGCCGAATTGCCAGCGGTATTTAAGCCGATGATATTTGGATCGACGGTGATGTCTACAGCGCTGCCAGTGATATGGATTCCATTCTCGATGTTGCCACCGATGACGTTTGTGCGAATGGTGTTGTCACCACCAGTGCTGGTGAAGAGCATGCCATTGCGTTGATTTGGGGCAATGCCTCCGAATGCCGTGGTTCCGGCGAAGGTGTTGAAGGTGATGAAGCCACTGGCTGTGTCCTTGACTTCAATACCATTCAGGGAATTCCCTGAATTCACATTGCCAAGGGGGATGACACCACCGTATTGGGTATTGTTTGAATCTCCCTCGATGAGTGCTCCATTCAGTCCGTTGCCCAGTGAGTCGAGATTGTTTGCGGCTAAGCCAAAGAAATTGGCATGAATCGTGGAATTATCGCTGTTCGTGATGCGTACACCATTGCCTTCGTTTCCACTCACCACATTGTAATAAATGAATGGTGAGCTTTCGAATTGACAACCAAGGAGTCGATTGTTGTCGGCATTGAGAATGGCGACGCCATCCGCTCCGTTACCCAGTTTGGAGTTTCCAGTTGCTGTTGTGCCAATGAAATTGCCGCTCAGGCTGTTGCCATCGGCACCGTCTCTGATCAACACACCATTGCCTGTATTTCCGGAAATCAGATTTCCGAGGGGTGGTGGTGTTGTGTCTTCTTTTGTGGGGTTATTGCCGCCACTCAAGGTGCCACCAATCTGATTGCGGTTGCTGGCATTGATCAGAATGCCGTTTTCGCCATTGGCTAATGCAGTGCTGCCATCGGCGCTGGTGCCGATTCTGTTCTGGGCGATGGTGTTGTTGGTTTCAAAGGCCGTGCTCGAGCCGAGAATGGCGATGCCATTGCCTCCATTGCCGCTGATCACATTGCTGGGATCCACGAAGAAGCTCGTCTCTGACGACCAGGTTGTGACGCTTCCGTCGGATGCCTCATACTCGCCGGTCATCACATCGCCGGCCACAGAGGTGGGGACTGTGGTTCCTCCAGGTTGGTTGTTGTAGTTGACTTCGGTCCAGAGTCGCTCTCCGAACCCCCCATCATCTGTTCGCTGTACGGTCATCAGCTGACCTGTCAGCGCAAGACCTGTTGCGGCGTCGATGGCCCAGGTTGCCAGGGTGAAAGTGTTGTCGGTGCTGTTGTAGCTGATGCCATCTGCATGGCTGGCGATGTTCCCCAGATCGACGTCATTCACATCCCAGCTGGTCCATTCGCTAAAGCTGTTGTCACTGCGCCGGTAATACACAAGGTAGCCGTGGGCGACGCCGTCGGGTTCGCCATCAAGGCTGTATGAGCCAGTGATCGCGAACAGATCGTCGTTGACTTTGGCAATGCCGTAGGCGGTGGTGGATTTGGAGCCGGGATAGGCAATGTCGGCAATCGACAGGCCACTACTCACCTCGTAGATGATGGCCTTCCCTGTACCAATGATTGGTCGATTGGTGTCTGGAATGGTGTCGGTGTTATCCCAGTTGCCGACGACCAATCCTTCCTGGGTGCTGTGAAAAAACGTCCAGGTTGCACCGGGGTGCTGGTATTCGGTGAATCCTTCTGTGGTGCCATTGGCCTGATCAATGGCACCGGTGTAAATGAATGCTGATGTGTCGGTTGGGGGAAAGTCTCCATTGCTGTTGTAGGAGCCAACCAAGCGAATGGTGCTGGCATCGAGTTGCTCCGGGCCGTAGCAACTGGTGAGAGCACTGCTGCTACCTCCGAATGCCGTCGCGGCATTCACCGTGAACCACTCACCGCTGCCGTCTGCAGCACCAAGGCTGACCAGGCCAACGACTTGGGAAGCGTCGCCTTCGGTGCCAGTGCCACAGAGGATGTATGGATCGGACGCGTTGCTGGCGGAGCGGATGCCCTGGATCGCGGAAATGGCGTAACCCCCTTCTTCCGAGAGGTCATTCCATGAGGTGCTGTCGCCTGGCGTGGTGCTGCCGATCAGGTTGCCTGCGGAGCTAGCAGTGATCGTGATGCCATTGCCGTTGTTGGCACTTGCATTCTGTCCATCGAGATCTACGCCGATGTAGTTGTTTTGAACCGTGTTGTTTGAACTTTCGAGTGTCAGGCCTGCTCCAGATGCGCCGACCAGCGACAGGCCGATCAGCGATGAGCCGTCACTTCCTGCAGCAAAGGTGATTCCTTGATTTTCCGCGAAATCAATCTGAATGCTCGGTGCTGTCTGCCCCGGTGGCAGAGCATTGATGCTTAACGGAGACGTTATATCGGGAAGCGCATTTGACAACGAAATCACGCCACTAAGTTCTGGCGAGAAAGTGATGGTGTCGAAATCATTGCTCGCATTTGACAGCTCAATGGCTTCCCGCAGACTTCCTTGGCCACTGCTGTTGAGGTTCGTGACAGTGAAATTGCTCATGGAATGCCTAGGGTCGCTTGTCTAAGTTAAGGCTTACACTTGAAGTCCTTTATGGCTGTTTCGTACATGCCCATTGGTATTCTGCCGTGAACGATTGCTGTTGCTTTAAAATTAAGTTATTCTTAATTTGTGAATTCCATTTGTGTTCAATTAGATGCTGAGTAAGAACCGTTTAGGTTGGGTCGCTTGCTGTTGAGCGGTGATGCCGTGGATGTGCGCTCTACATTTTCTGAATGGATTGGGAGAGCTGATGGAGGAATGGACTGATGGCTTCATCACGGCTGCCCAGCAGGAGCTCACGGCGATGGTGAAGGACTGGCAGTACGACTACGGCGCCTCAGATGAGCAGTGTGTCGCCATGCTCCTGTGGAAAGTGCTGCGGCTGAAGCCAGATCTCAAGCTCGACCTCGATGCACTGAAGCGATCGCAGCAGCTCAGCGATCAAGCTTGAGCCCGAGGGCTGAGGCGTGATGGCGCAGGTGGGTGTCGATCACACTGGCCACAAAGAAATAGCTGTGGTCATACCCCTCATGCACAGTGAGCGTGAGCGGCTGGCCGCAGCGCTCGGCCGCTGCCTTGAGGTCGTTGGGGCGCAGCTGTTCTGTCAGAAAAGGATCGGCGGAGCCGACATCCACGAGCAGGCCGTCGTTCCGGCGATGACCATCCTCGAGCAGGGCCACGCCATCCCAGGCCCGCCAGCGGGCCTGGGCCTCGGCGCTGTTTCCGAGGAAATGGCTGAAGGCCTTCTGCCCCCAGGGGCAGGCGCTGGGATGGCAGATCGGTGCCACCGCCGAAACCGAGCGGAAGCGCTGCGGGTGACGCAAGCCCAGGACCAGGGCCCCATGGCCGCCCATGGAGTGACCAGCCAGGCCCAGGCGGTTGGGGTCCAGGGGCAAGGCTGCGCTGAGCCGGGCCGGGAGCTCCTCCACTACATAGCTGGCCATGCGGTAGTGCTGCTGCCATGGCTCCTGTTCGGCATCCAGGTAGAAGCCGGCGCCATGGCCGAAATCCCAGTGTCCCTCTGGATCACTGGGCACCGCATCGCCACGGGGGCTGGTGTCGGGCATCACCAGGGCCAGCCCGAGCGCGGAGGCCAGTCGCTGGGCGCCCGCCTTCTGCACCGCGTTTTCATCGCTGCAGGTGAGACCTGACAGCCAGATCAGGGCGGGCAGGGCAGCAGCACGCGACGCTGCGCTGAGCGCGGCGGGGGGCAGATACACACTCACCGTGGTGTCGCTGTGCAGCGTTTCGGCGTGCAGTCGGTAACGCCGCTGTTCTCCGTTGAAGCAGCGGTGGGTGCTGATCAGTTCCATGGCGACTGGATGGGTCGGGACCTTCAGAAATGAACGACGGAGCGGATGCTCTCTCCTTTGTGCATCAACGCAAAGGCGTTGTTGATCGCTTCGAGGCCCATGGTGTGGGTGATGAAGGTGTCGAGAGGGATCTCTCCGTTCTGAAAGCTCTCCACAAAACCCGGCAGTTCGGAGCGACCGCGCACCCCCCCGAAGGCGGAGCCGCGCCACACCCTGCCGGTGACCAGCTGGAAGGGACGGGTGCTGATCTCCTGGCCAGCTCCCGCCACGCCGATGATCGTTGATTCACCCCAGCCCTTATGGCATGACTCCAGGGCTGCGCGCATCACCTCCACGTTGCCGATGCACTCAAAGGAGTAGTCGACGCCGCCATCGGTGCGCTCGATCAGCACCTCCTGGATCGGGGCGTTGTGGTCTTGAGGGTTGATGCATTCCGTGGCTCCCAGTTGCTCGGCGATGGCGAACTTGGCTGGGTTGATGTCGATGCCGATGATCCGTTCAGCACCGGCCTGCACGGCACCGATGATCACAGCCAGGCCGATGCCGCCCAGACCGAACACGGCCACGGAGCTGCCGGGTTCCACCTTGGCGGTGTTGCGCACGGCGCCGATGCCGGTGGTGACACCGCAGCCAAGCAGACAGACCTTCTCGAGGGGGGCCTCGGGGTTGATGCGCGCCACGGCAATCTCCGGCAGCACGGTGTATTCCGAAAAGGTGGAGGTGCCCATGTAGTGATGGATCATCCGCCCGTTCTTGGAGAAGCGGCTGGTGCCATCGGGCATCAGCCCCCGCCCCTGGGTGCTGCGGATCGCCTGGCAGAGATTGGTCTTGCCGGAGCGGCAGAAGCGGCAGCTGCCGCATTCCGGCGTGTAGAGCGGAATCACGTGGTCGCCGGCGGCCACGGAGCTCACCCCCTCGCCCACCTCCACCACAACGGCGCCGCCTTCATGGCCCAGCACCGCGGGGAAGAGTCCTTCGGGATCGGCTCCCGAGAGGGTGTAGGCATCGGTGTGGCACACCCCTGTGGCCACCACCTTGAGCAGCACCTCCCCGGGCTGGGGCGGGGCCACGTCGATCTCGGTGACATCGAGGGGTTCACCGGGAGCCCAGGCCACGGCAGCTCTGGCGCGAATCATGGGCAGATGCTGATCGGCTCATCCTTCATCTTGGCCCTGATCAGCGCCTGTGCCTGCATGGGAGAGTTCACTGATGCGTCGGGAATCTCCCTGATGAGTCGCCAGCGTTTCAGGGGTTTGTACCTTCAGAACACAGGCCATCCCCTGTGCTTCTCGTTTGTGACCTATACACCGCAAACCAGAGAACAGATGGTGGCGTGCGGTGACTTGCGTGCGGATGAGGAGTATTTCAGCCCGGTGCTGTTTGATTTTCTTCTGTTTGTTTCCGAAGGCATTCTTGGCGCTTCGCCAGGCGTTGCCTTCCCCTTTGGTTATGACGATCTGGCGATTGTGGCGTCACGCATCAGGGGAACAGGCGTGCAGCATGAGTATCTGATCGCCATCAATGCGTCCGCCTGGAACGAGAGCAAACAAGCGGTGTTGCAGCAGCTCAGAGACATTCTTTCGAGAGATCTGTGGGATGGGGCCCGGCTGCGCCGGGGCAATGATCATCCGTCGCCGTCTGAGTGAGTGCTGATGTGGCGAGCCAATCGGGTTCCGCTTCAGCAGCTTTCGCCATTGATGTTGTACGACTGAATCTTGAAGTAGAGCGGGTCTGATTCCATCCCGGGGATGATGTATTTGATGCGTTGTCTCCCCAGGTTGAGAATGGCTTGAAGCCGGCTGTTCTGAATCAATTCCAGATTGATCGACTGTGTGGAGCGGCGTGTCTCACGGAAGATGAATGGATCCGGGTCGTTGACGCCCATGGTCATTTCCCAAACCCCTGGGCTGATCACCTGAAAGCGCCGTTCCCAGTTGGCCACGCAGGTCACATCGCGCACGTTGCCGATGCGCGGTCCACGCATCTGGGCCAGTGCTGAGGTGCCGCCCAAAGTGATGCCCAGCCCGACGCCGAGTGCAACCAAGCCCCTGCTGGCGATGGAGACCGGTGGCCACTGGTGGCGGTGACAACTCATGCGTCCTGCGGGTGATGGTTGCGTCCAGCGGCATGGCCTGTGGACAACGTCATCATGACCGTGACGCGATAAGCCCTCTGAACCCATGCCTGTGTTCACCGTGCCCGGCAGCCTGATCGCTGGTTTGATCGCACTGTCGGTGCTGCCGGGGGAGTTGATTCGCTACCGCTGCGGCGGGGGCCAGATCATTGAGGCGCACTACGGCTCGCTCAGTGATCAGTCACTGGCGTTCGTGCGCCTGCGCCTGCCCGACGGGCGTCGCCTCACCTTGCCCCAGGTGGCCTCCGCCTCCGGTGCCCGCTACAGCGCTGATCATGCCGTGACCTGGTGGAGCAAGGGCAGCAGTGGTTTCCTGCAGGAACGCGGCAAGAACGGTCGATGGCGCATCACCCTGGATGCCTGCGACGCGCAGAGCAGCGCCAGGAGCGACTCTTCGGCCGGCTCCTTCAAGCGTTGATGAAGCCCCTGATCGCGCTCGGTTTGTCGTTCGGCCTGACCTTGTTCGATGGGAAGCAGGCTTTCTCCCAAACCAACCAACAGCTTCTGCAGGACGGTTTGATCAGCCCACTGGTGTTTGCGCTGCTGGAACAAGAGGGAGCCAACACGCCTGAGCAGCGACTCGTCGTGATCCAGGAGGCCTGCCGTGCACGCAAGCTCTCTCTGATCGATTGTGGGGCGTTGAGGCGCCGAAGGTACGACTGATCAGGAAGTGGATTAAGAGGTGGTTGTTTTTTCGTGTTATGACAATCGCCCTGGTGTTGCGTTTGACAGCTTCGGGATCAGGGGCTCCTCATTAGGTTGCACAAAATTGAGCTGGAAGCCCCATGGCGATTCGCTACACGACTTGGGCTGATCCCCTTCTCGATTTCATCAATAACGATCTTGCCGTTACCACCGGTGGTGCTTCATCGCTTTTGACGCCGATCAATTACAACGCGGATCTGTTTGCCGATGAAGCAAAGTTCTTTACCGGTAATTTCGGATTTGATGGCTATATGGGGGTTCCGGGTTTGCAGGGCAGCAATGCCCAGCAAGCTGCTGCTGCTTCCAACGTTGCCTGGGAATTGGTTGACCCCAGCCTCAATCCAGCCACGCGTGCGCTGACCTCTGGTGCCAGTGTGGTTGGGATTGCTGCTCAATATGGCGTCAATCTGCTGCTGCAGGACACCATGCCATTGGTGTTCAGTTATCCGGTGCTGCCAACCACGCTGGACAGCGACGGCAGTGATTTTGAAGTGGTCTTGAACGATGGATCGGTGGTGTCACCGGTTCTGGCTGGTTTCCTGCCCAACCTTGAACAAAATGAACGGCAGACGGTTGTCATTGTTGGCGATTTTGGCAACAGACTTGCGCCCGATGTGAGTGGTTCCAGATTCCCCGTTTCAGTGCGCATTGTGAATAACACAACACCATTGCAGATGCTCTCGGCTCAGGGGCCTGTGGACGCAGTGGGTTTGAGCATTGCCAGCCAAAATCCTTATGTGGAGGGCAATGGTCCGAAGCTTGTTGCAGCTAAACTTAATTATTACAGCCCTCTTGGTGAAGGTGGTCCTGCTGCTGTGGGCGGGACTTCGGCAAATAATGATGGCGCCGATCTGTATGGAGTAGCGGCTCAGTATCGACTGCGGTTGTACACCAGCGCCGGGTTTTCACCGGATGGCATTGCCAGTCTTCTTCCTGGAGATTTCAGCAACTATTTCATTCTGGAAGCCCAGAGCCGCGATGGGTCTGTTGTTTCGATCACTGAGGCTGACCAGCACTACGACATCGGGCCAGACGGGTCGCTGAAAGTGATCGGTCTGGCCGATCTTGCCCCTGCTGGAACCACGGTGAATGCTGCCTATGTTGAAGATCACGATAATTACTACGACATCATTCTCGAAGGTGATCTCGAGGCGATTCGCAGGTTGACGTCGGTGCGGATGCCTTCCGGGGATGGCTACCAGGTTGTTTACAACCCCGGCGGGCCTGGCAATGCTCCCGATGCACCCGGGGCCGCCGCCGGACCGTTCACCGTTCCAAGCCAGGATCACACGGTGCCCATCACATTGGATCTTGATGGTGCGATGACATCCACCTATGTGGAAATTGATGGCCCTGTGCTTCGCAATCCCTGGAACCTTCAGCCTGTTGGCGCCTTGCTTGGCACGGCGATTCACGACACGACGAGTGGGCAAACGATTGACGCTTATCAGGACCCGGACGGTCGTCGTTTCTATGCCAGTTTTGTCGCTTCAACGGATCAAGCAACAGACTTGCCCCGCGGTCGAGAGAACCTCAACCCTGTGGATCTGATCGACACCACGTCGCTGCCTGCCGGTGCATCGGTGACTGTGTCTGGATCCATCAGCCGTTCAGCCGCTGATGACTCAACGCTGTTGTTTTACATGGTGACCGGTGAAGACGGAGGGGTGCTTGATCCGATCAGTGGTGTCACTCTGCTGCCGGGTGATCCTGGGTATGCGGCTGCGGCTCGCAGCACGGCCAATCGCCTGAGCACCAGTGGCAGCACCCTCCAGCCGGCTGATCAGGCGATTGAATCGTTTGCGTTTGAGGCTGAAGCGGGCCGGCTGTATGCACCCATGCTCATCAATGCGACGCAGCGGGAGGAGTACTTCGCGTTTGCAGCTGCCAATCGCGATGGACAACAGCATTTCAATGGTGTCGGTGCGAACGGCTGGGGGATTGAAGATCTGTTCGGTCTCGGCGATGCCGATTACGACGACATGATCGCGCGCTTCACGGTTGCGAGCTGACGTTCTTCATCGACAGGCAGGGTTCATGGCTGCAGCGCTCAGGCCCATCTCTGTGATGGACGCACCTCCAGTTTGAAGAGCTTGGCGGCCTGATTGCGTCGCCGATCGAAGCAGGCGTAGTCATCAGCAAATCGCCCAGCTGTTTCCATCAATGGTTGCCATTGCTTCGGCCTCGGTGATCCCGCAGACCGCGATGGCATCAACAGTGGTGCTGATCTGTCGCAGCTGCTCTGATTGGGCTTCGTCAACCAGCAACTTCATCAAGTCACTGGTGTGACAAAAGAGGATCACCAGCTCAACCCCGACCCTCAATCACGATGTTGCTCAGCAACGTCGTTTGCCCCCGCAACTACACGGGAGGCGACTTCCACCACCTCACCGGATTGCACGCGGCCGAGCCATTCGGATAGGTGGGTCTTGAGATCCCGCACCGACACCTGGCTTGTAACTACATCTGCCATGGCTGTCTTAAGGCCGGGTTTGAGTGTTCAGGCTTCACCCCACACCATCGTGGGACGGCCGCCCTCGTGGTGGACACCGCCGGTGTCCGCTACAGCGCGGATCAAGCCGTGACCTGGTGGAGCAAAGGCAACAGTGGCTTTCTGCAGGAGCGAGGCGACAACGGCGAATGGCGCATCACCCTGGATGCCTGCGACGCGCAGAGTCCTGGCTGATCGCGGATCTCAGGCGCTGCGTTGTTCTGGTTTGCGCCAGAAGCCAAGCCACTCCTCACTGCGGCCGGCCACCGAGCCCCGGGCCGGCTCCCAGATCAGGGGGTAAAAACCGATCTGCGCCCAGCTCGCAGCCAGTTGCTCCGGGTCGCTGCCGAAGGGGGGACCGCCTGGGCGGGGGTGGCAGAAGAACAAGCCCAGCAGCCAACCCTCGGCCCGCAGCAGGCGATCCACTGTGCTGCGGTAGTGCGCCCGTTGGCTGGGGTCGATGGCGCAGAAGCAGGTGTGCTCCAGCACGCCGCTGAGGCTGCCGCTGGCCAGGCCTGCCCCGCTGAGGGCATCGGCATCGAAGAGATCGGCCTGCAGCCAACGCAGGCGTGGGTGCTCGCCATGCAAGCGCCGCGCTTCGCGGATGGCTTCGCTGCTGAAATCCAGCCCGATCACCTCAAAGCCCAGGCGGGCCAGCAGCGCGGCTTCATGGCCGCGTCCGCATCCAGGAACAAGCACCGTCCCCTCGGGTTGGGGTGCCCTGGGGTGGTGCTCAAGAAAGGCCTGCAGCGGAGGAGCGGCCTTGCCCAGCTCCCAGCCGTCCGTCCCGTGCTGGTAGCGGGCATCCCATGCCTGGGGCAAGTGCACGTTGGTCATTGCAAAACCCTGGCTGGCCCGGTGCACACCCAGGATTCGGCGAGCACTGCCCTACCCACAACCGGTGCAATGCGGATCATGTTGAGCGTGACGCTGTGGCTTTCAACCATCATCATCCGACGAGCTACTGCATCGCCCATGCGTCGTTTGTTTCGTTCTGGGCTCGCATTGATGCTGCTGCCGTTGCTGAATGCAGCGGCTTCGGCAGCGCCGATTCCGGTGGTGCCGATTCAATTCGCAAGGGGATCCAGTTGCGGCACTTACGCCGGAGCAGCGCCGGTGGAGCTCACGCTGCAACTGGGTGGCGCTCAGGAGTGGCGGATCGAGCCACGCCTTGATCCACGCCCCGAAGCGGTTCCTTTGCAGGTGATGGTGCTCTATCCGGGCGAGGAGGCCGATGCCATGGCCGAACCCGCGGGCTATCGGCGGATCCGAACGCCCCGTGCCGGCCTGTACCGCTACAGGGTGCTCAATGGTGATGCTGTGGATGTGCGCTTTTGCGTGTTCTGAGTTGCTTCAACGCAATCGTTGCCTTCTGCAGGAGCGAGACGCCAAGCCAGTGCTCTTGTTTGAATTCTTCAGATCGAACCGCATTCGAGGAGATGGTCCATCAAGGCTGCATACAGCTGGGTTTTCATGTTGAGCAGGCAGGCTTGCTCATTGGGGTCGCCGCCGGGCCACTTTGCGTAAGCTTCAGCCACAGCAGTGTGAAGTAGACGCAATGCGTCAATTTCCATCGTAATTGTAGTGACCATTTGATTGGTGTTCAATGTTTTTTGAAATGGTGGAGTCGGAATGGTGAAAACAGTATTCAGAGGCCATAGGTTTGACGAAGAACCCAGGCTGAGGCGGCTTGCTGCTGTTTCCAGGCGACTAAAAGATCCTTGGCAATGCTGCGCAATGCCTGCGGATCGTTAGAGCTATCAATCTCGCGGGAGAATTTCTCGATTTCAAATTTCTGTCCCAGAGTCAATGCGATTGGTTCCATTGGCTAGTGGCTTTGCAATCGGAACGTAATCCAGAACTTTGGATGAAGCAAATTAAAACCGTAGTGTTTGCAACCAATGGCAGGGAAACATGGTCAGCTCAATACATTGCGGGCATTACGGAAGGTTTCTGAGTGCAGCTGATCACTCACATCGGAAGAGCTGATCGGTTTATAAAGTACTCCGACGACTGGGCTGGATGCATTTTTCTTGGGAAAAACATCTGGAGTTATCCCGGAATGTAGCGGTTGCGTCTGACTGCAATCAGGGTTTGGCTCTTGCTCTGATGGGTCTTGCTCTCACCCTTCTGGCCCAGGATTTGCTTGTCCATGAAATGCGTGCCACGGCTCGGCGATCGTGTTGATCGGTCAGTCAATCCGCTTAAGGCTTCAGGCTTGTATTGGCTGCCACAACAACGCTTGCTGAGCCGAAGCCATAACGGTGGTTCGCCATTACCTGGTTATGGATTCTCTAACGGCATTTGCAGCTGTGGGGTTTGCAGCTGTGTCCTGGGACAGTCATTTCACAAAAGCGGGCACGCGGGCCTTTCGTCATGCTTTGGATTATCGCGAGCCTTTTTGTCGAATGGCTGATGGCGAAATGATTGCCCTGTTGGATGAACTCCTGGAGCTACGGCGTTCTGATGGGGCTCATCAAATGATGCTTCATGCGGCAAAGTGTCTTACGAAAGCACAGGGCATGACGGCCTATGCCATGGCCTCAGAACTGATGCGTTCCGATGGCCCTTTTGAACCAGATGAGCGCTACTTTCTCGATCACCTCGCTGTGACATTGGAGATCTCTAAATTTGAAGCGCAGCGGATCGACACGGTGTTTGAAATTTTTCATGCCAGCCTCACCTTAAGCAGCACGATCGAGGTGACTCCTTTCGTTGTTGTCTAGGGCTTGCTGAATGGCAACCTCGGTTTTCTACGGGGAATGCCCTTTCTCCGCTGTCGCGATCGTTTGGTTAGGGATCAGCGCTTGCGCCGCCAGATCCCACTCCAGCCATCGGCTCCTCTGAGCTCAACCATGGTTCCGTTCGCTGAAACGCGGCCTTCAATGGTGGACCCACTGAGATCCGTGTAAGTGAAGAGGTCGTTGCTCAACCAGCGGGCCGTGTAATCCACGCGTGGATCGGCGCGCCCCGGTTTGGGGAAGACCTGGATCCAGAGACTTTCGGCCCTTCCTGTGTAGGCAAGAGTGATGTCGGCACCGGAGGAGGACGTCCAATAGCCCACAACGCGATCACTGCGCTGCTGCTGGGTTTGCGACACCTGCACTGGGCTGGTGGCGGTCTTGCAGGCCGCTGTTCCGCAGAGCGCGCAGCTGAGAACAGCTGCCAGGAGTGGCATGTTCGCCTTCATCAGCATTCAGCGATCCGTTGTTTCAACGCAGCAGCAGCCACGTGGCCAGGGCACCCAGACCCACCCCTTTGCCGAACTGCGCCCAGGTCAAGCCGTAGGTGTCCAGTCCGAACGTGCGCATCATCCAATTGAGCATCTCTTTGTGCTTGCGGATCAGGAATGGGCTATCGGCCGTATTCAGCTGCTGAACACGTTTGAGCTTGAGTTCTGCCAGCTTGGCCATGGGCTGCATCGGGTTGTCCCTGCTTTTGAGGGTTGAATGGTTCAGTGTTGCGCAAGCCGCAAGCGGATGCCTTGATGCCGGTTCTTCCTTCTGGTGATGCGGTTGATTCGGACTGGCTCAGCGCGCAATTGAATCTTTGCGTCGAGCTACTTGAGATTGAAGCTCTGGGTGTGCCTCAGGGATTTGCTTCGAACACGATGCGTCTCAAGCCGCGAGGCCCCTCAGGCGCTCTGCCGCCGTCGTTGATTCTCAAGATCGATAGTGATGATCCGGTTGGTCGCGACCTGGCGGATCGTCTCCATTCCTTTCAAAGGGAGGTGGGCTTCTATCGCGCATTGGCTCCTCAACTGTCGCCGTTGGTGCCGCATGTCTACGCAACGGGCAATGGCATCAGCGATGCGGGGCGCTGGTTGTTGCTGGAAGACCTCTCGATGATGGCCGCAGGGAATCAGGTGCGCGGCATCAATGCCATGGCCTGCGGGAAGGTTCTCGAGGCCATGGCCGGGGTGCATGCCCGCTTCTGGACGTCTTCATCGCTGTTGAACCTCGACTGGTTGCCCGATCACCAGTTCTGGTTTCAAGGCAGCAGCGAGACGTTGTTGGCGTTTCACCGCAGCTTCCTCGAGGATTACGAGCTGCGTGTGGACCCTGAAGCTCTTGAAGCGATCGCTTCGGTGATCGAGCATTCCCAGGCCATCGATGCGGCCATCGCCCAGAGGCCCTTCACCCTGGTTCACGGGGATCTGCGGGTTGAAAATGTGTTGTTTGCCAGGAACGCTTCTCAGCGTGATGTTGTGCTCCTCGACTGGGGCACCCCCACCCGCTCGATGGCTGCGATGGATCTCGCCTTCCTGATCGGCGGCAGCGTGCCGATGCCCGCCAGGCGAGGGCGGCTGCACGACCTCTGCAGGCAGTGGCACCAGAGCCTGCAGACCCACGGCGTTACGGACTACAGCTTCAGCGATGCCTGGGCTGATCTTCAACTGGCCGCGTTGCGTTGCCTCAGTTCCGTGCTCTTTCTGCACAACTGGCAGATGGATCCCAACATCACCTCGCGGGCGATGCTGCTCGACGATGAATGGATTGAGCGCTGCTGCGCTCTGGTGGTGGAGCTGGAGGCACTCGCGCTGCTGAAGACCTTCGGCTGAGTGCCCTGCCTCCTTCCTTCGCTAAGGGCGAATCGCTAAAGCAGCCTCCTCCAAGGTGCAGTCGCCATTGGGCTGGGCCTGCCGGGCTCTGAGCGCCTGCACTTCCTGGCGTGCTGCCTGGAGATCGGCCTGGAAGACCGGATCAGCCTGAAGCCTGGCGGTGGTTGCTGAACCCATCAACTCACCGGCCTGCACATCACTGATCCAGTGCACGTTGCAGATGCTGCGGCTTTCACCGAAGGCCCGGCCTCTGGCGATCAGTGCGTCGCTGCGTTCCGGCGCGATCGTGCTCAGGATCAATCCCCATCCCCAGCCCACTGCGGTGTGGCCCGAGGGATAGGAGCCGTTGGCGCTTAGGGCCTGTTCGTCTGCAGGTGTGCAGATGGGCTGGTTGTTGACCATGAACGGGCGCTTGCGCTGGTAGCGGTTCTTTGCGGGGTAGGTGGAGAGCCCCAGATCGGTCATGCTGCGGCGCATCAGCAGCAGCAATCTGGGCGTGTCTGTTGCGTTGATCGGCACGCCCAGGGCGCAGGAGAAGCTGATCGCCGCTGCCGGGAAGTGCAGATCGGCATCCCTGGCGGCGAGCGTCCAGCGGGCTGAGTCGCGCAGCGCAAAGCTGGCGTTGGCCTGGGCTTGATCGAGGGCTGCAGCGGCGCTGCCTGCAGGCGGCGGACCCTCGAGCAGGGCCAGGGCATTGGCCATCGCCTCCTGCTCGAGATAGCCCTTCAGGAATCCCGGCTTGATCTCCGGGACCGTTGCGGGTGATCCGGGCCCGAGCTCACAGGGGGTGGCTGCGCGGGCCGGCGCGGGGACCCCCGCCAGCAGGGCGAGCAACAGAGCGATCACGGCTGAGCTGCAGCAGAACCTGACCATGGTTCCCGACGAGATCTTGTAGGTACTGGTAGCGCCAGAGGCGCCTTGGCCGTTGCTGGGTTCAGATCGATAGCTTGAAAGAACACCATCTGAAGCGACCCAACGCTTTGGTACCAATGCGTCGAATAGCAGTGTTAGCAACGGCTCTCCTACTGGCAAGTTGTCAGCAGCCAGTGGATCGAGCCGCGCAATGCGCCAACTTCAAAATCGCAAGAGACCGACTGATCGGACAGCACTTGCAAACCAAGCGTGGGGAAAGACCAATCGGTAGGGATGTGATTGATGGAGCTTTTTGGGAAAAGGAGCAGTTAGACCTTCTTCGCCCCCAACTCGATGCTCTCGAAGATCCCTATGAGAAGCGGCTAGGCACGACTGATGCAAAGGTCTTCTGCGAGAAAACAGAAGGAACCAAATTCCGCTCCCTCTAACAAGCCTTTGGCCAGCTGGGTGACTGCGGCTTGTTTGCTGCAGATATGCAGCAAATTTGCTTCAATTGGTTGGTCTGATGTGCACACGATGTCTGTTTTGGCTCCATTCAAGGCCAATGCCCGGCTGTCGGTGACACCCACCGCGCCAGCCCATGGCGTGCTGCTGTGGGCTTGGGCCGAAGTGACGGGCCGCTCCATGTCTGGTCTGGCGGCGATGCTGCTGGAAAACGGCATCACCCAGGCACTGCGTGACGGCGATGTGCCAATGGAGGCGGTGCGGGCGATGGAGCGCTACCAGGCCGCCCAGGCATTGCGGGTGGAGGAGGAGTTTGAGGCCTTCATGGCCGTGGAGGGTCATCCTCCCGCAAAGAGTCGCAGATCTGCTGCGGAATTGCTGCAGATGCTCGAACCGCGGTTGCAGCCAGAACGGCTGCGGGAGCTCGTGCGGCAGGCGACTCCTGAGCAGCGCCACTGGCTGAAGGCTTATCTGGAGCATGTGCGCCGCCACCCTGATGTAGAAGCAGCCCGTGAAGCCGGCGGTGAGGTGATCAGCTTTCTGTTTCAGGAGCTGCGCGAGGCCTACAGCGATCTTGCGGACGACGACTTCAAGGCGATGGTGCTGATGGCACTGGATGAAGGTGTGGAGCTGCCGGCGGATTGATCGGCACCCAGATCGCCGCGGTGGCATCCCCCAGGCCAACAGTTCTGCCTTCGAGGTGTTCGATGCCGATCCAGGCGCAGATCAGGGCATCGAGCATGTCTTCCACGGGCTTGAGCGACGAGAGCGTGGTCACCTCGTGGGGTTGGGGCAGGGTGAGCGGGATGGCGCTGATGTGCTGGCTGAGGGCCTGGTGGATGGCAGTGAACTCCGCGAGCAGACGTTTGATTCGCTCAGCAATCGGAGGCCGTTCCGCCTTCCAGTACTGAGCCGAGCGGCTCACCTTGTAGGGCACGCGGTAGTCGCGGTTGAGCAAGGCCAGCAGGGCCACATGGGGATAACACTCGATCAGGGCCGGCTCTTGGCGATGGGGGGGTGTGGTGTGCAGAAGAACGCCGAGTTCGCCGAAGCGTTCGCGCAGCTGATCGGCGATGGCACCGGGACGCAACGCGGAGGGACTGTGAACGGCGCAACCCTTCGGCCCGAAGCGGCTGGCGATGGCGGTGTCGGCGGCACGCCGGCTGGTGATCGGTGTTGTGGCCAGAGGCATGTCGACCGACACGCAGTCCACGGCTTGCCCTGCCAACTGGCGGCAGGCCGCCAGCAGCGCTTCGGGATCGGGCTCACTGCCCTGGGCTTTCTGGCTCTGCTCCCAGGGAATGCCCGCAGCCAGGGCAAGAAAGGCCTCATAACTGGGGGCCAAAGCCAGGCATTGCCAGCCCTTAGCAACCCGTTGCACCAGGGCCACGCCACTGGGGTTGTGGGCCGTCCAGGCGGCGTCGATGCCGAGGACGCACTGTTTGTTGATGGGATCAGGTGGATCGGCCATTCAGGCTCCAGGGGTTGATCAGCGACAGGCCGATGGCCGTGAAATCAGCGGTTGTATATCTCGACCTAACTAACCAGTAGCAATGGGTCTGCCATCGTTCATGTCGAAACTGTCATCCAACTGCACTGATTTATGCAAGCTTGCATTTAATAAAAACCCCGCCATTGCTGACGGGGTGAATGTTTTGTCGGGAGATCGATAGCGACAACCACGCCCCCTGCTTTCCCCTGTCGGGTCTTGTATAGCTTTCAGCCCTCAGACTTCAGGCTTCCCGACACTTTGTTGTCAAAAGCGGAATGAAAACGAGTAGCCGGGTGCGCCATGGAGTTGATAATCACCCTGTTTGTCAATACTCCAGCTAAACCAACGCTTTTGGTAAGGAATATTCTTGTGAAGAACCTCGGCGGTATTGTCATCCCAGATGACAACGGTTCCCGAGTCAATATCAATAACTGTGTGGCCATTGGCGTTGACTCTTTTGCTCACCCTGCAATATTCACCTTGAACTGTGCGCGACGAGCTTGGATTCCATGCCCAGCATGTGCCAGCCTTGGCAGGCGTGGTCGAGATAGTGAGAGCCGCTAGGGATAGAGATGCAGCAATAGCAAGATTTTTGAGATTCATGATTGATTAGCGATAAGTAGATTTTTGCGGTTAATGGTTGATTTGGCGATAAGTGATAAAGCTGGGATCAATCAAATTGATAACAAGCAATGCCATACATATTTTCCTTGTAGTTGGCTTGTATATGAGTCGGGCATTCAACCCACATTCCATCGCGAGCGCCACCGTTTACCGAAGCCACCACATACTTCATCCCGTCACGGTAGAAATTTGTAGATTTCCTGACTGAATGGATGCAGATGTGATTACCGCTTTCGTTTCTGTAACAGTGATGATATGAAGCATTGGCAGGAGAAGCTGCAGTAATTGACGCGCCGATAGCGACAGCAGCGGCAGCGATTGTGTTGAAGAGTTTCATGAGTTGAAAGTGGTGTGTGGAGGTCATCCCTCCTGGACCTCTTCACCATCGCCGTTCCACCCCTCCATCCACATCACCCAAAAGTGCTGTCCTGAAGCCAATTTGCTGGTCATAATGGGGGAGACACAAAGCCTGGTATGGAGTTTCCGCTTCGTTCCGCGCAGATCCGCTCAGCCTTTGACCAGGGCAAGCCTCTCTTGGCTGGTAAGTCGGCGGTGGCTTGTATGGGTGACCTCCTGACCCTTGCTTCCTTCAGTCTTGTTCCTGTCGTCAGCGAAACCTTGATAGGGGCCTACACCACTCAGGAAGAGGCAGCTGATGCTTGCCAGCAGAAAACCCCTGACCTCTTGTTCGTCACGGAAAACCTTGAGCAGGGCTACGGCCTCAGCCTTGCAAGACACGTTAAGGAGTTCAGCCCTAAGACAAGAACCTTGTTGTTCCTCCACCGAGAGACGCAGGCTGTTGTGCGAGAAGCCTTGGATGCCTTTGCAGAGGGCGTGATGTTCGTCAGCTCCTTGGGAAAAGGCATCGATGGTGATTTCATCAGATCCCTGTCAGCCATTGCCGAAGGCGGGAACTACTACCCAAAGGACGTTCAGACGGCGGCGGGCTATGAGGACATTGAGATTTTGCCTGAACTATCTGATCGAGAGATGGAGGTACTGAAAGTGCTCTCCTGCGGGATGACCAACAAGGAGATTGCTGTCACTTTGTTTGTGAGTGCAGAGACAGTGAAAACTCACGTCAGTTCCATCATTGGAAAGATGGGCGTCAAAGACCGCACCCAGGCTGTGATTAAAGCGATTAAGGCTGGAATCTAAAAACCCCGCCATTGCTGACGGGGAATCGCGCCTGAATCCTTGCCTGATGGCTACCATTCTGAGATCACAAAAACTGTTTTTGATTCCATAGACTCAAAGACCATCATCTCTTTGCCTTCGTAATAATCTTTTTTAACTATCCATCGTCCGCCCCTTGAGTCCCTAAGTGATCCCGCCCCAAGCCTTTGAAAGCTATCAGAGACTCCATCGGCCCATTGAACTTTAATTGAGCCATTGCGAGTATGACTTAACCTGCAATTTATAGACTTTACCGGTTGATTGGGACGCATAAATGCACAATCTGTCCAAGGCGTTGTTACTGCCTGTGCTACTCCTCCGATAACAGCAGAAGCTGCGACCAATCCAGAGATTGCGATTGAAGTAAAAAGTTTCATTTGATTTGTTTAATGTGTGAGATTTTGTCGGGAGATCGATAGCGACAACAACACCCCCTGCTTTTACCGTAGTCGGGTCTTGTATCGCTTTCAGCCATCAGGCTTCAGGCTTCCCGACAAACTCTAAAACTCTAAAAACTTGAGAATTTAGCCATTAGAGCATCAGCCTCTTCTGGCATCGTAATTCCCAACCTACGGCGCTTTTCACTGGAATTAGATATGTGCAAAACAGCTGCAGCAGTGGGTGCTCCGATGCAAAGAGTTAAGCCATAATCCAAAAATGCAAGGGGTAGTCCAACAACACCAACAGCTGTCCCAACAAGTGTAGGGGTCCAATTCTGGGTTTTAGCACTGTAATAGATGCAAGCAATTGGCCCGCCTATTGCATGAGCGATACCGCAAGGAAGCTGGCGAAGTGCTGCTTGTTTAAGGTCAGAAGTCGCAACCATGACATCGTCGTGATTGTGTTTTTTAATCGACTCGACTTCATGGTGAACTTGCTTCAGAGAAACTTGAGTGTTCGTCATTTGAATTTTGAAGTTGTGGAGGTCATCCCTCCTGGACCTCTTCACCATCGCCGTTCTCGCTGAAAAGCAAATCCCCCAACGGAGCCATTTACTTTCCCGATTTCAGCCGTCTGCCTCCCCCATCTGGGTCACAGCACTGTTCCCATCTGCCACGCCAGCAGGCGTTCACCTCCTAAGACGGCAGGACTTTTTCAACGCAAGCCTCGCCCACAACTGACTGGTTCAAAGTCAGTTGGCTGGCCACCATTAGGCGATGAGGATCCCAGTCCTTTTCCTCTCAACAACGATTTTGTTGGCTGCTACTCCTGCTGCCTTCGCGCATGGTGGCGGGTTGGACTCCAGCGGCTGCCATAACAACAGAAAGACAGGTGATCGTCATTGCCATCGAGGCTCTGGTGCATCATCTAAACGCTCTATTGGACTTGTCTCTGGTCCAGTTGCCTTGCTCTCTGTCGGTGATGGAGACACCATCAGGGTTAAGGACGGCAAGGGCAATCGAGTCACCATCCGACTGGCTTGTATCGACGCTCCAGAAACCAGTCAGGGGAACAGTGGTCAATGGGCTACCAAGACCCTCAAGGGGCTGATCAAGGGAAAGTCCATCAGCCTCAAGCCTCAGACCAAGGACCGTTACGGGAGAACTGTTGCGGAGGTCTACAGCGGGACTACCAACATCAACCTTCAGATGATCCGTCTGGGTGCGGCGTACCCCTACCGGAAGTACCTCGGTCAATGTGATCGCGCTGCTTACCTATCTGCTGAAGCCGCAGCTAGTAAAAGGAGTATTGGTGTCTGGGGTCCGTATCGACCAAACCAGAAACCATGGGACTACCGTCGTTCACGCCGAAACCGATGATCCGACTACTTCTTCCCCTCAGCCTGGGCACACTTCTATTAGCTCCTGCTTTCCCTGCGTCCGCCGCAGTGCTTGCCGAAGGTGCTCCCAAGAACGGTTACTACTGGCAGAAGACATCGTCTAAATCAGGGTCAATTCGATACCTCTGCAGGTCTACAAGTTCATCTAAGTTTCAAAAGCACAAAAAGTGTAAGGATGCTGGTGCATCGAAGCCCAACTGATTATTTGTCGCCATGATTTAACCGAGCTTGCATTTGCCAAATCAATTTATGAAACAATTCATGAAAGCATTTTCAGTTGCAATAGCTGGTTCAATTACAGCACTAATGTTAAACACTGCGCCTGCCTCTGCACGATGCCCCACGGGGTTCACGGGCGAAGCAGGATTTAACTACTGCGTACCCACCAAAGCATCCGATAGAAAGATTTGGCTTGATTGTGCTGATGAACAAAGACGATTAGGGCTGACTGAAACAAGCCCCTGCATTTCCGAAAATAGACGCATCAAGCTGATCGACAATTATATCTATTACTGTAGGAAGTCAAAACTTCCACACTTAATGCGCTAATAGGAACTGTTGCTTGAAAGAAAATAAAAGAAAACCCCGCCATTGCGACGGGGTGAATGTTTTGTCGGGAGATCGATAGCGACAACCACAAAGCAGCCCAGCAGACGATGCTTAATATCGGAGCTTGAAGTCCTCGTAATTCTTTTGAAGCCGATGAAGTCTGGCAAACAAATTGGCCTGCCGCTCTGCAGAGCGTGAATTGACGCTATCAAGCAAGTCGCTTCGGACATTATGCAAATAGTCTGAGAAGTCCTTTGGCATACAAGGTCGACCTCCAATCCAGGAATGAAATTCCCTATGAAGGGTAGTGTCCAGAACCAGGATGTTGTCATGGAAATCATCGAGATCTGGTCGGGTATGCCTGTCAAAGAGATGGTGACCGTCAAGCTCTAGATATTGCCCTCTGGCACGCTTGCTGCCAGTTACCTGGCACGTTTTATTGGCTGCTCGTTTAGCTGACTCAATTGCCTTGGAAATCCGAAGTTCAGAGCTTTGAAGTCGTTTAATTTCACGATCAAAGCAAACCTCAACAACGTCACCTACTGCGTCCATCCAAGCTTTCCGTGACTTAGTGATTTTAGAGTTATTTCGCATATCCACAGCGATGCTGGCAATCCCTTTTTGGCTCCAAGCCTTCCTGCCATTCTCGTCAACAATGAAATGCTTATCAATCTCAATTCCTTCTTGTCCTTCTAAAGAACCAGAACTGGCTAGTCGACGAATAGAATTATTGATTCCCCTTCCGTTGGTCTGAAGAATTCTGATCGTAGTTCGCTTGTTGACGAAGGCGAGGCCGTCCTTCATTGCCACCATTCCACCATGATCGAGCAATTCTTGAGTGATTCGACGGGATACCAACATTTTTTTGCGCTTGTGCCGCCGCTTGGTAAGTAGCTCTAAGACCCCATCAAGGATCCCAGGTATTTGAGATTCAAAATATCTTGCCAGAGCCTCAACACCTTCTTCTGTGAACCTGCGTTCTCTGATTTCGCCAGACTTTTGAACGAATTCAAAGTGTTCGCCCTCTACTAGATCCCACTCATCATCGTCATAACGATCAAAGAAATCGACGGTGTTGTAGAGAGTGTCAATTCGCTTGCCAAGGATTTTGGCCGTTTCGCGGTCAGTAAGGAAGTCTCTCATCGCTATTAAATCCGATTAGTTCATCAAAGCCAGAAGGGAATCGCGCATCTTTTGCAAGCGCTCAAAGACTCGTGCGTCACCACCAACATCTGGGTGATATATCTTGACAAGGTCTCGGAATACCCCTTTGACATCGTTTGGAGTCGCCGTTGCAGAATCAAGACCAAAGATGTGCCATGGCCTGAAATTCTCAAGTACGTCAATACCGTTGATACAGGTGTCGCCGCTTTGATTGCGCTCATCAACTGGTACAGCAATCCACTTTCGATATTGAATTCGCCAATCTTCGGTTGACTTAAGGTTGACTTTCTCTCCCGTGAATGCCATTTCAAAGGTGCGATTCTTCCTTAGCTCCGTTACTGTTTTGCATCCAAACTTGGCTAGAACTTCTTTCTTCATTGTTGCCATAGTTATTGTCTTGGGCTTTCTTGCAGTTGGCTCAGCGAAAGGGCCTCCATTGATTTCTTCTGCAAAGTTCAGAAGCATCTCAATAGTGATGTTGCCTGACGCCTGAAGTACACTAATCAGCTCAAGTACCTCAGTCTTCTTTAGCTTTTTTTTGCGATTAGCCATTTTGCTCCTAGAGAAAAGCTATGCGTAAAGTCAGCGATTCAAGATTCTCTCATCGATCCACATCCCACTATGCAAGATGTAGGATTTGCCATCCGACGAAATAAAAGCATCTTGATTAAATCGACTCTTGAATATGTCCTCCTTGGCACTTGAATAAGATGAAACCTTTAAAGGCTTCATGGTCAGCACTATGAGAGCGGTTACTGCCATCTGGAAAAGAAGTACCGGGTCAAACATTGAGCTTTGATTGTCTATCTATTAACTATCGCCCAAACCACCAAGTATCACATCCCCCATTTGGGGGATAGATCCGCATGATTTCAGCCGTGTACTTCCCCTGACTGGGGTTAAAGCTCCACACCCATTAGCCATGCACGCAGGCAGTGTCGTGGCCCGGAATGGTGGGACAGATATACAGAGGAGGAGTTACGGCTGATGCAGGAGCGTGGCCGTCAGCTGCGAGAGGGTGGATATGGATTAGTGACGTGGAACGACCTGCTGGGTGAAAGGTGATGCCGCAGAAGCTCAAGGCACGAAGAACCAACATCAGGATCTGGTGATAACTAGAAAAGCCCCTAGAAACTAAATCTTGTTATTTGCAGGAGCTGGCGTGATAGTGCAAATACCTTCCGACTTACGACTTGCCTCGCTTTTCTGACTTCCTAAGTTGTATCTTCCGAACTTCATTCTTTTTGAGTCAGAGATGAGTACGAATAAGTGAAAGACAAATCTTTGCGATTCACTTCAACTTGACTTGATGAATAGAAGGAGTCTGCAAGCGAAGGCGGCTCTTGAGATATTTCAGACAATCTGTAGAATTCAGGTTCAATCGTGAGCTTATACGCTGAACCCTGAATTTGAGACACTCCCGTACTCGTATTGATCATCACTCTTCGAGTCCATAAGTCGTCTAGATCTTGCGGCATATTTGAGATGCGCCCAGCAGTGTTGATCACATGTGTATCCTCTAGGACCATGGTTTCTTTGCAGGTCAGGTGGATAGTTTTAGCGGCTGCTGACTGTACAGAAACAGCAACTACCGCAGAGGCAATCAAAAGTTGTTTCATGACCTAATTCTTCTAGAGAGACGTACCGCCGCGCATCCCCCAACTGAGGGATTTTCCACCCCGATTTCAGCCGTCTGCTTCCCCCAACTGAGGGAGCAACAAAAAACCCCGCCATTGCTGACGGGGTGAATGTTTTGTCGGGGGACCGATAGCGACACCTACGCCCCCTGCTTTCCCCTTGTCGGGTCTTGTATAGCTTTCAGTCGCTAGGCATCAGGCTTCCCGACTACTTAATCAGTTGCAGTAAGTCTGGTTGCCGAGCGTCTGGCACCAAGTAGAGCTGCCATCGCTGTGATTGATGTAAGTATTGTTTTCGTTCCTGGTGGATCTTGAAGATCGGCCAGGGCCCTCAGCTCTGGTGATCAGAACAAGCCCCACCTCCTCTTATTGCTGGACTGAAGCTTGCTGATCAACTCTTCTCTACTTCTCAACTCTTCTTCAAGCCTCTCTTGTTCTGCCCGTAGTGCAGCAACCTCGCCGTCAACAACAGAGTCATCTAAATCATTGTCATTAGGTAGATCCTCTTCCTCATCGTCATACGCATCAAGAGGTATCAAATCCTTGTGCTTCTCCTTGAACTGATCGATTTCCTGTTGGATCTCTGCGGCTCGAGATTGTATTTCACTCATCCACTCTTCGTCTCCAGCTTCAACAGCAAGATCGAATGACGCTTCGAGCCTCTGAGCCTTCTTCCCAAGTTTTGAGAGCACAGTTTCAACCTCATAGGCCATTTGACTTTCAGGGTTATCAGAGATGAAGTCCCCCAAAGGAACTTCTGACTGCACAGAAAATGATTTCATCAGGTTGCAGCATTCAAGGATGTCCTGATTTTCAAGTCGAAAGTATTCTGTTTGAGGGATTCGCAGGTGCCTGAAACGAGCGTGCAGCGTTCGCTCAACATCCGCCGCTGTGAAATTCTCGTCACCATCAAGATTTAGCCTCGCTTGAACATGATCTGGCTTTAATTCGCGCATCCTCCGTTCAAAATTTGCAGTAATGCCAATTTTGTGGAGGTCTCCATTGGTGATCAGATAAACGCACTCCTTCATTGCTCTAAAACTTTTTCACCACTCTCACTTCTGACCAGTCTCTGGCGTATCCCCCAACTGGGGGGATTTCCCATCCCAATTTCGGCCGTCTGTCTCACCCATCTGGGTCACAGGCTGACCCCCAGGTGCCAACCGACCAGCCTGTCTGCCTCCTCTGTCGTGAGGATTGGGTCCAGCCCATCACACATCAGCTCAATCACAGCAGGCTCTCCAAGCCGTTCGATGCCTAGAGTCAGCCAAGCCTTGAAGGCATTGGAATCGTTGTCACGCAGCGCCAGGAGCAGCTCCTGCAGCAGCGCCATGGTCATCTGCGTGTCGAGGGTCATTGGTCAGGTGCAACTGCTGAAAGCATTCCCCGCTGACGTACCGCTTTCGAGGCAGCCGGTCACGGGACACGAAAGTAGACAAACCCGCCAAATCCTTGTCCACCTTGACCCCATTTCTGTCCTCCCCCAAGACCCCCCAACAGGACAAACCCTTGATATGACTGGGAAAAGCACTGCCACGACTGGCCACTTTCCTGCCTTCTAAGCAGTCGGTCGATGGTTCGAATCCATCAGGGGGCGTATACAAAGGCGCGTCAGGCAGAGGGCTCTTGGTTGTGCCGAGAGCCTTCATTTCGCGTTGTTGATCTCCCGGCGGTTATTGAGCTCATTGCGCTGATGCCAAAGCGCCGTCACCGGGGCAGACCGGAAGAAACTCAAGAGCAGCAGTGGAAGGATTACCGCCGCCGGTGTCGTGGGCCGGAATGGTGGGACAGATGTACAGAGGAGGAGTTACGGCAGATGCAGGAGCGTGGCCGTCAGCTGCGAGAGGGTGGATATGGATCAGTGACCTGGAGCGACCTGCTGGGTGAAAGGTGATGCCGCAGAAGCTCAAGACACGGGGAACCAACATCAGGATCTGGTGATTGGTCAGAAGGGGGTGCATAAGCCACTGGTATCGCAG
The DNA here is from genome assembly GCA_000063505.1 of Synechococcus sp. WH 7803. Classification (GTDB taxonomy): domain Bacteria; phylum Cyanobacteriota; class Cyanobacteriia; order PCC-6307; family Cyanobiaceae; genus Synechococcus_C. The sequence continues at coordinate 859,490 of CT971583.1, forward strand.
TCGTATTGCTTGCCGTCTTCATCGACCAAAACCCCACCGCCATACAAGCCGCCCTTCGGTCCATACATGGGATCATCGTCGTAATACCTCCCGCTGGAATCCTGGTAAGAATTGCCGCCGTACTTGCCACTACCCGAGTGGTAAAGAGGCTCCGCTCCAGCAGTCGAAGGCATCAAGGCATTCACCGCGAGAAAAGCGGTTGCACTCATAAGGACACCAGCAACGCCAGTAACAACAGTGCGCGAAAGACTTTTCATTAATTTGATTCATCTAATGACAGAATTGCCGAAATGGCACGACAGCACCTCCCCCATTCGGGGGATATTTCTGTCCCTTTCGGTGGGGACACTTCCCTTAGCTGGGGGTTGACAAACTTCCCACAGGCAGGAACTTCAGGTTGTCCCAGTCGGTGGGGACAGTGGCTTACGGAATACCTCTTATGTAAAAACCCCGCCATTACGACGGGGTGAATGTTTTTTTCGGGAGATCGATAGCGGCAACAAGGCCCCTTTCTTTTACCTTCTGGTCTAGTTTGTGAAATCTGTAAGTAAAAGATTCTTCAACATTACTACTTTCATGAATTGGACAAATGTGATGCCGGGTTGCAGCACTCCAGACCTGACTGCCGCAAGATATACATCAAGCCATTTGGACTGTTCTTGGTCAGATTTCTCAAGCCACCATCTATCATAATTATCAAGCTCAATATTGACCATCTTCCCCGACGGAGTTCTCCCTAGAAATTGACCATTTTCATCGATGATCAATTCAGTACCGATTGGGGTGTCGTCCTTCACGTGTTGAATCGGCGCTGCGGTGGACGGTGCAGCAAGGCAAAGAGCAAATGCGGCAAATGCAAATAACTGTTTCATCTGTCTGAAATCATGGGGAAGTATTTGAATTAATACCTAAAAGTTCTTGCTTTTTATAGGCACATAGTTTTTCCAGTGAGCCATATGTAATTCCTGTCATTTCTGGTGACGTTAGGATTCTTTTGTCGTAGCCATTCCTAAGGCGACTGATTATAGATGCGAGCTGCTTACATTCATCGGCTGGATGAGCAAGGGAAGTGTTCGATTCCCCCAACTCTGAATAATAATGTCTGGCCGCAATATTAATTTTGGACAGGCCGGAGCAAATGCTAAGCCTAGACGTAGCGTCAAGTTGAGAATCTGCAGGCCCCCATGATTTACTGCCTGGCAGAAAAAAGGACGGACATCCTGCTCTTCCTGCGGCAATCTCTGTGCTTTTAATAACATTTCTCCAAGCCATTGGATTCCTTTTTGCTGTCTCAAGTGATTTGTCGTATGTGATGAGGTGTTTATACTTAGACAGGACCACATTGTATGAGACCGATGCCTTCCAATCGTTAGATCCTTTCGGGAATTCATCAGTATTGCTCTCTCTTGTCTCCAAAGCACGTACTGCCCATTTAAAAGCCTTCTCGTATTCACCAAGCTGGTAGTGATGCAAGCTAATCATTAGAGGATATTGCTCGTCTAATGGATGATTTTGATGGCAAATAACTATTTTATCAATTGCAGCTGCCCATCGATTCGCATCATAGTCGCCATCCACGATGATAGCGTCGCATGTTTTATTTGTCCTCGCTTGCAGTGGCGAGTGCAAAAATGAACCAAGGATCAGAAATGTGGCTATTAATTGTTTTTTCATGATTTTTGACAGGCGTAATTTAGAAGAATTGCGACATCAAATGAATCTCCACTGAATTGTCGCGCCTCTATTTCAAGCTCTTGGTCTTCTGGCTCATATAGTTCTATAACCTCCCGAAATTCAGATGGCCATAACGTCTTCGAAAAGAAGGCCTTCCTTATTGGTGGAATTTTTTTAAGTGATCCTCCGACGCAATGCTGCGCAGCGTGCACGGCTTCATGAATCATTACTTCCAATCCCCACCCTGTTCCTGGATGGCTTTGATTCTGCGTGCATATGACTATTGCTTTGTCCTTTGAAGAGTAAAAGCCTTGTAAGCCATCCTGTTTGCAAAGGATTGCAAGTTCCTTTGGTGCAGAATTTGGAAATTCTTTTTTGTCGATAAGTACGGGCACTCCTGCCTGGGCAAAGAGATCTGCGACAAAATTTTCTCTCGCGTAGCGAGATAACCCTTCGTCTAAAGCTTTGAAGTCAGCCACGCATTCATTTTCATGCACTCTGAGTTTTCTTACGCACTTAAGAAATCTTGCCTTGATCGGATCAAAATAACCGTTCAGGCATTTTGTCCAGTCAGGAGCTTTGAGGCATCGCATGTGTACGTCATCAGGGATGATGGCGTTTGCCGGTCCTGATGTAATTGAAGCAAGCAAAAGAACTGCAGTCCAGGAGATGGCACTGCTTATTGGGTGGGATGATTTCCTCAATGGAGGTAACCTCACGGACACCATCATCATTTTTCACCAACCTTTTAACTCTTACATCCCCCAACTGAGCCATAAATTTTCCCAATTTCAGCCCTCTGCCTCCCCCATCTGGGTCAGAGGCTTACCCCTAGGTGCCAGCCGACAAGCCTGTCCGCTTCTTCTGTCGTGAGGATTGGGTCCAGCCCATCACACATCAGCTCTATCGCAGCAGGCTCTCCAAGCCGTTCGATGCCTAGAGACAGCCAAGCCTTGAAGGCATTGGAGTCGTTGTCACGAAGCGCTAGGAGCAACTCCTGCAGCAGCGCAATGGTCATCTGAGTGTCGAGGGTCATTGGTCGGGTGCAACTGCTGAAAGCATTCCCCGCTGAAAAGGCTTCTGGTTCCTCCTCGCCAGACTGGAGGGAGACAGTCAACCCATGGCCACCGCCAAGCCCAGTCGAACCCGCCGGCAACCATCAGCCAAGACTCCATCCAAGGCGCAACTGCGTCAGCAGCGGAAGCAGCAGAGCCTGGAGACCACGCAGAAGATGGCCGATGCGGCGTACTTGAAGACCTACCGCCACACCCAGATCGCCATCGCCCGTCAGGAAGCCAAGCAGCAGGCCCTGACCGACGCCGGCATCAAGCAGCAGCAACCACCGGTGGCACCGCAGCAGAAGCAGAAGCCACTGACCAAGGCACCGTCATCAGGTCGTAAGCCTCAGAACCGGAAACCACCCAGGCGGTGATCTGTCGTGGACATCCGTGGACATAAGCGCCCTATGTCCATCTCTATGTCCATTCGCGCCAAGACACTAAAAAAGGCGACCGCTGAGACCGCCTGTGTTTGCAATAGTTGAGGGGGCTTTCCACCCCCATTGAGTCACTTGGGTGATAAGGCTGACTTCACCCCATCTCCCCTAAGGGTCAGGCAGCAACAGGGGCTGCTTGACGGGAGAAACGAACGATGTTGTTCGCAGTTACGGGTTTGCTCTCACCGAGCAGGCTTCAGTCACCCTCCTCATGCCCCCGGCTCACCATCAGGCCCCGGTAGTTGTGGCGCAGGTGGAGATAAAGCGTTTCTAGCTCGCTCCGCTCGAGAGCCCCTGGATCGGAGGTGAAGCTGCCTGTGGGTGGATAAAGGATCGGCATGGTGTGTCTCCTTCAGTTGCCGATGTTGAGCTGGAAGGTGTCGAGGATCAGCAGCGGGTCAAACAGAGGAAGCATCGGAATCGGTGGATGCGTGGGTTCCTCCATAGCGTTGGCCGAAAGGCCTTTTGGAACCTCCCCCAATCGGGGGAGAAAGTTCTGAAAGTTGGATGAGCTGGAAGCCGCCTCGCCGCTGATCTGTTTCAGGGGCTGCTCACGGTGATTCGGTTGCCATAGCCGCCGATCTCTTCCAGTTCAAAGGAGTGATGGCCGCTCATCGCCCAGCGCTGCCCGGAGCTGTCGACCATCTCCCGGCGATCGGTCGTGGGCGCACCGACCGGCGTGAAGGTGAAGATCGGCTGCTCGGCGTGGGAGAAGTAAATCGTGAAGCCGTCCTTCGCAGCGGGCTCTGTTCTGCAGGTGGACGCAATCTCGTTGAGCGTGCATTGCAGTGGCCACTGGGGCTTGCTGGCCTGCTCCTCGCTCAGTGCCGTGAGGTCTGGATACTGGCCGCGAACGGCTCCTTGGGCGTCGTAGGTCACCACCTTGAGGGTCTCTGACCCATCCAGTGGCTTGGCCAGCTGGATCACAGCCACACCGGTCGGGCAGGGCTCTGGCTGAAGCGTGAGCCTCACGACGGCATAGGCCAGCTCCGTTGGCTCCGTGGGCGCAATCAGCTGATCGGGGAAGCGACCGTTCTCGCCATTGGGCAGGGTCTCAGCGCTGTAGTCGCTGTCGCAGACACCATTCAGGTCATTGCCCCATCGCACGCGCTCGGGCTCGACGCTGAGCACATCCAACACGGCGCGCCCAGCGGTGCTGTTGGCCTGCCAGCGCCCCTGGAACACGCTGTTCAAGTCTGGTGTTGGCTTGGGCTGACGGCAGGCGCCGAGCAGAACGGCCGCCGCCAGCGGGGCTATCAGTTGGCGGGTGATCCTGTGCATCGCAGCCAGGCCTTTGTCTTTCCCAGTGTGATCACTCCCTGATGGCAATGACATCGTGGAACCAGCCCTCCGCCTGATGTCCCTTGGCCAGCCCCGCCGATGCCGACGCCAACCTCAAGCGGGCTCTCGAGCAGCTCACTGAAAACGAAGCGGCGGTGGCCGAGGCAATCAATGAGGCCCGGGCTGAACACTCCCGCAGCGAACCGCCGCTCACCGGCCCGGAGTTGCTCGAACGCATTGATGAACTGGCGGCACAGCGCTCGCTCGACAGCCAGGACGTCGCGATTCTCTGCCATTGGCCCGATGCTGCCTCCATCGGCCAGGCCTGGTTTGCGCTCAAACACCCCGGCCAGAGCGTGCCCAGCCCGATGCTGGTGCTCGATGCCTATCTGGTGGGGGCGCCACCGTTTCTGAGCAAGGCCCAGCGGGATCAGGTGAGCGACTGGTACCGCAGCCAGGTGTCGGCCAATCCCGAGTACACCGATGCGGTGACCGGTGCGGCCAAAGCGTTTGTGCTCATCGGTGATCTCAACGCCAGTGCCGCCGGCATGGCCTGGCAGACGATCATTCCCGATCTGCTCGCCAAGGGCCACGACCTGGAGTTCAACGTCACTAAGGAACAGGTGACGGCGGCGGCTGCTCGCTGGATCGTGGCGGTGGCCGACACTTTCACGCCACCGTTGCTGGATTGAGGCCGCCTCGCGTGCACTCAGTCCCTGCCGGCCTGCGTGCGCGGCAGGGCAAGATTTAGCAGCACGCCCGCGATGGCGGCAAGGCTCAGGCCTTCGAGGCTGAAACGACCGGCTTCGATGCCGAGTCCGCCAATCCCCAGCACCAGAATCGTTCCCACCACGATGAGGTTGCGGGAATCGCTGAGATCGGCACCGGCGCGCACCAGGGTGTTGATGCCCAGGGTGACGATGGTTCCAAACAGAATCACCAGCACCCCGCCCATCACGGGGTCGGGAATGGTGTTGAGCAAGGCATTCAATTTGCCCACGAACGACAGCCCGATGGCGAACAGGGCGGCCCAGATCATCACCACCGGTTTCACGGCCCGGATCAGCGCCACGGCGCCCACCACCTCGGAGTAGGTGGTGTTGGGGGGGCCGCCGAGGGCCGCAGCCAGGCTTGTGGCCAGACCATCACCGAGCAGGGTGCGCTGCAAGCCAGGACGCTTCAGGTAGTTCTCGCCGGTCACGGCGCCGATGGCCAGGATGTCGCCCACGTGTTCGATGGCCGGTGCGATCGCCACCGGCAGGATGAACAGGATTGCCGGCAGGCTGAACCGGGGTGTGGTGAAGCCCGGCAGCGACCACCACGGTGCCGTGGCCACGTTGGAGAGGTCGATCAGCCCCAGAGGCAGGCTGATGCCGTAACCGAACACAATCCCGATCAACACTGGGATCAAGCGCCAGGTGCCCCGGCTGAGCATGGCCGTGAGCACGGTGACCAGAAACACGGCGCTCGCCACCAGCAGATGGCTGGCGGGATGGTCGCCGCTGAGGTTGCCCCCGGCTTTTTCAACGGCGATCGGGGCGAGCGACATGCCGATCACCATCACCACCGGTCCGGTGACGATCGCTGGAAGCAGCCTCTGAATCACACCGTCACCACGCCAGCGCACCACCTGCGCCAGCAGCACATAGAACACCCCGGCAGCCATCAAGCCCCCGAGGGTTTCCGCCAGTCCGAACTGCTGGATGCCGTAACTGGTGGGGGCAATGAAGGCGAAGGAGGAGGCCAGGAATACAGGGATTCGTGCTCCGGTCACCAGCTGAAATAGCAGCGTGCCCGCGCCGGCGGTGAACAGTGCCACCGATGCATCGAGACCCATCAGCACGGGCACCAGCACCAACCCGCTGAAGGCCACAAACAGCATCTGGGCGCCAACCACGATGTTGCGCGGTTGAGCGAGCTCCCGCAGTAAGCCTGCACGGCGCGAGGTGGAGGGCATCGGCGGCTGTTTTGAACAGTCTGCCGCGCTGGCGACCACAGCCTTGCCAAGCGTGCCGCTGTCGATCCCATGCACTGACATCACCGCAGGCACTGGCTATCTGAGGGTGTGTGCTGCGCGATCGCCGTGGATGTCAAGTTGTTGGTGATGGTGCTGATCTCCCATCTGATCAGTGCTGGTCTGGCCAAGACCGTTGCCGCTCAGAAGGCCCGCAACAGCAATCGCTGGTTGCTGGCTGGCCTCCTGTTCGGGCCCCTGGGTCTGATCGCTGCTGTGGGTCTGCCCGATCGGCATCAGATCGTTTACCTCCGCTATCTGGCCGAGCATCAGGGCTACCAACCACGCCGAGCCTGTGGCGGAGCGCAGGGCTCGACCGGGGAGTGAGCTTGAGGGAGCTGCGAGCTTGCCTGTCCCCTGGCAGGGGACGTGGCTAGCAAGAGGGAGTCATCTCCAGACCCATGACGCTCGGCGACCTCCTTCGCATCATCCTGGCTTTCATTTTGCCGCCTCTGGCGGTGGCCACCCAGGTGGGTCTCACCGGGGCGTTCTGGCTCAACCTGCTCTTCTGGTTGCTCAGCTTCGGAGGGCTGGGGCTGCCGCTGCTGGCCATCATGTGGCCTGTGGCTGTGATCCATGCGATCTATATCTGCGTCACCCGCAAGTGAGGGTTGGCGGGATGGCAGCAGAGGCGCTTCCCTGGCGCACCATGGCGGTGTTCCGTGAGAAATCGCCTGGCTACCTCGAGGCTGTGGACGCCTACTTGCCTGCGCTCAGGGCGCTGAACGAAGAGCAGCGCTGAAATCTGGCGGTGTTCAAGGCGGCTGAGCTCCTCAATGCGTTGATTCAGATCCGCGAGCGCAGGCAGGCCCCGGATCGGCTTGGAGACGCCTTCGCCAAAGCCTCCTTCCAGCGCGTGCGCCAGGTGATCCGGGATCGGCGCATCGTGTTGCAGGGGGGCGAAGTGATTGATCTTCGTGATCCCGTGCTCCGCGATCTGATCGACGAAGGCTGCCGCCTGTTCCATGCCGGACGCAAGGATGCCGAGGTGTATCAACGGGCCCTGGCCCTGGCGGCGGCCTGGTTGATGCTGCGGCCGCCACAGGCGCCTGAGCCTGCGCGTCAACGGGAGGGCCGGATTCAGCTGCTGGTTCAGGGTTTGGGGGTGGGACTGCTCACGGGCATCGCCGGTGTGGGTGGGGGCTTCGCCATTGTTCCCGCCCTGGTGCTGCTGGCCCGTCTGCCGATGACCCTTGCCTCCGGCACCAGCCTGTTGGTGATCTGCGCCAGTTCCTTGATGGCCCTGGTCCGTCATGGCCATTGGCCGGCAGCCAGTCTGCCCCTGTTGCTGCCCTTGCTCCTCGGTGGTGGCATCGGCATCCTCCTCGGCCAGCGTTGGGTGTCCCGTGTGTCTGAGCGCAGGCTGCGCCAGGGGTTTGCAGCCCTGCTGCTGGTGTCAGCCATCAGCACCGGTCTGGAAGCCCTGCAACCGCAGAGGCCTTCAACCGAGGCGGGCTTGCGCATTTCGACACGTTGGCCTGAAGCCTGATGACAGCGGGGTTCTTGATGCTTTAGCTGTAAAGACGGTGTGCAGTGCAACGCGCATGGTGGCGACTCCCTTGGCATCCGTGCCAGCAGAAGAAACTCTGATCAATGCCCTCCGCGGCTGCCGCGATCAGCAGGAACTCAAAGACCTTGAACAGCGGCTCGCTGCGGTGGAGGGTGCCCCGCCCCTGTTCGACTGGATCTGCGATCTGCTGGTGAAGCGCCGCTTGTCCAGCATCCTTGCCGCGAAACTGCTCCGGCAATTGCATCAGTCTTGAGATGCCTTGGCGTTGCCGTCTGCGGTTTGTGTGCGCCCTGTTGTTGGCGTTGATCCTCGCCTCCCCCCTGCCGGTGTGGGCTGAGGCCGAGGGTCCGCTGATCACGGTGGTGCGATCGGCCAGTTGTGAGTGCTGCCGGCAGTGGGAACGGCACCTCGAAGCAGCGGGCTTTCGCATCAACGATCAGATCAGCGACAGCATCGATCCCACCCAGGCTTACTGCCACACCGCCAGCGTTGCGGGCTACAGGATCGACGGCCATGTGCCGGCGGCGTCGGTGCAGCGACTGCTCGCCGAACGACCCGACATTCGCGGCCTGGCCGTGCCGGGAATGCCGATCGGCTCTCCCGGAATGGAGATGGAAGGGGTCGAAGCGGATCCCTACGTGGTGGTGGCCATCGCCCACGACGGCAGCACCCGGGTGCTGGAGCGTTATTAACGGGTCAGGTCGTCCCAGGCAAAACCCCCGCAAGTCCCTGTTGGTGGGAGACCTGCGGGGGTTGCAATCAGCATTGGGCTGATTTATGGAGGCCGTCGTCCCAAGGCGGGACAGGCGGCCTAACGCGCTCGTTTGTGCATCACGACCATGCGATTTTCAGTGTTGCCATACGGTTGTTCAACCTCCAGCAAGTGGACTGAAAGAAAGGGTCGAAGCGACTGGCTGTGGCGCCTGGGGCCAGGTTCCTAGGTGGGAGGGTTGTGAACTCCTTGGGGCACCTGGAACGGTGCAGATGGAGTGCCGATCGACGTGGCGAACCTCAGTGCCTGCCGAAGGGCGATCCCTCTCTGATGCGTGAAAACTGTTGGAGCAGGGGCCAGAAAGTCAGCGAGCTTCTTGTGTTGGCTCGGGTGGAGTGTCGGCCGTCATCGGTGCCTCCGATCTCGATGCACACAGTGTTGGTGTTCCAGGCGACAAGTGCAATCAGTGAAATCGCGCATTGCCGATCGGTCGCAGACCGCTGAGAGTGAAAACGGCGTGCCTAATGCGAGGGGAACCGGCAGCAGAGTGCTGCAGGTCTCTCCCTCAACTGAGGGATGTGCAACCCGTTGATCTCTGCCTCAATGAAGGGGCTGCACGATCCGGCGATGTCCCCCGCCTACGACCTCATCCTTGAGCGCGATGGTCAGCTGACCACCCACACCGTGGAGGTGGCTGATGCGCTCGAGGCCTGGCGGCTGGCCCGTGCGCGCTATCCATCCCGCATCCGCGGCGTGGTGTGGCGTGATCCCCAGCAGGTGCGTGCCGACCATCCGCGCTAAACATCGGGTATCCGTGTGCCGACCATGGAGCTTCGGCTCGACTCCCGTGCCAATCAGGAGGCGATCGCTCAGGCTTCTGAGTTGTTGAAGGAGCGCCGCATTGTTGTGGTGTTCGGCGATCGCCTGGCGCTGATTTCCTTTGTGCTGGTTGATGCGATTGCCTCGAGCCTGGTGGGTGCGGCCACCACCGAAGATGAGGGCTTTGAGCTGGTGTTGCGCACCCAGCCGGATCTGCTGATCTGCAGCTCGGATCTCGAATCCGGCTATGGCATCAACCTGCTACGCCGGGTGAAGGCGGAGTTGCCCACCTGTCAGCTGCTGATCGTGCTGGTGCGTGAAACCCAGGCGGTGGTGCAGGAGGCGATGGAGGCCTTCGCGGATGGCGTGGTTTTCAAATCCAGCCTGGGCGCCGGCCGCGGTGATCTGATCAAGGCCCTGCGCACCCTCGCTGATGGCGGTGTGTACTTCCCAGAGCAGATCCGCCGCATTGCCGCCTCCACACCGCAACCCGATCTGCCGCCGTTGGTGGAGGAACTCACTCCGCGCGAACTGGAGGTGGCCGCCGGGGTGGCGCGCGGTCTTAAGAACAACGCCATCGCAACCCTGCTCGGCCTTTCGGTGGAAACGGTGAAAAGCCACGTGGGCAATGCCATGGACAAGCTCGGTGCCCGGGACCGCACCCAGATGGCGGTCACGGCCCTGCTGTATGGCCTCATCGATCCCCTGCAGTGAGCAACGTCAGCTGCAGCGTTTGAAGATCACGATGCTGCGGGTCGGGCCCTGTTTCGGCCAGTTGGGCATCACCCGCCATGGCGTTCGCACCGTGAGCTGGTCAGCGTCAATCGAGAAGTGGCGCATCTGTTCGGTACCCACCCATTCCGGCTTCCAAGCCACATCAACCGCCGTGATCCAGCGGTCGTCCTCCAATCTGTAGGTTCCGGAGTAGGCCACCAGGCTGCTGAGCAGAGCCGCGTCGCCTTCGCGGTCGGTTGTGGGTGTGCGGCCTTCAGCCGTGAGCGTGAACGACACCCGTCCAGCCGGGGTAAACAGCGCATAGCCCGTGGGGTGGTCACCCATCGGCCTGAAGGTGTTGCCGCTGATTTGTTCCTCCACCAGGTAGCTCACCAGTTGCCAGGCGCCATGGATGCAAGGGGCTTCAACGGCACTCAGTGATTGCAAAGGCGTTGCGTTCACAATTGATGGATGGCTTAGGCGGAAATTACCAATGGTCACTTCAGCGCCTCAGCGGCTCAAGGCGCTGAATGAGCAGATCGACATCCATTTGTTGATGGTTGGTATCAACCACAACTGAGTCATTCCGTTCAGTCCGCACGCTCGCAGTGCTCGTCGTCGCAGCGCACTGTGCAGCTGGGGGCTTTCTCGCCGTAGCTCTGCGGTTCGCGCATGGTCCAGTACTCATCCACCAGGCCCATCAGGTAAGAGCCGAGTCGCTGCAGCAGGGAGCGCTGTTTCATGATTTCAAAATGCCATTGCCCATGGCCTGTTGTCATCAGGCGCAGTGGGAAGAGGCCGGTTAACCCGCTTGCGGCCGCGGGCATGGCATCAGGGGCAGAGAATCGCCGGTGGGGTTCAGCCATTCATCGAACTCTCGGCGGATGGCTTCTGCGTCGGAGAGTCGCTCTCTGCTGGCGAGCAACTTGCTGCGTTGTTGGCTGTAGTCCACAGCGGATCCGATCAAGGCAATGGCCTGTTCGCTTGTCATGGCTGAATCCATCGATCAGCCCATGGTTAGGGGGGCAGGGCAAAGCGGCCGTGCCAACGGCGACAACTTTGCAGGTCAAGCCTGGAAGATTTCCTGAACTTGGCTCGTCAACAGCCTCTAAATCCGCGAGGCTGCCTTTAGGAATCAAGCCAACAGGGATTCCGTTTCACAACCGGTTTGACGATGAAACTCAATCTGGCCCATTCCCATCCGATGGGAACTCTCATTGTTGAGGGTGTGCATCAGCCCTTTCGAGCCTTGGCGTGCGCATTGAAGCCCGCAGCGATTCGCATTCAACCCAGCCCCAGATCGCTGCATCTCTCAACAAGCAACCAATCCTGAATTTGGGTTGACCTCAGAACATGGCCATGGCTTTGATTTTGCTCAGCTTGGTTGTGTCAAGGCCTTCAAGATCTTCGTAGGTGATCAAATTCTGTTTGATCATGTCGGCCAGATTGAAGAGAATATTGGCGGTATCGAATTCAGCACGGCCTTCATATTGATAGCGCTCGCTGCTGAGAAAATCGTGATAGCGCCAGATTGATTCCGGAGTGTCGAGCAATGCACTCTGTTTCCTCAGGATCACAATCAGTGCTTCGATGGAACGTTGTTTGCCTGTTTCAAAGGCATCTTTGGCGATTGATTGTTCCTGGTGTGTCCAGTCAGCTGCTGACATGGTGTGGGAGGTGTGAGGTGTAAGTGCAGAGGTGCTGAACCAGGTTCAGGATTGAGCAACTGCAGTGCGCAGCCTGGGGAGCTGATGCCAAGGCACTGCTGGGTAACTGTGGTGCTCGCGATGATAGCCAAAGTGGTAACACGCTGCGAACGACAGAACCGGGTGAAAATTGAGGCTGATTGGTTGATGGAAACCCTCAGTGGCCTGGCGATTATTGCGATGGGGAAGAAACGTTCCCACCACAAAGAGTTGCCAGGAACTGATGATCAAAGGCAGCACATAGATCAACACAAGCGCGAGCAGGGGCTGCTGCTGATTCGCGGGCATGACCGCCAGCATCAGGCCCATACAACCCGCCATCTTGAACAGCTGCATCGGGTTCAGATAGTGACTGAGAAAGCGTGCATACCAGGCCAGTGGTGAGGAATCAGCCGCGGTGCAGTAGTCGGGATCCGTGGCCGATCCAGGCGAATGGTGATGCTGAATGTGATGGTTCAGGCATGCCTGGAAGTTGAGGCCGGCGTAGGCCCAGAGGCAGCCTTGGCCGATCCGTTGATTGAGGTTGGGACGGCTTGCAGGGGCAAGGGTGCCGTGCATGGCGTCGTGAGCCACGATGAACAGTCCGGTGTGCAGAAAGCCGCGCAGGATCACGAAGGCCATGAGGGCCAAAGGGTGGATCTGCTGAAAGGGAAGGCGAAGCCCCACCGCGAGGGTGAACAACCAGGCACAGCCGATCAGCCCCGCCAGTTGCAGCCCCCTCCAGTGATTGGTCCCCGAGGGATCACTTGCCACCAAGCTTCAGCAGCTCGGCGGGTGAAGCGAGCAGGTCGATCGCCACGAAATAGATCTTGTTGTTGTCGTCGAGCAGGAAGCGCCAAGCCACATTCATGCCCACTTCCCGGCCGAACCAAGGGGTTTGCACCTTGCCGGTGACCTTGATCTGGGTGAATCCACCATCGGCAGGTTCACCGAAACCACCCTGGGGGATCAGCTTGAGGTTCTGGCAGTCACGCTTGAAGAACTTGAGGATGGCCTCACGCCCCACGATCGGACGCTGGAACGGAGGTTGCAGCGCGCCGTCATCGAGGAAGAGATCGATGAGGTTGTCGAAGTCGTTGGCGTTGAGCAGCTGCATGTAGCTGAGGATCGTCTGATTCAGCACGCCGGGAATGAAGATCTCTTCACGTTGATCTTCAGGTGTCGGCGCCACGATCGGCTCAGTCACCACCTTGCTGTCGTCCACGCCGGGGTCGTATCCCATGTCGACCACGAAATTGCGCAACAGGGTGATCTGCTGGCCCTGCTCCACCTTCTTCACCGCTTCCAGCACCGAGTTGGCGTTGGCAGAAAGCTTGTAGCCCTGGGGGATCGGGGCCACCTTGCCCTGACGCATGAACTCTCCCAGTTCGTACCAGAAGCAGAGCTTCACATTCACCGACCAGAAGGCGTAACGGCTGGAGATCGGGCTGTTGATCTTGGCCGCCAGGTCGCACATCACCTTGGTTTGCTCGTCGAAGCTCATCGCCACGATTTCATCGAGGGTGGGCTTCGCCAGGGCCATGCGGGCGGCGCCGGGGGCTGCCACGGTGATGGTCTGACCCATCTCCAGATAAGCGAACCAGATCAGGGCCAGCTGGTCTTCAGCGCTGAGCAGCTTGAAGCGTGCGGTGATGGCTGGAACCGCATCGGCGGTCATGGTCTCCGGAAAAATCTGACGAGCCTTGTCGAGCGTGAACATCCGGAGCGATCGAGGATTGCGAGACTGTAACGCTATGTTGCGATTCTGGCGATGTGCGAAAAAATTTTGTACGTGGTGCACTGCTCGGGCGTGTTCGGCGCCGTCAGGCTTGCTGTGTCCGTTCTGTGCTGGACAGCAGCTTGGTCAGGAACTGATCCATCGCACGCACCGCCAAAGCCCAGTTTGTGGATTCGCTGTGGCCTGAGCTTTTGCGCGGTTTGAAGCTGTGATCCCCGTCCGGCATCCAGGCCAGCTGCAGCTGTTCGGAGAGGGGGTAGTGGCTCACCTCGTCGTGTCGACCCATCGCGTCACGTTCTCCTTGAACGATCAGCGTTGGTGTGCGCAGGCCGGCGAGGTGCTCCGTGCGCAGCCGGTCGGGCTTGCCGAGAGGATGAAACGGGTAGCCAAGGCAGATGCAGGCCTGGATCGCTTGCTCATCGAGCAGCGCATCAGCCAGAAGGCTGGCCATGCGGCCACCCATTGATTTACCGCCGATCACCAGGGGCTTGTCCTGAACCAGGGCTTCCACCTGCTCGCGAAAGCTGGTCAGCAGAACCTCCGCCTTGTCAGGCGGCCGCTTCTTGCCGCTGCTGCGTTGCCGTTGCATGTAAGGAAACTCGAAGCGCAGCACCTGCCAGCCGTTCTCGGCGAGGCCCAGGGCCATCGCCTCCATGAAGGGGCTGTCCATGCCGGCACCGGCTCCATGGGCCAGCAACACCCTCAGGGGTGCTGAGTCGGCTCCCGATACCAACAGGTTGTCCATCCCCTCTCCATTGCCGCTCAGCATGATCTCTCAGTCGGGCGGCGTTAAAGGCCGATGGCCTGAAGCAGTCCTTCTCCTGTGAGCAGTTCCGTGGCGATGGCTGCGACAAATCCCAGCATGGCCAGGCGTCCATTCAGTCGTTCGGCCCGTTCGTGGAAGCCCCATCCAGCCTCCGGGCTGGTGAGCTGCATCGGTGGTTCCTTGGCGTAAACGTTGTCGCGGCCCTCAGCATCGTGCGTGATCAGTCCTTTGGCTGCCTGCGTTGTGGATGCCGTCATGGTTGTTTCTGAGCGGGATCTGATCGGTCTATCCCTCCTGAAAACGTCACACACAGTGGGAGAGCCGACTGTTGTGGTTCGGTTTCAGGACCTCGCCTGTCGGGCTAGGGGCGGGTCGATGCAGTGAGTGCGCGCGTTCCCAAGGCCTCTTAGGCTGATCTTCTCTTTCATCTATTCATGAACTCCCGGCAAGTTGGTGCGATCAGGCGTGCGGTGATCTACTTCGTTGTTGGATACGGCGGCTTGGCTGTGATTAACAACAGCGGTTTGGCTCCTGAGCGGATGTGGACTGCTTATCTGCCTCTGTTCGTGGGTGTGTATTTCTTTGCCCGTTGGGCTGACGCCAAGATCGGCGCCATCCAGAACAACGGCGACGATACGAATCAATCCAATTGAGAAGCCGGCTCTTGCCAAGAGAACAACCCGTTCTGTCTCGAATTTTTCTGAAAGGACCTGCGTAGGTCTAAATGATCAATCTTGAGGGTATTCATTCATTGGCAGTGATCGCACTTCCCCAATGGTCTGCTTGTCTTATGAGGCGACGATTGGAAGGATTCACCTTGAACAAACCTTGCTCTTCGATCTGTATTTTCTCTAGCTCTTGATTCGTGCTCACTTGCTTGGTGATGAGGGAGGCCATGGCATCACACCTCAAATCAACGAAGTTGTCTGCCAGTGCTGTTGACGCTTAGAGAAGCAAGGCTTCAAGTAGAGGCGAGGGTTTCATTGGTTGAGGAATTTTTCGAAGTCTGCAGAGTCAATCTTGGTGCAATCTGCCGTGATCGCTACGTCAGTAATGGTCGTGACAAAGTCTTCTTTTATAACGACCTTTCCATTGCCGTATCTTATATGTGGAGGCGAAAGTGTCGTGTGTATAACACGTGCATCCTTTGTCTTGCCGTTATCAAATGTACCTGAGTCAATTGCCTCATCATTCTTAATCACGATATCAACTTTACTGTTGTTGATGAGCATCGTCTCTTTCTTGCGGTCAATTCCGAGTACAAGCACCTCTTTGTCTTCATTCTCTAAATGTGTTGTGTCGCCGTCGCGCCAGTGTGATTTCGTCGTGAACACTCTCGTTTCATCGCACTTCAGAAAAAGAATGCCGTCAGCAAGGGCAGGTGATGCTGAAAGGAGCAGGGCTGCAAGGAAAAGCGGGAGATTCATTGATGGAGTCCAGATCAATGAATCTTGTTATCTGCATGGCTAAGAAAAGAGAGGTTTCTGCCAATTCAGATATCAGAACGTTCGTCGATCAGCCGTCTTGTCAGCAAAAAACCCCGCCATCGCTGACGGGGTGAATGTTTTTGTCGATCGATCGACTGTATGACGTGTTGAAGCGTCTGGCTGCATGGCGCCTGGGGCCTGAAGTCCAGGGGTAAGGCTGATGGGGCTCCGGGGCACCTGTGGCTGCTTGCTGCGGCCGGAACGATGCAGTGGAGTGTCGGTCGACGTGGCGTACCAGTGATTGCCTGCCGAGGGACAAAGCCTCACGGATGGGTGGAAACTGTTGGAGCAGGGGCCGTTTGAGTCAGGCTGCTTCGTGATTGGGCTGGGGTGGAGTCTCGGCTGTCATCAGCGCCTCCGATCTCGATGTGCTTAGTTTCGTTGGCGTGAGCCGCTGGGGCAATCGGTGTTAAGGCGCATTGTTGCTCTGGTTAAAAGGAGCGAGAGTTTGGGGGATGTGCCTGCCGCGTCCGGCAGATCAGAGCGGATGGCCCTTCAGCTGCATTCGGCGGATTTCGTTCACGACGACGGCATCACCTACTGCATCCGCCGCAACTCCCTGGAGGAGGATTTCACGATCTACGAGAAACGTGGCGATGCCTGGGTGGACTGCGGCCTCGATCAGGCCGTTCAAGAGTTGAACTTCTCGGAGTTCAAGCGGTTGGGGTTGTTGATCAAGCGAATCATGGATGCCGATCGTTGGCTGAGCTGAGCGTTTCTTGGGCACAGCTCCTCGCTCTGCTGTTGTTCGCCACGTCCGCGGCATCCTGCGGCGGTCTCCTCCTGCTTCAGCTGGGGTTGATGCGATGCCTGGCCAGCGCTCCGGTGCTGCGCCCGGATGCATCCCCCAGTGCCGGAAGCGCCAGCCTGACCGTGGTGATTCCGGCTTACAACGAGGCCGTCAACATCGGCCCCTGCCTCCGGCATGTGCTTGCCAGTGAGCCTCCCTGCCGCGACTGGCGGGTGTTGGTTGTCGATGATGAATCAACCGATGCAACGGCGGAGCTGGCGACTGCCGTGCTGAAGGCTCACGCCACTGCTGGGATCCGTGGCGAGGTGGTGCATGCAGGCCCTCGTCCGGAGGGTGAACACTGGGTTGGCAAGAACTGGGCCTGCACCCGGGCGATGGAGCAGGTGCAGTCCGGGTGGGTGCTGTTCGTGGATGCGGATGTGCGTCTGAAGCCCGATGCCCTGCGCCGAGCCCTCGCGCAGGCGATCGATGAGGAGGCCGATCTGTTCAGCCTTGCTCCGCGCCTGGGCTGCGACTGCCTGGCGGAATGGATGGTTCAGCCAATCATGGCCAGCCTGCTGGGGCTTGGCTTTCCAATCGAGGAAGCGAACGATCCCGCCTCGCCGGTGTCGTTCGCAGCGGGCCCGTTCATGTTGTTTCGGCGTACGGCGTATGAGGCCATCGGTGGGCACCGCGCCCTCGCCGCTGAAGTGGTGGAGGATCTGGCTTTGGCCCGGCGTATCAAGAGCGAAGGCCTGCGCCTGCGTTATGTGCTGGGCCTTGATGCGGTGGATCTGCGCATGTACCCCAACCTTGCCTCCCTCTGGGAAGGCTGGACCAAAAACTGGTGCCTCGGCCTGGATCGCAACGTGCTGAAAGCCCTGGCCGCTGCAGCCGTTGTGGTGCAGATGTTCAGTGTTCCCTGGATTCTGGCTGGAGTTCTGCCCGCTCTGTTCCTGTTTTTCCCAGCTCAGTCGATCTGGTGGACGAGCAGTGTCGTCTTGGCGTTCTTGGCGATTGCTCAGCAATGTCTGCTGAGGCTTTACACCAGCAAAACGTTCGGAATTCCCACAACCCTGTGGTGGTTGATGGGGGTCGGTGGTCTGCTGGTGGGTGCGATCGGACCGGTCTCGGTCTGGCGGACTCTGACCGGTCGGGGATGGACCTGGAAAGGTCGTCAGCTCAGGCCGAGCACACCGAAGGTGATCTGACTGAGGATGCCGTGGCCGGTGAGGGCTTCGGTGAGAACGCCGATCACGAAACCGAGCATGGCCACGCGGCCGTTGAGCAGCTCAGCGCGCACCATGCGCTCACCTTTGATCTGGGCGGCAGCGGCGTCCTGGAACCAAGCGTCCTGTTTGGTTGAAGTGGAGTCCATGGGCTTCCGTTCGATTAACAGAACGTTACGACTCTTTGTTAAGGAATGCAACGTCCTGGCGTTACGGCCAGGCCGGGCTCAAGGGCAGCAGGCCTCCCTGGGTGTCGTAGCGGCGCACCATCTGCCGCACGGTTCCACCCGGCAGGGTCCAGCGCAGCCCGCAAGCAGTGGCGTCTCCGCTCTGGCGATCGCGCTGGTCGAGAAGCAGTTCAACGCCGTCTTCAGGTTCCCAAATCATCAGCTCCGCCGCGCTGCGCGTGCGGCACTGAAGACGCTGCACAGGCGCCTCAGGTGTTCTGCTGCCTTCCGTCTCCACCACGTACACCACTTGTTCCAGCCCGCTCACTCCATGACGGACCACGATTCGTCTGCGAGCCTTTTGATGCACCACGCAAAGTTCCGCCACCCAGTTCCAGGGCGTGATGCTTGTGGGACCCAGAGACCAACCGCCGTTGGCGCTGACCTGCATGGATGGAGGCAGGGTCTGAAATGACATCGAGCGCTGCTGGCCGGTTTGCTGATAGGTGAGGCAGGTCTGAATCAGCCCATCGCACTCTTTAACAGACAACGCCGTGGGGAAGCGTTCCTGCTCGTGGCCATCGCCGTTGAGACGGATAAAGCACCCCGCCCACTGGCCGATGTTGTGCTGCAGCAACGCTTCCCGTTGGTCGTGCATGGCGTGGTCAGGAGCTGAGCGGCTCCAGGTTGGCGCGCCGTCAGGGACGATGGAGCCCACTGTTCCTGCTCGGCGCGATGGACTCCTCCCCAGTGCAGGCGTTTCTGGCCCATCTCGGCCGTGACCCTCGCCTCCAGGCGCAGGTGCAGGCCGTCGTCACAGCCGATGAGGTGGCCCTGCTGGCTCAGGAGCTCGGCTACGCAGTGTCTGGGAGTGATCTGCTGCTGCTCTCAGGCCGCAGCGTTGATGGCGTGCGGGTGACCCGCGTGGATCACCCGGGGGAATACCCAGGCCGGTATTACTGAATCCGGCTCAGCTCACGTGCAGGGCCAGAAAGGCATCGTCGAGGGCGGTCATCTCGGCTTCGTCGTCTTGAAAGCAGCTTCCGTAGAGCAGGTTGAGAATGCGACCCACCTCAAGGTCGCGGTCGGCGACCTCCTGCCAAAGGCGCTGGCTGAGCTCACCATCGGCCAAAACGAACTGCGCTTGCACGAGCTCGCGTGTGATGGCGAAGTAGCTCTGACGGTCATTGCGCAGGCGGCACTCGGCATTCGGCTGGGCTGTCGTCAGCTGATCCTGTTGCTGGCGAAGGCCGGCCGTTTTGGTTGAGGACTGGTTCATACTGCGCTCCGTGGACCTTCCCTTCAGTGTTGTGCCCTGTATCGAAAGGCACAATCAGCGTTCTTACCCATGCCTTCAAGCGAGCTCACTCACGAATTGAACGGCAAGTCCATCAGGATCTCCGTGCCCAGTGATCGCCTGGTGGTGGATCGGGTGGCCCGGCACATGCAGCGCCGTCTTGCTGAGAACGACTGGCGACCCTATGGCTCGCAGGCCGACGCTCTTCAGGCCTGGTCACGCCTGGGGGGGATCCGCGTGGATGTGCTCCGGGCCTTGGATCTGCTGTGAGTCGTTCCGTTGATCGTTTTGATTCCGCTGATCTCGACCGGATCATCGAAATGGCCTGGGAAGACCGCACCACCTTTGAGGCCATCCAGCATCAGTTCGGTCTCGGCGAACCGGAGGTGATCGCCATCATGCGCAGCGCGCTGAAACCCTCCTCCTTCAGGATGTGGCGCAAGCGTGTGAGCGGACGTCGCACAAAGCACGGCATCACGAGTCGGTCGTCGCGCTTCCGGGCCAGCGGCCATCGTTAGTGGCAGGCTGAAGAGGAAGCTCCCCTTGCGATGAAGCAGCTGCCGGGCCGTCGCCGGCCGAAGTGGATCCAACAACTGGCCGCAACGGGTGTCGCCGTTGTCGCCACGATCTGGCTGATCACCCTGCTTCCCGTTCTGCTGTTCGTAGGTCTGATCGCGGGGGTGCTGCTCATCCCTGTTCTCAGGCAATTGAAGCTTGAGGTGGAGCAGCTGGAGCGGCGTCAGCGGGGGGAGCCTCCTCTTCCGAGAGATGTCACGCCGTGGCATCGCAGGATCTGGAATCAATGGCGCGGCCGCTGAACCGCGGTCAGCATGAAGGTTGAGCCCGTTTGGTCTTGATCGTTCATGGAGTTCACCCTTGAGCAGCTCTCCCCCGACAACGTCACGTCGTTGTTCGATGGAGCCTTCTACAAGGCTGAGACCAACCGGGTGCGCAACCAGGATGATCAAACAGATGTGGCTGTCACCACCACGGTCTGGTCGGACGGTCGCCCTGTGCAGGTGTATGCCAGCCCAACCGATCAGGTGTTTGTGTTCCGCTACAGCGCCAATTACGGCGAGGCGACGGAGGCCCAGGTGCTCAGGGCTTGCAATTTGATCGATGAATTCCCCGTCCACGCCCGTGCCGAGAAGGACGAGGGTGGCGACTGGGTGATCTCCTTCATCTATAAGCACATCGTGCCGGAGGGGGTGGGCCTTGGTGCCCGCGAAATCGTGGGTGTGTTTCGGGTGTTCGAGAAACTGCTCACGGCCCATATGCAGAACTTTCACGCCCTGGTGATGCAGGCGGAGTGATCCAGGGGTAGTCCGCCAGGATCCGCTGCAGGGAACAGAGCATGGCCAGAACGTCGTGTTGTTCCACCCGGCGGCTCCGGCCTGTGTCCTGGGGATGGCCCATCCAATTCCCGAAGGTGCGCACCTGATGCATGCAGCTCAGCAGCCAGGGGTCCAGCCCCAGGCTGCGCAACTGCTGAATGCCGTTGTTCAGGCCTCGCTGCTGCTGGTCTCCGCACTGGTGCAGGCAGTGGGTCACCAGACGCTCCAGCAGCCGGCGCGAATGCAGTCCCAACGAAATCGGTGAAACCTGATCGCTTTGTAGTAGTTGGATCAGTTCTGTGAGGTCCGCGGCGACCCGCAGTCGCTTCAGGCTGTCGTCTTCCAGAACGCAGCGGCAGAGATGGCGCAGGCTCTCCAGAGCGTCGAGATCTCGGGGCAGTTCCACCAGGGTGTGGTGGGGATCCTTGCGCTGAATCGTGCGATCGATGGTGGCGCCGAGCGGGCGCAGCACCTGATCATCCCGATCAAACAGGATCAGCCTGTGCAGCTCAGGCAGATGCCGGAAGGCCTGTTTGCAGATGTCCAGCAGGTGGGGGTAATCGGCGGCAGCGTCGGGACCGTTGGGGTGGAGACCAAACAGCGGCGCAGCCACGGTGCGGCAGTGGATTCCCTGCATCGGCAGGATGGCCAGAAGCGAGAACAGGCGGTTGAACGCACTCCAGGGTTGATCCCGCTCCTGTTCATGGCCTAGACCTCCGGCCACCACCGCCACCCGCTGAAAGTGGCTGTTCACCGGCCGTCCTCCCGCTCCTGAGAGGACAGGGTGCAAGCTCAGTTCAGTGCTGACCCAGCTGTTCACCAGGCTGCCGCTGAGATCCACAGCGCGTTGTGTGCTCTCAAGCCTGAGCCCATAGGCCCGTTGCAGCCTGGTGAGGAAGGCGTCCTCTGCAGTGCCATCCGCCTGGCCATCGGACGACACGGCCAGGAGATCGGCTTCGATTCCCAGGCCGACAAACGCACCGGCGCGGAGCTCCAGGTTGCGCGTGCCGCTGCTGGTCTCCAGATCGAAGGCATTGAGCAGCATCGCTGCGTTCCCGACATCTCGCTTCAGGATGGCGACCAAGGCGGATCGACGCCCGCAGCGCGCTCCTGGCAAAGTGATGCAGCGCATGCGGCAGTGCCATGGATGCCACCACCCCCCTCGACCAGGCCAAGGCCATCGCTGAGGCCATCGAAAGCATCGCCAACCAGCTCACCCCAGCTGTGATCCGCGCCGCGCGCAACGATGGCGGGGGACGAAACGATCTCGATCGGATCGAATATGCCCTCGGCACCATCGGCAAGGCGTTGATCCTCACCGACTACACGATCGATGAGGAGAAAGACATGGACAAGCTTCAGGCCTTTCGGGAATCCCAACAGACCTGAGGGGCGCAGCGGGTGTAGACCAGAAACAGACGAGGAGGAACGATGAACAATCTCTTCAAACGCCCGCAGGCTCTCAACACCAAGCCCGTCTCCCGCCCGCCCCTCGACCACCGCGGTGAGGATCTGGAGTACTGGACCCGTCGTTGCGCTGCTGATCCAACGGCGCCCGGGTGCAAGTTGTACGACGTCTGAATCGACCATGCCTCTCATCAACGTGCGCACGTCGTTGGCCTCTGTCGACGATGGCGATGGATTGCTGCAGCAGCTGTCGTCGTTGCTGGCAGAGCAGACCGGCAAGCCTGAGGCTTATGTGATGGCGCTGCTGGAGACCGGTGTGCCCATGACCTTCGCCGGCAGCCCAGAACCCTGCGCCTATGTGGAGGTGAAGTCCATCGGTGCCCTCCGTCCCCCAGCCATGAGCGCGGCCTTTTGCGATCTGATCAGTGCGCGAACAGGGATTGCTGCAAACCGCATCTACATCGGTTTTGAGGATGTTCCGGCGAGCTGCTGGGGCTGGAACGGGTCCACATTTGGCTGACAAAATGTTGTCTACATTGATGAAAAGTACAAGCCATTGATCGCCTGATTTTTTTTAGATAATAATTTTTCTTAAATAGTTGCTTTCTCGGTCTTGGTAGCTAAGGTGCGAATGGTTAATGGCGACGAAGCTGATCATGAATCCTCTCGATTTTCTTGCTTCGGGATGGCTGAATCGAAGTCTTCTGGGAACCGATCAACCGTATCAATTCAAAATTGCGGCTGATACTTATATAGACTTATTGCGTCTTGATACCCAGGGAAGGGATCTTGACTTTGGCTTTGAAAGCCTATCCGAACAGACCTGGCTCTCGGAATTTCAACAGGCGAATGCAAGCTCTCTTGACTTAGAGAAAATTCGAACTGACCGTTGGCTGCAAACGGAAGGTGTGTCACTCGGTGGACGAAGGGCGACGCCGATCAGTGCTGATAACTGGCGGCCGATAGCGAGAGATTCCTCAGGTGAGCTTCTCTCTCTCGAAGAGGTGACTCTTACTGGAAACAGCGCTTTGGCTCGTTTCTCTGGTGGTGTTGAGGCGGTGTATTCGGTTGGAGGGTCTGGGTTGCTTGCGAATGCAATTCCGGAGGGGCCTCAAGTGGTCGTTGAGGGAACTGTCCGCAGACTTGCTAACTACAATAACGGGATTGCAATTTATGAGGCAGACCCTCTCAATGGGGCTGTTGATGGTCTTTCTCCTGGGGATCCGGGATATCTCCAGGCTGCGCTTCGGGATGCAAAAGAGTCTGGTCTTGTTTTTTCTGCATTTCAATTGCCTGAGAATGGTTCTATTGGATCTATTAATCTTAACCTTTCTCCGGATAAAAATTATGGCTTCCTTTTGCTTGTTGATGGTGATGAATCAAATCTCTTTAGTTCTTATTCGAGTGCCAACCCTGACAATGCAGTTCAAGTTGTCAGCTTTACGACGTCAGATGGTTCCCTGGCGTTAGGGTTTGAAGATCAATTGGTGACTGGTGAGTCTGATCAGGATTTCAATGATGTCATTCTTACGCTGCCAATCACAACTAGTACGGATATTCTTTCTGAAGTAAATTACCGGATAGGCTCTTTGTTTCCAACCCTCGAGGATGGGAGTCCTAATCTGATTCTCTCCTCTGGTCTTGAGCTGAGGACCATTGATGGTGAAAGTCGTGTTGTTTCCTCGCT
The DNA here is from genome assembly GCA_000063505.1 of Synechococcus sp. WH 7803. Classification (GTDB taxonomy): domain Bacteria; phylum Cyanobacteriota; class Cyanobacteriia; order PCC-6307; family Cyanobiaceae; genus Synechococcus_C. The sequence goes on from CT971583.1 coordinate 883,236, forward strand.
GCAGTCAGGAACACTCGATACGCCGATGCGCATTAGCTCCGATCCAGTACGCATCCCTGGAATCGATCGCTTTTTGCGCGACTGGTTTATTCCTCAGCTGACGGATACTGCAAATTCGCAATCACTGTTTAATGCTTATAAGAAAGGCGTGCTCAGTAAGTGGACGACTCACGCGCGCAATCGATCCATGGAGGATTTACTTAAAATTGGCTATGTAGGGCCCGGTAATGATCAAAGTGCCACAAACGACGATTATTGGAACGCAGTTGGAGTTGTTGGTAGTGACCTCTATAAAGCTGCTAGTGATTCAAGTAATTACAAGCCTGCAGAGCTTTGGGATGCTTACGACGGGAGCACAACTGTCTTTTCTCGGTTTGATACCGATGCCCTCCTGCAGAGACTTGAAGCTTTAACTGATCCAGAGGCAAATCCCAATCCTGATCTCTGGTACCCCTCGATGCTTTACACCTTCGGGGTTCCGGGTGAAGGAACGAGTTACCCCGCTCCGGTGTTGATGATGCAACCCGGAGATGGGATGAACCTCAATTTCACTAACGATATCAAGGTTGATGGCCTTAACGAAGAGCAAAATCAAGCGGCTTCATTGGTTAGCAACAGCACCTATGGCAATGCAGCTGGCGATGGTCTGGGTGCTCTGAATGCTGTGAATTATCACTTGCATGGCTCGCACACGAATCCCGGTGGATTTGGCGATAATGTCGTCGCTCGCTACACCACGGGCCAGCAGTGGACAACGGAGATCGATCTCCCTGCTGATCATGGTCAAGGTTCTTATTGGTATCACCCTCACTACCATCCTTCCGTGAATCAGATGGTTTACGGCGGGATGTCGGGGCCATTTCAAGTGGGTGATCCGCTCAGTAAAATTCCTTTGTTTAAGGACATTCCCCGCAATTGGGCTGTTCTTAAGACCATGGATGTGGGGATTGACGCTGAAACAGGCAAGCTTCGCTTGGATGGTTTTGACAATCTCGGCGGTGTCGTCAATCGGATGACGATGGTCACGGTGAATGGCGAATTTCAGCCCACGGCCGAGGCGGGAGAGGGTGGTTGGCAGGCGATTACGCTCTCAAATCAAACGAATCAAGCGTTTCATAACATCTCGCTGATTCATACGGATTCAGATGGCAACCGCACAACATTGCCTCTCTATCTTTATGGAGAAGATGGCCATCAGTATCCACAAATCCGCGCTGCAACTGATGGGATTTTTGGTGCATCTGGTGCTTCTAATCAGTTGCCCACGGGATATACGCAAGCGGTGGATCTGCTCAGTTTGCCTCCGGCCAAGCGTGTGGACGTGCTGGTGTATCTACCGGAGGGAAAAACCGAGATGGCCTCGACCTACTCATTCGAGCAGGATGGTGTTGATTACACGATCAACAATGCAGGCTCGTATCCCGATTTAACCGAGATCAATACCGGATTTGGCTCTAAAACCGGAGCCGGTCCTCTCGCCTTGTTCAACGTTGAGGGCGGGCAGGCTTTGCCCACCACTGCGGAGTTGGATGCGGTCATTGCTCAGGCCAATGCCGGGATTGATGTTCAACAGATTCTCCCAACCACCTCCCAGGCTGACTATGACCCCCTTCAGGTTCCTTCCGTCGATCTGTTCGCCCAGGATGCTGACGGCTCCGATCTTTGGGATCCAATTCGTCAGCGTCAGTTCAACTGGACCAAAGGCACGCTAGTTGGGCCTGCCAGTGAGTACGACGCCGCCACTGTGGAGCTGCTTAAGCACTACAGCATGATGAATGATGGTGCTACTTACGAGCCTTACACCAGTCTTCCTGTTGGTAAGCCAGGGGTTGACAATTGGTTGGGTTATAACAATCCTTTCTTGATCAACGATCATGTTTTCCCCTATGGAAATATGACCATTGCCCAGCTTGGAACGATTGAGGAGTGGGTGAATCGTAATTGGAGTATAAATAGTCCTTCGAAATACATTGGTCATCCTTTCCATATTCACATTAATGATTATCAGGTAAAGGATAGTGATACGGAGCTTCAGAATAAGCGCAATCTTGAAGATACGACATCACTCAACTCCTCTGGGTATGAGTTCTATGATCCGGCAGCAAAAGAGGTTGTTTCTTTAGAGCCACAGCGTGGTGAGTTTCACTCCATACCTGAAGCTCAAGATCCTGAGAAGATTGCTTCTTTGGCAACGTTCGGGGCTAACGATCAGACCATTCGCATGCTGTACCAGGATTATTTAGGAACGTATGTTTTCCACTGCCACATCCTTCCCCATGAGGATGCTGGCATGATGCAGATTGTGACGGTGGTTGAGAATACCGATTCCAGTTGGTTGGTGGAAGCACAAGGCTTTACGCAGAACGAATCCGGTGTTCGCCTTTATCAGGCTCAGACCTTCGACTCGGTGCAGCTTCAGGCGCTTCCTGATTCCGGTCAGACCTGGACGCGTGCTCAAGCGGGAGATCTTGGTGCTGATTTTGTTCAGGACATTGCCCTTGCTGCAGGGGGAGGTGGAGAGGCCGGCATCATCGAACTGTTTGATGGCGCTGCGCTTCTTCGTGGAGAGACTCTCAGGACCTCCAGATTGACTCCCTATGCCGATTCCAGTTTGGCGCCCTGGGTCTTCATCGAAGATTTCAGTGGGGATGGTCAGAGAGATCTGGTTACCGCCGGTTTCGATCAGGTGCAGTCGGATGTGGTGAACCTTAAGGATCTTGAAATCAAGGCGTTCTTGCCAGGTGAGGCGCCCGGTAGCTGGGACGAGCAGTTCAACTTCGACCCCTTTGATGACATCTCCTTGATGGCCCCCCACAGTGTGATGCCCCGAATGGGGCTCAGCGCTGACCAGGTGAGTGTGGCGATGGCTGATATGAATCTCGATAACTTCCAAGATGTCGCGATCGCTTATGCGGTTGAAGGAGGCGTGCGACTCGTCGTGATTGATGGAGCTGCACTGTCACTCATGTTCCAGACTGGAGAAATGGAAGGAGGCTTCTTCGCTGACAGCAACGTGCTTGCCGATGCGGTGTTTTTGGATTCTGGCCTCAGTGATCTTTCTCAGTTGGTGTTGACCTCTGGATTCAACAGCTATGCCCAGTCGGCACTGGAAAATCTGGTGCTCACGACACAGTCTTCTGCAGGCTCACAGCAGTTCACGCTGCAACTCCAAGCCGGTCATTTCATCGCCACCAATCTTCCCGATTCTTCAGAATCTGGCGGTCATGGCGGTCATGGTGGTCATGGTGGTGCTGGCTTATCTCCTGATGAACGCATCACAAACCTGCGGAATAATTCATTGCCTCTGTTCCTTGTGGATGAGTTGCAGCTTGCGAACGGAACTGAGGCCGTCACTCCCACGATCAGTGCAGGCCTTGGTCATGGCGGCACTCTCTTGGACGGTCATGCCGTTATCGCCCAAGGCAATGAAGTGAACGGAAATGCCTCCAATTCAGACATCCTGATCAACACAACCCAGCAGCTGGTGATACCGCTGGATGGGTTGAATCTGATCAATGCCGATGATCTCACCGGAATCGTTGATACCACCAGCAGCAGCACGTTCACGGCTGAACAGGTTCAGCAGCGTTATCAACTCACGTCGATGACCTATCTGGCGTACACCGGAAAGCTGCTTTGGCCTTCGGCTCTTGCTTCTCAAGCTGCATCGATTTTGGGAACAGGGGAGCAGGCGTCCGCGTTGGTCACGAATCTCTTGTCCTCGCCGGCTTATGCCGGTGAGATCGAGGCGTTGTATGGAGGCCCCCTTGCTGATCAGAGTGTTAACGACATTGTTGAAATTGCCTATTCCACGCTCTACAAACGCTCGGCGACAGCTTCTGAACTTCAGAGTTGGCAAGATCAGGTGAGTGCTGGGTTGGATCAAACCCTTCTTCCTCAGGCCATCCTTCAGTCCACGCAAGAGGCGGATCGCTTCCGCGTGGCCCTGCTCAGTGACATCACCCAGTGGACCGCTTTGCAATGGGGCACCACTGCGGAAGTGAGTGGTTCTTATGGTCAGGGATTGGTGGGAGATGAACAGGTCTCCAATCAGTTGGATGCGTTGGCATCCTCCCTTGGAAGCTATGCCTCATTTGAGGATGCACAGCAAGGATTTGACCTCTTCACCACTGAGGCTTTGCAGGAGTTGATTGGTACCCCTGTCTCGAAGAGTGGCTTCTTCTGATTGCTGAACGCCACTCCATCGGTTCAACGCTGACCAAGCAGGTCATCCCAACTGATCAGCTGGGATGACCGTTCGGTCACAGGATCTGAAGAGCGGTGCGTGCCAGGCCTGTGGGTGCCTGAGCACGTCTCAGGGCCAGTTGCTCCAGCAGAAATCAGAGCATCCCTCCGGTGGGACGAGGTCTTCATGGTGGTTTCTCCATTGAGGTATCTGGATCGCGCTGAATGTTTGTTTCAGGCTCTCTCTGCGCGCAGCTGACGTCAGTCGAAGCTGCTTCACCTCAACATCTTGCCACGAATCAGAGTTTCTGTGGTGTTCAGGTCATACTTTGACCCCCTTGCACAAGCCCCATGGCAGTTCTGGGACGGCAGGCCATTCTTCAGGCGATTGACTCCGGGGTGATCACGATCACACCCTTCAAGCCTGAGCTTGTGGGTCCAGCCTCAGTGGATCTCACGCTGGCCAGCAGCTTCCGGGTGTTCCGCAAAGTGCATGAGGTGATTGCGGTGTGCGAGCACACCGATTACCGGCAGTTCACCGACAAGGTGGAGGTGTCCGAAGGAGAACACATCCTGATCATGCCCGGTGAAACAATCCTGGGGATCACCCGGGAGCGCCTCAGGCTTGGACCGGGATTGTGCGGTTGGTTGGAGGGGCGCAGCCGATTCGCCCGTTTGGGATTGATGGTGCACATCAGTGCTCCCTTCATGGGACCCGGGATCGACAGTCAGCAGGTGCTGGAGATGAGCAACTTCGGCCCGGCACCGTTGGCCGTGGTTCCTGGTACCGCCATCTGCCAGTTCATCTTTCAGGAGCTGGATGGTGAGGAGCACTACGACGGTCGTTTTGCTGGCCAGACCCAGCAGAGCTTCTGATCGCGCGTTGATTCAGCCGCCGATCATCTGACGGCGCACCAGGGAGTCCCAGAGACGGGTGGGGATGAACCGTTGGATCAAGGCTGATTCCGACGAGCTGCCGCAGCGGTAGCGCGGGCTTGGATCAGCATCCGTGAGAGCGCGCTCGATGCAGGCGGCCACCACCTCAGGATCGGATCCTTGTCGGAAGCCTTCGCCCCACGCTTTTGCGACGTTGCGCATCATCGATCCCCATACCGGATCATCGCCGCCGGCCTCGAGTGATGGCTTGCTCACGGCTTCAAATCCTGTGCGGATCAATCCTGGCTCGATGACCACCACCTTCACGCCGAAGCTCTGAAGTTCCATGCGCAGGGCGTCGCTGATGGCCTCAACAGCGAATTTGCTGGCGCCGTACCAGCCGGCCCCCGGCGTCACGAATTGTCCTGCGATGGAGGAGATGTTCACAATCCGGCCCTGACCGCGCTTGCGCATCGCCGGAAGCAGCGCCTGGGTCAGGCCCATGAGCCCGAACACATTCACGTCAAACATCGCCCGTGCCGCATCAAGCGGCATGGTTTCCATTGGACCGATGGATCCATATCCAGCGTTGTTCACCAGGGCATCCAGGCCTTCGTGCTGGTCTGAAACTGCATCACTCAGTGCTTGTCGTGATCCCGGGTCCGTGATGTCGAGCGCATGCACGAAGGCACCGCGGCTGCGCAGATCCTCCATGGCATCGACCCGTCTCGCGGCTGCATGCACAGTCCAGCCCTTCTGCAACAGACGCAGGGCCGTGATTCGGCCGATGCCGCTGGAGGCACCGGTGATCAGAACGGTTCCAGGGGTTGTCATTCCTCAGCCCACGCCGCAGGCGATGCGCGCTCCACCACCACCCAGGGGTGGCACATCGCTGTAGGTGTCACCACCGGCGTGCACGACAAGGGCCCGTCCGCGCAGATCGGAGGTGCTCAGGCGCGGGGCGACCACGGTGGTTGTGGTGTTGCCATCGGCATCCACCACAAGCCTGCTGAGGTCGCCGCGGTGACCATTCCCGAATGGCCCGAGATGGGTGTTGGTTTCGTCGGGGTCCCAATGCCCTTTCGCCGCGAGGCCCGCCACCATCACGCCTTCGGCATTCAGAGCTGCATCGCAGGAGTCGCCGGCGTGCAGGTGGAATCCGTGCTCACCCTCGCTCAATCCCTGGAGTGATGGCGTGATCACGAGCCCTTGGTCGCTGTCATGGGCCTTCACGGTGCCGATCGGGTCTCCAACCCCCTCAGCGCTGATGGCGTGGAGTGTCACCTCCAGCGAACCGGCCGAGGCCTGGCCTGGCACGCACAACAACAGGATCAACGCGATCAGTGGCACGAGACGCGGCATGGAGAGTGTCCAAGTTGTTTCATTGTCGTTCAAACGGCGCTAGCGCGGTGTCGGTAGCGGTACCGCTTTGAAGTCAGCCAGCACCAGAGCAGCAGAAAGAATGGTCATGGGATGGCAACGGCGTAACGATCTTCGCGTCCGCCCTTGATGGCCATGGAGCGATCGGCCACGCTGGAGATGACCCATCAGGTCGCACCATGAAACGCTGGTTTCTCAAGGTTGCCTTTCGCATCGGCATGCCGCTTGCGCTCTGGCCGCTCAAGCTTCTCGATACGCCGCGCTCGCAGATTCAGCGTTAAGACCTCGAAGTCGCTAAGAGGGCAACGCTGCGATTGGAGTGGGACAATGGTTGGTCAGGTTCAGTCTTTTGCCCAACGTTGATTGCAACGGCTGCTGCATTTCATTTCTCCATCCGGGTAGTCATAGCCTGCCTTCCGAGCATTTTTTTCGACTTCGCCAGGGTTGGAGCCGCTGAATGTGCGGGTTGTTCTGGCACCAGCAGGGACAACCAACGCAAACGTCAAAACAACTGTTGCAGCTCCTGCACTGAGCCTGACTGGTAAAGAACCTTTCATGTCCGATCGAGCAATGCAATCGGCGCCAGATTAGTGCTGTTGGACCGTTGAAAACCCTGCGCTAAGCACCTTGGTGTTCCGAATCAACCAGTGCTGCATCAATTGCGGCACGTGCTGGCAATTCGATCCCGATCATTTCGCCCCCGAGGGTGAGAGGGCATTCGTGCACGCGCAGCCCGTTGGCCAGGAGGCCACAGAGCAGGCGCTTCTGGCTTTGCAGGCCTGCCCTGTGGCAGCGATCGAAACCGAGCGCCGCCTGCTCCAGACCACGCCGGTTGATGGCTTTCCTGCTCTGATCCAGGAGCATCCCGAGGGAACGATCTACTACTGCGGCTGGGCGTCGCGGCGCAGTTTTGGCGCCTGCAGTTGGTTGATTACCAGGCCCTCCGGAAACGTAATGGTGGATGTTCCGCGTTGGAGCGCGCCTCTGGCCCGGCGGATCCAGGCCCTGGGTGGCTTGCGCTTCATCGTGCTCACCCACCGCGATGATGTGGCGGACCACGCGCGTTGGGCCAGCGCGTTGGGTTGTGAACGCTGGATTCATGCGGCGGATGCGGACGCGGCCCCGGAGGCGGAACATCTGATCACAGGCGGCGATGCGCTGGCGATTGCCGAAGGCTTCCAGCTCATCCCCACGCCAGGGCACACCGAGGGATCGCTCTGCGCGTTGCTGGGGGATGAACGCGCTGTGCTCTTCAGTGGCGATCACCTCTGGTGGAACCCCGAGCATGCGGTGGTGGTGGCTTCAGAGCGCTACTGCTGGTGGGACTTTGCAATCCAGCTTGCGTCTGTGGAGCGGCTGCTGAACCTTGATGTGGCCTTGCTGCTGCCCGGGCATGGCCGCCGGCATGCCTTTGCACCGGGAGCCTGGCGTAGCGCTCTTGAGCAGACCTTGCGCTGGAATCGGCGCCATCATGAAACCTGATCAGGACCAATTGATGCAGGCTGTTTTCAACGGCACGGTGATTGCCGAGAGCGACGACATCGTGATGGTGGATGGCAATCCTTATTTCCCGCGCGCGTCGATGCACGCCGACTACTTCCGCGACTCCAGTCACACCACGGTGTGTGGTTGGAAAGGCACCGCCCGCTACTGGGATGTGGTGGTTGGTGATCAGGTGATCAGCAATGCGGTTTGGAGTTATGAGTCGCCGAAGCCCGAAGCCGAACAGATTCGCGAGCGTTTCGCCTTCTATCGCGGCAAGGGTGTGGAGCTGAGCTGAGGATTCAGCGTTTTCGCTGCCGGCGGCTCGCCTTGCGCGTGCCTCCGTACTGATACCCGGGTTGGCGTTCAACCTGCAACCAGCACTGCGGGCAGATCAAAGACCAGTCTTTGATCAGATTGCTGCGCACGCGGTAGTGCACAGGGCCAGGGCTCTGGCACAAGGCGCAGGCAATCATCTGCTGCTTGTGTTGACTCGGGCTCGCCGCAGGCGTGTCGTCGGGGTGGGGCATGCACAGCGTGGCTACCTTGCAGAAGCATGCATCGACCCATGAGTAAGGCCACAAAACTGCTGATGGCGCTGGATCGAGTTCTGCTGGCGATCGACGACTTCGGCGACGATCCTCTGAGCGAAATTGACGCTGTGCTGACCCGGCTTGAACCTGACATTCAGCAGGTGGAGATCAGGGGCCGTGACAAACACCAGGCTGAGATTTACGTGGCCAGGGACCGCGCCTCCGTCAAGGTTGAGGTTCTCAATCGGGTGATGGAGCGATGCCATCAGAAACGGTGATGGCTGGCCTGATTTGTGCGTGATTGCTGAAGAGCGCGTTCGTTGTCTTGGGGGTCTCGACAGGATTCACCCATGTGCACCTCCCATCCCGATCGACGCCAGAAACCCCTGATCTCCAGCGCTCAGGGCTGGTTGTTGAACCGCCAGGAGGGACTTGTCGTGCGCTTTCAGCAAGCCATGCCCCCGTCCAGTGCCGAGTGGGTCTGGGTGGAAACGGGGCGTTTTCTTGCACCAGGCCAGGCCACGCCTGAGCAGCGCAGACGGTTGTTGCGCGTGAATGCCATCAAGGCGTTCGAAACGATGCGCTTGACGGGATGGGAGCGAACGATCGCCCATTGGTGAGGCCGCTTAATGAGTACTTTTACTCAGTTTGTATGAATACAGTGTTTTTCGCTACGCAACGTCCAGAGGATTGGTTATCTGTGATGGAGGGAGCGAAACATCTCCTTTGCGTCGAGTGGGTGAGCTGAGGGGCTTGCCCATTTTTTTGGCTCACTGATCGCGCCAGGGATACCGCCCCTCCTGAAGCAGCATCTTGAGATTGCGCTGGGCGATGGCAGCCGTGGCAGGGTCTGCCCAGCGGTCGAGCAGGGGGATCGCACTCTCAACGGTGGCGATCTCCTCGCTGTGCAGAAGAGGCATCAACCAGAACTGCCGCCGGGGGCGTTCCGGTTCGTTCTGAATCCAGCCCCGCCGCAGTGCTTCGCGGCTGAGGTTCACGGCGCGTGCATCCCCTGCAAAGGCTTGGGCCTGTCCGCGCCAGACATGACGGCTGAACTGATCCAGCAGCAGAACCAGCGCGAGTGCGGAACACGCGTCTTGCTCCCAGGCGATCAGACCGCCTGTTTGCGCCGATAGGCAAAGAGCGCCGAAGCGATCTCTGATGCGTTGATCGAAGCTTGGATTGCGCTTGAACCACTGCCAAGGGCGACAGTCTTCAAACCAGAATCGGAGAATCGCGTCGGAATCTCGCTCCGGTTCAGTCAGAACCACGCACCCGCTTCACGGCCAGGCCTGCTTCGCTGGCTGTCACTGCCGACAGCAGGACAAGTCCAAGAAGCCCGATCAACTGATTCTGGGGATCGGCGTCTGGCTCAGCGTTCAATCCCAGAGCTGCACCGGCAACAAACCAGGCGGTGGCCAAAGCCGAGGTGAGCCAATAAGCCTTCCAGCGACGTTGGTAGAGATACCCCGCACCCAGGCCTGGAACCACGTTCAACACCACGGCGACCCATCCGGCGGATGCCGCAAGGATTTGCTCCGGGCTGGGACCTGCGTTCGATTCCGGTGTTGTCATGCCTTGCTCCGGCTGGCAGCGGCATAGGCCACGGCGCCACCGGCAACGAGGGTGAGAACGCCGGTGCTCAGGAGAAACCCGGTCAACATGATCAAGCCGAGAAAGGAGCCGAGCAGCGACATCTTCACGCGCAGAAGCTTGGACTTGATCAGAAGCACCAGCAGCAGCGTCACTGTGGCCTTGAGGCCTGCGATCTTAGCGGCGCTGATCGGGCAGAGGGGAAAGAAGGGGGGGAGCATCGACGGAGGGTGCACAGGGGTGCGACTCTTTCACTCTGACGTGTTCGCTCGTTCGCTGTGGCTCAATGTCTGCGATGGCTTGTCTTGAACGTCGTGCTTCTGGTTGGCCTTGCTGTTGCCTCAACACCGGTCTCAGCGGCCTGGATCTGTGATGGCGATCGACTCACGGCGGAACCACTCACCCTCGGACAGGACGCCATTGGTGTGACGGAGTCTCCGCTGCCCAATAGCGCCGCAGGCACCGTGCCGGGTGATGGGGTGTTGCTCCACTGGCGCGGCGTCACCCTTCAGCTTCCCCGCACCAACAATGCAGGGACTCCGAGTTACACCGATGGGCGTTGGTGGTGGCAGGTGGAGGATCCGCTGCACCCCGACTTTCGCGAGCGGCGCGGTGCCGTGATCAGCTACGCCTGCGACGCCTCGGAATGAGCTCAGGCTGCGGGAGCCAAACCCTGAAGCAGCAGGTATTCGTACACCGTCACAGCCAGCACCACGAGTCCGATTCCACTGAGAAGTAGTCGTCCGTCCATGGTGGTGTCGGCTCAGCCGCAGTGGGCTCAAGATCGCTTCATGATGGTGTTTTGCGCAGCTGCGTGCACGATCCCCGTTGGATTCTTGTTGCTTGGGGGGTCGTGGCTTTGGCGGCGGCCCTGCGTTTCTGGCGCATGACGCAGCCTTTCCGGGCCGGATTGTCGGCGCAGAATCGCTTGGGGGCTACCGATCTCGATCAAGCACGGGCGTCGTTGGAGCGCTCCTGGCGACAAGGAGAGCGTCACGGCTCCAGCTGAGCATTGCTTTCAGCGCCATTACATTGAACGAATGAATCCGTCGATGTCACGCCAGCAGATCGAAGAGGAGCTTGAGCAGGCCCGGGCGATGGGGCGCTGGCTCAGCGACGAGGAACGCGATCAGCTGGCAGCGCAGAAGCAAGGTGAACGCCTCGCTCTCGAGCGCGATCAGCACTTGCGCAAGCGCCTCATGGTGTTGACAGGTGTGTTTCTGCTGATCCCACCGTTGTGGCCCGCTGCTGCTGGCCTTGCGGTGTATCTGCTCTTCCCGCAGTCATTCCGTCGGCTGATGTTGTTGGCGGGTGGAAGTCTTCTGGTGCTCCTCGCCCTGGGCGTGGGCACTGTTGGGATCGCTCTGGCGCTTCTCTGGGCTGTTCTGAACTGACGCTCACAGCAGCGTCAGGATCTGTAGACATTGTGTTGTTCGGTACAGACGATTGTTATCTGCATCACTATCAGCTGGTCCGCGCGTGTGGTGACGCAGACCGCGGTCGAGGGCTCACCTCTCGGATGCATCCGGGGGCGGAGCCTTCATGGTTGGGGCATCCGGGTCAAAGTCGACCGGTTCAGCATCCTGGTTTTGGATCATGTCCTCGTCGTCCAACGTGGCCGCAGCAGGGATGGCGCCCGTGATGAGCACGAGGCAGGCCGTGATGATCAGAGCTGCAGGATGACCCAGGCGAGTGAGCAGCCCACGACGAGGGATAGGACCCCCAGGAGTGCCCGCCAGAACCTGGGATCGTTGGGTTGAAACACCAAGCACGTCAGGCGCAGCTGTGAATCAGTTTGATCGAGCCGTTGTCCACCTGGCGGAGAAGATCCGTGCGCAGGCGTTGGTCCTGGTCGTCGAGTTCCTGAAGCATCAACACCGAGCGATAGCTGTCGACGCTGATGCGACTGTGCAGCTTGGCCTTCAAGTACAGCTCAACCATGGTTGAAACCTTTCGGCATCAACGCTAGTCAACGCCAACTGGGCAGCGTGATGGAACGAGCGGGCTCCATCGGCCTGTCTTCCTGTCTTCAGCGCATCAAGGGGGGCGGACCCTGGCGCATGATCCAGCTGGTGGCCGCTTTCTGGGTCTGCCAGGCCTGCATCAGTTGCTTGGCAAGCTGCCGAAGTTGATCCGGATCCTGAGTGGTGTCGAGAGCTCGGTTGAACTGCTCGATCTGAAACCGTTGTTCGGTGCTGAGTTGAATGCTGCCGTTCATCGCGATCTCCGGTTGCGGATGCACGCAAGGTACGGGTCTTAATCAAACGATTTGTTGCAGATCACACGCTTGCACCCGCCTGTCAGCAGTCGCGCACCTGCAATTTGTTAAGCGCTCAAAGGAGGCCGCGGTGTTGCACAAAGCGCTGGATCATCGCCCAGGAGCCCAGGGTCACCTTCAGGGCCACCAGCAGATTCAGCAGCGGAATCCAGCCTCCGCTCAGCAGGCTTCCGAACTCACCGGCCCCTGGCGATAGTCCTTCGAGGGCCAGAAAGGACAGAACCACAAAACCCATCACCGCCGCCTTTTCCCAAAGATCTGCATGCCAGCGTTCGTGGAGCCGGCGACTGCGTTCACTTCCGCCGCTAATCAGCACCAGACCGATGGCGGTGCCGCCAGCAACCCCTGCGGCGAATCCACCGCCCGGGCTCAGGTGGCCTCGCACTGCCAGCTCAACTGCCACAAGGGCGGCCAGCGTTGCCACCTGTTCGCAGACCACGCGCGAGGGAATGTCGCTCAAGCTCCGGATCCGTGTCCGCAGGGGTTCGTCACGCAGCAGCATGCGCACACCGATGGACGCCAAGGTGAACACCACCACTTCGCCGATGGTGTCGAACAAACGGATGTGCAAGATCACCCCCGACACCAGATTGGGCACGTCCCCCTCGGCCGCCAGCCCACGGATCAGCTCACCCATGCCACCCACCTGAGGTAACGGTCCCGTGAGCGGTGCCGCGAAGAGCGCAATGGCAGCCAGCACATAAAGCCAGATCATGGTGTCGGCTCCTCTGGTGTGATCAGCACCCCGCCGCTCTTGCACCAATGCTTGAATCCGGGAGTGTTCTGGAGACGTTGCTTCAGAGATGGCTGCAGGATTGTGAGTCGACCTTGATCCTCCAGCCATCCATGGGGTGCTGCGCCCTGCCGAACCAGTCTGAGCCGCAGGTGCAAGGGCTGAATCCATTGGTTCAGAACCTGGGCTTCAGCGTCGGCTGATGGCTCCAGTTCGGTGCTGCGCCGATCCTCGAGGCGGAGGGTCATCGACGAACGCAGAGCAATCACATAAAGGGTGGTGGACAGCAAGGTTCCCACCATCGCCTCGGTGAGAGCCACATCCGGTGCACCCAGGAGCACATACAGCAGTGTGGCCACTGATCCAAAGACGCCCCGCAGCATCAGGGCCTGATAGGGGTTGTCTTGGCAGACCATCAGTACGGACACCAGCGGAAGCAACGCGGTGATCGGCAACAGCAGACCGAGGGAGCCTTGAAGACTCAACAGGGAGAGATCGAAATCAGGAAGCATCACCCAGCTCCTGCGCTTTGGCATTCAGCAGTCGGCTCTGGTGAACCCCCCGGGCGACCACGTATCCGAAGATCGTGTTCCAGAGCATCAGTCCCAGCATGGCCAGGCCGTAGAGAGGCCACCAGTCGGGACGTCGAATCAGAAGCCCCAACAGCATCAGCAGCGACCCGAGGGAGTCGGAAACCGTGAGCTTGTGCAACCGGTCGAGCAGGGGACGCACCTCCAGCAGAGGCCAACTGCCCCAGAACCAGAGAAACAGTCCCGCAAACAGAAACAGCAGGCTTGCAGCCTCCTTCAGAAGCACAACACTCATGGTTCTCTCTCCTCCAGAAGCCTGGCCAGCAAAAGCATTCCGGCATCACCGGCGCTGAGCATCAAGGCGCCAACCAAGGCGATCATGCGATCGCCGCGCATCACGGCCACCACCAGGGCCAGCATCGCCACTTTGGTGCCGATGCTTCCAAACGCCGCCAGGCGATCCCACACACTGCCGTTGCGGCAGAGAAGCGCGATCGGAATCAACAGGGCGATCACCATGCCCCAGAGCAACAAGGTCATTGCGGTGTCCTCCCGCCAGTCGGCGCCTGCCCCCGGCGTGGTGCAGGGCGCAAGCGATGGATCCTGTAGCGATGGTGCGATCCTTCCACGGCATCCTCAACGCGCACCAGGTCGAGCACCAGGGTGAAGGGTGTGAGCGTGATCGCCAGCAGTTCCAGAAACACCACCAGCGGTGTGGCGGTACCACTGGCACGATGCTCGGTTTCATCGCAGTGTTCGCGCCCACCGGCAACGATCAACGCCACTGCTTCGCCGTAGGCCTGGGGAATGGCGACCAGGCTCTGGCCGACTGCCTTGAGCAGCGGTGCCACCCGTTCGCCGTGGTGGTGCGCTCGTGGCAGAAGAATCGCCACCAGCAGGCCAAACAGCAGGTTGGTTCTGTTGGTTTCGCCTGTGAGCAACACCCACAGCAGCAACCGGAACCCCAGGCTGAATACCACGGTCATCCCCAACCCTCCATGACATGAAGGCTCAGCAGCATTCCTGCTCCAACCACAGCCAGGCTGCCGATCAGGTCCTGGAGTGATTCCAGATCCGGCCAGCGACGTTCCAGTGCAGGCCGCCACCGCTGCAGACCCCGGTCCAACAGCAGACCGAGGGCGAAGATCAGTCCGGTCACGGCGAGCTTCTCAGCATCGTGGCTGGGAGCAACGGCGAGGCTGATCAGAGCCGATGCACCGATCAGCACCACCACGAGCAGGGTGATGCTGCCCCCTGATGGTGACTGGACAGCGTTGCTGCCTTTGTTGCTCCCGTTGGGGGCACACCACGGAGCACCCCAGAGCCTGGCGTACACCGCCACACTGCCGATGGACGCCAAGAGCACGGCCGCGGCCCAGAACGGTGGCAACGCAGACTCCAGCTCCGATTTGGCGATGGACCCGATCAACCAGGGGAAGCCGGCGATGGAGAGGGATCCGATCCAGAGGGGAACCTGCAATCTGGCCGGCAGGGGACGCTGACGCCAGCTGTTGAGGTGGGTGGAGTCGACGCCTCCGCTCATCAGAAACAACAGGGCTTTGCCGAGTCCATGCGCGAAGGCCATCAGTCCTCCGGCCATCGGTGAGAGGGCCACAAGCCCCATCTGGGACAGCGTGCTCCAGGCCAGCAGTCGGCGCAGGTCGGTTTCGGTGAGCGCCCGCAACAGGCCGAGCACCGCACTGGCGATGCCGATCCAGCGAACGAGGGGAGTCAGTCCTGGGTCGATCTGCATCAGTCGCAACAGAGGCAGAACCCCGGCGGTGACCACAACCCCTGAATGCAATGCGGCCACTTCCGGTCTGGCGGCTGCATGACTGCGAGGCAGCCAGAGCCCTGGCAGGAACAGTCCGCCCTTGCTGAAGAGGCCGAGAAGAATCAGCACCTGGGCGCTGCCCAATTCCAGGCCTGCCAAAGCCTCCATGCTGAAGCTGCCAGTGCGCACGTACACCAGTCCGGTGCCGATCAGATACAGGGTCATGGCCGTGCTCGCGACCAGCAGATACCGGAGCGCGATCCAGAACGAACGCGGTGCCTCCCGGCGCAGTTGCAGCAGGAACGCTGCAATGCCCACCACTTCCAGGGCGACATAAAGACTGATGAGGTCTGTCACCACGAAGCAGGTGTTCAGTCCTCCGAGCATCACGGCAGGCACCAGGGGGCCACTGGCACCCTCGAGGTTGCGGCTGGCCAGTCGGGTGGCGCCCAGCACCACGCCATTGAGCAGCAGAAACCAGGCCGCTGTGGCATCGATGCTCAAACTGATGCCGTTGCTGCCGACCAGGTTGAGGCTGATGCTCTCGCCCAGCAGCAGAGAGGGCAGGGCCATCAGCACCGTGGCCAGACAGCAGAGCAGCAGGGGCCATTCTCCCAGCTCTGGTACGAGAGCACCGAAAAAGGCCAGCAGATAAGGCGCCAGCAGCCAGCCCACCACCACCGCTGGGGTGAGCAAGGACACCAGAATCGCCTCAGGGGTCATCAGCACGGGTCCTCACTGTCAAAGGTGCGCACGTCCAGCAGGGGGTCGCGCACGGAGAGGCGGCTGATCACCGCCAGCAGCAGGGCTTGGCTGGAGAGCCCGATCACGATGGCTGTGAGAATCACGGCCTGGGGAATCGGGTCTGCGACAGCGGCCAGGGCCTGATCGGTCTCGCCGTTGGAGAGAATTGGACTGCGCAGACCCGTGCGGGCCGCGAAAAGAACAAACAACGACACCACCGATCCGCCCATCACATCCATGGCCAGAACCTTCAGGTAGAGGTTGCGGCGGAGCAGCAGTCCGAGAAATCCACTCAGCAGGCTGAGCAGGATCAGCAGCTCCAGGAGGCGGATGGTGGCCATTCAATGATTAACCGCTAACGGCTCGGGGTACTGGGGGCTGCGACCCCTTGCAGGGATTGCAAATCGATCCCTCACCACCGCGAGCGGGTCACTGAAGTGATCCCAGGGATCGATGTCGCGAATCAGGTCGGTGTTCACATGACTTCCGTGCTCGAGGCCTGCAAAGACCCTTTCGGGATCCAGTTGTCTCCATTCCCCCGGGATGAACGGAGAAACGCCGATGCCGAGTTCAAACTCAGCCATCACAAACATGATCACATCGAAGGGATCGAGGCGCTCAAAACCGGCCTGGAAGCCCACCACACCGCCTTCCTCTGCGGCCGTCGTTCCATACCCTCCGAGCACATGGCAGCAGTCATGGCGAAACACCGGTGGTGGAGGTCCTCCCGTTGCTCCAGGGAATGCGAAGTCGTTGCGCTCGATGAAGTCGGCATAGGCCTTGCCGAAGCTTCCGGGTGGATAGCCGCGGAGGGTTTGAAAGCGCTCGAGCATGCTGCGGTCCTCATGGCCGCTGAGCACCTTGAGGGTTGATGCAAACGCGGGAAGACCACCATCACGCACGGTGGCTTCAATCGCCTGCCGTAAAAAACCACGTCGGGCGATGTCGAAGCGAACGATCATCTGGCGATCCAGCATCACGTTCCTGTAGGTCTTCACCGGTCGGGCATCGACCCCGAATGCCTCGGCAGCAGCATCCAGCAGGGAGAGGATCTCGGAGTCAGGCTCACCATCGAACATGGCGACGAGCGTCATCCCCCGCAGGATCCGTTCTTTCCATTCAGGATCGGGATCACAGGCACTGACCGCCTGCGCCATGGCCGCGGGCGTGAGGCTGGGGCGCTGTTGTAAATCGCAGTCCACCTGAAGAAGGTGGTCGCGGATGGCGCAGATCCCAGCCAAAGCACGTTGAGACGGCTCACCCCGCAGGCGCGCCACTGTCATCAGACATGACAATCCGCTCTCCGCCAGACAACGCCGAAGCTCGCTGCTGAGGGGACGTCCGGGATGAATGACCATGGCGATCACCGGCGCTCATCCACCAGTGATAGCCATGGGGTGAGAAACAGCCTCAGATGCTGTAGCGGTAGCCGCGATACCGCAGCTCAGTGGTTTTGCGTTCAGCCTTTTCGGGCTGATTGGCATCCAGTGATTCAGCGTCGCGCTGATCTTTTGCCATCAGCTGTTGGGCCTTTCTAAGGGCCTCAGCTTTGACAAGGCGAGATTTCGTTAGTTGAAGAGTGTTCATCGCTGAACTCCACAGTGTTCACACCCCCGTTGCTTGGTGTGAAACGAACTGCAGCCCGAAGGCTCAACGTGTATTGACTTTAATCGGATCGGCATGGAATTGTCACGCGGTGGCTGGTTTGTATTCCCTACTCCTGTCGGTTGCCGTGGCTTCAGGGGCAATGCTGATCGAACGCCCCTTCTGTGATGGGGTGAAAAAGGCTGGCCAGTATTTCACTGGCTCCAATGTCTTCTGTTTATCCACCGCTCTTGTGAACACCGAGGCTCGGGCTGTGGAAACCCTTGCCCATGAAATGGTTCACCTAGCCCAGGATTGTGCCGGGGGTGGATTGCAGACCGACGCCTATGCCCTGCTTCTTTCAGAGCAGCCACCCAGCGTGGCCGCGGCTGAAGAAGAGGCCTATCAGCTAGAACGCGATCCCCGGCGCGTGGTGGAGCTGGTGCGTCTGCACTGCTATTGATCACCATCCAGCGTTTTTGATCAACAGATGACCCGTCCCCGCGATCGCCCCAGCAAGATCTGTCCTGTGTGCGGGCGCCCTTTCCAGTGGCGGCGCAAGTGGAAGGATGTGTGGGACGACGTGAAGTACTGCTCGGAGCGCTGCAGACGGCATAAAAAATCCTCCGCCATGACGTCGGAGGATGCTTCGCCGGCTTCGTGAAACCCATCACCCGGCCGTCGAATGAACGCTAGAGAGAAGTGTCTCCAGTGCCAATCTTGCAGTTATCAATAGGCCTGGCGTGAGGATTTGCGCAAGCCCCAGATCTGGTGTGGACAAGGGGGCAATGAATAAATTTGCAGTTGCTCTGGCGCTTGGTTTCTTGAATGCCCCACATGTGGTGTTCGGTGCACCTCAATGAAAGAACGCTGCCCAGTTGCAACAAAAAAACCCCGCCGAAAGGCAGGGTTTAGGGCCGGCAACACAAAGACGTCTGACCTTGTTTCGACTCTTTGGGGTTGCCGGTTCCTCACACAAATGCACTGTCACGCCTGAACTGTCACTGTGCCAGTTGCCTGGGGCCGGTTGCTGGTCTGTCCTTGCTCGCAGGGCCCGGGTGAAGAGATGTGAAGTGCCGGTTCCCTGCTCTTGTGCCGATTCTGCAGGTGGCGGTTGAATGGGCTTGCGGGGTTCGGAAGATTGCAGATGTCAACCAGCATTTCACAGCTTTTTGTGCAAGCGATCGCTCACGTTGACTGGGTGGGATCTCTTGCTGTTGTGCTGTTGATGGTGGCGATCACTATGGTTGGCTATCGCATCAATCATCCGATTCTCTGAAACGACTGAGCGAGGGCGATTGGCTTCAAGGGTGGCGTGATGTTTGAGATCCTCTGTGTGCTGATGCTTCCGCTGATGTTGATTGTTTACTACGCGATCCAGCGCTTGGTTGTGCATCACAGCGGAATGGAAACCCAGCTTTTGATCCATGATCTGGTGATTGAAGCGATGAACAAACACGAGAACGACTTCAATGATTAATTGGCTGGGTGGAGATCCCCACCTCTCGGACTGTTTGGTGTGAAGCGCGAGGGGCTACAACAACGATTAGTTGCAGTGAATGAGATGACAGTGACCTCCTCCCATGGCTTCACATTGGAATCGGTGGATGTGGCCCATGGATCCGTGATCACCGTGTTTGCCCGGGGCCGCCTCAGTCATCAGGACTATCAAGAGTTCATCCCGCAGCTTGAGGCCGCCATCGCCGAACAAACAGGTGATCGCTTGCGGCTCGTTTTCGATGCCCGTGAACTGGTGGGATGGGAACCGCAGGCCGCTGTGGATGATCTTCGTCTCGGACTCCGCCATGGGCGCCATGTGGAGCGTGTGGCGCTGATCACAGAAGCGCGATGGCTGACGTTGCTGAGCTCAGTGGTCGGTCTGCTGATGCCAGGCGAGTTGCGTCATTTCGAAGATCGGGCATCGGCGGATGCCTGGATCCGTGCGTAGGTTTCGCCCCCTTAAATTCAAGAACAATCTTCAGTCGCCCTTGCCGAGTCGCGTTCTGCGTAGCGCCCTGATGCGTTGCACCATCGTGTCTTCTCTGATCGGTTGTTGCCTGCTGGCAGCCTGTGCAACGCCTCGTGAGCCGCAACGATCTCTGAAGGACCCGGATCAGCGCCCCAGGGTTCTGGCCACCTTCACTGTGCTGGCTGATCTGGCCAGAAACGTGGCGGGTGATCGCTTGAAAGTGGAATCCATCACCAAGCCCGGCGCAGAGATCCATGGCTACGAGTTCACGCCCAGCGATATCGAACGGGCGTCTGGCGCTGATCTGATTGTGGAGAACGGCTTGGGGCTTGAGCTCTGGGCGCGCCGCTTCACGGCCGCGGCCGGCGATGTTCCCTCAGTCACGCTCACGGAAGGGATTCAGCCGCTCTTGATCGAGGACGATGCCTATGCCGGCCGTCCCAATCCCCATGCCTGGATGTCGCCGCAGCGCACCGAGCACTACGTGGATCAACTTGTGAAAGCCTTTTCCTCCCTTGATCCAGACGGTGCGCCGACCTACCGGGCCAATGGCGAGGCGTACAAGCTCAAACTCCAAAAGCTTGATGGCGAACTGCGGCAAGCCCTGCAATCACTTCCGAAGCAACAGCGCCTGCTGGTGACCTGTGAGGGGGCCTTGAGTTACCTGGCACGCGATTACGGGCTGGAGGAGGCCTATCTGTGGCCGGTGAATGCTGAAAGTCAGATCACGCCTCGCCGCATGGCCCGGCTGATTGAACGGGTCAAGCGTGACCAGGTTCCGGCGGTGTTCTGTGAGACCACGGTGAGTGATCGGGCCCAACGGGAGGTGGCCCGTGCCGCTGGCAGTCGCTTTGGCGGCAGTTTTTACGTGGATTCCTTATCGGATCGCAACGGTCCTGCCTCCTCCCTCCTCGATCTGCAGCGCTACAATGTGAAACTCATCCGAGAAGGGCTGGGGACATCCGCCGATCCAACGCCATGACGATGCGCATCGCTGCTGAGCAGCTCTGTGTGGATTACAACGGCACGGTGGCGCTGTACGACGCCTCGCTGAAGCTTCCCTCTGGATGCATCTGCGGACTTGTTGGCATGAATGGTGCCGGTAAGTCCACGCTGTTCAAGGCCCTCACCGGGTTCATTCGTCCATCGCGGGGACGGATCCGGATCAACGGCTGCAGCATCGTTGAGGCTCAGCGCCAGCAGTCCGTGGCCTACGTGCCCCAGAGCGAAGAGGTCGACTGCCAATTCCCAGTATCGGTTTGGGATGTGGTGATGATGGGCCGCTATGGATCGATGAACGCCCTGCGCATCCCCCGCAGTTCCGATCGGGTGGCCGTTCGCGATGCTCTCGAACGGGTGGATCTTCTGGAGCTGAGTCGACGACCGATCGGCACGCTCTCCGGTGGCCAGCGCAAACGTGCCTTCATCGCCCGTGCCATCGCGCAGCGTGCTGATGTGCTGCTTCTCGACGAACCGTTCAACGGCGTGGATGTGCGCACCGAGAAATTGATGGCCGACCTCTTTCTGCAGTTCCGCCGAGAGGGATGCACGATTCTGATCTCCACCCACGATCTCACCCACGTGCGTGATTTCTGTGATCTCGTGGTGCTCATCAACAAAACCGTGTTGGCCTATGGCGAAACATCGGAAGTGTTCACACCCGAAAATCTGTCCCTGACTTTCGGCGGCGTGCCCCCAGATCTGCTCACAGGGAACAGCTCTCCCTGAGACTGGGTCGATGGATCTTCTCCTGGAACCCCTCAGCCACGCCTTCATGCTCAAGGCGCTGTTGATCAGCGCCCTGGTGTGGGGGGTTTGCGGTCTGCTCTCCTGCTACATGACCCTCAAGGGCTGGGCTCTGATGGGTGATGCCGTCTCCCATGCGGTGCTGCCGGGAGTGGTGCTGGCCTATGCCCTGGGGCTTCCCTTCTCGCTCGGTGCCTTCGTGTTCGGCGTGGGGTCGGTGGCCACCATCGGCTTTGTGAAGCAGAAGTCGCGGATCAAGGAAGACACGGTGATCGGCTTGGTGTTCACGGGCTTCTTCGCCCTGGGACTGGTGCTGGTGTCGAAGACGCGCAGCAACATCGACCTAACCCACATCCTCTTCGGCAATGTGCTGGGGATCTCCTCCGCCGACATCCTCCAGACCGTGCTGATCTCCAGTGTGGTGATCCTGCTGCTGCTGCTGTTCCGCAGGGATCTGCTGCTCTTCTGTTTCGATCCCACCCATGCCCGTTCGATCGGGATCAACACGGGCGCTCTGCACTACCTGCTTCTCTCGGTGCTGTCGTTGGCGGCGGTGGCGGGATTGCAAACGGTGGGCATCATTCTTGTGGTGGCCATGCTTGTCACCCCTGGTGCCACGGCCTACTTGCTCACCGATCGCTTTGACCGCATGACCTGGCTGGCGATCGGCAGCAGTGTGCTCTCCAGTGTGCTGGGGGTTTATGTGAGCTACTGGACCGACAGCTCCACGGCGGGATGCATCGTTCTCGTGCAAACCGGACTTTTCCTGTTGGCGTTTCTTCTGGCACCGCGCCATGGCGTGCTGCGCCGCGGAAACCCTCAGGCCTGAGGCGGCTCCGGCGGGTTGTGGTCGTGGCGGTGGTGCAGATCGCTCACGTGGGTATGGCTGTGCTCGATCGCCTCATGCACGTGTTCATGGGCATGCCACAGAGGCGCTCCCCCTGGATGTTGATGCTGGTGATGGGGATCGGGATCCTCCCCACTGTGTTGATGGCGGTGGTTGTGATGCATCGCCGCGTGGTGATGCCGGTGGCTGTGGTGATCACCGATCAGCAGGACCACGCCAGCGGCCATCAGTGCCGCTGCGAGGACCAGGGCGCTGCTCACGGCACTGCCCAGCACCGCCACGGCAAACACGGCTCCAACAAACGGCGCTGTGGCAAACAGCACGGCTTCCCGTGCCGCCCCAAGCTGCCGCAGCGCGATCAGATCCAGCCAGATCGAGATGCCGTAGCCCAGGGCTCCAATCACAAGCAACGCCAGGCTGCTCCGCATCGGAGGGAAGGCTTGCTGGAACAGGGCTGACATCACCAGCAATGGCAGGGAGGCTCCCAAGGCTTTGATGCAGGCGATCTGCAGGGGATCACGCAGGCTGAGGGCCTGGCTGAGATTGTTGTCCACCCCCCAGGCCAGGCAGGCCAGGGCGATCAACCCCACCCCGCCAAGCGATCCGCCATCCAGGTGGCCTCCGCTCAGGATCAAGGCTCCGCCCAGGGTGAGTGCGGCTGCGCCGACTCCGCGCCGACCCAGGTGCTCGCGGCCGATCAGCACGGCAACGATCAATGTGAACAACGCTTCCAGATTCAGCATCAGTGACCCTGTGGCGGGGGAGAGCCGTTCCAGCCCCAGCACCAGACAGAGGGGGCCGACCACTCCCCCCAGGAGCGTGAGCAGGGCCAGGCTCGGCCAGTCGGAAGCCTGAACCGGTGTTTCTTCCGCTGCGTTCTCTGTGCTCCCTGTTGCCTCTGCGCGGGAACGCAGGTGGTGCAGGGGCAGCAGAACGGCACTGGCACCGAGGTAAAGCAGGGCGGTGACGGCCAGGGGGCCACCCTCAGAGGCCAGCTCCGCGATCAATGGAGCACTGCAGCCGAACAACACGGCGGCCAGGAGACCGGTCCAGTAGCGATGCATGCCCGTTGGGTGACGTCATCACCATGCCAAGAGTTGCGCAATCAGGGAGTGGTGGATTTGGGGAATTGCGGCTAAAGAATCATCGAAGAGATGTCCGCTCATTCCATGTCTGGTCGTTGTTGGTCAGTGGCTGCCGCTGCGGTTCTGGGGGCCAGCACCCTGGCGCCTTTGCCTGCAGCCGCGGATTCTGAAGTGCAGGTGTTCAGCACCATGGTCACCGAAGCGGAGGTGATCAAGGCCCAGCGCGGTTGGTGTGCGGCTTTGGTTGCGATCAGCGATGCTTACCAGACCGGTGGGTATGCCGCTGCAAAGGCCAAAGCGTCTGCGGTGATTGATGCGGCCTACGGCTTCGACTACGGCCCGATCGCGTTCAAACCCACTTACACCACTGGGGCGGATACGTTCCGTTCCACCCGCGCCGGAGCCCTGGCTTATTTCGTGGGTCCTGATCCCTCGATTCCCGCGTTCGGTAAAAACAAGGGCTTTGCCACCTATCGCCACTGGAAAAGCTGTGAGATCGAGGACTACGTGATCCAGCTGTTCGGCAACACGGCCAACACCATGGGTTTGGTGCGGGTGACGGATGCCAAGGGGCAGGTGGGCGTTGTGGAGAAAACGTGGACCTTCGTGCGCGAGATGAATGGCACGCTGCGGATCGTTCTCCACCACTCCTCGGCACCGTTCGATGCGCGCTGATTGGTGACAGGGATCCTCGTTCCTGTCGTTCCTGATGGAGAATGGGGTCTTAAACCTTTCATTGCAGCCGATGCAATTCAAGTCCACCCATTTCAGGCTCAAGAGTGCAATGGCGCTCCTGGGCTTGCTCACCCTGGTGGGTGTTGCATCGGCTCGTGCCCATCACGTGCCCGGTGATGACCACAGCGGCATGGTGTTGTCGGGTCAACCTCAACATCCCGATCAGAGCTCAGGCGGCAAGAAAGCCATGTTTGACACCCGGGAGGAAGCCGAAGCCGCTGCCCCCGGTTTTGGATGCAAGGGTGCCCATGCCATGGGCAGCAAGTGGATGCCCTGT
This sequence comes from Synechococcus sp. WH 7803, assembly GCA_000063505.1. Classification (GTDB taxonomy): domain Bacteria; phylum Cyanobacteriota; class Cyanobacteriia; order PCC-6307; family Cyanobiaceae; genus Synechococcus_C. The sequence continues at coordinate 907,587 of CT971583.1, forward strand.
GAGAGTCATGGTCACGGCATGGGTGGCTGACCCAGGCGTGTCATTGCATGACGATCATCTGATCGCGTCGTGAATCCTTTCCAGAGGCTCTGAACAATCAGTTCAGTCGTCTGCCCCGTCATGCGCTTCGTTGCTTCGTTCGTTCTGGCTTTGTTGATTGGCTGGGTTGCGCCTCTTGCCGCCGATGCCACCGACACGGTGCGTGGCGGTCAGATCTTCACAACCAACTGCGCCGCTTGCCATGCAGGCGGTGGCAACATCATCAAGGCGGAGCGCACCCTTCAGGAAGCTGACCTCAAAGCCCACCTTCCGAACTATCTCGGTGCCCATGAGTCAGCGATCGTGGCCCAGGTCACCTACGGCCGCAACGCCATGCCCGCTTTCGTGGATGTGCTCAGTGAGTCGGAAATCGCCGACGTTGCTGCCTACGTGGAAGAGCAATCGTCTCAAGGTTGGAGCTGACACCAGGAGCTGGGAATAACACGTGCCTCCACGGCTTGGGCCATCTTCCAAGGTCTGCTGATTGAGGCCCTTCCCTTCCTTCTGCTGGGAGTGGCGATTGCCGGGATCGCCCGGTGGCTCGTTCCCCAGTCGGCCTGGGTGCGCCGGCTTCCGCGCCATCCCGTTCTCGCACCGATTGTGGGGGCTCTCCTCGGCTTCGCTCTGCCGGCCTGCGAATGCGGCAATGTGCCTGTGGCCAGACGGCTCCTGGCCAGCGGAGCGCCCCTGGGAACGGGATTTGGATTTCTTTTCGCAGCGCCAGTGCTCAATCCGATCGTGCTGGCCAGCACCTGGGCTGCGTTTCCCGATAAAACCTGGCTGCTCTGGGCCCGGCCTCTGGGTGCGTTCCTGATCGCCCTGGCCCTCAGCATGCTGCTGGGAATGCTGGCTGAATCCCAACTCCTGGAGCCGGCTCTGCTGGAGGAGAGGCGCCTCACCCAACCGCTGTCGCGGGTGGGATTGCTCGAGCGTGGCAGTGGTCTGGTGGGGGGCAGCGCAGCGATGCCTGAGGCGCCAACAGCTGCCGAGCGGCTGGGAGCCGGAGCCTTGCTCGGCCACAGCACCCGGGAATTTCTCAGTCTTCTCACCTTGCTTGTGCTGGGCAGTGCCTTGGCCGCGGTGGTTCAAACCTGGTTGCCCCGCAGCTGGCTACTGGCCCTTGGCAGTGCCCCCACCCTGTCGGTGATCGCCCTGATGCTGCTGGCCCTGGTGCTGTCGGTGTGCTCCAGTGTGGACGCTTTCCTCGCCCTGGGATTTGCCGCCCAGGTCACCCCAGGAGCCCTGCTGGCGTTTCTGCTTCTCGGTCCTGTCGTTGACCTCAAACTGGCTGGACTGTTCACTGTGCTGCTCACGCCCAGAGCGATTGCCATCACTGCAGTGGCGGCGTCATTGCTGGTGTTGCTGATCGGTCAGTGGGTCAATTTTCTTCAGCTCTGAGTTGGTTGCCGTTTGATGTCTCTCCTGCAACGCCTGCGCCGGTCTCCCTGGATGACGCCTCTGGCCTTGGGGCTCTGGGGCTGGCTGTTGCTCTGGAGCAGTGCCTCCGGACGTTTGGATCTGCTTCTGAATGCGGCCTTTCACCCTGTGGTGACGGCAGCCGGGGCTGTTCTGCTGCTGCTGGCGCTGATCCAGTTGGGCAGGGCCCGAACCCGCCCGGTTGGTCCAGTTCCACTGGGCGTGCTGCTGTCACTGGGCGTGGCCCTGCTGATGCTGGCGGTCCCCCCGGCGCCCTCCTTCAGTGATCTGGCAGCCAACCGCCAGGACAGCCTTCCTGAAGCGCCCCAGCTCAGTTTTTTCCTGCCCCCCGAGCAACGCACCCTCACGGAATGGGTGCGCTTGCTGCGCAGTCAGCCTGATCCGGATCTGCATGCTGGAGATCCACTGCGCATCAGTGGTTTCGTGTTGGCGCGGCCTGGGGAACCTCCCCAGCTGGCCCGTCTCACCGTGCGTTGCTGCCTGGCGGATGCCACGCCCGCCGGCCTGCCTGTGGACTGGCCTGAGGGAACGGATCCAAAGCCGGATCAATGGCTGGAGATCGAAGGAACAATGACGGTTCAGGACCGCAACGGCGTGCCGACGAATGTGGTGAACCCCACCAGCATCAAGTCGATTCCCCGCCCGGCACGCCCCCTGGAGCCATGACAGGCCGATTCGCTCAATCCAAAGGGCGCTGGCTCGCGGCCAGCCTGACGCTGCTCGCCGGAGTGGCGCTGCTGCAGCAACAGCTGCTGGCGCGCAGGCCGCCCCGTTTGCTGGCGGTGGCGGTGCAACCGCTCCGCTCCGGTGCCGCCGCTCTGGATGTGACCTTCAGCCGCCCAATGGATCGCGCCACGGTGGCCGAGAGTCCTCTTGAACCCGAGTCTCCCCATCGCTGGCTCGGCCGGCAGACCCGGATGCGGCTGCTTCTGAAGTCTGGCGACCCTGTGTCAGGGCCTCTGCGGCTCGATCTGCGTGGCCGGGATCTGCGCCGTCTGCCGATGAAGCCGCAATCGTTGTGGTGGGATCCCCGGCCGTTTCTGCTGGCCGTGGCACCCGGGGACGACGGTGAGCGGCTGCTGATGCGTGAACGCGATGGTCGCTGGCGTGCCCTGATGCCTGCGCAGCAGCGCATCCTCCAGGTGGAGCCCCTGGGTGATGGCAGTGGTGTGGCCGTGGTGGGCGATGACGCCGAGACCACCCAGCAGGTGCTGTTCCGCAGGATCGATCAGCGCTCTCTCAGTGCCGTGCCATCAGGGCTGGGCGACCCTGACTTAGGCCCGCTGCAGACCCTGGAATCAGGTTCATTGCTGTTCGCCCATCTCAGCGCCAATCAGCGCGGTGATCTTTTGATTCAGCTCGGGGGATTTGAACCCGGGAGCGACCGGATCTGGATCCTTGAGCAAGGCTCCGAGCGTCGTCGCCTTGCGCTTGAGGCCAGTGGCGCCTTGCGCTTGCTCCCCGATGGCACGGGCCTGGTGCTTCCTTCCTTCGATGGACTTGCGTTGTTGCCTCTGGAGTCCAAGCAAGGAGCCGCCCCTGCGCAGACGCTGCCTGGTAGCCGTGAGGTGAAAGCGTTCTGTTCCGGGTCTGGCCGTGCCGTGTTGGTCAGGCACTGGCCTGATTACCGCCGTTCGGTTGAGCTGGTAATTCCCGGACGTCCGCCACGGCAGGTGTGGATCGGCGAGGCCGGTGTGATGGCTGCCGCCTGCGACAACGGTGGCGAGCGGTTGTGGCTCGTGCTTCGCGAGGCGGGTCAGCAGGCCCGAGACCGGGTTCTGCTGCTTGATGCCGAAGGCAGCATCCTTCTGAATCGATCCCTCGACAACTGGCGCCTCAGCTCCGGAGCTGAACTCGACTTTGATCCGGTGAGCGACCAGTTGCTCACGGTGGTGCGCCGCCCCGGGGACGATGATGCCGGGCGGGTGGCCCTGATCAGCGGACGCACGTTGGATCTGACCGTTCTGGACCAGCCTGGGGTGCTGGCCCGTTGGCTCCCTGCAGGTGGGGCCTGGACTGGCAGATCCTGAAGGCCTCGATAGGTTGAATGGGAATCGTTCTCATGATGGATGGGGAGTGCTCCCCTGGTTGCCGAGTCGTTGTCGGCTGCTTTTGACAATCGCGTCGTTCTGCAAGATGTGTCTTTGACACTCCAACCAGGCACGCTCACGGCCCTTGTGGGTGCGAATGGCGCCGGGAAATCCACCCTCCTGCATCTGTTGCAGGGACAGCTCTCCCCCACGGGCGGTCAGGTGCTCTGCGATGGCGTTCCTGTGCAGATGTGCCGCGATCAAGTGGTGCTCATGCCCCAGCGGGGACGGATTGACTGGTCGTTTCCGATCACGGTGCGGGAGTTCGTGGATCTTGGATCGGTGCGATCCAGGTCCTATGGCTGTTGTGACAGAGATGCGGCACTGCAACGGGTTGGTCTCACAGCCCTGGCCGGTCGTCGCCTGGATGCCCTGTCCGGAGGTCAGCAGCAGAGAGCTCTGCTGGCGCGAGCGCTTGTGCAGCCATCCCGGGTGCTGCTGCTCGATGAACCCTGTGCCGCCATTGATCCCCCCTCGCGAGCGCAGTTGCTCCAGCTGATGCGGCAACTGGCTGATGCAGGCCAGACCTTGCTGGTGAGCAGTCACGACTGGGGCTCGGCTCTCGATCAGTACGACCGGGTGATCGTGCTCGATGGACGCGTGCTTGCTGACGGATCGCCTGATCAGATTCGGCACCGGCTCGGCGATCAACTCGATCCGGGAGCCCACTGCCATGACTGAGATCGATCTCTGGCTTGTTCCCCTGTTGATGGCCCTGCTGGTCGGTGTTCTCTGTCCGGTGACCGGCACCCTGCTGGTGACGCAGAGGCGGGTGTTGCAGGCGAATCTCATCTCCCATGCCGTTCTGCCTGGCGTTGCTGTGGCCGTGGCGTTCGGCTTGGATCCTGCGATCGGTGGAGTGCTGAGCGGTCTACTGGGATCCCTGCTGGCGGAACGGTTGCAGCGGGGTCAGTCGGCTGGCCAGGAAGCGGTGATCAACACCGTGCTGGCTGGATTTCTCGGGCTGGGCGTGCTGCTGATTCCTCTCCTCAATCTGCGCCTGGATCTGGAGGGCTTGCTGTTCGGCGATCTCCTGATCGTGGACTGGTCGGATCTGACCCGGGTGCTGGTGGCGGCCGCGGCCATGGGGTTGCTGTTGCTAACGCGCTACCGCCAGCTCGTGTTTCTTGGCGTTGATCCTGAAGGTGCGCAAGCCTCTGGTTTGCCGGTGCGCAGTTTGCAATTGATGCAGGCTCTGGTGACCTCGATGGTGATTGTCAGTGCGATGGCAGCGGTCGGGGTGATCCTGGTCATTGGCCTTCTCTGTGCACCTGTGCTGCCCGGCTTGCGTCGGGTGGGAAGTCTGAGAGCGGCCATGGTGCAGTCCGCCTGCATGGGACTGGCCGTCAGTGCCATTGGTTTTTTGCTGGCGGTGCCTCTGAACCTGCCTCCCGGTCCCCTGATCGGGGTGGTGTGCATGGCGCTTTTGTGCCTGCCTCGGCTGAAGTTCGCCATGTGAAGCACATCTGGACAGAGGAATGAGAATGATTATCATTTTTGTAGAACTAATTCGGTCTTCTTGTTCGTCCCTCTTCTTCCGTCTGCCTCAGGGGTCCTGATCGCTGCTGCTGCTTCGGTGCCCACCGTGGTCGCTGCAGACGGAGTGCTCTGTGACATCACCAAAACGTTGGTGGCTGATCAGGCCAAGGTGGTCTGTCTGATTCCTGCTGGCGCGGATCCCCACACCCTGGCGTTGCGTCCTGCCGATCGCACCAATCTCAGTAAGGCCAATCTGGTGCTTCTCAACGGCTACAACCTCACGCCAGCGCTCAATGGCGTCAAGGCAGGTGGCCCTGTGGTGTCGATCGGTGAGATCGCTGTACCGAAGAATCCGGTGAAGGATCCACACCTGTGGCACGACGCGTCGAATACGGCGGCCATGGTCAACACCACAGCATCAAGGTTGAAGCTGTTGTTTCAAGGGCAGCAGGACAGCGCCATCAATCGCAGGCGGGCCGCGATGGACTCTGTGTTGAAAGCCTTGGGAACCTGGACTGGAGCTCAGATCCGTACGGTTCCTGAAGCGCAGCGCGTTCTGGTAACCGGCCATCGCGGCTTTTCGTTTCTGGCCAAGCGCTACGGAATCCGTGAACTTCCGGTGATTGACGAGTACGCCACCGGTGGTCGGATGCGTCCTTCCAGCCTGCGTGCCATCAGCAAAGCCATCAAGGCTTCTGGAACCAAGGTGATCTTTCCCGACGCGTTACCTCCTGCGAAGACGATGCGCCGGATCAGTCGCTCCAGCGGTGTGCCATTGGCCAAGCAACCGTTGTTCGGCGAAGGTCAGGCACCTGGGAAAAGTTTGATTCAGACAGCCACCGGCAATGTGTGCAATTTCGTTGTGTCTCAAGGAGGGACGTGCGATCAGAAGGCGGCTGATCAGTTGCAGAAGCGCTGGGCTGCGATCAATTGATCGAGTTCATCTTTGATCCCTTTCATCACTCTCTTTTTAAGTCCTCTTTTTCCATTTCTCGATTTCCCCCAATGGCTCGTTTTCGCTCCGTTGCACTCAACACCATCTCAACCCTTGCTCTGTTGATGGCTGGCGATGCTGCCGTTCGCGGTGCACAGGCCCATGGTGGTCATGGAGGAGGTGGTGAAGAACTGCCTGCTGGTGAATTCCGCACCACTCCGATCATCACGATTGAAGGCCATGGAGGATTTGAGAACAATCTGGATGGCCGCCCTCAGCACTACGCGATTGATGGCCAGTTCGGGGTTGTTCTGGAATGGGGACTTCCCAATAACGGCAGCTTCGCGATCGAAGCCTCCATGGGCCCATCGTTGGTGTGGGGTGAAGCTGAACACTTCTACGGCCGTGTTCACGTTGAACAGGGCCACGATGATCATGGGGATGAGGATCATCACGATGATGACCATGGCGACCACGCTGAGGGTCACCATGACGAGGATCATCACGATGATGACCATGGCGACCATGCTGAGGGTCACCATGATGAGGATCATCACGATGATGACCATGGCGACCATGCTGAGGGTCACCATGATGAGGATCATCACGATGATGACCATGGCGACCACGCTGAGGGTCACCATGACGAGGATCATCACGATGATGATCATTCCGATCATGCCCACCATGGGCATGCCCATGGTTCAGGTGCGCCATTCCGTCGGACGGATATCAAGGGATATCTGGAGGCCCGCTATCAACCGAACGAGCGTCTTGCGTTCTCTGTGGCTTGGATGCCCTACTACGTCACTGGAGATGAGGGTGAGGATTTTGGTACTGGCCTGAAAAATGAAGTGGGTGCTCAGGTGATTTATGCCTTTGGCGATGGCGATGTGAATTTCGCTCTTGGTGATGGTCTGGAAGATATGGTTGACGGAATCTTTGTTTCCGTTGAAAACCGTACGGGATGGGAAAGCGACGGCACCTTTATCGGTAATTACACCGACCCCTGGCTCGGCTTCGGCTTCAATGTCGACCTCCTCAACATCACTCTGTCTGGCGGTCCACGTTTCTACACTCCAGGCAGTTACTCAGGCCTGTCTCAACGGACGGACTGGGGCGGTGAGATCGAACTGGAATACCCAGTTGCTGAGAATGTGGTTTTGTTTGCCCATTGGGAACCTGTCTACAGCACCGAAGGTGGGAATGGCTGGGGAGTGGGATTCCAGCACCACGTGGGCACTGGACTGACGCTTAGCTTCTGATCCTGTTTCATTCCAATGAAAGGGTGTTCGCTCATGCCAACACCCTCTTTTTTTGTGCGTTAAATGGGCTCTTTGCTTAGAAACTGAACGTGGTTTTGACTAAACCTCCAAGCTGGTTGAATGTTGTATCGGCTGGGGTTTCCTGTCCAAATGGACGGCTTAAGTAGAATAAGGCTGGGGTGACGCTGATGTTGTCGGTCACCTGGAATTGATACCACCACTCCCAGATGTAATTCCCATCTCTGGGTGTGTCACCACTTTCAAGTTCAGTGGCAAACATTGGCTGGCCAACGGCCATTCCTGCATTGTTTCCTTTCAGAACAACGTCATTCCATTCCAGAGCAACCGTCCATGACTGGCTGGCCGTCACCAGCGTGGATTGATCCACGCTCCTGAGAACAGTCGAGTCGTAGCTCGTTGCGTTGTAGCCCCACCCAGCACTGATGGATGGAATCCAGCCACTGGTTTCCGGTTGCCAGTAACCACTGAGGCCAAAGGCTGATGTGGTTCCGGGGTTGTTGTAGCTGTCGAGCACAAATTGTGTGCCAAAGGCCATCAACCCATTCGGTTCACCATTCTGATTGGTGTTCTGCACTGATGTGTAAATCGCTGCTAGACCCCATTGCTCCTGCTGGTAGCCGATCTGCAGGGTTCCTGTGCTGCCAGCTCCGGCTGTGCCAACGCCACCTTTGGATGGGGTGGAGATGTTGGCAGACGCCGCAACGTAATTAGCCGTAGCGCTGAAGCCGTTGGCGCTCCAGGTCACACCCGCGCCGGCACCAAGATTTTTGTTGTATGCCCCGGGTGCGCCGTTGAGGGTTGTGACATCAAGAATGGCATCGGAGGGGTAAGCGCTTGGCCAGATTCCAAGCATGTCTTCCTGGCCCACCAATCCGCCGAACGTCAACACAATGTTGTTGCCGACTGGGAATGAATAGTACAAACGATCGAGGCCAATGATATTTGGCTCATCACCTTCTTGAAAGGCTGTTTCTAATGTGGATAGAGGAAGGAACGAACCTCCGAAGACGTTCTTGCCGCCATCAAAATTGCCAACGCGCAGGATCGTAATCAGATTGTCTTTTCCCGTGAAACTTGTGTTGAGCGTTAACTGTGTGTCGTAGTTGAACGTTGTCGCTCCGAACTCACGGTTGGCCCGCTTCTGGTTGGCCACCGGTTGATCGCCTGTTGCATTCGCATCACCTCCAAAGACATTGGCTCCAACCACAAAGGTGGTGAGTCCTTCAAGTTTGGTTGTGGTGGTGAACTGGGTGGCTTCCAGTTCGCCCACGCGGGCTTCCAGACCGTCCACGCGGCCCTTGAGGATGGCAAGTTCCTTCTCGAACTCTTTCATCAGACGCTTGAGCTCGTCGGTCACTTCGGTGACGCGGTCGAGACAGGCATTCAGCAGGGCAGCCGCTTCAAAGCGGGGCATGGCCCGGTTGCCGCGGTAGGTGCCGTTGGGGTAGCCAGCGACGCAGCCGTAGCGCTCGATCAGGTTGCTCAGTGCCTGGTAAGCCCAGTCGGTGGGAACCACATCAGAGAACTGAGTGATGCTGGTGACCTGCTCACGGCTGTTGGCTGATGCACTGGCGGCGTAGTTGGACAGACCGTTGATGTTCAGTTCAGTGGCCTGAACACTCCAGCAGGAGCCAAGCAATGCAACGCTCAGTGCATTGCAGGATGCGAACCAATTTTTTTTCATAACAAAAGGGCCGACATCAACACTGTCGGCCGGAAAGAGATCAGTACTTCAAATGTCCGCGCGCTGAATCGTGATTCAGTCGATCAAGGCAACCCAGGCAAAAGCCAGGCCGATGCCCATCCAGATGCCAGCGCTGAGACGGCGGCCTTGCTCCCCAAGCTTGGCGACAACGCCCTTGGAGCAGGCTGTGACCAGCAGCAGCAAGGCGCCCTGACCGATCAGCAGGCCGAGGAAATAAGTGGCCAGAGGTGTGGGCTCGGCTCCCACGATGGTGCTGCCAAGCAGGAATCCATGAAGACCGATCAGTGGCAGAAGCCACTGCGCCGGCAACAGAGTGAGCGCGATCAGCCCTTCGGCCACCAGGGACAGGGACACCAGAGCTTCGGCCCACGGTGCGATGGCATCGGAAAGAGGAATGAACTGCGAGAGGGCGCTTCCGCCGAGACCCACAGCCAGGAGTGGAATCACCCAGGCCATCGGGCGGCGCAGGCCGATGAAGGCAATGGCCAGGAGGAACAGGAGATGGTCAGGGCCAAGAAGCGGATGGCCGATTCCGCTCAGCAGTCCTTGCCAGGCCGTTAAGCCAGTGCTGTCACCCATGCCGAAGGGGTGGTGGGCACTGGCGGGTGCTGCCAGTGATGCAGTCAGGAGCAGGGGGGCTGCCGCCAGGGCTGCCTTCCGTGCAGTGGCTCCATGGGTGGAAAAAGTCAAGGTCGATCCTCGTCGAGACATGGCCTGGCGGGCGTTCTGACTGACTTCGCGCGTGGCGAAGTTTCACAGCTGCGGGACAGCGACGGATTTTCACCGTTCTTTCCCCGTTTCCATCAGCGGCTGTTCCCCGCTGAAACCAGTACATCAACTTACCCTCTCTCTCAGATCCGAACTTTGCCGACCTCCGCTCGCAAAGGTGCCCGTCCCGTTCCCACAAGGATGGGTTGGCGGGTGTAGATCTCAACCCTGATCCCATGGCGGGCCACGCTGATCAAGGCCCGGCTCACAGCCAGTGCGATCAAAACCGAGGCGCCAGGCCAGCGCCAGGCTACGAGCAGGTTGATCAGATCCGCCATGGTGCCATTCACATCTTGTTTTCACTTAGCAAGGGCATGGCCGGATCAAGGGGTGACAGCTGAGCGCCAAGCGGGCACCATGGGTCACTCACGCTGAAACGCATGCGTCGCATCGCTCTGGCTCTTGTGGGTGTCCTCGCCGTACCGCTCGCTGCGGAGGCCGGGCTGATGGACATTCTCGAGAGCATGAAGCCTGCGCCGCCTGTGCGCAAGGAACCTCAATTGCCGCCGCTGCCTCCCACGCCTGGGCGAGGCAAAAACTGGGTCGGCGATCGCATGCCCAAGAAGGACATGCCGATTCTGGTGCTCGCCGGCCATGCGGATTCCCAGCGGATGTATGGGTCAGGGACGCCTGGCCGTGCCGTTGATATCGGTGGTGCAGCGCCGATGCAAGCCGGCATGACCGATGAGCTCTACTGGAACCTGCGCACAGCGAAGGCTGTTGTGGCGGAGGGTCAACGCCAAGGGTTGGAGATCACCTTCTACGACCCGGGCGTGCGCACGATTCGCAATGGTGAGGATCCGCGTACCAACTGGAGTGTGGGCGCTGAACATGCTGCCAAGGGCGGCTATGTGGTGGAGATCCATTACGACGCTTATGCGCCCCATGGCATCGGCGCTGGAATCATTCCCGCTGTGGCCTTTGGCTTCTCGGTGATGGATGAAGCGCTGGCCAAGGAATTCGGCGCTTACCCCTACGACTATCGCGGCATGTTGGGCGCTCCTCGCAAGGTAGTCTCGATGCTCGAGATCGGCATGCTGGAGGGGGCGCTGGAGGCCGGTCTGCGTGATCCCTCTCAGAGGGAGGCCACGCTCAATCAAATCGCCAAGAGAGTCGTGACAGCCCTTCAGGAAGGACTTGAACAGGGACAGCCGCTCGACATGGTGTGCCGGATGCGGGGAAGGGTTGCTGCGGATTGCAGCTGAGCCGTTGCCACCTCTGCGGTTGCCGCAGGTCATGATTGAGCTTCATGAACCTGATCCTGCTCAACAGCAACGACCACTGGATTGACGCTCAGCGCGTCCGCCTCAGCGATCGCCGTGCTGAGCACATCCGCAAGGTTCTGCGCTCCCAGCAAGGGGACACCCTGCGGCTTGGAATGCTGGGTGGCCAGCTGGGCACTGGACGCATCGAGGCCATCGATGCCCAGGCCGTGCTGATCACTGTGCAGCTGGTGGATCCGCCACCAGCGCGCCATCGTTTCGACCTGGTGCTCGCCTTGCCTCGCCCCAAGATGCTGCGGCGGATCCTGCGCGCCGTGGCTGAGTTCGGTGTGGGATCTCTCCATCTGGTTCAGACGGCTCGGGTGGACAAGAGCTACTGGCAGAGCCCACTGCTTGCCGATGCCAAGGTGGATGAGGCCTTGCGCATGGGACTGGAGCGCTCCCGCGACACGATCATTCCCCAGGTGCACCGCCACCGACTGTTCCGGCCGTTCATCGAAGACCGGTTGCCTGCGATCTGCCAGGGCCGGCCTTGCTGGATTGCTCACCAGGATGCTGATGTTGGCCTGTCGGCTGTTGCAGGTCAGCCCGCTGTGGTGATGATCGGGCCAGAAGGTGGGTTTGTGCCCTTCGAGCTGACGTTGGCCGAGCAAATGGGCGCGCAAAAAGTGCACCTCGGCGGTCGGATTCTGAGTGTGGACACTGCTGTGGCAACCGTTCTGGCGCAGACGTTGTGACGGCAGGGACTCAGGATCAAGCCCAGTGGATTTCGGCGTTGATCAAGGGAACGATGCTGCGTTTCACGGGGCACTGTTCGGCGACCCGTTGCAGCAGTGCTCGCTGGTCGTCATCGAGAGCCTCGGGAAGCTGAAGGGTGACGCGCAGGGTCTCGATGCGTCTTGGCCCGTCGCTGCTCATCAGCTTGTCCACGCTGGCGCTGGCTCCCTCAATCGACCAGTCGCGGCTGCGGGCTGTGATTCCCATGATCGTGAGCATGCAGGTGGCCAATGAGGTGGCCAGGAGATCGGTGGGGGAGAACGCTTCGCCCTTGCCTTCGTTGTCGAGGGGCGCGTCGGTGCTGAGCGTGGCCCCGGATCCTGTATGGGTGGCCTCGCAATGGAGATCACCGGTGTAGGTGCAGGAGATGGTGGTCATGTTTTGAGGGGTTGGGCGGCGGCTACCAAACCCAGGGAATTAAACGGGTTGTGCGCTGACGGTAGGCCGCGAAGTCGGGGTATTTTTCGCCCATCGCAATCTCTTTCTCACCAATGCGTTGGAGGTAGAGAGCCGCAATCGCTAGAGGAACAAGAAAGGCCCAGGATGAACCTGAAACAACTGCGAAGCTGAGATATCGCATGAGGTCGCCGCCGTAGTTCACGTGGCGAATACGGCTCCAGATGCCATCACTCACCAGATCGCGGCCCAACGTTTTCGCCGTCATTTTCTGAACGTCGGCAGAGGTGTTAATCAAGCTGCCGAAATAAAACAGGGGGATCGCCGTTGCAGTGGCAGCAATGGTGAGTGGATTTGAATTGAAGAAAGCCAGAAAGGCCGGAAGTGAATAAAACACCCCAATGATTAATACTGCGCTAATTAGGCCAATGGGGCCAACTTTCTCTTGAAAGAGAAATGTTCTGCGTTCCGGATAGATCCGTTGCTCAAGCAGCCACCAGACGCAGTAACTGATGTGCATGCAGGCATAGAGAATCTGGCGCTGATCAGAAATGCCCACGATTGCAATCAAGCCGATCACAATTGCGATCGTGATCATCTTGGCGACATTGATGGCCGTGAGCTGGCTGACCATGGGGATTCAAGCGTTCGGTGAATTTTCTAAAGAACCTTGATCAGGGAAACGCACCACAAGAAGATCATCTTTGGTGAGCTCACCTTGATCGTCCAGCAGTTCCGGGTGAGTCGTGACAAGCCCGGTGCGATCTTTGCGCTCCATGGCACGCGATAAGAGAGCTTTCCCTGGACGCATCATCCTGAATGCCTGGAGAAGCAGGAAAAGCAAGCAGCCTGCATAGATCAGTGGGAACAATGAACCAGCCATTGATTCAATCCTTTTTCTTCAGGGAGGGCAGGTCGGTTGGCTGCGACAGCACGTACACAACAGCTGCTGTAATGACCACTCCAAAAACCACCATGCCGATAATGAAAGGGGTGTAATCGTTCATGGTTGAAGCCTCGAGAAATAAACCTTAACAATGCCCGTTGCTGTTTGCGTGTTTAGCGTCGAGATGGATGCCGAAACAACGCATGCCCTGGGGTCAGGCACTGAGGCAACGGGATCGGCAGCCTGAGGTGATGGATCAGCCAGGGCTGGATCCCACGGAGCATGCCCGTGCGCTTCGCGGTCTGCGCCGGATCAACGGGATCAGTGATTGTTCGTCTGGATTACTGCGTGCGCTGCAGGCGCTCCGTGTTTCGGACGTGTCGCAACCGATCAGCGTTCTCGAGCTGGCCTGCGGGGGCGGTGACATCGCCATTGATCTCGATCGGATGGCCAGGCGCTCAGGGCTGATGCTTGAAATCCAGGCCTGTGATCTCAACCCAGAAGCGATCCGCCTGGCCCGCGGCAATGCCCAACGCAGGGGCGGACAGGTGGAGTTCAGCGTGGCCGATGCCCTCGCGGAGCCAGACCGGCAGCAGGTTGACGTGGTCTATTGCACGCTGTTCGCCCACCATCTCAGCGATGACGCTGTGGTGACACTGTTTCGAGTGATGGCCGCGCGCGCCAAGCGTCTGGTGATCGTTGATGATCTGATTCGCAGCCGGCTCGGCTACGCCATGGCTTGGGCAGGGACACGCTTGCTCAGCCGTTCATGGGTGGTGCACACCGATGGCCCTCTGTCGGTCCGCGCGGCATTTACTCCAGAGGAACTTCTCAAGCTGGCTGAACGGGCTGGGCTCTCTGGACCGGAGCTTCAGCGCTTCTGGCCTGAGCGCCAACGCCTGATCTGGAGTCCACCACTGTGATGAGACGGATCTGGGATGTGGTGGTGATCGGGGGAGGGGTGGCCGGAGGGCTTGCTGCTCTCGACTGCGCCCGAAGAGGGCTCTCGGTGCTTGTGGTGGAAAAGCGTGCTTTTCCTCGTTGGAAAGTGTGTGGGTGTTGTTTCAACGCACAGGCCCAAGGGGTGCTGGAGGCTGTGGGCCAGGGCGATCTGATGGCGCGGTGCGGTGCCCAGCCGCTGCATCAGTTGCGCATTGGCTTCCATGGCCTGAGCGCGGCCCTTTCCCTGCCGGGCGGGTGGGCCCTCTCTCGGGAGCGTTTTGATCAGGCCCTGCTGGAGGCTGCCGCTGCGGCAGGTGCCACGGTTCGCTTTCAAACGCGGGGGCAGCTTGGGCCGGAGCAACCCGGGATGCGGAGCGTGCGGCTCACCGCGTTGGCCGGGGGGCCGGAGGACGTGGTGCAAGCCAGAGTTGTGCTCGTGGCGGCCGGTTTGGTGAACCACTGCAGCCCCGCGCACGCCAGTGTGGAAACCGTCGCCGCATCCCGGGTGGGGGCTGGCTGTGTGCTGCCGTCCTCGGCCCAGGATTACGCCAGCAACGTGATTCACATGGCTCTTGGCAACGGGGGGTATGTGGGCTTGGTGCGACGGGAGGATGGCGCGTTGAATCTGGCGGCGGCGTTCGATCGCTCCTGTGTTGCAGCTGCAGGAGGTGCCGCGGGAGCGGCACGATCCGTTCTCGAGTCGGCGGGATTTGACTTGCCCTCCGGTCTGATGGCCGGGCAGTGGCAGCTGACGCCAGCCTTGACGCGCCGTCCGCCAGCGGTGGCCGGCAGCCGTTGTCTGCTGATCGGGGATGCGGCCGGTTATGTGGAACCGTTCACCGGCGAGGGTATGGCCTGGGCTCTCACGGCTGGCGCGGCTGCTGCTCCAGTGGTGGTTGAGGGCCTGGCTCACTGGAGTCCAGAGCTGGAACGGCGCTGGCTACAGACGTTGGAGTCCCTGGTTGTGCGCCGTCAGCGGGTGTGCCGGACTCTGGCCACGGTGTTGCAGCGCCCGTTGCTCACCTCCGGCCTGTTCAGCCTCTGCAGGGCCTGGCCGGGTTTGCCTGAGCGGATCGTGCGCCGTGTGAATCGTGTGCAGCTGCCCCCAGCGGAGATCGCTTGATGGCGCTCACGCTGCATGGCATCGGTACGGCCGTTCCCCAGGGGTCCATCACCCGGGATGAGTCGGTTGTCTTAGCGGAGCATGTGAGCGGTGGCGACAGCCGTCAGACAGCGCTGCTGCAGCGCATTCATCAGCGCAGCGGCGTGAGTCGCCGCGGCAGTGTGCTGATCGCTGATGGCGCCACCGACGCCTCAGTTCTGGAGCGGGTGCCCTTTTACGGCGCCACCAATCCCTCCACAGGGGAGCGCATGATCGCGTTTCAGCGTCATGCTGCTGAGCTGGCGTTCGCGGCCAGCGCTGCAGCCCTTTCTGAGTCCGACGTTGCCGTTGGCGCGATCACCCATCTGATCACGGTCTGCTGCACAGGCTTTGAGGCTCCTGGGGTGGATCTCGCCCTGATCAAACGCCTGGGGTTGCGAAGCGATGTTGAGCGAACCCATCTGGGTTTTATGGGCTGCCATGCGGCGCTCAATGGCCTGCGGGTGGCCCGGGCCTTTGCTGAAGCGGATGCTGACGCCGTGGTTTTGCTCTGCTGCGTGGAGCTTTGCAGCCTTCACCTGCAGTACGGCGGGGATCCCGAGCAGGTGGTGGCCAATGCCCTGTTCGCTGATGGTGCTGCTGCCGTGGTGGCCTCGGCGCAACGCCCCTCATCCCATCCGGCCGTTGTGCTGGAAGCCAATGGGTCCACCGTGATTCCAGGATCCGCCGAACTAATGCACTGGCGAATCGCTGATCACGGGTTTTCCATGGGCCTGTCGCCCCAGGTGCCGCAGACCGTGGCGCAGGCTCTGCGCCCTTGGTTGGATGATTGGTTGGGTGCTTGGGATCTCACACCTGCGTCCATCAACAGCTGGGCGATGCATCCCGGCGGACCGAGGATTCTCTCGGCCTGCGCTGAGGTGCTGGAACTGAGCCCGGAGCAACTGCAAACGTCGCGGACCGTGCTGCACGACCACGGCAACATGTCCAGCGCCACGGTGCTGTTCATCCTGCAGCGGTTGCGTCAATTCGCCACCCCTGGTCCTGGTCTGGCTCTGGCTTTCGGCCCGGGCCTCTGCGCCGAGGTGGCTCTGTTCCGCCTCATCCATGACTGACCTGCGCAGTCCCGCAGTTTCTTCCGTTTTTCGACAGGATTGCCTTTTGTTGCAGAGCCCGTGATCGCACTCGTCCGTCGTCTGGCCGGGCCTGCCGCCGCTGCCACTGGTGTTCTCGGTCTTGCCGTCTCCGGCACGGTTTGGAATTTCTATGGTCGCCTGCCCGGTTTGAGCGGAACCATCGCCTCGCTTCTTGTTCTGGCGGTGGGTCTGGTGCTTCTGCGTCCGCTTCCTGCGCCCGAGCTGCCCGTGTCGTCCAGCGCCGAGGAGCCCGCTGACGCCTCGGAGCCAGCTGCTTCTGAAGATTCAGTGGCCTCCGGTGAATCGCTCACCACCGCTGAAGCCATCGCCCGTGAATTGGCTGCTGAAGAAAGCCGCAAGCCTGAGGTGGTTTTGGTCACCTACGCCCCTGAGAATCTGCTGCCCGGCACCACCCTTCCTGTTCGCAAGCGTCGCCCGGGAGCCTCCTTCAAGCCTTACCGGGAGATGACGGACGAACTCTTCAAGAGCTAACTCCCTCTGATTGATTGATGACAGGAAATCTTCAGGCCATCGGGTTTCTCTTCGCCTGGGTTCTTGGCTGGGGTGTTGGAGGATCGTTGATCGACGCCGGATTGATTGAGTTCGGCGTTTATTCCCTGGAAACCGGCCAGATCGGCACCGCCATCACCTTTGTGCTTTGGTCTCTGCTGTGGGGCTGGGGTGGATTCAGGCTTTATCAGACCCTTACCGACTCCAGCCCGTCAAAGGACGATCCCTGAGCGGTTCGCTTTTGCTTCCTCACGACTTGTGGCGGGCGGATGCTGTCACCAGCAACCCTCCCCGGGGTGAGGGACTAGGGATCTGCTGAAGTGTCAGGTCTTGATTGGGTGTCAACCCCAGGTGCACGCGCTGCAGCAGCCCAATGGCCATCAGACGGATCTCCAGCTCAGCCAACGCCTTGCCCAGGCAAACGCGCCCCCCGCCGCCGAAGGGCAACAGTGTCTGGGTGAACGATCCATCCAGATGCCGTTCCGGCCTGATCTCTGCCAGGTCGCAGGATCCATCGCCAAGGTCGGGTGCAAGCGCCACCTGAATCACCCGATCCGGTGGGACTGCCACACCAGCCAACTGAATGGTTTGCTTGGTTCTGCGGAAGAACCCACCCACTGGCGGCGTCAGGCGCATCACTTCCAGCACGGTGGCGTCGAGGCGAGGGCAGCTCCGGCTCTCCAGGTTGGGCCAGGGTTGATCCAGGAGTTCCGGCAACAACCACTGCTCAATCTCGGGGTTGAGCAACAGGGCGCGCATCAGACAGCTCAACGACGACGCGGTGGTTTCGTAACCAGCGAACAGCAGCAGGAGCAGTTGTTCCACCAGATCGTCATCGGTGAGTGGAATCCCGGCTTCATCCAGGCCACCGCTGAGCAGATCCAGGCCTCCCCGCTCCGCGGATGTCTGGGCCACAACCTGTTTAAGGCGACCGAGCAGGCGCTTCTTGGCCTCCAGGGCCTTGGCGAAGGGAGTGCCAGGAATGGCAACGGGAATTGAGAACAGGGCCCGGGTCCAGATTTCGAAGTCGGCGAACAGGGCCTGCCGGTCGCTGGCATCCAGGCCCAGAACGGTGGTGGCGATCACCGCAAAGGCGAAACGCCGCATGCAGGGCACGAGCTGAACCGGGGCCTTGGCCTGGATCAGCTCGTCTGCCAGCTCCTCCACCAGAGCGGCGATCGAGGGGGTGTAGCGACTCAGAGCTGCTGCGGAAAACAGCTGTCCGACCACGCGGCGGCGCGCCTTATGACCGTCTCCGCTGCGATTGGCCAACGAGCGGCTGCCGAGAAGCTGGCGCACGCTCTCCGGCCACCAACCCTCGAGGGCGTCACCCTGGGCGAATAGATCAGCCATGGTCTGCTCACCACGGATGAACACAAGGCGCTGGTTGAGCAGCCGCGTTTCAAACACGTCGCCATGGGCCTTGAAACGCTTCTGCGCGAACTGAGGGTCACCGAAGAAGTCGAGGGTTTCCTTGATGCCGGTCACGGCACCCGTGCTCGGGAGGGTCTTGGCGGCCATCACGCACGGGAGAACGAAGGTCACCACGCTATCGACAACGGAGAGGTGCTTTGATCGGCCTGTTGATCTGAACTTGACGATGGCCGAATCGGGCATGAATGAAGGTCTGGCTGCGCTGGTCGCCGATGTGGGGATGGGCAATGTGATCGATGCAGAGCTGCTCGAGGGTTGCCCGGTTGCTGCCCACGAGCTCGACGAGATGGATGCCGATCAGGCGGCGCGGGTGGCAGCCCACTGTTTTCAGACGCTCTTTGATCACAGCGTGGAAGCGCCTGTGGGTCTGGAAGCCGATGCCTCCGCTGGGGTGTGGAGCGGCACGCTGGATGGATTCCGCTTCAGCATCAGCCGCGACGATCTCGGCGATCTGGTGTTGGACTTCAGCAGTGCCCAGGCATGACCATCGAGGAGCTCCGCGGAGACCTTGGTCAACGGATCGGCAAGAGAGTGGAGGTGCTGTTCACCCGCGATGGAGAGCCTGCGCTGGAGATCAGCGATCTCTATCAGCCATCGCCAGCGGGCTTTGGGGGGCAACTGCAGCTTCGCGATGGATCCCGTCTGGCCTGGGAGCTGTGGCTTGAAGATGGGGAGCGCTGGAACTTCCACGCATCATCCATTCATTCATGAATGGCCTGGATTCAATCCGGTTGGCTCGACGGTTTCAGGCAAACCCTTGTCCTCTGGCCTGCGTTGCGGACTCCCGCTCACCAATGGTTCGGAATTCCAGATGATCGTTGGCTGGGGTGTAGATCGCGTAGCTGGCCCCTGTGATGCTCTGCTTGCTTGACCCCTCGCCTTTTCATTGATCCCACTTTGCTTGCGACGAGGCGTGTTCCGACAGATTGCGGTGGGGACCATGGGGTCAACGCTGAGGCTTCAAGAGCATCAGCGCACCTGACACCGTGACAATGATGGTGAGCACACCCAAGAGCAGTGAGTAGATGGGCTGAAGGTTCACAACGCCAAAGTTCCCGGTGTGGATCTTGAGGAGCCAAAAGGCATCAATGCCTTGCTCCAAAAGCAGGCTGTACAGCGACCCTGTGCCAGCTGTGATCAGCAATGGCAGTGCGGCAATAGGTACGAGCCAACGGTGAACTTTGCGGGCTTTTCGCTGACGATGGTGTTGGATCATTGCTTGCGCAGCTGCCTGTGGAGTTCGCGCTCATCAGCGCAGGGCATCCATCTTCCATTGTTTTGATGCACAGTTGTGCAGCCGATCTCCTGCGCGCGCACTTCGGCTTCTGCCTGGGTGGCATAAATTCCTTTGCTGTGACTCCAACTCGGCCGAGGCGGAGTTGCAACGAACAGGCCAATGACAGTGATGCCGATGGCGAACAGGTGACTGTTGCAGATCATGCCGTTCATCGGCCTTCGCAGTGTTCGATAGCTTTGAGGTAATTCAGTTTGCCAGGGCTGCGTTGGCCCTGAGCGTTGATTGCTTCGCGCATCTGAATCTGCACATCAACGCATCGGTTGTAGCGGTGCGTTTTCACGGCCTGTGGGATCAACAAAATGCTGATGGCTACAAGGCTGAGGCTGCTGATAGCTGTTAAGGGCTGTTGCTTGTGGTCGTTCATCGAATCTGATGCTTCAATCCATCTTGGCTCATGCGCGGCATGATTTGTACGTCGGGTCGCTTGATGAGACCAGCCCAATGCATTGGGCCAAAATGTCTCGGTGAGTGACCTCGGTTTGCTTAAACGCTTACCGACGCTGATGCTGGTCGCCGTTGTTGCTTCTTCTTACCCAGTTGCTGTATGCGTTATGAAAGGCGTGTCCCTGAGTAATCCCTGGAATTTTGTGCAACTGAAATAGATGGTGTGAGGCTTCAACATTCGCCTCAGCCGGCTGTGGCTGTGTTCTTCAGTTGTGATATCGCTTGGATTGATGTGCCAATGTTGTTGGTCTGAGGGGTGATCTCTCGGTGCAGTTCGTGAATGGGATATGTGTGGGCCGCAGGTCAAAGGTCTTCAACAACTGAGTGGTGGGTTGAACAAAAGGCTGCATATTCAATGCGGATGCTGGTAACGGCATCGGAGGAGGAGGCGCATCTTTGTGAACACTGCTGGGTGTTGACACAGCCGGTAAAGGCGAGCATGAAGCTGGTGGTAGTACTCATTGCACTGTGCCGCGAGTTTGCTTTTGGCGTTCCACGTGGGATTGACATTGGCTGTGGTCGTGGCGGTGTATTGGTGACCAGTCTCATCCCGTACATCGCGCTGCCTCTGAAGCAACAAAAAGCACCCAAGCGATCTGCTGGACGCTCAGGTGCTCTGCCGATCATTAACGAACGCGACGGCTGGTCCGAAAACGAGGGCGTCGAGCGGATCGGTCTCGGCTCGCTTTTCTAGGGAGTTGGAGTTGGTGGTTAGCCCAGTCCATCGTGAGAGCTTCAATCAGGGTGTCACGGTCACCAAAAAGCCGCAGCATGACGTTCACACTTGAGATTGGCTCTCAATAGAGCATGATTCCTGGAATTTTGCAAGTGATTCTCAATAGCATTAAGCCTTCTTGAGAAGGCGGCGTTGTAGTCCTGCGCCCAGATGCTCCCTGGATCCTCAAGCTTCAACGGTGCCATCGGCTCTAATGACGGAGAGCGCCGCTCTGAAGCGAACCATTGCTGATCCGGCCGCCACAAGTAACCAGCGCCTAAGAACGCTTTTGACCACGTGTGGTGTCTGGAACCAGGCCGCTGAGGCGCTCAGGTTTGCTCAAAACCCTCGGACTGGGAATTGTGCTGGCGGTGGTATCAATGCCCAACGCCGATCGTCGTAACCAAATGAGCCGCGGCTACCTTGCGGCGTTGCTCCCAAGCCTGGTTGGTGACCAATGGCTGGCTCCTGTCAGTTCTGGAACAAGCGCGTTAGGAGTAAAAGCATGAGAAGTGGACTGATCAGCACACTTATGTCAGACCGATTGGATTCCTCGCTGACGCAGGTTGGATGCTCTTGGCTTTTGCCGTGTCTGCAGTCATGGTAAGCAAGCCTTCGTAAGTCTGAGTTTGCGAGGGAGAACGCTTGGTTGCAGTTCCCAAGAGATCAGGCAAATCACTGAACGAAGCGCTTAATAGGCCAAGGTCGAATTCAATTTTTAAAAAACCGAGGTTATGTATTGATGCCTTTGTGTTATCGCATGGGCTATTCGGGCAATTCGATCAAGGTATGTCGCCGATGTGGTTGCCGTTTAAGCGTGTGGTGCTGTTTTGCGCTGCGGTGGGTGCTTTGACCCTGACCTGATCCATTCCTCTGCAGAATCACTGCATTGATGGGGAGCGTGGTGGCTGGAGCTGGTGTGAATCCTGCTGATGAGCGCTGGCCTTGGTGGCCGCTGCTTCCACCTGGTTCTCAGTTGTTGAAACAGGTCTGAAGGCCTAGTCCCTGAGTTGCCCCTGGAATTTTGTGCAACTGGGCAGTTTTATGGGTAACTGCTCCACTCCTAAAGGGGCTGGGATCCGTCGTTGTGCCTCCGTTTCAGTCTTATGGGAATCAAGCGTGAATGGCTTGAAGAATGGTTTCTGAGGGCCTTGAACTCTGGGTTTGGCTCAGCAGTCGAGAGCAGTCGGAGAAACAGCGCCTGGTCTGTCTGGTGAACAGGCAAGAAGCGATGCTCATCCAGATCAAGCTCGATGCAACTACGCATGATGTTCAGTTCGTTTTGTTGAGCGACTACCCCTTGCCAGCACGGCTTGGGTAACCCGTTGCACTGCAGCGGATGCTGAGGCATCTAAGCATCGAGATGTGGATCAAACTGCAGACGATCGGTTGGCAGCGCTGCGTGCCGCCATAAGAAAAAATACGCACTATCAGGACCAACATTCTTTTTGGCGCGAATATGATTAATAAAATTTATTCCTCGTCAAGGTTTTCATTTTTATGCGTTCTCTTGCGATTGCTTTGTCTTTTGGGATGGTGTTTGGTGGATTGGCTGATCGGGGACCGATCACCCATGCCCAATCGGTTGATGTCACAAACATCAAAGATGAACTCAGTCCCAGTGAATTCAGGGCCTATGGAGAAAGTTCACCGAAGAATCTGAGGTCTCGCATTGGTGAGCTCACGTTCACCAAGGGTGGTTTTGCAGGCGGTTACCCCAGTCTTGAGTCCATTAAGACTCTCAAAAATGAGCTCGATTTTCACAAGGCAACGCAGGCGTACATCTGGGCCGTTCCGATTGTCAGTTATGCCCGATGGCTTGAGTCCCATGAAGAGCTTTTCGGGGCCAAGGATGGTCAGATCGTGCGGATGACCTCTCCTAAGGCGAAGCAGGGAATTCTGACGGCAAATGCCACGACTCCCTATGCAGTTGCCTTTGCAGATCTTTCAAGAACAGGGCCATTGGTTTTTGACATTCCTAAAGGAATGTCAGCAGGAGTTGTCAATGACATCTGGCAGCGTGGCATTCATGATTTTGGGATGTCTGGTCCGGATCGAGGCAATGGCGCGAAGCTGCTCATCCTTGCGCCTGAGATGGCGATTCCAAATGGTTTGGATGCCAATGAGTACACCGTGATCCGTAACGGTTCGAACATTGTGTTTCTCGGGATCAGGGCTTTGATGCCTGATCCTGCTGAGGCGGATCAGCTGTTATCAAGTTTCCGCATCTTCCCTTACGCAAAACGGGCCAATCCCACCCTGCATCCGATCATTGATGTGGACGAAAGCACGGAGTGGGGGCAATGGCAGCCCCATGGGATGGCCTACTGGCAGGCGTTGAAAAAAATCCTCGATCGCGAAGTTTTTGAAGATCGCGATCGTTTTTTTCTGAGCATGCTCGCTTCGCTTGGTTTGGAGAAGGGTCAACCTTTTCAGCCCACGGCGGCTCAAGCTGAAGTCTTGAAAGAAGCTGCCGTGATCGGTGAGGCGATGCTCAAATCGATCACCTTTGATAAGCCTTTCTCGAACAATGCTCCCTACAAGGGCACGAACTGGGATCAGCTGATGGTGGTCACGGTTGATGATCGAGACGGTGATATGGACCAGCTGTATCGCAGGGCTGCCTTTACTTGGGAGGCTGTTTCAAGGGGTAAGGCTTATTACATCGAGCAGGCAGGCGTCGGACAGCAATACCGTACGGCTTACAAGGATGGTAAGGGCAACTTTTTCGAGGGCGACAAGCACTACAAGCTGACGATGCCCCCCAATGCGCCGGCTGAGGTTTTCTGGTCGATTGTGGTTTATGACGTCAATACGCGCACGCTGATTCTCAACGATGAAGGAAGGGCTGCATTGAGCTCGCGAACCGGTCTGATTCAGAACGAGGATGGTTCAGTGACGGTGCACTTCAGCCCTGAATTGCCGGCTGGCGTTCAAAAAGCCAATTGGATCCAGCCCAATCCTGATGAGAGCTGGTTCTCCTACCTGCGCTTTTATGGACCGACTCAGGCCTATTTCGATCAGACCTATCCCTTGCAGGACATCATGCCTGTGAACTAATGACTACATGAGCAAGCCCCGCTTCGGGTCTGCTAGCGAAAGTTTTACTAGGGACGTGTGTTCAGTCCTTCCGACCACATCAAAGTTTTCAGGCAATTCAATTCAACAACAAGGAGATTTGAGAATGAAAATCAATCGACTCACCCTCACTGCAGCGTTTTTTGCAGGGTCAATTGCCGTTTTACCCCTCCAAGCGCAGGAGAGCCCAACCTATAAAGCGAAGGTTCCCGAGCAATTGCTAACTCCCGACAAGATGGAGAGCAGCTATCTCGGTGAACTGAGATTTCAAGACGGTTTTCCAACGAAGGAAACTGCCTCCAAAGTGAGCAACTTCGTGGACATCTCCCGGGCGGTTGAATTGTTCATCAATGGAACACCAGCCGCTTCGATGTATGGAATGCTGAACGGGCACGTCAAAATCGGTCTGGTGCCCAACCACTCCGTGGGGATCACTGAAGAGTTGATGAATGCTCGCTCCCTGTGGCTCACGCCACAGACGACCACGCCTTACGTGCATGCGGAAGTCGATGTAAAAGACGGACCCGTGGTGATCGAGATCGGCACACCGGTGCTTGGTTTTGTGAATGATGCTTTCTTCCGTTATGTCACGGACCTGGGGGTGGTTGGCGCCGACAAGGGCAAAGGTGGCAAATACCTTTTCGTAGGTCCTGATTATAAAGGGGAGATCCCCGAAGGATATTTCGTCTCCAGGACATCGACTTACCGTCATTGGGCGTTGATGCGTATCGCCGCCAAACCTGGTGAAACCAAGGAGGCCATTGAGGCCTTCAAGAAAACTTTCAAGATTTACCCACTTGCTGATGCCAACAACCCGAAGCCGACTGGGTTTATCAATCTCTCCAGTAAGCAATACAACACTATTCATGCCAATGACGCGAGCTTCTATGACGAGCTCAATGAAGTGATTCAGTATGAGCCTGCGACCGCTTGGGATCCTGAGCTGGTTGGGCAAGCCGGGGCGATTGGCATCAAAAAGGGACAGGCGTTCAATCCGGACGATCGGATGAAGAAGATCCTCACCGAGGCTTCCACCATCGCCAATGCCTATGCACGGACTGTGGTCTTCAGCCCTCGCAATGAAGAGGTTTACTTTTACCCAGGGAAGCGTCAGTGGTATTCCCCTCTGGCTGGAGGCAGCCATGAGTTTCTCAACAATGGCGAGCGCGTGTTAGATGATCGCCTGATCTTTTACTACTACGCCACGGGCAGCACCCCAATGATGGTGAAGCCGATGGTTGGCAAGGGATCGGTCTATGCGATGGCAACCACTGATAGCAATGGTGTGCCTCTGAATGGAGCGAAGACTTACAAGGTGACGTTGCCAGCACCGATTCCGGCCAAAGACTTCTGGTCTTTCATGGTCTATGACAATCAGACTCGTTCGATCCTCGAGACCGATCAGGTCACCGGTGGGTTAGATAGCAACTCAAAAGGTGTGAAACTGAATCCCGATGGATCTGCGACCGTCTACTTCGGCCCTAAGGCTCCTGAAGGACAAGAAGGGAATTGGGTGCAGACCATGCCCGCAAAGGGATACAACGCGATTCTTCGCCTTTACGGACCGCTTGAACCATGGTTCGAAAAAAGCTGGATGCCAGGCGACTTTGAATCAGTCAACTAGCTGGACAATTTTCATGCCCTCAATGCATTCAGACAACTGCACCACTTGCGTAGCGAGTGGTGCAGTTCTGCGCTGGAGTGGGTGGTTTGACCCTGGCCTGACCCATTCCTCTGCAGAATCACTGCATTGATGGGGAGCGTGGTGGCTGGAGCTGGTGTGAATCCTGCTGATCAGCGCTGGGGTTTCTGGCCGCTGCTGCCGCTCTATCCCTATGGACGCCGCCGCACGGTGTTCAATGAGCTGATCCCCGGTGAGCTCTGGAGCTTTGAGCAGCTGCAAGGGGTGTACTACGTGGCTGTGCCGATTCGCCTCACGGTGGTGAGGGTTCCCGGCGGCTTGATGTTGGTGAATCCCCTGCCGCCCACCCGGGAGCTCCTCAAGAAACTCGCGGATCTGGAGGCTGTGCATGGTCCTGTGCAGACCATCGTGATGCCGACGGCATCGGGGCTCGAGCACAAGCTCCCTCTAGGACCTCTGGCCCGCGCTTTCCCGCAGGCCGATCTCTGGGTGTGCCCTGGCCAGTGGAGTTTCCCTGTGCAACTTCCCCTCAGCTGGTTGGGGGTTCCGAAACGCCGCACCCGGGTTCTGCTCGACGACGGGGTGCCCCACCCAGAGATCTGCGATTGGTTGTCGCTCGGTCCATTGGATCTCGGTGTGGGGCGATTTCAGGAGATCAGCTGTTTTCACCGCCCTTCCGGGGCCCTTCTGGTGACCGATGCACTGGTGGGGATCAGCGCTGAGCCTCCTGCGGTGTTTGATGCAGACCCCACCCCCCTGCTGTTCCACGCCCGTGAGCGCGGTGATCAGCCGCTCCTGGATTCAGCTGAGGCACGCTGCAAAGGTTGGGCCCGGCTTGTGCTGTTCGCCTCCTACCTGAGGCCGGAACCACTGGAGGTTCCTTCGTTGCTGCAGGTGCTTCGCCAGGCGTTTCGTCCGGGTTTGCGCTCGCCCCGTGAGCACTTCGGGCTCTATCCCTTCTCCTGGCAGGACGGCTGGCAGCAGGCGGCGGCGGCGTTGATGGGGGATCCAGCCCCGCGTCTGCAGGTGGCTCCGGTTTTGGAGCGGCTGGTGCTGCCGCGGGCACGCCAAGCCCTGCTCGGTTGGTTGGATGAAGTGGCAGGCCTTGAGTCCATGCGTTGGCTCGTGCCAGCGCACTACAGCGCTCCTCTGGCGTTCACTCCTGAGATCGCCAATGTGTTCAAGGAGGAACTTCTCCAGAGGCCGTGGGCCCCAGATCAGGGAAGCTGGGACTTTCTTGCCGGGATCGACACAACGTTGTTGCGCTACAAGCTGGTGCCGCCTGACCCCTTCAAAGATTGAGTTCGTCGTCGGGGCCGATGGCCATCTCCTCGTCGCCAAACATCGCTTCTTCCAATTCCTTGCGCTGCTCCATCTGACGCAGGAAATACCCGGTCATCATTGCGGAGGCCAGCATGTTGGCCAGGTTGTCGCGATTGGCGGTGACCTTCACCTCAAATTGTTCGCCGGGGAGCATTCCCAGCAGACCCTGCACGTTGTGTCGAATCACATCCTGAATGTCGTTGCTCGCAGATTTCGCGACGCGCTGCAACACATCAGGTGATTGATCCTGCAGGTACTGAATCAGTCCGTTGACGGGTTGTCCGTCCTGGCTGTCCGTGGTCAGGAACTCCGGGTTGAACATCCCGCCGCTCTCCGTCAGGACCCTGAACCTATCGCAGCTGTGTGCTGCGTCACAGTTGAATCCGGTTGTGAGAACCGAATCGGACCGAACCGTGCCAGGGGCCAGTAGCGCCATACAGCCGTTCCGATCACCAGGTTGTCCGGAAGCGCCCCCCACAGATGGGAATCAAGGCTGGCATTGCGGTTGTCGCCCATCACCCACACCGTGCCATCGGGCACGGTGATTGGTTCCATGGCGTAGTC
The DNA here is from genome assembly GCA_000063505.1 of Synechococcus sp. WH 7803. Lineage (GTDB taxonomy): Bacteria > Cyanobacteriota > Cyanobacteriia > PCC-6307 > Cyanobiaceae > Synechococcus_C. The sequence continues at coordinate 934,794 of CT971583.1, forward strand.
GATCGCTTCATCCAGCCAGGGTTCGTTCACCACGCTGTTGTTGCGCAGCAGCTGTCCATCTCGAACCTCGAGCTGATCGCCGGGCAGACCCACCACCCGTTTGATCAGCGCCGCATTCGGGTCGTAGCCGGCCGCTGCCAGTTGGGGGGGGACAGCGAAGACCACGATGCTGTTCAGGGGAAGGGTCTGGTGTGTGGCGCGATCGAACTTCGGCCTCAGCTTTTCCACCAGAATTCGGTCTTGAAGCTGAAGGGTTGGCAGCATCGACCCCGATGGAATCCAGCGCGGTTCCAGCACCTGCCAGCGCAGCAGCAGTGCCAGAACCACCCACAGCAGCAGGGAGATCCAGCCACTCCGGCGTGTGGCGGACTGATCGGGTTGGCTGGGCATCGAAGGGACGGACCCGGGGGTAGGCGTTGGACGAGGATCGCATCAGCGCTGCCGACCGGTCTGAGCCACGCCATCGCCAATCTCAAGGCAGCTGTGAGCCTCCTGGCCCATCTGCAGCACCAGGGACTTCGGCAGATTGTGCTCTGCCCTGGCAGCCGTTCCGCACCTCTGGCCCTGGCGGCCGGCGGCTTGGCCAGGCAGGGGGAGCTGACGCTGGTGACCGCGATCGATGAGCGTTCAGCTGCTTTCCATGCCCTCGGGCTGGCCCAGGCCTCCGGTCGTGCCACAGCGGTGATCACCACCTCTGGAACGGCTGTGGCCAATCTGCTGCCCGCAGCCGTCGAGGCTGATCGGTCCTGCATTCCCCTCCTGCTGCTCACGGCCGACCGACCGACGCGCCTGAAGGACTGCGGCGCCAACCAAACCGTGAATCAGGAGCAGTTTCTCGCCCCCGTTTGCCGCGCGTTTCTGAGCAGCCCAGGCGAGGGGCTTCACCACGAGAACGACGTTCAGCTGCAAAGCCTGGCGTCGTCGCTCTGGGAGAGGGCGCTGGGATCGGCAGGGCCTGTGCACCTGAATCTGCCGTTCGAGGAGCCACTCCATCCCAGCGAGGCCGAGCAGCAGGCGTTTTGGTCGGCGTGGCAACCCCTGCCGGCTGCTGGTGGCGAGCATCACCCTGCTGAGCCACGCTCCACCCCCTGGGATGGTCCGGTTCCGGACTGGTCCCGTCCGGGCGTGGTGGTGGCAGGACCCTGGCGTGGTCTGGAGGCGGATCGTCCCGCTTACCAGCGGGCGCTGCAGGAGTTGGCTCTCACCACCGGCTGGCCTGTTCTGTTGGATCCTCTGGCTGCTGCGCCCCAGGACCTCCCAGGGGTGATCCGCCATTGGGACCTGATGCTGCCGGCCGGTCTGCCCACGCCCGAGCGATCGCTTCAGGTGCTGCGCCTCGGTCCTCTTCCGGCCAGCCGCCGGCTTGAAGCCTGGCTGCGCGCGCTGGGGCCGGGGCAATGGCTCATCAGTGAGGGGGACTGCCGCAGCCTCGACCCCCTCGGCCTGGCCAGCCAGTGCAGCCTGGGGCTCGCCAGCTGGTGGGACTGCGTGTCTCCCAATCCCTTGTCGTTGGCGCCTGGCCCCAGCAGCTTGCTCACGGCCTGGCGTGATCTGGAGGCCGCTGTGGCTGGTGAACTGGCCCGACAGTTGCCCCAGGCCGGCCCTGTCAGCGAACCGGCCCTGATGCACGTTCTGCCGCAGCTGCTGCCGCCAGCCTTGCCCGTGATGCTGGCCGCCAGCAGTCCCGTGCGGGACTGGCAGGCCTTTGCGGCTGCCGACGCCGGCCAACGCCGTTGCTTCAGTTTTCGCGGAGCCTCCGGCATCGATGGCACTCTCTCCCTGGCGGTTGGTCTGTCCCGGGAGCTCGGCCCTCTGGTGCTGCTCACCGGTGATCTGGCACTGCTGCATGACAGCAATGGCTGGCTGTTGGCGTCGGCCTCAGCCCCGCCTCTGTTGGTGCTGTTGATCGACAACGGCGGCGGCGGGATCTTCGGGCAACTGCCGATTCCAACCGCGCCTGCAGCTGCGTTCGACCATCTGTTCGCCATGCCCCAGGCGGTGGATCCACTGGCGTTGGCCAGGGCCCACGCTGTGCCCACCCGTCAGCTGGCCAGCCTCGAGGATCTCCCTCAGGCTTTGGAGTGGGGACTGGACCAGCGGCGAGCGGTGCTGCTGCGGGTCTGCACGAACCGCGGGGCTGATGCCGCCCTAAGGCAGATGCTGCGGCGAGAGGTGGAACAGGCGCTCTGCGTTGTTCAAGGCAGTACAAAAGAAGGCTGATCTTCTCCGCCTCCATGGCCGATCCCACCTCCCAATCCGTGCTTCCTGGTGATCCGGGTGTGGTGTGGCAACCCTGGGGGGACTACAGCGACGTGCTGTTGCATCGAGCCCAGCCAGGGATCGCGCGGGTGGCGATCAATCGCCCGCACAAGCGCAATGCTTTCCGCCCCCGCACGGTGGTGGAACTGTGTGATGCCTTCACCCGCATCCGCGATGACAGCAGCATCGGCGTGGTGTTGTTCACCGGTGTCGGTCCTGCGGACGATGGTGGCTACGCCTTCTGTGCCGGTGGCGACCAAAGCGTGCGCGGTGATGGCGGCTATCTCGATGAGGACGGCCTGCCCAGGCTGAACGTGCTCGACCTGCAGCGGATCATCCGCAGCCTGCCCAAGGTGGTGATCGCCCTGGTGGCGGGCTATGCCATCGGTGGCGGTCAGGTGCTGCACCTGCTCTGCGATCTCAGCCTCGCCGCGGAGAATGCTGTGTTCGGCCAAACCGGCCCGCGGGTCGGCAGCTTTGACGGCGGTTTTGGTGCCGGGTATCTGGCTCGGGTCGTGGGCCAGCGCAAGGCCAGGGAAATCTGGTTTCTCTGCCGTCGCTACGGAGCGGAGGAGGCGCTGCAGATGGGACTGATCAATGCCATCGTTCCGCTGCACAAGCTCGAAGCTGAGGGCGTGCGTTGGGCCCTGGAGGTTCTGCAGCACAGCCCCACGGCGATCCGTTGCCTGAAGGCGTCCTTCAATGCCGAAACCGATGGCCTGGCGGGTATCCAGGAACTGGCCGGTCAGGCCACGCATCTCTTCTATCGAACGCAGGAGGGGCAGGAGGGGCGCAACGCCTTCCTCGAGAAGCGAGATCCTGATTTCTCAGCCTCTCCCTGGCTCCCCTAGCTAAAAAAGTTGCATCGACACCTCCGTTTCGGCGCCGCGATGCTCCAGCGCATCCTTCCAGCAACCCTTTCACTGTTTGCCTTGGTTGCGCTCCAGCCGCTGTGCTCGCTGAGGGCTGTCCAGGCGGCGGATGGTCCCAAGACTGACGTGTCTGGGGCTTCAACAGAACGGGAACCGGATCCGATTCCTCCCCTGGCAGCACCGGTGAGCGATGCCGATTCGATGGCGCGCGTCCCGGCCGATCTCCTGCAACGCGTGGGGCTCCAGCTCGTGCTCGATCGCCAGCACCGACAGGTACTTGTGCTCCACGATGGTTTGCTCACGCGCCGCTTCCCCGCGGCGGTGGGCACGGTGGGCTGGGAAACTCCATCCGGGCGTTTCCGTGTGATGCAGATGGTGAAAGAGCCGGTTTGGACGCACCCTGTCAGCGGCGAACTGCTGGGCCCGGAGGAAGCCACCAATCCCTTGGGATCGCGTTGGATCGGCTTCCATCGCGACTGCAAGGGCCGGGAAGGTTGGGATGGTGAGCAGTATCTCGATATCGATGGCTGCACGGTGGCGGGGTTTCATGGCACCCCTTACCGCTGGACGGTGGGACGAGCCGTGTCCCATGGCTGTGTGCGCCTTTATGAGGAGAATGTTCAGGAGATCTTTGAGATGGTGCGGGTCGGTACTCCGGTGACAGTGCTTCCTTAAATCGCTAGTTTGAAAGTGTTCTTTTGGTGAGAGTTTTAAGAGTCAATGATGAATTGCACGGGCCTATCAATGATTCGTGCCATTGGTCTTGGGCTTTCTATTGCACTGTTGGGTAGCTGTTCAAATTCAAAAAAATCGAGCGGTCCCTTTACGCCAGCAGCTCAGGTCAATCCCAGCCTTGATCAGCGGGTGATCGAGCGCGCCTACCGCGCGGGTGAGGCGAACGATTTTTTTGCGATTTCTGGATCTCAACTGAATCAGGATTTGATTTTGATGGGATTTGAGCGCTTTATGGCATTGCAGCGGGGTGTTCTACTGACCCGGCAACTGCGTGATAATTTCACTGCGCTTGGTTACTTTCAGCAAACCACAAAGGCCGGTTTAGCCGAGCTCTGCAATCAAGACCGTGAATTTCTTGCATTGGCTGCAGCAACGTCGAGCCTGGCTGACCGGCCTAAGGGGTATCCCGTCGAGACGATTGGCTGTGAAAATGGAGATACTGTTGTTGCTGTGCCCCTTGGCTTTGATGCCAAGATTTTTGCTGTTTCGCCATTAAATACCTTTGCAAATTCAATCGATTTAAAGGTTTTAGCCGAAGCTTCACGCAAGGCGAACGGCAATCTTCGTTGGAGTGATTTGAACCCCGAATGGCCTGCGCGACTTGTTCGTTGGGCATTCCCGGTGCATATGCCTTTTACAACTCACATGCAGAGGTTGGGGGTTCAGCTGCCGGATAATTTGCTGCTCGCCTCGAATTACACGAAAATATTTGAAGCGGCTAATAAAGATCCCGATATTTTGATTTATTCGTTTTTCAGCCCTACCCTAAATGCGCGATTGCAGGGCAGTAATTTCAGGATTCTTCCAGTGCAGAATCGACTACTTGGCGCACCAGTGATGCCTAGCGTGAAGACAATTAAAAAGACTTATCCAGAAGCTCTTGAGACAGAGATAATGCTTTTTGTTAATACCAGTCGATCGAAGTCGTGCATCGCTCTTTCCTTTGCAGATTTCCTTTTAACGTTCAACGAGTTAATTCTATATGAGCAGAATATGGCACCTCTTTTGCCAGAGACCAGGCGCAAAACTCTCAAGCGCTTGCGTCAAATTGAGGTTTCTGACGATTTTCAATCGATTCCCTTCTGTCAATTTGCAGCCCAGGCTCAATCTTCTGGCAAGCGCTCGGTGGGTGAGTGATCAATGCTGAATCTTCGTCGTTTTCATGTTCGTCGTTGTCTGATTGCAATTGTTGCTGTCAGTCTTGGATTGCTTCTTGCGTTCAGTTCCGCATTAGGGTTGCGTGCAGAGGGGCAGGTTGAGCCAGTTGTTGCTGGCAATTCGGATATTGTTCCCTCTGTTTTAATGCAAGATGTAGATCCGAATTGTCAACTTTATGATCGTTGTGAAGAGTCTTTTAAGTCAACTTTTGGCTCGATCACGATTCAATCATTGCAACAGCGGCTTGATTCTCCTGATGTATTTGTCGTTAACGGTACCATTGGTTTTCGCTGGATCCCCCAGGCTTATCCAGGCTGGGATCCATCTCAATTGAAGATTGATTGTCAATCGAGAGGGTGTGACTTTCCAGGTTGGACATCGGTCAGTATTGCTGAGGACGAACTCAGCCGAACTTGGTCGGCCCGCTTTGCGGCTCATGTTTACGAATCTTCGACCTTGAAGCTCTATCCATTTGACCAGCATTGGGTTCACTTGAAGTTAAGTGGTATGGATCCAGTATCCCAGGAGTTTTTGTCGTATATTGACGTTTCGAATTACGATATAGAGGTTGATCGCAGGGTTCTCAGCGGGTCTTCGAGTAATTTCCATGTGAATTACGGGACATCGAGTACCACCATTAATGCGCATTCAAATGATTTTTATGCTGTTCGTGGTGAGCCGAGGCTTTCGACCTCTCAGTCATTGAAGAATCGGAACGCTTCGGGTGAATCCAGCATGGATAAAAAAGCCGTTTTCAAGGCAGCGAAGCCCTTGGATTCCAACTCCTTTGTGATTGCTTTTCAGGTTAGAAGGCGCCTCCCCGCGGCTCTTTGGATGGTTGTGATTCCTTTGGCTTTAATTTTGCTCAACACAAACCTGGCCTTCCATTGGCGCGAAAACAGTCCTGCCAGTCGTTTTGGTTCTTCGGGTTTGTTAACAGCAGTTAGTCTTTTCTTTGCTTCAAGGGTGTTCCGCCCTGACGTTGGTTATCTCGTTTTTACGGACCTTTGGTTCCTGTTTGCTTTCGTCGTGATTACAGTCAATAATATTTTGTTGATTTGGCTGTTTCGCTATTATAAGCATCGACAAGTGCTCAAGTCGATTGATCCCGATAACGTTTCGCCTGCCTATTTCGCTGAGAACAAATTGACTGTCTTTTCGGCAGTCTTTATTCTCGTCATTGGCTTGTCATTCCTGTTGTCTTCGTGGTTGATGTCTCGACCACCGACAATTCCTGGTGAGTTTCTTGCTGGCAATTCGAGTTACGCACAGATGGGTGCCAGTGCCATTCGGGTCTATACGCGAACAGAGTTGGCGTCTGACCAGGGCGGGCTCATTCCTTACAAGCCTTAGTGGATGCAGGATGCACGGTGCATTGCATGGGTCTCATCCCCAGTGATGCACCAGGAACTGAACAGGCGGAATTGCGCTTAAAGTCGCGCCGCTTAACCGGTTTGACTGACCATGCGCGTGCTCTTTGCTGCCGCTGAATGTGCACCGATGGTGAAGGTGGGTGGCATGGGCGATGTGGTCGGCTCGTTGCCGCCCGCCCTCGCGCAACTCGGGCACGATGTGCGCCTGATCATGCCTGGTTACGGCAAGCTCTGGAGTTCTCTGGACATCCCTGCGGAGCCGATCTGGCGAGCCCAGACCATGGGCACGGAATTCGCCGTTTTCGAGACGCGACACCCCACCAATGGTTTGCCGCTCTACCTGGTGGGTCACCCTGTCTTTGATCCCGAGCGCATCTACGGCGGGGAAGACGAAGACTGGCGGTTCACCTTCTTCGCCAGCGCAGCGGCAGAATTTTCCTGGAATGTCTGGAAGCCCCAGGTGCTGCATTGCCATGACTGGCACACCGGCATGATTCCGGTGTGGATGCACCAGGACCCTGAGATCAGCACGGTGTTCACGATCCACAACCTCAAGTACCAGGGACCCTGGCGCTGGAAGCTGGACCGCATCACCTGGTGTCCCTGGTACATGCAGGGAGACCACACCATGGCCGCTGCGCTTCTCTACGCCGATCGGGTCAACGCTGTTTCGCCCACATACGCCCAGGAAATTCGGACGTCCGAATACGGCGAAAAGCTGGAGGGATTGCTCAACTACATCTCCGGCAAGCTGCGCGGCATTCTCAACGGCATCGACCTCGAGGCCTGGAATCCAGCCACAGACAAGGCTCTTCCGGCCACCTTCAGCTCAGCCAACCTGGCCGGCAAAGCCACCTGCAAGCAGGTTCTGCAGGAACGCATGGGCCTGACGTTGAATCCCGACACGTTTTTGCTCGGCATGGTGAGCCGCCTGGTGGATCAAAAGGGAGTGGATCTGCTGCTTCAGGTCGCAGACCGTCTGCTCGCCTACACCGACACGCAGATCGTTGTTCTGGGTACTGGGGATCGCGGTCTGGAGTCTGGTCTGTGGCAACTGGCTTCTCGTCATCCCGGGCGTGTGGCCGTCTTCCTCACCTACGACGATGCCCTTTCGCGTTTGATCTACGCAGGCAGCGATGCCTTCCTGATGCCGAGCCGTTTTGAACCCTGCGGCATCAGCCAGCTCTATGCCATGCGCTACGGCTGTGTGCCGGTGGTGCGCAAGGTGGGCGGCTTGGTCGACACGGTGCCGCCCCACGATCCCCGGCAGAAGAGCGGCACGGGCTTCTGTTTTGATCGATTCGAGCCTGTGGATTTCTATACCGCCCTGGTTCGTGCCTGGGAGGCCTTCCGCCATCCGGAGAGTTGGAAAGAGCTTCAGCGGCGCGGGATGGAGCAGGACTACAGCTGGGCTCGCTCAGCACTGGAGTACGACCGCATGTACCGCGATGTTTGCGGGCTTAAGGAGCCCAGTCCCGACGCTGCTGCTGTGGAACAGTTCTCCCAGGGACAGGAGGCCGATCCCTCCCGTCATGGTGGAGCCTCGCAGACGCTCTCTCCCTCTGAAGAAGCCCCCATCGAAAGCAGTGAGGCGTCGAGTGGATCAACCCCGGTGCGCACCAGCCGCAACCCTCTCGCCAGGCTGCTTGGCAAACAGCGACGATGATGGGGTATGGCTGATCCCCCGGACAAAGGCGCTTTACCCGCTCCCTACGAGAGTCCATGGGAGGCCCTGCGCCGTGATGTGCCCGCTGCCCTGGCCGACCTGCGCCTCCGGGCTCAGGAACTCTGGCGACGCAATCGAGAGGGGGATCTCTCCACACCTGGGTTCTGGCCCCAGGACCTCGCGCCGCTGTTCTGGCCGCTGCTCCTGCTGCTGATTGTTGGTGTGTTGGTGCTGGGGGGACTGCAACTCCAAGGAGCCCTTGCCTCGAAAGAGGACCCGGAGCCTCCTGGTATCGAACGCATTCTCACCACGCCGCTGCCCGAGGCCAGACCTCTGGCGGTGATTCCAGAGCCCGCTGCTTCTGAGCCCCTCGCTGTCCCGAGCGAGCCTGTACAGCCTGAGCTTCCTGAGCCCGTGGCCGCTGAGCCTTCGGCCGTCGAGCCAGAGGTCCCTCTGTTGCAGGTCACACCCCTTTTAAGCCTTCTCGCTGATGCGGATCGTGATTCCGCCATTCCCCAGGGGTTGCTGTTGACAGCCCAGCCAGTCCCGGAGCGCAATGGGGCTGTGCTGACGCTTGATGCCCAGCAGTGGGTGGCCCTGGAATCATCCCAACGGCTTGAACGCGCCGAAGCCTGGTGGCAACAGCTCCAGGAGGAGGGATATGACGATCTCACCCTCGAAGATGCAGGCCACCATCTGCTGGCACGGCCATCCCGCGTCGGGAACGGCATGATCATGTTCGATCCGCTGAACACGCCGTGACACTGCAGCTCTCCCAGCTGGTGGAGCTCTGGGGGCAGCCCCTCTGGGCGGGTGGTCCTGCTCCGGATCTGTCGAAGGCCCTTGGACCGGTCTGCACCGATAGCCGCACACTCGAGCCGGGATCGTTCTTCATCCCGCTGCGCGGGGAGCGATTCGATGGCCATCGCTTCCTCAGCAGTGCTGTTGAGCGTGGTGCCCAGGCTGCTTTTGTGGCCAGCGACTGTGCCCATGCCGTGCCAGACGGCCTGCTGCACTGGAAAGTGGCGGACACGCTCGAGGCCTACCAGCAGCTGGCCACCCTGCATCGCCGCCAACTGAATGCGGCCGTGGTGGCGGTGACCGGATCAGCCGGAAAAACCACCACTCGCGAATTGATTCGCTCGGCACTGGCACCCCTGGGCGATGTGCAAGCCAGCGACAGCAACAACAACAACGACATCGGTGTGCCGCTCACCCTCCTGGGGGCGCACCGCAGCCATGCAGCGGTGGTTGTGGAGATGGGAATGCGTGGAGCTGGTGAGATTGAACGTCTCTCCTGTTGTGCGGAACCGGAAATCGCTGTGATTACCAATATCGGCACGGCGCACATCGGGCGGCTCGGGAGCCGCGCGGCCATTGCCTCCGCTAAGTGTGAGATCACTGCAGCACTCTCGCCCCGTGGCGTTGTGGTGATCCCGGCTGGCGATGCGCTTCTGGAGGATGCGTTATCGCGCTGCTGGACGGGTCGCATTCTGCGTGTGTCCCTTGAGGGGGATGAGCCAGAGGGTGGCCCTGACGTGAGTGGTCTGACCTCGGCAGCGCTGCCTGCTCCTGATCTTGTTGGTGTTTTTCAGCCTGAGGATCAATCGCTGGCGTTCCAAGGTCTGCGCTTCCGCTGCCCTCTTGAGGGGCGTCACAACGCCCGCAACTTCATGCTGGCTCTGGCGGTTGCGTCCGAACTCGAGGTGCCCCTGCACTCTCTTGAAGCCATGGATGTGGCAATGCCGGGCGGACGGAACAAGCGTCTGAGCATGGGCGGCGTTTCCTTGCTCGATGAGACCTACAACGCTTCACCGGAAGCGGTGTTGGCCGCTCTGGAGTTGCTCGCTCACCAACCGGGGCGTCGCTTTGCTGTGTTGGGAACCATGCTGGAGCTCGGCAGTCGCAGCGTTGAACTGCACCGGCGTGTGGCTCAGAGGGCTGTTGATCTCAAACTTGATGGACTGGTGGTTGTCGCGGGCGGAGATGAAGGCGACGTGATGGAGGCCACAGCCTGCTCTCTCAGTCGCTTCACACGGGTTCAGACCCCTGAAGACGCGGCCTTGCCGTTGCGTGGATGGTTGAAGCCGGGAGACACGGTGCTCCTCAAGGCCAGCCGTGGTGTGGCGCTGGAGCGTCTGATCCCTGTCCTGCGGACCACGCTGATCGGCTGATCAGGCGGCCACCAGGCTGGAGTGACCCTCCTCGCAGCGGATCAGATCGATCGCGTTGGGATGGTCTTTGATGTACTTGATCATCTCCATGGCCAAGACCCGAGCCTCAAAAGCATCGCCGGCGTAGTAGCAGCCTTCGATGCGATTGCTGTTGGCATCGCGGTAGCGCACGGTGTAGCGCTTGTGATCGTGCATGGATCCAGTGGATGGATGCTTCCAACCTCACGCATCGAAGGCCCTTTGCCATCATCAATTCGTGAAGAGATTCTGGTGATTTGAATAAGTTTCTTGGGAGTTAATTGTCCCTTGAACTTGTCTTCTCAGAAGAGCAATCTGATGGGGAATTGCTGACGCTTCATGCAGCACAATCACGTTTTTTTCAGGAATTCCAGCCCTCTTTCACCCATTGTTTGGCACGACCCAGTGCCAGGGAGCCATTTGGAACATCTTTGGTGATCGTGGATCCTGCTCCGATCGTCACATCGGCGCCGATGGTGACCGGGGCGACCAGCACCGAATTGGCTCCTGTCTTGCTTCGGTCTCCGATCACGGTGCGGTGTTTGTTGACACCGTCGTAATTTGCGGTGATCGTTCCGGCGCCCACATTCACGTCTGTTCCAAGTTCTGCATCACCGATGTAACTCAGGTGGTTCACCTTGGTGCCTGCGGCCAGGGTGCTCTTCTTCACTTCAACAAAGTTGCCGATGCGGCAGCCTTCGCCGATGTCCGCGGCCGGCCTCAGGTTGGCAAAAGGGCCAACCGCTACATCGCGAGCGACTTTGGCACCGCGGACCACCGAATGCAGCACGGTGACATTCTCGGCCAGTTCGGAATCCTCAAGCAGGCTGCCCGGTCCGAGGCGGCAGTTGTCGCCGATGCTGCACACACCACGCAGGTGGGTCTGAGGTTCGATCACAACGTCGCGTCCAAACCGGCATGACTCACTCAACGTGCAGCTGGCTGGATCCACGAAGGTCACGCCCTGATCCATCCAATGGTCGCGAAGGCGCTGTTGAAGCAGGGTTTCGCACTGCGCCAGTTGACGTCGGTTGTTGATTCCGTTCACTTCATCGGCGTCCGCCACCTCCACATGCATGGCGCGCTCCAGCATGGAGACGGTATCGGTGAGATAGAGCTCACCCTGGTCGTTGTCGGTGCTGAGCTTGGGCAGCACAGCCAGGAGCTTGCTCCAGTTGAAGCAGTAAATGCCAGCGTTGGTGAGGGTGTTGCGACGTTGCTCTTCCGTGCAATCACGGTGCTCAACAATGGCGCTCACCCGACCGTCATCGTCGGCGAAGACACGGCCGTACCCTGTCGGATCGTTCAGGCGCGCCGTGAGCAAGGTCACGTCGGCGCCGCTGTTGCGGTGGGTTTCCACCAGCTGCTCAATGGTTTCGGCCCGAAGCAGGGGAACGTCTCCATTCAGGACCAGCAATTCCCCGGTAAAGCTCTGAAGAGGAGCGATTAACTGCTGAACGGCATGGCCGGTTCCGTTCTGCGGTTGCTGAAGAACGAATTCCAAACCGTCGAGATGATTGAGCTGCGCTTCCACGCGCTCGGCTTGGTGTCCCACGATCAGGATCCGGCGTTCTGGTGCCAGCGTTCGGGCACTGGCCAGAACCCGCTCCACCAGCGTGGCTCCTGCCAGAGGCTGCAGCACCTTCGGCAGAGCACTCTTCATGCGTGTGCCTTTTCCTGCGGCCAGAACGGCAACGGCGAGCATGGTCTGCAGAACGAATCCGAGGGAATCTACCGGCATCAGCCGGTGGCGTCTCACCGCCAGCGCCTCTGCCAGGAATTGGTCGCTTCCAGCTCGCAGCTGGCCTGCTCCGCACCCCGGCGCCGCAGGATCGCAGCGCTGTCGTCAGTGCCGTTGGGATCACGGAAGGGCACGGCGGCGCGGGTGTGGAGGTGCTCCTCTTCCATGGTCGACAGTGCTCTCCAGCCCGGTCCGGCCGCAGGAATCGGCTCTCCGGCACGGACGGCCATCGTGCCGCTGCTCCAACCGGGCCGTTCCCCTGGAGCTGGCAGGAGCGACAGCAGCATCAAACCGCTCCGCCGCAGGCTGGCTCTCACCGCCGCAGATCGGCTGTACGTGAGCAGACGTCCGCCAGGTGCCAGACGTGCAGCTAAGCCTGCCAGGAACTCCTCGGTCCACAACTCCGGGCAACGCTGCGGAGAGAAGGCGTCCTGGAGGATCAGATCGAAACGCTGTTGCTCGGGGATCGTCTGCAGCATGCGCCGGGCGTCTCCCCAGAGCAGCTCGCCGCTGCTGCGGGTGTGATGCCAACGGCCGTGAGCACGCAACTGCTGGAGGATCTGCAGCACGGGTGGCGACCAGCTGTTGCGGAAGTCCAGCTGGGTTAGGGCCAGCTCCAGGGGGCGCCGGTCGAGTTCCAGTCCCCACCACAGCAACTCGGGAGCTGGTGAGGGCAGTGCCTCCAGCAGCACGGCGCTGTTGTATCCGAGGCCCACACAGACATCGAGAACCCTGAGCGGTGTGCCGTTGCCGAATCGCTCGAGCTGGGCGGGAACCGCGAATTTTGCGACGGCTTCGTTGCGGGCGCCGGCTGAGTTGTGAAAGGCCTCGCCGAAGCGTTCGCTCTGCAGGCTGAAACTTCCGTCCGCCGTCGGGTAGGCGTGCAAAGGCCCGAGATCAGATGCGCAGTCGGGCAAGGTCATCCCAGAACGATGGGTAAGACACGGCTGCGGCGTCGCTTCGCTCCAGCGTGGAATCACCGCTCGCCAGCAGCGATGCCACCGCCAAACTCATGGCCACGCGGTGATCCGTTTCGCTGTCCAACGCAGCCCCGCGCAAGGGACGACCACCGCGAATCACCAGACCGTCGGGCGTTTCATCAAGATCCGCGCCCATGGTCTTGAGTTGACGGGCCATCACGGCCAGCCGATCGGTTTCCTTCACCCGCAGTTCGGCAGCGCCGCTGATGTGGCTTTCGCCCTCGCAGAAACAGGCCGCCACCGTGAGGATCGGCACTTCATCCACCAGCCGCGGCATGATCTCCTCGCCGAAGCGGAAGGGTTGCAACGGGCCGCTGGTCACGTGCAGATCGCCCACGGGTTCTCCAGCCACATCGCGGCGGTTGAGCACCTCGATCTTGGCTCCCATCTGCTCCAGCACATCCAGCACGCCGGTGCGCGTGGGGTTCAGACCCACGTTCTCCACGGTGAGGTCAGCGCCGGGAACCAGGGCGCCCGCCACCAGCCAGAAGGCTGCAGAACTGATATCCCCGGGCACGACAACGTGTTGTCCCTGCAGGCGGGCCCCCGGCTTCACGCTGATGTGCCGGCCCATTTCCCCTCCGACGGTGAGATCGGCTCCGAAGGCCTTCAGCATCCGTTCGCTGTGGTCGCGCGAGGGAGCGGGCTCAATCACGGTGGTGGGGCCATCGGCGGTGAGTGCCGCCAGCAGCAGCGCTGATTTCACCTGGGCACTGGCCACAGGGGTCCCCACCACCGCCCCCCGCAGACGGCGTCCCTGCACCGCCAGCGGCGCGTAGTTGCCATCACCTCGGCCCCGCACTTCGGCCCCGAGCATGGCCAGCGGCTGCCCCACCCGTTGCATTGGTCGGCGGCGGAGCGAGGCGTCACCAGTGAGCACGAAGTGACGCCCGTCACGGCCTGCCAGCAACCCGAGCATCAGGCGCATGGTGGTGCCTGAGTTGCCGCAGTCGAGCACGGTGTCTGGTTCCTGCAGGCCATCGAGGCCAACGCCGGTGACGCGGATCAAGTCGCCTTCCCCAATCGGGCTGATCTCAGCCCCCATGGCCCTCAAGCAGGCGGCGGTGCTGATTGGGTCTTCCGCAGGGAGCAAGCCTTCGATGGTGGTGACACCGTCGGCAATCGCGCCGAATAAGAGGGCCCGGTGGGAGATCGACTTGTCTCCCGGCACCCTCACAGCCCCCTTGAGGCTTCCGCCGGCTTTCAATTCACGGGCAGCGGCGGTGGATCCCGTCACGTGGTTCAGGAAGCTTTGGATGCCGGCGATCCTATGGGTCGGTTCTGCAGCAGGGCATCGAGGGCATAGCCAAACAGGCTTGGATCCGGCTCTTGGTTGGCCAGATCGTCCAGCCCCAGTTCCCCGAGCCGGTCTGTCACCCGTTGCTCCAGATCATCGGGGCGGCTCAAGGGCTCTCCCCAGTCGTGATTTTTCTCAGGGCCGATCTTGGTGGTGGCATCGATGGCCATGCGTCCACCTAAACCCAGCTGCTCACTCGCGAAATCAAGGGTGTCAAACGGCGTGTTCTCGAGAACGAACAGATCGCGTTGGGGATCCACCTGAGCGGCGATGGCCCACACCACCTGCCGGGGATCGCGCACGTTCAGATGGCTGTCGATCACCACAACAAATTTGGTGTAGGTGAATTGGGGCAGCGCACTCCAGAAGGCCATGGCCGCCCGCTTCGCCTGCCCTGGATAGGCCTTGTCGATCGAAATCACCGCCAGCTTGTAGCTGAGCGCTTCCATGGGCAGGAAGAAATCCTTGATCTCGGGAATCTGCTGCCTCAGGATCGGCGTGTAGATCCTGTTGAGAGCGATGGCCAGCATCGCTTCTTCCTTCGGTGGCCGGCCGCTGAACGTTGTGAGGAAGATCGGATCGCGGCGCTGGGTCATGCAGTGGAAGCGCACCAATGCTGAGTCTTCGACGCCGCCGTAGAACCCCATGTGATCGCCAAAGGGGCCATCGGGAAGAACCTCACCAGGGGTGATCGTTCCTTCCAGCACCACTTCGCTGTGGCTTGGAACCTGGAGATCGAGGGTCTTGCAGGGTGAAAGCCGCACACCTTCGCCGGCATAAATCCCTGCGAACAGCCATTCACTCAGTTGCACGGGGATCGGTGTGGCCGCGGCCATCACCAGCAGTGGATGCACGCCGATGGCCACAGCCACCTCGAGTTTTTTACCCATGGCCGCGGCTTTGCGCAGGTGGCGCGCCCCACCACGCACGCTGAGCCAGTGCACCGTCATGGTGTTCACCGACTGCCTCTGCAGCCGATACACGCCAACGTTCGGCACTCCGGTTTCCGGATCTTTGGTGATCACCAGTCCGAGGGTGATCACTCCGCCCGCATCGCCCGGCCAGGGCCTGATCAGCGGAATCTGGCTGAGATCCACCTCGTCGCCTTTAAAGATCTGTTGGCGGCAGGGAGGCAGCAGGTCACGATCGGGTCGTGCTTTCACCAGATCCCAAAACACCCGCGCGAATTTCTTGGTTTCTCCCAAGCCCTTGGGAGGACGCGGCTGTTGCAGCAGGGCCAGCCGTTCTCCGAGCTCCTCGAGTTGCTCCGGCCGCTCGAGGCCCATGCTCCACACCACGCGCTCCACTGTTCCAAGCAGGTTCACGGCGACCGGCATCGACGAACCGATCACGTTTTCGAACAGAAGCGCTGGTCCACCACTGGCCAGAACGCGATCGGCGATGGCGGCCAGTTCGAGATCGGGATCAACGGGGGCCTGGATCCGCCTCAGTTGTCCACGCTCCTCCAACAGCTGGATGAACGAACGCAGATCCCGGGTGCCGGGACCGGGGCGGAACAGAGCCATGAAGACAACACCTCAGCGGTGGGTGGTCTCGGTACTGTGACGCACGCGGATCATGAGCGTGGCCATGCAGGTTTCCTATTTCCATGTGGCGGCCGACGTTCCTGATGCCATTGGATCGGTGGAGGGGCCTGATGCCGCCGTGGTGATTGATGTGCTGCGTGCCACCACCACCATTGCCTGGGCGCTCCACAACGGAGCCGAGGCGGTTCAGGCTTTCGCCGATCTGGATGAGCTGCGCTTGCAGTCGCGAAACTGGCCTGAGCAAACCCGCCTGCTGCTGGGCGAACGGGGCGGCCGGATGCTCGAAGGGTTCGATCTCGGGAATTCTCCTGTTGCCGTGATTCCAGAAGTGGTGCAGGGAAAACGTCTGTTCATGAGCACCACCAACGGCACGCGTGCCCTTCAGAGAGTGCGCGATGTGTCCGTTGTGATGACCGTGGCTCTCCCCAACCGCCAGGCGGTGGCGCAGCGACTCCTGCGCGATCAGCCTGAGCGCGTGTGGATGGTGGGCAGTGGATGGGAAGGCACCTATTCCCTTGAGGATTCCCTGGCGGCAGGGGCACTGGCCGACGCCCTGGTCGCCGCCGGTGCCCAGGTTGCGAACGATGAACTGCAGGCGGCTCTCGCCCTATGGGCGCAGTGGAAGCACGACCCTGAGGCCTGCTTGCGTGTTGCCTCCCACGGACAACGCCTGACGCGATTGGGGAATCACGACGCCGATTTCAGTTGCTGCGCTGGTCTTGATCAGTTGAGTGTGGTGCCCACACAAACTGAACCCGGGGTTCTCAGAGCCATCCGCGTCTGAGCAGCCATACCATTTGCATCGACTGCATTTGATGGCTGTGCGTGATTTTCTGGCTGCTGCCGTGCAACTCACCAGCACGTCAGATCCCGAAGCCAACTTCAGTGCTGCTGAGGAACAGATTGATTTAGCGGCCCGTCGGGGTGCTGAGCTGATCGGACTTCCTGAGAATTTCGCCTTTATCGGTGAACCCGAGCAGCGTCTCGCGATCGCACCCGCCCTCGCTGATCAAGCTTCGCAATTTCTGATCACCATGGCGCGTCGCTACCAGGTGGTGATTCTTGGTGGGGGATTTCCCGTTCCAGTTGGTGATGGTGCGCATACCTGGCAGAGAGCTCAGCTGGTGGGCCGGGACGGTCAGATCCTGGCCAGTTACGACAAAATCCATCTCTTCGACGTTGACCTGCCCGACGGGAGTTCCTACAGGGAATCCAGCAGTTTCACGCCCGGGTCAACCCTGCCTCCGGTGGTGGATGTGCCTGGACTGTGTCGGGTAGGGGTGTCCATTTGCTACGACGTGCGCTTTCCTGAGCTCTATCGCCATCTCGTCGGCGCCGGCGCCGAGTTGCTGATGATTCCAGCTGCGTTTACGGCTTTTACGGGGAAAGACCACTGGCAGGTGCTGCTGCAAGCCCGAGCGATCGAGAACACCGCTTATGTGCTTGCGCCAGCGCAGACGGGCAGCGATGGGGGACGTCGCTTCAGCCATGGTCACTCCATGGTGATCGATCCCTGGGGAACCGTTCTGGCGGATGCCGGGGTGTCCCAGGGGGCTGCCGTTGCTCCAGTGGATCTGGACCACCTTGCCCGCATTCGCAGTCAGATGCCCTGCCTGCAGCACCGTCGAACCACGGTGTTCTGAGCTTGGTCATGCCCCGGCTGCCCCGTCGTTTCACAGCACTGCTTGTTGCTGCTTCTCTGCAGTCAGTTGGATGGTTCTCTGGATTGCCCGCCCGGGCTGCCAGTGCTCTCGCGGCGTGGTCGTTCGGGAAGGATGGGGTCCTTCAGCTGCGCACGTCGACCGGCGCCCGTCTGGATGCGTTCTTCGAGGCCGGTGATCGTCGTCAGGGGCCGCGGGTTTGGATTGATTTTCCCGGTGAGCTCAGCCGTCCCCGGCGGATTCCAGGTTCGGGGCCGGTGCGTGAGTTCCGCCTGGGCAAGCCAACACCCGGCGCCACCCGGCTGGTGATCGAGTTTCAGCCGGGGGTGACCCTCGACCCAGGGAACCTTCGGCTGGTGGGGACAGCTCCCGATCGCTGGAAATTGCTGTTTGAGGGGCTTCCTACCCAGGGGCTGCGCTCGATTGGCGAAGGAGATCTCAACCGTGCCAGCAGCGGGCGTTGGGGCGGCGTGCGCATCCGGCCGACGCAAACACCTGTGAACGCCGAGGGCTTGCCTGATGTGGCCAGGGGGCGGTACCGGGTTGTGGTGGATCCAGGGCATGGAGGCCCTGATCCCGGTGCTGTGGGCATCAACGGAATTCGTGAGGCTGAGATCGTTCTCGATATCTCCCTGCAGGTGGCCCGCCTTTTGGAAGCCAAAGGGGTTCAGGTGACCCTGACGCGCACCGCTGAAGTGGATGTGGATCTGCCCCCTCGGGTTTCACTGGCGAACCGGATTGGGGCCACGGCATTTGTGAGCATTCATGCGAATGCGATCAGCATGTCGCGCCCGGATGTGAATGGAATCGAAACGTTCTACTTCTCGGATCCTCGATCGGCCCGCCTTGCGGCCCATATCCAGCAGCAAGTGCTGAATGTGTCACCAGGCAGCCCGAACCGAGGGGTGCGTCGGGGTCGTTTCTTCGTGATTCGACGCACCACCATGCCTGCAGCGCTCGTTGAAACAGGATTTGTGACCGGTGATATCGATGCTTCCCGGCTCGCCACCGCGTCCCATCGCCGCCGGCTGGCACTGGCCATCGCCGCCGGCATCCTTGAGTATCTGCAGGGGGTCCGTTGAGCATCCGTCTCGGCTTTTTTGACAGCGGCCTGGGGGGGCTCACGGTGCTTCGGCGCGTGCTCGAAAGTCATGGGGGAGTTCCCACGATCTATCTGGGTGACACGGCCAGGGTTCCCTACGGCAGCCGTTCTCCCTCCGAGATCCGAGCCATCGCCTCCGAAGTCGTCGCTTGGTTGCGTGATCAGCAGGTCACCACTGTGGTGATGGCTTGCAACACCACCAATGCCCTCGCCAGGGACGTGACTGAAGGACAAGCAGGCGTGCCCGTGGTCGGGCTGATTGGTGCCGCCGCCGCGATGGTGCGGGACTCGCGGGTGGGCGTGTTGGCCACACCAGCGACCGTGGCCTCCGGGGCTTACAGGGAAAGCATCGAAGCCCTTCATCCTGGAACGCTTGTGGTTCAGCAGGCCTGCCCGGACTTTGTTCCGCTCATCGAGGCGGGAGACCTTGGCTGTGACGCCCTGCGCAGCGCTGCCATCCACTACCTCCAGCCACTCCTGGAGGCCTCCGTGCAATCGATCGTGCTCGGGTGTACTCACTACCCTCTGCTCCTTCCCCTGCTCTCCAACCTCTTGCCTGAGTCGATCCGACTGATCGATCCGGCCTTGGGTGTGGCAAGCCAGCTCGATGCACTTCTTGGCAAGCCTGTGCCCGGTGGCCTTGATCAGCCGCTGGCCCTTGAGGCCACTCGCATCTGTGTGACATCCGATCCGCAGGGATTCGCTGATCGTTCCACGCCCTGGTTGGGCCAACGCCCGAAGGTCGAACAGATTGCCCTGCAGTCGTCGGTCGAGGCCCTCTAGGATCTCGCCACCGAGAGGACCCATGACCACCGTCACCGAGTTGCTGCAGCCGGTCGAGGCGGATCTCGAAATCCTGCTGAGCGACCTGCGCAGCCTGATCGGTGCCGGGCACCCGATTTTGCAAGCTGCTGCTGAGCATTTGTTCAGCGCAGGGGGAAAGCGCTTAAGACCCGGCATTGTTTTGCTTGTTTCCCGGGCACTGTCCCCGGAAGGTGAGCTTTCGCCGAGGCATCGGCGTTTGGCTGAGATCACCGAGATGATCCATACAGCGTCTCTCGTGCACGACGACGTCGTGGATGAAGCGGGCACTCGCCGGGGCGTTGAAACGGTGCACAGCCGCTTCAATCATCGTGTGGCTGTTCTTGCAGGCGATTTCCTCTTCGCTCAGGCCAGTTGGCACCTTGCCAATCTGGACAATCTCGATGTTGTGAAGCTCCTCAGCCGCGTGATCATGGATCTGGCTGATGGAGAGGTGAAGCAGGGATTGTTCCGCTACGACACCGGACAAACATTCGAGACCTATCTCGAGAAGAGTTACTGCAAAACGGCCTCTCTCGTCGCCAACAGCGCGCGGGCGGCAGGCGTTCTGAGTGGGTGCACCGAGCCCCAGCTCGAATCCCTCTATCACTACGGCCGGCAACTGGGTCTGGCTTTTCAAGTGGTGGACGACATTCTCGATTTCACCGGAAGCGAACAGCAGCTGGGTAAACCCGCTGCCAGCGATCTCTCCAGCGGATATCTCACGGCTCCTGCGCTCTACGCACTTGAGCAAAATCCCTCACTTGGTGTGTTGATTGAGCGCGAATTCAGCAATGAGGGTGATCTGGATGAAGCCCTTCAGATCGTGCGGCAATCGGATGCCATCGCCCGAACCCGTCAGCTCGCTGAACGCTTTGCTCAGGAATCCCGTGAAGCGCTGAGCTGGCTCCCGGAATCCCCGAGCCGGACTGCTCTGCTCGAATTGCCTGATTTTGTGCTCAGTCGTCTTTACTGAACGATTTCGCGCAACTGGTGCTCCGCCTCGGCCAGTGCATGGATACAGGTGATGTCCTCAAGCGGTGAGGACGCGCTCAAAGCATTGGTTGGCATCAAGCGCCAAACCGTGCAACCGGCTTGACGCGCTGATTGGCAACCGGCATCGGAGTCTTCGAAGGCCCAGCAATCCTGCGGTCGCACATTCAGCTTCAAGGCAGCGAGCTGGTAGGGGTCTGGAGCTGGCTTCCCTGCTTTGAGAGCGCTGTCATCCCCACACACCTGCACCTCCAACAGATTCACCCAGGGATGGTGGCGGATCTTCAGTTGCAGGGAGTTGCGATCACTGCTGGTGACCAGGGCCATCGGCAGATTCAGGGAATGGATGTAGCGCAGGAGAGATTCGGCTCCCGGCATTGCCGGGGCTGTGCTCAGCAAGTCAGCGGCGAGCGGTTGACGCACCGCGAGCAACTGCTCTGGGCTGATGGGCTGACGGATCCAGGAACAGACTTGCCGGGCATTCTCAAGTCGGCGCTGGCCTTGCAGCTGGGCAAGCTGTGCATCGCTCAGATCCGTTCCAAAGTGAGCTGCCGCCTGCCGCCAGGCGATGGCGTGGAGGGGTTCTGTATCCAGAAGCACGCCATCGAGGTCGAAGAGAAAAGCCTCAGGCATGCGAGCCATGGTCCTCCAGCCTCCATTCTGTCGCTCGTGGCTGCAGGGTTCAATCACGGGGATTGATGCCTGGCAACGCTTGGCAACGACCCACTGTCTGTGGCGCTTCATGCTGGATAACCTTGCCGTGACACTGCAAGCGGCTGCTGGCGATGAGCGAAGGTTCCACGATCGAAAGCGTGCTCAAGGAGCAGCGCGTTTTTGCTCCGCCCATTGAGCTCACCCAGTCAGCCCGGATCGGTGGCATGGAGGCCTACCAGGCCATGGCCGATGCAGCCAGGAAGGATCCAGACGCGTTCTGGGGTGATGCGGCTCGTCGGGAACTCGACTGGTTCACACCGTTTGAGCAGGTGCTCGACTGGTCCAATCCTCCCTTCGCTCGCTGGTTTCAAGGGGGCACCACCAACCTTTCGCACAACTGCCTTGATCGCCATCTTCACGGTGAGACGGCCAACAAGACGGCCCTGATCTGGGAAGGGGAGCCCGGCGATGTCCGCCGCTTCACCTACCGAGAACTGCACGCTGAGGTGTGCAAGGCGGCCAATGCGCTCAAATCCATGGGCATTGGCAAAGGGGATCTGGTGGCCCTCTACATGCCGATGATTCCGGAGGCGGCGATTGCCATGCTGGCCTGTGCCCGCATCGGCGCTCCCCACTCAGTGGTCTTTGGTGGCTTCTCCGCAGAAGCGCTTCGAGACCGCCTGATCGATGGAGAGGCGAAGGCCGTGATCACGGCTGACGGTGGCTTCCGCAAGGACAAGCCCGTTTCACTGAAACCTGCCGTCGATGCCGCCCTGGCCGGCGGTGCCTGTCCATCGGTGACCTCCGTGCTGGTGGTGCAGCGCACCCAACAGCCGGTGGAGATGGCCCAGGGCCGCGACCAGTGGTGGCATGCGCTCGTGGATGGCCAGTCCAGCGAATGCCCAGCGGAGCCGATGCAGAGCGAAGATCGGCTCTTCGTGCTTTACACGTCTGGATCCACTGGCAAACCCAAGGGGGTGGTGCACACCACCGCGGGATACAACCTCTGGGCCCACCTCACGTTTCAGTGGATCTTTGATCTCCGCGACAACGACGTGTACTGGTGCACAGCGGATGTGGGCTGGATCACCGGTCACAGCTACATCGTGTATGGCCCGTTGTCGAACGGGGCCACCACAGTGATGTACGAGGGTGCGCCACGACCTTCGAAGCCTGGGGCGTTCTGGGAGGTGATCCAGAAGCACGGGGTCACAATCTTCTACACCGCTCCCACAGCGATCCGGGCGTTCATGAAGAGCGGCCGAACCGTGCCGGATCAGTTCGACATGAGCAGCTTGCGATTGCTCGGAACCGTCGGTGAACCCATCAACCCTGAAGCCTGGATGTGGTACAGGGATGTGATCGGTGGTGGCCGCTGTCCGATTATTGACACCTGGTGGCAGACCGAAACCGGCGGCGTGATGATCAGCCCTCTTCCTGGGGCCACCCCGACCAAGCCTGGCTCAGCCACCCTCCCGCTTCCTGGAATCGAAGCCGATGTGGTGGACGCTGAAGGCAACAGTGTGGCGGCCAATGAGGGGGGATATCTGGTGGTGCGTCGTCCCTGGCCCGGGATGATGCGTACGGTGCATGGCAATCCAGAGCGATTCCGTCAGAGCTACTGGGAGCACATCCGTCCAGACGATGGCAGCCACATCTACTTCGCTGGTGACGGTGCGCGTCGCGATGCGGACGGTTACTTCTGGGTGATGGGACGCGTGGACGACGTCATCAATGTGTCGGGCCACCGTCTCGGCACCATGGAAATCGAATCAGCCCTGGTCAGTCACCCTGCGGTGGCGGAGGCCGCTGTGGTCGGGCGTCCTGACGATCTCAAAGGCGAGGGCATTGTGGCCTTCGTCACCCTTGAGGTGGAGCGCGAAGCCAGTGATGCACTGATCGCTGAATTGCGGGCTCATGTGGGAACCGAAATCGGCCCGATCGCTCGCCCTGATGAAATCCGCTGCAGTGATGCCCTTCCCAAAACGCGCAGTGGCAAGATCATGCGCCGGATTCTCAGGGCACTGGCAGCTGGGGAGGATGTGACTGGTGACACCAGCACCCTGGAAGATCGCTCCGTGCTGGATCGTTTAAGGGCCTGATCTCAGGCCCAGGCAAGCAGGAGGTCGACCAAGCGGCGGATGCGTCGACTGCGACCTGGGTCATCAGCCCAGTCGCCCAGAAGTCCCTGGCGCAGTCCTGCACTCGCTGGGGTGAGGTGGTCGCCAGTGGTCTGCACAAAGCGGCTTTGGTCCCCAGGTCTGCGCTGGAGCGCCTGAATCAGATCGTCGCTTTGATCGAGGGCATCCTCCCCGAAGCGCACAACCAGATTGCGGTTCTGCCGGTAAAAACGCTCGATCATGTTGAGCGTTTCCGTTGGCCCGGGGCTGAACTCGGTGACCACACCGAGCTTCGGAGCAAGGCTCCCGAGCAGGGGGATGGAGCGTTCGGCGGTGAAGTTGTTGAAACTGAGCGCTGCTAAACCGCTGCAGCCGCGCCCATCGTCCGGAGCGAGAAGATGGAGCTTGCAGCCAAGACTGTGTCCGAGCCGCAAGGGTGTGTAAGTGGTGTTGAGCCGTTCTTCGAGGCGGAGTCGACACGTCCTGAGTTGTTGCCAGCCCTCGCGGGCCTGCAGTTGGTGGTCGAATCCAGGAACGTAACTCCAGGCGTGGATGGCATAGCCCTCATCAGCCAACCATTCCAGGAGGCGTCGGTAGCTGATCTGGGGATTGGTGGCGAGATAACTGCCACCAATGAAGTCCACGAGACCTCGGACGGAGTCCTTTGGCCACAGACACCAGCACTGACCGCGTCGCTGCCAACGGTTCACCCTGCGGCCAGAGTGCGCACGACCGCCTCTGCCTCCTTCACATGGGCTGGTCCATCGAGGAGGTTGTTGAAAACCAGTTGAATCACGCCCTGCTGATCGATCACGTACGTCACCCGTGCGGGGAGGAGTCCGAAGGTTTTGGGAACGCCAAAGGATCGGCGCAGATTGCCCGTGTTGTCGCTCAGCAGCGGAAAGGGCAATTGATGGCGTTCAGCGAAACGACGATGGCTGACAGCGTCGTCCCCGCTCACGCCCCAAACTTCAGCACCCAGTGCCGTGAGATCGGAGTACTGATCCCGGAACGTGCAGGCTTCGGCTGTACACCCGGGAGTGTCGTCCTTCGGGTAGAAAAACAGCACAAGAATCTTCCCTTTGAGGTCTTCGAGCCGGCGCATCTGACCGTCTTGATCTTCGAGAGCAAAGCTCGGAGCTGCGTCGCCAGTCTTCAGAGCCATTGGGATTTTGCGCTGAGGCCAGCTTAGGAAGCCTTTGCTGGTGACGAGAGAATGGGCCTGCTGAGATCTGATGACCCCTCCCATGACTGACAGTTCCCTGGAGTCCGGTCAATTGGATCTGCTGCAGGACTTCAAAACGCCGTCCGATCCCGTGTGCGCGATCGAGACGCCGTCGAGCGCAGAACCCTCATCGGAGGGGCCTCCTTCCCGTCTCTTGATTGTTGATACGGAAACGACAGGCCTGGATGCTGACCGTGATCAGTGCCTCGAACTGGGAGCCATCCTGTTTTCCATCCCCCATCGTCAGGTTCTGGCTCAGATGTCGTGTCTGCTGCCGGTCGATCACAATCCCGCAGAAGCGATCAATCGAATCCCTGCGGAGGTGAGTCGCCTTGATCAGCCCTGGGGGGATGGGCTGGCTTGGTTTGAGCGCATGATGGCCAGCGCTGATTACCTCGTGGCGCACAACGCAGCCTTTGATCGCCAATGGTTCGGTCGCGGGTCGTTGCCAGAAGCAACACGTCCCTGGCTTTGCACCCTTGAAGATGTCCGTTGGCCAGAAGCGCGCAATCTGCGAGCCAGGCCTTCGGTGATCGACCTTGCTCTGGCCTATGGAATTCCTGTGTGGTCAGCGCATCGTGCTCTCACCGATTGCATGTATCTGGCCGAGGTGTTTCAGCGCTGCGACGACCTCGAGCGACTGATCGCCCATGCGCTGGAGCCACGCCGACTCGTGCGTGCCCAGGTGTCCTACGACCAGCGCCATCTCGCTCGAGACGCGGGCTTCCGTTGGAATGACCCGATCAAGGGTGCCTGGGCCAGGCGGCTTTCGGAGCGAGAAGAGCGGGAGCTTCCCTTCCGCGTGGTGCCGGTGGAGGCTGCGTTGCCGCAGGCATCCTGATTTCCTTCAGCTGTCCGAAGTCACGCGGGGTTTTTGCCGAGGGTTGTCTCTCAGCGGCCACCCTGACGGTATGAACGTCTCGACGCAACGCCATTCCGTTCGATTGCGCCTGCAGCGATGGCAGCAGGTCAGAACCTGGGCGCGTTTGATCCGTGAGGCGGAATGTCTTTGGCATGTGGATGTCCGCGAGCTGAAAAGGCTTGGAGCACTGGAACTTTCCCAACTGCTGAATGAGGTTCCTTCCTGTCAGCGCAGTCGGGTGAATCGTTGGCTCACCCGCTACAGCGTGTCGACTCGCCTTCCCTTCGAGAGCGGCGGATCGCGCTCACGTTCTTGCAGCTCGCCTGAGACCAAAGATGAGTCTCGACGGCCCTGAACAGGTTTTGTGCACTCCCTTAACCTACTGCTAACGACCAAATCAGTTTCGGTTAGCTACTCCTAGGACGCCGATTTCTCCCAGGCTTCCCATGAGCTTCGCCAAGAAGGCTCTCATTTTTTCCTCTTTGCTGGCTCTTGGAGCTGGCGTTTCCGCATCTGCCGCTGATCGTCTGAACGGTGCAGGTGCGTCTTTCCCAGCCAAGATCTACCAGCGCTGGTTCGCTGAACTGGCCAAGGCCGGTGGCCCTCAGGTCAACTATCAGGCTGTTGGATCCGGTTCCGGCCGTAAGGCTTTCATCGACCAGACCGTGAACTTCGGTGCTTCTGACGATCCGATGAAGCCCAAGGACATGGCCAAGGTGAAGCGCGGTGTCGTGCAGATCCCCATGGTGGGCGGCACCATCGCCTTCGGTTACAACAAGCCCGGTTGCAACCTCAAGCTGACCCAGAAGCAGGCTGTTCAGGTGGCGATCGGCAAGATCACCAACTGGAAGCAGCTCGGTTGCGCCCCCGGCAACATCACCTGGGTGCACCGTTCCGACGGTTCTGGCACCACCAAGGCCTTCACCAACTCCATGCAGGCCTTCTCCTCTGAGTGGACCCTGGGTACCGGCAAGTCCGTCAAGTGGCCCGGTAAGAACGCTGTGGGTGCCAAGGGCAACTCCGGCGTCGCTGGCACCATTCAGAACAAAGTTGGCGCCATCGGTTACGTCAACCAGTCCTACATCAAGGGCAAGGTTGTGGCTGCAGCCCTGCAGAACAAGTCCGGTGAATTCCTCAAGCCTTCTGTGAAGGCCGGTGCCACCGCACTGAACGGCATCAAGCTGGATTCCAACCTGGCTGGCAAGAACCCCAACCCTTCTGCCAAGGGTGCTTACCCCATCGCCACCCTCACCTGGGTGCTGGCTTACAAGACCGGCAACGGCAAGAACACCGCTGCCATCAAGGAAGCCTTCAACTTCATGCTGAGCAACAAGGCTCAGGACCAGGCTCCCAGCCTCGGTTTCGTTCCCCTGAAGGGCGGCATCCTCAGCAAGGCCAAGGCTGCTGTGAACAAGATCGGCAAGTGATTCACTGAATCAACTTCAACGATCGAATGAACGAGGAGGGGGCAACCCCTCCTTTTTTATGTTTCCTTTATCTTTCCGAACTTTTAGGGGACCCTTAAAGCTCTGATCCCCATCCCTTTGCCTGCGAGGGATGTTGTGCTCCATACACTTCCTTGTATCGAGAGCTTCAGCCATGGTCTCTGCTCCTCAGTCCGCTCCCAGCCGTCGTGACGGTTTTCTTGAGCTGCTCGAGAACAATTTTCAGAAGCGCAACCTGGTGCATCTTTCGGCGGGCAGTGTGGTGCCTTTGCTGAAGAACAGCCTCTGGCTTGTTGTGAGAGGCATGGTGAAGCTCGGTGCCGTTTCCGTGCATGGTGATGAGCTTTTACTGGGTTTGGCTGGGCCCAATGAGCCGTTCGGCGAGCCTCTGAGCACCGTGGAGGCCTATGAAGCCGTCACCCTCACGGATTGCGATCTCCTGTGCGTGACGATGGCGGAAGTGAGCGAATCCTCTGATCTCGCCAAAGCACTTCTTGATGCTGTTGTTCTGCGTTATCGCCAATCGGAATACCTGCTCTCACTTCTTGGGTTGCGCCGCGTTGAAGAGCGGGTTCGCGGTTTTCTTGAATTGCTGGCCCAGGATTACGGTCAGCCCTGTGATGAAGGATTGCGCCTGAACCTGCGTTTGACCCATCAGGAGATGGCGAGCGCCTTGAGTACAACACGCGTGACAGTGACCCGTGTGATTGGCCTCCTCAGGGATGAGGGTTGGCTCAAGATTGATGCCCAGCGTCACCTTGTGATCACCCATCTGCCCAAGAAATAAATCAACCGGATTGTCAGCTCCAGGGAGTCTCCCTAGAAATGAGCTGATGGTTTAAGGCCTTGGCTGATTCCTCGTTTCCATTGGTCCTGTTGGCCCTGCATGCCGTGCAGGGTTATTGGTATGCAGGCCTGCTGATGGCCATTCTGTTCTCACTGTTCGGTGTGCAGGCGATCGATCCGGCGGCCAAGGGGTGGTCCCACCCCCTGTTCCGACTGGTGATCATTCCTGGCGTTTCACTGTTCTGGCCGCTCCTGCTTGTGCGCTGGGTGCGCCGTCAAGGGCCACCGCAGGAGCGCAATGCCCATCGCCTGGCTGTGCGGCCATGATTCGTTCCCATCGCATCGTGCACAGGCGCCTGTTTCCGCTGATTGCGCTGCTTGCGCTGGTGCTGTCTGTTTCGGCTCTGGCTCTACGACCGGCTGTCCCCATTTCGTCGCCTGCCTCAGCCCCGCTGTTTCAGTCACTTGGTTTTTCCAGTGCACCTCTTTCGGCGTCTAAGAGTGTTCGGGTCAAGGTGAATGGGCATCCCGTCCTGCTGGGTTACCAGCAGGACGCATTGGGTCAGCCAACGCTTTTGATCCAACCCCTGCAGATTCAATCCGAGGCCCAGGTTCAGGTCTTGTGGACCCGCGGCAATGCTTCAGGTGACACGCCTCCAGCGGCGGTGTTTCTCGGACAGCTCTCTGGCGCATCGGCCCTTGCCTTGCCTTTGCCAAGCGACTTTTCCACGGACCGCCCCGGTGGGCTTGTGTTTCGCAGTCTTCCTCTAGCCAAAACCCTCGGACGCGTTGATCTGGCTGCGCTTCCTTCCAATCTGTTTCAAGAGAGTCGCTGATCATGGGGCATCCGTATCAAGCCGTTCAGTGGACCCGTAAAAAGCTGATTTACGACGGCATTCTTCTTGCCTTGGTGATGGGCTATCTGGTGGTTTTCACCCAGATCACCTATGCCCTCAACCGTGCTGTTGGTTCTGTTGCTGAATGGGAAGGGGTCGAAATCAGGGCCTACGGAAGCGCCGCCTTCATCCTTCTCAGCATCATCCTCTGCATCGGTCCTCTCAGTCGTCTGAACAAGCGCTTTCACGTGCTGCTGTTCAATCGGCGACACATGGGTGTTCTTGCCTTTCTGCTGGCGCTGTTCCATGTGCATGGCTTCCGTTTGCCTGCCCAGCCGTTTCAAGCCCTCGGACTGTCTGTTCCCAGAATTCCGTTTCAGTTCTTTGGGGCCCTGCCCTGGTACAACGATTTCGGCGATCTCGATCCCCTCGTGTCCCTGTTTGTGGGGAATCGCCATTTCGACAGCCTCACGTTTTTTCCGTTTGAACTTCTCGGGCTTGGGGCTCTGCTGGTGATGTTCGTGATGGCTGCCACCAGCCACGACTTCTGGCTTGTGAATCTCACGCCTCCGATCTGGAAGGCCATTCATATGGCTGTGTATGTCGCCTATGCCCTGCTTGTCGGACACATCCTCCTTGGTCCTCTGCAGACCAACCGTGACCCCTGGCTCACGGCTCTGGCTCTGGTGTCGTTTGTGTGTGTGATCGGGTTGCATCTCATCAGTGGCTGGCGGGAACGCAAGGCCGATCGATCCCTTATGTCTCAGGCGGATGCTCGTGCTGGCGAGGGGTTTGTGGATGTGATGGCGCTCGCTGACCTAGAGGAGGGATGCGGCATACCGGTTGTGATCCGTGGTGAACGGGTTGCCCTCTTCCGTCAGGGCGATGCGGTCTATGCCCTCAGCAATGTTTGCGCCCATCAAAACGGTCCTCTGGCCGATGGTCGTCTTAATCACGGTTGCGTGGTGTGTCCCTGGCATGGCTGGGAATACCGCGCGGACACTGGCGTTTCCCCTCCGCCGTTTGAGGAGCGTGTTCCGGTGTTCCCCGTGCGCATTCAAGAGGGCCGGGTGTACGTGGCGCTCCAGCCCGTTCTCAACGCAGTGAGTTGATCGTTATGTCAAAGAGCAAGACTCCTTTTTTTGTTCATTACCTGCCACTGCCGCCTGGGCTGCGTGCCTTCGTGATTTGGCTTGTGTTTGGCCTCAGTGTGCTCACGTTGATCCTCTCGATCGTGGTTCCAGCCCTTCAGGATCAGTTCGGTCCTGGCTGGCGCCAACCAACCCGGGAGATCAGTGGTTTGCTCCTCGATGGTCCTGGTGCACCGCAATTGCTGATCCCAAGGCCTGAGGGGTCGGGCGAGTCTGCATATTCCAGGGTTCTGCTGGCGAGCACCGTGAAGCTCGCGCCGCCGGCATCGGTGCTGGATAAGTCCGGTGAATGGGTGAAGCTGCGCGGAGCTTTGTTTTCCAATGGCAGCCTGACGGTGATGAACACCAATCGCGCCACGGTTCTGGATGCGCCTCTTTCGGCCCAGCCGGTTCCGAGCGAAGCGACGCCCCTTGGGACATTCACCCTGAAGGGAGAGATTATCGACGCCAAATGTTTCTCCGGGGTGATGAAGCCCGGTGCTGGTAAAACCCATCTCGGTTGTGCCGTTCGCTGCATCAGTGGAGGTGTGCCTGCTCTGTTCCACACGCGCAACGCGCAGGGTCAGGAACTGGATCTCCTGCTTCTTGATGAGCAGGGTGATGCCGTCAACGACAGGGTGCTTGATCGCGTTGCCCTGCCTCTGGAGATCCGCGGGGAAGTGCTGAAGTTGAATGATCTCCTGTTGCTGCGTGCCGACCCTTCCACATACCGCTCGCTGCTCTGAACGTTTTCGTTGTTTCGCCTGCCGATTCAGTCCATGGTTTCCCCCCAGCTCGAGGTCCTGTTTTCGCGATCTCTGGCCTCCCTTCGCCCGGTCATCGTTTCGTTCCTGATCGTTCATGCCATGAGTCTCAGTGGCGGACTCGATCAGGCGTTGTCACCTTGCAACGTGCTGTTGGTCGGCAATTTCTGTGCCGCGATGCTCGTGCTCACGTTATTCAAACCGGCAGCCATCCTCAGGGAGATTTCTGATCTTCCGTGGTCGATCAAGGGCTTGATGTTGCTGGATGGTGCGCTGACCGCGCTGATATCGGCCCTGATCTTCACCGGACTTGAGTACACCACTGCCAGTAACGCCATCCTCATCGGCCGCATGGCTCCAGTTCTGTACGCCTTAATCGGTGCCCTTGCTCTGGGCACCGTGCTGTCAAGGCCTGTTTGGATTGGCAATGGCTTCATCATTGTTGGTGTGTTGATGATTGTGTTATTCAGTACCGGCGGCAATGTCAATAAAGGCGACGCAATGATGATCGCTTCGACGTTCGTTTTTTCGATTGTCTCGATCATTGGCAAAAAGCTAGTTGCCAGGAAGATCTCGATGCCGGTGTTGCTCTTTGCGAGGAATCTGTCTGGCAGTGTGATTTTCTTCTTCGTTGCGATCTATTTGTTTGGTGTCCATCATTTCGCTGATGTTTTTGCCGGCTCTCTCTGGGTTGTGATGCTTGTTTATGCTGGTTTGATTATCGTAGTCTCCCAATGGCTTTGGTATAAGGCGTCTGCTGAATTGAGCTCCGTGAGTATGGGGCGTTGGGCTTCACCAGCCCCGCTTGTGGGCCTCACCTTCGCCTACTTTGTGAATAACAACATTCCCGATAGCAAGCAGTTAATCGCAGCAGTTGTGATTCTGGTGGGGATCGCCATCACCACCTTCGGAAAGCCAGCACCTGTGGCGCAAGTCGCGGAAGATAAGCGTGAAACCAGTAGTAAGGCTGATCTGTTGATGCAAGGGGACAACGTCGTTTCCCCGTCCGTATGACGGTGGGCATTGGTGTGATCTGCGATGCCCTGGCGTATCGCGATCAACCCGGATCTGACGTGATCCGCTTCTATCAGGCATTGGCCAGAGATCAGGCGTTTGAGTCGTTTCACCTCCCTTTGCCCGCCTTGCGAGCGGCGTTGATGAAGGGTGATGCAAGCCAGATTCCTGCTCTTCGCCTCAGTGACCGAGCTGCGGCCACCCTTTGGATGGCGGAGTCTCTCGGGGATCTGGAGCTCCTGCCTGCCGAGCACTTTGATCTGCTGTTTTGCAGAACGCTGAAGCCGTTTCCTCCCCGTCACCTCGAAGTGCTGCAGCAGCTTGAGCCCTTCACGCGCTTTCTGAACCGGCCCTCGAGCAAGATCAGGCAGCTGGCCTCTTGGTTCCTGGCTGATATCGCCGGAGCTTTTACGCCTGCGTCGCGGTTGATCCGTTCGCCTGAGGCTCTGGCCGACGTTCTTGAGCTTTGGGGCGACATTGTGGTGAAGCGCCCGAACAGCACTCAGGGCCGTGGGGTGTCCCGCTTGCGTCGATCTGCTGGGGGTGTCCAATTGAGTCAGGGGTTCCGCGAGGTCGAAACGTTTCCCTCGTTGGACCCTGTGATGGCTTTGATCGGTGATGTTGCGGAGGAATGGTTGGTGATGCCGTTCCTTCCTGGCACTTCCAAGGGAGACAAGCGCGTTCTGGTGGTGGACGGGGAGGTTGTCGCCGGCTACCGCCGGCGCTCGCGGAGTGGGCACTGGATCAACAATGTGGCCTTGGATGCCGACTGTGAACTGGAAGCGGTCTCGGACGACGAGCGTTTTGTCGTTGCCGCCACCGCTCCGGCCTATCAATCGATGGGTCTGCGCGTGCTCGGTTACGACTTTCTGGCCGGTGACCGGGGAGAGCCTGTGGTGAGTGAGATCAATGTGGGCAACATCGGCGGCTTTTCCAGGGTGGCTGAACTGGGTGGTCCTGATGCCATGCAGCAGCTCTTGAGCTGGATCCAGCTCTTCGCTCAATCCGAAGGCGAGGCCTCGATTGCCCCTGCTCGGGAGCACCATGCTGCTGCGATGGCTGCGATTTACCAGCAATCGGTTGATCAGGGTGGCGTCACCATGGATGCCGGACTGATGACGGCCGAGTGCTTTCGGCAGCGGTTGAGCGCTTGCGGTGAGAGGTCTGGCTTCTGGGTGCTCAGCGTGGCAGGCGAGGTGCTGGGTTGGACGGAGTTGCGGGCCTACTCACCGCGTTGGGGGTATCGCTTCACAGCCGAGACATCAACCTATGTGCATGCCTCTGCCCGGGGAAGGGGTTTCGGTTCCAAACTTCAGCGTTTTGTGATTGGCCAGGCAAGGGAGATGCGTTACCGCCATTTGGTGGCCAAAGTTGTGTCCAGGAATGACCAAAGTGTGGCGTTTCATCTGAGGCATGGGTTTGAGCGTGTCGGCATTCAGAAAGAGGTGGGTTTCCTCGGAAATTCATGGCACGATGTTGTGATCCTTCAGTGCTTGTTGGTCTGACATGGCTGTGCCTGGATCAGTGCTTGGCATGTCGCGGCGTTTGCAAGCGCTGATTGCCTCAATTGGTGAACAGCCTCCCTCGAGCCTCAGCCAACTTGAGCGCTGCGTTGCTGATGCTCAACTCGTTGAGCAGGATCTCTTGCCGTGGGCAGATTTCCGTCATCCTGTTGAAGATAGTTATGGACGGCGATTAATCTGGAAATCTGATTTTGTTGAGCTCATGGTGATGAGCTGGATCCCTGGCGATTTCAGTGCGATTCATGATCATGGGACTGCACACTGGGGTGTGGTTCAGTCTTTCGGGCCTGCAACGCATTCGTTGTTCAGGCTTCATGGATCACAACTTGAATTTGACCGTCAAAGTGATTATCGGCCCGGTCAGATTCAAACAGTGGATCATCGCTTGATTCATCAGATGGGCAATGCCAGTGGCACCCCTTTTGTGAGCTTGCATGTCTATGCGGCTCTGCAGCCCTTGGCCACAATCACCGCCAATGCCCGGGTGTTTGATGTGGTGGAGGGGGTGATCCAGTTCACCGACGGCGGTGTGTTCTTCGCCCTTCCTGACGCTCAGGTGAAACGTCAGATCACAGGACTGAAGGCCACCCCTTCGCTGGTGAGCGATCAGCGCCGTCTGCGCGATGCGCGGCTGCAAGTGATGGCCCACGCCTGAGCAAAAAAAAATCCCCCCGAAGAGGGACTGCTTGCCTTGCGGCGACGGTCAAATCGGAGCGGCGGGATTTGAACCCACGACCCCCACTACCCCAAAGTGGTGCGCTACCAAGCTGCGCTACGCCCCGTCAGAATCAAGTTATCACAAGGCATCCACGCTCTTGATCCGTCGTCGGATCCGGGCGAGAAGACGGACGGTCAGCCGCTCGCGTGATTCGCCTGAATACCCCCAGATCCGCAGTTCTCTCGACAGCTCGCGCAGCTCTCGCATGCCCATGGAGGCAAGCTGCAACTCCGGCAAGGTCCTCCAGGCTCGCGAGCTCATCGGCAACGGTGCTTTCGCCCCCCGCTCTCCGATGTTGATCGTGCCGTCCGCGATCCATTCCGGGATCAACACCACGAGCACCGCAATCAGGCCATACAGCTCCACGAGACCTCTTGGCAGTGGATGGAGGCGACGCTTTGCGGTTGGTTTGGGAGGGGAGGACACAGGGCTGTCTTGGTCAGATCGCGAGGGTTCCAGGATTGCTCGGAGCGCTGTCGAGCGCTGGTCCAGAGTCTCGCCAAAGGAAGGGCTGGCCGTCTGGTGACGGTGCTCGGAGGGAGAACGCCAGGGCGAACACCATGAGCACGGTCGCGACCAGAATGGCGATCACCCAGCGATCCGGGAGGGTGCGATTCACGGATTCAACGCAATCGGACTGTTGTCGCCACGCAGCACGCAATGGCTGATGGTCCAGTCGTAGTGACTCCAAACCGTGTCGGGCAAGCGGTAGTCAGCCCCGTCGAAGTCTCCGAGGGCGACCCCTGTGGGCATCGCCGAGCAATAGGGCCTGCTTCCTGGCCTTGCCAAGTACTGCTGGTGATAGCCCTCAGCGAAGTAATACGGACGATCGGCGGCGATCTCCGTGGTGATGTCACCGTGGCCAGCCGCGGAGAGGGCGGTTTGATACCAAGCACGACTGGCCTGGGCCAATTGCATCTGGCGGGCATTGGTGGTGTAGATCGCTGATCGGTATTGGCTGCCTCGGTCGTTGCCCTGGCGATCACCCTGGGTGGGATCGTGACACTCCCAGAACAGTTTGAGCAGGTCACTGACGTCGATAGCAGGGGTGCTCCACACCACGCGCACCACTTCGGTGTGGCCGGTTCGTCCGCTGCAAACCTGGTCGTAACTCGGTTGGTCGGTCTGACCGCCTGCATATCCCACAGACGTTGAAATCACGCCTGGGAGCCTCCAGAAGCCTTTTTCGGCGCCCCAGAAGCAACCGCAACCGAACACGATCTCTTCCTGGTCCTCCATCAGGGGAGCGCGCAGGGGAGATCCGAGCACGACATGGCGCTCGATGCCATCGCCCTGCTCACGAGTCCCCGTGGACCCTGTCAACCAATTGGGGAGCATGCCAAGGACACATCAGAGCCCAAATTAGGGGGTTGTCACTGGATCGAGGCGAATGTGATTGAGCAAGGTGGTGACAAAGGCAAAGAGCAGGAACGGCAGGCTCAGAACAAGAATCAATCCCACCCCAACGAGTGCAAAAAGAGGTCTTGATGACCCCATGAGCGCCAGGCCTGAAGCGAGGCTCACGAAGATCACGGCCATCCAAGCCAGGATTTGGACGTAAATGTCACCGAACGTGAGCGTGCAGCGAACGTGAAATGGGGTGTCGTTGCCTGACGTCATGATTCCAGGGCAGTGATCTCAGCTAAGCCGAAGGCGTGAGCTTTGTCCGCCGTTCATTGCGCAAGCGTTGCGTCAGGCCACGGATTCCAGCCGTTCCTCGGCCTGTTCCCGCTCCCAAAGACTGCGGTAAAGCCCCCTTTCTTGGATCAGCTGATTGTGATGTCCTTGCTGCACAAGGCGACCCTCTTCGAGCACGAGGATCCGATCGCATGCAGCAGCGGCAGAGAGCTGGTGGCTGATCATCACCACGGTTCGTTGGGTCTGACGGCGCACTGATGTGAGGATTTCAGCGGCTGTGTTGTTGTCCACGCTCGCGAGGGCATCATCCAGCACCAGCACAGGACAGTCCATCAGCAGGG
The DNA here is from genome assembly GCA_000063505.1 of Synechococcus sp. WH 7803. Taxonomy (GTDB): domain Bacteria; phylum Cyanobacteriota; class Cyanobacteriia; order PCC-6307; family Cyanobiaceae; genus Synechococcus_C. The sequence goes on from CT971583.1 coordinate 970,227, forward strand.
CCCGTCCCAGGGCCGTGCGCTGGCGCTGGCCTCCACTGAGGGTGATCCCCCGTTCCCCGACCAGGGTGTCCATGCCGTCAGGGAAGCCGCGAACGTCGCTCATTAACCGTGCTTGCTCCGCTGCGGACTCCACCCTGTTCATGGAAGCCTGAGGCTCGCCGTAGCGGAGGTTGTCTGCCAGCGAATTGGTGAACAGATAGCCCTCCTGAGGGACGAGAGCGATCTGAGCACGCAGATCATCGAGGCGAAGTCTGGTCACGTCATGACCATCGAGGAACAGCTCTCCAGCTGGAACATTCACCATCCGGCCGAGGGCCCTTGCCAAGGTCGTCTTCCCGCATCCCACGGGACCCACCACGGCCACGAGCTCTCCAGGGCGAATGCTGAAGGTCAGTCCGTTCAAGGTGTCCTTGGCACTGTCCTCGTAGCGGATGTGCAGGTTGCGGGCTTCGAGTGCACCGCGCACCGGTTGTTGAAGGGTGACTGGTTGGCTGCTGTTGCGGATCAAGGGCTGGCGCGACAGCAGCTCTTCCACCCGTTCGAGACTCACCTGCCCGGTCTGGAAGGTGTTCAGGGTGAATCCCAGCAACGCAGTTGGGAACACCAACCGTTCCACATACAGGATCAGGGCCACGAGTCCGCCGATCGACAGCGTGCCCTGCTGCAGTTGGCCACTGCCGAGGGCTAGGAGAAGGAGGAGGGAGATCGATGAGATTCCCTCCAGGAGGGGGAACAGGGTGCTGCGGGTTTTGGCCAGTTGGATGGCGGAGTCGCGATAGCGGCGATTGCGAGAACTGAACGCATTCAGTTCCTGATCTTCCTGGTTGTAGATCTTGATGGCGGCGATGCCTGAGAGGTCTTCCTGGATCAGTTCACTCAGGCCTGACAGGGCTTCCTGCTGCCGGCGTTGCTGATGCATCATCCGCCGCCCGAACAGTCGCACCGATCCCAGCATCACCGGGTACAAAGCGATGGCTGCCAGGGTGAGTCCCGGATCGATGGCGAGCATGGCCGGCAGGGTGAAGGCGTAGGCCAACGCGGTGTTCGTGAGGCTGAGCACGGCAAATCCCAGCAGCCGGCGAACGTTTTCCACATCACTGGTGGCCCGGCTGATCACCTCACCGCTGCCCGTTTTTTGAACCCACCCGGGCTCCTGCTGCAGCATTTGGTCAAAGAGCTTCTGGCGCAGCTCCACCTCCACCTGCCGCCCAACACCGAACACGAGTTGCCGCGAAATCAACCGCACCACAGCCATCGAGCTCGCCAGCAGAACAATCCAGCCGGCCTGGGTCAGCACATCCGCCAGCGCGAAATCGTTCTGCAGGTCGTCCACCACCCGCCGCACTTCTAGGGGGATGGTGACGCTGAGAATGTTCACCACCACAAGTGCGATGGCGCCCAACACAACCGTGCGCCGGTGAGGTTTCAGGTAGCGGCCGATCAGATCGAGGCGGAAGGCGGCCATCGGAGATCCTGAACAGACAACAACCTAGGCATCAGTCGATGCGGCAGGCTGCGGGAAATCGCGACCGTGGCGTGTCCGAGTCTGTTGATCAGAACCATCCTCTCGAGGCGATTGATCGCGACACCGTGGATCATCTGCTGGCTTGTGAACGCCCAGGCGATCAGGAAATCACAGACCTGGCGAGGCTTTTCATGCGTTATGAACCGTTCCCCGGTGCCGCTTCCCTTCGCAACGATCTCGATCGGGTTCTGACCTTCTGGGGGCTATCCCGCGAGGAGCTCAACAGCAAGGCGCGGGCGCTCTGGTCTGCAGGTTTCCGTCCCGGCCAATCCGAAGCGGACGGTGTGGGATCCGGTTTCGATGCTCAGCAATCCGACAGCCCGTAACGCTGAGACGAAGAGGCGCCGGAAGAACTGGCCAGCAAGCGCATTGTGGGTGATATTGGTTTATCCCCATCACCTGGCCCGGAGTGCTCAAGCACCCGGGTTTTTTTCTGCTCACGGGTCGCTGCAACGCGTCAGAGGCTCTGCTCCATGGTTTCTTCGCCCATGTCCTGGTCCAAGCGTCTTGATCACTTGCTCAATGGCGGTGTGTTCAGCCATGCCGAAGCCACAGAGCTGATGGAAGCCTGGCTTGCGGAGGCGCTCACGCCTGTGCAAACGGGTGCCTTTCTTGCGGCCCTGCGCTCGAGGGGCGTGGATGGAACCGAATTGGGAGCGATGGCCGCAGTGCTGCGCCAGGCCAGCCCCCTCCCTTGCGAGCGACCGACTCTGGGCCTGGTGGATACCTGTGGCACGGGCGGAGATGGTGCGGACACCTTCAACATTTCCACGGCTGTGGCGTTCACGGCTGCCGCTTGCGGAGCCACCGTGGCAAAGCATGGCAATCGCAGTGCGAGCGGCAAGGTCGGCTCTGCTGATGTTCTCGAGGGCTTGGGTCTCCATCTCAAGGCTCCTGCCGCTCAGGTGGTAAGTGCCTTGCCTGCCACTCGGGTGACCTTTCTGTTTGCACCCGCTTGGCATCCCGCACTGGTGAATCTCGCTCCGCTGCGCAAGAGCCTGGGTGTGCGCACCGTGTTCAACCTGCTGGGCCCTCTTGTGAATCCCCTGCGTCCTGATGGCCAGGTGCTCGGCGTGGCGACGGATGACCTGCTCGATCCCATGGCCGAAGCCTTGCGCTCGCTGGGGCAGGACAGAGCTGTGGTGGTGCACGGATCAGGCGGTTTGGACGAAGCCTCCCTGGCCGGCCCCAACCCTGTGCGCATCCTGGAGAAGGGTCAGGTGCGCTCGGAATGGATTGCTCCGGAGGATCTGGGTTTGCAGCAGGCACCGCTCGATGCCTTGCGTGGAGGTGATCTGGTTCGCAATCAGACCATCCTTGAAGAACTGCTGAGTGGGCGCGGCAGCCAGGCGCAGAACGAGGTGGTTGCTTTCAACACAGCGCTTGTGCTCTGGGTTGCTGGTGTGGAATCCGATTTCAAGCAGGGTGCGCAGAAGGCTCTCGCAGCCCTGTCCCAAGGCTCTCCATGGTCGCGCCTGGAACAGCTGCGTGCTGCGCTGTCCCCCGCCAAGGAAGAATGAACGTATCTGACGTGCTGAAGGGATCAGTTCGACAATGAATGCAGCCTCATCCGGGAACACGGCGATGCTGATGCTCGCTGATGGAACCGTGTTCCAAGGCCTGGCCTGCGGAGCTTTGGGGACTGTCGTGGGTGAGGTGGTCTTCAACACGGGGATGACCGGTTACCAGGAGGTGATGACCGACCCCAGCTATTCCGGTCAGCTGGTCACGTTCACTTACCCAGAGCTGGGCAACACCGGCGTGAATGCTCACGACCAGGAGGCTGATCACGCCCACGTGCGTGGATTGATCGCCCGCCAGCTGTCTCCGGTTTCCAGCAACTGGCGCTCCACCCAGAGTCTGCAGACCTGGCTGGAACAGCAGGGTGTGGTGGGTATCCAGGGAATCGACACGCGCGCTCTGGTGCGTCACCTGCGCGAAACGGGCGCGATGAACGGGATCATTTCGTCCTCAGGGCGCCATCCGGTCGATCTGCGCGAGGAGCTTCTCGCCGCTCCTTCCATGGAGGGGCTCAACCTTGCCGATCGGGTGTCTACCGCAGAGGCCTACACCTGGGAGAAGCCCTGCAGCGTGGCCTTTGACCGTCGTTTGCAACCCGGCCGACGCGATCACCCCTTCCGTGTTGTGGCGATTGACTTCGGCATCAAGCGAGCCATCCTCGATCGGCTCGTGGGCCACGGTTGTGCCGTCACGGTGCTTCCCGCATCGGTGGATCTGAACACCGTTCTGTCCCATGAGCCCGAGGGGGTTTTCCTGTCCAACGGTCCTGGTGACCCCGCGGCTGTCACCCATGGGATTGAGCTGGCCCGTGGCCTCCTCGCGCAGCAAACGCTGCCGTTGTTCGGGATTTGCCTCGGCCATCAGATCCTCGGTCTGGCCCTCGGTGGTGAAACGTTCAAGCTTGGTTACGGCCATCGCGGACTCAACCATCCCTGCGGCACCACGGGCCAGGTGGAGATCACCAGCCAGAACCATGGGTTTGCGCTCGACGCCGCAAGCCTTCCCCAAGACCAGGTGGACATCACCCATCTGAACCTCAACGACCGCACGGTGGCGGCGATGGCCCACCGCCATCAACCTGTGTTCAGCGTGCAGTACCACCCGGAAGCCAGTCCTGGACCTCACGACGCGGATCATCATTTTTCCCGATTCGTCACACTGATGTCGGATCGCCGTTGATCCGTGGTCTGCACAGGTATGCATCCCTACACTTCGCACGACGCGATCCAAGGGGGTCTGTTCCCATCACTGAACTTCAGCGACTGACTGTTTCCCTTCGTGGCGGCTTTGAGCAGAAGGATGGGTGTCTGGTGTTTCACTTCACAGGACAGCTGGATGCCTATTCCGAGAAGCAGTTCCTCAGCTACGTCACTGATGTTCTCAAGGCCAATGCCTCCCCGACGGTTCTCGACCTGAGCAAGATCGATTTCCTTGATTCATCTGGTTTGGGGGCTCTGGTGCAGCTCGCCAAGCAGTGCAAAGACGCCAAACGCAGTTTCGTGATGGTGGGCAATGCCCGGGTCACCCAAACGGTGAAGCTGGTCAGGCTTGAAGAGTTTCTGCACCTGGTGAACGACCTGCAGACGGCCTTCACGCAGTTGGCTGCTTGAGCGACTGGATCCGGCTTCAGCAGGCCTTGCCTTCGCAAGCATCAGACCTTGGACCTCTCCAGCTCGCCTGGCTTGGTGATGCGGTTTGGGAACTCCATCAACGGCTGCGACATTGCCGGCGGCCTGGTCGTTCCGCCGACTTGCATCGTGCGGTTGTGTCGGAAGTTCGGGCTGATGCGCAGGCTCTTGCCCTGGAGCGCCTTCAGCCTCTGCTGACCGATTTGGAACGGGATCTCGTGCGTCGCGGTCGCAACCGTGCCGGTAAGGGGCCCCGTGGTGGGGACCCCGCGGCTTATGGGAAGGCCACGGGATTTGAGACAATGGTTGGCTGGCTCTTTCTTCACAGTCCGGCGCGGCTAGCCCAGCTTCTCGATCGCCTTGAAGAAACCGAATCATCCCTGTCATAACCATCGATCCCATGAGCTCACGCTTCGACCGCCGCCCGTCCCGTCCCCTTCGCGGCGGGGGTCCTGGGGGTGGGCGCCCGTCCCGAGGCGGACCGCGTGGCCGGTCGTCGCGACCGGATGAGGGAGGGACAGGACTGCGTCGTCGTGAGCAGCGCAGCGATGCGCGTGATGCGCGTGACGCCTCCCCCTGGCGCGGAGAGCGTGATGGTGGTGACGGCAGGCGCAGAGGTCCTTCGCGCAGTGACTCCCGCGATTTCAAGCGACCTGCAGGGCGCTCAGGGGCGCGCCCGCTCGACGGTGGTGGGCGAGGCCGCCGCGATCAACGCACGGACGACCGACGTTTCCCTGAACGCAACCGCGCCTTGCCCCTGCGCAGTCGATCGCCGCGATCGGATCGGCAGGATCGTTCGGATCGCCCGGACCGTCGGTTTGAAGAGAAGCCCCGCGGCGAGTCCAGTTCCCATTCCGCCGATCCCGTCGCCGACGATCTCCTCTGGGGACGACATGCCACCCAGGCTGCCCTTGAGGCCGGTCGCCCCATTCACCGCATCTGGTGCACCAGTGAGATGCGCAGTGCACCGCGGTTCATGCAGCTACTGAGAGACGCCAAGTCGTCTGGAGTGCTCGTGGAGGAGGTGACGTGGGCCCGCTTGGCGCAGATGACCGGTGGCGCGGTTCATCAAGGCATTGCCCTGCAGACCGCTGCTGCAGACACCCTGGACCTTGCTGATCTGATCGAGGGCTGTGCCGCCCTTCAGGAAGCTCCTCTGTTGTTGGCATTGGATGGTCTGACCGACCCTCACAATCTGGGAGCCATCGTGCGCTCCGCAGAAGCCCTCGGTGCCCACGGCGTGGTTCTGCCGCAGCGTCGGAGTGCTGGCTTGACCGGGTCGGTGGCCAAGGTGGCGGCCGGCGCTCTGGAGCACCTGCCCGTCGCGAGGGTCGTGAACCTCAACCGATCCCTGGAAACCCTCAAGGATGCGGGCTACCGGGTGGTCGGCCTGGCTGAGGAGGGCGACCAGACGCTGGAGGAGGCTGACCTCGAGGGTCCGCTGGTGGTGGTGACCGGTTCAGAAGGACAGGGCCTGTCGATGCTGACCCGGCGCCACTGCGATCAACTGATCCGCATTCCCCTGCGGGGCGTTACGCCCAGTCTCAATGCGTCAGTGGCGACCGCTCTCTGCTTGTACGAAGTGGCCCGTCGCAGCTGGATGAAAGGTCTGCGCGGACAGAACCCTTCACCCCAGATCGTGCGCCCCAATTTGCAGGCGGCACCGCAACCTGATGCCAGCGTTACGGCGCCGGAAACCGTTCTGGACCTTCAGCTTGAACGGTCCACCGAGCTGGCGACTCCGCGTTTCGATGGAAGTGTTGAACTCTGAAAGCCGACAGCTGTGCTGAATCGGGGCACAATGGCATCGACTTCATCGCTCCGCCATGAGCCCACTGAACAGGCCGATGCGCTCCCTTGCCAACGGTCTTGGACTCGCCTGGTGGGCCAGGGTTCAAACGCAGAGCCCTGATGTCACCTACTGGTACGGCCCTTTCGTTCGCCGTTCCAGCCTTCAGGCAGCCCTTCCGGATTTTCTTGCAGACCTCGCATCTGAGTCGCCTGCGGCCATCGAGCATTCCCTGATCCGTTGCCGTCGCACGGAGCCCTTCACGATTGAATCCCAGTCCTGAGGGGATCACTGGTCTCTCGACTGGCTGATAGCGTCTCAACTGCACGAAAATCCTGACCATGGCGATCGCCGAATGGCGTCAGCAACTGGCGAACGGAGAGGTTTCAGCGCGGGAACTCACCGACCACCATCTGGCCAGGATTGAAGCGGTCGAACCCGGAATCCATGCCTTCCTCGAGGTCACCGCTGAGCGGGCCCGGGCTGATGCCGATCGCGTTGACGAAGCACGGGCCTCCGGTGAAGACCTGCCTCCGCTCGCAGGCATTCCTTTGGCGATCAAGGACAACCTCTGCACCCGCGGAGTGCGCACCACCTGCTCCAGCCGGATGCTCGAGCAGTTCGTGCCGCCTTATGAGTCCACGGTCACCGAACGTCTCTGGGCTGCCGGCGCTGTGTTGCTCGGCAAGACGAATCTCGATGAGTTCGCCATGGGTGGATCCACCGAGACGTCGGCCTTCGGTCCAACGGCGAACCCCTGGAACCCCGAGCATGTTCCCGGTGGCAGTTCCGGTGGCAGTGCCGCGGCTGTGGCTTCCGGTGAGTGCTTGGCATCCATTGGCTCCGATACCGGTGGTTCCATTCGTCAGCCGGCCTCGTTCTGCGGTGTTGTTGGTCTGAAACCCACCTACGGGCGCATCAGTCGTTACGGCCTTGTCGCCTTTGCCAGTTCCCTTGATCAGGTGGGCCCCTTCAGCCATTCCGTGGCCGATGCTGCTGAGCTGCTTCAGGTGATGGCTGGTGCAGATCCCCGCGACTCCACCTGCTTGAACGCTCCCGTTCCCGATTACTGCGCGGCCCTGGGGCGGCCTGTGGAGGGCTTGAAAGTTGGTCTGGTGAAGGAATGCTTCGAGCAGGAAGGCCTGGATCCTCAGGTGAAAGCATCCGTTCTCGCTGCTGCTCAGCAGCTTCAGGCTCTGGGAGCAGACCTCGTGGATGTGAGCTGTCCTCGCTTCAACGACGGCATTGCCACCTACTACGTGATCGCACCGTCTGAGGCTTCGGCCAACCTGGCCCGCTACGACGGCGTGAAATATGGATACCGGGCCGAAGATGCGGCCTCACTGGCTGCCATGACCGCCCGCAGCCGCGCTGAAGGGTTTGGCAGTGAGGTGCAGCGTCGCATCCTGATCGGCACCTATGCCTTGTCTGCGGGCTACGTGGATGCCTACTACAAGAAAGCCCAGCAGGTGCGCACGCTGATTCGGCGTGACTTTGATGCCGCGTTCCAGTCTGTGGATGTGTTGCTCACGCCCACAGCTCCCGGCACGGCCTTCAGGAACGGTGCCCATGCGGATGACCCCCTGGCGATGTACCTCTCCGATTTGCTGACCATTCCGGCCAATCTCGCGGGACTCCCAGCCATCAGCGTCCCTTGCGGTTTCGACACCGGTGGATTGCCCATTGGCGTGCAGCTGATCGGAAACGTGCTCGAGGAACCACTTCTTTTGCAGGTGGCGCATCAGTTCGAACAGGCTGCTGATGTGATGAAAACCCGTCCAGAAGCGGCGTTCATTCCTGGCTGAATGCACTAGATGCGGTGTAGGTGTGTGGGCGCTTCCACTGCATGTTGCGCCGGCCCTTAGGCTGTGGGTATGGCTTTCGTCCCCCTTCACAACCACAGCGATTACAGCCTTCTTGATGGTGCATCCCAGCTGCCCCAGATGGTTGAGCGCGCCAAGGCGTTGGGCATGCCGGCACTGGCCCTAACGGATCACGGTGTGATGTACGGGGCCGTGGAGCTCCTGAAGCTTTGCAAGGGCGCGGGAATCAAGCCCATCATCGGCAATGAGATGTATGTCATCAATGGCTCCATTGATGACCCCCAACCCAAAAAGGAGCGGCGCTACCACCTGGTTGTGCTGGCGAAGAATGCCGTTGGTTATCGGAATCTCGTCAAGCTCACCAGCATCAGTCACCTGCGCGGCATGCGTGGTCGGGGGATTTTTTCGCGCGCCTGCATCGACAAGCACCTTCTTCAGCAACACAGTGAAGGCCTGATCGTGGCCACCGCTTGTTTGGGTGGTGAGATTCCTCAAGCGATCATGCGCGAGAGGCCCGATGTGGCCAGGGATGTGGCCCGTTGGTATCAGGAGGTGTTCGGCGACGACTTCTATCTCGAGATTCAGGATCACGGCTCTCCAGAAGACCGCATCGTGAATGTGGAGATCGTCAAGATTGCCCAGGAACTGGGAATTCAGCTGGTCGCCACCAACGATGCCCACTACCTGACCAGCAACGACGTGGAAGCCCACGACGCCCTTCTCTGCGTGCTCACGGGCAAATTGATCAGCGACGAGAAACGCCTCCGTTACACCGGAACTGAATACCTCAAGAGTGAAGAGGAGATGGGTCGGTTGTTCGCCGATCACCTCGATCCTGCTGTGGTGCAGCAGGCCATTGCCAACACGGTGTCCGTCGCTGAAAAAGTTGAGGATTACGACATTCTCGGCCGCTACCAGATGCCCCGCTTCCCGATTCCGGAGGGGCATACGCCAGTCACCTACCTTCGCGAGGTCACCGAGCAGGGTCTGCGCGATCGGCTTGGACTGTCAGCTGACGGGACGATCGAGGCGACCTATGCCGATCGTCTCTCCCATGAGCTTCAGATCATGGAGCAGATGGGATTTCCCACCTACTTCCTGGTGGTGTGGGACTACATCCGTTTCGCCCGCGAGCAGGGGATTCCTGTTGGACCAGGCCGCGGCTCTGCAGCGGGTTCACTGGTGGCCTACGCCCTTGGGATCACCAATATCGACCCGGTGAGCAATGGCTTGCTGTTTGAGCGTTTCTTGAACCCTGAACGCAAGTCGATGCCTGATATCGACACCGACTTCTGCATCGAACGCCGGGGCGAGGTGATCGATTACGTCACGCGCCGTTACGGCGAGGAGAAGGTGGCACAGATCATCACCTTCAACCGGATGACGTCGAAAGCCGTTCTCAAGGATGTGGCCAGGGTGCTGGATATTCCTTACGGCGATGCCGACCGGCTGGCCAAGCTCATCCCTGTGGTGCGCGGCAAGCCAGCCAAGCTCAAGGCCATGATCGGCGATGAGTCACCGAACCCCGATTTCAAGGAGAAGTACGACAAGGATCCTGTCGTACAACGCTGGGTTGATATGGCGATGCGCATCGAGGGCACCAACAAGACCTTCGGTGTGCACGCTGCCGGTGTGGTGATTGCCGCGGATCCCCTCGACGAGTTGGTCCCCCTGCAGCGCAACAACGATGGTCAGGTGATCACCCAGTACTTCATGGAGGATGTGGAGTCGATGGGCCTCCTGAAGATGGATTTTCTGGGGCTCAAAAACCTCACGATGATCGACAAGACCCTTGAACTTGTCGCTCAGAGCAGTGGGGAGCGGATTGATCCCGACCAACTCCCTCCCCAGGATCAAGGCACCTTCGATCTTCTGGCCCGGGGTGACCTGGAAGGCATCTTCCAGCTGGAATCGACCGGGATGCGCCAGATCGTTCGCGATCTCAAGCCATCGTCGCTGGAGGATATTTCCTCAATCCTGGCTCTGTATCGACCTGGACCTCTCGATGCCGGTCTGATTCCCAAGTTCATCAACCGGAAGCACGGCCGGGAGGCGATTGACTTCGCCCACAGCACCCTGGAGCCGATTCTCAGCGAAACCTACGGAATCATGGTGTACCAGGAGCAGATCATGCGGATCGCGCAGGATCTTGCTGGTTACTCCCTCGGGGAAGCTGACTTGCTGCGCCGGGCCATGGGTAAGAAAAAGGTGTCTGAGATGCAGAAACATCGGGGCATTTTCGTGAAAGGTGCTTCCGAGCGCGGCGTCGACGAGAAGGTTGCCGATGAACTCTTCGACCAGATGGTGCTCTTCGCCGAGTACTGCTTCAACAAAAGCCACTCCACGGCGTATGGGGCTGTGACGTATCAGACCGCATACCTCAAAGCGCACTATCCCGTGGCCTACATGGCTGCGTTGCTCACGGTTAACGCCGGCGCCAGTGACAAGGTTCAGCGTTATATCTCCAACTGCAACGCCATGGGCATCGAGGTGATGCCTCCGGATGTCAACGCGTCAGGCACCGACTTCACCCCCCGCGATCAGCGCATCCTGTTCGGTCTCTCGGCAGTGCGCAATCTCGGTGATGGCGCCATCCGCGCCCTGATTCGTTCCAGGGAAGCGGATGGGCCCTTCGAATCCCTCGCCGATCTATGCGATCGCGTTCCCTCCAGTGTGATCAATCGCCGCAGCCTCGAATCCTTGATTCACTGCGGTGCCATGGATGCGCTTGAGCCAGAGGCCAACCGCGCCCAGTTGATCGCCGATCTTGATCTACTGCTGGATTGGGCGACGTCCCGCGCTCGCGACCGCGCCAGTGGTCAGGGCAATCTCTTTGATCTGATGGCAGGTGCTGCCGGCGGCGAGGCTGATGCCCCCACGGATCTGAGCCTGGCGCCCAAAGCTGCACCGGTGAAGGACTATCACCCCAGTGAAAAGCTCAAGCTTGAGAAGGATCTGGTGGGCTTCTACCTCTCAGACCATCCGCTCAAGCAGCTCACCCCTCCGGCCCGACTGCTCGCTCCGATCGGGCTTGGTGGTTTGGAAGAGCAAGCGGATAAGGCCAAGGTGAGCGCGATTGCCATGGTGAGCGAGATGCGCCAGGTCACCACCCGAAAGGGAGACCGCATGGCGGTGCTTCAGTTGGAAGATCTCACAGGGTCTTGTGAGGCGGTGGTTTTTCCCAAGAGCTACGCCCGGCTTGCGGATCATCTGCTCGCTGAGGCCCGTCTCTTGGTGTGGGCCGCTGTGGATCGCCGCGATGAGCGTGTTCAGCTGATTGTGGATGACTGCCGCGCCATCGATCACCTGCGCCTGTTGATGGTGGAACTGGACGCCGATCAGGCCAGTGATGTGGCGGTTCAACACAAGCTGAGGGAATGCCTCCAGGCGTATCGCCCCGAACAGGATGAACTCGGCGTGCGCGTGCCGGTGGTGGCCGCCGTGCGACGGGGTTCTGATGTTCGGTATGTGCGCCTTGGGCCCCAATTCTGCGTTCGTGATGCCGCTGCGGCGCAGAAGCATCTACTCGAGAGCTCCTTCAGGGTCAGTTGTAGTGACCCGTTACTGGTTTGAACACTCTGATTTCGTCCCCTACTGAGCGTCTGATTTCAGTTGAGCGTCTGAGTTCAGCTCTGCTTCTGCGCGCGGATTGAACTGCGCATTCTCTGCAGGTTGGGTTTGATGTGTTCGAGGCCCAGAAGCGTTCCGGGTTGGGGTTCCCAGCTCGCTGACAAAACCCCGTAGCTCAGTCCAACCAGGCCCAGAAGGAAAAACAAGCCTGAGGTGAGCAGCGTTATTCCAGGCGGGATGTCCAGAATTCCGCGACTCACCAGCAGATAGCTCCCCACAAACACGCCCATGCCCATCAAAGAGGGCAATCCGGTGGCGATGGCCACCCTGCGGGCCATGCGGTTGGCCACATCCTTGGGAATCGGCTGACTCGCCGAAGCGCTCCGTTCCGATCGCCGCGGTTCAAAAGGCAGGGGATCGCGTCGTTCGGCCATGGCTCAGAAAAAACTGGAACCGCGGATCAGCCGCGGATGCCCAGTTTGGCGATCAAATCGCTGTAACGCTTCTCGCTTTTGCCTCGCACGTAGCCCAGCAGGCGCTTGCGCCGGCCGATCATCTTCAGAAGTCCCTGACGGGAGGAGAAGTCGTGGATGTTTTGCTGCAGGTGGCTGCTGAGCTTCGAGATGCGCTCAGTGAGCATGGCCACCTGAACCTCGGCCGATCCTGTGTCGGTGGCGTGGGTCTGATGAGCGTTGATCAGTTCTTGCTTTTCGGTGGTATCGAGCGACATGCGCGGCGTCTGGCCCTGACAGTGCAAACAAACAATTTACTCTGCCGCCGGGCCCTAGGCCGATTGGCTTAACCACTTCAGGCTGGCCCGCAGCCAGGCGTCGCCGTCATCCTCCGCCGGAACGTCAGGACCTGAGGCCACCGCCCGCATGGCCCTGCGGATTTCAAGATCCTCATAACCCAGGGTCTCCAGCGTGATCTGCAGGTCCCGCAGGCATGGTTCGCCGAGGGGAATCGCCTTCACGTCGCTGCGGTCCACCAAAGAAAGGCTCGGTTCTTGCAACGGTGCCCAGTTGCCAAGGCGATCACGCAGTTCCACCGCGATCCGCTCAGCGGTGCGTTTGCCCACACCTTGCGCCTGGGTGAGGCGTTTCAGGTCGCCATCAACGATGGCAGCCACGAGCTCGTGAACCCGGCAGCAATCGAGCAGGGCCAGAGCCATCTGGGGACCAACCCCATTGACGCCAATGAGCGTTCGGAACAGATCGCGCTCCTGTTGATCGCAGAATCCAAACAGCGTGGATCCATCGTCCCGCTGCACTTGGTGCACCCAGAGCGTGCAGGCGCTGCCAGTGCCTTGCCCGTTCTGATCCCGGGACGTGAGCTGCACTTCGTAGCCCACCCCGCCACAGGCGACCACCACGCCCCTGCGCCCGCCCTGCTCCCAGCTCTGGATTCGTTCTCCCTGCAACCAGCCGATCATGGGAGAGTTCCTGTTGAAGCCATGCTGCCTGATCTGTCGAGCCTGTCCTCCATGCACGTGCCGTTTCGTCGCTGGCTCCAGAGCGCGGTTTCAGTGCTGCTTTGTTTCGCGCTCAGCGCAGGCCTGTCGGCATGCGTTGCTTCCGATCAGCCTCCGCGCTCCGTTCTGCTCAGTGCCCTGAGCCAGCAGATTCAGCTCACGCAAACCTCGATCGCCCGCTCCCTGGATCTGGATGCCGCTGGCGTTCCCGAGGTCAGCCGGGTTCGGCTGGAAGATCAGGACGCGATCCGCATCGGTGAGCAGAAAGGCATGCACCTCACCGGGCGCTTTGACTGGCGTCTGCCTGGTGATGCCGTGAAGGTCGACAGTGCATTTGAGCTGTATCTCGAACGGGGTGAACGGGGTGAAAGCTGGCGCCTGGCGATTCCCAGCGGCTCAGACGATGGGGCATCGCAGGCCTGGGTCACCTACCCCCTCGCCATCGACTGACGGGCACTCAAGCTGATCAGCGTGGCTCCAAGAACGCAGAGCGCACCAACAATCACAGTTCCGGTAACCGGCTCTGCGAAGAAGAGCACACCCCAGAGGGTGGCAAACACCACTTGGACGTAATTGATCGATGTGGCGCGCGCTGCCGGGAGTGCGGCCAGACCCTGGGTGAGCCAGACCTGCCCCACCTGCGTTAACAAACCAACCCCGATGAGCCAAACCCAGTCCATGGCACTCGGGAGAACCAGCTGGTTCACGAGAAGCGGCAGCGTGGCGGGCACAGACACCAGGGGGAAATAAAAAACGATCACCAGCGGATGCTCTCTGGCCGACAGTTGGCGCACGCTCACGTAGGCCAAGGCCGTCATCAGGGCTCCGCCCAGTCCGATCAGCGCAGCCATGGCCGGCAGTCCTGCCACCGACTGCCCCATCCATTCGGGTTGGACCACCAGGACCACTCCGATGAGGCCGAGCACGATGGCCAAGCCGATGCGTTTGCGGATCGGTTCCTTGAGCAGCGCCCAGGCTGAGAGTGCTGTCAGCGTGGGGTAGGTGTACTGAATGAGCGTCGCTGCCGCGAGGGGCAAGCTGGCCAAGGCCTGGAAGAAGAGCAGCAATGCAATGGTGCCGAGCGCCCCGCGCACCAGGAGAAGTCCTTTCTGATGGCCCCAGGGGGAAATGTTCACTTGCGCCAGCATCGTGAGGGTGATCGCGATGCTGATCAGTGATCGGATCAACACAATCTCCGCCACGGGCAAACGGCCGCCGAGGTGCTTGACGCACACCGTCATCAGGCTGAAGGCCAGTGCTGCACCCAGCAGATAGGTGCAGGCTCTCCACTCCTGGGGCGACTGCGTTCCGCGGATCGCTGCCAACAGGCTCCGCATCAACACGTCCGCCATCACTGCAACAACCTTGCCACCCCTCGCGTCGACCGGTGTGAGGCGGATGTCTCGTCGCCAGCGCCTGGGTCTTTCACAATGGGTCCATGGTTAGTGCCCGCCTGCATCCCCGAACCATTGAGGCCGTCAAGGAGCGGGCCGACATCGTGGATGTGGTGGGTGAGCACGTGGTGCTCAAAAAAAAGGGCAGGGAGTTTGTGGGGATCTGCCCCTTCCACGACGACAGCAAGCCGTCGATGACGGTGTCGCCAGCCAAGCAGTTCTATTACTGCTTCTCCTGCGGTGCCGGCGGCAACTCCATCAAATTCCTGATGGAGTTTCAACGCCAGAGCTTCAGCGAAGTGGTGCTGGATCTGGCCCGCCGCTATCAATTGCCTGTGGAGACCGTGGACGGTCCCCAGCAGGAGCGGCTGAAACAACAGCTGTCGCGACGGGACACGTTGCATCGCGTGCTGGCGCTGGCGGCGGGTTGGTTTCGTAGCCAGTTGAAGGTCGCCTCCGGCGCCGAGGCGCTGCGTTACCTCCAGGACAAGCGTGGGCTCAGTGACGCCACCCTTGAGCAGTTTGAACTGGGCTATGCGCCTGATCAGTGGGACGGCCTGCTGAAGCACCTCCAGCAGGTGGAGGGATTGGATCCTCAGCATCTCGAGGCCGCAGGTCTGGTGGTGCCCAGGAAGGGCGGCAATGGTTTTTATGACCGCTTCAGGCATCGGGTGATGGTGCCGATCAAAGATCGTCAGGGGCGCGTGATCGGTTTCGGCGGCCGCAGCCTTGATGGCACCGAACCCAAATACCTCAACTCCCCCGAAACGGAGGTGTTTGAGAAGGGCAAGCACCTCTTTGGCCTTGATCGGGCGGCTTCAGCGATCCGCAAGGACGATCGTGCCGTTGTGGTGGAGGGGTATTTCGATGTGATCGCCCTGCACGCCGCCGGCGTGACCAATGCTGTGGCTTCTCTGGGCACGGCTCTGAGCAGCCAGCAGATCACGCAGTTGTGCCGCTGCTGCGATGGCAAGCGCATCGTGCTCAACTTCGATGCTGATGGTGCCGGTGTTCGCGCCGCCAATCGCGCCATCGGCGAAGTGGAACAACTGGCCCTTCAGGGGCAGCTTGAGCTGCGCGTGCTTCACCTGCCTTCCGGGAAGGATCCCGATGAATTCCTCAAGGACCATGGCGCCGGCGACTACCGGGCTCTCCTTGACCAAGCGCCTCTCTGGCTCGACTGGCAGATCGAGCAGGTGCTGGAGGGGCGTGATCTCAGCAAGGCCGATCAGTTCCAGCGCTCCGTTTCGGCCCTTGTGGAACTGCTGGGCAAGTTGCCTCAGTCGGCGATTCGCACCCACTACATCCAGCAAGTGTCCGAGCGCCTCAGCGGCGGCCAGGGGCGCTTGGCTCTTCAGTTGGAAGAGGATCTGCGCCAGCAGGTGCAGGGCCAGCGCTGGCATGGGCGTTCAGCCCGTCATGAGAAGTCAGGGGAAGCCAGTCAGCGAGAGCGTTGTGAAGCGGAAATCCTGCGGCTCTACCTGCATTGCCCCTCCTACCGCGGTGCGATCCGCCAGGAGCTGCGCAAGCGTGAACTCGAGGATTTCGCCCTGCAGCATCACCGTCTGCTCTGGTCGTGCCTCACGGAGTTGGAAGAGGGAAACCTTGGCAGTGTGCGCCTCGAAGCGATCAGCCGCGGCGACGATCGCGGCGATGAATTGGCTGATCTGGATCTGCCCCGCCTGCTCACCGATCAACTGCTTTTGGAGAACAGCACCCTGGTGACACGCCTCACCCCCTTGCTGGAACCCGGTGAGCTTCAGAAAGTGGCGCTGTCTCGGCCGATGGAACAGCTGCGGGGAACGGCCGCCATGCTTGAGCGTCAGAAAAGCAACAAGCGCTGCCGCCACCTGCTTGAGGCCTGGGCCGGGCAGCGGCTGCAGACGCTGGAACGTTGCATCGCCGTGCTGATCGATGAGGAGCGTGAGCAGCAGCAGCCCCAAACCGAGGACATGGAACAGCGCATTCAAGCCATGTTCGACGACCTCAATGCCGAAGCCTTGCGGTTCCAGGAGCTGTACTACAGCGAACGCCGCCACATCCTGCATCTGGATCAACAGCGCTGCGCTGGTTACGGCGACGGCGTGGCTCCTGCGGCCACGGATCCATCGGCCATGAGCGCCTGATCCAGCCGGCTTCTGCAGAGTCGTTGCAGCAGGGGCATGGCCTCATCTGGCCACTGTCCTGTTCGCAGCAGCGCCTCCAGCTCCCGTGCTCGCTCGAGCACCATCTGGCAGGCCGCACCCCGATCGTTGGGCTGCAGCTGCGACACGTACACGTGCGCCCTGGCCTGATCATCGGGCGTGCCGTCTGCCGATAAACCAAGCGCCAGCTGAAAGAGTTCGGCATCAAAGGTTCCAAGGGCAGCCAGCATGCCGAGGGCATCAGCGATCAGTTCGTCGTACAAGTTGATGCGCATCTCACCCACCAGTCGCCTGCAGGCGATGTGCGCCAGCTCGTGTTCGCGCCTCCACTGCTGGGATTGGTTCAGCCAACGCTCGTGGTCGGGACGGCCAGGACTGCGTTCTGCCGGAATTGAGGCGTAGGGCGCCCGATGCAGCAGCAGGATCTGGCACCGCGTCTTGGCACTGAGATCGCGGATGAGTCCCCAGTGAATCAAGCCGCTGATGGCCTGAGCATGCACCGTGGACAGCACGGGCCTGTCTTCGCAGCGATAGGCAAGACAGCGCACAATCAGCACGAAATCGTCGTGATCCTTCAGGGTGAGCACGGGGACCGCGCCGGTCGGATGCTCGGCGATCTCCAGCATCAAGCCATCGGGATCCTTCAAGACGGGGGCCTGATTCATGTCCTCGGCGAGAGGTGCAGCCCCCTGCAGCACCAACCGTTTGTAGGCCTCTCCTTCTCGCACGCCTGTGCCGGGTTGGAGCAGAAGCTGGGGCAGCTCAAGACGCAGCCGGTTCCACACCTCGGCGGTTGGTGTTGTCTCGAGCCAGCGTCTCCACCAGAGCTCCCGTTCCTCAGCAGGCAGCGGCAGTGCAGGCCAAGGTGCCTCAGCCCCCTTGAACGGCCGGCAGTACTCATCGAGTGTCTGCATTGGGCGATTGCACTTCTCCTCGGTGGTTAGCAAGAGATCGGTTCATGTGGGGACCCCGGCGTCAGCGACAATCCCATCGAACTCCTCAAAGCCTGATGGGTGTTTTCGAGCGCTTTCTCAGTCTGTGGGTCGCCCTGGCGATCATCGCCGGTGTCGCCCTCGGTGCAGCGGTTCCGGCCTTGCCGGAGGCGATCGCATCGCTTGAAGTGGCAGGGATCAATCTCCCGATTGCCCTGCTGATCTGGGGAATGATCTACCCGATGATGCTGGCGGTGGATTTCTCCGCAATTGGAGGCCTCAGCCGTCAACCGCGCGGGTTGCTCATCACCGTTGCGGTGAACTGGCTGATCAAGCCCCTCACGATGACGGCGTTGGCCTGGCTGTTCATCCGCGGCCTTTTCTCTGCCTGGATTCCAGCTGAACTCGGCGATCAGTACGTGGCCGGCATGATCCTGCTTGGTGTGGCCCCCTGCACCGCCATGGTGTTCGTTTGGAGTCGTCTCAGTGATGGAGACGCCAATTACACCTTGGTGCAGGTGGCGGTGAACGACCTGATCATGGTGTTTGCCTTTGCACCCATTGCCGCCTTGCTGCTTGGCGTGAGTGAGGTTCTTGTTCCATGGGACACCCTGATTGCGGCGGTTGGATTGTTTGTTGTGGTTCCGTTGGCGGCCGGCTGGCTGACTCGGGTTTTTCTGAACAACACAACGCGCATCAGCAGACTGGAGCAGCGCTTGAAACCGCTCACAGTGGTGTGCCTCATCGGCACGGTGCTGCTGTTGTTCATGGTGCAGGCGGGATCGATCCTGGCGGACCCCCTGGCGATCGCGTTGATCGCCGTGCCCCTGATCGTGCAGACCTATCTGATCTTCTGGATCACGGCGCAGTGGATGCGTCTCTGGGGGCAGCCGCGCGTTATTGCCGCACCGGGCGCCATGATCGGCGCCTCGAATTTCTTTGAGCTGGCTGTTGCCGTTGCGATCAGTCTGTTCGGTTTGCAGTCCGGTGCTGCTTTAGCCACTGTGGTGGGCGTGCTGGTGGAAGTGCCGGTCATGCTGTCGTTGGTGGCGATCGCTAACCGCAACCGTCGTCTGTTTCCTGTTTGAGATGTCTGAATTTTTTGAGGCGATTTGGCACGGGGAGGGCATCGGTGATGGTGGTGACCTCGAGGAAGCCCTTCAGGCTTATGTGGCGGTGAAGCCCGACGACAACGACTGGATCAAGGCCTGTGCCGCCGAAGGTGCCGAGCCCCGCATCGAGCGTTTTGCATCGTTCGATGCCTACCTCGACAACAACGATGCCCTGGAAACCATTCCGGTGACGGCGCAGATGATTGTGGTGGCCATTGAGCAATTACCGGTCTGATGACGGGATCGTCCATTGATTTCAGTGCCTGTGAACCTGTGAATGGTCTCTGGCCTTCGCTGGTGGAGCGCTTGGGCCTCGAGAGGGCGCAGCGGGCTGCGCGGCAGGCTCTCGATCTGCAGCAGATGTCGGGCCATGGCGGCACGCTGCCGGTGCTGTTCTGCGAAACCTGTGGACTGGCGCTCGCCAGTACCGATCTGCTGAGGGAGCAGACAGGGCTCAACGCCCATGGGGAGCGCATGGTGCTCTTGTACAGCAGCCGCTCCCAGGAAGTGCAGTTGCTGCAGCACGCTTGAGCTCAATCCAGCTTGACCCCCAGCTGCATGGAAACGCTGTTGTTGATTGTTGGACTCTGCAGTTCGTTGTAGATCGTCTGGCCATTCAGTGACGTGAATAGCCGTTGATTCCCCATGGGAAAGATCTTCAGGGCAACCGAAAAGGTGTTGTTCGTGGCGATGCCATTGACGTAGGCGCCTGTGTAGCTGTTGGTCACCGTGATGCTGGCGAGCGAGCTTGGTTTCCATTCCAGCTCTGCTCTGGCGGTTCCTGCCGCAAAGGCTTGTCCGCAGACTGGATCCGCTTCACAGCCTGGCCCTCCCCAGATCTGCTGAATGGAGGGGCCCAAAGAGACATTCAGGGTTGTGGTTTTGTTCTTGATCAGGTCGTAGCCCAAGCCAGCGGACCCCACAAACACGTCGGTTCCGATGGTGTTGAGCGTGTCGTAATTGAAGTTGGTGGCTGCGTAGGCATTCAGGCGACCCCCCAGCCTGCGCGTGTAGCGCAGTTCGCCATTGCCTTCGTTGGTGTCTGTTGTTGAGGCGGTTTCTCCTTGATCGCGCGA
The DNA here is from genome assembly GCA_000063505.1 of Synechococcus sp. WH 7803. Taxonomy (GTDB): domain Bacteria; phylum Cyanobacteriota; class Cyanobacteriia; order PCC-6307; family Cyanobiaceae; genus Synechococcus_C. The sequence goes on from CT971583.1 coordinate 990,212, forward strand.
CACTTCATAGGTCGCACGTCCTTTCAAGGCCACCTTGTCAGCGCCCTCGCTGTAGCTGGTGTCGAGCTGAAAGGTTCCACCAGCAGAGAGGTCATCGTCTGTGTTGTTGGCAGAGAGTCCTCCGGACACACTCAGCTTCCATGGTTTTGCTGGTGGTTGAGGGATCAGGGCCGTGGCAGGGATCCGTAAGCGACCGAGCACCGGATGCAGAAGAATCGTGACGGCCTCTGTGCTCTCGTCGGGAACCAGCACGCCCTTCAGCGTGTCGCCGTTCTTCAGTTTGAGCGTGATCTGCTGCGCGCTGGCCGCTGGCGCAGCAATCACTGGAGCCGCAACGACTTGTTGACCAACCAGAAGCAGCGCTGCAGTGAATAACCGTTGGCGCAGCACTCTCTTACCTAAATTTGCGAGTGCCGATCCTGTCACAACACAGCTGTTCTGCTGTGTTTTCTGATGCCTGACGATCCCCGCCGAGACCGTTCACCCGCTGATGACGGCCTCTACCTCGTTCCCTACTGGGTGCAAGGTGGACGCTTGTGGACCTTGATCCTGGCTGTGCTTGTTGGCGGAGGCGTGATCTTGCCGGTTTCAGCAGCCTGGTTCGGGCGTCGTGCGTTCTCCAAGGGTTTTGGCTACGGAGCGGCGGCCAGCTTCTGTTCGTTGGTCAGAGACGACAAGGTGCTGTCCCCTGAGGCAGCAGCGTCCCAACTGCAGGCGCTGAAGGCCAGCTTCGCCAGAACCGGCGCGATCGATGACCGTCGTTTTCAAGCTGGAGTCAGCGAGGTCGTCACCTCCCTTGGTGATTGCGCGTTTCTTTCCCCGCGCTGACATCCGGTTCAGGCTTGCACGATCGGCACATCGCTCAGGCGGGTGGTGGCAGCGCGGCCAAGCTGCCCACGCCGCATCGCCCAGCTCGGATGCAGGCCGCAGGCGGCCCACTGAATGGTTCCCCGCCCATGCCGCTGGTTGAGCTGATCGATGGTGCGCATCAGCACCTCCCGGCGTGCCTGATCCACCGCGTTGCAGGGCACCAGCAGGTGGTGTTGCAGTTGCTCGGTGCCCTGCAGGTGCTGCATGAGAACTCCAGCTTTCGCCAGTTGCCGATGGGGTTGAAAGATGCGCTCCACCAGGGGAAGGGCTGCCTGCAGCAGCACCTGGGTGTCGTTGCTTGGCAGGTCGAGCGAGGTGCTGGCGCTGCGGCTGTAGAAGGCGGGCACGAACGGACTGGTGCGGGTGTACACACTCAGGGCCGCGGCCCGTTGATTCTGCCGGCGTAGTTTCTCGGCTGCTCGCACCACATAGGTGGCCACGGCTTCGCGCAGCTCGTTCACACAGGTGACCGGTCGACTGAAGCTGCGGCTGACGCAGGTTTCCTGTTTGGGTGCCGGGGTGAGATCGAGGGGGAGGCAGGCGTGACCCTGCAGTTCCCGTTGCAGGCGCAGCCCCACCACACCGGCTTTGGCCCGCAGCGGGCCGCTGGCCATGTCGCGCAGCTCCCGCGCATTGCGGACGCCCCGCAGGCGACACCAGTGGGCCAGCTTGCGGCCGATTCCCCACACATCCTCAATGGCGATCGTCTCCAGCCAGTGATCCCGGTCGTCGCAGTCGCCGAGATCGAACAAGCCGGCATGGCTGGCCTCCACCTTCGCCAGGCGGTTCGCGAGCTTCGCTTGGCCTTTGCTCGCTCCCAGTCCGATGGCGATCGGCAGCCCCAGATTGCGCCGTGCCAGGGCTCGCATGCGTCGGCCCCAGGGGCGTAGATCGCCAGTCGCAGGACGGCTGATGCGCGCGAAGGCCTCATCGATGGAATACACCTCGAGCTCTTCCACCTGGCTTTCCAGCAGGCTCATCAGCCGCTGGCTCATGTCGGCATAGAGGGCGTAGTTGGAGCTGCGCACCACGACGCCCTGGGCCTCCAGGGTCTGTTTCGCCTTGAAGTAAGGGGTGCCCATGGCGATGCCGAGGGCCCGGGCTTCGGCGCTGCGGGCCACGATGCAGCCGTCGTTGTTGGACAGCACGACGACGGGGCGTCCCAGCAGGGATGGATCGAGGCTCTGTTCACAGGAGGCATAGAAATTGTTGGCGTCGATCAGGGCGGTGACCCGGCTCATGGTGTTTAGAGGGGGTGAATCACATGGATCGCCACCCCCCAGATCTGCACATCACCGCAGCGGTGCAGATCGAGGGGTGGATAGTCGGGATTGGCGGCCTCCAGTCGCAGCTGGCCGCGATGGCGTGCCAGGCGTTTGAGTGTGAAACCGCCATCCAGCACGGCCACCACGACCCGACCCGGCCTGGGGTCGAGGCTGCGGTCCACCACCAGCAGGTCGCCGTCGTGAATCCCGGCACCGGTCATGGAATCGCCGCTCACGCGTAGAAAGAACGTGCTGGTGGGATGGCGGATCAGCTGGTCGTTGAGATCAATTCCCACCTCCACGTAATCGTCCGCGGGGGAGGGAAAGCCTGCGGCCACGCGCTCGCCGGCCAAGGGCAGGTGAAGCGGAGGGCGCTGGCAGCGCAGGGGCAGCGGGACTGGGCTGAAGGAGTGATCGATCGCCACAAAGAGGCAACGAGCAAAGCAGACATCCAGGCTAGTACAGATGTTCTAATTGTCTGGGTTTGGGTGCTGCTCCAGGTTCTGGCGGATGCATGCAGCAAGCCCGGCAGCGATCAGTGCCTGAGCTTGCGCATCGAAGTGAACACCGTCCAGAGGCGAGGGCTTGGCCACGGGCTGCACGTCGAAGCAGCTCACCCCAAGTTCAGCGGCCAGTCGGTGGTAATGCTCGGCCACGTCCTTGGATTTCAGTGCAGCGCCCTCGAATCCCCAGGCCAGCGACTGGCTGGTGATCAGCACAGCCGGTGGCGTCATCAGGATGATCTGCGGTGCCATGTCTTCTTGAAGGCGGGGACCGCAGTTCAGGGCCCGGCGGGTGTCGTGAATCAGGATGCGAGCACCTGCCGCGATCTGAGCGGCGGAGAGATTGAGGTAGCCCTTGCAGTCGTTGCATCCCAGGGCGAGGATCACGACATCGATCGGTTTGTGGCTGTGTAGAGCCGTCATCAAGTCGGCCCTTCCGTTGCAGCTGTAGTCGCCTCCATAGTTCGCGGCTCCGATGGGATCGTCATGCAGCCAGGTACGGGAATTGAGTCCCTCCTCGACGGTTCGCCAGGGGAGTGCAGGCTTGGTTCGGTTCAGAGCATGCTCCAGCTGATTCGGCCATCGCGTTGACTGCGGAAAACGCCCGCTGCCATCCGGGTTGAATCCCCAGGTGTTGGAGTCGCCAAAGCAAAGGACGGTTCGGGGGTCCTGGAGGGTCGTTGGCATCGATGGCGCGGACGCACGTGCTTTCAGTTCAGCGACGGCTGGGGTGGAGTGCCAACGCAGTTCCGATCAGTGAGGATGCCCGCACTGCATGCGCTCCAATGGCTGAAACTCCCTACCTCGTGGCTCTGGCTCTGATCGACCAGGGAGGAGCGCGAGCGCTTCCCCTTGCGGGGCGTTCTCTCAAGGCCGAGGAAGCCAGTGCTGATCAGCCAACGCAAGCAGCCCATGGCCTGGCTCTGGAGCTGTTGCTGCGTGTCTGGCAACGCAGTGACGACGGCGTTCTGAAGCGAGCCTGCGGAGACGAGAGTCTGCTGCTGGTGGAGCTGGCGATGGAGCGACTGCCCGAGGACCTTCCAGCGTTGAAAGCAGCCTGGTTGAACAGCGGCGATCGCGAGGCTTTCTGCACAGGATTGCGGGCGATGTGCGGACGCGCCTGGACGATGAGCATCGCCAAATTTCAGCCGGTGACCCTCACGCCCTGGAAGGTCTGAGTCGATCATGACCTCCTCTCGGGCCCCATCCACGCTGGTGCAGCTGCTGATGGAGGTGTTGCAGATTCGACAGACCACAGGCTCTAATTCGGCAGACTGATCACAACAGGTGCAGTTCCATGGCCGATCAGATGGGTGCTGATCCCTGCGTGACACCCGAGCAGATCATGGGAGCGTCTCAGCAGAGCGCTGGAGGGCATCGCAAAGGAACCACCTCAGCGTTTTTTCTGAATGCGGACTGGGCGCTGCGCCAGCCGCAACGCACGGAGCATGACCGCCTACAGGCTGCTGCCTGTGAACGGATGCTGCGCCGCCAGATGGTCGACATCGTGCGTTCCAACGGCGTGGGTGATCTGTTCGAGTGGCGTGATCAGGACATCGCCGAAATCTGCCGTCAGGAGCTCGAGCAGCGTGGCGGGGAAGCGGTGCAAGCCTTCGATGCTGACAATCGGGCGGCACTCGCCGCCGGTGAAGTGTGTGGATTCACCGGTGAAGATCTCCTGCCAGGGGATCAGGATTACGGCGCTTCAGCTGCCGCCACTGAGGTCAGCACCCACCGCTGTGATGCCTTGCTGCTCAAGCATCTGGAGCGCCAGAAAGGAGTGAGAAAGGGAACGTTCGGGGCGTTCTGCGCCAACTACCGCTTGGCGCGGCAGCATCCCAACCCGGCGGGTTCCGCCGCTGCGGCCATGATGCGCGAGCTGTTGCCCCATGTTCGCCAGCTGGGGTATCTGCAGTGGTGGCGCTGCCGGGATGCCTGGGCAGACGCGTTGACTGCGGACGCTTGAGCTGCAGTCCACTCAAGCCCGGTGATACGGGCTCCCCTGCAGGATCGCCTGAGCCCGGAACAGCTGCTCGAGCAGCAGCAGCCGGGCCAGTTCATGGGGAAAGGTCATCGGTGAGAGGCTCAGTTGCCAGCGGGCGGCAGCTTTGAGCTCATCGGTGAGTCCATCGGCGCCGCCGATCACAAAGGCCAGGCGTTCATTGCCCAGACGCTCGAGCCGTTGTGCGAAGGGAATGGAGGCCAGCGGCGTGCCCTGCTCCATCAACATCACCGGGAGTTCATCGGATCGCAGAGCGGCACGGATCGCCTCCGCCTCCTTCTCTCTGCTGCTGTCCTTGAGTTCCACTACGGTGAGCCCAGGGAGTCGTTTGAGGTAGAGCTCCACCCCTTCCTGCACCCAACCCTTGCGCACCTTGCCAACAGCGATGATTCGGCAGCGGGAGACGTTCATGCCGCCACGTCGAGAATCCAGGTGTCCTTGAGGCTGCCGCCGCGGTTCAGATTCACGATCGAAGAGCCAGGAGGTGCCACGCGGGTGAGTGCTCCTGGAAGCACCTGGGGCGTGTCTCCGAGCAATGAGACGGGCCGAAGATCAACGGCGCAGGGCTGGAGCCGTTCCCCAACCAACGTCGGCAGGGTGTGCAGCACCTGCGCTGGTTGGGCGATGAAACGCTCAGGTTGGGCCTGCAGAGAGGCGGTCATCGCATTGCATTCAGCTGCGGAGGCGGTTGGACCATGGAGCATGTCGAGTCCCCCGGCACCATCCACCGGCTTCACCACCAACTGATTGAGATGCTGAAGCACATGCTCCAGTTCTTTGGGATCTCGGCAACTGAACGTAGGCACCTGCTCGATCAGAGCCTCTTCACCGAGGTAGTAGCGGATCATGGCGCCAACGTGTCGATACAGGGCCTTGTCGCTGCCGATCCCGGCCCCGGGGAGATTGGCGATCTGCACGTTTCCCTCTGCGGCCACCCGTTTCAGACCTGGCACGCCAAGCCAGGTACTGGATCCGTCGGGCTCCATGCCGATGCGATCCTCGTTGCGGCGATAGATCACATCCACCGGCAGCTTCTGTTCGTGTTGAAGGAGCAACACCTGGTTTTGATCGCAATGCAGATCCTCTGGGCGCGCCAGGGCAATCCCCATCGCTGCAGCTAGAAAGCGGTGCTCACTGATCTCGGTGCTCACGGTGCTGGGGGTGAGCAACACGATCAGCGGATCATCCTGGTGAGGGCAGAGCTGATGCAGCGCAGCGCGCAGCTGCTGCAGACCCTCCTGAACTGGACGCGGTTGATGCGCTGTGTTCTTCGCGAGTCCGGCCGCCCAGGAAGCCTCTCGGATGCTCGCGGCGTAGCCATGGCCTCCGACCCGGCGGAGGTTGTCTTCCAGAACCCGCCAGCCCTGTTGGCTGCCACCGATCAAATCCAACCCGTTGATCAGACACCAGCAATGGTCGGGAGCAAAGAGACCGTGCAGGTCTGGCTGCCAGAGCGGTGACTCTTCAATCTCCTGCCTGGAGATGACGCCGTCCCGGAGGATCAGCTGGCGGCTGTACACGTCAGCCACAAAGCAATTAATCGCCTGGTGACGCTGCGAAATGCCTGCGCAGAGTCCGTCCCAGTCCGCTCCATGAATCACCCTGGGCCAGGGGTCATAAGGAACCACACGGTTCTGGATCTGCACCCCATGCCTGGCGAGGTGGTCATGGCCAGACGCCTGAAGTTCCTGCCATTCCTTCAATGCGATCTGCTGGAGGGGAGTGTGGATGGCCTCAGCCGGCGTCATCGTCTTCGAGCAGGAGCTGCCCGAAGGCCACATACAGGCTTTCCTCTTCGCTGCCGGGTGCCACGGCGGGCCGTTGCGGGCGGGTGTTTTTTCCGGGGCCGGCGTTGCGGGTCGGCGTTGGAGCCAGCGGGAAACTCGCCTCTTGGCGGGAGGGGCTCTGCGCTGGACCCCGCGGTTGTTGCCGCCGTTCCGCTTCAGCTTTGTTTTCGGCTTGGCGAAGGCGATCCATCAGGTGCTCGGGGACCGAGCCATCGGCGCTGACCTTCATCAGCTCATGGAACAGAGCCTGGGGGTTCTCTTCGGTTTCCACCTTGTGACGCCGCTCGCTGGCGCGAGGGGAATCTCTGGTCTTTTCTGTCGGGGTCGGCAGCGCTTGCGGCAATTCCCGCCCCAGTTGTTTCAGCCGTTCGAGGCTGCGCGGGTCAAAGCTCATCAGCAGCCCAGGGTGTCGCGGGTGTCCCGTCCAGTCACGGGGTTGGTGCCCTCTGCCGCTGCACAAAGGGTTTTGAGCACATCACCACGCAAGGGCACGTTCGTGAAGTCAGCGCCGCTGATCGTCACGTCGATGAAACGGGTGTTGAACGCGAAGGCGTCTTCCAGAACGGCATCGGTGAGATCCGTCCCGTTGAGCACAGCGGAATCCAGCGTGGCGTCGCGGAGATTGGTGCGGCTGAGATTGGCGTCCTGCAGCTTGGCGCCGTACAAGCTGGCCCCTTGCAGGTCACTGCCCGAAAGGTCAGCCTCGCGCAGGTTGGTGAGGTTGAAGGTCACCCCCTGCATGTCCCGGTTGGAGAAATCAGCTCCGATCAGCACCTGTTTGGCGTAATCCATCGCTGCCTCAGCGGAGGGAAGCAGGAGGCCGAACACCAGCCACAAGGCAAGCAGTGGAGCCAGCAGACGGCGTTGCATGAGTCAGAAAAGGGCTCTGCATCAGCCTAAGCGGCCTGAGGCGTGGAGCCTTCACGCCCTGATGACTTTTTCAATGCGGTCAAGCCGCTCCTCGCGGGATTCCCAAAGTTCGATCAGTTGCGGTGCGTTCAGCGAGGGCATCACATTGAATCACTGGTCGCGGTAGATCTGTTTGAAAATGGCATCAACCTCACTGCGGTAGGGCAGGTCAATAGGGCGAATTCCATCGTCTTCCATCTCCACAGGCCATTGGTCGCTGATGGGGATGAAAACGATTAGATCCAGGTTCTGAAGTGTGTTTCTCACCCTGGGAACCATGGCTTCAACGAATGCATCGTTGATGTCAGTGGTGCCGTAGTCGGCGGTGTGTTGCGAGTATGCGATGTAATCCACTGGCGCGCGATCGAAGATCACGCATTCGTCGCTGGATTGATAGGCATTCACTCGGCTGGCGTTGTAATACATCTGAATGCCGTTATGCAGGCAATTGCATTCCTGGCGAAATTGGATGTCATAGCCCTCGTTGTGAAGCGCTCGAAAGGGCTCCTCCTCGCGCATGTAGTGAGGATGCCGTTTCACCCAATCCCAAACCAATGTGCTTTTTCCCTGGGAATGGGCTCCGCTGATCGCGATTCGCACGTGCATTGGCTGCTTTTGCGCTCTTCTAGCGCTGAATCGAAGATGCGGCCGCTCGGCCTCTTTGGGTTGGAGCCGGCTTTTCAGAGGCTCATGACCGGGTGCTTGGCCCAATCAGCGTCTGCATCTCCAGAGGCCCGTCATCGAAGAAGGAACTCGGTGGTGGGAATGATGTTAACAACGAGGAATAAGTCTGGATGCTGTGCTAGCTAGGCGGTGTATGGAGAGATGCTTGACAATAATGCCGCAAGACACTAAAAGTGAGAATAGATTCAGGCTTTCAATGTCACTCGATCAATTCAAAGCTTTTTTGGAGGCTGTTGTCGCAGACTCAACTCTTCATCAGAAGATGGACGCTGCTACCAGCGAAGAAGATGTCGTGGCCATTGCTTGTTCGTCTGGCTTTGAAGTCACAATTGAAGACCTGAAAAGCGGACAGACTCCTGCGGGTGAGGAGCTTTCCGATGACGAAATGCTGAATGCTGCAGGCGGGGCTGGAAGTAATGAATGGAATTGGAAAACGCAAACTGGCGCAGTTGCAGTTTTGTACGGCACGCCTGGAGTTGTTCCGCCAAGTATTTATAAATGATCATTTTCGATAAAGCATATTGTTCCTAGCCGAAATTGGCTTTGCATATGTATGAAATGGATTTGATATAGTTTTTATTGGCTGAAGATGATTGGAAATTTATGCTCTTTATGCTTTATATTTTTAACTCTGTGCTTGCATTGCCAAGCAAAATGTTTGTCGTTTTTTAGGGCAGCTAATGCACGTTGCTTACGGTTCATCTGCCGAGTTGGGGATCTCAAGAAGCCAGCTACAGCAAAAATTCATCTTCGGTATAGCTGAGTTTTTGCTGTCTCAGCAAATGCCCCTTGCGCTTCGTGCCAACGACTCCAATGCTTTCAAGGCTTGACTGTCTCTTGGAATCGAATGGCTTGGAGAGCCTGCTGTTGTTGGGCTGATGCTTGATGGGCTGAACCCAATCCCCGCGACAGACGAAGCAGATAGGCTGGTCGGTTGGCGCCTGGGGGTAAGCCTCTAGGCCAGCTGGGGGAGTCAGACGGCTGAAATCGGGAAAATAAATAGCTCAGTTTGCCGATGTGCGATTCGGCGGTTTTTGCCACTTTGAACAAACCGAGACATAACCCCATGCAGTTCACAGTGGTCATCGTGGATGCTGCGGCAACTCAGCCCGTCACCACACTCCAAGCAGATAACAAAGAGCAGGGGTGGGAAAAGCGGAGGAGCTATACCCCTTCGCTGACCTCGCCTTGGTTGCTCTCTAAGAGGATTGAGTCATCTGTCGCTGCTACCGCTTATTGCGCCATGCCAGCCTGAGGATGTGACCCGTGATTGGGAATCCACAAGGAAGAAGTCCCACCAGGGCAAGCAAAATAGAGGCTTCTAGATAACAGTTGCCGATGAAGCCCTTGCTGCAGCTCCAGCTGGAAAATAAATCGCCATATAGGTCAAAAGACATGACCAAAACAGCACTCCCCAGAACTATATGGGTAATGACTGCAGCAGATCCGCCGATCTTGGAGGATTGAGTAAGAGAATTACGACTCCAAATAAGAGCAAAAATAAAAAGCCCCAATGCCACACCAAGGGCCGGGAGAAACAATATGATCATCTATTTGGCAACACTCTGGTATCACCCAATTTTAGTTCATTATCAATAAATCTGGAAGCCGCTCTGCCCGATGGAGTAAGGCAGTCATCCTTTCGCCAGTGTCACGCACGCCTAGCCAACAGCATCTGCCATATGGGAATGATCGCTCTATGAGTCGGGGACGCTTGATCCTGCTTTGTACTCAAGAGTCGGCAAACTCCTCATCACTCGATTGCAGGCGGGATGCGCCTTCATCCGCCGATAGCCGTTCGCGTCTTTCACCGTCAAGAGGGTGGCAACAACTGCTCTTCCAGCAGCATGTTGAATCCCAACAGTTGTTCATCACTGAGTTGCTGCCGGGACCCAACCTGGAAGTTGCTTTGCAGAAAGTCGCGGGCTTGCTGTTGCTGCCAATTGAGGCGCTTCAGGATTTCATCGCACTGGTTCACAAGGTCCGAGCGTCTTAGGGGGATCGCCGCTGTTCGGGCGTCACTCGAGGCTGGTAGGTCCCGCAGGCGCTTGAGATAAGCCACGAGATCACTGAAGCGTGTGAGGCGATGTCTGCTGCTGTGCCCAAAGGCTCGCTCCAGATAGATGGATTCATTGGCTCGATCCCAGCCGATGCGTTGCAACTCAAGGTCGATGGCAGTGAGTTCTTCGCTCCAATCGTCTGGATCGGTGGGTGCTTCGTTTACTGCGTTCGTGGGAGCGTCTGGCTCTGGAGTGCTGACCGCCGGTGGAGAGGCTTGATCCACGGCAGGTTGGCTGGGTTCGATCGCCTTGGGTGGTTTCTGATCGGAAGCCGGTCTTGCGTTCTGTGCAGTCTGATCCTGGTTCTGGCTGTTGCGCCGCACAAGCTCCTTGTGGCTGGCTGCTGTTGCTTTGGGCGTGTCCAGTCGTTGCAGCAGCCTGGCGATGGCCTGATCTTCTGCATCCGTTGCCGTGGGCGCTTCGCCCAGGGCACTGCCCAGTGACCTGTCGCCGTCAAAGGCTTCCACGCGAACAATGCAGCGCTGGTCGTTGTGATGGCAAAGCTGGACTTGCGTTTTCATGCCACTGGTCGGCGCGTCCCATTTCTAGGCTGCGTTGATGGATACAGCTGCACTGACGTCCCTAACTCCCTGGCTTGATGGAGTCGATCAGCTCGGTGAGCTGCTTCCGTTGTTGCCGGTGCTTGTCAGTTTGGAACTGCTGCTTTCAGCAGACAACGCCATTGCTCTGGCTGCAATCGCCCGCAGACAGGATGACCCTGAACTGGAGCGCCGGGCTCTCAATTTGGGCGTGTTGATGGCGTTTGTGCTCCGCGTCGCTCTCATCTTGATGGCGCAATGGGTGCTGGCTTTCCCGCCGATCCAATTGCTGGCCGGTGGTTACCTCCTGTGGCTCTGTTACCAGCACTGGCGCCCCGCTGCGCCCGAGAATGATGCCCTGGTTTCGCAGAACGCTCTGCCTCCGTTGAGTTTTCGGCGCACGGTTCTCACCCTTGCCCTCACCGATCTCGCCTTTTCGGTCGACAGCGTGGCTGCGGCGGTGGCCATCAGTGATCAACTTTTGCTGGTGATCAGCGGTGCACTCATCGGTGTGATTGCCCTCCGTTTCACGTCAGGATTGTTCATCCAATGGTTGAAGATCTATAGCCGGCTCGAGTCAGCCGGTTATCTGGCCGTGGCTTTCGTTGGCTGCAAGCTGCTGATCCAGCTGGTGTTCCCCACGATTGATATTCCTGAGTTGGTGACGCTCTTCGTGGTGACCCTGTTGATGATCTGGGGGTTTTCGTTGCGTCTGCCCCCCGTCGTCGAGGAGGCCTGAGTTGTGCTGATCGAGATTCGTCAGTTCGGCAGCGAGCAGCCGATCGACCGAGTGGAGATGGAAGACCCACCCCATCCAGGTCGTTGGTTTTCGCTTGATGCCAGAAGTTTTCTGGTGATGCAGAGACGGCATCGGTACCGGTTGTGCTCCGGACGCTACGAACTCCGTTCGGTGGTTCTTCTGGTGAAGACGCAGAAGCAACCGGAGGATGCCCGTTGGTTCCGTCATGGCTGGGTCATTGGAGATCCAAGTTGCCGCTTCAATGCCCTCAGCCCACTCCTGCGCTGTGCGGTGCTCCCGGAGGGTCCCTGTGAACGCTGCGTGCACCGTGAGGTCGCTCCGTCGCTTCAGCTTTCAGAATGAGGCGGTGAAAACAGCGTGGATCGATGAAACGCGAGCGATGCTGGGTCTGGTTTCGCGGTGGGTTGAACGAACGGCCGCATTGGGTGAGTGGCTTTTATGGCTCCACTGATGATCAGGAGGGCATCCTGATCCAGCATCCGAGCTATCGCGATTGCAGGTTGCCTGCCTGGAGAGTCACGCAGCAGGAACCCAGTGATCCCCATGCGGCACCCGACATACCCGACAATGCGGTTTGGCAATTGTTCTGAGGCCTCTGGGATGCAGCACTCCGCTCCACGGGTCAGAGCTGTGCTGCTGGAATTTCTCAAATTTCGTGTGCTTGCAGCTCAGCAGACTTTTTTCAGTGATGAGACCCCAGAGCACCGCCGCGCCTGGCTGGCGCGCGTTCACCCTCAGGCGCTTGTGCTCAGTGACCAACAGCTCGATGCGGTTTGGAAACAGGCGCAGCAGCTTTACGCCGACCATTAGAGCCGAAGGGTTGGCCCCGTAGGGTGAGGCTTGCGGCGGCACCACAATCAGCGCAGTTTCTGTCTCCACTGATCCTCAGGTCCTGTTTTCAGATCTGGGATTGGGTGAACCCTTGTTGGAAGCACTCCAGGCCAAGGGCTACTCCCACCCATCCCCGATTCAGGCGCAGGCGATTCCGGCAGTGATCGATGGCAGGGATGTGATGGCAGCTGCACAAACGGGTACGGGGAAGACAGCTGGTTTCACCCTGCCGGTGCTGGAGAGATTGCGCCATGGCAAGCGCGCAGGACGGGCCCAGATTCGCGCTCTTGTGCTGACGCCCACCAGGGAACTTGCTGCTCAGGTTTTGGAGAACGTGAAGGCCTACAGCAGGCATCTGCCTCTCCGCAGCGATGTTGTGTTTGGTGGCGTAAAGGCCAACCCACAGATTGATCGCTTGCGTGGGGGGGTTGATCTGCTTGTGGCCACCCCAGGGCGTTTGCTTGATCTTCACCAACAGGGTGCTCTGCGCTTTGACCAGCTCGAATGTCTCGTGCTGGATGAAGCGGATCGCATGCTCGATATGGGCTTCATCCATGACATCCGCCGCCTGATCAGGCTGATGCCTGCGAAGCGCCAAACGCTTCTTTTTTCAGCCACGTTCAGTGCGCCGATCCGCAAGTTGGCATCTGGCCTCCTCCATGATCCTGTGCATCTTCAGGTCACGCCTGAAAATCAAACGGCGCGATCGGTGGAGCAAGTGGTGCACCCCTGCGACATGGCGCGCAAGAGCGATTTGTTAAGCCACCTCATTCGCACGGGCGAATGGCGTCAGGTGCTTGTGTTTTCACGCACGAAGCATGGCGCCAATCGGGTGGCTGACCGTCTCAACAAGGAGGGGCTTGCGGCGGCAGCCATCCATGGCAACAAGAGTCAGGGGGCGCGGACCCGTGCCTTGCAGGGTTTCAAGCAGGGAAGCGTCCGCGTGCTTGTTGCCACGGATATCGCCGCCAGAGGCATTGATATCCAGCAGCTCCCCCATGTTGTGAACCTCGATCTGCCGAATGTGGCGGAAGACTATGTGCATCGCATTGGCCGTACCGGCCGTGCCGGGGAAACGGGGCATGCCGTGTCCCTTGTGGCCGCCGAAGAAGCGCTACTGCTGAAAGCGATCGAGCGGCTGACGGGAGAAGAGCTGACGCGACAGACCGTTGATGGCTTTGAACCCACCGTGCTCAAAGCTCCCCCTCTGGATCTCAGCGGAGGCCGCAGACGCTCACCCGGGAAACCCAGAGCGCGCAGGGCACCCTCACCCGTTCGTGGTCGTCATCGTTAAGGCTTCGCGGCCAGCCCCAAGCTGTCTCCAGGCTGCGCTTGCAGTTGTTGGATGAGAGCCTGGCCATGGCTGCGAGCTTTCCCTTCCAGTTGGGCTTCGCGAATCAGAATTGGGCAGCCATGGGTACTGACCACCAGTCCTGAATCGGCGCTGTGAAGCACCTGGCCGGGGGGATGCGCACCGGTGTTCCAACGCCCGACCAAGGCCCGCGCCTCATCAGATAAGTCATCGGCAAGACGTTCGATCAGGGGTTCTGTTGCCAGCACTTTCAGGCGCCGGTCTTTCCAGACCGTCACAGCTCCTGGATACAGACCCATCACCTTCCGATGAATCGTCAGGGCGGAATCACCCCAGTTCAATTGAAAGTCTTCTTTGCTCAGCATGCGAGCGTAGGTGCCCTCCTCTGGCTGATGGCGCACCTGGAGGCGCGACCATCGCTCCGCCTCGAGTCCTGGGCCTGCCGCCTCAATGACAGGCATGGCTTGCAGCATCAGATCAGCACTGAGCCTGCTGAGTCGCTCTCCCAGTTGATGGGCATTCTCGAGAAGGTTGATCGACAACCGTTGCTCCAGGAGTACGGGCCCTGTGTCCAACCCCTCCTCCATGGCCATGATCCCCACGCCGGTTTCTGGGTCTCCTTCAAGGATTGACCATTGAATGGGGCCCGCCCCTCGCCAACGGGGGAGCAGAGATCCATGCCCGTTCCAGCATCCCAAAGGCGGATGTTGAAGGATGTCCTTGGGCAGGATCTGGCCGAAGGCAACCACGACAGACACATCGGCATCCAGAGCATTGAGCTGTTGCTGACAGTCCAGGTCTCGTCGAATCCTCTCCGGGGTGAACACTGGGCAGCCGAGCTCTTGCGCCCTGGCTTTTACAGGTGAAGGCATCAATTGCTTACCCCGCCCACGCCGCCGATCGGGTTGGGTCACCACACCGACGATTTGATGCCCGGCTTCATGGAGTGTGTCGAGGGTTGGTACGGCGTAGGCCGGTGTGCCCCAGAACAGGATCTTCAAAGCCAAAGCGGTCGTGCGGTGAGTGACTCAGGCTTCGCCGGTGATGGCGAGACCATCCACCCACACATGGGGACACACCCCTTCATGGGTGACGATTGGATCGGCTTCGATCTGAACGATGGATCGAAGGAGCTCTCGGATGTCGCCAGCAACCGTTGCTGCCTCAACGGAAATGCGCTCACCTCCATTCACCAGCCAGCCGTCGAAGGGGAGAGAAAACGAACCCTGACTGGCCTTGACGCCGGCATGGAGAGCGTTGAGGCTCTCAATCAGCACGAAGGAGTCGCTGGTTGTGCGGTGATCCAGGTGATCGCCTGGGAGCGTGGCCCCTTCACTGCGATGCACCTCAAACCAGTCGGGGCCGACGGACACCTTGGCGCCCAAACCGGCATGACCGGTGGGTTGCACACCGAATGCACGAGCGGTGGCTTCCGAGTGCAGAAAACTCTCCAAACGACCATCACCTATCAAGCGCAAGGCTCGGGTTGGTGTTCCCTCTCCATCAAATGGCATCGCTCCCACATGGGCGGGGTGAAGACCGTTGTCAATCAAGTTGAAGAAGGGAACGGCCAGTTGCTGGCCGATGGTGTCGGCCTTGCTCAGGCTCACACCGTCTAGAACGGCGCGGGCATTGAACATGCTGCTGAAGGATCCGATGAGATCGAGAAAGGCTTCAGGTGTGAAGCACACCAGATAGCGACCCGTATCAATCGGTTTGTAGTTGAGATGGCTGATGGTGCGCTCGGCAGCCTCGTCGATGCATCCGTTGAGGTCCAGCTCAGCGCTGCCGAGCGCCAGTCGCACCGCTCCTCCGCTTCGGGGTTTTCGCCCTGCCTCTTCCGCGCGGGCGAACAGATAAAGGCTGGCTTGGGTGCGTTGTGCCTGCCGCAGAGCACCATCGCTGTTGAGGTAGATGCGCTCGCTGCTTCCCTCGTTGAGTCCGTTGTAGGGAACCGTTTCGATGGCGGGATGCCGGCTGAGGAGTTCTTTTTCAGCTTCAAGAAGATTCTTGAGCAGGGATTGAATGCCTTCGGAGTTTTTGAGTGGTCGATCGAGAGGATCGGTGGGCGCCTTCGCCAGAGGGGAGAAGTGGGGGACATCATCAGCGTTTCCAAAGGCGCTGGCTTGATGGGCGCCCATCAGCGCCTTTTCCAAGCCAGCATCCGACAGATCGGAGGTGCTGGTGATGCCGACCAGGCCATCCCGATTCCAAACACGCACGGTGATGGAACTGCGTTGTGAAGCCTTCAACTGTTTGGCTTCACCGCGATCTACCTGAACAGAAGCACTGTTGCTTCGGCTGGCTCCAAGATCCCATTGCGTAATTCCTTCGCGCGAGGCGAGCTGGTGGAGCCGATCACGCAGAGCCGACACGTTCAGTGGTGCATGTCCCATGATCAGCGGCCTCCAACGGTGATGGAATCAACTTTGATGTGGGGTTGTCCCACGGTGACGAACACGCTTCCGCTCACGGAACCGCAATAGCCGGCTGCAAGATCGAGATCGTCGGCACACATCGAGATCCTTGGCATCACCTCTTTGGCCTCACCGATCAAGGTGGCACCTTTCACGGGCTTACCCAGGCTTCCATTTTCGATGAGATAGCCCTCTTCAACCGAGAAGTTGAACTGGCCGGTGGGACCGACACTGCCGCCTCCCATGGATTTGCAGTAGAGACCACGATCAACGGATCCGATGAGGTCATTGATGCTGTGAGGGCCGGCAGCGATGTAGGTGTTGCGCATCCGACTCGCGGCAGCGAATCCATGGCTCTGACGACGTCCGCTGCCGGTGCGGGCATGGCCGGTGCGTAATTCACCAGCACGGTCACTGATGAACCGCTTCAGGACCCCATCTTCGATCAAAACGGTGCGCTGAGGTTCCATCCCTTCGTCGTCCATCGACAGGGAGCCAAAGGCTCCATCACTCAAGCCTTCATCGATGGCCGTGACGGCTGGGTGGGCAATGGATTCACCGATGCACTCCGCGAATGGTGTCGTCCCGCGTTCGATCTGGGTTGTTTCCAGCAGATGGCCGCAGGCTTCATGGAAGATCACGCCACCAAATCGGTTGGCGAGCACCACTGGCATCTGGCCTCCATCCACGTAGTCGGCGCGAAGCATCGTGGAGGCACTGCTGCACACCTCCTGCGCAGACGCCTCGATCGCCCAGTCGCAGAGATCATTCGGTTTGTCGGTGCTTCCGTAGCGGCGCGCGATGCTGGCGCGGTGGTCACCATCGGCAGCCAGCACACTGAGACCACTGGATTGGTGCAGCCTGATGTCTCGGGCGAAGGTTCCGTCGCTAGCTGCGACAAGTACTTCCTGCCAATCACGGGAGAAGCTGCTGCGCCGCACGTCGAGGTGCTGACCAAGACGTTCCAGGCATTGCGTGCCTTCAAGCAGTCGCTGGGTGATCACATCGAGATTGGGTGTGCGATCCAACCAATCGTGCTTGGTTGCTGCGAAATTTTTCAGAGCGCTGAGACCCTGAAATGCGCTGGAGCCAGAGAGAGTGGAACGTTCCAGTTGAAGCATGGCCAAAGCCTGATCCAGTGCTTCGGCCAAACCAGCGTCACTGAGATCGTTGGTGCTAACGAAACCATCACGCACACCCCTGAATACCCGGATGCCGGCCCCCATGCCGAAGGCCGGAGAAACGCTGGTGATCTTGTCTTGCTCGGCGAGCACACCCAGGTGGTCGGTGCGCTCGAGGAAGACCTCTACGAGATCGGCGCCGGCTCCCAAGCCGGCGTTCAGAAGGGTGTTGAGACGCTGTTCCCAAGGCGTACAACTGGGATCAAGGTTGAGAATCCCAGTTGCGGAGATCGTGTTGGTTTGCATCAGCGCACGCTGGGCTGAAATGACTCGCTGCGCACGGGTGCCATCAGGAAGAGCGACGCCATCTGTGCCCCGTTGGCGATCCAGTGGGGAAGTTTCCGCAACACTTTGATCGGTGCGGATGAAGCACTGGCATCAACGGCGTCCAGGGCTGCGTTGTTGGTCACGAGGTTCTCGAGACCGGCGTAGAACTTCGGATTTTTCACATCCAACACAACCGGGAACACCCTCGCGGTTGTTTCGTTGGTTTTGTCGATGACCAACCGGTCGTAGTCGCGCGCATCGAGACCCAGCGCTTCGTAGAACTCCTTGCGGGCGACATCGCGCACATACATGGTGGCGAAGACAGCCAAGAGGAAGAAGCGGCACCAGAGGCGTGCCCGGAATCCCCGCACGGTGTTGGGTTGTGCCTTCATCAAGGCATCGAAGAAATCGCCATGGCGGTTTTCGTCCTGGCACCAGTTCTCGAAGAAATTGAAGATTGGGAAAATCTTGCTGTCGGGATTCTTCTCAAGGTGGCGGAAGATGGTGATGTAGCGCCAATAACCAATCTTTTCAGAAAGATAGGTGGCGTAGAAGATGAACTTCGGCTGGAAGAACGTGTAACTCTTGTTGGCGGTCAGGAAGCCCAGGTCGAGCTGCAAGCCGAAATCACTCATCGACTTGTTCAGGAAGCCGGCGTGACGGGCTTCGTCTCGGGCCATGTGAGCAAAACACTCAGCCAGAAGGGGGTTTCTGGTTTTGATGCGACGGCTGAGTTCTTTGTACAGCAGGAAACCTGAAAATTCTGATGTGCAGCTCTGCTCGAGGAACTCAACGAAAACGCGACGGGTTTCCGGATCAAGTTTGTCTGCAGCACCCTCAAATTCGTCGTTGCGGACAAAGTGATGGCGGTTGTAGTCCTTGCGGAACTCTTCGCAGATGGCCTCCAGTTCTGCCTCGTTGGGCCGCAGATCCATTGCGGCCATGGCTTCGAAGTCCGTTGTGTAGAAGCGCGGCGTGAGGATCGTGTCTTTGGCCGGGTCCTTGACGGATACGGCTGATCCTGCTGCAGGTGCGTCGTTGACAGCGGTTGGAGGCACCATCTGTTTCGTCTAAGTGCTCACCATCGTAAGTGGCACCGTGAGGTTGCCGGGGTTTCTGTGACGTGAGTCGTTCAGTTGCCCCCCAGCCATTTCTGCCCGTTGAGCCGCTGGAGCAGTCTCGATTGCAGCAGTGCGAGGGTGATTCTCTTTTCGTCGATCAGAAACGACTCCAGCAGACTGGGTGCCGTGCCCGACTCGGCTAAGGCAATGGTTTTGCCGGAGGTGATCGCATCGGATTCGAAACAGAGCCAGAACCTGCGCTCGCCGCTCAGCTCTCCTTTCACCATCCAGCAGGAACCCCCCACCACGGGCCTCTCGCCCTCAATGAGGGACAGGCTCACGGCCCTTTGACCTCGATCGTCCAGGGCTTTCGTGAGCGACGGAAGGAAGTCCTCCTGCATGAAGGAGGCAAAGGGTTTGTCCTCGAGCTTGGGTTTGGCGGCAGGTTTTGCTTTGCCTTCACCAGCGGGTTTGGTCTCGCCTTTCGGCTTGGCAGGGGTTTCGCTCACCGGATGTTGGTCACTGGCCGGACTGTAGACAGCTCCGGTGGTGCCTCACCAGTCGCCGGTTACCAGTCCTCGCTGAGGGGCTGATTCCAGTCATCAGCTGCCTCTGCGTTGGATGCTCCAGTGGTCGTGGTTGTAGTCGTTTCCGGAGCCGACGCCGTCACGGTTTCGGCTTTGGAGTCGCCCCGCCGGATCACGCGAAAGGGCACCGAGACCGTCGGCGCCGGATCGCGCACATCCCGCTCAGGCCACGTGACGGTCGCAGCATCGGAAGGAGACGTGGGAGGTTCAATCGGTTCTGAATGCTCAGGTGGCCATGCGATCGGTCGTCGAACTTCGCGCTGCAGCGTTGGTGCTTGAGGCGTTGCTGCCAAGGCACCTCCTGAGCCCAGTGCAGCGCCTGTTGCGGCGGCAATGGCCATCCAGGCTCCAATGGGCAGGGTGGGTAATTGCCAGGTGAGGATTCGTAGCGTTCCTCCCTTTCCGAGATTCAGCCCTGCCACCAGCAAGGTGAGCAGCAAAGGGGACAGGCAGGGAATCAGCAGCAGCCGTTGCAAAGGGGTCATGGGCGTCGTCCCTGCCAACGGTTCTGGTCTGTTAGCGACTCGCCCAGGCCATCAAACAGACGCATGACGAGAAAATCGATCATGTCATCGAGGGACTCCGGCTGGGTGTACCAGGCAGGAATGGGCGGCGCAATCCTGGCTCCAGCTTCTGCAAGCGTTGTGAGGTTGCGCAGGTGTATCAAGTTCCACGGCATTTCCCTCGGGGCAATCACGAGGGGTCTGCCTTCTTTGAGGTGCACATCAGCACTGCGCTCAAGAAGATCCCCTGCCAATCCAGCCGCCAGACGCCCCACGGTTCCCATCGAGCAGGGAACAACCACCATTCCCCGGGTCATCACACTGCCACTGGCCACCACCGCGGCTTGATCATCCCAGCGATGACAGACCAGTTCGCCGCTTTGCACATCGAGATGGTCACGCCAGAACCGTTGCTGCTGATCGGGGTCCACCGGAACGGCGATGGCCCGTTCAGCTCTCCAAACTTCATGGGCTCCTCGGCTCACGATCACGTGCACGCTGTGACCCCCGCGGAGAAGCCATTGCAGGCTGCGTTCAGCGAGTTGTTGGGCCGATGCGCCGCTGATGCCGATCACGAACGGAGCGCTCATGAGTCTGAGACGGCCACAGGCAGGGGGGCTGCCTGCTCGTCAGATTCTTCCGCGGGCACCACTTCAAGGTCGATCTGGTTGCGCAGCACATCCACTTTCAACACCTTCACCTTCACTTCATCGCCGAGCTGATAAACCCTGCGACTGCGTCGTCCGACGAGTCGATTCTGGCGCGAACGGTATTCGTACCAGTCGTCATTCAATGAGCTCACATGCACTAACCCTTCCACCATCGATGGAGGGATCTCCACAAAAAACCCATAACTCTGCACACCGCTGATCACTCCGGTTTGCTCCTGATTCACCATGGGTTCAGCGCTTCTGGCTTGCGCCATGGCGACCACGTCTTTGCGCAGCTCTGACACCTGCCGGCGGCGTGTGTTCAAGCGCTGGATGATGCGCTCCCGAAACAGCTCTGAGAGTTTTTGATCCTGCGAGGCCGTGAACAGCGGCCAGGTGATCTGATCGCCTGCTCCTCGAGACCCAATCCCCACCTTGGTTTTGTGCCGCACGCTTGGACGGTCCTTGCCTTCATTGAGCAATTGACAAAGAACCTGTTGATTCAAAAGATCGGCGTAATGCAGCGTTGGGCAACACCAGGGAGCCAGGGATTGAGCGCCAACCGAACCGGGACTCTCCGCTCGGCTGGTCTGCTCGTCAACATCGTCTGATGTGGTGGTTTCAGAGTCTGGATCGGTGGTGTTGTCAGCATCGGGCTGCGGGTTTCCGGCGGTCGCAGCAGCCTCATTGAGGCGATAAAGGCTGTCAGGCAGTGCATGACGAAGCTGGAGATTGAGCACGCGGCTTGATTGACAACCGGCAACAGCCTTGGCGAGTTCATCGGCGGACGGTGTTCCGTCTTCATCGAGTTCGAGAGGAACATCCAGGGCAATGGCTGCCTTGGCCACGTCCATCAGAGCGGAGTCGTCGGCTGGGGGTGCACCCAGCAGAACGGACGGGAGTTTCAAATCTTCGCTCTGCGCATGCCAGACCCTGTGAGCCGTGCGCAACAGCACCGCCATCACCGATTCCGGTGAGCTCGGATTCAGCGGCTCTGCCCAGTTGGCTGCATCACCATCGGGGGCCAGTGGGTTTAAATCCCCGAGCATGTCGAGCTGAGGCCTGGGCAGGTCGAGTTCGATCAAACCGGCAGATCGTTCGCTTTCATGAGCACTCTTGGCACTGAAAATCAAAGTTTCCAGTTGGCTGATCTGCTCTTTGATCGCTTTCAAGTCCGCTGGAATCGCCCTTGATTTCGGTTTGCGTCCTGCGAGAGCTTCCAGATGTGTTTGGGTGATCTGTGCAACCGGACGGATTCTGGTTAGGGAGAAGTCCCAATCCTTCCATTCACCGTCAGCACTGAGATCCAGCCGAAGCGTGACCGCATCCTGCACTTCGCCAACGCGAAATGCGCTGGCCTTTGTCAAGGCAGGGCTCAGAAGCGGCAACCAATGTTGGCCGAGGCAGATACTCTCCGATTGATTCAACAGCCACTGGTCGAGACTGTTTCCAGGGGCCAGCCGTTCGGCGACTGCTGGAGCATGGATCCAAAGGCGCGTCCCTCCTTCGTGGGGAATGACGTGCAGTGCCGGCAGGGAGACAGCGTCGGTTGCAGACCAGCCTGTGAGCAGGAGTGCAGGTTGATCTGTGCAGTCCACTCGCTTTTTGGCTGCCGGTGCCTTCAGCGAAGCGCGAGGTGGGGTGGGCCGCTGATGGAAATTAGCTTTCGTCAACATCAGGTCCCGATCCGCTTCGGGTCCGCCATTGAGAGGCAGGGAGCGGGAGACATGGCCCTGGGCTGAGAACTGGGCGACGGGATAGCGGTCAAGAATGACCTCGGCAACCGCTTCATTCGCGGGTGTGTCCGCATGGCCTGCATCCTCGGAGGCAAGCTCGATGGTCGCCAGAATCCTGTCGTCGAGGGGGATCGCCACCAGCTTGTCCTCTTGCTGTTCCACGGCCGCAAGCAGACTCGTGGTGGCCCGTTCCAGGATGCATTGCACACCTCCTTCTGGAGACCGACGGCGACCCCCTTCCCGGGTGATGCGCACCAAAACGCGATCACCGTTCCAGGCGTGATTCAACTGATGGTCGCGGATGTAGATGTCATCACCGCCGTCATCGCGGATTGCAAAACAAAAGCCTTTGCTACTGCAACGCAGGCGGGCTTCCACCAGGTCATCAGTGATGCAGCGTTGAACCGCTCCGCTGTCATCGGTGCTCAGGATCCCAAGACGCGAGAGCGCCTGCAGTGCCAGCCCCAGAGACTGCTTTTCCGTTCGATTCGACAGCCTTAGGATCTTCTCGAGTTTTGCTTGGTCCAGGCTTCCATCAGCGGGAACCTGGTCGAGCAGATCGGCGACCGTGAATTTCATCAGAACGGAATCGGGAACCGGCCTTCAGGACCGGGAGAGAAACGATGCAGGCTCGCAAGCAGCAGGGGATGCGTGCCCTTCTTGATCTTTTGGATCTTACGAGCCGATGCCTTGCTGGGGTGTGGGTCAGTCCTGTTCCGGGATGATGCTGCCGTCCGTTTTCAGCATCGGCCAGAGAAGGCGCAGTCCGATGACCAGGAAGCCGATGGAGGCCAAGAGCTGAAGCCAATCGGCGGGAATCACTGCCGACAGAGAGCCTCCCGCGACCGCTCCGATCAGGCTTGCAATCACCAGGGCGCTGGATGATCCCAGAAACACCGCAAGTGGCCGATCCGATGTGCCGCTGATCGCAACCGTTGCCAACTGCGTTTTGTCGCCGAGTTCAGCCAGAAACACGGTGACGAAGGTTGAGAGCAGCAGCGTGATGTTCATCGATGGGTTGGCGCGATGGATCGGAGAGTTGAGCGTTCTCGGTCTCGCTCAGAGCAGATGGCCGTGCAGCACTGATTGCAAAGCCTGAGATCCGAGCCACAGACCCAGTCCAACCATCAGCAAGCCAGCCATTTGTTCCAGGCGTTCGGGTTGCAGGACCGACGAAAGCCAGCGGCCGACGAGCACTCCTACCAGGCTGGAACAAATCAGTGCCAGAGCGGCACCACCGAAGACCAGCCAAGGCTGTCCCGATTCAGCGGAGAGCAACAGCGTTGCCAACTGCGTCTTATCGCCCAGTTCCGCCAGGAACACGGTGGTGAACGTACTCACCAGAACGGTTGTGAACCCTGGACGCTGAGAGCTTCCGGCGTCGGTCATCGCGATGGAGGCGTGGATCGAATCAGCCGTTCGAACTTACGCAGTTCCAGACTGCGTCCGCCGTGAACCGATCGAATCTGCTGGCGGCAGCAAGCGATGGCGAAGGCATCAGCGCGGTCTTCAGGAATGTTGAAAAGGCTGCAGAGGCTCGCGACACGACAGAAATCCGGGCGCTCGGCGTAGATCCGACAACGTCTGGCACCGCTGTCGAAGTGAATGCACCACCCATCGTTCCCAACCATGGCGAGATATTGGCTCTGCTGTTCAGGTGTCAGGGCTTCGATCGCTTCCTGACGTTCCTCTGGGGCAAGCCTGCAACAAGCTCCGCAATGCTGCAGACAGGCCCAGTTCTGGGAGTGACGACTCATGATGGCGGTCCGTTTTGGGTTGCTTTCAGCCCGAGCTGTGACGCGTGTTGCTGTGACAAGCCGTCACAGAGACCAGGACGGATTGAAGTGTTTCTGGCGGGAGGCTCGTAGCCTGGCGGCGGCAAACTGTTGCTTACCTGCTTTCGACCCATGGGAATCGATTTCCACCTGATCGCCAATTTCGGCGCACTGGCCTTGATCACCCTGGCTGGCCCGGCAGTGATCTTTATCCTCTTCTACCGCCGCGGCGCACTCTGACGCTTGAGCTTGCTCAAGCCGTGATACACCGGGTCCCTGCAAACCAGGCGCCCGGTGTAGGAGGCCAGAACAGCTGCAAGCACCACTCCGGCGAACAATTGCTGATCTCCAGCGAGACGCCACGCGAAAATGATGGAGACCAGGGGGAGCTGAGTTGCTCCTGAGAGTCCTGCAGCCAGACCCAATCCGATCCCCAGCTGACCGCTGTAACCAGCGATTGCGCAGACGGTGTAGCCCAGCACAGCTCCGAAGGTGAGGGATGGATCGATCAAGCCGCCTGGAACGCCAGGGCTGAGAGCCAGCATCGGAGCGATCACCCGCACAACGGTGATCCAAAGGCTGGTGAAGCCTGTTAACCACTGACTCTCGTTTTCAACAGGATTGGGCATGCCCTGCTCAATCAGCTGCCTCACCAGCGATTCACCATCAGAGGTGGATGTTCCCCAGCTCATCAGAGCCAGGAGGCTCAAACCTCCTCCGAGATAGAGGCCTGTGCGCAGGGGCCGTTGCCTTACCGATGTCGACAGCCGCTGGGTGAGCCAGACAAGCCCCTTGTTGAACAGACCGCCAACAACACCTGCGACAAGACCAACCGGGATTGCCATCATCAGCTGTTCCCACTCCGGTGTCACGATGTTGAGAACGCCAAGGCCGAACATCGGTTGTCCACCGATGTTCGACAGTCCTGCTGCCGCAACGCTGATCACGAGAGCAGGCCAGATGGTGACGATGGCGTAATCAGCCGTGAGCTCCTCCAGCATGAAAACGGCCCCGAGCAAAGGCGTGTTGAAGCCCCCGGCCAGGCCGGCACCTCCGCCGATGGCCACCATCTGCCGCTCGGTCAGCGACGGCAGCCATCCCTTGAAACGCCGATGGCAGGCTCTGGCCACAGCAGCACCGAACTGCACAACAGGTCCTTCCCTGCCCAGGGGAAACATGGCCACGGTGGCGATCGACCAGAGAAGGCCCCGTTGCACCGTTCCTGGAGCTGCCATCGCCCGCGGCAGCAGCGACGGATCTTTCAATCCATTCATCGTGGAGGGAATTCCAGACCCTGCTCCCTCATGCCATGGACCTCGCTGCAGCAGCAGGAGAACAGGCATCACGACCAGCGGCGCCAGTGCCACAAGAACACCGGGCAACGTCCATGGACTGGCTGCATTCGTTGGCAGCAAGACATACAACCGTTCCTGAATGCGGTCCACCAGGTTGAGTGGCAGACAGGCGACGCCGATCAGCACGCCAACGATCACCAGGCTGATGAAATGACGTGCGATGTCCCCCAACTGGCGTTGGGAGGGCAAAGTTCCTGGAATCAGGGCGCTTTCCTGGCGACGATCCGGACTCATGGGCAAAGGCCGAGACCCACGCAGGCCTCTTGCAGCAGACCCGCAACGTAGGGGTGCCGGGCCCGGCTGTCGTCACTCTCCAGCACACCGATGGCGTTGATTGTGCAGATCATGGACTCACCGGCAGGGTTCAGCACTTGCAGGGCCTTCGGACCGACACGCTCCATCCTGTAAGTGCCAGATCCGCGTTTGAGTTCCATCACGGCATGGTGCGTGCGCAGGGCCTGCACCTCCAGCTGGAAACGGGTTTCTCCACGCCAGTGATTCTGGGTGAGTCGGTAGGCCAGATCAATTGTCTGCGCAATCGCAGTGCCGGCTGGCCAGCGCCAGATGATCGCCTGACGTTCCGTGCCGTTCTGCTCCAGGGTCAAGCGTCGATGCCCACCGCGCAGCGACTGTTGATCGGCAACACGGCACCCCCTCGACCAGAACAACGGCTTGGGATGACCTGCGCCGAAGGGTTCCAGCTTCTGCAGGCCTGCCCAGAGGTCATGGTTGATCTCCTCGAGGGTCAGCAGGGCCTCCGGTTCCACCAGCAAGCCCTCCCCCCTCTGCTCGATCCAAGTTGCGGCCAGCTTGTTAAGACCGGCGTGGAGCTCCGTCACGGCTGAGGCGTGAACCGTGAAGCCTCCCGCTGCAGGGTGGCCTCCAAAGCGTTCCAGCAGATGACCGCAGTGCTTGAGCGCTTCATCCACGGCAAACCCCTCGGGGGCACGGACGGATGCCCGCATCAAACCATCCCCATCCGCCGCCAGCAGGGCCGCCGGCCTCTGATAACGCTCAACCAAACGGGCGGCCACGATTCCAATGACGCCATGATGCCAATGGCCCTGTGCCAAGAGCAGGAAGGGCGGCAGGGGGGATGGATCACTCTCCAGCAAGGCAATCGCTTCCGCTTCGATGGCATCGCAGAGCTCGCGGCGTTGGCGGTTGAGAACATCGCAGCGTCGCCCCAGTTCGTAGGCCTGGTCTTGATCCTCTGCGGTCAGAAGGTCCACCACCAGCACAGGATCCCCGATGCGGCCGACCGCATTGATCCTCGGTGCCAGCTGGAAACCAATGTCGTCGGCGACGAGGGGACGTTCCCCTAGCCCAGCCAGTTGCTGCAGGGCCTGCACACCCGGACAGCGGCTGCGGTGCAGGTGTTTCAACCCTTCCTTCAGCAGGCTGCGGTTGGCACCTGTCAGGGGTGCCATGTCCGCGACGGTGCCGATGCAAAAGAGATCCCGGGAGCTGGCAATCGCTTCGGGCCGGTTCATCTCCAACGCCAGGGTGTGCGCCACGATGTAGGCAAGCCCGACCCCCGCAAGACCTTGATAGGGCGAGTCTTCAGGGGTTGTGGCCGGATGAATCAGGGCCATGGCCTTCGGCGGCTGATCCGGAAGGGTGTGGTGGTCCGTGAGGATCACATCCACCGCGAGGTCATCGGCACGCTGCAGTGCTTCCGTTGCGGCAACACCGTTGTCGACGGTGATCAGGAGCCTGATGCCTTCCGCATGCAGCTGTTCCACCATCCCCGGGTTTAACCCGTAGCCGTCATCCATCCGGCTTGGAATGGCTGCTTTCGGATTGGCACCAAGCACGCGAAAGGCCCGCAGCAGCAGGGCGGTGCTGGTCATGCCGTCAGCGTCGTAATCACCGCAAACGGCCAGAGATTCACCTGTCTGGCATGCCGTTTTTAAGCGCGCTATTGCTGCTGCGAGCTGGGGGAAGTGGTCGTGAGGAGAGGGCGGTGCCTGATCGCTCAGGAGCGCTTCCACGTCTGCGCTCGTCGACATGCCGCGCCGTATAAGCACAGCTCTGAGTGGTTCAGGTAAAGCAAGACCTTCGAGGGGGAGGCCAGCGATGGGCCGCGGTAAGCGCCACTGCTGCTGACGGGCGACCTCCACCATCCCTCTCCTCCGCTGGCTGCATTGTGGGAGAGATCAGCTCCGATGGTGTTCCATCAGGCTGAACCCATGCTGAATCGCTGCAATGTCTCGACTGCAAGCCGTCTTTTGGGATGTAGACGGAACCCTTGCCGATACGGAGATGGACGGCCATCGCGTGGCCTACAACCGTGCGTTTGCTGAGCTTGGTGTCGACTGGCACTGGGATCAAGGCCTGTACGCCGAGCTCTTGACCATTCCCGGGGGCACCGCGCGCATGCAGCGCTATGCGCAGAGGCGGTCTGTGTTGCTCACATCCGATCGGCTGAAACGCTTGCGCGAAGCGAAGCAACGCCATTACCTCGCCCTGATTCGCTCCGGTGCCGTGCAGTGGCGCCCAGGCGTGTTGCGGCTGCTCAAGGAGCTTCAGCAGGCCGGTGTTCAGCAGTGGATTGTCACCAGCAGCGGACTCGCTTCTGTTCAGGCTCTCCTGGACGGTCTCCACGGATTCAGCACAGGCCCTTTCCGCGGTTGGGTGACAGCAGACGATGTGCGGTGCTCGAAACCTGATCCAGAGCCTTATCAGCTCGGGCTGCGTCGCAGTGGGGTCGATCCAAACGCCGCGATCGCTTTGGAGGATTCAGCGCAAGGGTTGCGTTCGGCCCGCGCGGCCGGACTGCGCTGCCTGCTGACCCCATCTCCCTGGGACCCTGAACTGCCAGCGGAGGTGGGGGCTGCGACGGCCGTTGTGGATCACTTCGGAGCTGATACCCCGTGCCGGGTGCACGTGGGCCCCCCTTGTGAAGGCGGTCAGGTCACGCTGAAGTACCTGGAGATGCTGCTTGATCTGGAGCAGGGATGACGCTGCACGTCACGCGATTTGACCGGCTTCAGCGCCGGGTGGGAACCCATTTCTCCCAGGCGCTGGTTGGCCCTTGGCGGCGCAGGAGCGTTGGACTGCTCTCCTTGCTGTTCGGGTTCATCGTGGGCAGCAATGTCACGATGTATTGGTATCAGAAATCGGGTCAGGATCGCCCCATCGCCGTTTTGACGATGGTTCTGATCCTCGAGGTGCTGGTTCGATTGCGCAGCAGGGTGCGGACCGATCCGTGGCCACTGGGTTGGCTCGCTCTCGACAATCTGCGCATCGGCACCGTTTACGCCGTTGTGTTTGAGGCCTTCAAACTTGGCTCCTGATCCTCGACCGGACGCTCCACGCGGAGTCAATGCCCTGCTGGGCCGGTTGGGTTGGCCCGACCCGGAGCGTTGGTGGCAGCACTGGCAGGACCGTGGCGGTTTGAGTCTGGAGCGCGATCGATGGACCGTTCCTGTCGATGACGCCTGGATTGCGTCCCTGGCGCTTCCGCTGTTGACGCGTGTCGAACAGGCCCATGCCGCCGACGTTCCGACGCTGATCGGGGTCAGCGCGTTGCCAGGTTGTGGCAAGACCACTCTGTGCAGCTGGATCAAGCAGGCTGCCGATTCTCTTGGCTGGTCGGTGGAGCAGTTATCGCTCGATGACTTCTATTGGCCTGCAGAGGAACTGGAACGCAGCATGGCTGGGAATCCCTGGCGGGTTCCCCGGGCTTTGCCTGGCAGTCACGACCTCAACGGTATGGAACGATCGCTGCAGACCTGGCTGCAAGGGGGCTGTTTGCAAGCGCCGCGGTTTGACAAATCCCTTCGGGGAGGACGCGGTGACCGTTGCGGTTCCGTGACCTCCAAGCCACGGGTGGTGTTGCTCGAGGGATGGTTTCTTGGTGTGGTGGCTGGTGAGCACCATGAGGACGTCCTGCAGCAACCGCTGACACCAGCAGAACGCCAGTGGCGCCCCAAAGCCATGAGAAGTCTCAGCGAGTATGCGTCGATCTGGACGTTGCTCGATGAGCTTTGGCACCTGCGGATCGACAGTGTGCAGGCTTCCGCGCGCTGGAAGCGTCAGCAACTGACCACGCAGTTGGACAACACCGGTGTGATGTTCGCTGAGAACGATCTCTCTGATTTCAATCGGATGGTTGAGGCCGCTCTCCCGAGCAGTTGTCTCAACAGCATTTCTGGAGCCGCGGTGATTGTCGACCTCACGAGTGACAGGAGCATTCGCGAGGTCAGACTGCGCTGATTCAGCTTTCGGAGTCGTCGGCTTCCGCCACGGGATAAACGAAACCTTGAGCCCGGCCGCTCAACACAGACTTGCCAATGGACAGTGCTCGTTGGGCTGCCGTAGCGGCCTTCGCTTTCCAAACGGCATGGCGCTGGTTGCGCTTGCTTTTAGAGGTTTTCTTCTTCGGGACGGCCATCTCGGGCTGATCACTGCCAAAGAGCCATGATCCACTTTCGAGAGCCCCTCCGTCAAATCGCTAGTCTTGACTCAACGCAACAGCGGTGTGAGCTCAGAGCAAAAGAGTCAGTCACAGCCGGGCCTTGATGCCCCCAAAGCAGAGGGTGCCAATCGACCGAGCAATCCATTCTCCCGCTTCCGTGCTGAGCCTCCCCCGAGTTACAGCGTTTTGCTGAAGCAGATCACCTCGGGGAAGGTGAAGGAGCTGGAGTTGGTGCCGGCCCGTCGGGAGGTGATCGTCACCTACCCCGATGGACGCACCGCCACGGTGGCGATCCTCGCGAACGATCAACAGATTCTGCGAACCGCTGAGTCTTCAGGAACTCCCTTGCGTGTCAAGGATGTTCGCCAGGAACAGGCGTTGGCTGGTCTGGCCGGAAACCTGGCCCTGATCGTGCTGATCGTCGTCGGCTTGTCGCTGTTGTTGAGGCGATCGGCGCAGGTGGCCAACAAGGCGATGGGCTTCGGACGGAGTCAGGCGCGCACCAGCCCGCAGAGCGAGGTGACGGTGCGTTTCGACGATGTGGCTGGGATTGCCGAAGCCAAGGACGAGCTCCAGGAGGTCGTGACCTTTCTCAAGCAGCCGGAGACATTCATCAAATTGGGGGCGCGCATCCCGCGGGGGGTGCTGCTGGTTGGCCCTCCGGGCACCGGAAAAACCCTCTTGGCGAAAGCCATCGCTGGCGAAGCTGGTGTTCCGTTTTTCTCGCTTGCAGCCTCCGAATTCGTGGAGTTGTTCGTGGGTGTGGGAGCCAGCCGTGTGCGCGACCTGTTCCGCAAAGCCAAAGAGAAGTCGCCCTGCATTGTGTTCATCGACGAGATCGATGCCGTTGGCAGGCAGAGGGGAGCAGGGATTGGCGGAGGCAATGACGAGCGGGAGCAGACGCTCAATCAGCTGCTTACCGAGATGGATGGGTTCGCTGATAACTCCGGCGTCATTCTTCTGGCGGCCACCAACCGCGCCGACGTCCTCGATACAGCCTTAATGCGTCCAGGGCGCTTCGATCGCCGAATTGCCGTTGGCTTGCCAGATCGCAAAGGGCGTGAGGCGATTTTGTCGGTGCATGCCCGCACCCGCCCCCTGGCTGAAGAGGTTTCCCTGGCGGACTGGGCCAGGCGGACGCCTGGTTTCTCCGGAGCTGATCTGGCCAATCTCCTCAACGAAGCGGCCATCCTCACGGCCCGGCATCAGTCCACAACTCTGGGCAATCGCGAGCTGGAAATGGCTCTCGAACGCATCACCATGGGCTTGACGGCTGCCCCGCTTCAGGATGGGGCCAAAAAGCGATTGATCGCATACCACGAGATCGGTCATGCCTTGGTTGCCGCCTTGACTCCCCATGCCGATCCCGTCGACAAAGTCACCCTCCTTCCCCGCAGTGGTGGTGTCGGGGGATTCACGCGCTTTTTCCCCGATGAGGAGGTGCTCGACTCAGGCCTGGTGACCCGCGCTTACCTCCAGGCCCGTCTGGTGATGGCTCTTGGAGGCCGTGCCGCGGAAGTTGTGGTGTTCGGCGCGTCCGAGGTCACTCAAGGCGCCAGCGGAGATCTGCAGATGGTGGCGCAACTGGCCCGGGAGATGGTGACGCGATTCGGATTTTCAGATCTTGGTCCTGTGGCCCTGGAGGGACAGGACCAGGAGGTGTTTCTGGGCCGCGATTTGATCCATACCCGGCCGTCTTATGGGGAACGCACCGGACGCGAGATCGACCTCCGCGTTCGTGTCCTGGCATCGGATGCTCTTCAGCAAGCGATTCAACTGCTTGAGTCCAGGCGTGAACAGATGGATCGTTTGGTTGACGCCCTGATCGAGGAAGAAACGCTTCAGTCGGATCGGTTTTATTCCCTGCTTGGGATTGATCCTCCGGATCGGAGACCTAGCCTGGGGCAACTGCCGGCCTGGACTTGAGCCTGTCCAAGCGAGCCTTCCCTATTCGCCATCGAACCTCGGCCCGTTGGCTGTTGCTTCTGCTTCCTGCGTTGGTGGTGTTGGCACGCCTTCACGTCGAGGTGGCCTGGTTCCAGCAGTTCAACCTTGAGGAGGTTTACCTCACACGTCTCGGTCTGCAAGCAGCCGGTGGCGCTGTCGCCCTGGGTCTCGCAGTTGTCACGATCCTTTGGCGACGGCGATGGATGGCGGCCTACGAGCCGACCCCCAAAGGTGAACTCCCCGCCCTGAGGGGGAGAACCTATGCCCTGTGCTTGGCCAGCACGCTGGTGGTGCTGCTGAGCGTGCTGGTGGTTGACACCCGCCTGGCCTGGTTGGCCTTCTCCCAGCCCTTCCTCCTGGCGCACTGGTGGAGTGTTCCCTTCCAGAGCAGCTGGCCACTGTTTGCGTTCTCGATTCTGCTGATCCTCACGATCACGTTCGGTCTCACACGCAGTCATCGCCTGGGATTGGCCCATCTCTATGGAAGTGCCTGTTTTTGTTTGATCACAGCGCGGGCCTGGGGACTCTGGGCTTTGGCGCTGACGATTCCAGACTCCAACCGTGTTGAGCCGCTTCTCGGAGCTGATGTGAGCTTCGGTCTTGGTCGTTTTTCGGCGATTGCCCTGGCTCTGGAATTGCTGCTTCTGCAGCTGCTCCTCGTTTTGAGCACTGCGATCTGGAGCCGACTCACCCGCAGTCCATGTCTGAGTGACTGGGGTTTTCCTGGTTGGACAAGCCAGGAACGCCGATTGCTGCGTCCTTTGCTTTCACTGTTGTTTCTGGTGCTGGGCGCCCTGCTCTGGTTGTCCAGGCATCAGCTGCTCTGGACTCAGAACGGTGTTGTGGCGGGTGCTGGCTGGCTGGACGTGCATCTGGTTTTGCCACTCAGGGATGGGGGCAGCGTTCTTCTCGTTCTCTTAGCGACCACCGTCTTTCCATGGCCTGGGGTGCCCTCGCGTCGCCGACAGGGGTTGAGGCGTTGGTTGGTCACCTTGGCAATCCTGTTTCTTCTCACTGAACTTCTGCTCACACCCCTGTTGCAGTGGATGGTGGTTCGTCCCAGAGAATTTCAACTGGAGGAGCCGTTCCTCGGGCGTGCGATCAGTGCAACCCGGGATGCGTATCAACTCACCGGCATGACGACACGACCGATCAACCCTTCCAAGCAGCTGGAAGCGGATGATTTGGTTCAAGGAGAAAGCACGTTGAGGAACATTCGTCTTTGGGACAGTCAACCGCTGCTGGCGTCGAATCGACAGCTTCAACAGCTCAGGGTTTATTACCGCTTCGCCAAAGCAGCCGTGGATCGCTACCCATTGCGACCTGATCGCAAGGAACGGCAGCAAGTGATCCTGGCGGCGCGGGAGCTGGATCAAACAGCCCTTCCCAAACGATCAAGAACCTGGCAAAACCGACACTTTGTGTTCACGCACGGATTCGGTTTTACCCTCAATCCGGTTAATACCAGTGCGCCCGATGGTCTACCTGTCTATTTCATTAAAGATCTAGGACGTTCAACCAGGATCCAAGGAAACCCAGCCCTTGGTATTACGCAAGATGACGTCAAACGTGAAGTTCCCATTGGCCGTGCTGCCCTGTATTTCGGCTTGCTGCCTTCGCCCTATGCAGTGGCACCAACGCGAATTCAGGAGTTTGATTATCCAGAAGGCGATAAAAATACTTATACCCACTACTCCGGCACAGCGGGGATTCCTCTGTCTTCACTCTGGCAGCGCATCACTTCCTCGATCTACCTCGCTGATCCCAGGCTGCTGAACACCGGTGCCTTGACGCCGCAATCCAAACTACTTCTCAGGCGCGATGTGAAACAGAGGGTCAAGGCTTTGGCTCCATTTCTCACCTTTATGGGTGACCCGTACCTGGTCTCTGTGCCCTTGGAGGATCCGCCACCTGGTTACGCAGAGGGCCAACATCAGTATTGGATTGTTGATGGCTACACCACCTCCCGAACCTATCCCTATGCAGCCACGCTTCCCGATGGACGACCCCTGCGCTATTTGCGTAACTCGGTGAAGATCATTGTGGATGCCTACAACGGAAACGTTCATTTCTATGTGAGTGAGAAAGATGATCCAATTATCCGTGGCTGGAGCCGATTATTCCCGGCATTGTTTGAATCATGGGATGGGATGCCGTCAAACCTCCGCGATCATTTGATGGTTCCTCCGGATCAGTTTGAGCTTCAGGTGCAGCAACTCCTGCGTTATCACGTTACTGAGCCGAGAACGTTCTATAGCGGTGATGATGTTTGGCAAGTTCCCCTTGAGCTTTATGGGCGCCAACAGATTCCTGTCGCTCCTTATCACATTACGGCTCAGGTGAAAGGTAGCGAACGTTCCGAATTTCTACTTCTACAACCACTCACACCATTGGCTCGCCCGAACCTTTCGGCTTGGCTAGCCGCCCGCAGTGATGGGGAGCATTACGGCGAATTGATCCTGTTGCGATTCCCAAGCGATGTTCCGATTTTTGGTCCTGAGCAGGTTCAGGCTTTAATCAATCAAGACCCTGAAATCAGTCAGCAATTCGGTTTGTGGGACAGGGCCGGGTCCCAGGTTGTTCAGGGAAATCTCCTTGTGGTGCCTGTCGGCGATTCCCTGCTCTATGTGGAGCCGATCTATCTCAAAGCGCGCCTTGGCGGATTGCCGACGCTCACTCGAGTGGTTGTCAGTGATGGGCGACGCGTGAAGATGGCCAATGATCTTGAGGCTGGGCTGAAGGCTCTTCTGAATCAATCTGCTGCAACGCAGCCATAAAAAAAGGACCCACATGGGTGGGTCCCCAGTTGTCACTGACGTGGAGGTCAGTTCACAGCGGCGAAGAACTCCTTGCTTCCCACGGGATCAGGCTTCATGGTCTTCTCGCCGGGAGTCCAGTTGGCGGGGCAGACCTCATCGGGGTGGGACTGCACGTACTGGAATGCCTGGAGAACGCGGAGCGTCTCGTCAACGTTACGGCCAACGGGGAGGTTGTTGATCGTGGCGTGCATGATCACACCCTCGGGGTCGATGATGAACAGGCCGCGCAGCGCAACACCTTCCTCGTCGTCCAGCACGTTGTAGGCGCTAGCGATCTCTTTCTTGAGATCAGCGACCAGCGGGTAGTTGATGTCGCCGAGACCACCCTGGTTGCGGGGTGTCTGAATCCAGGCGAGGTGGCTGAACTGGCTGTCCACGGACACGCCCAGAACCTCGGTGTTCTTGCTGGAGAAATCGGCGTAGCGATCGCTGAATGCCGTGATCTCCGTGGGGCACACGAAGGTGAAGTCGAGAGGGTAAAAGAACAGCACCACGTACTTGCCGCGGTACTGGGACAGGCTGATCTCCTTGAATTCCTGGTCAACCACTGCTGTGGCGGTGAAGTCGGGGGCTTGTTGGCCCACGCGCAGACAACCGTTGGCGGTCATGATGAACGGGCGAAGGATGGCAAGGAAGCGTGAGGACCTAGCTCGAAGTCGTTACGACTTCCATTTGCGCGCAACAATTTATCACGCCTGCGTGCGTCAAGGGCGTGCCTCGCTGCACCGAAGCACGGTGTCGTGGGCTTTTAAGATGAGTCGATGATTCAATCATCCATGGCCTGGGATCAGGCATTGCTTCGCAAGTTCAGCAGCACTGGCCATTTCCGTTTGCTGAATCAAGTGCGTAGTGAGCTCAGCAGTCAGCCTTTGGTTCGCGATCCTTCGACCCGCGTTTTGTTGCTCAAGGCCAGGCCTCATCGCGGGCAGCCTGTTCGTCAACAGCGCAGGCCGAATGCCATCCCTGAAGGAATGGAGTCTCTCTCTGATGCCGTTGTCGCGTCGTCTCCGAAATCGTTCCGAGAGAGGCTGAACGCCATTGATATGCGCTGAGGTTGTCCCCTCAAGATGTATGATGGCTTCTGGCCAAAAGGGCCTTTCGTCAGAGTAGCTCAGCTGGTTAGAGCACAGGATTCATAACCCTGAGGTCGAGAGTTCAAGTCTCTCCTCTGACATTTTCAACACTTAATTTGGTCCTCGCAATCGATCAATTGCGAGGATTTTTGCTGTGATTAGCCTGATTGTTCAGCCTCTGCGGGAGGGAAGCATGGTCATCGGATCCATGGCAGCTCCTCCAGCTTTGCGGATTTCAAAATGAAGGTGGGGTCCAGTACTGCGACCCGTGCTTCCCATCAAAGCGATGCGGGCACCTTGAGGAACCAGTTGGCCTTTTTTCACGAACAGTCGGCTGCTGTGGGCGTAGCGAGTTGACGATCCATCGCCATGGGAGATTTCAACGAGGTAGCCATAGCCGCTGCTCCAGCCGGAGTAAGCAATCACGCCATCCTTGGCAGCCACAATCGGCGTCCCAACATTGTTGGCAATATCAATCCCTTTGTGCATCCTTCCCCAGCGCCATCCATATCCAGAGGTAAAGACCCCTTTGGTGGGCCAGATATAAGTTTGCGAGGCATCGAACTGTTGACTGCCGGGAAGAGCGGGAAGTTCGGGCCAGCTTGCCCCACCGGATCGCAGGGGCCTCACCGCCAGAACACTGGCTTTGGCAACCCGGACCTTGCTGCCCACCACAAGTTTGGAGAGCTCGACCCCAGGGTTAAACGATTCCAATTGCGTCAGTGTGATTCCGTGATCCCTCACGAGGGACATCAGGGATTGCTCGGGCTTGATTTCAACGACGTCCACCGGAGCGGGAGGCGTTTTCAGAGGAGGAGTGTCTCTGATTTCTGTTCCATCAAGGGCGGTCGATGCACTGATGGATTCAACGCTTGTTTCAGGAAGAACCACCCAGGTTCCTGTTTCAAGAACAGCTTCGGCTTTGAACTCATTGAGTTCTTCGAGCTGACTCTCGCTCAGGTCGAGATCACGCGCCAACGTTTGCAGGTCGCTGCGTTCAATCAACCGGACCCAGATCTTGGTGGGCTCTGACGTCAGAGCCGAGAGAAGTTGCTTGGAGCTGATGTGGTCGGAATCTGCGAAACCCGACGCCTGCGACATCGCGAACAAGGCGCTGCTGGATGCAACAGCGGTCACGGCGAGGAGCAGAGGCTTCATTCAGCGCGCAAGTGAAGAACAGATCCCAGACCGCCGCCACAGCACCGGACCGGGCTGAAAGTAGCGGGCTGAACACTGCTCTGCAAGGGTGCTCGTGGCAGATCATCGATCACCACAGCTGCAGTTTCAGGCCTGCCTGAAAGCAGGCGATCGCGCAAGCGACAGACAGATTCAAACTGCGGACCCCGCCCTGGCCGTCACTGTCAGCACTGCAAGGCATTGGAATCGTCAAGATCTGATCGCACTGGTCACGCACTGGCTGCGGCAGCCCTGTGTCCTCTCGTCCGAACAGAAGAACATCGCCAGGTTCGAAGCAGAAACCCTGCAGCGCAACGCCGTCCCTTCGGCTGCAGCCGATCACACGGAACGGTTTGGCGAGACTGTTTTTAAATGCTTGGAAATTGGTGTGAACCGAAAGGTTCACATGGGGCCAATAATCCAGTCCGGCTCGCTTGAGCTGCCGGTCATCGATCGAGAAGCCGAGGGGTTCGATCAACGACAACGGCAAGTCGAACGCTGCACAGGTTCGCGCGATGTTGCCTGTGTTCGGAGGAATGCGTGGTTCGAATAAGGCGACGCGAAGCGGGGATGGCTTGAGATGGGTCACAGCGGAACGGCCTGTCCTAAAGCGTGAAGATCGAGAGCTCTGCCCTGAACGACGAGCCAGCTCCGATTGGCATGACTGGCCAATCGTTGAGCCAAGGCCCCCTGGCGATCGCGGAAGAGCCCGCCAATGGCGGTGGAGGGCACCACCCCCCAGCCTGTTTCTTCAATCACGATCACGACGGGCTCTTGGCGCTGTTTTAGAGAGGTGAGCAGCTCGATCTGAAGTGCATCCCACTCCTGTGCATCGGTCTGGAGATGGGCGGCCGTAAAGCCTCCGAGTGCATCAATTAGCAGCCCATGAGTCTGCGGCGCTTTTTGCAGCGCCGCCGTGAGCTGTCCCTCGCATTCGAGAAGACTCCAGTTCGCTGGCCGACGGTCTCGATGCAGGCGCAGTCGCTCCTGCCATGCAGCATCCCCCGGCAAGGAAGGCGAAGTGGCGATGTAAGTCACTTCAGAACAAACGGACACCAGATGCTCGGCCCACCTGCTTTTGCCGCCACGGCTAGGCCCGGAGACAAGAACAAGACCTTCGGGATGATCAGCCGCCACCATTCATGCCGCGAAGCGTCGCCACCGAGGAGGGGCTGACACGGTTGAGGTAGCGGAAAATCCAATATTTGAAGATCGTCGCCAGAATCACCGGGAAGGTGGCAATAAACAGAAGGATGAAATTCTCGCGCGCGGGGAATCCGAAATGATTCGCGATCCCATCGAGAAGAACCGTCCAACCTTCCGGGCTATGGAAGCCAACAAAAATGTCTGTGAAGAGAATGATGGCAAATGCCTTGGCTGAGTCACTGAGTCCATACACAGCTTCGTCGAAAAATCCTCTCAGTACGCGTAATTCTTCCCGACTGAAGACACAGACCACTACAAACGCAACTGTGGCTGCAAGATCAGCGATCACATTCTTAACGGCATGGGTGCTTTCTGAATCGGCCTCCTGCTTTAACTCCTCCGCTTTTGCAGACAGTTTTTTCTGCAATTCTTCCTGTGTGGGTATCGAGTCGCCGCGCAAAAGTGCATCAAATTCGATCTCGGCCTTATACACCCGCAGCTTCTCGACAGCCTGTTCCTCAAGTTGCGGTTTGGGGTAACTCAGAAAAGGCAAGTCCGGTGCGTAGCGATCCACAGCTGGGCTAATGATGTAAGTGCGGCTCACTTGTTGCACCAAAAGGGGCACAAGGATGAGCAGCAGCAGCACCTTCAGTGAAATCAAAGTGGAATCGCGACGTCGCCGGAATCCAGCCACCAGCGTTGCTTCTGCGGTGGGATTCAGCTGCCGCCGCAGCGTGTCGAAAATGCCGAGCAGAGAGCGTGGGAGCGGATCAGGAGATCGGCTGATGGTGGGAGCTGAGGCTGTTCGCCGCGGGCTGTAGCGGTTGACAACGCTCTCGATCAGCTGAAGCTGACGCAACTCCTGGGGATCAAGCTCTCCCCGCTGATATTCGAGCTTGTCTAGAGAGGCCCGGCAGACGCTGATGGCTGCTCGGAATTTCCTCAGAACCGTTGCTTGCACTGAGCTGGGAACAGACAGTTCCAGATCGGGGCGGATCGGCCGGTCTCCGTAATATTCAAGCTCCAGGCTTTGAATCAACAGAGCGGCTTCATAGCCGCGATCGAGATCGGCGTTCACATCGAGGGACTTGGCCCTTCCGAAGGTGTCGAGCCAGTTGCGTCCTGCCATCGTGCTGTTACCGGGAGAAAATCCACCAGGTGGCCATCGGAACTATCGTGCCGACCACGAGCAGAACGACAACCCAAGTGAAGGCATTGCTTTCCTCGGTTTGTTCAGCAGTTGGCACATTGGTGGGAAGCGCAACCCTCTCCACCTGAACGGGAGGACCTGGATCTTCGCCACCGTCGAGCACGACCTCAAGTCGCGTGATGCCGTCGAGCGTGGCTTGGCGGAAGCGATCGCCATCCCGCAAGGGTTGGCTCATGGTGGTTCGCCCTGTGCTCCGCAACAGGCTCTCCGGTAGTTGCTCTAAGAGGGCCGGTGAGGCAACAACCGTGGCCTGTTTGCTCTGGCTTTCCTCCAGGAACAGCAGAAGGGGTTTGTTGGAATCGGCTGTGCTCGAACTCCAACGACCGAGCAATTCCTCACCAAACGCTGGCAGGCTCAGGCCGTAATCAAGACGTCGCAGCGTTACGAGTCGAGCATCAACGTGAAAGCGATCCAGCTCCCCAAGTCGGCTGCTGATTTCGTTGCGACCAGAACGACTCAACACCTCAGCTGAATCGAGAACCAGCTCGTCGGGGGGCTGGGGTGGGAAGTCTTGGGGAGAGACGGCAAGTGCGATCGGCGTGCAGAAGAGCACGCAGAGAATGGCGGCAAAAATCCCGCCGGTGAGCTGGGTCAGGCGATTCATGGTCATGCTCAGCGTCGCAACAGTCTGCCTTTAAGCGGCAAGGCTGTCTCGGTTAAGGGCCATGATCGCTTCCAGCACCATCACAGCGCGTCCCTCAGGAAGATTCAGGCGTCCAGTCAGGTTGTTCAGAAAGCTTTTTTCTTCAGGGGTCACGTCCCGGTCGGCATGGGTGAGCTGAACAGCCACTGCCAGTGCTGTCTCTTGCTGGACGGGTGTCAGAACAGGCAGGGCGTCGTCGACCAGTTTTTCAACACCGTCGCTGCGCAGCTGGGCCAGGAGGCGATCGAACAGGGTCGCCATCTCCTGCTCATTCCGATCTTTGTAAGGCGTTCGGTATTCGAGGGAGCGGCGCAGAGCGTGGGCTTCATCACGCCCGAGGGTGCCGTCGCAGGCCACTGCGGCAAGGGCGATGGCGGCAAAGGCTTCAGCGTCAGTCATCTCGGCTGGTCCGTGCACACCCATTTGAGCAAGAGTGCGACGATCTGACCGCAGCATGTTGCAGACCATGCCTGGCTCCGCTCGTCTTTGTCTGATCGCTGGGGTGCTGGTGCTGAGCCTGTCGCTCCTGAACGCCCTCACGGCTGGAGAATTTCCCCCGGCCCTGCAGCGGGCCGAGGTGCTGGCTGGAATGGCCTCCGTTGGCTTGATGTTGGTTGCCGCTCTGTGGACCCGGGCCATACCGCGTGCTGCTGAAGCAGCGAAACTCAGTGGTGAACAGGGATTTCAGATCAACGACGCGCTGGATGGCGCCTTGGCATTGGAGTTGGCCTGGGGAAGCCATCAGTTCCTCACCGCAACTTCAGCCGCCTCGATGTTGGTGATGTGGGATGGGCACGTGCTGCTTCGGCGGGGTCTGATCACTTCGGATGCCTTCGTGCCCGGTGCCATCTGTGCGCGGGCGCGCGAGCGTCAGGAGCTGATTTCGTTAGTGAAGACAGCGCTTTATCCAGGGCGCGAAGAATTTGATCCTGTGCTGCCGGGCTTGCCATCGCTGATGGTGCACCCCCTAGGGCAAAGGGGCTGGGTGGTGCTGGGTGGATGGTCCGAACGCTGCTTCACCCGATCGGATGAGCGTTGGTTGGCGGGGTGGTGTGAACGCCTCAGAACGACACTGGATTCGGTTGGCGGCGGGATCCAGGAGTCCCACCCCTGCCCTCAGCCGGGATCCTGATTTCTGATTCCACCAGAGATCCGGGCGCAGTGAAGGAAATGCGTCCTTCCTTCCCAACCGTTCCCTCAAGCCGTGTGGCTCGGGTCACCTGATCGTTCTCATCCCTGCGCACGCGAACCTGCCCTTCGGCCAAGACGGCTTCACTGCTCCAGTTCCAGCGGCAACGTTCAGCTTTCAGCACTTCCCCTGGCTGGCGAATCTCACAGGCTCCCTCAACGTCGACGGTCGTGTCGCCGAGATCCGCCCTGAATCCCTCCCCCGTGATGCGCGTGCGGTCGAGATCAGCTTCAAAGGGTTCGGCGCTGCGAATCACCTGCTTCCGGAACAGCCAGGTTGTGGCTTGAGCCCGCAGCACACCTTTTTCACGCGGGATGCGCAGAGTCACCGGAGACAGAACGGTGATCTCACCCTTCAGGGTGTTCCCATTCAGGGATTGGCCCTCGAGTTGCTCGAGAACGGTTCCCTCCTGATCTCTGCGCTGACCAAGAACGGGCCCGTTGGCTTTGAGTTGTCCTGAATCAAGATTCCACTGCGCTTTGCCGCTGCGCAATGAGCTGTCAGGCGGGATGGTGCGGTCAGCACCAGACCAACGGTCGAGTTGAACGGTGCCCGTCAGGGTGAGTTCATTGGTGGTTTGTTGAAGAACGGCTGTTCGCGACGAAATCCGCGACTCCCGATCCGTGGCACGGGGCCGCTGCTCCATGGTCAACTCGCCTTGCTCAGGCCTCCAGCGCAATCGATCCCCCTGGATCAGCAGCTTCGCGCCGGTGAGTTGCTGGAGCTTGACATTCCCCTCCAACAGGA
This sequence comes from Synechococcus sp. WH 7803, assembly GCA_000063505.1. Taxonomy (GTDB): domain Bacteria; phylum Cyanobacteriota; class Cyanobacteriia; order PCC-6307; family Cyanobiaceae; genus Synechococcus_C. The sequence goes on from CT971583.1 coordinate 1,031,639, forward strand.
TCTTTTCACCATCGTTGATCACTTGGGCTAGATCGGACTGAATCCGAAAGGAGGGCTTCCCATTCCGAAACAGGAGGCCAACGGGTTTGCGGGCACGAACCAAGCGTTTGTTCAGTTCGTAACGGGCTTCAGGGCTCGAGAGGGTCCAGTCTCTTTGGCCGTCACTGGATTTCTGTTCAAGCTCCAGTGAACGGAACACGAAAGGGGGTGCTTCGAGGGCGACTGGAGCTTCGGCATCGGCGCAACCGCCGAGAAGAGGGAGGCCTGCCAGCAGGCAGCTTGCAAGCCAGCCATGGCGTGAGGGCAAAGCCATCAGAGGGGGGACTCAAGCTCAAGTCGCTGCATCACTGGCTCCGGTTTGGGCAGACCGACGCCTGGTTCCAGTTGTCCCCAGCGCAGTGCCTGGGTCCAGCCATCGTCGCTCGGTCGCTGATCGAGCTGGGCCAGGATCCTGGAACTGAGGCCTGGCACCAGGGGTTGAAGCAACAGGCCAATCACCCTGCAACATTCCAGAACGGCATAGAGATCATCCCCCACTTTTTCTTCGTGGCCTGGTTGTTTCATCAGGCTCCATGGCGCTTGTTCATTGAGATAACCGTTGGCTTCGATCGCCAGTTGCAACACGGCTTCGGCCGCGTCTTGAAACGCCAGTGCCGGGATCGACTGACGCACGCGCTCGATTGTCTGTTCGGTGGGTTGTTTCAGCGGATGCTCAGAGCGCACATCTGGCGAGACGGGAGGGAGGGATGCCTCGAACCATTTGCGCGACATCGAGGCGGTTCGATTCAGAAGATTGCCGATCGTGTTGGCGAGATCGTTGTTCACGAGATCCATAAATCGTTGCTGCTGGAAATCGCCGTCTTCTCCAAATTGGATGTCTCTCAGCAAATACCAACGCACGGCATCGGTGCCGCAGCGCTCGAGCAGGATTTCAGGATCCAGCACATTGCCAAGAGCTTTTCCCATCTTCTGCCCCTCTCGGGTGAGAAAGCCATGCCCGAAAACACGTTTCGGAACGGGCAATCCCGCCGACATCAGCATGGCAGGCCAATAGACAGCGTGAAAGCGCAGGATGTCTTTCCCGATCACATGAACATCGGCAGGCCAGCCGATGTCAGCAAGGCGATCCAGGTCCACCGCTCCGCCGTCATCCAGCAGCGCTGTGAGGTAACCGAGCAGGGCGTCAAACCACACATAAAAGGTGTGTCCAGGATGTCCAGGGACGGGTAGGCCCCAGGACACATTCACCCTGGAAATGGAGAAATCACGTAGTCCTCCGGCGACGAAATTTTCGATTTCACGACGGCGACTGGCGGGAGCGATGAACTGAGGGTCTGCGATCAGGGTTTCAATGCGCTCTTGAAATTGCGAGAGGCAGAAGAACAGATTTTCCTCATCGCGCCATTCCAGCGGCTTGCGATGGATCGGGCAGTCGGGAGCCTTGGCATCGGCAGGATCATCTTTGAATTCCTCACAATCCACGCAGTACCAACCTTCCTGATGGCCGGTGCGGATGTGTCCTGCAGCTTCGCAGCGCTGGAAAAAGGCCTGCACCAGGGGAAGATGGCGAGGGCTTGTGGTGCGAACGAAACGATCGTTGCTGATGTGCCAACGCGTCCAGAGGTCGGAATACAACGCCGAAATGCGATCGCAATGATCGATTGGGCTGATGTTCTGCGTTTCGGCCGTGCGTTGAATCTTCTGGCCGTGTTCATCAACCCCGGTGATGAACACAACGTCTTGGCCTTCCAGACGCTGAAAACGAGCGAGCGCATCACAGGCGAGCGTGGTGTAAACGCTTCCGAGGTGGGGTTTGGCGTTGACGTAGTAGAGCGGCGTTGTGAGGCTGTAGGTCATCGCGTCGGCTCTCCTCTGAAGCCCCTGGCTCTGGGGCTGGATCTTAACGACCCCCTTTTCCCCCCCTGGAATCGATGACGTCCTCAATCCAACGCGCAGAGCTTCGGCGTGTGTGGTTGTCGGCCCTGCACCAACTGGCTCTTGCTGACGGCGATTTCAGCGAAGAAGAGCGCCGAACGCTGGCCGATCACCTGGCGGCCACCCTGCCCAACGCCGAACTCGACTGGGAGGGCTTGCCCCCTGTTCAAGACAGAGATCTGGCCGGGGCTTTTGCGGAAGATCCGACCCTCGCCGAGCAGTTTCTGCGCTCGGCTGTTGTGGTGTCGTTGGCCGATGGTCATCTCAGTGACAAGGAATTGGCTCTGCTCCATCACTGGGCAGACTTGCTCGGCTGTGATCAGTCAGCGTTGAAGGGATTGCAGCCGTGTGATGCTCCAACAAGCGCCCTGAACCTTCATCCGCTTGAACCTCTGAAGCATTGGTTGGATGCGCTCGACCCCAGCGACCAAGCCGTTGCCGGCTTCATCGTCAGCCTGATCCCCGCGCAATGTCCTTTTGAGAGGGACATCGTGCTGTTTGGCCACAAACTCGTGCACATTCCGCCCATGTGCCAATTGAATCCGCTCTACGACCAACTCGTGGGTCTGCGCTTCCGCTGCCTGAGCCGCCTCCCGCAGGACGAGCAGTTGCGGATCAGTCGCAGGGACTGCAGCGCGTGATGACCACGTCCATCGATGCGGTTGATGTGCTCGTTTGGGGGGGCGGCACTGGTGGCGTGGCCGCTGCCATTCAGGCCGCACGCGGGGGGGCCTCCACCCTTCTGCTCACCCCTGGCAGCTGGCTTGGGGGAATGGTGAGCGCCGCCGGGGTGTGCTGTCCGGATGGCAACGAGCTCAGCCCCTGGCAGACGGGCCTGTGGGGTGCCTTCCTGCGGGAGCTGGAGCGGCGTGAGCCGGAGGGGCTCGATCACAACTGGGTGAGCTGCTTCGGCTATCGCCCCACCACGGCAGAACAGATCCTCCAGGATTGGGTGGCGGCCGAAGCCAAGCTGCTCTGGCGTTCCGGTTGCCGCTTGCTGGCGGTGGAGCGCGAGGGGGCGCTGATCACGGCGGTGCGCGTTGACGTTGACGGAGAGCCGCGTCGGGTTGGCTGCCAGGTGGTGATCGATGGCAGCGACCGCGGCGACCTCTTGCCCCTTGCAGAGGTTCCCTTCCGCTTCGGCTGGGAAGCCCAGGAGCAATGGAATGAACCCAGTGCCCCAAGCCGCGCCCGGCTGGAAGCGGAACCCTTTTTCAGTGAGCATCCGCTGCAATCGCCCACCTGGGTGGTGATGGGGCAACTGCAAAGCGACCATCTGGAGGCGGATCCAGCCCGCACGATCGGATCCAGCGCTTTCCCCCAGCTGCCAGCTCCGTTCGAGCGGGCCTGTGAGGCCTTCGGCTTGGAGCGCACCCTCACCTATGGGCGCCTGCCCGGTGGGTTGGTGATGCTCAACTGGCCCTTGCATGGCAACGATTGGCACTGGGGGCTGAGTCGGGCCTTTGGCGCTGACCCCAAGCAAGAAGCGGCGTTGTACGAAGAGATGCAGGCCCACAGCCTGCGGTTTGCTGAAGCCCTCAAGGAAGCCAGCGATGGCTGGCTGCAGCTTGGCCACGCCTTCCCCGCTGAGTCCGGCAGTCCGGCTCCCTGGCTGGCGGCCATGCCCTATTGGCGAGAGGGGCGGCGTTTGGTGGGGCGCGCCACGGTGATCGAGCAAGACCTGTTGCCAGTTGGCGATGGTGCCTCGTGCGCCGCTTTGCCGCGAGATTCCGCCGGCGTGATGCAGTCGATCGCGGTGGGCAATTACGCCAACGACCATCACTATCCCGGGCCGGATTGGCCCCTGGCGCCAAAGAGCTGCCGCTGGGGTGGGCGCTGGACGGGCACACCGTTCTGCATCCCCTACGGCGCGCTGGTGAGCGCGGAGATCGACAATCTGATGGCGGCCGACAAGGCGATCAGCACAAGCCACATGGCGAATGGCGCCACGCGGCTGCAGCCGTTGGTGTTGAACGTGGGTCAGGCGGCGGGAGCCGCTGCCGCGCTGGCGGTAGCCCAGGCCGTGCCACCGGCGCACTGTTCAGTGCCCCAGCTCCAGGAGCTGTTGATCAATGATCGAAGGGCACCTGCAGCGGTGGTTCCGAACTGGACCTTGGCTTGGAGGGATCCGTTCTGGAACGACCTCCAGCACAAGGCACTGCGTGGGTTTTCGGCGCAAACTGATGCAACGCAGGCCGCGGCCCCTGCACCCCCCAGCCACAGAGATGCTGTGTTGAGGGGATGGATTCATCCCTGCGGCGACGGAGGATTTCGGCTTGAGACGCCCGATGGGGATGCCTGGCCGGTGATCACCCTCGAGCCATCGGTTCAGGTCTGGATGACCACCGTGAAGGAGCCGACTGCCGTGGCCCTGCGAGGAATCCTCAACCCCTGGGGGCCCTGGTTGAGGGTGACAGGCTGGGGCTGATCAGGGCTGGTCGGTGACCGCACCCTGGCTGCTGGAACTCACAAGCCGGGCATATTTGCCGAGGATCCCCGTGCGGTACTTCGGCACTGGTGCCGACCATGCACTCCGCCTCCGCTCCAGCTCAGCCTCCTCCACATTCAGTTGCAGCAGCAGCTGATTGGCGTCCACGGTGATGCTGTCTCCTTCCTCGATCAAACCGATGGTTCCGCCCACGGCCGCTTCGGGGGCTACATGGCCAATCACGAGGCCATAGGAGCCACCTGAAAAGCGTCCGTCGGTGATCAGCGCCACCTTGTCGAGTAGCCCTTGTCCCACGATCGCGGACGTGGGACTGAGCATCTCGCGCATGCCCGGTCCGCCGACCGGGCCTTCATTGCGCACCACCACCACATCACCGGCCTTGATCTGATTGTCGAGAATCGCTTCAAGACAGCTTTCTTCGCTCTCAAACACCCTTGCTGGACCGGTGATCACCGGATTCTTCACACCACTGATCTTCGCGACAGCTCCTTCGGAAGCCAGATTGCCCTTAAGGATGGCCAGGTGGCCCTTGGCATAAAGGGGATTGGAGAGCGGCCGAATCACATCCTGATCCGCGGGCGGAGTGGAGGGCACATCGGCAAGCAGCTCCTTCAGGGTTTTGCCTTCGATGGTGCGGCAATCACCGTGGAGGAGTCCGGCATCCAGCAGCAGTTTCATCACCTGGGGAATTCCACCGGCGCGGTGGAGGTCCACCGTGACGTAACGGCCACTGGGTTTGAGGTCGCAGATCACTGGAACGCGCTGGCGGATCCGTTCAAAGTCGTCGATGGCGAGCTCCACCCCAGCAGTGCGGGCAATGGCGAGCAAATGCAGCACGGAATTGGTGGAACCACCCACCGCCATGATCACGCTGATGGCATTTTCGAAGGCCTCACGGGTCATCAGGTCGAGGGGGCGGATGCCGGATTCGATGGCCTGCACCAACACCTCCGCCGATCGGGCTGCGCTCTCGGCCTTCTCTTCATCTTCAGCAGCCATGGTGGAGCTGTGCGGAAGGCTGAGTCCCATCGTTTCGATGGCGGCGCTCATGGTGTTGGCGGTGAACATGCCGCCGCAGCTGCCAGCCCCGGGGCAGGCATTTTTCTCGATGGCCGTGAGCTGCTCCTCGTCGATCTTGCCGCTGGTGATCTGACCGACCGCTTCAAAAGCACTGACCACGGTGAGGTCGCAGCCGCCGAGTTTTCCGGGCTTGATGGTGCCGCCGTACACGAAGATCGCCGGGATGTTCATCCTCGCCATCGCGAGCATGGCTCCAGGCATGTTCTTGTCGCAGCCGCCCACGGCCAACACGCCGTCCATGCTCTGGCCATTGCAGGCTGTTTCGATGGCGTCGGCGATCACTTCCCGGCTCACCAGGGAATATTTCATTCCCTCTGTTCCCATCGAGATCCCGTCGCTGACGGTGATGGTCCCGAACGTTTGAGGCATACCTCCCGCTAGGCGGGCCGCCTCTTCGGCACGCCTGGCGAGATCATCGAGCCCAACGTTGCAGGGCGTGATCGTGCTGTAGCCGTTGGCGATGCCAATGATTGGTTTTCCGAAGTCCTGATCGCCGAAACCGACGGCTCGCAGCATCGCCCGATTGGGTGAGCGCTGAATCCCCTTGGTAACGGCATCGGAGCGGAGCATGGATCAGGCCGTCATCCGGCGTGAAACTGAAAGCAACCTACCGGCCGCGCTGGTCACCCCTTCGAGCCAAGGTCTTCCAGCTGCTTGCGTACATCGGCGATCGCGGCATTCAGCTGATCAACGCGAGCCTCCAGCTGGCTGTCGGCATCCAGAGGCTGGCGCTCTCCAGGGCCCAACGCCTCACTGCCGTCCTGCATGCGTGGGGCGTACAACATCGAGCGTTTGTAGCGCAGACGCCGGCGACGGTCCGCCTCGGAGATCAGCCACCAGCCAAGGCCGGCTGCACCGAGGACAGCGCCGCTGACGAGTGTCGCCAGGGTTGCCGATGTTGACTCTTGCTGACGCGCCATGGCCCTCGAATCCTTGAATGAACACTAGGTGTCTTGGGATGATCTGATCCCGAGCCTTAGCAAGGGGTCACCGATTCCAGGAAGAATCTGATTGTCTTCATTGAGGTCGGCATCGATGCAGGCGGTGTGAAGGGTGATGTCGGGGAAGGCCTCACCGATGCGCTTCAACCCCGGGCTTGCACAAACCGTGGTGATCACGCGCAGGCGACGCCCATCCACCCCTTCCTGATGCAACCGACTCAGGATTGAGACCACAGCCTCACCATCGTCGATCTGATCGAGAAGCACCATCACGCCAGCCTTGCTTTCGATGCTGGAGGGCACGCCATCGAGGCATAGGTCAGCATTCGGCAGAACCTGACGCGCACCTTCCCAGAGATGCAGGCCACCTGGAAGCAGTGGGATGGCCAGCAGGGGAACGCTTGTTTCAATCATCGTTCCTTCCGTGCTCGCCAAAGGTGTCTTCACCACCTCCCTGCGGTGCGGCAACCAATCGCGAAGCGCTTCATAACTCAGCCATCGGCCGAGCTCCTCCATGGCTGTGCGGTAGAGAGCTGCTGGAGTTCCCTCGTGGCGCAACACTGTCAACCAGTGGGCGATGAGGGGGTGGGGCGGAACCACCACTCGAAGAGTCTTGGCCATGACACGTGGCTGGGCAGATCTCTGCCATAACGTGACCGTTCAAATTACGGCAGTTGCTTCAGGCACCCGCCGAGCGTCCTCCCCCATGCCAGTCCCTGCGTTTCTTCGCCACTCGCTGCGACAACTGACCACGGCCCTGCTCGCCGGCTTGTTGGTGCTCTCATCCGTTCTCATCGGTGGACTTTCCGCAGAGGCAATCACCGCACCGGAGTTGCGCGGTCAGCGTGCTGTGCAGGACATCTCCTCCAACATGCACGGACGGGATCTCAAGGAAAAGGAATTTCTCAAGGCCGACCTGCGCGAGGTTGATCTGGGGGATGCCGATCTGCGCGGGGCTGTGATCAACACATCGCAACTCCAGGGTGCTGATTTACGCGGAGCCGACCTGGAAGATGTGGTGGCGTTCTCCAGCCGTTTCGATGGAGCCGACCTTCGCGATGCGAACTTCACCAACGCGATGCTGATGCAGAGCCGATTTAACGATGCACAGATCGAAGGGACCGATTTCACAAACGCCGTGATCGACCTTCCCCAGCTCAAAGCGCTCTGTGGACGCGCCAGTGGGGTGAATAGTCTCAGTGGTGTGAGCACAAAAGAATCACTCGGATGCCGTTGATGGCTAAACGACTTCCCGTGACGGTGATCACCGGCTTTCTCGGCGCCGGTAAAACCACTGTTCTCCGACATTTGCTTACCCAGAGCGGTCAACGACTTGCCGTGATGGTCAATGAGTTCGGAACGGTTGGCTTGGATGGCGATCTGATTCGCAGTTGCGGTTTCTGTCCAGAGGAGGAGGTGGAAGGTCGCCTTGTGGAACTGAATAACGGCTGTTTGTGTTGCACCGTTCAGGACGATTTCCTGCCCACGATGGAAACGCTTCTGCAACGCTCCGATCAGCTCGACGGCATTGTCGTTGAAACGAGCGGTCTGGCTCTTCCCCGTCCCCTACTCCAGGCTCTTGAGTGGCCAGCCATCCGTCGCCGTGTGCACGTGAATGGGGTTGTCACGGTGGTGGATGGCGAAGCCCTCAGTGGCGGCAGTCCCGTTGGCGATCCCGAGGCCCTGGAACGTCAGCGGCAGGAGGATCAGAGCCTCGATCACCTCACCGCCATCGAAGATCTGTTCGAGGACCAACTTGAGGCAGCGGATCTGGTGCTGATCAGCCGTTCCGATTGTCTGCAGCCTTCCCAGCTGGACAGCGTGCTGGAGGGGATCCAGCCGCGTTTGCGTCCAGGGGCAGGCACTCTGGCCATCAGCCAAGGGCAGGTTGATCCAGCCCTGGTGCTTGGTCTTGAGTCGTCCGAGTCCACCCATCGCGCTCACCAGCCTGATGATGCCGGTGACCACGATCACGACCACGGCCATCACGATCACAGCCATCACGATCACAGCCATCACGATCACAGCCATCACGACCACGGCCATCACGATCACAGCCACGTGGAGGCGATCAGCGGTCAGATCCGTCTGGAAGGCTCTTTTGATCGCAGCTTGCTCGAGCAACTCTTACCGGAGTTCGCCCGCACCCACCACGTCATCCGCCTCAAAGGCCGTGTCTGGCTTCCAGGCAAAACCCTTCCTCTGCAGATCCAGATGGTGGGTCCCAGATTGGACAGCTGGTTTGAGGCCGCTCCGGAGCAGGCCTGGACACCTCCCTCAGGGGCCGGTCTTGAGCTCGTCGTGATTGGCCTTGAAGCTGGCGCGGCAGAACGTCTTGAAACCAGGCTTGTGGCCAATCGCTAGCTCGGCAAAAGGCGCGTCCGCACCCTGTTCCAGTCGCGCATGACCCAAAGAGAGAGCATGACCAAACCAGCGGGAATCAACCCCATGCTCATTCGGATCATGACCAGAGCTCGATCGGGCTGGGCTTCCCCCAGGGATGCTTCGTAACCACTCCAGCTGAGCATGAGGCCCAGCAGGAACACCGAAGCGGCACTGCCAAGCTTCTGGATCTGCACCATGAAGGCTGTGATCAGACCGGCGGGATGATTTGGCTCTGCATCAACGGCATCTGGAAGAAAAGCCCAAGGAAGCAGATAGGCCGTGGCAGCGCAGAGACCGAGCAGCACCAGGGTGACCAGCAAGGCGAGAAGCTGGCCCCGGTTGGCAGCGGCCAGGGCGTTGCCGCTGACCGGAAGCGCTGGCAGCACCAGCGCAAGGATGCAAAACACGATCCAGCCACAACCACCAACCTGAAGCGCAACCAGGCGGCTGCATTGCGCGGCCACCCGATTCCAGATCCAGAGTCCTGCCAGGGCGCTGATCTGAAACGGGATGAGCAAGAACGTGCTCCAACGATGGGGGAGATGCAGTGCATCCGAGAGGTAGATGATCGACACGGGCTGCATCAGCTGAAGAGCACCCCAGCCCAGCAGGTACATCGCCACCACGCGCACAAACAGACCGTTGGTCTTGAGGCTGCGCAGCTGAGGGATGAGGGCCTGATGCGTCGGGGAAGGACGCTTGCAACGGGCCGCCGCAGGCGCCAACCCAAGCGCACTGGACACACTGCCGAACGTCAGGATCAGGCCCGTGGCCAGACCGATCTGCAGATATCCAGGTGCACCTTGATGGCTCAGGGCAGCGCCGAGCAGAAGCCCGAGAAGGCTGGCCAGAACAGACCCTGTGAAGCGGTAGGCATTGAGGCGTGTGCGCAGCTTTTCATCCTCCGTCAACTCCGTTGCCAGGGCTGAGTAGGGCAGGTTCACGCCGGAGTAGGTGCTCTGAAAGATTGCTGCCACCGCAACAAACCAGAGAAACCGCCAGGGATCAGCGAATGGAGGCACCCACCACATCAGGGTCATGGACACCCCCAGGGGGACCGCACTGGAGATCATCCAGGGCAAACGCGGGCCCCAGCGTCCACCTGTGCGATCGCCGAGCCAGCCGATGAGCTGATCACTCAAGACATCCCATACGCGCACCACCATCAGCACCGTTCCCGCCAGCCATGCGGGCAATCCAGCGACTGCGGTGTAAAAAACAAAAAGGTAGAAGCCAACGACCGCTGAGGCCATGCCGGTGCCGGCATCACCGATGCCGTAGGCACGCAGCACCCTGCGTTTCAGCGGAGCTGGGACATCGCGAAGATCCAGCGCAGCGCCCATGACCGGTTCAGTCTTGTCCTCGCTCTCTAGCGAACGAATCAGTTCTTCACCACAAGGCGCTCGGTTCCAGACCGTTCGATCAGCGCAGAGAGATTGAGCATGTCGTTGCGGTTCACCAGGCCAATGCAGCCAAGGGTGCCGCTCTGGGAATTCAGGCGGCCGGCACTTGGGTCTTGGTGGATTCCCAGAACTCTGCGCCCCGTTGTGAACGTGGGTTCGATGCTGATCCACACAGGGCCCAGTTCGGGATAGGCCCCGTCGGCAAGGGGTTCCACCGGACCGACGCTGTAGGTGCCTGCCGGTAGGGGAGCCCGGCTCCCCATGCGGTCGCGGTCCGCGTTCTGACGATTGGCCCGTCCACTGACGGCGTCGAAGCGACGGGTGGGCTCGCCTGGAATCTCGAGCCTCAGATCCCAGATTGGATCCCCGGTTGAGGCGATGCGGCGCCCGGTCCTCTCCAGGACGAGGGTGGGGACCGGCTCCACCTGCGGTTGCACGGGCTCGAGCAGGGCCATCAGGGACGAACGCTCTCCATCCTCACGATCAGCCCGGGCTGCGGACGTCACTCCCAGTCCGAGCAACGCTGTGGCCAGCACCGTTCGTGCAAGGCAACGGCGGAGGGTTCGGCGGTCCCGGACGATTTGCATCCCGCTGACAGAAAAACGACCCTGTCCTACGGGCAAACATTATCGGCTCAGGAATGAATAAACGGTTTGTCAGCCGGACCTTGGTGCCCGCCAGTCGAGGCCTGGGACGTGCGCCACGATCGCCGCTGTGGTTGTCATGTAGTGCGCGTAGTTGGGGCAGCACTGGAGCAATTGACGCTCTTCCCGGTGTGCTTTCCCCGTGAGGACAGCCACCAGTGCGACAAACAGAGCCATGTGCAAAAGACTTCCCCAGGCGAGGGTCACTCCCAAGGAACACACCAAAACAGCTCGGTAAAGAGGATGGCGGCATTGGGCATAAACGCCTGTGGTCACCAGTGCGGCCCCCTGTTTTGGTTCTGGAAGCGGCGAGAGACTGGGTCCTAGGGCACGGAATCCCTGAACCGCCAATCCCAGTCCCCCAGCGAGGATGATCAGCCCACTGAGGGTCATCACCGCTGGCCAATGGACCCCGAGGGAGTCAGGGGCCGGCCAAGCCGGCGCTAAATGCCCCACGATCAGCAGCAGCTGGGCCACCAGCCACCACTCCCCCTGCTGATTGCTGAACAGGCTTGACCAGCTCAGATTCCAGCCTTGGAACGCTTGTTTCCAGTCCTCCATGGGGTTTGCTTCCTCGACGTCCCCCCCACTATGCGAACGGTTCTGATCACAGGTGCGAGTCGAGGCATCGGCCGGTCGATCGCCACCTTGCTGCTGTCCCAGGGACATCGCCTCTGCTTGGCTGTCCGCGACCCGGACGGCCTACGCGACACCGCTCTGGATCCCCGACTCCATGGGGATGCCCTCTCGCTTTGTCGCTACGACGCCAGGGATCCAGACGCTGCCGAGCGCGCTGTGCAGGCGGTTCAGCAGGCGTATGGATCACTCGACACGCTGATCCATTGCGCCGGAATCCTCAGAAGCACCCCCTTGTTGTTTGGGGATGCGCAGAGCGATGAGCCCGATGAACTTTGGCGTGTGAATGTGAAAGCGCCCTGGCTGCTAACGCGAGCTGCCTGGTCAGCACTTGTGGCGTCCCAGGCAGGACGGATTCAGGTTCTGGTCTCCATGAGCGGAAAACGTTGCAAGGGCAAGTTGGCGGGTTATTCCGCCAGCAAGTTCGCCTTGATGGGCCTCTGCCAGGCGATGCGCAACGAAGGTTGGGACAAGGGAATTCGCGTGACCGCCATTTGCCCAGGCTGGGTGAACACTGAGATGGCCAGAGGAATCAGTCCTCTGGCACCGGAGTTGATGACCCAGCCAGACGACATTGCATCCCTCTGCGCCCAACTGCTCAAGCTGCCGGCATCCGCTGTGCCCTTTGAACTCGCGCTGAATCCCACATTGGAAAGCTGACCTCAATCGAGCGGGATGTTGCCGCGGGCGCAGACCGTGTTCCAGCAGAGCGAACCATCGGGGGTCCAGCGCCCCTGCACCTTGGTCCAAGCGCTTTGCTCGCCAATTTGCATCTCGATCGTGCCGCTGCCGTCGTGCTGAAACCGCACGATCTGATCGTTGAACGCCAGCTCCCAGCGTGCCCCCGGTTGTTCACTCACGACGTTGCACGGAGACCACACCTGATGGGCATGGCGGCATTCCATGGAGATGGCCGCAGTCGATTCAGCTCGCGCCGGATCGCCCAAGGCTGCCACTGAGACCATCAGCAGAGCGACGGATCGAAGAACAGCAAGGCTGGTGCCAGTCACACGTTGTCGGTTTCAACGCACTGTCTTCAACGTGCAGTCGGCCGCGATTGAGCGGACCCCTGGCCTGTCAAGATTTAACAATTCCCGTTCAGAGCTCGTGCCGCGTTTTCAAGCCCGCGTTCTGGTGCAACTGCGCCCATCGGTCCTCGATCCTGCAGGAGAGGCAGCCAGTGCCGCTGCCCAGCGTCTTGGTGTGGATGGAATTGCCCATCTCCGCATCGGCAAGGCTGTGGAACTTGAATTGGAAGCACCTGACGAGGCCGAAGCGCGGCGCCGGGTTGAACTGCTCAGCGATCGTCTTCTGGCCAATCCTGTGATCGAGAACTGGACTCTGGAGCTCTCGCAGTCATGACCATCGGGGTTGTCGTTTTCCCAGGATCAAACTGTGACCGCGATGTTCGCTGGGCCACAGAAGGGTGTCTCGGTCTTCCGACCCGGTACCTCTGGCATGAAGATCGGGATCTCAGCGGCTTGGACGCCGTCGTGCTGCCGGGGGGATTCAGCTACGGCGACTACTTGCGTTGCGGCGCCATCGCCCGCTTTGCACCCGTGCTCGACTCCTTGAAACGTTTCGCGGCCGATGGCGGCCGTGTGCTGGGAATCTGCAATGGATTTCAGGTGCTGACGGAACTCGGTCTGCTCCCTGGCGCCCTCACACGCAATCGTCATCTCCATTTCATCTGCGAGTCCACCCCTCTGGCGGTCGTCAGTGATCGCAGCCCTTGGCTGGCGACCTGCGCACGCGACGACCAGTTCTCCCTGCCGATCGCTCACGGGGAGGGCCGTTTTCAGTGCAGTGACGACACCCTTAAAAAGCTGCAGGACGATGACGCCATTGCCCTGCGCTACTGCCGTAATCCCAATGGGTCTGTTGCCGACATCGCCGGCATCACCAACGCCCAGGGCAACGTGCTGGGTCTGATGCCCCATCCGGAGCGTGCCTGTGATCCGGTGACCGGGAGCACATCTGGTCGCGCGATCCTGGAGGCTCTGCTCTCCTAGGTCATGCGCCGTCGATCGCTGCTGGAGCTGGCTTCGCTTGCGGTCGGTTCCGGGGCGATGGCCTCACTCTGGCCTGGAGAGGGGAGGGCACGCCAAACCTCCCGAGCGCTTCAAGCTCCGCGACCGCTCAGAAAAGGCTCACGCTTGCGCGCTCTCAATCCAGGAACCTGGATGGATCCAGACACGGATTTCAATCCCCTCGTTCAACGCTGTGAGGCCCAGGGGTGGATCCTGGAGGTTCCGGAGCATGTGCGTGGTCAGTGGCAGTGGTTTTCTGCACCTGACGCTCAGCGATGCCAAGTGATTGAGCAGGCCTGGAACGATCCCACGCTGGACGGGGTGTTGTACGTGGGGGGCGGCTGGGGAGCGGCCAGGGTGTTGGAAGCGGGTGTTCAGTTTCCGAAACGATCCTTTTGGTCGCTGGGTTTTTCCGACAGCAGCGCCCTGCTGCTAGCGCAGTGGAACGCCGGTCTTCTTGGCGCCATTCATGGCTCCACCGGTGGACCGGAGGAGCAGTGGTCACGCACAGTGTCGCTTCTGAACGGTGCGCCGACAGCACCACTGCAGGGGCGTGCGCTGCGCGCCGGCATCGTTCAGGGTCCCCTGGTGGTGAGCAATCTCACGGTGGCCACGCACCTGATCGGCACCCCTTGGTTTCCGTCCCTTCAGGGATCTGTGTTGGTGCTGGAGGATGTCGGCGAAGCTCCCTACCGCGTAGACCGGATGTTGACGCAGTGGCGCAGTGCAGGGCTGTTGAACAGCGTTGCGGGTGTGGCTTGCGGTCGTTTCAGCTGGAAGGAGGACGACATCCTTCCCGGTGATTTTTCGATGGCTGGGATTCTCGAGGAGAGGCTCGGTGATCTCGGCGTCCCCCTACTGCTCGATCTGCCCTTAGGCCATGGATTACCCAACCAATCCCTGCCTCTTGGCGTGAAGGCACAGCTCAACGGGAACGACGGCACCCTGCAACTTCTTCGCTGACACACCACCATGGCCGACCTCACTATTGCCAACAGTGTCTGTGATCTGATCCTTGGCGATGTCCGCGAACATCTGCCTTTCGAGCGCATCCCGCTCGACGGTGATGTGCTGGGTCTGGGCACAACCACGAGTGTCGACAATGGAGAACTGACGTTCCTGCGCGATGGCGATCAGCAGTCCGCCATCTGGCGCTGCGTCGCCCATGACGGCAGCATCCGCAGGCTCACGTCTGGTGATGGCAGCGGCCATTTCCCCTATGTGTGCTTCACCGGTGATGCCACGGCTCTGCGACGACCCGCCGACCTCGCAGCCCTCGGAGATCCGCAGGGCCGACCGCTGCAAGCCCTGGTGCAGCAAGCCATCGCCCATGGACAGCGTCTTGGCAACTTGGAAAGCGCACCGATCTATGGGGTGCGTTTGATCGCCCACTGGCATGAACTCGTGATCACCGTGGCCTCCAAGCTCTGCATGGGACAGCAGCGCAGAAACCTTGGAATCGCCACGAGTGAGGCTGGAACCACTGCTGCGGGCCTCAGCATCTACGACATGCTGCAGCATTACCGGCTCGCTCCACTGCCCCCAGACCCGGGCAACACGGACGATCCGATCCGCTATTTCGGCCGCTCCATGCACTGGGATTGCTGCGGATTCTTCGATACGGAGCCGGAACAGGGACGGGTGACCGTGCCACAGCCGGGTGCCCATCTGCATCTGCATGGCTGCAGCACCGACCTGGCCTTTGGTGGTCATCTCCACCATGAACATCCGTCAACGCGCTTGGAGCGCCTGGACAGTCTTTGGCTTTACCCGCTGCGCAGCATCACCTCTCTGGCCAGCGATCTGGCCATTCAGCACCTCGCCTTCAGAGAGGGTGAACTCCGATTCCGTGTCAGCAATATCGGCAGCATGGATGTCAGTGATGTAGGGGTCGCTGTTGTGATCGATGACCGCTACAGCAACCATCGCTACGTGCGCATCCCTTGGCTCAAAGCCGCTGAAGGCGAGGACTTCACGATGCCCCTGGATCTGCCTGTGGGTGATCACCGGATCTCTGTGATCGCTGACCCCGAACAGATGGTGATTGAAGCTGACGAATGCAGGACCAACAATCGGATGGACCTGGATGTGGTGATTGCTTAACCACAAAAAAAGGGGCCTTGCGGCCCCTGTGGATGGATCAATTGATCGAAATGATCAGGCAGCGACGGCAGCCTTGGGATCGAGAGCGCCTTTGGCGTAGAGGCCGGCGTAGTGGGTGATGCTGGCTTGCTTGATCTTGCTGGCGTTGCCGGCGGCCCAGAACTGCTGGTAGCGGTCGAGGCACACCTGCTTCATGTACTTGCGAGCCGGCTTGTTGAAGTGGCGGGGATCGAAGTTGGCGGGATCAGCCATGGCTGCTTCGCGAACAGCAGCGGTGAAGGCCAGACGGTTGTCGGTGTCGATGTTCACCTTGCGCACACCATTGCGGATGCCTTCCTGGATCTCTTCGACGGGAACGCCGTAGGTCTCAGGGATGGAACCACCGTGCTTGTTGATCATTTCCAGCCATTCCTGGGGAACGGAGGAGGAGCCGTGCATCACCAGGTGGGTGTTGGGGATGGCTTTGTGGATCTCAGCAATGCGGCTGATGGCCAGCACTTCACCGGTGGGCTTGCGGGTGAACTTGTAAGCGCCGTGGCTGGTGCCGATGGCGATGGCCAGGGCGTCGCACTTGGTCTTGGCAACGAAGTCAGCGGCTTCAGCAGGATCGGTGAGCAGCATGTCCTTGGACAGCTCACCTTCGAAGCCGTGGCCGTCCTCGGCTTCGCCCTTACCGGTTTCCAGGGAGCCCAGGCAGCCCAGCTCACCCTCAACGCTCACACCCACGGAGTGGGCGAAATTCACCACTTGCTTGGTAACAGCCACGTTGTACTCGTAGCTGGCAGGGGTTTTGGCGTCGGCTTCCAGGGAGCCGTCCATCATCACGGAGGTGAAGCCGTTGATGGCAGCGGAGTAGCAGGTGTCAGGAGCGTTGCCGTGGTCCTGGTGCATCACCACGGGGATGTGGGGATAGGTCTCGGTCGCGGCCAGGATCAGGTGACGCAGGAAGATCTCACCGGCGTAGTTACGGGCGCCGCGGGAGGCCTGGAGGATCACGGGGCTGTCGGTCTCATCAGCCGCTTCCATGATGGCCTGAACCTGCTCCAGGTTGTTCACGTTGAACGCAGGGATGCCGTAGCCGTTCTCAGCGGCGTGGTCGAGCAGGAGCCGAAGCGGAACGAGCGCCATGGGAAAGATCCTCGAAGTGGAACGTCTTTAAGACGAATGGGGGCGAATCTACCGGATCTAACCCCAGGATTCCTGTCTCCCCTCAATCATGGCTCCAAGGCCATCGCGAGGCAGCGGTCGCAGGCCTTCTGACTGGCCAGCCCTTCCAGCAGACCAGGCACCATCGGCCGGCCGCTGCGGATGCTTTCGGCCCACCAACCCTGCAGCCGGGCGACTGGGGCCACACGACCATCGCTCCACGTTGTCGCAAAGCGGAACTCCTCATCCGCCTGAATGCTGCGAGCTGGCTCGCCGTCCCGCTGAAGGGTGAGGGAGAACCCATGCACATAGTCCTTCTGGTTTTCACTGCCCAGCTTCAAACTTCCCTCTGATCCGTAGACCTCCAGCCAGCACCCCCTGCCATTGCGCGCCACCGATGCCAGGGCCACCTGGGCGGCCAGTGGTGCTCCCTGATGGGTTGTGAGGGTGGTGTTGATCAGGGCGATGTCTTCGGCGGTCACGGCCTGGAATTCGCCGCTGGCATCCGGCCTGTGGGCGATGGCGGTTTGCGTGATGGATTGCAGGGTCTGAACCGGGCCGATCAGCCAGGCCAGCATGTCGAAGGCATGGGTTCCGAGTGCACCCAGTACACCGCCGCCTTCATCGGTTTTGGCGTACCAGTTCCAAGGGCGCTGGGGATTGGCTCGGCTGCTCATCAGCCAATCCAGCTTTGCCAGCCAGGGTGTGCCGATCGCGCCGCTGCTCAGAAGCCGTTCTGCCTGCTGGAAGAGCGGTACAGCTCGATATTCGAAATCCACAGCCACCGAGAGGCCCGATGCCAAGGCTGTGCGTTGCAGGTCAGCCACCTGGTCGGCATTCAAGGCAACCGGCTTTTCAAGCAACAGATGCTTTCCTGCGGCAAGAGCACGCTGGGCGAGGTCGTAGCGAGGCCCAGGAGGCGTGGCGATGATCACAGCCTCCACATCAGGATCTCCGAGCAGGGCATCGAAGTCGTCGTAACCCCTCAGACCCTGGTCACCAACCACTTGATCAAGGCGCTCTCGGCGGGGGTGCCAGAGCGCAACGGACTTGAGATCAGGATTCGCTTCGAGGGCGGG
Organism: Synechococcus sp. WH 7803; assembly: GCA_000063505.1. Lineage (GTDB taxonomy): Bacteria > Cyanobacteriota > Cyanobacteriia > PCC-6307 > Cyanobiaceae > Synechococcus_C. The sequence continues at coordinate 1,049,470 of CT971583.1, forward strand.
CAGGTGAACCGCGGCTCCGAAACCGAGCCCGGCGACGGCAACACCAATGGGTTCTCGACTAGAGCGCAAAGCCATGGAGGATCAGGGGGTCAGACAACACGATGGGATCAAGCCAATCCAGAGCTGCACACGGCGTCGATCACTTCGCTGATCAGATCGTCGTCAGCTGGCGCTTCCCAGGAGGCCTGGAAGCGGGGAAGACCGTTTTTCTGCGTGTCCCGATAGAGCCGTTGGTCGCAATCGATGTCCATCACGACCAGGGTGCCGAGGGCTGGTGATTCGTCCTCCGTTCTCAGGCTGTAGCGGCTGAGAACGGACACGGTGCCGTCCCGTGTGCGCCGAACACTGCCGGCGTCCCACCACTGCTGGCCTTCAGAGCTGGATGGAACCTCGCGCCAATCCACTGGGCCGGCCAGAACGGGACCGCCAAGCAGAAGCAGCAGGAGTGGAACGACCACAACGACGATCCACCGGGAGGGTGTGAAACGGGGGATCGGGTTCATCAAACTGCCGCACTCCCCTGCAGGCAGCCATGCAGCTTCATCAGATTGGCAAGCGTGGACTTCAGCTGGGTGCGAGGAACGATCGTGTCCACGAATCCATGGTCCTGAAGGTATTCAGCTGTTTGGAAGTTGTCGGGCAACTTTTCCCGCAGGGTCTGTTCGATCACCCTGCGGCCAGCGAAGCCGATCAAGGCTTTCGGTTCCGCCAGGATTAGATCACCGAGCATGGCGAAACTGGCGGTCACCCCTCCGGTGGTGGGGTGGGTAAGCAGGGGCATGTAGAGCACGCCGGCTTGGCGATGACGCTCCAAAGCCCCTGAAATCTTGGCCATCTGCATCAGGCTGAGCATGCCCTCCTGCATGCGCGCTCCACCTGAGGCGCACACGATCAGCAGCGGCAGGCGCTTGGCTGTGGCCTGTTCCACCAGGCGCGTCAGCTTCTCCCCCACCACGGATCCCATGGATCCGCCCATGAAGCGGAAATCCATCACCGCCAGGGCCATGGGGATGCCATCCACGCGGCACATGCCCGTGATCACGCCATCGCGGAGTCCCGTTCCGGACTGGGTCTCACGCAGCCGGTCGGCATAGGCGCGACGGTCTTTGAAACCGAGAGGATCGGTGGGAGCCAACGCTTCGTCCATCGCTTCAAAACTGCCTTCATCGGCAATCAGGGCGATGCGCTCTGCGCTGTTGATCCGATGGTGATGGCCGCAATTGCTGCAAACACTGGCATTGGCAAGCAGATCCTTGCGATACACCACCTGGCCGCATTCAGGACATTTGCTCCAGAGGCCGTCGCCTTCTTCGGGCTCCTGGGCAACCTTCACGACGGACTGTTCCTTGCGGCGATCAGCGAACCAGTCGAATAGCGACACGCATTGCCTTCCACTGGAACCATTTAAGACGACCCATCAGGTTCCTCCCATCAGGGCAAGCCAGCGTTGCCACCACCACGGCGCACCCATCAGCCATGTCATCCAGATCCCAAAGGCGATGAAGGGACCGAAGGGGAAGGGTTGCCTGGGCCCGAGACGGCCCGTCCAGCGGCCCAGTGTCCCCACCGCGGCACCGGAGAACACAGCCAGAGCCATGGAGATCCCGAGGCCGCCCAGACCGAGCCAGGCCCCAGCCATCGCAGCCAGCTTGGCGTCACCGAGACCAAGGGCAGGTTGGCCCAGAAGTCGTTCAGCTAGCGCGCTGAGTCCCTCCATCACCAGCAGTCCGGCCGCGCTGGCGATCAGGTGATTCAGGAGAACCGATTCCGGGCGCTCGCTGCCACCCCCCCAGGCCAGGAGGGCTGTCGCAAGAACACCGCTGATCACCCCTGCCCTGCAGATCGGCTCCGGCAACCACAAATGGTCAAGATCGATCAGCACCAGGGGCAGCAGGAGGCTCACGAGCACAAGCCCCATCAGCAGCGTGATCAGCAGCGTGTTGCTGCTACGAAGTGCCGGTATCAGGGCGCTGAGCCACAGGAAGCCACTGAAGGCTTCCACGATTGGGTAACGGGCAGAGATCGCTGCTGTGCAATCGCGACAGCGGCCGCGCAACAGCAACCAACCCAGAACGGGAACGTTGTCATGCCAACGCACGGGGTGACCGCAGCTCGGGCAATGACTTCCTGGCCAAATCGGTGATTCCTGCCTTGGCAGACGCCACACCACAACGTTGGTGAAACTGCCGATGCAGGCACCGAAGAGGGCCAGGACAAGCAGCATGAGCGTCACGAGAACGCTCCCCCCCTCGCGCGATCCTTCGTGACCCTGGGGCGCTTGAGCCTGAGGCCAATCAGCTCAGCACTGATGAATTGCTCCTCGGGCAGCAAGGTCGGCATTTCGAACACCACGCGACCGTCATCGTGCTGACCATTCACCACCACACCCAAGGGATCAAGGCTGTACCCATTCGTGGTCAGGTGCTTGAAATAAACCTTTCGCGCAACGGCGATCAAGCGCCGGCTGTCCACTCGATCCCAGCGTGGTGTCAGTGCGGGGTTGCTGCCCCCAGCACCTGCAATCACAAAGGACGGTGAATACGAAGAAATGGGTTCACCTGATCGTTCAGATGAACCCACGATAGATCGATTCAGCGTGACTGGAACAGGGCAGAATCAGCCCAGCTTTTTCTTTTCCTCAATCATCCGGTGGATGATTGGCGTGAGGATGAGTTCCATGGCGAAGCCCATCTTGCCGCCGTTCACCACAATGCTGGTGGGGCTCGACATGAATGAGTCGTGAATCATGCTCAGAAGGTAGGAGAAGTCGATTCCCCACTTTTCACGTGCTCCCTTGCGGAAGTGGATGATCACGAAGCTTTCATCTGGCGTTGGAATGTTTCTGCAGATGAAAGGGTTGGACGTGTCCACCGTGGGCACCCGCTGGAAATTGATATCCGTGCGGCTGAATTGCGGACAGATGTGATTGATGTAATCAGGCATCCTGCGCAGGATGGTGTCCACGATGGCTTCGGCGGAATAGCCGCGCTCGGCATTGTCCCGGTGGATTTTCTGGATCCACTCCAAGTTGGTGATGGGCACCACACCCACCAGCAGGTCGGCGAGGGCAGCCACGTCGTAGGACTCGCCCTGAACGCCACCGTGGAGGCCTTCGTAGAAGAGAAGGTCGGTTCCACTGGGGATGTCTTCCCAGGGGGTGAACTGGCCAGGGTCGAGCTCGACGCCGAGACGGGCGTTGTGTTCGGCTGCTTCTTCGGGGCTGTGCAGGTAGTAGCGCTTCTGCCCGCCGCCGGTTTCGCCGTAAACCCGGAACAGCTCCTCGAGCTTGTCGAACAGGTTGGCCTCAGGGCCGAAATGGGAGAAGTTTTCTCCTTTGGAGAGAGCCTCTGCCATGGCCTTTTTCATCTCCATCCGCTCGAAGCGGTGGTAGCTGTCACCCTCAACGACAGCCGGGGTGATGCTTTCACGGGCGAAGATGTGCTCGAAGGCACGCTTCACGGTGCTGGTTCCTGCGCCGGAGGAACCAGTAACAGCCACGACAGGGTGACGCTTCGACATCGACGGAGGCAGATCTGGCCCGACGAGTTTGGCAGGTCGAAGGGCCAAAACCGAATTTTCGTTGGCGCAACGTGTTTAGAGCGCCTTACGAAGCTCTTCGCCCATGGCCTGGCATCCCAGAGGTGTGCATCCCTCGGCCATCAGGTCACCGGTGCGGAAACCGCCGGCCAGCACACGGTCGACGGCCTGTTCAAGGGCATCAGCGGCGGCTTTCTGCTTGAGACCAATCCGAAGCATCATGGCCGCAGACAACACCATGGCCATGGGATTGGCCTTGTCTTCTCCGGCGATATCCGGAGCGGATCCATGCACCGGTTCAAACAGTCCCGGGCCATCGCTGCCCAGGGATGCTGAGGGGAGCATGCCGATGGAGCCGGTGAGCATGGCGGCCTCGTCACTGAGGATGTCGCCAAACAGGTTGCCGGTGAGCAGCACATCAAACTGCCGAGGTGCTCGCACCAGCTGCATGGCTGCGTTGTCCACATAAAGATGACTCACCTCCACATCGGCGTAGGAGGGGGCCATGGCATCCACCCGATCGCGCCACAGCTGGCTCACATCCAACACATTGGCTTTGTCCACAGAGCAAAGTCGCCCTCCTCGCTCCCTGGCCAGTTCAAACGCCACCCTGGCAATGCGATCCACCTCTGATGCCGAATACGTCATGGTGTTGAAACCGCGTTCCTCTCCGTCGGCTTCGACCCTCCCCTTGGGCTGACCGAAGTAGATGCCTCCGGTGAGTTCGCGCACCACCATCAGATCCACACCTTGAATCACTTCGGCCTTCAGGCTGCTGGCTTCGATCAGGGCGGGCACGATCTTCACCGGCCGGAGATTGGCAAACAGGTTCAGCCCCGACCGCAAGGCGAGAAGGCCGCTTTCAGGTCTCTTCTCCCGCGGGAGCGTGTCAAACCGCGGACTGCCGATCGCCGCCATCAGCACCGCATCCGCCGATCGGCAGGCGTCCAGAGTTTTGTCGGGCAGAGGCTCGCCGGTGGCATCGATCGCAGCCCCTCCGATCAACTGGTCATCAAAGTCCAGCTGGAAGCCGTGGTGATCGGCCACCACGTCGAGCAGCTGGCGAGTCACTGCTGTGATTTCAGGGCCGATGCCATCACCCGGAAGCAGGACGACGCGATGGTGAGTCATGGAGCCGGGCGAGAAGGATGGTGCTGAGATTACTGATCGGCTTCGATCGATCCTCCGGTCGCTTCTGAAGACACTTGCTTCTTGAGTTCGCGCAGCTGCTTCGCCATCTCAGGCAACTTGGAGAAGGCTGCTGAGCAGCGCAACCAGAGCCGGTTGGGAATGGCTGGGTAGCCGCTGACCACCTCGCCTGCGGCCACTTCTCCATGGATCCCGCTTTTGGAGCTTGCGATGGCACGATCGCCAATCACAGCTCTGTTGGCGACGCCCACCTGGCCGGCGAGGATGACCCCATGGCCCAATTGGGCGCCACCGGCGATCCCCACCTGAGAAGCCAGGGCGCAGCCGCGGCCTGTCACCACGCCGTGGCCGATCTGCACCAGGTTGTCGATCTTTGTACCGCTGCCGATCCGGGTTTCACCGACGGAAGGCCGGTCGATCGTGCTGCCGCAGCCCACTTCAACGCCGTCTTCCAGCACGACAAGGCCAGTCTGGGGCATCTTGCGCCACCCCTTGGCGGTGGGCACAAAGCCGAAGCCTTCGGATCCCACCACGGCATTGGAATGCACCACGCAGCGATCACCGATTCGGCTTCCGGGATGGAGAACAGCGTTGGCATGGAGCTCGCAGCCCTCACCAATGTCCACATTTCCGTAGATCACCACCCCCGGATGGATCACGGTGCGTGGACCGATCCGGGTGTCATCGCCGATGCAAACCCGCGCACCGATGCTCACACCGGCGCCAAGTTGCACGCGGTCGGCAATGACCGCACTGGCGTGGATTCCCGCCTGGGGGGAGGGTTTGGGGTGCAGTTGTTCGAGGGCTTCGGCAAAGGCCAGTCGTGGGTCACCACACACCGCCCAGGCCAGCTGAAGCCGCTCGGCGAGCTCCCTGAGCTCCTGTTGATCGGGAATCAGGACGGCGCCAGCTTCACTGCTTTCCAGGCTGCCGACGAGCGCGTTTCCCTTTTCGAGAAAACTGAGTTGATCCGCCGTCGCCCGCTCCAGGGAGGCAGCACCCCGCAGCTCGGGGTCCCGGCCTTCAGACGTGGAGAGAACGCCTGCATCACCGTTCTTGAGCACGGCGATCAATTGGCTGAATCGCATGGGTTCAGGAGGCTGGCTGGCGGATCGTAGGGGTGATCAGCACCATGGCGTCACGGTGAATCACCACGGGGGAGCCTCCAAGGGTGCCGGGTTTGGAGGTTTGGTTCAGGCGAAACGCGAGTTGCTCACTGTCCATGGATGTCAGCCCACGGGCGATCTCCTGGCCATCGGGGTCGAGCACGCGCACGGCCTGATTGGCGCTGAACTGACCCTCAACAGCGGTGATTCCCACCAGAAGCAGGGAGGCACCGCGTTGTCTCACGGCCCTGCAGGCACCACTGTCGATGGACAGACTTCCTGTGGGCTGGAGGGCATGGACCAACCAGCTTTTGCGGTTGCCCAGCGGTTCGGGGTGGGGATGGAAGACCGTGCCACCCCGCCCCCCCTGGAGGATCTGCCGCAGTCCCTCGGGGTTGCGTCCGTCGCCGAGATGCACGGTGATGCCGCTGGCCGTAGCGATGCGTGCCGCTGCCAGTTTGGTGGTCATCCCACCGGTTCCCCAGCGGCCGCCGTCCCCGGCGCCCTCCTCCAGCTCGGCGATTTCCGAGGGATGCAGCACATCGGTGATCGGAGTGGCTGCGCTGTCACTGCGGGGGTCAGCGGTGTAGAGGCGGTCCACATCCGTGAGCAGAATCAATTCATCGGCACCCACGGCCGCAGCCACGAGCGCCGACAAGGTGTCGTTGTCGCCGAAGCGCAGCTCGGCTGATGACACCGTGTCGTTCTCATTCACCACCGGCAGTACACCCCACTGGAGCAGTTGGTGCAGGGTTGCCGAGGCGTTGTGGTAACTCCGGCGATCAGCGAGATCTGAGCGCGTCAAGAGCACCTGGGCCACCGGAACCGAGCGTTGCGCTAAGGCTTTCTCGTAGAGGCTCATCAGATGGCCTTGGCCGATGGCTGCAGCGGCTTGCAGGCCAGAAACGCTCGTGGGTCGGTGGGGCATCCCCAGGCGTTGACAGCCCAGCCCCACGGCCCCGGAGGTCACAAGAACCACCTGGTCCCCGTTGTGAATGCTCTCCGCCAGGCTGTTGGCCAGACGTGCGATCGCATCTCCCGTTGTGGCATTCGGACGTTCCCGGAGCAGGCTGGTGCCGACCTTCACAACCCTGAGCATCATCGTGCGGCGCTCCCCAGCAGCCGTGCCAGGCGGCGTTCCAGGCGCTGAACGCGATCGTTCGGACAGGGGAATCCCTCCGCATTCGGCGGCCTGACGAGCACCGTGAACAGCCCCAGACGATTGCCTGCCAGGACGTCGGTGAAGACCCGATCGCCAACCATGGCGATCTGGGTGGGCGGGGTCGGCAGCCGCTCGATGATTCGGCTCATGGCTCGCCTGCGCGGCTTGGAGGCTGCGCAGGTGAAGTCAACCCCGATCTGATCGGCAACCGCCTTCACCCTTTGTCTGGAGGGGTTGTTGCTGACCAGGTGCAGATGCAGTTGCCGGGAGGCGTCATCCAGCCAGCGGCGGATGGCCGGGGGGAGCACCACATCCTTTCCGGGAAGGAGTGTGCGATCCACATCCAGGAGCAGCACCTTGATCCCCCGCCCCAGCAATGGTTCCAGTGGTAAGTGGGCCAGGGTGAGACCGGGATCCCAGTCGGGCCGCAACCAATGACGCTGCATCACTCCGGGAGGTCACGCTCGTCGAGTTCAGCCTCGATTCTGGGCTGGATCCTGTCGAAGTCCTCTCCTTCCACGAGAACGGCACAGCCGTCGTCCATGCGCGCAACAACGAAGAAGGGATCGAGGGGGATGTAGAGCCCGTATTCCTGATTCTCAACAAGGAAACTCACCAAGAGTTCATAGGTCTCGGATTCGTCGTCTCCCTCTTCATCGTCGGGGTCCTCTGGTTCGGGTTCGTCCAATTCCCCGTTCACGGTGAGCGTGACGGCCGAACGCACCAGCGTGAGGTCATGTTCCTGCAGCACGACATCAGCAACCGAGAGAATTGGCTCGCTGCTGGTGATGCTGTCGATCAGCTGGGGATCGTCGCCATCGCGGAGCTTGAACAGGCACACCGGCGTGTCCACCGGCGTGAGCAGGGCATAGTCCTTGCCATCAAGAGGGATGAGCTGCTCAAGGAAACAGAGCAGGTCGCGTCCCTCGCTGTCTTTCACGAGAACGGTGGGAACTTCACCGCTAGACGATGGGCCGCTTGAACTCATGGGGACGGGTGTGGATGTGAACAGGATCCTTCATCAACCCCATTCCCGCCACGTTCATCGGGTGTCGCGTTAACCGGTTCGACATCCGGGCCCTCGGCGAGCCACTGCTCCAGCAGCAAGGCGGCGGCGGCACTGTCGAGTCGTCCGCTGCGATCTCCCTGAAGTCCGTGGCGCTCCGCTGCCGCCCAGCTGCTGCTGTGTTCATTCACAAAGGCAAGGGGAAGCCCGAGATCTCGGGCGATGCGTTGCCCATAGCGATGGCAGTGGTGAGCCTGATCGGTGCGCTGTCCCTGATCATCGAGGGGAAGACCCACCACCAGTCCCTGCACGTTGCGCTGATGGCAAAGGTTTCGCAGGTGCTGCAGATTCTGCGCATGGGAGCCACGGTGCAGAGCCGGAAGCGATGACACCGTCAGCCCCAGGGGGTCGCACCCAGCAAGACCGATGCGGCGTCGTCCGACGTCGAGACTGAGCATGGAGCGGGGTTTGGGCCTGGGATTCAACGCCTCGGTGCCAGGGTTGGGGTGGGAAGGGGTGGATGCTGCGGTTGCAGATGGCCCAGCATGGTTTCCAAGGAGCGAAGGCCCGCCGGTTCCCGTTGACTCACCCGCCGCCAGAGGCTGCGGCCCAGCAGAAGCTCCGATCCCCCCGATGTCCAGCCGAGACGTTCCAACTCGCCCTGCATGCTGTGATCGTCTTCATTCACAAGTAGTTCAAGGGGCCGGCCTCGCATCCCCCAGCGTTGGAGGATGGCACTGAACGCCGCACTGATGCGTGCATCCCAGGCGGGGGCGCGCACGAATTCATAGCGGGATGCGTCCAACCCCCAAGGACGGTTGAGGAGCCCGGCGATGGCCACCGGTTCCCGATCGACTCCTGCCATCAGCACCAGCGATCCCTGCCGGCGATCCAGGAGGTCAATCCACTGCCTGTCGATGATCTGGCGGTGTTGAGGACTGATACTGCTCTGTTCAAGGGAGAGCAACGGCTTCACGTTGCTGCGCGAGACCGGCATCCATTGGATGCCTTCAGGGCATGCCAGGGATGGCTGCTCTGAAGGGGCTGAGGACGTCTCGGGGGCCCTCCAGATGCGGCGTTGCAGCAAGGGTTGAAAGCCAGACTCACGCAAGACATCCAGCGTGATGCGATCCAAGGGGTCGCAGCGCACCAACCAGCTGGGCGATTGAGCGACCGGATCCTTCATTGCACCCTGGATTAGCAGTTGCAGGGCCTGTGAGCGGCTGAAACGCTCAGGGGTTCGCACTTGAAGAAGATCGAGCTGCCAGCAGGTTGAGCGGCGATTGCCGGGGCGCAGCAGCGCCAGCGCCAGGAGTTGGTCTTGTTGGCTGGAGGCGGTTTCAAGCAGCGTCAGCACCCGGAGTGTGCGGGTGGTGAGCGGCGAGCGAATCAATCCACCCAAGCCACTCACCCAGTTCTGCACCAACAGGGTTTGAAGCGTCGATGGCGGCAGCATTGCCTGGTGCTCTCCACCCTGGGGATAGTTGGTGACGTGAGCCGCCTTCAGTGGTTCGATCCGAAGCCGAAATCCCGCTGACTGTCCCACCGCAGGCCTCCTGCTTCATCCAAATGTATCGCCGCGGATCTCCCTTTGTGTTCAAGCAGGGCGGACCAACACCAGTGGGGTGCGCTCGTTGGCATTGCCAGCGGGATTCGGTTTGAGTGCGCGCTGAAGCAGGTCTTCATCGCATCCACGGCTCGACGCCAGCACCTTCACGCGTCCGAGATCATTCACATCAACGATGGCCACGGAAACGCCGAGGGCTGCCGCTGCTTGATCACAAAGCTGTTCCGGATCCTGGGGTCCGAGAACGATCGTTTGGTCGTAAGGAGGCGTCGTACCGGTGATGTCATCAATCAAGCGGGCCTGGTCTCCAGCCAGCCGATAGAACCAGCCCCGCTGGCCAAGCGGTTTGAGCAGGGAACCGACCAGCCAGGCCAGCAACACCCGGGTCGGCCCCACCTGGTTGATCAGGGTCTGCAGCCCGCAGGCGGTGGCCAGGCTGCTGGTGGGGTGAAACACGCGACAGAGCAGGCGGGCCAGCCATCCCGGATTGATCGTGGAGGGATGGGCATAACGCCCCTGGATCACGGCCACCGGTGTTTCACCGATCGTGAGGATGTCGCCCTTCTGAAGCAGATCAGCGCTGTAGTGACGCAAGACCTCGATGCAGTCGTCGAGAGGTCCGAGCAGGTGGGTCTTCAACGGCAGCACCGAGCATTGATCCCCCGATCGGAACTCAGCCTGAGCGGCCGTCGTCACGGCTGGTCGGCGCAGCGGCACCGCCACCCCCTGGCGACGGCTCAAGCGTCCGAACGGTCCGTAGTTCACCCAGTGCACATCCACCCAGACCGTGTCCACACGCTCACCAACCGGTGCCGGTGCAGTCCCGCTCAGGGTGATCGCTACGTGCACCCTGGTGCTCTTGTGACCCTTCACGATGTACGCCGGCCAATAGCCATCGGCCCTTGTCTCTTCATCGGGATGGTGCGGTGTGATCCGGGTGGAGGTCACGATGTCGCGCAGATCGGCACTGCCGATCAGGGTGGGCTGAACCTCAAGTTCCGGAACCATCACTTCCATGCGCCCGTGAGGATTGCTGATGTCCAGCCACCCTTCCATTTCTAGAGATGCTCCGTTCTGGGTCGCAGACCAGTCGCTCTGGCGCAGCTCCAGGGGGGACGCGGGCCAGAGTCGATGCCGTGCTTCGATCCAAGCGATTGCTAGCCCCAGCAGCAGGAGAATCAGCAGGAGGCATTCCATGGAATCGCCGGTCCAGAACCGGAAGCAATGGCGCGCAGCGTAAGGCGTCTGAGCCGAGAGCTCAGCGGGAGATCACCTCGGTGTTGAGCTCGTTGAAACTCAGCGTTGTGCTTCCTCCTGTGGGGGCGGGGATTCCGGTCGCAGCACTGATCGCTGCATTGATCTCTTCGAGCGGCACCTGTCCCACGGAATCGAGAAGCACGGATCCGCTGCCGTCGAGCACCACCACCTGAGGCACGATCCCTTTCCAATAATGGGCAGGGTCGGTCTGTCCTTGATCGCCGCGATCCTGCAGGGCATCGGTGGTGAGGGGAAGCAGGTCCACGCTGTTGCCCCAGAGGCGCTGAATTTCCGACACGGATGAGGAGAACACCTTGCTGGTGCTGCTGTCATCGAGGTAGTAGACCAGCACGCTGGTTCGGCCTGCTGCCTGGGATTCGGCCAGGGTTGTGGCCGGCGGAACCAGAGAGCCGTTGCCTGCGTACAGAGCAAAAATATTGCCGTCGTAACTGTCGGTGTCCCTGGCGGCCTCTCCAGGAAGGGCGATCAGAACCAGAGCAAGAACCAGCGAAAGGCAGCGAAGCAGAAACCCAGCCATGGTTCAGCACGAAAGACGAGCATTCTGAACCCTTCTCTATGCAAGGCGTCAGCTCTGCACTCAGCTGCGCCCGAAGCTGCGCCCCATCCCCTGGGCAATGCCCCTGCCGATCAGCCCGATCGCGCGACCGACCACCTGGGTGAGAATGACCACCATCAGATCACCGAACCGTTTCACCAGACTCTGCACCTGAGGAGCGATGGCATCGCGCGCTTCGACCAGAAGCGCGACCTGCTGTTGCCACCATTGCAGCGTTTTCAGTTCCTCATCTCTTGTTTCGGTGAGCAGCAGGGGTTCGATCTGGCCTGCGTGCAGTCTGTACAGCAATCGCCGACTTTCATACAGGCGGATCGGTCGTTCAATCCACTCCTGCCAACGGGACTGGCTGTTGAGCTGGTTGCGCAGCCGCTCCAGTTCGCGGGTGGAAATCAACGCTTGATCCAGCAGGTAACGGCGCAGTTCAGGCCACTCACCGCAGACACCCAGCAACTCGCCACCGATCAATTCCGCTGTGCGCACGAGCCAGTTGCTGATGAGCGTTTCGAGTTGAAGCAAGGCTCTGGGATCGTCAGCGGGAAGCAGCTGTCCGTCGACCAGAACGGGTTGGTCCTGCACCAACGCCGCGAGCATGGTCATGGGGTCGGGAAGTTCCTCATCGCCTCGCAAGAGGTCGGTGCGTTGCAGCAGCTCATCGGCCACCGGTTGCATGGCATCGCCAAGCGGCAAGCGCACGTAGCTTCCTGCCACGCTGCGCAATGCCTGCTCGCGGACCTCTGGCTGCAGAGCATTCCAGCGCGTTTTCAGGTCCTGCTGGCCCGATGGGGCTGAAGGGTCGTCCTGGCGCAGGCGCAGCAGCACGGCGTGCAATTGTTTGAGCAGGGCGAGGAGCAGGTCGCGGCGACGCTCTGGATGCAGACCCTCGATCGCGAGCAATTGGCCGGTGCCATTGCCCAGGCCTCCGCTGACGGCTGTTTGTAAACGGTCTTGGATGGCCTCCCACACCGCTTCGCTGTTGCGTTCCCTCAGGCTGAGACTGATGCTCTCTTTGGGTTCTGAAAGGGAAACGGCATCATCGAGCCCCACTTGAAGAGGCCCCCAGAGCCACAGCAGCAGATTGCGTGCACTGAGCAATTCCCGCCGGCGTCCCTCGAGCAGCAAACGCAAAAGCGACTGGTCGGGTGGCGGATTCAAGAGGGTTTCGATCACCTGCAGATCGGCACTGATCTGCTGCAGACCGCTCAGCAGCAGCCAACTGGCAACACCAACAGGCTGGCCTGGATGCTCAGCCGCCGAAGCGCGGGATTCGAATGTGAGCACCCGGCCCCCCTGCAACAGGCGATGGATGGCGGTTCGCAAACCCTCCAGATCGGGATCCTGAAGAATTCCCTCACAGTTCAAAGCCAAAAGCTCCCGGGGATCACGGCTGAAATCCGAGGGAAGAAGGAGCAGGATCGGAGCTGGAGTCCAGCGTTGTTGGAGCTGGAGAATCTCCCGATCAAGCAGCAAGGACTGGCTGCGGCTGGGGAGCGACCAAATCACCAGATCAGGATGGCCTTCGAGAGCTTCGCTGCTGCGCCGGATGCTCAGGGGATGCTCAGCCGTTGAAAGTTCAGCAGCCAGGCTTTCACCGAGAAGGTCGGGAGCGAAAAGCAGAATCTCCCTGGCCTGAACGTTCACAGTGGTCAGCTCGATTGCCTACAGGCGTCAAGGTAACGGTCCTTCTCAGGATCCTCCAGTGCCGCCTCCGCGCCGGCCACTGAGCTGAAGCGTGTAGGTCTCGATCGTGTAACCGGTGCGCTGTTCAATCTCCTGAAGCAGGTCGAGGGGAAGTTCAACGTCGAGATCCTCAATCGCGCCGCTGTCCAGGCACGTGATGTGGCTGTGGGGGTCGTTGCGATAGCCGTAAAGACGACCACTGGCACGGTCGAGACATTCGATCACTCCAGCGCTCTGCAAGGCCTCGAGATTTTGATAAACCGACGTGTGGCCAATGCTCCGACCGCGCTGGTTCAATTTTTCAAAAATATCCCTCGCACTGAGATGGGTGCCCTCGCTCCAGAGCAGATCCAGCACCATGCGGCGTTGCCGGCTCAAGCGCATGCCGAGCGTTCGACACTGCTCGAATGCCTGCTGAAGGCTCCTGCGTCTGCCTCCGTCTTGAGTGAGGGGTGGCACGAAAGCAGACTCCACAGCGGTAGTCGGAATCACTTCACATTAAATCCCTCCTGGGGAGGCCGCATCGTGTCAAGCGAAATCCTGCAGCAGGTCTGATGGCGGGTCTTGAAGCCGGCTTTCGGCCAGCGCTTTGCGTGCTTCGCCCAGATCAATGCGTCCGTCGTAGAGCGCACGGCCAACGATGACGGCCTCGACTCCGAGGGGCTCCAACGTGAGCAGGGCCAGGAGATCGCCCATGCATCCCACCCCACCGGAGGCAATCACGGGGACGGAACTGGCTTCTGCCATCTCGCGCAGGGCCTGGAGGTTCGGTCCCTCCAAGGTGCCGTCGGTACTGATGTCGGTGCTGATGATCGCTGCGATGGCCGAGGCGCTGAAGCGCTGAGCCAGCGCGGTGGCCTCCGTGTTGCTGTCCTCGATCCATCCCTTGGTGGCCACCTTCCCGTGGCGAGCATCGATTCCCACCACAACCCGTCCGGGATGGCGATCGGCCAGCTCCACCACCAGCTGGGGCTGCTCCAGCGCCACGGTGCCGAGGATCACCCTGTCGAGACCACAGGCCAGCAAGGTGTCCGCCCGCTCCGCCGTGCGCACACCTCCACCGAGTTGCACGGGAATCGTGAGGGCGGACGTGATCGCACGGATAGCGCTGTCGTTGGCGGGTTCCCCTGTGCGGGCTCCATCGAGATCGACCAGATGCAACCGCTCCGCTCCCTGCTCCTGCCATTGCAAGGCCTGGGCCACAGGGTCATCACTGAAGCGTGTGACCTTGTCGTAATCACCTTGATGCAGACGAACGCAGCTGCCCCCCAGCAGATCGATGGCGGGAATGATCTGCATGGTCGACGGGGGAAACAACCCCCATCCTGCATGGCTGGGTTGAGCACGCTTCAATGGCTGCCGATCCGCTGGACTGACTGTGCAAATCCTGTTGATGGGTGGGACCCGCTTCGTTGGGAAACCCCTCGTGAGCCGCCTTTTGCAACAAGGTCACCAGCTCACCCTGTTCACCCGCGGCCGGCAGCCCCTGCCTGAGGGGGTGGAGTCCTGCATTGGTGATCGCCAGGACGCCGCCGCCCTGGAGCAGCTTCGGGGTCGCCGCTTCGAGGTGGTGATCGACAGCTCCGGTCGCACCCTGGCTGACAGCCAAAAGGTGATTGAACGCACTGGAGCTCCCTCCCACCGTTTCCTCTACGTGAGCTCCGCCGGTGTTTACGCCGGCAGCGACACCTGGCCACTGGATGAGCAGAGCCCCCTGGATCCGCAGAGTCGTCATGCCGGCAAGGCTGAAACCGAAGCTTGGCTGATGCGTGAGGGGATTCCCTTTACGAGTTTCAGGCCCACCTACATCGTTGGACCCGGTAACTACAACCCGGTGGAGCGTTGGTTTTTCGATCGCATCGTGAACCAGCGCCCGGTTCCGCTCCCTGGTGATGGAACCACAATCACCCAGGTTGGCCATGTGGAGGATCTGGCTGAGGCCATGGCCCGCAGTCTTGAGGTGGATGCCGCCTGCAACCGTGTCTACAACTGTTCGTCCCACCGCGGAATCACTTTTCGAGGCCTGATTGCTGCGGCCGCCAAGGCCTGTGGCCGCGAGCTCGCTGATCTGGATCTGCGCTCGTTCGACCCCAGTGGTCTCGATCCGAAAGCGCGCAAGGCGTTCCCCCTGCGGCTCAGTCACTTTCTGACCGATGTCTCCAGGGTGGAGCGCGAATTGGCCTGGATGCCCCGTTTTGATGCGGCCACGGCGATGGCGGACAGTTTTCAACGGGATTACCAGCTGAACCCCACGCCCAGTCCGGATTTCAGCGGCGACGAGGCCCTGTTTTCCCAGGGTTGATGTAAGCCAGCCCAGACCAGAGGGCCAGCCCAAGGGCTGGCCAATACAGGCTCCAGCCCAGCTGATGCAAGCCCGCAACCACTGAATCGACCCCCCACGTTGGCGGCCAGATCAGCAGAAACAGGCTGAGGAACTGCAGGGTGGTTTTTGTTTTGCCAAGCCAGGACGCCGGCGCTCCGCTCTGGCTTGCTGAGCGCCAACCGGAAATCAGGAGTTCCCTGGCCATCAGCAGCCAGACCGACCAAAGGGGCAGCACCTGCTCGGCGGCGAGCCAGATCAAGGGGGCACTGATCAGCAGTTTGTCCGCCAGGGGATCGAGCCGCGCTCCCCAGCTGCTGCCACCGTCGGCTTTGCGAGCCATCCAGCCATCAGCCCAGTCACTGAGAGCACCGAGGAGGAGCAGGATCCATGCTGTGGAGAACTGTTCGGCGGCAAGCGCCAGCAGCACAGGGGCTCCAAGAACAGCACGGAGAAGGGTGAGTCGATCCGCCCAGGATCGCCATGGAGAGACCAAGGCTCAGAATGCGTGCAGTTGATTAGGTCCCATGGTGCTCCAGCAGACGGTCGGGGAGGTGATGTCCGCTCCGGTGCTGACCGTCACCCCAGAGACGCCGCTGAAGGATGCCGTGACCCTGTTGAGCGATCACCACATCAGCGGTGTGCCTGTGGTTGGTGATGACGGCACGCTTGTGGGCGAACTCACCGAACAGAACCTGATGGTGCGGGAGAGCGGGGTGGATGCCGGGCCTTACGTGATGCTTCTCGATAGCGTGATCTACCTGCGCAATCCGCTCAACTGGGACAAGCAGGTTCACCAGGTGCTGGGCAACACGGTGGCCGACCTCATGAGTCGTGACAGCCATTCCTGTGCCCATTCCCTGCCATTGCCAAAAGCGGCATCGATGCTCCACGAGAAGGGAACGCAGCGATTGATCGTGATCGATGACGAGCGCCGGCCCGTTGGCATGCTCACCCGCGGTGATGTGGTGAGAGCCTTGGCGTCCGCCCAGCCCTAGCGCTGGGCCAGGGGCTGGATGCGGATGGCGATCGGCTTGATCAGCCTGAACTCCACCATGTCGCCCACCTTGAGGTCAGCGAATACCTCGTCCTCGAGTTCAGGACGAATATCGAGTTTGTGGATCTTTCCGAGAGGGCCGCGCAGGGTCACTTTGTGATCGGTGCGCGACAGCCGAACCACTTCTGCGGTTCCGGTTGCCATGGCGACCCGAGTCCCTGAAGGGAGCGGACCGAAGGCGTTGCCGAGCCGGCGATCTTCCCGCTGGAAGCTGAGCGTGGTCTGGTTCGAGGGTCTGAGATCCACCACCAGGCCTTGGAGAAGCTCGATGGAGACCTGATCTCCAGGTTTGAGGCCCGCAGCTGTGGGATCGATGGCACTGGTCAGCAGGCTGGTGTGCCCCTGGGCGCCCTTCACCTCGAGCACTTTCTGTCCGGGAACGATCCGTTGAATCGTGGCCTTCAGCTGAGCCAGTTCGAAGGCTTCAAGCAGTTCGCTCTTGAGGGCCGCGCCGTCATCGATCACGGTGCTGACCATCGGTGCCTGACCGTTGACTCTGTAGCTCTGGGCCGCGGCTTGCGACGCAGGCAGTTTCTGCACATCGATGGCCAGGGGCTGGATCAGCCGGAAGTCCACGGTGTCTCCAACCTTGAGGCGGTCAAAGGGATTCACTCCCGGAGTGGGAACAACATCAAGGTTGTTGATTCCGCCGAGAGGTCCCAGCAGATCAATGGAGTTGTCCTTGGCATCAATGCGGATCACCCGGCCGGTCCCCGAGGCCAGGGCCACGCGCATGCCCTTTTTGAGCCTGCCCATATCCATGGGCAGGATGATGTCTTCGCGGTTGAAGCTCAAATCTTTGCTGGAACTGGGTTCCAGCTCCACCACCAGGCCATCGAGGATGGAGAGGCTGACTTCATCCCCCGCTTTCAGACCCAGGGGCGCGAGATCCATGCCCACCGTCAGAATCTCTTTGTGACCGTGAGGGTCGATCACCTCGATCACCTTTTCTTTAGGGAGCGCGGTGGTCACCGTGGCCCGCATTTCGGTGACCTCAAACGCAGCCAGCTCTTCAGGTGAGAACCCCGCGTGAGCGCCGGGAGCGAGCAAAGCCGTGAGTCCAAGGCTTGCGCCGATCACACCGCGCAAGGGTCCGCAGCGGAGCAGGGATCGGAGAGCGGAAGTGGGGGACACGGAAGGCGGTGGTAAGTGGGGAGACGCTAGCCCGACCCGATGTGGGTCACAATGACGCGCAAACGCGGTTCCGTTATGTCCATCCCTTCCTGGCGCATCGCCCTGCCGGCGGGAATGGCCCTGTTGTCCTTGGGACTGGCTCCGATGCAGGCGCGGGCGGAAAAAACCATTGAGATCAGCCTTAAACAGAGATATCTCACCCTTCTCGACAACGGCAAAGTTGTGGAGCGCTTCCCCGTTGCCATCGGGGCTCCAGAATCGCCGACCCCTTCCGGCAGTTACGCGATTACGCGCAAAGAGGAAGCACCGGTGTATCACAAGGGCGGCAAGGTCATCGCGCCTGGACCCAAGAATCCAGTGGGTGTTCGCTACATGGCTTATTTCCAGATCGGCTCTGGCGAATACGCGATTCACGGCACCGCCTGGCCGAACTGGGTGAAGCTGCGGGCTGCCGTCAGCCTGGGGTGCATCCGCATGCTCAACAAAGATGTCGTCACCCTCTTCAAGCAAGTGGATGTCGGCACTCCTGTGGTCGTGACCTCCAACTGAATTTCAGCCATTCCGCCATGTTCAACCGTTTGCTTCCCTCGCTGCTGATCACAGGCTGTGCCGCGTTGACTGCGTCGCCAATTGTGGCCTCTGCGCTGAAGGAGATGCCGGAACAGAAGTTTCTCGATCAGGTCGAGGGCCCCGGTCACGTTCTGATCACCGCCAAAGGGGTGGAGGCTGTGAATGCGGAAGCGCGTCGCCAAGGACTGCGTTTCCCTGCGATCGGCTACTGGTCCCCAGAAAATGTGTGTTTCTCCAAGCCGCCTCGTGGGGACTGCAACGGCATCTTCCGCCGCTGATTTCAGGGCAGAGGTGGGGGTAACAGCGGTGGAGGTGGTGCTCCCACGAACGTTTCCGTTGCATCGTTCTTGCTGTCATCAGCATCCGTCGTGACAGGTGCCGATGCGCTTTCAGCCGGAGTGGTGGGGAGCTCCTCCTGCAATCGGGGCTCAATCACCTCAGGTGGGGGCAGATCGGGGGGCAGACCCGTGTCGATCGGCGGCAGCGTTGGCTCCAGCGGTGCGGAACGCTCATTTCCGCCTGGTTGTTCGAGTAGCACGAGTGGATCCGCAGTGATTGGCGGTTCCGGAAGGGGTGAACGTGTGCCGATCCCAGGTGAGGCCGTTGGCGCCGTGTCGGACTCACGGGAGGACGGTTTCGGCGTCCAGATCATGCGGGCGATCGGTTCCACACCCTGTTCCATCACACGATTGAGCCCGGCCAAGGCTCGGTCAGCCAAACGCGTCCCTGCCATCCGCGCACAATCGACAGGGCCGTCGCAGGATGCCTGGGACTGCAGACGCTCTGAGAGGTTGGCAACCAGGCCGCCCTGCAGTTGATTGCGTCGCTCGCTGAGGCGAAGGAGGTAGGGAACGTGCACGAAACTGGTTGCTCCGCCGCTGATCCAGTTGGCATCTTCTTCGGTGAATCCCTTCACGCCTGGAATGATCAGACGGCTCTTGGAAGCATGGTCGGGCATGTAAGCCGCGACCAAGCCCCGTCGCCGTGCGAGTTCTTTCGTCTGCTCCAGGGTGAGGCCGTCCTTGCTCATCAGCATCTCCAGCCTTCCGTCGCTGCGCAGGCCGAAGATCATTCGGATCCGCGGCAGGTAGTAACGGATTCTTTGCCCCATGCTGATGCTGTAAGCGCCTTTGTAGCTCTCGGGGGGGGTCTCAAGATCGTTGTAGATGCTGTGCAGTCCGCCGATGAACATGTCGTAGGTCTGCTCGCGTTCAGGGGTCAGTTCCCCGTAGCCGAAGTCCACGCGGCCGTCGTCTCGGATTCCAACGAAAGCCCTTTGGCGGGACGCTGTGCGGTTTCGACCTCTCCAGATGCGTTGACCGAACTTCAGGTCCCCCAGGGGAACGGTGATCTCCTGACCGCCGTTATCGATGTGTCGCTCGTACATCGGCCCGGACACATAAGCCAGTGCGGCCGAGTCCTCGAATGCATCCTGTTCGCGATCCCAGCCCTCAAGGAGTCCCAGCCTGACTTTGCGCGGGTCGAAATCAAGGGCATACACCTCATCATCGGGTTGATAGCGGAAGGGACCGAGCGCATCTCCCTTGAGCTGTTGGTCCGTGCGGGGTGTGGGCTCAGGCTTGGGTGTGCCGGGTGCGAGTGCCAGCAATCCTGCAAAGACGACGACCGGAAAGCCAAGAATCAGCCAGCGTTTGCGCACCCCCAACCCTCTGCGTCGTCGCGGACGCCTCCGACGTTTCTGGTCGGTCGTGGGCGCAGGCTTCCGCTTCACCGGGCGTGCCGTCGCTTTCCTTGTTGGGGTTCGGGAGTGAGCCACGGAACGATGGCGCCCTCAGCCACCAGCCATTTGCGGTAACGGTGACCGCAGTCATGCCCTCCCGTCAACTCTCCAAAGGCAGGAATCAGCATTCGCTGCTCGAGTTCGTCGTAGGCAAAACATGGAAGCCGCAGGCGATCGGCACCCTGGCGCAGTGTCGTTGCCGGATGAATATGACCGCAGAGATTGAGCAGGATGGCCGAGTCTGGGCCGCGTTCAGGTTCGTGGCTTAGCCAGAGACTGCCCAGACGGAATGAGGGGTTGCGGGGAAGCACCGGCAATCGCAGGTCTCGGTCGTGATTGCCCCCAACCAGAAGGATCTGGGCGCCAAGCTGTTCAGGCAGCGTGGCGAGGTCGTGCAGCAATCGGGGGGTGAGCCCCTGGCGACCGTGGATCAGGTCGCCCAAGATGATCACCCTCTCGGGTTTGCAGGAGCTGCAGACCTGCGCGAGACGGCTCAGGGTTCCGCGATCCTCATCACTCGGCAGTGGAATCCCAAAGGCCTGAAACACCTCCGCCTTGCCGAGGTGAAGATCGGCCACCAGCAGGTCTCGGCTCGCCTCTCTCCAGATCGCCCGATCGGGAAGCAGCACCAGGTGCTCCTCCCGCCAACGCCAACCGCAGCCGCCCATCGGAAACGCCGAATTCGTCTCTGTAGCGTCGATGGCAGCCAAAGAATCCCTCCTTCGTGCAATGTCACCGCATTGTGGGTCGGTCGAATGGCAAGCGCTTCCCAACCCCTGGCTCCTGCGGGAGAAACTCTGTACTGGCTCCAGCGCCGGCTGATGTCCCTTGAGCGGCAAGAGCGCTTCGAATGTGCCTATGCGCTGCGGATGGAGGTGGCGGAGTGGATTCTCGGGGCTGAAGATGGCAACCTCAGGGTTCCACGCTTCCCTGAGCCTCAATGACCCTCGCCTTGCTTCTGGCCCTGCTCGGTTCGCTGGTCGCCATGGGTGTCATCGTGCGCCGGCTTGAGAACAACGGCTGAAGTGGTGCGCGTGAACGTTGCATTCCTGCTGGCAGGTCTGACGGCGCTGGTTTGGCCGGGCCCTTCTCTTGCCCAGGCGCTTCGCGTAGGAGTGAGTGGTTCTCCCCCTTTCCTGATGAAGGATGGCGTCGCCTTGGAGGGGATCAGTGTTCAGATCTGGGATGAAACGGCCGATCGTCTGAACCGCACCTACGAGCTGATCCAGTTCCCAACAACGGAAGCCAATATCGACGCCGTGGTGAATGGAAAGGTGGATCTGGCGATCGGACCGATCAGCATCACCCCCGATCGTCTGGCCAACCCCAAGATCGACTTCACCCAGCCGTATTTCCACGGCACTGAAGACCTGCTGCTGCCCTTGCGAGCACCGGGTCTCTTCGCGCGGCTTCGTCCCTTTTTCGGTTGGGCTGCCTTGTCCTCAGCCGGAGGCTTGATGCTGCTGTTGTTTGTGGTGGGCAATCTGATCTGGTTGGCGGAACGCCGGCGGAATGCAGCTCAATTCCCCCGGCACTACCTGAAAGGTGTGGGCAATGGCATGTGGTTTGCTCTGGTCACGCTCACCACCGTTGGCTATGGCGATCGGGCCCCGCTGTCCAAAACCGGTCGCACCATTGCAGGGGTCTGGATGGTGATGTCGCTTCTGGCGCTGTCATCGATCACGGCGGGCCTGGCCTCAGCCTTCACGGTGTCGTTGACGCGCCTTGACCCCACAGGAATTCGCGAAAGCTCTGATCTGCGGGGCAAATCCGTTGCCGTGGTGGATGGCACGACCAGCGAAACCTGGGCGAAGATCTATGGCGCTCGGGCAAAGACGGCCCCAACACTGAATGCAGCCATTGCCCTGCTCGGCAAGGGTGCTGTGGAGGGGGTGATTTTTGATGGTTCGCCCCTGCGCTACTACCTCCAGAACAACCCTGAGGCGCCGTTCAAGATTGCTCCTTTCAGCCTGGCCAATCAGACCTACGGCTTTGTTCTGCCCATCGACAGTCCCTTGCGCACGCCCATCGATGTGGTGTTGCTCGATCTGCAGCGCAAGGGTGAGGTGAAAACGATCACGGACGCGTTGTTGCAATGAACTGGATCGCTTCGAAGCCGCGGTTAGTGCAGGGTTCCGTGCCTGCGTAAACCATCCTCGATCAAGAAGGTGGCGAGGCTGCTGCAGCTGCGCCCTTCGGCGAGTGCCTGCTGCTTGAGGCGATTCATCACACCGGCAGGAAGGGTGACATTGACCCGTTCGGACTCAGCGGCTTCGGCAACCTGTCCAGCGCTGATCTCCTGATGTTCAGACTGCAGCTGATCCTGGAGTTCCCGGAGCAGATCCTGGAGAAATGACACGTTCTTGTACCGAATGCGTAACGCAATCGTAACGCGAAGCCGCTTGGTTGGCTGGCGTTATTCTGTTGCCGCTCTCTCGGGACCTGCATGGACACCCTGACCCTCAATTTGGAACCCGGTCAGGATCTTCACCAATCCCTCCATCAACTCGCCTCCGATCAGCAGCTCAGCGGATTTGTTCTCGGTGTGGTCGGCGATCTTTCTGAGGCCTGCTTTCAGTGCCCTGGTCAGCCCCAACCAACGAGGATGCAAGGCGTTCTTGAAGTGATCACGCTGAATGGCACGGTGTCACCCCAAGGTGTGCACCTCCATCTCAGTCTTTCCGATGGTGCCTGTCAGGTTTGGGGCGGGCATCTCGAAGCAGGAACCACCGTCCATAAGGGCGTACAGCTGCTGCTCGGGCTGGATGCAGCAACAGCACAAACCGCTCCAATCTCCCAGGAACGGGTTGAGCTCGCGGTTCTTCCGGGCTGTCCCTTTTGCCACCGTGCACGCCAGCTGCTTGAGCGGCAGGGGATTCCCCACACCATCATCTCTGTCGAGTCCGACAGCGTTTTTGAAGCCTGCCAGAAGCGCAGCGGCCTCCGGGTGTTCCCCCAGATATTCGTTGATGGGGACTACTTCGGCGATTACACCGCTCTCCAACAGCTGCATCAGAGTGGCCAGATTGAGTCTCTGCGATGACTGAGACGACTGACACCGATCTGTGGTCGCACAAGCCATGGTGGTGTCAGCCATGGACAATCGTTCTCACCGGCCTGCTCGTGGTGGCTGGTAGTTGGTTGGTGCTTCACCGGCTCTGGATTACAGGTCCAGTGGCGTTGGCCGTGGCGTGCTGGTGGTGGTTGTTTCTCGTGATTGCACCTTCCGCGTATCGCAATCAGTCGCGCTGAGCGGCGCGAAAGCGTTGCTTCTCCTCGAGTAATTCAGTTTCCAACTGTTCAATCAGTTGGGTCACGAGGGCCTGAAATTCAGGCTGGCATCCGCGGAATGCCGCCTTGTGCCGGATCGGTTCATTGCGCGTGCGCAGATCGGTCAGCATCAGCTGAAGAGCATCGATTCTGGCGTTGCTGTTCAAGACGTCACGTCGTGCGCGAGGCGAGGTTATGACATCGGGTGCCGCAGATCAGAATCGCAGGGTTGTTTTCATGAACACACCAAGCTGGCTCAGGGATGTGCCCTGGGGGGTATCCGCTCCCAAGGGTCGGCTGAGGTAAAACAGCGCGGGCGTCACGCTGATCGCATCTGAAATCTGCACCATCATCCAGCCCTCCATGGCGTAACCGGCGTCGTCAGGTGTTGCTCCTCCCTTCAATGCGGTCGCAAAGATCGGCTGGCCCACAGCCATCCCCATGGACGTGTCCTCCCACAGCCAATCGCTCCACTGCAAAGCCACCGTCCATGACTGGGAGATCGACACCAGTCCGTCGCTGTTCACGCTCTGGCGGTAGCGCGTGCTGTTCCACCCCCACCCGGCACTGATTGAAGGGACCCATCCGTTCCTATCGGGTTGCCAATACCCGCTCAGTGCTGTGCCTGTGGTGATGCCGGGTTGGTTGAAGCTGCGCAGGGTAAAGGGGCTTGCGTAATCAATGATGTTGAAGCCGTTTTGGATGGTCGCCAGCGCTGCGGCGATTCCCCACGTCTCGGCGGCGTAGCCCACCTGTGCGGTAGCGCTGCTGCCTGCATCCACCCCGATCATTCCCGATCCGGAAAACCCGTTCTCACCGTTTCCGGCGATGTAATTCAGGCTGAAGCTCAGCGGTCCTCGCTCCCACATCACACCACCACCGGCGCCGAGATTGCTGCTGTAGGCCCCTGAAGCACCGGCCTGGGTGAACAGATCCAACACGGTGTCGTCGGGGTAGACACTGGGCCACATCGCCAACATCACGCTTTGGTTCACCCGGCTACCGACGGTGAAGGTCCAGTTCTCACCCACTGGGAACTGATACCAGGCGCGATTGACACCGAGGCGGTCTGCGACGAGTCCTTGCTGAAACGCCACCTCCAATTCCGAGAGTTGGCTTGGTCCGCCGCCACCGAATGCATTTCGGTCTGAATCGAGATCGCCAGCTCTCAAGCGGAGATTGAGCAGATCCTTGCCCGTGAAGCTCGTTCGCAGAATCAGCTTCTCGTCGTAGCCAACGATCGATCCACCGAAGCTGCTGCGGAGGTCGTTGTTCAGCGTGTCGGAGGAGCCAGAGAAGGCATTGCCTCCGATGATGAATGTGGTGACGCCCTTTAAACGCGTTGTTGGAGAGAACGCTGTTGCCTCCAGGCTCTCGACGGACGCACTGAGCTGATTCACCCGGTCGCGACGCAGCTGAATCAGTTCATGGCTGAGTTCGCTGAGCAATCTCCTTACTGCTTCGTGTGCCGATCCCTGAAGTTGCCAACAGTCCTCCAGCAGTGCGGCTGCCTGGAAGCGATCGAGTGTTTGCTCAGGAGCGATCTCCGTTCTGCAGCCGGCGTCCTTGAGCAGCTGCTCGAGAGAGGGGGGCACAGGTACAGATGCACGTGCCGCACTGAAACGTTCCGAGCGAGCCGCGCTGGTGTGCACCACACTCAGGAGGCCAAGGAGCGCCAGCGGCATCAAGGGTTTCATGACCGCTTGGCTCTGAATCGCAAGGATTATGCCGGCAAGACCTGACGGTAACCACCGGATTCCAAAACCCTCAAAGGCGTTTGGAACAGCTCCGACAGCACGCGATCGTTGAGAACCTCTGTGGGCGCGCCATCCACAACGACACCTCCTTGGCGCATCCCCACCACACGTGAGATCTCAGGAATGATCGCGTCGATCTGGTGGGTGATCAGAATCACCGTGGTGCCCGCCCTGCAGAGCTGTCTGAGCTGCGCCAGCAACCCGTGCTTCGCGCGCAGGTCGAGGGCATTGGTCGGTTCATCAAGCACCAACACCTGTGGTTGATGCACCATGGCCCTTGCAATCAGCACGCTGCGTTTCTGTCCATCGGAAAGACGGCCGAATCGGCAGGTGGCCAGGTCTGAGAGGTTGAATTGCTCCAGAGCGTCAGCGGATTGCTGAATGTGCTCGGCGCTGGGATCGAGCCCGCGTCTGAGTCCGATGGCGCCGTAGAAAGCGGAGAGCAGCAGCTCGCGGCAAGGGATTCCGTCGGGGATGCGCTGCTGCAGTTCCGTATCCACCACACCCAAGCGCTCACGCAACGACCAGAGATTGATGCGTTCCTCTCCGAAGAGCCGCAGGTGGGACTGCGGTTGCACCACGGGATGAAGGCAGCGGCTGATGAGCTTGACGAGCGTGCTTTTACCGGCTCCGTTGGGTCCAAGAATGGCTGTGGATTCGCCCACCCAGAGCCGCAGGGACAAGTCTTCGACAATGCGTTGACCTCCGGCCCAAGCCTCGATGGCTTGAAGGTCCAGCCAAGGTGGGTTGTGCCGGCTTGCGTGCTGAAGGGCCATGGGGTGATTGTGGCTGCTGAGCCGATGGGATCTCGATGACCAGCCGTTGCAGCCGATGCGGATCCACCAGTTTTCGCGCCGATCGTTCCCTCGGCGGTCGTCTCGTTTGCTCCCATTGCGGGACGCCGGTCGATCAACGCGGGGGAAGGGTGCGCAGAGCTGCGGTGACCTCAGGGCAGAAGGGTCTGGCTTTCTGGTTGGTGGTTGCAGCGATCGCCTTGCTGCTGGTGATTGTGATTCAGTCGATCTAAGCGATCGCGTCGAGTTCGGCCGTGATGCGTGTCAACGTCGGCGCCAGCGGACGGGTTTGCTTCAGTTTTGGGCTGAGGATTCGGCCAAACCGCAGTTCCGCTGCAGTGGCCAGAACCATGTCCTGGCCTTCATTCAGTACAAGCTGGTCAAGATCTCGCTGAAGCTCGCCCACGAACACGTGGGCTCTGCGCACGGCGGTGATGTGGCTGAGCCACGGCCTGAGCTTGTCAGGGCACCAGCCGATTTCTTCCTCGAGCTCCCGGCGCAGTGCTTCCTCGGGAGACTCTCCGGGTTCGAGATGACCGCCGAAGAGTCCCCAGCATCCCGGTGCTGCGATGCCATCGATGTCATCGCGAAGTTGAAGCAACCAGCGATCACGCCTCCGCAACATGGCCAGCGCAACAGCGAATGGCATCGAACGCTCAGAAGATTCCCAGGGTCTTCTTCTTGCAGTAGCCAGCACCGATGTTGATCCAGCCAGAGCGGCAGGCTTTGCCATAGGTGGGAGCAACCTCGTAGTAAATGGGTGATACGCAGGTGCTGCCCAGGGTGTTCACGTAACCCAGAGGGCATTGGTCATGGCCAGGAGCCTTGGGAATTTCCTTCTGAGCCAAGGCAGAAGGGGTGAGCATGAAGGGGGTGACCATCGCGGCCAGCCAGAGCAACCGTTGCATGACGCAATAGGCTTCATTCAGACTGGGAAGTTAACAGAGACTTTGCACTTCAATCGTTTCCCTAGAAACTAAATTGATGCCTCCTCACATGCAGGTGCCCGCCGCGGTTGTCCTGAAGGGACTCACGCTTGCGGGGGCGATCCATTACGGTGAACCCTTTGATCCATAGCAACAATGATTCCAGAGCCCTACGAACTGTTCGATATCGACAGGGGTTCAGACAAGTTTTTTCTGATCGGAACAACATGGATTGTTCTTTTCTTATTTCTTCTTTGAGCGCTGCTTTAAACGGCAGTTTGAGTAAAAATTTATAAAATAATAACCAATTTCATATAATTCACCTGATCAGGTGAAGAACGATTCAAGGTTGAGATCGTGGCGTCGCAATAACGCAAACGTTGTTCCTGCATTGCCTCTGCAAATGCGCAGCGTTTCATTCAGGGCTGTGATGTCAAGCCAGGCTGGAAAGGCCTGATTCACTGTTTTCATCAAGGCCAGGCGGCCTCCTCCTGGCAATCCAGGACCGACCCAGCCCCCTTTGCGGAAACAAACCGAAACGCGGGTGGCACTGGCGATCGAGAGGTCTGCTTCCACTGTGATCGCCGCCAAACGTGCAAGCGGACCGTTGAACCTCAGCACGTTCATGCCTCGGCTGCGTTCTGGGTCGAGGATCTGCAGATTGTCCAACCATGGTGCTTGCTTCAGCCAGGGTTGGCTGGCGCTGCTCCAGCGCAAATCCCAGACTCCGCTGAGTTGTGCGCTCTGCTGATTGAGGTTCACCTCAAAAGCAGCTTCTGCTCCCTTGATCAACTCCGGGATGGACGGGTCATTGGGATGGTCTTGAAGCAACCGGATCAGTGTCTCCATCGGTTCAGATCAGCTCCGGGTGCTTGGGATCCCCTTTGAATGGCCCTTCAACAGCTGATGTGATCCACCCACCGTAAAAACCTCCTGGCTGGGGAATCACCGGTTCAGCATTCACCCAGCATCCCTGCATCAAACCCGGATACAGCGCGAACCATCCAGCGATGGCCTGAAACGATGGTGTGGGCGATGGATAACGCCACACTGCGCGATGAATCCTGCCCTTGGCTGTGACCACATCGAAGTACTCCGCCACCCCTTTCCATTCGCAGAAACTTCGTCCTGCTGCGGGGGACAACAAGGCCCTGGCGATCCCCGTCGGCGGCAAGTAGTAAGTGGGAGGGTGAAAGGTTTCGAGCACGCGTTGGCATCCCTTGCCATCGAAGAGCACCTCACCGCCAACAGTGATCAGAACGTGATCGTCGCTGGGCTCCAGTCGTGGTGGCCTGGGGTAGTCGGCGACCCTTTCCGGTGCCATGGCGCGCTGATCGTCTGCTCTGATGATGGCGTTGAAACCCCTGCACTGCAGTGATGCAACCCGTCGACCCCCATCAGCCGGTGGTGATCCTTGGTGGATTTCTGATCACTGAGGAGGCGTATCAGCCGATGGCTGACGCCATCAGGCAATCCGGCGTGGCGGATGTGGTGGTCGTTCCGGTGAGTCGCCTCGACTGGCTGCTGACCAGCTGGGGATTTGGCTGGCGGCGCGTGCTCGACCGTGTGGCAGCAGCGGTTGAGCAGCAACAGACCCTGTCCACAAGTGGGCGGGTCACGTTGGTCGGCCACAGCTCCGGGGGTGTCATGTTGCGCCTCTATCTCAGTGATGACGCCTTCCAGGGTCGCCGTTATGGCGGCTCTGATCGCTGCAACCGCCTGGTCACGCTCGGCAGTCCCCATCAGGCCATCCGCGCCACCCCCCTGCGCGCCATGGTGGATCGCCGCTACCCGGGTTGCCATCAAGCCGGAGTGGACTACGTGGCTGTTGCCGGCGAGCTGGATCTCAGTGCTGCCATGGCCTCAGCCTTCAGTCGGCGCAGTGCCGGCGGCAGCTACAAGAGCATCGTCGGGGATGCTGCAGTGACAGGAGATGGCCTCGTGCCGGTCTGTTCGGCTCTTTTGAAGGATGCGCGTCATCTCGTGCTGAACGCCACCGCCCATGGTGGGCTGTTCGGTGCGCCCTGGTACGGAAGCCCTGAGCGCGTTCAGTCCTGGTGGCGGTTCGCTCAGGGTTGACGTTGCATCAGATCACCGCTTCCGGCCTTGGCCTCGGCAATCGGCCATCAATGCGCCAGTAGCCGAACCAGTCAGGCGTCAGATCCGTCTCCGCTGCATTGGGCACGAACTCCAAGCTGATCCGCCATCCGCTGATGCCGTCGATCGGCAAACAATCATCGACGTCGCCAACTGAGTCGATCCCATGCAGATCATCCTTGTGAACTTGCAGGGATGCCTTCAACCATCGGGCTTTGGCCCGGGCCTTGGCGGCCTGCTGAGATCTGGCCACCACTAGGCCGAATTGATGCTGTTCTTGAAGCGAGTTCCGCGCATAACCGCCGAGATTCACGAACCACAAGCGATCCACTGGGCCGGACTGATCACGCTTTGAGGGCTCTACCTGGGCCATGGCTGACGGAACCAGGTGAATTGCAAAGCCATCCACATGGGTGATGGCCTTGTAGCTATCCACATGCAGTCCCTTCTGCAAGCCGAACCATTCGCGTTTCAGCGCTGGAATGGTGTCTTCAATGCAGGTCCCCACCACCCAGCGCACATCGTGGAGTTCCACGTGGCATGTCGCCGTGCGTCCTCCGAGGACGACAAGAAACAGGGTCGGTTGATGGCTCATGACGAGAGGGCAAAGCCTCCCACCAGGCCGCAAATCAGAACGACCCGCCAGGCCGGTTGCTTCCAACCCACCAGAAGCACGAAGGCCACCAACGCCAGACTGAAATCGGCACTGGTCTTGATGCCGGCGAGCCAAACCGGTTGAAACAGAGCTGCCAGCAGCACGCCTACCACTGCAGCGTTGATGCCCTTCAGGGCGCGTCGCATCGCTTGCAGTGTGCCGAGGTCGCTCCAGAACGGCAAAACGCCTCCGATCAATAAAAAAGCCGGAAGAAACAGGGCCAGAAGCGCGATCAGCGCGCCGCCGATGCCCTGCAACCCGCCGCGAAGATCAAAGCCGAGAAAGGCGGCAAAGCTAAACATGGGCCCGGGGACAGCCTGAGCTGCTCCATAGCCGGCCAGAAACTGATCAAGGCTGATCCACCCAGGAGGAACCAGGGACTGCTCCAGCAGGGGCAATACGACATGCCCTCCACCGAACACCAGAGAGCCGGCTTGAAGAAACCCTGCCACTTGCTGGATCGCCACCGGTCGTGCCTCCGCTGTGAGCCAGGGCAGGGCGATCAGCAAACCCACCAGCACCAGCAGCAGAAGAATCGACACGCTTCGGCGTACGGGGACAGTGAGTCGTTCGTGGCCCAAGGCGCGATCGTCGGGTGGAGACAGCAAGGTCAGCCCTGCGACCGCGCCGATCAGCAAGGCAAGAAGCTGAACCCAGGCCAGAGGCACCAGCAACACCAACACAGCTGCAAAAGCCATCAGGCTGGCGCGGCCCCGATCCGGTGCCAGCTTTCGCTGCATGCCGAGCACGGCCTGCGCCACCACGGCAACGGCGGCCACTTTCAAGCCCTGAATCCAACCTCCTGCCAGCCACTCCGGATTGGCTGACAGCACAGCCGACGCCAGCACCAGCAGGATCGCCGATGGAAACGTGAATCCGATCCAGGCTGCCAAGGCGCCCGGCCACCCTGCGCGCAGTAAGCCAATGCCCATCCCAACCTGGGAGCTGGCGGGGCCAGGCAGAAACTGGCAGAGGGCCACAAGGTCGGCGTAGGCCGCGTCGGTGAGCCACTGCTCCCGTTGCACGAAACGCTCTCGGAAATAGCCGAGGTGGGCCACTGGACCCCCGAACGAGGTGCATCCGAGCAGCAGAAACTGGCGGAACACTTCAAGCACGCGCGCCATGGCCAGGATCAGCTGGATGAGCGGAACCTAGTCAGCTTCCACGCGCAATGCCTCCCGCATCATCCGTTGCACGCGTTCCTGCACGGATTCGTTGGTCATCCGATTGTTCAAGCGTTCCACCAGCAGGGGGAAGGCGAGTGGGCCCGGTCGGGGTGTTGGGCAGTGCAGGGTGTCCCCTCGGCGGATTCGCCTCAGAGCAGAGCGCAGTCGGGGCAGCTCGAGCTGCTCCTGCAACACCTCGTCTCTGGCTTGCCGAAGCAGAAGGTTGTTGGGTTCGTGTTTGCTGAACACTTCCCACAGCAGCGAACCGCTGATCTGAAGTTGGCCCGTGGATTTGTTCTTGCCGGGGTATCCCTGCACCAGCAGCCCCGCCACCTGGGCAATGCTGCGAAACCGGCGTCGGCACAATTCCGAAAGGTTCAGGGCCTGCTCCAGATCCTCTTCCAGTGATGCGTCATCGAGGAGCGTGTCGAGATGGTCCTCCAGCAGCTGATCGATGGGATAGCCCCTCGGTGCCAGCAGTTCAAATCCGTAATCGTTCACCGACACTGTGATCGTTCCCCTCTGCACGCGCGTGAGGCGCGTCGCCCACAGGAAGCCGAGTCCCTCATGCACGAAGCGGCCTTCAAAGGGGTAGGCGTAGAGGTGAACCCCCTCTCGAGTCCGGCAGGTTTCGATCAGCATCTGATCGCTTGCGGGCAGGGTGGAGAGATCCATCTGCCGCTCAAACAACGGTTCCAGGGCCTTGAGTTCCGGTGTGTCGAGCTCCCCGCGCCCGGCCCGAGCGACTTCCTCGCGCAGATGGTGGGTGAGCAGATCAGACAGCGACATCTGCCCGCCAGCCCAGGCTGGAACCGCCGTGCTTTTTTTGGTGGTGCTTTTCACATAAGCCGTCATTTCGCGCAGACGCACGAACTCCAACTGGCGTCCGGCAAAAAAGAACACATCCTTGGGCTTGAGCTGGCTGATGAAACTTTCTTCCACGTGACCGAGCACCGAGCCGCGCACGAAGCGCACGCGAATGGACGGAGCGGAGGTGATCGTGCCGATGTTGAAGCGGTGCAGCCTGGCGATGGCCGTCTCGCGGATCACGAAGCGTCCGTCGTCTGTGGCTTCCAATTTCCGGTAGCGGGGATACGCCCCGAGGCAATCGCCCCCCTGCTCGAGAAAGCGCAGGCACCAGTCCCAGTCGCTTTGCGTCAGTTGCCCGTAGCTGGCGGTGGCACGAATGGCCTCCAGGGTTGATGTCGGACAGAAACCCGGTCCGCAGGCGAGGGTGGTGAGGTGCTGCAACAGCACATCCAAGGGGGCATGGGGTGGGCGTCGTTCCTCCACCAAGCCGTTCTCCAGTCCGCGGCGCACGGCACTGAGCTCCAGCAGTTCAAGAGCGTTGGTTGGCATGAACAACACCTGGGAGGTTCCCCCAGGCAGGTGGGCCGAACGCCCGGCTCTCTGCAGCAGGCGGGCCAGATTCTTGGGAGATCCGATCTGCACCACCTGTTCCACCGGCTGGAAATCAACCCCCAAATCCAGGGAGCTGGTGCAGACCACCCAAAGCATGGTCCCTGCTTTCACCGAGGCTTCAATCGCCTCGCGCTCGCTGCGATCCAAAGCGCTGTGATGGAGAGCCAGCAGTCCCTCCATCTCAGGGCAGGCATAGCGCAGGCATTGAAACCAGCGTTCCGCCTGGTTGCGGGTGTTGGTGAAGAGCAGCGTGCTGGTGGTGGGAACCAGGGATCCCACCAGGTCTTCGTAGCGTCTGAGGCCGAGATGTCCTCCCCAGGGAAAGCCATCAATGCTGTCCGGGAGAATGCTGCTCACGCTTAGTCCCCGCTTGGGGGCTCCGGTGATCAGACAGGGTTCACATCGGTCTCCGAGGGCATGCCGTGCCGATTCCTCCAGATTGCCGATGGTGGCGCTGATGGCCCAGGTCTGCAGCCCGGGGCGTTGTTGCCGCAACCAACTGAGCGCCAGTTCTGCCTGAATCCCTCGCTTGCTGCCGATCAGTTCATGCCATTCATCGAGGATGACGGTGTCGAGGGTCTGAAACAGGCGCTCGCAGTGTCGACCAGCCAGAAGCACGCAGAGCGACTCAGGCGTGGTGATCAGAATCTCTGGTGGCGATTTGATCTGGCGTGAGCGTTCGGCCGTTGGCGTGTCTCCATTGCGGATGGCGACCCTCAAGGGCCATTGCATGGCGTCGATCGGATTTTGAATCGCCAGGGCGAGGTCGCGGCTCAGGGCCCGCAGGGGCGTGATGTAGAGGAGTCGAACGCCCTTTGCTTCGGAGGGTGACGCGAGCATGTGGGCGATGGGCCCCATCACGGCGGCGTAGGTCTTCCCCGAACCGGTGGGCACCTGAATCACCCCGCTGCGACCCTCGAGATGGGCCGCCCAGGTGGACCGTTGGAAGGGCATCGGGGTCCAGCCCTGACGCGCAAACCAGCGCTCAATCGGGTTCAGAGAATGGGTCAGACCAGAATCACGCTGACGACAACAGCTGTCACAGCGAGCACAACAGCTGCAACAACAATGCCCGCTGCGATGTTGCCCTTGCGAATCTCGCCTCGGTAGTCGAGAGGGGTCAGGCGATCAAACAACCAAACCCCCCCAACGATTAACAGCACCCCAGCGACTGTCCAGAGAAGACTGAGCAGCAGCTGGGCAATCGGTCCCGGCATCGGTCGTGACGTGGAAGTTGTAGTAGTAATTTAGGACCGGGCAGCCTGTAGGAAATTCATGCAGCAGACTGCTTCAGCCTCGTCAACGGGTTCGGGCCTCAAGGCGCCAGTTTCATCGCTCACGCTTCGGCCTCTTTCGGTTCTTTTAATTCCCGTTGGGCTTCTTGTTGCCACATTCTTCGATCGCCCTTCGACGATCACCAACCTGAGTGTGCAGGTTCCCCGCGCTGACCAGCCGGTGGTCTCGAAACCTTTCGAGCTGCCCAATACCAACCATCGAGTCACGGTCAGGTACCAGTTTTCCGTTCCTGCCAAAACATTCGTATTTCTTTCCACAGAGTTAATAGACGACAAGGGTGTCGTTCAGTTTCAATACGACAGGGAAGGCCAAAGTCGCTCAAAGAATGATGGATTTCTCGAGTTCAGGCCAAACAAGCCCGGGCGTTTTCGCTTTCGCTTCGAGGTGTATCTTCCTAAAGACGAACTAGCGCAGCCCACCCAACTCACAGCGCCAGTTGTTGTCGACAGTGCCATCACAAAAGATCCCTTCGATTCGGGTG
Organism: Synechococcus sp. WH 7803; assembly: GCA_000063505.1. Lineage (GTDB taxonomy): Bacteria > Cyanobacteriota > Cyanobacteriia > PCC-6307 > Cyanobiaceae > Synechococcus_C. Next base: position 1,083,194 of record CT971583.1, read on the forward strand.
CACTTGTTTATGGATTTTGGTCGACCTTGATTGTCAGCCTGCTGTATCTGTCACAGGTGTATTTTCGTGGAGATCTTCAATGTTCTGGTTGGTGTACGAGTGAGTCCGAATTGAAGCGCGCCACCCGTGGCGAGTATCGAAGTGGATTGCTCAGAGTGCGCTTGCGTGGATCCTATGAAGTTCCAGATCGATGGTATGCACCGGAGCATCAGGCCATACAAATGGAGATTCGCAATGGTTTAGGCTGTTTGATTTTTCAGGGAACGATTCCTTGTCGATTCACGCGTGATAGCGAAGATTCTGATACCTATACCCTATGTGCTGAGCCCCAGCTGTTCGATCTCACTCGGGATAGCTTTTTACGCTTTGACGTGAGTCTTCCCACTGTTCTTAATAACCTCGATCCTGAACGCATCGGTATTCAGATCTGCGATCGGGTCATCCTCCCCTGGAACCAAGACATTCGAGCCCGCTTGAATCCATGACCAAGCTCCTTTTGCTGCTTCTCAATGGAGGGATTGCTGCTCTGGCCCTCAGTGCAGCGTTGACGAACGACAGTGTGAACCAAGTGGGTTCGAGCCTTTTGCCACAAACCGATAGCCAAGGTGAGTTCCGCGGCTCCTATGTGGGTGGTCGTTGGGTTAGCCGAAGCTCTCGCTTGGAAACAAATCGACTGCTGTACTACGGAGGCAGTGGTGGCTCTGGAGGTTCGTCCTACGGCGGTGGGTATGGCGGTGGTGGATGGAGCGGCAAATAACCGCCGCTGATCTCAGTCCCGTCCAGGTGCGGGTGCTGTTGGTGACGGCCATGGTGTCCTCAGCGGCTGGCCTAACGCTGGAGCTGCTTCTGGTCGCCCAGGCGAGTTACCTGATGGGTGATGCAACCCTGGCCACTGGTGTGGTGGTGGGCACGTTTCTCGCGGCTATGGGGCTGGGTGCCTGGTTGACCGAATTCATCGGCACGAAGAGGCAATCCCTGGTGCGATTGCTTCGGGCGTTGATGCTGGTGGAACTCTGCCTATTTCCCCTCTGTTTGCTTGGACCTCTGGCGTTGTTCTGGTTGTTCTCGCGCAATGCGCCGCTCTGGTTGGCGACCGTCGTGCTCACTGTGCTTGTGGGGTTGCTTGGCGGCATGGAGCTGCCGCTGATCACGCGCATGCTCGAAACCCAGGATCAATTGCGCCGCGCCCTTGCGAGGGTTCTTGCGCTGGATTACCTGGGGTCTCTCGTCGGTGCCCTTGCTTTCCCCCTGGTGCTGCTGCCCTGGCTCGGTCTGCTTCCATCCGCCGCGGCGTTGTCGCTCGTTCCGGTGGGGTGCAGCCTGGCCCTGGCCTCGGTTTTCCCAAGCCTGCGGCGCTGGCGCTACCCCTTGCTGGCCCTGTTCCCCCTGGCATCGGTCGCGGGTGTGCTGATCGCACCGCTGGGTGATCGCATCGAGGATCGCTTTTATGGGGCGCGGGTAATTGAAAGGAAGCAATCGCGATTTCAGCGCATCGTGTTGACCCGCCAGGGTGCCGACCTCAGGCTTTTCCTGGATGGAGATCTGCAGTTTTCAAGCCTTGATGAGTACCGCTATCACGAAGCGTTGGTGCATCCTGCGTTGGCTTGGCACCCAGCACCGCGACGCATTCTTTTGATGGGCGCAGGCGATGGCTTGGCCCTCAGGGAAATCCTTCGTTGGCCTGATGTTGAGAAGGTCGATGTGGTGGAACTTGATCCAGAGGTGGTCAAGTTGGCGCGTCGTCATCCCATGCTTCGGCGTCTCAATGCTGACAGCCTCCAGGATCCAAGGGTTCAGGTTCATCTCGGTGATGCCTATGCCCATCTGCGTTCCCTGCCCAACCAATACGACGTGGTGATTGCTGATTTTCCCGATCCGGATACGTTGCCCGTCGCTCGCCTCTACAGCGTGGGTTTCTATGGCACCTTGCGCCAACGGCTCAATCCAGGCGCTGTGGTTGTCACGCAGGCCAGTACACCCTTTCTCGCACCCCGCGTTCTGGCCTCGATTGAAGCTGCATTGCGGGAGGTGGGTTTGCTGACGCGTCCTTACTCAGTGGCGATTCCAAGTTTTGGACCCTGGGGATTCGTGATGGCCCATGAGAACAACGGGTCCGATCGTTTCCGCCCGATACCGTTCGCCACGCGTTGGCTGGATGCCGATCAGCTTTCTGCATTGTTTGCCTTCCCCCGTGATTTGCGGCCTGAGGCCTCGGATACAGTTCAACCCAATCGAATGACGCGCCCGGTTCTGCTCGACTATCTAAGGAATGATCGCCGCCGCAGGCTGCAACAACCTCGTCTGCTGATTCCTATGACCCCTGGGTTCTAATGGCTGGCCTTATTTTTATTTTTCTCCTTATTGCCCTGCTTCTGTGGCTTTGGTCTCGCTACAGCATGGGCACATGGCATCGTCCTCCGGTGGGATCAATGCCTCAGCAGCGCACCTTGTTCAATCTTCAGGTGGGTGATGTTGTTCAGCATCTTTCACGCGATTGGATCGTTGAAAACACCCTTGTTTTTGATCAAGAAGGTTTCCAGTGGCAGGAGTATTACCTAAGGGACGGAGCAGAGGGGGTTTGGCTGGTTGTTGTTGATGACGACCGAATTGAACTGTCTTGGATGCATCAGGTGCCTCCGGAAGAGGTCTCTGTCCTGTTCCCCCTCCGTGATGAGCTTGTGTACCAAGGCATCCGTTATCGATTGGCGGAAAAGGGGATCGCTAACTACCGCAAAACGTCCCGAGGCAGTCAGCAGGGAGGTCCCTGTCGTTTCTACGACTATGCGGCGCCGTTCGATCGGGTTCTCAGCGTGGAGATTTACTCCGCTTCTGAACTTCTTGCTGATAGTGGTGAGATTGAAATGTGTGTTGGAGTTCGCATTACTCCAGAGGCTCTCACTTTGCTACCGGGAGATGGTCGTAGCGTTTACTCCTAAACAGCGCGTTGCGCCTCGCACAGTTGCACGGCGTCGATGAGTGTATTGGCACTTTGCGCGGTGCGGTCATGGCGCCAGCGCAGAATTCTGGGGAAGCGAACAGCCAGTCCGCATTTGTGGCGTTTGGATGGCTGAATGCCCTCAAACCCGATTTCAAACACCAGATCGGGAGTCACCGATCGCGTTGGTCCGAATCGTTCCACTGTGTTGGATCGAATCCAACGATCGAGCTCGAGAATTTCACGATCGTTCAGGCCGGAATAGGCCTTGGCAAAGGTCACAAGCTGATGCTGATCAGGATCAGCTGCGTGGCGATCCCAGAGGGCAAAGGTGTAGTCGGTGAACAGATTGGCGCGGCGTCCACGTCCTGCCTGGGCGTAGATCAGCACGGCGTCCAGGGTCATGGGATCGCGTTTGTGTTTCCACCAATGGCCGCGTTTGCGTCCACTCAGGTAGGGGGATTGCCTCTGCTTCAGCATCAGCCCCTCCGCTCCTTCACGCACGGCCTGCTGGCGCAGGGTGTCGAGCTCATCCCAGGAGCTGAGTGCTTCCCCAGCGCTGATGCGCAGCTGTCCCGTGGATCGAGCCTCCTGCATGGAGTCCAGCAGCAGGTTCATTGCCGCGAGGCGCTCGTCCAGGGGGCTGTTGCGACGATCCTCTCCACCGGATTCGAGCAGGTCGTAGGCCACGAAACAGGCCGGGCAGTCCTCTCGAAGTTTCCGGCCCACGCTCTTTCGACCCAGGCGGCGTTGCAGGTCGCTGAAGGGTCGCGGTCGGTCGTCTTCGGCAGCCCAGCAGATCACCTCACCGTCAAGCACGGTGTCATCGGCCAGGGACGCGGCCATCGCAATCAGCTCCGGAAACTGTTCATTGATCAGTTCCTCCCCACGACTCCAGAGATAGGTACCGCTGTTGCGTTGGATCAGCTGCCCGCGGATCCCGTCCCATTTGTGCTCCACCCACCACTGTTGTGCCGGCGTCTCCCGCAGGGAGTCCAGTTGCAGGGGACTGGCCAGAAAAAACGGATAGGGCACCGGTCCCCGATTGGTGCGTTCCGTTGTGGGTGTTGCGGTGAGCGCTTCAAACCAGCTCCGTGACGGTTCGCTCGGGGCCATCAGCCGCTCCAGCACCAGGGCCTCCTCCAGGGCAAACCCCTTGGCGATCGCCTTCACCACAAGCCCCCTGGCAACGCCGATCCGAAACCCTCCTGTGAGCAGCTTGTTGAATAAAAAATGCCGCTCATCCGGTACAGAGCTCCAGATTGTGAGCAGGGCTGCACTCTGAGTGGTCGGCTCGAGCAGCGCCAGTTCCGGCAACAGCTCTTCCATCCACCAGTGCAGGGGCGGGTTGGTTGCGATGGTTTCGATCCAGGCGTTCAACCTGTCGTTAACAGCCTGAACCGGAACGGACCCTTTGAGCTGCGGCCACAGCAGCGCGAGGGTCTCTGCGGAATCACCAACATGGCTCTGACAATCGTCGAAGAGCCAGTCGGGAATGGCGTCGCACGCCTGCAAAATCTCGCGAAGCCGGCGACCGGTGATCAGGCGTCGCCGCTTTTCACCCATCAGAAGCAACACGCTCCAGGCGCTGTCGTGGGACTCGCCAGCACGGAGATGGTCGGCAATCAGCGCGACCTTGCGCGCCGTGCCCGTGCATTGATCCAGGGCATCGATCAGCGTTGCGAAATCATTCATTCCAAGGGAAGGACGGTGCTCCCCGTCAGTAGCTCCAGCGGTTGAGATTGCTGTTGGCAGGGCCTGTGACCTGAACGTTGCAACCGGGAACCTTGGCGGCAGCACTGTTGAAAGCGCTCACGTAGGCCTTCACATAACCGCCATCGGCATAGCGATTTAGCGCTGCCTGCAGCTGTGCCAGAGAGGTCCCGACCTGATCTCTGCTGAGCACGCCGGCCTCGAGGCCAGCGCAGATGTCAGCTGCTGCGCTGCTGCCGTCAGCCGGAAACACCACCGTGTTGATCTGCTCAATCCTGACCGTGACGTCCTGTGCTGCGGCAGGCGTGGGCGCGACAGCGACGAGGAGCCCCAAGCCCATCAGCGCAAAACGGGGGTTCAGCATGGGTCTCGATCCGGGGCCTGACCCTAGTTCAGCTGAGCTGTTCGAGGGGGCGGGCATCGAGTCCGTGCCGCTCTCTGAGGTAACGGGAGAGCACATCGTTCTGGCCGTGCGTGACGTAGATCGTTTTGGCCCCCGACTCGAGCACGGTTCGGATCAAGCCCTGCCAATCGGCATGATCGCTGAGCACGAAACCCCGTTCGTAACCGCGACGCCGGCGTGCACCACGAACGGTCATCCAGCCGGAGGCGAAGGCGGTCTGCGGAGAACGGAAGCGGCGCATCCAGGCCGAACGGTGGGCCGATGGGGGAGCAAGGATTAACCGTCCGGCAATCGTGTCTTTGCGCGGCAGGGCACTCACCGGTTGGCTTGGCGTCATGGCAATTCCAGCCATTCGGTAGCTGCGGGTCACGGTTTCCACTGCCCCATGCAGAAGGACTTCGTCTTCAACGCCGATGGCATGCAGTTCGGCCATCAAGCGTTGAGCCTTGCCGAAGGCGTAGCAAAACAGCAGCGACGGGCGCTCCCGATCACCCTGCCACCAATCGCGGATCTGCTCAGCGATGCGCTGCCCCGGTTCCCACGCGTAGATCGGCAGTCCGAAGGTGGCCTCGGTGATCAACACATCACAGGGCACCAGCTCGAAGGGGTCACAGCTTGGATCGCTGCAGCGCTTGTAGTCACCAGTCACCACCCACACTTCATCGTTCACACACAGGCGAATCTGGGCCGACCCGAGCACATGCCCGGCACTGTGAAACGAGATGCAGGCCTGATTGAGCCAGAACTCGCGGCCGTAAGGCATGGCATGGAGTGTGATGTCTTGCCCGAGTCGCTGTCTGAGGACGCCTTCGGAGGACGCAACGGCCCAGTATTCGTCACAGCCAGGCCTGGCGTGATCAGCATGGGCATGGGTGATCAGCGCGCGCCTGACTGGCCTGGACGGATCAATCCAGGCGTCCGCTGCTCGGCAATAGAGACCGCTATCGGTGTGTTCGAGAAGCGCCATCCATCAACTCTGGCAAGCGCAACAGTGAGAGTGAGAGTGTTTTTGCAGTCAGCCTGACTACGTTGAAAAAAAAGTTTTGGCATGACCAGTCGCCGTCAATTTCTTCGTTTATCCGTTGTTGGCACTGGTTTGACACTGCTTGGGCGTGATCTCAGGACACGGTCCCGCGCTGCAGCCCTCTCCCTTTGGGAAACCTTTCGAAATCGTTGGCCTTTCAACAGCTCCCGCAATGCCGCCACCACGGTGCTCAAGGTTGTGAGCAAGCCACTCACCGTGAATGGACGCACTGTGACGCGCGGATCGATCCAGCAGGCCGATGGAACCTTTGGATACGTCGTGACCCGTGATCAGGGTGTGGATGTGGAGATCGTCAACACCCTGGAGGTGCCGACAACGATCCACTGGCATGGGCTTTACATCCCGAATCTGCAAGATGGCGTTCCCTTTGTGACCCAACCGCCGATCCCTCCGGGTCAAAGCCTGCGCATTCAGTACCCCTTGCTGCAGGACGGAACCTTCTGGATCCATTCCCATTACGGATTACAGATTCAGGATTACGTGTCGGCGCCCTTTCTCGTGCTCACACCGGAGCAGGAGCGCTGGGCCGATCGCGACGTGACAGTGATGTTGCGCGATTTTTCATTCACCCCCTCTGATCAGATTCTCAAAAACCTGATTGCTGGTGAGGATGGTGGCGGCACCGCAATGGCGAAATCGCTCAGCAATTTCGCTTGGAATCAGCCCAGGGATGTGCTGGTGCAGGGGTGGAACCCAACCTCCCAGCGTTTTGAATGGCGCACGGATCGTCAGCCGGTCAAGCAACCGGATGTCGTGTACGACGCCCTGCTGGCGAACGACCGAACGTTGGACGACCCAGAGGTGATTGAGGCCAGGCCTGGTGACACCGTGGTGTTGCGGATGATCGCTGCCAGTGCCTTTGTGAGCTGGTTTGTGGATCTTGGCGATCTTGTTGGAACGCTGTTGCGTACGGATGCCAATCCCGTGGAACCCATTGAGGGATCTGTGTTTCAGCTGGCCACTGCCCAACGTCTCGCCATTCGCGTGACGCTCCCCGACGAACCTGGACTATTTCCCGTGCTGGCCTATGGCCAGCGCAGCAACATGCGCTGTGGCGTGGTGATCAGAACTTCGCAGGAGTCGCTGCCGTCACTGAATCCCCAGACCGATCAATGGATCGGACGCTTGTCGTTCCTGCAAGAACAACGGCTGCGCAGCCGCACGCCTCTGGCTTCGCGCCCTGTCGACAATGAGATTCCCGTTGCCTTAACCGGTCCGGCTCCTCGTTACAAGTGGAGCTTGAATAACAAGGTGTACCCCTACCGCGATCCCTTTCGCGTTCGCCGTGGTGAACGGGTGGAAATCGTGTTCAGCAATCCATCGCCGATGGCTCACCCCATGCATCTGCATGGCCATGAATTCGAAATCGTGGAAATCAACGGACAGCGGCTCCAGGGAGCCACCCGCGACACGGTGATGGTGCCGAGTGGTGAAACCTGCCGTATCGCTTTCGACGCCAATCAACCTGGCATCTGGGCTTTCCACTGCCACATCACGTATCACGATGCCGAAGGCATGTTCAATGTTGTGGCTTACGACGATGCCGATCTGCGTTGGTGGCAGCCGGAGCAAGTGGATCAGGAAGACCTGCGTTTCCGCTGAGAGCGAGACCGGGGTTGATTCAGCGGCTCATCTCAAGCATGCGCCGGATCGGAGCCTCAGCCTTCGAACGCAGGGATTCGTCCATCGCGATCTGCGGTGAGAGGGTTTCCAGACAATCACGGAGCTTCTCCAAGGTGTTCAGGCGCATGTAGGGGCAGGCATTGCAGCTGCAGCCATCGAGGCCTGGCACATCGATCAGGGTTTTGTCAGGAACCCGCTGCTTCATCTGGTGGAGAATTCCAGGCTCCGTCAACACAATGAATGTGTCTGAAGGGCTTGATTGCGTGTAGTTGAGAAGCTTGCTGGTGGAGCCGATGAAATCGGCCAGATCCAGGAGATTCTCCAAACATTCCGGGTGGGCGATCACTTCAGCCTGGGGATTTTCAAGCTTCAGGCGTAACACCGCCTCCTCACTGAAGGTTTCATGCACAATGCATCGCCCAGGCCAAAGGGTGAGCTCCCGGCCGCTCTGGCGTTGCACCCAACGACCAAGATTCTGATCTGGAGCAAACAGGATCGGCCGATCGGCCGGCAGCTGATTGACCAGGTCAACTGCATTGCTGCTGGTGCAGATCAGATCGCTCTGTGCTTTCACCGCCGCAGTGCAATTGATGTAGCTCACCACCAGGTGATCCGGATGCTCAGCGCGGAATCGGGCGAATTCATCGGCTGCACAATCATCCGCCAGGGAACATCCCGCGTCGAGGTCAGGCAGCACCACTGTTTTCTCTGGGCTGAGAATCTTTGCGGTTTCAGCCATGAAATGAACGCCGCAGAACACGATCACATCCGCAGCGGTGCTGGCCGCTTTGCGTGAGAGCTCGAGGGAGTCGCCGATGAAATCAGCGATGTCCTGAATGGCAGGCTCCTGGTAGTAATGCGCAAGGATCACAGCGTTGCGTTCCTTGCGGAGACGGTTGATCGCCGCGACGAGGGCGGGGTCAGCGCTCATCTGAGCCTTCTGGGGCAGGATGGTCCCAGCCTAGGCAGTTGCTCTGACGTCGCTCCGTCTTGCCATTGCCGGGGATCTGCACGGTGACTGGGGAGACCGGGATGCTGGATTGGCGCCGCAGCTTGGTGCTGATGCCCTGCTGTTTGTTGGCGATCTCAGCGATGGCGATCTGCGTCTTGTCAAACGGATCACCCAGCTGACCTGTCCGGTGGCTGTGATTCTTGGTAACCACGACCGGGGCAAGGACCGCAGTGGTGCCCGGCTTCAGCAGCAATTGACGCTGCTGGGCGACCGCCATTGCGCCTGGGCACTCCGTGCCTGGCATGCTCCAGCCGTGGGCATTGTCGGCGCCCGTCCCTGCAGCGCTGGGGGTGGGTTTCACCTCTCTCAAGCGGTGCAGGCCGTGTACGGCCCGGTGACGGAAGAGGAATCAGCCCGTCGAATTGTGGAGGCCGCCTGCCGTGTTCCCAATGACTGGCCGCTGGTGGTTCTGGCCCATTGCGGTCCTACCGGTTTGGGGTCTGAGGCGTCCAGTCCCTGCGGACGCGACTGGAAAAAGCCTGCGATTGATTGGGGTGATCGTGATCTCGCGTTGGCCTTGGAGCGCATGAAGGAGCGGCGGCGCGCTGATCTCGTGGTGTTTGGGCACATGCATCACCATCTGCGTGGGGGGCAAGGGGAACGCATCACCTTTCACCGTGACCGCGCGGGCACGCTGTATGTGAACGCTGCCTGCGTTCCACGTACGGGTCTTGATGCATCTGGGGAGCCACTGCATCACTTCACGTGGGTTGAATTCGAGGGCACCGTGCCCACTCTTGTGAGTCACCGCTGGTACCGGCCGCAGGGTGATCTCGCTTACGAGCAGACGCTCCACCGCGCGGGTGTGCAGGGGGGCATCTGATGCTGATCTACGTCTGCATCAGCAGCCATGGTTTCGGTCATGCCGCCCGTCAGGCCGCGATGCTGAGGGAGCTGCACGCCCTTCGCCCCGACTGGACTTTGGTGATCAGCACGATGGTGGATCGCCACTTCCTCGAGCTCGTGTTTCGGGATCTTCCCGTGGTGTTTCGCCCCGTGCAGTGGGATGTGGGGATGCTCCAGGCCGATGCTCTCGGTGCCGACCCGGCCGCCACCCTGGAGGCATTGCAGGATCTGGAGGACGCCCTTCCCCAGCGGCTGGATCAGGAAGTGGCCTGGATTCGCAGGCAGGAGGCGCCAGTGCTTGTTGTCGGCGACATCCCACCGGTGGCAGCCGAACTCGCCGAGCGGTTGCAAGCTCCCTTGGTCTGGATGGGTAATTTCGGATGGGACGACATCTACGAGCCCCTGGGGTCCGCTTTCGAGGGATGGGTGCGCCGCACGCGCGCGTGTTATCAACGTGGGTCCTTGCTCCTGCGCTGTCCGTTCTCCTTGGCGATGCGCTGGAGCGTGCAGGAGATTGCGTTGACGTTGGTCGCCGCTCAACCCAGGCCCATCCCTGGAGCGTTGGTGGCCGAGTTGCAGGAGCCCCCATCACCGGCTGTGCTGGTGGGCTTCGGTGGGCTGGGTTTGGGGCTTGACCCTGCGTTGTTCCAGCGTTGGCCCGATCACCGCTTCTTGCTCAACAGGCCGCGCAATCCCGATCTCAGAGACCATCTCGCGTTGATCAAGAACGTGACCTTGCTCCCCGACGACGTTCGCCCCCTGGATGTGATGCCCTACTGCAGGCGACATCTCGGAAAACCGGGTTTCAGTAGTTTTTGCGAGGCCATGGCAGCAAATCTGGGACTGCATGTGGTGCAGCGTGATGGCTTCGCCGAAGCCGCCGCCTTGATGAATGGTCTTCGCCAGCATGCGTTCCATCGCATTCTTCGGCGCGAGGACCTTGAATCGGGCCGCTGGGGTTTGGATGAGCCGTTGCAGCCGCCCAGCCAAAACAGGCTTGCTGCCACGGGTGCGCTTGAGGCAGCCCAGGCTGTGCAGAGGGTCGCTATTGATACTGTTCAGCGGATCTGATCGCCTCCATAGGCCTGGCTTATTGCTGCTCTGATCCCTGCGCTGGTCTGGCCCTGCTCGCCGTTGGGGCTGATGGTCGGGGCTTGGACGATTGTCCGTGTGTCACAGGGTGCCTGGGTGCTGGCCCCTCTGTTCGACACAGTCGGGCGGTGTTGATTTCAACATTGGAGTTCTGAATTCCGCTTTTAAAGCATTCATAACTTCTTGTTCTTCGGCTTCATTGCATGACTTTCCTTGCTCGTTCCATCTGTCGTGTTCTTCCGGCAGTGTCAGCAAGTGTCCTGCCCCTCCTCTCTCTCTCTGCTCCTGCCGGGGCCGTTCTACCTCCGGTTGGTAATGATCGTTCCCGCCTGGTGATGCTTCCTGAGGAAGCTGAGATTTCTGCCCTTCCTTACATCATCACGCCAGAGCGTCGGGCGATGCTCAACACCATCCGTTTTGCGGAAGGAACCTGGAAAGGCGGTTTGGATCTCGGCTACAGGGTGATGTTCGGTGGAGGATTGATGAGCTCCATGGACCGTCATCCCAACCGAGTGATTTATTCCTCCCGTTACGCCAGTGCAGCAGCGGGTGCGTATCAATTCATGCCCTTCACCTGGGATTTGGTGAAGCGCAGCCTCGGCGTGCGTGGATTCGGGCCGGAGGTTCAGGATCAGGGTGCCCTCTTCCTGATTCAGCGCCGCAAAGCTTTGAGCCTCACTGATACCGGAGTCATGACTCCGCTTCTCGCGGCCAAGCTGGCTCCTGAATGGGCGTCCTTTCCCACTCTGCGCGGACGCAGCTACTACGGCCAGCCTGTGAAGCGCTTTACGAATCTGAAGGGCTTCTACAACTTGAACCTGGCGCAGTTGCGCCAGATCCGTGACGCGAAGCGCGATGCTTTGGCGGATAAGGCTTCCGAAACTGAGACCGGCATGCCGAAAGCCCCTGTCTGCACAGGCCCCACCATTCTCTGTGGGATGCCCTGAGACCCAACCTCAGCGCTCCCACGTGGGATCACTTACTCCTTCGACTCGCTTAAGCGCCGCCCCACGGTCGCTTGCGCAATCAAGTAAGCGCCAACGGCACCCCCGATAAATCCCATGCCGTTGCGAATCAACGGCAGCAGCTCGCTGGTGCGTGTCACGACAGGAGCGATCCCGAACACCCCAAACAACATGATCCAAAGAGGAGAGAGGAGTAGCAGCCAGGCCCAGGCCACGCGCTCCCCTTCTTTGCGGGGATAGGCCGCAAAGCCGGCGATCAAGCCTCCGAGCACTGAAGTGCTGAGCGTCCAGAGCCATTGCTCGGTGGGCAGGCCCGGAACCACCTGGCAACCACCGCGATCGAGACAGATTTCCACCGCATCAATCGCAGCGAGCAGCGCGCCATCCTCGCCATGGTCACGCACGTAGTACTGATTGCCGTAGCGGGTTTGCAATTCCACCCACCAGGTGCGAGGCATCAGCGCGAAGAACGCATCGCCCACGTTGAAATTGAGCAGGTTGCCGCCCCGTGGGTCGCCCACCATCAGCAAGCTGCGCTCATCGAGCCCCCAGAACTCCTTCACGGCCAGACCTGGGGTGCGTTCGTACTGGGTCAGTACCCTGATCTTCCAGCCACTGCGTTGCTCGAAGGCATCCAACGAGCCTTCAAGCGATTGCAGTTCCTTCGTACTGAACACTCTGGCCAGATCAATCACGGGAGTCGGGTGATCTGGAAGCAGTTCGGGGTTGTCGCTGGCTTGAACGGGGGAGGCCAGCAGGAGCAACAGGGGAAGGCTTAGGAGTGCCGCCCAGCGACAGAGTGTTCGGCGGAAGCCCATGATCGTCAACGTCTGCCCGCCATTCTCACCAACTGATGGTCTCGGATGTGTGCTGCCCAGCCTGGTTACTGGATCGACTTCGGCAATCCGGAGGAGAGATTCCCTTTTCAATGTTCATGGATTGGGCCCTTCATGACCCTGTCCACGGGGCGTATGGGGCGGGCCATCTGACGGTGGGGCCTGATGGTGATTTCGCGACATCGCCATCTCTGGGTGAGGACTTCGCTGATCTGCTTGTGGATCAGCTCGTGGATTGGCTTGGGGACCTCGGGGAGCGCCACCCCGATGACCGCCTCTCCGTTGTGGATGTTGGCCCAGGTGAAGGCACGCTCACGGCGCAACTCATCCCCCTCCTTCGCCGCAAAGCACCGGCTTTGGCTGAGCGTCTGGACTGTGTTCTTGTGGAGTGCAATCCAGGAATGGAATCGCGGCAGAAGCAGCGTCTCGGTGCGTCTCCTGCCATTCCCTGCCGCTGGACGTCCCTCGAAGACCTACGGCGCAATCCCTTGATTGGCGTTGTGGTGGCCCATGAGCTGCTGGATGCGCTCCCCGTTGAGCGTTTGGTGCTCAGGGCAGGCACTCTGCATCGTCAGATGGTTCGTCTGAGGGTCGAGGGGGCCTCAGCACAGATTCATCTGGCAGAAGGCTCCTTCGAAGGAGAGCTCAGGGCACAGTTTCAGGAGGACTGTGCCCGCTCAGGGATGGTGATCCCACCCGCTGGGGCAGAGGATGGCTGGACCACGGAATGGCACGCCTCTGTGTCTCCCTGGATGCGGGACGCCGCTGCGGCTGTGCGCCAAGGGGTGCTGTTGGTGGTGGACTATGCCTACGAAGCTGACCGCTATTACACCCGGCATCGCAGCGATGGAACCTTGCTTGCTTATCGAGAGCAGGTGGCGACCCATGATGTTCTTCGCAATGCCGGCACTCAGGACATCACAGCCCATCTCTGTGTGGAAGCAGTGGTTGAAGCAGCTGAACGCAATGGCTGGATGCATGAGGGGCAACGCCGCCAAGGAGAAGCTTTGCTTGCCCTCGGTTTGGCCGAACGTTTCACTGCCCTGCAGTCGCTTCCCGCGGAGCAACTGAGCGAAGCACTGCAGCGCCGAGAAACCCTTTTGCGGTTGGTTGACCCAGCCTGTCTTGGTGATCTGCGTTGGATGGTGTTCCACCGGCAGAGCGAACGACGCGAAGATGACCCTTGGACACGCAGCCGTTTGCTCCACGATCCTCCAGCGCTCAGTGCTGGCTCGTCAGACACTGCCTGACGTCGTCATCACGGATCTGATCGCTGATCAGCACCGATCCAATGGCATCCGGCAGCACAAACCGCAATTGGCCGTGGCGGACCTTTTTGTCGGAGCGGAGGGTGTCAAGGACTTTGTCGATATTCAGTGAAGGCCACGCCGTGGGAAGCCCTGCCTTCTGGATCAGGGTCAATTGACGTTGCTGATCGCTGTCCGTCCAGAGGCCTTTGTTGACGGCCAGTTGCCCCACAGTTGCCATGCCGATGGCAACAGCTTCACCATGCAGCCACGTGCCGTAGCCGGTGAGTGTTTCCACAACATGACCGAAGGTATGGCCGTAATTGAGAATGGCCCGGCGTCCGCCTTCGCGTTCATCGGCGGCAACCACGGCGGCTTTGGCTTGGGCGGATCGCTCGAGAATGGTCTGGAGCAGCTCCGGCGTCATGCGGCCAGGATCGCTGAGATCCTCAGCCTGCTCGAGACGTTCAAACAGCTCGGGATCGCCGATCACTCCGTATTTGATCACTTCCGCCATTCCGGCACGGAACTCTCTGGCTGGGAGTGTTCGCAAGGTGAGCGGATCGATCATCACCAGTGATGGTTGATGAAAGGCCCCAATCAAGTTTTTCCCACAGGGATGGTTCACGCCGGTTTTGCCTCCGATTGAGGCATCCACCATGGCCAGAAGAGTGGTGGGAACTTGAATCACTCGGATGCCACGGAGCCAGCAGGCAGCGGCGAATCCAGTCATGTCTCCCACCACTCCGCCACCAAGAGCGAGCATCAGCGAAGTGCGTTCCAGGCCGTTGTGTTGGGCGGCGTCAAGAATGATCCTGAGGGTGTCGAGTGTTTTCTGTTCTTCGCCAGCATCGATCGTTAAGAGCACAGGTTTCAAACCTGCCGCTTCGAGACTGCTAAGGCATTGGGCGGCGTAGTGATCGGCCACGTCCGGGTTGCTCACCACGAGAATCCGAGTTCCAGCGCGCACTTGCAGTGCAGAGAGCGCGTCACCAACACGGGCCAGCTGGCCCGAACCGATGATCACGTCATAGGGGTTGCGTTCGAGGGCAACACGGATCCTGGATTCTGGTTCCATTGCCGTCGTGGTCTTTGAGGTCGTGGTCACTGACCCTATCCTCGGCTCGAAACGTTTCGGGTTGGATCGTGATGAAATCCGAAGGTGATCGCCGCCGAACCCTTACGGCCTGGAGCTTTTTGAGTCCTGCGCTCATCCTGCTGGCTCTCTCGGTTCTGATTCCAGCTGCCATGGCGCTGGTGATGAGTTTCACGCAAACAGGCCTTGATGTTTCCGAGCCCCTGCGTTTCATCGGATTCGCCAATTTGCGACGGTTAGCCGCTGATCCGATGTTTTACAAAGTGCTGGGAACGACCCTGCTGTATCTCATCGGAGTGGTTCCACCCATTGTGCTCGGTGCCCTCAGTTTGGCTGTGCTTGTGAACCGGGCGATCCCTGGAATTCACGTCATCCGGGCTGCGCTTTACACCCCTGTGCTTGTTTCGATTGTTGTTGCAGCGATCGCCTTTCGCTGGCTTTATGCCGAAAACGGTTTGATCAATGGTTGGCTCGGCGCTCTGATTGGCTCCGGCTTTCTTCCGATCGACTTTCTCTCCAATCCAGTCTTGGCGCTTCCTTCGGTGATGTTGGTCACGCTTTGGAAAGGACTCGGTTACTACATGGTGATCTTCCTGGGCGGACTGCAAGGCATCCCAGGTGAGCTTTATGAAGCTGCTGAACTCGATGGCAGTGAGGGCTGGAGAAAGCATCTCGACATCACGCTTCCTCTGCTGCGTCCCTATCTCACTTTGGTGGCCGTGATCTCTGCGATCGCTGCCACCAAGGTGTTTGAAGAGGTGTTTTTGATGACCCAGGGGGGACCTGCTGATTCCACACGCACGCTTGTTTATTACGTCTACGACCAGGCCTTTGCCGAGTTGGAAATCAGTTACGCCTGCACAGTGGGACTGGCTCTGTTTCTGATCGTTCTGTTGCTAACAGCTGTGCGCTTGGCCTTCAGCGATGAGCGTTCTCTGATTTAGTTCAGTCCCTGGCTCGATGCTGCTGTCTGATCTCCGCTCGGATGGCAAGCTTCAGGTTGAGGACGAGGCTGACATGGGGAGCGCTGACGGCGCAATCGGTGTG
Organism: Synechococcus sp. WH 7803; assembly: GCA_000063505.1. Taxonomy (GTDB): domain Bacteria; phylum Cyanobacteriota; class Cyanobacteriia; order PCC-6307; family Cyanobiaceae; genus Synechococcus_C. Next base: position 1,099,054 of record CT971583.1, read on the forward strand.
ATCGGTGGCGGGCAGTTGGCTCGGATGCTGTCGGAGGCGGCTGCTCTCCGCGGCATTGATGTGTTGGTTCAAACCTCATCCGAAGCGGATTGCGCTGTGCCTGCATCCACCCGATGGGTGCAGGCCTTACCCACCGATCAGGATGCGACGCGAGACCTTGCCCGTGATTGCGGCGGCATCACCTTCGAGAACGAGTGGGTGACGGTGGACGCGCTGATGCCTTTGGAACGCCAGGGCGTGACCTTCGTGCCCTCCCTGGCCAGCCTGGTTCCCCTCGTTAACAAACTGTCCCAGCGACGCCTGCTCGACGATCTTTCCATTCCCAGTCCCCGCTGGATCTGTCTGGCCGAGATCAATCCAGGATCACCAGCGCTGCCTCCTGGTTGGACCTTCCCGGTGATGGCCAAAGCCGCATCCGGTGGGTACGACGGGAAGGGCACGCGCATCCTTGAAAATCTCAATGATCTGGCCCATCACCTGCGCAATGTGCGTGCTCAGGATTGGTTGCTGGAGAGTTGGGTGAACTTTGAGCGGGAGCTCGCTCTTGTGGTGAGTCGTGATCGACAGGGGCGAATCCGCCATTTACCGCTGGTGGAAACCCATCAGAGTCATCAAATCTGCGACTGGGTTCTTGCCCCTGCGGAAGCGGAGCCCTTGCTCGAGGCAACCGCTTACAACATCGCAGCCTCTTTGCTCACGCGCCTTGGATACGTGGGTGTGATGGCTCTGGAGTTCTTCTACGGCCAGGAGGGGTTGTTCGTGAACGAAATCGCTCCACGCACCCATAACTCGGGTCACTTTTCCATCGAAGCCTGCTCCAGCAGTCAGTTCGACCAGCAGCTGTGCATCACGGCAGGGTTGCCGGTGCCCTCCACAGAACTCGTGGTGGACGGTGCCTTGATGGTGAACCTCCTGGGGTTGCAGGACGCTGCTGCCGATGGCCATGACCACAATCTCCAGGATCGACTTGCCCGGCTTCGGTCGATTGCCAATGCCCACGTGCACTGGTACGGCAAGCAGGAACTTCCCGGTCGCAAAGTTGGGCACGTCACGGTTGTGTTGCGCGAAGAGCACGCCGAGACCCGTCGACAGATGGCGATGACAGCGTTGAATCAAATTCGTGAGGTGTGGCCGAATCCCCTAAATTGATTGTTGAACTACCCCGTTGGTGACAGCCTTCTTCTAGTGCTCTGATCTGACTCTCTTTCGACTTGGGGCAACTGTCGTGATGGTGCCGTAGACCGGCCTCGTAGCCGGAAACGAAGCCTCACTTTGTCGCCCCTTCTGGTAACTCCAGGTCGATCACTGGGGCTTGCACGGCTGGGTGGTTCACCCCCTTCAAGGGCAGGAAGCGGTGATCCGCTCTCGCAATTCCTCTTTACTCAGTGGTGTCACCACAAACACCTCCTGGGCGCTGGTGCCTCGGCGCGCCACCACCTTGAATCCTCCAGACACCGGGGTTGAAATTCGCAGTTGCAAGCCAATGCAGCGACCCCTGACCCGACTGAACACTCCAGGAGTGATGGTTTGAATCGCTGGGTCCCTGGCCAGCTTCTTCAGCCAAGGAATCAGTCCCTCGACGTAGGTGCTGTGCGTGATCACGAGGCGTCCCACAACCAGATCAACAACGTCGAATGAGCTGGCCGAAGCTAAAGGATCTGGCTACAGAGAAGACAACGATGCTGTCTAGCCATGCTTCGATCCGTTGACAGCCTGCGTCTTGAAGTGACCGCTCCACTCAAGGACCGCTGTGGTCCCCAGGCTCGCGTCCTAACAGCGGAACTGCATGGTGACGAAGTCAGAGGTCTGGCTTTTTGTCCCGGGAAAGTGATGCGCTACGTGCTGGTTGCCCAGAACCGGAAATTGAAAACCACAGAACTGCTCAAGCTCACCCGCACGAGCCGACAGCCGGCGGCCTGACGTTGGTTAGTCAAGTTCGCTGCTGAGAACGGACGTTAGTGCCTGCTCAACCTTGCGTTGAAACAGGTTGGTATCGACGCGAAGGAGCATCACGCCAGCGATGAGTAACCCGATGGCTTGCACGATGAAGACGCCTGCATAAGCACTGAAACTGTTCTGAGATCCGCTGAATTGACCAAAGAAGCTGAGGAGAGCACCACCTCCGATGGTGGCGAGTCCTCGGGCGTAGGCCTGCGCCAGCCCCCACACACCGATGAAGGTGCCAGCCATCAATGGAGAGGTGAGGCCCAGCATCAGGGTGAGGCTTGCATTGGTGCTGATCCCGGCTGCAGCACCAAAGAGAAAGAGTGCTCCCTTGAACAGAGGTTCGGAGTTCATGCCACCGGCGACCACGATCAGAAGCACGAAAACAGCCGATAGAAGACCTCCCAACAGGGCGGTGCGTTGGGCTCCAAGCCTGGGGACAAAGAGAAAGCCTGTTGTGGCGATGCCAAGCAATGTTCCGACTCCCCAGATGGCATTCAACCTGGTGGTGGCGCACACATCCATCGCGAAGATTGCTCCTCCATAGGGCTCGAGAACGGCTTCTTGCAGGAAGAGAGAAAAGGTGAACAGCGATAAAACCGCAAAGAAATATCCCACCTGTGGAGAGGCTCTCAGAATCGTCCAGGACGCCCCCAGAGAGATTTCCTGATCGTTGCTCTGGGCTTGTCCGACCTTGTTGTTGGTGAGTCGTGGTTCGACACCCGCGATCGCGATCAGCACGAGAGCGAAAATCACCATGGGGGCAATGGCGATCAGGCGCTTTACCCCAGCGATCACGTCCGTGAGCTCCGAGCTTGCGCAGGAGGAGCCGAGAAAGGAACTCAGAAGGATGGCGCCGACGACAATTCCCACCATCAACATCGACCAAACGATCGAAACCAGCACCGGACGTTGCTTCTCAGTGCTCACGTCCACCAACAGGGCTGCAAACGGCGTTGAACTCGCTGAAATCGCAATGCCGTACAGCAGAAAAACGACGGCCAGCAGCAACCCTCGTGTGATCACAGCTGACGTGTCATCCAGCATGGATGCAGCAGCGATCCAAAGCACCATCCGACCGGCAATCCAGGTGAGTGCGCAGAAGGCAGCGGCTCCTCCGATGATGAACGGGGTTCGGCGCAGCCCTCTCCAGCGGCAGCGATCCGATCGTTGACCAAACCACACCCGGGTGAAGGCAACGAGCTGTTGGCAGCCGAGGGCGAGGGCCGTTAGCGCGGCGGGAACAGCGAATTCTTCAATCAGAAGCCTGTTGAAGATCCCCAGGGTGAGCACCGACAGCGCGCCCAAACAGGCCTGAAAAAGACCGAGGCGGATGGCGAGCAAGACAAACTTGGCCGAACCCATGGGGGTTGATCACATGCCCGTGAACCCTACGCTCACTAACAGCGTTCAATTGGAGCCATCGTTAGGCCTTCAGCTCCAAGTTGCTGGTGGTAGAGCTCTGCTTGCTCGAGAGGACCACACCAAACCTCCGCTGCACCCTCACCATCGATGCGATGGGCCAAGGACCAGGCTTTTTCGGTGTTCATGCCAGGAATGATCCTGCACAGACTCTCCACCACATGCTCAAAGGTGTTGAAGTCGTCGTTGAGAACAATCACACGCGCTTGGGGATAGCGCTGCGCTTGCCGATCCCTTTCAAGAACGGTGGAAACGCCCGGTGATGACGAAGTCATGAGAGCTCGTGAACAACTGGCCTAAACCGGCCAATACCTTAGGTAAAATTCCCCCAACCACGTTTAAGACATGCTGTTCACCCTTGCCTGGGCTTCTCTTGCAGCTGTGTTCAGCTTTTCGATCGCCATGGTGGTGTGGGGGCGCAACGGTGACGGCACGCTGAATTTCTGAGGTGCTCGCAACAGTTGAATCCCAGTTGCTGAATCAAGGCTTGGCGGTCACGGCCACAGCTCTGCTCGTGTTTGTGAGTGGAGCTGTGATTTATCTGTCTACCATTGAGTGGAGAGACCGTCGTCGCCGGCGTTCACCCAGTGGTCGCAGTTGAGTTCAGTTCATTCGACCGTCGGTTCATTGCTTCAGGGCTCAAGTCTTGTCCTGCCACTGCGCTCGGACTTTCTCTGGTCATCCTTGGGTCGATCCTCGGCCTGGGGTCGACGGCGAGTCGCAAACTCTCTCAGCGTGATGCAACCGCGCGTTCCCTCGCTCGCTTGGCCGAAGGGTTCACCCTGATCCAGAGCTTTCAGGGGGATCCACGTCGACCTGTTCCCGCGCTTTGGAACGCTCGTCTTGGCGTTAAACCGGCGCGTGATCTTTGGAAGCGTCAGGGAGGCATGCTCTGGTGGCAAGCCTGGTCATTGGACGGAGAAGCCTATTTGCTCCTCCCCGCAACATTGGCCCCGTCTCAAGCGCAGCGGTCCATCGGCAAGCGCTACGGCTCTCTGGTGGTGATTGGCACCGATCAGTTGCACCGTGAGCAGCTGACGCAGCGCATCAAGGCGGTGACGCCTCAAACGCCAGCCTTGCGTGAAGGTGGGCTGTTTCAGTCTTGTCTCGACTCTCTGTCGAAACGACCCAGTGTGTACTGGACCGCTGATGCCTTGGCCTCCTTGAGCGGTGCTCTCGCCCCCTTGCTGCAGCAAGGACGGGAGGGATGCATGCAACTGCGCCTTCAGGGACGGGCTTTGCAGTGGAGTGGTGTGATTGCACAACGCCCACTGCGCACCAGCGCGGCGAAAGCGCCATTGGTTCGCTGGCCCAGCGACAACGATGAGGCAGTGGCCGCTGAGCCTTCAACCTTGCTGCGTGTCGACGGGTCTGCGTTGCAGTTGATTTTTGGAACCCTGATGAGTCGGCAGATCATTCAGGTTCCTTTGGAACAGAACTACGGCATTAACGAGGCGTTGCGATCTCGGATCAGTGCATCACCCTTTTCGCTACGACTCGTTGCCCGGCCTACAGGCCTGTATCGGGCAGGGCTGCAACTACAGATTCCTGTTCCCAAGGACCAGGCTTCGTGGTTCAAGGTGCTCACTGCCGTCAGTGAGAAGCTGAAACGTCGTGGATTCTCTCCACTGCAACGAGCCGATGATTCGGCGCCTCAGGGAGAGCAGCTGTGGTCCAAAACCGATGATCCCCAAGCCACCATCGTTGGTGGCTGGCGTTGGCTTGGAGACAACGACCAACGGCTGCTGAGCGTGGGCTTTGGCATTGAACCGGAAGGAACGCCGTTCATCCGCAATCTCGCAGTGCCCGATGCGGCGTCCCTGGTTGTTCAAGCTGATCCACTGACGCTGGCCGGCATGGATCTCCTCAGTGGACGTTGGCCCAAGCCGATGACCAAGGCATCAACGCTGACCTTTGAGGTCAAACCCTTAGAGACCCGCCAACCGGCCAAAGGGCTTTGGCGGTTGGTGGGTCAACTGACATTGCCTCAATCTTGAGGCTGCTTGTTTTCAGAGGCCTGGCGTTCCCGCTTGCGGCGCTCGGACGCGAGGGTCTCTTCCATCAATTCGACCGCTTGGGCCATTTTTTCAAGGTTGTTTCTGTACAGGCTGAGATCCTTCTCCAGACGAGGCCTCGACAGTCCTATCTGCTCACCGATGGTGTGAGCTGTCTTGCAGAGCTCCTCGGGATCCTGCGAATCGCCCTGGGCAGAGGACAAGAGCGAAAACAGACCGACAGCCATCAGTCTCGAATAATGGAATTGCTCGCCAGCGATGTCGGCAAGACCGGTGGCAAGGGGGCCGGGAGCTCCATCCCCTTTCGCTTGCAGCCAAGTCTGAACCTCGTCGACGCTGTGACCGGACACAGCTTGCTCCGAGCCTTCGGCGAGGGATTTCAGCTCTTCGGCGTTGAAGCCATTGCAACTGCAAAGGGCATCGAACAGCTGGGGGAGGTGATCAGCAGGTCGGTATCCCTTGGTAAAAGCCGTGAACACCTGCCGCAGGCCAACAGCAAAGAGTGCATTGGTCTTGAACTGCGTCTGGTGACTGAGCAGATGCAGTTCCACAAGCAACTCATCGGCAGTGCGTCGGTAGAGCGACGGAATCACGTAGGGAAACGCTGCGTGAAATGCCCTTTTGCTGTCTGCGATCGTCCGAAGCCCTGTCAAGGTTCTCTGCAGCTGATTCAAGGCATGACCATAGCGCTGCCGACGCCGCCGTTAGGATTAATGGAGTGTGCAGGAGCAGCATGATCCCCATCGTGATCGAGGAATCCGGGCGCGGGGAAAGAGCCTTTGACATCTATTCCCGTTTGCTGCGGGAGCGCATCATTTTCTTGGGAGAGGCTGTCACGAGTGAATCAGCCAACCGTATCGTTGCCCAGCTGCTTTTTTTGGAGGCAGAAGATCCGGAAAAAGATATCTTCTTGTACATCAATTCACCTGGTGGATCCGTTTACGACGGACTGGGTATTTTCGACACGATGCAGCACATCAAACCCGATGTGCAGACCGTCTGTGTTGGTCTTGCGGCAAGCATGGGAGCGTTCCTGCTTTGCGCAGGAGCGAAAGGAAAAAGAAGCAGCCTCCGTCATTCTCGGATCATGATTCACCAGCCCTTGGGCGGTGCCCGTGGCCAGGCGAGCGACATCAGAATTCAGGCCGATGAAATTCTGTTCCTCAAGAACCGTCTGAACCAAGAGCTGTCGGAGCGCACATCTCAGCCATTGGAGAAGATTCAGGAAGACACAGACCGTGACTTCTTTATGTCACCCAATGAAGCTGTGGATTATGGGCTGATCGATAGTGTGATCGACAAACGTCCTGTGCACTCCGTCTAATCGACTGCGAAACAAAAATTCCACTCAGGTCAGGGTCGGTGACTTGAGTGGATTTTTATGGTTGGTTGTTAAATAGACAGATCTTTTTTGCTGGTTCGTAATTCGTTCCAAAGTGATTTGATCTCAGCGTAAGCCTCGCTCTGTTCAATTTTTCCGTTGGCTTGTAGGCCAACAATCAAGCCCACGCGTTCAGCGAATTGCTCAAGATTCTGATGGAAAGCTAAGCGTTCCGGAGACCAGTCATCTCCCCGATAACTGCTGAAACTCTCAAGTGGAGAATGAATTCCTTCTCCAGGCTCCATAGACCAACCAAAAAATCAATCATGGAACCCGGAGATTAAATCTCAGTTAAGAACGGGTGAGAAGCGTTCTTTTTCGGGGATGTTGGTAACTTTGGCAACCATGTCTCTGAATTCATCTCCGTCGAGCGTTTCTTTCTCGATCAGTAGCTCAACGAGATCGTCCATGAGCTCTCTTTGGGCGCCAACAAGCTCCAGTGTTTCCTGATAGCACTGCATCACAATGTTGCGCACCTGATCGTCAACTTGCTTTGAAATCGCTTCCGAAACATCACTGCGAGTCATCAGGTCGCGTCCAAGGAACACTTCCTGACTGCCACCTTCCAGAGACATGGGGCCAAGGTTGCTCATGCCGAAGCGGGTCACCATCTGACGGGCCATCGAAGCGACCTGTTGAATGTCTCCACCCGCTCCGGTGGTGACTTCAGAGCGTCCGAACACCACGTCTTCGGCGGCGCGCCCACCAAGGGCTCCCATAATGCGCGCCTTCAGCTGTGAACGTGAGACCAGCATCTGCTCTTCATCCGGCGAGAACCAGGTCAAACCCTGCGCCTGGCCCCTTGGAATCAGGGTGACTTTCTGAACAGGGTCGTGGTCTTTCACCAGAGTGCCCACAAGGGCATGCCCAACTTCGTGATAGGCGATCAATCGCTTGCTCCGACCGTCGGTGAGCGGTTGACCTTCCATGCCAGCGATGATTCTGTCGACGGCATCGTCGATCTCCGAGAGGCTGATCGTTTCCTTACGACGGCGGGCGGTGAGGATTGCTGCTTCGTTGAGAAGATTGGCCAGGTCTGCTCCGGTGAATCCGGGGGTGCGTCTGGCGATGCTGTCGAGTGAAAGCTCGGGATCGAGTTTTTTATTTCTGGAATGCACCTCCAGAATGGATAGACGGCCTTTGATGTCCGGAGCGTCAACAGTGACCTGGCGATCGAAGCGACCGGGACGCATCAGTGCAGAGTCGAGAACGTCGGGACGATTGGTTGCGGCAATGATGATGATCCCGCTATTGCCTTCAAAGCCGTCCATTTCTGTGAGCAACTGGTTCAGGGTTTGCTCACGTTCGTCGTTGCCACCACCAATTCCAGCGCCTCGTTGACGGCCAACAGCATCAATTTCATCGATAAAGATCAGGCAAGGGCTGTTCTCTTTGGCACGCTTGAAGAGATCGCGAACGCGGCTTGCACCAACGCCAACAAACATCTCCACGAACTCCGAACCGGAGAGGGAGAAAAAGGGAACACCAGCTTCACCAGCAATTGCTTTGGCAAGCAGGGTCTTGCCCGTACCCGGAGGGCCCACCAGGAGAACACCTTTGGGGATCTGTGCACCAACTGAGGTGAATTTTTCGGGTTGCTTCAGGAAGGTGACAACTTCTTGAAGGTCTTGCTTGGCCTCGTTCACGCCGGCAACGTCGTCAAACATCACGCCGGTTTCGGCCTCCATCGCAAACCGGGCCTTCGTCTTGCCGAATTGCATGGCTTGACCCGGTCCCCCAGGCATGTTGTTGGAACGCCGCGCCAGGAAAATCAAGGAACCGATCAGGAGCAGAGGGAACAACAGGTTCCCGAGCAGACCCAGGGCCGGTGGTGCTGTTTTTGGAGGGTGGATGTCGAAGCTGATTCCCTCCGCCTTCAGGGTGTTGATCAGCTCGGGGGCAAGCCCAGGAAGATCAACTCTCAGACGTTGCACGCGGTTGTCGAGGTCGGGGTCGACGGCTTCCACGACGGCGTCCCGTCCTCCGTCATAGATATCGACAGAGGTGACCCGCCCTGCTTGGACGTAATCGAGGAAGCGTCCGTAGCTCATGCGGGCAACCGCAGTGTTTCGCGGTGCCACGGTGGGTCCACCAGGCTTGAGACCGTTCAATCCACCGCTCCCCAGCACCTGCCAGGCCAGCACCAGAGCAATCGTGATCGGGAGACCCCAAAGAAGGATCTGGCGCCAGCGTTGGTTCATGGATCTCGTCTTGATTGGGTGATCGTAAGAGCTGTAGGTGTTGAACTGCAGACGCAGAGCGTTTTAAAGACTGCGCAATGCCGTGATCGGATCAAGTTGAGCTGCTCGTCGAGCCGGGACAACTCCGAAAAACAGGCCAATGGAGCCTGATAAGCCCACGGTGACCAGAACTGTGGAGACTCCAATCGCTGCTGGCAGGGGAGTGAACGCGGAGACCAAGGCGATGGCTCCGTAACCAGCTGCGGTGCCGATCACTCCGCCAAGGCTGGCCAGAACGAGGGACTCAACAAGAAACTGACGCAGAACATCGGAACTTCTTGCGCCAAGGGCCTTGCGCAGACCGATTTCCTCGGTGCGCTCGCTGACCGACACCAACATGATGTTCATGATCCCGATACCACCCACCAGCAGCGAAACGCCTCCGATCGCTCCCAACATCAGTGTGAGTCCACCGGTGATTGTGCCAACGATGGTGAGGGCGTCCTGCTGGGAACGCACTGCGAAATCGTCGTTGCGCAGGATCTTGTGCCGTTGCCGAAGAAGATTGGAGATTTGAAATTTCGCAGCCCCGGTGCTTTGTTCCGAGAGCGCTTCAGCACTGATGAAACTCAGACTGACGCCATAGGTGGGATCGCGTCCCGTGAGTCGGCTCACCATGGTGGTGAGTGGGATGTAAGCATTTTCATCCTGGTTGGAGCCGAACACGGCTCCCTTGGGCGCCATCACACCGATGACCGTGAAACTTTGATCACGGATCCGCAGGTTTTGGCCAATGGCACTACCGCTGGGGAACAGTTTGTCTCGCAAATCAGGGCCAATCACCACAACAGTGCGCGCGGCTTTGACATCTTGTTCGGTGATGAACCGCCCCCTGGAGATCTCGAAACTTCTCACAGGGAGAAATTCAGGTGTGATTCCAAAGATCGCTGCGGTGCTGCTTCTTGCGCCCGACTGCACAACCTCATTGGCATTGATCTGTGGTGCCACCCGCTTCACGCTCGGCACCTGCTCCGCAATTGCTTCAGCGTCTTCCAAAACGAGTGTCTTTGGAAACGCCACGCCTTGCCTGCGGGTGTCGTTGCTTCCGGGCACCACGAACAGCACATTGGCGCCGAGGGTGCTGAGTTGACTTTCCGCGAGATTTTGTGCGCCCCGGCCCACGCCAACAAGGGTGATCACGGAGGCATTGCCGATCACGATCCCCAGCATGGTGAGAAGGCTTCTCAGTCGATTGGCTCTCAGTGTGGTGAGAGCCATGCCGACGGTTTCGGCGATGGGCAGGTTGCTCGCCATGGGTTCGGTCGTGCTTAGAGCATCGTGTCGAGTTTCATCAGCGTGTTGCTGCCGGTGCCACGGTGAACTGCGCCTTCCTTGATGTGGAGGGTGACCACCTCACCTTCCCGTAAATCCCTGGTGGCATTGGCGACACCGGTGATCACTGACAAACCGAGCCGGCGGGCAATGACTGCTGCATGCGAATCATCGCCACCGCATTCGGTGATGATTGCTGCAGCTTCACGGAAGGCGTCAAGGTAGTCAGCGTTGGTGTCGCTGGCTACAAGGATTTCGCCGGGTTCCAGACGAGCACAGTCACTGGCGTTGAGGGCGATGCGCACCTTTCCACTGATCGAACCGTTGCCGATTCCAGTTCCCCGTCCCAGCACAGCGCTCACAATGCCCACTTTGATCAGATCGGTGGAGCCGCTCACCCCTGCGAGGGTTCCTGCCGTCTGAACGCAGAGATCACCATCTTTGAGAACGCCCATCTCCTGGGCGACTCCCATCGCAAGGGTGAAGGTGGCTGTTGTGCTCTTCTGCGTTTCAATCAGCAAGGGGGTGACTCCCCACACCAGCTGCAGTTTGCGTGCCACCGAAACTTCTGAAGTGATCGCCAGAATCGGCGTGGAGGGCCTGAACTTGCTCACGTTGTGGGCTGTGGCACCACTCTTGGTGAGGGGAAGAATGGCTGCTGCGTTGAGTTGTCGAGCAATACTGCTCACCGCTCCACTGATGGCGTTGGGGATGGTGCTGGGCAGGTGGGTGTCAATGGGACGCTGGGGGTAGTCCCGTTCAATCCGCCGCGCAATCGTGGCCATGGTTTCGACCGCTTCAACGGGGAAATCTCCAACGGCGGTTTCATTGGAAAGCATGACCGCGTCGGTTCCATCCAGGATTGCGTTGGCCACGTCACTCACCTCTGCTCGGGTGGGTCTGGGGCTTGAAGCCATTGAGTCGAGCATCTGGGTTGCCGTGATGATCGGGATGCCCAGGCTGTTGGCTTTGTGAATGAGATCCTTCTGCAGCAGGGGAACTTCTTCAGCAGGCATTTCAACGCCGAGATCTCCGCGGGCCACCATGACCCCGTCGCAGAGCGGCAAGATCGCGTCGATCTGGTCGATCGCTTCAAATTTCTCGATCTTCGCCACCACAGGAGTGGTGAAGCCATGTTTGCGAATGAGTTCCCGGATCTCCTGCATGTCCGAGGGATTGCGCACGAAACTGAGGGCGACCCAGTCGACACCCTGCTGAAGTCCGAAGGCGAGATCCTGGCGGTCTTTCTGGGTTAGTGCACGCACAGAAAGTTGCACATCAGGGAAATTCACCCCTTTGTTATTGGAGAGAACACCGCCAACGGTGACGACGCAATGAAGGGTCTGATCCGCCAGATCGACCCTGTCCACACGCATTTCGACGCGGCCATCGTCGAGAAGTATGCGACTGCCTGCGGTGACCTCATCAGCAAGCTTGTCGTAGGTGACCGTGGCAACCGTTTGGTTGCAGCGCACCTGTTTTGAGGTGAGCGAGAAGTGATCACCTTTGCCAACGGTGATCGGACCTTCCTCAAAACGGCCGAGCCTGATCTTGGGTCCCTGAAGGTCCTGGAGGATGCCGATATGAACGCCCAGCTCATGCGCCACCTGGCGGATTGTCGCCATCCGAGCGGCATGCTCGCTGTGATCCCCGTGGGAAAAATTCAAACGGAAGGTGGTGGCACCGGCCTGAATCAGCTCACGGATTCGCTCAGGACTCTCGGTGGCTGGGCCGATCGTTGCAACGATCTTGGTTCTACGGTTCAGATCGAGCACCGCCATGTTTGCCGCCATCAACCTGCGGAATCTACCGTCAAGCCCGTTGGCGCCTCTCCACCGTGCAGCTCAATGATTACCAGCGGGACTCCAGAACAACGGCCCGCTACCCCGATCTTGGAAGCAATCTGATTTATCCAACGCTGGGACTTGCCGGAGAAGCTGGAGAGGTGGCTGAGAAGGTGAAGAAACTGATCCGGGATCGGAACGGGGTGGTTGATGAACGCTTCAAGCAAGACCTTGCTCTCGAACTGGGCGACGTTCTCTGGTACGTCGCCCAGCTCTCCGCTGAACTGGGACTGACCCTCGACGACGTGGGCAGGATGAACCTCGAAAAGCTCAAGAGCCGTTCGACACGAGGCACGTTGCACGGCGAAGGCGACCATCGCTGAAGGTCAGCCGAAGCTGCCAAAACCACCTGCGAAGGAAAAGCTCGCGGAGATCAGCAGGCGCTGCATGAGGCTGAGAGCGAAGAACGCAAGAATCGCTGAGAGGTCGAGCCCACCGAGTGGGGGAATCAGGCCTCGAAACGCGTTGAGGTAAGGATCAGTGATGGAACTCACGGTGCTCAGCACCGGGTTGCTCCAATCGATGTTGGGGAACCAGCTCAGCAGCACGCGCACAATCAAAACGAGCGAATAGATCTGCAGGGTCTGCGCCAGCACTTGGAGCGTGGTGGAGACCAACTCGAAAGCCATGGAAGCGGGATGACTGAACGAACTCTATGCAGCCTGGGGCGGTTCGGTGCCACCGATTTCAGGGAGCACGGAAAAGGTTCGATGAAACTTTTCTGTCAACGTGATCCAGTACGAGCGACCATCACTCTGGCGCTTGCGTTCAATGAAATTTTGACTGATCAGTTCTTTGATGTGGTCGTAGGCCCCAGAGCCGCGCAAATCCACCAGATCCGACTGCAGGATGCGCTTTTTCAAGGCGATCGTGGCCAACGTTCTCAGGGCCGCTGTTGAGAGATCGACGGGAAGGAGATCCCTCACCAGATCTCCCAACCCTGGTCGGAGCTGGAGACCGTAACGGCCGTTGGCGTGGTTGATTTCCAGGGCCGTGTCTCGCTGGGCGTACCCGGCAATCAACACCAATAAACCCTGTTCCGCTTCGGACGCTGAGACGCCAGAGAGTGCGGCCAGCTCCTCGAGCGAGAGGGGACGACCCTTTAAGTAGAGAATCGCCTCCAAACGCGCTGGTAGGGATAGGGCCGGCTCCAGGGGATGCTCACGTGTCCTCACCGCGGCCAACGTGTCGTCACTCAAATCCCCACCTCTCAACCCGACAGTTCAAGGTAACGTCCCCACCCCAAAGGGCCATCAGGCCCCCAGAAAGAGGCGATAAGCCGGATTCGACGTTTCCTCCCAGCTCGCATAGCCAAGTTCTCTGAGCACCACCTGCCAGTCCTGGAGCTCATCGGGTTTCACCAGGACCCCCACCACAATGCGACCCACGTCCGCCCCATGGTTTCGGTAGTGAAAAATGCTGATGGACCAGTCCGCATGCAAGGCGCTGACAAAGCGCATGAGCGCTCCCGGGCGTTCTGGGAACTCGAAGCGATAGAGCAATTCCTGGGGTTGCTGGTTGGCTGGATCAACGCGCATGGGCAGCCGCCCTCCCACCATGTGGCGAAGGTGAACTTTCGCCAGTTCGTCATCACTGAGATCGAGGCACTCATAGCCATGACTGCGCAGGTAAGCGAGCAGATCCGAGCGGTCCTGGAGGTCAGCCACCTGGATGCCCATAAAGATCTGGGCGGTCTCGCCGGCACCCATGCGGTAGCTGAATTCAGTGAGGCTTCGTTTGTGAAGTAGTTCGCAGAGTCGTCTCAGGCTTCCCGGTTGTTCGGGAATCTCCACAGCCAGCATGGCTTCCCGCTCCTCGCCCAATTCAGCCCGTTCGGCAACGAAGCGCAACCGGTCAAAATTCATGTTGGCTCCGCAAGCGACAGCCACCAGGTGCTGGTCTTTCAGGCCGCGTCGAGCCACATCCGCTTTCAAACCTGCCACTGCCAAAGCCCCAGCCGGCTCGAGAATCGACCGGGTGTCTTCGAAGACATCCTTGATCGCTGCACAGATCTCGTCGGTGCTGACCGTGACGATGGAATCCACGTAACGCTGCACCAGGCGGAAGGTGTGCTCACCGACCTCGCGCACGGCCACACCATCAGCAAACAATCCGACTTGCGGAAGTCGAATGCGTTCACCGGCCTCCAGCGAGAGGGTCATGGCGGCAGCGTCGTGGGGTTCAACGCCAATGATTTGCACATCGGGCCACAGGGTTTTCACGTAGGCCGCAATGCCCCCGATCAGGCCACCTCCACCAATCGCGATGTAGATGGCATCGGGCGGACGGGGACTCTGACGCAGGATTTCCATGCCCACGGTTCCCTGACCGGCGATGACATCCGGGTCATCGAACGGGTGGATGAAGCAGAGATGTTCGTTCTCGCTGCGACGGCAGGCTTCGGCATAGGCCTCGTCGTAGGTCTCTCCGTGGAGAACAACTTCACCGCCAAGTTGCTTCACGGCCTCAACCTTCACGCTTGGTGTGGTGACCGGCATCACAATCACTGCCCGGCAGTGGAGATGGGACGCACTGAGTGCGACACCCTGCGCATGGTTCCCCGCACTGGAGGCGATCACACCCCGGCTCAGCTCCTCCTGGGACAGCTGGGCCATCCGGTTGTACGCCCCGCGAAGCTTGAACGAAAAAACGGGTTGCAGATCCTCCCGTTTGAGACGGACGGTGTTGGCGAGACGGCGACTGAGATTGCTCGCTACATCAAGGGGGGTTTCACGGGCGACGTCGTAGACCCGCGCACGAAGAATTCTTTGGAGATAGTCGTCCATGGTTCCAGTGTGACAACCGAGTGGCTGTCGCGGCCGGTAAGGAGGGCCCGTAGATTGCCTGAATCAGAAGCGGGCCCATGCACCTGAGCGACCTAGCCCATCCCAATGAGCTGCATGGACTCTCCGTGGCAGAGCTCCAAGACGTTGCCAAACAGATCCGAGAACGCCATCTCGAGGTTGTGTCCAACAGCGGAGGACACCTCGGCCCTGGCCTCGGCGTTGTCGAGTTGACCCTGGCGCTTTATCAAACCCTGGATCTCGACAAGGATCGTGTGGTTTGGGATGTGGGCCACCAGGCCTATCCCCATAAATTGATCACAGGCCGTTATGCAGATTTCGACTCACTCCGCCAGCAAGGGGGTGTGGCGGGATATCTCAAGCGCTGTGAGAGTGAGTTCGACCATTTCGGTGCAGGCCACGCCAGCACATCCATTTCCGCTGCACTCGGGATGGCGATGGCCCGTGACCGCCAAGGTTTGGACTACAAGTGCGTCGCTGTGATCGGTGATGGCGCTTTGACCGGTGGAATGGCCCTCGAGGCCATTAACCATGCCGGTCACATGCCCAACACCCCACTTCTGGTGGTGCTGAATGACAACGACATGTCGATATCTCCCCCTGTCGGGGCGTTGTCAAGCCATCTCAACCGGATGCGCCTCAGTCCGCCGATGCAGTTCCTCTCTGGAAGTGTTGAAGAAAGCATGCGCCATCTCCCTTTCATGGGCGGCGATTTGCCTCCAGAACTCAATCGGCTGAAGGAAAGCATGCGCCGACTCGCGGTGCCGAAGGTTGGTGCTGTGTTCGAAGAACTTGGTTTCACCTACATGGGGCCCATTGATGGCCATGACATGGGGGAAATGATCCGTACTTTCCAAGCAGCGCATCGCATCGGCGGACCTGCTCTCGTTCATGTGATCACCAAGAAAGGGAAGGGCTATCCCTACGCGGAAGCTGATCAGGTTGGTTATCACGCCCAGTCAGCCTTTGATCTGGGAACCGGCAAGGCCAGACCCAGCAAAACTCCCAAACCACCGAGCTACAGCAAAGTGTTTGGGCAAACACTGGTGAAAATCTGCGAGCAGAACTCCAAAGTGGTTGGCATCACTGCAGCGATGGCAACGGGCACTGGCTTGGACCTGCTCCAAAAAGCGCTTCCAGATCAATACGTCGACGTGGGAATTGCTGAACAGCACGCGGTCACCCTGGCCGCTGGCATGGCTTGCGATGGCTTGCGGCCGGTCGTGGCGATCTACAGCACCTTTCTGCAGAGAGCGTTTGATCAGATGATCCACGATGTGGGCATTCAGAATCTGCCTGTCACGTTCGTGCTTGATCGTGCAGGAATCGTCGGTGCCGACGGCCCCACGCATCAAGGTCAGTACGACATCAGCTATCTGCGGGCGATTCCGAATTTCACCGTGATGGCCCCGAAAGATGAGGCCGAATTGCAACGCATGCTGGTCAGCAGCCTCCAGCATTCCGGACCCTGTGCCATCAGGATTCCTCGGGGACCCGGTGAGGGTGTTCCGCTGATGGAGGAGGGCTGGGAACCCCTGCCGATCGGTCGTGGCGAAGTGCTTCGTGACGGTGACGATCTCCTGATCGTGGCCTACGGGGCCATGAATTCAAAAGCGCTTGCGACCGCAGACCTGCTTGCGTCCTGTGGTGTCCAGAGCACGGTTGTGAATGCCAGATTCCTCAGACCACTGGATGATGAGTTGTTGCATCCGCTCGCGCGTCGAATCGGCAAGGTTGTCACCATTGAGGAAGGGACCTTGGCGGGAGGGTTCGGGTCTGCGCTGACTGAGTCGCTGCTGGACGCAGACATCAAGCCTTCAATTTTGCGATTGGGTATCCCAGACGTTCTTGTGGATCACGCAACGCCCCAACAAAGCTTCGAGAAATTGGGACTGACCCCTGCTCAGATGGCAGAGTCAATTCAGGGCTTCCTTCAGCGTTCCAAGCTCACAACGGCCACTTCAGTGGTGCAGCAGCCGAGTGTGAGTGTGTTGGAGAGCTGAGGTGAGCTCAGGAGGGTCGATCCCCTGTCCTGAGCTCACCCTTTAGCTGCATCAAAAGACGCCGCGGGTTGAGAGTCCGAGAATGGCGCCCATGCCGAGCAGGTGACCGAAACTGGTGCAACCGAGCATGGCGCCGTGACTCATGCCACCGAAGAAGGATGCGCTGGGCATTTTTGCGCCTTCATTGGGGTACTTGATCGTGGCCTTGCCGATTGCAATGGCGATCACATTGCAGATGATCATCACCAGGGCAACCTTGGGCGTCCAAGACACGGATGCGGGGGTGATGGCCAGAAGGGACAGGAACATGCTGGTTGGAGGCGACGCTTTATCTTCAGCGTTCAAGGTGACTTCGCTCGTGTCTCGTAAGAGATATTCATCGCCCTGGTTCGTCGATGCGGAGGAGACCAGCAACGATCAGCGCGTTGCTGAGTGTGAGGAAAGCTTCAGCTCCGCCATGCAGTGGGTCGATGGCAACAAGTTCGGCATCGAAACGTACTTGAGCCACTACTGCAGCAACGATGGTGACGCCAACGAACAGGAGTGTGAGTTGAAAGCCCAATCGCGTGAGTCGGTTGAACCAACCGTTGGTGCCGAGCTTGAACAAGAAGAAGAGATAGGGGAACAGCGAAAGCGCAAAAAGGGGGGCCGGGTCAATGCTGCCCATCAGTGCTCCTTCATCGAGGATTCTGTGGAAACCGATGGTGTTCCCCGCCAGCTTGCTGCTACGAAGGCAAGACAACCATTCCCGATCAAGGTTGTGAAGGCTTGAAGCGTGACCAACCAGCGCAACGATTCCGCATTGTCGTAGAGGTGCCAGGTGCAGGCTGCCATTGCACTGATCAAGGCTGGGACCATGGCAAGGCTGAAGAGGCTCACACCGGCGAAGCGGAGACCCGGAGCACGGCGTTGAATCAGAACGATGGCTGCGAGCCACTCCACAACAGAGGCCCAGTGGATCCACCAGGTTCCCAGCGACAATTCATGCATGACAGGTGACCTCGTGACACCACCGTAACGGCGCTGCCATTCGATAATGGCTTACAGCGCATCGATCACTGTGGCGAACTCCAGCAACAGCGCTCGTTCCAGGATCCTGATTTGTGGATACTACGGAGAACACAACCTGGGAGATGACGCGTTACTCTCTGTTCTCTTGAATCAGCTGCAAGGTCGATGGACCCCAGTGATCACCGCCAGAGACCGGCGGGCTGTGCACTCAATGGCGCCAAGTGTTGAGACTGTTGACAGGCGATCCCTGATCGCGGTGCTGAAAGAGGTGAGACACGTTGATGCAGTGATTCTTGGTGGTGGAAGCCTGCTGCAAGATTCAACAAGTACGCGGAGTTTGATTTATTACGTCCTGCTCATGTGGCGAGCCAAGATTCTTCAGAAACCTGTTTTTTTATGGGCTCAAGGTTTAGGGCCTTTGAAACGACGAACCAGCAGGCTTCTCGTTGCACGAACGCTGAAAACGGTCACTTCAGCGTCTTGGAGAGATCCGGCTTCATTGCAACAAGCCGAGAACTGGTCGTTGGATATTCCAATGGCGATCGGTCCAGATCCCGTTTGGTCTCACACCGCACCGGATTGGAAATCTGGACATTCGTTGATTTTGTGTTGGAGACCAACACCACTGTTAAGCAACAAGGGCTGGGAGCAGCTGGTCAATGCTTTGGCTCAATTCAGTGAGAAGCACGATTTCAATGTTGTTTGGCTTGCTTTTCATGGTCAGCAAGATGCCGATTTGTTCACGCATCTTTGTGAAGAGGCACTCGTTCCCGAAGAACTAGAGAGGCGATCAACTGTTGTTTGCGCAAATTCAATTGCTCAAGTTCAGAAGCTCTTCAGTGAATCAACGATGGTGATTGCAATGAGGCTTCATGCCCTTATTTTAGCCGCTGTTGGTGGTGTGCCAACGAGTGCACTAAGTTATGACCCAAAAGTGAGTGCTGCAGCTGAGCTCGCAGGACTCACTTGCTGCGAGCTCAGTGATCAGCTTTCAGAACAATTGCTAATTGATCAATGGACTGGAGCGATGAAGAGTCCTTTACAGAAGCAACAAATCGACACTTTGGCGATTGATGCAACAATACACAGCAAGAATCTCAACCAACAACTTCAAACGTTGCTTGCTGATTGAATCTTAATTCATTGAGAGGCAAAGAAACTCAGCGAAATTGGGGTTTTTTGTGAACATCAAAACTCATTTGCAAGATCTGTCCAATCGTCATGCCAACGGGAATATTGCCGCCAAATGATGAGCCGAGAATATGACGGTAAAGCTTGGAATCAACAAGACGATAGGTTGCACTCTGCAAAGGGATATAATTTGACTGCTTGACAAGCTGTTCAACGTTACGCAGGTAAAACGTGATGAAGTTTCTGAGAGGGGTCTTCTTGCGTAAAGAAAGGTCGTTGATATAGAGGAAGAGAGGTCTAGAAAGTGGCTGATAGATTTCTTTTTGTACTGCAGTAACGGAGGGAAGGATGGCATTTCCCTTTGGGTTGACGATACGAATTGCTTTTAAGAGTGAACGATTATTTTGATAATAGGAAAAACCAAAATAACCAAGCGCATTCACATTCTTAGCAACACAATTTACAATGACGTTATCGTCTTCGCTAGACTTATAGTCTGTCCTTGAATTGGTTTTGGATTGATTGATGGCCTTATTGAATATATCAAATGTACCCGAATCCTTACCTGGACCGCACAACTTGATGGGTTGTTCGGGAAAATCAAGATTGACTTGATTCCAAGTCGACACTTTTCCCTGGGACGACTTTGACCACAAGCGTGAGAGTTCTGATGGCGTTAGGGTATTAAGCCAATTGTTGGACTGATTAGCAACAACAGTGATGGCATCAAAAGCTATGGGTAACTCAATAAAGTTGACCCCATTTTGTTTGCATTGCTTGATTTCCTGTGCACTGATCGGTCGCGAGGCATTCGTCAACGGGATTTTGTTGCTACAAAACTCCCTGAATCCTGCAGACGATCCAGTCGATCGGAGTGATATCTTGACGTTCTGACCCTGCCCCGTTTCGTTGAATTTTTTGATCGCCAGTGAAGTAACGGGATAAACCGTACTGGAACCCGCAATTGAAAGACTCGCTGCTGATGCAGTTGAGATAAAGGGTGCAATCAACGCGAGTGAAGCCAGGAAAAAAGAACGACTTAATCCCATTGCGCAAATATCATCAACTCCATTATGAACAGAAAAAACATGTTTGGGTTAACAAAACATTAGGAACTGAATTTCCGGCTTCGCCCGGAAAGATCCTGAAACCATCCACGCTTCCATAGAAAATAGGCCTGAAATAAAGCGATTAGAATCATCAATATTAAAGAATATAAGTAACCATACTTCCATTTTAATTCGGGCATATTTTCGAAGTTCATCCCATAAATGCCGGCGATAAACGTTAACGGTGCGAAGATAGTACTCACAATGGTGAGCGTTTTAATGATCTGGTTCATCACATTTCCAGTGCTGGCCATATACGCATCATTGATACTATTCAGTTGTGTACGTATGCTATCGCCTATTTCAAGCAATGTATTCACATGTTCAGCCATGTCATGGAGACCTTCGCGAGCAACTGGACCAAGAAGACGCTGACCTTGCCTGAGAAGGATGATGAGCTCATTGCGTAGAGGCCAAAGCTGTCGGCGAGCAACTCGGTGATTAAATCTCACTTGATAAGCTCGGTTGAGAATCGAAGGAGAAGGTTTTAATAAAGCAAGTTCCTCCAAATCATCGAGAAAAACACT
The DNA here is from genome assembly GCA_000063505.1 of Synechococcus sp. WH 7803. Lineage (GTDB taxonomy): Bacteria > Cyanobacteriota > Cyanobacteriia > PCC-6307 > Cyanobiaceae > Synechococcus_C. Next base: position 1,119,757 of record CT971583.1, read on the forward strand.
CATCGATTCAAGCATTGGCAAATGGCTATCTAAAATATCGTCGACAACAAAATGAAATAGGTTATCCAAGTCGATCGCTTTGACATTATTGGATTTAGCATTCAACCAAGCTTCAAGGTCACCAAATGAACGTTGCGGATTCTCCTGAATTGTAATAAGCATGCGATTGGTAAGTACTAAATTATATTGTGCACTGATTAAGTGGGTTGGATCAGTAGCATGAGAAAACTCATGCAGTACTGCCAATACACTATTGTTCGTGGAATGAATTCTTGACTTCTGAGGAAAAGTTAGGAGAATTTCAATTACGCTTGGCTCCAATGACAGTAATGACAGGTATTGACGTAACTGATCTATATTGCCGAGGCCACGGAATTGCAACCACATCAACGATTGGGAATTTAAAATGGTCTGCAATTCATCACATGTTTGCACATGAGAAGTGCGCACTTCTTTCGCATCAAACTGAAGAATTTTGCAAGACAATGGCGCTCGACCACCATGCAAAAACAAGTGTGCCGGTAAATCGCCTGGACGATCGTGTAAGGGTAATGGCTCGGGAATACTGTCGGGGGCTAGGCGATCACCAGATTTAAATAGAGACTGATCGCTTGATGAATCGGACATGTTGAAAGATCATCAATTCCATTATGAGTGTTTTTTCTAATTACGATCAAGAGTACGGATTCGTTTAAGAATGAAATCTATTGCATACGGGAGACTTCAGCACGAATTGCATATTTTTTTAGCGATTCTTGCAATTGCATGGCAATTGAATAGTCAATGCAATCAATCGTATGCTTAGCACCATCCATTAAAGAAAGAAACTCACCTGGTGCTTTGCTAAGTAAACGAGCAAAGCATTGTTGAATCTCATAGGTATGAAATAATTGATTATGTATAGAAAATGAAATCGCCCAATTTGGGGGCATTAACTCATGACCGTCAATTCTTTGTATTCCCTCAAGGTCAGAAACAATGAACAGATCATCCCCAGGTTCAATGATTGTGAACCGTGATGGGAATATCTTCAAACTGCTGCGTGGTGACGAACGTCGGCCGATGACCGTGATTCCATAGCCTTCTTCGAGTCGTGATATGGATAAACCGTTAAGCGTATCGGTTTGCTCAATCGAATATTTAACAATCAGTAAATTTCGTCCATGAAAGCGAATGACTTGTTCAACGGATTCGCCAAAGGCAGTGGCGATAATCGCGTCAGCTGCAATATCAGTGGTTGAAATAAGAGAGATACCACCTAATAACTGACTCATCGAATCAGAGGAGGACAAATGCTTTGTAACGATCGAGAGATTTAACTTGGGATCAATTTTCTGGAGTTCTAAGGCCCAACGTAAATTACTGATTAAATCTTTGCAGAGCAAGGCTGCTCCAGTTAGTTTACCTTTTTTTGCCAACTTCATTGCCTTCGCCATTGATAAACCTGTTTCAGACTGAGAATCAACACGGAGAACTCCGAAACCCTGCGAACGTAATAATCTAGAGACAATTTGATTGAGTTCCATTCCATCGACTAAGAGCATGGAGTCAACACCTCGTTTGATGCGTTCATGTCTCCGCAATCCCAAACGTCGACTCAATATTTGGTCTAATATTAGGGCTACAAATAATGATGTTAAAACCGTACCAATAATGGCATAGATAAGGGTTATGAATAAGACAAATAAGGGGAATTGCATGACTGATTGCTTGCTTTCGTCAATCAAGACATTGACAGGATCAACAAATTCACCTTTTAGGAGTGCAACGGTCACGAAAACGCCTGTTTGCAGATTTATTTTGTCGAAACTGAATGTCAGTGTTCCCAATACAAGTAAGAAAATCAATAAGAGTACTAGATAGTCATAGATTTGCAAGTTTCGCAGACGGTTGCTGATGTTACTCTTTAGTTCTTCTAGTTTGTAAAGCAAGCGATTAATGATTGACTGTAATTCAATTTTTTGGTGAGACCGTTTGAATCGATAGGGGCGTAGGGATGACTCTGATAAGATGAATTTCTTATGCTTAGGTATTAATTCTTGCTGAAGTCGTAATTCTCGTTGATGAATTGAGGAGTAATCAAATAGATCTGGATCTGCCTTAGTGAACCGATAGCCATGGCCTTCCATCTGAAAACAGAGATCGTCGTCCGCATTTATAAGTGATTGTGTTGTTGCATTGGCTGTCAGCAATAATGGATCAACAATCACTAACTTAGGAATTCTGCTTTCAATTAATGAGTTGATATCGCCTTGCTGCTTAGACGACCGCACGACAATAACAGCGTTAGGATTTAATACACGAGCTTGCAAGGCTGCTTCAAGATTATTTGTTGAATTGGAACTCAGGAAAAGGATGCTTCGCGCACTGCCAACATCTGCCTGAGAAAGTATGGATGGTTCTCTCATATCACCCAGAACCATCGAATGGCACATCTTATTTTTAAGAGATTTTGATAGCCACTTGGGTTCATTTTCATTGATGCACTTAATGCTGATGTTTGTCGGCATCAAGCGCTCAATACATGTCTGCGCTAATGTTCCAACGCCACAGATCAGCACCAACGAGCGATTCATAAAATTCAGAATCTTCTAGAAATTTAGCTTGTACGCAATCCTGTCTTTGCATCGAACCTAAAAACTTTTGATTGTTGCCATGTCACAAAGAGTCGTTCTGGACACTGAAATGACGGCTCCGCGACCATCCTTAGGCCGCCTTCGGCGGATTCAAGATAAAGAAGTTGCGTGTTGCCGAGCCATTCTCGTGAGACAAGCCGACAAGGGAGTCCTGATTCACTGAATTTCAGGTCTTCGGGACGTATGGCTTGGATCTGATGATCACGAGGCTTCAGACAATTGATTTGAGGTCGACCTAAAAATTGGGCGACAAACAGTGAGTTCGGATTGTTATAGAGATGGATGGGTGTATCCAACTGGACGATTTCTCCGTTGTTAATAATTGCAATTTTATTTGCCATTGCCAATGCCTCATTTTGATCATGTGTGACATACACAGTTGGCTTTCCTTGATCCAAGATTAGGCGTCGTAATTCAGGTCGAATTTGCTCACGTAATTGTGCATCTAAATTACTCATTGGTTCATCAAGCAAATACACCATTGCATTTCTAAGTAGTGCACGGGCAAGTGCAACCCTCTGTCTTTGACCACCAGACAGAGCTGAGGGCCGGTGATTTGCACGATCTGCCAACTGGACAAGATCAAGAATGTGTTGAATTCTTCGCGATCTTTCCTCGATGCGCACACCACGAATTCGCAATCCGAGCTCGAGATTTTCGTAGACAGTTAAATGAGGAAGCAGAGCATAACTCTGAAAAACCATACCCACGGCCCGCTCTGAGGGAGGTAGGTGTGTGACATCACGATTGCCAAACTTGATAGTGCCCTGCTGGCAACGATCTAAGCCCGCAATCAAACGAAGCGTAGAGCTTTTCCCACAGCCACTGGGACCCACCAGAACAAGGCACTCATCCTGTTTGACAGAAAAACTCAAATCATGAACAATCCATTTTGCATTGATTTGCCGTCCAACAGATTGAAGTTCGAGGGTCATCCTTTTACTGCTCCACTGGTGAGTCCTGAAACAATCGGCTTTTGAAAAACGATCACTAAAAGTATGAGTGGGATCGCGCCAAGTACCGTTGCGGCAGCGTAGGCACCGTAGGGGACCGAATGAATTGATGAACCAGCAATACGCGCCATTGCAACTGGAAGGGTGAGCTTCGATGTTTCACTGATCCATGTTAGAGCAATCGGATATTCATTCCATGAGAACAAGAAAACGAGGATTGCTGTGCTAGCAATTGCTGGAGCTAGTAACGGGATATAGATCCAGCGAAAACGATTGATTAACGTCAGTCCTTCAACACGCGCTGCATCATCCAGCTCCGGCGGGATGGATGTGAATGCGCTGCCTAATAATAATATCGCAAGCGGTTGTGACAAGGCTGTGTACGGCAAAGCCAGAGCAAAAAGATTATTTCCTAAGGAGAGAGCTCTTGCAATTTCCAGTAAGGCGAGAAATAGCAATACATACGGAAAGAGTGCACAACCAACAAGTATTATGCGGATGAGATTTGACTTTGTTGTTGATAATTTGCTGAGCGAATATGCAGCTGGAAGTGCGATAATCAGCGTGAGTAGTGTGGCAAGGATGCCAACAAACAAGCTGTTAATCAGATACAGAAAAAATGGAGGATTGGCTGAGATCACACTGCGATAGTGTTCCAGCGTCCAACGGTTTGCCATTGTCTCAAATGGAGTGACTAAGGCTTGATCTGTTGAAAATGATGTATAAAGTTGCCAAAGGAGCGGTGCCAATGACCATGCAAGAAGGAGAATAATCGAAGCTGATTTAAGTTTCATTCTGTCACTGCCATTGATCCGCGTTGATTCAAGAGAATCATTAACCACCAGCCAAAAGCCACGATTGTGCTCAACAGAACAAAGCTGGCAATCATGATGGTAGCGCTATATCCAAAGTCGAGGAATCGCAGAGCATTCCAATAGGCATAGAGCGCAAGGCTTTCAGTGCTGCTGGCTGGTCCTCCTCCTGTCATCACTTGTACGAGGTCAAACACACCAAAAGCCTGTGCCAGCCTGAATGTCATCGCGAGCCCCAGATAGGGTTTCAATAATGGCAATGTAATCTTGCGAAAGCAAGTGAACGATGAAGCTCCTTCGAGAGTACAAGCTTCATAAAGATCGTTTGGAATGCTTTGTAGTCCTGCAAGCAAAATCAGAGCAACGAATGGCGTTGTTTTCCAAACATCGGCGTACACTAATGCAATCCATGCAAAGGATGGATTCCCCAGTATGTTCAGCGATATTCCTGATAGAGATGTGAATTGATCGATAGGTCCGTATGGCGTATTGAAGATCCATCGCCAACCAAGTGCCATTACGGTTGTTGGTAATGCCCATGGGATTAATGCTGCCGAGCGAATCAGTCCCCTTTTTCTCATTGGTTGGTGAAGAAGTAGTGCAATCGCTAGGCCCAGGAGAAGCTCGAAGCCAACGGACGCAAATGCAAAGCGGAGTGTTTGTATGAGGTCTTGCCAATAGCGTTGATCATGCATGAGTCGCAACCAATTGGCTCCATCATTTGCGATTGGCTGGAGCCCCGTTAACACTGAATCCGCATGAAAACTCAGCCATGCGTATCGGAGTAAGGGCAGTCCAAAGACACTTGCTAATAAAAGAAATGCAGGAATCAGTAGATAGACAACAGTCATTTCATCAGTCCTCCTGCCGCAAGCATGATTTGTTCTGAGGTACTTGTTGCATTCTTCATCGATATTTTTGCAGTCAATTCCTGTGTAAGAGATTCACTAAGGTTGCGCTGAAGGACGTCACTAAGTTGGGCATAGACTGGCGTCTCAGGTCGCATTCTGCCAACCTTAAGAGCCTTATAGAGTTCAATAATGTAGGGATATTTTTCGAGCATTATTGGATCTTCGTAGATAGATTTTAGCGTTGGTGTATATCCATACTCTTCAAACATTTTCAATTGCGACTCTTTCGACGTTAAAAATTTGAAAGCCTCGATCACTGCTTCTTTGTGTTTAGATCCTTTGAGCAAACTAAAACCCCAACTCCCGACTGTTGATGCGGGTGAAGCTCCTGGAGCTGCGACCATTGTCGATATTCCAACCTTTCCTCGTACGCGACTGTCTTCTTTTTGAAGTTCGGCCCATGCATAGGGCCAGTTGCGCATGAATGCACTATCACCGGACTTGAAGCTCTGCAAGGTTTCAGATTCAGCATAGTTGGTTACTGCTTCTGGGCTGATGCCCTCTTGAATCAAATCAGTAAGCCATTGTGCTGCATTCACCCCTGGTTTTTGATCCAAACCAAAAGTTCCACGATCTGGATTAAACCAATTACCGCCAAAACCATCAATCATTTCGAGATAGACACAACTTAATCCTTCATATTGGCGTCCCTGCCATACGTATCCCCAGGGTACTTTTTTGTTGTTTTGAAGATTGCGACTCACAGCCACCAACTCATCTGGTGTTGATGGTGGTTTCTCCATGAGATCTGTTCGCCAGAACAACAGGCCAATATCAGCGACCAAAGGCCATCGGTATAAAACACCTTGATAGTTATTCCCTAGCTGGGCACCATTGGTTAAATCGTTGATGTCTGATTCGTCAAATCCGTTGTCCAGTGCTTCAAGCCACCCTGCTCGCGCATACTTCGGTAGCCACGTGATATCCATCAACAGGGCGTCAAAGGGGGTGTCTCCTAACAACAAGCTACTGATTGCCAGATCGGATATTGCTTCTGTTTCAAGGGGACCACGAATGACGTCGAGGTGAATTGACTTCTCATACTTTTGATTAAAATCCTTCACCAGATCTCTTGTCGAGTCAGCAAAAGGAGCAGGCATCAAAATTGTGACGGGTTCAATTTCCTGAGCAGTCAATGTCGGAATCAAGACAAGGGAAAGAACGAGTGACAACCCGATTGTCAGCCCGACCGATAGTTTCTTGCGCCAACGAAACATCAGCTTCAATCCACGGTTTCTAGTGACTGCATTTGTTCATTAGCCCAGTCTGTAACCGTAAACTCGTCAACCGCATCAACCATTTTTTTCATTCTGGAGACTTGTTCTTCTTGCGGTAAAGCCAATGCAGTTTCAATTGCATCATCCATTTGTTTATGTGAGTATGGATTTGTTAAAAGAGCTCCATCAAGCACAACTGAAGCCCCTGTAAATTCTGACAAAACAAGAACCCCGTCTCTGCCTTTACGTGCAGCCACATATTCCTTGGCCACGAGATTGAGACCATCCCTTAAGGGTGTAATCCAGCAAATATCCGACTTTGAAAACCACGCAATCATTTCCTCATAGGGGATACGGTTGGTTGAAAAGCGAATTGGCACCCAATCAATCAAACTGAACCGTCCATTGATACGCCCTGCCGTTTCTTCAATCAGTCGTTGAGTTTCTTCATAGATTTTCATCCCTGAAGCAGCTGCAACGCAAGCCAACATCAAAACTACCTTTCCATGCAGATCCGGCCGCCTCTCCAGTAATCGCTCGAATGCGAGTAGAAGTTCTTCATTCCCCTTTGTGTAGTCGACGCGGCTTGCTGAGAGAATGAGCTTTCGCCCCTTTTTTGTGTCTTCATCAATTTTCTTGCTTAACTCAGCAACATCGTTGCGTACGGCGAGGGTCTGAATCACGTCTGGTGAGGTACCGACAGGTGAAGAGACGAGTTTAACTTTACGATTCTTGTATTTAAGCCATGGTGTTTCAGTTGGTTCAGTTAAAGCAGAACCAAATTTTAGGAATTTCGTTGCAACACTCTCTTTCGGCCCTTTTTCAACGCCAAGCAGACAGCTTGCAGCACGGGCAAAATTTTCTGTGTAGCGCGGTATGTGGAATCCAACCACATCGCAAGCTAATAAACTCTCGATGATTTGTTTTCTCCACGGCAGTATGGCAAAGACGTCATTGCCTGGAAATGGCGTGTGATGAAAAAATGCTATTTTTAAATCAGGACGTTTCTCACGGATAAAACCTGAAACGAGCCATAAGTTGTAGTCGTGAATCCAAACTGTGGCACCTTCTGCTGCTTCAGCGCAGGCAGCATTAGCAAATCGTTGATTAACCTCTTCAAATATTTGCCAATTTGCATTGTTTACATCAAAATATGTTGGAAATGTATGAAGAATTGGCCAAAATGATTCTTTTGATGTTACGTGGTAAAAACTTGAAATTTGTTCTTGCTCAAGCGGGATCCTCCTCAACGAAAAAGTTGCGGGATTGTTCATTACAATCCTTTCGTCGCGTTCGTTTTTTACATCATCAACTCGACGCCATGCAATCCATGTGCCATTCTCTCTACTGCGAAATAAGTTTCTTAGGGTTGGTATGATGCCATTGGGGCTTTTTTGGTCTCTCCAAATTCGATTTCCGAGTTCGTCGGTTGACTCATCAAATGGAGTTCGATGATAGAGAATGATAAAGTCACTTTTGCCTTCATTTATCAGCATTTCTCGAAAAAACAGTTAATCCACTTCCACCATTATGCAAAATCAGTGATTTGTCAATCGTTTATGAGGTTTGTAATCCCTTCAGTGCTTCCAAAACCTCCTGAGCGTGGCCTACGGGCCTCACACCTGTCCATCGCGCTTGAACGACACCAGAAGGATCGATCAAAAAAGTGTGTCGTAGTGAATATGGCGCCATCCAGGAGCCGTAGCTGCGACTGACGACGCCATCATGGTCGGAAAGAAGGGTGAAGCCGAGGTCTTCGCTGTTGCAGAACGATTCGTGGTCTTCCACAGAATCAGCACTGATGGCTGTGATTTCACAGTTCAGCTTTTGAAATTCAGTCAGAGTATCTTGAAAGCCATGGGCTTCGATTGTGCACCCTGAAGTGAAATCTCTGGGATAGAAGTAGAGAACCAGCCACCGTCCACTCCAATCAGAGAGCGTCCAACGATTTTTCTCTGGATCGTTGAGGTTGGTTCCCGCAAGCTCAAAATCTGGAGCTGATGAACCTATTTCCGGTGCTACACCTCCAAGCGCCCAGGTTTTGCCCGGACGCAATGTGATCGCAGCGGCTGCCACTAAACCTGATTGCAGCAGTTGGCGCCGGTTCATCAACACAGTGATTGGATCAAAGACGGGCTAAATCAATTCCCAGGGACTTGGCGTAAGCACCGAGACCCTTTTTCTGAATCGTTTTCAAAGCGCGGGTTGTGATCCGCAGGTTGACCCATCGCTTGCCTTCAGCCCACCACAGGCGGCGCTGTTGCAGGTTGGCCTGTTGCAGCTTCTTGGTACGAATGTGGGAATGGCTGACAGCCATGCCGTTATTGGCTTTCGTACCCGTGAGCTGACACACCCTCGACATGATCCCGATCCCTTGAAAACGTGGCACTTGCCAAGGGCCAATCTTAGCAAACGGGCCTCAACCCCTCTGTTGCAGCAGCCTGGACATCAAGCTTGTGGCTTTGGACTGAAATTGTCCGAGCTCTTCGGGCTCAAGCCCACCCACTGCTAAGCGCGCCAGATCGTAGAGATGGTGAGCAAGGTCGACCGCCAGTTGATGGCTGGGCGACGTTGCCCCATCCGCGATCACAACAGAACCCGATTCGAGCTTCAGCAGCTCTTCAACCAGTGGATGCTGTTGATTCACCAGCAGCACATGGTGTTCTGGGAGACCAGGCAGTCTCTGTTCCATCAGCGCACCAATATCGTTCATTCTGCGCATCTGTTCAGGCAGCAAGATCAAGGCTGCAGGCGCATCAGCCCCTCCCTTCAACGCTTGGACTTGCACGGTGACTTTGTCGTTGCTGAGCGACTCCTTCACCAGTGTCCTAAGGGATTCGCCCTTGGTTTCACCTTCACGGTCGCTTAATTCCGGCTGGTCGTCTTGAAGACTCCGATCCAGTTCAGAATCAACGCGCTGGAATGTGAGCTCATTTTCTTGCGATTCCAGCCAGGGAATGAATTGACTATCGAGGACTGTTTCGGCAAAAATGACCTCCGCACCTTGACTTTTCCACAATGATAGTGCCCCTGCTTGAGCGATTTCATCCGTACAGTACAAAACGCGATTTTGGTTTTCACTGGCTTGGCGATTTTTGTAATTGGTTATTGTTGTATACGATTTAGCGTTGGCAGTTAACACATCTGAATTGTCGTCTGTGGATGCTGTCGTTTGAAATAAAATCAAGTCTGATACTTGCTCTGCAAATTTTTCGTCTTCCATCGCACCGATCTTAACGAAAGGTGCCAATGAATCCCACGCTTCAGCGTATTGATCGGGACTTTCATCTTTCAGAACACGGAGCTTGTCGGCAACCTTCTTTGAGACGAACTGCCCGATCGATCGAACTCGACGATCGGTCTGCAGAGCACTTCGGCTTACGTTGAGAGGAATGTCAGGAGAGTCGAGGACGCCCCGCAGTGGCAAGAGATACCGAGGAACAACTTCCTTGATCGAGTCGCTGACAAACACCTGGTTGCAGTACAGCTTGATCTCTCCCTTTTCCCAGTCAGCTCGACCTGTTTGTTTGGGGAAAAACAGAATCCCTTGAAGGCTGTATGGGTAATCAGTGTTCAGATGGACCCAAAGGAGTGGGTCACCTTGGAATGGATAGAGATACCGGTAGAGGTCAATGTAGTCCTGATCGTCGAGCTCCCTTGCACTGCGTCGCCAGGGGGCGTTCATCTTGTTGATTGTTTCTCCCTCTAGTTGAACAGGTACTGCCATAAAGTCGCAGTAGGTGTTGATCAGCGTCTTGATTCGAGTTGGTTCCAGGTATTCGAGTTCTTCCTCAAGCAGGTGGAGAATAATATCTGTTCCCGCTTCAGTTCTTTGCCCCTCTGATAACGAGTAATTGGGAGATCCATCACAGCTCCAATGCACTGCAGAGCTGTCTGGTCGGGCAGAGAACGTGGATATTTCAACGCGTTCGGCCACCATAAAGCTGGAGTAAAAGCCCAGGCCAAAATGACCGATTATTGCTTCGCTGTTTTGCTTGTATTTTTCTAGGAAATCTTCTGCACTGGAAAATGCAACTTGATTGATGTATCGCTTCACTTCGTCGGCTGTCATGCCGATTCCGTTATCGCTGATTGTGAGCGTTTTTTTCTCTCGATCAATCCGAACTTGAATTTTACCGTCTTCGCCTTCCAGGCAATCGCCAGCCATCGAAGCCATGCGTCTCTTGCTGATGGCATCCACGCCATTGCTCACCAGCTCTCTTAGGAAAACCTCGTGCCCAGAATAAACAGCCTTTTTAATAATTGGAAAAATATTTTCAGTATGAATCTGAATTTGACCGTTCTCTTCTTGCACAGCCATTGCAACAATAAAATTCTATTTTACGTGCACACTGCTTCCCTCCCAATATCCCCTTGGGTGGGGGTTTCCGAACCCTCTTCTGTGATCGCGGATCGTGTTGATGCCGTTTGCTACTTGACTTTTTGAAGATCGCTTCGTTCTTCAGCTAAAATCGCTCCATCAACTGGACAAACTTGTAAACAGATACCGCAGTCAATGCAAGTGTCAAAGTCGATCCAATAAAAATCAGTCCCTTTTTTGTTTTTTCCTTTTCCTGGTTGAATGCACGCCACCGGGCAGGCGTCAACGCAATCTGCAACTCCTTCGCAGACATCAGTGACGATGGTATGTGCCATGAATTTTTAAGGGCGAATCCGATCTTAGTCGCCGACCCATTCCAATGAGTTGCAACCTGCTTCCCTCAAGCGTTCTTCCGCCTCGGCTTTGGTTTCACAGGGATGATGGTCAACCTGACAGCTCAGTCCCCTGCGGTGAAGACCGGCCTGTGCCTGCAGCGCCTGCTCCATGGACGAGTTTTGGGAGTAACACAGGAGAATTCGATCGGTTCGGCTGGTCGTCATCGCGAAGGCTCCTGGCAGATCCCTGAGGTCGTCCACACAAAAGCTGAATCCAAGGCCAGTGGCATCCTTGCCCCTGGCTCCCAGTCGCTGCACAACTGTGTCGTAGCGGCCACCACGAGCCACAACCACAGGCGACGACGTCCCTCGACAGACGAGTTGGAACACGATGCCGTCATACAAGGCATACATCGGTTGAAACGTTGGATCGAGCTGAAGGCTGATACCTGTCGTTTCGGCCAGTGGGCTGAGATGGTTGATCAGCCTTGTGAGTTGCTGAAGTACGGGTGCGTCTGGGAATGCGTCTTTGAGCTGGCTGATCACAGCATCCGGAGCCCCCCGACGATCCAGCCACTGCTGGAGGTGAGCATGTTGGGGTTGGGTGTTGATCAGTTCGCGTAGTGCGAGACGATCCAGTTGGGTCAGGCAGTTCCTGTAGGCCGGATGGTCTTGCTCGTCAACGTTTTTCAGAAGCAATTGCATCAAGCCTGTGTGGCCGATCAGCAGTTGCGGCGGCTCGCTCAGCGGGAGTGCCAGGGCTTTGAACGATGCCATCAACAGTGACAGCAGTTCCAGCTCTGCTTCCACCCCACGGGCTCCGAACAGCTCCACCCCGCAATGCAGTTTTTCCTCAATGCAGAGTCCGCCCTCGTCAGCCTGACGCCCCTCAAATACGGTGCCATGGCTCCAGAGTCTCAAGGGCCGTCGACGATTCTGGAATCGCGTGCAGGCCGCCCGAGCAATGGATGCTGTCATCTCAGGGCGCAAGCCCAAGGGTTCGTCCGCAACGAGTCGAACAATGTCGCGACTGTCGATGGCCCCCCCTGCTTTGAGCGTGTCCATGCGCTCAATCCTTGGTGGTGCGACTTCTTCATAGCCCCAGAGCCTGTAGACCGCTGCCAGTGCTTCCCTTAATTCATGGTTGCGTTGAACCTGCTGAGGGTTCAGATCCCTCACACCGGAGGCAGGCTGAAGGGCCATCACGATGAATCGTCGATCAGATCAGGATCCCACGTCTTGGTGCACTCCATAGCCCTCACCTGGCATGGGTGACACCTTGGCGAGCTCCTGTTTCAGCGGATGGTGGAGCGCCGTGCCTGTGGCCAAGATTCGTCCGGAATGGAGCTGGAAGCTTTCTCCGCGGTAATCGTTCACCACGCCGCCAGCCAGTTGCACCAGTGCCGCACCAGCGGCCAAGTCCCAGGGCGCCAAACCCCTCTCCCAGTAGCCATCCAGGCGACCCGCGGCCACAAAGGCCAGGTCGACGGCAGCGGCACCACCGCGGCGCACTCCCCTTGTGCGGTGCGTCATCCATGCAAATTCGGCATAGTTGTTGTCCAGCACTTCACGGCGGTCATAGGCAAACCCCGTCACCAGAAGACTCTCTTCAAGGCTTGAGCAGTCGGAGACGCTGATTTTCTGGTCGTTCAGAAACGATCCCTCTCCGGGGCAACACCAGTACATCTCATTGAGAAACGGGACGGAGATGGCTCCCAGTACTGGCTGATCACGCCAGACCAGGCCGATTGACGTGGCAAAGAGTGGGTAGCTGTGGGCAAAGTTGGTGGTTCCATCGAGTGGGTCGACGCACCAGCAGAGATCCGCCACATGGTCGCTGGCGCCAGACTCCTCCGCGAGAACAGCAATCTCAGGGGTTAAACGGGACAGTAGTCCCAGCACTTCAGCCTCAGCTGCGTGATCCGCTGCTGTAACCAGGTCACCTGACCTGCCTTTTTCTTGAATTGAGTTCAGCTTGCCGAAGTGCCTCATCAACGTGTCGCCGCCTCGCTTGGCTGCCTGGAGCGCAACGGCAGACAGTGATTTGAGCCGTTCTGCAGACAATCCAGCTTCTGCGGCCACGGCGTAGCAATCAAGACCTCTTGGCATTACTCCTCATCCAATGGCAGACCACGGGTCACAACCCCCTTGCCGAAGTGTCGGCCGAACTGAAGCTCGTAGACCTCATCCTCATCCTGGGTTTCCGCCTCCAATGGACCGATGGCGCGTGCCACACAGAGAAGGCCATACCCTTTGGCCCGCAGCTCCCGGGACAAGCCCATCGCTTCACGTTGGTCGAGCTCGCCGTCTAACACCCTGACCGCACAGGACGTACAGCACCCATTTCGACAGGAAAACGGCAGGGGATCTCCCTGGCGTTCAAAGCTCTGCAGGATGTACTCGCCTTCCTGCACGTCATGACTGATCACCCGTCCCTCTTGACGCCAGTGGATGGTGATGCGGTGACTCGGCATCAATGCGACTCCTCAGGGACTGCCCTGCTACATTCTCACTTGCCCCATCAGCCGCTGGAGAGGTGGCCGAGTGGTCGAAGGCGCAGCACTGGAAATGCTGTATAGGGGCAACTCTATCGAGGGTTCGAATCCCTCCCTCTCCGCTTCCACACCGGCCCTAAGGCCGGTTTTTTTTTGCCAATGGTGGGAACTGCGGCAGTCCCCACGGGTTCATGCCGCAAGACGACGGCTCAACCGAAGCGGCCGGACACGTAGTCCTGAGTGGCCTGTTGGGTGGGTGCGTTGAAGATTTTTTCAGTCTCGTTGAATTCAACGAGATAACCGACCTTGCCGGAGCCTCCCTCGACCGCTTCAGCGTTGTAGAAGGCGGTCATGTCACTCACCCGCACAGCCTGTTGCATGTTGTGGGTGACGATCACGATGGTGAAGCTCTTCTTGAGCTCATGCATGGTTTCTTCGATCTTCAGTGTTGAGATCGGGTCCAGAGCTGAACAGGGCTCATCCATCAGGATGACTTCGGGCTGGATGGCAATGGTTCGTGCGATGCAGAGCCGCTGCTGCTGGCCTCCAGAGAGGGAATATCCACTCTCATTGAGCTTGTCCTTGCATTCGTCCCAAACGGCCGCCTGTCGCAAGGAGCGTTCAACCAGCTCATCCATATCCCCTGTAAAGCCATTGATACGGGCGCCGAAGGCGATGTTTTCGTAGATCGACTTCGGGAATGGGTTGGGTTGCTGGAACACCATGCCAATTCGTCGCCTGACCTCAACAGGATCGACTGATGGGTCGTAGAGATCGGCACCATCAAAGAGGACGCGTCCCCGCAATGAGCAACCTTCGATGAGGTCGTTCATGCGGTTGAGAGCTCGCAAAACTGTTGACTTACCACAACCTGATGGTCCGATGAAGGCTGTGACTTTTCCGCGAGGGATGTCGCAGTAAACGTTTTTGACGGCCTCATAGCTGCCGTAGCTGATGGTGGCGTTTTGGATCGAGATGCAGGTGTTTTCGGAAACAGGCTGAGGAGTCAATGTGGAATCAGGCATGGTTAGGGAGAAAAGACAGGTCGGCGGACTTGAGTGAATTATTTAGACGCGAACTGGCCCAGCCAGCGCGCGAAAAGGTTCAAGCCAAGGATGAACAGAACCAGTACAAAGGAGGCAGCCCATGCCAGCTCGTTCTGCGCCTCGTAAGGCATGATTGCGAAGTTGTAAATCAGAACAGACAAGGTCGCGATGGGATTGAAGACTCCATCGATCCCTTCCGACCAAAAGGGTGAAAAGAGTGCTGTAAAAATCAGTGGAGCGGTTTCACCAGCCGCTCTTGCAATCGACAACACCACGCCGGTGGCGATTGGAGTAAACGCTGTAGGGAGCGTGATCCTTACGACCGTGACGAATTTGGAGGCGCCAACGCCGAGAGCGCCGCGACGAAGATCGTCTGAAACAAGCTTTAGGCCTTCATCTGTGGTTTTAATCACAGTGGGAAGCATGAGGATTGACAATGCCATGCCTCCAGCAGCTGCGCTGTAGGCATTGCCAAACAAAATCCTGCTGGTGACGATCGTTCCATAGATGAACACACCGGCAATGATTGAAGGAACGCCAGACAAAACATTGGTTCCAAATCGGATAAATTGCGCGAATTTTCCACCTCGTGAGTATTCGGCAAGGAAAATTCCGCCGCCAACACCCACAGGAATGGCGATGACAGCTGCAATCAAGGTGACAACGATGCTGCCGATAATGGCATTGGCAATGCCACCGCCTTCCAAGCCTGGTGGTGGCGGCAATTCAGTTAACAACGTGAGGCTGATTTTTTGCCCGCCTTTGATCAGGACATAAACCAACACTGCAATCAAAGGAAGCACAGCAATGGCGGCAAATAAGCCGGCAATCACCGTGAGCAGTCGCGCAATCAGGTTCCGTCGTAATCCCTGCTTGTAGGCAAGGTCGGGAACGCCATTGGCGAGGCGATGGGAAGAGGAGAAGGTCATGATCAGTACTTAAGGCTCAAGCGCTTAACCAGCCATTGTGCGAAAACATTCACCGCAAGGCTAAGGATCATCAAGATGAATGCTGCATACATCAGTGATGAAACCTGGCTTCCATCGGCTTCCCCAAACTGATTGGCGAGCATGGCAGCAATCGTGTTTCCAGGGGCCAGAAGCGAGGGACTAAAATTATTTGAGTTTCCGATGATCATCGTGACCGCCATCGTTTCCCCCATGGCTCTTCCAAGGGCAAGCATCACACCACCAACAATTCCAGAAATAGCTGCTGGAAGTAACACATTAAGAACTGCTCCCCAACGGGTGGTGCCAACGCCATAAGCGGCTTGGCGAAGTTTGTCGGGAACCTGATTCAATGAGTCTCTAGAAATCGATGTGATGATGGGCAGGATCATCACCACGAGAATCAAAATTGCTGGCGCTGTGCCTGGACCAATGGGCGGTGATGAGAAAATTGGTAACCACTCAAACGTTGCATAGAGAAATTCGAGAAAGGGTCTGATGAAGGGCTCCATCACAAAAATGGCCCAAAGCCCAAGCACCACCGATGGAATCGCGGCTAACAGCTCAACCATCACGCCGATCACGTTGCGTATCCGCAAAGGAATGATGTTTTCGGTGATGAACACTGCGGTTCCCACGCCGAGAGGCACGGCGATCAACAACGACAGCATCGAGGTGACGATCGTTCCGTAAATGGCTGTGAAAGCGCCGTACTCGTCATCGACCGGATTCCAGTTGGACGTGACCAAAAATTTCAAGCCGTAACGGCCCATCGATTCCAGTGACCCCCAGAAGACGACGATGAGGATGGCGAACAACACCACGGCCACCATCGAGGCGAGGGTGACGGCTAGGTATTTGAAGCTCACATCCACCACCTTTTCCGATGGTGGACGGCGCCTCAGGAGATACAGCTCCTTGGACTCGGACATCCCGCTTTGGCAAAGACGACTGAAACGTAACGGTCGAACCCCATGGAATTCACTAAGGACGCTTTAACGCAAGCTGCTTCAGACCTTGTCACGGACTGGGAGGCAGCGGTTTGGACCGTTAGCTTGGAAGCCCCCACAGGCGTCTATGGGACGGATCGTCGGAATCGACCTGGGTACGACCAACTCCGTTGTTGCTGTTCTCGAGGCAGGTCGCCCTGTGGTGATAGCGAACGCCGAGGGGACCAGAACCACCCCCTCTGTTGTTGGCTACACCAAAGACAACGAGCTGCTGGTGGGTCAGCCTGCCCGCAGGCAGCTGGTGCTGAACCCACGCAACACCTTCTCGAACCTCAAACGTTTCGTTGGTCGGAGCTGGGATGAACTCGATGACAGCTCCCTCACCGTGCCTTACACCGTGAGGGCCAATCCTCAGGGCAATGTGCGCGTCGCTTGCCCGCAAACCGAACGGGAATATGCCGCTGAGGAGCTGGTTGCCAGCATCCTGCGCAAGCTTGTGGACGATGCTTCGACTTACCTCGGTGAAGAGGTGGAAGCCGCTGTGATTACGGTTCCCGCTTACTTCAACGATGCCCAACGCCAAGCCACACGGGATGCGGGTCGACTAGCCGGACTGACGGTTGAACGCATCCTGAACGAGCCGACCGCAGCCGCTCTGGCCTATGGATTTGACCGTAGTGCCGTGCGCCGTGCCCTGGTTTTCGACCTAGGCGGAGGCACCTTCGACGTGTCCTTGCTGAGGATCGCCAATGGTGTGTTTGATGTGAAAGCCACCAATGGCGATACCCAGCTGGGCGGGAACGATTTTGATCAACGCATTGTTGACTGGCTCGCCGAAGCGTTTCTCAAAGAGCACAACCTTGATCTCCGCCGTGACCGCCAAGCCCTGCAACGCCTGACCGAAGCTGCCGAAAAGGCCAAACAAGAGCTCTCAGGTGTGAGCACAACACCGGTGTCGCTCCCCTTCATTGCCACTGGGCCTGATGGGCCCTTGCATATCGAAACCACACTGGATCGTGAAACATTTGAGGGGTTGTGCCCCGATCTGCTCGATCGCCTGATGTTGCCTGTGCAGTCGGCTCTGAGGGATTCGGGCTGGAGTGCTGAGGACATTGACGATGTGGTGCTGGTTGGTGGAAGCACGCGGATGCCGATGGTGCAGCAACTGGTGAGAACGCTTGTTCCCAACGACCCTTGCCAATCCGTGAACCCCGATGAGGTGGTGGCCATCGGTGCCGCGGTTCAGGCCGGAATCATCACCGGGGATCTGAGAGATCTTCTTCTCAACGACGTCACGCCCCTGTCCCTCGGTCTGGAAACCATTGGCGGCTTGATGAAGGTTCTGATTCCAAGGAATACGGCGATTCCCGTGCGTCAGTCCGATGTGTTCAGCACCTCGGAACCCAACCAGTCTTCCGTCGAGATTCACGTTTGGCAGGGGGAGCGTCAGATGGCCACTGACAACAAATCCCTGGGGCGTTTCCGTCTCTCCGGTATCCCTCCAGCCCCGAGGGGTGTACCTCAAATTCAGGTTGCTTTCGATATTGATGCCAACGGCATTCTTCAGGTGAATGCCACCGATCGAACCACTGGCCGCAAACAGTCGGTGACGATCCAGGGTGGATCCACTCTCAGCGAAGACGAGATTCAGACCCTTCTCGCCG
Organism: Synechococcus sp. WH 7803; assembly: GCA_000063505.1. Lineage (GTDB taxonomy): Bacteria > Cyanobacteriota > Cyanobacteriia > PCC-6307 > Cyanobiaceae > Synechococcus_C. Next base: position 1,138,044 of record CT971583.1, read on the forward strand.
AAGCCGAGGCCAAGGCCGATGAAGACCGCCGCCGTCGCGCCACCATTGAGCGGCGCAATTCGGCCCTGACCCTTGTGGCGCAGGCGGAACGACGTTTGAGAGATGCGGCACTGGAGTTCGGACCGTATGGAGCAGAGCGCCAGCAACGTGCCGTTGAAATGGCCATGCGCGATGTGCAGGACCTACTCGAGCAAGAGGATCTCCAGGAACTGGAGCTGGCCGTAAGCGGACTGCAGGAAGCCCTGTTTGGACTGAATCGCCGCCTCACGGCCGAGCGCCGCACGGAATCGGGTCCACTCCAGGGCTTGAAAAGCACGCTCGGAACCTTGAAAGATGAGCTGTTTGCAGAGGATGACTGGGATGATGACCCCTGGTCATCTCCTCAGGACCGCTACGGCTACGACACCCGTCCGCGCAATGGACGCCGAGGTCTAGACCCCTGGGACGATGACAACTTCCGCTGAAACCGACTACTGGTCTCTCCTCGGTCTGACTCCTGATGCGGATCAGGAGACTCTGAAGCGCGCGTTTCGACGGGAAGCCCGCCGTTGGCATCCCGACCTCAATGGCAATGACCTGCAGGCAGAGGAGCGTTTCAAGCTCGTCAACGAGGCCTATGCCGTCCTCAGTAACCCCGATCGCAAAACGGAATGGATCCGTTCGCGGCAGGGACAGGCGGAAGGAAGCGATCCTTTCAGCACTGGTTTTCCCGATTTCGAGGATTACCTGGATGTGGTGTTTGGCTCTGGGCGGCGGCGGCGATCAGTCCCTGACATTGACACTCCCGAGGAGCCAGCGCGTGGCGCCGAACAGGACCCACCTCACTGGCCCGAACCGGCTCCCCAACCATCGCCACCGATTCGATCACAGGATGATCTGGAAACGGTGGTTGAGCTCTCACCAGACCAGGCACTGCTTGGCACGTTGGTGGAACTCGAACTGGGGGACGGAACGGTCGTGGAGGTGAGCACGCCCCCCCAGGCTGGTGACGGATGGCGCTTGCGGCTGGAAGGGGTGGCGCCGGGCGGAAAGGATCACTTCCTGCACTTGCGCGTGGTCACCGAGGAGGGATTGCGGATCGATGGACTCCGGGTGCACTACCGACTGGAACTGCTTCCCCCAGATGCCGCCTTGGGATGTGCCGTCGACGTCCCCACCCTGACGGGCACCGTGACGCTTCAGGTCCCTCCTGCATCGTCCAGTGGACGGTTGTTGAGATTGCGAGGGAGAGGTCTTGAGCTCGGAACCCAGAGGGGAGATCAACTCGTTGAGATCGTGATCGTGATCCCCTCGTCGTTAGAGGACGATGAGCGTGCGCTTTACCAGCGATTGCAGGAGATCAGTCTCGAACGGTCTGGCCTGGCCTGAGCGGGAAACGATGAGAGACTCGCATGGGCGATTCATTGGCATGTTGGTTCACGTTCTGCTGTTCGACGCAGGTCAGGACAGCGAAGGCATTCACTCCCTTGAGCTTTCAGGTCACACCGTGGTGCTCATGTTCGAAGACAGCGACGACGCTGAGCGTTACGCCGGACTTCTTGAAGCGCAGGATTTCCCCACACCCACTGTTGAAGCACTGGAGCTCGAGGAGGTTGAGCTGTTCTGCCGTGAGGCTGGCTACGAGGCGCGTCTGGTTGCAGCAGGGTTCGTACCCCAAACAGAAGAAGATCGTCTGATGCTTGCGCCCCCTGCCGCGAATCGGGATGTGAGCAACTGGCAGGAGAGCGAGCTGGAGAGCAGCCCGGATTCAGCGAATGGTGACAGCGCTGATCTCGATGCAGTGCGTCGACGTCTCGAGGGATTGTTGTGATCGAACCGTCCGCCGATCGAGGCCATCTGCTGACCGAGCAGACCAATCCATCCAGTGAAAACCTGGATCAGCTCTCCACCGATGCACTCATCAGCCTCTTCGTGGAAGAGGACCGACGCCCCCAGATGGCTGTGCAAGGTGCCATCAGCGCTCTGTCTGAAGCAGTGGACGCCATCGCGAAACGCCTGAAAGCTGGCGGGCGCTTGTTTTATCTGGGTGCTGGGACATCTGGACGACTCGGTGTTCTGGATGCGGCCGAATGTCCGCCGACGTTCTGCAGCCCGCCGGAGCTGGTTCAAGGTGTGCTGGCTGGGGGGCCTGCAGCCCTTCTGCGCAGCTCCGAAGGACTGGAAGATCTTGAATCGGCAGGAGCGTCCGATCTCAAGGATCGGGACTTCTCGGGAAACGACTGCCTCGTGGGCATCGCTGCAGGGGGGACGACGCCCTACGTGAAAGGTGGATTGCGTTACGCCCGTGAGCTCGGTGCACTCGCGATTGCCATGGCCTGTGTTCCCTCCGATCAGGCTCCCTTGCCGTGCGATATCGATATCCGGCTCTTAACAGGTCCTGAACTGCTAACCGGTTCCACCCGACTCAAGGCGGGCACAGCCACCAAGATGGCCCTGAACATCCTGTCCACCGGGGTCATGGTCAGGTTGGGAAAGGTGTACGGCAATCGGATGGTGGACGTTGCTGCGAGCAACAGCAAGCTCGTAGACCGATCCATGCGGATTCTGCGTGACCTCCTGGGGCTGGATCGTGCCGCCTCCCAGGCCCTTCTCGGTTTGGCGGGAGGTTCCGTGAAGCGCGCCCTTGTGATGGGCAGCTGCCAACTGGATGCTGCAGAAGCCGATGCCCTGCTGAAGGCCCATGGTTCGGACCTTCGTCAGGCACTGCTCAGCCGCGGGGTGAGTCTTCCTCAGGAGGCTGTCACGCTTCCCCAGTAGGGAGAGGTGAAGAGATCAAGGCGTTGGCGTGTGGCTTCAGGCACAACCTCTGCAGGCGTCATCAAGGCATCGGCCAGGGCGCGATGGGCCTTGGACGCCGGAGGCTCTTGGCGCATGCTCTCCATCAGACGGCTGAGGATGGGGCCGGTGGCCAGGGCGTTGGCTTTCAGGTTGCCAACCACCATTTCCACCGTGACCGCATCGTGATCGTTGTGCCAGCAATCGAAGTCGGTCACCATGCTCAGGGAGGCGTAGGCGATTTCGGCTTCCCTCGCCAAACGAGCTTCCGTGTGATTGGTCATGCCAATCACGTCGCAACCCCAACGGCGATACAGCTCACTTTCCGCGCGGGTGGAAAACGCCGGTCCTTCCATGCAGAGGTAGGTTCCGCCCCGGTGCAGATGGTGTCCGGTGGGCATCTCCATGGATGCCGCGGTCGCCAGGAGGTCACTGAGTCGTGAACAGAAGGGATCGGCAAGGCTGACGTGAGCCACGCAGCCATCGCCAAAAAACGATTGCGGGCGCTGCATCGTGCGATCGATGAATTGATCAGGAACCACCATGTCGCGGGGGCGGAGATGCTCTCGTAATGACCCGACGGCTGAAACCGAGACCAGCCAGCGCACGCCAAGGCTTCGCAAAGCCCAGACGTTGGCCCGGTAGGGAACTTCACTGGGAAGCAGATGGTGATGCCGTCCGTGGCGCGCCAGAAAGACGATGTCCACACCATTGAGTCGCCCAACCCTGAAGGCGTCGGATGGTGGGCCGAACGGGGTCTCCAGCTCAACCTCACGGACATCCTCGAGGGCATCGATGGCATAAAGGCCGCTTCCACCGATCACGCCCACCTTGGCCGAGTCGAGCGAGGGCGAGGCGGAAATGTTGCTCATGGCTTGCGTGAGTCACTCGATTTATCCACTTGCCTAGCATGGTGTTTTGGTGTTGAAGCTTTGACCACGGTTCTCATGACCACGGACGCCGGCCAGATCAAGCTGGAGATGTTCGACAACGATGCCCCGAACACCGTGGCCAACTTCGTCAAGCTGGCAAAAGATGGGTTTTATGACGGACTCGCTTTCCATCGCGTGATCGACGGTTTCATGGCCCAGGGTGGTTGCCCCAACAGCCGCGAAGGATCCCGAGGCATGCCTGGAACGGGTGGCCCCGGCTACACGATCGACTGCGAAATCAACAGCAAAAAGCACGTCCCGGGTGCGTTATCGATGGCGCATGCCGGCAAGAACACCGGTGGAAGCCAATTCTTCATCGTGCATGAAGCCCAACCCCATCTCGATGGTGTGCACACCGTTTTCGGTCAGACCGGTGACATGGATGTGGTGCTGGCCCTCAAAAACGGCTCCAAGATTCAATCGGTCACGGTTCAGGACCAGTGAATCAAGGCGGGCTGGTCTCCAGCGGGGAACCAGCCCCAGCCCTGTTGGGAGCTGCCCAGCGATGCAAGGCTGAGCTCTTTGCGTTCCAGGGTTTGCGGTGGATGGGAGATCTGTTCTGGATTGACCGCATGGAGCAGACCCATCCGAGACGTTGCCGCCCAGCTGGCCATCGTCGTCAGCAGGGTTTTGAGTGTGGCAGCCTCTGGTTCCGTCCCCTGCAGTGACCAGACAAATCTGGGCCGCTCCCACAGCGCCAGCAGACGCGGCGCCTGTTCTGCCTGCAGTTGAAGGCCGTGCTCCTGGCTCAGTGTTTCGACACGGTGCAAGAGCTCCGATAACTCCCCCTCATCGGTGGAAGAACTGTCGAGACAGATCACCCAATGAGACCGTTGCTGGTGATCATCCATTAAATGCCCCAGCTTCTCCCTTTTGGTGGCGAGGTACTCAGCATTGAAGTCGCCGAGGGCTGGTTTCATCGGCACCCGCTTCACCACCTCAAGGCCATAGCCGCCTAAACCGGCAATTTTTCTTGGATTATTGGTCAACAGATTCAAGCGATGAATGCCGAGATCGCTGAGAATCTGCGCTCCAACGCCATAGTTGCGCAAATCCGGCGCGAATCCGAGCTTTTCATTGGCCTCGACGGTGTCAAGACCTCCCTCCTGCAGGCTGTAGGCCTTGAACTTGTTGATGAGGCCGATTCCACGGCCTTCCTGGCGCAGGTACACGACCACACCTTCCCCCTCGGCTTCGATGCGCTTTAGGGCGCTGTGCAACTGGTCACGGCAGTCACAACGCAGCGAGCCAAACGCATCTCCGGTGAGGCATTCGGAGTGCATCCGCACTAAAACCGGTTCTTGCAGATGGCTCGGGTCCCCTTTGACCAGAGCCACGTGCTCACTGCCATCGAGCTCGTTGCGGTAGCCGATCGCCAGAAATGAACCGAATTCAGTGGGAAGCGAGCATTGGGCAGAACGCACAACAAAGCGTTCGTTCTCCAGCCGGTAGCGGATCAGATCTTCAATGCTGATCAGTTTCAGCCCTTTCTCTCTGGCGTAAACCTGAAGTTCCGGAAGCCGGGCCATGGAGCCGTCTGGATTCTGGATTTCGCAAATCACACCCGAGGGGTACAGACCCGACATTTGGGCAAGATCAACAGCGGCTTCGGTATGTCCGGCGCGTTTGAGGACGCCCCCGGGACGAGCACGCAGCGGAAAAATATGACCTGGTCGGCGCAGATCCGCAGGTTTGGCGTCCGGTTGGATGGCGATTTGGATCGTGCGTGATCGGTCATCAGCCGAAATTCCCGTCGAAACACCGTGCTCAGGTCCGGCGTCGATGCTGACCGTGAAGGCCGTCTGGTTGGCGTCGGTGTTGCGATCCACCATCAAAGGAAGATCCAGGGCATCGAGGCGATCCCCCTGCATCGCCAAACAGATCAATCCCCTGGCTTCTGTGGCCATGAAATTGATCTGTTCCGGGGTGGCGAACTGGGCTGCGCAGATCAGGTCGCCTTCGTTCTCCCGTCGCTCATCGTCGACGACAACAACACATTCACCGTTGCGAATGGCCTTGAGCGCATCAGGAATGGTGTCAAACAGAGTTTGAGATTGCGTTGATTGATCGACAGAATCGGGCAGAGCTCTCGATGTCCTGAGTTCAGACACCATTATCGACGCCGGTACGATCGGTTGATGTGATGGCGCAGGGATGGTGAATCAACGGGTTGCCGTGGTGGGTGCCTCGGGATACGGAGGGCTCCAAACCTTGCGCCTCCTCAAAGAGCACCCCTCCTTCCAGGTGAGCTTTCTGGCGGGCGAGCGATCAGCAGGACGTTCCTGGAGTGAGATCTGCCCCTTTCTCCCTCTCGAGGGTGATCGCGTTGTTGAAGCTGCCGATCCGGAGCGCATCGCTGCAACGTCGGACTTCGCCGTTCTGAGCTTGCCGAACGGTTTGGCCAGCAAGTTGGTGCCTCCTCTGCTCGAGCGGGGCGTGAGGGTCGTCGATCTCTCGGCGGACTATCGCTACAAATCGCTGGATCAATGGTCTTCTGTCTACGTGCAGGAGGCCAGGAGCTCTGCGAGAACAGATCATGATCTCTGTCGGGAAGCCATTTACGGCCTGCCCGAATGGCATCAGCAGGACATTGCCGACGCGCGATTGGTTGCAGCACCTGGCTGTTTCCCAACAGCAAGTCTCCTGCCCTTGCTCCCCTTCCTCAAGCAGGGATTGATCGAGAGTGATGGCTTGATCATTGATGCCAAAACGGGCACGTCCGGTGGAGGGCGCGCAGCGAAGGAGCACCTGCTGCTTGCTGAGGCCTCCGAATCGATTGCCCCTTACGGCGTGATCGGGCACCGTCACACCTCTGAAATCGAACAGTTGGCCAGCAACGTCGCCGGCTGCCCCATCCAACTTCAGTTCACGCCCCACCTTGTGCCGATGGTGCGTGGACTTCTCTCGACTGTGTACGCCAGGCTGAGGGATCCCGGGCTGACTGCAGAAGACTGCACCACAGTGCTGCAGACCGTTTATCAGGCCCATCCCTGCGTCGAGGTTCTGCCAGTGGGCACCTATCCAGCGACGAAATGGGCCAAGCACACAAACCGCGCCATGCTTTCGGTGCAAGTTGATACACGCACCGGTCGACTCGTGCTGATGAGCGCCGTGGACAACCTGCTCAAAGGCCAGGCTGGACAGGGTGTTCAGTGCCTCAACCTAATGGCGGGACTCAAGCCCACTGAGGGATTGCCCCTGACGCCGTTCTACCCCTGAACAAAGGCCTGTCCCTTGCGTCTCCACTCCACGCCTGCAAGGGCTGTGGCCCAGGGAAGGAGCCGATGCTCCTGACGTTGAATCCTCCTGGCGAGTGTTGCTGCGTCATCGCTTGCGAGCACGGGAACTGCCGCCTGGGCGATGACCGCGCCTGAATCCACATCGGCTTGAACGTGATGGACGCTGCAGCCGGCGATCCTGACTCCTGTAGCGAGCGCTTGACCAACGGCATCCAACCCTTTGAACGCAGGAAGGAGGGAGGGATGGAGGTTGATCAGCCTGCCGGCGTAAGCGTCGATCAGAACCGGTGTGACGATTCGCATCCAACCCGCCATGACGACTGCTTCGACATCAGCCGCCCGGAATGCAGACACCAACGCGTGATCCAGGGATTCACGGGTGCTGTGTTGTCTGTGATCAATGAGCTGGCAGGGAATCTGAAGGCGTTCAGCCCGCTCCCGGGCTCCACATCTTGGGTTGTTCACAATCAGCAACTGCAAAGAGGCCTCGAGGCATCCCTCTGATGTGGCCTTGTACAGAGCTTCGAGATTGCTGCCAGAGCCAGACGCCATGACGCCGATCCGCAGCGGCGGCGAGAACTGCGGCCAGGCTCCGATTGCCGGAACAATCAATTCAGGAGGATCTTGTTCAAGGATCTGGCTAGTGTCTGAACACGCGGGCATCTGGATTTCATGTCCCATCTCTCCATCCTGCCCACTCTGGTCAACGATCTCGACCTGCTGGCTTCTGCATTGCGTGCCGAAGGTTTTGCAGTGGCCATTGGCGGGCAACTCTGTTCCTTCGGAACGCAACACAACGTGGCTCTTGCGGCCACCCATGCCAAGGGGATTGCCCTCGGCTGGTCTTGGAACCGCCACCATGACTCCCTCAATGTGGTGGTGGATCTCGGCAGGCCGTCGCAGGCCGTTTCAGTGGAGCAGGCCCTCAGCCGGGTTCTGCGTCGCTATGCCTTGCAGAAAGCCCTGAGCGACGCCAGCCAACAGAACCTTGCTGTGGCCGGTGTTGACAACCAGCTCACCATTCCGTCGCCAGCATCCGTACGGTGATGTTGGGAGGCGTCAGCACCCATCTGGATCTCAGCAATCCAGCTGCCCAGACCATCGGTGTTGTTCTGCAGTGGACTCCAAGGCAGTCGGTTCAGACCATTTCGCTGCCCGTCTGGACCCCTGGCTCCTACACGGTTCGTGATCCGTCTCAGCATCTGCACAGCCTTTCAGCCGTTCAGGGTGAACGCACGCTGTTGTTGGAACGTCGTTCCCCGGAGTGCTGGCAGTTCTCGTGTGAGCCTGGCGAACCGTTGTGCATTCGCTACCGGCTTGAGGCCAGGCAGCTCACTGTGCGTACCAATCACCTAGATCCTGAGTTCGCCTCTCTCAGCCTTCCCGCTGTGGTGATGTTGGTGGAAGGTGAACGTTGGAATGAACATCGCCTTCAGATTTCCGTACCAGAGCATTGGTCTGTGGCGGTGCCCCTTGGACAGGACGGGAGCGGCTCGGTGTTTGTGGCCGAGGATTTTGATCATCTCGTGGATGCTCCGGTCCATGCCGGCAGCTTTGATCCGGAGCCTTTGTGTGTGCGCGGGCAGACGCATTCGTTAATTCTGCTCGGCTCTCCACCCTGCGGTTGGCCGTCTGGTTTCAAGCACGATCTCGAAGCAGTTTGCACAGCTGTTTGTGATCTGGTGCAGTCCGATCCATCCGCCGATCAGGAGTATCAGCTCGTGATCCAGACCCTGGAGCAGGGGTATGGAGGCTTGGAGCATGACAACGCCTCCGTGATGCAGTTTCCCTGGCCAACGCTTCAAGAGCCAGGCGGGTATCGCAAGCTTCTTCAACTGGTGGGCCATGAATATCTGCACCAGTGGAACGTGCGCAGACTCCGTCCCAGCGAGTTCATTCCTTACCGCTACGACAGGCCTGTCATCAGTGACGGCCTCTGGTTTGCAGAAGGAGTCACGAGTTACTTCGATCTTGCCCTTCCTTTGCTTGCGGGACTTTCCTCTCGCCTGGATCTGCTCAAAGACTTAGGAGCAGACCTGTCCCATGTGCTGTTGAACCCGGGGGTCGCCATTCAATCGCTGGCCGACAGTTCGAGGGAAGCGTGGGTGAGGCTCTACAAACAGACACCAGCCAATGCTCACAGTCAGATCAGCTATTACCGGTTAGGCACAGCGTTGGCGTTTTGCCTTGATGTTCACCTGCGTCAATCGCAACACTCTCTGGCAGAGGTGTTGCGTTGTCTGTGGAACCGCTTCGGAGTGCATGGACGGGGTTATCGACGTTCTGATTTGCTTGCCTGTTTCAGCGAGTATTCCAAGGATCTTGAAACACTCTTGCCGGATTGGTTAGACGGTCGATCGGCACTGCCGATTGAGGCCAGCCTTCAACGGATCGGGTTGTCACTGAATCCAGTGCGTGACAAAACACCCTCGGCAGGCTGGCTCATCCGAGAGCGACAGGGCCGGGTCTGGATTGATCGCACCGATGTTGATGGTCCTGCGCAACGGGGAGGGTTGGTGGCTGGAGATGAAGTGGTGGCTCTGCGCGACTGGCGCTGCCACTCTGTTCAACGCTGTTCAGAGCTCCTGCAAGGCGATTCCAACCTCAAGGTGACGTACAGCCGGAGGGGAGTGCTCAAAACCACGGACCTCCTTCTCCAAGATCCAGGGGTGGACCGACATGAACTGGCCTGGGATCCTGGGGCAACCCAGGCTGAACGTGCCCTACGCGATCAATGGTTCGGCTTCCTCTGAAACAGAACCTGTCAGCACTGCTGAAGCGGATGCAGCGCCCAGGGGTGGGCATCGTCCTGGTCAGCACGGCCTCACTGCTGGTGGTTGTTTCCCTCGTGGGTGTCACCGCAGAAAAAGACAGCGGGGCGAGGCGCCCCTCGCTGCTTGATCTTCTCAATGATGTGGGCAAGGACAAGGATTCCGGCCGAACGATCGAGGGTGAGCCACCCGTTCCTCCCAAGGCGTTGTCCTGGTCATCCCCCTTGGCACGCCAGTGTTCCGGAATCGATCCGAGCGTTCGCAAGCGCTTGTTGCAACGCAAGCGCACCCTGTCCGAGCAACGCAAAACCATCCCTGCCGATCCAACCAACTTCGGAACCCGTTATCGACGCAATCCGTGGGGCCAACCCCTCAACCCTGATCCGAGGGTGGTGGTGCTGCATGAAACCGTGTATTCCCTTGGTTCAGCCCTGAACACCTTTCAGACGCCCCATCCCCGTGATGAGGATCAAGTGAGTTACCACACCCTGATTGGTTTGGATGGGGCGATCGTGGATCTTGTCGATCCCCTGCAGCGCGCCTTCGGCGCTGGTTATTCGGCTTTCCTGGGCGAATGGGCTGTGACCAACGCCAAATTCAAGGGTTCAGTGAATAACTTCGCGCTTCATTTGAGTTTGGAAACTCCCAAGGACGGACATGACAACGACAAGCGTCACAGCGGGTACACGCCAGCGCAATATGACGCGATGGCCCTTGTTCTCGACAATTGGATCGAGCGATTTGGCTTTCAGCCTGCAGCCATCACAACCCATCAACATGTAGACCTTGGTGGCGTGCGAGCTGATCCACGCAGCTTCTCATGGGCTGATTTGCAAATTCGTCTAGCGGCCCTTGGAAAGCTTTGCCTTTAACAGGCAATCTCCACAGGGAGTGACTTAGATGAGATAAGCCTTCGCCGGTTGTCGCGCGCTGTAGATCAGTCCATGAAGGGCGGGATCCTGCATGTAGCGCAAAATCCTCGCCGGATAATCGAGCTTGCCGTTGTGCAGATAGGCCAGGGTGGCAATGGCCTTCGCATCCACATAAGAACGGCTGGCGATCAGAATTGCTCCCTGATCGAGACCGAGTTCACTCTTCAGCCTTGATAACTTCGCTGCAAGCAGCTCGATGTTGGCATCGGGGTTCATCAGCAAGTCACGGGCTGCGCTGATCTGTTCGCTGGTGGGCTCTGCTGGAAGGCGGCCCTGGTGGATCAGTTCACTGATCCCGAGTTGCGCCGGGCCGTGGGTCTCAACCAAGCCGGAATGCACCACAAATGGAAGGTCCTCTCCAGGCTTGGAGTGCTGGATTTCATCGAAAAGAATTGCCGTGATCAGCATCGGGTTGATGCGATGGCGGAAGGCCTCGCGCTGGATTACCGGTTTCAGATCGCGCAACCGGGAGAGCGTGTTGGCGCGAAGCGGCTGCAATTGATCCACCCCTCGGGTGAAGAGCTGGGCGAGAGGGGTCTGGGGACCATGCACCCCGAACCGACGCTGCAGAAGTTCCAACTCCTCGGCACTGAAATCAGTCGGATCCGGATTGGATTCATTGGTGCTCGAGTCCGCCTGATCCTCTGTTGAAGAACGCGTTGCGATGTCGTTGATGGACAGCGGCTGCAAAGACGCGTGGAAAGCCAGGGAAGTGGCTGCCAGTGCAGCGGCAGCGCAGAGCATTCCGCGCATGGAGACAACTCGGACTGGAAACCTGTTTAGGGCCATGGGCGGAGATTAGCCGCGGTGTTCCAGTTGATGGGCAGAGAGCCGGATTGTCGATACCTTCAGTGCGTGCATGCACCTCGTGATGAGTTTCCCGGATTTCAGCGCCACTGACACCCAGATTCAATGGCAACGCTTCTGCGATCTCCTCTGGTATCACGACGATCTCGGTGTCTGGCTCGATGTCAGCCGCATGCATCTCAACGCCGCAGCATTGGCCGAGCTCACGCCTCCTCTCGAGCAGGCGTTCGAAGCGATGGGCAAGCTCGAGGCCGGTGCCATCGCCAATGCCGATGAAAACCGACAGGTGGGGCATTACTGGCTTCGTGATCCGCAGTTGGCGCCCGATCAGAGCGTGGGCCAACACATTGCCGCCGAAATCAACGATATCGAGCAATTCGGACAGGCTGTCGTTAACGGTGAAATCAAGTCCCCCACGGGCGAGCCGTTCACAGACGTGCTCTGGATCGGCATCGGAGGTAGCGGTCTTGGTCCTCTTTTAATGGTTCGCGCCCTGCAGGACACAGGCAAAGGTCTGCCTTTCCATTTCTTCGACAATGTCGATCCGAATGGCATGAGCCGTGTTCTCGGTGAACTTGGCGACGCCTTGCGCACGACGCTCGTGGTCACCGTCAGCAAGTCAGGAGGGACGCCTGAGCCCCACCTGGGCATGGAGCAAGCCCGTCACCGAGTGGAGTCTCTGGGGGGCAATTGGCCGGGTCAGGCGGTCGCCATCACCATGGCCAACAGTCATCTGGATCAGCAGGCCAAGGAAGAGACCTGGCTGAAACGGTTCGACATGTTCGATTGGGTGGGTGGGCGCACCAGCATCACCAGTGCCGTGGGCCTGTTGCCCGGAGCCCTGATCGGCAGCGATATCCGCGATTTCCTGGCTGGTGCTGCTCAGATGGATCAGGCCACCCGCGTCGCCGATGTGCGGCGCAATCCTGCTGCTCTGATGGCAGCTGCCTGGTACACCGCAGGAGAAGGGAAGGGGAAGCGCGACATGGTGGTGCTGCCTTACCGCGATCGGCTGGAAGTCTTCAGCCGTTATCTGCAGCAGCTGGTGATGGAGTCCCTCGGCAAGCGGCTTGATCGCAGCGGAGCCGTTGCCCATCAGGGCATCGCTGTCTACGGCAACAAGGGTTCAACCGATCAGCATGCCTATGTTCAGCAGCTCCGTGATGGCGTCGATAACTTCTTCGTCACCTTTATCGAAGTTCTGCAGGATGTGGACGATATTCCCGAGATCAACGGCGAGCGTCCTGGAGACTTCCTCGATGGATTCGTGCAGGGCACCCGATCGGCGCTCACCGAAGGAGGGCGGCAAAGCCTGAGCATCAGCATGCGCACGTTCGATTCCCGCAGACTCGGGGCATTGATCGCCCTGTTTGAACGTGCTGTGGGCTTCTACGGCGAGCTTGTGAACATCAATGCCTACCACCAGCCGGGTGTTGAAGCTGGGAAGAAGGCTGCTGCAGCGATCCTGAAACTTCAAAAGCAGGTGGAAGAGGTGCTCAGTGATGGCACCTCTCGGTCAGTTCTGGAGATTCAGCAGGCCATCGGTGAGGGTTCCGATGAAGCCATCTTCTGGATCCTGCGTCATCTCACCGGAAACAACCGCGGTTACCAGGCCCAGGGATCCTGGGACAGCCCTGCGTCCTTGCGCTTCGCCAAGGGTTGAGCAGGGTCAGGATGGCACCAGATTGACAAGCTTTCCCGGAACCACGATCACGCGCCGGGGAGGCTTGCCCTCAAGCCATCTCTCTGCGACGTCACTGGCCAAAGCCAATTCCTCCAACGTCTCCTTGCTGCAATCCGCTGGAACAGTGATCGTTCCGCGCACCTTGCCCTTCACCTGAATCACCAAATCAACGGTGTCACGCACCAATGCAGCGGGGTCATGCAAAGGCCATGGTTGCTTGTGAACGCTGTCTTGGCCGCCGAGGCTGAACCAGAATTCCTCGGCCAGATGGGGCGCAAACGGAGCGAGCAGGCGGATCAGCGCTGAAACTGCTTCGGCTTGTACAGCCCGTGACGCTTCAGGGAGAGCACCCGAGAGGGTATTGGAGAGCTTCATCAACTCTGAAATCGCCGTGTTGAATTGGAAATCGCCCTTCAGATCGTCACTGACCGCTTCGATGGCGGTGTGCACAGCACGGCGGATTTCCCCCTCTTTGTCAGACAGGCCAGAGCCCTCAGGAGGATCAACGGGGTCGCCGAGCAGCTGATCCTGGTCATCCGAGCGCACGCTCTCGATCAGGCGCCAGAGTCGTTGCAGGAATCGGAACTGACCTTCAACATCGGCGTCGTCCCATTCGAGATCTTTTTCAGGCGGTGCCTTGAACAGGATGAACATCCGTGCCGTGTCAGCTCCGTAGCGGTCGATCACGGCCGCTGGATCCACACCGTTGTACTTCGACTTCGACATTTTCTCGAACAGCACCTCAAGCTCGCCGCCGTCCACCGGATCTTTAGGTGCGTTCTCGTCACTGACCTCAGAAGGCGCCACGTAACGACCCGTGCGGGGATTGCGGTAGGTCACGCCCTGAACCATCCCCTGGGTGAGTAGACGCTCGAACGGCTCTCGGATGTTCAGTAATCCACGATCACGCAGCGCTTTGGTGAAGAAACGGGAATACAGAAGATGAAGGATGGCGTGTTCGATGCCGCCCACGTATTGCTGCACGGGCAGCCAGCGTTCCACTGCATCCGCATCAAACGCCCGTTCCGTGTTGTGCGGATCGGCAAAACGCAGGAAGTACCACGATGAGCACATGAAGGTGTCCATGGTGTCCGTTTCCCGGCGTGCGTCTCGTCCGCAGCTGGGGCATTTCACGTTCACCCAGGACTGCAAAGAAGCCAGAGGAGATCCGCCTTTGCCTTGAAGATCCACATCCTTGGGCAAGGTCACCGGAAGCTGATCCGCCGGCACGGGCACAGCGCCGCAGTGATCACAGTGAATGACCGGAATCGGGCAACCCCAGTAGCGCTGACGGGAAATCAGCCAGTCCCTCAGCCTGTACTGGCGTTTGGGCCGAGCCCAGCCCAACTCCTGACCATGAGCTGTGATCTCCTGCCTGGCTTCCTCGCTCGATTGACCATCGAAGCGGCCGCTGTTCAACAGAATCCCCGGGCCTGTCCAGGCCTCGCCATCACTGAGATGGTCACTGGTGCCGGCAGCCTGGATCACCCGTTTCACCGGAAGCTCGTAGGTGCGGGCAAACAGGAAGTCGCGCTCATCGTGGGCTGGAACTCCCATCACAGCCCCGGTGCCGTAGCCGGCGAGAACGTAGTCAGCGATCCAGATCGGGATTGATTCGCCGTTGGCCGGGTTCACTGCAGTGGCCCCGATGGGCACACCACGCTTGGGTCGATCATCCGCTGTGCGTTCATCCGCACTGAGCTCTCCCACGAGATCCCTGAAGGCGGCAACGGATTCGCGCTGGTGCTCCGCGGTGAGCGTTGCGACCAGGGGATGCTCAGGAGCCAGCACCACGTAGCTCACACCATGCAGGGTGTCTGCCCGAGTGGTGAAAACCGTGATCACCGCATCGTCGTGATCGCTGACGCGGAAATCAATCTCCGCTCCGATGGAACGACCGATCCAGTTGGCCTGCATCGTGCGCACCCGCTCGGGCCATCCCTTCAGCAGGTCAAGGTCGTCGAGCAGTGCGTCGGCGTAGTTGGTGATGCGCAGGAACCACTGCCTGAGATTTTTCTGTTCAACAAGGGCCCCGGATCGCCAGGAGCGCCCTTCACTATCAACCTGCTCATTGGCCAGCACGGTTTGGTCGACAGGATCCCAGTTGACCGTGGCGTCTTTCTGGTACGCCAGTCCCTGGTCCATGAGCTCCAGAAAGAGCCACTGGGTCCAGCGGTAGTAGTCCGCGTGACAGGTGGCTTGCTCCCTTGACCAATCGATGGACAGCCCCAGACGTGCCAGCTGGGCTTTCATCTGTTCGATGTTGCGATCGGTCCAGACCCCTGGATCCACCTGACGTTCAATCGCTGCATTCTCAGCGGGGAGTCCGAACGCATCCCAGCCCATGGGGTGCAGAACCGAATCTCCGCGCATGCGTTGAGCTCTGGCAATCACATCGGTGATCACGTAATTGCGCACATGGCCCATGTGCAGGCTCCCCGATGGATAGGGAAACATCGAGAGGGCATAAAACGCGTTCTGACCGGGCTCCGGTGAACGGGTTGCATAGAGATCGTCTTGTTGCCACTGGCTTTGCCAGCGCTGCTCGAGCGCAATGGGGTCGTACCGATCCGGGCGGTCAGAGGCCGATGCGGTGGCGGAGGAAGACTTGGAGGCCGTCACGGCACGAAAACACCTGGGGGGATCGTGACATAACCAGGGAACGGATTCGCTGGGTCAGATCAAGGTGCGAATGGTCAGCACTAACTGACGATTGACCAAAATCGGGTCGGACGCGTCATCACGCTGAACGGCCAGGTAAAGCGGGTCTTGCCACGTGAGGCGGCCGTCGATGCGTTTCCCATCACTCAGCTCGACACTGAGCGTGCGCTGATCGCGGATCCAGGATTGCAGAAGTCGGATTCCGGGAAGACTCGGATCAAAGCTTGTCGGCTCCATAGGATCACTCAGGGGAAACGAATCGCCATGCTGCAATTCAGTAAATATCAAGGTCTCGGCAACGACTTCATCTTGGTGGAGGGTCGTGATGGCCGGCTTTCGGAGAGCATCGTCTCTCCCGATTCTGACTGGGTCCGAAAAATTTGCGATCGCCGTTTCGGCCTTGGCGGCGATGGCTTGATTCTGGCGCTGCCTCCTCAGGGCCAGGGCGAACTGCGCATGCGCATTTTTAACGCCGATGGTTCGGAAGCTGAGATGTGCGGAAACGGAATCCGCTGCCTCGCCCGTTTCCTCGCCGACAGTGATGGCGATAGCCCCGGACGCAGCTGGAGCATTGAAACGCCAGCCGGGATGATCATTCCCGAACTTCAACAGGACGGACAAATCCGCGTCGATATGGGCGCTCCGTTCTTGAAGCCTGAGATGGTTCCGACGCTCTTGAGCCCGGACGCCAAGGGCTTGCCCCGCGGTGAAGTGTCCCGAGAAGGACTCACACTTTCATTGGCAGCAGTGGGGATGGGGAACCCCCATGTGGTGGTTCCCGTGGACGATCTGGAGGCGATTCCGTTTGAAGCACTGGGTGCTCAGCTCGAATGCGACCCGCTCTTCCCTGCGAAAACCAACGTTCACTTTCTCAAGGTGCATGGCCGTCAGCATCTGGAGATTCGCGTCTGGGAACGGGGAGCAGGTCCAACCCTGGCTTGTGGGACCGGGGCCTGCGCCACTTTGGTGGCGGCCGTTCTGATGGGACTTAGCGACAGCGAGGCAACCGTGGTCCTTCCCGGCGGTCCCCTCAGCATCCGTTGGTCTGATCAGCAGGGGTCGGTCTTCATGACCGGTCCAGCTGTGGCTGTCTTCGACGGCGTCATGAATCCAGACCTGATGCCTGAGGGGCGTCCTGATGGGTTGGCAGCCGAACCCAAGCCCTTGGAGTCTTCAACGCCTCCAGGGTTTGACTGCGCCAACGACTGCAAAGAGGGCTGCAGGCAACCTGATCGTTGTCTGCGCGAGGAGGCCCAGGCCAAGGTTCAAGCGTTTCTGGCATCCACGTCCCTGGATTCCATGATCAATCTCGCCGGAGATTCCCTCGAGCAGCGCACGCTGTCCCGCATCCAGCGTGATGGACAAGGCTGACGCGAGGCCGATTTACCTCGATGCCTGTGCCACCACACCCCTGCGACCGGGAGTGCAGCAGAGGATGGTTGCGGTTCAGAATCAAGCCTGGGGCAATCCTTCCAGCCTCCACTGTTTCGGGATCGCCGCAGCGGAAGCCCTGGAACGCACAAGGGTTGAAATCGCTTCACTGCTCGGCGCTGAAGCCAACGAGGTTCTGATTACTTCAGGAGCCACTGAATCCATTCATCTCGGACTTCGAGGCTTGGCGTCGTCCCTCCCGCCTGGTCGGATCGTGATCTCCGCTGTTGAGCATCCTGCTGTCACGGCGGCGGCGCAGGCCCTGACCCCATTGGGGTGGCAGGTGTGCATGGCCCCTGTGGATGCCCAGGGCACCATCCAGCTGGATCGTTTCGCCGAGCTGCTGCAGCCCCCCACGCGCCTGGTGTCTGTGATCTGGGGACAGAGCGAGGTGGGCACGCTTCAACCGATCCAGACGATCGGCGCACTCTGCCGCCAGCACGGCATTCCTCTCCACACCGATGCCACCCAGGTGATCAGCCAGGCCCTTCCAGACTGGAGCACCTTGCCGGTGGATTTACTCACCGCGTCAGCTCACAAATGTGGTGGACCCAGGGGCGTGGGCCTGCTGTTGGTACGCGGAGCCTGGAAACAGCAACTCACCGCGCTGTTGACCGGTGGTGGGCAGGAGAGCAACTTGCGCAGTGGAACCGAATCCGCCGTTTTGCTCGCTGGCATGGCTGAGGCGCTCTCGCAGATCCAACGCTGTGGCGTGGATGCCCTGTCCAACAGTGGCAACGGCATCCGGCGGCTCAGGGATGCACTGGAGCTGCAGCTCGGTCAACGATTCGGTGTCGCAACGATCGGCCAGCCTGACCAGCGTCTTCCGCATCACTTGGCTTTGCTGCTTCGCGACCGTTCAGGCCAACCGTTGTCTGGTCGGCGCATGGTGCGTGTTCTCGATCGGGAAGGATTGGCCGTGAGCAGCGGAAGTGCCTGCTCGTCGGGGCGGGACACCGACAGCAGCGTGCTGACAGCGATGGGTCTCCCAAGGGAGATGAGACGCTCGAGCTTGCGGCTCAGCCTCGGCTTCTGGAACAGCGACGATCAGATCGAGAGCATCGTTGAGCGTTTTGAACGCGCGTTGCTCACCTGCAGTGAGGCTTGAAGGCTCGATCGCAGTACGCTCCCGCCCAGTTGCATGGATGCACCGTGAGTGCTGTTCTCCCCGCTGATCTTCTCGAGGCTGAGCAGCGCACCGTGTCGGCGTTGGACGCCGTCTTCGGCGGGAGCCGCCGTGGACGCTGGATGGTGACCTGGCGTTTTGAAGGCCTGCGGGTCATGGGTCCTGCATTGCGTTTGGCCAGAACGCTGCTGGACAGCAGCCGCCCTCTGCTGGTGGCTTTTCCTGATGCAGGTGCAGCAGCGCTCGCCAAACGTGATGCGCCGGATCTCGCTGACAGTTGCGTTGATTTCATGCAGCTGCAGCGGGACCCGGCCTGGGCTGATCGAGGCCAACTGCTCCTGCTCGTTGGTGCTCAGCCCAGTGATTACGAGACTGTTGAAGCGATCTGCAACCTCTGGAAAGAGCCAGTGGTGCTCGTGAACGGCCGGCTTGAGGATGCGGGAGTCGGCATCGGCAGTGTGGCCCGTTCAAGGCGACGCGGTTTTCTGTCCACCTGGTCGACGGCATTCCATCTGGAGCCGCTTGCCCAGGGAGCTTTGATGCTGGAACGCCAGAAGGAATGGGAGCTGTTCCGCTGTGATCCCGATGGATACCGCTGGATCCAGCGGTTCGAGCAACGCCCTGATCCTGAGCAGATCGATGCGGCTCTTAGCCCATCAGCAGATGGTTTGCGCCAGACATTGGGTGCTGTGGATCGGTTGATTGACGATCTCAGAGGTTGATCACAGGCCGTAACACTTTTAGTGTGCGGTTTCCTTCTGAGTCACATGGGCATCAAGGAACGTTTTCGCTCCCTGTCGGTCATTGATGCCGCTGCCGTCGTTGTGGCCGTTGCCGCCGTCGCTGGAGTGCTCTGGAGCCCAAAACTCAGCAACGCGGTTGCCAAGGCAACAGGCTCTGTGAAGCCTGTTCTGGTGAGTGTGGATGTGCGCAATTCCAGCGCGGCAGACCCAGATCGTCTGATCAAGCAGGCCCTTGATCGCGGTCGCACCAACCTTGTGATCCGCAATCAGCCTGCTGGCAGTGCGGAACTCATCCGTGTGGATGACATCAGCAGGAAACTCGTCGCGGTGCAACCCGACGGCCGGGTCGTCTCTGCCGTTGATCCCAACCGCCAAGTGCAAGGAATTCTCGACGCCCGCTTTGTTCTGCGAAGCGATGCCAGCGTGACCGCCTCAGGGGTGGTGATGGCAGGCACCAAGCTCAAGGTGGGAACGCCTGTTGAACTGGACGGGCCTTTGTATCGACTCAACGGAATTGTTAGCGGGATCGACGTGCAATGAAGACGCTCATCCTTCCATTCGCTCTCCTTGCCGGAACGCTGCAGGCCGGAGCCATGGCCGAAGAGGTCATTCCCTTGATCTCCCCGCCAGCTCCTGAGACCCAGCAACCACTCCCTGAGCTTCAAAAGGCTCGCTCCTGCCCATCGCTGCAATCAGCTGTTCAGGCCAATCTCGGCGCCGAGACGCGGGTTTGGTCCGTCACGGTGCTGAACAGTGATGGCGATGTACTCAGCGACATCAATGGATCCATCGCTCGGATTCCCGCTTCTAACCAGAAACTGATCAGCACGGCGTACGCGCTGGATCGTCTGGGACCAGATTTCCGCTTGAAGACGCGCTTGATTCAGCGTTCGGATGGCTCGATGGAACTCAATGGAGAGGGGGATCCAGACCTTGGCATCGCTGGACTCCAGCGCTTTGCACTCGCTGCTCTGCGCCAGGGTGGATCCCTGGGTGCAACGTCCGCACCGGTCAATCTGATGGTGCGCGAGGAGCCGCGGCGGAACTGGTGGCCGAGTGACTGGCACCCGGCTGATCGTGGTTACGCCTACGGGGCTCCCATCACGCGCTTGGCCCTTACCAGCAACGCTGTTGGTGGAGCTGTCAGCGATCCCTACAACCGATTGCAGCGACTCTTTCAAAAAGAGGTGCAACGCAGGGGTGGAGCCGTGAGCATTCAGCAGGCGAAACCTCGGACCATGGCTGAAATCTCAGAGATGGGAGACCGCGACGACATGGTGGTCCTGCATGAAGAGACATCAGCTCCCATGCACTCCCTGCTCAGTCTTGCCAACACCGAAAGCCACAACTTCACAGCGGAAGTGTTGATGCGTCAGGCCGCCGATCTCTGGGATGTGAAGGCTGCCTCAAGAGCGACGGAGCGTTGGATGTGGGAACAGGGTCTCCCCATTCAAGGGCTGCGGGTTGCTGACGGAAGTGGTCTATCAAGGAACAACTGGGTGACCAGCCAGACCATTGCCGCCTTGCTGATGCGCATGGATCAGCATCCCTACGCCCCCTACTACCAAGCCTCCATGGCCATCGCCGGTCGACGGGGCACCCTCAGAAATCTCTACAGGGGCACGCCGATCGATGGACGTTTCCGCGGCAAGACGGGAACCATCCGAGGGGTTCGCAGCATCTCGGGGATTCTGCAAACCAGCGACGGCCCGCGTTACGTGAGCATGATTTCCAATGGTTCAGTCCGACCGAACACGGTGATCGGTCAGATCCTGCGTTCCGTGCTGAAATTCAGCCCGTGCCCTTCATTTGACGCACCCGTGAGGCCACGCGGCGTGCTCGGCTGATCGGGACAGCCTTCGTCTCGCTTGATTCGTTGACAGAAGCGTCAACACGGCCGGTCTGAATTTTCACCAGTTCCTGCCGACCGGCCAGCACCACCTGAGCCATTTCCTTCAGGCGCTGCTCCAATTCACCGAGGGTCTGCTCGGCATAACGGTTGGCACCGTCTTGCACACTTGACGCCTCCTGGCGACTGCGCTGAATCAAGGACTCACACTGTTGCTGGGTCTGCTGCCGGAATTGCAGTGCATCCTGATGCAAACGTTCGGCTTCGCTCTGAGCCTCTTTCTGAAGTCTCAGCCCCTCCTGACGAATCTGATCCAGCTCCTGCATGGATTGGAGGCGATTGCGCTCATGTTGTTCGCTGAGTTGACGCTTCAACTCATTGGCTTCCTGATCAAGCTGTTGACGGCGTTGCAGGGCCTCCTGTTCCAGCTGCTGTCGACGGGTGGCGTACTGCTGCTCCAGCTGGGCTTGCTTGGTTTGCATCTCCTGTTCCATCTGCGCGGACTGATGGCGCGCCGTTTGCAGAAGCTGCTCACACTGCTGGCGAACTTGTTCCCGCATCTCATTCACCTGCCGCTCAGCTTCCTGACGAATCGAGGCCTGCGCCACCAGCTGTTCGCGTTGCTGCTGCGCAGTCGCGACGATTTCGTCTGCTTGGGAACGAGCCGTGGCGATGAACTCGTCACGCTTCTCCAGCAACTGATCAGCTTGCGCCACCTGGGAAGGCATGGCCTCGCGAACCGCGTCCAGCAGCTCAACGGCATCCTGCTCGTTCACAAGCCTGCCACCGCTGAAGGGAATTCGGCTTCCCTCGAGCATGATCTCCTCAAGCTGATCGAGCTGGTCGAGTACGGAGAACCGGATCTCGCTCATCGCGACGGGGGGGCGAAAGCCGAATTAAAGAACCTTGCAAGGTCTTCCGCCACCACCCGGGGCACCATGTGATCAACTGCACCACCAAATCGGGCCACCTCTTTCACCACTGAGCTGCTCAGAAAGCTGTAGTGGGCGGATGTCGTAAGGAAAACGGTTTCGAATTCCGGGGCGAGCGATCGATTGGTGTGAGCGATCTGCAGTTCATATTCGAAATCGCTCATGGCCCGAAGTCCTCGCAGAATCAGACGCGTGCCTTGTTCTTTGGCACAGGCCACTGTCAGCCCGTCGAAACTGATCACAGACACATTGCCGAGGTGTTCCGTCGAAGCGGTGATCTGTCGCAAGCGTTGTTCGAGGGAGAAGGCCGGCGACTTCCCAGGGTTCTGCAGAACAGCGACCACCAATTCATCCACAAGGGAAGCCCCCCTCTCAATCAGGTCGAGATGCCCGAGGGTGAGAGGGTCGAAGCTGCCTGGGTACAGCGCTTTCATCCGTTCGATGGTGCGGTCGGGCGGATCCTATGCACACCGGTCTCTTTAGATTGGATCCATGCCCACCCTGATTGAGCAACCGGACCGGCTCGAACAGCGCCTGAAGGAGATCCCCACCGAGCCCGGTTGTTATCTGATGCGGGACGGAGACGATCGGCTTCTCTACGTCGGTAAATCAAAAAGCCTGCGCAGTCGTGTGCGCAGCTATTTCCGCAGCAGACACGACCTCAGCCCGCGCATCCGTTTGATGGTGCGTCAGATTTGTGACATTGAGTTCATCGTTACTGACAGCGAGGCCGAAGCACTCGCGCTGGAGTCGAATCTGATCAAGAACCAGCAGCCACACTTCAATGTGCTGCTTAAAGATGACAAGAAATATCCCTATCTCTGCATCACCTGGAGCGAAGCTTATCCACGCATTTTTATTACCCGTCGGCGCCGCTTCCGCAGCCCCCTCGATCGTTTCTACGGCCCTTACGTGGATGTGGGACTGCTCAGGAGAACCCTCTTCCTTGTGAAGAGGGTCTTTCCGCTGCGCCAGCGTCCCCGCCCTTTGCATCCCGACAGAACCTGCCTGAATTACAGCATCGGACGTTGTCCCGGTGTTTGTCAGGAAAAAATCACCTCTGATGATTACCACCGCACCCTGCGCAAGGTGGCGATGGTGTTTCAGGGGCGTAGTGATGAACTGCAGACGTTGTTGCATGCGCAGATGGATCGCTACGCAGAACGGCTGGATTTTGAGGCTGCCGCCAAGATCAGAGATCAACTCCAGGGGCTCGATCAACTCACGGCCGATCAGAAGATGAGCTTGCCTGATTCCTCGGTCAGTCGTGATGTGATCGCCATGGCCGGAGATGATCGTTTGGCTGCGGTGCAGCTGTTCCAGATGCGTGCTGGAAAGCTTGTGGGCCGCTTGGGGTATCTCGCTGACGCATCCAATCAACCATCAGGACTCACACTGCAAAAGGTGATCGAAGAGCACTACAGCCAGGTGGATTCCGTTGAAATTCCTCCGGAACTCCTGGTGCAACATTCCCTGCCTCAGCAGACACTGATTGAGGAATGGCTCTCAGAACAACGCGAACGCAAGGTTCAAATCCACTGTCCAAAGCAGCGTCAGAAGGCTGATCTCATCGAACTGGTTCAGCGCAATGCCGACTACGAATTGCAGCGCGCCAAACAAGGTCAGGAACAGCAGGCTCTGGCCACAGAGGATCTGGCCCAACTCCTCGAGCTTCCCGTCCCGCCACGACGGATCGAGGGGTATGACATCAGTCATATCCAGGGCAGCGATGCCGTTGCTTCCCAGGTTGTGTTCATCGACGGACTTCCGGCCAAGCAGCATTACCGCAAATACAAGATCCGCAGCAGCAGTATTCGCGCTGGTCACAGCGATGACTTCATGGCCATGGCCGAGATCATGCGCAGGCGTTTCCGGCGTTGGGCTCGGGCGAAAAGAGACGGTGTGGATGTGGGAGCCCTGCGCCAGAAAGGAGGGAGTGCGCTGCAAACCGATGGCCTCAACGACTGGCCCGATGTGGTGATGATCGATGGAGGGAAAGGTCAGTTATCGGCGGTGATGGAGGCCCTAAGAGAGCTCGATCTCCACGAGGATCTCAACATCTGCTCTCTGGCCAAACAACGGGAGGAAATTTTTCTTCCGGGGGAAAGCCAACCGCTCGACACGGATCAAGACCAGCTGGGAGTGGCCCTGCTGCGCCGACTTCGTGATGAAGCCCACCGCTTTGCCGTCAGCTTCCATCGCCAGCAGCGTGGAGAACGCATGAAACGGTCGCGCCTTTCCGACATTCCGGGGGTGGGTCCGAAGCGGGTGAAGGATCTGCTCGCCCATTTCCATTCGATCGATGCCATTCAGCTGGCCTCGGTGGAGACCCTCGCCAAGGCCCCCGGCGTGGGTCTTGCCCTGGCACGCGATATTCGCCGTTTTTTCCACCCTGAGGAGGACACCCAGCAGGATGGTGCCGTTCTTGAGTCGGAGCCGGTCAGCCGATGATCCGCATTCTTCCGCTGATTCTTTGTCTGATCGGCATGGTGTCAGCTCTCTGGTTGCCGACCATGGCGCACGCTTCACCGGGGCTCTGTACTGGTCCGGTTTGCGCTGACGACATCACCCGCAGTGCGAAAAACCACTGGCAACTCGTGCTGAAACTGAACGATCAACAAGGACATCGGGAAAAGGTGGTGATGAACTGCCTGGCAGGGCAACTGAGCCCGAGCGCCGGTCCCGTGGATCGGGCCTATGCCACTGCCCTGGGTCGCCGGGCCTGCCGCCTCGCTGGTGAGGGTCGCTGACGATGGACATCACCCTGGTCTTTCCTCATCAGCTGTTTGCGGACCATCCGGCCCTCCACAAGGGGCGAGCTGTCGCTCTGATCGAGGACCCACTTCTCTTTGGCACCGATCCCCAGTGGCCGATCCAGGTTCACAGGCAGCGACTCCTCCTGCACAGAGCCTCGATGACGGCCTACGCCGAGACGTTGCGAGCGCAGGGATACACAGTTTTTTATCGACGCCATCACCAAGCAAGCAACACCGAGGAGCATCTCCAAGCTCTGCGGGCTTCAGGGTTCGTCAGTTTTTACCTTGCTGATCCAGTCGACGACCTGCTCGAAAAGCGCTTGCGTCAGTTTGTCGCTCGCAGCGGTGGAGATCTGCGAATCCTCGACTCACCCATGCTTCTCACCCCTGCGTCGATGGTCGAGGAGCATTTCGCCGGCGGGCGCAAACCCTTCATGGCCAAGTTCTATGAGCACCAGCGCCGGCGGATGGGTTTGCTCCTCGATGACAACGGAGGTCCGCTTGGAGGCCAATGGAGCTTCGATGCTGATAATCGCAAAAAGCTTCCGAAAGGGATCAGCGTTCCAAGCGAGCCCTGTCATCACGGCGACGCTGAAATTGATCAAGCCCGCAGAGAGCTTGAGACGGAGACGCTTCCCTTCATTGGCAACTGGGACTTCTTCAGTTATCCCATTCGCCATGAAGACGCGGACCGATGGCTCCAGATCTTTCTCGACCAGCGATTCCGTGACTTTGGTGCCTATGAGGATGCGATCAGCACCCAGCATCGCGTGATGTGGCACAGCGTTCTCACACCAATGCTCAATGTGGGTCTCTTAACGCCACAGCAGGTTATTGATCGCACCCTCGAACGTGCTGCGGACGGTGACATTCCTCTCAATTCCCTGGAGGGATTCATTCGTCAGATTGTGGGCTGGCGGGAATTCATGGCCGTGATGTACAGACGGCATGGTGTGGCCATGCGCAAGAGCAATTTCTGGGAGTTTGAAGACCGACCAATCCCAGATGCCTTCTACACCGGCACAACGGGTCTGCCCCCGGTTGATGACGCCATTCACCACGCCTTAGCTCACGGCTACTGCCATCACATCGAACGGCTGATGCTGCTCGGCAACATCATGCTTCTCTGTGGATTTCATCCCCAACGGGTGTACCAGTGGTTCATGGAGCTGTTTGTCGATGCTTACGACTGGGTGATGGTTCCCAACGTTTTCGGAATGAGTCAGTTTGCTGATGGTGGACTCTTCACGACCAAGCCCTACCTGTCAGGGTCGAATTACGTCCGCAAGATGTCCGACTACAAGAAAGGTCCTTGGTGTGATGTCTGGGATGGCCTGTTCTGGAGCTTCATCAAACGGCACGAAGACTTTTTCCGAAAGCAGTACCGACTGGCAATGATGGCCAGAAATCTCGATCGCATGGATCCAGGCACTCTCCTGGGTCATCAACGCTGCGCTTCCGGGTTTCTTGACGGGCTTGCCTGAACCCTGTTTATCGTCTCTCCCACTGGCTCCCTGGCGATGACGCTTCCTCCTGAGGCCTATCTCTGGTTCAAGACCCTGCACATCGTGGGTGTGGTGGTCTGGTTTGCAGGCCTCTTTTATCTGGTTCGTCTCTTCATCTATCACGTGGAAGCCGAGGAGCTGGAACCCGAGGTGAGCTTGGCTTTCAAGAACCAGTACGGCCTGATGGAAAAGCGTCTGGCGAACATCATCACCACCCCTGGAATGGTTGTGGCCGTGTCGATGGCCATCGGATTGCTGGTTGCCCAACCCTCATGGCTGCAGCAGGGATGGATGCACGCCAAGCTCGCCTTCGTCGCAGCATTGCTTGCTTATCACTGGTTTTGCTACAGGCTGATGGGACAGCTGCAAGCGGGTCGCTGTGCTTGGAGCGGAAAGCAGTTACGCGCCCTCAATGAGTTGCCAACGCTGCTCCTGGTGATCGTGGTGATGCTGGTGGTGTTCAAGTCGCAGTTTCCGACCAATGCGGCAACCTGGTTCATCGTGGGTCTTGTGGTCTTCATGGCTGCATCCATTCAGTTCTATGCCCCGATGGCGTCGGCTGAAAGCTGAATCCGATGCTTTGGAGTCTGGTCATGCCAGCTGAACACCATCCCCTGCGGGCGGTCCTGGAGACAGTCGGTCCTCAGAGCTGCCCTGGCGAGCTCAACTTCCACTGCCACACCATCTGCAGTGATGGAAGCCTTGAACCGAAGGATCTGATCCAACAGGCCAGCAGCAATGGGCTGCGTCACCTCGCGGTGACCGACCATCATTCCAGCGCTGCCTACCTACCGATGCAGGCCTGGCTTCGGGCCGAGCAGGAGCAAGGCCAGCCAGTGCCGACGCTTTGGACCGGCATGGAAATCAGTTGCATCCTGCGCGGCTGCTTGGTGCACATGTTGGCCCTGGGCTTTGAAGCGGGACATCCAGCTTTGGCCGCTTACAACCGTGGCGATGCAGTGGTGGGAGAAGCACTCCGTGCCGACAGCGTGGTGAAGGCCATTCACGACGCTGGTGGACTCGCCGTTCTGGCGCATCCGGCCCGCTACAGGCTTGGATTTCGTGAATTGATCGATGCCGCGACCGAGCTGGGGATCGACGGTGGCGAAGCTTGGTACGACTACGACATGCAACCGCACTGGCAATGGACCCCGATGGTCTGTGAACAGATCGATGCGCAGTTGAAGAACCTTGGCCTTTTGCGTACGTGTGGAACCGACAGCCACGGAGTTGACCTAAAGGGCCGCTAAGTTCAACCAACGTCCCTCATTGCGGGTATGGGTTTCTTCGACCGTCTGCTCAATTCCGGTTCCTCCGATTCCGACAGCTCCCGTGAAGGTTCCGGGCCCAAGCAGGCAAAACCCAAGCCCGAGGCCTACTACCTCGATAGCGACAGTTCCTCGTCGCTCGGGAACAGGGATTACATGCGCGAAGCCAAAACCATCCGCAGAACCTTCCCCGGCACCCTTGATAACCCTGGCGGCAAGGAACTCATCACCGAAGTGGATGCGCTTGATCTCAAGGTGGACAAGCGCAGCGAAGGGCTTGGAGATCCCAAGGCTGAAAAGCCCATGGAAAGTCTGATCAAAGACGGAATCCCCAAACCGGTGAAGAAAACGTTCGCCGAAACCATGACCCAGTCGGAACTGGATCAGAAACTGAAAGGCAACGCCCTGAAAGCATCCGGTGTGAACACGCCAACAGCACCGGACGCTGCACCCGTCGCTCGCAAGGAAGAGCTCAAGCCCCAGGAGGAGACTGTTGTGCCGTCGCGCGGAGGCAGTGCTCCCAGCGACAAACCCGGTTCAATCGATCCGTTCCGGGCCATGGTCCGTGACATGAAGAACTGAGCTGTCGCTCAGCGATTCAGGTCACCACCGCACTCCACTGTTCGCTCCGCTTCGAGCAGCAGGGCTCTGATCCTGTCGAGGAGTGACGCATCGGCATCACTCCACAGTTGGCGATGGGCGGCCTCCAACAAGCGTTCCGCCATGTCCCTCAGAACCCAGGGATTCGCTGTCTGCAAGAACGTCCGGATGCTGTCGTCCAGAAGCCAGCGCTCGGCAATTCGGGCATAGCACCAGTTGGGGACCGTTCCCGTTGTGGCGTCGTAAGCGAAGAGATAGTCAAGGCTGGCACCCATTTCGAAGGCCCCTTTGTACCCATGCTGTTGCATCCCCTCGATCCATCGAGGGTTGAGCAGGCGACTGCGCACAACCTTGTCGATCTCCCGCTCAAGACCATGAATCCGTAGGCGTTCGCGGCGTGAATGGTCTGCAAACAGCAGTGTGGGTGCCTGACCTCCCGCCTCTTGAACGGCGGCGGCCATGCCCCCCTGAAACTGGTAGTAATCATCAGAGTCCAGGAGGTCGTGTTCGCGGTTGTCCTGGTTGTGAAGCACCACCTGCACGGAGCGAAGGGCCTGTTCCAAACCCTGTCGGTCCTCATGGGCGACGGCTTCGCCGTCGTAACGCCATGAGCTCCAGGCGAGATAAGCCTCGCCCAGGTCAGATCGCTGCTCCCACTGACCGGAATCGATGAGAGCTTGAAGACCGGCTCCATAAGCTCCGGGTGCAGAACCGAACAGCCTCGACTGTGGCCCCTCGCTTCGGGTGCGAGCCGCCAGGGGATTGTCGCCGTCTGGTTCGTCGCGTGCGGCAACCAGGGTGAGGGCGCGATGGACCCAACCCAGGAGCTGGGGAAACGCATCCCGAAACAACCCAGACATGCGCAGCGTCACATCAACCCGTGGCCGTCCCAGCAAGCTCAGGGGGATCAGCTCGAGGTCCACCATGCGACGGGTTGGCCCGTCCCAGACCGGTCGGACGCCCAGCAAGGCCAACATCTGGGCAATGTCTTCCCCTCCGTTGCGCATCGTGGCCGTCCCCCAGACCGATAACGCCAAATGGCGCAACGGTTCACCGTGCTCCAGTTCATAGAGCTCTACCAGCTGTTCAGCACTGCGCCGCCCAAGATCCCAGGCAGCTTCCGTCGGCAATCCCCGTAGATCCACGGAGTAGAAATTGCGTCCTGTGGGCAGCACGTCATCCCGTCCCCGCGTGGGTGCTCCCGATGGACCGCTCGCAATGCGTCGCCCGGAAATCCCTGCGAGCAAAGCGTTCCGTTCCCGTGTTTCACATTGCTGCAGTCGAGGCCAAAGATCCGCCTTGATGAACGCCAGCACGGCGGGGAGCGGTGATTCCTCAAGACTGTGAATCAACGGATCTGCCAGTGGGCTGGAGACGTCCTCGATCCCTTCGGCTTCAAGGCCGAGAAGGCGTTGCAACAGCTGTTGCGCCTGGCCTTCCATCCATTCCGCTGCATCACTGACCCGACGGCAGCCTGGAACACCCAGTTCGCTCAAAACGTTTTGGTCTTGGTTGGCGAGAAGCAGCCCATCTTCATCGCCCCATGGATCGACGCAGAGACCACACTGGAGAGCGATCCATTGGGTGAGACCCGGTCGGTCCGCAACAGGAGCTCTAGCGATTGCGATCAACAGTTCGAGCAGAGAAGCCGATGAAGGCAATTCCCCGAGTCGATGCAGGCCTGTGCGGATCTGGGCTTCCTTCAGTTCGCAGAGGTAGGTCTCGACCTGCTCCAGGGTGGCGCTCCAGTGCGCCGACTCAGTGCCGCTCTCGAGGGTGTCAGGTCGACCCGGCCAGTCCAATTCAACAAGCAGTGCCCTGAGTTGTTGTTCCAGCGCGCGGCAACGGGATGCGCCCAGCTCACGGGCCTCGATGTATTCATCGAGCAGCGATTCAAGAGACAGCAGGTTGCCGTGCAACCCAGCCCTGCCAAGCGGAGGAGTCAGGTGATCAAGGATCACGGCATGTCCGCGACGTTTGGCCTGGGATCCTTCCCCCGGGTCGTTGACGATGAAGGGATAGAGGTGCGGGATCGCGCCGAGCGCCAGGGCCGGGCCACAGCACGTGCTGAGTCCGACGGACTTACCTGGCAACCATTCGGCACTTCCATGCTTGCCCACATGGATCATCAGTTGACAGCGCTCTTCATGGCGCAACCAGAGGTACTGGGCCAGGTAGCGATGGGGAGGCGGAAGATCTGGTGAGTGGAGATCGCTGAGCTGCTCAGGGTCGTAACCACGACTTGGTTGCACCAGCACGCTGACCTTTCCGAAACGGATTCCATGGATCGCAAATCCTTCAGCCTCCAGGTCTTCAGCCTTTTGGGGCTGACCCCAACGGTTTTCAATCAACTCCCTGGCCGAAGGCGAAAGCGTTGACCACCACGTCAGGTAGGTCTCGAGCGGGAGATGGGTCAGGGGCGGCCTGAGCTCACTCTCAGGGTCGTTGGTCCTCCCAGCAAGAATCATCGCCATCAGGGCGTCGGAATCCTGGGGCAAGGGCTGCGTTCCAAGGTCGTAACCGTCGTCTTGCAGCCAACGAAGAATGTTCAGACAACTCGCTGGGGTATCGAGCCCGACACCGTTCGCGAGACGTCCATTGCGAACGGGATAGTTCGCCAACAGCAGCGTCAGTCGCCGTTCACTGGCTGCGGTCGTCTGAAGATCAGTCCAGGCGAGGGCATGGTTAGCGATCCAGTCGATTCCAGCACTGTCGGGTTCGAGACGCTTCACCGCCGTGCAGAGCTGTTCGTCCGCTTTCAGAACCTCACGGAACGCGCCGATTCTTGTGGTGATTCGTCCATCCAGTTCGGGGAGGACAACCTGCAGCGAGAGGTCGATGGGATCCAGGCCCTGAAACGACGATGTCCAGGCGCTGCGTGGACGCGATGAGCTCAGAAGCTGGAGGACCGGACAGTCGAGACCATCCCAAAGCGGAGTTCCCAGACCGGCTTCTGAAAATTGAACCGATGCGAAGGAGGTGGTCGTGATCACCAGGGCGACCTCTTGTTGGCGGAACAGCCGTTGAACGGCCTCCTGCACAGCCGCGTCACGGAGACTGCTGACCCAGAGAGCCCTCGGAGCGAGTCCGTGCTGGCGAAGAACGCTCAGCAGGGCATCACACCAAAGCCAATCACCGGACTGGCGGTGCGCTCTGTAAAGGATCACGCCGACCCGTGAACCCGACTCCTCCTGCCAGTCGTAAGGATCTGGATCTGGAGACGGAATCGCCTGGAGCAGAGGCTCTGCCAGAGACTCCGATCGTTCCTGATCGCTGGCGAGTATCCAGCTCAGGCCTGACAACCAGGTTTGAAGATTGTCGGTTCCACCCTCACGCAGCAGCAGGGCCATGGCATCACCGATGCCCTCAGGCAGTGAGCCAAGGCTGTGCAGCTCGCGATCCTGATCAGAGGTTCCGGCAAGGACGAGGAGAGTGCGGCCAGGTTCGGCGGATTCCCAGAGCGAGCACTGTTCCAACCCGTACGACCAATGCCCGCGTCCTCCGAGCAGACGCACCACGATCAAGCGCGTGCGTGAGGTGCAATTGGAGAGATAGTGATCAATCTGTGCGGGATGACTGAGCGCATCGAGGGGGAGTGCGCGGATTCGGCCATCCCAGTTCTTCGAAGCAGACGTCTCCAAAACCCGTGCCAGAGCGGATAAATCCGTACTGGCGCTGCTGAGAAACAGCACTTCAGCGCTCGGTTGCTCCACAAAAGCAACTGGATCGTCGGTATCGCCTCCGGGGAGACTGGTTAAACGATGCATCACCCCATTGTCTCCAGTGACAGGCGCGGCGGTGGGTACAAGTGAGAAGATCTGATCATCGGATCGTCATCGATGCATCAGTTCCTTCCCTATGCCTGGTTCCAGGGACGCTGCGTTCCGTTTGAGGACGCCAAAGTTTCGGTGGCGACCCATGCCTTGCATTACGGGACGGGTGCCTTTGGCGGGATGCGCGCGATCCCAGATCCTTCGAAACCCGGAGGCATGCTTCTGTTCCGTGCCGAACGGCATGCACGACGCCTGTCTCAAAGCGCTCGCCTGCTGCTTGCGGAGCTGAGTGAGGCCACGGTGATGGACGCTCTCGTCACGATGTTGCGAGCGAATCGACCGACAACACCGATTTATCTCCGCCCTTTTGTGTACACAAGTGATCTTGGGATCGCACCCAGGCTTCACAACATCGAGACCGATTTCCTGATCTACGGATTGGAACTCGGCGACTACCTCTCCCCTGAGGGTGTGAGCTGCAGGATCAGCAGCTGGACCCGGCAGGAAGATCGCTCCCTGCCCCTGAGGGGCAAGATCAGCGGCGCCTACATCACCAGCTCGCTGGCCAAGACGGAAGCCGTGAGCAGTGGTTTCGACGAGGCACTGCTCATGAACACCCGTGGCAAGGTGAGTGAAGCCAGCGGCATGAATCTGTTCATCGTCCGCGATGGTGATCTCATTACCCCTGGAGTGGATCAAGACATCCTCGAGGGGATCACCCGCGCCAGCGTGATTGAACTGGCGAAATCGATGGGCCTGAACGTGATCGAACGACCGGTCGACAAGACGGAACTGTTCATCGCAGATGAGGTGTTCCTGACTGGAACGGCTGCCAAGATCACGCCGATTCGCCAGCTTGAATCCACGGTTCTCTCCAATCAACGTCCAGTGATGGACGCCCTGCGACAGCGACTGATCGCCATCACCGAAGGTCGGGATGAGCAGTTTCGTCACTGGGTGACCCGCGTCGAGCTGGATCGCTGACCCTTGACCTGGCCGACGGCGATGCCGGCTGTCCGAGGTGGCTCGGTGCAGTTCTTAGGATGGGCGCAGCGGTTTTGGTGAGATGCAGGCAGTTCAGAGCAAATCCGGTCCTGCAACCTCCCGTTTTCTGGCGCGTCTCCACGATCCTTGCAAGCCTGTTCTGGTGTTTGACGGCGCGACTGGTACGTCGCTGCAGCAGATGGATCTCACCGCTGAGGATTTCGGCGGAGAAGCGTTGGAGGGTTGCAATGAAAATCTCGTTGTCACCCGTCCAGATGCGGTTCAGGCCGTTCACCGCCTGTTCCTGGACGCAGGCTGTGACGTCATCGAGACCGACACCTTTGGAGCCGCCTCCGTGGTGCTCGCCGAATACGGCCTGGAAGATCAGGCCTTCGAGCTGAATCGACGGGCCGCGGAGCTGGCCCGGGAGATGGCCGATCACTACAGCAACGACACCAAGCCCCGGTTTGTCGCTGGTTCGATGGGACCGACGACAAAACTGCCGACGTTGGGGCACATCGACTTCGACACGCTGCGCGATTCGTTCCAGGAACAGGCCGCAGGTTTGCTGGCAGGTGATGTCGATCTGTTCATCATCGAGACCTGTCAGGACGTTTTGCAGATCAAAGCGGCCCTGCAGGGGGTGGAAGCAGCGTTTGAGGCCAGTGGCCAGCGCCGCCCCCTGATGGTGTCTGTGACCATGGAGACCACCGGCACCATGCTGGTGGGCTCCGATATTGCGGCTGTGGTATCGATTCTCGAACCCTTCCCGATCGATGTTCTGGGGCTGAACTGCGCCACTGGCCCGGAACAGATGAAAGAACACATCAAATATCTTTCCGAGTACTCCCCATTCGTGGTCAGCTGCATTCCCAATGCAGGACTACCAGAAAATATCGGTGGTGTTGCCCATTACAGGCTCACACCTCTTGAGCTGAAAATGCAGTTGATGCATTTTGTCGAAGACCTCGGGGTTCAGGTGATCGGTGGTTGCTGTGGCACAACACCGGCTCACATCAAGGCACTCTCTGAGATTTCAGAAGAACTCACGCCCGCGACGCGTGATGTGCGCACCCTCCATCTGGAGCGTCAGCAACTGAGTTATGAACCGTCGGCGTCCTCGATTTACGGGTCAACGCCATACTTCCAGGACAACTCGTTCCTGATCATCGGTGAGCGCCTGAATGCAAGTGGATCGAAGAAGGTCCGTGAGCTTCTCAACGAGGAAGATTGGGATGGTCTTGTTGCAGTCGCTCGTGGCCAGGTGAAAGAGAACGCCCACGTTCTTGATGTGAACGTGGACTACGTGGGACGGGACGGAGAAAAAGACATGCATGAGCTGGTGACGCGAGTCGTCACCAACGTGAATCTTCCATTGATGCTCGACTCAACAGAGTGGCAAAAGATGGAGGCCGGCCTGAAGGTGGCTGGTGGAAAGTGCATTCTTAACTCAACGAATTACGAAGATGGCGATGAACGCTTCTTCAAGGTTCTTGAGTTGGCTCGGCGCTTTGGAGCCGGTGTGGTGATTGGCACGATTGATGAAGATGGAATGGCTCGAACCGCTGAAAAGAAGCTGGCAATCGCAAAGCGTGCTTATCGCGATGCCGTTGAATTCGGTATTCCAGCAAGAGAGATTTTTTACGACCCGCTAGCACTCCCAATCTCGACCGGAATTGAGGAGGATCGGCGCAATGGTGCGGAGACCATCGAGGCCATCCGGCGCATTCGCAGTGAACTCCCCGGTGTTCATGTTGTTTTAGGGGTCTCCAATGTGAGTTTCGGGTTGTCACCAGCAGCGCGAATCACGTTGAACTCGGTGTTTCTTCACGACTGCTGCGAAGCGGGGATGGATGCAGCCATTGTTTCTCCGGCAAAAATTCTTCCTCTCATCAAAATTGATGACGACCATCAGCAGGTTTGCCGTGACTTGATCAGCGATGCGCGCCGATTCGAAGGTGATGTGTGCGTTTACGACCCTCTTACCGAGCTCACGACATTGTTCGAGGGTGTCAGCACAAAAGATGCCAGAGCGTCGGGACCCTCCCTCGCCGATCTTCCGGTTGAAGAAAGGTTGAAGCAACACATCATCGATGGAGAACGGATTGGCCTTGAGGACGCACTCAATGAAGGGCTTCAAAGCTATCCGCCTCTCGACATTGTGAATACGTTCCTGCTCGACGGGATGAAAGTGGTTGGGGAGCTCTTTGGCTCAGGGCAAATGCAGCTTCCTTTTGTGCTTCAGTCGGCTGAAACGATGAAGGCTGCTGTTGCTTTCCTCGAGCCTCACATGGAGAAAAGCGATGGCAAACGCAGTGCCAAAGCGAAATTTCTCATCGCGACAGTGAAAGGTGATGTTCATGATATCGGCAAAAATCTTGTAGACATCATTCTTACGAATAACGGCTATGAGGTCATCAACTTAGGGATCAAGCAAGACGTTGGGGCAATCATCGCAGCTCAACAAGAGCATGAGGCTGACTGCATTGCAATGAGTGGTCTTCTTGTGAAGTCAACTGCTTTTATGAAGGATAATCTGCAGGCCTTCAATGAAGCCGGAATCAACGTTCCTGTGGTCCTCGGTGGCGCTGCACTGACACCTCGATTCGTCAATAAAGATTGCAGCGACGTCTACAACGGGAAAGTGATTTATGGCCGAGACGCGTTCACCGATCTCCGTTTCATGGACGCGTTCGTGGAGGCGCGCAAGGACGGAAGTTGGGACAACCTCAAGGGCTTCATCAACGGCAATCCCGAGGGGGTCAGCGTCGGCGGAGACTTTGAATCAGCGTCTGATGAGACGACAGACGTTGGGGCATCAACACCGGAGAGTGAACAACAAGCCAACCTTCAAGTCACTGATGAACGCTCGGACGCTGTTCCGGAAGAAGCCGCATTACGCCCCGATTTTCTCGGTTCCAAAGTTCTGCAAGGCGTTGAACAAATCCCTCTGAACGAGGTCATTGCCTATCTGGATCGTCAGGCCCTGTTTGCAGGCCAGTGGCAAATGCGCAAAGCCAAGGACCAGACCCGGGAGGACTACGAAGCTGATCTCAAAACCAAGGCGGAGCCGATCCTGCAGACCTGGCTGGAGCGTTCGCTGAACGAGGATCTGCTGCAACCGGCTGTTGCCTATGGCTACTTCCCTTGTGGCCGAGACGGCAATGCCGTCGCTGTCTTTGACCCCGACTCAAACCAAGAACTTGGGCGCTTTGCGCTTCCGCGTCAGCGCAGCGGTAACCGCTATTGCATCGCAGATTTCTATCGCGATCTCTCCAGTGGGCAACCCACGGATGTGTTGCCCATGCAGGCCGTCACGATGGGTGAGAAGGCTTCTGTCTTCGCTCAGAAGCTTTTTGAGGCCGATTCCTACAGCGATTATCTATTCTTCCACGGTTTGGCCGTGCAAATGGCTGAGGCTCTCGCCGAGTGGACCCATGCCCGGATCCGCCGCGAATGTGGCTTCGCGGATCCTGATGGCATGCCATTGAGGGATGTGTTGGCGCAGCGCTACCGCGGCAGCCGCTATTCCTTCGGCTATCCCGCCTGCCCGAATGTGGCTGATTCTCGGCAACAACTGCTCTGGCTTGGAGCGGAACGCATCGGCTTGAGCATGGATGAAAGCGATCAACTCCATCCCGAGCAGAGCACCACGGCTTTGGTGGCTCTGCACAGCGCTGCGCGGTACTTCAGCGCTTGACGCTGCGGCGTCCTGCAGACTGCAGCGGCCTCGTATCACCAGACCATGGATCTCAGCGGGCCTGACGCCATCGACAAGGCCATCGATGCAGGGATTGATCTTGATGGGTCACCTTTGCCCGAATCAATGCTTGTGCTCTATCGCGAGGTGATGACCCTCGAAGGGCAGCGCAAGCGCAGCGGTGTCTTGAAGTCGATGCGCAATCGCGTTGTGCGAACTGGAGCGAAACACTTCGACCAAGAAACCCTCAATGAGCGCTTGTTGCAAGCGGGATGGGAGGGTCTGAAGGCCAAGGAGATCGCCTTCTTCTTCGGTTGACCCGAACCGAAAACGAAGCTCTGCCGCTCAGTCCTGGCAGAGCTTTTCCATCGTGTCGATCACTTCCTGCTGAAACTCGTCGAGAGCACTCGACTCACTCAGATCAATCCCTTCGCCTGCCGCATTCTGTGCAAGGTCTTGAAAGTGGAACGCACCCTCACCATTGGCCAAGAACTCAATGGCCGAGGACTCGCCGCTTTCG
Source organism: Synechococcus sp. WH 7803 (assembly GCA_000063505.1). Classification (GTDB taxonomy): domain Bacteria; phylum Cyanobacteriota; class Cyanobacteriia; order PCC-6307; family Cyanobiaceae; genus Synechococcus_C. The sequence continues at coordinate 1,175,032 of CT971583.1, forward strand.
CGAAAGGCATCGCAGAGGGCGAGGAACGCCGCGTCTTCAGTGAACTCCCAATCCATCGAGGAGGCATAACTGAATGACCTTTAACGCCTCGCCCCCGGGATCCGTCAACCACCTGTTCGCGCAATGTGGCACTCCTTCGTCAGAATTCAAAGGATTGATTGGCCTGAATGACCAGCCTGAGCAATGCTCAAATCCAAGACCAGAGCAAGGATCTCAATGTTTTTGGCTCTGCGCTCGAGCTTTGTAGCTGTAACCCTTTAACGGGTTGGTTTCGTGATGGTCATTGCAAAAGCGATCCCTCCGATCACGGCCAGCACACCGTGTGTTGCGTGATGACGGAGAGCTTTCTCCGCTACAGCAAGGCACAGGGAAATGATCTGAGCACCCCGATGCCCGCCTATGGCTTTCCAGGGCTCAAGCCTGGCGATCACTGGTGCGTCTGCGCTCCGCGATGGAGACAGGCCTTGGAGGACGGGATGGCACCCCCTGTCCGTTTGGAAGCAACGGAGCAGGGGGCCCTGGCGATCATTCCTCTGGAAACCCTGCGTGAACACGCCTACCAGGGAATGGACTGACCATCCCACGCCAGAAAAGCACCGGATTGTTCAGGCGTCTGCTGCAGCAAGACATCGAGCAAATAATCAGCGGTTCGCTTTGGACTGAACAACTTCTCAGGCGGGACAAAGCTTTGAAACGGTTCTGATAAGGGGGTATCCGTCGTTCCTGGGTGAAGCACCGTCACGGTGGCTTCGGGGTAACGTCGCGCCCACTCAACACTGAGTGTGCGAAGCATCATGTTCTGTGCTGCTTTGGCTGAGCGATAGGCGTACCAACCGCCACTGCGGTTGTCCCCGATGCTGCCGACCCTTGCGCTGAGACTGGCGAAATGAAACGGTTGATCGCGGCGGATTGCCGGTTCGACGGCCTTGGCCAAGAGCAGAGGTCCGGCCGCATTGATTCTGAACGATTCGATCAGAGCGTCTTGCTGAACATGCTGAAGGCGTTTCTCCGGCTGCAGAGAGGGACCGTGCAGGCGGCCAGTGGCGTTGAAGACCAGCCGTAGGGGTAATGGGTCATCAGCAACCATTTCGGTGAGCCTGGAGAGGCTCTCGGATTTCTCCAAATCGAGAGGCCAGTCGGATGGGTCCTTCGGGGTGCGTCGGCAGAGCGTGACAGTGAGTTGCGGGCAGCGATCCGCAAGCCTGGTGGCCAGTTCTGAACCGATACCACCACCACCCACAATCAGTGCGCGACCCAACCAGCAGTCCTGGCTTGATTCAGGCATGATTCAGCCGCCGCTTTCGCGGATATGAAGGTTCCGGTTCCACTGTTGCTGACCATCCTCACCAGTGTGCTTGCAGTGGCTCTCTGGGATGGACTCACGTCCCGCTCTCCGATGCAGGACCCAACCGCGTCTGAAACCCTGCTGCAAACTCTCCTGGATGGGACGGATGGGGAGAAACCATTGTCCGAATCCATCCCCGCCGAGCCTTCTCGCACGGAGGTCTCAAGCCAGAACGCTGTCACGGTTCCCAAAATTCCAGCAGCCGGTCCCTCCCCTGATCCCGATCTCAGGGTGGCGCTTCTGAGTCAATCGCCTCCTCGCAGCATTTCGCTTCAACAAGGCGCTCGTTGCCGTCGCTCCAATGGTGAAGTGATCTCCAGGACGACACTGATGGATCTTCTGGCCCATCAGAAGCAGGGATTGATCAGTTGCGGTGGAGCACGCGGTCGGGTGTTGGTGAATGACAGGGCCTATGAAGGAACCATTCATCTCCTCAACAGAGGGCAAGGGTGGACGGCCATCAATCAGATCAGCCTCGAACGCTATGTGGCCTCCGTGGTTGGCGCTGAAATGCCCTCGCACTGGAACAGCGAAGCGCTGAAAGCGCAAGCTGTGGCGGCACGCTCCTACGCCCTTGTGCATGTGATCCGTCCGGCTACGGATGACTGGAACCTGGGTGACACGACACGGTGGCAGGCGTACGCCGGCTTGATGAGTAACACTGCCTCCACACGCAACGCAGCCTCCGCAACCAAGGGAATCGTTCTGAGTTTCCAGGGTGGTCTCGTGGAAACCCTCTATGCGGCAACCCGGGAGATCTCTGCGGAAGCCCATGGTCATCTGGGCGCCAGCATGAGCCAGCATGGAGCGCAGAAACTGGCCGAGAAAGGCTTGCCCTTCAACGAAATCCTCGGCAGTTACTACGTCGGAGCATCACTGGCACGGATCAGAACCGATGGGGAATGAACACTTCTGGTCAGCAGCGCTGAGCCGGTCCAGTGAGGCCCTTGAGCATGGTGCTCTGATTCCACTGACAACCTCTCGATTGCAGTGTCCTGGCCCTGGTGGTGAACACTTCGAGCTCCGTCAACTCAATGCCCAGCTGCCGCGACATCACCGGCCGGAAGGGCCCAAGCCCAACCCGTTCAGGCCTTGGGATTCAGAACTCGAGATCGAGGCGATCGGACTCGAGCATGTGCTGATCCTCAACAAATATCCCGTTCAATTAGGGCACATGCTCTTGATCACCAGGCAGTGGGCGCCCCAGGTGCACTGGCTGACCTTCGCCGACTGGAACGCCCTGGTGCAGGTTGACCGTGACACGAGCGGATTGTGGTTCTTCAATAGCGGGCCGAAGGCTGGCGCAAGCCAACCGCACCGCCATTTGCAGTTGCTGCGTCGCCCGAACGGTGAAACAAGCTGCCCGCGGGAAGGCTGGTTTTGCAGCCTGCTCGCGAAACGCTCCGCACAACAGTCAGGTGGAACTGACGACGTATTGATGAACAGCTGCGTCGTGGCGCAGCGTCCGAATCACGCTGACCCAGTCCAGGAAGCTCGCGTGCTGCATGGCCTCTATCGATCCCTGGCCATGGGCCTTGCTCTTGGGGATGCCGAGACAGAGCGAGCTCCTCTCGCTCCCTACAACCTCCTCCTCACTCCCGATTGGATGGCCTTAATCCGACGGAGACAGGAGCGCTCTTCAGGATTCAGCCTGAACGCCCTCGGTTTTGCTGGCTATCTGTTGGCCACCGAGAACTCCGACCTTGACTGGTTAGAGCGCAACGGTGGTGAACGTCTGCTCCAGAAGGTTGTGAGCCAGATCAGTGATGCCACGGATGACAGCGAATCTTCGATGACGTCTGGATGAAGTGAGTCCCTGCCAAGACAGGGGATCAAGAGACCAGACCATGAAAAGGCAAATCAGGCGGCGCAACCAGAGGGTCAATGACCACTTGCAACTGGTCAGTCCGATCGCGAGGCACTACGCCAATCGTTGCGGGGTCGAATGTGATGACCTGAACCAGGTGGGGTTGATGGGTCTGCTCCGTGCAGCGGAGAACTTCAATGCTGACCGCTGCATTCCCTTCCATGCATTCGCCAGGCCTCATATCAGAGGCGCCATCCTTCATTACCTAAGGGACAACGCATCGATGGTACGCATGCCGAGACGATGGCAGGAGAGCAAGGAGAATGAAGAGGGGGCCCAGAACAGTGGAGCTCCGCTTCGGCGGGTGTACTGCTGCGCCGAGGCGGTTGCAGATCCGAATCACGAACTCACCGTTGCGATCGAGCAGATCGAACGATCGAAGCTCGTTCAAACGACATTGAGCGGGTTAGGCGGACCTGAACGCACAGCCATTGAAGAGGTTGTCTTACACGGCCTAAGCCTCCGCGCCGCAGGAAAGGCGTCAGGCGTCAGTGCCATGACCATGCAACGACGCGTGAAGCGCGGTCTTGAACAGCTCCGCTCGGCCCTTGAACCTCAGCTCTGTGCTGACTGATCGCGCTCGATCTGTTGTTCAAGAGTGGAGATCGCGGCAGACACGGCTGCAAGCTGACGCTCGAGACCATCGCGCCAGAAGCGCAGCATGCGCAATTTGCGGGATTTTTGCTTCTGCTGCCAATCAGCATCGGCGCAGGACATGCAATCGAGGGGAGGGAACATGGTGAAACGTCTGATGACACCATCCTGCCCAGAGAAAATCTTCGCTGCGGGCTTCTCGGCGACTTGGCGGTTTTTGATCTGACGATTAAGTTTGGAACTTGCGCTCATGCGCTCCCCAAGGAACCAGTCTCGCGTGTCTCGCCGAATCCCAAAACTGGTCCTGTTGAGCGTCTCAGTTGGGATCATTGCATCCGCTGAAATTCGTCCTGCGTCTGCGTATGTGCCTCTGATGGCCGGACAACGCGCCAAGCCCTTGAATGGCGCGTTCAACAACGTTCCAGTGCTGCATTCCAACCAGCCTGAAATTGTTAAAGGTCCAGGAATATTGGTGAATACCGCACCGGGACAAGCCGTCGCTGCAGAAACGAATCAACCCCTCAAAAACGCCACTTACACGTTTGACGGTGAATTTGGTGTTCACATGCACCATAAATACTATCCGAACGATTCCAGCAAATTGGGAGGACGCAGGGCGAGAGGACTTTTAACTGTTGCCGCCATTGCTATCAATCCAGGCGCAACACCTGTCACCCTTCAATTTAAGCGGGGTTCTGTCAAAAATAGCTTCGAAGCTCCTTATCAAGCCAATCGTTTGATGGGCGTCAAGCCCTTGGGCCGAAGACCCTGGAACACGGGGCCGGGTGATGCTACGGCCGTACAAATTCTCCGTGGAGAACTCGACCGCCGTCTGCCCGACACCGTGGTCATTCCGCCTAAAAGCAAAAAGGTGATCGTGAGTAGCGTTGTTCCTGCTCGTGGAATTATGAATGGCCTGTTGCGTGGGCAGAGCGATGGGCCTTTTCATATGGCCGTGATTGCTGCTGAAGAGACGAAAAATGAAAACGATTTGATTGCTGTTCTGAACAGTGGTCGCCTTGCTCCAGGGCGGATTTACCTCAATCGTGTGAGGGAAATTCAAGCAGGGACAATCTTTTCTCGAGTCGCTGGTGTTGCCCTCGGTGATGAATACAAAGCATCCATCAGGCACGATCTGAACCAGGCACCTTTGCATGTGCCGCTCACAAGCACGCGCAAGCATCACTTCGGAACGCGCGACATTCAAGTCAATCAGTTAGCCACCAAGATGGTGGATTCTGCCGTTAATAATGTGGGCACCTACGGTGTTCGTTTTGATGTTGAATTGAATCTCTCCGGTGAGGGACCACACGATCTCGTGTTAAGTCATCCCGTGGCATCGGGGCGCCCATCATTCACAGCGTTTCGAGGTTCGATTGGTATCAAGACTGACGAGGGATATCAGGAAGTTCATGTTGGAATGCGCTCTGGACAGAGTCTTTCGCTCGCCCAGTTGAATCTCAAGGGACAGGCCCCCAATCAGGTCACCGTGAGTGTTGTTTACCCAGCGGATGCCACCCCGGGACATTTGCTGAGCGTGGTTCCCAACACTCAGCTCGCCATGCTCAAGCAACGGCAAGAGAGGCTCCAAGCAGCACGTAAGGCCGAGGCCGCAGCCAAGGCGCGCAAAGTCCGACCGGCCACACCCCCTCCAGCCGTCACAACAAAACCTCAACCGACCAAGGAGACTCCGGCTCCGAAGCCAGCAACGACGCAAACACCTCTCAAACCGAAAGTGATCACAGCACCACCACCGCCACCTGTCTTGGTGGCGCCGCGCGGTGGACTGAACCCGATGCCACCGGCCATGATCATGCCCCAACGAGTGAACAGCACTCTGGAGCAACGCTATCGCGAGGCCATCAAAGCCCAGCAAGAGTGGCTGCGGCGTCTTCAGGGTCGATAGCCTTCGAGGGCGAAGGGCCAGAACGTTTCGTCGATATGTCAGGTAAACGCATCAGCGTCGAACTACCCGAACATCTTGTTGATCGGCTTGATCAGCTGCGCAAGGAATGGCATGCCCGCTCCAGGGGGGCCTGCCTGGAACGGTTGTTAGAGGAGATTTTCGAATCCGACGCTGAGACCATCTCCCCTGAACCAGCCGTCGATGGTGCCGCAACCCCAATTCAAGTCACCGGGTCAGATGGCAACGATCCCGTTTACGACGAGGACAGGGCCATCGTGTTGGTGGGATCGCACCATCACAGAAGCGGATCCCCGCTTGAAGAGCCTGTTCGCACGCCGTCACCTCCACCACGCCGATCGTCAGGATCCAATGGCGGTGGCATTGATCTTCCCGGATTTGTCAGAAATCGCACCGCAGCGATTCGATCCAGCCTGGAGGCGACGGAAGCCTCTGTTGATGCTCCAGTGGTTCCATCAATCAGTGCAAGCCAGCTTCAGGCATGGTCTGATTCGGCGCTGCAGCACTGGATGAGCCTTTACGGTTCATCCCCAGGTGACACTGTGATGGACGCTGTGATGCTTTGGATGGCCAGGGACATCTGGCCGCAGATCGATGGCAGCGAGGGCCGTGCGTTCACTTGGTCTCAGGTCAAGAATGCAATGGATCAGATATGCGGCAACTGGCCTGTGCAGAGCCCTCGCTTTGAACACGTCATTGTTGCTGCAGCGGTGTTGGAAGATCCCTTCGCCACAGCAACCGTGATCGACCGGATCCCAACGTTGATTCGTCGCTTTGTGAACCGTTTCAAACGCAGCCGCAAGGTCACCTCGTTTGAAACTCTCGAATCCACCATGACTTTGCATGGTGCATTGCGACAACTTGAATTACCAACCCAGGCAGGCCATTCGTTGACGCTTCGCACCATTCGCGATGCCTACAAGCGCAAGGCTGTGGAAGTGCATCCCGACTCTGGTGGATCCACGGAAGCGATGCGTCGATTGAATGAGGCTTATCAGATGCTCAAAGAGCTGTATCGGCAAAAGGATCAGAGCCAGGAGTAGACGGGCGCCAGACAGGCCAACAAGTCTTTATCGAGAGAGCCAGGTAAGACCCTTTTTGAGACTCAAAATGCAACCCAGGTGAGACGGTCAAGCTATTTCTATCAACATTGATTTTTCTGCATTTTTAAATGCTCGTGATTGGTATTTGCATCGCAATGCCCTTGGTGACTTGATGTGCTGTTGAGTGGCGCGTCAGCGCGTCCATGCCAGAACTGCCAGAGTCCAGCGAATATAAAACCCCTCAAATCCATTGCAAACACAAGGCTGTCTCGCTTGCGTACCTGCTGTAGACACAGTGACGCAGCTTTTAAACGCTGCACTGACCCCCGACGACCTGGGTTTCCTCTATTCTCACTGCTCTCGCATGTGAATCGCACTGAGTCTATAAATAAGTCTCACATGGGATCTTTAATGCGTTGATTGGCCTGCTCCCGAGGCAGCAATCCAACAAAAAAGGCCCTCGTTTGAGGGCCTCAGGGGAGCTCGGGAGCTGCAGGAGTCAGGTGCTGGTTTGCATCCCTTGGATCAGAAAATCGAAATAAGGGCCAGCAAGCCGTTGTTGGTCGTCGGAGAGAAGAACCAAAGAGGCTTCCCGCATGGCACGCATCGCATCCACCATTCCGGGCATGGGGACGCCAAGGCTGTTGTACATCTCCCGGGCACCGATCAAGCCGATCTGCTCAATCATTTCGGTGCTGCCGGCCAGAACGCCATAGGTGACAAGCCGCAAATACCAGCTGTAATCCCTCAAGCATTGAGCACGCTGCTTCTGCCCGTATGCATTGCCACCGGGTGCGACGTACTCAGGACGAAGACTGAACAACTGGCGCGCCGATTCATCAACGATCTTCTTTTCGTTGTCGGAGAGGATCCGCACCACAGAGAGACGAAGGGAGCCTTGACCAAGAAACTCGACGATCGAGTTGAGCTCACCGCTGCTGGGGTAGCGCAAATCGTCATCGGCTTTGAGGATCAGATCCCTTACAACGCTCATGACGGCTGGCATGCTTGGGAAAGTTTAAAGCTCCTGAACCCCAGCCATGGATGTGAGGTGGGGGGTGTTACGCCTTTGCAATGACATCAAGCTCTGATTCACCCAGGCCAGGCCTGACCATCGCCGTTCACGGAGAGGATCTAGACCAGCAGGGGCGAGGCATTGCGCGCTGGAACGGCTGGGTGATCACGGTGCCGGAACTGCTTCCTGGTGAGCTCGCCAGCGTCCAGCTGCTGCAGCGACAGCGTCGCCAATGGCATGGAAAAAAAATCCAGAGCATCGAGCCCTCAGCCGATGCCAGGCGACCACCTTGCATCCTTGCCCATGCCTGTGGTGGATGCACGCTCCAGCACCTCAGCGTGGAGGCACAGAACCGCTGGAAGCAGGATCATCTCCATGCAACCCTCCATCGAATCGGAGGATTGACGGATCTGGCTGCGCCTCTGGTCAGCCCTGAAGCTCAATCCCTTGGGTACCGCAATCGTGCCCTGATCCCGCTTCAACGGCTTGAGGGAGAACTTCGGCTTGGCTATTACCGCCGCGGCAGTCATCGCATCGTGAATCTGAATCACTGTCCGGTGCTTGACCCACGGCTGGATGCCTTGATCGAGCCCATCAAACGGGATCTGAGCGACACCAACTGGCCGATGGACTCCGATTTGCGAGGCAAACCGGGGCTGAGACACCTCGGGCTACGGATCGGCGTGAGAACAGGAGAGTTGCTGATTTCACTGGTATCAGCGACGGAGCATCTCCCCGGGCTGGAGCAACTGGCTGGGCAATGGATGCAGCGTTGGCCTGCGTTGAAGGGGGTCACTCTGAATGTGCAACCCAAGCGGAGCAACACCGTGCTCGGTGCGCAGACGCTCTGCCTACAGGGACAGGACGTGATCGAGGAGTACTTCTGCGGCTTGACGCTTCAGCTTGGAACCACGACGTTCTTTCAAGTGAACACCGAACGGGCGGAGCAGGTGGTGACGTTGATCCGTGACTGGATTGTGGGTGTCGCACCGTCGGCGAATGTGATTGATGCGTACTGCGGCATCGGGACCATCGCCCTGCCGTTGGCAGCTGCTGGATTGAACGTGATCGGATTGGAAATCAATCGCGCGTCAGTGATTCAGGCACAGGAGAATGCGCGACGCAATGCACTCAGAACGGCAACCTTCATCGATGGGGATGTTGTGGATCACTTACGCCAACTTCTGCCGATCCATCAAGTTTTGGTTGTCGACCCTCCACGAAAAGGTCTTGCTCCTGACGTGTTGCAGATGATTCTGGCGATTCCGCCAGCATTCTTGATCTATCAGAGCTGTGATCCCGCAACTCTGGCCAGAGATCTGCAGCAGCTAGCAGGTCCTGATGGCCCGTATCGGATTGAAACGATCAGGCCCGTTGATTTCTTTCCCCAAACCTCCCATCTGGAATGCCTGGTGATGATGGTTCGGATCAGCTCCGAAGTTCGACCTCGAACTGCTTGATCAGTGCCTGACGCACCTTCTCATGCACGGGCTGGATTTGGTCATCGGTGAGGGTGCTGTCTTTGCCGCGGTAGCGCAGACGGAACGCTTGACTGCAGCGGTCGGCTCCCAATTGGTCGGATTCAAAGTGGTCAATGAGTTCAACTGATTCCAGCAAGGGTTTACCGGCCTTGCGAATGGCCTGGAGCAAATCACCGGATGGGAGAGACTTTGAAACCACCATGGCTAAATCCCGCTCCGCTGCTGGCAGGGTTGAATAGGTCTTGAACTGCGGAATCCAGCGATTGTTTCTTGTGGCAGCATTGAGAAGCAGTGCTGTGTCGAAATCGAAGAGATAGGTCTCAGGAGGCAACTCAAAGTCATCGCAAAGTGATGGATGCAGCTGTCCGAAACATCCAAGGGGTTTCCCTTCCACGACAACTGTGGCGGCACGCCCTGGATGTAGACGCACGTCATCGCTGAGACGCCGATCCATGCTGTCGATACCCAAAGATGACAAGAGAGCCGTGAGGATTCCCCGTGCTTCGAAGTAACTCAGTGGCGCCGTCTTGCCGCTGGTACGCCAGCGGGAGAGGCGGCGCTCGCCACAGATCACGCCACCGAGGCGAGATTGCTGATGCACTCCGCTGGAATCGGGTGAAAAGACGTTGCCAATTTCAAACAACCAGCAACCAGGTTGAGAGGCTTGCAGATTGCGCTGGCAGATTTCGAGATGCTCTTGCCAAAGTGCCGTGCGCAAATGGCTTGTTTCGGCAAGCAGAGGATTGCTGATGGCAATCCGATTCGCATCCGAGTCGTCCGCACGGGTGAGGGACAGCGTTGTGACTTCCTGAAGACCGAATGCACACAGGCGCTGACGCAATCGACGTTCTGCTTGCTGCGCCGTGGACAACTGACCAGGCCGTAGTGGGTCAGGCAGATGGGACTCAAAGTGATCGAATCCAACAAGACGGGCCACTTCCTCGATGAGGTCAACTTCCCGCAGCAAATCGAGGCGACGGGACGGGGGCACGATGACTTCCCATCCGTCGTCCGTTGCCGTGAGCGAACAGCCGAGCGACTTCAGACATGCTTCGACGCGACCATCGTCGAGGTCTTGAGCCTCTGCATCAGGGGCTGTGGGAGCCAGTGGTCCCAACAATTGGTGCAGAGCGTTGCGACGAAGCTCCACAACCGGTGCTGGACCAGGTTCGGCAGCGCATTGCCATGTCTGTCCGATTTCGGCCCCCAGCATCGTTTTCAGGAGTGAGAGCGCCCGTCCTGCAGCCAGCAGAGTGATTTCCCTGGGCAAACCCTTCTCGTAACGGCTGCTGGAATCCGTGCGCTGGCCAGTGGCACGGCTACTGCTGCGTACGGACGTGGGCGTGAAGAGCGCTGATTCCAGCCAAATCCGCTGGGTTGTGTCGTTGACTGCAGTGTTTGCACTGCCCATCACGCCAGCAATGGCAACCGCTCGATCGCAGCACGTCACTACCTGAACTCTGGAATCAAGCACCAGGTCACGGCCATCCAAGCCACGGAAGGGTTCCTGGTCGTGCGCCTGACGCAGGCCGAAATCCGCTGCCTTGATGGGCTGCCCGCAGAGCGATTCGAGGGCGTCGGCGTCGAACGCATGCAGGGGTTGTCCCTGTTCCAACATCACCAGATTGCCGATATCCACGACGGCATTCACAGGATTCACTCCAGCGCGTTGAAGACGCTGCTGCATCCATTGAGGTGAGCGCTTGGCGCCGTCGAGCTGCATGACCTCGGTGACGGCGTAGATCCCACCTCTCTGCATGGCCTCGGCGGATCCGGCGCTGGGAGTTAAGGCCTCGCAAGAGGTTGGTGCTGGTGTATCTGGGAGAGAGAGATCAGATCCGGTCAGGGCTGCCACTTCACGGGCGATGCCTGTCATCGACAGTCCATCAGGGCGATTGGCCGTAATCGCGAGTTCGAGAACGGTGTCGTCGAGTCCCAACACCGGTGCGATTGACACACCAGGTGCCGGTACTTCAAACACCAGATCCTCAAGAATGGCAATGCCGTCGACAGCACTGGTTTGCCCCAGCTCTGCGAGGGAACAGATCATGCCCTGACTGCTCACTCCTCGCAGTTCCCCGGCTTTGATGGTGAGTTTCACCGCAGGAAGCACAGCACCCACCATGGCCACAGGTACATGGATGCCTGCTCGCACATTGGGTGCACCGCAAACGATCTGAAGCGGAGCCTCAGCCCCCACATCCACCGAGCACACACTCAACTTGTCGGCATTGGGATGCTTGGTCTTCTCAAGAACATGGCCCACCACAACCCCCTGGGCCAGAAGGCTGAGATCCTCGAGTTCCTCAACCTCAAAGCCCGCCATCGACAGCCGATCCCCCAGCTGATCGGCAGGTTCATTCACTTGAACCAGATCCTTCAGCCAGGAGAGGGAAACCCGCATGGGGAAACATGACGTCGGTGGGGGATCCTACGGACTCTTTCGTGCTGGGAGAGTGATTAAGAAGAGGAAGGCTGCCCTGTAGAGTTGTTGTTTCTCATTCGCTTCGCAAGCGCGGCGTAACGTCCTTATGGCCAAGAACAAGGGCGTCCGGATCGTTGTCACTCTTGAGTGCACCGAATGCCGGTCCAGCACCGAAAAACGTTCCCAGGGTGTGTCTCGATACACCACTGAAAAAAACCGTCGGAACACCACCGAGCGGTTGGAGCTGAAGAAGTTCTGTCCCCACGACAACAAAATGACGATTCACAAAGAGATCAAGTGATCTGCTGAATCCGAACTTTCTGTCCAAACGTCTTCTTCAACACCACCGCAATGTCCAGCTCCTTTTTCAAGAAGCGCCTTTCACCGATTAAGCCCGGCGATCCCATCGATTACAAAGATGTGGATCTGCTCAAGAAGTTCATCACTGAACGCGGCAAGATTCTGCCCCGTCGTCTCACAGGTCTGACGGCGAAGCAACAGCGTGACCTCACCAACGCCGTCAAGCGTGCTCGCATCGTGGCCCTCCTGCCCTTCGTGAATCCCGAGGGCTGATTTCTGGCGATCGCTGATTTCCAACCTGGTGACCTTGTCGGGGTCAGCGACCTCAAAGCTCCTCAACTTGCCGTCGTCCTTTCAGTTCAGGGCAGCAAACGGCGTTTGAGCGTGGGTTTCAAGGCCAAGGAGCAAGTCCTCCCGGCCCGGCAGCTCACCCTGATAGCCCCCAGCTCACCGTCCACCGCTGTGGCCGGCAAACTGGGGGTTTTTCCATGGGATTTCAACGAACAAGCCCTGACCAGAGCGCGTCTCATGCATCGCGATTGGGGCCAAGCCTGGGTCTTGCTCGGTGAATCAGGTGAGACAGTTGCGCTGTCTGATTTTGCAGATCTTGTTTATGGGTCTCAAGATCCCCTGCACTGTGCGTCCGCTTGGTTGAATCTCGAGTCAGGGCATGATCTTTTCCGCCTCAAGCAAGGCTTGGTCAGTGCGCGGCTGCTGGATGAGATCCGCTCCCGACGGCTCGAGAGGCGACGAGAGCAACTCGGGCAGGCCCGATTTCAACGTTGGCTGGATTACCTCGGCGCCAAAAAAGGTGTGGAACGGCAGGTGCTGGATCCACTCCATCTCGAATGGATTGAGCAACTGATTGGTTTCTGCGCTGGAAGCAACAGCTTCGACGACCTCACGGCTGGGCTTCGACAGTCGCTGACACAGTTGCGCTTCGATCAAAACCGTGGGGATGTTCGCGAGCGTCTCGTGACCCTGGGTCATCTCGATCCTCATCAGCTTTCATCCATCGCCGGAACGCCGTGGTCTTACGGATTCAGCGCGGAGCTCACAGCTGAAGCGGAACGCTTGATGCGTTGCAGCATGCAGGCTCAGCCTGGTGATTCCGAGCGTCGCGATCTCACCCACCTTGCCTGCGTCACGATCGATGACGCCGAAACAAAAGATATCGATGATGCCCTAGGGCTTGAACGACTGGCCAATGACCATCTCCGAATCTGGATTCACATTGCCGATCCCAGTCGGTTGATCACAGCAGGCTCTCCCCTCGATCTCGAGGCGCGCCGCAGGGGAAGCAGCTTGTATCTCTCCAGGGGACTCTTGCCCATGTTCCCTTCAAAGCTCTCAAGCGAAGTGTTCAGCCTGAAGGCAGGCCAGCGCAATCCAGCCTGGAGCACCTGGGTGGATCTTGATGCCTCCGGTGACGTCACAGCCAGTGGACTCTGCCGAAGCTGGGTCACCCCGCGCTATCGGCTCACCTACGACGATGCCGACGAATTGATTGATTTCGCGCCACCGGAAGAGGCCGATCTCTCGGATCTTCATGACTTGCTGACCACCAGACGTCAGTGGCGCGTGCAACGGGGAGCGTTGTTGATGGATTTGCCGGAAGGTCGCATTCGCTGTCGGGATGGTCAACCAACCATCGAGATCACCGAACCAAGTCCATCTCGGGACATGGTGGCCGAAGCCATGATCCTTTGCGGCAGCGTTGCGGCATCCCAGGGCATCGAGCACGACCTGCCTCTTCCCTTTCGAAGTCAGCTTCCTGCTGAACTTCCATCAGCGGCTCAACTGGAGGGCCTTGGTGATGGTGCCGTGCGTTTTGCAGCCATCAAGCGCTGTCTCAGTCGCGGGTTGATGGGCACCACTCCCGCAGCCCATTTCAGCCTTGGTCTTTCCGCGTATGCACAGGCCACATCCCCGATCAGGCGCTACAGCGATCTGGTGGTGCAGCGTCAGTTCGCAGCCCTGCTCTACCCACATGCAAATGAAGAGCCTCTGAACACCGAGTCATTGCAAACCCTTCTCCAGCAGATCGACACAGCCGTTCGTGAAGGCATTGCCGTCACCCGGGAAGATCAGCGCCACTGGCAGCAGGTTTGGTTCGAGCAACACGCCAACGCGCGTTGGCCGGTTGATTTTCTGCGCTGGCTGCGCCCTCAGGATCGCCTGGGGTTGGTGCGCCTCGAAGAGTTGGCCCTTGATCTTGCTGCTACCTGTCCAGCTGGCAGCGAACCCGGTGATGCCCTGGTGCTTGAGGTGGCAGGTGTTGACTCCATCCGCGACCAGTTGCATCTCGTCGCCAACGTCTCTAGCGGTCGTTGACCATTGCGTCAGGCCAGCAACGCTCGCAGCCGGCGAGCCAACGCTTCGAGCGAACCACCATCATTGGGGGCTGTGCACCGCTCACCTGTCTCCCCGTTCATCCACACAGGGTGCTGTCCGTGCCAAAGGATCGGTCGTGTGGGTTGATCGGCCCATGAAAGGGTCAGATTGAGATCGGATCCGCTCTGGTAGAGCTCCAGCTCGAGATCATTGCGTTCGAGACGAATCCCGTCAGCATCACGGCACTCGATCCTGCAGCAGTAATCCTCAGGGGTTGCATCCTCAGCGGAAACAACCGCATGAAGCCAAGGCTTGCAACACAGATCAGCTGCTGCTGCGATCAGGATTTCCAGGGGCGCACAGGACGCCATCTCAGAAGGCTTCGATGGAACGGATCAACAACGCAATCGATCCTGATCGGAAGCCGGGGTTGGCTTCGCCATCGTCGCCGAATCGGGAATGCAGCAGTTGAAGCCGCGTGATGCAGGTGGGATCAAAGCGGAGTGGCAACTTGATGGGGCTGGCCCTCACAACGGGCTTGAGCTGATCAAAAGGAATGTCAACCACGGTGGTGCCTTGCGATTGAGTCGGCACGGTGGACACCCATCGCAACCCGCCAGGGATGAGCTCTGTTAATCCGAGCACGCCATCGCGGCACGCCACTGCAAACTTGAAACTCCGTCCCTGCCCATCCAGGGACAGACGTAGCCCTCGGAACGCAGACAGATCCAAGGGCGGTTTGTAAACCGGAGAGCGGCAGCTGACAAAGCCGCCACCCTCGCTCACGACGTTGCCTTCCAGTCGAAGGCCCTCATCGGTGACGCGGCAGCCAGCCCTGCTCGACCCGCCCATGATCGTGTCATTAAGGCTGGCCCATCCATTGAAGGAGGCGCCGGAAGCAAGCACACGGATCTGGGGAGCGGGCTGGGATGGTGGCGTCGTCAAAGACCTTGGGAAGCAGCCTGATCAGCAAGCACAAGAATTTCCGTGCTCGGAGTCACCAGTTTGGCAGGGGTTCGTTCAGACGATTCTGAAGGGTCAATCAGGCGCGACAGTGCCTGATGCTTGCCTTCTCCACTCACAAGGAACAACACTTTCCTCGCGGCACTCAGAACCGGTGCTGTGAGTGTGATCCTGTCGAGTCCCTTGCCTCGACCGACCGTGCTCCATTGATCCTGCACCTTCGGAGCATCCGTTCCTGGGAACAGCGATGCGGTGTGACCGTCATCACCCAGACCGAGCAACATGAGATCAAACACCGGCGGATTTCCCTCACAGACCTTGGTCAGCAGGGAGGCGAAAGCCTCCGCACTGGCTTCTGCAGTGGGCAACTCCACGGTGGGAACGGGATGAAAGCAGGCGTGGGAGCCTGGTTGTCCTGCTTTAAGAAGCGTGTTGCGTAGCATCCGGGCATTGCTGGATTCATCATCAGCTGCAACCCAGCGTTCATCGCCAAGCACGACATCCACACGGTCCCAGGGAAGATGCTCTTGAGCGAGACGCTCGTAGGCACGGGCGGGTGTGCTTCCTCCTGAGAGGGCAATCTGGGCGCGATCGCGCTGATCAAGAGCCAAATCGATGGCAGCACCGATGTGCTCAGCGGCGAGGCGGGCCAGATCCTGAGGATCTGAGGCCCGCTCGATGCGATAGGAGGTCATCGTTCTGAGCTCAGTTCAACCATTCAGTGTGGAAGATTCCGTCCTTATCGACACGCTCATAGGTGTGTGAACCAAAGCAGTCGCGCATGGCTTGCACCAGGTTCTGAGGCAATCGCGCCGTGCGATAGCTGTTGATGTAGTCAAGCGTGCTGCTCAAGCAGGGGACAGGAATTCCAGCTTCGGCAGCTCCGGCGACCACCTTGGCCAGACCTGGAAGCCTGCGGTTCACCTGCTCCGCAAACCAAGGATCGATCAACAGGTTGGCCAGCTGAGGATCAGCATTGAATGCATCCTGAATGCGTTTCAGAAGCCGAGCACGGATGATGCAGCCACCCTTCCAGATCTGAGCGATCGAGGGCATGTTCAGGTTGTAATTGTGCTCAGCTGAAGCAATGCGCAACAGCTCCATTCCCTGGGCGTAGCTCGCCATACAAGCCAAAACCATGGCATCCATCAGTGGAGCCATTCCATCGGCTGGGGTCCCCATATCAAACGACTTGATCGCCGGGCCCTTGAGGATTGGCTCCGCCTTGATCCGCTGCTCCTTCATCGAACTCATCACTCGTCCGTTCAAGGAGGCATAGATCGTGGGGACAGAGGCCCCCATCTGCAGGGCACTCACAACGGTCCAGAGCCCTGTTCCCTTCTGCCCGGCCTTGTCTTGAATTTTTTCCACCAAATCGGCGCCATCGTCGGGATCCTTGGTGCGCAGGCACACTTCTGTGATTTCAACGAGGTAGGAGGACAGCTCTTCGGTGCTGTTCCAATGGGCGAAGACGTCGGCCATCTGGGTGCCGTTCATGCCACCCACGCGCTTCATGAGGTCGTAGCCCTCGGCAAGGATCTGCTCAATCCCGTATTCAATGCCGTTGTGGACGGTTTTCACGAAGTGGCCAGATCCCCCTGGACCGATGTAGGTCACGCAGGGGCCGTCCTCCACTTGGGCAGCCATTTTGCGAACCAGGCTCTCAATGGCGTCGTAGGACGCCTTGGTCCCGCCTGGCATCATGCTTGGCCCCTCGAGAGCACCTTTGGCGCCACCGGAGACGCCCATGCCGATAAAGCCGAAACTTTTGCTCTCCAGCTCAGCGACTCGGCGTTCGGTGTCGTGATACTCGGAATTTCCACCATCGATCAGCAAATCTCCCTCTTCCAGAAAAGGAGAGATCTGCTGAATCACCGCATCAACCGGTCCCCCAGCCTTCACCATCATCAGGATGCGGCGGGGGCGCTCCAGCTTGCTGACGAAGTCTTGAAGGTCGGTGGCACCCTGAATGTTTTTACCGGCTCCCCGTCCAGACAAGAACTCCTCTGTCTTGGCGTAGGTGCGGTTGTAGACGACGCTTGAAAAACCGTTGCTCTCTGCGTTGAGGACAAGGTTTTCCCCCATCACACCGAGCCCGATCAGACCGAAGTGGGCCTTAGACATGGTCACACAAACGACACTCTGGCGTCAGTGTGACCACGTAATCAAGGTTCGGCTGCAACCTGGATAACCTCTGTGAGGATTAGGGGATCAGATCACCGTTCCGTCGGGGATCGAGGCGTTTTTCACCACAACAACAATTCCGTTACGGATGTAGAAGCCGTGCTCGGGACGGTCGGCTTCTTCAACGTGGTCCTTGTTGACGATGGTGACGTTGCTGCCGATGCGGGCGTTCTTATCGAGGATTGCTCGCTTCACAGTGGTTCCTTTGCCCACACCCAGAGGGATTCCCCCACGCTCCCTCAAGACGGCTCGTTCGCTCGATGACTCGAAGAAGTCCGAACCCATCAGCAGCGAATCTTGAAGAACCACCTCGTCTTCAACACGGCTTCTCACCCCAAGCACTGAATGATGGATGCTGCAGGACTTGAGGATCGAGCCCTCACCGATGATTGAGTCGGTGATCTGAGAATCCACAAGCTTGCTGGGAGGCAAGTAACGAGGACGGGTGTAGATCGGAAACTCAGCGTCGTAAAAACTGAACGGCGGAGTTGGCTGCTGGGTCAACGCCAGGTTGGCTTCGTAAAACGCACCGATGGTGCCGATGTCTTCCCAGTAATCATCAAAGACATAGCTCTTGAGACGATCGCCACGCTGAAGCGCTTCAGGGATCACCTCTTTGCCGAAATCCTTGTGGGTTGGATTCTGGTGAAGGAGATCAAACAGGGTGTCACGACTGAACACATAGATCCCCATGGAGGCCAAGTAAGGGCGCTCTTTGGCTGACTCAGCACTGAGCCCGAACCGAGACGTGTCGACCGCCATCTCCAAGAGGGAATCACCCTTGGGCTTTTCCCTGAATTCCAGGATGCGGCCATCCTCGTCGGTGCGCATTAAACCGAATGCCTCAGCCTGCTTGGCGTCAACGGGGAGAGCCGCAACAGTCAAGTCTGCGCCAGTGCTGCGGTGGTGATTGATGAACAGGCTGTAGTCCATTCGGTACAGCTGATCACCCGAAAGGATCAGATACTCATCAACGTCCCACTCTTGGAAAAGCCATTGGTATTTGCGAACAGCATCCGCTGTCCCCTCGAACCAGGATGGACTTTCCGGGGTCTGTTGGGCAGCCAGGACCTCAACGAAACCCTGACCAAAACCCGCTGAAAGGTTATAGGTCTGGCTGAGGTGCCTGTTGAGTGAGGCGCTGTTGAACTGCGTCAACACATACATCTTGTTGATGTTGGAGTTGATGCAGTTACTGATCGGTATATCAATCAGTCGGTACTTACCAGCGAGTGGCACTGCGGGCTTGGCCCGCATCTTGGTGAGAGGGTAAAGGCGCGTTCCAGCGCCTCCCCCGAGAATGATGGCCAGAACGCGCTTCATGCCGCCCCCGCAGATCGGCGTTGCGGAGCAAACTTACCGGACTTTTCCCGATCTCAACCGGGGAATGGGCAAGATCCAGCAAGAATGGTGCGAATCAGTTCTGGACTGAGTCTTCGTCGGCTTGCAGATCAAACAAGCGCTCCACGACTGAAAGGGCGTTCTGACGATCGGAACGTGGCTGAGGGCTTCTCAGCGCCGTGACAGGAGTGTGCAGGATTTTATTGATGATGCCCTTGCTGAGAGCCTCCACCACCTTGCGTTCCCGCGCTGAAAAATCAGGACCCATGCGGCTCAGGGCTTTCATCAGCTCCTCCGAACGGATGGATTCCATGGAGGAACGCAAGCGATTGATTGTGGGGACAGCCTCCAGGGAGTCCCACCACTCAAGGAACTGCCGTGCTTCACCATCCAGAAGACCTTGGGCTTCCCGGGCCACCTGCTGACGGGCCTCTTGGTTGCGCTCAACCACCTCTTTGAGGTCATCAACGTCGTGGGCATCGACTCCGCCAATGCCCTCAACATCGGCTGCAATATTGCGGGGAACGCCGATGTCGATCAAACGCAGTGAACTGCGTCGATTCAGCTTGGATAGCCGCTCTGCATCAATGATCGGATCATCAGCAGCCGTGCTGGTGAAAATCAAGGAGCAAGTGCTCAGGCAGTGATCGAGATCCTTGAGCGGTCTGCATTGCACAGGCAGGGTTGGGAAGTCTGCAGCGAGAGCTTCCGCTCGCGCCACTGTGCGATTGAGCACAACCACCCCTGAAGCACCTTTGGCCTGCAGATGTTGCAACAGCAAACGACTCATCCGGCCTGCGCCGACAACGGCGACCTGCTCATCCTCGAGGGTGACAAGCTCGTCAAGACCACGGCTTTGGCCCAGCTTGAGTTGGGCCAGTTCAACAGCGGCAGAACTGATGGAGACGGCTCCAGTGCCGAGATTTGTTTCTGAACGGACGCGTTTGCCAGTGCTTACAGCCTGGGTCAGCAGACGATTCAGGATCGGGCCAAGGGACTTGTGTTCCTGCCCAAGGCGCATCATTTTTTTGACTTGGGAGAGGATCTGTCCTTCTCCAAGCACCAGACTGTCGAGGCCAGCAGCGACTCGCAGGAGATGCCCCACGGCATCTTCGTGGTGATAAGCAAACAGGTGGGGTTTCAGGTCCCCAGTTTCCAAACCGGAATGGCTGCTTAGGAATTCGCGAACAGCACTGATTCCAAGCTCGGGATTACGAACCAGTGTGTAAATCTCAAGACGGTTGCAGGTGCTGAGGATGGAAGCCTCAAGCACCTGATCATGACCGCGCAGGTTCTGAAGAGATTCCTCCATGGTCTGCTCAGGGATGCTGAGCTTTTCGCGCACTTCAACCGGTGCCGTTCGATGACTGAGGCCGACAACGGCGATGTGCATGGAGGAATCCCTTGTTGCGTGTACGAAAAAGTCAGCTCAGCGCGATGCTCTGAGCTCCGTCCTTGATGTGCACCGTGTTGGTGAAGCGGCAGGTGTTATCGAGATTGCTGATCACCAGGCTGCTTGTGCGCGTGCAGTCCGACTCGAACTTAACGCCATGGAAAAGCAACCCGTCAGTGATTCCACTGCCGGCGAACACCACGTGCTCCCCAGAGGCCAGTTCCTCGGCTTCATAGATCTTGTCGGGATCAGCGATACCCATTTCAGCCAAGCGGGCGAGATTGCCCTCTTTGGTGAGATCAGCCCATTCCTTGGTCTGCGCGACGGCGGGGTCGTAGACGAGCTGGCCTTGGAAGTGTCCGCCGAGAGCACGCATGGCAGCTGCGGAGATCACGCCCTCGGGAGCTGCGCCGATGCCCATCAGACAGTGGGTGCCAGTGCCAGCAAATCCGCAAGCGATTGCGGCCTGCACATCGCCATCGGAGATCGGTTGAACCCGAGCGCCTGTGGCACGGATCTCAGCGATCAAGTCCTTGTGGCGAGCACGGTCCATCACCACGATTGTGAGCTCACTCGCCGCCATTCCCAGACACTCGCTGAGAATCTTGATGTTTTCGGTGGCCGACTTGCGGATATCCACCTTGCCCTTGGCAGCCGGAGGTGCAGCCAGCTTCTTCATATAAAAGTCTGGAGCGTTGAAGAGACCACCGCGATCGGAGGCAGCCAGAACGGCCATGGAGCCTCTCTGGTTGTTGGCGCACAGATTCGTGCCTTCGCAGGGGTCGACTGCGAAGTCAACGCCCGCACCTGATCCACTGCCGACTTCCTCACCGATGTAAAGCATGGGAGCTTCATCACGCTCGCCTTCACCGATCACGATGCGGCCCTGCATTTCGATCTGACCCATGCGCTGACGCATGGCCTCGACAGCGGCAGCATCGGCTTCATCCTTCTTGCCGAGACCAGTGAGGCGGGCTGAGGCGATAGCCGCCTGCTCAACGACCTCGAGAATTTCCTGGATGAGAGTGCGGTCCACGGGAGTGCGGCGGGGGGGACGGATGCGATGAGTGTCAGCTCACTGGGCTTGGTGCCACTGGGCTTTTCACTCAAAAGCGCGGCTAACTGTATCAGCGACTTCCGCACTCTTTACAATCTCCTGGTCTCAGCAGTCTTCCCGTCATGAGCACCAAGTCCCTGGTGGTCTCTCCATCCATCCTTTCTGCGGATTTCTCACGACTCGGCGAGGAGGTCAAAGCTGTTGACCAAGCCGGCGCTGATTGGATCCACGTCGACGTGATGGACGGTCGCTTCGTTCCCAACATCACGATCGGTCCTCTGATCGTTGAAGCACTGCGACCAGTCACGACCAAGCCCTTGGACGTGCACCTGATGATCGTTGAACCCGAAAAGTACGTTCCCGATTTCGCCAAAGCCGGTGCCGACATCATTTCGGTTCAGGTTGAGGCCTGCCCCCACCTGCATCGGAATCTTGCTCAGATCAAGGACCTCGGCAAACAGGCCGGTGCCGTTCTGAATCCCAGCACGTCCTTGAGCACCCTGGAGTATTGCCTGGAGTTGTGTGATCTCGTGTTGATCATGAGCGTCAACCCCGGGTTTGGCGGTCAAAGCTTCATCGAAAACCAGGTTCAGAAAATTCGCGATCTCCGTCGCATGTGCGATGAAAAAGGTCTTGATCCCTGGATCGAAGTGGATGGCGGCGTGAAGGGTGGCAATGCTTGGAAAGTGATCGAGGCTGGAGCCAACGCCATTGTGAGCGGCTCAGGAGTGTTCAACCAACCCGATTACGCGGCTGCCATCCAAGGCATCCGTGACAGCAAGCGTCCTGAGGCCGTCCTGGTCTGAGATTGACGTCCGGACACCCTTGGCGGGCCGATCGCTCAAACGCTGTCGGCCCCAGCAAGGTGTTGTCTGCGGGATGTTTAAAGAAAATCGCAGTGATCGTTATCACTTTCAGCTTCTCTTGCCTGAATCGCCAATGCGGAGAGGGGTAAGAGCATGGCCAATCCGATGAACAATTCCATGGTGCGGATGCATCAACAACAGCAATGATCGACGCGTGAGATTCTGAAGTCTGAATCAATCATTACCGTTCTAAACTATGTTTTGAAGCGAACACCTGAATCTGGGTTGTATTATTCATTTTCCATCGGTTGTAATTGATACATTCAATCAATAAAAGCTTGCTTACGTTTAAATGAGATGATTTGGTCTTGTGCCCTGGAATCCTAATTTGATCTTCAGAATCTCTGAATCGGACAGCATGCGGATGTCAGGAGGTGACTACCGGCACTGTGATGAACATCATCAATGCAGAGTCGTAAGCGTACAAAGGTTGACAGGTGCTTTTGAAGACTTTCAAAACAGCAGTCATTACAGTGCCTATCCCAGTGATTGATGTTGTCATGCCTGCAAAAGGTTGATAGCGCAAGACGTTGTTCTTGCTACGCATCAAAAAACCAGCCATAGCTATGCAGTCCGATACCCAGCAAGTTGACGCCGATATAGCAAACCACAATCACGACCAAACCCAATGATGCAACCATTGCTGGTCTCCGCCCTTGCCAGCCGCGACTAAGGCGCGTGTGCAGGTAAGCCGCATAAACCAACCAACAGATCAGAGCCCAGGTCTCCTTGGGATCCCAGCTCCACCAACTTCCCCAAGCCTCGTTGGCCCAAACGGCTCCACTGATAATTCCCACTGTCAACAACAGGAAACCCACAGTGATGGTTCGATAACTGAGACTGTCGAGCTGTTCACTCCGACTGAAATCGATCGATGACAACTGCAGTTCGGGCGCAGCTTGCACTCCAACGGCACTTGTCTCACCTGTGATCGACACGGCTTTTCGGAATGCTCCGCTTCCAATGGAACTGCTGCGAAGCTCCAGTTGCTGACCACGATCCGTCATCAGAACAGCAACCGAGAGCAGAGAGCCCACCAGAAGTGCCGCATAACTCACCATGATCACACTCACATGCATCACCAGCCAGCTGCTGCGCAAAGCAGGAACCAAGGGCGATGCTTGCTGCAATTGATCCGGCAAAGCGAAACTGGCAAAGGCAATACACCCGAGCCCCATGGGTGTGGCGGAGGCCGCCACAAGTGGTGAAGGCCACTGACGTTCCACTAAGAGCTGGGTCAGGGTGCACGCCCAAGCCAGGAAGCACAGTGATTCGTAGAGATTGCTGATCGGGAAATGCCCTGATTGCCACCAACGCAACACCAGCTGTGCGGTTAGCAGCAGATTCGATAAGCCCAAAAGAGAGCGAACCCCACTGGAGCTGCGGCCGTTGGACACGGCCCAGAAGCACCACGGAAGGGCTGTGAGCAGCAAAGCAAACGCTGCCAATCCCAACAGCAGCACCGGTTCTGAAGTGATGGATTGCAGGTCGAAACTCCCCAAAGCAGCCAATAGACGATCAAGTGTGTCTTGATTCTGCCGGGAAGGAACAGCGCCTGGCTAGATCAGATGAGAATCCAGTCGTTAACGGTGCTCGCAAGCGTGGTTCAAGAGCGACGATCAATCCTTAACAGGAATCCCTTTGCCTTGGAAAACAGAAAGAAATCTTAAGCTTGTTAGAGGCGCGTGGTTTGACACACGTGTAAATCGCAGAACCATCTTTAGGAAATGTGTAAAAACCAGTTGACTGCCATATCGCCGTAGGGCAATCAGAATAGGCCTGGATTCTATGGTCTGTACATGTTGTTCAACTTGCCACAGAAACTTCAGAGCCTGAAAATGGTCGCTGCGGTGTCCAATTTTTTGGAGAAGCCGGATCTCGATAATGTTTATGGGGTAGGGGCCAGCCTCCAAGGTTCAGAAATGTCGCGCCAGATGGGCCGACACTTAATGGACAACTCTCGCTTCCGTGCACTTGTTGAAGAAAATTGGAGACCGCCTGCGGTTCAGCTCAACGAATTATTAGCGATGCCAGCGGGCAGCTTAGGTCAAGTTTATGCCGATCAACTCTCTGTTCAGGGACTAAACCCAGAAAGCACAATTGATCACTCCGAAATCACTTCACCATCGAGTTATATCAAACATCGAATGCGTGAAACTCACGACATTATTCATGTTTTAACCGGCTTTGGTGTTGATGCCGCAGGTGAAATGGGTGTATTAGCATTTGGCTTGGCCCAAAATCGTCATCCCCTAGCTGTACTCCTTATTCTTGGAACCCTTTTGAAAGCGTTACAAGAAGACGTTGACTTAGCACCAATATTGAGGGCCATTAGCAAGGGCTTCAAGCTTGGTTTATCTGCACAGACTGCAGTGGCATTTAAATTAGAGGACGCTTGGCAGCGCCCAATTGAAGAATGGAGAGACGAAATCGGACTTCCCCGCAATCCTGAGTCAGCTTGATTGATCAATGCCAAGAACTTAATAAAGAAAGGGTGGCTAACTTGCAGCCACCTTTTTTATGGTCGATTTTCCGCGCCACACTGAGACCAAAGAGAAGGGAGCGATGCTGCTCACTAAAGAGTTGTTATCTCCGGAAGGGAGAATGAATTGAAAGTTGCCTGCCGATCGTACTTGTCAATCGACGTCCGCCTTTGGATTGCATTAAGAGGACGAAGAAAGCGAGCATGTATAAGACGATTGCTAATATGTAGAACTCTCGATATCCATCAACAAATGCGACTTTTGCTGCTTCAATTAGGGTGTTACGTTCGTTGAATGGCAACGAGTCAGCAACCCGAAAGGCGCCACCGATTGAACCGGTCGCATTCAACTTCGCCGACTCACCGAGACGAGAGAGAGTTTCGCTCATCATTCTGGACAAATTGCCCGAAAGAACCACGCCTGATAACGCGATACCAGTGGACAAGCCATATCGCATCACCATGGCATTGAGAGAGGCACCGAAACTTCGCTGATCTTCGTCATAGGAGGCGAGAACTCCATGCACCATGACTGCTGGTTCGATACCAGCACTGCCGGAAAGGATGAAGCCAAGGGTTAAGACAATCGGGTTTGGGGTAACACCGGCAAAACCAATCAATCCATAGCCTAAAGATGCGGTTAATAAGCCCAGCATTGCTAAACGGTAAGAACCAATGCGCTTGCTGAGTACTCCAGAAAAAGAGCTACAAAGAATCCACACAAACGTTGCTGCTACAACGAGTAATGCTGCCGTGAAGGCCGATAATCCCACCACCAACTGCAAATATTGCATGTTCAGAAAGATCATGCCTCCATACACTAATTGAACAATCCAATTGATACCCGTTGGGACAAGAAACGTCCGTTTACGAAGTTGCTTGAACTGAAAGAGTGGATTTGAACAACGAGCTTCGTGTACAACTAAAGTGATAAGTGACAAAACGGCGATGCCAATTGAGCTGAAAAAAATAAATTGATTTGCTGATGCGTTCGTCAAGTTAACCATAAAGAGCAAGCTACTGGTGCCAAACAATGCGGTAAGTGCAGCTCCGATCTGGTCAAACGTTCGCTTTTCCCCTTTAGGACCTGCCCGCTTCGGTATTTCTGAGTAAACAATCAAAATCGAAACCAAGAGCAAAGGCGCCACAGACAACAAAGCTGCTCTCCAGGACACAGTCGTAATCAAATAGCCAGCAAGTAGAGGTCCAAGGAGACCACCAATTGCCTGAGCTGCAGTAACAAGTCCAATCGCAGTGCGACGACGGGATTCATCAACAACTTGATAGGCCAAGACCAGCGCTGAAGGCATGACAAGAGCACTTCCAAAACCGGAAAATGTTCGAAATGCGATCAGTGTGTTTACATCCACAACCATCGAAGCTCCCACAGCCGATACCGTCAGGATTGATAAGCCGATCACAAGGATGCGGCGAAAACCGTATTGGCTTGCCCAATGTCCACCAAACAGCATGAATGCTGACGCGGCCAGCGGTGTGCAATTCACGATCCAGGTGAGCTGCTCGGAATTAACCACAAGCGCCTTTGATATCGGAGGTAATGCAACGCTGGCAACGGTGGTGTTAATGGCGACTGCCACATAGGCCAGAACAAGACCCCAAAACGCAATTGGCATTTGGGGGGACAACCGTTTAAATGAAATCATGGTCACTTCACAGACCCAGGTAATTGCAAAAGACCAGACATTGCTTGCGAATACTTAAGCAATCCAGTTGTCGTCCATGCGAAGTACTGGGCTCGGAACCGAAGCGAGGATGCTTGCCAGAAAAGATCGTTTATGATTAACTTAATCAAGAATATACTTTTAAGTCGGTAACGACTGTACCAACCAAAAATTGATATTTCCAAAGCATCCACGACAGTTGTACAGCAATTTTGCCTTGTTATGTGATAAGTGAGGCGCTCCCGTGCGTAGTTCTGAAAATGGCTTAGTCTTTCATAAGAGTAATTTGTAACTTGAATTGTATGGGTAGGTTCACCGCGAAGCTCAAGATCTTCTCGGTAGGACATCCTCCAACGAGCTGGCATTCTGTAGTGTTGATCCATGCGAATTGCTCGTTTCATATTGGATGCACTGCTTTTTTCGGGATCTAAATGGGCTAAATCATTTTGAGGGCAAAAGCTGATATAAATATCGGAACCACATTCAAGGGTTGCATGGTGTGCCGTGGGGCCTGAGTTCGCTCGATGTGGCGATAACGTTGAACTAAAAAAGTTCCACAATTCAGCAATATATGGATAAGGAATCATCTGTTCACTATTCGTGAGCCATATACGGATTGTCATGGGTACTGGCTGGCCATCGTCGCCGATCAATGGACCATCGTTACGTGAAGTGGTTGGTCCGTCTGTAAAAACCGGTATTGAGGTATTTGTGAGCCGACCACGACGAAAGGCTAGACGAAGACATGAGATCGAAAAAACAATCAATACCAGAGCCAAAAACAAATTAGGTTTTTCGGGCTCTGGTATAAAATCAGCAACAAAAAAGATCGCTAAGCATAAATAGATAACCGCTTTCAGGCACTGCACTCTCCACCTTTTTGGCCGGATCATCACTGAAAAGAGTCCAAAGATGATTGCATTGATAAACAATACTGCTCCAATGATTTCTCCCCAAATAAAAATCATTATTCCGCTCTGCTGTTGCAATCGCAATATCAAAGCAAGTGCAGTAATGCTAATCAGAATAAGTCTTGGTTGGTTGAGTCGAGATCGCGCGAAGGCCGAATTACTCGGCATTATAAATCCGATCCATATCGATAATAGTAAAAATAAAGAAAAAGCGATTGCAACCGAATGAAGAAAAGGATTTGGCTCTGCGTTAACATTGAATAAGAAGAGTAAACCTAGGATTAAGCTTGCGAAAGCCATGACTCCTAGGATCGTGCGATAGCGGCCAATACCTCGAACACCCAAAAAGAGTGGTAGTAAATCGAGCATGAATGGTCTTTACAATCACTCCAACGTTAGCCAGTGATTCTCTTTTTACCAACTATTGGCAGCTAACAAATATTTGACTAGTCTTGGATCACTTGATCGATTGGTATGCTTTTCAATCTCGATAAAAAAGCGCAAGCGCTGAAGATGGTTGCGGGATTGTCATTGTGGATGAAAAATCCTGATGAGCTAAATAATGTTCGTGCCGTAGCCGGGAGCCTGCGTGGTACGAATCTATTTGCACAATCGATGGCTCACCTCCTGAAGAATTCACGGTTTCAGGCTCTCGCAGACGAGCGTTGGCGTCCTCCTACCAAATCCCTGAAAGAACTTTCTTTGCTTCCTAGTGGAAGCCTTGGGAAGACTTATGCGGATGAATTAATCAAGCAAGGATTTTCGCCGGATGAGCTTATGGACAGCGGTGAAGTGACAAATTTAAAGAGTTTTGTTTCTCATCGGCTACATGAAACTCATGACATCATTCATGTGTTGACGGGCTTTGGCACCGACCTGGTTGGAGAAATGGGTCTTCAGGCTTTTGCATTGGCGCAAAACCGTGCACCGCTTGCTGTTCTTTTAATTGCGGGCTCACTTCTGCGTGCATTGCAAAACGATGAACCCCTTGAACCTTTGTTGATGGCTCTAAGCCGTGGATTTGAGTTGGGTCTTAATGCTGATTTAGTCATTGCATATAAATTAGAAGATCAATGGAAGTTATCCGTTGAGGAATGGAGAAAAACTCTTGGCATTACGGATCATCAAAACAATTGATCGCCATCATCTTTCTTTGCCCTTGTTGTGAGCAGTAATTTACTTCAGTTCTGACTGAAGATCAACGATCACTCCTTCTGTGATCAAACGTTGGACGAGATTGATTGTATCCATATCTCCGTAGTTATAAAAACTGCCTTCATGCTTTAATGAGGCAAGTGTGTGTGTCCCGTCACAATGATTCAATAACAGCGATTCTTCATGATTTAAGCGTCGAACAATAACTTGATTCTCAAGGTCTGAATAAATTAAAAATGTAGCGATTCCTCCTTCAACCATTGGCAAGCGATGCTTTGATGCATCGGTTCCGGCAAGAGCTTTCAGTGCTTCAAGATCAACTCCTGATACGCAAAGTCTCGTACCCCGATTCAGCCTTGGACGTGCCCAAATGTGACAACGGTGGTGTAAATCTTGAATGAGTTCTTGAACAGGTTTGCGGTTGCGAGATGGTGCAAGTTTTGCCCATAAGCATCGCCAATCCAACATCCCTGCTGCCAATAACATCTGAGGGAAATTGACATCCGTGATATCGAGACTGTACGAAGCAGACAAAGAGTCAAGAGTAGACTTGTCGATGCATCCTAAAAAGCATGCAAATTCTGTCGCTAATGTTTGCGCATTGAGTGGTTCTCCAGGTGACGACTCATAGAATTTTTCGAGAATCTTTTCAAACGCTTCAGCGCCAATCAGCCATCTCACAGTCTTGAACACATCGTGCAGTGGATCGACAGTTCGTGCCATCGCTCGATGAAGGTAGATCTTGAGAATCTCTTCAGCACCCGTGAAACCTTGTGCAGGAATGATCTGATCAACAATCCAGGGTGTTGGTTCTCGATGCAAGCTCGCCAAGAATTGCTGTTGAAGACGCAGGAGCTGGGGGGACTTCATGACAAGTAAGAGCTTTGAGAGTTGAGTGGTGTGGCGTTGAACTGAGCGTGTCGTAAGGTTTTGGATTGTTGTGCTGAATGAATGCTTGAAAAGCGTTCATTCAAAAATCGGAGAGAAGTGATCGAAGCAAGCCATCGCCTATGAATTATGTTGCTCCTGGTGCAACAGATAAATCATTCAGGTAGCGGGTAATTCGGCTCACTTCTTGAAGTGTGCGTTCAAGTGGAGGAACATGATTTTCCCATTCCAACAGGGTTGGCCATGGTCCAAAGTGTCTTAGTGCTTTTTCATAAAGATCCCAAACTGTTTCATGAACTGCCTCACCGTGATAATCAATGTAGACATCTCCATCGCCTGCTTGCTGACGCGTGCATCCTGCGAGATGGTATCCCCTGACGCTGCTTTGGCGATATTCCATTAATTGGGTCAGTGGGTTCTCTCCAAAATTAACTGCATTGGCCCAAAGATTATTGACATCCATTAATACATAAGCACCAGTTCGCTCCGTTAAAGCGTTGATGAAAGATGGTTCATCGTAAGTGGAGTCACGAAAGCGCATGTAACTGCTGATGTTCTCGAGCAGAATGGGTTGGCCGATCAATTCCTGAGCCTGGTCAATCCGTTCTACCAAATAATCGAGTGTCTCATCATTCATGACCAGTGGAAGCAAATCGTGGAAGTGATGATGAGAGAGTGAGCTCCAAGAGACATGATCAGAAAAGAAGGCTTCTGGATGTTCCTTCAAGACACGCTTTACTAGCTGCAAATAGTCCTGATCCAGTGGTGCGCAGGAACCCAGAGACAAACCAAAACCGTGCAAGACAATTGGATAGGCGTGCCTGAGATCATCCAATTGGTCGCGATACGTGCCCCCTTCCTCTTGGATGAGGTGTTCTGGGTGAATCTGTAAAAAATCTAATGGCGGTCTTTGATGCCACACTTCAGATGCGTTCTCATGGCACAGGTTGAGCCCAGCGGTCGCTCTGGCAAGACCTGTGGACAGAGGAGAGAGAGACGTGGATGTTGACGGCATAACGCAGAACCGATGAATCGCAGGAAACACGACCGTCTCCGTCTTCTCATTTTGATCAAACGGCAAGCAGTACGCATCGCTCCAACGAGCTCAGACGTCAGACTGCAATGCTTTTTTCGATTTTGCTTACAATTGCGGCGCTTCAAGCTGCATCGATTGTCTCGCTTCGGTAAGCGCTCCAACGTTCTGGCGGTTCAACGACTCGCTTGTCTCAAGAGCCAACCACCACCAGCCAATGAAATCAAAACCGGTGACCAAGCGGCCAACAATGGAGGCAGGGTGCCTTTGACGCCAAGGGAACTGAAGCTGAAGCTCAACACGTAATACACAAGGATCAACACAACGCTGATTCCGAACCCTTGGCTTCGGCTTGTACGGCTATTAGGCTTCGCCCCCAGGCTGGCGCCGATCAGGCCGAAAACCAGGCAAGCCATCGGTAGCGTGAACTTCTCTTGAATTCGCACCTGAAGCCGCCGTGCTTCTTTGATATCACCCGCTTGTTCCAGCAGCTCCCGCGCACGTAGGGCTTCGGCAACCGTCATGTTGTTGGCATCTTTCGGCAATTGAGCAATGCGGATCGGCGCTGCACTGAGTGGATAGAGGTATTGATCGAAGTCAGCTGATGTTGTGCTCCCAGAAGGGGTCAACGTAAGAATTTGCCCATCAAAGAACTGCCACTTGGCTTGGCGCTCGTTCCAGACAGCTCGATCGGCTACAAGCATCTGCGTGAAGCCAGCGCGGGTGAAATCGAGAACGGTGACTCCGCTCATCACGCCATCTTTGAACTGCCTGGCATAAAACAGTTGCGCGAGTCCTTTGCTACTGCTGCCATCGGGGTCCTGAATTCGACCAAAGCGGGAATACACAATGTTGCTTCCCTTTTCTGTGGCAATTGCTTTCCCAAGCGCACGACGCAGGGTGATTTCAGCAGATCGATTGGCTCTGGGCACCACAACGTCGTTAAAGACGAAGGTGAGGCCTGACATCAACAGCGCCACAATCAGGGCGGGCACGATCATGCGCGTGGCTGTCACGCCAACACTGCGCAGGGCTGTGAGCTCGCTGTTGGCTGACAGACGGCTATAGGCCAACAAGGTTGCCATCAGAGTGGCCATCGCAAATGAGATCACTAGAAAGCTGGGGAGCCTTAGCAAAAGCACTTGCACTGCAATGGCGACAGGAAGGCCCGACTCAACGATCTGACGCACCAGTTCGAACATCACCCCAACCGAAAGGGAGACCACAGTGAAGGCGGCAATCGCAAAAAGCAGCGGACTGAGAAGCTCCCCGATCAACCAACGATCCAACAGGGGGATCCGCTGAATGAGCCGACGGATGGAGGCCTTAATGGTGTCGATCACAGCTGGAAACCCTCACCGAGATAGTGACGACGGACCAACGGGTCATGGGCGACCTGTTCAGACAATCCGGAGGCCAAGATGCTTCCATCGGTGAGGATGTAGGCACGATCTGTAATCGCGAGCGTCTCACGTACGTTGTGGTCGGTGATCAAAATGCCCATGCCCCGTTGGCGCAGGGAATGAATGAGTTGCTGCAAGTCGGCAACCGCCAGCGGATCGACACCAGCGAAGGGTTCGTCCAAGAGAAGGTAACGGGGTCCTTCCAATCCCACTGCCAAAGCCCGGGCGACCTCGCACCGTCGTCGCTCACCACCTGACAACTGATAGCCGCGGCGGTTGAGAAATGGTTCGAGATGAAAGTCCCTGATCAGTTGCTGCAGGCGTTCTCGGTACTGAATGCCACTCAGCCCACTCTGATCAAGCACCAATTTCAGGTTGTCCTGCACCGTGAGCTGACGAAAAACACTGGGCTCCTGAGGCAGATAGCCGATTCCGAGACGGGCACGCTGAGGCATGGACAAGCTGGCGACAGGATGGCCGTCCAGCAAAACCTCCCCGCAGTCTGGGCGGAGAAGGCCGATCACAAGATTGAAACTGGTTGTTTTACCGGCGCCATTCGGCCCAAGCAACCCAATCACCTCTCCAGGTTCCAGGCTGAGAGTGAGATTTCTAACCAGCGGCCTTCCCCCCAACGAAAGAGACACGCCATTGAGGCTCAAACTCATGGCGTTAGCGGGGTCTTTGCAGGCTGATCAGGACGCAGGATCATGGTTGCTCGCACCTGCGTGCCCTCACTCGGAACGGCCAAAGCACGTTCATCATCGAGGTTGTAGGTCACTCTTTCAGCTCGCAGAGTGCTGCCATCGTCTTGAATCACGTCCACATCACCACTGAGAACCAAACGCCCTTCGCGGCTGAAATATTGGGCCTGTCGCGATGTAGCCACCATTCCCCTGGCTGGATAAACGATTCGAACATTTCCCGAAGCAGTGACCACACCGGTGACATTGTCGGCGCTCTGGCTGTCCGACTCGATGGTGATCAAACCATCGTCGATCGGCCCTGACTGATTCATTGGTGCCGGCAAGGACTGGGAGCGTGCCAACCCAATGGAGCCAACCGCCACCAACGCCACAAGCCAATGTCTCAGGGCAGGGATGGCAGTCAGCGAACGAGACTTGAACAATGGTGCTCGGTGATGAACCATCAGAAACTCATGATCCCACGGCATCATTCGTATGAATAAGCTTTGGGGGCGGATCGTCGTCCGGGTTGCGTTCGTTTTGCAAGGCATGCAGGCGAACGCTTGACGCTGTGTGCAGGGCCTGGAGATCAAGCCCCAACGCTGAAGGAAGCGATGGCTTGAGACGACCGATTCCTTCCCCCATAAGGATGGTGGCCCCACGGGTGTTCCCGCGCTCAAGGTGAACATGAGCAACGGCGATTTGAAGAATTCCCTGTAGCAGGCGTCTGTTGGGATCAACCTGCTCATGCCAGAGTTCTTCAAAGGCATCGTGCGCTTCATACCAGGCCCCTGAGTTGAACAACTCAAGAGCCTTGCTGAATCGAGGATCGTCTAGCAGGTTCAACGCTTGGACTTGGCCGCCTTCTTGGAAGGAAGTTTGCGCAGACGGATCGATTCAGGCGTGACTTCGAGCATTTCGTCGGGACCGATGTACTCGAGGGCTCGCTCGAGCGTCATCTGAACAGGAGATTGAAGGGTGTCGAGTTCTTCGGCACCAGCTGAGCGCATGTTGGTGAGCTGTTTCGTCTTGCAGACGTTGATCTCCAAATCCTGGGGACGGTTGTACTCACCAATAATCATTCCCTTGTACACCTTGGTTCCAGGGGAGATAAAGAACTGGCCGCGGTCTTCGGCATTCTTGAGGGCATAGAAGGTTGCAGTTCCCTCCTCGAAGGCGATCAGCACACCATTGCGTCGGGTGTCGAAATCGCCAAGCATCGGGCGGTATTCGAAGAATGAGTGACTCATGATCCCTTCGCCGCGAGTCGCTCGGATGAATTCACCGCGGAAGCCGATCAAGCCGCGGGATGGCACCACGAATTCAAGCTGTGTGCGGCCGTCCTGACCGGTTTCCATGTTTTGCATTTCACCCTTGCGAGTCCCGAGCTTCTCAATGCAGCTGCCCACAGATTCCTCCGGTACATCCATCACCAGGGTTTCCACTGGCTCACAGGGAGTGCCATCAATCGTGCGATAGATCACCTG
Organism: Synechococcus sp. WH 7803; assembly: GCA_000063505.1. GTDB lineage: Bacteria > Cyanobacteriota > Cyanobacteriia > PCC-6307 > Cyanobiaceae > Synechococcus_C. The sequence continues at coordinate 1,208,888 of CT971583.1, forward strand.
CGGCTGGGAGACCTGGAACTCGTAGCCCTCACGACGCATGGTTTCAATCAAAATGCCGAGGTGAAGCTCACCACGACCACTGACAGCGAAGCGATCCGGAGAGTCAGTGTCCTCAACCCGCAGAGCGACATTGGTGAGCAGCTCGCGCTGAAGCCGGTCTCTGACCTGGCGGCTGGTCACGAATTTGCCTTCCTGACCGGCAAAGGGTGAATCATTGACCACGAAGGTCATCTGCAGCGTGGGTTCATCGACCTTGATCAGAGGCAATGCCGAAGGCTCGTCAGGACAAGCGATGGTTTCACCGATGTTGACGTCGTCAAAGCCGGCGACAGCCACAAGGTCACCAGCGGAGGCCTGATCAATCTCCACGCGCTGGAGACCTTCAAATCCAAGCAATTTGCTAATACGACCTTTCTTGACGTTGCCGTCATCCTTGATCAACGCAGCATTTTGCCCCTGTTTGATCACACCATTGTGAACCCGGCCGATGATGATTCGACCCAGAAAATCTGAGTAATCCAGGGTTGTGATCTGTAGCTGCAGCGGCTTTTCGGGATCGCCGACCGGGGGCGGAACATGCCGCAGGATCGCATCAAACAGCGGGCGCATGTTTTCGCTGTCGGTCTTCATGTCCGGCTTGGCAAAACCTCCCAAGCCACTTCCGAACAGATAGGGAAAATCGCACTGATCGTCGTCAGCACCCAGTTCGATAAACAGATCCAGCACTTTGTCGACCGCTGTCTCGGGGTCGACGCGGGCTCGGTCAATCTTGTTGACGAACACGATCGGACGCAGTCCCTGCTCCAGTGCTTTCTTCAGCACGAAGCGGGTCTGGGGCATGGGGCCCTCGTTGGCGTCAACGATCAGCAGGCAACCGTCCACCATGCCGAGCACGCGCTCAACCTCACCACCGAAGTCGGCGTGGCCAGGGGTATCAACGATGTTGATTCGCGTGTCGTTGTAGGTGACCGCTGTGTTTTTGGAGAGAATGGTGATTCCGCGCTCACGCTCCAGATCGTTGGAGTCCATCACGCAGGTGGGAACGGCCTCGTTATCCCGGAAGATGCCCGACTGGGCCAGCAGAGAGTCGACCAAGGTCGTTTTGCCGTGGTCAACGTGGGCGATGATCGCGATATTGCGGATCGCCTTTTGCTGGGCGCTCATGGGGGGTCCGTGTTGGGTCGAGAGGTCGCTGGGACGCCCGCAGGCGCAGCCGGTGAAGACTATCTCAACGTGAGATCGATGGAGTTCCCTGCGCACGATCTGCGCGAAGACTGCCCCGCGTGACGCCGAGGCGATGTTCAATCTGCTCGCGGCGCCACACCTCAGCAGAGGGCATGCGTCCACCCAGGGCCTCGCCATAAAGCCGCACGCGCCGCTTGGCATCCTCGGCATCTTCATCAAGCAGGTCCAGCCGGAAATGCCTCAATCCGCGCGAGCGCATGGCTGGGAAGGCTTCGATTCCGGTTTGCGCGGTTCCGTTGAACAATGTGTTGCGACATCCGAGGTCTGCGCGCAAGGGGTGTTCAACACCGCTGCGGTCTTTCAGCAGAACGGTGTGGGACTCACAGGGTCTGCCGCAATCCGTGTGATCATGCCCATCCGAAAGCAAGGCGCAGAACAGGCAATGCTCCATGTGAAAGAGGGGCATGTGCTGGTGCAGCACGACCTCCAGCCGATCAGAGGGCGAGTTTTCGGCTAAATCCAGAAGCTGCTGAAGATTTAAGTCACAACTTGCTGTGACCCGTTGCAGTCCCCAGTGCTCGAGAAACCACAAAAGACTGAGAGGGTTGGCCACATTCAGACTGAAGTCCCCCCGGCAGGGGGCTGACTCGCAGAGACGTTCAAGCTGATCGGCGTTGCGCACAAGGAACCCGTCAGGTTTGGCACGCAGGAGCGGGTCCAACGTCCATCCCTCATTGGGACGCGTGACTTTGGGACCGGTTAGCCAAATGCCATCACTCCAGCAACCCCGTGCGATGGCAACAGCCTCCTTGAGCTCACGGGGTTGCTCCAAGTCGGCGATGACCCCTTCAATCGGCGTGTCATCGCCTAGCTCGATCAACCCCTTGAGTTGATCGAGACTTCGTACCAACACCGTGAGTCTTGCGGCCTGAGTGTGATCGGCCGTGTTGGCAGGAAAACGCCCATAGCAGCTGCGAATCAGCTGCTGACGTTCAGCACGACTCGGTATTGCCCCACAGCGTCGTTGTGACTTCAAGCGATTTACAGGCGACAGTCCGGCGTCAGCCATCGCTTGGAGCAGGGCTCGTCGGAGACGGTTGAGATCGCCGATTGGCAGGAAAAGCGACCCAGAGAGGTCCAAGTGCAGAGTCTCAAGTCGCCAGCCTGTGCCCCCAAGACGGCCTAACTGAGCCTCCAGGCGCTCCCGATCTAATCCGTGATCCTTGGCTGGCTCGAGCAAGCGTTCACTGACAACGGCGAGGGGTTGGCCCCCAGAGCTATGGGCGCCTTCAAGCTCAAGAACCAGTGGTTCACCGATTCGGCCGCGAACGACCAGAGAAAGGGGAGCCTCTTGCGGAGGCGTCTGTCGACCAGCTCGGCGAGTCCAGGTGGAGTGCCACTGAGGATCGCTTGTGAGCCACACCGGAGCGCCAGGGAGCAGTCCCCTTGCATCAACGCGACTCGGGCCAAGCTTCAGTCGCCAGCAGGCTGGTCCTGAACGCTCAGATTCCATGATTCGGCCCCCCACCTCCCGTGGAATCTGAAAAGCTCCGCCCTCGCCTGCAGCCACTTCCAACACAATGCCCTGACCGCGCTGAGGCTCAATCTCCGCCTCAACTTCGATCCAACCCCGGGGATGGACTTTGACGAGGCATCCGAAGGACGGCCCACGCTTTTTGCTCCAACGGCCATCCACGAGTTCTGCATGGTCAATGCCTTCAAGCCAACCCGTGCCCAGTCCCCGGGAAAAACCAAGTTCCAGCTGTAAACGAACGGACTCTGGATCATCGAGAACTCCGTCGAGGGCGCGGCGATACACGTCGGTCACCGCGGCGACGTACGTGGCACTTTTCAACCTCCCTTCAATCTTGAGGCTGCTGATGCCGATCCTTGCGAGTTCTGGAATCACAGACCAGGCTGCGAGGTCTTGTGGTGAAAGCAAATAACGTTGAGCGCCTAAATCACGCTCCTCACCATCAACAATGAATTGATAAGGAAGTCGACATGCCTGGGCGCATTCTCCTCGGTTGGCACTGCGTTGGCCCAACGATTCGCTCGTTAGGCACTGGCCTGAGTAGGCCACACACAGCGCACCATGAACAAACACTTCAAGTGGAACATCAAGCTGCCGCTGCTTGAGTTGATGCTGAACCCGTTCCAGATCGTTCAGCGTGAGCTCGCGCGCCATCACAACCCGCTCGCAACCAGCGGCGGCGGCCTGTGCAACACCAGCGCTGCTGGTCACCGACATCTGGGTTGAGGCATGCAAGGCCAGATTGGGCACCAGCTCTTGAGCGAGAAGGCACAGACCAAGGTCCTGAACAATTAAGGCATCAACCTCGGCTGACCAGCACTTCACCAGCAGTTCAGAGACTTGCTCAAGCTCATCGGTGAAAACCAAGACGTTCAGGGTGAGAAAGCCCTTGACACCTCGCGCATGCAACCAATTCATCACCTCGGGAAGATCTTGCACGCTGAAATTTTCAGCACGCAACCGGGCGTTGAAGAGTTCTACCCCGAAATAAACCGCATCAGCTCCACTGGCGACGGCAGCTTTGAGGGCGTCCCAGTCGCCTGCAGGTGCCAAGAGTTCGGGTCGGCAGGCCATCGTTACCGACCGTCAGCCAATTGTCGCGCCGGTTCGAACGCACGCAGAGCCTCTGACGTTCCTTCAAAACGCCAATGCCACGGTTCGTAGCTCACCCCCTGGGGATTGACGGTGGGAAATGAAAGTGTGAAGTGATAACTCGCCGCATGATCTTGCAACCAACGGAAGGCGCTCGTGTTTTCAAACGATTGCGACAGGTTGGTGGCGGGATCGTCGCCATCTCCGAGATCAACGGCGTAGCCGGTGCTGTGCTCTGAATAGCCAGGTGGTGCAGACACCTTGGCCCGTTCCGCTGCGGATTGGTTGCGCTCCGACTTCACATCAAAAAAGATACTTTTCTGTAAATCGTGGGAGCGATAACCGCTGAGAAGGCGTAGATCCACCCCATCCGCTGCTGCTGATCGACGCATGGCATCGAGTGCACGCGCTGCATCACGGTGCAGTTCAATCCCAGCTTCCACCGGTACGAGAACGTCAACACCAGCCTCGGGGTAAGGAAAGTGTCCGAGCAAACGCCCATCGCCTGAAGGGCGAGCATCGATCCCCTCAATCGGTGCCGGAGAACGTTTGGCGTTCAACAACTCCGGGACAAACAGAACCGTGGCAAGGGATGCGGAGAAAACCAGTCCACAGGCCAACAGCAGACCTAAACCACTGCGACGCTTGGGAACTGCCGATCGGCTGCGACGCGCCACCGGAATATCGTCGCGGTTGAGATCGCGGGATCTGCTGCGGCTGGCGACAGCCCGTGACACGACGCTTCTTGCAGTGTTGTTTCGATCGTAAGGGGGGGCGCCAGTGCAGCCCTCACTCGCGCCTCAACGGTGATAGCTTTTTATCAACAATCCAGCGGAGTGAGCTGAGATGCTGAGAGTTGCCGTCGTCGGAGGTGGTCCGAGCGGATCCTGCGCAGCCGAGATTCTGGCCAAGGCTGGCATCAGCACCTGGTTGTTCGAGCGAAAGCTCGACAACGCCAAACCTTGTGGTGGAGCGATTCCTCTCTGCATGGTCGAGGAATTCGATCTGCCGGAATCGATCATCGACCGCAAGGTGCGGAACATGAAAATGATCTCCCCCTCCAACAAGGAGGTGGATATCAAGCTTGATCCGCTCGGGTACGACGACAACGCTTATATCGGGATGTGCCGCCGTGAGGTTTTCGATGCCTTCATGCGCAACCGTGCCGCTGACCTTGGCACAACCCTGGTCAATGGTCTTGTTCAGAAGATCGACACCGGCAATGCACGTCAGGGTCCTTACACCCTGCATTACGCCGACTACAGCTCGGGGGGTCCGACCGGCGAACTGAAAACCCTTGAGGTGGACCTGATCATCGGAGCCGACGGTGCCAATTCCCGTGTGGCCAAAGCAATGGATGCTGGTGATTACAACGTGGCCATCGCATTTCAGGAACGCATCAAACTGCCTCCTGAAGAGATGACTTACTACGAAGATCTCGCCGAGATGTACGTCGGGACCGACGTCTCTCCCGATTTTTACGCCTGGGTCTTTCCGAAATACGACCATGTGGCCGTGGGAACAGGGACCATGCAACAGAACCAGTCCCTGATCAAGGGGTTGCAAAAGGGAATCCGTGAGCGCGCCCGCAAGCGCTTGTTCAAAGGTGAAGTGATCAAAGTTGAAGCCCATCCGATTCCGGAACATCCCAGACCGCGTCGTGTCGTTGGGCGAATGGCTCTGGTGGGTGATGCTGCCGGTTACGTCACCAAGAGCTCCGGTGAAGGCATCTACTTTGCTGCCAAAAGTGGGCGGATGTGCGCTGAAGCCATTGTTGAGATTTCAGCGAACGGCAGCCGCGTCCCCACTGAAAAGGAGATCAAGTCCACCTATCTCAAGCGTTGGGATCGTAAGTACGGAGCCACCTACGCCGTTCTCGACATTCTTCAACGGATTTTCTATCGCAACGATGCGGCCCGCGAAGCATTCGTCGAAATGTGTGACGACCGGGATGTGCAGAAACTCACGTTTGACAGCTATCTGTACAAGAGGGTGGTGTTGATGAATCCCTGGCAGCAAATCAAACTCACCCTGCGTACCCTTGGCAGCCTGCTTCGTGGTGAAGCCCTTGCTCCTGCTGGTTACGACGCTGTTCCCTCCGCTGTGGGGCGGTCAGAGGGAGATTTCCTGGCCGATGAAGCAGCCCAGGCCATTAAGGCGCAGGCTCACAACGAATCCACCGCAGAGCCGAAAGAGCGCCCCACCGTCACCACAGGCTGAATCTCTGAGCAGCTGAATCTGCATGATGCAGATTCAGCTGCAATCTCATCTTTAGCTTTGGATATGGTCGAATCGAGCCAAAACTGAGGCTTGATTGCGCAGCACTCCCAGCAGGTTGAGGCGATTTCGCCTCACTGATGGGTCTTCAGCCATCACCATCACGCTGTCGGAGCCATCAAAGAACGCTTCAAGCGCACGGGCTGCTCCTTGAAGTCTCTGAGCCAAACGCTCGTAGTCTTTCGCTTGGGCCAGGGGGCTCAAGGCTTCGAGTTCCACAAGCAGCGCAGCTTCACTCGGTGAATCAAAGAGGAAGGCATCCACGATGCCTTCAACAGAGAGCTTCGACGGAGGCAAGTCGCCTTTTTCAGCCAGACGGGATGCACGCTGGACAACAGCTTGAAGGTCTTGCAGTCGGCCAGATTCTCGCAGTGTCTTCAACAGCAGAAGGCGATCCCGTGCATCCACCGGATCCTCCAGCAAGCGCTCGGTGCTCACCCCTTCCCCACAGACGGCCTGCACCAGATCGATCGCAAATCCATCGTCTTCGAATTGGGACACCATGCGCTGACAGAGCAGCTGTCCGAGATCGTTGGCGAGGGCTTCAGCTTCAACATTGAAGGCTGGAAAACGCTCAGCCCAGTGCGTTGATGCGGTTGTGAAGAGTGACTGCAGAGGCAGTTGCCAACCCCGATTCCAGAGGATCTGAACAATTCCATTGCCGGCTCTGCGAAGGGCATAGGGATCAGAGGATCCCGTCGGTCGCTGACCTTTGGCAAAAATGCTCAGCAGCAATTCGATGCGTTCCGCTAAAGCCAACAGGGCACCAGCGTCACTGGCAGGGAGCGCATCACCGGAACCAGCAGGCAGATAGTGCTCTGCAACCGCAAGAGCCACGCCTCTGGGCTCTCCTTCTTCAAGCAGATACTTGCCGCCCATCAATCCCTGCAGTTCAGGGAATTCTCCAACCATCTGACAGACAAGATCGTGCTTGCAAAGGTGGGCGGCACGTCTGGCATGGCTGGCGACCGTCCCTTCGAGCTGAAGCGCAAGCAGCAATTGGTCCATGACCCAACTGATGCGTTCACTTCGATCGAGAAGCGACCCCAAACCCTCAGCAAAGGTGACACGCTCCAGGCTTTGCCGTCGCTGCTCACTGGACTGACGCCGATCAACATTGAGGAAGAACTCAGCATCGGCTAGCCGGGCCCCAAGAACGCGTTGATTTCCGCTGACAATGGTGTCTGAAGCGGACTCCACTCCATTGCTAACCAGCAGGAATTCAGGCTTCAGAACGTTTCGGGCCTGAAGCTGCAAAGGGTCTGAAACAGCCTGCGGGATCCGCAAAGGCACGTAACGCTGATGGGCTTGCATCACCGTGACAATCACTTCGGGTGGCAGCTCTAAAAAGCGATCCGCAATCCGGCCTTTCAGCACCGATGGGCTTTCAACTAGATCAACAAGTTCCTGAAACAGCGACTCTGGGCAATCAGCTTGTCCATCACAGCGCTCGGATTCCGAGACGATCGCCGCGCGAATGGTTTCAGCCCGTTGCTCACGGTTCACCATCACCCCGGCGTCGTTGAGTTGCCTCAGAAGGTCCTCGGCAGAGTTCACCTCCTGAAGCTGTTCATGCAAACGATGACCACGGCTTGTGCGTCCGCTGGTCACCACAGGGTCTGCAGTATCAAGAGTCACAGGAATGACGGCATCCCCCAGCATCACCACCAGCCAACGCACCGGTCGACTGAAGCGCTGCTCTCCACAGCCCCAACGCATGAATCGACGACCCTGCAGTGCATCGATCCATCGGGGAACACACTCTCCAAGCAGTGCGGAACTGGGTTGGCCTGGAGTCTTGACCCGTGCAAATAGACAAGGGCCTTTCGGCGTGTCCTTGGGCTGGAGATCTTCTGGATCGACGCCACAGCGCTTGGCAAAACCGATGGCAGCGGGTCCAGGTCGGCCATCCACTAAGGCCTGGGAAACTGGTGGACCTTTGCGGTCTTCTTCCAGATCGGGCTGAGAATCGATCAGTTCCCTGACGACCACAAGTAGTCGACGCGGTGTTCCCGTCACGGACAGTTCCCCGTGGGCCAGGCGCAGATCCTTGAGATCGCTACGAATCCTCTGCTCCAATTGCCGAAGAGCCGAGGGAACGAAATCGGCGGGAAGTTCTTCAGTGCCGATCTCAAGAAGGAACGTGTTCGCCACAGCACGCGGATATCCAAGAAGAGACTGTATTGGAAGCCGCTAATAGGAGTCGCTAGAGGTGGCCGCTTCGCTAGCTTCGAGAGGTTGCTGCAGCTCTTTGCCGGTGAGTCAGTCCAGTGTGGAATCCGCCACGGAATCAACCACTACCAGGCTGCCGAAGGCTGAGCAACGCAAGCTCGACAGTCATCACCTGCGGGACCCCCTGCTGGATGAACTCGCGAACGATCTTCCCTTCTTCAGTGAGGATGCCCTTCAACTGCTGAAGTTCCACGGGAGCTACCAGCAAGATGATCGCGATAAAAGGGAGAAGGGAAAAGACAAGACCTGGCAAATGATGCTGCGCCTGCGCAGTCCTGCCGGTCGCATCCCTGCCCAGTTGTTCCTGGCCATGGATGACCTGTCCAACCGCCTCGGTGATGGATCCCTGCGCGCCACGACGCGACAGGCCTTTCAAATGCATGGCATCCCGAAAGGGGACCTGAAAGAAGTCATTGGAACCATCGTGGAAAACATGGGTTCCACCTTGGCGGCCTGTGGAGACATCAACCGCAATGTCATGGCACCGGCTGCTCCTTACGCCAAAGGGGCTTATCCAGCGGCTCGCCAATTGGCCGACGAGATTGCCGATGTTCTCAGCCCCGAAGCCGCTGAATCCTCATACCTCGACTTGTGGATCGATGGCGACCTCAGTTACCGCATTCGTCCTTCACGATCGGTGAAGGCAGCACGCCTCCGTCAACGCGATGCCGGCGTGTTCTCCGGCAGCGACGACGAGCCTCTCTACGGAGACACCTATCTCCCCAGAAAGTTCAAAGTGGCCGTGACGGTCCCTGGGGACAACTCCGTCGACCTTCTGACCCAGGACATTGGCCTTGTGGCGTTCACCGATGCCGCAGGTGCTCTGCTCGGCTGCAATGTGTATGTGGGCGGCGGCATGGGCCGCACCCACAACAAAGAAGAGACTTTCGCGAGGGTTGCTGATCCCCTTGGCTACGTCGCAGCAGGCGATGTGCTCGATCTCGTGCAGTCGATCCTGGCCCTGCAGCGCGATCACGGTGATCGTCAGATCCGGCGTCATGCCCGGATGAAATATCTTCTTCACGACAAAGGCGTGTCCTGGTTCAGGACCGAACTCACGCAGAACTATTTCCGCGGTGAGCTCAAAGGTCTTCGCAACGAGCCGAAAGCCAAGCTCAGTGATTACCTCGGCTGGCACCGACAGCAGCCCGGTGTTTGGTTTGTTGGCATTCCATTGCTGTGCGGACGCCTTGAGGGATCCTTCAAGGCAGGGCTCCGCGACATCGTGGATCGCTACCAGCTCGAGCTGCGTTTAACACCCAATCAAGACGTGCTCCTCTGCAACATCGGCAGTGCTCAGCGCAATTCCGTGCGTGACGCGTTGTCGGATCTTGGAATGCAAATGCCGGAAGCACCCCCACCGCTGGCTCGTCACGCCATTGCTTGCCCTGCCTTACCCACATGCGGATTAGCCATTACTGAATCCGAACGCATCCTTCCCAAGGTGCTCGAGCGGCTGGATGCCCAACTCAGCAGGCTTGAAATCGAGAAGTCACTCCTGTTCCGCATGACGGGATGTCCCAATGGTTGTGCCCGTCCATACATGGCAGAGCTCGCACTGGTCGGCAGCGGTGTGAATCAGTATCAGCTGTGGCTTGGTGGCAGCGCCAATCTTCAGCGCTTAGCGAAACCCTTTCTGCAACGCATGCCATTGGATGAACTTGAAAGCACGCTGGAACCGCTGCTTGTGAGCTGGAAGCAGGCTGGTGGTCGGAGAGGTTTTGGTGATCACGTGAACCGGCTCGGTGATGAGCGCGTGGCTGAACTGCTCGCCGCAGCGCACGCGTCACCATCCACGCGGCCGTAAACAGCGATCGACTCCGCAACCGTCCAGGCCCACAGCTGATCCCCGTGGCTGAAATGCCACCACTCATTGGGATGACGCACAAAACCCGCTTGTTTCATGGCGGCATGCAAGCTGCACCGTCTCTGGTGCCAGAGAGCTTCTGGGCTGTTGGGATTGGCCTTCGCAGCGGATGCATGGTGGTCTGGCAGGGATTCAGAGCCGATGGCATCGAAGGCTCCCCCCATGTTCAAAGCCGCTCCACGCTGATCGGCCAGCGTTAAATCGATCGCTGCACCCGTGCTGTGGGGAGGCGGCATGGAGCGATCCTCGCTGGGTGGCGCCCAGAACCGTGAAACCTCGCGCTTAACCTCATCCAGTGCCGTCTGCCATTGGGGCTTCGACGGATTGAGGCCACGACGTCCACATTCCTCCTCAATCGCGTGCTCGATCATGAAGGCTTGAACACTGACTGGACGCCAGGCATCCAACACAAGGAGCTGAAGCGGGCCGACCTCGGGGTCCGGATGCTGAATGAGTTGGTTCTGCGCTCGCACCAGTCGCGCGATCACACTTGCGCGCAGCCTGAAGGGATCACCCTGATCTCCGTAGGGGGCACCGAGTTTTGCGTAGGGATGGGGCTCAAGACAGAGGAACGTCCCTCTGAGCGACTGCAGCGGTTCACCGCACTCCTTGATGGCCACATCACTCCAAGGCCGGCGCATCGTTGATCTTGCAATCAGACGAACTCTATTGATCAGCTCCTTAATTCAACTGCGCCGCAGACGTCACCCGGTTGCGTTGCGCATCCAGCAGGCTGCGCAGCACAGAGTGATCGATCAGATCAGGATCGTTGCGGAGAATATCGGCCGCTTCTTCCCGAGCTTCCTCCAAAACGGAGCCATCATCAGCCAGGCTGGCCAAAGCCAGGTCCGGCAACCCGGACTGGCGAGTCCCCAGCACCTGGCCGGGACCACGAAGTCGCAAGTCCATTTCGGCGATTTCGAAACCGTCGGTTGAGCGCACAAGCACTTCAAGCCTTTGCCGGGCCAGGGGGTTGCGACTGTCGTTGATCAGCAAGCATCGGGATGCGGCCGCACCTCTGCCAACCCGCCCACGGAGCTGGTGAAGTTGGGCCAATCCGAAACGATCGGCATGATCAATCATCATCACGCTGGCTTCCGGAACATCCACACCAACCTCCACAACGGTTGTGGACACCAGAACCTGCGTCTCACCTTTCGCGAACGCCTGAATCACCGCCTGCTTGTCCACACTTGGCAACCGTCCATGCAGGAGTCCGACCTTGAGATCTGGAAACACCTCATCCTCAAGCTGACGATGCACATCAACGGCTGAGCGCAAGTCCATTTTTTCTGACTCTTCCACCAGGGGAAGCACCACATAGGCTCTCTGACCTTTCTCCACCTCTTCGCGGATCAAGCTGTAGGCCTGATCGCGCTCAGAGCCGGCCAGCATTGTGGTCATGATCGGCGTGCGGCCAGGGGGGAGCTCATCGATCTGACTGACGTCGAGATCACCATGAAGCGACAACGCCAGCGTCCGCGGAATCGGTGTCGCCGTCATCGTGAGCAGATGGGGTTGCAGCCCTTTTCCAAGAAGTCGATTGCGCTGACGCACCCCAAAGCGGTGCTGTTCATCGACAACCACCAATCCAAGACGTTCGAAGGCCACGGGATCTTCGAGAAGGGCGTGAGTCCCCACGAGAACCTTGCAGGCCCCGGAAGCCACATCGGCGAGAAGGCGCCGACGCTTCTTCAGCGGCGTGGAACCGGTGAGCAACTCAACCGTGACATGCAAAGGGGGGAGCCATTGGCAGAGACTGCGGTAGTGCTGTTCAGCTAGCACCTCGGTGGGGGCCATCATGGCTCCCTGTAATCCAGCCTGAATGGCCTTGAGCAAGGCAGCGACCGCAACAACGGTTTTGCCGCTGCCCACATCACCCTGCACCAACCGTGCCATGGGTTCCGAGCGCTCGAGATCGGCATCAATTTCTGCCAGCACTCTGGTTTGAGCGTTTGTGAACTGGAACGGAAGATTGTTCAGGAATCGACTCAGGAGACCGTCTCGATCCGACGTGATCTTCAGGGATGGCGCTGTTCGTTGGCGCAGTGCCGCCCTGCGCTGCATCAATCCAAGCTGGAGCAGCAGAAATTCATCAAAGACAAGCCGGTGACGGGCCTGTTGGAGTTGCTCGGATGACTCCGGTCGATGGATCGCCGTCATGGCCTGGTGCCGATGCAGCAGCTGCCTGGCCTGGCGTCGTTGAGCCGGCAGTGGCTCGGGCCACAAACGGATGGATGGCAGGGTTGCCTCCACCAAGCTCCTGAAACGATCCGCTGTCAGTCCTTCGGTCAGGGAATACACCGGTAGAAGCCGGCCGATGCGTTTGGATTGCAAAGGAGCCTGGGGACTCTCCATCACCTCAATCAGCGGATCCTGAAAGCTGCGGCCGTAAGGCCCGTCCTTGACCAGTCCGCTCACTGCGACGGTGGCTCCATTCGGATAGAGCCTGGTCTGTCCATGGAGATAGGAGGGGTTGCTAAAGCGGCGACCGGCGAGGAAGCGGCTGACTTTGATCCGTCCGGTGGGATCTTGCAGCTGCAGTTCGATGATCGACAGATTGGGGTTTCTCGGACTTGTGAAACCGTGACAGCGACGGACCGTGGCCACGATGGTGGCCGTTTCCCCAGGAACTAAGGCCTCAATCCGGCGTAAAGCGGAATAGTCCACATAGTCCCTGGGGTAGTGCAGCAATAAATCTCTGACCACCAGCAGCCCGAGGCTGGCCAAGCGTTCCGCCTGCTTGGGACCAATGCCTCGAACCCGTGACAGCGGTGCGTCGAGAGAGAGATCTCCCTGCTGATTGGCTGCAGCCGCCGTGCTGCGAGTGGCAACCTTCAATTTGGGAGGTGCCATCGGTCGCGTGGGTTCTAGGCGCTGACGCAGGGCGTGAAGCCACTGCCTCACCGTTGTGACAAGGCGCCGACGCGCAGCATCACTGAGGGAGGGATAAGACTGAAATTCATGGCAGAACGCCTGAAGGCGCTCCTCGCAATCGGGCGGGAACGCGCCTGCTGGTGGAGCACCCAACTCACGGCTCATGAATCCGTGAAAGGTGTCCTGACGGCCTTGAACATTGACGAATCCACGATCCGCCTCAAGCGCCAGCGCTTGTTGAAGCGGGCGTAGCCAAATATGAAAACGTTCTAGGGACTGATGATCCAGCCCAGAACTCAATGATGCGGAGGACTCTCCGTTTGGTTGGGCCACCAATGGGTTTGAACCTCTCTGGCGCTGCTGCGACGTTGCCAGTGTCGCTCCTTCACCACAAGAGTGGAGAGTGCTCGCCGATCATTTTCTTCCGGAGGCCCGTCGCGAGGTGGAGCAACGGGTGCAGGCGGTCTCGCGTGAAGGCTTGAGGATCGAGGCCTGTACTCTCGGCAATGGAGCCGGTCGGCTGGGAGCAGCCAAGCTCGCTCTGCAACGGCTGGCTTTAAACCATTCGACTTGATCTGATCCGAGCGGTCAGATCGAGACTTTTAGCCCAATGAGTTTCCAGCTGAAACCTTCCATGACGTAAGAGTACGTGAATGTATAAGGCGGATCGATCGTGTAACGGCCTTTGATGATCAACACGTTTTGATCATTGATGATGGCTTCTTCTGTGAAGGCAGGAGTGCTTCTCGTTAGGTTATTGAGATAAGTAAGTGATTGTTTGTTTTTGCTGAGCTTTAAAAATGGTTTGAATGCTTGTTCGAGTTGATCTGGTGAGGCTTCATTTTGCCAAGTCTTTGAAATGGCATTGTAGAGCTTTTGAAAATTATTTTCTTTGATGGATGACGCAAAAAGGTCTGTTGTTTCAGCTGTAATCGCAAGAAGTTCTTTTTCGCTTGGCACGCCTTCTGACGCGCTGGAAATCACGCCAGATCGTTTTTCTTTAATTGAAAAAATTAACCAGTCAGAACCGCTTTTTTGGAACGAAATGGTGACTGGGATGGTGGTGCCATTTTCAAGGTTAATACTCCCTTCCAGTGTTCCGGTATTCGTGGAAATGGAGCGATTGCTCCAGGACGTGTTCTTGAAATCGTCTAAGGAATTTGCGCGTGCAAAGGTTTTTAGCTCTCTTTCTAGTGTTTGATCATCAACTTGTTGTGAGAATAATTGCATGGCGGCCTTTGTGTTCCCTTCTTTGAGCTCGCTGAAGAGTTTGTCTGCGGCTGCGGTTAGACCTGATGTTGCCTGAAAGATAATAGCGACTAAAATTGCAATAATGGCTGCCAGACTTCCCAGTCCGATCAAAAGGATTTGAAAGAATTTGGGCATTTTCATTGTTTAACAATCGTTCTGCAAAGATGATTTGTTGATTGGATCATTGTAGGGCAAAGTTTGGTCCTGGTTGAATGTTATTGATTGGGTTTGTCTGGCGGGCAAAGTGTCATGAGTTCCATTCCTGTGCCCTCCGCTGACTTGCTGCAACGGACGGGGGCTGTCCAGCTTGAAGCGGTCGCGCTGGGACAGACCTCTGATGAGCAGCGCGCTCATGCCCTGCAGGCGATGGCCGACGCCCTGGCTGCAGAGGCGGATGTGATTGTTGCGGCCAACCGGGAGGATCTGGAGCACTCAGCTGCCGAGGGCCTTGCCCCTGCGCTGATGGCACGCCTGAAGCTCGATCGGACGAAGCTGGCCGCAGCGATCGACGGTGTACGCAAAGTGGCGGCGCTCGAGGACCCCCATGGCCGCAGGGCGCTGCACCGGGAGCTGGACGAAGGGTTGGTGTTGGAGCGGCTGACCGTGCCCCTCGAGGTGGTGAGTGTGATTTTTGAAGCGCGGCCCGATGCAGTGGTGCAGATTGCCTTTCTGGCGATTCGATCCGGGAAAGGGGCCATCCTCAAAGGCGGCAGTGAAGCCCGCTGCACCAACAATGCTGTGATCCTGGCTCTGTAGCGCCTCGGTGGTCTCGTAGATCTGATCATGCCCCGCGGCAGCAATGAACTGGTCCGCTTCATCCAGGACAACATCCGGATTCCCGTGCTCGGGCATCCCGATGGCATCTGTGATCTGTACGTGGATGCAGCGGCCGACACGGACCTGGCGCTGCGGGTCGCTCTCGACAGCAAGACCCAGGACCCGGCCTGTAATGCCATCGAGGCGCCGACGCGCAGCATCACTGAGGGAGGGATAAGACTGAAATTCATGGCAGAACGCCTGAAGGCGCTCCTCGCAATCGGGCGGGAACGCGCCTGCTGGTGGAGCACCCAATTCACGGCTCATGAATCCGTGAAAGGTGTCCTTAGGGCCTTGAACATTGACGAATCCACGATCCGCCTCAAGCGCCAGCGCTTGTTGAAGCGGGCGTAGCCAAATGTGAAAACGTTCTAGGGACTGATGATCCAGCCCAGAACTCAATGGTGCGGAGGACTCTCCGTTTGGTTGGGCCACCAATGGGTTTGAACCTCTCTGGCGCTGCTGCGACGTTGCCAGTGTCGCTCCTTCACCACAAGAGTGGAGAGTGCTCGCCGTTGATGCTGGAGACGTCCGCGGCAACGGCGGAGAGCGTGATCATCGAATTCCAGTTCGGAGCTGCGCAGCAGCAAGCATTGCGCTTCGTAAGACTGCTGATCACCAGCCGTTGGTAGGGGCAGCTGAAGCTTCAGAAGATTGGACTGGGTGGCTTCCGATGGAATATGACCGTTCAAGGCAGCCTCCAGAAGCTGAATAGGCAACAGGCTTCGAATGATTCCCGCACGCATCAGCTCCACGTTGAGCGCATGGGACAGGTTGCGCAAACGCCGGCTGAGAGCCGCATCAATCCCCTCCATCCAGACCAGCAGAGCGCTTGGTGAGGTGGGCATCAACTGATTCGATTCAGTGCCATCCAACCTGGGAAGGGGATCTGTCGAGTCCGTGGATTCCGTGGAAGATTCTCTGGGTTCGATGGCTTCACCAGCGAGCACAAACAACGACCGGAGCAGGTCAAGCTCTGTCGTCTCCTGAGGGGGAGGGAGGTCATCTTGGGACGGCTCATCCATCTCGCAATCAGGCGACTCCTCAACGGTCTCCTGTGCAGGGAAGAGGCCTTCAATCAGGTCTGGACGTTCCAGGGGAAGGGACAGGCCGAGATGAACTTCCTCACAAACCCCGGGTGCAGCCGGTTGTTCAGCAGAAGGCTGTTCAGCAGCAGATTGTTCAACAGATGGCTGTTCAACAGCCGTGGTCAGTGCCTGGACTTGCAGCAGCCGGTTGCGTTGCGCATCGCGACGCAGACGATCGGCCGTGACCAGAAGCTGCTCAACTGTGATCAGAGACGTGGTTCTCTGTACCAGGGCATCAACACGCCGAAGCAGATCGTCCACTCCATCCGCTCTGCGGATGGTTGGATCGACACTGCGCGCACAAACAAGGTGCTTGATGGCTGTACGCACAGCTCTGGAGAGCTGATCGCGCACGATCTGAAGGTAGAGCGCCTCTTCCCGGTAAAGAACAGGTGTAAGGGAGCGACACCGGCGACCCAGACGCTCCAACTGGAGGTCTGGGTCGTGACGATGTCGGCTCTCCGAATCAGCCCCCAAAATCAGCCCTTGGTCATCGAAGCCACTTCAGCGGCGAAATCATTTTCCTCAACTTCAATGCCCTCGCCGAGGGTGTAGCGCGTGAAACGGCGAACCTTCACGTTCTCGCCGATCTTGCCGGCCGTTTGCTTCACCAGTTCAGCAACAGTGAGGGAGCTGTCTTTGATGAAAGGTTGCTCCATCAGGGCCAGTTCCTTCAGACGCTTGTTGATCCGGCCTTCGACGATCTTCTCCTTCATCTGCTCAGGCTTGCCATCGAGGTCATCGCGACCCATTTCAATGGCCTTCTCGCGTTCGCGGATCTCAGAGGGAATGTCATCGGTGTTGACGTACTCCACGCCTGGACAGGCAGCCACTTGCATGGACACGTCTCTGAGCAGTTCCTGGAACATGTCACCACGGGCGACGAAATCGGTTTCGCAGTTGATTTCGATCAGCACGCCCACACGGGCGCCTGTGTGGATGTAACTGCCGATGGCTCCTTCAGCAGCAGTTCGGCCTGATTTTTTCTCAGCACTGGCAATACCTTTCTGGCGAAGCCATTCGATGGCTTTGTCAGCATCGCCGTCGGTGGCTGCAAGTGCTTTCTTGCAATCCATCATTCCAGCGCCGGTCTTGTCGCGCAGGTCCTTAACGAGCTTGGCGGATACGGCAGCGGCCATCAGAGGAGAAGGAGAGGAGTGTTTGGACAAAAAGCCGCCCTTCCCGATTCATCGGAAGGGCGGCGTGAACTTAGCGGCTCGCGGGACTCAGCCTTCGCTGCCGTCACCACCACGCTGTTCATTCGAGCCGTGACGGCCTTCATTGATGGCATCGGCCAAACGGCTCAGCACCAACTGAACGGAACGCACAGCGTCGTCGTTGCAAGGAATGGGGACCTCACAGAGATCGGGATCACAGTTGGTGTCCAGCATGGACACCAGAGGAATATCCAATTTGCGGGCCTCGAGCACCGCATTCGTTTCCCGGCGTTGATCGACCAGCACCACCACATCGGGAAGACGGCGCATGTTCTTCAGACCACCCAGATACTTCTGGAGACGATCCAGTTCACGGCGAAGAACAGCACCCTCCTTCTTGGGGCGCATGGCGATGGCTCCGCTGGCCTCCATGCGCTCCAGGTCCTTGAGACGATCGATCCGGGCCTTCATGGTGGTCCAGTTGGTGAGCATGCCGCCCAACCAGCGTTGGTTCACGTAGGACCCACCGCAACGCAGGGCCTCCTGGGCCACAACTTCAGACGCTTGCTTCTTGGTTCCCACGAACAGGAAACGTTTGCCGCTTCTTGCAGCAGAACGCACCCATTTGTAGGCGTTGTTCATGCAGACAGCGGTCTGCACGAGGTCAATGATGTGGACCCCGTTACGCGCGCAATAGATGTAGCGCGACATTTTGGGATTCCAACGACGGGTCTGGTGTCCAAAGTGGGCACCAGCTTCCATCATCTCAGCGAGAGTGACGACAGCCATGATTGATTGAGGTTTCGGGTTGGCCTCCACCTGTCAGGGATCACGTGGCGGACTGAAGCCGGATCACGATCAGCACCCGAAACAGACAGGTGTGCGGTTTGAAAGAACAGATTGAATGTATCAAATGGGCTGGTCAATGCAGACCCATGACCTTGGCTTCTCTGTACAAAGCCTCCACACCAAGTCGGTTCAATGGAAGTCGCAAGAGCTCCAGAGCCAGAGAGGGCTGTCCTTGACGGATCAACCAGGAGAGAAGCGGTTTGAGTGTTTGCTCGTTGACCAATCCCCCGAGGGTTAAGACCCACCAGAGAATCCTGTGCATCCAAGTGAACTGAATGATCATGCGCACTCGGCGGCTCGGATGCTTTCTGTAGAAGACAAGCCCCATGCGGGCCCGCTCTCTCTCCACACGAATCAGATCGGGGATTTGTTCAAGCCGAAAAGCGGGATGCCAGTGATATCCCACGGCTTCAGGGCAGCGGACGAGCGCAACACCCATTTGTCTGAGTCGTTCACCCAGCTCAAGATCCTCCCAGCCGTAGAGCCGGAATCCAGTATCGAAGAGACCTGACTGCTCGAGAACGCCGCGATCGATGGCGACGTTACCCGTTGCGAAATAAGCCCAGGACAGGTCTCTGAGCTTGTGCCGCTCATGGGTTGGATGCTCAAAATTCGCAGTGTTGATCACTGCGCCGTAGGTAAAACAAAGGCGATGACCACTGCGATGCCACTGAGCAGCAAGGGCTCTGGCATGACTGGCCAGAAACGTTGGCGTGACGACCAGGTCACTGTCGATAAAGACAATGACATCTCCACGGGCATGGCTGACACCCCGGTTGCGACCTTCCGCAGGCCCGCCGTGGCTTTGTTCAATCAGACGCACGCGGGGGAAGCGGCTGCTTGAAGCCCTCAACCAGTCCGTCGTTCCATCGGTGGAGCCGTCATCGACGACGACCACCTCATAATTTTCAATCTCCCCACTGGGATTTTGCCCTTCCAGTGCAAGCAAGCACTTTTCCAGGATCGGGCGTCGGTTGTAGGTGGGAATGACGACGCTGATGAACATCCGCGCTTCTCGGGAATCCGATTGACGTCAGCCTAAGGGCACAAAAAAAGGGGGGAAGTCCCCCCCGCTCTGGAAAGAGCACGCGCTTAATCGGCGGCTCCGCCGTTGTTGGCGGTTCCTGTCACACCGTTGCCGGCACCCTCGCCACGGCCGTCATTGCGCATCTTGCGCTTTTTGAACTTGCGCGCATAGGCGCGGTTGCGCTCTTGCTTTTCCTTCTTGAGATTTCTGCGCTTGGCCATGCGTAGGTTGCAACTTTGGCGGTTGTCTTCCCAACTTACTCAATGGCCTGAAAGAGGCGCCCATCTTCCATGCGCACCAGCCGATCGGCAACATCAAGAATCCTCGGGTCGTGGGTGACCATGAGCACGGAGCAAGACTGTTCTCGCGCTAGACGCTTCAACAGTTCCACCACTTCTCGACCCGTCGCGCTGTCGAGGGCAGCCGTGGGTTCATCAGCCAGCAGGAGCTTGGGCCGTGCGGCAAGGGCACGGGCGATGGCCACACGCTGTTTCTGACCTCCCGAGAGATCGTGGGGAAGCTTGCTGAGCTCAGCATCGAGACCTACAGCACGCAACCACTCCCTGGCTTGATCGCGACGGGCCCGGTAGCTGAATCCAGGGAGAAGATCGGAGCCCATCTGAACGTTCTGTTCAGCCGTGAGGCAACGAAGAAGGTTATGGCCCTGAAAAATCATGCCAATCCGGCGGCGAAGCTTCTGTCGCTGCCCCCGCCCAGCTCCCTTCAACTGTTGTCCGAACACGCGAACATCACCGTCCTGCACCTGGCGTAGGGCTCCGATCAGTGTGAGAAGGGTGGTTTTCCCACATCCAGAGGGCCCCGTCAGCAGAACCACTTCACCAGCGGCAATCTGCAAGTCCACACCTTGCAACACCTGGCGACGGGTCGCCCCCTTGCCATACCAATGGCTCAAGCCGCTGATGCTCACACTCAGCTCCTGTCGTGAGCCTTGCCTGGAATGGCTTTCTGAGAGGGTGGTGCTCGACATCAAAAGATCTCCGCCGGATCGGCATCGACAAGGCGTCGCATGGCCAACCCCGCTGACGCCATGCACATGATCAGGATCATCGTGAATACAGTGAATGCTCGGCTGAAATCCATGGCAACAGGGAGTTGGGTTGCATTGCGCACAAGCAGATACAAACCTTGGCCAGCGGCATAAGCAGGAAGATATCCAAACAGGGCCAGTAGTAAGCCTTCACGCACGACAACCCCGAGCAGGTTGAAAAGCCGATATCCCATCGCCATCAACGTGGCGTATTCAGGCAGGTGATCGCTGACATCGGAATAAAGAACCTGATAAACGATCACGCAGCCAACCACGAACCCCATGGCAGCTCCGAGGGTGAAGATGAAGCCAATCGAGGTGCCGGTTTTCCAATAGTTCTGCTCGAAATCAATGAACCCTTGTTTTGTCAGAACCGTGACATCGTCAGGTAGCAAGGTCTTCAGACGCATAACCACCTCCTCAGCGTCGGCATCAGCATTGAGGCGGATCAACCCAACCTCGATGCTTCCTGGAGGCGTGTTGGGGAGCAGTTCACGGAATGTTTCGCTGCTGGTGAGCAGGTTTCCATCGGCGCCAAACGATGTACCAAGCTCAATTAAGCCAGCAACGCGAACACGTTTACCGGCAATTTCGCTTTCAACAACGCGACCTTCGCGAAACCACTCAGCAACTGGCCCGAATTCCGGTCGCGATCGTTCGTCAAAGAGAACACGGCCCTTTTGGGTGAGCTGTTTGGCTTTGGGTGCCAGGGTTGCATCCGTAAACAGAGGATCACCGGGCTCAAACCCAAGGGCCAAAATGGAGCGAGTTCCTCGGGTTTCCGGATTTCTCCAGAGGAGAAGATTCCAATTCACAGGGGTGATCCCTTCCACTTCAGGAAGGGCCATGGCCTGGACTAAACGCCTTTTCGGAAAGCCAGCCATACTGACCGAACTGGTCGATCGCGGGCTGATTAAAACAATATCGGTATCAAATAACCGATGCACAGTGACACTGGCATCAAACAATCCATCTCGAAAACCGAGCTGCATGAACATCAGAATTCCAGCGAAACTGATGCCTGCCAGAGCGACAGCCAAGCGCACAGGCTGTCGAATCAACATCAAAGAGGCCAGAGGAATGCCTCTGTTGCTCCAGAACCCACCACTCATGAGGTTTTGAAGCGAGCGATCACCTTCAGCCCCGCTAAGGATTCAACCCGTCGGGCCGAATCACGATCAAGGCTGACCTGAACCTCCACCACCCTGGCATCGGCGTCACCGGTTGGATTGGTTGACAACACCTCGCGCTGCCTCACCTGGGGGCTGATGCGTTCAACGCGCCCCATCAGACGCCCATCAAATCCACCGTTTTCGCTGACGAGCGTCACAGGATCACCGACGGCGATCCTGTTGATGTCGGATTCATACACTTCAATCAGCGCTTCCATCGATTGGCTGGCGCCCACTTCGAGCACGCCATCAGCACCGGGGCGCTCACCGACTCGGGTGTGCAGCCTGAGCACAGTGCCGTCAATCGGTGATCGCAGCTCACTGTCGACGAGATCAGCCTCGAGGGCGCGGCGCTCAGCAATCAACTCGATGCGCTTGCGCTCCACCAATGTCAAATCTTTCTGTTTCTCTTCGAGAATCACCATCGAAGCGGCACCAACCTTGGCTGCTTCTGCGTAGCGAGCCACTTCTCGACGTCTCAGGGGGATTTCCGTATCAACCGTGCGGATCTGAGCATCAAGAGACTTCAGATCAGCTTCGATCTGAGGTCGGCTATCAAAAACAGACAGCACCTGACCGCGCGTGACCGTGTCGCCCTCATCCACCAGAAGTTTCGAGACGCGCGGGGTGCCCCCGAACCTGCTCATCGGTGCGGCGAGCCGGCGAATCTCTCCGAGAGGTCGAAGCCGCCCCAAGGCAGCCACGGCCTCCGGAGGGCGCGGTGATTCGGTCTGAGGGGCTTTGGCAACAACGCGAGCAGGGCGTTGGAGAAACGCAACACCGCCAGCAATCACCAGGATCGTGAGCGTCCCTGCCCCAATCCATAGACCACGTTTGGACATCATGGACTCACCGGCTCGTCGAACAGCAGCTGTTCGATGTAGCGATCGGCCCAGTCCGTCCCGAAGGCTTTCTCCAGAACCCGGCGAGTTTTGTCGTTGCGTTTCTGTTGCTGGCAATACGACACCTGCCCGTGGTATCTGGCAATCGTAAACGGGTCGTTGCATGCCATTGGTTGGGCACGCTGCACAGCGCGGCTCAGGATATTGAGGTAGCTCTCAACCAGCTCCACAAACCATTCCTCCTCCTGGCCATTGGCAGGACGGATGAAGCGAACGAAGGGCGAAAAAATTGTGGCCCAAGCAGGGAGATCACGGACCTGTTCAAAAGCAGGCATGCCGATGCTGCTGAGGTCGGCCTCGATCGCAGCTGGCAGGTGCTCACCCACTGGCGAAAGATCAACGATGGCCGCAGAGATTCCCGCTGGACTCGCAACAATATCGGCTCCAAAAATGGGCAGATCGAAGCGTGGGTCGGGAAAGAACACGCAGTGGAGAATTTGCAGGCCCACGCCGAGTCGCGCGGTTTCGAGATGCAATTTGCGCAAACCACGGCAGCGGTGCACTTCATTGCTGATGCTCAACGCCTCACCATCAAGACTGCCGATGATCTCCTCAAGATCGGCCTGAACCGCAAGGTCCTGCAGTTCGGGAAGGCCCTCGCGACACTGACGGATGCGAGCGGCGAGAGACACCACCAACGGATGAAGCTCCGGGCCGCTTGAGGACTCAGGCATCAATCCGATCCGTCATTGCACAGAATGGGACTTTGCCACGGGACCCTGACAGCGATCTCCTCCGGTCCTGCACTGGATTACCTCACTCTCCCGAACCAAAGCACTCTGGTCTCTGCAGAACTACCGGGTGCCGGTCTGACCTGCCTTGATTTCTGGTGTCGGGGAGGAAGCTTCTGGGAACAGGCAGGCGAGGAGGGCATCGCTCACTTTCTCGAGCACATGGTGTTCAAAGGCAGTGAGCTATTGCAACCAGGAGAGTTTGATCGCCAAATCGAAGCCCTTGGCGGCAGCAGCAATGCTGCAACCGGCTTCGATGACGTGCACTTTCACGTTCTCGTTCCACCCAAGGAAACACCAGCAGCGCTCAAGCTGCTGCTTGATCTGGTCCTGCGTCCATCCCTGGAACAGGACTCGTTCGCCATGGAGCGCGAGGTGGTTCTCGAGGAAATCTCTCAGTACCGCGATCAACCCGATGATCTCGTTTTCCAAAAAGTGCTGGAACTCGCGTTCCCCAACCATCCCTACGGCCGGCCGATCCTCGGAATCGACACCAGCTTGAAGGCGATGAATCCCTCGGGAATGCGTCAATACCACCATCGCCGTTACCAGGGGCCGAACTGCTGCCTTGCTGTCGCCGGTGCGATCCCTGGTGATCTCATCAACCACGTGAGAGACAGCGCGCTTTCCGCATTGAGCGAAGGGGGTCAAAGCGCAGCACAACACCCACCTGCCGGTGAGTCCCCCTCTGCCAATCCGCTTCCCTTTCAAAAGGGAAGGGACTGCCAAAGCTTTGCCAGGCTTGAGTCAGCGCGCCTTCTCATGGTCTGGCCAACCGCCGCGGCGGCGGATCCCATCGCGGTAGCGGGCGCTGATCTGGCGACAACAATTCTGTCCGAGGGACGTCGGAGCCGACTGGTGCAACGGCTGCGCGAAGATCTTCAGATCGTTGAATCCATCGATATGGATGTGACGACCCTTGAGCAGGGAAGCCTGGTGATGCTTGAGGCATGTTGCCCGGAAGAGCAACTGGAACGGGTTGAACTGGAGATTCGACAGGAACTGCAGCGCAGCGCTGAAGCCCCCGTTCTCGAGGAGGAGCGACAGCGAGCTCTTCATTTGGTGGGCAATGGACTGCGCTTCAGCCTTGAAGCCCCCGGTGCGGTTGCTGCCTGTGCGGGCTCCCAAGCCGTTTGGGGACGGCAGCGGCAACTGCTCGACCCTCTCAACGATCTCGAACAGTGGACCCCGGAGGCCCTGAAGGACGATGTCATGCAGACACTGCAGCCCGACCAGGCCTTCACGTTGATCGCCCGCCCTGCGGAATCAGCATGAACGGCACTACTGAAGTGGTCATCGACCCGGTCGCTACCACCGGGGTTCTTTCCGCGAAGCTCTGGATCTGCCGAGGAAGCGGCGCAGATCCTTTCGGTCAGCGGGGTGGACATCAGCTCCTTGGTTCCGTGCTCAGTCGTGGCTGCGGACCTCTCGACCATCTCCAGCTGGCTGATTTGGTGGAAGGCTGCGGTGCAGGACTGCGTTGCGACACCCACGAAGACGGGATTCTGGTGAGCCTGAAGTGCGCGCAGAACGATGCCGACAGGTTGCTGCCAATCCTTGGCTGGATGCTGCAGCGCCCCCATTTGAACCCAGCTCAGATCTCTTTGGAAAAGGATCTCAGCCTGCAAGCGCTGCAGCGACAGCAGGAAGATCCATTCCAACGTGCCTTTGACAGCTGGCGGCAACTTGCTTTTGCCCAGGGTCCCTACGGGCACGACCCCCTTGGAGTCGCTGGTGACTTAGAGGGCCTTCATCACCACCACCTGGTGGACCTTGCCGCTGCACTGAACGTCGACGGTTCCGTCCTGGCTCTCTCCGGAACGATTCCCGAAACGCTCCCAGACATTCTCGAAGGTTGGGGGGATGACCCCGTGGAATCTCGCTCCCAGAGCCGCCCCCGTTGGAGCAAGGCAGAGGGAGCGGGTGACTCATCAACTCTGAACAGCGTGGAGACCGAACAGGTGGTGCTGATGCTTGGTCAGGCCACGCTCCCCCATGGTCATCCGGATGATCTGGCCTTGAGAGTGCTGCAGGCCCATCTGGGATCAGGGATGTCGAGCCTTCTGTTCAGACGTTTACGGGAAGAGCATGGCGTTGCTTACGACGTGGGACTTCACCATCCGGCAAGACAGCATGCGGCGCCCTTTGTGATGCATGCGTCCACCGGAGTGGATCGGGCTCGGCTCAGTCTCGAATTGTTGATGCGGAGCTGGGACGATCTGCTGAACACAGTGATTGACCCAGCGGACCTCGAGTTGGCGATGGCCAAATTCAGAGGGCAGCTGGCCCATGCATCCCAGACCACAGGACAGAGGGCGGAGCGTCGCGCCCAGCTCCGCGCGCTTGGCCTACCCGACGACCACGATCGCCACTGTCTCGATCAGCTCAGCAGCCTCAGCGGTGATGCACTCAAGGCCGTAGCGCAGCAACACCTGACCCAGCCGATGCTCAGCCTGTGTGGGCCAGCTGACTCCCTCAGCATGCTCAAATCAGTTTGGAACAACGGGCCGTTCGCGTCAGCTTGAGGCCTTGTCGTCACTGGGGGTCAGCGCATCGGTTCCCAACAGAAAAGTCCCTCGCGAAAAACGCACCGCCACGGTCTCTCCGGGATGCAGAGCGGTCACGGTTCCCACCTCATCAAGGTCCACCAGATCGGGTGGACGCAGCATCGGCATCGGATCCGCTGATTTCAGATAGGGCTGAGCACGAAGCAGTCGTACTTGGTCACCAATGGAAACGGCCATAGGAGCTGGGCAATGCCTCCCTCTTACAGCAGGATGGCTCCAGCTGACGACTGTCCGTGAGGGCTCTGGCCACATGGAGCGGCGCTGTCGCCGGTCTGTTTCTGATTTTGGTGGGCAGCTTGATTCAGGCGGCCCTCGTGGTTCCTCTCCCTGAGCAACCTGGAGCCGTGCTGCCATTGCCCAGCACCTGGCAGGTTCCGGCATTGCTTTTGTGCGCCCTGGTTGCAGGCCCCCGTGCCGGTGTCATTGCCTCGGTCGCCTATCTCACCATCGGCCTTGTGGATCTGCCGGTTTTTTACGGGGGCGGCGGCTTTGCCTATGTGCTCACCCCTGGGTTCGGGTACTTAGCCGGATTCATTCCTGCCGCGTGGCTGACCGGTCGGTTAGCGATGCAGAGCGGCATGAATGACATTCCACGGCTCACGCTGGCTGCCATGGCCGGTCTGCTGATTATTCAGCTCTGTGGCTTGCTCAATCTCCTCTTGGGAGCCGCACTCGGTCGCTGGCAGCAACCCCTGGCAGAACTGTTGTTTAGCTACAGCCTTGGTCCCCTGGTGGCGCAACTCGCTCTTTGCTGCGCTGCAGGCCTCTTGGCACGTTGGCTGCGGAGTCTGTTGTGGGTGGAATGAATCCAGCCGGTCGCGCAGGGCAACGAACCCGTCGGTCGCTGCGGCGCGAAGCATTGCTCCTGATCAGCGTTGCAATGGTGATCCTGGATCAGTGGAGCAAGCACTGGGCGCACTCCGCTTTGATTCTTGGCAGGCCAATGCCGTGGATTCCTGGATTGCTGCAGCTTCGCCTGGTGAAGAACACAGGCGCAGCCTTCAGTTTGTTCACAGACTCCACCCTGTTTCTCGGTGTTCTCAGCCTGCTGGTCACCCTTGGCGTTGGCGCCTGGATCTGGCGTCAACCCAAGAGAGATGTCTGGATGGGTCTTGCGTTGGCATGTCTCCTTGGAGGAACCCTGGGCAACGGCATCGATCGTTGGCGCCTCGGATATGTCACCGATTTCCTGGAATTGGTGCCCATCCAGTTCCCCATTTTCAACTGGGCTGATGTCGTGATTAATGTCGCCGTCGTCTGCTTTGCCATCGACGCCTTCCGCGAACGCCGTGGCCATGACGAATCCTGATCTGAAGGGCGCAGCCCGGCTCACAATCCATCAGCACGATCGGCCTGATCAAATCCTTGTGCTGCACGGGGAGGGATACCGAATTGGTCGCGACCAAGGTCTGGAGATCTACATCGAGCATCCCGCCGTCAGCCGTCAACACGCTGTGCTGCAGAAGCGCAAACAGCAGTGGTGTCTCGTTGATCAAGGCTCAACCAATGGCCTCTGGTGGAAGGGCCGCAGGGTCAGGGAAATCGAATTGAAAGACGGTGACCAGATCAGCCTGGCTCCCGCCAGCGAAGCCGGAGCCCCCTCCCTGCGGTTTGAAAACCCAGCAAATCGGGTTGCACAACGCATCCGGCGCTGGTTTGGCCTCGGACTTGTGCTGGCACTGGGGGGATCGGGTGCTCTTCTTGTTCTTGCTGGTCTGAATGTGCCCGTCCGTGGCCGCCTGGCCACAGTGCGTGGCCCGGTGGCCATCTACGACGGCAACAACAAACCGCTCGATTCCGTTGACTCCAGTCGTCACCGGGAACTGGACTCTCTTGCTGAGTTTTCACCGTCACTGATTAACGCCCTACTCAGCAGTGAAGACAACCGTTTCTGGTGGCACCCAGGGGTTGATCCCATCGGCACCATCCGTGCGTTCGCCACCAACATCACCGGCGGACGGGTTCTGGAGGGGGGAAGCAGCCTCACCCAGCAGCTGGCCAGAAGCCTTTACCCGGATCTGGTGGGCGAAGGAGACACCCTGGGCCGGAAATGGAGAGAACTGCTGGTCGCCCTTCAGTTAGAGAGTCGCTTCAGCAAGGGTGAGCTGCTGTTGAGTTATCTCAACAGGGTGTACCTCGGAGTGGGCTGGGGGTTTGACGATGCCTCCCGAATCTTTTTCAACAAATCAGCTGGATCACTCTCGGTGGAGGAAGCGGCGCTGTTGGTGGGCCTGTTGCCCTCGCCCAATGGCCACGACCCTTGTCAATTCCCGCAACGCGCTCTCGAAGCACGCAACAGGGTTCTCAACAAGATGGCGGACGCCGGGCGGCTCTCCCTCGATGCAGCGCGCGCGGCTCGTCGTCAGCCCATTCAGCTGGCCCAAAATGCATGCAGCAAAGAGGCCACCCGTCGCTCAGCGCCCTTCTACACCGATCAGGTGAAAAGGGACCTCACCGCTCTCGTGGGCCCTGAGGTGGCAGCTGAAGGGAACTTCCTGATCGAAACCCACCTCGATCCGGTGCTTCAAAACGTGATTGAACGACGACTGCGCAACCTGATTAGGACTGCTGGCGGTTTGGGAGTCACAGAGGGTGCTGCGGTGGTGATCGACAGTCGCAGTGGAGGCGTGCTCGCGATTGCCGGTGGACGCGACTACCGCTTCAGTCAGTTCAACCGTGCCTCCATGGCCATGCGTCAGCCAGGAAGCACCTTCAAGCTAATGACTTACCTGGCTGCTTTGGACAAGGGGATCAAGCCCACTGAGAGCATTGACTGCAGCGCCATGGAATGGGGCGGACAGCGGTTTGAAAGTCCCTGCAAGGGGCGTCTGACGCTCACCAGTGCTTTTGCATCAAGCAGCAACACAGCAGCCCTGCGCCTGGCCAAGCGCGTGGGATTGGAGCAAGTGGTCCGTCAGGCAAGGGCCCTGGGCATCACCACCCCTCTTGATCCCGTGCCTGGATTGGCGCTTGGACAGAGTGAAGTGCGCTTGATCGAGCTCACCAGTGCCTATGCCGCCGTGGTCAACAAAGGGCAATGGAAACCAGCCACAACGATCCGTCGGCTGATGGATGCTGAAACCTGCCGCCAGAACAATCTGCGTGGATGCGGCAGTCTCACTGGACCACAAGCAAACAGCCTGAATGGCGGACGTCAGGCCATCCGTCCGGACGTTGCCAAACAAATGCAGGCGATGCTGCGCGCGGTGGTGAGAAGCGGCACTGGAACCGGAGCGTCTCTCGGAGGACAGGAAGGTGGCAAGACCGGAACCACCAATGACGGGCGCGATCTCCTGTTCATCGGCTATGAACCAAGCCGTCACTGGGTGCTTGGAATCTGGCTCGGCAATGACGACAACAGCCCCTCGGCCAGCTCGAGTGCCCTGGCGGCGTCTCTTTGGGGAGAGATCATGCGTTCAGCAGGACGGGGCGGGCTGAATACGCGATAACTGGCGCATGAAACAACAGACCCGCTTGCTCTTGGCAGGAACTGCGGCTCTGATCGCACTGATGGTGGTTGGCCTGGTGCTTCAGGCTATTCGCAACCTGCTTTGGGATCTCAGTTATTGGCTGCCTCCCTGGCTTGTTGGGCCCGTGCTTCTCATCGGCGCTGTGCTTCTGGTGGCTGCGTTGGTCCAATTCGGTGTTCCGTTGGTTCAACGCTGGAAGCAGGGACGCCGGGCCCAGGGCATGGGGGCATCCAATCCAGTCCCGCCGAGCAATCGACGGGACGCCGCCCGTCAGAGCCTTGAGAGTGTGGATCGACTTCTGGCTCGACTACAAGACGATGTCGCTCGCCAATCGTTGCTGGAGGAGCGGGAACGCGTGGCCCGACAGCTTCACCGTGGCGACCTGGAAGTGGTGGTGTTCGGCACCGGATCAAGTGGAAAAACCTCACTGATCCGTGCCCTCCTGCGGGACATCGTGGGCGAAGTGGGGGCATCGATGGGATCCACCAGTGAAAGCCGCTCGTATCGCTTGAGGCTGAAAGGATTGGAGCGAGGCGTGCTTCTTGTGGATACGCCTGGAATCCTTGAAGGTGGCCAGGACGGACGCACCCGCGAGCAACAGGCCAGACAACGGGCGTCGCGCGCTGATCTGATGCTGGTGGTCGTGGATGGTGATCTGCGCAGCCAGGAACTGGCCATCGTTCAGAGCCTCTCAGGTCTTGGCAAGAGGCTTCTCCTCGTGCTCAACAAGTGCGACCTCCGAGGGGAGGACGAGGAGCGACGGCTCCTGCAGCTTCTGCGTGAACGCTGTCTGGGATGGCTTTCCCCTGAGGATGTCGTGGGGACCAGCGCGGCACCACAATCGTTGCCGAGGCCAGGGCAAAACCCTTGGCAACCTCCACCAGAGGTGGGGGCGTTGCTCACACGACTCGCCGTCGTTCTGCATCAAGACGGCGAGGAGTTGCTTGCCGACAACATCCTTCTCCAATGCCGATCGCTTGGTGAAACGGGCCGCACGCTGCTCGATCAGCAACGCGAACAGGAAGCCCGACGCATCGTTGATCGCTACACGTGGATCAGTGCAGGGGTGGTGGCAGCCACTCCCTTGCCGGGTGTGGATCTACTCGGCACAGCCGCGGTCAATGCCCAGATGGTGATGGAAGTGGCGGGTGTTTACGGCATTCAGCTCACCCGCGACAGGGCTCAGAACCTCGCGCTTTCCGTTGGGCGAACCTTGGCAGGGCTCGGTGTGGTGAAAGGAGGAGTGACTCTCATTGGCACAGCACTGAGCGTGAACCTTCCCACGCTTCTGCTCGGACGAGCCGTGCAGGGAGTCGCCGCTGGATGGCTCACCAGAATTGCAGGGGCCAGCTTCATCACGTTCTTTCAGCAGGATCAAGACTGGGGCGATGGCGGCGTCCAGGACGTCGTTCAGAGGCATTACGACCTCAACCGACGCGATCGCTCACTTCGGGAGTTTCTTGAGACGGCGCTCCGGCGGGTTGTGGACCCACTTCAGCAGGAAGCGAAGAAACGACTGCCGCCCCGACCAGGGCCTCGGGCGGAGGCGGACGCATGGGACCGCGGCTATCGAGAACCGTGATCAGCCCGAGGTAAAGCAGGCCAATCAGGATCGAGACCGCTCCTGTGAGCACTGCAATCCATCGGCCTCGCTGTTGCTGCGAGTCAGAGCCTGACATCAGTGCTCACTCCGTGCGATCGATTGGTTGATGCACATCCCCAGATGATCGATCAGAGCATTGGAGGTATGGGGATTTCCGAGCACCATTTTGATGTGGTGGAGCCCTTGGTATTGGGGTCTTGACACCATGATCTGTTCATCAAGGAGACGCTGACGCAGTTGTGCGGACCAACGTTCACTGGAATCGCAGTCAGCATTTTTCGGCGCACAGCTCAGGAGGTGGAGCGGGCCGGAACGCACATCAAGGGCTTGATCGTCGAGGCATCGTTGCAGGCGCTCCCTGCGAGCCAGAGCATTGAACAAAAGCGAATGAATCCCTTCCATTCCCAGTTGACGCAATCCAAGCCAGAGCTTGAGGATTTCCGCCGGTCTGCTTCCTTGCAATCCCATTTCGCCACCGTGAGCACCAAACGCGGCAGGCTCCATGTAGGGAAGTCCAGTTCCGAAGGCAGCTTCGAGCTTTGACACATCGCGAACCAGCAACAGCGAGGAGGTCTTGGCGATCCCGAGCAGCTTCTGCGGATTCACGGTGATTGAGTCGGCTTCACCCGATCCGTCCACCAGGGAACGGGTTTTCTCAGAGAGAGCAAAAACAGCGCCGATGGCACCATCCACGTGCAGCCAGGTGCCATGGGTTTTGGCCATTTTGGCGATCGCCCTCAGGGGGTCGATCGCACCACGCACCGTCGTACCGGCCGTGGCGACGATGGCCAAACAGGGACGTTGCTCAGTCGCGAGATTGTTGAGCTCCTGTTGCAGAACATCCACCCTTAGACATCCATGCCCATCCACGGGGATCCGCCGCAGACCATCGGCGTGAAGCCCCATCACCCTGCAAGCTTTGGCCAAGGACACGTGAGCGTCGTCGCTTGTTAAGACGACAGCGTTGGACACAGCATCCAGACCAAGAGAATGGCGGGCGGTGACCAAGGCGGTGAGGTTGCTGAGCGTGCCACCACTGGCAGCGACCCCGCCTGCTCCCTCGGGGAGATCGAGACGGGAGGCAAACCATCCACAAAGTTGACGCTCCAGCTGGGAAAGGCTGGGTGAGAGTTCCTCCGCCAAAAGGTTGTTGTTCAGTCCTGCACAGATGAGCTCTGCGGCAATCGAGGCTGTATTCGGAGGAGGATCCAGATGGGCTAAGGCTCCCGGATGGGATGGCTGGTAAGCACCATCCATCACCTGCTGAAGATCATCCAGAAGATGTTGTGCTCCAAGGCCTTCCGTCTCCGGGAAAGCATGGGGGAGTAAACGCAGCGATGGCAATGGTGATCGCTGGTTCGCAGAACCAAACCAACGGCAAAGTTGCGCGCTGGCCTCCTCCAGAAACGTCTGCAACTGAGGGTCCAGGCCATCAGGTGAAGCGAAGGGGGCCAATCGGTCCAATGCTTCCGAAGATGACCGAGCGGAGCCGTGCAAGAAACAGTCGCGATCAAAAACCATTGTCACCTTTGGTGGCACATTGGATGTCAGGCAGCGATGCATGGCCGTGCGGGCGGACCCGGTTCATCTCACTCCCCAGGCGATGAGGGCTTGGATGCAGCGGCTGCTCAACAGGGCTGAGCGCGTGGGCGCCACTGGCGAGATTCCAGTAGCGGCTGTTCTCCTCGATGAAGCAGGGCGGTGTATCGGCCATGGATCCAATCGCAGGGAATGCCTCAACGATCCCCTGGGACATGCGGAGTTGATGGCCTTACGACAGGGCGCCTGGCTGCTCGGCGATTGGCGCATGAACCACTGCACCCTGCTGGTGACCCTGGAGCCATGCCCCATGTGTGCTGGAGCCCTGGTTCAGGCCAGAGTTGGTCAGGTGATTTTCGCTGCCCGAGACAGCAAACGCGGCGGGCTAGGGAGCACGATCAATCTCGCTGAACATCAAAGTGCTCACCACCACATGCGCGTGGTGAGCGGAGTGCTGGAAGAGCAGGCATCGGCACTGCTGGCGGGCTGGTTCAGGCAGCGACGCAGGAACCTTCGCGGAAACGAGGAAGCTCAGTCTCAAACAAATTGAGCAGACGATTCACGTTTTCAGGGGTGGAGTTGTAGCCCATCAGGCCAACTCTCCAAATCTTTCCTGCCAGAGCGCCAAGACCACCGCCCACCTCAATGCCATGGGTGTTCAACAGATAAGACGAGAAGGCCTTGCCGTCCACGTCATCTGGGATGCGCACGGTCGTGAGTGTGGGCAATCGCAAGGCCTCGGGGACATGCATCTCAAGGCCAAGAGATTCCAATCCTTTCCAGAGCGCTTCCGCATTGCAGCGATGCCTTGACCAGGCGTTGTCCAATCCTTCGTCGGCAAGAAGCCGGAGGGCTTCACGCATACCGAAATTCATATTCACCGGAGCGGTGTGGTGATAAACCCTGTCGCTTCCCCAGTACTGATTCAGCAAGGAGACATCCAGATACCAGTTTGGGACTTTGTCCTTTCTCGCAGCAAGCTTGGCTTCAGCACGAGGGCCCATGGTGAACGGTCCAAGGCCTGGAGGA
Organism: Synechococcus sp. WH 7803; assembly: GCA_000063505.1. Taxonomy (GTDB): domain Bacteria; phylum Cyanobacteriota; class Cyanobacteriia; order PCC-6307; family Cyanobiaceae; genus Synechococcus_C. The sequence continues at coordinate 1,242,201 of CT971583.1, forward strand.
CAGCTCAAACCCTTCTGGCTGCAGCTGTAGGCCATGTCCACCTTCCACTCATCGAGGTAGAGGGGAACACCTCCAAGAGATGTGACCGTGTCGAGCAGAAGCAGACAGTCGTGCTTGCGGCAGAGGTCACCAACACCCTCCATGGGTTGGCAAACCCCTGTGGAGGTTTCTGCATGCACCATGGCCAGAATCGCCGGCTTGTGATGCTGGAGTGCAGAGTCCAGCTCGTCGAGCGTGAACGCCTCCCCCCAGGGTTTTTCAATCACGCGAACATCGGCTCTGTAACGGCCGGCCATATCCGCCAGGCGATTGCCGAAATAGCCCTTGACTGCGACCAACACGCGATCGCCGGGCTCAACTGTGTTGGCCAGGGTGGCTTCCATCGCCGCGCTTCCTGTACCGCTCATGGGCAAGGTGAGGCGATTGTCGGTCTGCCAGGCGTAACGCAGCAATTCCTGCACCTCGCCCATCAGATCCACATACAAGGGATCGAGGTGACCGATCGGCGTTCTTGCCAGTGCAGACAGAACAGTGGGATGGGCATTCGAGGGGCCTGGGCCCAGCAGGAGGCGGTCAGGCGTACTGATGGGCTCTACAGAACGGCGATGGCGCGAATCAATCTGGGGAAGAGAGTGCGTCATCGGCAGGCCGGAAACCATTAATCAGTGGTGAAAGCCTACGCATCAATCGAGCCGGTTTGAGCTGGAAAGCCCTGTTCCGATGCCGCTTGAAACGAACAGACACTCCCTAAGAAATTCAGCGCTGACGAACATCGCTGGCGGCGAGGCCCGATGCCATGTGCTCAAAAGGAGCTCGAACCAAATCCAGACTCTTGGAGGGGACACCCTCTTCCAGGAGACGTTCGCAGAGAACATCAGCAAGCAGAACCATGCTTCTCACCGTCGGTCCGGTGGGGACGCCCAAACTTTTATAGGTATCGTCCAATCCGTTCAGAACCCGCTCATTGAGAATCGTGCTGTCACCTGCAATCAAGGCGTAGCTGGCGTAGCGAAGGAAATAATCCATGTCGCGCAAGCAGGCAGCAAGACGCCGTGTGGTGTAAGCGTTGCCTCCGGGAAGCAGCAGTTCTGGATCACCCTGAAACAGACGCTGACTCGCTTCACGCACAAGTTCTGCCGCTTCACGGTTGATCAACTCAACGGCCTTCAGCCTGATGGCGGACTCATCGAGATAGCTCTCGATCCGATCGATGGCGGAGCGATCGAGGTATCGGCCGAGCTGGTCGTACCGACCGATCAATCCGGTGATGGCATCACGCATGCAGAACTCTGGCCACGTTGGCCGGAAGCTAACACCAACATCGATCCGAAACCGCTTCCAGCGCGTGGGATCCCGGGAACTTGACAGAAACGGTTACCAAGAAAGCTGTCGATCCAGCTCAACGCAGGCTAGAGAAAAAATGTACCCATTGATACAAAACCATCCCACGGCGATCCCTACGGTCATGCGGTGACCGAAGACTCACTAACGCCAATGGCTAGCACCGCCCAGGATGTACTCCGGCAGATCAAGGATGAAGGCATTGAGCTGATTGACCTCAAGTTCACTGATCTCCACGGGAAGTGGCAGCACCTCACCATCTGCTCTGACCTTCTGGAAGCGGACTCTTTCGAGGAAGGACTGGCCTTCGACGGATCCTCAATCCGTGGCTGGAAGACCATTGACGCCTCAGACATGGCGATGGTTCCCGACCCATCGACAGCCTGGATCGATCCGTTTTACAGCCATAAAACGCTGAGCATGATCTGCTCGATCCAGGATCCGCGGACGGGCACCCTGTACGACCGCTGCCCCCGCGCCCTGGCGCAGAGAGCATTGGCTTATTTATCTGGCAGCGGTTTGGCAGATAAGGCCTTTTTCGGCCCGGAGCCAGAATTTTTTCTCTTTGACGACGTTCGTTACAACTCCAGCGAGGGAGGAAGCTTTTACAGCGTTGACACCATTGAAGCGTCTTGGAATAGCGGACGCCTGGAGGAAGGTGGCAACCTCGGCTACAAGATTCAGCTCAAGGAAGGTTATTTCCCTGTTGCACCCAACGACACAGCGCAGGACATCCGTTCCGAGATGCTGTTGATGATGGCCCAACTGGGAATCCCCATCGAAAAGCATCACCATGAAGTGGCGGGTGCTGGCCAACACGAACTGGGCATGAAATTCGCCGAGCTGATCAAGGCGGCCGACAACACCATGACCTACAAGTACGTGGTTCGCAATGTGGCCAAAAAATACGGCAAAACCGCCACGTTCATGCCCAAACCCGTTTTCAACGACAACGGCAGTGGCATGCACGTGCACCAAAGTCTTTGGAAAGCCGGCCAACCGCTGTTTTTCGGAGAAGGCACAGACGCCAACCTGTCTCAAACCGCCCGCTGGTACATCGGCGGAATCCTGAAACACGCTCCGTCATTCCTGGCATTCACCAATCCCACCACCAACAGTTACAAGCGCTTGGTGCCTGGATTTGAAGCCCCGGTCAATCTCGTTTATTCAGAGGGCAATCGCTCAGCGGCGGTGCGCATTCCGCTAACTGGACCGAACCCCAAGGCCAAGCGCCTGGAGTTCCGCTCCGGTGATGCCCTTGCCAATCCCTACTTGGCCTTCTCCGCGATGATGATGGCTGGCATTGATGGCATCAAGAATCAGATCGACCCGGGTGCACCCACCAATGAGGACCTGTTCGAGCTTTCAGCCGAACGCTTGAGCGCGATCGACACGGTGCCTGCCTCCCTCAATGGTGCCCTTGAAGCCCTGAATGCTGATCACCACTACCTCATGGAGGGCGGCGTCTTCAGCAAGGACTTCATCAATAACTGGATCGACCTGAAGTACGAGGAGGTGCAGCAGCTGCGTCAGCGTCCACACCCCCACGAGTTCACCATGTACTACGACGCCTGAACCCAGGCTTCAGCGGTGCCGCAGCTGGGCGATGGCGCTGTCATGGAGATGCTTCTCGTGCAGTCTCCGACGCGCCCACACTTTCTGCTGAGCAGCGGCACTGCGTCGTTCCACTGGCTGTGGATGGTCATGCTGCACAAGGGTTGCCTGTGTGCGTGCAACCTCATGGGCATGGCGATCAGCCCAGATCATGTACTCAGCGGCTGCGCGCTGACGCCTCTCCAGAACGTTGTTGGAATAATCCAGGCTGAATGCGGCAGCTTGCGTTTGTTGTCCCATCCCGTGCGCTCCGTCTCAACGGATTAATTCTGTAGCAACAGCTACCATTTTTTCTTGTTCTTCACAGTTCTTTCCCTGGAGGCCCGAGCCACGGCCACGGCGAGCCTCAGGATCGGCTGAAATAAACCTGCTTGATCAGGCTCTTTCGCATGGCGCCCAGCTTCACCGAGATCGCGTATCGGACCCTTCAGCAGGGTCGGAGCCTCGCTGGGCTGGTGCACAAGGAGTTGAGCACCAAGGTGATGGAAGTGGTGGCACCGGACGTCGTTCCGCAGACCGAACCCGTTCCGACTGAAATGATGGCAGCTCTCCGCCAGTCGCTCAACACGCTCCACGACCGCGACTGGCTGGACGCTGAAGAAGGTCTGTACCCGCAATCGCTTCTCTTTGATATTCCATGGCTGGACTGGGCTGAGCGCTATCCCCGTGTCTGGCTCGATCTTCCTTCCAATTGGGCCCGTCGCAGAGCTAGAGACGTCCAGGATTTACCAGATCTGTCGGATCGCGACTTCTATCCCGACTACTACCTCCAGAATTTTCACCATCAAACGGATGGTTACCTGTCAGATCACTCAGCGGAGCTCTACGACCTGCAGGTTGACATTCTGTTCAACGGCGCCGCCGATGCCATGCGCCGCAGAATCCTTCCCGCCTTGCTGGATGGCTTGAAGCACTTCTCCAACCGCTCCCAGGCCAATCTGCGCATCCTCGATGTCGCCACCGGAACGGGGCGCACACTCCACCAGATTCGTGCTGCACTTCCCCAAGCCACCCTTGTCGGGGTGGATTTGTCTGAGGCTTACCTGCGTCAAGCCAACCGTTGGCTGAACCAAGGGCGATGCAGCCTCGTGCAGCTCGTGCAAGGCAATGCTGAACGCATGCCCTTTGATCAAGGCGGTTTTCAAGCCTTGACCTGTGTGTTCTTGATGCATGAATTGCCCGCTGATGCCAGGCAAGCCGTTTTGCAGGACTGCTACCGCCTTCTCGAACCCGGCGGTGTGCTCGTTCTCGCCGACTCTGTGCAATTGAAGGATTCGCCCCAGTTCGATGTGGCTATGGACAATTTCCGGCGGGTGTTCCATGAGCCTTACTACCGCGATTACATCAGTGATGACATCGATCAGCGGCTTCTGGATGCTGGATTCTGCAACGTGCAAGCCGAATCTCATTTCATGGCCCGCGTTTGGAGTGCCACCAAACCCGACTCCGGCACGAAGTGATTCCCTGACAGACGGCCTTGCGTTGGGGGTGGAACCCCATAAGGTGCAAACACTTGAATGTCCGCCGATGACGAATCCGTTCAGGATCCGCTGGTTGCAAGGCTGGACTTTTCAGCTGGTGCTCATGGAAGGCAAGGTGCAGGTCGAAGCCCATGGCTTCGGTATTTGCCTGAGAACTGCAGTGCATCCTGGTGAAAGTCCCAGATCCGCGGCAGATCGCCTTGTCCTTGCTGAAGACCGCCGGCGTCGAGCGCTGCACCAAGCCTGGATCAAAGGCCAGATGCTTCCAGACAGCAGTGCCTCGGAACTTCCTCCCCTTGATGGAGCTCAGCCTGAACCCCCCGATTCGTTGGTGGTTGTCCAGCAGTCTCCTGTCGCAGCCTGATTCAGCTTCGCCCTAGCCACCACCCGATCAGAAGCCCTGGTCCACCCCAGCGCAGGGCTTTCCAAAGGAGTTGTCCCCGTTCCGGGATGAACAGCCATTGCAAGGCTGCAGGGTCTGCTTCGATGCACTGCTGAATCAAACGGCGCTGCTGCTTCCGCCGTTTTGATCTGCGATCCGAACCCTCCCAGGTTTTGGGCTGCAACCCTGCAAGCCCACCCAACTGGTGGAGATAACGCTGATGAAACCGCCCCGGTTTGGTCACCGTCGTTATGCGTTGTTCATTCAGATTAGAAAGGGTTCGCGTAGATATCGGCGTGACTGTGAATCTCTGGCCTGACGGTGCGGTGGAGCAAGCCAAAGCGTTGCATCAATCGCTGACTATTGGGGATCGGGAGTGGCACAAGCTCAAGTCCAATGCGGATCGTCGGGGAGCCGAGCTTCTTGCAGCAGCACTCACCCAGCTTCTACAGGATGGTGAGAAGCGCGATGTGGAAGCGATGACCGAGCAAGCGTTGGGATGGATCAGACGAGAACTGAAAGATCCTGGTTGCCCCCATCGCTGAGCGTTCCTGCAGGCTGTCCTGGACGGCGACAGGCCAGCTGCACGCGATTGCCCCGCGAGCTCCAGCGAATGTCATCAAAACATTGATGCATCAAGAACAAGCCACGTCCATGGTTGGCATCGAGCTGTTCAGGCAAACAAGCGAGCCGTGCAGAACCAGGCAAACCCTTGCCCTCATCTTGAATCTGCCAAATCAACCAATTGGGAGTGAGAATCCGCCGGATGCGCAAACATTTGCCGGGGTCACCGGCATTGCCATGACGCACGGCATTCACGATCGCTTCTTGCAACCCAAGCTGAAGCCTGCAGGAGGTTTCCTGGCAATCCACCGGTTCAAGCAGCAACTCCAAAAGAGGACTCAGCTGCAGCGTGGAGGGGAGGATGAAATCAGCCCACCGAAAGATGGGTCGATAGCGGCTGAGCATTCGGACTGAACCATCCTGCTTCGACCATAACGAGGGGAGTCGGCCCTGCCAAACACAAGCGCTCCCGTGAACTCCCAGGGGTTCATCCCCTTGGCTGAAGACCTGGATGGGACAGCAGCGCGTCCATCAACCGCACACCACGGAGTTGATTGACCAAGGGCATGTGCCCTTCCGGTGCCTCCATGGACCATTGGAATGCACCTGGATAACGGGTCCAGGCGCCATCGATTTTCCAGCCGATCCGAGGCCAGAGCCTGTCGTAGCGACCGTCCAAAGCCTTCAGGAGTCGTGCTTGAACAGTGAATCCGAAACGACCCTGCGAGTAGGCGACCCAGAGACGATCCAACGTGCACAGATCGACTCCCTCCATGGGGGGGACCTCGCTGAAATACACGTAACCGCGCTTCACGGCCTGCTCTCCGGCCAACTCACGCAGCACACAGCTGGTCAAACGATCAGCCTCTTCGAAGTCCTCGTCCAGCAACGCCTGCTGCATGGCGCTGTAATCAATGCCTCGCGCTGATGGCGTCTCGAACCAGCCACCCGCAGAAATGCCCGGAATCTGAGCCAAAGCGTCGGGCTGATGTCGGCGCAAAACCTGCAGAATCCACCCGGCGGCCCAATCGTCACCACTGGCTTGATAAGGCTTCAGAGCTTCAGATCCAACAGAAGCCAGGGCATCGGCTGCTTTCTCCAAGGCAACCGCTGTGGTGCGCCGCTGCCGGGCTGACCCGCTAGCGAGGCGTTCGAGGAGCTTGTCGATGCTGAGATCTTGAGCTGGAGTTCTTCCGGAGAGCATGTCGTCCTGCCGGCTCGACAGGGTCGGCGTTGGCCCACTATGTCAGGCATGGGCATCACGACCGCAGCCAGTGTCGAGACATTCCGAGCAGCGGCAGGTCCGCTGGTTGACGTTCGCACCCCTCAAGAGTTCCGTCAGGGACATTGGCCAGGCGCCATCAACATTCCACTTTTCACAGACGAGCAGCGCCATGACGTTGGCCTGACCTACAAGCAGCAGGGTCGCCATGCCGCCATTCAACTCGGATTGGCCCTTTGCGGCCCACGCCTTGCTGATCTCTCGGAGACCCTCACGCAGACCGCTGGTGGCGAGGCACAACCGTTGCGCCTCTACTGCTGGCGCGGCGGGATGCGCTCCAACAGCATGGCCTGGCTGGCGGGCCTGCGTGATCATCCGGTGTCCTTACTGGAAGGCGGATACAAGCGCTACCGGCAGTGGGTGCTGCAGAGCTTTGAGAGTCCTTGGCCCCTCATGGTGCTTGGAGGACGGACAGGCACCGGCAAGACGGATCTGCTTCTGGAGCTGGAGAGCCTGAACGTGGCCGTGGTGGACCTCGAAGGACTGGCCCATCACCGAGGTAGCAGCTTCGGCAATCTCGGTCTGCCTGAGCAACCAAGCACGGAGCATTACGAGAATCGACTGGCAGAGATCCTTGAAGAGCATGCGCGCCGGCGAGCCTCGGAAATCTGGCTCGAAGCCGAAAGTTCTCAGGTGGGCCGCTGCAGAATTCCCAGGGCCCTGTTTCAGCAGATGCAGATGGCCCCTGTTCTTGAGATCCGCCGTAGTGATCAGGAGCGGGTGGATCGTCTCGTGGATGTGTACGCCGTGCACGACGCAACCGCACTGCGGGAGGCGACTGAACGAATCCAGCGACGCCTTGGACCTCAGCGCACCCGGGAGGCCCTTTTGGCGATCGACCAACAGCGCTGGAGCGATGCCTGCATGGCGATGCTCGCGTACTACGACAGCTGCTACGACCGAGAGCTGGAACGCAAGCCAGCCTTGAGAACCATTGACCTGGAGGGAGTGGATCCCAAAGGAGCAGCCAAACTTCTGGTTGAAGAAGGCATCGTGAGAGCCATGGTCTGCTCTTAAGATCGCGTCTTGCGCGGACGATCGATCCATGGCAGACGGCGACAAGGCAGCGATTCAGTTTTTCCGCGGTACAGATGAACCCGTCGTACCTGATATTCGACTCACCCGCAGCCGTGATGGACGGACCGGCCAGGCCACATTCATTTTTGAGCAGCCTGAGGCACTGGCTCCGGAAACGTTGGGCAATATCGCCGGAATGTGGATGGTGGATGAGGAAGGTGAATTGGTGACCCGTGAGGTCAATGGCAAGTTCGTGAACGGCAAGCCCTCAGCTCTGGAGGCCACCTACACCTGGAAAACAGAGCAGGATTTTGAACGCTTCATGCGTTTTGCTGAACGCTATGCCGAAACCAAAGGACTGGGTTATTCCAATAACTCGGGTAACAATGAGGGTGCCGACGAAGCGTCTGAAGGGTGAAATTTCAGCACTGGCTCGGGTTTGCAGCATTGCTGATTTCCGGGCTACTGCTCTGGAGCCTTCGCGACGTCCTGATTCACCTGTTCGCGGGTGTTGTGCTGGCAATGGCTCTCTGCACGTTGGTGGGGGCTCTGCGTGAGCGCTGGACCTTGCCCAGGCCTCTGGCGCTTCTGGTGTGCTTGCTCGGGTTGGCGTCGGTGGTGGCCATCGCCGTGGCCGTGATTCTTCCTCCGTTTTTCAGCCAGTTTCAGCAGCTCCTGATCCAACTCCCCACTGCCGCCAGGGAACTGCAGCAGATCATCACCGGATGGATCAGTTCGGCTTCAATGCTTGTTTACGGCCAGAACACACAGCCGGCGATCACCCCATCGGATCTCTCCAATGGCCTCTCAGCGCTCCCAAGCGGCTCCGCGCTCGCTTCTGGTGTGTCCGGGAGTCTGAAGGGATTGCTCGGATTGGCAGGCAACCTCGGCAACGGTCTTGTTCAGCTGTTGTTCGTGTTCGCCGTGACTCTGATGGTGAGCATCCAGCCAATGGCGTACCGCGAGGTGGGTATTCAGCTGGTGCCTTCGTTCTATCGACGCAGAGCAAGAACCATTCTTCTCCAGTGCGGCGATGCCCTCAGCAGCTGGATGATCGGCGTGTTGATCAGCTCCTTCTGCGTTGCCGTGCTTGCTGGCATCGGACTGACGCTGCTCGGCGTGAAATTGGTTGTGGCGAATGCACTCCTGGCAGGGCTGCTGAATGTGATTCCCAACGTGGGCCCCACACTCAGCACGGTGTTTCCAATGTCTGTTGCCCTGGTGGATGCCCCTTGGAAAGCACTTGCTGTTCTGGTGCTCTACGTGGTGATTCAGAACGTTGAAAGCTATGTGATCACCCCATCAGTGATGCAGCACCAGGTGAATCTCCTGCCTGGTCTCACACTCACAGCTCAATTCATCTTCACCGTGCTGTTCGGCCCCCTGGGGCTTCTGATGGCGCTGCCGCTTGCCGTTGTACTGCAGGTGCTGATCCGTGAAATCGTGATTCACGACCTTCTCGACCCCTGGAAAAAGCGACGGGTTAACGCATGAGTCCCCGTAACCTTCTGGCAGCCCTCACCCTGGTGGTGCTGGCCCTGCTGGTCTGGCAGTTGCGCTGGGTTCTGTTGGTCCTCTTCGGTGCTGTGGTTCTGGCCGTCGCCCTGGACGTCCCAGTGCACGGGCTGATCAAACGCTTCAAGATCCAGCGCCCCTTGGCACTCCTGGTTGTGGTGCTGGCGCTGATGGTTGGTGGACTGGTGGTCATCCGCCTGCTTCTTCCAGAGCTGATCACGCAGTTCGGACAGCTCACATCTCTTCTGCCAAGCCTTCTTGGCAAAATTCGCACGATTCTGGCCAGCCAGCCTCAACTGGCGGAACTGAATCAAACCATTCCTGACCAGATCAGTTGGGACAAAGTTCAACCTGTGGGATCCCAGCTGCTGGGATTCGCCGGAGGAGCGGCCAATGGTGTCATCCAGGTTCTGCTGATGAGCCTGCTTGCAGTTCTCCTTGCACTCGATCCCCAGGCCCATCGGGGCATGCTGATCGCTGCAACACCGAGGCCCGCAAGGGCCGCAATGGCTGAAGTGCTCAATTCCTGCAGGGCCGCTCTCGGAGGTTGGCTGGCAGGCATGACCCTGTCGGCGACCGCCGTGTTTCTTCTGACCTGGGCCGGTCTAGCAGCACTGAAGGTGCCATTGGCTCTGCTCAGCGCCTTGCTCTGCGGTGTGCTCACCTTCGTTCCCACGATCGGTCCGACCGCTGCCACCTTGCTCCCCCTGGGGATCGCTCTGCTGATCTCCCCAGCACTGATGGTGCAGGTGCTCGTCCTGCGGTTGGTGATTCAGAACCTCGAAGCCTTCCTGCTCACACCCCTGCTTCTGCGCCGAACGGTGAATCTGTTGCCAACGGTGGCGCTTACGTCCCAGCTCAGCCTGGGCGCGTTGCTGGGTCTTCCTGGGGTGTTACTCGCACTCCCTCTCGTTGTTGTGCTTCAAGTGGGCATGCAGCAGGTCGTGGTTCAGCGAATCATGGATCGCTGGACTTAGAAACGTGTGCTCCCCGCAGCTCCAGTGCTGCGGGGACGCCTCTCGGGTTGATTGCGGAGAGTTCGTTTAAGAGGGCTATGGAGACGTTCGCGGAACCACGATCAACCGCCGTATTGCCATCCCGTTGGTCCCAGTTCAAGAGCAGGGGCATCGCGATGCAGCACTGAAGACTTCACTTCCCCAATGAACACTGTGTGATCACCATGGGCGAGCTGGCCAACCAGCTCACACTCCACGCCCCCTAAGCCATCGTTGAGGATCGGTAAGCCAAGAGGCCCAAGCTCATAAGGTGCTGCTTCAAAGCGGCCACCCACGGCTGCCTGGGGCTTGAAGAACACAGCAGCCAGATCCTTCTGGTCGCTGGCGAGCACGTTGAGTGAAAAACGGCCTGTGCGCTGAATCATTCCGTTGCTGGTGCTGTCTGCTTTGACAGCCATCACCACGAGGGGTGGCTCAAAGGACCCCTGGGTGACCCAGCTCGCCGTGAATCCATTCACCACATCTCCCTCGGCAACTCCGCAAATGAAGAGTCCATGGGGAATTTTGCGTAGCAGCGTTTTCTTGGCCTCGAGATCAAGAGTCATGGCTGTCCCTCCGTTCTGTCTGAAACCACCCTAGGGGGAGCAAATTCACTGCTTAACGGCAGACGGGTGAGTTATCCGCACTGAACTGCTAGCTTTCCGCTTCATTCAGGCTCAAGTGTTGGAGAGGCCCTCCTCCCTCGTTGTATTCGCGACAGTGGCGGGAAGTGCCGTGATTGGACTCCTCCTCTACGCCGGTCTCTTCTACGCCAACGCCCGACGCTCAACATCCGGGCCTGACGCTGAGACAGTCCTCCCTGACTATCCCTCCAAGGAAGCTGCCCAGGCCGAATCCGAACGCTGGATTATGGAGGGTGGAGACATCGTCGTGAGAACGACACAACGGACCCGCCGGTCCGTCCCTCTGAGCAAGCAGGAGCGGCTCAAATTGGAAATGCTTGCCGATGAGCGCCGTCGCGCGCGCATCGAAGCGGACTATGCCGAATGCCTCGACTCAGCTGACAACGACCTAGCCAAAGAACTCTGCTCATTCCAACAGAGCAGCGAACCGGCCCAAGGTTTAACATCTGCCAGCGATGGCGGCAAGATTCCCAAAACAAAGATCATTGAAGATGTTGATGTAGTCACCAACAAAGAGCCAAGGAGAACATGCACATTTGTCGAAGATTACCGTCGATTCAATTGTGTCGAACTGGCCATTGATCGAGACGAAGTAATTGATGCCTCTCAGAAAGATTCTTTAGAAATAAAAACCTACAAGCAATTCAGATACTAATTTTTTCGAGCAATCGTTCGCGCGGTGAGGTGAGTCCAGCGCGATTATTCGACAGATCGATGTTGGATTCGGGTGCGTCGATAATGGAACCAGAGAGATGGTTGAAGCATGAGCACAACCACCGCAAGCGTGTGCTGTCGAATGGTGTAGATCAGGGCTGTCAACGTGATGTGATCCAGAAGCAGCCGGAGTTCGATCCGTAGATCGAGGAAAGCCAGGATCAGGAGTAACAGTGGAACCCACTGCTGAGACGGCTCTCGCTGGCCTTTTGTCACCTCAGGCACTGGCCTGGGCACCGCTACGCGAGGGCCAGAGGCTCAGCAGCGACGGGGCCAAGGCGATGCTGGACCAGCTACCCACCACAACACCGAGAGCCAGGGCGACCGCGAACCAATAGAGGGTTGACCCCCCAAAAAGAATCAGAGCAATGAGAGGCAGCAAGGTGGTTCCACTGGTGTACAGCGTGCGCGTCAGCGTTGCGGATACAGCACGGTCCACTTGCACCGTCAAAGGAAGATCACCGTCCTCTCGCTGACGTTCGCGAATGCGATCGAACACCACCACGGTGTCATTCACCGAATAGCCCGCAATCGTTAGCAGAGCAACAGCAAACAGACTGTCAACCTCAAGCCCCGTGAGCAGTCCAAGCCAAGCGAAGACGCCGCAAACAATCACAATGTCGTGAGCGAGTGCCACAAGGGCCAAAAACGCAAAGCGGCGGTCGTAGCGGATTGTGATGTAAAGAGCAATCCCTGTAAAAGCAACCAGAAGCGAAATCAAGCTGCTGCGCAGCAACTGAACGCCCAGACTGGGTCCAATCGTGTCGACCGATTGGCCTCCAGCTTCAAGGGGCCCGGCAACGGGTTCAAGAGCCTGGATCACCGCCTGACCCTGGGATGCCGTTAAAGCTGGCATGCGCAGAACAACCGACTGGCCACGATCAAGAAGCTGAACCCTTGCAGTGTCCAGATTGGGAGCCCGACGGCCCGGTTCCACAGGCAGCTGAAGGGAGGTCAGCGTGTTGTTGATGGAGCTGACGCTCAGATCAGGACAGGCATCCGCACAGCGGCGCTCCAACTGAATCTTGGTCCCACCAGTGAAATCAAGCCCAGGTTTGAGGGGGGAACGGATCTGGGGGTTGGTCCAGCTCAGGGCAATGCCAGACACGCTCAACAGAACCACCAGCACTGAGATCCACCAAACCTGCCGCCTGCGACTCGTGAGTGGCAGGCGAAGAGAACGATCCGGATTGAGGTTGGAATTGGCCATGGCTCAGGCGGCAGACGTCGGAAGTTGCCCGGCGGGCAGAAAATTAGTGGGTTTACGCAGACCCTGATAACTCATCAGGAAACGCAGAAGGGTGCGCGTGCAGGTGAGGGCCGTGAACAGGCTGAGAACAACACCGATGCCGAGGGTGGCCGCAAAACCTTTCACCAGGCCAGTGCCAAGAAAAAACAGCGCCCCACAACTAATCAAGGTTGTGATGTGACCATCGAGGATCGACGAAACGGCCTCTTTGAAGCCGTTATCGATGGAACGGATCAACGTGTTGCCTCGCCGCAACTCGTCCTTGATTCGCTCAAAAATCAAAACGTTGGCGTCCACCGCCATGCCGATGCTGAGGATGAACCCCGCGATCCCCGGAAGCGTGAGTGTGACTGGGATGAGGGCATAGGCCGCCAGGTTGAACAGGGCGTAAAGGCCGAGAGCCATCACGGCCACAAGGCCGGCAAGGCGATAGGTCACCACCATGAACACACCGACCAGGAGAAGACCTGACAAGGCAGCGATCAGGCTGCGCCGTACGTTTTCGGCACCAAGGGTGGGGCCAATGGTGCGGACCTCAAGGATCTCCACAGGCAGCGGCAAGGAACCACCGCGAAGCTGAACTTCGAGGTCTCTGGCTTCCTCAGCAGTGAAATTGCCAGTGATTGTGGCGGCTCCACCAGCGATTCCAGCGGCCTTGAACTCAGGCCCCACACTGGCTTCACTGATCGGACGTCCATCGAGAACGATGCCAAGGAGTCGATCGGTTCCGGCAATGGATTGGGTGAGCTTGGCGAAGCGATCTCCGCCTTCAGCATTGAACCCCAAGGTGACCTCCCATCCGGTCGAGTTCTGGCGTTGCTGACGCCCTGCTGTAACCAGATCTTTGCCTGTGAGAGCCGCAGGTTCAAAACGATCGACGATCTCAGCATTGGTGCGCTCGAGCAGCTGCTCCAACTGCTCCTTTTCACTGCTGGCGCTTCCGTCAAGGCCAAGGGCCTCTTGAACCTTGGCCAGTTCTTCGGAATCGATGGAAGCGTCATCGGTTTCGGATGACTCAGCCTTGGCAGCCAACACACTCCTGAGCTGGGCGCGGAGCTGCAGAAGGCTGCGCATCTCTTCTTCAGTGCCAGGTTTCTGCGCCCTGAACTCAAGCAGCGCCGTGCTGCCGAGAACACGGGCAGCACGGCTTGGATCGGTCACTCCCGGCAACTGCAGAAGCAACTGGTCGTCCCCGACGGTTTGCAGGGTGGATTCAGCCACACCCAAGCCGTTGACGCGACGCTCCAGCACAAGCTTCACCGCATCCAGTTGTTCAGGCTTGATCGCAGTGATCGCCCCAGCGGGTTGCACTTCCAGAGTGAGTTGGCTGCCGCCGCGCAAATCAAGACCGAGTTGCAGAGGGAAGCTGGTCAGAACAGACGCTGCCGCGATCGTCAGCGCGAGAATGAGGGCAAACCAGCCCTGTTGGCGGGCCATCGATCAGAGCCCCTGACGAACGATGGTCTGGGCTGCCTCAACGATCTGATGGGGCTGAATGATCGTGAGGTTCTCGAGATTGCCGTTGTATGGCGTTGGGATGTCTTGGCTCGACAGGCGAATCGGCCTGGCGTCGAGATCATCGAAACAGTGCTCGGTGATCAGTGCGATCAACTCGGCTCCGATACCGCCGGTCTTCATGCACTCCTCCACCACGATCACGCGATGGGTCTTGCGAATCGACCGGGCGATCGTCTCCATGTCGAAGGGCTTGAGGCTGATCAGATCAATCAGTTCCGCATTGATCCCATCGGCATCAAGCTGTTCCACAGCCTTGAGGCAATGGTGGCGCATGCGTGAGTAGGTGAGAATCGTGACGTCGCTCCCTTCCTTCACGAGGTCGGCCTGATCAAGGGCGCAGGTGTAATCGCCTGCTGGGAGCTCCTCGCTGAGGTTGTAGAGGAGCACGTGCTCAAAAAACAGCACGGGGTTGTTGTCGCGGATCGCGGCTTTCATCAACCCCTTGGCGTTGGTCGGGGTGCTGCAAGCCACGATCTTGATGCCTGGCACAGCGTGGAAGTAAGCCTCAAGACGCTGGCTGTGTTCGGCTCCAAGCTGGCGACCCACACCACCGGGCCCGCGAACCACTGTGGGGATCGTGAAATTGCCTCCACTGGTGTAGCGCAGCATCCCCATGTTGTTGGAGATCTGATTGAAGGCGAGGAGCAGAAACCCCATGTTCATGCCTTCAACAATCGGCCGAAGACCCGTCATGGCTGCTCCGACGGCCATGCCCGTGAAACTGTTTTCAGCGATTGGGGTGTCCAACACCCGGAGTTCGCCGTACTTCTCGTAAAGATCCTTGGTGACCTTGTAGGAGCCGCCGTACTGGCCGACGTCCTCACCCATCACACACACATGGGGATCCCGAGCCATTTCTTCATCGATGGCTTCACGAAGTGCATTGAAGAGAAGCGTCCCTGCCACGGCGTTGCTGCAATCCCGGCCATGCCGGCGTCAGCGGCCAAGCTATCTCAATCCAGGCAACTTCACCCTCCGGCCGCGAAAGTGGTCAGCAGGAGCACGGACAAAAGCAAGCCGGGAGACAGCAGCAGAATCAGCTGACCAAGATCGTGAAGGGTCATCGAAAGACCTGTTCTCCACCGACGCTAGGCAGCGTCACCATCGGGTCTTGTGAAAAGACTGCGAAGAAACACCAGGAAAAGGCCAAGGCCGATGAACGCGAAACTGAACGTGGCCAGAAAACACATTCCCGTGAACAAGGTCTTCAACGCTGAAGCAATGCTCTGGGCGATGGCATTGCTGAACGAGGGGGGATGGGCCGCGAAATAAGCCACCATCCCCTTGCTGAGACCAAGGCTGAGCCAGGCCAGCAGGAGACTGGTGAGTGACCCAGAGAGAAAACTCAATGGCCCCTTGCGGGGTCCGGGTTCAACCACCGACTCAGAACTGTTGTTGATGGACGATTGGGCCTGTTCGGCCGGCTGGCGCTCGGTCATGCCATCAGCTTGACCCCGTGGGGGATCAACGAGCAACTCCAACTGCGTAAACCCAACTGATCCAATTGGGTCTGCACCTGGTCCTTGGCACGATCCGCCTCACCCCGGTTGTGAAACAGCGCAAAACAACTGGGCCCCGAACCGCTCATCGCCGCCTGAAGGCAGTTTGGTAAGGACGCAAGACACTGCAACGCATCGCGCACAGAGGGCGTGAGGGGCTCCACCACGGTTTGGAGATCGTTGCGCAATGGCGGCGCCTCCCCACCGAGGGGATGCAGCCACTGCGCCGCCCTGAGCGCTTCACGACGTGCTTCAAATGCAGCTTCATCTTGGAGATAGGTGCTGCCACGTTGGCGGCGGCACTCGCTGTACGCCCAGGGAGTCGACACACTCACGTCGGGATCTTTCACAAGAAGAATCCCTAGCTGAGCCTCCAAAGGCGGCAGAGGTTCCAGTCGTTCACCGCGTCCAAAGCACAGTTGTGTCCCACCGGCAACGCAAAACGGCATATCAGAGCCCAGCTCAGCAGCAAAACGCTCCAGTTGGCTTGCATCCAGGCTCAACCCCCAGAGCTCATTGAGTGCCACAAGAGCCGCCGCTCCATCGCTGGAACCACCCGCCAGTCCTGCACCGATTGGAATGTGCTTTTTCAGATGCATCCGTGCTCCCAGTTCACTGAAACCTGACCGTTCCCTGAGCAATCGGGCAGCGCGGACAATCAGGTTGTCTTCACCACAACTGAGTTCAGAAGCATCACACCGCAGGGAAATGCTTCCGTCTGAGGTGTTTTCGCAATGCAGCTGATCCTGAAGGTCGATGCTCTGCATCACCATGGCCAGCTCGTGAAAACCATCGGCACGCAGGCCAAGCACCTCAAGATGCAAATTGATCTTGGCGGGTGCAGTGACGCAGACCGGAGCCGTCATAAAGAGGACGCAGCGGAGTCGGCTTGATTCAAACCCCTGGCGAGCTCCACCCAGGCATGGGGTGCCACCTCTTGGGGACGCTGGCGTAGATCAATACCGGCCTGCTGCGTGATCGTTTCCAGCTCACTGAGGGGCTGGGACACCGTGAGAGTGTTGCGCAACATTTTCCTGCGCGCCAGGAAAGCTTGCTTGAGCAAACGTTCCACCCGTCGACAGATGACTGGATCCGGCCGTTGTTCCAGGGGGAGGGGATCAAGGCGGATCACCTCTGAATGCACTTTTGGTGGAGGTTGAAAACAGCGAGGGGGAACGGGACAAACGCTGCTGCACTTGGCAAGCAATTGCATGCGAACACTGAGAGCGCTGAAACTGCTCGCTCCAGGTCGGGCACGGATCCGTTCAGCGACTTCCTTCTGCACAAGCAGCACCAGGCGCTGGTAAGGAGGATCAACGGGCTGATCCAGCCGACCGATCAGGCGCTCGAGAAGAGGACCTGTGATGTTGTACGGAATGTTGGCAACGACCTTGGTGGCGCGTTGACCATCGGGAAGGGTCAGCGGCACCGCAAGCACATCGCCTTCGCGTAGCGAGAACCGCGGGGAGTCACCAAACCGATCCTGAAGTCCTGCGACAAGGTCACGATCCAGTTCAACGGCATGCACCGCAGCAGCTGAAGAGGCGAGAAGTCTCTCTGTGAGTGCTCCACGCCCTGGACCAACCTCCAGGACACGATCGTCGTCTCCAAGGTCGGATGCGTCAAGAATTCGATCAAGCACCCGTTCATCGCGCAACCAGTGCTGCCCGAAACGCTTGCGTGGCGTGTGGCCTCCGAAACTCATCACATCGCTGCCATCCCATCACTGTGCATCAGCAGGCCTGCCGCTCCTGACGGTCCTAGGGCGAGCCTTCACAATGAGCATCAGCCGCTCTGAGATCCGCTGAAGGGATCGCTGTTGCCTTTGATCTGTATCTGCGGGCCGTCGGCTGCAGGCAAAACGCTGTTTGCCGGTTTGCTGGCTTCAGCCCTGCAAAACGCAGACATCAAAGCGATCGTGATTGGCTGCGACGACTACTACCGCGAACACTGGACACCCGACCCCTTCTTTGGTTTCGACACCGTTGAGGCCATCGACTCCGAAAGCTTGATCAACGACTTGAGAGCCCTGCGATCGGGGGAGCTCAAGCGCCTTCGCCGTTACGACATGGGCACACGGGCCGTGCATTGGACCCGTCTCGAGGCGGAAGCCGATGTGGTGCTTCTGGAGGGCGCGTTTGGACCTCAACTGCTTCTGAACAGCTGTCCTCCTGATCTCCTGATCTACTTGGAGGAGTCCCTGGCGGTCAGGGCACTGCGCCGACTACGCCGAGACATCCGAGAGCGGCAACGCACGGTGCTTTCTGTGCTTAAACAGATGTTCAAGCAGATGATTCCTGGCGAACGGCGTTTCATCCAACCGTTGAGGGAGGAGGCGGATGTGGTGGTGAGGCACGGCGCTAGGGACTTGTCTGAAGCCCTTGAGCCAATCATCAGCCTCTGCTCGTCTAGGCGCGCACAGTGAGGCATTGTCGCCTCGTTAGCGTGGTGTAGAGCCTGCTGTGAATGGCGTGCTGGTCTGGACCTTGGTCACGGGTTTGCCCCTGCAAATAGCGTCCCACCCCGTGGCGCCGCCTCCGGTGCCCATCGAGCCGAATCGAACCGAGCGGATTCAGGAACAAAGCATCAATTTGGAGGACTTCTCCCTTGAGATCGACGGTCGCAATGTTGAGTGCGGTGCGGCTGAATTAGGAACTGGCCGCAGGGCCCCCTTCGCGTACAACCCTGAGAGTTCAGACCGCAGCCGAGAAGTGACATTTCAGGCGACCACCTGTCGCTTTCGCTTTTGACGTCAGGCCTCGCTTCAGCGATTGGGTTCAACGAGATCAGGCACTTTGAGCCAACGCACAGGTCGATGATTGGGCGGAAGGGGAACCAGGGCCAGAACCACCTCAAGCTGACAGCAGGCGTGTCGCGGATTGAGAGCGATCCAATAATTCAGTGTCAGGGCCAATCGCTGGCGCTTGCGGGCATCAAAAGCGGCAAGCCCCCAGCCATCCGGCCCACAACGCCGGCGACCTTTCACCTCAACGGCCAGTAACCGGGGAACGGGCGCATTCGCTTTGCACAGCAGAAGGTCGATCTCTCCATAGCGGCATGACCATCGCTTCTCCAGCAGGGTCCACCCCCTGCCTTGCAACAGACGCAGAGCTTTCGCCTCAGCCCAGAGTCCGGTTGTCGCCGTCGTCAACTTTGCGTTCACCCACTGATGACGTTCCTGCTCCCTGAGCATTCCCCGAAAGCACCCAGATCACCAGGGATCATCGTTGTAAAGCGCATCATCAGGACAGGGATCCTGACCACGACCTCCAGGAAGATCCTCATCGGTGACGATGTCGTCGAGGTAGGCAGCGCACAACTGCTCGGGCGTGAGGCTGTACACCCAAGACTCCCAGCCACCGCCTGCATCAGCTCGACCTGGCAAACCGTGCCAGAACGCGATCAACATCAGCGCGGTGCAGGCATGGGAGCGCATGGGCGTTGCGTCGCGGACAAACCCAGTGTGAATGCTCTTCAGTTCAAAGAGGCCAAGGGATCGGGGATGCTTTCACTCGGAGCTTCAAAACGCCCTTGCAGGACGTATTCAAGGCGCAGCTTCATGAACGTGATGAAGGTGGAATCAGTGGATACCACAGCAGCAAAGGGTTCAGGCAGCTCACGCTTGATGGCCGAGAGCTCCGGGCTGTTGAGAAATGCAGGGCTGCGAATCAGCCAGAAGTCAATGTCCTTCCCTTCCTCCGCGTAATGACGCCGGCGTTCCTTCAGCACTTCTTCAAGCGGCTCCTCTTCGGTGAGAAACCGCTCGCTGGCCGCAACGAAGTGATAGGTCGTCATGATCAATAGCTTCCGAACAGTGGATCCCGTCGGGGATTCTGAACCAAGGCCTTCATCTCCCGAACAGCCTGCTGCAGGCCCACGGCCACGGCCCTGGCCACGATCGTGTGACCGATATTCAGCTCCTCCATCCCTTCAATCGCCGCAACCGGCTCAACGTTTTGATAGGTGAGGCCATGGCCGGCATTCACCCGTAAACCCATGGCACGGGCCAGGGCTGTTGCTTCGGTGAGGCGTGCCAGTTCAGACGGTTGATCAGTCCATTTGGCCTCCGCATAGGTGCCGGTATGCAACTCAACCCAACGGGCACGGCAGTCTCGGCAAGCCTCGAGCTGCCCCCTCTCCGGATCCACGAACAGGCTGACGGGAATCCCCGCATCCTGCAGGCGACTGATTTTGGACGTGAGATCGACGCGCTGGCTGGAGACATCCAGTCCCCCTTCCGTCGTGACCTCCTCCCGCCGTTCAGGAACCAGCGTGACCATGTCGGGCTGCACCCGCAGCGCAATCAAGACCATGTCCTCAGTGGCTGCCATCTCCAGATTCAGGCGGGAACGCACCGTCTGACGCAACAGATCCACATCCCGGTCTTGGATGTGACGACGATCTTCGCGGAGATGAACCGTAATCCCGTCCGCTCCACCGAGCTCCGCCAGAAGTGCCATGGGCACTGGATCGGGTTCCACTGTTCGCCGTGCCTGACGCACGTTGGCGATGTGATCGATATTGACCCCGAGGCTGGCCACGGCGGGACGTTCCAAAACTGAATCCTATGGAGGCAAGCCAGGAGATCGGCCGCAGTATTAACTGCCCTGCCTGTGGCGACGGACTGCAAGCCAAGACCTAGCTTTTTCCTCAGATGATCTGCGGCTCAAGGCGGTGCCCAGCAGCCTGGCAACAAGAGCGACAGCCCTACAGACGGGAATCCAACCCTTCTGGGCTGCCTTGGCCATGGTGGCCACGCAGGACCTCGCGTTGCCTGGATACTTTCGGAAACGCTTGGTGCTCGGAGGCGAACACCTGCCGATGAAGGGTCCAGTCCTGTTGGCCCCAACCCATCGCGCCCGCTGGGACGCCCTCATGCTCCCCATGGCAGCGGGACGTCGCATCTCCGGACGCGACTGTCGCTTCATGGTGACGCGGACGGAAATGACTGGACTCCAGGGATGGTTCCTCCATCGCCTGGGATGTTTTGCCGTTGACCAGGACAAACCGTCGCTCACCACGCTGCGATTTGCGCTGGATCTTCTCGCCAGTGATCAGCAGCTAGTTGTTTTTCCTGAGGGACGGATCAATCGCGACGACGATTCAATCGTTCTGGAGCCAGGCCTAGCCCGCTTGGCCCAAATGGCTTTGAGACAAGGGGTGCAGGTGCCCGTTGTCCCGGTGGGTCTGGCCTACAACCCGGCTCGTCCCGGTCCCCGCAGCCGAGCTGCGATCTGTTTTGGACCGGCACTGCACGTTGCAGGGAGGGGGCGAGATCACACCGATCACTTCAACCAACGTCTTGTGGAGGGGATGCAGGCGGCTGAACAAGCGGCAAGGAGGGCCGTTGGTCGGCCCATGGAATGCCTTTAAAGTCCGCCCACTAATGATCAAAGTCATGCGCTCCCGCCTCATCTGCTCGGCGCTCGCTCTGACGGCCGGACTGTTCGTCAGCCCAGCGATGGGTCAGACCGCGACGGACGCAAATTCGACGTCTGTCAATAAGGTTCTCGCCTCAAGCGGTGCAGGATTCAATGTTGCAGCAGTTGAGTCCCTGATCCAACGCGGTGACTCCGCCGTGTCGGCAGGAAATCTCGACCAAGCCAAGAAGGACTACGACAGTGCTCGCACTGCCGCGAAGCAGCTGCTGGCGTTCTATCGCGATCTGAGTGGTGCCTTCCGTGGTCTTGACGCCAGGATTCCCCGCGAAATGGATGCCAAAGGGCGTCAAGCTCTCTCGCTTGTGGCTCAAGCGAACCTGAGGCTGGCTGCCCTGTTCCGCCGCCAGAACCAACCCGAAGTGGCCGTGCCCGTCCTCGTTGAAGTGGTTCGGTTGATGACACCGGCAAAACCGGAGGGCCAGAAGGCCTATCAGAGCTTGGTTGAGCTCGGGTTTGTTGACACGCCGTTTCGTGGTGGTCAGAGCACACCAGGTAGCTGACCCGTCCAAGAGCGTCATTGATCTGCCAGCATCATTGTTGTTGTTTTTGGACCTCATGGTTCAGCCCGACGCCGTTGGCGCTGCCATACGCCGTGCCCTCCCCGATGCACAAGTGAGCGTGGAAGATCTCACCGGCGGGGGGGATCATCTCCAGGTGAGTGTGGTGTCGTCCGCTTTCAACGGATTGAACCGCATTCGTCAGCACCAGCTCGTCTACAAAGCTCTGAAAGATGAACTGGAGAGCGAAGCAATCCACGCCTTAGCGCTCAACACCTCCACACCAGCCTGATCTCTACACCCCCTACACCGTCGACCCATGGATGCTCAGACCAAATCCCGCATCGAGGCTCTTATCAGTTCCAGCCCCGTTTTTGTGTTCATGAAGGGCACGAAGTTGATGCCTCAGTGTGGTTTCTCGAACAACGTTGTTCAAATCCTCAACGCTCTCGGGATCACCTTTGAAACCTTCGATGTGTTGTCTGACATGGATGTGCGCCAGGGCATCAAGGAATTTTCTGATTGGCCAACGATTCCCCAGGTCTATGTCAAAGGAGAGTTCATGGGTGGCTCAGACATCCTGATCGAGATGTACAACAACGGTGAACTGAAAGAAAAGCTCGAAATCGCTCTCGCCAGCTGATTTCAATACTGCTGAGGATGTTCATAGAGCGTTCGGAGATCTCCATCAGGCCCGATAAAGCTTGAAGGATCCATAATCCAACGCTCAACGAGCATTTCCAATTTGGCAAGCTCCCTTGAATCCAAATCAGCGGCCCGACGCAACGCGTGCAGGTAACCGTCCGCATAAAGACGCAACTCAGATGGGCTGTGGAAGCGAGTGGTCAATTCCTGACAGGCATCACACAGCGATTGGAAATGACGGATGGCCTCCGGATGCTGAAGGGATGTCATCTTTCTTGAGGTCGGCAGCCTCTGCTACCAGATTGCCAGAGAATTGGTCCTAGCGTAGATGGGCCTGACGATCGCGTGTGACTCCCCCTTCCAGAGATCTGATCGCCAAAGCATCCGGACTCGTGCCGGCTCAGCAGACTCCCCCAGCGGCCTCGCCGGCGAAGGAGCCTGCGCGCGTGCTGGTTGTTGAGCCCCATCCAACCTTGCGGACCGTTCTTGTTCAAAGACTCCGCCAGGATGGCCATCTCACGGCAGCTGTCGCCTCCTCGTCTGAGGCCATTGAGCTTTGCCAGGAACAAACTCCTGATCTTCTAATCAGCGCAGAGCTGCTCGAAAAGAGTTCGGCGCTCCGGCTCGGCCAACAGCTGCGCTGCCCTGTGATCGTTCTCACGGCCCGGAACGGAGCAGAGCCTGTGGTGGGCCTGCTCGATGACGGAGCCGACGACGTGCTTCGTAAGCCCTTCGGCCTTGAGGAACTCGCCGCAAGGTGCCGAACCCTGCTCAAACGCGAACGCAGTGGCCTTCAAGAACGGGTGAAGGTGGGGCCGCTTGAGGTCCACCTCCTGCTTCGCCAGGTCACCCTGCGCGAAAAGCCCGTTGAACTCAGTCCCCGTGAGTTCGCACTCCTTTGCGCCCTCTTGATGCCTCCAGGGATGGTGCGCAGTCGTCAGGAGTTGTTGAGAATGGCGTGGCCCCCCTTCAGCGGTGGGCCACGCTCCGTGGACACCCAAGTGCTCACGCTCCGGCGCAAACTTGAACAGGCCGGCCTGGGCGACGGAGGGGGGATCACAACCGTTCGGCAACAGGGCTATCGATTCAGCCTGGATACGCTGCCGGAAGAGTCATCCAGTTCATCTGAACTGCCGTAGCGATCGCCAATTCGGTAAGGAGCATCAGCACAGCGAGGGCTGCAAGCAACTGGTAAGTCCAGGGAGGCGTCAGCCTGCCG
This sequence comes from Synechococcus sp. WH 7803, assembly GCA_000063505.1. GTDB lineage: Bacteria > Cyanobacteriota > Cyanobacteriia > PCC-6307 > Cyanobiaceae > Synechococcus_C. Next base: position 1,265,818 of record CT971583.1, read on the forward strand.
ATGGCACTGGTATCAATCCCGGTTCGTTCCTGAAGGATGGACAAAAATTGATCGAAACGTTCCAAGCGTTGGGGAAGCAGACGATGTCCGTCATTGGCTGTTTTGAGGTAGTAAACCGACCCCCCCTGACTTGTCCCCACAGGGACCACACGGCGAATCTGATCCCAACGCAGCTGCCATCCGCGACGCAACAACCAACGGCACCATGGGGGATGACCGACCACGAGCCCCGATTCGTCCACCGAAACCTGCTCGCTCAACATCGCCAAAACCACGAAAAGACCCAGCGGAGCGGCAATCCAAAGGGTGATCCGTAGGGAAGGAGGAGCCATCAAAGGCAGTGGCACCACAAGGGCCAGGTACACGCAGATCAGGGTTCCCCGAATCAGGCTCGAAAGGCGGAAGCAGTCACGCATGGTTCAGCGATCTTCAGGGGAGCCCGGCAGGGGTTCGATCACATCCGAAGGGCTGTAACCACCGGAGAAAACCTCGGCTTCACGGCCCTTCCAGAATTCTCCAAGGCGCATCAAATCGGCGTGAGCCTCTTGCAGGCTTTCGATGTAGGACTCAGGCGACATCGAGGCTTTTGCTTCTTTGAGCTTGGCCAAGCGCAGCATCTGCAGCATCCAGGGCTTGCCGATCTCCCCGCGCTGCTCAATGTACCGAGCCAGATCCGCTGCGCTTGGTTGGGGCGCCGAGGCCATGATCATTCAGTGAGAGCTTTAAACCTTAAGCAGCGGCAAAAAACTCCGTGGTTTTTAGGCCGGCAGCGCCCAGGCGTTCAGGCCTAAATCAGCGCCGATGCGATGGCTGCAGGCATAACCACTGAACGCCACAGCATTGAGACCCTGACCTGGGAAACAGGAATCACCCACGCAGTAAAGACCTTTGAGTCCGGTTCTGTTGAACGGCATCGGCAACAATCCCGGTAGGCGCATGGAAGGAATCGGGCCATAGCTTCCTCCCATCCGTCCAAGAAAACGTCGATGGGTTCGTGGTGTTCCCACCTCCCGAAGCTCAATAGCCGCTTCAAGTCCCGGAAGAAGCGCCTCCAAACGCTCAATCAACCTGGCGGCATCAGCCTCTTTTTTGGCTTTGTACTGCGCAGGAGACAAGCCAGACCAGGCGGAGATCTCGCTCATGGTGAAGGTGTGCACGATGTGGCGACCTTCAGGCGCCAGAGATGGATCCAGCAAGCTGGGGATCGATACGAAAATCACCCCCTGTTCCGACTCGAGCTCATTCCAGTCTTCAAGAAGAAGGTGATGACAGTGCAAGCCGTTGGGAATGACATCAGCCCTCACGCCGAGATGCAACGACAAAAATGAACTCGAGGGTTGATAACGACGGCGCCAGGTTGCCTCTCGAGCGGGCGTATGGTCCGCATCCACAAGCGTTGTTGAAGGAGACCCATCCCCTGAGAACGTGTCCCAGCGTGTGGCGTTGCTCACCACGCGCCGGGCAAAGAGCTCCTCTCCATCAGCGAGACGTACGCCAACGGCTTGACCAGCTTCGATGATGACGTCAGTCACGCGCGATCGGTAGCGAATCTCACCGCCATGGCTTTGGAGGCCGGCCACCAGTTTCTCCGCGATTGTGCCGACACCACCCTTCGGATAATTGATTCCCCCGGCGTGACGGTCTGAGAACACCATGCCTGCGTTGATCATCGGTGTGCGATCGGCAGGCATCACAGACCAGCAGAAACATTCCATGTCAATCAAACGCAGAAGCTCCTCGTCGCGGATGTGCTGACGGGCCACATCTCCAACGTTGAATGGAAGCCAGCGAGCAAGACCGAGGCAGGCCAGAGGAGCACGAAAAAACACTTTGGCCAGGTAGGCAGGATCCTCGAGCGACAACAGCGGCATCGCATCGAGACAACGAAACACCTGCCAGCAGGTGTCGTAAAACGCACGGATGCCCTTGGCTTCGTGCGGGAACCGCGCCGCCATCCGATCCATGAATCCGCCGTAATCCCGGTCCACCTGCATGGTGAGACCGTCGGGCAGGTGGTATTCAAGCTGTACGGGATCGGGCACTGTGTCGCAGCTCTGGCCCACATCCGCCAAAGCCCGAGTCAGCAGATTCGTATGGCCGTGCTCTCCGAAGCCGAAAATCATCGAGGCGCCCACATCGAAGGTGTAGCCGTCCCGTTTGAAGCTTCCCCCAGACCCACCTGGAATCAGATAGCGCTCAAGAACGAGCGTCTTTGCTCCTTTCACAGCCAGCTGGGACGCTGTAACCAGGCCACCGATTCCAGAGCCGATCACGATCACATCCCAACCTGGCTTGGACCTTGAGACCACGTTCAGGATTCGCGTCAGCGTTCAAACTTAGGAGGGCTCGCCCGATGTGAAGGGCGGTGTTGCCGTCAAAATCACTTCAGTCCGCACAGGCCGAGCCAGCAAGTCGCCGCAGCGCTCATCAATTCGGTGACGGATGAGATCAAGGGCGGCTCCATCCATGGGCTGGCTGGGATTCAGATACACCACCACAAAAGCCGTACGACCCACCTCATACACGGTGAGATCAAGCAACCAGCACGACAGTCCCGCGAGTAGATCCTCCAAAGCCAGACGCGTGCTTCGAATCAAATCGGATTCAGCAGAAACCCCAGCAGCCTGACCCAAGGCTGTGAGAAAGCCATCGAGAGGTTCGCGCAGCACAGCGACACTCACCACCAGCACGAGCAGTGAGTCCATGATCGGAATCAAAACCGCCAGCATCGTGCCCCGGAGCAAGGGAGTGCCCAAGAGAGCCAATCCCGTCAAGCCACTGATCAACCCATCCACACGGGCCGCTTTCGCTTCTGTGAGCAAAATCTGCGAATGCCGGCCGGTGATTGCCCAGTCGTGTTGATGACGCCAGGCCAGGCCCCAGCAGATCACCACCATCGCCAAGGAATACCAAGCCACAGGACCGAGACGCACAGGCATCACGGGTCGTCCATTGGCATAGTCCACCACCGTGCTGAGAGCCGAAATGGCGGCAAACGACAGCACCCCGATCAGGACCAACGAGCGAAAGAGCACGTACAACGCTTCCTGACCGTCGTATCCATAGGGGTAGGCCCTGTCGGGAGGGCGCACCACATTGCGACTGACCCGTGCTGCCACAAGTCCGGACCCCACCATCACTGCGGAATAGAGGCCATCAAGCAGCAAGGCATAGGACCCGGAAATCACATGAACACCGATCCCTGCAACGGCCATCACGGCACTCGCCATCACGCCGACTTTGAGGGAGCGACGTTCAATCAGTCGGTGTTCAGGCCGGACAGGGGACATTCCCGAGAGCTTGTTCCTCTCTTGCTAGCAGTAGATCCGCCAATGCCCTGTCCCGATAAGCCCCGTAGCGAGCTCGTTTGTCGCGGATGCGCTCAGGCAGCTCAGGCAGGAGGCCGAAGTTGGGGGGCATCGGCTGAAACTTGCCAGAGGGCGCTTCGCTTATGAAGTGCGTCAAGGCCCCCACCATGGTGGTGCGGGGGAGATCGATGGGGCGCTCTCCGCGAACAAGGCGCGCAGCGTTAGTACCCGCCAGCCAACCGCCGGCAACCGCAGCGGCATAACCCTCGGTACCAGTGATCTGTCCAGCAGCCAGAAGGTTCGGTCTGGAGCGGAACTGAAGCGTGGCATCGAGCAAGGCCGGAGCCTCCAGGAACGTGTTGCGATGCATCACGCCAAAGCGAACAAACTCCGCCCCCTCCAGACCGGGAATCATCTGCAGAACACGTTTCTGCTCTCCCCATTTGAGATTGGTCTGGAAGCCCACAAGGTTCCACAGCCGGCCATCTTTGTCTTCCTGACGCAGCTGCACCACGGCATAGGCGCGTTTGGCCCGGCGCACATCCCGATCATTGACATCGCCCCAGCGCGGATCCCAGAGGCCGATCGGTTTAAGGGGGCCGTAGCGCATGGTGTCTTCACCGCGCCTGGCCAATTCTTCGATCGGTAAACAGCCTTCAAAGAATGTGGCATTCCCTTGATCGAAGTCTTTGAGCTCCGCTTGTTCGGCCGCCAGTAAGGCGTCACGGAACCCCAAATACTGCTCCCGGTTCATCGGGCAGTTGATGTAATCCGCGTCTCCTTTGTCGTAGCGGCTGGCCCGAAAGGCCTGGGTCATATCGACGCTGTCACCTTCAACAATCGGGCTCGCTGCATCGAAGAAATGACAGTCAGCACGTCCGGTGAAGCGACGCAGATCCTCCGCGAGAGCGTCGCTCGTGAGCGGCCCTGTGGCGAGCACCGTGACCTGGTCGGTGGCAGGCAGCGCAATCTGCTCCTCACGTACGAATGAAACCCGAGGGTGCTGCTCAAGCAATTGAGTCAGGGATGCGCTGTAACGGCCGCGATCCACGGCGAGGGCACCGCCCGCTGGAACCGCATGACGATCGGCCATCTGAATCACAACGGATCCAAGCCGCCTCAATTCTTCCTGAAGCAGTCCAGCCGCTCTGTCACTGCTCAGTGCGCCAAAGCTGTTGCTACAAACAAGTTCAGCGCATTCCGAACTGTGATGAGCAGGGGACCGACGGATAGGTCGCATCTCCACCAACTGCACATCGAGACCGGCCTCGGCGACTTGCCAAGCAGCCTCTGTGCCGGCAAGGCCAGCACCGATCACTACAACGGATGGAGCTGCCAAATGGATCGGGGCGATGGATCTCAACCCTATCGATCCAAGTGGTCGCGTTGGATCAGGCCCGACTGCGCTTGATCATCAACTGCAGCTGGCCCACAGCGGCACGACCGATGTTGAAACCGGCCCAGCCCAAGGCAAGCAGGATGGGTGATGCCACGAGGACGAGCCGGAGATCCATGAGTCCAGACAGGAGGATTGGGAGATCTTAAGGATTGCAGAGCCAAGAGAGGCTGTGTTGCATCACTCCGTTTGGATTTGCAGCATTCGAGCCCAAGTGCGTGCCAGTTCGGCGTAGCGGCGAGCATGGTCCCTCTGCGCGGCGCGAGCGTCAGCATTCAGCTCTCGTTTCACCTGCGCTGGAACACCAGCAACGAGGCTGCCGGGAGGAACATCCTTCGTGACCACGGCTCCTGCCGCCACAAGGGCGCCCTGACCGACGGTGACGCCATTCAGGACGATGGCACCGATGCCGATCAAGCAGCCGTCCTCAAGGGTTGCACCATGCACCACGGCTCTATGACCAATGGTGACATCAGCGCCAATGGTGACGGGCGCATCGGGATCACCATGAAGAACGGCGCCATCCTGCACGTTGCTGCCCGGGCCAATCGAGATCGGCGCCATATCCCCCCGGGCAACCGCCAACGGCCAAAGGCTTGCGTCAGCGGCCATCTGCACATCCCCCATCACCACAGCACTTTCAGCAACCCAAGCCCCAGGATCAATCTGAGGCGCAGGAAACATCGCGCTCTGCGGGCCGCTCCGGTCAGTCATCAGGCCATCTGCCGATGGAACCCATGATCCCAGCTCCATAACCATCCTCCACGGGCAGCCCCTTGGACGAAGGTTCCCCCGGGTGATACTTTTCACAGGTGCTTCACGGCACACCCTGTACCTGTCTCGATAGACCGGCACAGAAGGGTCGCTAGCTCAGCGGTAGAGCACTCGGCTTTTAACCGATTGGTCCTGAGTTCGAATCTCAGGCGACCCATGCGTGTTTCATTTGTTTCGTTGCCTGGGCTTCCGTGAGCGATGGCTGATCAATTCGTTGTTGCAGTTGTGGACGATGATCCACGCTTGCGCCAATTAATCCTCGAAGAGCTCACGGATGAGGGGGTTACGCCCATCCCCTGCGAGACAGGGCAACACCTCCTCGATCTCCTTCAGACACAAACAGTCGACCTGGTTTTCTTGGATCTGATGATGCCAGGGATGGATGGTTTTCAATGTTTAGCGGAACTCAGAAAGCAATCAGTTCCAGTGCCTGTGATCGTCGTCACCGCACTCAACGACGAGATCAATCGCCAGAAAGTTCATGATCTCGGCGCAGTTGACTACATCCTCAAGCCCGACCTGTTTGAGCATCTTCCCGAGCTTCTGGATCAACATTTACCAGGCCCTCGCAACGTGATCAATCGGGGGCAACCACTGGAAAGCGAAGGGTGACTGAGTCATAACCATTGATTGAAGTCTCCATAGGCGTGGAATTGCTCAGGAGCATCCCTCCCATTCCTGCTACAAGATTGTTAACAACTGAAAATCCGAGATTACTGGCGTTCCAATCCCCTTGAGCCTGCTCTGGTTCATCCGAACTGAACCGACTCCCTTGCCTAGAGAGCTGCTGATTGCCAGCCATCTCAGCTGAATTGAAGCCAACGACCACATCCACGAACCCAGACGAACGACACTCATCGACACAAAGAACTAGCCCCTCTGATCCATCAATCAAACTGTTTTCAAAAAGGGTATTGAGAATTCGAGTCAGAGCAACTTGATCAAGATCGACCCAACATGTAGATATTGATTCATTGATTTGTAAAGACACACTGGGACGCTTGTCAGGCTCAAGTGAATGAAGCCATCGATCGAGAAAATCTCTAAGAGGAGCACGCTTTAGGTTCCAATGGAAATGATCAGTATCCAGTTCGGAAAGAATCAAGAGTTTGTCAACCAGCGCTGCCATCCGCTTGGTTTCGTCGATGGCGTCGCCCAAAGCACGATCCAATGGTTGCGCCAAGTCAGACTTGCGCTCAAGGCGACGCAAACTTCCGGTGAGAATGGCCAGTGGCGTGCGCAACTCATGAGCCAGGGTGTTGATGAAAGCACGCTGTTGCTGGAGCGACTTTTCGAGTGGCTCGAGATCTCTGAAAGTCAGGAGTGTGAAAACACCACCTAACTCAGAGATCGGCCGCCAAGACACCATGCGTTGAAGAACATCCGATTCATCTCCCGCAAGCGCCACAATCGCTTGCACGAGCAAGGAGGCCTGTCCCTCACCCAGCCTGGCCTGATTCAAAGGGTGCTGCGGATCAGACAATGTGAGCAAGCGTTGATCGAGATGGCGTAAGCGAAGCAGAGCCTCCAGGGGCTTTCCGACCACGCGTAAGGGAAGACCACCACCCCATAAGTCAGCGGCTGTTTGATTCACCCAGCGCACCTGATGCCCGGAATCAACAATCAGCATCGCCTCGCCAGTGGCATCAAAAGCCACCCTCAGCAAACCCAGGGATTGACGCAGCTGCTTCACGAGTGCGGAGGTCTCGGGATGCGGCTCGAATCCTTCAGCAGGCATGGGGGCCTTCCAGTGGCCTCAACGTGGCCGCAAAACTCCAGCCTTCCTTTGAATCCTTTTCCGCCACGATGAAATGTTCACTGCGGATCACCGAGCCGTCAGCACAGATCGTGGCCAGCTCCAGTGGGTGGTTCACCACCTGCGATGACTCCGTGATCTGGAAACGGGCAAATCCGGCGTGGTGAAGTTCGCGGAACTCTTCGGGAAGGATCATTCCAAGAGTCTCTCCAAGGAGGGATGAATCCCATCCATAAATCGTGCCAAATCGATCGTTGAACTCAACCACGAGCCCTTCGCGATCGGCACGTACAAAGGGAAGGTCGAAACGCTCCCGTAGGGCCGCAACCGCTCCAGGGGTCCAGTCCATTCAAAGGATCAGCGTCTCTTTGCAGGTTAGGCCTGAGTAGCGCTGACGAGCGTTGGCCAACAACCAGTGCACGCCCAGGTCAACAATTACAATCTCAGAAACGGGGCGTGGCGCAGTTTGGTAGCGCGGGTGCTTTGGGAGCACTAGGTCGCAGGTTCGAATCCTGTCGCCCCGATTGTCTTGTTGTTCTGGCATCAGTAGCTGTTGAGACGGTTCCAATCGCCTCCACCGTCCAAGCTCCCGACAGTTACCAAGAACCAGTGGAAGTTCTCACCGCTCTGGCCATCCTTCCTTTCTTGGCCGCACTCGTCGTCGGCGCCCGAGAAGCGGAAGATGCCAGCCGCAACAGCTGATCGCCATCGGCCTTGACGGTTCGACTGTGAAGGATCGGCTCCAAAGGACCTTGTGTCCGTGGTGCTTGAACGACGTTCGTTGCTAAGCCGGATGCAGAGCCGGATACTGCGATGCGCTGGACGCTGGTCCTAACAAGTCTTGTTTTAGGTGGTTTTGCAGCGACAGCCAAGGCCGACAGCACACGTGTGGTTCTGCAAAGCGGGCAGTCCATCGTCCAAGCCAATGCGTCTCTCACAGCATCGGGATGGCTCCCCGCACCCCAACGTCCAGCCCTTGACTTTGAGAAGTCCCTGTCTGGAACAGACTTGCAAGCCTTGGCGTCCTGTTCAGGGACAGGTCCGGGCTTTTGTCGATACGACTATCAACGTGATGGTCAGCGCCTCTTCGTGGTCACGGTTGCTGACGGCGCTCAACCGCAGAAAGCGGGCATTGTGACCCGCTGGTGGACTGAACCTTAGGGCCGGCCTGATTTCAAGCCAATCCGTTCACAAGACGGAGGGTGCCCCAGAGATCAAAAACGCAGAAGACGATACCGATCACAATCAGGTCCCAGGCTTTATGGCGCAGGGCCCAAGGAGCGAGAAACACTTCGGCAACGCCGTGCAGAGCTGTTCCCAAAGCGATGTGCTCGAGCACCAGGAGTCCATGGGCCAGAAGGAAGAGCCCACTGGCGACGAATCGCATCAACACCGTCCAGGAAGCTGACACCCTCGCCCTCAAACAGGCATCACATTATCGGGTTCACCCTGCTGCTTGCTCACAGGCCGACCAGCGCATGAGGCGCTCCTGCACAGAACCATCCTCCATCAGATCGAGCAGGCGACCGCCGGGATCCCAGGCCCTTCCGAGCGGACAGGGCTGAACTGGATGAAAGGACACCAATGTCGAAGGGCAACCAAGCAGGCTGAGATCTGAGCGGGGAGCCGCCATTCCCTTCCAGTGCTGATGGATGTGACCAAACAGCACAACCCGAACCGCAGGCCATCGCTTCAAAGAGTCCATTAATTGCTCACCATCAGAAAGCCCGATGGTGTCCATCGAGGCATCACCAATCGGGACTGGAGGGTGATGAAGAGCCACCACCACAAACTTTCCAAGCGTTTCGGCCTCCCTGAGTTGGGTGTTGAGCCAAGACAGTTGAACGCCACCGATCACTCCAGCGCACCCCCCTGCTCGGTGACTGGACACAACAAGCAAACGCCAGCACCCCGCGTCCATCACGCCGGGAGCAACAACCCAATGGCGACCCAGCACGGCACGCAACCTCTGGGGATGATCATGGTTGCCTGCTGTGAAGCCAAGGCAAACTGTGCGTGCAGCCTGTTGCTGGATCGCAGCATCAACCGCATCACGCAGACGCACGTAACCGCACCAGGTTTCGTCATGGCAGCAATCTCCGGTGACCAGCAGCAGATCCGGCTGTTCCTGCAGGGCTTGGGCGAGTGCCTTTTGAAAGAGAGACAACGCTGAACGTCCGCGCACACGCCCCTCAGCACGCGCCACCAGGTGTGGATCACTGAGTTGAATCAGTCTTGGCATGAGCAGCGTCAGGAAGGCCAGCGCCAGGCACTGCGTTCCAGCATGGTCTGTTCAGGAATTTCTGTGGATCCCAATTCACGCACCAAGTGCACGCGATGACAGTCATCACCGCCTGACAAGGCCTCGATGAGACGCGGGGAGTGGGCGATCACCCACACCTGCGTCCGTTGGGAGCAGGAGCGGATCAAACGGGCGAGAGGCAACAGCAAATCGGGATGAAGGCTGCCTTCCGGCTCGTTGAGAACCATCAGAGGCGGCAGTCTTGGACTGAAGAGCGCAGCTGTGAGCAGCAGGTAACGCAGGGTGCCATCGGACAGCTCCGCAGACTGGAGGGGACGAAGAAGGCCAGGCTGATGAAACTGCAGCCGGAACAAGCCATCGCCATGGTTCACCGACACGTGGGCACCAGGGAATGCATCGTCCACAGCCGCTAAAAAGGCCTCACCATCCCCGCTCTCAAGAATGGTTTGCACCGCAGCGGGTAAATCGCGACCATCAGCGGCCAGAGCGAAGCAGCGAGTACCCACCACAGGGCAACGGGCGGGAGCCTCAGGATCCGTCCTGAAGCTGTCATAAAAACGCCAGCTCAGAATTTGCTCACGCAGAAGCAGAACCTCGGGTCGCTCCTGCGGATCCACGCCCACTTGAAACAATCCACGGTCTGGATCACGCTCCCCGGAATCGGAGCACAACAGAGCACGGGGGTGAAAAGGCGATCCGGCCCAGATCCATTCCCCCTTGCGTTCAGGGTCGAGGGCAAAGGCGGTCCGTCGTTCCTGGGGGTAACCAAGCTCAACGGCATAGGAGAAGGGATCTGCTGCAAATCCCAAACGCAAACGAACTGGCTTGGCGCGAGGTCCACCCTGAATGGGGGCGTCACCCGAGCGCATGCCCCGGCTCAGGGTTTCGGGTCCGGCCCACATCACCGCAGGCAATCCACCCTCCCGGGCGAGACAGCCCATCAGATCTCCACGAGCAGCCGCAACAATCAGCTTGAGGGAACGGAACAGATTGGATTTGCCGCTGCCGTTGGCCCCGGTAATCAGCGTCAGGCGATGCAGAGGAATCACCACATCCCGGAGAGAGCGATAACCAGACACCGCCAGGTGCTGCAGGGTCAAATCTGGACTCCAGTCTCAATAAACACTACTATTGAGAATGATCAGCTGGATTGGGATGCCATCAGTGTCCATGCACCCTGAGACTGGCGGATCTCTGCAGCAAGGGCTGCATCAAGACGGACGTCGACTGACACCCCAACGCAGGCGGATCCTGGAGTTGTTCGAATCGCTTGGAGGTGGACGGCATCTCAGCGCCGAAGACGTGCATCATCAATTGCTGGATCGTGAGTTGAGAGTTTCACTCGCCACGATTTATCGCACACTGAGGCTGTTGGTGGAGATGGGGTTTCTTCAGGAATTACAAACCAGCAACGGCAGCCAGTTCGAACTGGCTGACGCCGAGCACATTCGCCACCACCACCTGGTTTGTGTGCGCTGCGGGCGCACGGAGGAGTTCGAAAGTGAAGAGGTTCTCAATGCTGGCTTGCAAGCCAGCAACAAGTTTGGCTTCGACCTCATCGGCTCCAGCCTCACGGTGCGAGGCATTTGCCCGCAATGCCGTTGAAGAGGAGTCAGTGATGCTCCTGCGGATGCTCCAAGCAGGGCATCCAGTAGTTCCCCATGCGGTGTGCACCCTTGCAGCCAAGGCTCTTGGCCTGTTCTTCGGCAAGCTCTCGGGTTGGGTAAGCAAGCGTGCGGGGATCATCCCCATTCAGGGACCCTGATCCTTCAGCGCCGTGATGGGCGTGGTGATCGTGATCACCTGGTTTCGCTCCGATTCGCACCAGGCCCATGCTCATGGGTCCTGCGGTCCAAACCCCCATGGTGTTCACTCCAACCGCGAGCAGTCCCATGCCAACGATCGAGAGATTGATCACACCCATGGCCACAATGCCAATGGAGACCACACCCATCGGCACGATTCCGATGCAGACGACGCCCATCGGAACGATGCCAATGGACACCGTGCCCAAAGGGGCAACGCCGATGGCAAACCGTTTGGGTTTGCTGCCGCAGTGGGCAGGGCCCTGATCAGTAGGTTGCATTGCATTCATCCGTTCATGATGACGTTTGCTCCCAGCGCAGCTTGCTTGAGCCAAGCTGAGTGTGATGGATGGTGATCTTCCCGAAGGATTTCACGAGGTGCTCGTGATCACTCCCCTGCTCTTCGAGCAGGGAGCGGAAGCGGTTCTGGCCATTCGCGAGCAGTGCACGGTGGTGCTGAATCTCACGGCCATGGAGCCATCATTGGCCCAGAGGACAGCCGATTTCGTTTCCGGTGGAGTCAGGGCACTCGACGGCCAGGAGCATCGCGTCGGAGAGCAGGTTCTGCTCTTTGCGCCTGCCAACGTTGATGTGAATCTCAGCTGAGCGACCCACCACAACTGGATCCCTGTCCGGCAGTGCAGCCGAAGCAATGATCCGCAACAGCAATGGGCTGATCCTCCAAACCACCCTGCACCGTTAAAAGGTCGGCGAGCACGGCAGGCTCTGCGCCGGCTGCACAACCGAGTTGTTGATTGAAATCGCAGTCATGAAGTGCTCCGGTCCAGCTCACGCTGATCAACGTCCGACACATCACCTCATCAAGATTGGCAGGTCGATGCGCCTCACGCAGGAGAGTTTGATATCCCTCGAGTTCTCCGCTGACCTCGAGATCGCGAGCAAAACGCTTGATTGGCATATTGGCGATTGTGAGCAACTGATGAAACGAAATCCCATGGGACTTCATCAATTGCTCCCTGTATTGCGCCTGTAATGATTGCTGCGGTGGTGGCAAAGAGGGCCCGGACGGGTTGTAGACAAGATCCAGCTCCAGTGGCGAACCGGGCATTCCATATCCCAACTGATTGAGCCTTTTCAACGCATCAAGACTGCGCTCGAATACACCGCGACCGCGTTGTCGATCAACGCGATCCTGTTCGTAGCAGGGCAGTGAAGCCACGATGCGCACACCTGAATCAGCGAGAAATTCAGCGAGTGTTTCTTGCCCCGGTTCCATCAAAATCGTGAGGTTGCAGCGATCAATCACCGCGACGCCCTGGGCGCGGGCCTCACGCACAATCTCCCTGAACTGCGGATGGAGCTCGGGGGCACCACCTGTTAAATCAAGGGTCTTCAAGTGACAGTGCTGCAGAACCTGCGCAATCAGCTTCACCTGATCGGGCTCCATCATTTCTGTGCGCCAAGGCCCTGCATCCACATGGCAATGACTGCAGCTTTGATTGCAGCGGTAGCCGAGGTTCACCTGCAATGTTTCAAGGCGACGTCGCCGAAGGGATGGGAAGGGCGAGGGCAGAGTCTTCATCGCATCAGGCTGGATTCTGACTGACCCCGCCATCAAGGTTGTGCCGCCATGCGGTCGAGTAGCGCCACAGTTAAATCATCGCCTTGGGTTTGAAGGTAGGCATACCCCTTTCCATCGGAACGAAGGATCGCTGCATACACGTAATTCACCCCCCGGGCATCTTGCTGACGAATGCGCCCGACGCAATTGTCGTCTTGTAGGAAACGACCCTGATAAGCCGCGACTTCACCGGCACCGTCATACGACGACACAGCCAGCCCCGCCATTTGCCATGCCGACCAGATCTCACGTTGAATCACGGCATTTGGCGTCCAAGCTCCATTCGCGAACGTCATCCCCATCTGACGACTGAGCACGGTGCCATCCATTGCAGAGGGCTTGCAGGCGCCAGCAGGCTGGGGCAACCACTGCTCGGTCACGACATCACCAACCTTCGTACTGATGCCAAAACGGGGGGTTCCCTGATCGGAGAGCAGCACACTGCTTGCACTTCCCTGCTGGTCACGGGTCACGGTGAGGCCGCAGGCGGACACTTTTTGCCAACGCCCCTGATAGCGGGTTTCGCTGTAGCGACGCCCGACGCGCAGAAAGCGTCGACCACGGACCGATCCATCCTCCAACCAGGTTTCAAGCTGCAAACCACCCAGAGGTGCCTCGCCACGCTGGCCTTGGCGAATCACCAGATAACTGCCGGGACGAGGAGCGGCACACTCCATGGGTTCCGGTTGATTCGCCCGCACCGATGCCGGCACGCAAACAGCCAAGGCAATGGACCCAAACAACAGCGAACGCATGCTCACGATTCCACTGAACTCAGTGTGCAGACTTCGGCGAGTTGAGCCATCATCGTTCAGCGATCTGAGGCTTCAGTTGTGCGCATCTGGCCGCTGATAGCCCTCGGTGTGTTCGCCGGGATCGCCGGAGGGATCAGTGCCCGCCTCTTCAGTGGTGGATCGATGCACTGGCCGGAGCCGCCTGCCCAACTGATCTTGAATCCGCGCGAGGAGCCACCGCCGCAACCTCCATCACGGGATGAAATTGCGCGCTTCGTGCCTGATCAACGTGCCGAACTCATTCGCGAGAACGGAGATTCCATCGCTGTTGAATACAGCAGCGTGATTTTGGATCCGCGCTGGATCGATCTGGAATTTTTCGGAGGTTGGAACCGGGAATTCGAAGCCAACGAGGACTCAGAGGCCCTGCTTTTTTTCACCGGCCCAACCTTCGAGAAACAATTCGGTCGCGGGGACTTGGATATGGCGCTCCATGGCGATCTGATGCTCAGCAATGGAACCTGGCGAGCTGGAAACCGAGCAGCGGCAGCGGGCCGGGCCTACATCGCTGTTTCTGAAAACGGAAACCTGGAGTTCGGCTACGGGGATCTCACACCGAGCCGAGAGGAAAGATTCCGTCTTTTCATTGGTGGGTTGCATGCCTTCAGTCACAAAGACCAGATCCCTCCAAGCAGCTATCGCGGTGTCTACGGAGAGATGCGGCTTGCCGACGTACGCATCGTCTATGCACTACGAAGCGATGGCGCGCTTGAGCTGATTGAAACCGCCGATGGCGTTCATTTCAATGATCTCAAGCTGCTGGTGGAGCAGCGCAACTTCAAGGCAGCCTTTCTTCCAGACCATGCCTCGAAATCCCGGCTGATCGTCCCGGGCCTCCGTCCTTGGAGTGAGGAGCAGGCCATCTGGGTGAGTGGGGGCAAACCCTCAATCACCCAGCTGCCCTTCATGCTGAGGGTTCTGGCCCGTGATGCGCTTCCGCAAGTGCAATGAACCAGTTCACGTAGCGTTCCGGTCCTTCAGGAATACAAACATCAAACCGCAGTGAGTCGTTTGGATCACTGATCCCTTCGAGAGAGCCATCCAGTAGGGAAGGTCGATCCACTTCCCCAGCGCTGCTGTCCACGAGAACGACACGGTTGCAGTGCCCATAGCTCTCACCGAGCTCCTGGAGAAGGGTGAGAAATCCGCGGTCACTGCCACCGCGTAACCATCCATCCCCTGAAGGGCAGGGTGTTGACGTCACAGTGTCACCGACACCGACGAGGTGTGGCATCTGGTCTTGGGCGATGTGCTCATGACAGAGCGCAAGCAGTGCCCCATGGTCGTGGGGAGCTGTACGCACGTTGAAGTCGTCACCCAACGGTGCCGTACCGGTGCGATCGGCAATGTGGCGATTGATCAGCACCAGCAAGCCAACTTCCTTGATCGCTCCACGCAGCATGAACTGAATGTCGGTGCTCCCCACATCACCGGCCTCCGCTGGTTTAAGGCGTTCGACCCCCTCCTGATCACGTCCAAGGTTCGGAGCCACATGCAGAAAGAAGGAGTTCGCCAGGCCTTCGGCTGCAGCCATCGCCATCAGCTGATCCATGAGCTCCTGAAGCATCACCTGCAACTGCCGTTGCCGTGCCACATCATTGGGAATCAGGCTGAACAGGCTGTTGAGATTGATGGTGGGCGAGACCTGGGTGTCGAGGATCGCGCGCTCAATCTCCGCGGCGATGGCCTCGTTTCCAAGCTCAGGCATGACGGAGGGAAGTCTCTCGGCAAGAAGACCCTGCATGCGCGTTGGCACATTGGCGAGAAACGTCATCTCGGCATCACTGACACCCGGATGGGTGAGATGCCCGTAACAATCTTGCAGCTGCACACCACCAGCTGCCAGTCCTGGCAGGTAAAGGCCCTCCCGTGCAGCCGTTTCGGTGTCACCAAGGGCAGCCTCCACAAGCCGGTTCACACCACGGCGGCCTTCATGCTCACCGTTGGTCAGCACCTGAAAGCGCCCCTTCAACGTCGCTGCTGCTCGCACGTAATCGGCCGGCATCCTGCGGGTGAGCGGGTCCTTCACCAGCGGCATGCACACTCCGTCGAGGTCCTGAACAATCAACAGATCCGAACTGGCGAGCAGCTCCTCTTGAAGTTGGGCGAGATCCATCCGAAACACCTCGATCGCTGAACCGGTCGTCACGATCCCACGATCAGCCCATCCAGCCAATCACGCCCAGCAGAGCAAAGACGGCAACTGCCAGGATTTAAACGAGGCCACTGCCTAGTGTTGAAGATCAAGGCTTGATCACAGGAGACTGCGCCGATCGCATGGACACGGCCCTGAACAGCAATGGATTCTTCCCTCGCAGCTTGGATGCCGACCTGGTGCGGCAACGCATCCGCGAGCTGGAAGCAGGGAAGGTGGGTTTTTACAGCGTGGGGTTGTACCCCGCCTCACTCGCTTACAACTGCGCCATGCAGCAAGAGGAACCTGCTTCATTGCTTCTGGCGGCCCGCCCTGGCCGACAACTTCTTGGGGCCTTCTCCCAGGAAGCCCTCGAAGGCATGGACCCAGATCACGTTGCCACCGTGGAGCGGATGGGAAGCCATCTTCAGAACGGTCAGCGCTGTCCGAACACCCTGAAAGACCTCTTGCTGCGCTGCGAGCTGGTTGTGCTCAGCGCAAACAGCAATCACGTGGAGGAGGATCTGCAGGAAGCCTGCCGCTTGCGTGCGGAACTCGGCCGTGACCACGTGGTTCTTGCCTGCCTGGCTGGGTCATTCAGCCATGACCACATCGCCAACGAGTCGTATGTGCTGTGTGAGAAGGTCCCCAACCTGGGATTCTTCTCCGGATTTCATCGCCACGGGGCACTGCGCAATCCCCACGACAGCTTCACCGCCAATTTCTGCCATCCCAGTGCCCTCACAGCCCTGCTGGCAGCACGAATGCTGGATCGCCTCTCACCGAATATCCAGGTATCGCCTGGGGTTCACAACGTCGAAGGGCAATACATCAAAGCGGCCAAAAACATGGCGTCGGTGTTTGCCGGGTTTGGCTACACCTACCACTACGACAACCCTGGGGTGCTCCCCACCTTGCTCACCCTGCTGCTGGATCAATGCCTCGATCAGGCAGCCACGGTGTCGATGGCACGCCGAAACAGGCAACGCCTCTACAACCGCCAACCGTTCCCCCTCACCGAACTCGGCTACGGCGTCCAGAGAATCGAAGCCGCTCTTGTGAGAGGAGGGGATATGGAGAAGGTGCGCGATCACACGTTTGCCCAACTCACAGCGATGGTCGCCGATGTGCGCGGCAGCATGATGCGTCCTGTTTCCGGAAAGCCAACGCGCAATTTCCAGGCAGGCCAAGTGCTCGCCGAACACATGCGCGTGGAACAACGCTGCCCGAACTCCATGGAGGAACTGGAAAGCTGGTGCGAAGACGCTGGCTTACGCAAAGGGGGGCTTGAGGGACTCAAGGCCCTGCGCTACTGGCCTCAGATCGCCAGGAAGTATGCGATTCCAGTCCATGACGCGTCCATGGTCAACTTGCTGTACATGGCGATTTACGGCCAATCCAGCACCAAGGATGTGGCCTTTTCGGTGATGACCGAAAGCCGCGAGCTCTCGAACTACTGCCAGGAATCCGTTCGGCCCACCCACAGCCGTCGCTACGCCGAAGCACTTCAAAACCTCGATCAGCAAGAGGCGATGGACTTAGTGGTCAATGCCGTGATTGCTGATAATGCTCGCCGTTTGATTAGAGACGACTCCGGTGTGGAGGAGACGGAGGCCAACGCCGAACCCCCCGCCTATCTCAAAGCGATGAATGTGATCGAAAATGCGCTTTAAACCGTTGGCTCAAGAGAGGGGAGCATGACGCAGGCATCAGCGATGTCGCGATACGGGTCCGGATCACAACTCAGAACCACCACCTGAAGCCCAAGATCAACAGCCTGCCGCAACATGGTGAGCACTGAAGCCAACCGCTTCGGATCGGTGTTGGTGAAGGCATCGTCGAACAGCAGGGGTAGGCAACCGTCATGACTGCTGCGGAGCGTGTCGGCGATCGCCAAACGCAGAGCGGCGTTGAACTGCTCCTTCATGCCTCCGCTGAGCTGGGCGAACTCAAACAACCGCCCGGATCGTTGCAATTGCAGCGCATTCAAACCCTTTGTGGGATCCAGATTGAGCTCACAACCATCAGAGGCCTCCAGAAGCAGGGGAGCCAGGAAGTGATTGATGCTCTGCTTGAGGGGCATGGAATAGCGCCTGGAGAGATCGCGTCGTGCCTCCTGGAAACGCCTCAGCAACAGCTGGCGTGCTTCCGCCACCAACGTTTGCTGCTGTTCAGCCCGGATCGCCAGATCCATCGCGGCTGCAGCCTCCTCGACCAGCGCGTGCAAATCGCTGCGCCCGAAACGATCGCAGCGCTCCAGCAGCCCCCCCTGTTCACGATTGAGATCTTCACGCCGACGGGCGAGGGTCAGCTCTTGCTGTTCAAGAGCGGCCAACTGCTTGTCAACATCAGCCTCCCGCTCCAAACCAGCCTCAGCAGTGAGCGCAAGAAGCTTGGACTGCTGAAGACAGATGGTCTCCATCAGACCATTCAGCTCCTGCTGAATCTGTGCCTGTTCACCGTGAGAGTCGACAAAGGTTTGCCGCTGTTGGCGGCGCTGAAGCTGTTGGGCTTCCTGGCGTTCAACCGCGACGCGTCGCTCCTGTTGATTCGACTGAACAGTGCGCAAGGTCCGCTCCAGTGCATCGAGCCCCGCGCGAAGCGCCCGGGTCTGATCTTGAACGGATTTGTAGGTGGCCCGGCAGTCGAGAAGTGCCTGATCCAAAGCCGCGGAATCCATCGTGAACGCTGTCTCCAGGCCAAGGTCCTGCTGGAGGGCTGAGCGTTTTTGCTGCAGTGTTTCCAGGGATTCGGTCCCGTCAGCATGGGCTGGATGCTGCTGATCCAACTGCTGGAGGCGCGCTGTGACCAGAGCGAGCTCCTGGCTGAGTTGTTGCCGTTGGAAGAACTGCTCCTTGGCCTCCTCCAGGGATTGGGCGCCCCATTGCCGCAGCCCTTCGTTGACTTGGGTTTGGAGTTGGGAGCGTTGTGTGGTCAGCGCAGCGATGCCAGTGCCCTCTCCGGGATTCACCTGCACCATCACCCCCTCACCGACCTGCAGCCGAAATGGCCCGGAACGCTGCAGTGTCTGTCCCTCAGGCAACGCGACACCATCCAGCACCACCTCCTGGTCAGCCGCTTCCAGGTGAATCGACGACGCCATACTGTTCAGTCGGATCTCCAGTTCGCGAAGCCGTTCCTGCCAACCTTGCAGGGCCGACAGAGCCTCGCTGGTTTGGCTCGGAGCAGCAGCAAGCTTGTTTTGGAGTGATCCCTGTTGCGCGAGCAGGCGAGCCCGCAGATCGGCACGTTGTTGATAGTCGCGAATTCGGGTTTCGAGGGTTCGGATCTCCTGCTGCCGACGCAGTGAATGACCGCGCTCCTCAAGCGCTTGTCGCTGCTCTTCCAAAGCGTTGAGAGACGCCTGCCTGGCTTTGAGCTGTTCGGACTGCTGGGCGACCTGGTCCCCCGCTTTCTCCAGGTCACGGCGATGGGCCTGGATTGAGCGGTCTGTCGACTCCGTTTCAGCATCGAGAGACATCAGAGTCTTGAGCTGTTGCTTGCGCTGTTGTTCCTCCTGAA
The DNA here is from genome assembly GCA_000063505.1 of Synechococcus sp. WH 7803. Taxonomy (GTDB): domain Bacteria; phylum Cyanobacteriota; class Cyanobacteriia; order PCC-6307; family Cyanobiaceae; genus Synechococcus_C. The sequence continues at coordinate 1,285,152 of CT971583.1, forward strand.
TGAGCGGCGCCAGCGAACGCTGCAAATCGCGCAAGGTGGTGAAGCGTCTGCGCTGTTGTTGAAGTGCTGGAGCCTGGACGGTCTCAAGATCTCGGAGCGCCTGCTCATTGCGATCGAGCTCTTGGCAGGCCGCTTCGTACATCTCAAGCTGTTGACACGCATCCCGGTGCCGCTGCTCAGCCTGCTGTAACTCCTGGCGTCGCTTCCAGAGTTCGCTTTGCTGCTTGACACCACGCGAAGTGAAGCTGGAGGCGACCAACACCTCGAGCTGATCGTGAATGTGTTGATCCAGGGGTGATTGCAGGGAGTCCGAAGCCTGGTTCTCCAGGGCAGCAATGAGGCCGTTGAGGTCGTAATGGCTGCCATCGAGATCGAGGAGATTGCGGCCTGCAAGTCCTTGCATCACCCAGAGATGGGCCCAACGACTGGGCAGAATTCGATTGACCTGTCGACTGCCGATGATCTCTTCGACACCGAGCAGTGCAGCCAGGCGATCCTCCGCATCTCCACCCAAGTGCGCGGGCTCCCCCAGCCGGCTGAGACGGCAGGTGCCACTGGAACCACTGAATGATTTCTGCAGCGACCAGTGATGCCCCTGGGCTTCGAAGTCGAGCTCTGTCTGGGGATGACCGGCATGCACCGTAGAGCGCAGATCACGCATCGCGGCACCGGTCGCTGTGGCACGCACGAACAGCGTGCGATGCATGGCCTCCACCAGTGAGCTCTTTCCGGTTTCGTTACCACCGCCAATCAACGTCAACCCCGGCGCAAACGCCACCTCCAGTTCTCGATGGCGGCGCACACTCTCCAGCCGGCAACGAATCAGGCGCATGGCGAGTCGACGCAGAGCTGATGGAGTTCGATCAAAGCCTGCTCGATCAATGGGTCACCATCCCCCTCGAGCTCTTGTTTCAAACCGGCAGCAATGCTGCTGAGGAGCGGACCGTCGCTCCGGTTTAAGCAGTGATCGAGTTCACCATCGATTGGATGGCGGCGCAGTTCACCTCGCAAGCGCAGGTGCAGAAGCTGTTCGGAAAGCTCATCGACCATTGCCTGCAAACGACGATGGGCGTCCAAACCAAGACGTCCGTTCAATTCAAGTCGCAGCAGATCGCGGCCCGCACGGCTGCCGATGCAGGCATCAAGTTCTTGGTTCAAGCGTTCCAGATCGGGAAGCCCCTGGAGCTGCATGGTGATCCGATGCCAAGCCACCCGCCCAGTCGTGATCGTTTGCACCCGCGGATCGTCCCCCCGCATGAGGTCGGCAAGAATCACTTGCGATCGCTGATCCTCTGGCCCCGACGGGAAACGATCAGGCTCCGGTGTACCGCTGTACCAGGCATTGCTCTGAACCTGCATCAATCCATGCCAGTCACCAAGAGCGATGTAATCGACCTCTCCTGGAGGAAGTTGTTCAAGGTTCAAGGCATTGACATCAACCCCAGAGCCGAATCCCTGCACCGATCCATGGGCCAGCAGAACGCGTGGAGCCTCTGAATCCAGGTTCTGCCAGTTGAGCTGTTCAATCCAGCGCATCGGCCCGACATTGTCGTGCCGCCGAAGCAAGGGACAAGGCAGCAGGGTCAACCCCGCTCGGCTCGTGGGCTCAGGTTGGGTGAGAAGCTCCAGATTCGGGGCCCGCTCCCGCATCCGGCGCAAAAGATCCTCTCGACGCCAGATGCCCCCGGCGCCGCCATGGTCGTGATTGCCGGGAATCACCAGGACAGGGCACGGCAGCGCACCGATCAGCTCCATCACTTCCAAAACCTCAGAGGCCGGAACGGTGGAGGAATCAAAAAGGTCGCCTGCCACGAGCACGGCATCCACCGATTCGTTGCGGGCCACATCGCCGATGCGGCTCACGACCTCAACGCGTTCCCGCTGAAGACGAGCTTGTTTCTGAGGATCAGAAATCCAGCGGTAAGGCTTGCCGATCTGCCAGTCAGCCGTGTGAAGAATGCGGGGCACGCGCTCCCTTGATGCCGTCGGAGCCCATGCTGCCGCCTCCCCGGCTGTTTTTCCGCACACTCTTCACTGGCAAATCAGGGAGAAGACGGCATGGTTTCGCTGTGAGACCCAGGCGATACACCGTGACCAAGGCTCCCTCAGGCTCCAGCTCCCCCCTGGAGACCATTGCCGGACTGTTCCATCCACCGGAACAGATCAAGGCAATCGATCAACTTGGAGCTGGAAACGTGAATGACACCTTTCTGGTCACCCTCGAGGGAAACGCTGCAAGGCAAGCCTTCGTGATGCAGAGACTCAACACGGATGTGTTCGAGAGCCCGGAACTGGTGATGCGCAATCTCCTGCGCCTTGGTGATCACGTCGAGCGGCGACTAGCGCAAGACCCCCCTGAACTTTCGGGGAGACGGTGGGAGATTCCCAGGGTTCTGCCCACCCTTGATTGCGACGGGCACTGGGTTGAGCACGAGGGTGAGTTCTGGCGCTCGATCTCCTACATCGGAGCGGCCACAACCGCCGATGTGATTAAAGATGAGGCCCATGCCTGGGAGCTGGGTTACGGGCTCGGGATGTTTCACCATTTGATCAGCGATCTGCCCACTGAGGAACTGGCAGACACCCTTGAGAATTTCCACATCGCACCGGCGTATCTGGATGAGCTCGATACCGTTCTCGATAGCGCGTTGCCCATCACTGACGCGCGGGTGACTGACGCGCTCGCCTTCGTGGATGCGCGCCGTGAAGGACTCGATGTGCTTGAACAGGCTTGCGCCAGAGGGGAACTGAAACGCCGCCCCATTCACGGAGATCCGAAGATCAACAACGTGATGATTGATGATCTCAGCGGGCATGCCGTGGGATTGATCGATCTCGACACGGTGAAGCCCGGATTGCTTCATTACGACATCGGCGACTGTTTGCGCTCTTGCTGCAACCGCCTCGGGGAGGAAACCACAACGCCTGAGAAGGTGGTGTTCGATCTTGAACTCTGCCGCTCGATCCTGGAGGGGTACCTCAAGGTGGGGCGATCCTTTCTCAGCGATGACGATGTGCGCTACCTGCCAGCGTGCATCCGCCTAATCCCCTTGGAATTGGGTCTGCGTTTTCTCACTGATCACCTGTCAGGCGACTGTTATTTCAAAACGGAGCGAGCCGGCCACAATCTGGATCGGGCTTGGGTGCAGTTCGCGCTCGCGCGTTCAGTGGAGCAACAGTGGGATGAGCTGGTGTCCTTGATCAACAGCCTTCACGGAGGGAACTGACATGGCACGCCATCCCGTGATGGTGCGTCAGGTTTGCCCGCTGGTCCCGTTCTCTGCCAACACATCCCCGCTGCTCCTGGCCAGTGCGGAATTCGTTTGGGAAGAACACAACACCCTCGAATTGAGCTTCAGCCTGAGGCCATCCCAATCGGGTCAGCCGCTTCCCAGGCTGGCTTACAGGGATGCAGCGCTCCGCTCGAACCAGCGCGGCGGGCAGCGCCTCGATGGGCTCTGGAAACACACCTGTTTTGAAGCGTTCTTTGCCCTGCCAAACCGCGACCGTTATTGGGAACTGAATGCGTCACCCAATGGCGACTGGAATCTTTATCGATTCGAGACCTATCGAGGTGAGGGGACCCGCGAACAAACGTCTGCACCCCTGATCCACTGGCAAAGCTCCCGGTGGGATTGCCGCTGCACCATCGCGTTGCCTCTTGATCCCTGGTGGACTGCGGTTCAACTTCCTGAGCTGGCGATCGCGATGGTGCTTGAGGACATGGACAACAACCTCAGCTACTGGGCTTTGTCTCACCACGGAGACGAGCCAGACTTTCACGACAGGCGTGCCTTTCTCACCGCATGACCAGGTTCCTGATCCGTCGCCACCGCTGGACGACTGTGCTGCTCGGTCTGCCGATTCTGTTTACACCTCTCACCGTTGCCTGCCGGCCGCTGAACACACCAACGTCGAAGCGTCCAGAAGCCGTCAAGCCAACGGTGGCTGGCACCAGCATTGAACTGCCAACCCGCTCAGGCCTTCCAGTGGCACCGAACGGGCGCCATTACCCCCTGGTTCCGGTCGAGGCCAACAGCACAGCAACTCTTCTGGTTGGCATCGAAACCGCCTTGGTGGATCCGAACCACGATCCAGCGGAAATCGCTCAACTCGCCCATCAACAGCAGGTCATCTACCGAGTGCTGTCCCACCAGCCTGCAGTTGCTGCAGCGGTGAGGGATCAACTGCCTTCGCAGCTGCAATGGGTGTTCGATCAACACATCGCAGCAAGACGCTCGTTCCTGGCCATGCACCGCGGACCGGCATCCACGACCCTGCCGGCGTGGCGCATCCAGAAACCTGCCTCGCAGGATGTTCTTCTCAAGGCCTACCGAAGCGCAGCGACCGCCACCGGTATTCCCTGGGAGGTACTGGCTGCTGTGAATCTCGTAGAGACCGGAATGGGCCGGATCGATGGTGTGTCTGTCGCCAATGCGCAAGGGCCCATGCAGTTCCTCCCGACCACCTGGGCCGAGCCCGGAATTGGCCGAGATGGAGACATCCGCGATCCGTGGGACGCCATCCATGCAGCGGCGCGTTATCTGGTGCGACGTGGCGGCCTCAAGGACATCCGCCGCGGTCTCTGGGGATACAACAACAGTGATCATTACGGCAAGGCCGTGATGCACTACGCCGCATTGCTCCAACGGGAGCCACTCACCTATCGAGGCCTCTACAACTGGCAGATCCATTACGCCGCCTCTGCAGGTGACCTCTGGCTGCATGAGGGCTATGCAGCCTCGTCACCTGTACCCGTGAGCGTGCATCTGAAGCGGTATCCCCACAGTGCCCCCCCTCAGCGTGCAAAACCCAACTGAACCCTTCACGATGGCGACCAGACAACGATCGTTCCTCGCTCTTGAACGTGACCACTGAGTCAACTGGCAAGCCTTCGCCGATCGCTGCCGCGATCGGCAACACGGTGGAGTGGTTCGATTTCGCTGTGTATGGCTACTTCGCGGAGTCGATTGGATCAGCCTTCTTCCCACAGGATTCACCCACCCTGCAATTTCTGAGCGCCTTCGGGGTGTTTGCCGCCGGCTACCTGATGCGCCCAATCGGGGGTCTGTTGCTCGGCCCCATCGGCGACCTCTTCGGACGGCGAATTCTGCTACTGCTGAGTGTGGCCATCATGGGCAGCTGCAGCCTCTTGATCGCGCTGCTGCCCACAACAGACCAGATCGGTCCCATCGCAGCCGTGTTGTTGGTGCTCCTGCGGATGATTCAAGGTCTTTCTGTTGGTGCGGAGTACTCGAGCTCAATCGCCTGGAGTGTGGAGACATCTCCCCAACAAGCGCGTGGATTTCTCGCCAGCGTGACTGCAGCTGGGGCCACCGTGGGCTTCATCTCCGGCTCGCTGGTGGCCACCGTGATTGATCACTTCATCCCGATCACCGCCATGAATGCAGGGGGCTGGAGAATCCCATTCGTCATCGGCTCTCTGCTGTCCCTGCTAGCCCTGATGCTGCGCAGATCGATTCAGGACAGCCGGCCTGCCGGGGCTTCGCGTTCGATTGCCGGTCAATGGCGTCAAGTGATTGCGGACTGGCCAGCCATGCTGCGCCTGATGGGAACCGTGGGGGTCGCAACGGCGGTGTTCTACGCCGTTGGGGTGTACTACGTCGACGAGGCATCCAGGCTTGATCCAAGCAATGCATCGCTTTACAACGGTATTAATACGGTCGTTCAGATCGCTGGACTTGGCATGGCGCTCCTGGCAGGGCGCTGTGCCGATCGCTTTTCTCCCCTTCCTCTGGTGCGGCGCTCGCTGCTGATCAGCGTGGTGTTGATGATTCCTGGCCTGCTGATCCTCGCCAAAGGAGGAACGATTCACTTTGCGATCGGCCAGGCCATGGTTCTGCTTCCAATCTTTTTCTATTCCGGGGTGACTCCACTGCTTCACCCGCTGTTCTTCCCTGGGGGGTCGCGATGTGCAGCTTTCTCCTTTTCTTACAGCCTGGTGGTGGCCGTCATCGGAGGCACCGCACCGCTGATCTCCACCTGGCTGAAGGATCTCAGGGGCTGGCCCAACGGCCTCATTTTCTATTTGCTGATTCTGGCGATTCCTGCGTTCTGGGCCTGGTCGACAGGCCCCCGGCATTTACGCTTCGAGGAACAGGACTGAACAAGCTGCGTGGCCAAGGAACTCACCCATCGCGCCGATGAACTGGCTGCTCTCGGTTGGTCAGCGGAAGACGTAAACCGCTACGCCGAGCTGTGGGACTACAGGCAGCGCTGGGGTGCGATGAACCTCGAACGGGAAGACCGTCTGTTTTTGCGCAAGGCAGAAGCAGCGCTCCCAGAACTTGTCACTGGCAAGGCCGCGGCGAAGAAAAGCACCAAAGACAAGTCGTACTACCGCTGGCTTGCTTTCCATCTGGATGCCATGACAGCGTCGGAGGCACAGATGTCCCTTTCCGAAGGAGCCAGGGGGGCATGGCCGATCCTGCTCGAGGAGGAACTGCGGCTTCTTGACCACTATCAGCCCGTCCTTGGCCTGCCCGACACCCTGAAAGCCAAGGCCTTCGATGCATTCCGTGAGCTGATGGCTGAGCAGGCCGCTGCGCTGCCGGAGGAGAGCATGCAGATGGGCCGTTACGACTTCCAGAACGCTCTGCTTGAACTCAAGGAGAAAGAGAACAGCAAATGGCGCCACCTGCGCGAGCGCAGTGGGGAGCAGCCCTATCCGATTCTGTTGCAGGGTTCTGTCGACAACTTCCGCGCCGACGTGCGCAGTCAGTTCACCCCCCTGCTGCGTGAGACTCTTCCGTCGCTCAAGGACAGCGACAAGCCGGAACCAAGCGAAGATTGAGTCGGGGCAGCACCGCCTGTGGCTAAAACTGGAGAAAGACAGCAGTGACGTCGTGACGGATCAGCGATTCGAAACTCTCCAGCTCCATGCAGGTCAGGTTCCAGATCCCACTACGAACTCCAGGGCGGTTCCGATCTATCAGACCAGTTCCTACGTGTTCAACGACGCCGAGCACGGCGCCAATCTCTTCGGCCTGAAGGAATTCGGGAACATCTACACCCGGTTGATGAATCCCACCACCGACGTGTTCGAGAAGCGGGTGGCCGCACTGGAAGGGGGAGTCGCTGCCCTGGCGACCGCTTCAGGTCAGTCCGCTCAGTTTCTGGCCATCACCAACTGCATGCAGGCTGGAGATAATTTTGTCTCTACATCGTTTCTCTACGGAGGCACCTACAACCAGTTCAAAGTCCAGTTCCCTCGCTTGGGAATCAATGTGAAGTTCGCCGAAGGGGATGACGTCGACAGCTTTGCAGCACAGATCGACGAGAACACGAAGGCGATCTATGTGGAAGCCATGGGCAATCCACGCTTCAACATCCCCGATTTTGAGGGACTTTCAGCCCTTGCACGGCAAAACAACATCCCCCTGATCGTGGACAACACGCTCGGGGCTTGCGGTGCTCTGCTTCGGCCCATTGAGCATGGCGCGGATGTTGTGGTGGAAAGCGCCACCAAGTGGATCGGTGGCCATGGCACCAGCCTTGGCGGCGTGATTGTGGATGCCGGCACCTTCAACTGGGGCAACGGCAAGTTCCCTCTGATGAGCCAGCCGAGCGCCGCTTATCACGGACTCATCCACTGGGACGCCTTCGGCTTCGGCAGTGACATCTGCAAGATGCTGGGTCTCCCTGACAACCGCAACATCGCCTTTGCCCTGAGGGCACGTGTGGAGGGACTGCGGGACTGGGGGCCTGCAGTCAGCCCCTTCAACAGCTTTCTGCTTCTCCAGGGGCTCGAAACGCTGAGTTTGCGTGTGGAGCGCCATGCACAGAACGCCATGGCCCTTGCCTCTTGGTTGCAAGCCCATCCCCAGGTCTCGGACGTCAGCTATCCCGGACTGCCCGGTGATCCATACCATCCAGCGGCAAAGAAATACCTCACCGGTCGCGGCATGGGCTGCATGCTGATGTTCTCGCTCAAGGGCGGCTACGACGATGCTGTTCGTTTCATCAACAGCCTGAAACTGGCCAGTCATCTGGCCAACGTTGGCGACGCAAAGACCCTGGTGATCCATCCAGCTTCAACAACCCACCAACAGCTCAGCGAAAGTGAACAGGCTTCAGCCGGAGTCACCCCCACCATGGTGCGGGTCTCGGTGGGTTTGGAACACATCGACGACATCAAGGCTGACTTCGATCAGGCCCTTGCATCAGGTGATTGATGGAGAGGCGTAGCTGAATGGCGCTGATCCTCCCCCCCAACTATCACAAGATCACAGCGGTTGAACGCAACCGAATCTCATGGATCGAACCAAAGGAAGCTGAACGACAGGACATTCGTCCTTTGCGCATCGGCATTCTGAACATCATGCCGCTGGGAAAGCAGTATGAATTCAATCTGTTGCACCCCCTCGGTCTCTCAGTGCTCCAGATCGAGCCAATCTGGATCCGACTGCAAACCCATGCTTACAAAAGCTGGGACCAGTCCCATCTCAACGACCTGTATGTGAGCTGGGAGGAAGCCCTCTCCCAGGGACCTCTCGACGGTTTGATCATCACAGGTGCACCTGTGGAACATCTGGCCTTTGAGGATGTCACCTACTGGAAAGAATTGGTCGCCGTGGTCGAGGAGGCGCGCCAAACCTGCGCTAGCACTCTTGGGCTCTGCTGGGCCGGATTTGCTCTGGCCTATCTGGCCGGTGTGAACAAGACGGCTTTCAAGCGCAAGTTGTTCGGGGTCTATCCCCTGCGCAGCCTTGTTCCAGGTCACTCATTGATGGGAACGCAAGATGATCAATTCCTCTGTCCCCAGAGCCGCCATGCCGGCTTGCCCGACGCAGCCATGGAATCAGCACAACGGCAGGGACGGCTGCGCCTGCTCGCCCACGGTGAATCCGTCGGTTACACCATTTTCGAAACCCCGGATCAGAGGCAGCTGATGCATCTCGGCCATCCCGAATACAACGTCGGCCGGATCATTGCCGAGATGGAGAGGGACAAAGCCCGTGGCGACGTACCACCGCCTGAAAATTTCAATGCCGACCATCCCAGAACGCTGTGGCGATCCCATCGCAATTTGCTGTTCCAGCAGTGGCTCTGGTTTTGCTACCAGCGCGTTTCACTGCAGGGATAAGCAGCCTTTGAGCCTTCTGATGCATCCACTTGATCTCTATGACCAATGGCGACGACGCTTGCTTCGTTGGCTTCCTGTTCGCCAATCCTTTGACCGCTCTCCCGATGCTGTAGCGCCCCATGGCTCTGAGGATTGGTTGTTGGAGCCCATCGATGCCGAGGAAGCCTGTCGACTCTTTCCGCACCTTGAAAAGCAACGCGCTGTTGTGCAATATCAGAAGCTGCGTTTGCAGATGCGAGAGCAGGACGGGCGCGGGTTTTAAAGCGAAACCGTTTCTTTGGGTGACTGTTGGGCTTCCTTCGGTTTCGCCGCAGCCCGGTTTAACTCACGCTCCAGTGCTTCCACCCGCCGCTCGCGCAGGCAATGCCGACAGCCCCCTGTGGTTTGCAGATGCTTTTCGGGAGTAATGGTGATGGGCTGAACAGGATGCTTGCGGCAGCGGATTTTTATCGGGCTCTTGTAGCTGCGCCACTGGATCTCCGAATAATCGAAACGATCGCCGAAGCGCTGCTTCGCCCGCTCCAGAAAGAGTTCGAGGGTAATCCGTGCTGCCATGGCGGCAATCTATGGACGAATGGATTCAACGTTGCTCTGCTGTTATCCGTCTTCACGTCGACACCATGAATTGGTCCCTTCACTCCCGCTGGCTTCCGCCAGATCGTTCTCAGGAATGGATGGAGCGCTGCAATCGGGAAATCAACTGGGAGCAGACGGATGTCAGGGTTTACGGCCGATGGCACAAGGTGCCAAGACTCACCGCATTCCTGGCGGAACGGTCAGTGACCTACCGCTACAGCGGTGCCCTTCACCACGGAACTGGCTGGCCGCAGTGGTTCCTGCCTCTGCTCGAGACCATCTCAAGCCAATGCAACGCCCCATTCAACGGGTGCTTGTTCAATTGGTATCGAAACGGCGAAGACCGAATGGGCTGGCACGCCGATGACGAACCTGAGATCGACGCATCCTTTCCGATCGCCTCACTCTCGCTTGGAGCAACACGCGATCTTCACTTTCGCCATCGAGAAACGGGGCAGCGACACAATCTTCCCCTCTGCGATGGCGACTTGTTGCTGATGGATCCTGCATGCCAAAGCCTTTGGATGCACGCACTGCCAACGCGACGCAAGATCACAACGCCGCGATTGAATCTCACCTTTCGTGTTTTCAGAACAAACGATTGAGAACGAAACTCCAGAGAGGGACGCTGACCAAGGCAATGAGCGTGCTGCGCAGGATCAACTGGGCGGATGCGGAGGGATCGCATTGCTCAGATTCCGCCATCAACAACACGGAGATCGCTGTTGGAGCCGCTGCCTGAAGCACCAAGGCTTTCTTGGCAAGGAGGGACAGGGGCAGGGGCAGACAGATCAACAACATCAGAAGAGGAAACAGCAACAGCTTGCACACCAGAGGAGCGTGCAAACCGCTTGGCGACGTCGCGCGCGCGCGCGCTGCAATGCTTCCCAAGCGCATCCCCACCACAGCAAGTGCCAAAACGATCACCACCCGCGAAGGCAACCAAAGGCCTGCACTGATGACGTCATGCCATGGCGTGGCCATCACGATCAGAGCACCGATCAACCCCCGCGTCGCAGGGCTCGCCATGAGGTGACTGGCCAGTGCCCTCCAGTGGTCACCATGACCGTGATGGTTGCTCTGGTGCAACCAGAGAGGGCCCAGTCCCCAAGCCAGGAGCGTGGCTCCGACGTCGTAGCCGATGCTGACTGGAAGCGCCTCGGCTGGAAGCAATGCCAAAGCAGCGGGAATGCCGAAGTAGGCCGTATTGCCGATGCAACTGGCCAACTGTTGATCAGGCATGGCCAAGGCATCAGTGATGAAGCGGCAGCCCCGCAACAGAACCAGCATGAGCCCGATCGCTGTCACGGACAGCAACGCCATCAACAGAAGAGAGCGGTTGAGCCCACCGTGAAGGAGCAGCCCCATCAAGCTCACGGGAACGCCGTACCGCACCAAAGGTGTGGCCAGGGGAGTGATCCATTGCGGACGCCAACGGCCGATCAGAGCTCCGACCAACAGGCAGGGAACCATCTCCCAGAGCAGCCTCAGCACTGTGCACCTCCAGCAAGAACCAACCCGAACACCTGGCCCTGTGCCAAAATTCTCACCGTCCTTGCTTGACCGGCAGCATGACCGTGGCTGCGCCGTCCTGTTTGATCCAACAGCATCTCCTGCAACTCAGCACTGCGCTGATGGAACGCTGTGAGCAGCTGCAACTGCATCTGTCCGAACAGATCGACCAACTGCCCCTCGGCAATGAAAGCTGGCTGCAGACGGAGCGTGAGCTGGTCGCCGCTGAACGCGCTCTGGATCGCCTGCATCATGCGTCTCAGTGGGCCATCTGATTGAGAAAACGTTGAGAGCGTTCTTCCTTGGCATGGGTGAAGAACGTTTCGGCATCGGTTAGCTCAACAACCCGTCCTCCATCCATAAACAACACTCGGTCGGCCACCTCACGGGCGAAGCCGAGTTCATGGGTGACCACCACCATCGTCATTCCATCGTCAGCCAGTTGACGCATGGCATCGAGAACCTCTTTCACCCGTTCAGGGTCCAGGGCACTGGTGGGCTCATCGAACAGCATCAACTCTGGATCCAAGGCCAAAGCCCTGGCAATGGCGACGCGTTGCTGCTGTCCACCACTGAGCTGAGCTGGATACTTCAAGGCCTGATCGGCGATTCCCATCTGGTCGAGCAACGCGTGCGCTCGGCGTTCTGCCATGGGCTTTGGGACCGACTTCACTTGAATCGGCGCCAAGGTGATGTTCTGAAGAATGGTGAGGTGGGGAAACAGATTGAACTGCTGAAACACCATGCCCACACGACGACGGATTCGGCGGATCTGACGCTCGTCGTGATCGCAATCAAGGGGGATGCCCACCACATCCAGGGAACCGGAATCAATCGATTCCAAACCGTTAAACGTGCGAATGAGCGTGCTCTTCCCTGAGCCCGAAGGCCCCATCACCACGAGAACCTCGCCATGGCGAACGCTGAGACTGACATCATCGAGAGCGCGAGTCCCGGCAGCAAAGCTCTTGGTGACGGACTCTGCGCGAACAGCAACAGTCATGAACGGCGGGTTGCAATGAGATTGGAAGGGTCTTGGCGCTCAAACTGGCGCGCCATCAGTGCCATCGCTGTGCAGAGCAACCAATACAGGGCTGCCAACCAGACATAGACCTCAAGGTGCCGACCGATGTAAGCCGGATTGGCGAGCAAACTCTGGCTGATGCCCAGCAATTCCACTAAACCGAGAATCGCCATCAAGCTGGTGTTCTGAAGCAGTCCCACCGCCTGGTTGGTGAGTGCAGGGACGGCGATGCGTAGAGCCTGGGGAAGAATCACTAAGCGTTGAATCTGCCAGGGGCCAAGTCCGAGAGCTGCTGCTGCCTCGCTCTGCGTTGGCGGCACCGCCTGCAACCCCCCTCTCACATCCTCCGCCACATAGGCAGCTGCAAACAAGCCAAAGGCCACAACGGCACGCAGCAAACGGTTGATCTCAATCTGAACAGGAAGAAACAGCGGCAACAAAAGCTGGCCAAAAAAGAGAACAGCAATCAACGGAACAGCACGCATCCCGTCGATGTAAATCTTGGAGAGTTGGCGCGCTGTGGTCAGCTCGCTGCAGCGCCCTAGGGCGAGAAGAACACCGAGTGGAAGCGCGATCACTCCACTGAATACGGTCAGCAAAAGCGTCAGCACAAGGCCTCCCCAGAGACGGGAGGGCACGGGATCCAGCACACCACCACCAGCCAGAAGCCAGAGCCCGAGGGGCATCATCAACAACCAGCTCCAGGACAGGATCGTGCTGTTGAGGCCGATCCCTCGTCGCAGGAGTAGAGGCTGGGCCAACGTGAAGAGCGTGAGCAGCAGCAGCGAACCAAGCCAAAGAATTGGCCTCCATCGCGACGCCTCCGGGTAGCTGCCAATCGCAAAGAGCGGCAGATTCCCCGAAACCACCGACCAGTCTGCTCGCTGCACAAGCCAGAAGCCTGTTGACCAGAGAGCCCAGGCGATGAGTGCCAGGAGAACGACACTGAAACAACTTTGCAAGGGATGGCGACGAAAATGACGCAACCCAGCGCGAAGGGACGACGACCTCGTCAAATCTCAGACACCAGGCTGATTGGACGGAGACCGGAACAAATTCAGCGCTGAAAGGAACAGGGCGACACCGAAAAGGGTTCCAAGGGCCCAGAGGCTGTCGGAGGGCCACTCAAGAACCAACAGCAAACCCAAAATGGAGGTGACAACACCATCCACAACCGTCAAACCAGCCGCAGCTCCAGGGGTCGTCGCACCTGAGGCTAGTTCCATGACCCCTTCAATCAGAAGCAGAACACCTGCAAACAGCGTGAGGCTGATTTCACTTTCGATCGGATCGAGCAGGATGAATACGGCGCCTCCGATGTACAGAAGCGCAGACAGCACACGGAAGAGCTTGGCCTGTGTGGAGGCCTCAGAACCCAGACGAAGAAACTGTCCGATCCCAGCGGCGAAAGCAATGCCTCCGATGCCAATGGTCAGCAGCGTGGCGGAAACAAAGGGGAGAAGAATGGCAGCAACAGCCGCAACAACGAGAAGTACAGCAGCAATACGGCGTGAGGTCATGGCTCCAACCAGGGTCGCCGAATGTTAAGTGCGTTGACCCTTGTTGAGCACAGCGTGATTGAGGATCTGCATGCTTCCGTTGATCAGCAGGTTGAGCAGAAGAAAGCTCAACAACAAGAGCAGAAAGCCTTCGATGGCACGTCCGGTCTGGGTGATGGCCGTATCACTGACGGCATAAAGATCGGCGTAGCCCACCGCGATCGACAAGGTGCTGTTCTTGGCGAGGTTGAGGTATTGGCTGCTGAGAGCCGGGAGAATGGCTGGAAGGGCCTGAGGCAGAACCACACTTTTTAGCCCAAGCCCCTCACCGATTCCCAGGCTGCGAAACGCTTCCCACTGTCCCCGCGGCACGGCATCCAACCCCCCACGCACCACCTCAGCGATGGAAGCTCCAGTAAACACACTGAGCCCAACCAAAACAGCGGCAAATTCAACGCTGAGATTGAGACCCATCACGTTGATGGACTGGTTGGAAATCCGGATCAGTGCCCCAAGCGGAGCGAGCGGTTCGGATGGCAGACCCAGAAAAGCCACGAAATACCAAAAGAGCAGTTGCAGAAGCAGAGGGATCTGACGAATGAGCCCCACATAAAGACCAGCGAGCGCGCTGAACAGTGGGTTGTTGCTGCGAGAAGCAGCGCCTGCCACAACGCCCAGCACCGTGGCCAGAGCAATGCTGCAGGCGATCACCCGAAGACTGTTCAACCAGCCCATCAAGAGGGCCCAGGCCATGCTGTCGCTGGGTTGGAACGGCAGAAGATGCTCACTAATCGCAAATCCCGCTGGCCTGCTGAGCCAACGGAAACTCAACCCCAACCCTGTACGGATCAGATTGACGGTGAGGTTGTTGATCAGAATTCCAGCCAGCGTGAGCACGGCCGCCAACAGAAGAACCTGGATCCACCAGCGTTGACGCCGCGTCATTGGAATGGCGGAGCAATCAAGACACCACCGTCTCGGTGCAGCTGATTGAGTCCTCGCGGGATGGGCACAGCACTCTGCGGACCGAGATGGCGGTTATAAATCTCGCCGTAATTGCCGGTGGCCTTCAACACACTGACCACAAAATCATTCGGAAGACCCAGTTTGGATCCAAGCTCTCCCTCAACCCCCAAGAAACGCCTTAACGCTGTTTTGCTGGGATCGTTGATGGCCTCCTGAAGCTTGGCATCCACATTGTTTTGCGTGATCCCCATCTCCTCAGCGGTCACCAGGGCATACACAACCCAGCGCATGGCATCAGCCAGGCGCTGATCTCCACCGGAGGAGAGGGGAGCCAAGGGCTCTTTGCTGAGCACCTCAGGCAGGATTTGATGATTGCCCGGCTGTTCAAAGCCAGAGCGCGCTGAGGCCAGTTGCGAGCGGTCGGAAGTCATCGCTGCGCAACGTTTCTGCAAGTATCCCGCCACAAGCTGATTCAGATCCTGATATTTGACTGGCTTGTAAGGAATTCCCTTGGCCTGAAATACATCGTTGAGGTTCTGTTCTGTTGTGGTTCCAGAACCAACACAGATTGTTTGATTTCTGAGGTCCTCGAGCCTTTTGATGCCGGAATCCCGGCGTACCAGAAGACCCTGACCATCGTGAAAAACAACTGGGGCAAACGCAACGCCATTTCCCCCCGATGCATCACGGCTGAGATTGAAGGTGGTGTTCCTTGAAAGAAGATCAATTTCACCCGTTCTCAAAGCCGTGAAACGCTCAGGAGCCGTCAAAGGTCTGTACTCAACCTTATTGGCATCTCCCACAAAAGCCGCCGCAAAGGCTTTGCACATGTCCACATCCAAACCTGCATAGCGACCCTCTCGGTCGAGAAAACTGAATCCAGGAATTTTGCCGCTGACACCACAACGCAACTCCCCCCGTTGGCGAACCAGATCCAGGCGGGAAGCGCCCCCTTCTCCGAGCGTGGCACAAGCCTGCAAGCCGACCAGCAAGACTCCGAATGAAAGACAAAAACCCTGCTTCATGAAGACGCCCTGAGCCAGAGCCAGTGTGTCAGAGGTTGCACACAACGATGGCTGTGATTGCAAATCCCAACTGAAAGCAGATTGAATGAGCGCATCTTTTCATTCAATGGAATGCTCCGATCCCATCGGGGATCAGTTGCGGCAGTGATCCTTGGGGTCTGCCTCAGTGTTTCGCCCACTGCCGCCTGGGCCTGGGAGATGGGAGATCGCCAGGCCTACAACAACAAGATGGCCATTCTCAAGGTCATTCTCGAAAGTGCAAGGGAGCGAGCCATTGCCAGCGATGACCTTGAGACGATGTGTCTCATCATGAGCATCGGCAATGATGTAACCGAAACCTATTTGCGGGTTCGTGCTGACGACGCCTTGATCCAGAAGCGGCTCAAGGGCATGCGCAACGACCTCACCGCTTGCCTGGCACTGCTCTACAACCGTCGATGATCCTTCAGCCGTGGGAGGCTTCAGGTTGAGCACCGATACGCTCAAACAGGTCAAGGCTTTCGTTGTTGAGCCCCACCACTTCAACCTCTGAGCCACCTTGCCTGAGTTTCCTGATCAGCTGATTGAGTGCTCCCACACCGCTCTGGTCCCAGATGTGCGCTGAAGACATATCGATGATGATCTTTGCCGGGTGATCATGCACATCAAAGCCTTGAAGGAAATAGATCTTGCTCACAAAAAACAGCTGCCCCGTCACCACATAACGACGCAGATCTGGAGCCACATCCACCGGCTCCACGCGAATCACCTTGGCAACCTTTCTGCTGAAGAGAATGCCCGCCAGCGCCACTCCCGCCAACACACCCAGAGCCAGGTTGTGGGGGGTGGTGAGCATGGTCACAGCAAAGGTCATCAGCATCACGGCCGTATCGCTTTTGGGGATGGAGCGGATCCTGCGCAGGCCCGCCACATCAGCGGTACTGACAGCGATGCTGATCATCACGGCCACCAGCGCAGCCATCGGAATCTGCTGGAGCCAGGGTCTGGCCAGCAGGATCATCGCCAACAGGCTGATTCCTGAAAACAGCGTGGACAGTCGCGTTCGCCCTCCGTTGTCGATATTCATCACGGACTGCCCCACTAGAGCGCACCCCGCCATACCGCCAAAAAGCGACGACGCGATGTTGGCAATGCCTTGCCCCCGTGCTTCCACGTTCTTATTGGAGTTGCTGTCGGTGCGGTCATCCAAGATGTCCTGGGTGAGGAAGGTCTCCATCAGCCCCACCAGTGAAATGGCCAGGGCTGTGGGCAACACAATTCCCAGGGTTTCCAGGCTGAAGGGCACTTTCATGGTCTCCGGCGAACCGAAGGGCCAGCTCGGCATCGGCAGTCCTGTTGGCAGATCACCGAGGCTGCTAACGGTCGGGATACCGAAATTGTCCGCCAGGTTGAACACCACGGAAATGACCGTCAGCACAACAATCGCCACCAGCTGAGACGGCAAGACCCGCGTCAGCCGCGGCAGGCCGTAGATGATCACCAGACCCAGCAAAACCAGTCCCCAGATGATCGGCAGCTGCAATCCGCTGAACACCACGTCATGGGCATGATCAGCCGCCTTGGTTTCGCCGAAATGAAGATTGATGCCTAGTTGAGGCAACTGCGCCTGAAAGATCAGCAGGGCCAGAGCGTTGACGAAACCGCTCAACACAGCCAGCGGCACAAAGCGCATCTGATAAGCGAGCCGCATCCACCCCCAGAGGATCTGCAGAATGCCGGTCACCACGCCGGCAACCAGGAGATAAGCCAGGCCAAGGCCGGGTCCTCGTGCTTCGCCGGTCGCCACAAGCCCCGTCATCAAAAGAGCTGTGGAGCCCGTGGCGGACGTGATCATTGCCGAACGTCCACCCACGAAGGCGATGGTGATCGACAGGCAGAAGGCTCCAAACAAACCAACCTGAGGATCAACGCCTGCAATCCCGGAGAAGGCAATGGCTTCGGGAATCATGGCGAAAGCCACCACCAAACCGGAAAGAAGCTCCTTGCTGGGGTTACCGATGAAGGACTCCAACCGCAGCGCTGCGGGTCCGCTAGCCATAAATCAATCAGTACGTTCGGCGACCGTATCTCAAAGCGGGCACAGCCGCTGATCAGGATCAATCTCGGCCTTCAGGCGCTGTAGCGATGGCAACCAGGATCCGAATGCATCGCTCAACTCCTGGGCATGACCGGGAAGATGGTCATGGATCTGAGCGAGATGAACCCCGGGATTGAGGGCCCGCAACGCCGTGCTCACGCAATCCATCCAATCCAGAGCCCGCGCACGACCCTGCAGATCACCCGGTGCCCAGGCTGCGGTGATCCAGGGTTTCCACTCAGCGTTGCGATGGATGAATGATGTCGACGCTGGGGACACAGTCCTGGTTGCCCCACCCAGTTGCTGAGCGCTGATTCGGCAGGACGGATGGGGTCGTCGCAGCATCCACTCGCGCAGACAATCCACAACGGCCTCGGCGTGTTCACCCCAACGCCCTCCAAGCCGGCCAAGCACCTCACAGTGGGATGGCAAAGGGGCGTGATCACTGGTCAGCCTCCCGAAACCGGGCTGTGACAGCTGATCCGCGCAGCGTTCAGCGGCTTGCTCCGCCAAGGCCCCAAACCAATGGTCTGAGCCTCCATCGGCACCACTCTGCACGGCGTAAATCTCGAGTTGGTCACCCCAAGACCATTGGAGGCTGGCAGAGGAGGGCCATTCCTCAGCTGCTCGAATCCAATTCGGCAAGGCCTCAATAGCAATGCGCTGCTGCAGAACAGCAAGCGGCTCGATGGGGTGTGTCCTGAGCTCCACAGCTGTCACAACAGCCAGGAAAGGAGCGGCACCAAGCAGGCCCCTCCAGCAACACGCGGTGTGTTGATCACCGATGGTGTCATCACGGTGAATGTTGAACGGTTCACCATTGCCCCAAACCCCTTCAATCCGCTGGATGTGATCCATCGCCAGCCCTTGGGATCGGCTCAGGGGGCCCATGCCTCCTGTCAGGAGAAATCCAGAACCGGGTAAACCCGACAGCCCGATCGGCAGAGCGCGTTGCTCGCTGCGCAGGCCTTCGAGGACTTCAGCCATGGTCAATCCTGTTCCGATCCTCACCTCAGAAGCCCCCTCCTGGTAGCAGAACTCCCGGTAACGCTGTTTCAGATCAAGCGTCCAAAGTCCATCACCGGCACAACGACTGCTGGTGCCCCCTGAACTCACAAGCAGCGGAGTGGCATGCAGAGAATGCCCCAACACAGCTGACAGAAGCTCAGGGCCAAGATTGAGTCGTCCTTCCGACCGTGCATCCTTCGCCAAAGCATTCATGACCTCACTCCTCCAGGGACGAATAGGTTCGGTAGAGATGCCGACTCAGTGTGACCCTGGCGATAGATGCTTGTTCGGATCGGAAACATGGTGTTCTGATCTGCGGTCATGGGAGCCGGAACCGTCTCGCGGTTGAGGAATTTGAAGGCCTTGCCCGTGGATTGAAGGCCAGAATTCCCGACCTTCCCGTGGAGTACGGCTTTCTTGAATTTGCCCAGCCCATTCTCCGTGAAGCACTCGATCGCCTTCGGGCCCAGGGAGTTGAAAAGGTTCTGGCCATCCCAGCCATGCTCTTCGCTGCTGGGCACGCCAAAAACGACATCCCATCAGTTCTCAACACCTACAGCGCTGAAACGGGTCTGGAGATCGATTACGGACGGGAGCTGGGCGTTGATCGTTTGATGATTGCGGCAGCAGGCGCTCGCATTCGCGAGGCGCTCATGGCGGCGGAACCCTGCCCAGCAGCCGACACCCTGCTGGTGGTGGTGGGACGGGGATCATCGGATCCCGACGCCAATTCAAATGTGTCCAAAGTGACGCGGATGCTGGTGGAGGGCTTCGGCTTCGGTTGGGGTGAAACCGTGTATTCCGGCGTCACGTTTCCTTTGGTGGATCCTGGGCTGCGACACGTTGTGAAACTCGGGTTCAAACGCATCGTTGTCTTCCCCTATTTCTTGTTTTCGGGCGTGCTGGTGAGCCGTATTCGTCAACACACCCATGGTGTTGCCAATGACCATCCCAACGTCGAATTCATTGACGCTCCCTACCTCGGTGACCACAGCTACGTGCTGGACACGTTCCTTGAACGGGTGAACGAAGTGCTTGGAGGAGAAGCGGCCATGAACTGCTCGCTCTGCAAGTACAGAGCCCAAGTGCTGGGTTTCGAGCAGGAAGTGGGCTTGGAGCAGGCCAGTCACCACCACCATGTTGAGGGCCTTACTGAAGCCTGCAATCTGTGTGAGAGGGAGTGCACTGGCGCTTGCCAGCCTGATGGCGTCCCGATTCCGCTCGGCGGCGCTCATCACCACGACCACGACCACGGCCATGACCACGGCCACAGCCATGGGCATGAGCATGGACACCACCATCCCTATCCCCACGCAGAGCACCCCCTCGGCCCCAGCACACTGCGAGCCAGCTCACAAAAAGACACAACTGAGCCCAAAAGCTGAAGCAATTGAGACAAATTCCCATGCTCAGTCGTCTCTGTCTCAATGCGTCGCAAAAGACACGCAATCATTAGAGGGACTGATCAATGCCAGCGCCTGTGGAAAGAGCGGTCCCTTTTCCACAGGTTTGAGGCTGTTTTCCACGGCAAAGCCGCAAACGTTTAAGCGTTCACGGTGTGCCTGTGAATCATTCGGGTTCAAGCGCCAGGCGGTTGACAACTGAATCGTCGGCAGCCAAGAGGGGCACAACCTTCACAGAGCGCTGCCGGGAAGCAGGCAGGACCATGAGTCTCAATCAAGATCAGGATTCGATGGCATTCAGAAAGGCGCTTTGACGACAGGGGGTGAACTGTGGCTTCCTATCGGTGACTGAACACGCCTGAAAGGCTTGATGGACAGGAATCATCTCGAACGTTGCATCGACGCACAACCACCCAGCAGCGAGTCCGAATCGCCCTACGTGAGCCTTGAAGCAGAGATCCCTGAGGTTCTCTACGAAGGCATGAAGACGTTCATTGGCTCCAATCCCTCCTGGGACCAATACCAGGTGATGAGTTCAGCCTTGGCCCAGTTCCTCTTCCAGAACGGATGCTCGGAGAAAGCTGTGACGCAGCGGTACCTCGATGATCTCTTCAGCCGCAGTCGTTCGCAGGCCTGAGAGCCTCCAGGCAGGCACGACGGGTCACCGCCATCATCGTGAGTGTGGGGCTTTGCCACGCGGATGAAGGCCAGCAGGCTCCATCCACCACGAGCACATTCCTGCAGCGCCAGAGACGGTTGTAAGGGTCAACAACACTCGTGTCTTCACAAAGACCCATGGGTGCTCCGCCCACTTCATGGATGTAGTAACCCGGAGGCGGGGCGTCGTCTTGAACAGCGAGAGCGCCGCGAACGAAGGGTTCAACAAACGGAAAATGCAGCAAATCAGGGAGTGATGCGGGGGTTCCACCTGCCACACCGATGCAGTCCAAGATCGTGTCTTGCATGTGTGTCACCATCGCCTTTTCGTTAGCCCCCCAGCGGCAGCTGATCATGGGCATCGGCACCCCGAGCGGATCACAGCGATCAGACAATGTGACGCGATTGGTCTTGGAGGCCAACACCTCGCCATGGCCGATCAAAAACCCCAGGCGTTGATCCGGTTGCCGCTTGAGCCACCAGGGTGGATCAAAGCGATTGATCGCACCCCAGAGTCCATAGCCCCGTAGGAATGAGCGCCCCTTGCAATGGGCAGGATCATTGCCGAAAGGAAGAAAAAAGCTTCCCGCCCCGGACAGCACACTCGATGGATCGCGCTCCTGCATCGCCGTCCGCCCGGAGAGCGATGGCACTGAAAAGAAGCGGCAGCAAGACACATGATCCATCAGGCCTTGACCCAGCAAGCCAGAGGAATCATGGAAACCGCGGGAATTGTGGCTGTGCTCCGATTGCAGAAGCAACCGGAGGCTTGCGATGGTGGACGCGCACACCACGATCAGCTCAGCTTCGAGCAGGCGCTGTTCGCCACTGGAGCGGTCCACCACAACGACGGCTCTGGCTTTGTCCTGCCCGGGATGCAGCAGCAAATTCACAGCCATACAACCGCTGAGCACTTCCACCCGGCCTGTGGCCAGGGCTCGCCGCAGCGTTGAACCATTACTGCTGGACATGGGCCAGCGCGATGCGGAACCTGGAGGGCTGGCGGCAAAACCACGGGAGTGAATCAATGCAACATCCCGATCTCGAAGCAGGAGATTGCGGAAATGCTCTTCCTCCGGAAGAAAAGGCAAAGGCGACTCCAGTTGGCCATCGGGAAGATGCTGAAGACCGTCTCGGTTCCCTTTCACCTGAAACAAGCGCTCAAGAGCGCTGTAGTGAGGGTCGAGATCGCCGTGACCAATCGGCCAGCTTTGTCCGTACCCATCGAATTCAGCAGCCTTGAAGTCAAAGTCAGACAGGCGAAGGGTGATGCCTCCCCAGGTCAGGCTGCGGCCTCCCACCTGACGGCCCTGGGTCCAAAGAAAGGGTTGGTCCGCTGGCGTGCAGTAGGGATCTTGATATTCATCGGCGTACAGGGCCGGATTTTGCTTCCAGTACCCGGGATGTTGGGCTTGCCTTTGATGCCGGCCACTGAGCAGACCCTCCGCTCGACGCAGACTGTTCGCCGGTTCTGATCCGCGTGCCTGTTCAGGAGACCGGTCAGGGCCTGCTTCCACAACAAGCACGCGCACTCCTGCTTCGGCAAGGGTCATCGCAGCCACTCCCCCGGTGGCTCCGGAACCGATCACGATGGCCTCGAACGGATGGTGCGGCATTCGGTGAGAAGCAAACCATTTCTGGTCGCTTGATCGTTAGAAAAAAAACAGGGTTTGCGATTTTGGCTTCAACAACAAGCTGTACAAACGCTCTCCCTCGTGCAGAGACAATCGCACCACAATCGCAAGAAAGCAATAAAAAAACCCCACGACTGCGGGGCTTTTTGAAATTGGTGGCGGGGGGGAGATTTGAACTCCCGACCTTCGGGTTATGAGCCCGACGAGCTACCAGACTGCTCTACCCCGCGGTGACTCAATCACTATACAACTTGGTGTCGAACGACACCACGAATGTGATCGATCAACGCAGTTCCCCCTCCACCGCAAGGTGCACGCCAGGGTTGAGAACCAGCAATTGCTCTTCGAGCTCCTGAAGACCTGCTGGCGTGAGCCAATCCAATTGGCGCAACACGTGCAAAGCAACAGCTTGCTTGGCACGACGGGCTCCATCCACAACTTTGATGGCAACGCCGAGGCCGTCTCCTGTTCGGCTGAGGCACTGAACACCCTCGGCACCTCCCTTGCTGATGACCTGATTGTGGGAACGGCGCATCAGCTCGGTGTCGAAACGGCCCTCACCAGCCACAAGTTCGGGATGCGCCAGCATGGCGCGGCTGATTTGCTCCATTTCTGCATGGGTTGAGGCGCCCAGATGGGCATAGAGCAGGCCGATTTGAGCGAGTTGAAGCCTGAGGGTTGGCGCTCCACAGTCGTCCCGTTCTGCCACAAGCTCTTCCGCAGGCAAACCGAGCAGCTCAGCGACACGACGGTTGACTTCCTGCTGGACGGGATGATCGCCACGCAGGTAGGTGTCGAGAGGCCAACCCATCTTCTTGGCCGTGATTAAAAATCCGGCATGTTTCCCGGAACAGTTGTGTTCGAGAGGACTGCGAGCCCCAACGGGGATTGGGCATTGCAGATGGTCGCTCTCCAACTCGGCATTCCACAACAGCCGGAACGCCTCCCGAGCATGGGACGGGGTACCGGCATGAGAGGCACAGCTGATCGCGATTCCCCGCTCTCCACAGCTGTAAGCCTCCGATGCTCCACTGCTGAGCAGGGGCAACGCCTGAAAGGGCTTGAGCGCTGAACGCACGAATGTTTCATGGTCTGGCTCTCCGGCTCTCATCAGCACACGGCCGCGGCTGTCACAGACCACCACATGAACCCGATGACTGGATTCAATCGATGCACCTCGCCTGAGCTGCACGTTCAAAGGAGGGATGACGGGTGCGCGTGCTGAACCTCTGTATCCGGATGGAAGCGGCATAAAGAGACGAGTTCCCTCGAATTCAGAGAGCTTGACAGATGCTGGCGCCCCCGAGCATCAAGCCGGTGACCAGGGCCATGGCCCGAGCGAGGCGACCGAGAATTGGACGCACTTCGTGTTGAGCAAGCAGGAGATCACGCTCCCGCCAGGACAGAGGCTTCTCCCACACCTGACCGTCGTACCAGCCTGACTCTTCATATTCAACTTGCTCTGACAGCAAGCGTTTGTGCACATAACTCCATCCCAGCCATTGGCGCACCAACAGCAACATCGGCAAGACGAGTGCAGCAACACCCCCTGCCAAACAAAGCCGGATTGGATCGTGACGCAGAGTCCAGCTGCCACTCGCGACTAGAACGCTCACCGGTGAGATCAACAACCAGCTGATCAGAAGGGCCCGATCGAGATCATTCTGAGACTGGCATGGCCAAGTAAAAAACCAAGACCGGGTGAGCTCTGTGAATTCCTCCTGAGGACGCTGCTCAGGAGGCACAGGGCAGGACACGCTAGAGACCATTCCAGGACTCAGTCCTTTGAGGGATTTGAGGCTAAGTGGGGGCGACGCTGGCCGTGGCTCCAGAACGCCTCCAGGTCGTAATAACGGCGCTCGGTTGGCTGAAGAACATGAACAATCACCTCTCCGTAATCCAACAGGGCCCAACGTCCTTCGTTGATGCCCTCCTTGCGGAGCGGGAGGCGCTGCGCTTCGTCTTCGAGCCGATCTTCAACAGATCGGGCGATGGCGCGCACCTGAACATCGCTTTGCCCACCTGCAATCACCATCCAGTCGGCAAGGCTGGACACTTCATCAACGCGGATGAGCTGGATATCCACAGCCTTGCGGTCATCACAGGCCTCGGCTGCCAGTTCAGCCAGTTGCTCACTATCCATAGACGTTTTCACTCGTGACGGATTGACGGGACCCCTGCTGCTGAGCCATTTCAGCTCGAGCCTTGCTCGCACTCTTGCGCAGTGCCTCCAGGCGATCCTCGTAAAACCCCCTCTTCTTCTTTTTTCTGGTCTTCTCGACGAGATCCTTGAGGGCACCGCCGAGGCTTTTGTAGGCATTCGGAACGCTGTAACCGAAGCGGCAGGCGAGATCGATCGCACGCTCATCAGCAGCGATTGCATCACGCAAGCGCTTTTCAGCGTTGTTTTTGAGGTAGAGCCGGTATCCGGCAAATCCGGACAAGCCCAGGGCCATCACCAGCAACAACCCGTCTTGAACCCAGAGTTCACCGATGGCACCCCCGAGACCGATGGCAAGAGCAGCCATCTCCCAACCATCACGGGGAATGGTGTCGTTCTGAATCCGGCCCACCTCATGCCAGAAGAGCAAGTTGCGGTAGTCCAGCGCCAGGCTGTCCCAGGCATCGAGGTCAACCTGGATTTCCACTTCGTCGCGACCGATTTCCTCCAGCGTGATCAGAGCGGGATCCACCGCAGCAGCAGCCTCAACGAACACCCAGCTCTGCATCTCGGGGGGCAGCAGCCCCTTCAGGCGCTGGAGTTCGCTCATGATTGTCGTTGTTTCTCCTGACCCTCAAAGTTAGCGACTCGAGCGCACTAGGTGCCGGAATCTCAGCCTTGCCCATGGGCTGCGTGGGAGACTCATAAGGTTTGGCCAGTCACCATCTATGCCCAGGCGGAACGATCTGCAGCGCATTCTTCTGCTGGGTTCCGGGCCGATCGTGATTGGCCAGGCCTGTGAATTCGACTACTCAGGAACCCAGGCCTGCAAGGCCCTGAGAGCGGAAGGTTACGAAGTTGTTTTAGTCAATTCGAATCCCGCTTCGATCATGACCGATCCGGAAATGGCGGATCGGACCTACGTGGAACCTCTCACCCCTGAGGTCGTCACACGGGTGATCGAACGGGAGAGGCCGGATGCACTGCTTCCAACCATGGGGGGGCAGACAGCACTGAACTTGGCTGTTGCACTGGCAGAGAACGGCACGCTTGAGCGTTTCGGCATCGAGTTAATCGGTGCTGACCTCAAGGCCATCCGCAAAGCGGAGGATCGCCAGCTGTTCAAACAGGCGATGGAACGCATCGGCGTGAAGGTCTGCCCTTCAGGGATCGCATCCTCGATGGATGAAGCCAAGGCTGTGGGCGACTCCATCGGCTCATTCCCTCGCATCATTCGTCCGGCCTTCACGCTGGGAGGCAGCGGAGGAGGGATTGCCTACAACCCAGAGGAGTTTGATGCCATCTGCAAGAGCGGCCTTGATGCAAGCCCGGTTTCGCAAATTCTGATTGAGAAGTCACTGATCGGCTGGAAGGAGTTCGAACTCGAGGTGATGCGCGATCTCGCCGACAACGTCGTGATTGTGTGCAGCATCGAGAACCTCGATCCGATGGGAGTGCACACGGGGGACTCGATCACCGTGGCCCCCGCCCAGACGCTGACGGATCGGGAATACCAACGTCTCCGAGACCAGTCGATCGCAATCATCCGCGAAATCGGCGTAGCAACGGGCGGCAGCAACATTCAGTTTGCGATCAATCCAGCCGACGGCGAGGTGGTGGTCATTGAGATGAACCCCCGCGTCAGCCGATCATCAGCACTGGCCAGCAAGGCCACGGGGTTCCCGATCGCGAAGATCGCCGCAAAGTTAGCCGTCGGATACACCCTCGACGAAATTCTCAACGACATCACAGGCAAGACACCGGCCTGCTTTGAGCCAACGATCGACTACGTCGTTACCAAAGTCCCCCGCTTCGCCTTTGAGAAGTTCCGCGGATCGCCAGCTGTTCTGACCACAGCGATGAAATCCGTTGGCGAGGCCATGGCGATCGGACGATCGTTTGAGGAATCCTTCCAGAAAGCGCTGCGCTCCCTCGAGACAGGCCTTTCTGGTTGGGGAGGTGATCGACCGGAACCAACCGTTCAACCCGCTGAACTTGAGCGGTCCCTGCGCACTCCCTCCCCCGAGCGAATTCTCAGTGTGCGTGCCGCGATGATTGCCGGGCGGAGCGATACCGAGATCCATGCTCTCAGCAACATCGACCCCTGGTTCCTCGCCAAACTTCGCCAACTCATCGATGCTGAGAAACGACTCCTGCACGGCAAGCGTCTGGATCAGCTCTCAGGCGATGCCCTGCTCGAGTTGAAACAACTCGGTTTCTCTGATCGACAAATTGCCTGGCAGACCAGCAGCGATGAACTGGCAGTTCGCCAGCGGCGCAGCTCGCTCGCCGTTCTCCCCGTTTTCAAAACTGTCGACACCTGCGCTGCTGAATTCGCGTCCTCAACGCCTTATCACTACTCCACCTACGAAAGGCCCGTGGCTCAGATCACCGCCAGCGGAGATCTCACCATTCAGGCACCAGCTTCTGAAGTCACATCAGACCCGCGGCGCAAACTGATGATCCTTGGTGGTGGTCCGAACAGGATCGGCCAGGGCATCGAATTTGATTACTGCTGCTGTCATGCCTCCTTCTCCGCGCAGGCCCAGGGGTACTGCACCGTGATGGTGAACAGCAACCCGGAAACGGTTTCAACCGACTACGACAGCAGCGATCGTCTGTACTTCGAACCCCTCACTTTTGAGGATGTACTCAATGTGATTGAAGTCGAGCGGCCTGCAGGGGTGATCGTTCAATTCGGCGGTCAGACACCTCTCAAGCTTGCTCTTCCTCTTCTGAGATGGCTCAACACACCGGAGGGACAGTCCACCGGCACGCAAATTTGGGGAACAACGCCTGAATCGATCGATCTGGCCGAAGACCGTGAACAATTCGAAGCCATCTTGCGGCAGCTGGACATTCGTCAACCGCGCAATGGCCTGGCACGCAGTGAAGAGGAGGCCAGAACTGTTGCGGAAACGGTCGGCTACCCCGTGGTGGTTCGCCCTTCCTACGTTCTGGGCGGTCGCGCCATGGAGGTCGTCTACGACGAGCACGAACTCAATCGCTACATGAACGAAGCGGTTCAAGTTGAACCCGATCATCCAGTGCTCATCGACCAATACCTCCAAAACGCCATTGAGGTCGATGTGGATGCCCTGTGCGATCACGAGGGCACGGTCGTGATCGGGGGGCTGATGGAACATATCGAACCAGCAGGCATCCATTCCGGTGATTCAGCCTGCTGCCTCCCCTCCGTCTCCCTGGGGACTGAAGCGCTCAACACCATCAAAACCTGGACCAAAGCCCTGGCACTGCGTCTGAACGTGCGTGGACTGATCAATCTTCAGTTCGCCGTGCAACGAGCCGAAACCGGTACAGAAAAGGTGTTCATCATCGAAGCCAATCCGAGGGCGTCACGAACCGTTCCGTTCGTCGCCAAAGCGACGGGAGTGCCCCTTGCTCGCATTGCAACACGGCTGATGGCTGGAGAAAGTCTCAGCCGTGTTGGCGTGTTGGACGAACCATGTCCCCCCCTCCAAGCGGTCAAGGAAGCCGTTCTCCCCTTCAGACGTTTCCCAGGCGCAGACTCGCTTCTTGGCCCTGAGATGCGCTCCACAGGCGAAGTGATGGGCTGGGCTCCGAATTTCGGAATGGCTTACGCCAAGGCTGAGATCGCAGCGGGTGATGCTCTGCCCACGGAGGGGACGGTGTTTCTTTCAACGCACGATCGCGATAAACCGGCCTTGATACCGGTGGCAGAGCGTTTGATCGCACTTGGTTTTGAACTGATCGCCACCTCAGGGACCGCCCAGACCCTTGCCAAAGCAGGGCTGAAGGTCACCCCCGTCCTCAAAGTGCATGAAGGCAGGCCAAACATTGAAGACCAGATCCGCTCCGGAGGAGTTCAGTTGGTCATCAACACTCCCATTGGCCGCCAGGCAGCGCACGATGATCGCTATCTCAGGCGAGCCGCCCTCGACTATTCCGTGCCCACACTCACCACTCTTGCTGGTGCACGCTCTGCCGTTGAGGGGATCGAGGCACTGCAGTCCCATCAACTCGACATTCACGCCCTACAGGATGTTCATGCAGGGGGTGAGTCCCGATAAGGTCACTGCAGCTTGACCAAATGCAGTGATCATCAGCACTCCCTCGCAAACATCACCAGGCAGCGACTGCCGCGAGGCTTTCAGGGCTGCCTATGAGAACCGCTACACCTGGGACCCTGGCTTTTCCGGTTACAGCGGGCGTTGCATCTGGCAACAGGGAGACCGCAGCGTCGAGGGACGCTTCGAGGTTGGTGCCGATCTGAAGGCCAAGGTGACTGGTATTGATGATGCGGAAGTGGAAAAGGCGATGGCGTCCCAGCTCTGGGAAGTGGCCATTCACAGGGTTCGACGATCCTTCGATCAGGTGCACGGCGAC
Organism: Synechococcus sp. WH 7803; assembly: GCA_000063505.1. Lineage (GTDB taxonomy): Bacteria > Cyanobacteriota > Cyanobacteriia > PCC-6307 > Cyanobiaceae > Synechococcus_C. The sequence goes on from CT971583.1 coordinate 1,314,168, forward strand.
AACACATTCACCGCGGGCTCAACGACCGATGAAGGTCTCGAAGTTCTGATCGGTGGCAAGGGGGAAGGAGACCGCTACCGCATCAAAGACCGGGTCGTGACCATGGTTCATCGCCATATCCACGGCACCGTGGTCACCATCCACACCGGCAGCACAACCGACACAGGATCCGGATATCTCAGCCGCACTTACACCAGTCAGTACGCAGACCCATCCACTGGCGAAGCCCGTGGTGGACTGAGCCGTTTTGAAGACACCTTTGTGCCACTGGAGAACAAAGGTCCCTGGATTCTTGAGCAACGGGTGATCAGCACCGATGCCCAGGGCGACTCGCCAGCCAGCACGCAGACGTTCCGCTTTCTCGACTGCTCCAGCCTTTGATGTCTGCTCTGATCGCCGCCCTGGCGAGTCTCAGCCTCGCGGACATCAGTTCGTTTGTCTGGGGACCCGCAACCCTCGTGCTCATCGCTGGAACGGGGCTCTATCTCATGGTGGGCCTGCAAGGCATGCCGCTGCGTCGTTTGGGATTCGCCCTGAAGGCGATGGTGGCGTCCATTGGATCGGGGAAGACGTCGGATCAATCTGAGGACGGGGAGGTGAATGCCTTCCAGGGACTGATGACAGCACTCGCTGCAACGATCGGCACGGGAAACGTGGCAGGAGTCGCAGCGGCGATTGGGGCCGGTGGGCCGGGTGCCGTGTTCTGGATGTGGATCGCTGCACTCCTCGGTGTCGCCACCAAATACGCCGAGTGCATGGTGGCGGTGCAGTATCGCGAGATCGATGCCCTGAACACCGTTGTCGGAGGCCCGATGTACGCCATCCGCAATGGTCTCGGTCGCCGGTGGGGCTGGCTGGGAGTCGTTTTCGCCTTGTTTGGCACCCTGGCTGGATTTGGAATCGGCAATGGGGTTCAAGCCCATGAACTTGCAAGCGTTCTCAGCAGCTACGGCGTTCCGCCCCTGGCGACAGGAATCGGCATGGCACTGATCACCTTTGTGGTGATCGTGGGTGGAATCCGCCGCATCGGTCGCGTGGCCGGTGTGGTGGTGCCGGTGATGGCTGGGTTTTATGTGATCAGCGCCCTGGTGATTCTTCTTTTGCACATCAGCGAGATCCCAGCGGCACTTCAGCTGATTGTGCAAGATGCCTTCACAGGCAGGGCAGCAGCGGGAGGGGCCGTGGGCCTGGTGATCCAGAAAGGTATCGCACGAGGTGTGTTCTCCAATGAAGCTGGCCTCGGCACAGCTCCGATCGCACAGGCATCAGCACGTCCTGGAGACCCGGTGCTTCAGGGTGCCGTGGCCATGCTGGGAACTGTGATCGACACGCTGATTATTTGCACAATGACGGCGCTCGTGATTGTGATCAGTGGTCGCTATCTAGACAGTGAACAAGGTGTGATGTTGACCAAAAGCGCATTTGATTGGGCCCTGCCTGGAAGCGGCCATCTCGTGAGCTTTGCCACCGTCACGTTTACGGCTACCACCATTCTCGGCTGGAGCTTCTACAGCGAACGCTGTCTCGAATTCCTTGCGGGTGTGCGACCGATTCGCTGGTTCCGCCTGATCTGGGTGGCGGTGGTCGTGATTGGAGCCACCGCCAGCTTCGATGTTGTTTGGTTGATTGCCGACATCCTCAATGGATTGATGGCTATTCCCAATCTTCTGTCTTTGCTGCTTCTCTCCCCAGTGATCTTCAAGCTCACCAGGGATTACAACTTCAACCGTTCTCAGGCAGAGGAGTGACGTTTTTCAGACGATCATTCAGCTGCATCGCCATGGTCTGACGTCCGACGGCCAGAACCTTGAGGGTGTCTTCATGCATCCTCAACTGTGCGTCGGCCACTTGCATCCCCCTGACAAGCTCCTTGAGTTCGTCGGGCAAGGCATTGAGGTCATAACGCTTGCCTTCAAAGGTCAGAACGGGGTTGTCGTTCGGAGTAGTAGTCATCGCTGCTCTGGAAAATTCAGTCGAAACTTACGTAACTTAGCGCTGCCGATCACGAATCATCTGTCGTTCACACAGTTCGCGATAACGGCCGTTTTGCTGCATTAAGGCGTCATGGGTTCCCTGCTCGATGATCGAGCCATTCTCGAGAACAACGATCCGGTCGGCCTCCTGCACCGTTGCCAGTCGATGGGCGATCACTAGAACTGTGCGGCCGCGCATGGCCTGACGAAGCCCAACCTGTACAGCCGCTTCCGCTTCAGCATCCAGCGCACTGGTGGCTTCATCGAGGAGCATCACCGCGGGATCTCCAAGAACGGCGCGGGCGATGGCAATGCGCTGGAGCTGTCCCCCGGACACATTGGTTCCCCTCTCCTCCAGATGGGTCGCGTATCCCTGCGGGAGCTTGATGATGAAATCATGCGCATTGGCCAAACGGGCCGCTTCCATGACCTGCTCCTGGCTCGCTGCTCGACCGAAGCGAATCGCTTCAGCAATGGTTCCTGAAAACACGCTGCTCCGTTGCGGAACGAGAGCCACCTGCTGACGCAGGTCCCGAGCCTTGACCAGGGCGAGATTCTTGCCATCGAGCAAAACCTCACCCCGCTGTGCCGTGTTGAAGCGCAGCACCAATGAAAACAGTGTGCTCTTGCCAGCCCCCGATGGCCCCACCAAAGCGACAACAGTTCCCGCGTCAATCGTGAGGTTCAGGTCATGCAGAACGGGTTGATCGGGGCGATAACCGAACTGAACATGTTTGAAGACGAGATCACCACGCAAGCGGTCAAGAGCAAGAGCAGGGTTGGGATCGGCCGGTTCAGACGGCTCCTTCTCAATCGCCCGCAAACGGCGCAACGAAGCCTGGCCCTGCTGAAACTCGTTGTAGTTCGTGGTGAGGTGGGCAATGGGATCGATCAGCACCACTAAACCGGTCACGTAACTGGTCAGCCCTTTGCTGTCGAGATCTCCATTGCTCAGCCTGTAAGCCGCAAGCACGAGAACCACCGCAATACCCAGAACCTCGATGATGCCGACGACCGGATGTTGGAGAGCGACCAGCCGGTATGTGTTGTAGCGGGCCCGCCTGTGCTGATCGATCTCTTGTTCGAAGCGGCCCTGCAACCAAGGTTCGGCCGCGAAAGCGCGAACAAGAGGCAAGCCCTCAATCGCCTCACCCAGAAGTCCGGCCAACTCACTCACCTTTTTCTGACTGCGTTCAGTGGCGGCCATGACCCTTCCACCGAACAGACTGATCAACCACACGATCAACGGCGCCAGCAGAAGGATCGCGAGGGTGAGTTTCCAGTCGAGCCAAAGCATGTAGCCGAGCACAGCCACAAGCTGAAGGGCACTGGGGATCGTGTCGTGGAGAGTTTTGTAGATGACTTCGCTGACGCGGTCGGCGTCTTCAGTCAGGCGATAGGTGAGGTCCCCAGCGGAAAGCTTCTCGAGGGCACCGAGTTCCACCTGCTGCAGCTGCCGAAAGAGATCCCTGCGCAGGCTCTGGCTCACCTGCAGTGCCGGACCAGCCAGCAGAGAGTCTTGGGCGAATTGAGCAAGCTTCTGCAGCAGAAACACCACCAGAACCAGGCCGATCACCGGAAGCACAACCGCGAGATCGCCAGAGCCGAGAGCAGGAATCAGGCGTCCAACCAGATCCATCAGCAGCGGCCAGCTGCCGACGAAGAGGATCATGCTGATGGCCCCCCAAAGCAGCTGGATGGAGTGCGGGCGCAGAAGAGGAAGAAGTCTGCGGAATCCGGCTTCGGAAGGGTTCAGCATCAGTGCACACTATCAATGGCATCTGGACGAACTGCCGCAATGAAGCTCGATCAATTCCTCAAATGGCAGGGATGGGTTGCCACTGGCGGGGAAGCCAAGCTGCGCATCCGTGATGGGCAGGTGCAGGTCAACGGCAGTGTGGAATCCAGGCGAGGACGGCAACTGATGGCTGGAGATCGTGTTGAACTCGGTGGAGAAAGCGCCACTGTTCCCGAAAATCCTCAGGCTGGGCCGTAAGTTGGCTGCTGCTGAGCAGCAGAGGAAGCAAGCGTGCGCAAACCGGTGATCGCAGGAAACTGGAAGATGCACATGACCTGTGCCCAGACCCGGGATTGGATGGGCACCTTCCTACCCCTTATCTCCGAGACCCCGGATGACCGCCACTTGGTAATCGCTCCACCGTTTACGGCGATCAGCACGCTTGCGGATGTTGGAGCTGGCAGTCGGGTTGAAATCTCCAGCCAGAATGTTCACTGGGAAGGGCATGGGGCTTACACGGGTGAAATCTCGCCGGCCATGCTTCAAGAGCACGGCGTGCGCTACGCCATCGTTGGCCACAGCGAGCCACGCAAATACTTCAGCGAAAGCGACGAACAGATCAATCATCGGGCCCGTTCAGCACAGGCGCACGACTTGATTCCCATCGTCTGCGTCGGCGAAAGCGATGAGCAGCGCAGCCGCGGTGAAGCGGAACGGGTGATCCGTCGACAGGTGGAGCAGGGCCTGGAAGGTCTCGACCCGCAACGCCTGGTTGTGGCCTACGAACCGATCTGGGCCATCGGTACAGGAAAAACCTGTGAATCGGCGGAGGCGAATCGGATCTGTGGATTGATCCGCAGCTGGGTTGGTTCACCTGATCTGATCATTCAATACGGAGGATCGGTGAAGCCAGCCAACATCGATGAGCTCATGGGCATGAGCGACATTGATGGTGTGCTGGTTGGAGGCGCTTCGCTCGATCCAGAAGGTTTCGCCAGGATCGCGAATTACAAAAAAGGCTGATCCAACGATGCGCCATCCCACCTGCTGGGGCCGCAGACCAGCTGTCATGGGGGTGATCAACCTCACACCCGATTCCTTCAGCGATGGAGGACAGTTCAACAGTGCCAAGCAGGCCAGAAAAGAGGCTGATCGGCAGATCAACGATGGTGCCGACGTGCTCGATCTCGGTGCCCAGAGCACTCGACCTGGGGCCGAAGAAGTGGGAGAGGAGGAGGAGCTCAAACGTCTGATCCCGTGCCTCCAAGCCATCAGACGCGACCATCCCGATGTGATCATTTCTGTGGACACCTTTCTCGCTGCTGTGGCCACAGCAGCGCTTGAAGCAGGTGCTGACTGGATCAACGACGTGAGTGGAGGCCGGCGCGATGCAGGCATGCTTCCTTTGATCGCGGACGCGGGCTGTCCTTACGTGCTGATGCACAGCAGGGGAGACAGCGCTTCGATGGACACCTGCACCAATTACGGCAGCGAGGGTGTGGTGAACGCAGTCCGACGAGAACTGCGGGAGAGCACCGAGCGGGCCTTGAGGCAAGGAGTGAAAGCAACGCAACTCATCTGGGATCCAGGCTTGGGATTTGCCAAAGACAATGAACAAAACCTTGAACTGATTCGCCAGCTCGAAGAATTCCAACGGGATGGCATTCCCCTGCTGCTGGGGCCCTCTCGAAAACGTTTCATCGGCGCGGTTCTAAACCAGCCACGACCCAAAGCACGCATCTGGGGTACCGCAGCGGTCTGTGCCCGTGCCCAGGCTGCAGGCGTTCATGTGTTGCGGGTTCATGATGTCGGTCCAATCCATCAGGTGGTGAGCATGGGCGAAGCCGTGGCTCGGAACACCTGATTGGCTCCGCTAGAACAGAGCTCCTTTCGAGTTTCAGACACCCATGACAGCGGAGCATGCGCTCACCCTTCTTTACGACGGCGGATGCCCACTTTGTGTGCGGGAGGTTGAGTTCCTACGCCGAAAAGATCAAGGCCAAACAATGCAGTTCGTAGACATTAATGCTGCTGATTATTGTCCTGAAACTTGGAGCGGGATCACTTACCGCCAGGCCATGGCCCGAATTCATGCCATCGATGCCGAGGGAACGGTTCTCAAAGATGTCGCTGTGTTTCGCGCTGCTTATCGCTTGATTGGTCTGGGCTGGATCTACGCACCAACCAAGTGGCCGCTCATTGGTCCGGTCATCGATGCCGTCTACACGGTTTGGGCCCGCTACCGACTGCTGATCACCAGACGACCTTCATTGGATCAGCTATGCAACGAACGTTGTGAACGAACCGGGGCATGAACCCCGGTTCGATTTGACGGCCCTCACGCTGCAGGAGTAACTCCTTCGATCCGATCCTCAACCTCCTGATAAAGCTCTTGGAGTTGTTGGATGTTTTCGTCAGACGTTTCCCAGTATCCGCGGCCATTAACCTCGAGGAGTGTACCGACGATACGCCGGAAACTGTGAGGATTCAACTCCAACAAACGCTTACGCATCTCCGGATCGTTGATGAACGTTTCGTTCGCTTCCTCATAGACGAAGTTATCAACAGCTCCACTGGTGGCACTCCATCCGAGGGTGAAGTTAAGACGCTTGGCCACTTCACGAACGCCCTCATAACCAGAATCGAGCATGCCTTCATACCACTTGGGGTTGAGGAGCTTGGTCCTTGAATCCAGGCGAATGGTCTCACTCAAAGAGCGCACCTGAGCATTGGCAGTTGTCGTGTCAGCGATGTAGCTGGTCGGAGCTTTGCCGTCGTCACGCAGACCCTTGATCAGTTTTGTTGGGTCACTATCGAAATAGTGGCTCACGTCCGTCAGTGAAATCTCTGCTGAGTCGAGGTTCTGGAACGTGACATCAGCTGTTTTCATCACATTTTCAAAGACGTCACGCTTCTGATTCATCTCGCCAGGATTGTCTGCGTTGAATGCAAACGTTTTCCTGGAAAGATACATCTCCTGCAACTCACCTTCTTCTTCCCAGGTGCTGTTTTCAACAGCAAGGTTGACATTCGAGCTGTAACTTCCGCTGGCATTCGAGAAGACCCTGCAAGCAGCATCTCGGAGTGACGTGCCTTCCTTCTCAGCTTGCTCCAAAGCATGGCGACGGACAAAATTCTGCTCAAGAGGCTCATCAGCCTCAGCAGCCATCTTCACAGCCTGGTCGATCAACGCCATCTGATTGATGAACAGATCACGGAAAACACCGGAACAGTTCACCACCACATCAATCCGAGGGCGACCCAACTCTTCAAGGGGAATCAACTCAAGCTTGTTGACCCTGCCCACGGAATCAGGCATTGGCTTGACACCAACGAACCAGAGAATCTGCGCAAGAGATTCACCATAGGTTTTGATGTTATCCGTACCCCAAAGAACACAGGCAATCGTTTCTGGCCACGTGCCCTGTTCTTCGCGCTGACGCTCAATCAGCTTATCGACCACACCTTTTGCTGCTGCAACAGCTGCACGGGTTGGGATGGCCTGAGGATCAAGGGCATGGATGTTCTTACCGCTGGGAAGAACACCTGGGTTACGGATTGGATCACCACCAGGCCCCGGAAGCACATATTCACCGTCGAGAGCCTTCAGCAGACTTTCCATCTCCATATCGGCACAGATCTGTCCCAGACAGAAGCGCAAATAGGCGAAAAGCTTGTCGAGTTCTGTGGAATCAATGCTGGTGAAGCCGGCTGCACAACAGGCTCTCAACCAGGGGGTCGGCAGCTTGAAGCCGAACTTGGTCAGCAGATCAAGAAGCCATCCGAAATTACCGCGCATATTCACTCGACCATCGAGCCCTGTGAGGGAGCGAACCATCGAGCCAATCGCAGCACGCGATGTTTCGGTGATCGTTCGGTTCAGCTCGACATCGGAGAGAACACCTTCATCATTTCCCCGATAGATGTCCTCGATGCTGCGCCCCATCGCTTCGGCCAACAGTCCTGGCAGTGAGCGAAGGCCATCTTCCTCACGCTCCAGCGCAGCGATATTCACAAGGGTGGCCACCGCTTCTTCGGCGGTGGGGGGCTTGCCGATGGTGTGAAGACCGCAGGGAAGCAGGCGGCTCTCAATCTCCATCAACTGGCGATAAACAGCACCAACAAGAGCATCCCGACCTTCAAGCTCAAGGGATGCCGCATCCTCCTCAGGAAGATCAACATCTTTATCGAGGTTGCACTGACGGGCCGTTTCAACAATCGTGTTCACGATCTGCACGCCGCGACCGCCTTCACGCAGTTGCTGATAAGAGCCAACCAGCTCGCCAAGTTCCTTGAGGCCTTTATATAAACCAGCGTTTTCAGCTGGCGGCGTGAGGTAGCTGATCGTGGAGGCATAGCCCCGACGCTTGGCGATCGTGGCCTCAGAAGGGTTGTTTGCCGCGTAGTAATAGAGATTCGGCAGAGACCCGATCAATGAATCCGGATAACAGGTTTCACTCATGCCCATCTGCTTACCGGGCATGAACTCGAGCGAACCATGGGTCCCGAAATGGAGCACAGCATCAGCGCCCCAAACCTTCTCGAGATAGGTGTAGTAGGCAGCGAAGCCATGGTGAGGACTCGCACTGCGGGAGTAAAGCAGGCGCATCGGATCGCCTTCGTAACCGAATGTGGGCTGCACCCCCACAAACACGTTGCCGAAGTGACGGCCGTAAATCAGCAGGTTCTGCCCGTCGCTGTTCAGATTTCCGGGAGGCTTGCCCCAGTTCTCTTCCAAACGCTCGGAGTAAGGAGTGAGCCGCTCATACTCCTCAACACTCATGCGGTGGGCGATTGAAAGCTCCGGTGCCCCCTGCATGGCTTCAGGGTCATTGATCACCGCTTCCATCAGGGTTTTGGAATCACGCGGTAGATCCTGAATGTCATATCCCTTCGCCTTCATCTCTTCGAGAACGCGATGAATGGATCCGAACACGTTGAGATACGCGGCGGTTCCAACATTTCCCTTGTCTGGAGGAAAGCTGAACACAGTGATCGCCAGTTTCTTCTGCTGACGCGGCTTGATGCGCAGAGATGACCAGCGGATCGCCCGTTCAGCGATGGCGTCAACCCGATCTTGGAGGGTGTGGGCCTTGCCGGTTGCATCATCACGGCCGGAAAGAACAATGGGCTCGATGGCACCATCCAGCTCAGGAATCGCGATCTGCAAGGCCACCTGCACGGGGTGGAGGCCAAGATCACTCTCCTCCCACTCTTGCGTGGTCTGGAAGACCAACGGCAACGCCACCATGTAGGGACGGTTGAGCTTTTTGAGCGACTCAATCGCCTTCGGGTGATCTTGGCGGGCCGGACCACCAACCAGGGCGAAGCCAGTCAGCGACACAATGCCGTCGACCAAAGGCTGCTCTTGGTTGAGGGGGTCATAGAAAAAGGCGTTGACCGGCTTGGAGAAATCGAGACCACCGCAGAAGATCGGAATCACTCTTGCGCCCCGAAACTCAAGTTCCTGGATGACGGCGACGTAGTGCGCGTCATCGCCGGTCACGATGTGACTGCGCTGCAACACCAAACCGATCACCGGTCCCTTGCGGGCCTCATCAGACAGATCAGGCCGGCTCGAGGTCCAGTTGAGGTATTCCTTGAGGTCCTCAAACATCGTGGGGGCCAGGGGATGCCAGATGCCCAGATCGGGGAACACCTCGGGCTCCGCCACCTCCATGACCGGACGCTCCTCGCCCTCAGCTGCTGGGAAGACGTACTTGTCGGCCAGCATCAGCAGGAAATTCCTGAGGTTTTCGGGCGTACCTCCCAACCAGTACTGAAAACTGAGCATGAAGCTGCGTGCATCCTGCGCCTTCTCCACGGGGAGGTATTTGAGGACCGTCGGAAGCGTGTTGAGGAGCTTGAGCATGGCGTCCTGAAAACCAGCACCACCGGCTTCCTTCCGCTTTTTCATGAAGCCGGCAATGGCGCTCTTGCTCTGCCCAAGCTGCGCCATTGAAAAGGAGCCAAGCTTGTTGAGGCGCATCACCTCTGGCATCGAGGGGAAGACCACAGCAGCCTTGAGTCGATCGCGATGGGGAGCGACAGCCTCAACCACTTTCTGCGCTAGGTCCTCAATGAAAATGAGGGAGGCGATGAACACATCGGCCTCGCTGACATCACGCTTGAAATTCTCGTAGTTGTCGGGATCGCGGAGTTCCTCGATCAGATATCCACAAAGGTCGATGCCCAGATCTCCCTCCGCAGCATTCAATGCGGTGGCGGCCTGGGTCAGTGCGTTCTGGTACTGGGGCTCAAGAACCACGTACACCGCCTTCATGACGGACTTGTGGTTTTGACCCTCCACAGGAGCAACGCGACGATCAGCGGAGCGGACCTGTGTGAACATCTGCACTCTTTGAGCAATGTGAAGAACATTACGGTGAGGTGAGCTCGCGGTGCGAGTGTTTAAGCGCTGGTGTTACAAGTCGCCCTCGAGCCCATAGGCTCAAGCCAGTGATTGCAGTGCCATGAGTTCAGCGGCGGGTGGATCGATCCCGGTGGTGGTCACCGGAGCCCTCGGAAGGATGGGTGCTGAAGTGATCCGTGCCGTCCAAGCCGCGGAAGACTGTCGTCTCGTGGGTGCTGTGGACACCACGCCCGGCACCGAGGGGCAGGATGTGGGCGAGCAGCTTGGGCTCGGCCCCCTCGATGTGGCCGTGACCGCTGATTTGGAAGGGTGCCTGTGTGCCTGCAGCCAAGCCGTTCGCGATGACGGTCGAGGCCAGGGAGCCGTGATGGTGGACTTCACGCATCCCTCGGTTGTCTACGCCAATACCCGCGCAGCGATTGCCTATGGCGTGCACCCCGTGATTGGCACGACTGGGCTCTCACCGCAGCAAATGAATGACTTGAGCGACTTCGCGCGCAAAGCATCCATCGGCGGCGCTGTGATCCCCAATTTTTCGGTGGGTATGGTTTTGCTGCAGCAGGCTGCTGCTGCTGCGGCACGTTTTTATGACCATGCCGAGCTCACGGAGCTTCATCACAACCGCAAGGCCGATGCACCCAGCGGTACGTGCATCAAAACGGCTGAACTCATGGAGGAGCTCGGCAAAACCTTCAACCCTGAAGAGGTCGAAGAGCATGAATCCCTGGAAGGGAGCCGCGGTGGTCGCCGCCCCAGCGGACTCCGCCTCCATTCCCTCCGCCTGCCGGGTTTGGTCGCGCACCAGGAGGTGATGTTTGGAGCACCAGGCGAAACGTATACCCTGCGCCACGACACGATCGATCGCTCGGCTTACATGCCAGGGGTTCTGTTGTGTGTGCGTCGGGTGCGTCAACTCGAAGGGCTGGTGTACGGCCTGGAACGCTTGATCTGATCGACGATGCTTCTGCCTCTGCGACCGGGAGAACTGCAGCGTCTGATTCCGGCAGTCGCCACGGGAACGCAGTTCAAAGCAACTCTTGGCAACCCCCGCAAAATCCTTCAGCGCTTGCTGATCTCAGGGATTGGCGGAGTTATCACCCTTCTTATCAGCCAAAGCCTGTCGTTCAACCGCTGGGGGTCGGTCTGGCTGATCGCAGGGGTGGTCCTTCTCCTCTACATCCTCTGGGGGCCCATTATTGAAGCGGGGCGCCGCAATGCTGAGCTGCGTCGCTACCCGGCAGCGGCTCTCTTCGAAGGCGAAGTTGCGGAGGCGTTCACCGAGGAACGCGTGGAGAACCAGCGTGAACAGGCCGATGCCAATGGACGCCTTGAACTGGTTGAAAGCAGACGAACCTGGATGGTCCTCGAGCTTGCCGATGAGGATGGTTATCTCGGAAGGATCAGCTTCCCGATGACCAAGTCCCACGGCCTGATCCGGGCAGGACTGGTGATCAGATGCATCGTGCTCAGTGATCGCAAGGATTTCAGTCGCTTGGGTGCGCTCTCGGATGCCTGGTTGCCCGAGGTCCGTCTCTGGATTGGCGACTACCCGTTCTTGCTGAGGCCTGCATTCGAAGACCTTTGCCGACTGCGCCTACGCCGATGAGCTGGCAGCTGAAATCAGAAGTTCTGAAAAGATGCGTTACGCTATGTAAAGACGCCTGAGACACATGTCTGAAGTACCTGCCAACGCTCCTGTCATTCGCGGCGCCACTGTGACCACCGAAGACGGCGGTCGTTTGAATGCGTTTGCCACTGAGCCCAGAATGGAAGTGGTGGACACCGAAAGTGGTTGGGGCTTTCACGAGCGCGCCGAAAAGCTGAACGGACGCATGGCCATGCTCGGCTTCATTGCTCTGCTTGCAACTGAGCTCGCCCTCGGCGGCGAAGCCTTCACCCGCGGCCTTCTGGGCATCGGCTGATTCCTTGCCAGTTCCGATGGCAACGGACCGGATTCTGATCGTGGGAGCCGGTCCTACCGGTTCCCTTCTCGCTTTGGGTCTTGCCCAACAGGGCTTTCAAGTCTTGTTGATCGATCAACAAGCGCGTCCTGATCTTGTTGAACGGAGCCGGGCCTATGCCCTGACCCATTCCTCGAGACGTTTGTTGCAACGTCTCAATCTCTGGGAACAACTCCACCAATTTTCCTCTCCCTTCGACTCTCTTCGCCTCGACGACAGAGTTCTGGGATTAACGGCCTGGTTCCGCCGCGGTGATCTCAGAAGCGGTAATCGAAGGTTTGAATCAATCGGCTGGATCCTGGATCACAAGCCGCTGATGGCGGAACTCCTGGATCAGTTGGACTCCAACGCGTTGGTTGAGCTTCATTTCAACGCTGATGAAGTCAGCTGCCGCCACTTTCAGCAACAGGCTGATTGGATTGTCGCCGCTGATGGTGCTTATTCAACACTGCGGAAATCCAGAGCCATGACTTTCTGGACGCATGCCTATCAACAGGGGTGCATGACCGCCAAGGTCTCCCTCGAAGGTGCGCAGGAACGCTGCGCCTACGAATTGTTCCGGGCTGAAGGACCCATGGCTGTCTTGCCCCTCGGAGGCAGCGATTATCAGGTGGTTTGGAGTGCACCTCTTCAGCACTGCCGCCAACGGACGCAGCTTCAACCGCAACAACTGCTGCAGCAACTGGCAGCGATCCTTCCTTCGGGGCTCCGTCCAACAGCTCTTTTGGATCGACCTGGGGCATTCCCCCTGGAACTCAGCCTCGCACCCCGACTCAACAGTTCGAATCTGCTGTTGGTGGGTGAGTCAGGCCATCGCTGCCACCCCGTTGGTGGACAGGGTTTGAACCTCTGCTGGCGCGATGTGAGCGATCTGCTCGATCTCACGGCATCGAAAAGGATCAATGGTTCCCTGCCAGCGCATCTGGGGCGCCTCTACAGCTGGCGACGGCTCACGGATCTAATCGGTGTGTTGATCTCCACAGACCTTCTGATCCGCCTGTTCTCCAATCGTCAGCCGCTGATGCTGCCGATGCGGTTTCTGATCATCAAGCTCCTAGCGCACGCACGGTGGATTCGTCGCATCAGCCTGTCGGCCATGACGGATGGTCCTGGCACATTGTGGTCCCGCTTGCCAGAGTATGAGCAAAGGATTGCCCGCCATGGTGATCAGCAGCGATCCCCAACCCCAGCCGAGCCCCGCTCTACTCAGTTTTCTTCAGCAAAAAATGGGGCTGAGTGACAACGCAATCAATCTGGGACTGCGCCAAGCAGCCCTGGAGCAGGCTCCTCTCCCTGTGGTGCTTTGGAGCTTCGGCCTGCTCAACCTCAACCAATATCAGGATGTTCTGAACTGGCAATACCAGCACGAGTGAGCGATCACCCGTAAATAATGAGGGATTCCACTGGAACCCCCTCAGGCAGTTTCGCCCGGCCAGCAAGATCCGCGAGTTCGATCACGAATCCACACCCCACAAGCTCTCCGCCGGCCTTGGTCACCAATTCAGCCGATGCCGAGGCCGTGCCACCGGTCGCCAGCAGGTCGTCCACAAGCAACACCTTCGGGTGATCAGACAGAGCATCAGCGTGGATCTCCAATCGATCACTGCCGTACTCCAAGGTGTAGTCGATACCGATCACCTCTCCAGGCAATTTGCCTGGCTTTCGAACCGGCACGAACCCCTTGCCTAATTGCGTTGCCAGCGCAGTTCCAACGATGAACCCCCTGGATTCGATGCCCACGATCAGATCCGGTTGCCATCGATCACACACAGCAACCAGGCGTTGGATCACCTCATGCCAACCAGCGGGGTCCCGAAGCAGGGGGGTGATGTCACGGAACAGGATTCCAGGCTTCGGAAAGTCGGGAATATCGCGAACGTACTGACGAAGATCCAAGAGGTGGTGACGGAAAGGCCTCAACCCTGGCATCATCGCAGCCATGACCGATGTTTCAGTTCCGGCGGTGTCCGATCCGTCTCAACCCGAAGCCGTTCTGGGCCGACGGGCTCTCGAGCGCCTGGATCTTCTGTTGCTGACCTTGGAGTCCCTGGATCTCAATGGTGGGGAATCCACGCTGTGGGCAACCCGTCAACTGGGGTTTGAGACGGTCTTTCCCAATCGCGTCGAACTCTGGAAGCGACGTTGCCACAACCCCCTGAGGCGATCACCACGCCGTGGATCCCTCGCAGCTGTTGAAACGGAAGCCCTGATCCGTATTCTCTGCACCATGGCGGATCGGCTCTACCCGTTCCTCCATCAACTGCTGTCGAGCAGGGAACCTGCAGAGCTCACAGACCAACGCTGGGCCCTGCTGAATCAGCGCCTTAAAGACCTGATTGAAGAGCGTATGAACCTTCGCAGGGGAGCGATTCAGCGCCTTCTTGATGGTCAACAGGCCATGCCCCTGCAGCGCCAACTCGTGCTCACCCTGGCCCTCGCGGCCGGTCCTGGTGGAGTCGATCGGCTCCGCGCCAGCCTTCTCGATCCGACCCCCTGATGGTGATGCTGAAACAGTCCTTTCGCTACGACCAATCCGCCGCACGCTTGGAGGTTGAAGGTCTTCCAGACTTTTCCGCCGACCATGGCAGCAACGCGATCGGCATTCTCTCCAGTTGGCGACTCACCATGATTGGCCACTCGGAAATGCAAGGCAAGCGGGAGCACCTCGAAGCTCTCATGGCTGCAGTCATCCCGTATGCCCGTCTTCGACTCTCGGGGGTGTCCAGAGCGCAAGGGCAGGATGGGGATCCGGTGCGAATTCTCCCTCTCGAGCAAGGGCATCAACTGGAATTGGTCAGCAGCCGCAGTGACGTTCCTCCCCTAACGCTGCAACTCGATGATGCGGATCTTGCCGACCTGGTGCGCTGTCTCGATGCCCTGCGTCACGACGCAAGAGTGCGTATCGAGTGGCCTGCGATCAGCCATGTCCCCCTGCCGAAACGGGATTTGGCAGAACGAACACCGCTGGTTCAACGCTTGGCAGCACCGGTGCTGGGCACCGGCACCTTTTTGATTCTCGGACTGGTCGGCCTGCTTGTGCCGCTCCCCAATCCTGAACCCACCCAGACCACCTCTCCGGTCGAACAGCAGGACGAGCGACGGGAACCACCGATTAGCAATCCTTCACAAGCTGATTGAGAGCATTGACCTCAGCGCAGAGGTCCTCAGAATGATCCAATCAGATCAACGTGGGAATGGCTTCAAGCTGGTAAGATCTCCGGCGCCGGGTTGCACGCATCGGAGCTTCGCTTGATGTCGTCGTCCGGAGCGATCCGGAAGTCTGCGGCCTCAGTGGTTCTGGATATCACATCACCCTTCATCACAGTGGTTACGGGGATTGCACTGTTGGCGATCTCAGCTTGATCGACTGTCCCAACGAACTTGTTGTCACGGAATTTGAGCGATGGATGCGCGGGGCAGGCCACCCAGACATGTCATGAACGCTGACAAAATCCGTCCTCTTCGCGGGAGACAGGCCAAGAGAAAAGTGTTCAGCAAGGGACGTGCATCCCAACCGATGTCCATTGGTAGGCAATGTCTCGACGGCTTTCTACTGCTGAGCTTTGGTGCTGGTGCCTTCATCTTCCTGAGTTGGCTCCCTCAGAAACTCGACGCCATGGTGGTCGTGAGCGAAGCCATCGCCGACCTGATCCGCGGTCTCAGTCAGCTTCTTGAAGCAGCTTTGGGGCTGACGGCCGTGATCCTGATCGCCCTGCTGCTCGTGCTAGCGATCGTGGCGATCGTGGCAGGAACCAATCGCCTGTTCAGAGGATGCAACCGGCTGATGCGCAAAGCCGCCAATCAGCAGATAAGAACCAATCGCTCCAGGTCGAGGATCAGGCGTTGAAAGCCTGCTTTCCTCAGGGAGTGGGCACGCGCGGGGCCAGTGAACGCTGAACAATCCAAAGCTCCTCAAGGGTCAAGCCACCATCCGCATCCAGATCGAAGCTGGTGAAGTTGCGGTTGAGCCAGGGCAAAGCACGACATTCACTGCGATCCAACTGGCCATCGCCATTCCGATCCGCCTGACGGAAGCGTTGCTGAAGACGCCTTCCACTGGGATGGGGCGTTGAGGGTCTGAGATCCTCCAGGAGCAGGAAGCCCCGGGAATCACGCCGTTGCAGTCTGCGTTCGAGGTAAGGGTCACCCTTCACTTCACCAGTTTCCAGGCGACCATCGCCATTCACATCCATGCGAATAAACAGCGCTTCCATGCGCTGCCCATAGGTGTGAACGGGTCTGGACTCAGCCCACCCAGGAAGAACCGTGAGTGGAGTCATCAGGAGCCCAAACGCCCCGACCCTCAACGATGGCAGCGGAATGACCATCCGCTCAGGTTATGGGCAACCAGAGACCAAAGGGTGTCTAAGTGGTGACAGGACCCTGATCAGCTGTGACAGGGTCAGTCCCTGGGCGACAGGACGCGGTTGCATCCATACGATCAGGTCATCCTTACAGGACTGGACACAGTGGGACGCTCCTCGATGATCTGGGTGGTGGACGACGATCCTGAGCTGCGCCAGATGGTGGGCACCTATCTGATCGATCAGGGCTACGACGTCCGCAGCCTCAGTGACGTCAAACAGCTCGAGGCGAGGCTCGAGTTCCAGAGGCCCGACCTGATCGTTCTCGATCTGATGATGCCTGGAGACGACGGTCTCACAGCCCTTCGCCGTCTACGCGACGCGGGAGACGACCTGCCAGTGGTGATGCTGACAGCCCGGGGCGAGGGCGTTGACCGCATCATCGGACTCGAACAAGGAGCTGATGACTACCTCGCCAAACCCTTTCTGCCGAGGGAACTCTCCGCGCGGATCGAAGCCGTTCTACGGCGCCGCAGTTCCCTGCCGGCCGGAACCCCCCTGGCGGAGGGTGGCGATGTGGTGTTTGGCGAGAACGTGCTCGACCTTGCAGCCCGGACGCTCACCCGCGAGGGGAAACCGGTGGTGATCACCAGCGGGGAATTCAGTCTGCTGGCATCGTTTGTTCAGCACCCACACCGTCCGTTATCAAGAGAACGGCTGATCGAGCTGGCGCGAGGGCCCGGTTGTGACACGGATAGCCGAAGCATGGACGTTCAGGTCTCGCGCGTGCGCAAACTGGTGGAACCTGACCCCACACGTCCCCGCTATCTGCAGACCGTCTGGGGCTACGGATACGTGTTTGTGCCCGATGGTCAACCCCGCTCTCGCTGACTTTCTCCCATGCCGTCTCCGTCCTGGCAGAAGCGCATCAGCTCACTGCTGGGATGGGGAAGCCTGGCGCTCGGCAGCTCGGCCTTCTGTCTGCTTGTATTCCAGGCACTGTTTGGACGCCAGTTAGAGCAACTTCAGACCATTCAGCTTGGGCGCGACCTCGCCCTCAACGTCCGGCTCACAGAACTGGCCCTTGAGCGCTACCCACCCCATCTGGTGGGGGAACTGACTGGCTTGGATCTGGTCGTTACCGTGCGACCCAAAGCATCGACCTTGAATCCTTCCCCAGGCTTCAAGCGTCAGGCTGATGCACTGCAGAAGGAACTGTGTCAGCGGTTGTCCCACTGCCCGATGGTGTATCCCCAACGCGCTGCTGGGGATGAACGCAGCATCTGGATTGAGCTGATATCCCCCTTGGAGCCCATCTGGTTGAAGGTGGATGTGCCCTCGATGATGCGTTGGCCCCCAGAGCCCACCCTGCTGGGTCTGTCACTGGTTGGAGCGGGCATCATCTGCGGTGGGCTGTTCCTGCTCGTGGAGGTTGAGGCGCCTCTGAGAAGCCTGGAGAAGGCTCTCGCCAGGGTCGGAGACGGGGGTGGACCGGATGCTGTACCGGCTCGCGGTGCACCGGAAGTGCAACGTCTCACCAAACGCTTCAACGCCATGGTGCAGCGCCTGGCCACGAGTCGCCAAGAGCGAGCCACCATGCTGGCCGGTATTGCCCATGATCTGAGGGCACCGATCACGCGCCTTCAGTTCCGCCTCTCCATGCCCCAGCTCACGGCGGAAGACAGGGAGCGCTGCGCTGGAGATCTTCAATCCCTCGAGCGGATCACGGGGCAATTTTTATTATTTGCAGGAGGTGGTGACGGTGAAGCCTCCGTTGAGGTTCCGCTTGAGCAGCTGCTGGCGGAAGTGGCCAGCAGTCATCCAGCCGATCAACTGCACCTCGACCTCACGCCCTGTTCTCTGGCGGTGAAACCGGTGGCCCTCAGCAGGGCGGTCGCCAATCTCATCGACAATGCCTTCTCCTATGGGAAAGCCCCGGTGGTTCTGCGCCTGCGGGAGTTGAACGCACGCTGCAGCATCGAGATCTGGGACCAGGGTGAAGGCATGCCTGCCCACGAATGGGAGCAGGCGCTTCAGCCGTTTCACCGCCTTGATTCCTCACGCGGTCAACAAGGCCACTGCGGGCTCGGACTCGCCATCGTCTCCCATGTGGCGACTCTTCACGGAGGGCGCCTGGAGTGTCTGCAGGGACATCTCCATCCGGAAGAGCATCCACCAGGGCACTTCGCCATTCGTCTCAGCCTTCCTTGGCCTGGGGCTCGCAACGCCCCAGCCGCACCACAAAGCTGAGAAAAACATTGGCCCTGAAGAGGTGGCCCTCGATCTCAGTCACCAATGGATGAGAGGCTTTGCCAGACCATGGCGCACAAGGACAAAGACAAGGGAAAGCACAAGGGCCACGACAAGAAAAAAGACGGTGGAGACAAGCTTCCCGATCGTGTGTTGAACAGCCTTGCCGGTAGCGAGCACGACCTTGACAGTCCGGCGGAACTCCTCGACGACTTGCTGGAAGGTCGCAATCACAAGATCGAGCGGCTGAACAAAAAGCTGTACGAAGCGGATCTGGTGAAACTCCAGACCCAGCTTGTGAAAATGCAGTATTGGATCAAAGACACCGGTTACCGGATGATCGTTCTCTTCGAAGGTCGCGATGCGGCTGGAAAAGGCGGCACGATCAAACGGCTCACAGAACCCCTGAATCCCCGAGGCTGCCGTGTCGTCGCTCTGGGAACGCCAACCGAGCGCCAGAAAACGCAATGGTATTTCCAGCGCTACGTGGAACATTTCCCGGCAGCCGGAGAAATTGTGGTGTTCGATCGGAGCTGGTACAACCGTGCCGGCGTGGAACGGGTGATGGGCTTTGCCACTCCTGAACAGGTGGAGCAATTTCTTGATGATGTGCCTGAATTCGAACGCATGTTGGTGCGGAGCGGAATCCTGCTGCTGAAGTATTGGTTTTCGGTGAGCGACACGGAACAGGAGGCCCGTTTCCAATCGCGGATCGACGACCCGACCCGACGCTGGAAACTGAGCCCCATGGACCTGGAGGCCCGCAATCGTTGGGTGGAATTCTCCCAGGCGAAAGACGCCATGTTTAACCGCACCAACATTCCGGAGGCTCCCTGGTTCACCGTTGAAGCCGACGACAAGCGCAGAGCACGCCTCAACTGCCTGCGACATGTGCTGAGCAAGGTGCCCTGGGAAGACATGACCCCACCGGCGATCGAACTTCCACCGCGGCCGGAGCAGGGCAACTACAGCCGCCCACCGATCAACGAACAGTTCTTCGTGCCCAATGCCTACCCCTACACCTAAGGAATGGAGAGGCCGTTGCATGCCCCAAGACATCCCCGCGCAGGAACAGACACGCAAATGGTTCCGCAGCCATTTGCTCGGACGGGAGGTGGAGTTGCAGGATCTCTACGAACTCCCGCAGGGAGATCTCGATCTGTTGATGGCCGAAACGGCTGAAATCCGTTCAGACCCTGAAAACAGAGCCCGAAGCCATGGACGCTGGTGCACAGCCGGCTATGTACTGGAACTCTCCCGGATCATCGATGCACGACGTCTCAATCAGTAAGGGTCCCCCCATGAACGCTGCACAACGACTGCTGCCCCTCACGACGCTCTTGGTTCTCTTCAGTGGCACGGCCGCTCAGGCAGGGTCGGTGACCGTTGGCGGCGTCAGCGAGGCCATTGCCACCAACCGTGCCCTTGCCAAGGTTCCATCAGGCAAAACCGTGACGGACACAACCTGCGAAGAGATTGGAACCGCAGGGAATTCGAGCACTTATCGCTGCACGGTCACCTGGGAGTGAGCCCGCAACGCTGAGGTCCGGCGTTGTGTTCACGGTCAGCCCCCACCGCGGAGCTGGGCAAACCAGAATCCCGCGAGCTGCCAACTGGACCACAGGAAGATTCCAAGGAAGAGCCAATTCACCCACGCGGGGCGGTTCTTGTTCTCAAACATCGACAAGCTGATCAGCTCCCCCATTCTGTGCAAACACCGCCGGTTCAGACGGGGGAGTGAAGGGGTTGTTTGCGCTTGAGATCGTGCATCCCCTCGAGCTGCTGATGCACGGCTTTGAGCTGACGCTGAATGTGATCGCTTTGTGGCAGCGAACTCAGGGATGCCAAGGCATGCTCCACGTGGTGCTTGGCATCAATCAGCAAACGGCAGTCGAGGCTTCCAGGCTCGTAACTCATGGCACTCGCGAAACTCCTTTTATTCAGGCGCAGCCTGTTGAGATCGACTGTGTCAACCACAACGCTTTCGACCTGATCAAGGCTCCAGTCGCCCTCCAGATGCCTCGATCAGATTCCATGGGCGTTCAAGGCCTCCCTCAACACTCCAAACCCCAAGCTGGGCTGCTTTGGCTTCACGCTCAAAACGGGGGTAATCGAGGTCATTGCACTGCCCCAGATAACCGTCGTAGGCAAAGACAGCACCTTGCGTGAGAAGAGGTGTGGCGACATCGGCGCCAGCCTTGATCAATCGAGCCACAACCCTGCCGTACACATCCCTGGCACGCAGTTCCAGAACAACGCGGTTTCCAGGCTGAAGGGAGCGACGAAGCTGATCCGTGGCGTTTTGCGCCCAAGGTCTCTGCTCGGCGAGCGGTGCCTGAATGCAGGCCAGCCTGACAGCACGACCCTCACCGTCAAGCTCAACAAGCACTTCCTGGCCGTTGTTCACCGTTAGAACCGTGACCTCCTGACGGGGATGCGGGTCTGCGGCAACCGTCGTGGTGGGGAGCAGCGAACAGAGCGTCGCTGCAGCACCAAGAAGAATGGAATCCCGGATGCGCCCTCGTCGCGAACGTGCCATCAGCTCGGTACCGCCTCAACGTCAATGAACTCTCCCGACTCCATGGCCTGTGCTGTGAGGTATCGGAGTGTTCGGTTACGGATCAACTGAACCTCAATCGCATTCCAGGTGCCACCGATCACGCACCCCACCAGCGGAACCGTTTTGGTGACCAAAGCACGTTGACTCACCCTGCGCCCGAAGACTCGCGTCATCACCCCATTGATCAAGGCGAGACTGCGCTTGTTGATCAGCTTCAACACCATCTCACGGGTGGCCGTGTGAGCGGCCTTCAACCCAAGCTCCACACCCACTTGGCTGATCACACTGGAGCCGAAAATCGGGAACAGCAACTCATGGCGGGCGTTCTCACTCTCGAGGAAACCAGGAATTAAAAGCTCGGCAGCGCAGGCTGCAGCAAACAACTGGGTCCGCGTTGTGACCGACAGGTCTGCGAGGGCCCCAGCCACACTGAGCACTGGATTCGCGGCCAATCCCATCGCCGCTCCTGCTGAAATCACACGCAAGCGTGCGTCGCTGAACGCGCGTTCAGCGAGTTCGTAGGTCGTGGCATTCGGATAACGGCGACGCAGGTGATCCACTTCGCAACGAACTTTCTGGGCATCAAAACTGATGACCCAGTCGAGCAAGTCAGCAACTGAATTCAGCGCCAAAGAGACAGGCCCCCCGTCTCACAACCGATCGGGATCGACAAGGTTCAATCCTCAACGAACGAAGAGCATTTCCCGGTACGAGGGCAGGGGCCAGCGATCGTCGTCAACAAGATTCTCGAGGGCATCCACGGTCTCGCGAATCTGCTGCAGGCGGGGCAGCAGAACATCCGCACAGTGCGTCATGGCGGCGGCGGTGTCGCCGTTGTGCAACTGGTGTAACTCTCCGGCCAGCGCCGTTGCATGGTCATCCATACGCCCGTGCAGCTCAGCGATCTGATGGAGTACGCGGGTTTCGGGTTGAAGTCCGATCGACTGCTGCTGTTGCAGGCTGGATGCCAGAGCGCTCAGATGGTTTTGAACAGCGGGGCTGATCTGCGTGCGCACCATGGAGAGCGCCACCTTGGCCTCCACTTCAATCGCAAGGGTGTACTGCTCTCCATACACCTCGTAGCGGCTTTCCATCTCCACCGGCGAGATCACGCCATGCCGCTGGAACAGGCTTCGCACCTCTTCACGGCGCAGCACCGGCAGAGCTTCGGCGGTGTTGCGGAGATTTTCGAGACCACGGTCGTCGGTGGCTTCGCGATGCCAGGCGTCGGAGTAGCCATCACCGCCGAACACGGCGGCGCCATGCTGATTCATGATCTGCCGAATCACGGACGCCGCTGACTGCTCGAGACTCTGGCCCGTGCCCATCTCCGCTTCAAGGCGATCGCTGATCCATTCGAGGGAATCAGCCATCACGGTATTCATGGCCACGAGGGGCCCTGCGACTGACTGACCAGAGCCAACAGCACGGAATTCAAACCTGTTTCCGGTGAAGGCGAAGGGAGACGTGCGGTTGCGATCTCCGGCATCTTTGGGGAATTCCGGAAGGGTATCCACGCCCAAGCGCATCACCCCGCCGTTGGAACTTCCTGTGGCCTCTCCGCGCTGGATCTGTTGGAAGACCTGCTCCAGCTGCTGTCCGAGGTAAACGGAAATAATCGCCGGGGGAGCTTCGTTCGCGCCGAGGCGATGGTCATTGCCTGCCGTAGCCACAACAGCACGCAACAGAGGGCCATGACAGTGCACACCGCGGATCACGGCAGCACAGAACAACAGGAACTGAAGGTTGTCGTGAGGTGTACGGCCGGGATCCAGAAGATTCCCCTGGGTGCTGTTCCCAACGGACCAGTTCACATGCTTTCCGGAGCCGTTGATTCCGGCGAACGGCTTTTCATGAAGCAGGCAGGTGAAGCCATGGCGCTTGGCGGTGCTGCGCAGCGTTGTCATGATCAGCTGCTGATGGTCCGTCGCCACATTGGCGGCTTCGTGAACCGGCGCGATCTCGAACTGGCCGGGAGCGACTTCGTTGTGACGCGTCTTGGCTGGAATCCTCAGTCTGTAGAGCTGACTCTCCACGTCTTGCATGAACACCTGCACGCGTTCCGGAATCGCTCCGAAATAGTGGTCGTCAAATTGCTGACCCTTGGGTGATGCCGCACCGAACAAGGTGCGACCGGCAAGAAGTAGGTCGGGCCTGAGGGTGGCGAACTGGGTGTCAACGAGGAAGTATTCCTGCTCAGCCCCGCAGGAGCTGTTCACCGGTGCCACCTCATCATTGCCAAGCAGGTGAAGCAACCGCTTCGCCTGGCGATTCATGGCGGCATTCGAGCGCAACAGCGGCGTTTTCTTGTCGAGCGCCTCGCCGGTCCAGCTCACAAACACGGTGGGGATGCAGAGCGTCACGCCATTGGGGGTGCGCATCAAATAAGCCGGACTGGTGATGTCCCAGGCCGTGTAACCCCGGGCTTCGAAGGTGGAGCGGATGCCTCCATTGGGAAAGGAGCTGCCGTCAGGCTCCCCCTGCACAAGAAGCTTCCCTGAGAACTCATGGATCGCCTGCCCATCACCCTGCGGACTGATGAAGCCGTCATGCTTCTCCGCGGTGGAGTTGGTGAGCGGATAGAAAACGTGGGCGTAGTAATGGGCACCCTGGGACACAGCCCAGTCCTTCATCGACTGGGCCACCACATCGGCAACAGCAAGATCGAGACGCCCACCGTCACGAATCACGCGTCGAACCGCTTTGTAGGACTCCTTCGGAAGAGCACTTTTCATGCGCGCAAGCGTGAACACGTCGCTGGCCCAGATCTCTTCAAGAGGTTGCGCAGGTGCACAGTCCACGGGCGTGCGCTGCTGGATGGCCTGAAGAGCAGCCAGACGGGCGGGATGGGGCATGGTGCAAGAAACCGCAGGGCAGCGGGATGAAGCTCGTTAACCCGACGCTAAGCCGCCGTCAGCCGAACGGCAGGAAGCCGCAGGCTGGTGAGCCAAGAGAGCAACACCAACACTGATGACGTCCAGAGGCAGGCCTGCATTCCCGAGCTGGGCGTCCCGCCGATCAGAAACACCGCTCCGGACAGCAGCGTTCCAACCAGACGACCGGCCGCATTCGCCATGTAATAGAAGCCCACGTTGAGGCTCACACTCTCCGCATCCGTGTAAGCCAACACCATGTAGGAGTGGATGGAGGAGTTCATGGCAAACACGACTCCGAAGGCGGCCAGACCACCCACGATTGCCACAGTCACATCGACCTCACGCAACAGAGCGATGGCAATCAATGCAGGAATCGCGGTGAGCACCGCGCTCCAAAACTGCACAGCCGATGCCCCAGGACTTTCACGCTGTCCCCAGAGGCGACGCAGTCCTGGCGCCGTGCCCTGCACGATGCCGTAACCGATCACCCAGAGGCCGAGAAAGCCGCCGATTTCCCAGAATCCCCAGCCAAGGGAAGCTTCGAGAAACACAGGCAGTGCCACCACAAACCACACATCGCGGGCACCGAACAGGAAGAACCGAGCGGCAGAAAGCACATTGATGCCCTCACTCTTGGAAAACAGAGAGGAAAACGCCGGTTTGGCCTTCATCTTGCCGATCTCGCCCGGCAACACCAGGGTGACGAGAAAAGCCAAGGCAAGACCTGCAGCCATCCAGGCCACAGCAGCATTGAAGCTCAAGGCTGTCAGCAACACACCCCCGAGGAAAAATCCAACACCCTTCAGGGCATTTTTCGAGCCGGTGAGAATGGCCACCCATTTGAACAGTTGCTTTTCACCCTTCTGAGCATCATCCGGCGTTTCCGGAACCACCGTTTTGATTGCGCTCTTCGCGCTCATCTTGTTGAGATCTTTGGCAATCCCACTGATCGCCTGAGCGACCATCACGTACACCACGCTCAGCAGCTTCGGCCAGGATTCCGCGACGGGAACCAGCATCAACAACGCCAAAATTTGCAGAAGCGTGCCCACCCAGAGGGTGAGCCGCAATCCATAACGCGCTCCGATCCAACCTCCATAGAGATTGGTGAGAACCCCGAAGAACTCGTAGAAGAGAAACAGGAAGGCGATCTCAAGAGTGGAGTATCCGAGCTCGTGGAAATGGAACACAACCAACATGCGCAAGGCGCCGTCGGTGAGCGTGAACGCCCAGTAGTTGGCGGTCACGATTCCGTACTGCTGCAGAGCGGAGAGCTTCACGCGTCCAGCCCCACCACGTGACAGGTGAGGTCTGCCATCCGGCAGCTGTAGCCCCACTCATTGTCGTACCAGGCGAACACCTTCAACTGGTTGTCGTCGACCACCATCGTCGACAGGGCATCGATGATCGAACTGCGGTTGTCGTTGGTGTAATCGCACGACACCAAGGGGCGCTCCTCGTAGCCCAGGATTCCCTTCAACGCGCCCTCTGAGGCGGCCTTGAACGCGGCATTCACCTGCTCGACGGTGACGGTCTGCTTGAGCTCGAACACCGCATCGGTGAGCGATCCATTCAGAAGTGGCACCCGCACGGCATGGCCGTTGAGCTTGCCCTTGAGTTCGGGGAAGATCATGGCAATCGCCTTGGCGGAGCCCGTGGTGGTGGGGATCAGGGATGTGAGGCCGGAGCGGGCCCGGCGCAGATCGCTCTTGAACGCATCGATCGGCACCTGGGTGTTGGTGATGTCGTGAATGGTGGTGATCATTCCGTGCTCGATGCCGAAGCTCTCGTGCACCACCTTCACCACGGGAGCGAGGCAGTTGGTGGTGCACGAGGCAGCCGTCACCAACTTGTGCCGCTCAGGCTCATAAAGGTCGTGATTGATGCCGTAAACGATGTTGAGTGCCTCCTCGCCGGCCACTTCACCCTTCACCGGACAGGCCACCACCACCCGTTTCAGCCCCACCTGCTCGAAATAGGGCGTGAGGGTCTCTGGCGTTTTGATTTTGCCGCTGGCCTCGAGCACCATCTCCACCCCGCGCTCCGTCCAGGGCACGGCTGTGGGGTCTTTCTCGCTCGACCAGGTCAGTGGTGATCCCTCCACGGAAAAACCATTTGCATCGCTGGTGATGTTGCGATCCCAGCGTCCATGCACTGAGTCGAACTCCAGGAGGTGAGCGGCGGTCGCAGCATCACCGGCGGGGTCATTCACATGCACCAGCTCGATGCCGGGGCGTCCCCACAGCGCTCTGAACACGAGGCGACCGATTCGCCCGAAGCCATTGATGCCGATCCGCATGGAGGTCTGCCGTGCATTCACCAAATAAACTTGATCAATCACGTGCCATCCCGCAAGTGCCTGGATCACACGAGGCGTTGTGCAAGCACCGCTAACGTTTTTCCAATAGCACGCCTCGCCGATGCCATCCATCGAGGCCAAGCACCGCTCTCTCGATGCAGCGCAGGCCTGCAGCCTCCTCAAGGCCTTGTCGGATCCCCTCCGCCTTCAGGTTCTTGAGCAGCTCTCCACAGGAGAACGCTGCGTCTGCGATCTCACCAGTTCCCTCGCGCTCTCCCAGTCGCGCCTGTCCTTCCACCTCAAGGTGATGAAGGAGGCGGGTCTCCTCAGCGACCGCCAAAGCGGGCGGTGGGTGTATTACCGGATCAGGCCGGAGTCACTGAATGCCTTGCAGGGCTGGCTCCAAGACCTCACCCACTCCTGCCAAACCCCGGCCAGCAGCTGCGCTGAATAACTGCGATGGAGCACTCCACTCACGATGCACGGCTGTTTTTCCCGGCTACGCAACGCAATGTGCAAGCGATCGGAGACGTGCTGGCCGACTCCCTCCCTTCCGCAGGACTCATTCTCGAACTGGCCAGCGGGTCGGGGGAGCACGGCGTTGCCTTCCAACAACGATTCCCCAGAATCACCTGGCAGTGCAGCGACCCAGAGCCCGACCACTGCCGCAGCATCAGCGCCTGGATTGCCCACGCGGGACTGACCTCTTCCATGCCACAACCTCTGGCTTTGGATGTGTGTGCACCCAACTGGGTGCAGGATCTGCCAACAGCACCAGCGATGGTTGTGGCGGTGAACCTTTTGCATATCTCGCCATGGGAGTGCACGCGGGCCCTGATGCAGGGCTCAGCGCGTCAGCTGTTACCCGGCGGTCGACTCTTGATCTACGGGCCATTTCGCCTTGAAGGGAAGCATGTGAGCGCAAGCAACCAACTGTTCGACACATCGCTGCAGGAACGCAATTCCAGCTGGGGGGTGCGCGATCAAGAGGCCGTGATCGAGGAAGCCCAAGGGGCAGGACTGTCGCTTCAAGACATCCGCTTGATGCCGTCAAACAACAGAATCATCCTTTTCGAGCGCTGAAAACCGAGGCTTTGGATGGAAAGCACACTGATACAGGGCTTGGGCTTTGTGCTCGTCGTGCTGGCCTGCACGGCCAATGATTCCCTGCAGACCCTCGGAACATTCCTGGTCAGCAACCGGGGACGAACACCACTCTGGCTGCAAGTGCTCTGGATCTGCTTGGCAACGGCAGCAATCCTGATGTTCGGATGGATCCGCTATCACGGCGATCCGGCCTGGGATCGCTTGGGATCATTCCCTCCCCCGGAGGCATTCAGCTGGTTTTATCTGATCCCACCGCTCACGATTGCAGCATTGACCTGGTGGGGAGCTCCGATCGGAACTTCGATTCTGGTGCTGTCTGCATTTGCACCGATGCAGACCACTGCGCTGGTGAAGACATCAGCACTGGGGTATCTGCTCGCCCTGGTGATCAGCTTGCTTCTCTATGGCCTGGGGCTCTGGCTGCTGGAGAAACGGTTCAGCCGCAGCACTGAGCCCTCTTCAACTGCGCTGCCGAAACGCTGGCTGATCCTGCAGTGGTTCAGCACAGCTTGGCTGTGGTGTCAGTGGATGATTCAAAACGCCGCCAGCCTGTATGTGTATCTGCCGAGGCGACTGAGCCTCGAGGAACTGTTGTTAAGCATTGCCGTGATCTGCGCGGCCCTCGCCCTGATCTTTGCCTGGGGAGGTGGACCGATCCAATCCATCATTCGCCGCAAGATCAACATCCACGACATCCGATCCGCAACATTGATCGACCTTGTATTCGGAATGATTTTGTTCACCAGGGCGCTCAGCATGTCGATGATTCCCCTCAGCACCACCTGGGTGTTCCTTGGCTTATTGGCCGGTCGAGAGTTGGCCCTGGTGGCACGCCTGCATCAAGCGTCGCCTGGGCAAGCCATCAAGCAGCTGGTGAGAGATCTGTTCAAAGCCAGCGTCGGCGTTGGCGTGAGTATCGCTGTGGCGTCGTCTCTGCAACTGGTCTTGATGTGAGGCCTGCGTTACTCCGGTCCCCGGAGCACGCATCAAGTCACCCCGCAGATACCCCAGAGTCACCCACAAGTTGCTCTGCAGTCACTCTGAGCTAAGATCCAAGCATTCAGCCGTCCCGCTCCATGGCCGTCCCCCGGGAAAACCAGGTGAAGCTGACGGTCTCCGTTCCGCCGAGCCTGCACGTCTTATTGCGCAGCTGGGCTCTCTGCGAGGGGCGAGAGCTCACCAGCGTTGTTTTGCAGTGCGTTGAGTTGTCGGTGCGCCAACTGAAAAGCAACGGGTCCATTCCTGCGGGTGCGATCCGCAATTACGAGATGGCTTGCGAAGAGCGCCTCACCGCTGGCGGAGCACTGTCATGACCTTGATGCAAGCCACCCTTGAGCAGGCCTTGTTGGCCCCGTGCATGGAGGCGGTGATCGCCGTGACCGAGCGGTATCAGTTTCTGGAGGATCACCAGGGTGCACGCGTGTTCACCGCCTACCGGGAGATCGACCACGTGATCCAGCTGGGCTTCAGTGAAGACCTTGGGGGACAGACCCTCGACCTGGAAAATCGCGGATTTCAACTCCTGGAAGCGCGGGAGGGAACCCGACGGGAACATCGCCTGCTGATGCTCACATTGAAAGAAATCGGTTACGCGCCCCACTACAACCCTGAGTTCTTCCAGGCTTCAAAAGGCCTGCTACGCCATCTCAGAAATCTGGGATGGCCGCTCGGCGAGCTTGCTCAGCTGCTCAAAAGCCAACGCACGCACTAATCACGCCGACGGCGGCGGATTCCGCGACCGATGAAATCACAATCCAAGGGGGACAGTTCCCCGATTCGGCAAGCTTGATCCAGCACGGCTTGCCGCTGCGATGGAGTCTGGGCATCGTGCTTTTCGAGAACATCCCTCACCGCGGGTGTGATCAGGCGCTGGCGCTGAAGCTCATCCAAGCTTTGGGCCCACGCAGTCGCGCTCCATCCTTGGCCATCAGTGCTGATCAGCACCCCCACCATCAGCAGCAGCCAGCGCAAGCGCATCAGCATCTCGCCACGGGTCAGAAGGTCTCTCCGATGCCTGGGCCATACCAACCGTCAGGCCAGAAATCATCGTCGTAATCCACACTCCACTGATTTTTGGGAATCGGTCCCGATGTCGGTTGGGTGCCATCCAGACAGCCATCCGCCGTGGTGAAGCCACTGGAAAACGCTTCACAGGTCACAGGGTCCTGCTGCGCCAGGGCTGGCAACACATGAAGAACCGCGGCCAAAGCCACAACGACAATGCGCATGCCCGATCTCATCACTGCTGGGATTCTGATGGGCGTCAGGTCCAAGTGAGCTGTGTCTGCAACTCCAGACCTGCCCAACGCTGGAGGGCACCCCACGAGCGAACCCGCTGCTCGATCCAGTGGTGACCGGCACTGTTGAGGTGAATCCCATCGGGCTCAATCCAGCCAAGCCAACCCGGCTCTGCCTGCATGGCTGCGTGGAGAGGCAAAAAAGGAACATCCACCTCAAGACAGGCCTCTTCAATCTGAGCTTCATGCACAGCGATGTCGTGGTTGCTGTACCAGAGGCAGTCGGCAAACGGCATCACCTGTTCATCCACTGCCGAGAGGCCAAGTACAAACACCTGGGTACGCGCTGTCATGGCGTGCAGCAACTGTTCGTACCCGAAGCGCAAGGCCTGAGCCTCGAGCGGCTGCCGGCCGTCGGCACGACCAACCCTGGCTGAATCGTTAAGCCCCACGGCCAGCAGCAAAGCCTTCGGCTGTTGGCGTCGAAGCTCACCACGACAGGCCCACTCCGCTTCCCATCGTTGCGACACCGACTCCAGACCGTCACCACGAATCCCCAGTGGATAGATCACCGGTGCATCGGGCAGCGCCATCCAGGCACGCCGTAAGCGCTCGCACCAGCCACCCCCCTCGGTGTCTCCCCAACCGACCACGCCGCTGTCACCAATCACCACCAGTTGACGGGGATGGCGCATGGATTCCGTCGCTCACATCGGGTGATCAGCTTTGCAGCCAGCGGGTCCGGCATTGATCGCTGAGCCACTCCCCGAGCAGGGTGATCAGGGCATAGGCCCCAATCAACACCACAACAGCATCCCAGTGAAAGGAGCTGAGCGATTCCAGTAATTGCCAACCCAGTCCACTGCCACCGATCAGGCCCACCACAACCGTCTCCCGCAGAATCACATCCGTGCGATAGGCCCCGTAAGCCAGATACCCAGGGCTGCGCGGCGTGAACAGGCCATAGAGCCAGCCGAGCCGTGCTGACGCTCCAGAGGTGGCCATGGCCTGTTGTTGATCAACAGACTGCTGCTCCAGTTCTTCGCGCAACAGACGTCCCATCACCCCGCCGTTGTGCAATCCAAGCGCCAGCGCACCGATCGCAAGGGTTGGACGGTTGCTGAGCAGCAGAAGCAACACGGTCAGCGGTGGGGGGATGAGACGCAGCAGCGCCCAGGCAGGATTGAGAGCCACCTGCCAAAACCGCGAGGGGGCCAGCAACATCGCCAGTGGGGGGAGGCCAATCGCAATCCCAGCAGCCAGCACGGTGAGCAGGAGCGTCTCAACGATCAGCGGCAACCAGGGAAGCTCTGCAGCTGCTTGCGTAAGACCGCGCCAGTCCGGCAGCGCCAGTCCTTGCCAAACGACAATTCCTGAATCCGGCAGCAGCACCTGCAGCCAGAGGCCTCCTGCCATCCCCGCCACAATCACCCCCGCAAGGAAGAGACACAGGCGTCGCTGGCCAGCCTGGGCCTTGCGGGTTTGACGTCGCCAAAGCGTGAGCAGCAGCTCGAGAGCAACACTGAGGAGTCCCAGCATCCACAGCCCACTCCAGAGCTCTCTGAACTGAAGCGACTGCAGGCTGAGCTGCAGATCAGTGCCCAGGCCTCCCAAGCCAAAAACGCCCAAAAGCGTGGCACTGCGCAGAGCACACTCCAGGCGGTAGCCGCCATAACTCATCAACACGGTGCCCATTGCGGGAGACAGTGCCGTGAAACAGGCGGCCAGGGGGGGTGCACCACCCTGCAACAGAGCCTGAAGCCTGGTTGGATCGAGCGCCTCCAGCTGATCACGCCACACCCGAGCCACCAGGGCCGCATAGGGAATCGTGATCGCTGCGACCGCCACCGCAGGATGCAAGCCAAGAACCTGAAGGAGCAGCAGTCCCCAGATCAGTTCGTGCACCGATCGAGGCAGTGCCAGGGAGCGACGCAGAATCAATGCTGGCCAGGTTGGCCAATTCCACGTTTGCAACAGCCGTTCTGAGGCACAACAGCCAAGCAGCACCCCAAGAACCAAGCTGAGGCTCCAGCCAGCCAGAGCCATCGCCAGCGTGACCTGCAGCGCACTGAACAGAGCTGTGAGCAGCGCTGGGTCCAGGGATGGATGCACTGCTGCCGCGAGACATGTCAACAAGATCTCCACGCCGCCGGCATGAAGTCCGGCAACAACGGTGATCAACACCGGCAGCAAGGCCAGAGCTGGCAGCAGGGCAAGCGCGGGTGCACTGGGCCGGGGCAACGCCATCACAGTGCGTAGAGATCCTCAAGGTCTGCAGGCATCACAGCGGTCGCCGGAGCGTCGATGCGCAAACGTCCTTCGCGCAGGGCGAGAACTCGATCAAAACGATGGATCAAATCCGGGCGATGCAGCGACACCACCACCGCTTGCGCACCATGGATCAGGGAGCCATCGGCGTTCTTCTCCAGAAGGCGATCGAGCACTTCAGCGGCAATGGCTGGATCCAGGCTGGCCAGGGGCTCATCAGCCAAAAGCAGAGACGGTTGTTGCCGGAACAATCGGGCCAGAGCAACCCGTTGCCGTTGACCACCCGATAGCTGCTGGACGGGGCGATCCAGACCTTCGGGAGCCAGAACCTGAGGATCCAATCCAGCCTGACGCAAGCACTGCAAACAAGGCGCTGCACCGATGGTGAACAGAAGATTCGCCAGCGCCCAGGGCAGTCCACGCCGGCCCAGCACGCCGGCATTGATGTTCTGGCCAACACTGAGCTCCTCAATCAAGCGCAGGTCCTGCCAAAGGGTGCCGATTTCACAGCGCTGACGGCGCGTGCGCTGCCGAAGACTCTTGCCGCGCCAGAGGACCGTTCCCTGGTGCGGAGTCAGGCTGCCATTGATCACGGAAATCAGTGAGCTCTTTCCGGCACCGCTGGGCCCCAGAAGGGCCACGCGCTCACCGCGATGGATGCGCAACGACAGGTTGAAGAGCCGGTCTCTCCGAGAGCCGGCCAACCGCACCTGTTCAAGCTGGAGCAGAGAACTCAACGAATCTTGCCGAGCTGGCGACCCACCGTCTCGATCGGCTTGTACTGGCTGGCCTCGGCGGGAATGAAGCGCTTGGCAGCAAACAGTTCAAGAATCGTGGCCTGGCGAGGGGTGGATGGCTGAATGGCCAGAATCGCCTTCTGCAGGCGCGTTGTGAATCCCGAACCAAAGCGTTGATCCAGATCAGGGCGTGCCACCCAGTGGTAATCCACATACTCAGGGGTTCGCCAGATCACGCGCACCTTGTCGGTGTTCACCCGCCCCTGCTTGAGCGCCGACGTCCACACCTGCTCGTTCAGGGCACCTGCCTGGTAGGCCCCGCTTTGCACCAAGGCGATGGTGGCGTCATGACTGCCACTGAAGCCGGCCCGTCCCCCACTGAACTGACTGGGTGAGACGCCGGCTTTCGCCAGGAAATGCTGAGGCATCAACCGTCCAGACGTTGAACTCTCCGAGCCAAAGGTGAATCGCTTTCCGCGCAGACTGGTGAGACCGTTAATCGACTGAATCGGCTGAAGATCCGCTGAGGTATTGGCAATGAACACACTGCGGAAGCGGGCGTCAATATCCCTCTGCGCCAAAACCTTGGCCCCAGACGTCTGAAGCCGCGCCTGAACACCGGTCAAACCTCCAAACCACACCAGATCGAGGCCTCCGGTCCGAAAGGCACTCACAGCGGCCGGGTAGTTGCTGACGGGTACGTAGCGAACGGTCACCTTCAGACGATCGCTGAGCTCATCGGCAAGCTGTCCGTAGAGACGATTCAAACGCTCGGGGTTCTGATCAGGGATGGCGCCGACGCGCAGCGCCGGTTTGGCAATCGACGGCAGAACCGACACTCCCTGGCAGAGAAGCAATGCCAATAAGGCGACGGCCCCACGTTCTCGGCTGGGCATGGGTGAGCTGGAATGAAAAGGGAAGAGCAGCAAGCTGCAGGCGTTAACCAGCCTTGAGCAAGCGATTGAGGCGATGCAAGCCATCAGTGATCGTCTCACGCGACACCGCACAAGACAGTCGAATGCAGCGGTCATCACCGAAGGCCGCGCCAGGAACGATCGCCAACCCTTCCTCTTCAAGGGCCCTGCGGCAGAAGTTCATGGAATCGCCACAACCGTCAGGCAGCTGAGGGAATGCATAGAACGCGCCTTGGGGCGGCACCAAGGTGATTCCGTCCATCGCCTGCAGGCCTGACACGAGAAAGGATCGGCGGCGGTTGTAGCTCTCAGCCATCGTCTGAACGCAGTCCCGAGGACCCGTTAGCGCAGCAACAGCCCCCTGTTGGGCAAAACTGCAGACATTGCTGGTGCTCTGGCTCTGGAGTGCCGAAGCCGCTTTAATCACGGATTCGGGCCCGCTGAGATACCCCAAGCGCCAGCCGGTCATCGCCCACCCCTTGGCGAAGCCGTTCACCATGAAGCAGCGGTCTTGCAGATCAGGAGCAAGGGAGGCAAAGCTGTGGTGGGTGACGCCGTCTTCGAGGAGGTACTCATAGATCTCGTCGCTCATGACCACGAGCCGCGGGTGACGACGCATTAACTCCGCAATCGACAGAAGTTCATCGCGGCTGAGCACCCGGCCTGTGGGATTGCCAGGAGAATTGATGACCAGCACCCGCGAGGCCGGCGTGATCGCGGCGTCAAGCGCATTGAGATCAAGGCGGAAGCCGTCGGCGGCCGACGACGGAACCGCAACCGGACGGGCACCAGCGAGGCGGGCGATCTCCGGATAACTGAGCCAGTACGGCGCAGGAATCAACACCTCGTCGCCTGGGTTCAGCAGAACCTGGAACAGGTTGTAGATCGCCTGCTTCCCGCCGTTGGTGACCAGAACCTCGGCCGCTGACGTTGGAATTCCGTTCTCGCTGGTGATCTTGTTGGCGATCAGCTCACGCAGATGGGGATCCCCGGCGGCAGGACCGTAACGGGTCATGCCGTTTCTCAAGGCCTCAACGGAAGCCTCCACGATGAAATCGGGAGTATCGAAATCAGGCTCACCGGCGCTGAGGCTGCAGATGTCGCGACCCTCCTTCTGCAGGGCCTTGGCCCGAGCGCTGATCGCCAGCGTGAGCGAAGGCTGCAGGGCTTCGGCCCGGCTGGATAGAGAGAGCGGGCGTGACATCGGCGCGGCACCCCTCCAGTGGATGCGCAGGTACGAAAGTCCTCATCCTGCCTGATGTGGTGTCACAGACAACCAAGCACGGATGCAAAAGGGCCGTCCTCCCAGGGAGCAGCATGGAGAGATGCACAGCTCAAAGCCCTCTGTCAGCTGGGTCCTGGCCGCGCGGGACCCTCACAAGCTGGCGAATTTTTATGCAGGACTTCTTCAGACCGAAGCCCAAACGGGACTGGCGGACCACCACTGGATCGTTCCCTTGCCGTCGGGAGGGTCGCTGCAGATCTACACGCCCTCGAGGCATCGGCCCTGGCCGGCCTCAGGCGCTGTGCTGGCACCTTGTCTGCAGCGGGTCACCTGCCACAACCCCCTTGAAGACCTTCGCTGCTGGAGAGCTGAGGTCCTCGCCATGGGCGGATCCAGCCCGGAGGAACCCCGCCAGGAATCCTTCGGCGCAGAGTGCTGGTTAACGGATCCCGAGGGGCAGCGCTTTTTGCTTCTGGTCACGCAAGCAAAGGAACCAACCGAGGAGGCGATGTGAACGCGCTCGACGCCTTGAAAAGCCAATGTGCAGCTTGCCAGTGCTGTGATCTCGCGTATCACCGGAATCAGGTTGTGGTCGGTAGAGGGAATCCAGGGGCCGATCTGATGCTGATCGGCGAAGCACCCGGAGCCGACGAGGACAGCCAAGGGCTTCCCTTCGTTGGCCGCTCAGGCCGCCTTCTCAGTGAACTCCTCGAGGCAGCAGAACTGGATGAAGAGCAAGACCTCCACATCTGCAATGTGATCAAGTGCAGGCCACCCAACAATCGAAAGCCCACGTCCAACGAAATCAAGCAGTGCAGACCCTGGCTGGAGGAACAGATTGCCTTGGTGAATCCTTCCTTGGTGCTCTTGGCAGGGGCGACGGCCCTGCAGGCTTTGCTGGGGATCAAAAGTGGAATCAGCAAGCTGAGAGGCCAATGGCATGAGCAGGAGGGCAAGGCCTTCATGCCGGTGTTCCATCCCTCCTATCTCCTGCGATTTGGATCGCGGGAAGAGGGTTCTCCCCGTGCCCTCACCCTCCAGGATTTTCAGGAGGCGAAACGCAGGCTCAGCGCACTGAGGGGATAGTTATGCGATGGTTTGGCCAAGGTCCCTGAACGATCCATGACCGGCACCCTGGCCACCGCTTCTCAGACCGGCAACGACACCGCTCGGAATCAGCGCTACGACACGGTGATCCATCGACGCCGGACCCGCACCGTGATGGTGGGTGACGTGCCGATTGGCAGTGAGCATCCGGTCGCCGTTCAGTCGATGATCAATGAAGACACCCTCGATATTGAGGGTGCTGTTGCCGGCATCCGCCGACTTGCTGATGCCGGCTGCGAGATTGTTCGCGTCACCACACCCTCCATGGCGCACGCCAAGGCCATGGGAGACATCCGCGCCGCTTTGAGAGCGCAAGGCTGTGGTGTTCCCCTCGTTGCCGACGTGCACCACAACGGCATCCGCATTGCCCTCGAAGTCGCGAAGCACGTTGACAAGGTGCGCATCAATCCAGGGCTGTTTGTGTTCGACAAACCCGACCCGGGTCGGCAGGACTTCAGCCGTGAGGAATTCGAAGCCATCGGTCGACGCATCAAAGATGACTTCGCTCCTCTTGTGGAGGTGCTCAAGACGCAGAACAAGGCCCTGCGCATTGGCGTGAACCATGGATCCCTAGCCGAACGCATGTTGTTCACCTACGGCGACACGCCCGAGGGAATGGTGGAATCCGCCATGGAATTCGTGCGTCTCTGCGATGAACTCGACTTCCACAACATCGTGATTTCGATGAAAGCCTCCCGCGCTCCGGTGATGTTGGCGGCATACCGCCTGATGGCCGACACTCTGGATCGCGAGGGCTTCCACTACCCCCTTCACCTTGGCGTGACCGAAGCGGGTGACGGCGACTACGGACGCATCAAGAGCACCGCCGGGATCGCCACGCTTCTGGCAGAGGGCCTCGGGGACACAATCCGGGTGTCACTCACCGAAGCACCCGAA
The DNA here is from genome assembly GCA_000063505.1 of Synechococcus sp. WH 7803. Classification (GTDB taxonomy): domain Bacteria; phylum Cyanobacteriota; class Cyanobacteriia; order PCC-6307; family Cyanobiaceae; genus Synechococcus_C. Next base: position 1,350,994 of record CT971583.1, read on the forward strand.
AAAGAAATTCCTGTCTGCTTCTCAATCCTGCAAGCCCTGGGATTGCGCAAAACGATGGTGGAATACGTGGCGTGCCCAAGCTGCGGTCGCACTTTGTTTAATCTTGAGGAGGTGCTTAATCAGGTGCGGGATGCCACATCCCACCTCACCGGTCTCGACATCGCCGTGATGGGTTGCATTGTGAACGGCCCAGGCGAGATGGCAGATGCTGACTACGGTTATGTGGGAAAAACCCCTGGAATCATCTCCCTGTACAGGGGGCGTGAAGAGATCCGCAAGGTGCCGGAAACCGAAGGGGTTGAAGCACTGATCCAGCTCATCAAGGACGATGGACGCTGGGTGGATCCCGCCTGATGTCGTTACTCTGAAGAATCAGTCCTTCAGGACGTTATGCCCACTCCCCGCATGAGCACTGAGCCGTCCAATCGCAAAGGCTTGCTGCTGATTCTTGGTGCCGGAGGCATTGCAGCCGCCGTGGCAATCGCGGCACCGGGTCTGGGCCTACCCAGTACAACCTCGTCGTCGATCACCGACAGCCCGAAAGAGGTCATCGACCAGGTTTGGCAAATTGTTTACCGCGATTATCTGGATTCCACGGGTCAGTATTCACCGGAACGCTGGACAAGTCTGCGCCGCGACTTGCTGAACAAGAGTTATGCAGGCACCGACGAATCGTATGAAGCGATTCGGGGGATGCTGGCCAGCCTTGACGATCCCTACACGCGCTTTTTGGACCCGAAAGAGTTCAAACAGATGCAGATCGACACCTCCGGTGAACTCACCGGGGTTGGCATTCAGATCACGCTCGACAAAGACACCAAAGAAATCGTAGTGGTGTCTCCGATCGAAGGAACCCCAGCATCGAAAGCCGGTGTTCAACCCAAGGACGTGATCGTTTCGATCGATGGCGAATCCACCAAGGGGATGACCACCGAGGACGCGGTGAAGCTGATCCGCGGCCAGGAAGGGAGTGAAGTTACCCTCGGACTGCGCCGCAAGGGGGAAGTGGTCACGGTTCCCCTGAAGCGAGCACGCATTGAAATCAACGCTGTCGAGAGTCGGCTGAACACAGGGTCCGATGGCACCAAGGTCGGGTATATCCGTCTGAAACAGTTCAATGCCAAAGCCTCCCGGGAGATGAGAACTGCCATCCGGGAGCTTGAGAAACAGGGTGCCCAAGGATTTGTTCTCGATCTGCGCAGCAATCCCGGCGGCCTCTTGGAGGCGAGTGTGGACATCGCTCGCCAATGGTTGGACGAAGGCACGATCGTCAGCACCAAAACACGCGACGGCATTCAGGACGTGCGTCGCGCCACAGGCAGTGCGGTCACCGACCGCCCCGTCGTGGTGCTTGTGAACGAGGGATCCGCCAGTGCCAGTGAAATTCTCTCGGGTGCCCTGCAGGACAACAACCGTGCTGTGCTGGTCGGTCAGAAAACCTTCGGCAAGGGTCTTGTGCAGTCGGTCCGGGGACTCTCCGATGGTTCAGGACTCACTGTCACGATTGCCAAATACCTCACCCCGAAAGGCACAGACATCCATAAAAACGGGATCCGCCCCGATGTTCCCGTCGAACTGAGCGAAGAGGAAATTCAATCGCTCACTGTTGAACAGCTGGGGACGGGGAAAGACAGTCAGTACAGAACGGCAGAGACCACGCTGATCAAGGCCCTGCGCTCTCCGGAGAGGGGCCAGGCCTACCGGCCTGGCAGCGCCAATCTGCAATCAGCTCTTCGGCGGTAGGGATAGAGACCGAAACCCTCCTGCTCACTGCGACTGCCGCCGAAACGCGGTCGCTCACTGGCGGGAACAACGGCTGAATAAGGAGAGGTGGGCCTTGTTTCTCGAATCCGGCTCACCATCGTTTTGCAGCCACCAGCGGCACGAATGGCTTGATCAACCCGGCTGAGAGGAATGCGCTGTCCCCACTGAGAATCCCAACCCCAGGCATCACCCTGACGACTCAGCATGGTGAGCGCCTGATGACGGCTGAGCTGTCCCTCACGCAAAAGGCAAGTCACCGTGGCCAAAGAGGCCAGTTGCAAAGAGGAGGTCTGGCCAGCGGGGGACAGCACGGGGCGTGAACGGCGAGGTACCAGCACCGGTGCCGTTGGCACACCGATGCCGGCCGGAAAACCGCCAGCGGGCATGGCCACGGGCAGGCCGCTTCCGCCACCGGCGAACTGGCCGAGCGCGGCCATGGCAAGTTGCATGAGAACTGAATTCATTCGATCAAGAGGACAAAAGAACAGGGTGAGCAGGTAGGCAGTGCAAACGCCTAAACACGAATCTGCGATCCGCAATACCGGTCAAACAGCCGGAGAACCTGCTGGGGAGGAAGCTTTGCCGTGTACCTGGCTTCCAGCTCCGCCAGTTGCTGATTCCGGGGGTAGGCACGCATGGAACGAAATTCGGAGGGGTGATTGCGCATCAGAGCGGCCGCCATCGAACGGTGATGCCGCTGGTCGGTGATCGGTCCACCAGCGCACGTCTGCATGCGATGGGTGGCTTCATGGGCCAGGGTGTCCCACACCTGAGAGGGTGTCTGATGCGATCGGCAGACCACGAGGGTGTCACTTCTGGGGTGGTACAGGCCCTGCAAACCGCGACGGGAACAGTCCTGCTGAACAACACGCACCCCGGCGCGGGTCAGCCTTCCCCGCAGGGCATCAATGGCTTCCCAGGATGTCGCGTGAGCGGGCAGAACACCCAGAACAACTACAGAAACACCGCCGAACCAAAGGGCCAGACACCTTGAAGGCATGGTGAGGGACCGCAACAAGGGACCCATCCACCCTCGGACGATGCATTAAAAAAACCATCACCCAACTGGGTGATGGTTCTGACGGAATATGACTGACCCGTGAAAAGCGAACGGTTCAGGCGATCGGTTGCATCAAGCCACCGCCAGGGCTCGAATCATCATCGTCGTTTTGGGAATCGTCTTGCCACAAGGCATAAACACCAAGGGCGGCAGCTCCAACAAGGCTCGACAGCAGGCCAAGGGAGCCCGCGGAACTGATCGGATCGATGAATTCGCCCATGGTTCCCTTTATCTGAGAACCACTGTAACGAAGAATTGCGCAATGTGTCGGGACTTTCTCATGTTCCTGGGGCACAGCGACGCCCCAGGGTTCAAACGCTGAGAACAGCCTCGTTGCGTTCCTTCTGCTGTTGCTCGCGCTGTTCGGTGGTCAAACCATCAACTCCCGGGATCTGAGCCGCCATCTGCTCCAGCCAACCCTTGAGCTCGTCGAGCTGTTTGTCCATCGGCAAAACCCCAAGCCCGCGGGCCAGCACCTTGGCCGACGCGCCTGTTCCGGTCTGGTACACCAAGCGGCCGTGGAGATGCTGAGGCAAGCCCTGGCGAAGAAGCCTGAAGGCAGGCTCTTCCATGGGCGTCTCCAGAGCGATGTTGGGCTTCTCCGGACGGATGCGGGAAAAACCGCAGCGCTTGGCCAGAAGCTTCAGATTCATGAGCTGCAGCAAGGACTGAACCGGTCCTGGCAGCGCGCCATAACGGTCGGCCCAGAGCGCAGCCAGTTCCACGAGTTCATCACCGCTGAGGCATTCCGCTGCAGCCCGATACGCAGCCATCTTCTCGTCAGCATCGGTGATCCAGTCCGCAGGAATGAAGGCTGTGACCTGGAGATCCACCTGGGTGTCATCCACAGAAGGAATGTCTTGCCCTTGGATCTCCGCCAAAGACTCCTGCAACATCTCCATGTAGAGATCGAAGCCGATCGCTTCCATCTGTCCGCTCTGCTCCACACCCAGCAGGTTGCCGACGCCGCGAATCTCCATATCGCGCATGGCCAATTGATAACCACTTCCCAACTGAGCGAATTCCTGAATCGCCCGCAGTCGCTGACGCGCTGCCTCACTCAACGAGGCATTGCCGGGATAGAACAACCAGGCATGCGCCTGAATGCCACTGCGACCCACCCGTCCGCGCAACTGATACAGCTGGGCGAGTCCGAAGCGATGGGCATCCTCGATGAGAATCGTGTTGACCCGAGGAATGTCGAGACCGCTTTCCACGATCGTGGTGCAAAGCATCACATCGGCTTCACCTCCGTTGAAGGCCACCATGGCGCTCTCCAGTTCACCCTCAGCCATCTGGCCGTGGGCCACCAAGAGCTTCAGTCCAGGCAGCATCTGACGCAGCTGAGCGGCCACATCCTCAATGCCTTCCACGCGAGGCACCACGTAGAACACCTGCCCGCCCCGATCCAGTTCCTGACGAATCGCACTGCGGATCGCCTCTTCATCGAGAGCAGCGAGATGGGTTTTGATCGGACGCCGCAACGGAGGTGGTGTGGTGATCAGGCTCATCTCCCTCACACCGGACAGACTCATGTAGAGCGTGCGCGGAATCGGTGTTGCTGACAGCGTGAGCACGTCAACGTCCTTGCGCAGAGCTTTGATCTTCTCCTTCTGGTTCACGCCGAAGCGCTGCTCTTCATCCACCACAAGAAGACCAAGCTTGTCGAATGCTGTGCTTTTGCTGAGCAACTGATGGGTGCCCACCACAGCATCGATGGTGCCTTTCTTCAATCCCTCGAGAATGGACTTGCGTTCGCCGGCCGTACGGAACCGGTTCAGCAGAGCCACCTTGATCGGATACGGAGCGAACCGTTCGGAGAGGGTGCGCCAGTGCTGCTGGGCCAGCACCGTGGTGGGGGCGAGCATGGCCACCTGACGTCCTGCGGTGATGGCTTTGAAGATCGCCCGAATCGCCACCTCGGTCTTGCCAAAGCCCACATCACCACACACCAGCCGGTCCATCGGTTGAGACTTCTCCATGTCTTTCTTGACCTCGGCCGTGGCCTTGAGCTGGTCGGGCGTTGGTTCATAGGGGAATGACTCCTCAAGCTCGCTCTGCCAAGGACCATCCACCGGAAAGGCGAACCCAGGGGCCTGATGGCGCTCGGCATAGAGCTTCACCAGATCAAGCGCCACTTTGCGCAGAGCCTTACTGGCCCGTTCCTTGGCTTTCACCCAGGCCGAACCGCCCATCTTGCTGAGTTGAGGGGGAGCATCGCTGTTGGCCCGGTACCGGCCCAGACTTCCCAACTGGTCGGCTGCCACCCGCAAAATGCCGTCGGCGTACTGCACGACGAGGTAGTCGCGCACCTCGCCACTGATGGCGAGCTTTTCGAGTTTCTGAAAGCGACCGATGCCGTGGTTGCGATGCACCACAAAATCGCCGGGGCGCATTTTGTTGGGATCCACGGTGCGACTGGCCGCCTTGCGCCGCCGCCGCACATATCCCGTGCTGGTGAGTGTCTGCTGGCCGAAGAATTCGCGGTCGGTGATCAGAACAACACGCCAGGCGGGCAACTGCAGTCCCTCGAGATCAGCGGTGCCGCGGGTTTTCAGGGCCACCGGTGTGCTCTGCTCAACCAAGCGTTCAATCGCCCCGGCATCGGCCGCATTGGGAACGAAACGACTGATGCAGTCGTGTTCTTCGAGCAGGGCAACGGCACGACTGGGCTGGGCCGACAGCAGCCAGACCGCTTGCTTCTGCTGCTGATAGCCCTTGATCAGCTCGCCAAGCTTGCCGAACTGATTGGGATACGCCGGCACCGGCCGGCTGTTGAGATCAAAGGCATTGGGATGGTCGTCCTGCTCCTGGAGCTCCGCCAAATCGAACCCATGGAAGGCAGAGGCCAGAGCCATGGCCTGATCGATGGAACGGTGGAGTCTTGGCAACGGCAGGCCGAGATCGCCGCGATGCTCCTCGGCGTGATCAAACCATTGCTCACCATGGGAGCGTCCATGGCGGCGCTCATCAATGGCAACGCAACACGCTGCAGGCAAATAATCGAGAAGTGACGCGGGTTCCTGCCAGGCCAGCCCGAGCAACCGGCGCATGCCTTCCGGGGTGCCGCCTTCGAGAAGCTCATTGAGAGCCTGATCACTGAGAAGCTGATCCAGTCCATCGGGCATCGACTCGCGCAGGGCTTCAGCGATGAGGGGGCTGAAGCCAGTCGGGGTCAACCGCAGGCTGTCGATCGGATCCAGGGATCGCTGGCTGGCGGGGTCGAACTCCCTGAGTTTGTCGAGTTCATCGCCGAAGAACTCAAGCCGCACCGGGAGCTCACTGCTCACCGGAAATACATCAACGATGTCCCCGCGCCGACTCCAGGTTCCTTCCTGGTCGATTGTCGACACCCGCTCATATCCCAGTTGGCTAAGAGACACGGCCAACGCCTCCAGGTCGATGCTGTCGCCTTTGCGCAGGGTGCGGCAGCGGTCAGCGAGAACCTGCGGCGGCGGGAGGTGGGGCTGAAGGCAACGCTCTGTGGCCACGATCGCCAGGTCGCGGCTTTGCCCCTCCACCTGCAATTCGCTGAGCACCTGCAGCTGTCCCCAGGTGATCTCACTGGTGGGATCGAAGGGTTCGTAGGGGGAGCCTTCGCTGGTGGGATACAGCTGGGCACTGCGCCACCCCATCAGCTCAAGCAGCGCAGTCCAGCGACCGGCCTCCTCCAGGGTGGGCACCACCACCAGCAGGGGCCGGTCTTGATGGCGGGCCATGGCACTGGCCACCAAAGCGCGGGCAGCGCGACCAGCGCCACGCAGCAACAAGCGATCAGAGCGCTCGATCCGCTCACACAGTTCACCGCTCAGCGCCGAGGTCTGAAGCAGACGCACCAGGGAGCTGAGGGGCATGGCGTGACCACGAGCGGCAACGCATGATTGTCGCAATCCACTGCACGGTTTCGTGCGCTGCACCAGGCTCTGCGTCCTATGCCCCGCTACCGCTGCCCCGAATGCTGTTGCGGTCCTGCGATCGTTCTCCATCCCCCGAAAGGGTCCGTGCCGGTGTGTGCCCGCTGCAACACCGTGATGGAGCGCCAACCGCTGGTGCGCCCAGGACCTCTGCTGGTGTTGCTCACGGTTGGTTCGGCTTTGATCGCCATCTCCATCCCCGCCCTGCTCACCCCGCCCCCGCCACCCCGACCGGCGGCGTCCCAAACCACAACCTGACGGCCGATGGGCTGCTAAGGAAGACCGAGAGATCGAGAGACCATGGGCGACAACCGCACACCGCTCCGCAAAGCGCGGTTGGAGCGTCGTTTCGAGACTGCAATCTGGAGGTTTCGCCTGATCACGCTCATTCCTGTGGTGATGAGCCTGATCGGCAGCGTCAGTTGCTTCGTGCTTGGCACCTACGAGGAACTCACAGTGCTCGGGAAGGTGGTGCAAGGGCAGTTCACTTACGCCAACAGCACGCTGTTAATCGGCAAGGTGGTGGGTGGAATTGATTTCTACCTGATCGGAATAGCCCTGCTGATTTTCGGCTATGGCATCTACGAGCTGATTATTTCCGACATCGATGTTCGCCAGCAGGACAACTCCCAAGAACGGCGCAATCTGCTCAACATCGAATCCCTTGATGGGCTGAAGCAGAAACTCACCAAGGTGATCATCGTGGCCCTGATCGTGACCGCCTTCAAGCTGATGGTGAGCTTCGAGGTGAAAACCATCACCGAACTCCTGCAGTACTGCGCAGGGGTGCTGATGCTGGCCTTCAGTGCCTATTTGATCGGTCGCACGGGCAAGCACTGAAACGGGATCTGGGTTTGCATCCCCCGCAAGAGTGAAGCGCGTTCATCCCTAGGGGGGAGGCATCCAAAGGCACAGGCAGCGGACGGTGAAGGGGTTCCAACGCCTTGCCAGCAAATGAGCTCCACCACAGCACCAACCCCACCCTGCCGCCGGCTCGAACGCCTCCAGCGCCGGGAGCAGCACCGCCCAATTCCTGCATCCATCCAAAAGCGCAATGGCCTGGTGTTGCAACACCTGGGGCTGGCTCACCATGCCGCCAATCAACAGTTGCCCAGGGGCGGTGGCGAGTACGACGACCTCTGCCAGGAAGCTCGTCTTGGACTCGTGAAGAGTTTGGACCGCTTCGAGCCCTCCCGAGGCCATCAGGTGAGCAGCTACGCGATTCCAAAAGCCACAGGACAGATTCTTCATTACAGGCGCGATCGCTTGCACACCTTGAGGATTCCTTGGCGGATCAAGGATCTGCACACCCGCGGCATGCGCTTGCAGGAGCAGCGTCTGCAGGCAGGCCAGGCACCCTTCAGCGATGCAGATCTGGCCGCCGCTCTGGGGGTAGCCCCTCAACGCTGGCAGCTGGCGAAAAGCACCCATCAAGGGCAACGCCTGCTGTCGCTGAACGCACCAGTTCCCAGGGGAGGCCGAACGGATGCCACAGAAGCAAGCGAACGGATCGATCTGCTTCCCAGCCCTGAGAGCGAGGCGCAAGACGACCCCCAACACCATTGGTTGCACGAGGCTCTGCAGAGCCTTGATCCAACCCATCGCCGCTGGCTCTGGTCGCACTGGATCGATGGGATCCCCCTCGGCAAGCTGGCTGAGAGGGAGGGCATGGATCGACGAACCCTCTCGACAATCATGCGCAACACCCTGCAGCACCTGCGCCGCAGGGCTGCAGCAGCCTTCAGTGCAGCATCCCCAGAAGTGCTACCGCTGCCATCGCCAGCAGCGCAGCCCAGGCCGTCTGCAACCCATTAACCAGTTCGTTGCTGAGCCAGGGCCATCGGCCCTGGCCAGTGGCCCCCAGCAAACTCTCAAGCAGCGTGGAGAGCAGTCCAACAACCGACACCAGCACGATGGCGGATGCCGAAGTGAGCAGCCCCAGCAGTGCCATCACCAGGGTCATCAACAAACTTCCCGCCGCACTGGCAAGGGTTCCCTCCACGCTCACAGCCCCCTCAGTACCGGCCGGCACAGGCCGCAACGTGGTGATCAGCAGGGTGGTGCGCCCCCAACGCTTACCGATTTCACTGCCGAACGTATCGGCAAGCTTGGCCGCGAAACTGGCAGCAAAACCGATCAGCAGCAGACGCTCTGATCCAAGCCCGGCGGCAATGAGCATCGCCAGCACCAAACCGGTGAAGGCTGAACCCCAGACATTTTCAGGGCCGCGTCGCCCCCCTCTGGCCTCGGCGAGACCCAGATCAAGCTTGCGGGCAAATCCAAGCTTGGTGACCAGCGAGCCCAAAACCAGGTAGGCCACCACCGCAAGCCAACCGCGCCAACCCAAGGATCCCCAGAGCACCGTGCCCAGAATCCCCGCGTGACACCACCCGGCACGCGTCAGCACCGGAAAGCGTTGCGCCACGCTGATCAGAACACCGTTCACCACCAACGCCGTCAGCCAGAGCATCGGCTCCTGGGTTGGAAAATCTGGCGAAGGAAAAGCCATGGCTTGTGTTGCACTGCCCTAAGCATCAACGCTGGAGGCTGCGCTTGCGCGGATAATCACCAGTGGTGTCACTCCGGATCCGCATGGTGCTGCTGCGCAAGGGTTTTTATCTCGAACTCGATACGGGGAAGGCGGCTGAGACTCCAAAGCTTCAGCTCGGCACGGTCAGAACCGTGAGCGAATCCCCAGACGACGGGGACGACACAGCCGCTGTTGTATCAACGCCAGCGACTGCTGCTGCGGTGGCAGTTCCAGCCACTGGCGGGGTTCAGGCAGCGTCGACCAGCACCAATGCCAAACCCTCCCTCACCACCGCGGAGGCCATCGCCGCGGAACTGGCTGCTACCGAAGCATCCCGCCCTGCTGTTCAATACGTCACCTTCGCTCCAGAAGCCCTCAAACCCGGCTCCAGCATTCAACCTGGCAAGCGCAAGCCCGGACGCAACCTCTCCAATTTCCGCTCCATGGCGTCTGAAATGTTCAAGAGCTGACGTTGACCTCACTGTCGAAGATGACCTTGAAATCCAAGCGATCAAATGGCTTTCTGAGCTGGATCGGAGGTGGTGATCGTGCCAATCCCGAGGAGACCAAGCCCAGCTCGTCCCGCGAACAACCCCTCACGAGCGCGCGCATCGCCCGTCTGCGCCGGATGGGGGTCAAGGGACGTCAGCTGATGGATGCGTACAAGCGTCAGGTGCGCTGAACGGCTCGCCTCCAACTGCAGAGGGCCGTGGCAGCAGCCACTGCAGCCGTGGAGCTGCGCAGGATTGTGTCGCCAAGACCAACGCCACACCAGCCGGCCTCGGCCGCGGATCGCAGCTCGTCGCTCGTCCAACCACCCTCAGGCCCGATGGCGATCCAACAGCAACCAGCCCCGGCCCCATGCGCCGCCAACAGCGTTGACAGATCCGTAGAGGCTTGATCACGGGTCACCGCAATCAGGCGCAGGCTCTGCCCAGAAGGACCGTTCCACCAGTCGTCTGAGGACAGCACGGGCAGGAGCTCAGGGGCCCAGAGACGTTCACATTGCTCCACCGCTTCGCGCAGGATCACCCCCCAGCGATCCGGCCTGCATTCCGCCTGCGGGACAGACCGTTGGGCCTGAAGAGGTTGCAAGTGATCCACCCCCAGCTCGCAGGCCATGCGCATCACCTCATCCATCCCGCGGCGCATCAACGCCACGGCCAATCCCAAGCGTGGTTGGGGGGCTGCAAGGGTTTGAAGACGTGCATCAGCGCCACGATCGAGCGAAAGCTCACCCTCTGGGGTGAGGCGGGTACCGAACAACTGGCCGCAACCATCCACCACGTGCACCTCGGCACCAGGACGCAGGCGGAGCACCCGCTTCAGGTAGCGCGCCTCCGCAGCGGTGAGACCAAGACGGCCCAGCGCCTGGGCGTCACGAAGCCTGGCCGGTTCGATCAGCAGCCGCCGTCGCTCAGCCACAGCCGCTCAACTCATGCCAGGAAAGATGCTGTCCGGATGGTCTTCAACCGGCCAATCGTCGTTCACGCCACCGATCAGCAATTCCTCAATCTGCACAAGATCGGAATCGAGTTGACGCAGGGCGTTAATCAACACATCCAGGCACACCCCGTCGCTTGTTCCGAGATCAACCCAACAACGCGCCCAGTCTTGCTCGTACTCGAGCTGCCCCATGTTGTGCATCAAGGCCGGCATCACTGAGGTGGACTCGTCGTTGTCGTAACTCATCCAACTGAGCTCATCTCCCTCCTCGTGCACCTGCATGGACTCGGCATTGAATCCTCCGAGCCTCCCCAGCACATACCAGCTGTCGAAGATGCCATCGACGTAGTTGCGCTCCCCCTGACTGGGAACTTCGCTGAATCGCAGCCAGAGCCAGCAATTGAAGGGGTCGACCTCTCGGAAGCGAACGTGCATGACCTTCAGGAGACTCCTGCATCATCGCTGGCTTCTGGCGGATCGACCATGCTGGGTTTCCTTGTGAAGGGATGCAGCGCGTTCAGAACATGCTGGAACTCACGGATCTCCACTACAAACCAGCGACTTCAGAGCGCGCCATTCTCCAGGGAGCGTCTCTCAGAGCTCAGGAGGGCAGCCCTCTGCTGATTTCAGGGGAAAGCGGCAGCGGCAAAACCAGCCTGCTGGAGGTCATCAGCGGCATGGCCGGCGCCCAATCCGGCTCCATCACCTGGAAGGGGGCGAGCCTGAATCAACGCCAGCGACGCTGGCTTTGTGGTGTCGTCTTCCAATTTCCTGAACGTCACTTTCTGGGACTGAGCGTGAGCCAGGAACTGAAACTGGGTCACCGCAGGCTGTCGGGTAGCGAGCAGATCGAGGTCCTCAGCCAGGTAGGACTGCATGGGGTGGACAATCGACAGGCTCCAGAGCGGCTCAGTGGTGGTCAACAACGCCGGCTGGCTCTGGCGGTGCAACTGCTGAGGAAACCGGAGGTGTTGCTTCTTGATGAGCCCACCGCGGGCCTGGACTGGTCGGTGCGTGGTGAGGTGCTGGATTTGCTCTACAACCTCTCGCGACAACGGGTTCTGATCGTGGTCACCCATGAACCCGAACTGTTCTTGAACTGGAACTGCGAGCACCGGCAGCTGCGCGACGGCCAACTGCGCCCTCTGTCACCATGACCGCTGCGATGCAGTGAGCCCATGGCTGATCGGCTGGTGCGGGCAACCGCAGCCGGAGGAGGAATCCGGATTGTCGCCGTGACCACCGGCGAGACAACCCGCTATGCCCAGTCACGCCATGGGCTGTCGTACCTGACCACCGTGATGTTGGGTCGGGCCATGAGTGCGGGGCTTCTGTTGGCCAGTTCCATGAAAGTGAGCCACGGCCGGGTGAATCTCAGGCTGGGCTCGGATGGTCCGATCCGAGGGCTTTCGGTGGATGCCGGCCGGGATGGACGGGTGCGTGGCTACGTGGGGAATCCAGGTTTGGAACTCGATCCTGTGCGGACAGCCAACGGCCAGGCCGGATTCGACTTCACATCGGCCGCGGGAACGGGTTATCTGCACGTTGTGCGTGACGAAGGCAAAGGGGAACCCTTCAGCAGCACAGTGGAGCTGGTGAGCGGTTGCATCGGTGATGATGTGGCGTCGTACCTGCTGCACTCCGAACAAACGCCATCCGCTGTGTTCGTGGGTGAAACCATCAACAGTGATGGCCTGCAGAGCAGCGGTGGATTGCTGGTGCAGGTTCTCCCGAAAGCAGCCGAAGAGCCCGCTTTGGTGGCCTTGCTCGAGGAACGCTGCCGTGAGATTCAGGATTTCAGCGACCAGCTGAACCGTTGTGGTGATCACCCGGAGCAGCTCATCCAACAGGTGTTCCCCGACCTGGATCCGCAACCGATTCCAAGCGGCGAACCGATGCAACCGGTGGAATTTCACTGCCCCTGCAGCCGAGAACGCAGCCTGGGAGCCCTCACCCTGCTGGGTTCAGAAGAGCTCAACGACATGCTCGAAAACGATCGAGGCGCCGAACTCACCTGTCACTTCTGCAGCGAGGTCTACAAAGTGAATGAAGACGAGCTTGCAGCACTGATCAAAAGCCTGGCTTGATCAAAACTCTGGCTTGATCAAAACCCTGACTCAAGCCAGAAGCAGCGTTCCTGCAAGCAGAAGGAGCAGGGCGGGCAGTGATTGCCACTGTTCCACGGTGAATGGCAGACCCGATCCAGCGACGGCAACACTGAGCAATGCCCCAACCACCAAGCCCAAAATCAGCAGCAGAACGCTCCAACCCAAGGAACCGAGGGGGCGGCGTCCACGCCGAATCTGACTCATGAACAAACCGATTGTTCCCAGCGCGAGAAGCAGCTCGATCGTTTGCGGAGCAAACAGCAACAGCAGCAGCGCCAGGGCACCAAGGGAGAGGCGCACCACCAGCCCCTGACCTTGCACCAACGTGAGGTCAGGGACCACCGCCGATCCCTTCAACGATGGAGCTGGAAGCGAAAAATTGCGGAAACGGGTGAGAAGAGCTGCTGGTCCGTTGCTGGTTTGCGAAGCCGCTCCTTCGCCCTGCTCACGCTCCATCCGCGATGCCGTAGCCGCTTCGGCACTGAGGCGGCCCGATTGACGGTCGCGGAGACGATCCATCAAAACGGCGTCGTATGCGGCTTCAACCTTCGCTCGGGCAACAGCGTCCTCGCCGCAGGTCTTAAGGACGCGATCACGGGCCCGCTGAACCTCATCAAAACTGGCGTCGGATCGGATCTGCAACTGTTGATAAGGATCCTGTCCGTCGGTGTCATCACCGGGATTCAGCCCTGCTGCCATCGGAGCTCTCTTCTCTAACGCAAGGCTATCGAGGAAGACGACCAGACGAGTTGGTCATCCGAGATCAGCAGAGGAATCAGAACAGAGGTGGACCGTGGCGAAAGCCCTGCTGACGCTCGAAACGGTGGCGGCAACCAGGAACTTCTGCGCTGAGGAGAAACTGGCGGTGCTTAATCAGGGGCATCTGCGGCGGCAGGTGGTACCCCTCGAGCACTTCCACACGATCGCTGCAATCACGGAAGCAGACGTAGTCCGTTCCTCCGTCATCACAGGGCCGAAGTAGCCAAAGGGTGTCCAAACCTCACCACACAAGGGATTGCAGTCTGGCGATTTCGCTCTGCGGCCGTGAGGGTCGTAGGGGGATGCGGACAGCCGCACCTGACATTGGTAAAGGCTGGGTTAAGACTGAATGCAGATGAATGAGGACACCATGCAAACCCTCACCCACACCCAAGCCACCCGTCAGCACCAGCCCTTGACGTTTGCTCCGGGCACGTGGCCCGAAGCTGCTGCCCACGACGTCAGAACCTGGATCCGAGCTCTGATCCATGTTTGGTTCAGAGGCTGATCGGCTCCACGCCACTCACCACAGGAGCAACCGCGCTGAGCTCGAGGGCCGGGTGCTCCTCGTTTAACTGATTGAGATTCCACTGATTCTTGAATAACAACACCGGGCGGTTCCAGGCGTCACGCACCGTTTTGCAGTTGAAGATTCGACCCACTTTCTCCAGCGCTGGCCATCCACCATTGACCCAGCGAGCCACTTGATAGCCCAGCGGTTCCAGCCTGGTCTCCACGCCGTATTCATTCTCTAAACGGTGCTGCACCACCTCAAGTTGCAGCTGACCGACAGCAGCGAGGATCGGATCGCGCTTGCTCTCGTCGGTGTCGTAGAGAATCTGCACAGCGCCCTCTTCACGCAGCTCATTGACCCCTTTGCGGAAGTTTTTGAAGGCTGAAGGATTGGGATTACGCAGCCAGCTGAAAATCTCCGGACTGAAACAGGGAATGCCTTCGTACTCAACCTTGGGTCCGACATACAAGGTGTCTCCGATCGAAAACATGCCCGGATTATTGAGGCCGATCACATCCCCCGGATAGGCGTCCTCCACCACAGCCCGGTCCTGACCGAAGAGTTTCTGAGGTCGGGAGAGGCGGATGGCACGCCCTGTTCGCGCGTGGCGAACGGTCATGTCCTTCTCAAACCTGCCGCTGCACACCCGCACAAACGCCACACGGTCGCGATGGCGTGGATCCATGTTGGCCTGAAGCTTGAACACGAAGCCACTGAAATCCGGGTTCAAGGGATCGACAGGGCCGTCATGACCGAGACGGGCCACCGGTTTCTGCGCCATCTCCAGAAAGGCATTGAGGAACGGACGCACTCCGAAATTGGTCATTGCAGATCCGAAGAACACCGGCGTGAGCTCACCGGCATGCACCAGCTCCAGGTCGAGCTCAGCCCCGGCAGCATCCAGAAGTTCCATCTCCTCAATCGCCTGCTCCAGGAGATCGGACTCCACCAGATCGAGAAGCTCTGGATCGTTGAGAGACAAATGCCGCTCTTCCGACTGCTTGCCGCGTTCAGCGCGGCTGAACAACACCACCTCCTTGGTCCGTCGATCGATCACACCTCGAAACTGCTCGCCACTGCCGATTGGCCAATTCACAGCCCAGGGAGTGAGTTCCAGTTCGGCTTCGATTTCATCGAGAAGTGCCAGAGGCTCACGCCCCGGACGATCCATCTTGTTGATGAACGTGAAAATCGGAATCTGCCGCATCCGGCACACCTCAAACAGCTTGCGCGTCTGAGGTTCCAGTCCCTTCGCTGCATCTTCCAGCATCACGGCATTGTCTGCCGCCGCCAGCGTCCGGTAGGTGTCTTCGGAAAAATCCTGGTGTCCAGGTGTATCGAGCAGGTTGATGATGTTGCCCGTGTAATCGAACTGCAACACCGTTGAGGTGATCGAGATTCCCCGCTGCTTCTCCAACTCCATCCAGTCGGAGGTCACCTTGCGCTGCTCACCCCGGGCCTTCACAGCTCCCGCCTGCTGAATGGCACCGCCATACAGAAGAAGCTTTTCCGTCAGGGTGGTTTTACCGGCGTCCGGGTGGGAAATGATCGCGAAATTTCGGCGGCGGGCCACCGCCTCCAGAAGTTCCTGGCCGTCTTGTGTACCTGCTTCCGTGCTCATGCGCTGGACTGATCCAGACCAGCCTGACAGCCCGTGATCCAGCCATGGATCTCGAGATAGCGATCCTCCAGTTCGCGAACCTGCAGATGAGCGAGTTGGGCGTCCCGCAGTTGCGCTCTCACCTCCTCCAGCGTGAAGGCAGCCTGCAGCGACGCCCTGTAGTCCCTTTGCAGCACTTCAGGCGCATCAGCCACGTAACGCTCGCAAAGCTGGTCCAGCGCCAGCGCCGAGGGAGGCCGCCTTAAGTCGCGATGCATAACCAGACAGCGACTGCCGGCAAGCAGACGCAGGCCACTCCAGAGCTTCTGCGGATCATGGAGATGGTGAAGAAGACTGTTGCTCACGATCAGGGAGGCCCTGGATTGAAGCCCATGCCAGGGCAAGGGAGACAGCACATAACGGAGCCGTTCGCGCGCGATGCCGGCCCGACGACGGTTGGACTCCGCCGCCGCAATCATCTGCGGGGCAGCATCCACCGCCACGACTTGGCAGGTCGGCCAGTGCCTGGCCAGACGCTCGCTGATGTTGCCCGGGCCGCAACCCAGATCAACCAAGCAGTCCCCAGCCCCCAGTCGCTCACCGGACTGCTGCAGCAACTGCTCGATGCACTCCACCAGGGCCTGGTCGCTGGCTGCAAAGTCTGCAGCTGCATAGGCCTGCACCTGGAGCGGATCGTTCATGAGCTCCGGCTCGGGCGTGCGCGGGATCATGGGGTCGCATCGGTGGAGTGCACTTCGAGAGTCTGGGTAGGAAAGGGAATCTCGATGCCGTTCTCGCCCAGGATCGCGAGGATACGGCGGTTCAAACGGTGCATGCTGTCTTCGAAATCGTCGTGGCGATCGTGCGTCGACGAGATTTCGAGCTCATGGTCATAACTGAAGGCAGAAATGCGCACAAGCCGGCAGGCTTCGTAGTTGAGCTGGGGGTCTTCAGCGACCACCGAATGCAGGAGCTCAGGAATGCGCTGCAGCTGCTCGGCGGTGGTGCTGTAAGCGACACCCACCACGATTTCCGAGAGATCAACCCGCTCAAGCAGCTCCTCCAAGGCAACCATCAAGGTCTCGCGCACGCGCAGAAAGGCTTCCCACCCATGCAGTTCCACCATCACGAACACGATCAGTTCGTTCCCTCCAGCGTCCGAAGGCCCCAAGCTCACCACCGGCTGGTGCGATCCAGCCAACTGACTTTGAAATGACGCTCCTTCGAGCAGCCTGCGCATCTGCCGCAAAAGCTCCTCCAATTGGTAAGGAGACAGGGGGTCACGGATGGGCAGACGCACCTCCAGCCCCTGGGTCGGCGAGCGATGCCGGCTTAGACCACGGCGCGAGAAATTAACGATGGTGGCTTCATCAGCCACGGAATTGGGGATCGTGACGCGACTCTCGAGGGTCTGCAGCTCCATGGAGCGCAGACCGATTTTGGTCACGAATCCGAGCTTGCCTCCCACCTCACAAAATTCACCAACGCGCAGCGGTCGGTCCGTTTGGATCGACAATCCAGCGAACAAATTGCCCAGCAGCTTGGAGGCACCCAAACCGATCGCCAAACCGGGCACCGCCGAGAAGGCGAGCACCGTGCTCGAGGGAAGCCCGAGCAGGAGCAGGAGGCGGTAGATCAGCACCACCGAAACCAACATGCCAATGGCACGGCTGATCGGCATCACCAGGCTGTTGATCCTGCGAAGCCGCATCGGTGAATCACTCCCTCGCCAGCGGGACAAGGATTCTGCTCCGCTCCGGCCGAAGGCCTCAAAGAGAAAAAACACCAGAACACTGGCAGCCACATACCAGATCACATAAAAGGAATAGATGACCACCACGAGTGGAAAACCGGTGAAATTGAGGATGTTGTCGATCAGGTCCTCGATGAAATAGGTGAGAGGCAAGAGCGGAAAAATGATGAACACCCGTTTCCACGCCAACGCATCCCTGCTGTAAAGCTCGAGATCCTCATTCGCAGGCAACGACTCACCCCGATAGGTGTTGATCAGCAGGCGCATGAGCCACAACGCCAGCACGCCATACAAACCAATGAACACGGCAGCACTCACCACCTGAAACAGGGTCTGGTCACCGATGGGCCACTCGAGCACGCGGCGCCATTGCAGAGGCAATGCCAGATACCAGTCAGGGGGAATGAGGTAGCCGGGGGTGTAGATGAAATCCGCGTAGAACCTTGGTGTGGCGAAGGGTTGTGCGATCACGGGAATGTCGCGAATCTCGTCGTACATCGCGCGCGCCGATGCCACGGTTCCAGCGGAAAAATAGAAACTTTCGTTTTCAGGATCCCCCTCAAGGTCTGACGTCAAAGTGATGGCCGTGCCAGGAATGCGCCAAGAGTCCGTCGGTGTGGATCGCAAGTCGTTGCGCTGTTTCATTCCTTCCACATCAGGAATGTCAATGGGCTGACGGCTGTGAGTTAACACGTAATCCAGCACATGCTTGAGCTGAATGGCAGCCTCATCAGCCATATCGGAGCGCACGCTCTCAGCAAAGGCACTGGCATCCAGCGCTTTCACCGCCAAGTTGAACAAAAGAGTCGTGTCGTCGATCTGCTCCTGCCTCGACACCCCTCCACGTCGCCCTGCGTCAGGGGTCTGCCCGAGACGGTCAGCACGATGCCCCACATCGGCCATCACGGCGTAGAAATTCAACAGGGTGGAGCGGGGGCTATCGCCCACCACCTGGTCCAACACCACATCGCTCCAGTTGTCGGCATCCCGCTGAAGCTGGGGGTAAAAGGGCTGCTGTTCGATCGGGATCAGCTGATTCCCACCTGGCGCGGGCCTGGACGCCACACCTGGGGGTTGCGTGCGCCCCAGAGCCGGAGCAAAACCCAGCAGACAAGACAGGCAGAGCACCAACAGAAAGCGCCCTGGTTTTGAAGAAAAGCAAGCAAGAAAGCGCTTTTGCTTCGGCATCGACCTGGAGCAGCAGTGGCATCAATGCTGCCAAGGCCTGGGACAGACAACGCTGAACACTGCGGGTGGTGCCAGCACCCCCTTGCTGCCCCCATCGCTGGCGTTAGGGTGCCGGTACTGACCCAATCTCCCGTGACCCTGACTCCAAGCCGCAGCGTCGGCCCGGACTCCAAAACATCGCTGTCTGGCAATGGCGATTTCCCAGCCACTGCCCCTGCCGCCAACCCCGTCTTTTATCGGACGTACAGCCGCCGCAACAGCGAAGGGCGGGAAAGCTGGACTGAGGTTGGCGCACGCAACCTTGCTGGATTGAAGACGCTCGGCAGCCTCACCGCCGAAGAGATCGAGTTGATGGCGCGGATGCAGGCCGAGAAGAAAGCGCTCCCCTCCGGACGGTGGCTGTGGATCGGCGGCACGCCCTGGATCGAACAACAGGTGAACTTTTCAGGTGCTTACAACTGCACCTCCACCAACCTGGTGGACTGGGAAGCCTTTGGTCTGATGATGGACCTGGCCATGATGGGCTGCGGCACTGGCGCCATCATTGAGCCCCATTTGATCGAACGTTTGCCGGTCGTCGGCAACCCGATCGAGGTTCTCAGCGTTTCCGACATCGGCATCACTCCCGCTGGTGAGCGCCAGGAACACACCAGCCACACCATCCACGGAGAAGTTGTCTCCATCAAGGTCGGTGACACGCGCCGGGGTTGGGTCGACAGTTACCAGCTGCTTCTGGAGCTCAGCAGTGATCCCCGGTTCGCAGGCCGAACCGTCAAGGTTGAGGTGGATCTCTCCGATGTCCGTCCTGTTGGCGAGACCCTCAAGGGCTTTGGCGGGATGGCCAACCCCGTGAAGCTCAAGGATTTGTATGCGCGGGTTGCCCGGCTTCTGGGCAAAGCGATCGGCCGCAAGCTCACCTCCGTGGAGTGCTGCCTGCTCATCGACGAAGCCGCTGTCACCATCGTGGCGGGCAACATCCGGCGCAGTGCTGGCATGCGCCAGTTCGCCTCCGATGATTCCAGCGCCGCTGGTGCCAAGGACAACCTCTGGCAACAGGATGCAGAGGGCAACTGGCGCATCGATCCTGAGCGCGATGCCTTGCGCATGGCCAACCACACGCGCGTGTATCACACCCGTCCCAGCCGAGAGGTGCTGCTCGACGCCGTCACCCGTCAGTTCCACAGCGGTGAAGGAGCGATCCAGTTCGCCCCCGAGGCCATCGCCCGTTCCAACGCTGATCTGCTCAGCACTCCCGAGCTGCGTCGGGAATTCATTGAGATCTACTGCGATCAAGGCAGGGAGGAGGCCGGCCGTTGGCTGAGCCTCAACCACGGTCCCATTGCTGAAGACGAGCTTGAGCATCGCCTCGGCCGCTACGGCCTCAACCCCTGCGGCGAAATCCTCGGTGCCGATTTTCACTGCAACCTGGCGGAGATCCACCTCAACCAAATCGACCCCAGCGATGACGAGGGCCAACGCGATGCCTTCCGCGCAGGTGCTCTGTCGGTGGCCTGTCTTCTGAACCACCAGTTCGAAGTGGAGCGCTACCGCCAGAGCCGGGCCTGGGATCCGATCGTTGGTGTGAGCTTCACCGGTCTGTTCGACTTCTTCGTGCACGCTTTCGGCACTCCCTGGCTGCAGTGGTGGGAGGCAGGTCGTCCCAACAGCGAAGAAGGTCAGGAGTTCAAACGGCGCGAGGCGGAGTACCTCAGTCGCTGGAAAGCCACCGTCAACGAGGCTGTCTGGGAGTACTGCGATCGTCACGGCCTACGTCGCCCCAACCGCTGCACCACGGTTCAGCCCGCAGGAACCAAGAGCCTGCTCACCGGCGCTGCTCCCGGCTGGCATCCCCCCAAAGCTCAGCGTTTCATCCGCCGGATCACCTTCCGCAAAAACGACCCCGTGGCCATGGCCTGCATGGACTATGGCTACACGGTGGTGCCGTCCCAGTCGGATAAAGACGACCAGGGCCGCCTTCTGGATGACCCATTTGATCCTCGCTGCACCGAATGGCTGGTGGAAATCCCCACTGAAGTGAGCTGGGCCAATCTGCCCGGTGCCGATGCCGTGGATATCAACGCCTTCTCAGCGATGGCCCAGTTCGACTTCTACATGCAGGTGCAGACGCACTACACCGCGCACAACACCTCAGCCACGATCGAGTTCCGCGAGAACGAGATCGAGGCACTCACTGATGCACTGCACGGAACCATTGAACGGGGCGAGGGCTACATCTCGGCCGCACTGCTGGCCCGCTTCGATGCCAACGCCACCTTCCCGCGTTTGCCCTTCGAACCGATCGATGCCGACACCTATGAACGGATGCAATCCGACGTGATCCAACGCCGCGTGAGTTCCGATTTCTTCGAAGCGCTTCAGCGCTACGACATGGGTGAGATCAGTGAGGCGGGTCCTGCCGGCTGCGACTCCGACAAGTGCCTGCTGCCATTATCGAAGCCGTAAATCATCCACTTGCTTAGGCTGAGACCAAGTATTATCATCCAAAAAACGAAACTCTTAGTCAATACAAAATTTGTCATGATTTGGAAAACTATCATCAGCAAGGCTTTCGGTCTACTTGACGAAAGCCTTCCCCAATCCGAGTCAATAATTCAGACTTCCGAGAACACATCACCGACTTCAACGCCTACTAAAGTTATCATATTTGATGGCAAAAAATACGACATTGAGCAATTAGACGATGAAACTAAGGTCATATCGAAAAATCTACAGTCAGCTGATCGCTGCATAAATACACATCTGCAGAAAGCAAAGCTATCCAAAGCTGCGATATCGCATTACGTAGAACAATTGAGACCCCATCTTGATCAAATCAACTCGATTAACTAAAGCCTATTAATTTCAACTCTCTATCTTTAGTCTCTTGAAGATCATCAAAGGGAGTCCAACAACGTTTTCAACCTGGATAAGCTCCCATCCTTCATCTCCAACTTTATTAAGAAACCTATCAATCTGCTTTCTGCCATCTTTCTCAGCATAAATACTTGGAAACTGTTCTTTTAAGGTTTCCGCACTCAAGGTACCTCCTAGCTTCTTGCTTGCATTCTCAGGGCTAGAAGATTGTGAATTGAATAATTGAACAACTTTGTACTCCCACTTTTGAATTGCAGCGATTTGCTCAGGCCTTTTTTGAAAGAACTTTTTTAACATCATTGAATTCACATCAAATTACTACAGAATCCCACAAAGCTCAATAGGCTTAACATCCATAAACCAGATCGTCCTAAACCACATGGTATTGACATGCTAGAATACAAACGATCACTGGAGAGGTGGTCGAGTGGTTTATGGCTCTGGTCTTGAAAACCAGCGATGTGAAAGCATCCGTGGGTTCGAATCCCACCCTCTCCGTTAGCCAAAGAAAATCCCACATTTTGTGGGATTTACAAAAGCTTTAATAGGCGTTGCCCATACCTGTTGGCGAAACTACTACGGGTTTCAGATTTCCCTCTTGGTCACTATTGTGACTTATGCTCCACGCCATACAGGTCATTGGGCCTTGCCAGTTAATATGATTATAGTCATTATGAACGCCACCACTCTCTATAGTTTTTGTGCAAAAAACATTATCCATCCTCATCAACCCCATGCACCACACCATTCCGCTGACTTTATTACTGGTCAATACGCACAGGGTCAAGGGTTGATTTATGGCTTTGCTCAATCGCTTGTAACTGCTCATTGTCTTCAGCGTAAGTTGAATTTTTCAGATCTAACTTGTCAAATCACTGATCTTCAATCGCACTTGGACCATGTTTTATCGTCCTCGATCTGGAAATATTTTACTCCTTTAAGACAGTTGTTTGACACTTTTAAGAGTGCCTTCAATCGCTAGTTTCCATGCATAAAACACTCGAGAGTCGGCGTCAAGCTTACAGTCTTATTCGTACTTCCCTTTTTGCTGCCTTTAAACGGCATCGACCATTCTCACTACTTCGAATTGGTGACGGAGAATCCGTAATCTTAGCCCATAACTCATCGTCGCCTCAAATTGATTTAGAAGCTCACTTGAATCTTTGGTTTGGCAAATGCTTGCCGTCAGCAAATCAGCTGCTCCGCCTTCAACAACGTCTTAAGCTTGCATGCCGAACATCAACGATTCTCGGAATCCCCACCTTGCGCCAATGTGGCCTGAATCCTCGTTACTTAACTTCTTACAACTCGCTTGTATCATTATTGTCCGGTCGGCGACGTGTACTTTTAACTGATGCCGCTATTCATCGTTTTTTGCATCTATCGGGAGATCTTTTAGCGCTGCTAAGGGGATCTCCATATTTGGGAGTGGTGACATCTAAGCCTATTGCTAACGAGGTTTTACGTTTCTTTAGACCATCTCAGCTATTTGTTCAAACTGTCCCGCCTGAATCTCCCTTGCTTCATCAAGAAATCACTGAACATTCGCGGTCCTGGTACGATCATTCAGGTAAACCTTTGATGATTTCGATCAAGCCACCGTATCGCGGTGCCCCCTATCTCGTTGGTGCTGGCTTGATGGGAAAGCTAATTTGTGACCAAATACGCTCAGCCGGGGGATTTGCCATCGATATTGGCAGTCTTTGTGATGGTTGGTCGTCAGTTCCGTCACGCAGTTATTTTGATAACTATCCTCCTGGCTTTTACAGTCTTGAACATGCTTATAAGCTTAGCCTCTTGTCTGATCAAACCCGCATGGAAAAATTTCTTTCCTATATCCAACTCTACGAAGCCGCGCCTAAATCTTTCTGTCTTTCTTGAATAGCGGTGATGAGTTGAATTCAGATTAAAACTGATATTTTATCTAATTGTGACGGATGGTATGACAATCAAAAACCTATATAAGTTATCAACTAAACAAGGGGCAGCTCTTACAGCAAAAGGTCGTGCATCAATTTACAGACGCAGTGGCTCAAAGCACCAGAGCAACCAATCCAAAGACAAATAGGGTATGGGTGCTAATACCTCCTAAATGCCTGAAGGCTTACGTAAGTACTTTGAAAAGAATTAAGAAAACTCAAAATTTAAGCGGTAATTAGCTGGCAAGTCAAGCCTATTGCCAAAGAACCTTTAGTGTGTAAATAAGAAATCTGATAAGACCCGGCAAGAGACCTAAGCCCATCCTCTCCGTACTTTTTTACAGGACAATCAAGCCATGACCGTGAACCGACTGGTACTGACTTTGGGATCAATCATTGGGCTGATCGCGATCGTGGCCTGGATTGGTGAACTCGATGTGGTGTTGCACGACTCAGTACCGAAAGAACAGCCAACCAAAACTCAACAACAAGACCAATAATTTTCTCCAAACCACGCAATCAAATTCCTTCGACCAGTGGAGTTTCGACGTCGCAATTAAACGAAATTGGGTGGATTGAATTCCATGACTCTATCTTTATAGGCAACTTGATTGGCCTTGAGAGTCACGATATCGACAACCTCGAGTCTGCCTGGCCTGATCGATCGCCATCGCCACCGAGTCGGCCGGCAGATTGACCAACAAAAGCCCCTCCTCGCTAGCGTAAGTACATCTGTACTAGAAAAATGTCCGAAGAGCGCTCCCCGCTCCCAAAGCTGCCTGACCCCGAGCACCGTCCAATCTTCCTTGGTTTAAAGCCAGGCATGACCGTGATCGTCAGACATGATTCCCTGCTAGGAGAAGCGCAAGAGAAAGACTGGTGGATGGGACTTGTGCTCCACTGCAACGGAGGAGCGAGGGATCCAAGCATTTATACGCTGTTCCAAATCGCTGATGTGGACACGGGTGTTGTCCGTTGGGTCAACGCTGACCTGGTCACCCACGTGTTGCCGAAAGACCTGAATAGACAAAGGGGGGCTGCTGCCTGAGTACTGTTGGAGCTTGCTTTAGGAGGGCAGGACGGATAAGACCCCACAGCCCCTACTCGACGCCTTGGATCACCTATGCCTGCAAGTTGAAGACGACCCGGAAGTTCAGAGGAATTTCTACATTGCTAACACTCCAGAACAAATTGTTCGACTATCGGTTGAGCTGGGCATTCTGATTGAGGCTGAAGACTTCCGGGCCTTACTAAGAAGCGGCAGTACGGAACGTTGGATTTTGCGTGGGGGTGACCAAACCAATCCCATCACCCATTTAAAACGAGTGTTTCACGTTTGAATCCTCAAGAAAAGAGTCTTTCGATTCGCTGATCTAGCCGTGGCATCCTTCAGGAGCGCTCGATCTCCCGAGAAATCTCCTCCTCGCTGAACTCCCGATCAGGGTGACTGATACTCCATCCCTGGATCAGCAAAGAAATACCCCAAAAGGCGATCGGATAAATCGGCCAGAAGGATCCGCGACCACTGCCCAACCAAACGAGAACAAGGATGGCATTAACAATGAAATAAAGACGCAACTGCTGATTCAGACCGCGCTTTCGTCGCAGCGCCTGCAAAGCGCGCTGGCGAACCAACTCATCAACCATCGAGACTCCATAGCCATCTATGCATAGTGGTAGCAATACAAAGCAAAATCGACCGACGAGCGCACCAGCAAGGCTGAACCGTCTCCTCGACACCATTGTTTGGAGCATCACCAGCCCAACGCCTGATCCAACCGGCTGGAGTCACGCCCTGCAACCCAGATGGGGGTGTTGCATCCTTGCGATGATGGGGACGCCTTTAGGGATGGCCTTCATGCACGCAAATCTCACATGAAACTCTTCAACTTCATACCTGCTGCTGCTGTTATTGGCGCAGCACTTGTCACTTCGAATCCAGCCGAAGCAAGAGCACATCACCTCTCTTCTCTACACAGGTGTTTTTGGCTATAGCGGAAACGTGGAAGAGTGCATAAGAGGGGCAAAGGCCTTGCTCAATGCGAATGGATTCAACAAATCACTTGAGATTGACAAAAAAGAGAATAGCATACGTAACGGCTTGCCATAACGACGATTACATGGTGGTAGAAATTGGATGTGACCAAAAACCAGGCGTAACCTATCTCGCCATCTCAGGACTAGATAATGAAACGACGTACAAAACCTATTCTAAGCTTTACACGTCTGAATGGTAGTCGCCACTGTTCAGGAAGCCGGAAGCCTTAGAGCCAAAAACGATACAAGATCTGCAAGACAAATCAGAGGGCGCTGTTGTCGTCATCCATCTCCTTGCAAGCATTTAAATCCCATCCAATTAGCGGGGTTCTCTATTCGTTAGCTGACAAAGCAGCAAGCTGCCGTCAGAAGCAGGGTTGAGATCCAACTCACTCCCTGATCACCCCACAAGAGAAACGTAATGCTTCCGAAAACTTTACGAACAACGCGTGATTGATTCAGCACTCGAGCAATAGTGATCCGAAAACCCAGAAAACACCTGGATCAAACAAAGCAAGATAACGGTAAGTCCCAATATTAACTCAAAATAATTGTCTAGATTAAATCATTGGCAGCAAAAGTGGCTCACATGGGAGAGTACTGTGCTTTTTGCGACAGGCTTCCACTACCCATTAGTTGATTTCAAAAGCCTTTCTTGGCATTTGAAAGCGTGCCATCTTCAGCATCATTAATCGATTTATAGCCCTCATCCTGGGGTACTGATGCCTGCAAGGGCATGGCACCCAAAGCTGGACTGAAGGGGTCAAGTTCCAAAACCCAGCGAAAAGAAAGGAGATGATTCGCGCCAAAGAAAATCCCCTTTACCACCCCCCGAAACTTAGACACAATTCCTCAACACGTCTTTTAACGCCCAATCGTGATCGGCGCTTCCTTGTTTTTCCACCACACCCAATCGCGAATGGGTGGGGTGTTGCTCAACTGCTCACGCGTTAACCCGAGCCCGAGCTTCTGGGACGCCCCCAAAAGAACGTCGAGCATCTCCTCACCGTTGCTGCAGCGTGCCAGCGCCTCGTTTGTTTTTTTCGCTCCATCCAGAGCTTGAACCAACAGGGCGACCCGACGGGCCACAGGAAGCGAACGAGGATCCATAGGGGTTACGAAAGCTGGTAACAGTAACCATCTCCGCAGACAGGAACAGCCGAAGCCTTCAGAATCAACGAAAATTGTTCATGGCAATGGCGGCCGCACAGGCAAAGCACTGGGTCATCGGTGATGTTCACGGGTGCCATGAAGCCCTGGTCAGGCTGCTGGCGGTTCTCCCCCATCACGACCACTTGGTGTTCTGCGGTGATGTGATCAACCGAGGGCCTGCCATTGCCAACTGCATGAATCAGGTTTGGGATCTGGTTTGCGCAGGGCGGGCCACATGGCTGCGCGGCAACCATGAGCAGGCCTTACTCCAGGGTCTTGAGCAATCCCCCGCCAGCGGCCATGACGACCTCTTGACGATCGACACCTATCGCCAGCTCGGGGATTCTCTCTCTCGCCAGTGGCTGCAGCGTCTGCGGCAGCTCCCTGAGGTGTTCCAAGGCGAAGGGTGGGTCGCCACCCACGCAGGATTTGACAACTCCGGTCGCCCCGACCTGCACATCCGTGAACCCTTCTGGGATCACTACGACGGGCGCTACGGCCGGGTCGTTGTGGGCCATACCCCGCGACCCACTGTGGAGTGCCAAGGCCACATCGTGATGATCGACACTGGCGCCGTCTACGGCGGCCTGCTGTCGGCTTTTTGCCCTGAAACCGATGCGGTGGTTCAGGTGCAGGGCCCCAGAGCTGTCTCGACGACTGAGACGCACTCACGGGAACTGGCCACAGGGCTGCCTTGCTGAGGATTTATCGCAGCAACCGAGCCGAGCTTCTGGCTCAGCTGCTCGCTCAGGAGCTCAATCTCAACCCACCAGGGCCTTTCGAACAGGTTGAAGTGGTGGTGAACACCTGGCCCACGAGCCGTTGGCTTGGGGAACGCCTGGCCAGCTTCAACGGAATCAGCGCCCTCGTTCGCTTCCCTTTTCCCGGGAGCCGCCTGCGCCAACTGGCGCAAGCCGTGCTGAGCAAGGAGCCCCCCCTGGAGGATCCCTGGCGTGCCGAACGCTTGGTGTGGACGGTGATCGCTGTGCTTCCGCAACTGATGCAGTGTGAGGAAGCCAAGCCGCTCAGGCAGTGGTGGAACAATCAGCGCACGACAAGCGACGCGCTGACGCGGGAGCAGTGGTTGCTTGCTCGCCAGCTGGCGGATGCGGTGGATGATTACGCGCTCTACCGCCCCCAAGACCTGGCTGGCTGGCTGGCTGGCGATGACGGAGACCATCTCCCAGCCGTTCTGCGTTGGCAGCCCCTGCTTGTGCGTGCGCTTGCTGAGCGCCTTCCCTGCGAACCCTTCGGCCTGCAGGTTCAACAGGCCGTGGATCAGCTGCGCTCGGGGCAGGCGCCGGCCACACCACTGCCGAAGCGCCTGAGGCTGTTCGGTCTCAGCAATCTCGCCCCAGTGCAGATCGATCTGCTGCAGGCACTGGCTGCCGTGATGCAGGTGGAGCTCTACTTGCTAACGCCCTGCCCAGACCTGTGGGAGCGATCAGCGCAACGACGGCGCCGACTGGGCGAGAACTGGACCGCATCCCCTGATGGAACCTGGCTGATCGAGGCTCCGAAACTGGAGGCCATCCTCGGTCGCATGGGAGGGGAATTCCAGCTGCTGCTGGAGGGCAGTGGCGACTGCTTACTCAGCAGCACGGACCAGGCTGATCTGTTCGCCGACCCGGTGGCGATGGCAGCGTCTGAAGGCAGGCAGGGGTCCTTACTGGAGCAACTGCAACGACAGCTCGCAAGCAGCGAACACTTTCCCTTGCAGCACACGAGCGCTGATCGCTCGCTGCTGTTCATGGGCTGTGCAGGCCCCTGGCGGGAAGTGCAGCTGGTGCGGGACCAGATTCTTCACTGGATGGCCGACGATTCCACGCTTCAACCCCGGGACATCCTCGTGATGACTCCCGATGTTGAGCGTTATGCCCCGCTGCTGGCCTCCGTGCTCTCTGACCAGGACGCCACTGGAGTGGATCTGCCCTGGCGCCTGACGGACCGCAGTCAGCAGAACAGCCCTGGATTGCAGCAGGCCTTCATGACCCTGCTGCAGCTCAGTGCGGAGCGTCTCACCGCCACAGGACTGGAAGCACTGATGAGCAATCCGGCGTTTCTCGATCTTCAGGGTCTTGAGGCCCAGGAGGCGATGGACATCACCGCTGCCTTGCAACGCAGCGGCTTCCGTTGGGGACTCGATCGAGAGGAGCGCCATGGCGATGACACCCACAGCCTGCGCTGGTGCCTGGATCGCTGGCTCATCGGCCTGATCCTCCCCGATGAGCCTGGCCTGGCACTCGGCAGCTGTGCACCCGCCGTCGCGGATCTCAGCCTTCAGCAGCTCGAGCGCTGGTGGCCACTCCTGGACCAGATCGCCCAGTGGATCGCGCAGTTGCGCCAAAGCGGAAGCTGCACGGTGTGGGTGGAACGCTTGCGGCGGCTGCTCTCCGATCTCTTCGGCGACGGCGGTGCCTGGGATTGGGAACTGCAGGCCATCCAGCAAGGCCTAGAGACCTGGCTGATCCAGGCAGGCCACTGCGAGCTCAACCTGGAAACCACTGTGGTGATCGCAGTTCTCGAGGAAGCACTGTCGGCCGACAGTGGCCGCTTCGGGCACCGCAGCGGTGCCATGACCGTGAGCGCCCTCGAACCGATGCGTGCCATCCCCCATCGGGTGATCGTGCTGATGGGGCTGGATGCCGCCTCCTTTCCGCGCACGCGCGAACGCCCGGGATTTCATCTGCTGGAGCGGCAGCGGCGGCTTGGGGACCCAAGCAGTACGGATCAGGATCGCTATGTGCTGCTCGAGGCGCTGCTCTCCTCCCGTCAGCACCTCTTAATCAGCTGGAGCAGCCGTGACGAACGACGGGGCGACGCACTGCCACCCTGCCCGCCCGTGCAGCAGTGGCTCAACCTGCTGCGCCAGGAGCTCAGCGAGGAGGCGATGGCACAGGTGCTGATCGAACCACCGGCCAACCCTTTGGATGCAGCCAACTTCATCCCTGCCAAAACGCACGCTTTGAGCTGCGACCGTCGCCTGCTTCAGGCCCGGCAGTGCCTGGATGATCCGCAAGGCCGGGCCCCAGGCCACGCCCCCCTCGGTCTCGCCCTGCCCATTCACTGGCCCCCGGAGGCGCCTCCCCCGCCAGCGCACGCCACCACGCTGAACAGCGACCAAGTGGAACAGCTGGAACGCTGGCTGCAGGCTCCCCAAAGAGCCTGGCTGCGGGAGCGGGGCATCGAAGCCGGGGAATGGTGCGATGCCGTTGAAGATCGTGCACCGCTGGCCCTGCCCGAACGCACCCTCCGCGCCTTGATCACCGAGCGCCTGCGTGATGAACTCGATCGGCTCAAGACCCACCCTGAAGCCCGGTGGGACGTCACCAGATCTGGAGAGTGGATCCGCTGGAGTCAGGGCCGGGGACTGCTGCCGCCCGGGGCTGGGGGGGCCTTGGACGACATCCGCCTGGAACAACGCTGGAAAAACCTGCAAACCACTCTGTTCAGCCTCGGATCCCTCCAGCAGCCTCCGCGATGGGAAAGGCTTGCCACTCCTCCCCTGCCCATGGCGGGAGAGACCGCGGTGTTGATCAGTGCCTCCAAGCTTCAGGCCCGCAGCGTGCTCGAGGGCTGGCTGAAGCATCTGCTCAACCAACGGGCCGGCCGAGCCGCTCCGACGGTGGTGATCTGCCGCGGTGAGAGCAGCAGCAAAGCTGAAACCTTCAGCATCGCCATGCGCTGGCTGCCGATGGAGTCGCAGCAGGCTGATGGCTTACTCAGCGACCTGTTCGCGCTGGCTGAGGAAGGACGCCGGATCTGCTGGCCGATCCCCCCGGAAAGCGGACTGGCCCGGGCCGTTGCTCTGGCCAAAGGCAGAGACGTTGCCGACCGCGCCTTCAGCGCGTGCTGGCATGGCGGCATCAAACGCTGGGCGGAACGGGAACGCAGTGATCTCCAGGCCTGTTTCGGTAACGGTTGCGATGCGGAACGACTGCTCAGCAGCCCGGGGTTCGACAGTGCGTTCGACAGCTTGTATGCCCCGCTGCTCGAGGCCAGACGTCCATGACAGGCCCAGGGGACGCCCGCACCATCCGGTTCGAACCGAACCGTTACCCGCTCAACCCAGGGCTGAGATTGTTGGAGGCCAGTGCAGGCACCGGCAAAACCTTTGCCCTGGCCCATCTGGTGATGCGACTCGTGGTGGAACGGGAGCTCAAACTCGATGCGCTGCTGGTGGTGACGTTCACAGAAGCCGCGGCCGACGAACTGCGCGACCGGATCGGCAAGCGACTCGACGGAGCGCTTCAAGGCCTTCTATGTCTTGAACAGGGAGGCGATGGCGAGGCCATGGCGACCGATGCGGTTCTTCAGGAATGGCTGGCGGAGCACGGCCGCGATCCAACAGGGCGTAAAAGCAAGGCGAGCCTGCTTCTTGAAGCTCTCGAAGCACTGGAGCGAGCCGACATCACCACCATCCATGGCTTCTGCCGGCGCACCCTCCGCCGCCAAGCCCTGGACAGTGGCCGAAGCATGGACCTCTCCGTTGATGATGACCCTCAGACCCTGGTGGAAGAGGTCGCCCATGACCTCTGGCGCGAACAGGTCCTCACCCTTGATCCCGATGATGTCGCTGGGCTCTTGCAGTCAGGGCTGCGGGAAGACACCCTGACGGCCGAACTCCTGCGTCTTGATGGTGATTGCGGTGTGCGGATCGCCGAAGACGCCGAGGTCATTGATACTGAAACCGCTCTGCGGGATGTCTTTCCCATCTGGCTCGAGCAGCGCTGGTTGCAGGTTGGCGAGCTCTGGAGCCAGGACGGCGACGCCCTCGAGCGTTGCCTGCGCGATTGCGCGCAGGACTGGCACAGCCTCGGCTGCAAGGACACGAAGCCGTACAGCCGCAACCCCAGAAAGAATCGCGCCGCTCTGCTGAGCACCTGGCTTCAGACAAAGAACGACACGCAATCGTTACCGATTCGTTACGCAAACGTGCGCAATCAGGACTTACTGGGCACTTATTACCACCCGGGCGTCTTTGCCAAAACAGCCCGGAAATGCGGCGAAGACGCACCGAGTCTGCCCAGACCGGAGCTGATGCGAGCCATCGCTGAACTCTGGGATGGACCTGGGGAGCAAACCTGGCGCTATCTGCTCATACGCGGCTTGCAGGAGATTGACCAACGACGCCAACGGCGCGGGGTGGTGGGTTTCTCCGGCCTGCTCGATGCACTGAACCCAACCGATCCATCCCGATCCCAAGCGTGGATCACAGCCCTGCGCGAGCGTTACAAGGTTGCGTTGATCGATGAATTTCAAGACACCGATCCCCTGCAGTGGAACCTCCTGCACCAGTGCTTTGCCTCCAGTGACCACCTGCTGTTGATGGTGGGTGACCCCAAACAGGCGATTTATCGCTTTCGCGGTGGTGATCTCCAGACCTACAAAACTGCTCGTGCTCAGGTCGATCGCATCGACGACCTGCTCGATAACCGGCGCACCACACCTCCACTGATGGAGGCCATGAATCACTTGATGTCCCCAGGACTCAAGCACTCCGAACTCAGCGTTCCAGCGGTATCGGCGAAGGCCAGCTGCACCCCTCTGACGCTCCCGCCAGAGACGGCCCCCCTGCAAATCCTCGCGTTCAATCCCGATGATGCCGATGGGAGCAGGAGCCGAACCGATCTGGAGGCGACCATCCCTTGCTTCGCTGCGGATCTGCTGCTCCAGATCCTCGGCAACGACGCCTCGCTCACGCCTGCCGACTTCTGCATCCTTGTGAGTCGCCACCGACAGGCTGAAGCGATCCGTGACCAGCTTTCAAAGGTTGGCCTGCCCAGCCGCCTGATCAGCCCAGGGGATGTGCTCAGCAGCCAGGGGGCCGGTGAGTTGCAGTGGTTTCTCGATGGCCTGGCCCGACCAGCGGACAATGAACGACTGCGTCGACTGGCGGCAGGAGCCCTGATGCAATGGCCTGCTCACACCCTCGAGGCCTGCGAACAAACCGGACAGCTCGACCTGTTCGCCGCCAAGCTGCAGACCCTGGCCGAAGCCTTGCCACGGCTGGGACTGATGGGCTGCCTGGCCCAGTTGCTGGAAGGGGAAACCCTGGCGGACCTCTCCATCCGCGGACGGCTCCTTGGGGATCTGCTGCAGTGCGCACGCCTGGTGCAGGACGCCATGCACCGACAAGGGCTCAATGCTGCAGGAGGGGCCGACTGGCTACGCCGCCAACGCCTGCATCCACCGGACAACGTGCCGGATCAGCGTCAGCCCTACAGCGATCTGGCGGCCAGCGCCGTGGCCGTGGTGACGGTGCACCGCAGCAAGGGCTTGCAATATCCCGTGGTGATTTGCCCTTACCTCTGGGAGGCGCCATCCCCTGGGAAAGGGCCGCTATGGCGTCTTCCCGCAGGCGATCCCACAGGGAGCTGGAGGGTGGCCCTGAATCCGCACTGGGGCAGCGGCCAGGCCGCTGCCTGCGCCGACGCACTGGACTGCATGGCGGAGGCCGAACGCCTGGCCTACGTGGCGCTCACCCGCGCTGAACGCCATTTGGTGCTGTTCAGCGCTGGAGAAGCCAACCCCAGTGGCAACCCTCTGGATCCCTGGCTGAGTGCACTGGCCGATGGAAACCATCCGCACATCAGCCTGCATCATCCGCGTTCTCCAGCGGCCCATCAGCGCTGGACCCCACCCAGACAGAACCAGACACTGCAGTGTGCACCAGTCCCGAAGGGAGCCCTGGATCGCTCCTGGGGACGCAGCAGCTACTCGGCATGGATCGCCAGTGCCTCGAACCACCACCCAAGCAAGCGCAGCAACCCCCACGAACTCGAAGAAGGCCGGGATGTGGATGCGGGCACCGACACCTCTTCGCTGCGCGAACCAGCCGTAGGGCTTAGCAGTGACGTTGAACGGGAGTTAGGCGACGCCTTGCCACCACGCAATGGCGCTCTCAGAACATTCCCCCGCGGCGCGTCAGCAGGGGATTGCCTGCACCGGATTCTGGAGCAGCTTCCCTTCGATCAGCCGGTCGAACAACCCGCCAACCAGGAGCTCGTTGCCCGAGAGCTGAGCCGTTCAGGCCTAGACCTCTCCTTGCAGGATGACGTTTTGAGCGCCATCAGCACCCTGCTCCGTTCACCGTTTGGCGGACCTCTCGGCCAGCTGCGCCTGGCTGATCTCCACAGCGGCCGGCGCCTGCATGAACTCAGCTTCGATCTTCCAGTCGCCCATGCAGGCAGCGCTGTGCGGGCCTCGACGCTCGCCAGAGCCTTCCGCTGCGATCCCAAGCAGCGGTTCGGTTCGGACTACGCCGCGCAGCTGGAGACGCTCGACATTCACAGCCGGGGCTTTCTCACCGGCTCGATCGATCTGGTGTTCACCGATGGGGATGATCTGAGCACGGCCCGATGGTGGGTCGCCGATTGGAAAAGCAACTGGATCGGCGAGCGGGATGGTGAAGGTCAGCCCCTGCACTGCGGCCCGCGGCACTACACCCAAGCCGCGATGGAGGAGCAGATGCTTCAGCACCACTACCCGCTTCAAGCCCACCTCTACCTGGTTGCCCTGCACCGCTTCCTGCAGTGGCGCCTGATCGACTATTCCCCTGAGCGCCATCTCGGCGGCTATGCCTACGTCTTTCTGCGCGGCGTCAGTGAGCAGGGAGGAAGCGGGGTCATCATCGAGCCAGCCCCATTGCAACGGCTCGAGCATCTGAACACGCTTCTCCAGGGAACCCAGCCATGATCCGCAGCGAAGGGGCACAACGCAGCCTGCAACTCGGCGACGGCGTGATGGCCATGCTGCGCCGCCGCCGCCCTCCTGCGGCAGACCTGTCAGCGACGGATCAGCAGGCGCTCGAGGAACTCGTTCAGGCACTCACTGCCGCACTGAGCGCGGGAGACACCAGCTTGCGCATCGAGGAGAACCAGCGCGAGCTGCTCGAGCGCAGCGGCTGGCTCACGGATCCTCCTCAGGTGATGGTTCTCGATGGCGATCAACTGCACTGGACGCGCTGGCATCAGGCCATGCAGCGCCTGGAGCTGGAGCTCATTGATCGCAGTCACGCACAACCCAGCGGCAGCCTTAAAACGGACAGCCTTCCCACGGACAGCCTTCCCCCTGACCTCGGGAGGCTCAATACGGAACAACGGGCTGCTGTTCAAGCGATCAGACGCCATCGCCTGGTGATGGTGAGCGGCGGCCCAGGAACGGGAAAGACCAGCACCGTGCAAGCGATGCTGCTGCAAGCCATGGCTGAACGCGGAGCCCTGCGCATCCATCTGGCGGCTCCTACCGGCAAGGCGGCCCGGCGCCTGGAGGAAGCGCTGCAAAGCGACGCTCGGACCCGGAGCTTGCCCTGCACCACCCTGCATCGTCTTCTAGAAGCGCGCCCCAGTGGCTTCGCGCGCAATGGCAGGCATCCCCTGAATCTCGATCTGCTCGTGGTCGATGAGGCCTCCATGGTGGATCTCAACCTCGCGCAGGCTTTGCTCAGCGCCCTGCCTCGCGAAGCACAGCTGGTGCTCGTGGGAGATGCCGATCAGCTTCCGCCCATCGGCGTTGGAGCGGTCTGGCGCCATCTTCAGCATCCGGAGCGCCGGCACTGTTTCGGTGATGCCGCCATCAGCCTCCACCGGGTCTATCGCAACAGAGGTGAGCTGGCACGGCTGGGGAGCCTGCTCCGCGACGCTGGCGAAGAGGCGTTCTGGAACGCCTGCAACGGGCTGAACGACGGGGCGAATGTCACCCTCCAAATCTGCCGCGACCGTCGCATCCCCGACGCGGTGACCCAAACCTTGCGCCATCGCCTCGCCGAGCTCGGCCGCGCGACGGCCGACTTGAGCACCGACGCCGAGGGCCAACCCAATCCCACAACCAGCGCAGAACTGCTGGGGCGGCTCGACGATCTCATCGTTCTTTGTCCTCGTCGCCGGGGATCCTGGGGTGTTGAGGCCCTGCATCGCGAACTGGTGCAGGGCGATGATCCGGCGGGATGGCCTGAAGGGTTGCCGGTGCTGTGCAGCGAAAATCAGATGGATCTCGGACTCGCCAATGGCGACCTGGGCCTGGCGATCGGTCGCGGTGCGTCGCGACGGTTGCTGTTCCGTTGCAACGACGGCCATGCAGGCAGCCTGTACCGACTGATTCATCCGGCGCGCATCCGCCAGCTGGAACCGGCTCTAGCCCTCACCATTCATAAGGCGCAGGGAAGTGAGGTCGACAACGTGATCGTGCTCTGGCCTCCACAGGAGGCACAGGAGTCTTCAGCCCTTCTCTACACAGCGATGACCCGGGCACGCCAACAGCTCATCCTGTATCGCCTGGCGCCAGACGTGATCGACGGCATGCTGTGAGGGAGCGGCGACGGTTCAAACGTGTCAACACGGGTGGAACGCCCCTGGGGTTGGTATGAGGATCTGCTTTCAGGACCTGGCTACAAACTCAAACGATTGCTGGTGCGCCAGGGCTGCAGACTGAGCCTGCAGCGCCACCGCCATCGCAGCGAGAACTGGACCGTGGTGGCTGGTTCGGGACAGCTGCTTTGTGACGGCCACGCGGTGGACGCGAAGGCTGGAAGCACGTTTCACATTCCCCGCGGATCGATTCACCGCGCCGTGGGTGGGCCGGGCGATCTCCTGATCATCGAAGTTCAACACGGAAGCACACTCGAAGAGAGTGATATCGAACGCCTCGAAGATGACTTTGGTCGGGTGATAAATTAAGCATTCACCTTTGAACAGACGGCAAGCAATACTGCGCGGCATTTGCCGATGGGACGTTGCAAGCCTGATTTGAAGGATCAATCAGGCTGAGTGCCGTTTTCTATGACCCAGACACACCCGCAGGCCGCAGTGCCTTGCGCAGTGGATCTCACTGTTTCTGAACTTCCCTCCGAATCCCTGCCCAACGAGGAGGTCTTCACCACCGTGATCGCGCCTTGCAGCGACGCCGATTCCGAAGCGACGAGCGAGGGCGAATCCGCTGAGAGCGCATCCGGCTTCGCCGGGTTTGGCTTCAGCGAAGCTCTCCTTAAAACCCTCGATGCCAAGGGTTACAAAGAACCGTCTCCGATCCAGAAAGCAGCCTTCCCGGAGCTGATGCTGGGTCGTGACCTTGTCGGTCAAGCCCAGACAGGCACCGGTAAAACAGCGGCTTTTGCTCTGCCCCTGCTTGAGCGCCTCGACGGTCGCAGCAACACACCGCGCGTGCTGGTGCTGGCCCCAACCCGGGAACTGGCCATGCAAGTGGCTGACTCCTTCAAGGCTTATGCCGCTGGCCATCCCCACCTGAATGTGCTCGCGATTTACGGAGGATCGGATTTCCGCTCCCAGATCCATGCCCTCAAGCGCGGGGTCGATGTGGTGGTCGGCACTCCAGGGAGGGTGATGGATCACATGCGACAGGGCACGCTCGACACCACCGGGCTGCGCAGCCTGGTGCTCGATGAAGCCGATGAAATGCTGCGCATGGGCTTCATCGATGACGTGGAGTGGATCCTCGACCAGCTTCCCGAGGAACGCCAGGTGGTGCTCTTTTCGGCAACGATGCCGAATGAGATCCGCCGCCTCTCGAAGCGTTACCTGCGTGAACCGGCCGAAATCACCATCAAAACCAAGGATCGTGAGGCCAAGCGCATTCGCCAGCGCTCGATCACGTTGCAGAACGCCCACAAGATCGAGGCGCTCAACCGGGTCCTGGAAGCAGTGACCGGTGAAGGCGTGATCATCTTTGCCCGCACCAAAGCGATCACCCTCACGGTGGCTGAATCCCTCGAAGCGGCGGGACACGATGTGGCTGTGCTCAATGGAGACGTTCCTCAGAACCAGAGAGAGCGCACCGTGGATCGGCTGCGCAAAGGCACCGTGAACATCCTCGTGGCGACTGACGTTGCTGCGCGAGGGCTCGATGTGGACCGCATCGGCTTGGTGATCAACTACGACATGCCGTTCGACAGCGAGGCCTATGTGCACCGCATCGGTCGCACCGGACGCGCCGGTCGAACCGGCGAGGCAATTTTGTTCGTCACACCCCGGGAACGCCGCTTCGTGGGCAACCTCGAGCGCGCTGTGAACCAGTCGATCGAGCCGATGGACATTCCCAGCAACGCGGAGATCAATCAGAGCCGGCTCGACCGACTCAGGGATCGCCTGAGTCAGGCCGCCGCCTGTGAAGCCAACGACGAAACCTCCCTTTTGCAGGAACTGATTCAACGCGTGGGCCAGGAGCATGAGCTCACGGCGGATCAACTGGCTCTGGCGGCGATGAAACTGGCCGTTGGCGATCAACCGCTTCTGGTGAGTGGTGATGAAAGCTGGCTGCAGACACCGTTGCGCAACGATCGCCGTGATGATCGCCGTGGGGACCGAGGCCGGGATCGCCGTCGTCCCGACCGTGAGGCCCGCCCCCCGGAAGACAACATGACGCGCTACCGGGTGGAGGTTGGCCACCGCGACCGGGTCAAGCCTGGAAACCTCGTGGGTGCCATCGCCAATGAATCAGGGCTTCA
This sequence comes from Synechococcus sp. WH 7803, assembly GCA_000063505.1. GTDB lineage: Bacteria > Cyanobacteriota > Cyanobacteriia > PCC-6307 > Cyanobiaceae > Synechococcus_C. The sequence continues at coordinate 1,389,073 of CT971583.1, forward strand.
GGGCCGCATGATTGGTCGGATTCAAATTTTTGAGTCCCATAGCTTTGTCGACCTTCCTAAGGGGATGCCTGAGGATGTGTTCAATGCACTCAGGCGCCTCAAGGTGCTGAACCGCGAACTGCAGATCACCCAAGCCTGATGACCTTGATGAACGCACCGCTTCCGGCTTTCGGCTTGGCTTTGAGCCTGGTGGTTGCCCCGATCGCACCCGCCATGGCATCAGGAGAGAACGACACGATCACCCGGTTGTGCCTGGCTGGCTTCAACGCCGCCATGGCCCACGCGGGCAAGACCCCTCCGGCGGGGATGGGTGACTACACCTGCAAATGCTTTCTCGATGCGGTGAATGCAGGGGGGTCGATCCAGTCCGCCCAGGCCACCTGCAAGCAGAAAGCAGCCGAGCGCTACAAGCTCTAGTAGCTCGGTGTTGGCGTGATCTCGAGGCTGGCGCAGGGCTGGCGTAGCGCGGTGGCCTCGATCAAATGGATGTATTCGAGCTGCACATCGGCCTGAGAGCTTGTCATCAGCGATTGCAGCAGCTCGAACTGATCCGCTGCCATGAGTTCTCCATCGGCTGTCCATCCGAGACAACGAAGGCTGAGTCCGGACATCGGCCACTCCGTCAGGGTCTCCTGACAATGGAGGGAGCCGGACGCAAAAGCAGAGCAACTTCCGATTTCCTTCCAATTGTTGTGACGGAGCTACAGGCCAGGCTGTAACTTGGAGTTGCATCAGATTCAGCGTTCGGCTCTGAACGGCTCGCTCCCCCAGGCTTCAGCTTTCCGGCTTCAGCATCAAGGACTTTCCAATTCGGACCACGGCTTCACTGATCACATGTCCATCGGTCCAACTAGGAAATGACCATCTACATCGGCAACCTCTCCTTTCAGGCCGAGCAGGAAGATCTGCTCGATCTGTTCAGCCAGTACGGCGAGGTGAAGAGCGCCAGTCTTCCCCTTGATCGCGAAACCGGCCGCAAGCGCGGATTCGGCTTTGTGGAAATGAACAGCGACGAAGACGAGCAGAAGGCCATCGATGACCTTCAAAACGTTGAGTGGATGGGTCGCATGATCCGTGTGAACAAGGCCACTCCTCGCGAACGCACCGGTGGCGGTGGCGGCGGCCGCGGTGGCTACGGCGGTGGCGGTGGCTACGGCGGTGGCGGCGGTGGCGGTGGCGGTTACGACGGTGGTGGAAACCGCTGGTGATCGTTGCCTGAGCCGGCTCAGCGAGCCGGCTCTTCCTCCAGAAGCAAATCCAGAGACTGATCCCTGCTGATGGCACGATCCATCAGCCGATCGCTGTGGTCAATCACAGGAACGGTATGGGCAGCGTCGTTGTCGCGCTGTGAGCGAATCTGTCCCCGCAGCACCTGACGATGCTTCTTCGCCAAATAACGATTGAATCGCGTGGTCTCGCGTGAACGGGCCATAGGTCCTCCTCGTTCTCCTTCCGGTCTACAGCGCCTGTGACCCTGTGGATGTTCAGGTGAAACACAACGCTTGAATACAGAGACTGCAGGTTTCGCAGATGCCGTCTTCTGTTGCTCCAGCCCGACCTCCAGCCGCACTGAGCCGGCTGATTCTCCACCTGAGGCCCTACCGGCGCAGGGTCTGGCTGGCAGCCAGCTGCTCAGTGATCAACAAGATCTTCGACCTTGCCCCCCCTGTGCTGATTGGCCTTGCGGTGGATGTGGTCGTTCAACAAGACACGTCCTGGCTCGCCCAGTTAGGGGCCACCACGGTGCCAACCCAGCTCACCGTGCTGGCAGGCCTGTCCTTCATCGTCTGGACAGCTGAATCCCTGTTCGAATATCTCTACGGGGTGTTATGGCGCAATTTGGCCCAATCCACGCAGCACAGCCTGCGCCTTGAGGCCTACGACCATCTCCAGAAGCTGGAGATGGATTTTTTTGAGCGCGACAGCACGGGCCGTTTGCTGACCGTTCTCAACGACGACATCAACCAGCTCGAACGCTTTCTCGATCACGGTGCCAATGAAATCCTGCATCTAATCACCACCGTGTTGCTGGTCGGTGGAGCCATGATCGTTGTGGCCCCAGCGGTGGCGCTCTTCAGCTTTCTGCCCATTCCGGTGATTCTTTGGGGGTCTCTGCGTTTTCAACGCCAACTGGCTCCGCGGTACCGGGAGGTGCGTGAACGGGCCGGCAACTTGGCAGCGCGACTGAGCAACAACCTCGGCGGCATGCTCACAATCAAGAGCTTCGCCAACGAAGCCTGGGAGCTGGAGCAACTGCGGCAGGAGAGCAATGCCTACCGGCACTGCAACCGCAGCGCCATCCGCATTTCGGCGGCCTTCATCCCCCTGATTCGCTTCGCGATTCTGTTCGCGTTCCTAGCGATCCTCCTGATCGGAGGTCTCCAGGCCTGGCAGGGCGTGATCGCTGTGGGCACTTACAGCTTTCTCGTGTTTATCACCCAGCGGTTGCTCTGGCCACTCACCACCCTCGGCCGCACACTGGATGATTACCAGCGCTCCATGGCCTCCACCCACCGGGTGCTGGATCTGATCGACACGCCGATCCACATCTCGGGGGGCACCCGGACCCTGAATCACGCCCAGATCCGGGGTGAAGTGCGGTACGAGGCCGTGAACTTTGGCTACCGGGAGCGTCCACCGCTCCTGAATCACTTCGATCTCACCATTCAGGCAGGCAGCACCCTGGGAATCGTTGGCGCGACCGGATCAGGCAAAAGCTCACTCGTGAAACTTCTGTTGCGCCTGTACCCCTTGAGCGGAGGGCAGATCCTTCTTGATGGCATTCCGATCGATCAATTGCAGCTCGGTGACCTGCGGCGGGCGATCGCCCTCGTGAGCCAAGACATCTATCTGTTCCACGGCACTGTGCGGGACAACATCGCTTACGCCGCTCCCGAGGCCAGCGAAGCGGCGGTGCGTGAATCGGCCCGGCAGGCCGAAGCACTCGAGTTCATCGATGCCTTGCCTGATGGGTTCGACACGGTGGTGGGTGAGCGGGGACAGAGGCTCTCTGGTGGACAGCGACAACGCATCGCCCTCGCTCGAGCCATCCTCAAAGATGCTCCGATCCTGGTGCTCGATGAGGCCACAGCCGCCGTTGACAACGACACCGAAGCGGCGATTCAGCGCTCCCTGATGCACATCACAGCGAATCGCACCACACTGGTGATTGCCCATCGCCTCAGCACGGTGCGTCATGCCGATCGAATCGTCGTCATGGATCAAGGACGCATTGTTGAGGACGGAACCCATGATCAACTCCTGCATCAGCCGGGCGCCTACGCAGACCTCTGGCGCGTGCAAGCCGGCCTGCGCAGCGACGAGGCGCTGGCGCTCTAATCGCAGGGGCTGATGGCAGCATCACTGCAACACATGATGGAGCACCCCCTGGGCATCTTTGCCCTGTTGGTGGCCATCGCCGTGCTGGTGCCACCTCTCACCAGACGCCTGCGACTGCCAGACCTCGTGGGCCTTTTGGCAGCCGGCGTGCTGGTGGGTCCCCACTGCCTGCAATGGCTTGATGCCCAGGGAGAAACCATCACCCTGCTCTCTGATATCGGCGCGATCTACCTGCTGTTCACCGTCGGACTGGAGATCGATCTTGAGGAGTTCAACCGGGTGAAAAACCGCTCGGTGGGGTTTGGCCTGTTGGTGTTTGGCTTCGGTGTGGCCACAGGGGTTGGCATCGGCCGCCTTTTCGGTTTCCCCTTGGTCCCCAGTCTGCTGCTTGGGGCCTTGATGGCCACGCACACCCCCCTCGGCTACCCGATCGTGCGCAGCTACGGAGCCCAGCGTGATGAATCGGTGATCGTGAGCGTGGGCAGCACGATCCTCACGGATATCGCCGCCCTGCTCTTGCTTGCGGTCGCCCTGGGACTTGGAGGCGGAAACCTCACAGCGACAGGGATCACCGGGCTGTTCGCCAGCATCGCCATCTTCTCTGTCGGCGTGGTGTGGGCAATCCGATGGCTTGGACGGCGGCTTTGGATGCGCAGCATCACCGACGAAAACCGGGTTTTTCTCACGGTGTTGCTGGCTTTGTTCATCGCCTCCCTCGGCGCTGAACTGGCAGGTGTGGAAAAAATCGTTGGCGCTTTTCTCGCCGGACTCGCCGTGAATTCGGTGCTGCCCGAGGGGAGAGTGAAGGAGCAGGTGATTTTCGTCGGCGGCGCGCTCTTCATCCCCATTTTCTTCATTCACCTTGGGCTGCTGCTCAATCTCGGCGACCTTGCCGCGAGTGTGAACACGCTCGACTTCACGGTGTTGATGCTGGTTGGTGCCCTGGGCTGCAAAGCCTTGGCCGCGCTCTGCGCGGGTCGCTGGTTCGGATACAACAACAACCAGATCCTGCTGATGTGGTCCCTGGCGATGCCGAAGGTGGCCGCCACCCTGGCCACTGCCTTTGTGGGATTCCAAGCCGGCTTGCTGAATGCCACGGTGCTGAACAGTGTGCTCGCTGTGATGGTGGTGACGGCGACCCTGGGCCCAACGCTGACCACCCGCTCCGTGGTGGCGCTGATGGAACCTGACGAAGACAGCTCCCAACCTGGTCTTGCCAGCACAACAGCGCCTGCAAGCGCCACATCGCCCACGCGAGCCGTTGTCCGAAGGCCTTTGAATATCGTTGTGCCCATCGCCAATCCAGCCACCGAAGGGCGCCTTCTCACCATCGCCGCACGCCTGCTCAAAGGAGACGATGACCAACGCGGGCAGCTGCTGCCCCTCGCTCTCGTGAGCCCCAATCTCGAGGATGCCCGCGGTGGGCTCAACAGAGCTCTGGCTGCAGCAAGGGAGCGGCTCAAGGAAGCCTCCGCAATCGGTAACAGCCTCTCCGTCACCACTCGCTGCCTGCTGCGTCTGGATGAAGACATTCCAGGCGGCATGAGCCGCAGCGCCCTTGAGCAAAGCGCTGATTTGCTTCTCATCGGCGCAGGTCGTCCCGATCGACTGCGCAACTGGCTGTTCGGCGACTTGGTGGATGGCGTGTGCAGAACCGCTCACTGCCCTGTGGTGGTGGTGAATCTGAATAAGGAATCCAACACAGGATTCCGAAGAATCCTTGTGCCAATCAAAGATCTCTCCTCCAACGCACGGGAGCAGTTCGAGTTGGCCTTGCGCCTTCAGGACAGCGCCAGTGAGACCAGTGACACCCACATCACCCTCCTGCACATCCACGACCCCCGCTTCAATCGCCATGACCGGTCATGGATGCGCGATGAACTCCTCAGCTGGTCATCGCGAGGCGATGCCAAAGCACTTGACCTACGCATCGAGCTCTGCGAGGGGCCGGGAGTCGACCGCATCATCCACCGCAAAAGCCGTGATCACGATCTGGTGATCCTGCGCTCACAGCGCCGGCGTGTCGCAGGCCTTCCGATTCCCGCCAGCGACCGCACCAGCAATCTGGTGAACCAGCTGGCCTGCGGGTCCTTGGTGATCAGCGACCCGCTGCTTTAGACGCAACACAAAGAAAATCTTAAGAACAGGGAAACAACGGCCTAAGTTGAGGAGATGAACAACCGGCAGCGCGTCGGAACCAACGTCCTTCTCCTGGCAGCCGCCGCTGGCCTGACCGGAGGGTTTCTGCTGGCGATTCCGCTGAGCCGGACGCTGATGCCGGAAGCGGAAGCTCCCGCGCTGATTCCCGTCAGCAATCCATTCTCAGCCTGGTCGGTCTTCGACAATCGCGAGGTCCTGGTCCTGGGAGTGGATGAAGGTGGCGGGAACACCGACGCCATTTTCACCATCCGGCTCGAGGCAGGCCGGACCTCCATCACCCAGATTCCAAGAGACAGCTACATCGACTCCCGCAGCTTCGGTCCGCTCAAAGCCAATGCGCTGTTCGCTCGCGGTGGTGCGGACGCCGTGAAGAGAGAACTCTCACGGCTGATGGGACGTCCGATCGACCATCACATCCTTGTGAATCTGGAAGGAATCCGCACCCTCAGCGATCTGGTGGGAGGCGTGGAAGTGGATGTTCCAAAGCGCCTCTACTACCGCGACAACAGCCAGGGATTGCTGATCGATCTCCAGCCTGGCCTCCAGGTGCTCCGCGGCCGTGAACTGGAGGGATTCCTGCGTTGGCGCCATGATGGCGAAGGCGATCTTGGACGACTCGATCGCCAACAACTGGTGCTGAAGAGCCTGTTCAGCACCCTGACAAAGCCCCAACATGTGCTGAAGCTTCCCGCTCTGATCAATGCGGCGGGTCGCAATCTCGACACGGATCTTGGCGCGATGGAGCTGGGAGGGTTGATCACGGCGATGGGACTCACCGAACTGGAAACGCAACGCCTGCCGGCGCGCCCCTTTTACCGCAATGGCATTAGTTATCTGGAGACAGAGTGGCCGGGACAGGGGCCCAAGGGCATCGATGCCACAGAGTCCAGCAGCTGGCGCTACCGCCTGCTGTTCTGAGCCAACACCCCTTCAGCCCACCAGAATGCTGGCGACGCTGGGGGTGCATTGGACGCCAATCTGCTGCGACAGAGTCTTCGACTGGGTCTCAGCATCCTGATCACCTGTGCCATCGCCCAGCACTTTCAACGCATCACCTACCTCTGGTACCCCTTGCTGGCCGTCATCACCGTGGTTGATGACCAGGATGAAAACAGCCTGCAGGCTGCGCGCGGCAGGATTCTCGGCACAGCCGTTGGAGGCCTTGTCACCTTTCTGGTGCATACCATTCTCTCAGGCTGGATCGGAATCCTGGTCAGCTTGCTGATCACGATCCCCGTGCTCAGACGCATGGGTTGGTCGAGTGGACTCTCAACGGCCGTTGTGGTGACGGTGATGTTTCTCGGCATCGATGCCTACACCAAGCTCAACTGGAGCTATGTGTTCAACCGCAGTCTCGACACGCTCGTGGGGATCGCGGTGGCATTGGTGATGGGACGGCTGCTCTGGCCAAAGAACCGTTTGGCTCGCATGCAGGAGCTGCACCAGCAACTGGAAGCCAGCCTGCAGCAACGACTGGAGGCGCACAGCGCCGCGCTCATGGGTGAAGGCCCTCCTCCTGCGGCCATCAACGCGGAAGCCATCACCCGGCAGCTTCTGGAATTGCAGCGCCTGATCAACGTTGAAAACGACCTCGGGGAGAGACAGGCCCGCACACTGAAGCGTTTGCGCTGGCCTCAACGGATGAGCCTTTGGCGGTGCCTGCAGGTGCGTTGGCTTCTGGTGGAACGCCTGATTCAGCGGGTCCATCAGGAGCTTGGCCCCAACCCGCTACCCGAGCTCAGTCACTATCTCAGCGCTCACCTCAATGGGCCGGGAGCCCCAGCCGAAGCCCTGAGATTGGAGTCCAGCGGATCCGCGCTACCGCTCCCTCAACGCATCGCCCTCGAAGAACAGGTCACCCGATTCCAACGACTGATCCGCAGCCAACAGCTCTTGAACCGAGTCCAGCCCTGATGAGCAAGCCACCCTCTACAGCCCGTCCATGGGTGCTGCGCTCCGATCTCCGCCTGGCGCTGGTCACTGGATTAGGCGCGGGGTTCGGTCTGCTGAGCCCGATGGGCTTTGGCTACTACATCCCGCTCACCACCGCAGCGGTTCTCACGAGCAGCTACGGCAATTCTCTCAATCTCAGCATCCAACGGATGCTTGGCAGTGTGCTCGGGGTGATCGTGCTGATGATCTTTTCCCGCGACCTGCAGATGCCCCTGGCGCTGGCACTCGGATTGGCTCTGGCAACGGTGCGATTCCTGGGAGGAGCGCTCGGTCTACAGGTTGGCTACAAGGTGGCCGGAAACATCGTGATCATGGGCTGGCTGGTCCATGGAGCAGGGGAAACCAGCTGGGGAACGGCACGGCTGTTCTGGACCGCCATCGGCATTGTTCTGTCGCTTTGGGCCACCCGCACGATCTGGCCCAGCAAAAGCATCCCCAACCTGCATCAGGCCCTGGCCACGATGGTGAGTGCTTTGGGTGAGGAGTTTTCACTGGAAGCCGACCGTCTTGAACAAGACGCACCGGCACGGTTGTCGATGTCCCTCCGACGCCAACGTCGCCAAGCATTGCTGAAGCAGATCAACGCCATCCGCAGCCAGAGGGAGAGCGCCCAGCTGGAGCTCGGCGTCGATCCTGAACATCATCCCTTGCATGAGCTCTGGAGCGAACTGGATCTTCTCTGCTCCCAACTGCTGTCGGTGCTGGACGGGCTGCGGGGCCTACCGGCCCCGATTCAGTCCCCAGCCGTGATCAAAGCGTTGCATCGCCAAGAAGCCGAGGTGTTGCATCAGCTGATCACCCTTCTCAACACCTTGGCTGGGGAGCTGCGCAAGCTCTCTTTGGGAGACAAACAAACGCTCAATCTCGACACGCTCAGCCACCTCAACCGCAACCTTGATGCTGCCTCAGGCCACTTGATGAGCAGTCTTGAAAAAGACACTCTCGAGGACCACGAAACCCAGGCAATCGCTGCCGCAAGGATGCGGCAAATTGTTCTTCGGGCCTCACTGATCGACCACGCAGCCTCGGCACTGCGCAATTGCAAACCGGGGATGGCCAGCTCAACGCCTGTCACTGGCTCAAGGCCTGAACCCTGAAGCTCGGCAGGATCGTGGTCTATCAACGTCAGGACAGTTCCTTGATCAGGATCGCCATCCGAGGAACCCTTCTGATCCCCCTGATCGGAGGTGTGCTGCCTGCCGTTGTTCGCTCCGCCCCCTTACCGGCTGGCGCAGCGGCAGCGCCGTTGAATCTGGGCGGAAGCACGCGGCAACTGGAACGCAGCTGGGAACGTCTCAATCAGCAACTCGACAGCCTCGACACCCTGCTCGGCCCCGCACCAGCGCTGGAGTCAAGCGATGACCTGCTGACACCGGAACTCCCTGCCAACCTGATGGACGCCAACCGACCCGCGGAGGGTCCGTTGCGCGAGGAAACCAGCCGGCCGGACAGCCCCCTGGCCCTGCCGGAACGCGCCAGCAAGGCCACCCCCGTGCAATCGGTCACCCTGGAGCAGGCGGTCGCCATCGCCTTCCGCAACAATCCCTCCCTGCAGGTGCAGCGTGACCAGATCGAAGCCCAGGCCGCCAGGGTGGCGTCGCTGGCCGGCACCTACTGGCCCACGATCAGCGTGTTTGCTGACGCTGAGGGATTCCAGAGCGGCAGCACAACGTATTCGCCCTACGCCAACAACGCGTTTGGATTCGGGCCCCTGTTTGCCAAGCAGGGACAGTCACCGAATCTTGCCCTCACCAACAACGGCACAACGGTGAAGGGTGAGCAGGCTGGTCCCTTTTTCGTTCCCGCAGGCGGTGGCCTCTATGCCGTGTCCAACGGCGTGGACTCCCAGGCGGGACTGGAACTCAACTATGCCGTGATCGATTTCGCGCGCACCCCCAGGGTTCGCGCTGCACAAGCCAGGCTCGATCAGGTCCAGCAGCAGTACGCCAACCAACTGCGCACCCTGCAACTGGAGGTGAGCGAGGCGTACTACCAGCTTCAACTCAACGAGCAGTTGGTGCGGATCCGCGATGCCGTGGTGCGAACGGATCTGATCGTGCTGGAAGACACGCTGAATCTCAAGCAAGCCGGTCTGGTGCCGCGGGTTGACCTGCTGCGCCGCAGTGCAACGCTGTCGACGGATCAGGAAGATCTCATCCAGGCTCTTGCTGATCGCGCCGTCTCCAGGAGAGCCCTCTGGAGCGTTCTCAATCTGCCCGCTGATGTGATTCCCAGCGCCGCTGACCCGATCAACCTCTCACCAGCCTGGCCTCTGAATCTCGAACAAACCCTCCTGGCCGCTTACGACAACAACCCAGAACTCGACGCGATCCTTGCCACACGGCGGGCACTGGCCCTGCGCCAAGACGAGACTGCAGCGCAGCTCCTTCCCCAGCTCAGCCTGTTTGCTTCCGTTGGCGGATTGGCTTCTGTGGAGCGCATCTTCAACTTCTCACTGATCGGTAACGGCTGCTGCGGAGCCACATTTCTGCCGCTTGAGCAGGTCGCCGGATACGACTGGTCGGTCGGCTTGGCCTTCAACTGGATGATCTTCAATGCCGGTGTCACGTCCAATGCCGTCAAAGCGCTGTCTATCCAGGAACAGGCCGCAACCCAGGCCTATGCAGCCACCCGCAATGCCATCCGCCTGCGGCTTGAACGGGCATTTCTGAACCATGAGGCCAGCCTGGCCAAACTGCTGTCGGCACGGCGTGCCGTGGGGGCCAGCAAGGAAGCCTTCCGTGACAGCACCCTTCGCTACAAAACCGGACTTGCCAATGAAGTGGATCTCTCCGTCACCCAAACCCAGCTGGTGAACGCCCTGGTCAATCGCCTGATCGCCACCGTGGATGTGAATGTCACCTACGCCCAGCTGCTGAGGGAACTGCTTCCCATGCCCCGCAATCCGCAGCAAGCGGTTCCCACAACTCTCACCCTGGAGGCGTCGTCGTTTCGGTCAGCTCCCCGGCCGTGACGACCACCAACGCTCAATCCGATAGCCGAACACCACCAGAAACACCACCAACCAAAACCACAGTTCCGGAGGATTGGCATTCAAGAGAATCATCAGCAGAACGATCTCGGAAATGAGCCAGGGAAGTTCCTGACGGAGAAGAGAACGGATGGCCATGGGCATTAGGGCATCACTGTGGAGTTCCGGGCTGCCGCAGGAATGGCAGATCCCAGAGGCGATCGATCCTGAAGGTTCGGAACCCACCGGTCAGCGAGCGCAGACCGGGAATGATGTAGGTGATCGGCGAACGCCATTCGACGTAAGCAAACGTATCGACGGTGAGACCATCGCGGATCGGAAACACGCCACTGCCTTGGGACAGTGTCCAGCGATAACCATCATCGCTGCCGGGGAGACGATCCAGTTCGATTTCGGCACGCATCACGGGCCCATCCTTCACGAGTTCTTCGGCCAACTGACTGTTGCCCACGGTTGTGGAGATGTCTTCTTGCGTTGCAGGCAGCGTGAGCACACTGCGCACTTTGCCCTCGATCCCACCGAAACGACCACGCTGGTTCCAGTGTGGAACCACTTCAACCGGGAGCCCGAGGGGGAGACGACGGGCATCCGCCGGAGAAAAGTAGGACACAGCAATCAGATCGCCTCCAGTTTTGCGTTGATCGCCCCCTGGCGCTTGGTTTCGGCCGATGGTGCCGAGGCGGTCACTGGTTTTCACGGTTTGACCAGCAATCACCTGTAGATCGAGAACGGTTCCGCTGCGCTCGGCGATCACCTTTCCATCAAAGGCAATCTTGGCTTCCGTCACTTTGATCTTGCGCTTGAGATCGTCGATCTGAAAATTGCGATCGAGTTGCTCGGTTTCAATGCCCAGCTTGATCTGCTGAAACTGGGTGATCTCATCTTTGCGCTGAATCTTGATGTCATCGAGCTGAACACTGGTTGTGGTCAGGCCTTGCTCCGCAGACACCACAGCCCTCGAGAGCGGTGCCACCACCTCGCGCTGGGCCAGCCAATCGAGATTCTTGAGCTTGCTGGTGTAGGTGGATTGCAGCTTGGCCAGACGTTTCTGATCATCATCAAGCTTGGCGAGAGCGGTATCCAGTGCTGCCTTGGCCGTGGCGATCCGCAGAGCGTCGCGTTGATTGAGCTCCTCGTTCTGCAACATGAGCTGCTCGAGATTGCCTTGCTGCTGATCGAGCTGACGTTCCAGTACAGGGAGATACAAGGTCATCAACACCTGGCCCTGGCGCACCCGATCTCCCACCTTGGTGTCGATGCGCAGGACCTGCCCTCCCGAACGGGCATTGAGGATCCCCGCATTGTCGGGATAAATCAAAACGCCCTGGCCTTCCACCTGGGTGGGCACAGGCCAGAACATCAGCCAAAGGCCAAACAACCCACCAACCCCAGCAAGGGAGACCCCGACCTGCTGATGCTCCGAGAGGCCATTCCAGCGCCCCCGGAGTCGTTCAACCCTGCTGGATGTTGTCATGAAGTCATCCTGCTGCTGACGGGCGCCTGTTGCTGCACCAAGGAGGACAGTTCAAGCAGACGCCATCGCTTCAGATCAGCAAGGTGAAGGATGTGATCACCGACTCAAACAACCCCTGAACCTTGGTCCAGCGCGCTTCATTCGTGCTGGTGGCCAAGGTGTAAAGGCGACCACGATCGACCACAACCGTGGCCAGCTCGTGCCGGTCTCGATCCTGAAGATGAACGGCGTATTCGAGGTCGTAAAACGTGTGACCATCACTCTCGCGTTCGCGCGCTTCGATGAGGTCGGCAACACGGCCGCTGCCCTCGGGGGCAATCACCTCACGACGCAGACGTTCGCCGACAGCAACGGCACTTCCCAACCCCTCAAGGTCATTGTCTGGATCGACATCGGAGACCACCAAGCTGACGGTCTCATCACTGTTGATCAGGTCATGAAAGACCACCTGGGGGCCACCGGTCACAGCCACGCGCGTCCATCCAGACGGATACAGAAAGGCATAGCGTCCATCGGGGCTCTTGAACGAGTTGAGCCCGGCCCCTGCTCCGCTGCAAGCGGTCAGCATCAAGACACAGAAAAGTGCGCACAACGTTCTGAGCGAGGAGTGCAGCTGAACACGCATCGGGACATCGTCAGGATGGGTGCATTCTGCCCGTGCAAATGCCTGCCTAGATTTCAGACACTTGCCAAAGAGTTCTGAGCGGCTTCACCCGCCCACTGGCACGGCTGATCGATCAATTCGAGCGGTTGCCTGGAATCGGACCACGCACTGCGCAGCGACTGGCCCTGCATCTGCTTCGCCAACCGGAGGAGCAGATCCGCAGCTTTGCCGATGCACTTCTGGCGGCACGAACGGAGGTTGGCCACTGCCAGACCTGCCACCATCTCAGCGCGGAGCCCACCTGTGAGATCTGCCGCAACCCCGAACGGGCCAACGGACAGATCTGCGTGGTCGCCGACTCACGCGATCTCCTGGCGCTGGAGCGCACCCGGGAATTTTCTGGCCACTATCACGTTCTCGGAGGCCTGATCTCACCGATGGATGGAATCGGCCCCGACCTTCTTCAGATCTCCAGTTTGGTGAAGAGGGTCGCAGCCAACAACACCGAAGAAGTGATCCTGGCGCTGACGCCCAGCGTGGAAGGCGATACCACCAGCCTTTATGTGGCCAGGTTGCTCAAACCGTTCACCCGCGTCAGTCGGATTGCCTATGGGCTTCCGGTGGGGAGCGAGCTGGAATACGCCGACGACGTCACCCTGAGCCGGGCGTTGGAAGGGCGGCGGGCTGTGGAGTGATTGGCATGGGCCAGAAGATCAGTCGCTACTCCTCGATTCCACCGCGAGAACGCCTGCCCGAATGGTTGCGGCGACCCGTGGGCAACGTCTCGGCGATTGAGCATGTTCAGACCCTTGTGAAATCCAACGCCCTTCACACCATCTGCGAAGAAGGGCGCTGTCCGAATCGGGGCGAGTGCTACGCCGCTGGCACGGCCACATTTCTTCTGGGTGGGTCGATCTGCACGCGCAGTTGTGCGTTCTGTCAGGTGGATAAAGGCCAGGCACCCGAGCTGCTGAATCCCATGGAAGCGGAGCGGGTGGCCGATGCCGTGATCACCATGGGGCTGCGTTACGTGGTGCTCACAGCAGTGGCCCGCGACGATCTGGAGGACCATGGCGCGTCCCTGTTCACCCGTGCCATCGAGGCCATCCGCCGGCGCAACCCACTGATCGCGATTGAAGTGCTGACGCCAGACTTCTGGGGCGGCCAGCCGGACCAGCGCGAGGCGATCCAGGTGCAGCGGCAACGGTTGCAAACGGTGCTGGATGCCTCACCCGTCTGCTTCAACCACAATCTGGAAACCGTGGAGCGCCTCCAAGGCGAAGTGAGACGGGGAGCGACCTACGCCCGCTCGCTCGGACTGCTGGCCGCTGCCAGGGAACTTGCACCCGAGATCCCCACCAAAAGTGGCTTGATGCTCGGACTTGGAGAAACCCAGGAGGAGGTGATCCAAACCATGGAGCACCTCCGAGCCGTGGACTGCCAGCGCCTCACCATCGGTCAGTACATGCGGCCGTCGTTGGCCCACATTCCCGTGGCCCGCTACTGGCATCCAGATGCATTCGCGGAGCTCGGTCAGATCGCCACGGAGCTTGGCTTCTCAGTGGTGCGCAGCGCTCCACTGGTGCGCAGCAGCTATCACGCTGCCGTTTGACCGCGCCAACGGCCAAGAGCGCCTTCGAGCACAGCGGCACAGTCGCCCACCATCAGTTCACCGGCACCGCCCCAGACCATGCGCAACGGGAGATCGAGCAGAGCCGCCTGCACGTCGCGAACCGACTGGAATCCCTTGGCCTGGAAATAACGGACGAGCCGCCGATGTTGACGATCGTCATCGCGGATCGCCAGCAGACGGGCACGGCGGCACGGGGTGGCTTCCAGGGCCCAGGCCATGGTCGCGGCCCAGATCAGATCCCCGCATCCCGCCGGTGCACCGGGTAGGACGCGCAGCGTGTCGAGCTGCAGTCCACCGGCACGTCCGTAGGCCCAGGCTTTCATCTCTCCCAGCAACTGCAGCCTCTCCCCGCTGGAGCGGGCCACCACCAAGCGCAGACTCCAAAGGCCGAGGGGACGTCCGACTTGAAGCCTCAGCAACAGGTTGCGGCTGCAAGCCTCGCGTTCCAGTTGATCCAGCATCAGGTCAGTCTGTGGGGTAAGGGATGGCCGAGGTCACAGCTTCCACAGGCAACGCGCCGTAGAGGTGGGGGAACAGCTCTCCACTGGGAACGGCATCAGCACGCAAAGGGGCTAAAACCCGCCTTGGGTCCACAGTGAGCAAGAGCACCTCCTGGGCATCAGCGTAAAAGCGCCGGAAGGTGTCGGACACCTGATCTCGCCAGGACAGGTGAATGAAGCCCACCTGTTGCAAGGACAGCCCTCGCGTTGAGATGGAGTACAGCCCGCCACGCTCAGCCTGCGCCCAGTCCTCGGCAAGCGCGAGGTGAAACAGAGGTTGATCCGTCGGGACGGCGATGGCGTCGGCGGGGAAATGGGGCTGGTGCCCCCCCTGGGCCCAGGGATCGGCCCGTTGCATCAAGCGTTCAAATCCAGGGTGATCGAGAAAGGCCTGCAACCAACCGCGAATGCCCTGCAACCCCGGATCACTGTCGAAACCTTGCGGATCGGCGATCCGCCACTGGCGCACGAAGGGGAACAAGGCAATGTCCGCAAGCGAACACCCCCCTTCGAGAAGCCAGCCTTCATGGCCTTCGATCCGCTGCGACCAGCGATGCAGGATGGCCAAACCCGCCTGTTGGTGCTGGTCTTTGCAGGCTCCGGGATAGCGATCGGTGTATTTGAAGCGATCCAGATGATGCTTGAACGCACCATCATTCGTCGTCACCAGCTCGTGGATCTCGGCTTGCTGCGTCAGGCAGTGCCTGCGCGTGAGATCGCGGGGATCAGCCTGGTGCAGGGCCCAGTGCATCACATCCACACTTTCATCAACGGTCGTCCCGTCAGCAAGCACCAGAACAGGAACGGTCCCCTTCGGCGACACCTCCAGCATGGCGGCGGGCTTGGCCTTGAGTTCCACTTCCCGCCACTGCACCAAGAGGCCTGCTTCGAGAACGGCCCAGCGGGCTCGCATGGCGTAAGGACAACGCCGGAAGCTGTAGAGAATCGGCAGTGGGGTCATGAACAGTGCGCGGTTGTGTGCTGCTGCTCCCACTGGCGTTGGCGTTCACGAAAACGCTCACGATCCTGATCCGAGAACCGGTCCTGGCAGTGAAGACACTGCACCCCGGGGATATAGCTCTCCAGCCCCCGTTGCTCAGGCGTGAGCGGCAGGCCGCAGGCATGGCAAAGCCTGTGCTGCCCTGGCTGAAGCTGGTGGTTAAGGGCGACACGCTGATCGAACACGAAACATTCCCCCCTCCAGCGGCTTGCGGATTCGGGAATCTGCTCCAGGTAGCTGAGAATTCCGCCCTGAAGGTGATGAATTTCAGGGAAACCCTTCTGCATCAGAAAACTGCTGGCTTTCTCGCAACGGATGCCACCGGTGCAGAACATGGCGATCCGAGCCGGAGCCCTGCGCTCCACCAGCGGGCGGAGTTCCTTTTCAACCCATTCAGGAAACTCTCGGAAACTGTCGGTTCCTGGATCAACAGCACCTTCAAAGCTGCCGATGGCCACCTCATAACGGTTGCGCGTGTCGATGAGGAGCGTGTCCGGGTCATCCACCACAGCGTTCCAGTCCGAAGGAGACACATACGTGCCAACCCGCGCACGCGGATCAACCGACGGAACGCCCAGAGTGACGATTTCCTTTTTCCGCCTCGCTTTGAAGCGCCGGAAGGCCTGACGATCACAACGGCTGTACTTCACCTGAAAGCGCTCGAAATGCGCTTCGCCAAGATCGAGATGGCAGCGCAAGCGCTGGAGAAGGGAGCCGACCCCCTCCTCAGGACCGGAAATGGTTCCGTTCACCCCCTCCGGTGCCAGCAGCACAGAACCGAGGACATGGCCCTGGGCTGCCAGAACGGGAAGCTCCTCCAGCAACAGCTCGAGCGTGTGCGGCTCCAGTGGGGTGAAGGCGTAGAACGCAGCCACCTGAAAGCGCGATGGAGCCTGGGGCCGCGAACTCATGCTGCGGCACTCTCATGCCAACTGGCCTGCACTCCGGCCGCAGCGAGAAGGGCACGGTCGGACTCAACCGCGGGGTTGCTGGTGGTGAGAAGAGAGTCTCCATAGAAGATCGAGTCGGCACCCGCCTGCAAGCAAAGGATCTGGGCTTCGCGATTGAGTTGCTCGCGACCGGCACTGAGCCGCACGCGGCTCTGGGGCATCAGAATCCGGGCGACAGCCACCATGCGCACAAGCTCCAGGGGGTCGATGCTGGGTTGGGCTTCCAGTGGGGTCCCCTCGACGGCAACGAGCGCATTGATCGGAACACTCTCAGGATGGGGATCGAGACACGCCAACACCTGCAGCATTGAGGCGCGATCACGCACCGACTCGCCCATGCCGATGATGCCGCCACAACAGAGCGTCACCCCTGCCTGTCGGACCCTTTGCAGCGTCTCCAAACGCTCCTGATATGTGCGCGTGGTGATGATGCTGTCGTAGTGCTCCGGACTGGTGTCCAGGTTGTGGTTGTAGGCCGTGAGCCCGGCCTCCGCCAAGCGTTCAGCCTGCGAGTCGGTGAGCATGCCGGCGGTCACGCAAGCCTCAAGGCCAAGCTCCCGCACGCCACGCACCATCGACAACATCGATTCGAACGCAGGCCCCTCGCGGATCTCTCGCCAGGCCCAGCCCATGCAGAAGCGATCAGCACCGGCCTCAGCAGCCACGCGGGCCCTGTCGAGGACGGCCTTCACCTCGAGGTCAGGCTGGCCTGTGACATCACTGCTGTGATGCATCGACTGCGGGCAGTAGGCACAGTCTTCCTCGCACCCCCCCGTTTTGACACTGAGCAGCGAAGCCAACTGCACTTTGTAGCCGGGATTGGCCGAACGGTGCACAGCCTGGGCCTTCCAGAGCAGATCCATCAAGGGGCTCTGGAGAAGCGCTTCAATCTCTGCCAACGTCCAGTCGTGGCGTAGGTCTACCTGTTCGCTCATCGCACCAGCCCCGTGTCCTGCAGTGTTCAGGATCCCAGAACGTCGGGCATCACCCCATCCAGTCCGCCAAAGCGCCGACGACGGCTTTGGTAATCGGTGAGAGCCGAGAGAAGGGCATCAGCACCGAAATCAGGCCAGCACACCTCGGTGACATGAATCTCCGCATAGGCCAGCTGCCAGAGCAGAAAATTGCTGATCCTCTGCTCGCCACTGGTGCGAATCAGGAGATCTGGATCGCGCTCTCCCACGGTGTAAAGCTCTGCAGCAAGTGCGTTCTCGTCAATCTGAGACGGCTGAAGTTCGCCACTGGCCACCCGTTCAGCAAGGCGGCGTGACGCGCGCACCAGTTCCCGTCGTCCGCCGTAGTTGGTGCAGACATTGAAATGAATGCCTCGGTTGCTAGCCGTGCGCTCTGTGGCATCGGCGATCAGGGCCTGCAACCGCGGCGGCAGAGCTTCGAGATCGCCAAGAAAGCGGATGCGCACCTGTTCCGACTCCAGTGCATTCAGCTCCCGCTGCAGCACTCTTTCGAACAGGGTCATCAAGAAATTCACCTCCTCACCGGGACGCGACCAGTTCTCCGTTGAGAAGGCATAGGCCGTGAGGGCGCCGATCCCCCAGTCATTGCAAAGCCTGAGCGTGGTCTTGAGGGCTTCCACGCCAGCGCGATGCCCCATCACCCGGGGCAGGCCGCGAGCGTTGGCCCAGCGTCCATTGCCGTCCATGATCACCGCGATATGGCCAGGCAGCTTGGAGGGATCCAGACCATCGGGGCAGCGCCTGGACTCGATCTGATCGGCGCTGGTGGCCAGTTGACGACTCAAGGCAGGAATTCCTGAGTTCCTTTCTTCACGCTACGTGGAGATGGTGCTTTCACTGCCGCCGATGAAACCGAGGCGGCGATTAATTCAGTGAGCAAGTCCTGCAGACGAGAGCTGGTAATCGGTCGCTCAAGCTTGCCCTGATTGGCGAGGGACAGGGTGCCGGATTCCTCGGAAATCACCACGCAAATGCAGCGATCGAACCGTTCAGTAATCCCCAGAGCGGCGAGGTGTCGGGTTCCGTAACGACTGACTCCCTGCCTTGACAAAGGAAGGATGACCCCTGCCGAAATGATCCGGTTTCCTTTGATCACCACAGCGCCATCGTGCAGCGGTGTATCAGAGGCAAACAGATTCAGCAGAAGTTCTTTGCTGAGCTGAGCATCAATGGTGATCCCTGGATTGAGAAAGTCCTCAGGCCTCAAATCACTGCCGAGATCAACCACGATCAAGGCACCCCGACGGCTTTTGGATAAGCGCCCGGCTGCCTCAGTGAGTTGAGCCACCGTGCTGGCTGTGGTTCGCAATCGGCTCTGGGGATTGCCAAGCAGCACGGCCAGCTTGCCGGTACCCAGGAGTTCCATCAGCCTGCGCAATTCCCCCTGCCAGAGGATGGCCAGAGACAGGGAGCAGGCCAGCACCAACGCATCAATGAACGTTGACGTGAGAGGGAGCTTTTCAGACCACTGAACAAACCACGCCAAGAAGACGAGGAAGAGATATCCCCTGAGCAACCACAGCGTTCGCTGTTCGTTGACGCGGGAAAACAGCAGGAACCCGAGAAGAACTGCACAGAAGACGTCGAGGAGGCGCCACTGAATCAGTGAAGATGACAGTTGGTCGTACAGCTGGCGCCACTGCAACACCGCCAACACGTTCATCCACTCCCCTCTCACATCAGACTACCGATTGCAGGCGTTCTGGCAGCAGGTCGTAACGCAGTAAATCTTCCGGCTGTTCCCGACGCTGCACCAGTTCCGCTTCAGCACCTTTCACCAACACCGTGGCAGGCCTGGGAATGCGGTTGTAGTTCGAGCTCATCGAGACGTTGTAAGCCCCGGTGGCGAGCACCACGAGAATCTCGCCACTGGTGCAGGCCGGGAATGGGAGATCCTTCAGCAGAACGTCACCAGATTCGCAGTGCTTGCCTGCAATGGTGACCGTCTCTTCGGCTTCAGCCTTGGGCCGATCGGCCAGACAGGCTGTGTACTGCGATTGATAGGTGATCGGCCTGGGGTTATCGCTCATGCCCCCATCCACCGACAGATAGGTGCGAATTCCAGGCACAACTTTGCGAGCGCCAACCGTATAAACGGTGACGCCGGCAGGAGCCACAAGCGACCGACCCGGTTCACACAGGAGCCGGGGTAGCTCGAGATTGCGCTGCTGGCAGGCCGATGCCACTGCCGTACCGACCACTTGAACCCAGGCATCGATGCTCGGTGGATCGTCGCTGCTCACATAGCGGATCCCCAAACCGCCACCCACATTGAGATCACGAACTGGATGACCAAGTTCCCGGGCTAACCCAAGGGCATCAGCCATCACAGCGGCAAGGTCACGGTGGGGTTCCAGTTCAAAGATCTGGGAGCCGATGTGGGCATGCAGACCCTCGACCCTGGCCCAGGCGGCACCTTGCAACGCGCGGAGCACCGGCTCGAGCTCATCGGGATCGAAACCGAATTTGCTGTCGAGATGTCCAGTGCGGATGTACTCGTGGGTGTGACACTCGATTCCCGGCGTAAAGCGGAGCATGAGCCTCACCGGCTCGCCGCCCTCCGGAACGATGGTTTGCAGCAAATCAAGGTCGTGCTGGTTATCAGCGACCACCATCACGCCGCTGCGATAGGCCAGTGCCAACTCCTCCAAGGATTTGTTGTTGCCATGCAGCACCATGCGCTCTGCCGGCATGCCTCCGTCGAGGGCGGTGATCAATTCACCGGCTGAGACGGCATCCAGACCGAGTCCTTCAGAAGCGACCAACGCCGATAAGGCCATCGAACTGTTGGCCTTGGAGGCGTAGATCGCCAACGAGGGGCCGGGATAATGACGTTCAAGGGCCTCCCGGTAAGCCCGGCATGCCTGGCGGATGCTGGCTTCATCGAGCACATAAAGGGGCGTTCCATAACGCTCAGCCAGGTCGCTCAGCGCACAGCCTCCAACCGCGAGCTTTCCCTGGGCATCGATCTCAGCCGTGATCGGTGCCAGGTTTCGGTTGGGACTGGTTGTGTCACACCCGAGTTCAAAAGGCTGAGACATGGAGCGTGTGACAGAGGCGATGGGCAATGGTAAGAGGCACGTTGTTCCAGAAGCGTCCATGGAGGGCACGCCAGGCCAAGCGCAGGGCCCGCAAAGCTGCAACCCACCGCGCTTGCTCGGCATTCGAGACCTTGAGGCCTGTCTGGCCCTCGACCGCACCGCTCTGAACGGCCTCTGGACACGAGAGCAGTGGACGCGAGAGCTCAGCGACGATCGCAGGATCGCCCTGGGGATCGACGATTCGCAGCAGCAGCTGATCGCCCTCGCAGCCGGTTGGCTGGTGGCTGACGAACTGCAGATCACCGCTGTCGCCGTTGCTCCCCATCAGCGCAGGCTGGGGCTCGGGGCACAGATCACCAAAGCCCTGATCCAGCGTGGAGGGATGGCAGGGGCCCTGGAGGCAAGCCTGGATGTGGCGAGCAACAACCAAGCCGCACTTGCGTTGTACGCAAGCTTGGGGTTTGTGACCACCGGTTCTAGGCAGAAGTACTACCGGGATGGAAGCGACGCACTGCTGCAATGGCTAAAAATCGAAATCGGTAGGGTTATCCGCACTGAACAAACAGAAAACCCGAATACATTTCGGCATTGATTAATACTTTCTGCGGGGTTCAGCCCTGGATATCACAGGGATTTCCCGTATGCAGAGGCGTCGTCACAGTGACCCGTCACTCCTGATAGCTTGGGTTCAACAGCTGTCGGCCTGATCGATGTTTGAGAGGTTTACTGAAAAGGCCATCAAGGTGATCATGCTGGCCCAGGAAGAGGCCCGCCGCCTCGGCCACAATTTCGTGGGCACTGAGCAGATCCTGCTCGGCTTGATCGGTGAAGGCACCGGCGTTGCCGCCAAGGTTCTCAAATCCATGGGTGTGAACCTCAAGGACGCCAGAGTTGAGGTCGAAAAAATCATTGGCCGTGGATCTGGGTTCGTTGCCGTCGAAATTCCCTTCACACCACGCGCCAAACGCGTGCTTGAGCTCTCCTTGGAAGAGGCTCGCCAACTCGGTCACAACTACATCGGCACGGAGCATCTGCTGCTCGGTCTGATTCGCGAAGGCGAAGGCGTTGCCGCCAGGGTTTTGGAGAACCTTGGTGTGGATCTCTCCAAGGTGAGAACCCAGGTGATCCGCATGCTCGGAGAAACCGCAGAGGTTGGAGCCGGTGGAAGTGGATCAGGAAGCAAGGGATCCACAAAAACGCCAACGCTCGACGAGTTTGGAAACAACCTCACCCAACTGGCAGGCGAAGCCAAGCTTGATCCTGTGGTGGGTCGTCAGAGCGAAATCGACCGTGTCATCCAGATCCTTGGCCGCCGCACCAAGAACAATCCGGTCCTGATCGGCGAGCCCGGCGTTGGCAAAACAGCCATCGCCGAAGGATTGGCGCAACGGATTCAGCAGGGAGACATCCCCGACATCCTTGAGGACAAACGGGTCCTCACCCTCGACATCGGACTTCTTGTCGCCGGCACGAAGTACAGAGGTGAGTTTGAGGAGCGCCTCAAAAAGATCATGGAGGAAATCAAAGCCGCCGGAAACGTGATCCTGGTGATCGACGAGGTGCACACCTTGATCGGAGCCGGCGCTGCCGAAGGGGCCATCGACGCAGCCAACATTCTCAAGCCAGCCCTGGCACGGGGAGAACTGCAATGCATCGGTGCCACCACCCTCGATGAGTACCGCAAACACATCGAACGTGACGCTGCCCTCGAGCGACGCTTCCAGCCCGTCACGGTGGGAGAACCATCCATTGATGACACCATTGAAATTCTCAAGGGTCTGCGCGAACGCTATGAGCAGCATCACCGCTTGCGCATCACCGATGAAGCGCTTGAAGCCGCTGCAACCCTTGGCGATCGCTACATCTCCGACCGTTTCCTTCCCGACAAGGCCATCGATCTGATCGATGAAGCCGGCAGCCGCGTGCGCCTGATGAATTCCAAGCTTCCACCGGAAGCCAAGGAAGTGGATAAGGAACTTCGTGCTGTTCAGAAGGAGAAAGAGGACGCCGTCCGCGAGCAGGATTTCAGCCGCGCCGGTGAATTGCGCGACAAAGAAGTTGAGCTGCGGGACAAGATTCGTTCGCTGTTGCAGTCCAGCCGCGAGGACTCCCCCTCTGACAATCAACAATCTGAGGATCAAGCCACAGACGTTGACGTTGCTTCAACCGAGTCTGAGGGAGCCACTGAGTTGGCGGTCACGGGCACGACACCTGTTGTGAACGAAGAAGACATCGCTCAGATCGTGGCGTCCTGGACGGGTGTGCCTGTTCAGAAACTCACGGAAAGCGAGTCGGTGAAACTCCTCAACATGGAGGAAACCCTGCACAAGCGCTTGATCGGTCAGGACGAAGCGGTCAAAGCGGTCTCCAAAGCCATCCGCCGGGCGCGTGTGGGGCTGAAAAATCCCAACCGCCCCATCGCCAGCTTCATTTTCTCTGGCCCGACGGGTGTGGGCAAAACCGAACTCACCAAAGCGCTCGCGGCTTACTTCTTCGGCAGTGAAGAAGCCATGATCCGCCTCGACATGTCGGAATTCATGGAGCGGCATACGGTCAGCAAATTGATCGGATCCCCTCCGGGCTACGTGGGATTCAACGAAGGCGGTCAGCTCACGGAAGCCGTGCGTCGCAGGCCTTACACAGTGGTGCTGTTCGATGAGATTGAGAAAGCCCACCCCGATGTCTTCAATCTGCTGCTGCAGCTGCTCGAAGATGGCCGTCTCACCGATTCCAAAGGCCGGACGGTGGATTTCAAAAACACCTTGATCATCATGACCTCGAACATCGGTTCGAAAGTGATCGAAAAAGGTGGTGGTGGCCTCGGCTTCGAATTCTCCGGCGAGAACGCTGAAGAAAATCAGTACAACCGAATCCGTTCCCTGGTGAATGAAGAGCTCAAGCAGTACTTCCGCCCTGAGTTCCTGAACCGACTGGACGAAATCATCGTGTTCAGACAGCTCAACCGTGACGAAGTGAAGGAGATCGCAGAAATCATGCTGCGTGAAGTCTTTGGTCGGATCGGTGAAAAGGGAATCACCCTTACGGTCTCCGATGCCTTCAAAGAGCGGCTTGTGGAAGAGGGTTACAACCCCGCCTACGGCGCCAGACCACTGCGCCGTGCCGTCATGCGTCTGCTCGAGGACAGCCTTGCTGAGGAAGTTCTCTCCGGTCGCATCAAGGACGGGGACGAAGCTGAAGTGGACGTCGAAGATGGCAAGGTGGTTGTCAAACACCTGAACCGCACGGCCACTGAGACCCCTGAGCTGGCCAGTGCCGGTCGCTGACCTGGATGTCCGCAACAGAAAACACCTGTTTGATCTCCCATCACTCCATGGCGCCGGTCCGCGTGATTCGCGGCTCCGGTGCCTGGCAAGACGCCCTTCCCCAGATCCGTGCGCTCTGCTCCAGCCCGCTCTTTCTGGGTCGAAGTTCAGCCACGCAGCCTCTGCGCAACACGCTGATCTCCAGCCTCACGTCGGCTGGAATGAAGGTCGCGCCAGCGCTCCTGAGGCATGACTGCTGCAACGAAGACTTAAGTCGTCTTCAATCGGAATGGTCGGTTCACCGCAGTGATGGGGTGATCGCCGCTGGTGGAGGAAAAGTTTTGGATGCCGGCAAGCTCCTTGCCGACCGTCTCGATCTGCCCTGCATCACCGTTCCACTGAGTGCCTCAACCTGTGCTGGCTGGACCGCACTCTCCAATCTCTACAGCCCAGACGGTGCATTTTTCGGCGATCAGGCCTTGAAATACTGTCCGGACCTGCTGGTGTTCGACCACGATCTCCTGCGTCAGGCACCTCCCCGCACCCTTGCCAGTGGCATCGCTGATGCGCTGGCCAAGTGGTACGAAGCCTCCGTGAGCAGTGGTGCCAGCCAGGATGGACTCATCCTGCAAGCGGTTCAGATGGCGCGCGTTCTGCGCGATCAGCTTCTGATCGACAGCGTGGATGCCATGCAGAATCCAGGCGGTGACGCTTGGATTCGCGTGATTGAAGCCTGTGGGCTCACAGCAGGCGTGATTGGAGGCCTGGGTGGGGCACGCTGCCGCACGGTTGCTGCCCATGCTGTGCACAACGGGCTCACCCAACTTCAGGCCTGCCACGGATCCCTGCACGGCGAAAAAGTGGGCTTCGGAGTGCTGGTTCAACTTCGCCTCGAGGAACGCTTGGGCGGCAATCGCCTGGCAGAACAGGCCCACCGTCAGTTGCTGCCTCTGCTCAAGCAACTCGGACTCCCGGTCAGCCTCGACGATCTCGGACTCTCCAAGGCCAGCTTGAGTGACCTTCAACAGGTTTGCGATTTCGCCTGCCGTGAAGGCTCCGACCTTCACCATCTCCCCTTCTCTGTGACACCGGGAGCTCTTCTGGAAGCGCTGGTCGGAGCCTCAGAACCCAGCGTTCGACGCCCTTGAAAACCCAACTCGAAGCTATTCGCTGCAACCTGCTGGATCCCCAGGCTGCGGCCCTGCTCGACCAGCTGCAGTGGTGGAGTCTCCCTGAATTAGGAGTCGAAGCTCCCTTCCCTGTGGCAGTTATGGGCCAAGGGGAACCCCTGCTCCTTCTCCATGGATTCGACAGCAGTTTTTTGGAGTACAGACGGATCGCCCCCCTGCTGTGCAGTCGGTTTCAACTGTTCATCCCCGACTTGTTCGGATTCGGCTTCAGTCCCAGACCCAGCGCAGCTGACTACGGCAGGGAGCCGGTTTTGCGCCATTTGGACAGCGTTCTGCAACGGATCCCGGGTCACCGTCCGGTCGGTGTCATCGGCGCGTCGATGGGGGGAGCTGTCGCCGTGGAAATGGCCCGTCGTCAGCCTGATCGGATCAACACGTTGCTCCTGCTGGCACCGGCTGGACTAACCGGGCGTCCCATGCCCGTCCCGCCCCTCCTGGATCGACTCGGCGCCTGGTTCCTCAGCCGTCCGGGAGTGCGTCGTGGTCTGTGCCGACAGGCGTTTGCCGACCCTGACCGCGATGTCGGTCCCGCGGAGGAGCAAATTGCATCGCTCCATCTCCAATGTCCTGGCTGGAGCGAAGCACTGGCAGCTTTTGCCCGCAGCGGTGGCTTCTCAGGCAGCGGTCACCCACTTCCCCAACAGCCCCTGCATGTGCTTTGGGGAAACAACGACAGGATTCTCAGGGCGGGGCAAAAGCAAGCGTTAAGCGCCCTGCTGAAGCATCCCGTGGAAAGCCTCGATGCCTGTGGCCATCTCCCGCACATTGATCGACCTGAGGACGTTTCAGAACGGTGCAACACTGTGTTCCTGCCTGGTTGATCCATGTCCAGCCCCAGTTCAGGCCCGGTCTTACAGCTGCTGGCAAGCGGTCTGCAGCGATGGATCCGCTCACAGTGCGACTCCGTTGACGACTTGAATCTCTCGCTGCAGGGGTCCGCCTTCGCGTTACTGAAAGGACGTCTCAAGGGTGTGACGTTGCAGGCCAAACGTGTTCAGTTCCAGCAATTGCCCCTGGTCAGGGCTGACCTTCAATCGGGTGAGTTGAAGGCTTCACTGCGGCCGGGTCAGCCCAATCAACCGGTGCAATTCGAGGAACCCTTCTTGATCTCTGGAGAAGTGGTGCTTTCGGGTGTGGAGCTCAACCAAGCCCTGGCTAGCGATCGCTGGCGCTGGTTGGGTGACCTGCTGTCCGAGCAACTCATGGGTCTAACTCCCCTGCGATCCCTCTCGATTGACAACGACATCCTCAAGCTCACGGCTGACGTGATCACAGGCAAAGACCCCGTGCGCCGCAGTTTCCGGCTGAACGCCGAACAGGGAACGATCCGGGTTGATCACTGTGATGCGGAAGGAAGCATGCTGATTCCGATGGATCCTGCGATTCAGATTGAAGAGGCCCGTCTGCAAGCAGGGCAGCTTCTGCTGAAAGGCAAGGCCAGCGTGCAGCCCTAGCTGAGCACCGGCAGCACCAGGGTGACGGCATAAAACACAACGGCAGGAGTGAACAGATAGCTGTCGATGCGATCCAGAATTCCGCCATGACCTGGCAAGGCATCGCCTGAATCCTTCAAGCCTGCATCCCGTTTCATCATCGATTCGGTGAGATCGCCCACGAGCGCAAACAGCGCGACCAACGCGCCCAGACATCCCCCCGTCCACCAGCCGAGAGGCCACATCAACAGGGCGCCGGTCAAGGCGCCGATCACGATGGCGGAAGCCAAACCGCCATAGGCACCCTCAATGGTTTTGGCGGGCGAAATCGGCGAGAGAGGCCGGGATCCAAAGCGACGGCCGATGGCATAAGACCCGATGTCGCTGGCCACCACCATCAGGCAGGCCGCAAAGGTGATCAGCAAACCAGCGCTGATCCAAGATCCATCCAGCGACTGGAGCACCGGCGCCGCATCCGGAGTCACGAGGTTGCGAAGACGCAGCCAGTGGCTGGGTAGGAAGCCGAGATAGAACAATCCAAAGATCGACGCCGCGATATCGGCGATCGATCCTGTGATCGGCTGGAGAATCAGCCACCCGCAAATCGCAGCCCCCGACAGGGGCAAAACAGCATCAGCGAGATGGGACGCCAATCCCCCGTTCACCGACCACTGGGTGCTCACGAGCAGAAGCTGGCAGGCCACGAGCGTTGTTTTCGTGGCTGGACGCATGCCCTTGAACTGGGCCATCCGAAAAAATTCCAACAGGGCGAGATGCACGATCACGCCGAGAGCGATGGTGAACCACCAACCGCCCAATCCAACAACCACAACCCCAAACACGCCGGCCAGCACACCACTGCTCAGACGCTTGCGGTCAACGCCACTGCGCCTAAGCGCTGTCTCATTGGTTGTACCGTCAGCAACCACCCGTTGGATCCCGCGGCCTGTCAGGCCAGAACTTTCACCATACCGGGCACCTGCTCAGGCCAGCGCGCGTGCTGCCGTTGCAGCCATTGCACCCGGGCCTGATCAATGCGCTCTCCAGGCACAAGCAAGGGAATCCCCGGGGGATAGGGACAGATCATCTCCGCAGCGATCCGATCCGCACACTGCGACAACGGACACGCAAGAGTGGCTCGATGGGAGACAGCCGCGGGAGACAACTCCACAACGTTCACTGCATCAAGAGGAGGTGCCGCGACGGGAGCGAGGGGCGGCCCACCCCGGTCCTCGAGAAACAGCTGCCAGAGGCGTTGAAGCCGCGTTGCAAGCCCGCGATGGCGGGCAAGCCCCAGACAAAAAGTCAGGCAAAGGGGCTCCGGCAGCTCGGCAATCAGCCCACGGTTCATAAACCAGGTGTCTGCCTCCAAACCGCTCACGCCAATGGAGGCTGTATTCAGAATGATCCGCAGGGGATCGTCGCTCTCATGCAGGGGCACACCCTGGCAACGCCAACGATCCTGCAACCTGCGGGCTGTCTCCAGTCTTTGCTGCAGAAGTCTGGTCCATCGGGAAGAAAGCATCCAATCCAGGGTTGCTTCACAGGACGCCAGCAGCAGCGCACTGGGACTGCTGCTCTGCAGTCGCTGGAGGGACAAACGCAACGCTGTTGCGGAGATGCGTGTCGTCCGCTGCCAGAGCACTGCGGTCTGAGCCAGTCCTGGCGCTGACTTATGTAGCGAGTGCACCACGAGATCGGCCCCGGTTGTGAGAGACGACGGTGGCAATCCCAACCCGGGGGCAAAGGCGAGATGGGTGCCATGAGCTTCATCCACCAGCACCGGCAAACCATGGGCGTGCAGGCGATTCACGAGAGGGGCAATCTCTGCGGCGTACCCGTGATACGTGGGATGAACCAACACGGCAGCGGCCAGGCGACAGCCAAGATCGGGTAAGGCGTCGAGAGAGCGGCTCAAACCATCGGCGGTCATCGCGCCAGGGTGACCCCGGAGCGCATCAAACGGAACCGGCAGGAACACCGGCAACAATCCCCCCAGCTCACAAGCGGCGATCAGGCTGCGGTGAACATTGCGCGGTAACAGAACAGCGTCGCCGGGAGCGGCCATGGCCAGCAGTGCTGCCTGCAACAGGCCCGTTGCTCCATTCACGCCGAACCAACAGCACTCCACACCCATCCGCGCCGCAAGCCTCGCCTGCGTGTCTGCAACCGCCCCATCCGCCTCCAGAGGGCCGCCGATGTCTGGCAGTTCAGGGAGATCCCAACGCCCTGGCTGCTGACGCAACAGACCTCTCAGAGCTGGTGGCAAGGCTTCACCCCGGCCATGCACCGGGAGATGCAGGGCGAATCGCTGGTTTGAAGCGCGCAGGAGTCGCAGCAGGGACATGAGCACTGAATCGACAAGACCGCAGCCACGCGCGCGAACTGCGGCTAGAAGCTGAATCGTGGCATTACCCCTGTCCAACCCATGGCGAACTATCGGTACACCAAGGCCATCGCCGGGAGCTGTGCCATCGGCATCGGCCTTGGTGTGGTGCGGTTTGACTTCGCAGTTGTGGGGCGTTTGATGATCGAGAGCGGCCTCTTCAGCGCTTCATCGATCGGAGAGCTCTCCTCCTTGAATCTGGCCGGATACATCCTCGGCTGCCTGCATCATTCCCAGTTGCGCATCCTGCGGGACCGGCGCGTCACCCTCTGGATCGCCCTTCTCACCATTCCGATCTCACTCTTTGCAGAGGGGCTGAGCAGCACCCTGGCGATGCATGCCTTCTGGAGAATTCTGGCCGGTTGGGCATCCGGGCACCTCATGAGCGGAATCCCCCACCTGGCCACCCTTGGCTGTGCCGATGGGCAACGACGACGGGCGAGTGCCCTGGTGATGGCAGGCGCAGGAATCGGTGCCCTGATCGGGGCCTTGAGTGTGGGCAGCCTGCCCAAGGAAACCGTGGAACTCGGCTGGATGGTGCTGGGAACGGTGGCTGCGGTTCTGGCGATTCCGGTGGGCTGGCTGTTGCTGGTGGGGTTCCGAGACGAAGCCAGGCACGACCCCGAGGCACCGTTGGCCCGCGGGGAAGCGCCCAAGATCCCTGCTTCGTCCCTGCTCCCCCTGGCAGCGTTGACGCTGGGCTACCTGCTGCTCGGGGCTGGGCAGACACCAGTCGCGCTCTACGAACCCCTGCTGGTGAGTGAACGTCTCGG
The DNA here is from genome assembly GCA_000063505.1 of Synechococcus sp. WH 7803. Taxonomy (GTDB): domain Bacteria; phylum Cyanobacteriota; class Cyanobacteriia; order PCC-6307; family Cyanobiaceae; genus Synechococcus_C. Next base: position 1,418,738 of record CT971583.1, read on the forward strand.
CGCGTCACCCATGCTGAGCAGCACATCGCTGGCCGTGTTTGGCGCTGGCTGCACAACGGGATCCTTGCTGGCCAGCACCTTTCCGCGGCGCTGGCCCACCGTGGTGTTGCTCCCCATCGTGGCCTGCCTTGGTCTGCTGGGGAACATCCTGTTCCTCACTGGAAGCAGCGCCACCATTCTCGGTGCAGCCACGTTCTGCGTGGGCGCCTGGATCTGGCTGACGGCCAGCCTCACCTTCGACCGTCTCAGTCAGTTGGTGGATCCCAGCGAACTGCGGCCGACCTGGTCATTGATCACCATGATTCTGGGAATCGGTTTCGCGTTGTTTGCGTTCGCAACCTCACCTCTGGTCTCCCAACACATCGATGGGCTGATTCTGATCGGCGTTGTTGTTGTGGTGTTGCAGGTGATCGCTGAACTGATCCAGTGGCTCGGCGATCGCCGCCATCGGCACCCTGATGAGGCGAACTCTCTAAGATTTCGCGGAGGAAGTGAGATCTGAGCGTGGAGTCTGTGCGGTACAACCCTGGCCGAGATGCCCGTTGGCTGCTGCTGCGTCCGTGGATCGCCGTACCCCGCATTCTCCAGATTGTGTGGGCGTTGTCTGGATTGGTGCTCAGCCTGCTGATCCGAGGCAACAGCAGTGATTCCAAGGTTCAGAAAAATCTGGCGCGCATGCTTCTGCGCACACTCACGAATCTGGGTCCTTGCTTCATCAAGGTGGGACAGGCTTTGTCCACCCGTCCCGATCTGATCCGACGGGACTGGCTGGATGAACTCACGAAACTTCAGGACGATCTGCCTGCCTTCAGCCATGACGTTGCCCTGAAGACGATTGAAGCCGAGCTGGGATCTCCGGCTGATGCACTGTTTGAAGAATTTCCGGACTGTCCTGTTGCCGCAGCCAGCCTGGGCCAGGTGTACAAAGCCAGGGTTCACGGTCAGCACTGGGTTGCCGTCAAGGTGCAGCGCCCCAATCTCACGTTCATCCTCCGGCGCGACATGGTGCTGATCCGGAGCCTGGGCGTGCTGGCAGCTCCGCTTTTGCCTCTCAACCTCGGCTTTGGCCTAGGTGAAATCATCGATGAATTCGGCCGCAGCCTGTTCGAGGAAATCGACTACTGCTGCGAAGCCGACAATGCGGACCGTTTCGCGGCCCTGTTTGCCGACAACCCCGCTGTCACGATCCCCACGGTGGAGCGTGCGCTGTCGAGCAGGCGAGTGCTTACGACCAGTTGGATTCATGGAACCAAGCTGCGCGACCGCCAGGAACTCAAATCCCAGCGGCTTGATCCGGCTGCTCTCATCCGCACCGGCGTGATCAGTGGCTTGCAACAGCTTCTTGAATTTGGATATTTCCACGCCGACCCCCACCCGGGCAATCTGTTCGCGCTGAGCGGCCGAAGCGGCGACCTCGGCCATGTGGCCTACGTCGATTTCGGGATGATGGATTCCATCAGCGATAGCGACCGTCTCACCCTGACAGGCGCTGTGGTGCACTTGATCAACAAGGATTTCGAGGCTGTCGCCCGCGACTTTCAGCAGCTTGGATTTCTGGCTCCCAATGCCGATCTGACCCCGATCATTCCGGCTTTGGAGGAGGTTTTAGGGGGAAGTTTGGGTGATTCTGTGGGGTCGTTCAATTTCAAAGCGATCACCGATCGCTTTTCGGAACTGATGTACGACTATCCCTTCAGAGTGCCCGCCCGTTTTGCTCTGATCATCCGGGCGGTGGTGAGCCAAGAGGGCTTGGCTCTGCGTCTCGACCCACAGTTCAAGATCATTGCTGTGGCTTACCCCTATGTGGCCAAGCGTTTGCTGGCTGGTGACACCAAGGAGATGAGGGAGAAATTGATGGAGGTGATCTTCGACGGTGATGGCAGCTTGAGGCTTGAACGCCTGCAAAGCCTCCTGGACGTTGTGGGGAAGGAGCAGACACAAGTGGGGACGGAGTTGCTCCCCGTCGCAGGGGCAGGCCTGAAGCTGCTGCTGGGGCGCGATGGAGGCGACCTGCGCCGAAGGCTGCTGCTCACCCTGATCAAGGACGATCGACTGGACACCACGGATCTGAAAAAACTCACGGCTCTCATGGGCAGAACCTTCGGACCGGCCCGGCTTGCGCAAGGCATGCTCCAGAGCCTCAATCCCCTCGCCGCCTGAGTCCGCCTCGGACCCTCCGGCACCAGGTTCCAGCGGTGATAATGCCAACTTGATTCAGTCGTACGGCCCCCATGTCGATCGCACCAGACTTCGCACCGATCGATCTTGACCAAGCCGAGCTCGACGTTCTGACCGGCGCCTTCGGTGATCTGAGCGCTGATGAGATTCTCCTGGAATTCGCCCCACTCCAGCAACCTCCCTACCTCGTTGCCGGCCTTGGCTTGGCCATCGGTGTGCTCTGCGGTCTCACTTTCGCCAAGCTGGTGCAAAATCGCCTGGACGGCTGGAAAAACGACAGACTGGCGATGCTTCCCCTGGGAACAGCGGAGACCAGCATCAGTTTTGCCGGAACCTTGATCGGCATCAGCCTGTTCATCGGCGGATCCCTTCAGGTGTTTGGCTTCGCATCCGGCGCTGCCTATCTGATTGCCTTCTCGCTCTCGGTTCTCACTGGCGGAGCGTTGTGGGTGCAGCTGGAGAGACTGATGACCCAGGTGGAATCCGGCAATTTTAAAGCTGTTGATTTCGACAACTTCGACGAATTCTTCTGATTAGCAGCACTCAGTTAGGCAGCCACGGTGTAGTCCCTGAGCTCAAGGGGTGCCTGACGCAGTGACTCCAGCCCCTCCCGCTCAAGCCGGCGGGTTCGGTCGCGGCTCATCTTGAGCGTTTTGGCAATGCCGGTGAGGCTCATCGGGTCCTCACCGTCCATCCCGTAACGCATCCGCAGCACACGCTCCTGCAATTCCGGCAGCTGGCCCAGCAGATCGCGCAGATCACCCTTCAGGCACTCCCCTTCCACCTGCTCACTGGGCAGCTCGCCATCACCGGCCAATAAATCCAGCAGCTCCGTGTCATCGCCATCGCCCACCTTCATCTCCAGGCTCACCGGCTGACGCGCACGGCACATCAGCTCCTTCACCTCATCTTCCGGCAGCTCCACAAATGCCGCCAGCTCCGTTACCGAGGGCGTCCGCCCCAGATCCTGGCTCAGTTCACGCTGCCCTTTCTTGAGCTTGTTCAGCATTTCGGTGATGTGGATCGGCAGCCGGATCGTGCGGCTCTTCTCTGCGATCGCCCGCGTGATTCCCTGGCGAATCCACCAGTACGCGTAGGTACTGAATTTGTAGCCCCGCGTGGGGTCGAACTTCTCCACACCACGCACCAGGCCGATCGTTCCCTCCTGGATCAGATCCAGAAGCTCCATGTTCCGCTTGGTGTATTTCTTGGCCACGCTCACCACCAGGCGCAGATTCGCCGCCACCATCCGCTCTTTGGCGCGACGGCCCGCCTGCAGCTTGCGCTTGAGCTGCACCGCACTTAATCCAGCTGCTTTGGCCAGCTCCGCTGCTGGCACCGCCTCACCACCACGCTTCTCCTGCAGCTCCGCCTCTGTGGCCTCCAGATCCATCAGCTCCTGCACCTGACGGCCCAGGGTGATCTCCTGCTGATGGCTCAGCAGCGGCACCCGGCCGATGTCACGCAGGTAGGACCGCACCAGGTCTGCGTCTGGGAGCAGGGCCACGGGCGCCATTAGTTACGAAACCAGAATGTTTCTTAACCTAACACCAATCATTGGATTCCTAGAGCTAAAAAGCCCTTCGAAGTCCAGAATGGTGAAGAACGGACTGATTTCTCGTGGTTGCTTCTGCAACGAGCACGGTGGGCACGGCGAAGCTGCTGGTGGTGGAAGACGATGATTCGATCAGAGAAACCGTGGAAGAAGCCCTTCGCGCCGAAGGCTTCGAGGTGAAGTCTTGCGGCAATGGTGCCGACGCCATGGCTTTGCTTTCCGCTCCAAACACTGAGGGAGTTGACCTGCTGGTGCTCGACCTGATGCTTCCTGGTCTGGGCGGGCTCGATCTCTGCCGACAACTGCGCAAACTCAACAACCACACCCCTGTGCTGGTGATCAGTGCGCGAGACAGCGAAACCGACAGGGTGCTCGGCCTTGAAGTGGGCGCTGACGACTATCTGGTCAAGCCCTTTGGCCTGCGAGAACTGGTCGCGCGCTGCCGGGCCTTGCTGCGACGCTCCCAACAGATCGCATCCGTCCCCAGTGAGGATCGCCAAGTGGTCCAGACGGGCAATCTCTGCCTTTACGCCCAGGAGTGCCGCGTCACCCGCGATGGGGAAGACCTCACGCTTTCACCGAAGGAGTACAAAATCCTCGAACTGCTGATCCGCAATCCCAAGAGGGTCTGGAGCAGAGACCAGTTGCTGGAGCGAATCTGGGGAATCGATTTTGTTGGAGACACCAAAACAGTGGATGTCCACATCCGTTGGTTGAGAGAAAAGATTGAGGAGGAGCCTTCCTCGCCGCAACACATCCGCACCGTCAGGGGATTCGGCTACCGCTTCGGCTAACAATCGTGAGTGCAGGAACTGGCGTTGTTCTCGGACTCCTCATCGGCCTCGTTGGAGGTTGGTTTCTCGCTGGCCGGCAATACGGCTCCACCACGAGAGGGTCCAAAGCCAATCTGACGCCATCGGTGCTGTCAGGCCATGCGCTGGCCACCCCGCAACTGCTGGCTTGGATCGATGCGGCCACCCAAGGATGGTTGATCCTCACTCCTGATCTGACAATCGGCTACATCAATTCCAAGGCTGAGCGTCTCCTTCAGGTCTCGAACAACCTGCTCGTCCGCGGCCAGGCGCTTGATGAGGTGCTCGCAGTGCCTGAGCTGGAAGAGGCAATCGTGAGTGTTCGCCATCAACAGCGACCACAACGCTGCGAATGGGAGCAGCAGCGCATTCCGCTCGAAGCAATCGTGCTGCCCGGATCAGATGAATGGCTGTTGGTCCTGCTTCAGAACAGGCAGTCCCTCGAAGCCCAGCAGCAGCAGCAGGAGCGATGGGTCAGCGACGTCGCCCACGAACTCAAAACGCCGCTTACGGCGTTAATGCTTGTGAGTGATCGGCTCGAAGGCGCTGTCAGCGAAGACGATGGCGTCCTCGTGGAACGCCTGCAAAGAGAGCTGCGCCGTTTGCAGTTAATGGTGGAAGATCTTCTCGAGCTTTCTCGCCTGGAGAACATCCTCCCTCGCGACAAAGTTGATTATTCGGCCCTGAATCTGGAGCAGCTTGTTGAAGGAGCTTGGAACAGCATTCGCCCGCTTGCTGATCAACGGGATGTGTCTCTAACGATCAACACCAACGAGCCGGGTCTGCTTCTCGGCGATCAACGCCGACTGCATCGAGCTGTTCTCAATCTTCTCGACAACGCACTGCGTTATTCACCCAATCACGGCTGCGTTGAAGTCGAGATTCTTCCAAGCGGCGGATGGTGGTTGCTTTGTGTCAGAGATCACGGGCCCGGACTGAGCGAAAGCGATCTCAGCAATATGTTCCAGCGGTTTTATCGGGGCGATCCCTCCAGGGCCCGATCGAATCGCAGTGGCAGTGGTCTCGGTCTGGCCATCGTTCAACAGATCGCGGTGAACCATGGCGGCCGCATCCAAGCCAGAAATCATCCCAATGGAGGGACATCCATGGAACTTCTACTTCCGAGAGGACAGGCATGAGCGGAGCGCAACGGTGACGCGCCAACGACTGCAGAAACTGATCGCTTCTGCGGGAGTCTGCTCCCGTCGCAAGGCCGAGGATCTGTTGCGAGACCGTCGCGTACGGGTGAATGGCCAGCTGGCAACCCTCGGAGACCAGGCCGATCTGGATGTCGACACCATTGAGGTGGACGACCGCCCGCTGCAAACAGCCCCTCAAGCACGCGTTCTTCTCTTGAACAAACCACCGGGAGTGATCTGTAGCTGCAGAGACCCGCAGCGACGGCGGACCGTGCTCGAGCTCGTGCCACCGGATCTGAGAGAAGGCCTCCACCCCGTTGGCAGGCTGGATGCCGAGAGCCGAGGTGCCCTGCTGCTAAGCAACCAGGGAGAGCTCACATTGCAACTCACCCACCCTCGTTACAACCACCGCAAGACCTACCGGGTCACGGTGGCTGGCTTGCCGAGTGAGAAGCAGCTCAATCAATGGAGACGTGGCGTGGTTCTCGACGGAACGGTCACGCGCCCAGCCGAGGTCAACCTTGTCAAAAAAAGCCCTCAGGCCAGTGTGCTGGAGGTCATCCTGCGCGAAGGCCGCAACCGTCAGATTCGCAGAGTCGCCCTCTCCCTGGGCCATCGCGTTCTCGATCTCCAGCGCATCGCCATCGGCAGGCTCACCCTCGGATCGATGCGAGAAGGCTGCTGGAGAGAACTTTCCAGGCAAGAATGGTCAGGTCTGATCAGCACCGAAGGAGAGCGGTCGTAACCGAAGCATGGCTCTGATCAAACGCTTGCTCCCATGGGGCCGCCGCCAGTCCAGTGGAGACAGGCTCGATCGTTCGCCTGCGACTGCTGAAGCAGACCCCGCGGAAGCCGCCGGGCAGCTGTTGCGAGAGCAGCGAGAGCAACGTGGCCTGAGCCTGCGAGACCTGTCCAGACAAGTGCGCATCACCACTCCCGTTCTGGAGGCCCTGGAGCGGAACTGGCCAGAGCGCCTGCCGGAGCCTGCCTATCTGGTGGCGATGTTGCATCGCCTGGAAGAGAATCTCGACCTTGAGCCAGGCAGTCTCAGGGGCGCCCTACCGGAGCAGGCCCTGCCATTTCATGGCTCGCAACACCCTCGGCGCACGCGCTTCACGGTGGGCAGCATCGACATCTTCACCACCTGGCAGGGGAGTGTTCTCTACGGCTTGGCGATTGTTGGATCGCTGTTTGCCCTCAATCAGCAACAGCGGCAGCTGGCCATCAACAACGCGATCACCCTCACGCCCATTCCCCTGGATCTCACAAGCGAGTCCGATGCCCTAGTGCAAGGGCTTCGCCCTCTCCAAGAGTTGCGCAAAGCGAGTGCTGCGCAAGCGATTCCCGACCTGTCGACCCCCCAACCGCTGCCTGGGGTGCTCGAGATCCAACTCAATCAGCCAAGCAGCATTGAACTGAGCAGCAAGGGAGGAGACCGAACCAAACTGCAAGGCGCAACTGGTTCATTCACACTCCAGCTCTTGCCGCCTGTGCAGATCAAGATCCAGCCAGCTCCGCAGGCAGGATCCGTCCTTTGGGACGGTGCCGCTCTCACGTCTGTGAAAGACAAACCCGGCCTTTACCGCCTCGACCAGACCTCAGCACGCACTCCATAACCTTCCAGTGCCCCATTGAGGGCGCCATCCAGAGCCGGCAATCTCCACATCCAGTTTCCACCCACGGTGCCGGGTGTGTTGAAACGGGCCGCATCATCCAGATGCAACAGATCCTGCAGAGGGGCCACGACCAAAGCAGCCGATGTTGATAGACCCAGCTCAAGGAGCTGCCATCCAGGAGCCTCAACGCTGCGCTCAAGCGTTGCTGCGACCTGATCTCTTGACGACTGTTCCAACCTCTCCCACCAACCGAGGCTCGTTGGATTGTCATGGGTTCCTGTGTACACAACCCAACCACTGCCTTTGATGTTGGCTGGCAGATAGGGATTGTCTGCATTCCCATCAAAAGCGAACTGCAGCACCTTCATGCCAGGGAGATGGAAGCGATCGCGCAGTCGCTCCACATCAGGGGTGATGACCCCGAGATCCTCAGCCACAATCGGCAGAGACCCACCGGCATCACGCTTCAGACAAGCCAGAAGTTCGCCGCCGGGAGAGCGTTGCCAGCGGCCGTTCATGGCCGTGTCATCAGAGCCGGGAACCGACCAATAGGCGGCCAAAGCACGGAAATGATCAAGGCGAAGCCTGTCAGCAAGATCCCATTGACGCCGCAGGCGATCACGCCACCAGCGGAATCCTGTGCGCCGATGGCGCCCCCAGGTGTAGACGGGTGTTCCCCAGAGCTGGCCGGTGGCGGAAAAGTAATCCGGTGGAACACCACTCTGCTGATGGAGGCGTCCATCTCCGGCAATCGAAAACAGCGAGCGGTTGCTCCAAACATCAGCGCTGTCGCGGGCGACATAGAAAGGAAGATCACCAAGGATCTCCACCCCTAGGTCGCTTGCCAGAGCGCGGAGCCGGCGCCACTGACGATCCAGATGCCATTGAAGAAGATCCTGCTCCAGCAGATCACTCCGGTGCGTGCAACGCCAGTGCTCCAGTGCCGTCTCGCGGTGGACCGCCAGCTCATGTGCCCAATCCCACCAGGGCAAACCCGCATGCTCACGACGCAGCACCATGAAGGCGGCGTGATCACGCAACCAACGTGACTGGTCGATGCACCATCGCTGGAAGGCCTCGTGGCGATCAGCAGGCTGCCCCGCCCATCGCAGACGCAACGATCTGGCCAATGCATCGGCCCGTTGAGCGGCCAAAGCGAAATCAAGCTGTTCGCCTCCTTCTGCGTCCGCCGGAGCTGCCTGAGGAAGAGCCTGCACATCATCGGGGGTGATGAACCCCTCATCGCTCAGATCCTGGGCATCGAGCAACCAGGGATTAATGGCGAAACTCGACGGCGAGCTGTAGGGAGATCCCGTTCCATCCGGTGGAGCAAGAGGCAGCACTTGCCACACCCTGATGCCCTGGCGAGCGAGCGCATGCAGCCAGTCTCGAGCCGCAGCACCGAACGTGCCGCACACCGGCGATCCTGGAAGCGCTGTGGGGTGCAGGAGCACACCAACCCTGCGACGCGATGCAGTCCCTCTTGGATGGGGCATAGACGCAATGGATTAGCGGGCGGGCAGGCGGTAGCGCTCAACGATGCGCCGCGCGAAAGCGGGCAGATGACGCTCCACCACCTCAGGATGATGCCGGCGGAGCCAGAGCGCATTGCGGGTGAAGTGGGAATCGATCGAGAAGCGGCCGTATTCCAATCCTTTCGGCCCAACCCGCTGCACGATCCAGCCCACGACCTCCGCGAGCCACATGGGCAGTCGCAGGGCTTTGTCGTAGGCATCGATGCCCTGCTGAACAGCCTGGCGACGATCGCCTCGGCTCATCACCGGTGCCTGATCGAGCTCCGCTTCCACCAGCTTCAGCAAGTCCTCCCCGCGTGAATTACGCACAACCAACCACTGACGTCCGAATTCAGCACCCATGTAGCCAACGACCAGATCAGCGCCGGCATTGACGTAGTCGAAACAACTCAGACAGCTCGGAGCGAAGACATCCTTGAGAGCCGGCGTGTCAAGACCGAAGAAGGGGACCGTTTCAACACGACCATCGCTGTGTCTGAAATGAATCCTGAAATCCTGCATGAACTCGTAGTGCACCACCGTGTCCGGTGTGGCACTGGCGCTCTCCAGAAAAGTCTGAAGACCCTCCCGGGAGACATTGTCCACACAGGGGAGCCCCAGCACGTAAAGCGCTTCGAGCGGGAGGGTGTCCTGCACGGCACGCAGCGCCTGAACCTGGCAGCCCACACCGATCGCCAGCAAGCGTTTGATCCCGCTGCCCGGCAGTTGCTCGAGAACGGAAAGGTTGTTGGACAGGGTGGGTTTGTTGACCCTTGCAGCCAGCACCTCCTCCGGCGTGCGTGCCAGAACGGGCATCGGCGTGAAGCGATCGTCTGGGCTTTGCTGAACGCAGAGCACGGCATCAACGAGCCCCGTCTCCAGGGCGCGAACCCCCAGGCGACTGACAATTCCCGTCCACTGGGCTCCAGCGATCGGCGTCTGCAGCCGCGCGGTGAGCATCCGCTGCTGAACCCCGAAATACAGCTCATCCTCTTGATCGAGATCGCGGGCGCGGCCATGGGCCTTGCGTTCCATCCCATCGAAGTCCTGATGAAGGAAGGCACAGGCCTGGCGCACGTAGGCAACCCAGCGCGAATCACAGAGGCCGCAGTCACTGCAGAGATCCTTGGCCGGACGGATCCGGTCGCGGGGAATCGGTCGCGCCTGGTCGTGGGGAAGCGGTGAAGCGGGGGAAGACGTCACAGACGGCTCAAGCCTGGAGAGAGGTCAACGCTAATCAGTGAGAGTTGAGCAAGACTGGGTCGCCTAAAGCAAGCAGAGCGGGTCATGGGGGGGTCGGCACCAGCGGGAGACGCAGCACAGACCCGTGTGAAGCGTTGGCTGGGAACCAAACCAAGCCGCACTGTGCTGCGAATCGTCGCTGCAGTGATCGGTGCCGGGCTGATTGGAGGAGGGCTGGCGTTGATCTGGCCAAAGCCGGATCCGATTGCCGCAGCGCCACCCTCCCCGGATGACCCCGCAAGCCTGGCCCCCTTACCGCAGCGGTCGGTGATGGTGCTGCTGATTGGCGTTGATTCAGACGCGATCAACGATCCCTCAAACCGCGCAGCCCCCAAGGGCCCAGCCAACGCAGACAGCCTGATGCTGATCCAGATCACAGCTGGAGAAGCACTGCAAGTGCTTCAGATGCCCACAGAGCTTGCCGTGCAACTCCCAGGTCTTGAAGGGCTACACCCCCTGGCCAGGGCCTACCGAGAAGGCGGAGTGGCACTCACAGCCGACGTCGTGGCTGAGGTCGTGGGGCTCCCCTCCGGCGAACCCGATCGCTATGTGGTGATGCCCCGTCAGGCCTTGCGCGCGCTTGTGGACAGTCTTGGCGAAGTGGAGGTGAGCCTCAATCAGTCGTACAACCGCCAAGACAAAGCGCAGAACTACAGCGTGAATCTGCAGGCCGGGCGCCAGACGCTCAATGGTCGTCAAGCGGAACAGCTGGCAAGACACCGCTCCAGTCCCAACGACGATGGTGCTCGCAGAGTGCGGCAACAAGCCCTCGTGCGCGGTCTTCACGACCAGCTCAGGCAGCCCAATGCCATCGCCCTGCTCCCGGATGTGATCGGCGAGGTGTCAGCGCAGGTTTCAACCGATCTCACCCCGTCCGAAATGCTCAGCCTCACGGCAGCAGCGCTGAGCAGCACCGAGCCCCCCGTGATCAATCAGCTCAAGCTGGCTCCACGAGCCGGCCAGCAGCAACTGCGGGAACTCAAGCCCGATCAGTCCCTTCCTCTTTGGCCACCTGCGCCCAACGCGACCGCAGGCAACTGATCAAGCCAGAGAGGTCCTCATCAGGTCCCTGGAGACATCCACACCAAGGGAGGCCGTCGGCCCTGCGAGCCGAGCGACTCCAAGTTCCGCCCAATTGCACCAAGCCGAGAAGCTCAACCTGAAGCGCTCGCGACAGGGCCACCGCCCCGGGAACGACGCCGGCAAAGCGGCCGTCTTTCCGAGGTTCCGCCAACAGGAGAACGGGGACACGCCAGCAAGCCAGGGCCTCAAGCCAGCTGCCCTCCCCACATTCATCCACGGCCACATCTCCACTCACGCGCAGGAGCGTGGGCTGCGATGACCCACCAGCGGATGGGCTGGTGATTTGTTGCAAACAGGCGTGGGGTGAGGCCCCCGAGCCCCGTTCGATCAAGGTGGCGCCAAACGCGTCCGCCAGGCTGCGGCAGGCGGGAGCCATGGCCCCTTCGCCCAGCCGTCCGGCTCCGATCACCACAAGGAGGTTGTTCGCCATGGCGGCACCCTAGAAGCCATGGATGGGTGGAAGGGTGTGGTTGGGGTGTCCCATGCACCACTACCATCGGAATACCAAGTTTCTCGTTCGCGGGCATCGTGACCGGATTCCTGACTGCAGCCCGCGCCGAACAGGAGAAGATCCAGCACGACACGCGGCGACTCCGCTTGTTCAGCGGCACGTCCAATCCGGGCTTAGCTCGGGAAATTGCGGCGTATTTAGGCGTGCCTGACGGTCCGAGGGTCTGCAAACGCTTTGCGGACGGTGAGCTCTATGTGCAGATCCAGGAGTCCATTCGCGGCTGCGACGTCTTTCTGATCCAGCCCACCTGCGCTCCGGTGAACGATCACCTGATGGAGCTGCTGATCATGGTGGATGCCTGCCGTCGAGCTTCAGCGAGGCAGATCACTGCCGTTGTGCCTTACTACGGATACGCACGGGCCGATCGCAAGACCGCAGGCCGGGAGTCGATCACGGCCAAGCTCACCGCCAACCTGCTGGTCAAGTCTGGGGTGGACAGAGTTCTCGCCATGGATCTTCACTCGGCGCAGATCCAGGGTTACTTCGACATTCCCTGCGATCACATTTACGGCTCCCCAGTGCTCGTGGATTACCTCTCCGCCCAGGAGCTCGGCGAAGTTGTGGTTGTGTCACCCGATGTGGGTGGTGTGGCACGGGCCAGAGCCTTTGCCAAACAGATGAACGATGCTCCGCTGGCCATCATCGATAAACGCCGCACGGGTCACAACATGGCCGAGAGCCTCACCGTGATCGGGGATGTCAACCAGCGCACCGCAATCCTCATCGACGACATGATCGATACCGGCGGCACCATTTGTGCCGGGGCCAGGCTGTTGCGCCAACAGGGAGCCAGCCGGGTGATCGCCTGTGCGACCCACGCTGTGTTCTCGCCGCCGGCATCTGAACGCTTGTCCACGGATGGCCTGTTCGAGCAGGTTGTGGTGACCAACAGCATTCCGATCCCCTCGGATCGCATGTTCCCCCAACTCCAGGTGCTGTCGGTCGCCAACATGCTCGGAGAAGCGATCTGGCGCATTCATGAGGAGAGTTCAGTCAGCTCGATGTTCCGCTGAACTCGCGTGGTGATGCTTTCAGCGCAACTGTTGCGTCGCAGCGGCGCTGCTGCCATTGCTGCGATGGCCATGGTCATGCCCCCCTCAAGTGCTCTGGCCGGGCTTCCCTCCGTTCAGCCCAAACGCACCCTGGGTGTCTGGCTCACCAACAGCCCGAGCCCTCTGTACTACGACCGAACCACGCTGTTGAAGGCGATGGACGAACTTCAGCAGGCAGGGTTCACAGCGTTGTATCCGAATGTGTGGAGCCGAGGCACCACCTTCCATCGCAGTCGGTATGCACCGGTGGAGCCGGCTCTGCGCAAGGCGGGATTGAATCTTGACCCGATCTGCACCATCAGCAAGGAAGGCCGCAAGCGCGGCATGAAGGTGATCCCATGGTTTGAATATGGCCTGATGGAGCCTGCGAGTGCCGCGGTGGTCACGCAACACCCTGAGTGGGTGTTGTCACGCCGGAACGGCGATCCCGTGATGAAGATGCACGGGAAAGAGATGGTTTGGCTCAACCCCGCCCACCCTGAAGTGCGCGAGCGGTTTATCGGTCTGGTGGTGGAGGTGATGAAGCGCTGCAAGATGGACGGACTGCAGCTCGATGATCATTTCGCCTGGCCTGTGGAACTGGGCTATGACCCCTACACCGCGGCGCTCTATCAACAGGACACCGGCGTTCAACCGCCGAAGGACCACACCAATCGCTACTGGATGACCTGGCGACGGCGTCAGCTGACAGGACTGCTCCGCGAATTGCGCCAGCGCTTGGATGACGAATCGCTTCCGCAGAAAATCAGCCTTTCACCAGGCCCCTTTCGCTTCGCTTACAACCATTGGCTTCAGGACTGGGAGCTCTGGGCTGTCGGGGAATTGATCGATGATCTCGTCGTTCAGAATTACGCCTATTCCCTGAAAGGGTTTGCCAAAGACCTCAATCAGCCGGCACTGCGCAAAGCGCGGCAATGGGGATTGCCGGTGCAGATTGGCATCCTCGCGGGATTTGGAAAACGCACCACACCCATGGCTGTGCTGGCTGAGAAAAAACGGCTCAGCAACGAACAGGGCTACGGCGTGATCTATTTCTACTGGGAAGGCTTATGGGGGGCCTACAGCGGCAAGGAAGGGTCTGCGTATCGCTTTGATGCCTTCAAAAGCCTCGGCGTTCAGGATTGAGCGCCGAGGCGTTGGCCCTCTCAGGCCTGCATCAATGTGACCACTTCACGGGTGTTGGTTGAGAGATCAGCCTCCGCCAGCACAGCCAAGGCCTGTTGCACAGCAGCTTTGCGCTGTGGTCCGTAGGTATGCCAACGGCTGAAGACCTTGGCCATCCTTGACGCGGTGATCGGATTTCTGCCGTCCACCGCGATGATCTGGCGGGCCATGAACAGATAGCCGCTGCCATCCAGCGCATGAAACACGCTGGGATTGCCCACAAGCCCGCCCAGCACGGCCCGCACGGAATTGGGCGCCATCGGATCGAATCGGGGGTGCTGCAGAAGAACCTCGACACGCGCGAGGGCATCCGGTCGGGGGGTGGATGCTTCCAGGGCAAACCAGGTGTCGAAAATCACCGGGCGGTCCTGCCAGCGGTCATGGAACACCTGAAGTGCTTGCAGCCTCTGAGCGCAATCAATCGGCTGGAGGGCTCGCAGAGCCGCACGGGCGAGGGTCATCGATGGACCACTCACGGCCGCCAAGGCGGCATCGCGCACCTCTTCGTCGCCCGCCGCTGCCAGCCAACTCCAGATCAGAGCCGTGAGCTGACGCTCCCCCTGCCCCGCAGGCCAGTGCGCTTGCAGCGATTCGGCACTGGATGCCAGGCGCTGCCGCAGCGCATCGGCGAGTTGGGATCCAAACAGCTCCCGCAGCGCACAGGAGGCCTCGAACAGGGCCGGTGGATCGGCCTCATCCTGAAGAGCCTCCAACTCCGCCAATCCGGGAAAGGCCAACAGGGTGGCGAGAACGGCGGGGTCCTGCTCCCCAGCAGGAGACAACAACTGGCTCACGGCATCCAGCATCCGCATTTCCAGAGAGGAAGCGTCAGCACCCGATGCCCGGGCGAGCAAAAGACGCTTCCAAAGCTGTTGCCCTGCATCCCAGCGGGCAAACGCATCGGTGTCCTCTGCGAACAGGGCAAAGAGGTCATCGTCGCCTTGATCAGCCGTCCAGGTCACCGGAGCTGAGAAGTTCCGAAACAGCGACAGCACTGGCGGTTGGGGCGTTTTGGCCAATCCCTCCAGAACGACGCTCTGCTGCGCTTGATCGAGAACCAGCAAGCGCTCATCGCCAGCGCGGCCTTCTGCGTTCAGAACACTCCAAAGAACGGGAATTACAACCGGCAGCTTGTCGGGCTGGCCAGGGGTGGGTGCTGTGGACTGGCGAAACGTGAGCGTTAACCGCCCCTCCGTTGGCTCCCACTGCCGATCCACCGACACGTGGGGAGTACCAGCCTGGTGATACCAACGCTTGAACTGCTCCGGCTCGAAATTGAGCGAAGATCCATCCTCCGTGGCGCCCTCAAGAATCGCCGCGACGAAATCCTCCGTTGTGGCCGCTTCTCCGTCATGCCGCTGGAAATACAGACGCATCCCCCGCATGAAGCGCGCATCCCCGAGGAGGGTTTGCAGCATGCGGATCAGCTCAGCGCCTTTCTCATAGATCGTCGTTGTGTAGAAATTATCAATGGCCTGGTAAGCATCGGGTTTCACCGGGTGAGCTGTCGGCCCGGCATCCTCACGAAACTGGGTGTTGCGCAGCATCGCAGCATCCTCAATGCGCTTGAGCGCAGCGCAGTGCAGATCAGCGGTGAAGCACTGGTCGCGAAACACCGTGAGACCTTCTTTAAGCGACAGTTGGAACCAGTCGCGGCAGGTGATCCGATTGCCAGACCAGTTATGGAAATATTCATGGGCGACCACGCTCTCAATGCGTTCCAGTTCGCCGTCAGTGGCGGTTTCGGCATCGGCGAGAACCAGTTTTGAATTGAAAATATTCAGACTCTTGTTTTCCATGGCGCCCATGTTGAAGTGGCGCACCGCAACCGTATTGAACTCGTCGAGGTCGTACTCGAGCCCGTAAATCTGTTCATCCCAGGCCATCGAGCGCTTGAGGGACTCCATGGCATGAGCGGTGTAGGGCTCATCCCCCGCCTCCACATGCAGCCGCAGGGTCACCCGACGCCCGGATGCGGTGGTGAAATGATCCCTGATTTCCTTGAGGTCTCCAGCCACCAACGCGAAGAGATAGGACGGCTTTGGAAACGGGTCTTCCCAGACCACAGCATGGCGAGTTGGGGACTCTGGTACGGGTCCTGCCGCGACGGCATTGCCGTTGGAGAGAAGCACCGGATAACGCTCACGATCCGCCTCGATGCGCACGCGGAAGCAACTGAGCACATCCGGACGATCGGGATGAAAGGTGATGCGCCGGAATCCCTCGGCCTCGCATTGCGTGGTGAGCATGCCCCCACTGGCGTACAGCCCCTCCAGCGAACCGTTCGCTGCCGGATCGAGCTTGCACACCGTGGTCACGGTGAAGGGTTGATGGGGTGTTGCGTGAATCTGGAGTGCATCGCCGCTCAGGCTGTAAGCATCAGCAGCAAGGGGCTGGCC
This sequence comes from Synechococcus sp. WH 7803, assembly GCA_000063505.1. GTDB lineage: Bacteria > Cyanobacteriota > Cyanobacteriia > PCC-6307 > Cyanobiaceae > Synechococcus_C. The sequence continues at coordinate 1,435,003 of CT971583.1, forward strand.
ATCCACAGCAAGGGAGATCAACGCCAGATCCACACCCTGAAGTCTGAGCGGTTCAGAAGAGTCCTGAACCGGTTCGAGGTGGAGATCAGCCGTCACCAGAACAGCATCGTCCTGAATCACGACATCCAGTTCTGTCTTGGGAATCCTGAAGGGAAACGGCCGGTAATCCTCAAGACGAACACTTTGCTGGGGGGAGGGGCTGGTGACCATGAACGTCTCACGCTCCTCAAATCCTGACGCCCCCAACACGGAGCTGACGAGGGTGAAAACCTCACCCCCCGCATCCGTTTCTGACGCCTCGGTTGCCTACTGGCCGCCGGCCTGCTGCTTCTTGATCGCTTCCTCCACCTTGGTCTTCACATCGGCAGGCACCTTGTCGGGGCAGAACTGGAGCGCGCCAGTGATGATCTGGAACTCAGCACCTGCAAACAGCTGCTCATTGGTGAGCTTCTTGTTGCCGGTGGACGCCACCAGACCACCGTGACGGCCGTTGAGAAGTTGCACATAGGTCGCTGCAGCGATGCCGACCGCCTTGGGGAACTCAACGCCGGCAGTTCTGGCATTACAGACATAGGAGGAGCCCATGCCGCGATACAAGAAGATGTCGCTATCGGACGCGGGCTTGGTCTGGGGCTTGGCAGCACCTTGGGCCAAGACGGCAGGACCGGCCAAGAGGAGAGACAACGTGGCCAGAGGTGCGGCCATCACGGAACGGAATCGACGGAGTGAAGCCAAGAATCCTGACCAATTAACGCAGCCATGCTGCACCATTCAGCAGGATTCGCACCACACGGTGAGGCACTGAAGCTGAACCGTCCCTGTTGATTTATCCAGGAATGGGAGCAGAGGCATCTTCCACCCGCGTTTCGTGATGATGTTCCACGATTTCCAGATCTCCCTTCTGCCAGCTGTAGATCGCTCTTGAGCGGAAACGATCCTGATCAATCAGGCGTGTGTATTCCTGCACATCCCAGTCGAGGTAATGGGACTCAAACACAACCTCATGTTCGTCAACCTGACGGATGCGCGTTTTGGATTCAACCTCTTCGAGATAGGCGCGGCTGCGTTGCAGCTGGTGACCCAGCAAGGTGGCCTCCATGACCCCTTCCCGCTGATAACGGGGTTTTTTATCAAAAAAGTCGGTGTCGTGCTCAGGCCACCAACTCATGCGATAACGCGGCTTACCGACGCGGGATTCCGCGAAGATTTCCACACGGATCATCATGTCGAGGAACATCACTTCCTCGTTCTTGAAAACGTATTGACGGCGCGAGCGCCAAAGTCCCAGGTTGCGAGCAAACCAACGACGCAGATTGCCGTCGAGGGGGACCCGCGGAGAGGCGGGGGGATCCCCGTCTGGCGGCTGGGCGCCGCGACGTTCGACAGGCAGAAGGGGCATGCTGTGTCCTGGGTGACAACAGTCTGTACAAAAAAGTCTTAGCGGGTCTGCCGCTTTTTGCAAAAACCCATAAGGTGAGGCTCAACTTTGGGAGCCTCACCTGGTGGTCGGGATGGATCCCACGCCACGACAGCAACTCAACCTTCTTCTTGTTGCCAGTCGTCACCACCTATCCAGCGGTGATCTGCGTTCCCTGATCCAGTTTCTGGAGAAAGAGGACTGCGGCTTCGACGTAACGCTTCAGGTCGCCGATCCCCTTCAGCAGCCTGAGTTGTTGGAACTCCATCGCTTGGTAGTGACACCAGCGTTGGTGAAGCTTCAGCCTGTTCCGAAGCAGGTGTTTGCCGGCAGCAGCATCTTTCAGCAGCTGCGGGGATGGTTGCCGCGGTGGCAACAAGACGAAGTCGTGAGTGGGCTGGGGCTCAGCCTTAAACCCACAGAACTGGATGGCAGCCGTACGCAGCGCGAGCTCCAACTCGAGGATCAACTACTGGTTTTACGTCAGGAAAACGAAACACTGATCGACCGTCTGCAGTCGCAGGAACGCTTGCTGCGCATGGTGGCCCATGAGCTGCGCACACCACTCACAGCCGCCACCCTCGCCCTGCAAAGTCAACAACGAGGTCAGATCGATCTCAATCGCTTCCGAGATGTTCTGAAGCGGCGCCTGGAAGAGATCGCATTGCTGTCGAAGGATCTGCTGGAGGTGGGCAGCACGCGCTGGGAGGCCCTGTTCAATCCCCAACGCCTTGATCTGGCCAGTGTGGCGGCAGAGGCAATCCTCGAGCTCGAAAAGCTTTGGTTCGGCAGAGATGTGACCATTCACACTGATATTCCTGCCGACCTTCCCCTGGCTTACGCCGATCAACGGCGCATGCGTCAGGTGCTTCTCAACCTCCTGGAGAACGCCCTGAAATACACCCAGGACGGCGGAACCATTGCCGTGAGCATGCTTCACCGCACCAATCAGTGGATTCAGGTCAGCGTCAGCGACAGCGGCCCAGGTATTCCCGAACAAGAGCAGCAACGCATCTTTCTCGACAGGGTTCGACTGCCGCAAACGTCGGGGGGAACATCGGGATTCGGCGTCGGCCTATCGGTCTGTCGGCGCATCGTGGAGGTGCATGGCGGACGCATCTGGGTGATCTCTGAACCGGGCAAGGGAGCCTGTTTCACCTTCACTGTTCCGGTCTGGCAAGGACAGGGCCAAGAGAAGATGTCCACCGCCTTGACGGAGGGTCAGTCGGCCCCGTAATTTCATTTGGTGATCGGGAGCACACCCACGATCACGGCCTCGCCCCCATCGTCTAGAGGCCTAGGACACCTCCCTTTCACGGAGGCGACAGGGGTTCGAATCCCCTTGGGGGTATGAAGATCAATCGTTCATCTGAATGAACGCTTCGTAGTGACTTGATGGCGATCAATTCACTCATGGATGCGTCACACCAAACCACGTCGCAAGGCTTCTTTCTCAACAGCGAGCAAGTTTTCGCTGAGGTCATGGCGCAAACGCTGTTCAATCAAGGCCACTGGCATTCCCAGACAGCCCTGAACTGTGAGGTCATACAGAAGAAGGGTGGCGTCGGGAACAGCCTGAAGTCTCCAGCATCCTTCGAAACGACGGAAATCCCCTTTCAGCATGCGGAACTGGAGGAGACCTTCCGGACGGTGTTCGCTCAGTTCCAGCTGCACTGACGCGGAAAACTTCAGTCCAAGCAACTGCTGACTGCCGATCTGGGAGAGCCTCACCACATGGCCCTGCCTGCCCAGAAGCGTGCTGCGTGAAAGGTTCGGAATGAAATCACTCAGCGCCTCGTAATCGGTCAAGACCGACCAAAGGTCAGGGACCGGCACCGAAGTCCGCAACTGCACAGCTAAGCGACGCACGCCCTGGGGAAGGCGCTCCATGGTCTGCTCGATCGGCTGGTGCTGGCCCTGGGAGGCACGCTGGAGAGTCTTCAAGGAGACTTCGATGCTCAACCTGAGAAAGATAACAACGGAATCTTAATGAAAGTCAGCCCAGCGACCAGAGCGTTGCGTTCAGCGCAAACGAGTGCATCAAAACCCACGGTCACGCCTATGATCGCGCCGTCTTCAAAGGGAAGCGGGATCTCATGCGCGTCAGTTCTGCAGCGAACAACACTTACAACGAACGGGTCTTCACCCTGGTTGTTGTCGGTCTGCAGTCATCCAATCAGCGCCGGTCAGAGCAAACCTTCACAGTGTCTTACGACCGTCTGCAGTCCACTGTTCAGCGCATTAATGCTTGTGGTGGAAGAATTCTGTCGGTGACAGCCGGCAACGCTTCGGCCCCAGCGCACTCCCCTGGCTCCTCAGCCTCCAACGTTCCCAAAGCCCCCGCCACCTCCACCGTGACCGACACCCCGAGCAAACCGGCGCACAAAACTGTGCCTGTGAACCTTTACAAGCCGAAAGCCCCCTTCATCGGCACCGTCACGGAGAACTACAGCCTGCTGAAAGAGGGCGCCATCGGACGGGTGCAGCACATCACCTTCGACCTCAGCGGTGGTGATCCCCATCTCGCCTACGTCGAAGGTCAATCCATCGGCATCATTCCCGAAGGAGAGGATGCCAAGGGGAAGCCTCACAAGCTGCGTTTGTACTCCATCGCCAGCACGCGCCATGGCGACAACATGGAAGGAAACACGGTGTCGCTCTGTGTTCGCCAACTGGAATACAAGAATGAAGCTGGCGAAGAGATCAAAGGGGTCTGCTCGACCTACCTCTGCGATATCGAGCCAGGCACCAAAGTGAAGATCACCGGTCCTGTGGGCAAGGAGATGCTCCTTCCTGACGACGAGGACGCCAACGTGATCATGTTGGCTACAGGCACAGGGATCGCACCGATGCGCACCTACCTCCGCCGCATGTTCGAGCCGACAGAGCAGGAGAAGAACGGTTGGACCTTCCGCGGCAAAGCCTGGCTGTTTATGGGTGCGCCGAAGACTCCAAACCTTCTCTACGACGAAGACTTCGAGCATTACGAGCGTCAGTACCCCGACAATTTCCGCTACACGAAGGCCATCAGCCGCGAGCAGCAGAACACCAAGGGCGGACGCATGTACATCCAGGACCGTGTCCTCGAACATGCTGATGAAATCTTCTCCATGATCGAGAACCCCAAAACCCACGTCTACATGTGCGGATTGCGCGGTATGGAACCAGGTATTGATGAGGCGATGAGCGCTGCTGCTGCTGCCAAGGGTCTGGATTGGTCGGAGTTGCGCCCGCAGCTCAAGAAAGCTGAACGTTGGCATGTGGAAACCTATTGAGGTCGGCTAAACCGTCCCCAACCAAGGGAAGCCCGCCTGATGGCGGGCTTTTTTGTTGCCTTGCCACCTGAGACGGTCAGCAACAAAAAACATGGCGGGTTGTTCTAGAGCACTGTCAGGACGGAAATTCCTGGTTAAACCAGCGTCAGAACGAGCTGTGCCATGAGCGCAACGATGACGAACCCGCTGAGGGTCGGACTGCGTCAAGAGCGAGTGATCGCACCCCAGTGCCTGGTGATCTTCGGAGCGAGCGGTGACCTCACCCATCGCAAGCTCGTCCCAGCGTTGTTTGAGCTCTTCCTGCAGCGACGCTTGCCGAGCGAATTCGCTCTTCTTGGCTGCGCCCGTCGCCCCTGGAGCGACGAAGAGTTTCGCCAGAAAATGGCCGAGGCCATGACCAAGACGGTGAACGAGAACCGCGTGGCCTGGGACCAGTTCGCTGCTGGGATGTTCTACGAGCCTGTGGATCTGCAGCAGCCTGAGGATCTAGTAAAGCTGGGACACCGGCTCGACAGCATCGACCGCCTCCGGGCAACACGCAGCAACCGCACGTTTTATTTGTCGGTTTCGCCGAAGTTCTATGGCAGTGGTTGCCGGGCACTCGCCGATGCAGGCCTGCTGAAGGATCCCCAACGCAGTCGCGTGGTGATTGAAAAGCCCTTTGGACGGGACTACGGAAGCGCCCAGGCGCTCAACCGCATCGTTCAAAGCTGTGGCCAGGAGAATCAGATCTTCCGCATCGACCACTACCTCGGCAAGGAAACGGTGCAGAACATCATGGTTCTGCGCTTCGCCAACACCATTTTCGAACCGATCTGGAACCGGAATTACATCTCCAGCGTTCAGATCACAGCGGCAGAAACCGTTGGCGTTGAGGAGCGTGCCGGGTACTACGAAACCTCTGGTGCACTGCGCGACATGGTGCAAAATCACCTCACGCAGATGCTGGCGATCACGGCCATGGAGACGCCGGGGCGTTTCGACCCCGAAGCGATTCGCAGCGAAAAAGCCAAGGTGCTGCAGGCGGCCCGTCTGGCTGATGAAAACGAACCCTGGAATTGCTGCATCCGCGGTCAGTACGGCCCAGGTGGAACCCAGGAGAACCCCCTGGCCGGATACCGGCAGGAGCCTGGGGTCGATCCCAACAGCACCACGGAGACCTACGTGGCCATGAAGCTGTTCATCGACAATTGGCGATGGCAAGGGGTGCCGTTCTATGTGCGCACCGGCAAGCGCCTGCCGAAACGTCTCAGCGAAGTGGTCCTCACCTTCAGGGAAGCGCCGGTGCACTTGTTCGACGCCGCAGGCGGCGGCCCCACAGCAAACCAGCTGATCCTGCGCATCCAACCCGACGAAGGCGCTGAATTCCGTTTCGAGGTGAAATCCCCTGGATCCGGCATGCGCAGCCGTCCGGTGGAGATGGAGTTCTCTTACGACGAATCCTTCGGGGAACCCTCCGACGAGGGCTATGTGCGTCTGCTGGCGGACGCGATGCTCGGCGATCCCACCCTGTTCACCCGCAGTGATGAGGTGGAGGCCGCCTGGCGCCTCTACACCCCCTTGCTGGAGCTCATTGAAGACAGCCCATGGCAGCTGCCGATCCATCCCTATGAGTCACGAACCTGGGGGCCCGCAGCCTCTGACGCTCTGATGGCCCGCGATGGCCTGCTCTGGCGCCGCCCCTGATTGTTCTCGACAGACACCCACAGACACCCATCCCTTCCCCACCAGCTGAACCATGTCACCCCAGCTCACGCTTCAGACCCCCCTGGAACTCCCCCCTGCGGAAGTCCCCAGCTACCTGGAACAGCTCTGGTCACGCGACCAGCAGGGGGGCGTTGGCTCCCACACGTTCTGTCTGCTGATCTGGCAGCCCTCCTGGGTGGAACAGCAGCTGGTGCGGACCGGTCGCCTTGAGGGACCAATCACCGGGGTGCAGCGCGCCGAGCTGGTTCAGGCCGGTCGCCAGGTCGTGGTGGATGGAGATCTGCCTTTGAGCACTTCACCGCTCACTGCGCCGGTGGCAGCGTGCCTGAGCAGCATGGGCGGATCCCAGCAAGCAGATGACCTCAGGGGCCAGCACATCGATGCAGCCCTCAGCGCCCTCAGGCCCCGTCGGCTGATCACCCTGGCTCCAAGCCTGGATGATCAGCAGGCCTTGGAAACCCTGGTTGCGGCCTACTGCCCACTGCCTGAGGAGGGGGGTGGAACCGTTGCTTGCGGTGATGTGGTGGTTCTGCGCGGAGGGCAACCTGCACTGAACGACGGTCTTTCCATCCTGCAGCCGCTCCTGCCTGAGGATCTGCCCTCCTGGGTGTGGTGGAACGGTGCCCTCGATGAGGCGCCCGAACTTCTGATGCAGCTCGCAGGATCTCCCCGACGGCTGATCATCGATTCAGCCCTGGGTGACCCTGGGTTCTGCCTGAATCTCCTCGCGACGAGGATCGAAAGCGGCCAGGCCGTCAACGACCTCAATTGGCTGAGACTCGGAAGCTGGCATCAAACCCTGGCCATGGTGTTTGATCCACCGAACCGCAGAAACGCCCTCAGCCATGTGGTGCAGCTGGACATCGACGTGGAAGGAGACCATCCGGTTCAAGGACTCCTGCTGGCCAGCTGGATCGCCGATCGCTTGGGCTGGCATCTGCAACGCACCCAGCATCACGACGACCACAGCATCAGTGCTGAATTCGCGCGCGCGGACGGAACGGCTGTGCAAATGCGTGTTTCACCAGTGCCCATGGGGCAACCGAGCATTCACCCCGGCCAGATCGTGGGATTGCGCCTGATCTGCAAGCCCGAGGACAAACCTGCGATCTGCGTGATCCTCTGTGCGGAGTCCGGGGGCTGCATGCGCCTGGAAGCCGGTGGGATGGCCAGCATGGAACTGATCGAGGAAGTGGTTGCCGTGCAGCCAATGCCCGTGGAGGCCGATGTGGCCAAGCTGCTGGAGGGTGGTCACGACTCCACCAATCCGCTGCTGGCCGCCGCGGCCCCCCTGGCTGCCAAGCTGATCAAGTGATGTCCCGCTGAGCGGGGCCCACGGTTCCACTGTCCCGCTCAGTTCATGGCCTGTGTGATCGCTGCTCCGGCCAGCGGCAGTGGCAAAACTCTGCTCACCCTCTGCCTGATTGCCTGGGCGCGGCATCAGGGGAAAAGCATTCAGCCCTTCAAGGTGGGGCCTGACTATCTCGATCCCCAGCTCCTCAGCCTCAGTGCTGGCAACGTCTGCCGGAATCTCGACCTCTCCCTCTGCGGCCAGGAGTGGGTGGATCTCAGCTTCCGCGGATTTGGCGGTCGGTGCGACATGGCCATCGTCGAAGGCGTGATGGGCCTGTACGACGGCATCGGAGCCAGCTCCGAAGGCAGCACGGCTGCTGTTGCCAGACATCTGAATCTGCCGGTGGTGCTGGTGGTGGATGCCGGCAGACAGGCCCGATCCCTGGCGGCCGTGGTGCGCGGGTTCCAAACCCTGGAGCCGCGCGTGAACCTGGCGGGGGTGGTGCTCAATCGCGTGTCCAGCCAGCGCCATCGCGAGCTGCTAGACACCGTGCTCGAAGAGATCAACGTTCCCTGTCTGGGAAGTCTGCCGCGGGACGCGAGCCTGAATCTTCCCAGCCGACACCTTGGCCTGGCGCCAGCCCATGAGCTCGGAGCGATGCAGGAACGGATCGCTCGCTGGGCCGCGCTGGCCTCCTCCCATCTGGATCTGCAGAGGTTCGAACCGTTGCTGAAGGCACCTGCCGCCGGTCCGGATCCGATCCAAACCGTGCTGGCTCCAGTCTTGGAGCAGCAGCCCAAACCCATGGCCATGCCTGTGGCCGTCGCTCAGGACGAGGCCTTTCATTTTCGTTACCCGGAAATGCAGGAATGCCTGGAAGCCATGGCCATGCCCGTCATTCCCTGGAGCCCGCTCGCCGATGAACCGCCACCAGCGCAGGCTTCGGGACTGATCCTGCCGGGTGGCTTTCCCGAACTGCATGCAGAAGCGCTCAGCCACTGCCGCCGCAGCCTTTCGGCCCTTCAGCAGTGGATCACCCAGAAACCCCTTTACGCCGAGTGCGGCGGCATGCTGATGCTGGGTGAGTCACTGAGTGACGCTGAGGGAACGCACCATCCCATGGCAGGCGTGCTGCCCTTCCGCGCCGAGCGCGGAGCCTTGCAGGTGGGCTATCGCTCGCTGCGCGCGGCAGATGATGGATTACTGCTGCGCGCAGGGGAGTGCTTGAGAGGGCATGAATTCCACCGCTGGCAATTGAGCAAAGAATCCGGTGATTTCGTTGAAGGAGTGAAACCCCTGTGGCAGGTTGAGGGGTGGAAAATCTCGCGGAGACACGAGGGATGGAGCCTTCCGAGCCTGCACGCCAGCTGGGTACACCTCCACTGGGCCGGCTCCTCGACGATCTCATGCCGATGGCGCGCCGCTCTCGAAACCGCGGCAACGCGGAACGCGGCCGTTTCTTGAGCCGAGGCAAACACAAGCCCACCATCACGACCGAACGCTGGCGGTTTTTTGTGGAAGGAAAGGTTCAAGGTGTTGGGTTCAGGCAGGGGTGTTGCCGTCGCGCCATGGATCTCGGCCTGAGCGGTTGGGTTCGCAACCTCCCCGATGGCCGCGTGGAGGTGCAAGCGGAGGGAACACCCATGGCGCTGAGTGAATTGCGCCTCTGGTGCGAACGCGGTCCCGCCGATGCGCGCGTGAGCCAGGTGAGGCCCTCACAGCTGCCCATCACAGGAGCGGACTGGTTCGAAATCCGCAGCTAACCAAGCGCTGCGATGGCACCGGCAACACCGCCAGGGATCGCGCTAATGGTCACAATCCGATTACATCGTCACCAGTGACCTATGGCCGAACATCGTCAGCTCTGGCTGTTGCGCCATGGCGCTACGGAATGGGCCAAGAACGGACGGCATACCGGCAGCACCGATCTTCCCCTGCTTCCTGAGGGTGAGGAGGAAGCACGACTGCTGGCCCCGGTGCTGACAAGCCAGACCTTTGCCGCCGTGTTCAGCTCCCCTCTGCAACGAGCGCGTCGGACCTGCGAGCTGGGCGGCCTCGGGGAGCAGGCCCAGGTGATGCCGGAATTGCTGGAATGGAATTACGGCGATTACGAAGGAGTGACCACGCCGGAGATCCGCAAGACGGTGCCGGGTTGGACGGTCTGGAGCCATGGTTGCCCCAACGGCGAAGATGCCGAAGCCGTGCAAAAGCGCTGCGAAATCGCCATCCAACGCGCCCTGGAGGTTCCCGAACCAGGGGATGTGGCCCTCTTCGCCCATGGACACTTGCTGCGATCGCTCGCGGGCACCTGGCTTGGTCTGGGTGCTGTGGGCGGCAGCCTGTTGAAGCTCAGTACAGGGAGCATCTGCGTGCTGGGATTCGAGCGCGAAAACCGTGCGATCGTTCGTTGGAACGCTCCGGCCAACGGCCGGTTCTGATGAGCGACACCACTCTCTGGGCCGAACTGCTGGCCTACGGCACGGGCATCGGCCTCTCACCAATTCACATTGCTGTTCTGCTGCTCCTGTTGTTGGGCCCCCAGCCCCTGCGCCGCGGTGGCTGGTTTGTTGCGGGCTGGGTGGTCACCACCCTGCTCACCGCAACCCTGCTGGTGACGGTGGGGCACACCCTTGTTCTCGACATGAGCCACGGCTCTCATCACCGCACGGGCCTTGATCTGCTGGCGGGTGGAGCCTTGGTGGCCATCGGCGGCAGGGAGCTGCTGCGTTCCTTCGCCGATGGAGCCGAGCCACCGGCCTGGACCACCAGCATTGATCGCTTTGTGGCCATGCCGTTGCCACTGCTGCTGCTCCTTGGCGCAGCGGGAGAGGTGATCAGCCCCGACGACCTCGTGCTCTTCGCCAAGTCGGCGGGTGTTGTTCTCGCAGCCCAGCTGCCCACCTGGCAGGAGATCGTGGGATTGGCAGCCTTCACAATCGGAGCCAGCCTTTTTCTCTTGGCCCCACTGATCGCCGTGATCATCGGACGCGACCGGGTGATTCCAATCCTCGAGAAAGGCAAGCAAGTGCTGTTTGCCCGAGGCGGACTGGTGGTGGGAGGGGTCAGCCTGGGCCTGGGGGGCTATCTGGGATGGCAGGGCATCAGCGGTCTCAGCCTGCTTTGAGGGCCTGAGCCCAACGTTGCCTGGCCCCTTCAGAACCGGCACGGCCTGCGATCCAAACCCCCTCACGGGCGCGGCTGACTGCCACATACACAAGCTGCCGGCGCAGATCAAGGTCCTGGGGCCAGAACACATCGTCGGCGACAAACACCTCGCCAAAACTGCTGCCTTGGCTGCGGTGCACGGTGAGCACAGCCGCAGGTCCCAGCGACGCGAAAGCATCGCGCACCAGGAAATAGCGGCGCCAGAGCGGACGTCCCCCCTGCTTGCCGGCGTCACGGGCCTGCGTGCGCAACTGCTGGAGCACGGCATCGAGTTGCTGCCTGGCGGAAGTGCCGGCAGGCGGTTGCAGGCGCAGGTTGAGTTCGAGCTCCCCGCTCCGCACCCGTGCATTCAGGGTTTCAATCACAGGTGCACCCAAACCAGCCAATGCGAGCTGGGCCTCGCCGGCCACACCGAACTCCGCCAGGTCGCAACGTTCAGGGGACACGTCCTCCACCACAAGTTCACGATTGGAACCGAGCACCAGATCGGGCTCCTCTCCGGTCTCGCCACCATCCCGTGAGGCCGGGGCCATCACTGCGGTGCGGGTGATCAGCACCTCACCCGGCAACACCGCCATCTGATCGGCCATCTCGCCATGAATCGCCCGGCGCGCGTGGGGGACCAGCAGCTCAAGCCTGCGGTTGGTGTAGCAAAGAATCCTGGCTGCATCGGGGTTATCGCAGGCTGCCGCCTGCCGCAGAGCCTCCTGAGCGCGACTGAGCCAATCGGAGCGGTTCATCACCCCCACCTGGCCCAGATCCGTGCGCACCGGAGCCAGAAGCGGTGGCACCTCACAGGGCAGTCGGCCATCACGCAGACAACTGGCCAATTGCAGCACAGGGCCTTGATGGCGCACCACCTGCTTGAGGCAGGCATTCACGGCCCGCGTCATTGCAAAAACAGGGCTGTCGCTCTCTCCCACCGGCGGCAGCTGGGCCGGATCCCCAACAAACACCAGTCGGGTGCTGAAGGTGTGTGCGCACTGCAGGGCGATCGCCAGCAGGGCGCTGTCCACCATGGAGGCTTCATCGATCAGCACCAAACCGAGATGCTCAAGGGCTGCAGCCGTCTGCTCGGTGGATTCACACAGTTCACGATCCCCCTGTCGCTTGAGCTTGAGACGCAGCAGACGGTGGATGGTGGATGGATACCAGGTTGGGCGCAGCCCTTCAAGCGCCAGGGCCTGCCTGAGCACACCCACGGCCTTGTGGGTCGGAGCGACGACAGTCCAGCAGAGGCCACTGGCCTCCACCTGCTGGAGAAGACGCATGGAGAGAAACGTCTTGCCGCTGCCAGCGAAGCCACTGAGCACGAACGGGACGGTGGCATCGGCTTGATGAAGCCAGTCGGCAAAGGCATCGGCGGCCTGTTGCTGATCACTGGTGAGAGCCAGCTCGGAATGGGCGGGCGAGCTCACCCGAACGCCTGAGACAGAACCTGGGCCAGATGCAGGGGAGAACCAACAAACACCAACCCTGGAAGAGCGATTGCTGGGCCGAGCAGGCTTCCAACCAGCACCTCGAGCCTGGAGTGACCCAAGCGTTCTTTGAGGGGTTTGTCAGGGGATGGATCCCAGAGATTGCTGGGCAGAGCGTTCACTCTCTCGGCAGTGAACCCCGCCGCACGGCGCACGCCACTGGCGTCGTACATCACCACAAAAGCCACTGTGGAGGCCAAAGCGAAAGCGGGGGAGTCAAATCCATCGAGCCAACCCACGGCAGCGGCTGTACCGGTGACCAGTGCCGAATGGCTTGATGGCATTCCTCCGGTTTCGATCAACACCTGCGGGCGCCATCGGCGCTGGGTGACCAATTCAATGAACAGCTTCGAGAGCTGCGCGATCCCGCAGGCCGCGAGCCCCCAGGCCAGAGAGGCGTTATCGAGAAGCTGGAGCGGTGCGCTCAACGAGGCAAACAGCATGGTCAACGGTCCCGGCTCGCGACGTAGTCCGCGAGCGCCAGCAGCGGCTGCGCCTTGTCTTTCCACGGTTCGAGCACCGCTTTGGCCTGGGCCACCAACTCAAGGGCACGAGCCCGAGACGGTTCGAGACCCAGAAGTTTCGGATAGGTGGTTTTATCAGCGATCAGGTCCTTGCCGGCTGTTTTACCGAGCACGTCGCTGCTGGCGGTGACGTCCAGGATGTCATCCACGATCTGGAAAGCAAGGCCGATGCCATTGGCGTACGTGCGCATGGCATCGACCTGACTGGCGTCGGCGCCGCCGATCAAAGCACCGGTGACGACACAGGCCCGAAGCAGAGCTGCGGTCTTGTGGAGATGGATGTATTCCAGTGTTTCCAGATCAACCTCACGACCCTCACTTTCCAGATCCACCACCTGGCCACCCACCAGTCCCGGGGCTCCAGACACAAGAGACAGCTCGGCCACCACCTTCAGCAAGCGTTCGGGTGGCACCCCCTCACTGCGCACGGCCACCATTTCAAAGGCTCGGCTGAGCAGGGCATCGCCGGCGAGAATGGCCATGGCATCGCCGTACACCTTGTGATTGGTGGGGCGACCACGCCGCAGATCGTCGTTGTCCATGGCCGGCAGATCGTCGTGGATCAGCGACATGGTGTGGATCATCTCCAGAGCCACGGCCGTTGGCATCGCCAGGGAGGCATCACCGCCAACCAGCTCACAAGCTGCCAGGCAGAGGATCGGCCTGAGCCGCTTGCCTCCAGCCAGGAGTGAGTAGCGCATCGACTCGCGAAGAGACTCGGGCCGCTCAGGGCCGAGAGCCGCATCCAGCGACTGCTCGACCAGCTCCCGGGTCTTGGCCAGATAGGAACTGAAATCGAATTCAGCCTGATCCTCACCCGACGGCGTGACACCTTCAGGGCTGCTCGCCGTGGCGGTCATGAAGAACAGGATGCTCGCCGGATTCTGTCAGGCCGCAGGTCCCACGAGCACGATCACGGCACGAGGTCAGCAAGATCATGATCGAGCTGATGGCGTCGGCTCCAGGCCAGCACTGTGTTCACCAGGAGCATGGTGACGGTCATCGGACCAACGCCGCCCGGAACGGGAGAGAGCGCTGCAGCCAGTGGCTCCAGTTCGGCAGCGTTCACATCACCGCACAATCCACCCTCAGGCCGGCGGTGAATGCCCACATCCACAACCACGGCACCGGGGGCCACATGCTCAGCACCGATCATCTCCGGCCGTCCCGCTGCGACCACAAGAATGTCGGCCTGACGGGTGAGGGCGGCGAGATCGCGGGTGCGGGAGTGCGCCACCATGACCGTTGCGTTGGCCGCCTGAAGCATCAGGGCCATCGGCTGGCCCACAAGAATGCTGCGTCCCACCACTACAGCGCGTTTGCCGGAGGGATCAATGCCCTGACTGCGCAACATGGCCATCACGCCGGCAGGGGTGCAGCTGCGCGGGCCTGGTTCACCCTTCAAGAGGCGGCCAAGGTTGAGTGTGTGCAGACCATCCGCGTCCTTATCGGGATCGATCGCAGCCAACAGAGGGGTTTCATCAAGACCCGCCGGCAAGGGCAGCTGCAACAAGATTCCATCCACCCGCTCATCGGCATTGAGCGCTTGGATGGTCTTCAGCAGGGTCTCCGGTTGCGAGGACGCCGGTAGATGGGCCCCGAAGCTCTCCACACCCACCCGGGCGCAGGCTTTCTCCTTGTTGGCCACGTACACCGCGCTGGCGGGATCATCACCCACCCGCAGAACAGCAAGGCCTGGCGGGCGGCCGGCCTTGGCACAGCCGCTGCGCACCTGCTGGGCGAGGCGCTGTTCCAGCTCCTTGGCCAGCGCTTTTCCATCCAATCTGAGGGCCATCGCCGACTGATGCATGTGAATCCAGCATGCCGCTCCAGCAGAGCTAGCGTTTCCTCTGGAAGCATCCACCAATCTTGCGTTCGCATTCCCTAGCAAGGTTCTGGAGATCCTGGCTCAGGAGTGAGTCTCCGCGGCGGCCGGTGCTGCGCTGGACCCGCCTGCAACGCAGCGTTCTCCTGGTGCTGTGCCTTTTGGTGGCGCTGATTTCCAGTTGGCCATGGCTGGTGGAGCCCGATGTGCGGCCGGGCCTGACAGCGCCGTTTGACGCAGTGGCACCGAAGGATGCCCGGGTGGTCGACAGCGAAGCGCTGAAGCAACGGCGATCGAGCTTGGTGCCGAGCACGCTGGTTCAGGTGATCGACAACAAGCAGGATCAGCAACTGCGCATGCGTCTCGAACGCTATCTGGGGGAACTGGAACGGGTCGCCAGCAGCGATGATGCCGATCGGATCGGCCCGGTGAACCTGAGCGCCGCAGAAGAGGACTGGCTTGAAGAGCGCTTACCGGACGAACGCCTGAGCTGGGATATGGCTGTGCGCAGGGCGCTCGAACGCATGCTCAGCCAGGGATTGGTCAACAACCTGGCCGAGGAACAGCTGCGTCAGGCCACATCCCTACAGCTGGAGGAGCTGGGAGCCGCCGACGCGCCAGCACGAACGCTTGGCTCCAAGCTGCTCACCACCACCCTGCAGGGTGCCAGCAATCTCAAAACCGATCCGCAACGCAGCCAAAGGTTGATCGAGAAACTGATCACCCAGCAGGGCATCCCCGTGATCGAAGTCAACCAAGGTGACTTGATCACGCAAAAGGGCGAACCAATCAGCTCCCAGGCCTACGACGTTCTCGATTTCTTCGGCCTGGTGAACCGCAGACCCAAATTGGGAATCTGGCTGATCCGATTTACAGAATCCCTCGCCGCCTGCGGGATTCTTCTGCTCGTGATGCGCCGCGAGCGCCCCTGCCTCGAAGCACCCCATGGACTGCTGGCCCTGGGATTGCTGCTGATCTCTCAAGCCTGCAAGGTTTGGTTTGGCGCGGCCGTCAGCCCGTTGGCGGTGATCGTGCCGCCCACCTTGCTCCTGGCCCAGGGCCTTGGAACCAGCAGCGCCCTGGCATGGATGGCCGTTGCCAGCCTGCTCTGGCCCACACCGGTGACGGGCCTTGGGGAGGGGCGGCTGCTGATTGCTGCGGCAACAGCCACCGTGGCCGCTCTTCAGGCGGGCCGGCTCAGAAGTCGTGCCCAGCTTCTGCAACTGGCGGTGCTGCTGCCGCTCGGAGCGTTGGTTCTGGAGCTGCTTCTCCTCAACAGATCGTCAGGATCCCTTGTGGATCAGGACTGGAGCCGACTGCTTCCCAACTCGGGAGATCTGACATCGGAAGCCTTGTTGCTGGGCCTGCTGATGATGCTGACGATCCTGGTCATTCCCCTGCTCGAAAGTTCCTTCGGTCTGCTGACCCGGGCAAGGTTGATGGAACTGGCCGACCAGGAACGCCCCCTGCTGCGCCGGCTCTCCTCAGAGGCTCCAGGCACGTTCGAGCACACGCTGATGATCTGCAGCCTGGCCGAAGAGGGCGCGCGCGCCATCGGTGCCGATGTGGATCTGATCCGCACCGGGTCGCTTTATCACGACGTTGGCAAATTGCATGCGCCGGATTGGTTCATCGAGAACCAAACCACCGACCACAACCCGCACACAGCACTCAATGACCCGATCGCCAGCGCGGGGGTGCTGCAGGCCCATGTGGATGAAGGTCTGAAATTGGCCAGGCGCCACCGGCTGCCCCGACCGATCGCCGACTTCATTCCCGAGCATCAGGGAACCTTGCGGATGGGGTATTTCCTGCACCAGGCACGGCTGAAGGATCCCGAGATTTCAGAGCAGCGCTTTCGCTATCACGGCCCGACGCCCCGCTCCAAGGAGACGGGAATCATGATGGTGGCGGACGGTTGCGAGGCCGCCCTGCGCTCGTTGCCGCCCGACACGAGCGATGCGGAAGCCCAGGCCACCGTGAAGCGCATTGTGGAAGCGCGGCTGAGCGATGGACAGTTGCGTCAAAGCAGCCTCAGTCGCGCGGAGCTCGAGCTTGTGATGCGGGCATTCGTGAAGGTGTGGCGCCGCATGCGCCATCGCCGCATTCCCTACCCGATTCCGGCCAAACGGCGATTCACGGCTTAGGGGTGAGCCCAGGCGGGCCATGGAGCGCGTACACGCACCTGACTGCCTGGTTGATCAGGGTCAGGGAAACGCAAGGCGATCGCCCTGAGCCGCAGCCCCCCCGCTGCGCAGCCTGGGTTGTAGATCGGGTCGCCGATGATCGGATGGTGAAGGGCCGCCAGATGGGCACGCAGCTGATGGGATCGGCCTGTCCTCGGGCAGAGCCAGAGACGCGTTCTGGTTTCCATCCGCTGCAAACGACGCCAGAGCGTGAGGCACGCCTTGCCGTCGGGATGCACGCCATAGGTGGGCGGTTGACGATTCAAACGCGCCAGGGGGAGATCGATCCGTCCGCTGACCGCTCCCATCGATCCCTGAACATCAGCGAGATACAGCTTCCCGACCCTTCGCGCTGCAAACAGAGCGCCCAACACCCGTTGCGTGTCGGCATCCTTCGCCAGAAGCACGAGTCCTGAGGTGTCGCGATCGAGACGATGCACGAGGCGCAGATCAGGGCACGCATGCTGGAGGCGGCTGATCAGGGAATCGCGCTGGTGAACACCCAGACCGGGCTGGCACAGCAGGCCTGCTGGTTTGTCCACCACCAGCAAACGGGGATGATCGAAAACGAGGGGCAGCCCAGCCAGTTGACGGGCGACCTGGCCCCCTGGCCTACAAGCGACCACCGCGCCGATGGGCTGGACGGCACCAGTAAATGAGTGCCAGCACGTTCACGAGCCCGAGCAACACCGAAGCGAAACCCAGGGGGCGCGCCTCAGGACCGAGCACCAGGCGCACGATCCCGTAAGGCAACGCACCTCCAAGGGCCATCGACAGGGCCACGATCGTGAGAATCACACCCCAACGTCGCTGCGCCAGCAGTCCGGACGCTGCCACGATGCCCACGATCGCCGCAGGCCAGGCCAGAGAAAAAGCCAGGGTGATGTTGGTGATTTTCAGGCCTGCGGATTCATCCAACCCAAAAGCCCCCCAAGCGATCAACGGCAGGGCAAGGAGATTGGCCAGCAGGCCAATCCAGGTCATCAACCAGTACCCGCGCAGCCTGGGACCCATGGAGTCAGCGTGCAAACGTGCTCACCGTAGGGGGCCGCTGCCGTCGCTCTAGTCCTCATCAATGCGCAACGCTGTGTCCAGAGCGCTGAGCAGCATGGCAGCGGCTTCATCGCGATCCATCGCGTCCACAGCCATCCGTTCGATCCAGGCTTGGCAGAGCGCTTCGATTTGATTGAACAGTGGGCCTGAGGCTTGCAGCGCATCACGCACGCGCTGGGACGCTTCTTGATCGATCTCAAGCTGATCCAACAGTCGATAGCGCTGACCGTCGTCGCCGAGATAGGTCAGGTAACCCTCGTCATCCAGTTTCGGAGTGGTGATGGGCGTGACGGATGGATCATCCATGGTGACCTCAGCCTCAGGGAGTTTCAGGCGGTTCATGGGAGACGCCTGGGGGGACTGGCACGGAGCCCCGAAGCAGGCGATCGGCGCAGAAGCTGCGGAACAGTGCCTCAACCTCCTGGGGAGGGAGACCCTGCACCAAGCGCGCTTCAATCTCTTCACGCTGCTGCGACTGGTGATAGAGACGCAGCTCCTGGAACGTTGTTCTGGAACGGGCCTCGATCGCTTCCAAGGCCTGGTCGACCTGATGGTCAGCGAGTAGGGCACCGCCGTGGCAGTGCTGCATCACATGCGCGGATTCATGGGCAAGCACCACCCAGATCTGCTTGGGGTCGTTCTCGAGGTTGTTGGAACAAAGAAGAAGAGCGTTGCGCTGGGAGTGAAACGCGCCCAGCAGGGACGGTGGGCAATCTTTGGCCACCATGGTTTCGGTGCCGGCACGCCGGATCAGCGAGGCATAACGACCGATGCTATCCCAGCTCTCCGCGCGCACTGGGCCGGAGGCCAGGGACGCAAAAGAGGCCATCGCCAGCACGACGGCAACGGAACGACCAAGCCGAAACCCCATTGAGCAGTCCCATACTTATTCTCATTAGAGACAGCAGAGACGCAAAAGAGCTGAAGGTTCGGTTCTTCTACCGATTCAGCCGCTGCACGCTTTCCACCTTGTCGCGGAAGGACTGCTCACGATCGATGCGCGTGTTCACACG
The DNA here is from genome assembly GCA_000063505.1 of Synechococcus sp. WH 7803. Classification (GTDB taxonomy): domain Bacteria; phylum Cyanobacteriota; class Cyanobacteriia; order PCC-6307; family Cyanobiaceae; genus Synechococcus_C. The sequence continues at coordinate 1,453,940 of CT971583.1, forward strand.
CAACGTGGCGTGAATCCTCGGCACACCGTCCTGATGCAAGCGCGCATGACAGGCCTTGACGCAAGCAAACACGGCATCCCAGTCGCCTTCGATGGCTGTGCCATTGGGTCCAAGCTCGTAGTCAAGCCCAGAGGCCTCAAGCACCTCCTGGCAAGTCGCCACATAAGGCGCAAGGGAGACCCCCACACCGAGCGGCACAAGGCAGAGATCAACGCTCACGCGCATCCATCGCTCCAGTCACGTCCTGTCATGGTTAGTCAGGAGCTCAGTTAGATGCAAGCTTCAGCAAGCGGCCAAACTGGCCCGAGCGGGGGCGGCACGGCCGGCGAGAACCCCAGCGCTGCGGAGCTCCTCAGGGAGCTCCTGTTTTTTTGGCGCGAGCACCATGCCCGAGCAGGCAGGCGCTGGGATAACCAAGCGTGCGCCACTCACCGCAGCTCGTCTGAACCTCAAGCCCGATCCCCCGCTCACAGTCCGAACGGGCGCTGCCCTGCCCTTCACACCAGCGACTCGCGGCCGCTTCAGCAGCCGCAATCGATTCATAGGGCGCATCAAGCACTGGATGGGGACTGCCATCGAGAGACACCAATCGATAGATGGCGTGCTTGGCCTTGGACACTATTCCACTTCCGCAACTGTCACCAGTGTTCCATGCTTCGTGAGGGCGCGCCATCCCGGAAACCACCCCTCTTGCCCCCATCGCCATGACGAGCCAAAACCTCTCCAATGCCTACGAGGCCCTGCTGAGCTGCGCCCCAGCACCCCTTTTTCAGAAGGCCAGAGACCTTTACCTCAAGAAATACGCCTTGGATGGCCGCAAAAGCGAAAGCCCTTTGCGCCTGTTTGTGGCCCAGGAAACCCTCAACGAAACCATCAGCTCCGACCCAGAGGCGCCACCCCACGGACGCATTGCTCGCCTCGAAGCCAGAACCGAGGAACTCGCCCTGGTGCACTGGCAGAACCCTGAACCCGCCGATCACAGCGCTGTCGAGCGCTACCTGCGTGACGCCTGGGGGCTCGCCGATCTGTCACTCCATCCCTGCGACGCCCCCTGGTTTCGCGAGGGGGGCCACCAGCAACGCCTCACACTCCCGACGCCCCTGATCTGGACGCGGGAAGCGCGCTACCAGGACGTTGAAAAATCTCTCGAGGATGAAAACCTATAAAAAACTGAAAGCCAGTGAAGGCCCAGGCACCCCTGGCTAAGCCGGAACTAAGTCTCAGTGGATCAAAGATGAGAACTTCTCTTCCAGAGCGCTACGTCCTGCGCCACAGAGGCAGTGGTCGTTACCTGCGGGTGAATGACCTGAGCCAGCAGATCGAGGCGATCGAAAGCCCCGAATCCGCCTGGAACTTCCACAGCCATGAGGGGGCCGTCACCCATGCCCTCTGGATCGGCGAGGTGCACGGACAGACCCCTGATGTGGTGAAGATGCGCTGAGCGACCCGCTGAATCAGAGCTCGTCTTCAACCTCAGCCTTGATGGTGCAATCAGCCAGGGGGTAGCTGACACAGAGCAGGGCATAACCGTTGCCCATTTGCTCGTCGTCGAGGAAGCTTTGATCCGCTTGATCAACGCTTCCGCTCAACACCTTGCCTGCACAGGTGCTGCAGGCACCGGCGCGACAGGAATAGGGAAGATCGACACCCTGCTCTTCGGCAGCATCGAGAATGTATTGATCGTCTGCGCAGGAAAAGCTTTTTCCGCCTTCAAGGGTGATGGTGAAGGAAGCCATGGAATTTCAAGCGATCAGCTCTTTGCTAATCGGCAACCACTAAGCAGGCAGCACCGCGTGCGTAATCGCTGACGCAGCAACAATCAACGCTGGCCGACCAGGTCTTCCCAGGTCAAAAACTGACGGCTGTCCACCTGATCCGAGGATGCAGCGCGTTGATCGCGATAGGGCACCAGCTCCTCGTCAAAGCACTCCAACATCGCCTCGGCGCGGTATTGACCCGACCACTCTTTCCAGAACGACATCTCAAACACTGAGCTTGAGACCAGCATTGAGTGTCTGCTGCGAAAGATCCGTATTCGGGGCTACCTCAGAGGGTGCACAGGGGCACAGCCTCAACCCTGAATGAAATGGCGCAATCGCCTGGAGTCGTCAGCCATCCTGCGTTGGAGCTCAGCCGAAGGAGCGTCAGCGTCTTCGCGGGCTTGCGCTGAGAACACATCCTCCTCGGTGATCTGAAATCCATGCCCCCGGGCGAGCTCGATCAGAGCCTCAATCGAGAGAGGCTCGGCCAGGCTGGCCGCGAGCGCCGCGTCGGTTTCACGCAAGCGCAGGAAGGCATCAAGATCCTGAAGCGTCATTCGCAGCTGAAGGGGATGGCCACCATTCCATCACCGCACGCTGCTAAGACTGCTTCATCCTCGCGAATGCGATGCATGGCGATCCAACGTCTGACCTCAGTGCTTCTCGGAGCAGCCGGCACTCTGTTGGTTCTCGATTCAAGTTTGGTCGCGAAGGCGGCCTGCACATTTCTGCCTCCCGTGGGCGGGGACGGCAGCAGCAAGATCGTTAAAAAGCGCGTTGGCAAAGGAAAACTTCTCGGGCGAACCAACTGGAATACCGATTTCGCCGTGAACAGGCCCTATCGGAGTTACAAGCTCTTCTTCACCGCCGATTCCACAGCCACAGGAACCTATCCGGTGGAGGCCTTTCTGAAATTCACCGACGGAAGCAATCTGCGCGTGGTGAAGGAATCACTGACGCCGCCGATCGGCCAAGGGCGCATGTTTGGCCCCTTCACGGTGCCCCAGGGCAAGCAGATGAAGCAGGTGAACTTCAAGATTGGTGCGGGCAGTGACCCGAACTCCACGGGGTTCAGTTATCGAATTTCCGTTCAAGGCTGCAACTGAAGGCGGCTTAATACCGATGCGTGAGCGACTCCTGCTCTTGATTCCAGTTGCCGGATTCAGCTGTTTGCTGGTGTTATTCATGGTGTTCTGGCAAGCCATCCAATACCAGAACAACCGATTGCAGAACCTCACGAATCGCTTGAAAGATCTCGAACAACGCGAAGAAGTGAACAGCCGGCAGCTCCTTGAGCAACAACTCGGCGTGTTGAAGACCCGTCAACAGAAGCTGCAAATCGAAATCAAAAGCCTGCAAATCCTTCAGAACGACTCCGCCAAACGCGAAGCACGCCTGCTGGACACGCTCAGGAAGAACGCCGCCCTGCCCTCCACGCCAGATGGGGGCACGGGGGATGCGCCGGCCATCCCCACCCCAGTCACAACCGATCCATCAACCCTTAACCCTTAACCGCATCGCCACTGGCGCTTGGAAGGATGAAGCGCTGAAGAAGCACAAACAGAATCAACACCGGCAGGATCGACACCACCGAACCAGCTGCGACAACGCGCCAGTCGTTCGAGAAGCTGCTGGCGAGCTGCTGCAGCCCGAGGGGCAGGGTGAACAGCTGGGGATCGTCAAGGATCACCAGGGGCCAGAGGAAATCGCTCCACGTGCCGATGAACACAAACATCGCCAGGGTGATCAGATCGGCTCGGGCCGCGGGAATCATCACGTTCCACCATTCCCCAAGCTTGCTGCAGCCATCGATGCGAGCGGCTTCCTCCAGTTCCACCGGCACCCCGAGAAAACTTTGACGCAGAAGGTAAAGACCAAAGGCCGTTGCAGCCTGGGGAATCACAAGGGCCAGAAGGGTGTTTCTCAGGCCCAGCTGCACCATCAGCAAGTACAGAGGAATCATCACCACCTGGAAGGGGATCAGGATGGTGGCGACCACCAGGCCCAGCACCAGTCCCCGGCCGGCAAATTGCATGCGCGCCAGGGGGTAGGCCGCCAGGGAGCAGAACAGAAGATTGGCCACAACAGCCACCAGGCTCACGATGGTGCTGTTCAGCAGGTAAAGGCCCAGAGGGTTTGCCTGGAACAACCGCACGTAGGCGGCGAGGCTGGGTTGCGCGGGAAGCAACGCCGGGGGGCTTGTGAAGATGTCTTCAGCAGGGCCTTTGAGCGATGTGCTCACAAGCCAAAGCAGCGGCACCAAAACCACCAAAGCCAACAGGATCAGCAAAAGCAGCTGAAGCACTGAGCGCGGGGTGGTGCGGTCCTTCGCCAGGGCGGGGGGCTGGTGACGGGCCATCGAGTCAGAGGGTCGGGCTGGCGTCCAAAGGCGTGGCATCCCGCTGGGGATGAAGGGTTGGGTTCAAAGACCCGGCCACCAGGCGATTGAGGGCATTCACAAAGGCCTGAGCGGCGGCGACCACCACATCGGTGTCGGCAGCATGGCCGGAAAAGAGCTGACCGTCACGCCGCAGCCGGATCGTGACCTCGCCCATGGCATCGATGCCCTCGGTGACGGACTTCACCGAAAACTCCACCAGTTCGTTGGGCTCCCCGGCCAGGGCATTGAGGGCACGGCACACCGCATCCACAGGGCCTGTGCCGATCGCAGCCTCGCTCTGTTCTTGGCCCTCCTCATCGAGCAGGGTCACGGTGGCTGTGGGCTGCAGACTGCTGCCGCAGCTCACCTGCACCAACTTGAGCTGATAACGGGCATCGGGTTGTTGCACCTGCTCGCTCACGATCGCCTCAAGGTCGCGATCGGTGATGTCGCGCTTGCGATCGGCCAACTCCTTGAAGCGGGCGAAGGCATCGTCGAGGTCTTCGCGGCTGAGGTCGTAGCCGAGTTCCTCGAGACGGGCACGCACCGCGCTGCGGCCGCTCAGCTTGCCAAGGGAGATGCGGTTATCGGTGAGACCAACCGTGCGGGCATCGACGATCTCGTAGGTGAGGCGGTTTTTGAGAACGCCGTCCTGGTGAATGCCTGATTCATGGGCAAAGGCATTCGCACCCACAATCGCCTTGTTGGGCTGAACCACCATGCCGGTGAGGTTGGAAACCAGACGCGACGTTTTGGTGATCTCCTCGGTGCGCACACCTGTTAAGGGGGTGGGGGAGTCTTCCGCTCGGCCGAAAAAGGGATTGAAGTAGCGGCGGCGGACGTGCAACGCCATCACCAGCTCTTCGAGCGCTGCGTTACCGGCGCGTTCGCCGATGCCATTGATGGTGCACTCCAACTGGCGGGCCCCGTTCTTCACAGCCTCCAGGAAGTTGGCCACGGCCAGGCCTAGGTCGTTGTGGCCATGCACCGACAGCACCGCCTCACTGATGTTGGGCACGTGCTGGTCGATCCCAGCGATCAAGGCGCCGAACTCGGCCGGTGTGGTGTACCCCACCGTGTCGGGGATGTTGATCGTGCTGGCACCAGCGTTGATGGCCGCTTCGATCACGGCGTAAAGGAACTCGGGATCACTGCGACCGGCGTCCTCGCAGGAGAACTCCACGTCGTCGACCAGAGAGCGGGCGTAGGCCACCATCTCGGGCACGATCGCCAACACCTCCTGGCGGCTTTTGCGCAGTTTGTGCTCGAGGTGAATGTCGCTCGTGGCGATGAAGGTGTGAATGCGGCGGCGCGGTGCAGGGGCCACCGCATCAGCGCAGGCCTTGATATCCCCGCGGGAGGCGCGGGCCAGGCCGCAGATGATCGGCCCCTGCTCTCCACCCACCTGCTGGGCGATGCGCTGAACGGCATTGAAGTCGCCAGGGCTGGCAAAAGGAAAGCCCGCTTCGATCACGTCGACGCCAAGGCGCGCCAGCTGCTGGGCAATGGCCAGCTTTTCTTCAAGGTTGAGGCTGGCGCCCGGCGACTGCTCACCATCCCTGAGGGTGGTGTCGAAGATCAGAACGCGGCCTGGATCATGGGCCATGGCAACAGCCTCGACGCGATTTAGTCGGAATGACTATGAGTTAGTCCAGTTTAGGGGAGAGGACTAGGGCCAACCCAGGGAAATGGACCAGATGCCGGGTACATTCGACCCACTTCGCAGGGGGATGGTGGCCAACGGTGCTCTAGCGCTCGTTCTCCACGCCCACCTGCCCTACGTGCGCGGAGCTGCACCGCAGTCGCTGGAAGAGGACTGGTTCTTTCAGGCCCTGATCGAGTGCTACCTACCGCTTCTGGACACCCTGGAGGCAGCGGCTGCCGATCCTCTCCAGGAGGCCCGGCTCACCATGGGCCTGTCGCCCACCTTGCTCTCGCTCCTGGCCGACCGCACCCTGCAATCGCGGTTTCCCGCCTGGGTTGAGGCCCGGCTGACGCTGCTCAAGCAGGCACCTGACGATCGCGAGGAGGCCGCCAGCGACCTCGGACTCTCGTTTCAAAAGCACCTGCAAGCCTGGAAAGACTGCGACGGCGATCTGATCAGCCGCTTCGCGGCTTTGCAGCGGCAGGGAGTGCTGGATCTCCTCACCTGCGGCGCCACCCACGGCTACCTGCCCCTGCTGCGCGAGCATCCGGAAACCGTGCGCGCCCAACTGCGCACAGCCGTGCGCGAGCACCATCGCCTGATCGGCGAGCGACCGCTGGGGATCTGGCTGCCGGAATGCGCGTATTACGAGGGCCTCGACCGCTGGATGCGGGATGCCGGCCTGCGGTATGCGGTGCTGGATGGCCATGGCCTGCTCCATGCAGAGCCCCGTCCGCGTTACGGCGTCTACGCCCCGATCGTGAGCCAACAGGGTGTGGCCTTTTTCGGGCGCGACAGCGATGCCACCCTGCCGGTGTGGTCCGCAAGGGACGGCTATCCCGGTGATCCCCTGTACCGGGAATTCCACCGAGACCTGGGCTGGGATCTGCCCGCAAAACAAATCGAAGCCCATGGCTTGCCCACGGGGCGTCCGCTCGGCCTCAAACTGCATCGGGTGAGTGATCCAAGCGGGGGGCTTGATGGCAAGTGCCCCTATGAACCGGAGAGAGCCCGCCAGCGCACGCAGGACCATGCCAGACACTTTCTGCAGGGCCGGCGCGAACAGCTCGAGCGCTTGCAGGCGGGCATGGCGATCGAGCCTCTCCTGGTGGCACCGTTCGATGCCGAACTGTTTGGCCACTGGTGGTTTGAGGGTCCGCACTTTCTGCGGGAGCTCTTCCGTCAGGGGCCTGCTGCAGGCGTGCGCTTCACAAGCCTGCGCGGGGTGCTGGCCAGCAGCCCGAACCTGCAGCTGTGCGCTCCCTGCCCGTCCAGCTGGGGACGGGGAGGATTCCACGATTACTGGCTCAATGAAACCAATGCCTGGATCATCCCGGAGTGGAGCCGGGCCGGGCGGGCGATGGTGGAACGCTGCAGCCGCGGCGTGGGTACTGAAGCCGATTTGCGTCTGCTCCATCAGGCGGGCCGAGAGCTGCTGCTGGCCCAGTCATCCGACTGGAGTTTCATCCTGCGGGCCGGCACCACCACCGAACTCGCCAAGGAAAGGATCGAGCGTCACCTCGCGCGCTTCTGGCGGTTGATGGCGGCCATCGACCGGCGCGAAGACCTGCCCGAGCATTGGCTGGAGGACGTGGAAGCCGAAGATGCTCTGTTTCCTCTGATTCAGCCGGCCGACTGGCGGAAGATCGGAGACTGAGCGGAAGAAACGCCCAGCACCAACCCCCGCCGCAACTCCCAGGGGGACAACGCAAACAAGCGCAGCATCACCGCCATCAAGCGCGGCAAAGGAAGCGTGTTGGTGAGGAAGCCAAACCACTCCTCCCGCGGCAGCGAAAAGAAGGTGGCGAAGTGGGTGCGCAACAAGGTTTCGTTGAAACCCATCAAGCGGCCCAGGCCGAACTGATAGAGCTGATGGCGCAGCACCAACTCCATCGGCCAAAGCTCTTGCCAGCCCCGTTGCGCCAAGGCCGCTGAGCCCAGGCTTGGATTGGCAAGGGCTTCCGCTAACGCCTGAGCCAGGTCCGGCCCGCGCCGCAGCAGTGCTCCCACCATGTAGCCAGAGGCCGGATGCACCATGCTCGCGGCACCCCCAAACGCCAACACCGGCTGACGGAGATCCGGCAGCGGCAGGTTCATCGGGAAGAGGCAGAACTCCTCATGGATCACCTCGGTAATCTCCACGCCGCGCAGTTCCAAGCGCTGCTGCAGCCGTTGCTTGAGCACGTCGTAGGGCACACCCGGTGCCAAGGCGAGCGAGGTTTCTTCCACGAAGAACACGCCATCGCCCAGATCCATCGCATACAAAAACGTGGGTGGTTCGCTGCGCTGCTGCTCACTGAGGTGATCGCAGCGGTAGTCCATCAGCACAAACCGGCCTGATTCAATCGGCGGTTTGGAGAACCGACCCACCACGCCGTAGGCCGCCTGGCCCGCCACCGGCCCTTGATCCGGGCGGCGAATGTGGGGCGTGCGCGAACCGGAGGCATCAATCACCAACCGCGCTTGCAATGTGGTTCCCGACACGCAGCTGACGCTGGTGGTTGCACCGTTCAGCTCCACCCGTTCGGCCGTGTCTTGATGCCAAACCACGCCGTCGGCCCGCTCCAGCCAATACCGCTGCAACGCGGCCCGATCGAACAAGCCGTAGTCGATCCCGTGGGCATGGCTCTGATCCTGAACCGTTGAGCCGCCGTCGCCGAAATAACTAACGGTGTCACTCCAGCGGTGCTCCAGCAAGTGCTCGAGACCTACCGCTTTGAGTTCATCGGCCCAGATGCCGTAGGTGTTCGGCCAGGGATCGTTGACCGGGTCGGGAGCGATGCCGGCAACCGCCACGCCGCGTTGGTTCAGTTCCGAGGCGATGCAGAGGGCAGCAGGACCGCCTCCCAGCACCAGCACATCCACCGGCTCAACCAAGGTCAGCTGTCCTGATCAGAGCTGGGCTCAGCAGCATTGGAGTCTGCACCGACAACAGGGGCATCACTGGCCTCAGCGTCAGCCTCCTCCTCGTCGGATTCGGCTTCCGGCGGCACCAACACCACCTCTGAGAGACGATCGCCCTTGTCAAGCCGCTGCAGACGCACCCCTGTGGCCGCCCGTGACTGCTGGGGAATGGAATCGGCACTGGTGCGCACAATCACGCCCTTCTCACTCACCAGCAACACCTCTTCGCCAGCGCCAAGCACGCGCAGACCCACCAAGGCATCGGCTTCAGTACGGAACTTCATCGCCCGTAGGCCCATGCCCGCCCGCTTCTGAAGACGGAACTGGGTGACGGGCACGCGCTTGCCCAAACCGGAGGCCGAAGCCACCAGCACCCAGGGACCATCGCTGACGTCCCCGGTTTCATCCTCACCGGAGTCGTCCTCGCTGCTCTGGGCCACCCGATCAGCCAGCTCCACCGGCAACACATCCATGCTCACCAGAGCATCACCGTCGCGCAGATTCATCGAGCGCACGCCGCGGGCCGTGCGCCCGAGGGGCCGGAGCTCATCGTCGCTGAGGCGGAAGTGAATGGTCATACCGGCCCGTGAGCCGATCAGCACGCTGTCGCCTGGCACCGCCAGGCGCACCCAGGTGAGCGCATCGCCTTCCTCCAGGCCGATGGCGATCAAACCGTTGGAGCGGATGTTGCTGAAGGCGGACAGGCGCGTGCGCTTGATGAAGCCCCCTTGGGTGAGCATCAACAGATCGGTGTCGTCGTTGAACTCCGACACCGCCAGCAGCGAGGTGATCATCTCCTCGCGGGGAATCGGCAGCAGCTGCACCACCGGGGTGCCCTTGGCGGTGCGGCTGCACTGGGGCACCCGATAGGCCGGCAGGGCATAGGACACGCCCCGGTCGCTGAACAACAACAAGGTGTCGTGGTCGTTGCAGCCGATGAACAGCTTCACGGCCTCCTCCCCCTGGCTGCGGGTGCCCGCCTTGCCGCGGGTGCCGCGGCTGGTGGCTTCAAATTCGCTCACCGGCATGCGCTTGAGGTAACCGGTTTCGGTGAGCAGCACCACGGAGCGCTCATTGGCGATCAGGTCGATGTCATCCAGACCACCCCCGAGATCAAGAATTTCAGTGCGCCTGGGAATGGCATGGCGATCGCGCAACTGGCCCAGTTCGTCCTGGATGATTCCGAACACCCGCTCGCGCCGGCCAAGGATGTCCTTGTAGTCGGCAATCTTGACGACCAGATCCTCATGCTCCAGCCGGATCTTGTCGGCCTCCAGAGCCGTTAGCCGGCGCAGTTGCATCTGCAGGATCGCGTCCGCCTGCACGTCAGACAAACCATGACGCTCCTGCAGTTGTTGGCGTGCAGTCGCCGTATCGGGAGCAGCCCGGATCAAGGCAATGATCGGGTCGAGCTGATCGAGGGCCAGCAGCAAGCCCAGCAGGATGTGGTCCCGCTCTTCGGCCTTGCGCAGGAAATAGCGGGTGCGCCGTTCGATGGTCTCGACCCGGAAGTCGAGGAACACCTCGAGCATCTTGCGCAAGGTGAGCAGGATCGGCTCTCCGTTCACCAGCGCCAGCATGTGGGCGCTGAAATTGCTCTGCAGTGGGGTGAGTTTGTAGAGGTTGTTCAGCACCACCTGGGGATAGGCATCCCTTCGCAGCTCCACCACGATGCGCATGCCATCGCGGTCGCTCTCATCGCGGATGTCTGAAATCCCCTCGAGCTTCTTGTCGTTCACCATCTCGGCGATGCGCTCAATCATCGCCGCCTTGTTGGTCTGATAAGGCAGCGCTGTGATGATCACGGCATCACGGTCCGGGCGACCAGGAACCTCAAGGGTCTCGATCGCAGCCACGCCGCGCATGGTCACCGAACCGCGCCCGCTCAGGTAGGTCTCCTTGATGCCTGTGCGGCCAAGAATCTGCCCTCCCGTAGGGAAGTCCGGTCCAGGGATCAGAGCCATCAACTCCTGATCACTGAGTTCGGGGTTCTCGATCAGTGCCAGCAAGCCGGCGATCAACTCACCGAGGTTGTGCGGAGGGATGTTGGTGGCCATCCCCACGGCGATGCCCGCTGAACCATTCAGCAGCAGCTGAGGAATCCTTGACGGCAACACCGTGGGTTCCTGCTGAGAGCCATCGAAGTTGTCGACGTAATCGACCGTCTCCGCTTCGATGTCTTCCAGCAGGCTGTCGGTGGTAAGTGCCTTCAGCCGCGATTCGGTGTAACGCATGGCCGCCGGCGGATCGTTGTCCACCGATCCGAAATTGCCATGGCCGTCGATCAGCGGCATCGACATGGAAAAGTCCTGGGCCATGCGCACCAGGGCGTCGTAAACCGCCGTGTCGCCGTGGGGGTGGTACTTACCGAGCACCTCACCCACCACACGGGCGCACTTCCGGTAAGGCCGGTCGCTGGTCAGACCGAGCTCGTACATCGCGTAAAGAATGCGCCGATGCACGGGTTTGAGGCCATCGCGAGCATCGGGCAACGCCCGGCCCACGATCACGCTCATCGCGTACTCGAGGTACGAGCGCGACATTTCATTGCGCAGATCCGTCTGGATGATCCGATCGTCGGAATCTCCGGGACCACCACTGCCGGGCCCCATTGGATCCGCCATACAAGACCTAAGCGCCGTAGACCACTTTATCGCGCCCTCGGCGAGCCACAACCACGCTGGTTTTCGTTTGCTTGCGCTGGGAAATCAGCGGCCAAGACGCCCTTACCATTTCCCGATCCCATAGATCCCGCAGTCGATGGCGTCTGAGACACCCTCTGAAGCAAAGCCTTCCCAAGCCGACATCACCGTGCTGGGCCAAGAGGAGGTTCAGAACGCCACTCCGGCTCCCGATCCAGCTCCGGCTGACGTTGTCGATCCCGCTGAAGCTCCGGCTCCAGTTCCAGCTCCGGCTCCCGAGCTGACCTCGCCCTCGATCGCCGAACGCGTCAGCGTTCCGGCAACACCACCCAGCGGCGACACCTCTGAAGAAGGCGGTGAATGGGACCTGCTCAGCACCAAGGTTCGCCAGTGGTGGGGTGAGCACGATCTCGCCGATCAGTGGCAGCGGCTGCGCAGACCGCTTCTGATCACGGCAGCGCTGATCGCCTTCATTCTCGTGCTCAGAATTTACGGCGGGGTCCTCGATGCCATTGCCACGATTCCGCTCGCGCCAAGGCTTTTCGAACTGGTGGGCGTGATTTACGCCACCTGGTTTGCCGCCACCCGTCTGGTCCGAAGCGAGGAGCGCCGCAAAATCGGCAGCGGGCTCGGCGATCTCTGGAGCAGCGTTCGCGGCAAGTCATCCAGCTGACGGCGGCGATCCTCCGCGCCACCGATTGGTAGCTTGATCACACTCTGTGACGACTGCGGTGGACATTCAGCTCGGACGCTCCAAGGTTGTACGCCGGGCCTATGGCATCGATGAGATTGCCCTGGTTCCGGGCGGTCGGACCGTGGATCCCGAGGTCACCGACACCCGGTGGACGCTTGGTGGAATCGAGCGGGAAATCCCGATCATCGCCAGCGCCATGGACGGCGTGGTGGACGTTGAGATGGCAGTGAAGCTCTCCAAACTCGGCGCCCTTGGCGTGCTCAACCTCGAAGGTGTTCAAACCCGTTACGACGACCCCAACGATGCCCTCGATCGCATCGCGTCCGTCGGCAAAGACGCTTTCGTGCCGCTCATGCAGGAGCTCTACAGCGAGCCCGTGCAGGAGCGTCTCATCCGCAAGCGCATCCAAGACATCAAGGCCCAGGGAGGAATCGCCGCCGTCAGCGGCACCCCGGTTGCCGCCATGCGCTTCGGCAAAGCCATTGCCGAGGCCGGTGCCGATCTGTTTTTTGTTCAGGCCACGGTCGTGTCCACGGAGCACATCGGTCCGGAAGGACGCGAAAGCCTGAACCTTGAAGCCCTCTGCCGGGACATGGGCGTGCCGGTTGTGATTGGAAACTGCGTCACCTATGACGTGGCCCTCCAGCTGATGCGCGCTGGTGCTGCAGGCGTGATGGTGGGCATTGGCCCAGGTGCAGCCTGCACATCGCGGGGCGTTCTCGGTGTTGGCATTCCCCAGGCCACCGCGGTTGCCGATTGCGCCGCTGCTCGTGCCGACTACGAACAGGAGAGCGGCCGCTACGTGCCGATCGTTGCCGATGGCGGAATCGTCACCGGAGGCGACATCTGCAAATGCATTGCCTGTGGCGCCGATGCCGTGATGATCGGCTCGCCCATCGCCCGGGCGGAGGAAGCCCCAGGGCGCGGATTCCACTGGGGCATGGCCACACCCAGCCCAGTACTGCCGCGGGGCACCCGCATCAATGTGGGGAGCACGGGAAGCCTGGAGCGAATCCTGCGGGGGCCAGCCAAGCTCGATGACGGAACCCACAACCTGCTCGGCGCTCTGAAAACCTCCATGGGGACACTTGGTGCCCGCACCATCAAAGAAATGCAATCGGTGGAGGTGGTTGTAGCCCCGTCCCTGCTCACTGAGGGCAAGGTGTACCAGAAAGCCCAGCAACTGGGCATGGGCAAATAGTCACAAGTCTCACCACGAGACACATGACGCAAAAGCAAGACACGCGGTACTCTCAAGGTGTGCGGGCGTATGCCCACACACTCCTCACACCCCCCGGCCCGACGCGTTCGGGCTTTCTGTCTTCTTCAGTCATCCATCACAGTTCAAACGCTGAGAGATGACAATGAGCGGCAACCAAGAAAACGGTTGCTAAATTTCGCCTATCTCGACTGCCACTGAATGTCCAGCGCTGCCGCTGTTACCGACGCTTCATTCGAACAGGACGTCCTCCAAAGCGACGTTCCCGTGCTCGTTGATTTCTGGGCTCCCTGGTGTGGCCCTTGCCGGATGGTGGCTCCCATCGTTGATGAGATCTCCAAGGAATTCGAGGGCAAGATCAAGGTGTTCAAGCTGAACACCGATGAGAATCCCAACGTGGCCAGTCAGTTCGGGATCCGCAGCATCCCCACCCTGATGGTGTTCAAGGGTGGCCAGAAAGTAGACACGGTTGTGGGAGCTGTTCCCAAGGCGACCCTCTCTGGCACGATTGCCAAATATCTCTGAGTTCACCACTGGCTTCAACCACCGTTGGCCTCATCGATTACGGGATGGGGAACCTCCATTCCGTTACCAAGTGCTTTGAGCGGCTCGGACAGTCACTGACGCCAGTTCGCTGCTCAGGCGACCTTGCCAACTGTGATGCGCTCATTCTTCCAGGCGTCGGATCCTTCGACCCGGCCATGGAGCAACTGCGCAGCACAGGGTTGATTCCTCACCTCCAAGAATGGGGCCAGGCTGACCGCCCGCTCCTAGGTATCTGCCTTGGTCTGCAGCTTCTGTTCGAACGCAGCGAAGAGGGTGAGTCGCCGGGTTTGGGGCTCTTCAAGGGCAGCGTCTGCCGGCTGCCGAGCGGCCAGGGTGAACGCATCCCCCACATGGGCTGGGGGAAATTAGATCACCGCCATCCCTGCCCGCTCCTGCCTGCAGGAGCCGAGAATCCCTGGGTGTATTTCGTGCATTCCTTCGCAGCCCACCCCGCTCTGGAGCAGGATCGGGCCGCTGATGTGGGATTCGGAAACGGCGTTGCCACGGCCATGGTTTGGCATGGGAGGGTCGGCGCCTGTCAGTTCCACCCTGAAAAATCAGGGCGCGCCGGCGCTGAACTGCTGAAACGCTGGCTCCTGTGGCTTCAGGCGGGGGCGCCGTTGTCAGCGTGAGCAGCGCCCAGCTGCGGATGATCGGTGGTCGACGCCTGCGCAGTCCCCAGGGTCAGGGAACACGCCCCACCACAGCGAGGGTGAGGGAAGCCTTGATGAACATGCTCGCTGGTGTGTTGGAGGACGCGCACTGGCTTGATCTCTTCAGCGGCAGCGGCGTGATGGGCTGCGAAGCGATTCAACGGGGGGCCTCCAGAGTTTGGGCCGTTGAAAACAACGCACGCATCGCAGCGATTTGCCGCCAGAACCTGGAACTGGTCGCAGCATCGAGGAAGGAGCCAATCGAGATTCGCGTGATCCGCAAAGATCTGATGCCCTGGCTCGAGGCTGGTCGCCCTGAGAACGTCGAGCCCTTCTCGCTCGTGTATGTCGATCCTCCCTATGCAGCAGGCCAGTATCAAGCCACCCTCGAAGGTCTACGCACGAGGAACTGGCTCAGCAACGATGCCCTTGTGATTTGCGAACATGCCAGTCACGACCGCTTGGATCCACCACCCGACTGGACTGAAGTGGATCGCCGACGCTACGGAACCAGCGCGCTGCTGTTTCTCAGCCCCCGAGAGCACTGCCGCGGCGGTACTGATTCCAAGCAGCCACAAACAGGCCCAGAAGGGTGACCGGGATCAGCCCGAGAACAATGCCGCAGAGAAGGGGTTCGATCATCAGGTCGCGCCCGGTTGATTGATTCAGCACAATTGTTCCATGCACTCATGGCCTCTGTGACGGTTCCGTCATCAACTGCTGCACCAGCAGATCGCAAACGCGGCTTGGTTTCGGCACTCGTTGCCGTAGCCGGGGTCACCGCTCTGGTGATGCTGGTGTGGTTGTTCGGGGTCAACCGTCTCGACCCCTACAGCAAGGCAACCCTGTCCCTGAGTGGTGAGGTATCCCATGGAGGTCAACTCTTCCGCATCAACTGCGCCGGTTGTCACGGCATTGCAGGCCAGGGTCTGGTGGGGCCAAACCTTCAGGGGGTCTCGGCGAAGCGATCGGATCGTTCGATCATTCATCAGATCGTGAGCGGAGAAACGCCACCGATGCCTCGCTTCGAGATCGAACCCCAGGGCATGGCCGATCTGCTCAGCTATCTCAAGACCGTTACCTAGAACTCTTGGGTCTTACCGTTGTTTTGGTAGAGCCAGCGGGCCCTCTCAACGTGGGCAGCGTGGCCAGGTTGTGCGCCAATTTCGGAATCAACGACCTAAGGCTTGTCGCCCCGCGCTGCAACCCCAACGATGCGCAAGCCCTGCGCATGGCCGTGCATGGGCAAACGGTGCTGCACCAGGCCAGCACCTTCACAACGCTCCTTGAGGCCCTCAGCGATTGCCAGCGCGTGGTGGCCAGCTGCGGGCGCATCGACCATGGCGACATCCCCCTGCAAACAACGGATCAGGTGATGCCCTGGGTTGGAGAAGGCCTGAAGAGCGGCGCTCAGGTGGCCCTGGTGTTCGGTCGTGAAGATCGCGGCTTGAGCAATGAGGAGTTACTGCTCAGCCATCGCGTGGTGCGCCTGCACACAGTCGATCACTACCCGTCGCTGAATCTCTCCCATGCTGTGGCGATCGTGCTGCACGACCTCCAGCGCAGCAGGATCGGTGCTGCAGCGGACGATCAACAGGCGCTGCAGGCATCAGAAGCAGCGGCACCACCCCAGCTGGAGGCTTGCCTGAGGGACGCCGAGGCGCTGCTTCTGGACGTGGGGTTTCTGCTGCCTCATACCGCCAAAGCGCGCATGGCGAAGATCAAAGGCCTCCTGCGGCGAGCCAGCATTCAGGCCCAGGAACTCGCCATGCTCCGCGGCATGGTGCGTCAACTGCGCTGGGCGATCCGTTGCCACCGCCCGTAATCTCTGGTTTTCCAGCGCAGCCCCTTGTCCTCCAGTCGATCCAGTCGCCAGTCCTCGGGCTGGGGTCGCCCGCTGCGGTTGCTGCTCAGACTCATCCTGATGGGCGTCGGACTCGGCGTGATCACTGGCTCTCTGCTCAAACTGGCGGGCCCGGCGGTGCAGAGGGGGGAGCTCACCCTGCCGACGTGGATCAGCCTTCCAGGGTCCCCGCGCAGCGCTGAAACGAAAGCCGGATCGCCAACCCCAGCGCCCAAGCAAGCCAAGCGCACCCAATCGCTCGGACGATTTCAGACCAACAATGAGCTCAAGGCCCTGAGTGATCGCTGGAAACAACTGGCGGCAGGCCAGCCGGATCTCACGGTGAGCGCCTTCATGCTGGTGCTCGATGACGGCCGCTATGCCCAGCTGGCTCCTGACACGGCCTTGCCAGCAGCCAGCTCCATCAAGACACCGATCCTGCTGGTGACCCTTGAGGAACTGGATGCCGGAAAGCTCAGCTGGAACGAACCGCTGCAACTCAGCAAAGCCGTGGTGGGCGGCGGTGCGGGATGGATGGCCTCCAAGCCCCTCGGCACCCGCTTCCCAACCCATGAGGTGGCCACGGAAATGATCCGAGTGAGCGACAACACGGCCACCAACCTCCTGATTGAACGGCTTGGGGGCAAAGAGGCCCTCAACGCCCGCTTCAATGCCCTGGGCTTGAGTGCCACTGCAGTGAACAACTGGTTGCCCGACCTCAAGGGAACCAACACCACCAGCGCAAGGGATCTGGCACGCTCCATCGCCCTGGTCGACACCGGCGAAGCCCTGTCGATCCGCAGCCGCGATCTCTTCCGTGAGGTGATGGGCACCTCGGTGACCAACACGCTGCTGCCCAAGGGCCTGCTGCGAGGACTCGGCGGTCAACAGGGTGCACCCGACGACAGCCTGATGATCAAGGGATACCGGGTGCTCAACAAGACCGGCGACATCGGCATCGCCTACGCCGACGCGGGGCTGATTGAACTTCCTGATGGCAGCAGGGCCGTGGCCGCGTTTCTGGTGAAAGGCCCCTTCAATGATCCCCGTTCCACCGAACTGATCCGCAAGCTGGCTGCCGCCATGGCGCCGGTTCTCAAACCCAAACCCGCGGTGACCCGTAACACCGCCGCCGCCAGCATCAACCCATGACCTGTTTTCACTCCCGGCGCGCTCTGACGGCCCTCACCCTGCTGGTGTTGCCCTGGCTCGGCGCACCGGCCGTGGCCGATGCCCCCCAGGCGGTGATCCGCAGCCAGCAGGTGCGGGCCCTGCCTGGCCAGCTGGATGAGGTGCTGGTGGTGAACGACAACAACCCGGAACTGATCACCGGTGAGGGCATCCTCGTGTCCACATTCCGCCAACCACCTGGCCTCGATCTGGCGTTGAACGGTCGCTTCGACCTCTTCAGCCATCACGTGTTTGCAGGCAAAGACGACGAAGAGACGTCCACCCTCTGGCTTGCAGTGCTGGCGCAACCGATCGGTGATGCAGCGGTCACCCTGGAGCTGCTGGGGGGCAGCACCTCCCTGTCGCAGGCCACCCGCAAGGGCCAAACGGCAGCTCCCTTCCTGCCCCTGCCTGCGCTGATGAGCGAAAGCGGAACCCCCATCGCTGCCGGGCCTGGAAGCCGCGTTGCGGGCGACATCCTGCGCGGTGAGAGCGCGCCGGAATTGCCGGAGTCTTGGCGCATCGCCCCTGGGTCGGCCAGTGCCCTCGTGGTGCTGCCGATCCCGGTGGCAGGGCTTGACCCGCTTCTGAACGGCCGCAACCTGCAAATGCGCCTGCAGAGTTCCGGCCCCGTGCATCTGGCCACGGTGGCCGCCTATGGCGAAGGGGAGCGGGCACCAACGCTCAGCCGTTTGCAGAACCTGCTGGCCTCAGGCCAACAGAGCCCGAAGGAGCACAGCCCCACCCCTCGCGGCAGCAAGGGAAACATCATCTACTCACGGGTGAGCGGCGTTCAGATCGGCTCCACCTGGACGGCCACGCTCACCGATCCAGGATCCACGGATCTGGCCTTGAGCGGCAAGCCAGTGTCCTGGCCGATCAGCAGCCTGGAGAAGGGCGACCTGCAAACGGGCCAGGTGCAAACCGCCGAACTCAAGGTGTTTGATGACGGCACCGCTTGGGCCGCCCATGGCAACTACGGAGTGGAATACGACCTCACCCTTCCCCTGAAGAATCGAGGCGCCACACCCCGCACGGTGGCTTTAGCCCTGGAATCACCCGATAAGAACGGAAGCAACAGCAAGCAGCTGCGTTTTGGTGGCGGCAACAGCAGCCCAGTGATGTTCCGCGGACCGATTGAAGTGCGCGGCCTGGACGATGCGCAGGGGCAGGCGCAAGGCAGGCGGCGATTCCACCTGGTGTTGCGCCGCGGTCAGCAGGGCCCGGAACTCGGTCGGGTCACCCTGGCGCCTGGCGAACGACGCCAGGTGCGAATCCGGCTGGTGTACCCAGCGGATGCAACCCCACCACAGGTCTTGACCCTCCTGCCTGTGAAACAATCCTCAACAGCTTTAAACAGTCGTCCGTGAGTTCACCGCGCAAGCGCAGAGTCTTCCCGTTCACCGCCGTGATCGGCCAGGAGGAGATGAAGCTTGCTCTGCTCCTCAATGTGATCGATCCCCGCATCGGCGGCGTGATGATCATGGGCGACCGTGGCACGGGAAAATCCACCACGATCCGAGCCCTGGCCGATCTTTTGCCGGGCATCGAGGTGGTCGCCGGCGACCCTTACAACAGCTCCCCCAGCGATCCCGATCTGCAAAGCAGTGATGTGCGCCAGCGCCTGGAACATGGTGAAGCCCTCAGCACCGAGGAGCGTCAGGTGCCCATGGTGGATCTGCCTTTGGGCGCCACCGAAGACAGGCTCTGCGGCACGATCGACATTGAG
Organism: Synechococcus sp. WH 7803; assembly: GCA_000063505.1. GTDB lineage: Bacteria > Cyanobacteriota > Cyanobacteriia > PCC-6307 > Cyanobiaceae > Synechococcus_C. The sequence goes on from CT971583.1 coordinate 1,473,125, forward strand.
AAAGCGCTCAGTGAAGGGGTTCGCGCTTTTGAACCCGGTCTGCTGGCCAAAGCGAACCGAGGCCTGCTGTACGTCGATGAGGTGAATCTCCTCGATGATCATCTGGTGGACGTGCTGCTCGATTCAGCGGCCTCGGGCTGGAACACCGTGGAACGGGAAGGGGTTTCGGTACGTCACCCGGCCCGCTTTGTTCTGATCGGATCCGGCAACCCCGAAGAAGGTGAACTGCGCCCCCAGCTGCTCGACCGCTTCGGCATGAGCGTGGAGGTGCGCACCGTTCGCGATCCTGAGCTGCGTGTTCAGGTGGTCGACCAACGAACGGCATTCGACACGGATCCCGACGGGTTCTCCACCGCCGTCGAGGAAGGACAGCAAGCCCTGCAGCAAAGCGTTGTCGAGGCGCAGCAGCGCCTCGACCAGGTCGAGATCGACGACGACCTGCGGCTGCGGATCTCCGCCGTTTGCGGCGAGCTGGATGTGGATGGCCTGCGCGGCGACATTGTCACCAACCGCGCCGCCCGAGCCCTTGCCGCCTTCGAAGGCCGCACGGAAGTCAGCGAAGACGATGTGGCCCGCGTGGCGTCCTGCTGCCTGCGTCACCGTTTGCGCAAGGACCCCCTCGAGCAGATCGATTCTGGCGATCGGGTGGTGAAGGTGTTCTGCAAGGTGTTCGAGCGCAGCGAAAGCGACGATCGCAACGCGTTCGAGCTGGCTCTGGCAGCCTGAGCCCACCGGAGAGCTGTCCCCGTGCGCATTCTCGGCATCGACCCCGGGCTCGCACGGGTGGGCTACGGCGTGATCGAGACCGCAGGGAGGGAGCAAACCATGCTCGATTGCGGAATCATCCGAACCGATTCAGGGCGTCCGGAGGGTGAGCGCATGGTGGAAATCGCCAGGGATCTGCGCCAGCTCATCCGAGCCTGGAAGCCGGAGCTGGCCGCTGTGGAGAAATTCTTCTTCTATCGCTCCAGCAACACGATTGCCGTTGTTCAGGCCCGCGGCGTGGTGATCATGACCCTCAGCCGATTCGGGCTGCCGATCGTGGAATTTCCGCCGATGCAGATCAAGCAAGCCCTGACGGGCCACGGGCATGCAGACAAAGATGAGGTGCTCGAGGCGGTGATGCGCGAACTGTCGCTGGAGACCCCGCCAAGACCGGATGATGCGGCTGACGCCCTGGCCGTTGCCCTCACGGGTTGGTTTCAACGCTGACCGGTGATGCCGATGAACACCTGCAAGCGGGAGTTGCGCCGCCTGTACCGGCAGCGGCGCTCGCAGGCTCTGCGCGACAACCCCAATCTGCAGGCAGGGGTCGCCCAACAGGTTCTTGGAGCAATCCGCGCCCGGCATGCCCTCAGTTCACTCCAGGGATACATCGGTCTGTACTGGCCTCTGCCGGGGGAGGTGGACTTAACGGTGCTGCGGCCCTGCTTGGTGGAGGAGCTGAGGCTGACCCTGGCCCTGCCGGCTGCCGATGGCCAGGGGCATCTCAGCTACCACCCCTGGGGTACTGAACCCTTGATCGACGACGGATGTGGCATTCCGGCTCCTCTGAATCAGCCTCCTCTGACGGCGGATCAACTGGATCTGCTGCTGGTTCCGGCCCTGGCTGTGGATCGCGATGGTGTTCGTCTCGGCTACGGCGGGGGGTACTACGACCGCCTCAGAGCCCAACCTCTCTGGTGCGAGGTGCCAGCCCTGGTGGTGCTTCCCGACGCCTGCATCAGCCCAGAGCGGTTGCCACGCGATCCCTGGGATCGCCCATTCGATGGATGGGCCAGTGAGCGGGGCGTTTGTAAGGTCGAAGAGTGAGATCCCAAGGCAATCCGGTGAATCCAAACCCTTCGGTCAGCCCGGCATTGCGCCAGCAGAACTGCTCGGATCCGCATCAGCTCACCCTTGCCCAGAGAGTGATTGCCCGTGAACTGAGCGAGCGAGGCCAGAGTCAGCCGCAGGCGGTGGAACTGATGCTGAATGCCATGGGGCGCATGTTCCGCGCCGTGGCGCGCCAATCCTGAGGCCCCCTCTTGCCTGAGGCCCTGATCAGCCGCAGGATGGGGACTCCAGACCCGGATGCCCATGCCCCTGTGGCCCCGCCTTTGCGCCCTGTCTGCCGTTGCCGTGATCTCCGGACTGGTTCAGCCGCCATCGGCTGATGCCCACGGCGTGGAAAGCAGTTTGCGCTACCTCGATGGACAGCTCGAGCTGACCAGCAGCTTCTCAACAGGTGAGCCTGTGGAAGGGGCTGTTGTGAGGCTCCTTCAAGCGGACGGCAGCGCTGGCGAAGAGCTCGGCACGATCAACGCCGACGGACGCCTCCAGCTGCAGCTCCCGGCCGTGGAGGATGGGCTGGTGGACCTTCAGGTGGACGGGGGCCCTGGCCACCGCGACTACCTCACGCTTCCGCTTCAGCGAGGGGTGGTGAACCTCGACGAGGTGGTAGAGAGCCCACAGCCTCTGCCCTGGATCGCCTGGCTGTCCGCGCCGGCCCTGGTCGGCGTGGTGTGCACGATCGCTAAGGTTCGAGGCCACGACCGCCACCACTGAATCGGCTATGGCAGACCAAGGCAACGCGTCGACCCGCTATGGCAGCGCTGCCCTGGATCAGCTCACCGATCGCCTAAGTGGCACGCCAGACCCACGCAAACGTTACGAATACGTGCTGTGGCTGGCCAAAAAACTGCCGGCGATGCCCGTTGAGCTTCAAACCGAAGAGCGCAAGGTGAAGGGATGTGTGTCCCAGGTGTTCATCGCCTCCGACCTGGTGGATGGACGCCTGCGCTGGCAAGGAGACTCGGACGCCCTGATCACCAAAGGACTGCTGGCGCTTCTGATCAAAGGATTGACAGATCTCACTCCAGCGGAGGTGATGGCTGTGGACCCAGGGGTGATCGCTGCGACCGGCCTGCAGGCCAGCCTGACGCCGTCACGCGCCAACGGTTTTCTGAACATCCTGCGCACCATGCAGGCCCAGGCCGAAGCGCTCACGTCCAACCCTGGATCCACCGCTGCCTAAAGTCGGGAGTTCACCGCAGTTAACGGACCCGCCCCATGGCGACAAGGATCGGCATTGGCCTGCTCGGCCTCGGAACCGTCGGCGCCGGTGTCGCCACCATTCTCACGAGTCCTGAGGGTCGTCACCCCCTGATCGCCGAGCTGGACCTCGTGCGTGTCGCCGTGCGCGACCTCAACCGTTCCCGTCCGGTCGCCATCCCCCAGGAGAAGCTCACCACCGACCCGGAGGCCGTGGTGGACGACCCCGAGGTTCAGGTGGTGGTGGAGGTGATGGGCGGGATTGAGCCGGCTCGCACCCTGATCATGCGCGCGATCGCTGCCGGCAAGTCGGTGGTGACCGCCAATAAAGCAGTGATCGCCCGCCATGGCGAGGAGATCGCCTCGGCCGCCGCTGCTGCCGGGGTGTATGTGCTGATCGAAGCCGCCGTTGGCGGCGGCATTCCCATCATCGAACCGCTCAAGCAGTCTCTGGGCAGCAACAGGATCAACCGCGTGAGCGGGATCATCAACGGCACAACCAATTACATCCTCAGCCGCATGGCGGATGAGGGGGCTGACTACTTCGCCGTTCTCAAGGACGCTCAGGACCTGGGCTACGCCGAAGCCGATCCCGCTGCGGACGTTGAGGGGCATGACGCCGCAGACAAAATCGCCATCCTTTCGGGCCTGGCCTTTGGTGGCCCCATCGATCGTGACGCCATTCCCACCAGCGGGATCAGCAACCTGCAGAGCAAGGATGTGGACTACGCCACCCAGCTCGGATACGGCGTCAAGCTGCTGGCGATTGCAGAGCGGATTGAAAGCAGCAGCGACGCCTCTCCAGCACTGCCCCTGGCCGTGCGCGTGCAACCCACCCTGGTCCCGAAAGAGCACCCCCTGGCTGGGGTTCACGGCGTGAACAACGCCATCCTCGTGGAGGGGGATCCGGTGGGACGGGTGATGTTCTACGGACCTGGCGCTGGATCGGGGCCCACCGCCTCCGCGGTGGTGGCCGACATCCTCAACATCGCTGGAATCCGTCAGCTCAATGCCGCGCCTGGCGGCCTCGATCCTCTCCTGGCAGCCAGCAGCTGGCGCGCCTGCCGCTTGGTGCAAGGGGGAGAGATCCGGCAGCGCAATTATGTGCGTTTCAACACAGATGACGCCCCCGGAGTGATCGGCCGAATCGGCAGCTGCTTTGGCGATCAACAGGTTTCCATCCAGTCGATCGTGCAGTTCGATGCCAGCGACGAAGGCGCCGAAATCGTTGTGATCACCCACGAAGTGAGCAGCGGAGCGATGCAGAAAGCGTTGAGCGCGATCACAGCCCTACCGGAAGTGCGCCTCCTGGCCTCCCACCTGGGCTGCCTCTGACCCCTGGCGGACAACCCCCGACATAGGGCAAAGTCGTAAGAACCATCACAGAGCGGGTCTGCATTCGCAGATCTGTGCTGCAAACCGTTCATGCCGAACGAAACCACCGTCCTGATCGGGCAACGCTGCGAGCAGCTCGAATCAAGACCCCTCATGAGCCTTCACCAGGGCGACTGCATCCGGCTTCACAGCAACAACGGGGTGTTCCAAGTGATTGGCATCGATGGCGATCACGATCGCTGCTGGGTGCGCCAATGGCCTCTGGAGCCCAAGGGGTCGCCCGTGTTCGAGGTGCCTCTCGATCAGATCCACAGCGAATCCGGCATCGATTGAGGCCTTAAGGCCTTTGAATGGCCGGGTCTGCCTCCCAGGCGTGAGCGAATCCAGCACGACAGGCCGCGGCCCCACCGCGTTTCCTTGGATCAAGGGCTCGTTGACCCTCCTGGGGACCCTGGCGCTCTGTATCGGCCAGACGGCCTGTCAGCCCAGCCGCACCAGCGACCGCCTCATCGTGGCCAGCGCAGGGCGGATCAGCGCCCTCGATCCGGCACGCGCCAACACCTTCGGAGCCCTGCAGCTGCTGAGTGCCATCGGAGACACCCTCTACAAGCGCTCAGCCAATGGAGACCTGCAACCCTCCCTGGCTTCCGCGCTGCCTGAGATCAGCGCCGACGGACGCACCATCACGATTCCGCTGCGTGAGGATGTTCTCTTCCACGACGGCACCCGCTTCGACGCGGAAGCGATGGCCTTCAGCCTGCGCCGATTTCTGCGCATCGGACGCCTGAATTACATCGTGGGCGGTCGCATCACCGCAGTCGAGACCCCGAAACCCTTCCAACTCCGCCTTCAGCTCAGCCGCCCGTCCACCTCCCTGGTGAACCTGCTGACCTCCACCAATCTCACGCCGGTGTCCCCCACCGCCTATAGCGATTACGCCAATCGCGCTCTCAACGATCGCTTCGTGGGCACTGGGCCCTACCGCCTGACCCATTTCAGAGCGGTTGAGCAGCGCCTGGAGCCGTTCGACCAATACTGGGGAGAGCCACCGCGCAACGCGGGGCTCGAAATGATCTACCTGAGCAATTCCACGGCTCTCTTCGGCGCCATGCGCAGCGGCGAAGTGGACGTGCTGCTCTCGGATGCCATCGACGAAGATCAGCGCCTGGCCTTGAATCGCCTCGCCGACAAGGGGACGCTGCGTGAGGGCAAAGGGCCGGCGTTGGTGATCGGTTACATCACCCTGCTGAGCAACGCCCCTCCGTTCCAGGACCCAAGGGTGCGCAGGGCCATGGCCCTCAGCCTCGACCGCGACCTCATCAGCCAAAGGGTGAGCCACGGGCTGCGGCCGCCCTTGCGCTCGCTTGTTCCACCGGGTTTGGCGGGGGGAGAGGGTGACCCCTGGCCCAGCCTCAACATCGCCAAGGCGCGAACCCTGCTTCAGGACGCCGGGTACTGCAACGGTCGGGTGCTCTCAGTTCCCTTCACCTATCGCTCCAATGTGCCGGCGGACCGTTTGATGGCCCTGATCTGGCAGACGCAGCTGCAGCGCGACCTGCCCGACTGCCTGGCGCTCGACCTCGATGGTGTGGAATCGACCACCGTGTATCGCCAGCTTGGTGATGGAGCCTTTGCTGCCGTGATGCTGGATTGGCGGGGGCCCTATCCCGATCCCGAGGCCTACCTGTCCCCGTTGCTGAGCTGCGATGTGTCCAGAGGGTTCATCTGCGAACGCGGTGAAGCCGCGAAGAGCGGCAGCTTCTGGACCGCACCGGGGCTCGATCAAGCCCTGCAGCAATCCGATCGCAGCCGCGGCCGCAAGCGCCTTCAAGACCTCGATGTCATCGAAACGCAGGCCGCTCAGGGAGCGGCTTACATCCCCGTTTGGCTGGTCACAGCCCGGGCCTGGAGCCAACGCGGGGTGGCCACGCCGGAATTCGACGGCAACGGACAGGTCAAGCTGGCCCAACTTGAGGAGGTGCCTCAATGAGTCGCGGACGCGAACTGCTGCGCTACGCCAGCACGCGCCTGGCCCTGGCGCCGGTGATGCTCTGGCTGATCTCCACCCTGGTGTTTCTGCTCCTGCGGGTCGCTCCTGGCGATCCTGTGGATGCGGTGCTGGGAAGCCGCGCACCGGAGGACGTGAAAGCTGAACTGCGCGCCCAGCTTGGCCTCGATCAGTCCCTGGGCAAGCAATACCTCGATTTCCTCCGGGACCTCCTGCATGGCGATCTGGGCCGATCGCTGATCGATGAAAACCCCGTCACCGCAATCATCGGCAGGGCCCTACCCGCCAGCTTGGAGCTCAGTGTCACCGCCTTGTTGGTCGCGGCAGTGGTGGGACTCGCCGTGGGTTTCACCGCCATTGCCCGATCGGAAGGACGCCTGGATCTTGCCGGCCGTTTCTACGGGATCGGCACCTACGCCTTACCGCCTTTCTGGGTGGCGATGCTGGCCCAGCTTCTGTTCGCCGTGGTGCTCGGCTGGTTGCCGGTGGGCGGGCGTTTTCCCCCGGGGATGGTGCCGCCCGAGGGAAGCGGCTTTCTGATTGCCGACAGCCTGTTCAGCGCTGATTGGCGCGCGTTGCAGGGAAGCCTGCGCCACCTGGTGCTCCCAGCCTGCACGTTGGGGCTGCTGTTGAGCGGTGTGTTCACCAATGCCTTGCGCCTGAATCTCAATCGCAGCCTGCGTTCCGATTACGTGGAAGCGGCCCGCAGCCGCGGACTGACGGAGACCCAGGTGGTGCTTCGGCACGCCCTGCCCAATGCCCTGCTCCCGGTGCTGACCATCGCCGGCATCACCGTGGCGTCGCTGATCGGTGGCGCGCTGTTGATCGAAGTGACGTTCTCCTGGCCGGGGATCGCCTTGCGTCTGCAGGAAAGCATCAACCAACGCGACTACCCCGTTGTGCAGGGAATCGTGGTGGTGGTGGCCTCTTTGGTGGTGTTGGTGAGTGTGGCGGTGGATCTGTTGGTGGCCCTTCTGGATCCTCGGGTGCGGTACTGAGGCAGCCAGCACTGCGGCCCATCCATCAGCAAAATCTCAGCGAAGCTTCAGCACCAGCTTGCGTCAGGGGGGAGGCATCCCCTGCACCATTCCGGCAGAACCACCCGGTCAACGATGCAACGCCCCCGACTGTCGGAAGCCGAAGCGTTCGCCATGGCATGCCTGATTTATGAAGACCTGAAGGGTCCTGCACCACACCTGACACCTGATGCTCAACAGTCAGATCTGAGTCCTCTGGGGATTTACAGATTGCGGGATGGGCAGTCCCTGCCAATCCTGGAAATGAAGCTGGCCCAGCTGCAAGCCAGATGCTCAAGGCTTCAATCCAGCAAGCGTGCTGCTCCCGCTTGATTCAGGCGATAGAGATGCAGGGCCCCCACCTGAAGATGTTCGGCGTCTGCTTCTGCACGCTTCACCCGACGACCGCTTTCCAAAGCTTCGAGAAAGCGCAGAATTTCCTGTTTCAGCAGAGCCTGCACCTGAAGCGGTTGCACACCGACGAACTCCTCCCCGAGCTGGAAGAGATCGTCGCCCTGGCCACCGCTTTGCCCCTCCACGCGCACCGGCGAAAAATGGCTGGCGCCCTCCACCAGCACAGCGCGCGTGCCGGGATTGGCCGGCAATGCCCGCAGGAGCCCGAGCTGTTCGCTGAGGGGAGGTGTGATCAAATCCAGAGAGCCACCGCTGAGCAACACGGGAACATCGCTGGCAACAGGCACGCGCCGCGGCCAGAGCAGGCTTCCGAAGCTGTTGAGGCCCACCACCCCCGCCAGTGACGCTGGCGGCGGAAAGCCTGGCAGCGCCACATCCTGGATCTGGCACTGCAACAGCCGGGAGAGATTGCTGAGCGGCAGGTCATCCATCACCGTTCGGCAGCGTCGTCCCAGCCCTTGCTCAGGCTGGGCTCCACTGGCGAGAAAAGCCGTCAATGCACCGAGGGAGTGCCCCACAAGCACCAGTTGATCCCCCGAAAGCGGCAGATCTCCCCTCCCCTGCGCCGACAGCACCTCCTGCAAATCGCGCAAACGCTCTGGAAGCACTTCCGCTCCCGGCGGCGGACGCCTGCCCTCCAGAAGGGCCTTCACCGCCACCGCATCACTGCCCGGGTGTTCCAGCACAACCACAGGCCAGCCGTTGCGGCTGAGCGCTCGCCCCAACCAAGCGAAGTGGTCAGGGCTTCCGCCCAGCCCCGGCATCAGCACCAGCCAGGAGCGGCGTTGGCCTTCCAGCGCTGCATCGGGAAGCCAGAGCTGCAGTTGAAGATCACGCTCGCGATGGGGCACCGGCAGAGCCAAGCGTTCGAGCCGGCCATCAGCGGCCGCCGGCCATTCCCTGGCTTGCGGCAGGGATTGCGGGGACAGCGGCTGGCGTCCCAGACGCTCCACCAACAGCTGCTGACGCTCGAGCTGCAGCCGCCAACTGGCCGCCACCTCCAGCAGCGCATCAAGATCGAGGCGCACCTTCTTGGCTGGGAGTGCCTCCAGCAACTCGAGCGTGGTCACCTCCGGACGCTGCGCAAGAAGCTCTTCGAGCGTGGTCTGAACCGTCAGGCCCGTGGTTTCGTCATCCACCTGCACCAGATCACCCACCTGATCCAACAACTGCCGCCCCGCCCAGCTGTTGAGGATCTGCCTGGCCATGCTGCTGTCGTTGATCAAGGGCGCCTGCAGCAGATCGATCACCCCTTTCCTGCTTTCGGCCTCAAGCAGGTTGAACCAAACGCCCAACTCAGACGAACGGGCCCCACCACTGCGCACCCAGGCACCGAGATCGTCGATGGAAATCGGCAACGCCATTCCATCCAGCCGAACCTCCAGCTCACCAGCTGCCTGGACGGGTCGCGGAGAGGCAGCCCAGAGCAGCAGACTGCTGAACAGTCCAACAGCCATCCTTCGTCCTGTTAAGCGTCCTCCCAAGGCCAAGGCCAGTGCACTGGTGGAACCAGTTTCCCGCATCTCTGCAGGAAGTGGCATCCATCCGTTTGCTGGCATCCCTCGGCGCAGGGGGAGTCATCTACATGACGCCGATGGTTTTTCATCAGGCCAGCTTCACCGCCATTCAAGTCGGCCAGGGACTTGCGGCTTCTGCGCTGATCGGTACTGCGGCAAGGCTGATGAGTGGGGTGCTGCTCGATCGGGGCCTGTCTTGTTCCTGGCCAGTACGCGCCGCCGCCATTCTCGCGTTTCTGGCTGATCTGGTGCTGTTCCAAGCCCAGGGTTTCAACGGCTACCTCGCGGGCCAGTTGCTGATTGGCATTGCCGCTGGGTTGTATTTCCCAGCGATTGAACTGGCCGTTCCCCTCAGCTGCACAGGGTTCAACTCCAGCCGCGGCTATGCCCTTGCACGCAGTGCCGACGCCCTCGGCGTCGCCGTCGGAGCCTTGATTGGTGCGCTGGTCACCGCCTTGGGGCTCATCCGTGCGGTGTATCTGGTGGAGGCGGCAGCTGTGGTTCTGATGTTGGTGGTGCTCAGCCTGCGCCCCCTTCCAGATGGCCGTGCCGCTCTGCTGCATCCCGCCGAAGAAGACCCAGCCGACAGGGATGCCGCTTCAGATGGCTGGCAATGGCTGCCTCCTTTGATGCCGGTGCTTGCGGTGAGCATTGTGGCAACCGGGATCATTGCGCTCATGCAGAGCGCCCTTCCCCTCGATCTGGTGCGCGGCGGCATGGCCAGAGCACCCCTGAGCGAAGCCTGGAGCGGCGCACTGATCGCGCTGCAGCTGGCACTGCTTGTGACGCTGCAATGGCCCGTTGGCAACTGGGTGGCCCGTCGCAGCCTGCGTTTTGGGCTTGGAATGGGGCTTGGTGGGTTTGTGCTGGGGTGCCTTTTGTTGGCCGCTTCCGCTCTCTGGAGTGGCGGCATCGCCCTCATTGCATTGGCGATGCTGCCGATTGCCTTCGGGGAAGCTGCCTTCCTTCCCACCGCCGCCGAAGCGATGGTGGAAGAAACGCCCCTTCAACATCGCGGGCTGGCCATGGCGCTGTTTTCCCAGTGTTTTGCCATTAGTGCCACTGGAGCTCCACTGATGGCAGGGTTCCTGCTCGATCGCCAGGGCCATGGCTTGCTGCTCTGGGTCCTGATGGCGTCGGTGTGCCTGCTGATGGTGCCGCTGCTCAAAACCGTGAGGCCCCGCTATACACCAGGGTTGAGCGCCATCCCCCTGGAGAAGTCCAACGATGTCTCGAGCCCGAGAACTGCTTCGCTCCGTTAGGAATCTTTCAATCATCCGTGAGATGGCCGCCAGTGAAGGTGGCCTTCAGAGCGTCGGTGATTTGGTCGACAACTTCATCGACAGCGAGGCGATGGTGGTGTGCGTGGAGCGCTTCAAGGCTTTGCCGGGAGGTGCGGAGATGATCGAGCAGCGCTATCCACCCTTCCAGCCCGATCTTGCTGCGCTGGAAGCGCTCCCAGAGGGAAGCCTGGGCCGGGCCTACGCGGGCATGATCCGCAAGCTTAACTACGACCCCGACTTTTTTCGCCCTCGGGACACCAGCAGTGAAGCGCTCTGGCTGACCCAGCGGATCGCCACCACCCACGACCTCCATCACGTGATCGGCGGCTTCAACACGCAAAGCGCTGGTGAGTCGGGCGTGTTGGCGATCACAGCGACGCAGATCGGCTTTCCCGCCTACGTGCTCATCAATACCCTGGCGTGCTTCCGCGCCTTCCGCTTCGCCCCAGCCAACCTGGCCGGCGTGAGCCGGAGCATTGCCTTCGGCAACCGCATCGGACTGGAAGCCAAGCCCCTGGTGCTGCAGCGCTGGGAAGAAGCCTGGGAGAAGCCTCTGCACCAGTGGCGGCAGGAGCTGGGTGTTCACAGCGCAGAAGGGGAAGCCTTCGGGGCGGTGTACTAACGCTCGCCGCGCAGGAGGCGATGGCGGATCTTCTTCTGCAGCACGAAGGCTGCCGGAATGAAGGTGAGGCCATTGGCCACGATCAAAGGACCATTCCCCGTGAGGCAGCCGAACACCCCCCAGATCGCCACACCGGTGGTGAACAGGCCGTACATCGAGAGCGAAATCGAGCGCGTGTCATCCAGTCGCAGGGTTTTGATCGCCTGAGGGAAGAAACTGATGGTGGTGAGGGCTGCAGCGGTGTAACCGATCGCATCCACGTCCATGGCATGAGGGATCGGCGAGATCCATAAACTGCCGCCAGTCTTGCCGCAGCCATGGCGTTCTCTCGCTCAACAGTGCAAATCCTGGCGGGGGCTTCGAGCGCACTCGCGCTGCTGGCCAGCAGCATCGGGGAGCTTGCTCAACCCGTTCAGGCTGCCGACAGCGACACCCGCCAGGCTCTGGTGGGACTGGCTGCCTATGCCGAATGCAAGGTGCTGCACGCTGGCTACAGCCGGGAGAGGGCGCAGGCGATCGTGCAGAGCGGCATCCAAAGCAACGGTTGGCAGCAGCAGGCTGACTGGTTGAAATCGCCGCAAGCCATCCGGGTGGTGGCCCTCACCAGCGAAGCCATGAACAAAACCTGCGACGACTTCGATCAGAACAGCCCTGACTTCATCCCAGCGATGAAAGCCCTCGATGCGCTGTGACGGAAGGATTGAACGTGATCACACGTTGAAGAGGAATTCCATCACATCCCCCTCCTCCACCACGTACTCCTTCCCTTCACTGCGCAGCCAACCCTTATTGCGCGCTTCAACGAGAGAACCGGCCTCCAGCAGTTTGTCGGTGCTGATCGTCTGCGCTCGGATGAAGCCCCTTTCAAAATCGGTATGAATCACACCTGCAGCCTGCGGTGCGGTCATGCCGGCCTTGAAGGTCCAGGCGCGGGTTTCCTTCTCCCCGGTGGTGAAGTAGGTGCGCAGCCCCAGAAGCTGATAGGTCGCCCGGATCAGGCTTTGCAATCCCCCCTCGTTCACCCCCAGGCCATCGAGGTAGTCCTGACGCTCCTCATCCCCGAGCTCGATCAGTTCTGCTTCCACCTGGGCTGAGATGCGCACGGTTTCGGCGCCCTCCTTGGCCGCCAACGCCACGATCTCCTCACAGAACCCATTGCCGCCCGCCAGATCGTCTTCGCTCACGTTGGTGGCATAGATGATCGGCTTGGCCGTGAGCAAGCCCAGGGGTTTCAGCATCAGCGCCTCCTCCTCGCTGAGTTCCACACTGCGGGCGGCACCACCTTGCTCAAGCACCGCTTGGATGCGCTCGAGAGCCGCATCTTCAATCTGGGCTTCCTTGCTGGTGCGCATCTGTTTCTTGAGGCGCTCCCGCCGCTTCTCAAGCTGCGCCAGGTCGGCCAGGCCCAATTCAAGGTTGATCACTTCCGCATCCCGGGCTGGGCCAACCGCCCCGGACACATGAATGACGTCGTCGTCTTCAAAACAGCGGATCACGTGCACGATCGCGTCCACCTCGCGGATGTTGGCGAGGAATTTGTTACCGAGTCCCTCGCCCTGGCTGGCGCCCTTCACGAGCCCAGCGATGTCCACGAACTCCATCCGCGTGGGGATGGTCTCCGCACTGCTGCTGAGATCAGACAGCAACTCCAACCTGGAATCCGGGACGGCCACCGTGCCGACATTGGGCTCGATGGTGCAGAACGGAAAGTTGGCCGCCTGCGCCTGCGCGTTGGCCACCAAGGCATTGAACAGAGTGGATTTGCCCACGTTGGGCAGTCCGACGATTCCGGCTTTAAGCATGCCGGCGAATCTATCGGCAGGGCTGCGGCTTACACGGTTGCGCCGCCTACGCGCGAGACTGCGTTACGAAACATGTTCAGGGGCCATGGGCAGCCAGAAGAGCGAGACCTCCGCCGGGGCCACGCACGCAGCCCTCAGGCCGCTCACCCGCCTCAGCGGCATCAAACGGCGACGACAACGCCTGATCGCTGCTGCAGCTGTCGTTCTGGTTGTCGGTGGCGGGGCCCTGATCTGGAGCCGTGGAGCCGGCACAGGACGGCGCCAACTGGCGGACTACACCGCCACCGCAAAACGGGGGACCCTTCCGGGCGTGATTACTGCCAGTGGTGAATTGGAGCCCATCCGGCGCGTGAATGTGAGCCCCAAGCGTCAAGGCCTATTGGATGCCCTGTATGTGGATGAAGGCGATGCGGTCACCAAGGGGCAGGTGCTGGCCCGCATGGACAGCGGAGACTTCACCGATCGCATGGATGAGCTCTCGGCCCTCGAACGTCAGGCCAGGGCGGACTTCGAGGCGAAACGGGCCGACTACATCCGTTATCAAAAACTCGAAAACAGCGGAGCCATCAGTGCCTCGGATCTGGATGGCTACCGCGCAGCCTTCCTGAGCAGCAAGGAAGCGCTCACGGCCGCCAGGGAACGCATTCAGCAGCGCGATGTGGAAGGGAACGAACTCCTGATCCGAGCCCCCTTCAGCGGTGTGATCACCGAACGGTTCGCTGAACCAGGTGCCTTCGTGACTCCCACCACCACGGCATCAGCGAATGCCGGAGCCACCAGTTCCTCCATCGTTGAGCTCTCCGAAGGTTTGGAAGTGGCAGCGAAAGTGCCTGAAAGCGACATCGGTCGCATCCGGATCGGCCAAGACGCCACGGTGCGTGTGGATGCCTTCCCCGATCAGCGCTTCCCTGCCCGGGTGAGGGATATCGCTCCGCGGGCCGAGAAAACCGACAACGTGATTTCCTTTGAGGTGGAATTGACCCTGATCGATCCACCCCCAACCCTGCGCATCGGCATGACGGTGGACGTGGATTTCCAGACGGGTCGGACCGCTGAGAGCACCCTGGTTCCCAACGTGGCGATCGTGACCGAAAACGGCCAACCCGGCGTTCTGCTCGTTGGCAAGGATGACCAGCCCCGCTTCCAAGCGGTGGAACTGGGCTCCAGCAGCGGCGGCCAGAGTGCGATTCTCTCGGGGGTGAAACCTGGCTCCAAGGTGTTCATCGACCTTCCGCCCTGGGCGAAGAAGCGCGACTGATCGAGATCCGACCTGCCCGAATCCATGCCTGAAACCCTCGAGAAACCCCTGCTGTTGCTTGTGGATGGCCACTCCTTGGCCTTTCGCAGTTTCTATGCCTTCAGCAAAGGCGGTGAGGGTGGACTGGCCACAAAAGATGGCCGGCCCACCAGCGTGACCTACGGCTTTCTCAAAGCCCTGCTCGACAACAGCAAGGGACTGAAACCGGAAGGGGTGGCGATCGCCTTCGACACCGCTGAACCCACCTTTCGCCACCAAGCCGATGCCAACTACAAAGCCCATCGCGATGTGGCCCCCGAGGTGTTCTTCCAAGACTTGGATCAACTGCAGACGATCCTGCGCGAACGTCTGAAACTTCCCCTCTGCCTGGCGCCTGGCTACGAGGCCGATGACGTGCTGGGAACCCTGGCCAACCGGGCTGCCGGCTCAGGCTGGCGCGTGCGCATTCTCAGCGGGGATCGGGATCTTTTCCAGCTGGTGGATGACCAGCGGGACATTGCCGTGCTCTACATGGGTGGCGGTCCGTATGCCAAGAGCAGCGGGCCCACCCTGATCAACGAAGCCGGCGTGGTGGCCAAGCTGGGCGTGATGCCCAACAAGGTGGTGGACCTCAAAGCCCTCACCGGCGACAGCTCCGACAACATCCCTGGTGTGAAGGGGGTCGGCCCCAAGACCGCCATCAATCTGCTCAAGGAAAACAACGACCTCGACGGCGTGTATCGCGTGCTGGAGGAAGTGGAAGCCGAGGGGCCCAAGGCCAGCCGCGGTGCCGTGAAAGGTGCACTCAAGGGAAAGCTCAGCGCCGACCGCGACAACGCCTATCTCTCCCGCCATCTCGCTGAAATCCTCGTCGACATTCCCCTGCCTGAGGAGCCTGTCCTGGAGCTGGGACCGGTGGATGGTGAAGGTCTGGAGGAGCAGCTTCAAGACCTGGAGCTCAACAGCCTGGTCCGTCAGATCCCGAGCTTCGTGGCCACCTTCTCCAGCGGCGGACTGACGGCGAACGCCCATCTGCTGGAGGAAGCAACCGCCAAAAAAGCAAAAGGAGCACCATCCAAGGCTGGCGTTGCGGAATCTGGAGAAGCGGGCACGGATCCAGCCGCAACTGGGGTGACCAGCCCCTCCACCCGACCCGAGCTCGCGCCGCAGGTGGTGAGCACCCGGGAGCAACTGCAGAGCTTGATGCAGCAGCTGATGGGATGCACCAACCCCTCGGAGCCGGTGGCTGTGGACACCGAAACCACGGATCTGAACCCCTTCAAAGCCCAACTGGTGGGCATCGGCGTGTGCTGGGGAGCCGGCCTCAGCGATCTGGCCTACATCCCCGTGGGACACACAGATCCCGCGCTAACCCAGCTGCCGCTGGAGGTGGTGTTGGAGCAACTCGCCCCCTGGTTGAGCAGCCCCAGCCATCCCAAAGCGCTGCAGAACGCCAAATACGACCGCCTGATCCTGCTGCGTCACGGCCTGGTTCTCGGCGGCGTGGTGATGGACACGCTGCTGGCGGATTACCTGCGCGATGCCGCGGCCAAACACAGCCTCGATGGGATGGCCGAGCGGGATTACGGCATCACGCCCACCCTCTTCAGTGACCTGGTGGGCAAGGCCAAAGACGGCAAGGCCAGCTGCTTTGCCGAGGTTCCCAGCGATCAGGCAGCGCTCTACTGCGCCATGGATGTGCACCTCACCCGCAGGCTGGCGATTGATCTGCGCCAGCAGCTCCAGGCCAGCGGCGAGCAGCTCACCAACTTGCTCGATCAGGTGGAACTGCCGTTGGAGCCGGTGTTGGCCTTGATGGAGGCCACCGGCATCCGCATTGATCTCTCCTATCTCGACACCCTCTCCAAGGAGATGGGCGAGACCCTGACGCGGCTTGAGGCCGATGCCAAGCAAGCGGCCGGCGTGGACTTCAACCTGGCATCTCCCAAACAACTGGGAGAGCTGCTCTTCGAGACGCTGGGGCTTGACCGCAAGAAATCACGCCGCACCAAAACGGGCTACAGCACCGATGCCACGGTGCTGGACAAGCTTGCGGACGACCATCCGGTGGTGCCTCTGGTGTTGGAGCACCGGGTGCTGAGCAAGCTGAAAAGCACCTACGTGGATGCGCTGCCCCAATTGGTGGAGGCCGAAACCGGCCGCGTGCATACGGATTTCAACCAGGCCGTGACGGCCACAGGCCGGCTCAGCAGCAGCAATCCCAACCTCCAGAACATTCCCGTTCGCACCGAGTACAGCCGCCGGATCCGCAAAGCCTTCCTGCCCCAGGAGCACTGGACCCTGCTCAGTGCGGACTACTCCCAGATCGAGCTGCGCATCCTCACCCACCTCTCCGGGGAGGAGGTGCTGCAGCAGGCCTACCGCGATGGCGACGACGTGCATGCCCTCACTGCACGGCTCCTGCTTGAGAAAGACGACGTGAGCGCCGATGAGCGCCGGCTGGGCAAGACGATCAATTTCGGGGTGATCTACGGCATGGGCGCCCAGCGCTTCGCGCGCGAAACCGGGGTGAGCCAAACAGACGCCAAGGAGTTCCTCAGCAAATACCGGGAGCGGTATCCCAAGGTGTTCGCCTTTCTGGAACTGCAGGAACGCCTGGCCTTGAGCCGTGGCTATGTGGAGACAATCATGGGCCGGCGCCGACCCTTCCACTTCGACCGCAACGGTCTTGGCCGTCTTCTTGGCAAGGATCCGTTCGAGATTGATCTCGATGTGGCTCGCCGCGGCGGCATGGAAGCCCAGCAGCTGCGCGCCGCGGCCAACGCACCGATTCAAGGCTCGAGTGCCGACATCATCAAGCTGGCGATGATTCAGCTGCAGGCTGCTCTTCAACAACACTCCCTACCCGCACGCCTGCTGCTGCAGGTGCACGATGAACTGGTGCTGGAGGTGGAGCCTTCGGCTTTGGACGACGTGAAAGCTCTGGTGGTCTCCACCATGGAGAAGGCCGTGGAGCTGAGCGTGCCCTTGGTGGCTGAAACCGGCGTCGGCAGCAATTGGATGGAAGCGAAATAGCGGTCCTGCAACGGGTCCCGGGCTCCCGTTAGGCCGTAGCCTCGCCCTCAGATCCCGAATGCCTGTGTCCCTGCGGTTCACCAACACGCTCACCCGCCGCACGGAACCGTTTCAGCCCTTGAAGGATGGGCAGGTGAGCATCTACTGCTGCGGCGTAACGGTCTACGACCTGTGCCACCTGGGCCATGCCCGCAGCTACATCAACTGGGACGTGCTGCGCCGGTATCTGATCTGGAGTGGCTACGCCGTCACCTTCGTGCAGAACTTCACCGACATCGACGACAAAATCCTCAAGCGTGCGGCGGAGGAGGGTTCGTCGATGGAGGCCGTGAGTGAGCGCAATATCGACGCGTTCCATGCGGACATGGATGCCCTGGGCATCCTTCGTCCCGATCGCATGCCCCGAGCCACCCGCTGCCTTGAGGGGATCCGCACCCTAATCGCTGAGCTCGAGGCCAAGGGTGCGGCCTACTCCGCCGATGGCGATGTGTATTTCGCAGTGATGAAACACGCCGGCTACGGCAAGCTCAGCGGCCGCGACCTCGCCGACCAGCAGACCAACGCGGACGGACGCGTGGCTGATGCCGAAGAAGCACGCAAGCAACACCCCTTCGACTTCGCCCTCTGGAAGGGAGCCAAGGCCGGTGAACCCAGCTTCCCCTCACCTTGGGGCAATGGCCGGCCTGGCTGGCATATCGAGTGCTCCGCCATGGTGCGCGAGGAGCTCGGCGACACCATTGACATCCACCTCGGGGGTGCCGATCTCGTGTTCCCCCATCACGAAAATGAAATCGCCCAATCCGAGGCCGCAACCGGCCAGGAGCTGGCGCGCGTGTGGCTGCATAACGGCATGGTGAATGTGGGCGGGGAAAAAATGAGCAAATCACTCGGCAACTTCACCACCATCCGCGCCCTGCTGGAGAGTGGCCTATCGGCCATGACCCTGCGGCTCTTTGTGCTCCAAGCCCATTACCGCAAGCCGCTCGATTTCACCGCCGAGGCCCTGGAGGCCGCAACGACCGGTTGGAAAGGGCTGAACGCAGCACTCAGCCTTGGGGATCTTCACGCCGAAGCGCTGGGATGGACGCCTGCAGAGCCGATGGGCAACGACGCCGTTGTCGCCTCGGAGTCCTCTGCCATCGACACGCTGCTCAGCGCCCGGCAGCGCTTCAGCGCGGCCATGGACGATGACCTCAACAGCTCCGGTGCGCTTGCGGTGCTTTTTGAGCTGGCCCGTCCTTTGAGGGCACTGGCCAATCGCCTCGACCGCGGCGACGCTCCGAACCACAACGACGATGACGGCCAGGAGCTTCTGCAGCGCTGGTTGCTGCTCAGGGAGCTTGCAGCTGTTCTAGGGCTAAGGCTGGAGCACCCCTCAGCCCCCGAAGAAGAGTCCGACCTCGACAGCCAGTCCATCGAAGCCGCGATTGATGCGCGCCGGCTGGCCAAACAGTCGAAGGACTTTGCGGAAGCGGATCGGATCAGAGCGGAGCTCAGCGCCCAGGGCATCGAACTGATCGACAAACCCGGCGGCATCACCGAATGGCGACGGGGCTGACGGGCAGAGCTCAGGACTTGCGCTGCTGATTGGCCATCATCGCTTCGATCTTGCGGATTCTCGTGAGAGTGGTGGTCCAAACCTCAAGCCGAAAGCGTTGATCGCCAAGCGTGGGATCAGCGGGATCGGCAGCCTCGATCCAAGCCTGCAGTGCCTTGATCTTGGCTTCCGGGTTTTCCCTGGCTTCGAAGGCATCCCACAACTCCCGTTCCAGCCGAGCGCGCTCGATGAAGTTCCAGCGTTTGAGCCAGAGCATGGGAAAACCTGCATCAGGGCACCTGTCTACCGGATTCAAGCCACGATCAGACTTAGGTTCTGGGGAAAGGAAGGTTGTTGATCGCCCATGCAGCCGGAAAGTCTCTCCAAAGCAATCCAGCTGTCTGTTGCCCCGGTGTTCCTGCTGGCGGGAATTGGAGCACTCATGAATGTTCTCTCCGGACGCTTGGCGAGGATCGTTGATAACGCCAAGCAGTTGCGCCTCACCGCCGATGCCGGAGGTGACGTGGATGAACTGGAGCGACGACTGGCCAGGCGCCGCATGCAACTGGTGATCCGCTCGATCGAGCTGCTCACCGCCGCCACGCTGCTGATCGCCGCCATGGTGGCCGCCATGTTCCTGAGTGTGATTTCCAGGGTGAACCTCACCTTGGTGGTGGTGCCTCTGTTCATCGCCTCGATGGGGCTGGTGATGCTTGCAGCGATGTTCTTTCTCAGGGAGGTGCGCCTGGCCTCTGCGCTGCTCAACCGGCTGCTTTAAACCCGCGGATTGCCCACCGCTCAGGCTGCGTAGGACCAGTTGCGCAGCAGATCCACCGTGCTGATCAGCAAGCCGGCGGCGATCACCACCGGTGAGATCCATCGCAAGCAGAACATCAGCACCCGTCTGAGCAGAGGTGAAGCGGCGGCGCTCTGCTGGAGATCCTCCAGAAAGAGATTGGGCACGACCCAGCCCATCAGCACAGCAATCAGCAAGCCACCAGCGATCAACAGCACACCGCCGAAGAGGGCATCCATTGTTTCCAGTACTTCCAGGCTCATGCTGGCCGGGATGCCAACGACAAAAATCACAGCGGCACTCACCCAGGTGGCCTTGCCGCGGCTCCAGCTCAAGCGATCCATCAGGGACGACACCGGCACCTCCAGCAGGGACACCGCGGAGGTGATCGCCGCCAGATAGGCCAAGGCAAAAAACAGCACAGCCACCACCCGGCCTGTCTCCCCGATCGATGACAGTCCCGTGGGTAAAGCGATGAAGATGGCTCCAATCGTGGAGTCGCTCACCACTTCGCCGAGGTTGAAGCTGATCACCACAGGGAAGGTGAGCATGCCGGCCAGCAACCCCACGGCTGTGTCCAGACCCACCACAGCCACGGCTTCCTGAGGCAGGGGCGCCTTGCGATTGAGATAAACCGAATAAGCAAGAATCGAACCAATGCCCGTACCGATCGAGAAGAAGGCCTGACTGAAGGCATTGCGGATGGTGCTGATGTTCATCAGCTCCTCCCCATCCCAGCGCAGCAGAAAGGTGCGGTAGCCCTCACCAGCACCTGGAAGCGTGCTGGCCCAGATCGCCAGACCGATCAGCAGAAGCAAAAGCAGCGGCAGGGCCCAACGCGAGAGCCGTTCGATACCCGCCTGAACACCGGCTGCCACCACAAGAGCCGTGAGCAAGAGGCTGATGCCCTGACCGGCCAGCGCACTGTTGCCCCCGCTGATGGAGTCGAAGAACGCATCAGCAGCCTGCTTGTTCTCAGGCAGACCAACCTGAAGCGCATGCACGAGGGTGTGCCCCGTCCATCCCATCAAGACGGCATAGAAGGCCAGGATTCCGCAGGAGGCTGCGATAAACATCCAGCCCATCGGCCACCAAGCCTTGCCAGCCGCTTTGCTGGGAGCCAGCAAAGGACTGCTGCCTGTCGTGCGGCCCAACACCATTTCGGCCACCAGCACAGGCAAGCAGATCAGCCCCACGATCAGCAGATAGAGCAGCACGAAGCTGCCTCCACCACCCTGGGATGCGCGGTAGGCGAACCCCCAAAGGTTGCCCAGGCCCACGGCACTGCCGGCAGCCGCCAGCACGAACCCGAAACCAGACTTCCACTGCTCCTTTCTCACCGCCGCCATGAACGTGCTGTCCAGCCCTCTCGGCGGAAGTTTGCCAGCATCCGGAATCAAAGTGGGAGGATGTCACCACTTGCCGGGATCCGTGTGAAAGCCATCAGCGTGCTGGGCTCCACCGGCTCAATCGGTACCCAGACCCTCGACATCGTCGAAGACTTCCCTGAGCAGTTCAGGGTTGTGGCCCTCTCAGCCGGCCGCAATCTCTCCCTGCTCGTGGAGCAGATCCAACGCCACAGCCCCGAGCTGGTCGCTCTGGCTGACGAAGCCTTGCTCCCTGAATTGGAGCAGCGCCTCCGGGCCCTGCCAGCTGAACACCAGCCGCGGTGCAAGCCTCAGCTCGTGGGAGGTCCCAGCGGGCTGAACGTGGCGGCCTCCTGGGACACAGCCGACCTTGTGGTGACTGGGATTGTGGGCTGCGCAGGGTTGTTGCCCACCCTGGCCGCCATCCGCGCTGGCAAGGATCTGGCCCTGGCCAACAAGGAAACCCTGATCGCAGCAGGCCCGGTGGTGCTGCCGGAGCTCAAAAAGAGCGGCAGCAGGCTGCTGCCTGCGGATTCCGAACATTCGGCCATCTTCCAGTGCCTGCAGGGAACCCCCTGGGCTGAAAACGCCCGCCTCTCCACCGGTGTGCCCACGCCAGGCCTGCGGCGCATCCAGCTCACGGCCTCCGGTGGTGCCTTCCGCGACTGGGCCGCAGCCGACCTTGAGAACGCCACTGTGGCCGATGCCACCTCCCATCCCAACTGGAGCATGGGCCGCAAGATCACCGTGGACTCCGCCTCCTTGATGAACAAGGGACTGGAGGTGATCGAAGCCCATTACCTTTTCGGGCTGGATTACGACCACATCGAAATCGTGATCCACCCCCAGAGCATCATCCACTCGATGATCGAGCTGGCGGATTCTTCAGTGCTGGCCCAGTTGGGCTGGCCCGATATGAAGCTGCCGATTCTTTACTGCATGAGCTGGCCATCCAGGCTGGAAACCCCGTGGAAACGCCTCGATCTCACCCAGGTGGGACAGCTCACGTTCCGAAGCCCCGATCCCGCCAAATATCCCTGCATGGAACTGGCCTACGCGGCGGGCCGTGCCGGTGGCACCATGCCAGCCGTGCTGAATGCGGCCAATGAGGAGGCAGTGGCTCAGTTCCTCGAGGAACGCATCCATTTCCTCGACATTCCCGATCTGATCGAAGCAGCCTGCGAGCGCCACAAGGTCGATCGCATCGACCACCCCCAGCTCGACGATGTGCTGGCCGTGGATCAATGGGCGCGCCTGGCCGTGCGTGAGCAGGTGGCCCGGGGCACCCAGCGGATGTCGATGGCGGCGGTGGCTGCTTGATCAGCCATCACCTGCTGCTCTGCGCCACAGCCTCCAAAGCGAAGTGCTGCGATCCAGCCACAGGACTCGAAACCTGGAATGCGCTGAAGCGCCTCGTGCGGGAGATGGGGCTCGATGATCAACAGCGCCCAGAAGGAATCGTTCTACGCAGCAAAGTTGACTGTCTGAGGGTGTGCGAACGCGGGCCAATTCTGGTGGTTTGGCCTGAAGGCATTTGGTACGCAGACGTCACCGCAGACAAGATGGAGGCGATTCTTCACAGGCACATCATTAACAATCAACCCATTGAGGAGTGGATTTATAAAACCACCCCATTCCAAAACCATTCACTTCAATCTGCTTCACAAGTAAGCACAACAAACATCGCGACCGTCAACACAGAACACTAACGATTAATCCGCCCGGACAATCAATCCGTACCAGCACACGAATCAACGACTCCCAAACCCGAAACCACGGAACAGCTCGCCCAACCACTAGAGTCTTAAGCAAATCTAAAGCACCTTCTTCCGGTGCTTTTTGGCAGGCATTCTTTTGGCATCTGCATCCAGCGCGACCTTCACCACGCGCCCATCAACACCTTCTTTCAATCGCATTACCTCAAGAACGGCCTACCCAAGCAAGGCCGAGCTCCTCAATGCCTTGCCAGCAGAGCTGACTCAATTCAACCCCATCAAAGCGTGGGGGAGCCTCATCATGTCGGTAGGCCTGTCTCTCGCTGCTTTGGGGATCGGCAGCCAAATCCCCCTCACCCTCCTGGCCACTCCGCTGTGGGTGCTTTACGGCATTGGCTGCGGCACCATCGCCATGGGCTGTTGGGTTTTAGCGCACGAATGTGGCCACAATGCGTTCCACCCAAACCGACGCATTGAGGGAGTCGTTGGTTTCCTGCTTCACAGCGCACTGCTGGTGCCTTATTACAGCTGGGCGCGGAGCCACAGCGTTCACCACGCTCACTGCAATCACCTTGAGCAAGGAGAAACCCACGTCCCTCCGCGGGCCTCATCGACTCTTGGGCAAATCACAGAACAACTCAAAAAAATGCTGAACCCAACCTTGTTTGGGATCATTTCCCTGTTTAATCATCTGGTGATCGGTTGGCCGCTCTACCTCCTTTTTGGAGCGACAGGTGGAGAGGATTACGGTTTTCCCACGTCTCATTTCTGGACCGGTCATCCATTCGCGAACGGCCAACGAAACCTGTTCCCCGAAGCATTTCGCAAGTTGATGGTTCGCTCCAACATCGGCTGCCTGGTGATGCTCATCTTTCTGATCATCGCCGCAATGCACTCATCTGCACTACGTGTGATGTGCGTGTATGGGTTACCTTATCTTGTGATCAATCTTTGGCTCACCACATACACCTGGTTGCAGCACACTGACCAGAACATTCCTCACTTTTCCAATACAACGTGGTGTTGGGCAATGGGAGCACTGCAAACGATTGACCGCCCCTATGGCCCCGTACTCAATCTGCTGCACCATGGCATCGGTTCAACCCATGTTTGCCACCATGTGAACTCCGCCATTCCTCACTACAACGCCTGGAGGGGTACCGCTTTACTCAGACAACGATTCCCTGAGCTGGTGCTCTACGACGCCACGCCAATCCCCGAAGCTCTCTGGAGAATCGCAACGAAATGCGGCGGGGCTGTGTATGAAAACCCTCAGGACAAAGCCTATTACTATTAAAAAAAATTTGATTCGAAATACTTTAAGGAAGCGAATCAAATGGAGCTCATTCAAGCCCTGCGGGATTAATCCCATGCTTGAACCAGGCACAAGCCAAGCGATCAGACCAACAGCCTTTGCGAACACTGTCACCAGGTGCGTGAAAACCGTTGTGTCCGCCCTTGGCCGTCAACAACACCTCAAGCTGTCCACGACGTGACGACAGGCCATCAGTGGCCAAAGCGGTTTGGAGTTGAATCGCAGCGCTCGCCGGCACCCAAGGATCATCCAGGGCCTGCAAGATCAACGTTGGCGGGAGTGGCACCGACGCCGAGAGAAGACGCGGCAAGGGTGAAGCACCCGCGTAGTAATCATCAACTGACGCGAAGCCCCAACGCGGTGCGGTGACCGCCTCGTCAAAGGCACGGATCGACTGGGGCGGCTCAACGGTGAGTCGCTGCTGCTCTTGGGCACTGACGCCAAAGGGATCCGCCAACGTTTGGCGCACAAGGCGCTTCAGAAGCCAACGCTGATACACCCGATTGCGCGGACGTTCGATCGAGGCACTGCAGGCGGAAAGATCCAGGGGACTGCTGGCGCAGAACAGACCATCCAGCAGCAGGGCATGACCGTCCCAGCCATGGGTGGCTCTCTCCTCCAGGCTGGCCATGCAGGCATTGAGAAGCATGGTGCCCCCCAGGGACACTCCAGCACCCAACAGGGGCAAAGGCCTGGCTGATGGGGCCAGCGCAGCACACAACTGGCGCGCGCGTTGAATCACTGGCAGAAGATCACTGTTGCAGCGAGCTGCGTAGGTGCCTCCAGCAAGATGGCGGCCGGGATCGGCTCCGCGCAGATTCAACCTGAGCACCGCGAAGCCGCTGTTCTGCAGCGTGATGCCAAGACGCCTCAACCCCTCACGGCGACTGGAGCCGCCAAGACCATGCAACAGCAGCACCAGCCCTCGAGGAGGTGCGCCCTGCAGGTCGACGCTGGGATCAGGGCGATCCAGGAACGCCAGCACTTCACCAGCGGCTGCGGCACCACTGGCCAAAGCAGGGACAGCGATCGCAATCGGTTCCCCACAGTCGGAGGGAAGCGCGACCGGGCGAAGCGTATCGCGCAGGGTCTGAAGGTCTCCACCGATCCAGGGAAAACGCTGCTGATAGGGAACAACCCCCAGCTGCCGCAGCAGCTGGGGGTTGTTTGGATGATTCGCGTGCGCTGCCTTCAAAAGCCGAATGGGGTCGCGCTGATCACTTCTTGCCGACACCGAGCTCCTTGAGCTCGCCCAGCAAATCGCCCAGCACCTTCTTGGCATCACCAAACACCATGGAGGTGTTGCCCAGGTCGAACAGGTCGTTCTTGATGCCGGAGTAACCGGCGCTCATCCCCCGCTTGACAACAAACACGGTGCGGGCCTGCTGCACATCAAGCACGGGCATGCCGTAGAGCGGCGAATTGGGATCGTTCTTCGCCTGGGGATTGACCACATCATTGGCACCCAGCACCAACACCACATCGGTGGCGGGGAACTCGGGATTGATCACATCCATCTCCTTGAGCTGCTCATAGGGCACATCGGCCTCAGCAAGCAGCACATTCATGTGACCCGGCATGCGACCAGCCACTGGGTGAATGGCGTAATCCACCTGGATACCGGCAGCCTCCAGTGAGCGCGTGACCTCCCGCAGGGTGTGCTGGGCCTGAGCCACGGCAAGGCCGTAACCGGGCACGATCACCACCCGCTCAGCAGCCTCCAGGGTGAGCGCACATTCCTCCACGCTGCAGCTGGTGATGTTGGTGTATTCACCACCACCGCCACCAGACGCCGCACTGGCACCCAGCGCACCGCCGAAGAGCACCGACACGAGCGAGCGGTTCATGCCGTTGCACATCACCTGGGTGAGGATCAGGCCAGCGGCACCAACCATGGCGCCCGCCACGATCAGCAACTGGCTGCCCACCACGAAACCGGCAGCGGCAGCGGCCACACCGGAATAGCTGTTCAGCAGCGAAATCACCACGGGCATATCGGCACCGCCGATGGGCAGGGTGACGCCAATGCCCAGCAAACCGGAGGCCACCACCAGAAGCCACAGCCCCTGGGTGCCATTTCCATCCGTGATCAGCTTGATAGCGGCCACAAGAGAGGCCACAGCAAGAGCGATGTTGACCACGTGACGGGCCTTGCTCTGCATCCAGGCTGGCGTCGACAGCCAGCCCTGGAGCTTGGCCATGGCCACGATCGAGCCCGTGAAGGTGATCGCACCCACGAACACGGAAATCACGATGGACACCACGGCCACCAGTCCCGCGGCCTCGAGCTGCAGCGGGAAGAAGGCGGCGGCGAGGGCCACCAGCAGCGACGACATGCCGCCGCAGCCGTTGAACAGCGCCACGGTTTCCGGCATGGACGTCATCGGAACCCGCTGCGCCGTGATGGCACCGAGAACGCCACCGATCAGCGTGCCGATGATGATCCACGTCCAGGCAGCAGCAGAAATCCCTGATGTGCCCAGGTAGTTGATCAGAAGGCCAAGAACAGCCAGGGCCATCGCCACAGCGGCCAGCTGGTTGGCACTGCGGGCCGAGCGCACTTTCGACAGGCCCTTAATGCCCAGGGCGAGCAGCAGAACGGCAACCAGTTCAACGGCGTACTTGAGAAAATCCATCAGCGGTTCTCCTTGCGGGCGGGCTTACGGCTGAACATGGCCAGCATGCGATCGGTGACCAGGAAGCCCCCGATGACATTGAAAAGGGCAAAACCCAAGGACACGGCGCCGAGGATCAGCAGCACCAGGTTGTCCCCGGAGCGGATGATCGCCGTGAGGGCGGCCAGCACGGTGATGCCTGAAATGGCATTGGCCCCACTCATCAGCGGGGTGTGCAGGGTGGGTGGCACCTTGCCGATCAGTTCCAATCCCAGAAGGCTGCCGAGCAGCAGCACCCAGAGGAACTCCACAAAGCTTGTTTCCATCAGTTGGCTCCTGGGGTGAGAACGTCGCTGCGGCGGATGGTGCCGTCCTGACTGATCAGGCAGCCGGCAATGAGCTCATCCTCGAGGTCGAGGTTGAGCTGACCATCCTTGAGGGTTGGCTGGAGCAGCGCCAGCAGATTTTTGGAGTAAAGGAAGCTGGCGTGGTTGGGTACAGAGCAGGGGAGGTCATTGGCACCGATCAACTTCACGCCCTTGCGATCCACGGTTTGAGAGGGCAGGGTGTCGGCGCAATTGCCGCCCTGGGCAACAGCCAGATCCACCACCACAGCCCCAGGACGCATGCGATCGAGCATGTCTTCACTGATCAGCCGTGGTGCACGCCGACCAGGGACCTGGGCGGTGCAGATGGCCACATCGGCCTCGGAGAGTTGGTCGGACAGCTGCTGACGCTGGGCCGCGAGAAAGGCATCGGAGGCCTGTTTCGCATAACCACCCGACTCGGCAGGTTTGTCCTCCATCTCGGGAGGATCGATAAAGCGGGCGCCGAGAGATTCCACCTGCTCCTTCACCGCAGGACGGATATCGCTGACGTAGACCACAGCGCCCAGGCGGCGCGCTGTGGCGACGGCCTGAAGGCCGGCCACCCCTGCACCAAGCACCACAACGCGGGCGGGCTGAACCGTGCCCGCTGCGGTCATCAGCATCGGGAAATAGCGATCCAGCGCTGCAGACGCGAGCAACACCGACTTGTAACCAGCGATGTTGGCCTGTGAAGACAAGGCATCGGCAGACTGAGCACGGCTGATGCGCGGCAACAGCTCAAGGGCCATGGCCGAGAGACCACAACGCTTCAGCGCTGCGTCGAGCTCGATATTGGCGTAAGGAGCCAGCAAGCCCACCACCAGCGCGCCGCGGCGCAAGCGGCCGAGATCGACAGGGGAAGGGGACTGGACGCACAGCAGCACATCGGCTTCTCCCCAGGCCTGACTGTCTCCTGGAGTCACCAACTGTGCGCCGGCCTCGGCGTAGGCCTCATCGAGAAAGCCGGACGTCTGTCCAGCTCCTCGCTCGAGCACCACCCGACAACCGAGAGCGATGAACTTCTTGACGGTTTCCGGTGAGGCCGCGACGCGGGTTTCCCCCACCGCTGTCTCCACCGGGATCAAAAGTATGGGCAAGATCGTGATGCCGCCGACCCAGGCGAGGTTAGGCCGTCGCCGGATTCCGCCTGGATCTTTTCTGAAGATGCTGATCAGCAGGGTCTGAGGATGGCTATGGAGAGGATCCTGTTTGCAACACCATGGGACTCACCGCGATCGAATGCCCAGACGGCGTCTGTCACAGCCATCACGGCGGGCATGCTGTTGAGCGCAACACCATGGAGAGGCTGCTGGCCGAGCATGGCCGTGAATGGTGCGAACGGCTGGCTGAACGCATCTACGAGATGTCTGTAGACACCTTTTCCCAGACCGTGATGCCCAGCCTGCATGCCGCCGGCTGGCAGCGACGCCACCTGGACTGGGAATTCAAGCTGAGCGAGCAGGATTCAGAACCTGACCGCACCCTCGTGGACGGGATCATCAACGCCACGGAAAGCTTTTTGCGCAGCAGTGAGGTGCACCGCCTGTTCATCCAGGAGCTGGTTCAGGGCACGTTTGATGAAGCCTCCGACGACCACCTGCGCAGCCAGGCCGTGCGCCAGCTGATCGATGAAGAGATTCTTGGCCTGCTGGAATCGCAACGAGAGCAGCTTCTTCAACGGCTGACCAGCCGTTTGCTGGAGCCCGCAGGAGGACGGACAGACCGTGCCCAACAAGCCGCAGAAGAAGGGCTTGTGGAAGTGGAGCGGCTGCTCTGCAACCACACCGAATCGCTCTGAATCCAGAGGAATCGCACGAACGAGCGACAACGCAGGATCAGGAACTGAATGCCGTCAGAACAACGGCATCAGTTCCTGCTCAACCGACTGCGCCATGGGACGGCGGCCCTGGTGATGCAGCAGCCGGGCGCGAAGGATCAGTGGATCCAGATCGCAATCAAGGGGCCAGCAGCGCTCGAGAGTGCGCCTGGATTCAGGACCGGACATGGGCTTGTAGCGACGTCGGGCCATAGCGGAGAAGGGCGAAAACCCGAGGGCTGATGGTCGGAAGGTAAGGGTGGCGAAAGCGATTGGAATGGTTAGAAAGACCTATCTTTCAAATCCGCCATCACGACGCCGTCCTTTGCTCTCGGTGGCCTTGCACCCGGCCCCACGATCCGGCCCCGCCAGTGGCAGCAGCAACTGATCCAGCTGCTGCGCCGACGCCTGGATCCGGTTGCTTCAGGATCGCGTGATGTACTGATCCATGCGGGGCCGGGTGCGGGGAAGACCCTCGGCGCCCTGCTGGCCTTCCAGGCGATGCAGGGGGAGGAACGTCTGCGCCGGGTGCTCGTGTTCTGTCACCGCACCTCAATCCTTGAGCAATGGCAACGAGCCGCGCAACGCCTGGGACTGCGTCTGGAGCCCTGGAACGGCCCTGGCAGCGCCCCGCTCGAGGCCGATGGTTGGCTGGTGAGCTATCAGGGCGCTGGGCGGCAGGCTGAAGCACTCAAGGCCGAGCTGGCCCTTTGGAGCGAAGGCGCCTATCTGGCGATCGCCGACGAAGCCCACCATCTCGGTGTGGAGCCGGAAGAACCGGATGGGCCGGTGTGGGGGCGCACATTTCTGGGCCTGAGCCAGAGCGCACGGCTGCGGCTGGGGCTGACTGGAACCCCCTTCCGGGCCGACAACCTGGCGTTCTGCGCCGCCCGGAAAGTGCAAGTGGAAGAAGCCGGTGAGCGGATGGAGCAGATCCAACCGGATCTGAGTGTGGAGCCGCGGGAACTGATCGCTGCCGGCGATGTGCGACCGCTTGAATTTCGCTTCCAGGACGGCTGGGTGGAACACAGCCAGGAGGGCCAACCCGATCGCGAGGTGTCGCCCTTGTCGTCTGAGCAGCGGGAGAGCTGGCGGGCACGCAACCTGCGCCGGGCCATCCGCCTGGCAGACAGCAGCAGCATCGCTTTGCAGCTGCTGCTGCGCGCCCGAACCCAGCTCGAGCGGGTTCGCCAGCACCATCCCCGGGCAGCGGGCCTTGTGATCGCTCGGGACATCGACCATGCCCGAACCATCACCACCCTTCTCGAGGAGCAGGGTGATCGGGTGGATCTGGTGCATTCCCAGGATCCAAGCGCCTCGGATCGACTCAACGGCTTTGAACGCGGGACTGCGGATTGGCTGGTGAGCATCGACATGTGCGCCGAAGGATTTGATGCTCCCCGCCTGCGGGTCGTGGCCTATCTGACGACCGTGGCCACCCGCAGCCGTTTCATCCAGGGCATCACCAGGGCCGTACGCCTCTGCGGGGAACGGGCCAGCCAAGAAGCGATTCCCCGCGACCCCTCGTTCGTCTTCGCGCCTGCTGACCCCCTGTTGATGCAGTACGCACGCAACTGGTCGCTGTCTGAGCCCTATCGCATTGCGGCACCCACCCAATCAGATGCTTCTGAAGAGTGCGCGACCGGAGGGGCGTGGCGAGGGCCGAGCCTGCCCCTGGAAGCCGTTGGCGACGGCGCTGGTGCGGTGATCCGAATGCGAACTCCGGAATTGCCGAAGTTTTTGCAGCGCTGAAAACATCTTCTCGTAAAAAAAAATGCGACGGTCTGCAAATTCAGGCCTGATGGAGCCCCATCAGCATTCAGCCTGGGCACCATCTGGGAGACAGTTATGGACGCAGCTCTTGAACGTCGCGTCAGCGTTGCCACCTGCTGGGCAACAACCCGGATCGCAGTACTCGACGGCGCTGAGCGCTACGAAGACAGCTATTCATTGACCCAGGAATTCCGGGAATGGATCCTCTGCATCGGCGAGCATCCGGAATTGCTTGAAGACTCGGTGATGAGCCTGAAGCAAACCAATGGAAAGCGTCGACTCCGGCGCGAAGACAACCCCGCAGAAGACACGCTCGAAATCTGAAGAAATCCTTAAATTGATGGCTTGCGCATCAACGGATTCCACCAATTACTGCTCCCATTGTTGAAACCACAGCCCAGGGGCACCCTCCAAGCGCGTACACTTAACTCATAGTCATTCCGCATTAGCCATGGCGGTCGAAAACCTGGTGATCGTGGGGTCAGGCCCTGCTGGGTACACCGCAGCGATTTATGCCGCTCGCGCCAACCTCAATCCGCTGCTGATCACGGGATTCCAGCGCGGTGGCATTCCCGGTGGACAGTTGATGACCACCACCCATGTGGAGAATTTCCCCGGGTTTCCCGATGGTGTGCTGGGCCCTGATCTGATGGACCTAATGAAGGCCCAGGCCGAACGCTGGGGAACGCGTCTGCTTGAGGCTGACGCAGACCAAATCGATCTGAGCCAGAGGCCTTACCGAATCGAAGCCGACGGCGACACGATCGAAACCCAGGCTCTGATCATCGCCACCGGCGCGAGTGCCAACCGCCTGAGTCTCCCCAACGAAGAACGCTTCTGGAGCCAGGGAATCAGCGCCTGCGCCATCTGCGATGGCGCCACCCCCCAGTTCCGCAACGAACAGTTGGCTGTGGTAGGCGGCGGTGATTCCGCCTGCGAAGAAGCTGTTTATCTCACGAAGTACGGCAGCCACGTGCACCTGCTCGTGCGCTCCGACCGTTTGCGCGCCAGCGCGGCCATGGCCGACCGAGTGCAGGCCAACCCCCAAATCACCGTGCACTGGAACACCCAGGTGGCCGACGCTGAGGGCGACGAATGGCTCAGTGGACTGCGGCTCCATCGCCGGGACAGCGGCCTGGAAGAGCACCTTCCGGTGCGAGGACTGTTCTACGCCATCGGTCACACGCCGAACACCGAGTTGGTGCGTGATCAGCTGCAGTGCGATGGCACCGGTTACTTGATCACCCAACCCGGGCGCCCGGAAACGTCAAAAGAGGGTGTGTTCGCGGCAGGGGATGTGGCGGATGCGGAGTGGCGCCAAGGCATCACCGCTGCCGGCAGCGGTTGCCAGGCGGCCCTGGCTGCCGAGCGCTGGCTCAGCCACAACGATCTGGCCCAGTTGGTGAAGCGTGATCAAGCCGAGCCGGCCAAGGCGGACACACCCACAGCCACAGCCGAAACAACGGAAACCAGCTACGACCCCAATGCGCTCTGGCAGAAGGGAAGTTTCGCCCTCAGAAAGCTTTACCACGACAGCGAGCGACCGCTTCTGGTGGTCTACACATCCCCGAGCTGCGGCCCCTGCCACGTGCTGAAGCCCCAGCTCAAGCGTGTGCTCAACGAACTGGGAGGCCGCGCCCAGGGCATTGAAATCGACATCGAAGCCGACCAGGCCATTGCCGAGCAAGCCGGCGTTAATGGCACGCCAACCGTGCAGCTCTTCTACAACAAAGAGCTCAAACAGCAATGGCGAGGAGTGAAACAGCGCAGCGAGTTCATGGCCTCGATCCGCTCACTGCTGCCTGAGAGCTGAGGCTCAACGGCGGCGAGGGCCCCCGGGGCGATTGCCACCGGGACGACCACCAGGTGCACCGGCGTTGCGTTCCCGGTAAGTGATCCGACCTCGGGTGAGGTCGTAGGGACTGATCTCCACCAACACCTTGTCACCGGCAAGCAGTTTGATTCTGAATTTGGTGAGCTTGCCGGCTGCACGGCAGAGGCATTGGTGACCTGCGGGCTGCTCGAGGGTGACCAGGTAGAACCCGTTGCCCTGCTCTTTTTCAATCACACCCGAGGTTTCAATCATGCGCCGGACTAAACCTGAATCAAGAATGACTGCATTTTAGAAGGCCATCGGCGCTGGCTTCAGTCGCAGCAGCAGACCCCCGTCCCTAGGGTCAGCCTCTTCGAATCAAGGCCGATGATCCTGCCCCCGCTGACGATGGACCTGGGCCTGCTGATGATTTCGATCGGCGCTGTCAATTTGTGGCGGGCACGACAAAAATCCACCTAACCTTCGAAAAAAGCGCCCAAGTCCGTGTCTGAGTCAGCCCTGATTGCCTTTGCATCCCTGGTGCAGTCTGATTCCCAGGTGAGAGAGCAGGTGAGACAAGCCCCAAGCCCTCAGCACGTGGTGGATCTGGCCAAGGAGCAGGGTCACGAGTTCACCCAGGCCACCATGATGAAAATGCAGGCTGAAAAGATGAAGCACCTGCACGACGACCATCTGAACGACGCGTCCAGCTGGGGAGAGGCCCTGCTTCTCTGCTTTGGAGGTCATTCCTGACCCTGCTGCTGCACAAGCCGTTCGGAGTTCTCAGCCAATTCACCCGGGAGCCGGGAAGCCGCTGGGGCTGTCTGGCCGACTGGGTTGACGTGCCGAATGTGTACGCAGCCGGCCGGCTGGATGCCGACAGTGAAGGGTTGCTGATCCTCACCGAGAACGGGCGCCTGCAACAACGGCTGACCGATCCCCGTTTCGGCCACTGGCGAACCTATTGGGTGCAAGTGGAAGGACTTGCGGACCACGGTCACCTGGCTGCGCTGGAACAGGGGGTGGTGATCAAAGGCCAACGCACCCGGCCGGCCCGTGCGACCAGCCTTGATTCCAGCTTCTGGTTTGATCTACCGGAGCGGACACCCCCCATCCGCGAGCGACGCACCATCCCCACCTCCTGGCTGAGCATCAGCCTCCGCGAGGGCCGCAACCGTCAAATCAGACGGATGACGGCGGCCGTGGGCCTGCCGACCCTGCGTTTGATACGCCGCAGTATCGATTTAATGGACGGGGGCCCGCCTCTCAGTCTTGAGGGCCTGGCTCCCGGTCAATGGAGACCCGTCAACTCCGCGGAAGAGGAGCGGCTGAAGGCTCTGCTCAAGACCCAGGGAGCACGCCGGTGAGGGTGACCGCCCGGAACTCAATCCCCTCCACCACCCGCCAGGGCGTGTCGGATCGATCGGCGTAGCCAACCTGCTCAAAACCGAGGGCACGGAAGTCGGCCAGGAAAGCTTCTTCCAGCCAGGCACCACTGATGCAACCGCTCCAGAGCTCAGGATCCTGCTGAAGGCGCAGCGGCACAGGGCGGTCACACACGATGTCACTGATGGCCACACGCCCCCCCGGACGCAACACCCGGCGAATGTTGTCCAGCAGCGTGACCCGGGCCGAGGGGTTCACCAGATTGAGCACACAGTTGCTCAACACCACATCCACACTGGCGGATGCAATCAAAGGTGAGCCTGATGCCGTTGCAGCATCCAAGGCTTCGATCGCACCTTTCACAAAGCGCACGTTCGCGAATCCGATGCGGTTGGCCACCACCGGCGCTGCCGCACGGGAGAGGGCCAGCATGTCGTCGTTGCGATCCACGCCGATCACCGAGCCGTTTTCACCCACCACCTGGGAGCAGATGAACGCGTTCTTGCCGCTGCCGCTTCCAAGATCGAGCACATCGTCGCCGATCTGCACCCATCGGGTGGGGTCGCCGCAGCCATAGTCGCGCTCCACGACATCGGCAGGGATCACCTTCAACAGCGAAGCATCAAAGGCGACCGGGGTGCAGAGGCAGGCTTCCTGTTGATGGGCTGCGGCTCCGTAGCGCGATTCAACAGCCTGGGTCTGATCCAAAGACGGTCCACAACATTGGTCAGCCATCAACCCAGGACCTCCTGCAGCTCTCGTGCGGTCATCCATTGACCGTAGTAGTAATTGGCGCTGGCTCGGCGGTCGCTGTCTTCCAGGCCATCAAAGGCATCGAAGCCCAAGGTGCGCCAGAGCTCATGACCGCACGTGCGCGTGAGCTCGGTTTCTGCCTCACGGCAGAGATTGTCGAGCCGTCGCTGCAGATTCTTGACTTGGGCAACCGACATAAAACAAAAACAGATCGGGCGGGACCCGACATTAACGAAAACCAGTACAAATCAACCACTCGCCAGCGGCGGTGAGCATCAGAACGGCAGCTTTTTCTTGGCGTCTTTATCGAGATCTGCCTCCATGGCACGCAAACGCTTGAGGATCGTGTCGTAGTACTCCCGGATGTACGCCTCCAGACCGGTGACCTCCGAGGCGTCGATGCCGAAATGGGAATAGGTGGACTCCATTGGTGCGTCGAGGGCTCCGCCGCCACCGGTGACTTCAGCAAACGCCAAACGCTCTGCCACGTTCACCGCAGGCTCGAAGAAGGAACAGGCACCTTCGGTCAATCGCATCAACACGGGGGGCACCCGAAACACCCGGGCCGACTTCCCTGAAGCAAGCTCGCAGAGCTGAACCACCTCGCCTGTATTCCAGGCTTTCGGACCGACCACCGGAAAACTGCCGCGCACCGTTTCCGGATGATCCAGAGCAGCAACCGCAAAGCGGGCCATGTCCTGGGTGTTCATGTAGGCAATCGGTGTGGGACTACCGCTCACCCAAACGGTCTGGCTTTCCAGCACCGGAATGGCGAACTGGCTGATCACCCCCTGCATGAAGGCAGCACCCTGGAGGATGGTGTAGTCGAGGTCTGATTCCTTCAGCAGCGTCTCGGTGCAGTACTTGATGTCCATCAAGGGAACATCACGATGCTTCTCCGCGCCCAGCAGGGAGAGGAAAACAAACCGCTTCACACCTGCACGTTCGCAAGCTCTGAGCAGGTTGAGCTTGCCCTCCCAGTCGGTGACGTAGATGCTCTGGGGATCGTTGGGGCGGCTGGTGGCCGCATCGATCACCGCATCGACGCCTTCGAGGGCGTAATCGAGGCTGGCCGGCTCGAGCAGATCACCGCGGGTGAGCTCACACCCCCACTCCTGCAGAAACGGGGCCTTGCGCGGCGATCGCACCATGCAGCGCACATCGTGCCCTTCATCCAAGGCCCGACGGGCAATCTGCCTGCCCAGGGTTCCCGTTCCACCAACCACCAGAACCTGCATGGGGCTCGCTCTTCCAAGGCAGGAGCCTAAGGGGCGTCCAACCTTGTTTGAGGATCAGTCCTTCTGAAGCTTCAAGAGCAGGGCACCACCGGCCAGTCCTACAGGAATCAGCACCCAGAACACCGCTGCAATACCGAAGATCTCCGAAGCCATGGGGGTGTGTTCACGATCAGCACCCATTAAAAGCTGCTCTCAGGCCAGATCGGCACACCGTTGTAACAACACCTTCCATGGCGCATCGGTGCGCAGCTGCCCGGCCATCACGCCACTGGCAACGGCGCTGTAGCCATCCCCCCGCAACGCCTGCACAAGCCTGCGCAAGGACGGGGGGCCGGCGAGACCCAGGCGTTGCGCCAGCTCATCGGTGGACCAACAACACACTGGCAGTCCAGGATCCGCCTGCAAGCGCTCAAGCAATCGCCGGCCTTGGGGCGCCAGGGTTTGCGGCATGGACGCACTCAACGTGAGCAGCTCCTGCACGAGCGAGGGCGACTGCAATGGACCCAGCCAGAGTGGCCCCGACACCGCCCAGCGCCCGTCCTGTGGATTGCAGGCACAGGCGCGCCAACCGCTGAGCTTCAGCAGAGGTTGAACCGCTTGATCACCGCACTGCTCACAGCGAGCAAGGAGGCCGAGTTGCGCTTCTGCATCAGCGCCAACGCGCCGCTGCAGGCGCACGGCCAAGCGGAAGGTTCGCCCATCGCTGAAGCAAGCCAGTGGTTCAAGCCCGCGGCCCAACATCCAGGCCTCCCGGGCCAACGCTGCCAGTTGCAGCCGCAACGCCAGCTCCCAGCTGGATGGATGGGCCCGAGCCGCCGCGGCAAACCGGCGCACTGCGGCCGCCCGGTCATGACCAGTGGGCGAGCGGCCATCGGTGCTTGCCAGGATCAAAACCCCGCCGAAGCGCAGCACCGCCAGCGCCGACTGCAGCAATCCGTTCGGACAACCAAAGGCATCGAGGTCGATCAGATCGAAGCGGCGCTGATCGAGGTAGGCCTGTAGCAACAAGCGTTCGGCAGGCTGCTGGGTGAGCGTGAGGTCCACCCCGTCATGGCCAGAGAGCGGATTGAGATTGGCCTGGAGGGAGACCCTGCGCTCGGGATCGGCGTCATTCATCCAGAGCGCAAGGGGATGCGGCGACTGGGGCGCGCTTTCCAGCCCCCAGCGCAGGCCACGGATGCCGCAACCGGCCATGAGGTCGAGCCAGTGCTGGGGCCCCTGAGCATGGGTGGCCTGATGGGCAGCCAGCAACACGGACAGGTCTCTGGATGGACGGGACTGCGCCCGGAAGAAGCCCGACCCCGTCTGCACACAGGCCGCACCTTCGCGATAGTGAGGATCCAGGGAGTCCAGCCGCGTGCCTGCAACCACCCACCAGCCTGCCTCCACCGGTGCTGACTGGGGCGACGCCGGCACCTGGACATGGCAGGGATTTCGGTGCCACTGGCGCGTTCTTGGTGCCAGCAGCGCCCCTGCGCTTGTGCTGCTGCATGGCTTTGGCGCCAGCAGCAGCCACTGGCGCCACAACGCCGGCCCACTGGCCAACGCTGGGTACCGCGTGTATGGCTTGGATCTGATCGGTTTCGGCCGCTCCGACCAGCCCGGTCTTCAGCGCCGGATGGCCCTCGACAACCGCTTGTGGGGCCGGCAACTGGCCGCTTTTCTCGAACAGGTGGTGCAGTCACCGGCGGTGCTGGTGGGCAACTCCCTGGGCGGTCTGACCGCTCTCACCACCGCCGTGCTGGCCCCCCGACTGGTGGCGGCTGTGGCCGCCGCCCCCCTGCCGGACCCAGCCCTGATCAAGCCGATTGCCCTGCGCCAGAAGCGAAGGACGAGGCAGCTCAGGCGCGCCACCGTGACGGTGCTGTGCAGGTTGCTGCCGCTGG
The DNA here is from genome assembly GCA_000063505.1 of Synechococcus sp. WH 7803. GTDB lineage: Bacteria > Cyanobacteriota > Cyanobacteriia > PCC-6307 > Cyanobiaceae > Synechococcus_C. Next base: position 1,510,806 of record CT971583.1, read on the forward strand.
AGCTGGTGGTGCCGCTGATCAGTCGCACGCCACTGCTGAAGGCAGGACTGCAGGGGGCTTACCGGCGGCCCATCGGCATGGACAAGGAACTGCTGCGCCTGATTGCGCGGCCGGCGCGCAGGATCACAGCAGCGCGCGCGCTGCGGGCGATGAGCGTGGGCATGGCCCTGCGCCCGAGAGGCGCCACAGCACCGGCTCTACTGCAGCGGCTGCGCCAGAGCCCGCAACCCCCGCCCATGTTGTTGCTCTGGGGCCGTGACGATCACTTCGTGCCCTTGCTCCTCGGTGAGCGTGTGCAGAGCGAACACCCTTGGATTGAGCTCAAAGTGGTGGAGAACAGCGGCCATTGCCCCCACGACGAAACCCCCGAACGGTTTCATCAGGAGCTGCTGCACTGGCTGGACCGTAATTTGGGACACGAACACGCATCCGGGATCGAGCACCAGGCATGAAGCACACCCTGTCGGTTCTGGTGGAAGACGAATCCGGTGCCCTCAGCCGCATTGCCGGTTTGTTTGCCCGGCGAGGCTTCAATATCGACAGCCTGGCCGTTGGGCCAGCGGAAGCCGATGGTCGTTCACGTTTGACGATGGTGGTGGAGGGTGATCAGCAGACGCTCCAGCAGATGACCAAACAGCTGGACAAGTTGGTGAATGTTCTGCAGGTGCTCGATTTGTCTCAACGCCCCGCAGTGGAACGGGAACTGATGCTGATGAAGGTGTCGGCACCCGCCAGTCAGCGCAGCGCCATTCTCGAGCTGGTGCAGGTCTTCCGGGCCAAGGTGGTGGATGTGGCCGACGACGCCCTCACCCTGGAGGTTGTGGGCGATCCAGGAAAATTGGTGGCGCTTGAACGCTTGATGGCTCCCTATGGCATTCAGGAAATCGCGCGCACAGGCAAGGTCGCTCTGGAGCGGGCCTCAGGTGTGAACACCGAATTGCTCAAAGCCTCGATCTCAGGCGGGCGTGTTCCCGCCTGAGATACCCAGGATTTGGGTCAAAGCCCAGGGGTGAGCAGGGTGGCTTTGATGATCTTGTCGTCCATACGGATGGCATCCACCACGTCCATGCCTTCGGAGACACGGCCGAAGACGGCATAGCGACCGTCCAGTTCCGGCAGGGGCTTCAAGGCGATGTAAAACTGCGCGCTAGCGGAATCCGGTGACTGGGATCGGGCCATGGCCAAGGCGCCGCGGGCGTGGCTGAGCTTCAACTGCAGCAATTCGCTGGGATTGCTCACCACGCGGCCGTAACGGGGTTGATCCTCACCTTCAAAGGCCACCTCCAGAGGGATGAAGCGGGCCTGGCCGCTCTCAGGATCGATGAAGCTGCCGGTGCCGTATTGGGCCTTGGGCGTTTGGGGATTACTCGAAGCCGGATCGCCTCCCTGCACCACAAAGGGAACAGGCTCCCTCACAACGCGGTGAAACACGGTGCCGTTGTAAGTGCCGCGCTTCACCAGATCCACGAAATTGCCGGCCGTGACCGGAGCCGCATCGCCATCCAGCTCGAGGGTGATCGTGCCGCGGCTGGTTTCCATAGCCACGCTGGCCTTGCCCTGAAGGCAAGGGCTCGAGGCCTGATCACAGCCATCCGGAACGGAGGCGGTGGTGGTGGTGGCACAGCTCACCAGCAGTGGAACGCAGAGCGCCAGGGTGACCAGGGCTCGCAATGAACGGTTGAGCATGGTGCGATCAGAGTCCCTCGAGATTCACGCCCAGAAACCGGGCGAGTTCAGCTCCATCCTGCTCCAGCTGGGCGAGGGGAAGAGGTTCACCCACGCGGGTCAGCGGCATGTCGCGCCGGCCCTGCACGCGCAGGGACACGCGCCGGCGCGTGTTGAAGCCATCGCGCACTTCCACCTTCACAGCCTGTACATCCTTTAAAGGGATCTCAACGCTGATCGGCTTGCGGAATCCACGGCGAGAGATCGTGATCACCCCGGCCTGCTTGTCGAAGCGGTTGGAGCCCGATCCCACATCGATGGCGATCACCGCCCAGAGGTACGTGGCCAGAAGGGCTGCAGCAATGCTGTAGAGGCCCATCACCAGCCCTTGCGGGACAAACACCAACCCGGCCGGATGTCCCAGGGGTAGCAGGTCCCGGCCGAGATAACTGGACAGGGAGGCGAACAGAAAACCCACGCCGCCGATGGTGACCATGGCAGCAACCAGGATGTTGGACAGACGGCGCGATCCCAGCACCGGCTGTTCGAGCAGTTCAGCGGCCATCGAAGCCTGGAAACAGCGCTCATTGTGAACGCTGATGCCGTGGCGCGGACGGCACGTGCATGACCTGCCACAAAAGGGCCTGAAAAAACGAAAGAAAGAGCGAAGAAACACTCCGATACAACGGATTTCAGCTGAGAGCGATCAGCCCCGCAGTGCCCGTTGAGATTGTTAAGGTCCCCAGGTATCCCACAGCCTGCGGGTAACCGCACCGTTCTCCTCTCATGACGATCGCTGTAGGACGCGCGCCTCAGCGGGGATGGTTTGACGTCCTCGATGACTGGCTCAAGCGCGACCGCTTCGTTTTTGTCGGCTGGTCCGGCATTCTTCTCTTTCCAACGGCCTACTTGGCCATCGGTGGCTGGCTCACCGGCACCACCTTTGTCACCTCCTGGTACACCCACGGCATCGCCTCTTCGTACCTGGAAGGTTGCAACTTCCTCACCGCTGCTGTGTCCACCCCCGCTGATGCGATGGGTCACAGCCTGCTTCTTCTCTGGGGCCCTGAGGCCCAGGGCGACTTCGTTCGCTGGTGTCAGCTCGGCGGCCTCTGGGCCTTCGTGGCACTCCACGGCGCCTTCGCTCTGATCGGCTTCATGCTTCGTCAGTTCGAGATCGCTCGTCTGGTGGGCATCCGCCCTTACAACGCCATCGCCTTCTCCGGTCCGATCGCGGTGTTCGTCAGCGTCTTCCTGATGTACCCCCTCGGCCAGAGCAGCTGGTTCTTCGCGCCCTCCTTCGGTGTGGCTGCGATCTTCCGCTTCCTCCTCTTCCTCCAGGGCTTCCACAACTGGACCCTGAACCCCTTCCACATGATGGGCGTGGCCGGCATCCTCGGCGGCGCACTGCTGTGTGCCATTCACGGCGCCACCGTGGAAAACACCCTGTTTGAGGACGGCGAGCAGGCCAACACCTTCAAGGCGTTCGAGCCCACCCAGGAAGAAGAGACCTATTCCATGGTCACCGCCAACCGCTTCTGGAGCCAGATCTTCGGAATTGCGTTCTCCAACAAGCGCTGGCTGCACTTCTTCATGCTGTTCGTGCCTGTGATGGGCCTGTGGACCAGCTCCATCGGCATCATCGGCCTGGCCCTCAACCTGCGCGCCTACGACTTCGTGTCGCAGGAGATCCGCGCTGCAGAAGATCCCGAATTCGAGACCTTCTACACCAAGAACATCCTTCTCAATGAAGGTCTGCGTGCCTGGATGGCACCGGCTGACCAGCCGCACGAAAACTTCGTCTTCCCTGAAGAGGTTCTGCCCCGTGGAAACGCCCTTTAATTCCGGTCTTATCGCCACTGGCGGTAAAGACCTCGACTCCACCGGCTATGCCTGGTGGTCCGGAAATGCCCGCCTGATCAACCTGTCCGGCCGTCTGCTGGGTGCCCACGTGGCCCACGCTGGTCTGATGGTGTTCTGGGCCGGCGCCATGATGCTGTTCGAGGTGAGCCACTTCACCTTCGACAAGCCCATGTACGAGCAGGGTCTGATCCTGTTCCCCCACGTCGCCACCCTCGGGTACGGCGTTGGACCTGGCGGTGAGGTCACCGATCTCTACCCCTTCTTCGTGGTCGGTGTGCTGCACCTGATCAGCTCCGCCGTACTTGGCCTCGGCGGCCTCTATCACGCCCTGCGTGGTCCTGAAATTCTCGAGAACTACTCCACGTTCTTCTCTCAGGACTGGCGTGACAAGAACCAGATGACCAACATCATTGGTTATCACCTGATCCTTCTGGGCGTCGGCTGCCTGCTGCTGGTCTTCAAGGCCATGTTCTTCGGCGGCGTCTACGACACCTGGGCCCCCGGCGGTGGTGATGTGCGTCTGATCACCAATCCCACCCTGGATCCTGGCGTGATCTTCGGTTATCTGTTCCGCGCCCCCTTCGGCGGCGAGGGCTGGATCATCGGTGTGAATTCCATGGAGGACATCATCGGTGGCCACATCTGGTTGGGTCTGACCCTGATCTTCGGTGGCATCTGGCACGTGATCACCAAGCCTTTCGGCTGGGTGCGTCGTGCCTTCATCTGGAACGGTGAGGCCTACCTGAGCTACAGCCTCGGCGCCCTGAGCTTCATGAGCTTCATCGCCTCGGCTTACATCTGGTTCAACAACACCGCTTATCCCTCGGAGTTCTACGGCCCCACCAACGCCGAAGCCTCCCAGGCCCAGAGCTTCACCTTCCTGGTGCGTGACCAGCGCCTCGGCGCCAACATCGGTTCCGCCATGGGCCCCACCGGCCTGGGTAAGTACCTGATGCGTTCACCCACTGGTGAAATCATCTTCGGTGGCGAAACCATGCGCTTCTGGGACTTCCGTGGTCCCTGGCTGGAGCCCCTGCGTGGCCCCAATGGTCTGAGCCTCGACAAGCTGCAGAACGACATCCAGCCCTGGCAGGTGCGTCGTGCCGCTGAGTACATGACTCACGCTCCCAACGCGTCGATCAACTCCGTGGGCGGCATCATCACCGAGCCCAACTCGGTGAACTTCGTGAACATCCGCCAATGGCTGGCTGCCACGCAGTTTATCCTGGCCTTCTTCTTCCTGATCGGTCACCTCTGGCATGCGGGCCGCGCCCGTGCTGCTGCTGCCGGTTTTGAAAAAGGCATCGACCGTCAGGCCGAGCCCACGCTGGCTATGCCCGACCTCGACTGATCCCCGGAATCATCTCCAACGATCGTCATTCAGCCCCTGCCGAAAGGCGGGGGCTTTTTTTATTGGATTGGCTCATTGCCTACGGGTGGTGTCACCCCCCGTCGCCGGTTGGGCCGGTTCAAAATTCTGAACGGCATGCCGGTAGGCAAGGCTGAGGGCAATAGCGGCGCCGATCACTACAACAGCACCAACCCCTGCGAGCGCCGCCAAGCGGCCAACGATGGTGCGGAGTGTCATCGAATCAAGGAAGAGCGAAACGTTTGCACAAGCAGGGTTAGCAAAATTTTGCTAACAGTTGAGTTAACGGCTCTGTCCTGATGACCAAAGCTGAAAAGCATGCCTTGGTGAAAAGTGCTCTACTCGCCTTCGGTTGGCCACTGGCCTTGAATCATTTTTACGAGGGCGATTCGGGCACAGGCATTGTTGCCGTTCTTTTAACGTGGATTGCCTGGGCATCGATTGTGGGCATCATCTTCTGGATGATTCCTTTTTTCACAAAGCTCTTCCAATATCTCAAAGAGTTTGAAGGCAACAATGGATTTTGAACATCAGTTCTCGAGAGCGGAATCGAGATAGCGATCGATAATAAAGACGTCACCGGTGATAACTCCAAGACCCCAAAACCAAAAGCCACCTGCAATCAAGAGGAAAAGTAAAACAGGCGCGTTGATCGTCAACCGGTGTCGCCCATGAGATCCCTGCAGATTCACGTTTTGATCCTTCGGCAAGGCCACCTGTTGGCTCAGCCGGGACAATCACACCATGCCAGTGGAGACAGGACCCTGCCGTTTCAGCCAACGCCAGGGGAACGTGGATGTGGCAGGAAGCAATCTCGTAACCATCACGTCTACGGCTGGCAATCCAACACCTCCTCCTCCGCCACCAGTGCCAGGTGGCATCTCCCATGATGAACCTCTCAGTGGCGACGATCTATACGCCGCAGTGATGGCATTTCAGAGTGGAGCTGTTAACAACGCTCACCAAGACAGCGGATCAAGCAACGACGTCAGATAGCGATGAACCCCCTCAGCATGGAAAGCAACGATCCCGATGCCCATAGAGATGATTCACTGGTATCGCTTCCTGAGCATCACGATCCAGTGATCGATCACAGCCTGCTTGGATCCTGATCGGATCACAGCACAGTCAGCTTCACAATGACCAAAACCTTGCCCATCGCCGAACGGGACGGTGAGCGCTGCGCCGGTCCAGTGCTGATCTCGGGATTCGTGGTGGGCTTCGGGGTCATTGAACTTGCCACCGGTGCTCTGAACCAGACCAGTCGCTTCAGCCTGCAATTACTGGTTCTGCTGGTGTTGCAACTGATCGGCCCCATCCTGGTGAGCGTGTTGGCCATGGCCCTGCTGCTCCCCCGCTGGTTGGATCGCGTGGTGCAGCAGGGTTCGAAAGCCTGGCGGCAGTCCGTGCCAGCAGCAGCACTTGTGGGCTTGTTGTTGATGCTGATGTTTTTTGTGAGCGCGATCGTTGGCGGAGTTCTGGTGACACCACGGGCAGATCTGCTGCGGGAAGCAACCGATCTGCTCTCGGGCATCAAACTCCGTGACCTCCTGCGCACTCTGGTGCGCAGTGGTGTGTTCCTTGGCTGCATCTGCGCCTGGTGTCAGTGGCGGGCACTGACGGCGCTCAGAAGCGGACGCAGCGAAACACTGATTGTCAGCAATCTGTTGATTGAAGGCCTGACGCTGGCTCTTGCTCTCAAACTGATCTGGGTGTTGGCGTTCAACGCCCTTGTCCGCTGAATCGTTCTCTGATGCCCGCGACCGCACCAGCACACCACCGCGAACGGTTGGTGTTTCTGGCTTCAGGTGGTTTGTTGCTTGTTGCCGTGCTTGTCGGGCTCGCCCGTGAGCAGCGCTGGGGCACCCGGTTTGTGAACGTTTACCTACTTGCCAGCGACATCAGTGGTCTGCACTCCGGTGAAGAGGTGCGCATCTCCGGGTTTCCCGTGGGTCAGGTGGGGGCCTTGGAGCTCAAACCTGATGCACGCGTGCGTGTGCAATTACGGATTGAGCAAAGCAAAGCCCGGCTGATCGGCCCGGGCAGCAGCGCCCGGTTGGATCAAGAAGGATTCGTGGGCGATCGCTTCATCGCCATCAGTCCTGATCCCCAGAGCGGTGCCGATGCCCAGGCCCTCAATGGCAGCACCCTCACCTACGAGGAGCCTTTGAACCTCAGCGATGCCCTCGAAGACCTCGCCACAACGCAACAGCAACTGCAAGCCACCTTGCAGAACACCACAAACCTCACAGCCAAGAACGGAGATATCAACACCACCCTTACCGATCTGCGCAAGACGCTTCAGAACACCAACACGCTCACGGCCACGATCGAACGCGAGGCAGCTGCCACAGCACCGGTGGTGCGTGACTCTCTCCAAGGCGTGAGTCGCAACGTCAGTGAAGTCAGCGCAGACACGCGAGCCGCTGAGAGAGAAGCCCAGCAGCTCCTCAAAGACTCACGCCCACTGATCACCAGCACCCTCCAGGAGGTTCGTGAGCTGGCTCAGACCAGCCGGACATTGCTCAATAGCCTGCTCGGGGTGATGGGCCCGCTGCTTGAGCCCGCCAACCAGAGCAGCAACGAACCGACTGCAGACAAAGGAGAAGACCCCTAATTTTGGTTTTTAGAGATAGGCAATGGGTCAGCTCAGTCGACTTGCCACAACTGGATTGGCCTGTTCTTTGCTGACAGCTGTTCCTGCCTTCGCCCAAAGCAAAGGAATTACCTATCCCAAGGCTGGCATCGTCTGCGATCAGGTCGGCCAGGTCTGCTACGACAGCTACGGCCCCTCGATTGGGATCACCAAGATTTACTTCGGCGAGTTCGCCGCTGACCGGCTCAGCCAGAACCGCCGTGGGTCGACCAGCAACGACTTCCGCCTCAGCTCCGGTCAGGCCTGCAGCATCCAGAAACGCAAGTGCTGGGACGACGGCTGGAGCCAAGCGAACGTGGCCAAGGGCCTCACCAAGCAGCTCTTCGGCAGCAGCAACAACAATGCCAGTGCCAGCAGCGGCAATCGCCAGGTCGCCACAGACACGGGCTACTGCAGCCTCAGCCAGAGAGGTCAGCGGGTGTTTGATGGCCCCTGCCAGCTCAAGCAGGTGTCGAAGGGTGATCGCAACCGCTACAAGATTCAGCTGGAGAACGGCAGCAAGTACGTGTTCAAAGACAACGGCAGCGGCACCTACACCATCACTGATTCCTTTGGTGGGAGCTGGCCGGTGACCTTCGTGGATCACGGCAACACCGGCGTGTTCCGCTTCGCTGATTACAAGCTTGTGGCCACCCAGAACAGCGGCAGCACAAACCAGGAAGCCGCAGGAGCTGCTTTGGGTGCGGCCGTGGGCAGCATGCTGAACAACCTGTTCAAGTAAGTCGCGTCAACTCCAATCCATCGGCGAGCACCACGCCTTCCGCTTCAAAGCGGCGCAGCACGCGCAGCTGGAATTCGCGCTCGCTTACCCATTGGCCACCCGATTTGGTGATCAGCAGCACCTCCAGATGGGTGCCGAGCGGAGTGATCCGGCGCACTCCCCGCAACACGGGTTCGCCAAGCAAGCGGTGATTCCAATCGCTGTCATTCACGAACCGATCGATCTCCTCGCGGATGAGAGCAATGGCCTGGTCAATGGAGCTCTGGCGATGCGACACCACAAAGGTGACCAAACTGCCTGATCGCAATTTCGTGTGGTTCCGCAGCTGCCGGATCGTGCTGTTGTCGAGCGTGTCCACCCGCTGATCCAGGCAGCGGATCTGGGTGCTGAACAAGCCCACATCCACCACCTCACCTTCCACGCCATCGATCTCAATCCAGTCGCCGATGGCATAGCGATCCTCAATCAGCACCAGCATGCCGGCGACAAAGTCGCGCAGGAGTCCCTGGAACACAAAGGCCAGGGCACCCAACAACGCACCACCAGCCAGCAGGATCGAAATCGACGCCGTGCGCACGCCAGGGATATCAAGCAACACCCACAGGCCAACCACCAGCAGGCAAGCCACATCGATCAGGCGATGAATCACCCGCAGCAGACTGCGGTAACGCTGGTCGCGTCGCGCCCGCTCCTGGGCCAGCACATCGACGTTGTCGGCCCATTGGTGCAGCAAAAACGTGCTCAACGCCCGGCCCAGCAAGCCCACCATCGTCACCACCCCCACCTTGAACAAGGCAAACGACGGTTGCAGCAGCAGCTCGAGCGCCAGGGGGATCTGCCCGGGAACGGCCATCACGCCGAGGCCAACCATCATCACCAGCAGGAACAGCACCAGCACCATCAGCACCCGGGTGATGGTGTGGGTGAGATGCAGGCGCACTTCCAGGGAGCGCACCCGACGCCCCTCCTCGAAGCGCTGGCGTTGCAGACGCGACACCCTGCGCCGCAAAGCACTCCAGGCCAACAGCGACACCGCAATCATCCCGAGCAGGAGAAGCTCCACCACCAGGGTGATTCGCCAACGCTGGGCCAGTTGCCTCGGCCGCAGAATTTCGCGGGCATGGTTGATCCGGTTCTCCAGGATCGTGCGCCAGCGCTTCGCCAACTGCTCGGTGGTGACGCCGTTGATCTCCGCATCGGCCTCTGTAACCGACAGCAGCGGAAAGGCGCGCTTGCGATCAGGCAACCGCGCTTCAAGCACCTGATTGCCTTTGCCGTCGGAGACGATCTCAAGCCTGACCGGACGGTCACTCAAGGCCATGCCAGGGCCGAGACCCGCGGTGCAGACATTGGTCTCGCCGCCCAACACACTGTCGAGCAGCCATTCGCTCAAGCGTTCGCCCTGGCCGCAGAGCTGGTTGGGGTCGTAGAGGAGGCGCAGGTTGCCTTCGATCACAGCAGCGCGTTGCCGGGCCGCTGGCGATCCGCCATCACTGTTGAGCACCGAGCTGGACACGGTGATCGCCGGCACACCGAGGATGTTCACCTTCGCCAGTTCGTACTTGCCAACGGCAAGACCGCGCTCCGGCTGGTTGCGATTCAGGACATCGACATTGAAACCAGGCAGCCCGAAGCCCGAGGGTCCGCTGGAGGGTGCGGCCAGAGAGGGAATGGCCATGGACAAGACCACGGCCAGCAACGCCACCAGAACTGCTTTGAAAGATCGGCGAAAGCAGCGCAACAAGGGTGGGGACTCAGAAACTCATATCGAGCAGGGTATGGCCCTTCGGCGGTTGATGCCTTTGGTCCCCACCGGCTGGCATCCGGAAGCCCTGCACAGAACGATTCCAGTCGTCGCTGGATTCAGCGAAGTAAGCCTGTTCAGCGCCAAGACCCAGGGACGCATCGGCCTGATCTGTGGCGCTGATGGCGAGAGGCTCCATGGCAGAAGCACTGAGGACAAGGGTTCCGGACAGGAGCAAAGCGCCCAGTCCGGGAAGCAGAAAACGATGCATGGCCAGAGGTGTGAGGGGGCCTGCTTTCGCTTTAGCTATGGCAAAAGAAAAATGGCAACACGGCCCATTGACGCTTAAAAATCCTGCGGTAACCACTGGCGCAGCAAGGGCAGACTGAGGCCGATCACGTTGGAGTAACAGCCGTTAAGGCGCTCAACGACGCACCCGCCTCGTCCTTCCAACGCAAATCCTCCGGCGCATTGCAGTGGCTCACCACTGCTCACGTAGGCGTCGATCTCGGCATCGCTCAGATCAGCAAACAACACCCGGGTGGTGATGCATTGGCACTGGCTGGAGATCGCGGTCGTTGACGACGTTGCGATCAGGCAATGCCCGGTGTGCAAGTCGCCCCAATGGCCGCGCATCCGTCGCCACCGCGCTTTGGCTTCCTCGGCATCGGCGGGTTTGCCGAACACCTCACCTTCAAACGCCAGCACGGAGTCACACCCCAACACGGCATGGATGGATGGATCCGTGAGCTGGCCATGCACCGCCTTGGCCTTGGCCTCAGCCAGCAAGCACACGAGCTGAGGGGGCTCGGAATGGTGAATGCCGTCTTCATCCACCCCACTCACCTGCACCCGATGGGGGATGCAGGCCTGCTCCAACAGACGACGGCGAGCCGGGGATGCGGAAGCCAGCAGAAGCATGGGGCCTCAGAGAACGCTGCAGACCCCGAGAATGACAGCGTCAGCAGCATGCGCGTGATCGCCCAGGACCCCAGCGAACTCACCCAGCACGCCCTGCGGCGGGCCCGCCAGGCCGTGCGCTGCCTGCCGTTCCGGCGCAGCTTCTACCGGCTCCTGGACGAGAGTGCCCAAAGCAGCAAGGAACTAGCCAACCGCCCTGACTGGCGCGACAACACCACCCAGCGGCTGGGAGCAGGAGACACCGAAACGTTGCTCATCTGGCTGATCCAACTGGGGGTTCTGCGGCGCGAAGTGGATGGTCAGGGGCTCACCGAGCGGGTGCGAATCACGCCGCTGGGCCGGGATGTTCTGGCTGACTGGCCCGAGGAGATTCCGGCGGCCGGCCCGCTCAGTCGGGTGATGCACTGGTGCCGGCGTCGCCGCCCGCGCTGGTGACCGTCGCTGTGCCCCCAGCCGCGCTGCGATGCTGCGCTGCAGCATCCTCCGCGAGGCAACCTTGAGCCAGGCGCGAACTCACACCCCGCTCATGGTGCTTGGCACCAGCAGTGGAGCGGGAAAATCGCTAATGACAGCCGCCCTGTGCCGGGTGCTGAAACGGCGGGGAGAAACCCCCCTCCCTTTCAAGGGGCAGAACATGAGCAACAACGCCTGGGTCGACCCAGGAGGCGGAGAAATGGCCTACTCCCAGGCACTCCAGGCCTGGGCCGCAGGACGGGAACCCGAATGCGCCATGAATCCGGTGTTGCTCAAACCCCAGGGCGACAGCACCAGCGAGGTGATCCACCTGGGCCGTTCGGTGGGCACCTGCCGGGCCGAGCACTACTACCGCGACTGGTTCCGGCCGGGCTGGGCCGCCATCCGCCAGGGATTACACACCCTGGAAAACGAGAACCCCGAGGGGCGGCTCGTGCTCGAGGGAGCGGGCAGTCCCGTGGAAGTGAACCTCCAGGCGCGCGACCTCACCAATCTGCGCCTGGCCCAATACCTGCGGGCCCGTTGCCTTTTGGTGGCCGACATCGAACGCGGCGGTGTGTTCGCCCAGATCGTGGGCACCCTGGCTCTACTCAGGCCTGTGGAGCGTCCCCTGATCAGCGGTTTGCTGATCAACCGCTTCCGCGGTCGCCGCGAACTGTTCGATGAAGGCCGGCGCTGGCTCGAGCAACACACCGGCATCCCCGTGCTGGGGGTGATGCCTTGGCTGGATGAACTGTTCCCACCGGAAGATTCTCTCGACCTGCTCGAGCGCCGCGGACGCAAACGCGGAGCCGAGCTGGAGATCGCCGTGCTGAAACTGCCATCGCTCAGCAATTTCTCCGACCTCGATCCCCTGGAGGCCGAGCCAACGGTGCAGCTGCGCTGGGTGGCCCCTGGCGAACCCCTGGGAACACCCGATGCCGTGGTGATTCCCGGGAGCAAGCAGACCCTGCGCGATCTTGGCCGCCTGCACAGCAGCGGACTGGGCAGCGCCGTGCAGCGCTTCGCCCGTTCAGGCGGTGCCGTGTTCGGCGTGTGCGGCGGCATGCAGATGCTCGGCCAGGAACTTGAGGATCCAGAGGGCCTGGAAGGCCAGGCTGCCGCCGGCGGCAACGGCGCCATGACCGGCCTCGGACTCCTGCCCCTGCGCACACGCTTCGGCGGCGAGAAAGCCCTGCGCCACCGGCAGAGCAGCGTGCACTGGCCCGAACACCAACCCACGCTCAGCGTGGAGGGATTCGAGCTCCATCGCGGCCACACCCACGCACTCGAACCCTGCAGCAACCTCTGCGAGGACCCCTCGCTGGGTTGGGTGGCCCGCTGCGGAGACCAGGGAGGCATCGCCGCTGGCACCTACCTCCATGGCATTTTCGACAACGGACCCTGGCGGCGCCGCTGGCTGAATCAGCTGCGCATCCGGCGAGGCCTGGAGCTGCTCAGTGAACAGCAGCCCCATCACAGCCGCCAACGGGATGCCCTGCTCGATCGCCTTGCCGATGCCTTTGAAACCCATGTGAACCTGGAGCCGCTGCTGTGAAACCAGGTATGCCCTCAGAGTCGGTGATGGTGTCCATCCAGTGGCCTGATGGCCGCTGCAGCCGCTGCCCCAAAGGACAGGACTGGCTTGCCGCCAGCCGGGAGGCTGGCGTGCACATCCCCACCGGATGCCTGGGTGGCAGCTGCGGCGCCTGCGAAATCGAGGTGAACGGCACCGTGGTAAGAGCCTGCATCAGCACCGTGCCTGCGCCAGCATCCGGTCAATTGACGGTGGAACTGGCCACCGATCCCCACTGGTGACCAACCCTCCACCCTTACCCCGCCACTCCCTGCTGCGGGGCAGCCTGCGGGCCCTGCTGGCCGGTGCGGCAGGCGGAGCCTTGGCCGCTGTGGTGGTGTGGATTGTCCTGACCCTGCAGGGATGGGTGTGGGGTTCGGCAGTGCTGGAGGGGTTGCCATCACAGCGTCCCCTGCTCTGGTGTGTGCTCTGGTGCAGCGGAATCGGCCTGGCCATCAGCCTTCTGCAACGGCACCGGCCCACCAGCGCCCTGCCAGAAATGGTGGAGACCCTCACTGAGCTGCGCCGACCCGATGGCCTGCAGACCAACGAGGGGGCACGCCAGCTGCTCGGCGGAGGGTTGGCGTTGATCGGCGGCGGCACCCTCGGGCCGGAAGCACTGATGACCCGCTTGATTGCGGTGGCCAGCCATCGCATCTGGCGAGGCGCCGACCGTGACCTGGTGGCAGCGGCGATGGCGGGGACGCTGGGGTTGTTTCATTCCCCCCTCGTGGGCGGGGCAGCGCTGGCCGGCCGGCGCTGGCAGCTGCTCTGGCGCTGGCTTCCTGCCACCCTCGGCGGAGTGGCTGGCTTTGTGGCCTTCAGAGGATTGAGCGACCTGGGGGGCGGCCTGCGCGGGGTTCCCTACGACTGGCCAGTGGATCAGGAGCAGTGGCTCGGGGCCCTGGTCGCCGCAGTTCTGGCCGGACTCGTGGGGTGTGGCAGCGGTGTGCTGCTGGGCCGTTGGCGCCATTGGCTGCGGTCCCTGTCTCTGAAGGAACGCGTTTGGTTCACGCCGGTGCTGACCGGTGTGATCCTCGGCTTCAGCCTCTGGGCCCTGCCGCTGTCGGTGTTCTCCGGAGAGAACCAGCTCAAGCCCCTGGTGCTTGGCGCCTGGTCGCTGAGCACGGGCATGCTGCTGATGTCCGCGCTTTTCAAACTGCTGTTGGTGGGCCTTTGCCTGGAAACCGGCTGGAAAGGCGGGCAATTCTTCCCAGTGATCCTGGCCAGCAGCGCCCTGGGCATGGGGCTGCACGAATGCCTGCCCTTTCTCGGCGGCCTGCAGAGCTGGAGTTCCGGCGTTGTGGGCGGCAGCTTGTCCGTTCTGCTCAACTCGCCATTGCTGGCCTTGGTGCTCGGCCTCACGCTCCTGCAAGGCCATGGAGCCGGAGCGCTCGTGATCGGCTTGCTCGTGGGCCAGCTGCTCCAGGGCAAACGCTGAATGGGTGTTGTTGCCGGGCTGATCGCAGCATTGGCCTGGACCCTGGCCAGCAGCCTCTGGCGGGGACTGGCCACATCCCTCAGCGCCCTGCAGCTCAATGGCCTTAAGAACGCCATCGCCTGCTTGGCACTGCTGCCCGTACTGATGGGTCTCCCCTGGCACCAGGAAGTCCCCGGTTTGTTGCTGCTGCTGATCAGTGGCGGGATCGGGATTTCTCTGGGGGACAGCTTCTACCTGGCTGCATTGCGGCGTCTGGGCACCCGCCGCACCCTCACCCTCGAATCACTGTCTCCTTTGGCCGCCGCCAGCGGTGGTCTGCTGCTGATGGGGGAACGGCTCTCAAGCCTGGCCTGGCTCGGCACGGTGATGGTCACCGTGTCCGTGGTGCTGGTGGCCCGGCAACAACCCCCGGATGGCACCAGCCGTAACGACCGCAGCACGCGCGCACAGATCACCGGGCTGACCATGGCCCTGGCGGCGGTGATCTGCGGTGTGACCGGAGCAGCGGTCTCCCGCAACGTTCTGCTGACCACTGATCTGAGCCCGATTCAGAGTGCCTCCGCCAGGCTGCTTGGTGGCTTGCTGCTGCTGCTTCCCTGGTTGCGATTCAATCGAGCGTTTCCGCAGCCACGCCCCAAGATTGCCCGTTGGCCACGGGTGCTCCTGGCCACAGGCCTGGGCACCATCCTGGGGATCCTTCTGCAGCAGGTGGTGCTGCAACGCCTGCCCTTAGGTGTGGGCATCACCGTGCTCAGCACTGCACCGGTGATGGCGCTGTTGGTGGCCCGGGCAGAAGGCGATCATCCCCGCACCTCAGGATGGTTGGCCTCAGCCCTGGCGGTGGCGGGGGTGGCTCTCGCCGTGCGGGGATGAGCAGAACACTCAGCGCAGGCCCTGAAGAATTCCTTGATCATCAAGAATGAACGACAAATTGGTTACAAACTCATCATTCCGCGTGAGATCAAGGTGCTTAGCAAAAATCATCATCACACCACTCCAAGCGATCGGACTTCGAGGTGAAACATCAGCGAAGAGACCACCAACAGATTCATCCATCAGCGCACTGGTGGCAACAACTTGTCCATCACCTAATAGTTCTTTTTTAACGGTCCATTCACCATCTTCAGCTTGTTTGTACATTGAAGCGGTCGGCTGATCCTTACCAAGGAACAACCACATTTTCAACGACTTCGGAGGACTGGCTGGTTGATCCAGGGCAGTGTGAAAACGGCGCGCATGGCTCATGCATTTCTGCACATGCTCCTTCACGATGGCCAGCCGGTCCTCGCGTGAAGAGACCCCTGGGAGCAGGAGAGACAACGTTGGATCTTCCCTGGGATCGAACGGTCCCCATTGGGATGCTTCCCAAAAATCCGCATCGAGAGGATCGAGCATTTGACTGTCTTTCCCCATCAACGCGTGATGTCGCTTGCGAGGAAACAGTTGATACACCGACGGAAAGGAGCCGATCACAACGGGTGAGTATCCGAAGCCGAAGTAACGAAGCCCTTCCTTGGTGTTGAGCACTGCTTCAAGGGATCCCCCATTGGGAGGAGCCAGCATCACAAGATTGCGGATCCCTTTAGCGCCTCGCCAGTCAAGAGAGGGAAGCGCACCGGTCGGCATCAACGGTTGCGCTCCGTAGCGCAGGAAGTAACGCGCAACAAGACATCCGTTGGAGTGGCAAATAATATCGAATTCGACATTCTGCTCAGCGATCTGATGGTCGCGGCTGATCTTTCGCTGTTTCTCCTCAATAAATTGAGCGAGCATGGCAGCACTGAGCTCGTTAGAGCGACGCCAATCGTATTCAAAAACATACATTTGCCGCTTGGAAGGCAGACCATTCGCCTGCCCAACAACCTCACAAGATCCGCAGTACCCCAACCTCTCCAACTGATGAATAATTCCGATGTAAGCTTGCAACTGGATCGGCAAAAAAGGAAGATAAGTAATTAAAACTCCTCCCACCAAGCCACTTGGAACGAGATCATCTTTTAAATCAACAACAGAAACTCCTGGCTTCATCGGGATCGCGATGTTGCGCAAGTGTCGACCAGCCGTCCACAACACACCCTGAAAACCAAAATGCCCCCAAACAGGCTCTCCAGATGCTTGCGACTTTAATTTCGTTCCGAGATAACCAGGAACCACAATGACCGGTCGCTGCGTGCCGAGCTGCGCGCGGCGCTGTCGGCGCATCCCCAATTCGCTGATCAGCATTTGAGCAGCGTTCTGCGACGACGAACAACCGATCAAACTTGTGATCAGACAAGCCAGTAACGCTCCTCGCAGCAAGCGAGATCGATAAAAGAATCGAAGCAACGAGTAAAATTAAGCTATAATCACAAATTATCATATCACAAACCAATTAAAAGCGGTTTAAGCATCATTTTCAACAGGAAGACCCACAGCAATGATCCACAGTCTTTAGCGTTGTTAGAAACATTGAATGGCATGAATAACGCAACAGCCACCTACCTCGGAGCCAATGGCTGGTTTCTCGATGTTGCAGGGTTTCGCGTCCTGGTGGACCCCTGGCTGTTTGGTCCTCTGGTCTTCCCCCCTGGCCCCTGGCTGCTGAAAGGCGAAATGCCCTCGTTGCAACCTGTGCCTGAGTGCATTGATCTGCTGCTGCTCACGCAGGGCCTTCAGGATCACGCCCATCCGGAAACGCTCTCGATGCTGAGCAAAAACCTGCCCGTGGTGGGGTCGGCCGCTGCGGCCAAAGTGGCAAAGCGGCTGGGCTTCACCGCCGTTGATACCCTCAATCCTGGTGAAAGCACGGAGCGAGGACCCTTGGCGATTCGCGCGACTGCCGGTGCTGCCGTTCCAGCCGTGGAGAACGGATACCTGCTCGACTGGCCTGGTGGGTCGCTCTACCTCGAACCCCATGGTGTGCTGGATTCCTCCGTGGAAGAGCGCCCGGTGCAGACGGTGATCACACCAGTGGTGGATTTAGGCCTGCCCTTGGTGGGCAACTTCATCACTGGCGCCAGCGTGATGCCGGAACTGATCAGCCGCTTCCAGCCGCAACAGGTGCTGGCGAGCACCACAGGCGGAGACGTGCGTTTCAGCGGCCTGATCAGCAAAGCGCTGGAAGCCGGTGGTGTGTCAGAAGCCAGCCCCGAGGTCACTGAGGGCTGCGCGCTGATCACCCCCACCGTGGGTGAAGCCATTCCCCTCGCCGCCAGCCCTGGCTAGAGCAAGAAGAACCGGAACAGACCGTCAATGGCGCTGGATCAAGCGCTCAGCCGACTGGAGATCCAAACCAATGGTGCGGGCTTCACCCGCATCGATGGGTCGCTAAGCGATTGGATCCGCAACACTCGGATCCAATGCGGCGTCGTGCATCTCAGTTGTTTGCACACCAGTTGCAGCCTCACCATCAATGAGAACGCCGACCCGCGGGTGCTGCTGGACCTCGCGGCCTGGATGGACGCGATCGTTCCCCAAGATGGCGCCGGACCGCTAGGAGCCAACGGCCAACGTCGACGTTACCTGCATGACGACGAAGGCAACGACGACATGCCGGCCCACATCCGCACCGCGCTCACCCAGCAAACCCTGAGCCTGAGTGTGGAGAACGGCCAACTGCTGCTCGGAACCTGGCAGGCCGTGTATCTCTGGGAACACCGCTCGGCACCGCACCGGCGCACGATCGCCTGCCACCTCATCGGCGAGATGCAAACCAACGTGAGAGCCGTTGCCGACACCAGCACCAACCTGCAACGGCGTAATGGCGAAAAGCTGAATGAATTGGTGCAGGCCAAACACGTCCCGGAAGCCTGGGCCGAAGACGGCGGCGTGGACACTGACGTGGACCTGCTGATCGACCGCTTGCACGACATCGCCGACGACCCGCAATGACGACAACGAAGCCGACAGCCAACGCCACCCGCGTGCTCCTGGCCGGCCTGATCGGCAACGTGATGGAGTGGTACGACTTCGCGGTGTACGGCTACTTCGCCACGGTGATCGGCCGTGAGTTCTTCCCATCCAGCGACCCTGCCAGCTCTTTGATCGGAGCCTTTGGTGCCTTTGCCGCAGGCTTTCTGGTGCGTCCCCTGGGCGGTGTGGTGTTCGGCCGCATCGGCGACCTGTTCGGTCGTCGCCGCGCCCTCAGCCTCTCGGTGATGGCGATGGCGATCCCAACGGTGCTGATGGGCGTGCTGCCAACCCATCAACAGATCGGTGTGGCGGCACCGATCGCCGTGGTGGTGCTGCGGTTGATCCAAGGGCTGTCCGTTGGCGGCGAATACACCAGCTCGATCATCTTCCTGAGCGAACAGGCACCCCAACGCCAGCGGGGGTTCTACGCGATCTGGGGCCTGTGGGGCTCCGTGCTGGGCATGCTGCTGGGATCGGGCTTCGGGGACTTACTCGCCCACACCCTGACCCCCGATCAGTTGGGGAGTTGGGGTTGGCGATTGCCCTTCCTGCTGGGGGCACTCGTGGCCTTCACCGGCATAGTGATTCGCCAGGGAATCGGCGCTGAGGTGATCGAACCGCAGGTGAAGGCACCGGTGCGGGAGACATTCGGACGGTATCGATTGCAGGTGTTGCAGGTGATGGCCCTGAACATCGCCAGCAGCGTGGGCTACTACGCCGCCTTCGTGTACGCCGTGAGCTATCTGGAAGACATCGACAAGCTCAGCGATGCCACGGCACTGAGCCTTAACACCGGCGTTCTTGGCGTGTTGCTTCTGCTCTACCCGATCGCAGCCTGGTTGTCGGATCGCATCGGACGCAAACCGATGTTGATCAGCGGGTCTGCCCTGATGTGTTTCGGTGCGCTGTCGTTTTTTGATCTGATGCACAGCGGTGATCCGCAGCTGGTGCTGCGCGGAGAACTCGGCCTCACCGTGGCGGTTGCCCTGCTCGCTGGCGGCAAGAATCCGGCCAATGTGGAACTGATGCCCGCCGCCGTGCGCTGCACGGGGCTGGCAGTGGCCTTCAATCTCGCTGAGGGTTATTTCGGAGGCACCACGCCCTTGATCTCCACCTGGTTGATCAGCCGCACCGGCAATCCCCTGCTGCCTGGCGCCTGGGTTGCGCTGGCAGGGCTGATCACGTTGATCACAGCAGTGTTCTTCACCCGCGAAACAGCGTTCCGGCCCCTGGAGGGGACACGCTGAAAAAGGCCTGCTAGAAGAAGCCTATTCGCGGCACGTGGCCATGAATCCAGAAGGTGAAATCTGGCCGGTGGTGTTGGTGGCAGCGAGCGTGGTGGTGCTCTGGGTGATCCTCTCAGTCACCAGCAGCGGCACGTTCGAAGTGGTGGGTGCCGGCTGATGTGCCTTCTTGCTGCCCTGGGGTTGCTTGCGCCAAGGCTGATCCTGATTCTGCTTTGGGTGTTTAGTCCGCTGTTTGTGCTCGCACCGTTTGCTGGTTTACCGATCCCCAACCCGATTCTCCCCTTGCTGGGTGTGGTGTTCCTCCCCACCACAACCCTGGGTGTGTGCTTCGCCCAGGCCTCATTCGGAGGGCTGAGCAGCTTCAGCGGCCTGCTGGTTGTGGCCATCGGCCTGGTGATCGATGCCGGCTTGATCGGCAACGGCCGGGGGCTGGCGAAGCGCTAAAGCAGCTCAGTTCGACCCCTGTCCGTCATCCATCGAGCGTCGCACCAGAAACTGCGTCAACGACAACAGAGCGATCAAGGCACCGGCAGCAAACAGAAGGGTCAAGGCTTAGGAACGCTCACGCATGAGTTGATTCAAGCGTGAGCGCATGCGCATGAATTGGGAACGCTCCCGTTCTTTGCGATCCACCCGACGCGAAGACACCCACAACACCGTGCCTGTGGATGCCAGGCCCACGGCAAACAGGACGAGGGAGACAGCATCGGAATGATCGAGCACCGATCGTTGAGGTATTGAGCCATCAGCCTTGCATGAACCATTGGCAAATGGCTGTGAATACTCATTGACGAAACTGCCGCGGATTTGAACGGTGTGCGCAGTGATCACGATGACCCATGACGGCTACGAACACGGGCAAGCGCCATGCCGCCTCGAACCCCGATAGCAAGCCAGATCAAAAAACTCAGCAGGAGTATGTCGAAGCCTGGATGCGCGACGACGACATCAGCCGCCGAGAACGTCTCCATCACATCGAGTACGACTGCTGATCAACAGCTACCGAAACTCGCCGATCGTGCAAATGGTCATCTCAGCTGTGTTGGGATCATCCACGAATTGCCAAATCTCGTCAGCCATATCGGGATCGTTTACCTCCAAAACATCAGTGGTGCCACCCATCGAACAGCGATGGGTAATTGCCACAGCTCGACTCGTTGAGGTTGCAACGTCAGTGATGAAAACCTTGAGATCTGCAACACCAGGATCTCTCGTGATGCGTGCCCCGAGATCGGCAATAGGGCGTGCCACCCCCTGTGCAGACGCCAATGCAAACAATCCAACAACAACAACCATCGCTCTCATGATCGATCTCCAACGGATCCTTCCATTCTTGTCTCTCCTTGTTTTGGCTATCACAGCAGCACACACTGCCCATGCAGGATCAGCCACAGTCCAATCAGTGGATCAGGATGTGGCCATCAATCGCGCCATGGGCAAGGTTCCTGCAGGGAAAACAGTCACAGACACCTCCTGCCGAGAGACTCAGGCCGGAGGGATCGGTGGAGAAACGCTGTACCGATGCACGGTGACCTGGGAGTGAAGGTCAAGAGGAGGGATCGCTGATCCAGTGCAGTTGGTGCGTTTCACAACTGCCTGTGCGTGCCAAAACAAGCATGGGAACGCTCATCACACTGCGTTCAAAGCGCTCCCGATACGCCCCCACAAGCTGTCGGTATCGGCTGGCAGTCCAGCCATGGTGATGGCACTCCTGGCTTTGCCAAAAGCCATGCAGCGCTCGTTGGCAATCCTCCATGCCGAAGTCATGCCAGCAGACCTGCTGTGCAACCAGCGGGCTCAAACCATCGGCCAGAAGCCGGCGGTAGTGCATCAGCTCTGGAGCCTCCTCACGAGCATCGGGGGGAAGGACCGTTTGCAGCTGCCGAAGGGGGATGCGATCGAGACGCAGCCAGCAGCGATCTCTCAAAAGCACAGGAAAGTCCCATGTCCATTCCACCGCCGCGCGTCGATCAGCCAGCACATCTTGAAGGCCAAGAACCTGTGCCTCGGTGAGTCCGGCCAAGGGGTTCTGCGGTGTTGTGCGTCGCCTCAAGCGTGCAGGCATGGTTTGAATTCAGCCGCCCTCAAGCTGTGAACCACAGCCCAGTGTGCTCCCAGACCGCCGCAATCGACCAGTTTTCCGCCCAGACTTTTGGACCTTGCATCGAAACAATGAGAGCCCTGGTTGCTGTTGCTCTCTCCCTCACAGCCCTCGTACTCACCCTGAGCACAGGCGTGAGGGGTTCGAATGCATACACAACACACATCGGCATGCGAGTCCCCCCGATCGAAGCCAAGTGCATCAAAACAGGAACGTTTCAAACCGATGAGGGCAAGCTGCTGAACGTTTATCGGTGCCCTCCTCGCGCAGCCTAGTTTGATGAGGAATCATGATTTGCCGAAAGTCAACGTTGCGAGCCATTTCTTCGGTGTCGGCATGGCAGCCGCAATCTCACTCGTTGGCATTAGCGCTCATTCAACGCCAGGTGAACAATGCAAAGGGACAACGGGCATGACTGAATGCATCACCCCCTCCTCACCTGCAATGGAAAGCGAAGACATCGACGATGAACCATGCAGAATCTCAGAATAAGGAGGCTGGCATCAAGCGCTTCAGCCTCCCCGCTGTGACATCAACGGTTGCGCTGGATTGGCTCTCACCTCAATGTGATTGGCCGTCGACGCCCAGTTGGCAGCACGGCGGGTGACCTGTGCTTCATTCACAAAGGAATTGATTCCGATTATTCCGAACATCAACGTCAACGGGGCGACTGCCATCGCAACCAGACAGGCCGCTTGTTTGAGCTCGAAAGCTTGGGGGGTGGTGGGGATGTTGTGGTTCTCAGCAGTGATAACAGGCTCAAACGTCATCGTTGTGAAGCTTGAATCATTGAGTGCGTTGAGCACCGTTGCAACGCCTTCCATTGGCGGTTGAACGTTTTGAAGAAAAGGGCTTTAGTGCATGACCTGCTTGAGAAAGAGCTTGAGTGTTCTCGGCAGCTTCCAGGATGTCGGCAGAAGGGTTGAAAGTGTTGGTGGTCATTGAGTAAGGAGCGAAGGTTTGGGGTGTTGCCCCCCTCGACTCCTTCAAGATCACAGGCCTACTGGTGAACCCCAGTGCAGAGCACTGGTGCAGCCCTGGAACAGGTCTGGTGAAATCCTGGTGAACGACTCAGAACCCAGTCACCACCAGTTTAGACAACGCATCCAGCACGCGCTGCTCTCGGCAGAACAACAACTGATTGGCCTAAAAAAAGTTCTCCAGAAGGAGAGCAAACACTTGGCAAGTCTCAGAATCCACACCACTTGATTCAAACGTCAGAATTAAACCATGGCTTAATGCACTCAGCAGGACAAGAAGAACCGCGTTGAAGAAGTCGTCGACCTGATTGACAAAGTGCTTTCTCAACGTCAACTCCGCCTGAATGCGAGGAAAACCTGCGAGCCCTCGCCACAACAAGCCGATTGTTACGATCGAGAAAGAAGAAAGGCCGATAAGACTAAAGTCAATGATGCCAACCTTGAAGGCAGACTCGCCACCAAGATTCAGACCCAAAACAGATTAAAATCGAAGTAATGTCCTTAGACCGTGAAAAAAATGCAATCGGAGCAAAAGATTATTGAGTGAACCTGCAGTTTTTGGAAATTCCGAAATCGCCATCATCATTCCTGCCTCACTGACCAATAGCAACCTGACGACGCCATCGATGGCAGACAAGCGCCGAGCAGTGCTCGCCTATTCATATCGCGGCTACAACAAATCGGCCTTGCAGGAATGTAGCCAAGGCCATGGCGACCCGAAACTCTTTCAGGCCTCAGTGACCCTGCTACCAAATCTTGCGGCCGAGAGCTCGAGCGGGTCGCAGCGCGAGGCCGACAACGGGCAGCAGAGGTATTGTTGATGCAACTCAAAGCATCCACCTCAGACTTTGCACGCGGCGCTGCTGGCTCCTAGCCCAAAGGCGCAGCTCATCCAGCACTTGCTCTGGCTTCGGCCATCGCCAGACGGATTGCTTCAACGAGCGTACGGGCATGGTGAAGAGCCTCGGAGCTTTGCAGGCACCCGAAGTGATCAGTTGGCGCACCTTCAGGCCGGCTATCTGGATAACGCGTTAGGACATACAGCGCGTCCAAGACCAGCAGCCCGCCTTCGAGATCAGCAACGCGGGCGGCCAATGCTTCAGCGACGGCAGGGGGCAAATCTCGCCATGAGCGTCCAAGGCCATGCCCCCAGCCCTGCTGACCATGGTGAAGGTGCAAAGCCTTCAGGGCTTTGTCCACCGCCTGGTGGGATGCGAAACAAGACTATTCACGGTGCCCCGCATCGATCGCAATGGGACGCCTCGCGGCGTTGATCGGCATGGCTGCAGGTGGTGCAGACGTGCTGTCTCTCATCTGGCAAGTGGCGGTAAGCCGAACCTTATTCGCAGAACAATACCCCCAACTGGGGGAAGCATCTGAATCAAAACCCAGCGAGGGTGAAGTCACAGGCGAACACTGGTTCTCCAGGACAACCTGGGCCTACTATTTGCCTCAATGGGCTTCAACATACTATTATATATGCAGCCTTAGTCAAGAGGTCGACATCTCAAGACCTAACAGCTAGGAATGGATCCCCAATTCGATGTGACCTCAAATGCATTGATTGCAGCATCCAATAAAGTCAGCATTGCTCTAATGAGTTAGAACTCCATGAGCAGACAGCAACATCTGCGCATTAGTCCTTAACTTGTTATCGGGAGTTGAATCGAATAAACGCGCCTCATTCAATGACCCTCCACACTCAAACCCTTTCGACCAAAGGCAACATCACCCAGAGCAGCATCGACAGCGGTGATACTGCTGCGGTTAGCAACGAAAGCATTGATTTCAGGCTTGACACAGCCGATTCATTGCTACTGGGGGGACCGGCAACGCATGGCCAACACTCAAAAACTTGTCAGTGTCTAGCTTGCAGAGACAATCTCTCTGAAACCGAGACACAAAGCAACCAGAATCAATTCAACATCATCGAAGATTCCGGAAATCTATCCATAGACCCAGACCTGCTTGTCAGCGATAGCCTTGGCGCTATAACCAGCAATTACCTCGGGAATTCCGAAACATTATTATACCATATCTATGACTATGAAACGACAATTCCGAACTATGGCGCGCCAGGCTTAAATCTTAATACCTGGGACCACTTGAGCGATGCAGAAACATTCATCAACAACATTTTCAACGAACTTGACCCTTTAATTGATCTCGATTTTGCCCACACAGACAACATCCAAGAATCCCATCTCACCCTGTACTCTGTGTACGGTTGGGACTACTGGGCTTCAACAACAGTCGGTCAGGTTGTTCCGCAGAGCGACAGCTGGCATGTGCTATGGCTCGACACCTCCGACGGCAATTCTCTCGGTTTTGATCCCACTGGAGCTGGCGACCCCTTCGATGCCAACACCATCATTCATGAAATCGGTCACGCGCTCGGGCTTTCTCACCCTAATGAAGACCCAACCAATCCCCAATGGACTACCGACGACACGGTGATGTCGTACAACATCAGTTCGGACGGTTGGGACTATACCTTCTCAGAAGCAGATATTGCAGCGCTCCAGATTATTTGGGGCACTGAAAATTCTGCTCCGATCATCAGCGGAACTCAAGCATCCCTGACCTCTACTCCAGAAGACACCACTGTCACACTCACTGCAGACTCGCTTCTTCAAGGATTCTCTGACCCCGATGGCGATTCTCTCTCCATCTCAAACCTAACCGCTGACAATGGCACCCTCACCAATAACAACAACGACACCTGGAGCTTTACGCCCAACACCAACTTCTCTGGCACCGTCTCACTCTCCTATGCAGTTGTCGATGGCAACGGTGGCTCTCTTAACGCTAGCAATTCGT
Source organism: Synechococcus sp. WH 7803 (assembly GCA_000063505.1). Classification (GTDB taxonomy): domain Bacteria; phylum Cyanobacteriota; class Cyanobacteriia; order PCC-6307; family Cyanobiaceae; genus Synechococcus_C. The sequence continues at coordinate 1,536,254 of CT971583.1, forward strand.
TTCAGGTCACGGCTGTTGTCGCTGATGCTGATGGCGACGGCTTCGTGGATGATGTCTCCAACTATCAGCTCTTTAACGATGGCTCACCTATTGATCTCAAAAAGCGCAGCGGCAAAACCTATTCCGATGCTTCCAATCCCTCCTGGGATGCTGCCAAAGCTGTCGACAATGGTTCTGGCTTCAAAGTCCTCTTAGAAGGCACGGCAAAAAAAGATGGTAGGTATTACGTCTGGGATGTCAACTCCTCTGGTGTGATCACCAAAGGTTCCGGCTGGAAGACCACCAGCCAAGCTGTTCAAACCGGTTGGGAATCAACCTTCGGGGACATCAATGGTGACGGAATCATTGGTCAACCCATCGAACCCATCAAACCCATCGCTGATGCTGATAGTGACGGCTTCGTGGATGATGTCTCCAACTATCAGCTCTTTAACGATGGCTCACCTATTGATCTCAAAAAGCGCAGCGGCAAAACCTATTCCGATGCTTCCAATCCCTCCTGGGATGCTGCCAAAGCTGTCGACAATGGTTCTGGCTTCAAAGTCCTCTTAGAAGGCACGGCAAAAAAAGACGGTAGGTATTACGTCTGGGATGTCAACTCCTCTGGTGTGATCACCAAAGGTTCCGGCTGGAAGACCACCAGCCAAGCTGTTCAAACCGGTTGGGAATCAACCTTCGGGGACATCAATGGTGACGGAATCATTGGTCAACCCATCGAACCCATCAAACCCATCGCTGATGCTGATAGTGACGGCTTCGTGGATGATGTCTCCAACTATCAGCTCTTTAACGATGGCTCACCTATTGATCTCAAAAAGCGCAGCGGCAAAACCTATTCCGATGCTTCCAATCCCTCCTGGGATGCTGCCAAAGCTGTCGACAATGGTTCTGGCTTCAAAGTCCTCTTAGAAGGCACGGCAAAAAAAGATGGTAGGTATTACGTCTGGGATGTCAACTCCTCTGGTGTGATCACCAAAGGTTCCGGCTGGAAGACCACCAGCCAAGCTGTTCAAACCGGTTGGGAATCAACCTTCGGGGACATCAATGGTGACGGAATCATTGGTCAACCCATCGAACCCATCAAACCCATCGCTGATGCTGATAGTGACGGCTTCGTGGATGATGTCTCCAACTATCAGCTCTTTAACGATGGCTCACCTATTGATCTCAAAAAGCGCAGCGGCAAAACCTATTCCGATGCTTCCAATCCCTCCTGGGATGCTGCCAAAGCTGTCGACAATGGTTCTGGCTTCAAAGTCCTCTTAGAAGGCACGGCAAAAAAAGATGGTAGGTATTACGTCTGGGATGTCAACTCCTCTGGTGTGATCACCAAAGGTTCCGGCTGGAAGACCACCAGCCAAGCTGTTCAAACCGGTTGGGAATCAACCTTCGGGGACATCAATGGTGACGGAATCATTGGTCAACCCATCGAACCCATCAAACCCATCGCTGATGCTGATAGTGACGGCTTCGTGGATGATGTCTCCAACTATCAGCTCTTTAACGATGGCTCACCTATTGATCTCAAAAAGCGCAGCGGCAAAACCTATTCCGATGCTTCCAATCCCTCCTGGGATGCTGCCAAAGCTGTCGACAATGGTTCTGGCTTCAAAGTCCTCTTAGAAGGCACGGCAAAAAAAGATGGTAGGTATTACGTCTGGGATGTCAACTCCTCTGGTGTGATCACCAAAGGTTCCGGCTGGAAGACCGCTGATCAAATGACTGACACCGGTTTTGAAGACATCTTCCAAATTGACTTCAACGGTGACGGTGTGATCTAAACATGCAACAAAAAAGAGATTTGCCCTGCCGAAAGGCGTGGTTTTTATGCCTTGAGCACCAAATAGACTGAAGATATGGCACGCATTACCAAGGCCGAAAAACTCCATCGCGTTAATCAAATTCGCTTGATTCTCTCCCGTGGCGGCACGCGCTCGGAGTGCCATAAGCTTGCAGCAACCGAATGGGGCCTGAAACCACGTTCAGCAGACTTCTATATCCATGAAGCCAACCAGCAGATCGTTCAGGACTTCGATATCGATCGTAAGGAGTACACCGCCCAGTTGCTGCAGGTGCTGCATCGCGTGATGGAGAAGGGAACAAAGACCAACCAGATGGGAGCAGTCACTGCAGCCGTTGCTCAGGCCATGAAGCTCGCACGCCTCGGCGGCTGATCGCTCAGAGATATTGAGCCCCACCCCCTCCAAAGCGAGCAAGCCGTTCAAGCGACCAAGGCGGCGAGCCTCCAACATGCCGCAAATGTTTGGGCACTTTTTTGGGCACACTGATGAAGATTCAAGCGCCAACAACAAAAAGCGACCCTCATGGATCGCTTCACCCCAGTCAGTGACTGAATTTCTGAATGGAGCCAAGGAGACTCGAACTCCTGACCCCCTGCATGCCATGCAGGTGCTCTACCAGCTGAGCTATGGCCCCAATCCGGCAAGAAGGCCTTAGCCGTCTGTCCGTCGTGTCGAAGCTTACAACGCCACGAGGGCGAAGGGTTGCGCACTACACCTGCCGCCAAACGGCAGCCAGCTTTCCTTGCACCTGCACCTGATCAGCAGGCAGCTCAATCGGCTCATAGGCAGGATTGGCCGCCTCCAGACGCACCACAGCACCATCGCGGTGGAAATGCTTGAGGGTGGTTCCACTGCCAGGCACCAGTGCACTCACGATCGTTCCCTCACGCAAACGGGAGGGCTCGGTGACGGGCTCCATCAGCACCACATCACCATCAGCGATGTGAGCATCCACCATCGAGTCGCCGTTCACCGTGAGAGCAAACAACCCGCGGGTCTCCAGCACAGGCGCCAGATCGAGACGCTCCTGCACGTCATCAAAGGTTTCCACCAATCCGCCTGCAGCGACTGCGCCCAGCACGGGAATGCCTGACGCCACCCCTCCGAGCAGCTGCAGCGTGCGTGCCTGCCCTTCCTGCCAGGTGATCCACCCTTTCTGCTGAAGGTGACGCAGCCGGCTCTGGACCGGCGCAGGCGAACGCAGGCCCATGGCCTGCATCATCTGACGGATCGAGGGGCTGTGGTGATGGCTGCCGATGTAGTCAGCAAGCCATTCGTACAACTCCTGCTGAGCAGACGTGAGCGGCTCGGGGGATCCAGCGGGCACCGGCAATGCAAATGTTCGTCAATACATGTGTACCGGTGCGAAGCGAATCGCGCAAGGGCTCAACCAGGCGGCCGCAACGCACAGATCCACTGAACCTTGGCCGCGGTGCCATCCCGGCCCAAGTAATCCACCCAAGCCCCCTGAGCAGACAAACGCTGCAAGCGTTGCTGGTTGCAGAGCGCACGCATCCGCACCAAACGAACCGTCCAGTTGTCGGCATCTTTTTTCTGGATCAACAACGCGCCATCAAACGCAACCCCCATGCGCGTACGCGTGGGATCAGCGAGGTACTCCGCAGCGCGCAGCGCAGGGGTGTGCAATCCCTCCATGAACAGCCAGGGGCGTGCCGGCAGGTCGCCGGACTGCGTGAGCTGTTCGCGCGTTTTCGCCCACATCGGCGATTCCGTCTGAGGCTGCCAGGTTTCAGCTGGAGCTGGTGCCCCGAGGGCCAGCGCTGCTAGCACGGACGCACCACCAAGACGCAACATCCGCATCATCAAGGCACCTCTTGGTCTGGGGCGGGCTCGGTCCGTTGACGGATCAGCTCTGCCAGCATTTTGAGCTTGGCGTTTTCTGATTCCGACGCCCGCGACGCCATCCAGGAACTGGCCGCTTTGAGCTGGGCGAGCTGCTGAAGCAGCGACAGGGCTGTTTCGCGGAGGGTTTCAAGGTCGTCACACTCCCGAATGAAGCGGCCCCATTTCTCCGTTTCAAACGACTGCTCAAGTCCGCGCTCGAGGGGATCAATGCTCATGACGGCATCTCCATCTCCGCCATCGGATCAGGCTCTCCCTCACTGATGGCTTTCGCCCGTCGGTAAAAAGCGCTCTCCGTGTCACCAGAGGCCTCCAACGCTTCCATGATTTGCTTCCAGTTGTCCCGTTCCTGCTGGTCCATCACGAGCGCAGAGAGTTTCCAAACCTTAAGCCGATTCAGGCAGCGCGCTTGAAGCATCTTCAAGCCAACCGCCACATCCTCCGTTGGATGGCTAACACGACAAAAAGAGCACTGCCCTCATGCTGATCACCACGACCCCCACCATTGAAGGGCGGAAGATCCTTCACTACCGGGGGCTCGTTACTGGTGAAACCATCATTGGGGCAAATATTTTCCGAGACATCCTGGCAAGCATCACGGATGTGATCGGAGGGCGATCGAAAGCTTACGAAGACGCCTTAATGACAGCTCGTGATAACGCGATCGAAGAGATGAAAAATCGAGCAACGCTGATGCAAGCCAACGCGATCGTTGGCGTTGATTTGGATTACGAAGTGTTTGGTGAAGGGGGAATGATGATGGTCTCCGTCAGCGGCACCGCCGTGTTACTCGAAGGTGGCACAGGCGTACCCCTGGCTTGAGTAGACCTTTTGAAACTGACGATGACTTGACCAGGCCATCGTCGGCTGGTGGTGGCAAGTTGTGGGCATGAATGAAGCCAAGCTCCCCGTGCAACTCCTGGTCAAGGGACTCTCAACCGCTGTGGCAGCGACCGTGCTCAGCACAGTGGCAACGCAGGCCGAAGTGAACCAAGCCGTTCCGATCAGGGGGCGGGTTCTGGCTGCAGGGAAGGCGCTCCCTAACGCTGAGGTGATCCTGATGGACGCCAACGGCCGTCAAAAAGCAATCTCGCTGGGGAGCACCCGCAAGGATGGTCAGGGACGCTTCAAGTAGGGACTCCCCAGTGATGCCGACCAGCAGCTTTACCTGCTCGCCCATTCCGGTCCGATCAGCCAGCTGCTGCTTCTGGGGAAGCGGCGGCGCAACGGGTCGTACTCAACGAGCTGGGAACCATCGCCTCGAGCGTGACGGCAGCCCAGTTCCTGCAGGGCAAGGACCTCTCAGGGTCTCCCATGGCGCTCTCGATTGCACCAACAACGTTGAGCTCTTCGTGGACACGAGCAGCGGCACCTGGGGGCGAACGGTGATTGACGCCAACAATGGCCCCCAATCCACAACCTTGGCACGCCTTGGAACGCTCGGAAATCTGCTGGCCCTCTGCGGTCTGCCGAGTCGACAGGATGCCTGGAGCCAACTGCTGACGTTTGATCGCAGCGGCATGGGGAGCACCCTGGGCGTGGCCCAGAGCCTGGCCCGCCGCCCCTGGCAGGGAGCAGGGGCATTGTTCGATCTATTCGACAAGGCCTACCCGGCCCCGGTAACGGCCAATCCAGAGGAGCGACAGAGTGAGGTGACCTACCTGCCGTATCTCTCGTGGCGTCCTGAGGATTTCGCCCTTTCTTTGAAATTCAGTGGTGGCGGTGTTTACAGCGCCGGGCGGATCAGCTTCGCCGCTGATGGAACCATGTGGAGCGGTCAAAACTGGATGCCAGGATCCCAGGCAGGGGCGATCCGCGGCATCGGCGGAGGACTGGCGGCACTCAGGCCCGATGGATCCCCACTTTCGCCTGCCATCACTGGCTTTACCGGTATGGGAATCGACGGCGTTGGCTGGGGTACGGCAGTGGGCGAAGAGAAGGTATGGCTGTCGTCGTTCAGCAGCACCATTGGAGTCTTCGATTTACAAGGTCGCCCCCTCGGCCCAGCCCAGGGCATCACGTTGGATGGCCGCATCGGACAGGGTCAGGGCATTGGCATTGCCCGCAACGGTGATGTTTGCTTGACTCAAAACCAATCCCAGAGACAGTCAGTCACTAATTCGATACTCAGAAGAATCTAAGATTCAAACGCCTCTCTTGACAGAAAATGATCAAGGGGTTTGGCCGCTCCCGTGATGATTAGCCTGGGAGCATCCCAGGCTTCACACATTTCTGCAGGCATACAAATAGAGCAAGCAAATCTAAACGACAGTGAACAAATAATAATCTCAGACATTTCACCCTCGTGTTGACGAACCCAACTCTGCCTCACGGCAAGAACATCTCTTTTCTCAAGTGCGTAGCTAAAGAGACCATCCCACGTCTATCATTGATCAAGACAAAGCTAAATCAGAAAAACCCCTTTGTCTGAACAGAAAACACTGAAAGGCGCCTTGCCTTGACCCCTGAATTCTGAAGCAAGAGAACCACCTTAGTAGTCGTCAAGCCTGCAAACAAAGCGTTGATTAAATTCCCATCGCTGGGTCATGACTATCGATGGAGGATGCCCTCAAGAGTGTAAGTGAACTTACAACTCAAACCCCAAGACACTTGATGAACTCAGCAGTCACAGCGGCCACGGTGCGCCATTCAGCGTCTGTGGTGATCAGGTGACCGCTGTTCTCCAACCACTGCAGCTGCACAGAACGAGAGCTGACCCGCTCACACAAACGATTCACACCGCGCACCGTGATCACCCGGTCCAAGCGGCTGGCCATCACCAGCAAGGGTTGCCTCACTTCCGCCAGATGGCGGCGCGTGTCGGCAATCAGCTCCAGAACCTTCACGCTGCAGCGAGATGGCCAGCGGTTGTAGGTCCAGATGCGCTCAGCGGTGGTGGGATCAACGAAGTCATCAGGGGGCCGCGGAACCGAAGCCAGAACCTTGGCCAGCAACGGTGCGATCAGAGCACGGGGATCAGCGCTGATGATCGGAGGTGAACAGGTGATCACCCCTTGGATGGACGGTCGCCGCCGCGCCACTTGCAACGCCAGGATCGCCCCCAACGACAAACCACCCACCACCACGCTCTGACCTTGCTGCTGCAAGCGATCGACCACGGCGTCGAGCTGATTGAGCCATTGCACGGGATCCACCGGCATCAGATCCTCGAGGCAGGTGCCATGCCCAGCGAGCAAGGGGCACTCCACCCCATAGCCCTCGCGCTGCAAAGAGTCGGCCAGCAGACCCATCTCAGCAGGTGATCCGGTGTAGCCATGAATCAACACCACGGTGGTGGAACCACCGGGCAAAACGATCGGATCGGGTGAGGCGCCCACGCCTTCAGAGTCCGCCCAGAACGGCCGCCAACAACGCCTGCTGGGCATGCAAACGATTTTCGGCCTGATCGAAAATCCGGCTTGAGGGGCCCTCCATCACACCGGCACTGATCTCTTCGCCGCGGTGTGCCGGCAGGCAGTGCAACACGATGGCGCGGGGATCAGCCTCTGCCAACAGATCCTCGTTGAGGCAGAAACCTTGGAAGGCCTGCTCACGCTCGGCCTGTTCCTGCTCCTGGCCCATGGACGCCCACACATCGGTGTAGAGCGCCTGCGCACCGCGCACGGCCTCCACCGGATCAGTGATCACACTGATCTGCGCACCGCCAACAGACAACGCACGCGCCTGGTCCACGACCCCAGGGAGTGGCTCAAATCCCTGCGGGCAACCAATGCGCACATTCACGCCGAGCAGGGCTCCACACAGCATCAGTGAGTGGGCCACGTTGTTGCCGTCACCCACATAAGCCAGCGTCTGACCCTGAAGATCGCCGAACGCCTCCTGCATCGTGAGGAAATCAGCGAGGGCCTGGCAGGGGTGCTCGAGATCGGTAAGGGCATTGATCACCGGAATCGAAGCCCAGTGGGCGTAATCCGCCAACTCCTGCTGGGCGAAAGTGCGGATCGCCAGCACATCGCAAAAGCGGCTGAGCACACGTGCGGTGTCTTCCAGAGGCTCACCACGACCGAGCTGGGTGACCTGGGGATTGAGGTCAACGGTTTGACCACCAAGGCGAGCCATCGCCACCTGAAAGCTCACCCGGGTGCGTGTTGACGCTTTGGTGAAGATCAACCCAAGCACCCGATTGCCCAGATCAATGCGGCGGTCGCCGTTTTTGAGCTGAACGGCCAACTGGAGCAAAGCCGCAGTCTGCTCGGCAGAAACATCGGCCGAAGAAAGGAAGTCGCAGCCGCCCAACGCGGTAAGAGCTGCGGCGACACTGGTGGAGGCAGACGCCATGGCTGGACTTCAAACAGCTGTTATCAGGGACAAGTGGTGGATCCGTCAAGCCTCAGGCCGCAATGGCCTCAGGCATCACGCTGGCCGCCAGCATCTCCTTGAGGTCATCGCCTTCGATCACTTCTTTCTCGAGGATCTTCTGGGCGATGGTTTCCAGAAGCGCCATGTTCTGACGAAGGATCGCCAGAGCCTGGTCATGGGCGTTGTCCACCAGGGCGCGCACTTCGCGATCGATCGCCTGGGCCGTGGCATCACTCACCGTGCGGCGCGGGTTGTTGCCACCACCAAGGAAACGCCCACCACCCTGTTTGTCGTAGGCCAGAGGCCCAAGGGTGTCACTCATGCCGTAAGTGCCCACCATCTGCTCGGCGATGTCCGTGGCCCGCTGGAGATCGTTGGCCGCTCCGGTGGTGATTTTGCCGAACACAATCTCCTCAGCAGATCGTCCGCCCAGGAGGGTGGCGATTTGTCCTTCCAGGTCTTCGCGAGAATTGAGGAAGCGCTCTTCGGTGGGAAGTTGCAGCGTGTACCCCAAGGCACTCATGCCGCGGGGAACGATGGAGATCTTCGCCACCTTGCTGCCCCCGGGCATCAGGTGACCCACGATCGCGTGGCCAACTTCGTGGTAGGCCACGACCTTCTTCTCGTCGTCCTGCATCACCCGGCTCTTCTTCTCAAGACCGGCGACAACACGCTCGATCGCCTCGTTGAGGTCCCCTTGCTGCACTGAGGTCTGCTTGTTGCGAGCAGCGAGCAGAGCCGCTTCATTCACCAGATTGGCCAGGTCGGCACCGGCAAATCCACTGGTGGCCTGAGCGATGCGGTCGAGATCCACACCCTCAGCCAGCTTCACCTTTTTGGCGTAGATCTCGAGGATCGTCTTACGACCGGACAGATCCGGACGGTCCACGAGCACCTGACGATCAAACCGTCCGGGACGCAACAAGGCCGCATCAAGAACCTCGGGCTGGTTGGTGGCCGCCAGCACAATCACGGGCTTGTCCTTGGAGGCAAAGCCATCCATTTCAGTGAGCAGCTGATTAAGGGTCTGCTCGCGCTCGTCGTTGCCGCCGACAACACCCATCGAGCCCGAACGGCTTTTACCGATCGCGTCGAGTTCATCGATGAAAATGATGCAGGGTGCGTTCTTTTTGGCCTGCTCAAACAGATCGCGCACCCTGGCAGCGCCAGCGCCCACGAAGAGCTCAACGAATTCTGAACCGCTGATGATGAAAAACGGCACACCGGCTTCGCCGGCGACGGCCTTCGAAAGCAGAGTTTTGCCTGTTCCAGGAGGACCAACCAACAGCACACCCTTGGGAATCCGAGCCCCGATCTCCGCATAGCGCTCAGGGGTCTTGAGGAAGTCGACGATTTCGGTGAGTTCGTCTTTGGCCTCGTCCACACCCGCCACGTCGGCAAAGGTGACCCGGGATTGCTCATCGGGCACGTACACCTTGGCCTTGCTCTTGGTGAAATTGAGTGCTCCCTGGGCCCCGCCAGCGCCCATGGAACGGCGGGCAAAGAACTGCAGCACCAAGATGAAGATCAGCGGCGGCACCACCCAACTGAGGATCGTGGTGAAGATGTTGGGTTTCTTAGGCGGTGCCGCTGCGAATTCCACGCCCTTGCTCTCCAGGCGCTGAGGAAGATCCATGTCGAAGATCGGCGTCGTCGCCAATACAGACGGTGCACCTTCTTCGGCTTCGGCCAGCTCGTAGCGGATCTGGTCCTGCGTGATGTAAGCGCGCTTCACGGCGCCATCATTCACTTGATCGATAAACAGTGAGTAAGGAACCCGAGGCACCTGCTGCATGCCCTGGTTGGGCAGGAAACTGCTGATCAGCAGAAGCACCCCGAAGCCGATCAACACCAGGTTGATGATTCCAAAGCGGCGGTTGGGGCGGTTGTCGTCCTCGCGGATCGGCATGTTGCGGGTCCCGATGATGCACCCAAACTAAAGCTGTCATTTCGTTCTCGGCCAAATCAATTGGGTGGAGAACCGAACGAGGGATGAGCGACAGAGGCTCGCCTGCGCGAGCGATCCGAGCCATCCTCGGCCTGAGCAACCCCAAACACGATGCGATCGGAGTGGCGGCGCAAGCGACGGAGGGAACGGATTTATGAACTGCTGCTGGGCCTCTGCCTGCTGGTGCTGACCAGCTTTGCCTTTCCCAGGGTCACCTGGCTGGGAAGCCTGGGCTATGCCCTCATCGCCCTGCTGCTCACGCAGTTGGTGATGATCCGCAAGTCAGTACTCACCCTGCAGGACCGCCTGTACCAAGGGCTGGGGCTCGTGGCGCTGTCGGCTTTGCTGCTGTGGCTGCTCACCCCGGTGCGCTGGGAAACCAGCGGCGTGCCGCTGGTGTTGAGCTGGGGAGTCCTGGTGGGGTGGAGTGTGATCCGCCTGGTGGAACGCCTGGCCAGCGAACGGCGGGTCACCGCCGCCATGCTGATGGGGGCTGCTGCGGGCTACCTGCTGCTCGGGCTCACAGCAGGACTGGTGATGAGCGCAGTGGAAACCATTCAGCCAGGCAGCTTCGAACCCCTCGACATCCCGATCACCAACGCCGCAGGCCAGAACAACACGGTGCTTGTGTCAGCGCCGGTGTTTGCTCAGATCAATTACTTCGCCTTCATCTGCCTCACCACCGTTGGCTTTGGAGACATCAACCCCGAGCTTCCCCTAGCCAGGATGCTCGCCGTCACCACAGGCATTGCCGGACCGCTCTACCTGGCGGTGGTGATGGGGGTGCTGATCGGGCGTTACGCCGGTGACCGCGAAATCGAAACCCGCCTGGAACAACACAATCCCGATCGACGTTGAAGACAAACAGGCGCGCTGTGGTGAGACTTCGAGAAGACCAACGCCGACCGTGCCGAGCTTTCCGTCTTTTCTGCTGCAGCAACGCAATGGCCCCGGCCAGCGGGATTACCGGGTACTGCTGGCTCTCACCCTGCTGGTGCTGATCAGCTTCGCCTTTCCGCCCCTGAACTGGCTCGGCGCTCCCTGCTACTCCCTGATCGCTCTCTGGTTCACGCGGGTGCTGGGCAGCAGCGGCAACGCCCACCCCTGGAGCGACCGGCTGTATCAAGCTCTGGGGCTGTTCGCGGTGGTGTCGCAGTGGATCTGGCTGATCACACCGGTGAAGCTGGAGAGCAGCGGCATCCCCCTGGTCACCAGCTGGTGCCTGCTGGTGGGCTGGAGTGTGATCCGGCTGGTGCGGGCCCTGGCCAGCGAAACCAAGGTGAATGAACGGGTGCTGATGGGGGCCGCTGCGGGATATCTGCACCTGGGCCTCACCGCCGGTCTGGTGATGGGGGCTGTGGAAACGATTCAGCACGGCAGCTTCAGGCCGCTGACCATGGCCTCGATGATGGAACTCAGCTCCGACAGCGTGCTGATGGTGAGCAGCTCGTTTGCGGAGATCAACTACTACGCCTTTGTGTGTCTCACCACCGTGGGCTACGGGGACATCAATCCCGTTCTGCCACTGGCCCGAATGTTGAGCATCGCCACAAGCATCATCGGCCCCCTCTATCTGGCGGTGGTGATGGGCGTGCTGATCGGTCGCTTCAGCACGGATCTGAAAGGGGACTGAGGGTCGCCTGCAGCAACAGATCGTCGGCAAGGCGCTGCTGCTGCAGGCCCTGCAGCTCCAGAACCTCGTTCATGGCCTGGAAGCCCAGAGTCCCCAGAGGGGTGCGCGCCGGCTCACCGCCCAGCAGCTTGGGTGCAATCACCGCCGCGATGTCCTGCACACAACCCTGCTGGATGGCGGCAGCGGCCAGCCCCGGGCCGCACTCCCAGAGCACCCGATTGCAGCCCCGTTGGGCCAACACGGCCATCAGCGCCTCGGGCTCGCAGGCCTGCAGCTCCTGCCGCTGCACACCGACAGCGTCCAAGCGGCTCCTTGCGCCCGCCGGCGCGTCCAGGCCGTGCACCACAAGGGTGGGAGCAACGGATTGATCCCAAAGCTGGGCCTGATCAGGCAAGTCCAGGCTGCGGCTCAGCACCACCCGCAGCGGTTCGGGGCTGCGCAAGCCCCGGCTGGTGAGCAGAGGGTCGTCAGCGCGCACGGTGCCGCCCCCCACAATCACCGCATCACACTGGGCCCGCAAACGGTGCACCCAGCTGCGGGCGCTGGGACCGCTGATCCACTGACTGGCGCCATTGGACAAGGCCGTGCGGCCATCGAGGCTCATCGCCCACTTGAGCACTCCCCAGGGCCGACCGGTGCGCACGCGGTACACAAAGGCGAGGTTCTGGTGGGCCGCTTCAGCCTCAAGCACTCCGGAGATCACCTCCACTCCGGCATCGCGCAGCCGTTGCAAACCGCCGCCGGCAACGCGAGGGTCGGGATCGGTGAGTGCCACCACCACGCGAGCGATCCCTGCCTTGATCACGGCGTCGGCGCAGGGCGGTGTACGGCCGTGATGGCAGCAGGGTTCCAGGGTGACGATGATCGTGCCGCCGCGGGCGGCGGCACCGGCCTGGGCCAAAGCCCCCACTTCGGCATGGGGTTGACCAGCCCGAGCATGAAACCCCTCCCCCACCAACACGCCGGAGGAATCGAGCACCACGGCGCCCACCAGAGGATTGGGGCTGGTGTGGCCGTCGGCCAAGGCCGCCAGCGCCAAGGCCCGGCGCATCCAGGGAATCCAGCGCTGATCCGGATCAGCGACCGCCCTCATGACCCAAGAGGCTCCGTCTGCACCTCACGCCACTCGCCCACCACATAGGGGGGAACGGGCATTTCGTTGAACACACCGGGAAGGAACAGCCGGAGTGGGCGGTTGTTGCTGAGGTCGTTGAGCAGGGGGTCGAGCGCAAATTCCGCCGCAGCCTCCCGTCCGTCAGTGGCCAGCGCAGGATTGTCGAGGGTGATGTCGTCGAGCTGCCACTCCTTCACGCCGGCCTGCACGAGCAGGGGGGAGGGATGCTCGAGGCGCAGTTTGCCGGGGTAACCCACGATGCGCAGCACCACGGGGTTGCCGGGCTGGCCGGTGCGATAAGCCACCGCCTGCCAACTCTGATAATCAAGATCACGCAGGCTTTCGAGGCTGCGCAGCATCGGTGCCCCGTTCTCATCCTGGTGTTCGTGCACCTGGGCATTCACCGCCGTGGGCGTGAGCAGCAAGAGCGTTACGGCAACCAGCAGTGTGCAGAGCAGACGACGCAACGCGAGCATGAATCAAGCGCGAACAGTGCTCCCATGATCGAGCATCAGCCCCTGAAAGCGGGATCCCTGCTGGACCCACGCCTGCCCGCCTGCGGCACGGCCCTGCGCGAGGTGGACGACATGACCCTGCCCGGGGAGCAGGACGCACAGCTCAGCTTCGGGCCCGGGACACTGCGTTACTACGTGATGCGCATCCCCCGCAGACCCCTGCGGATTACGGCGATGACCCGCCACATGAACGCCACCCAATGCCTGAGTTCGGCTGAAGCACGCCCGTTCTGGCTGCTGCTGGCTCCACCAGACACTGAGGGACCTGTGCTCGATGCCTCAGCGGCCTGGCTGCTGCGCATCGACGCCGGCGAAGGCATCAAGTTGCATCTGGGCACGTGGCATGCCGGACCCTTATTTGATGCCGACTCCGCGTCTTTTTTCAATCTGGAGCTGAGCGACACCAACCAGAACGATCACGAAACCCTGAAGCTCGATCGCCCCTTGCAGGTGTCGTTGAACTGACTAACCCCGCTCCGCCCCCGGAATCCGTTGCCAGTCGGTGTGCGTCGCCCACAGTCCCCAGATCGCCATCGCCCGCAGGTAGTGGCAAGCGCGGAAGGTGTTCACCGCCGTGATCGCCTCCGGCGTGCGGAACTGCAGACCACCGCTGTACACCTGATCCACCACCGCTGAGCAGATCGCTTCGGCGGTTTGGCCTTCGCCCATCAGTCGGTAGTAGCTGGCAATACCGAAGTTGATGCCCGTCCACACCTCCAAGGGGTGGGTGCCATTGGGATCCAGGGGTGTGCCATCGCGGCGCAGGCCATTGGCCACCCCGAGGCTGCCGCCCTGGAACTTCTCAAAGCAGCTCTCTTTCACGGCCTTGAGCGTGCTGCGGCTGTTGGCCTCACTCACCACCGGCTCCAGCCCCAGCAGGCGCGCATAGAAATCACCACAGAGCTGATCGGCCATCACCACGGGCGTACCGCTTTCGGCGTCGATGTCGTAGTACTCGCCATTCCAGAGCAAACGATCGAAGTTGCTGCGCGACTGCTCAAGCCAGGCGCTGAAGGTGTGCTGATCGCTGCCCGTGTCCAGCCCCAGCTCCTGCTGCAGCCTTTGGGCCATGGCCAGAGCGGCTTCCAGCGCAGCGATCCACAACGCGCCGCAGTAGGCACTCACCCCCTTCAGCGGCCAGTCGTCGAAGGTCTGATCAGGAGCACCTCCGTTGTCGGGCAAGCCGTCGTTGTTGACATCAAAACGCTTCAGATAGTGCAAGGCCTGCACCGCCGCAGGCCAGCAATCGGCCAGGAATTTGAGGTCTTCGCCGGTGGGTGCCAGCTTGAAGGTGCGCCACACCTGCAGCACAAAGTCACTGGCGAGGTCTTTCCAGAGATTGCAATCCTGGTACGCCGTGTAATTGGTGGCATCAAAGGGCACTTCATTGGGAGCCCCCAGGTCGTGCGGCGTGGCCCCCTTCACCTTGCGATCGGCTTCCACGCGGCCACGCCCCTGGGTGAAATACCAACCGATCGGCCGCTGGGTGGCATCCGCCGCCGGGATCGCTCTGGCGAAACTGCGCAGCACGGCCTTGTCGAGCTCCGGCCAGAGCTGCAGCAGGGCAAAGGAGCCATAGAGCCGCACATCCAAACTTTCATACCAGGCGTAGTCGAGGCACTCGAGCACGCCGAAGCGGCCGTGGGGATCCTTGCCCGATGCCGCAGTCCAGAGGCTTCCGCCACTGGCCAGGTCGTAGAGCTCATTAAACAGAGCCATACGCAAGGCTTCCGGCAGCTCCTGACGCGCCAGCACCGGGGCCTGCCAGGCATCGATCTGATCACGCCACTGGCGCCAGTCGCGCAGCGCTTCCGCTGCCAACGCCGCAGCATTGCAACCATCGGCTCCGAAGAAATCGGTGTAGCGGCGCAGATCACGCACACCGGTCGCGAAGGCGGTGACCGGCAGATCCCAGCTGATCGCAATCGGGATCTCTCGGGATTCCCCGGGGGCCAGGGTGAACTTCAAGGCGATCGCTGCACTGGCCTGCTCGCCCGCACGGCTGGAGCGATCGTTGTTGCTGTTGGGAATGCGGCCCTCCGCAGCGAACGATTGCCAGAGCT
This sequence comes from Synechococcus sp. WH 7803, assembly GCA_000063505.1. Classification (GTDB taxonomy): domain Bacteria; phylum Cyanobacteriota; class Cyanobacteriia; order PCC-6307; family Cyanobiaceae; genus Synechococcus_C. The sequence continues at coordinate 1,551,512 of CT971583.1, forward strand.
CCTGGCCATCGCCCGTGGGGTCCCAGCGGCTGCAGCGCAGCACCTCAACGCCCTCCAGAGCATCCGGCACCGCCAGACACCACTGACCCTGGCCCTCGCCGATCGGCTCACTGCGCTGGCCCTCCAGCACGATGCCGCGTACACCCTCTTGATCCAACCAACGGTTGCGTTGTCCTTCGCCCTGGCCGATCGCCGGCGCGTAGTTGTGCTCCGGGCTGCCGTCGTCGCGGAAGTGCACCTCTGCCGAGGGGTCGGTGTTGAAGAACCAACCCACGGTGTTGCGCCAACTGAGCAGCAACGACAGATCCAACGGTTGATCGCTGGGGTTGCGCAGGGTCCAGCGGAACACGGCCACCGGGTAACTGGTGCGTTGGTAGTCGCCTGGAAGAATCGGGCTGAACGCCTCGCAACTCACCTCGGCGTCGTAGACGCCCTCGTAATGGGTCCAGCTCAGGGGATAGCGGGCGGCGTAGGTGCCGGTGCTGCGCTCCGGCGTACTGGCGGGATACCAATCCCAGGCGGCCAGGGGCTCAGCGCTGTTGGGGCGTGAGGCATCCGCCTCGGGCTTCACGGCCAACGCGTGGGCCCGTTGGCTGCTGCCGTTGCTTTCGAACAGGGCGAACTGGCAGTCGGGGATCGTTCCATACCAGTGCTCTCCACCATCGAGGTGCCAGAGGTTGAAGTCACCGCGGGAGCTGCGGCCGATGCAACCAGCACCAAAGCCCCCCAGGGGCATGCCGTGCCAGGGGCCGTCATCAAGATTGCTGGCGTAACGCACCGTGTAGGGCTGATCCCAGCCCAAACCGAACGGCCGGCTCCAACTGGCCTCAGGTGGCGTCCAGGCCTGCGGCCGGGAACTGCGGCGCAGGAGCGAGCGCAGGGCAGACAGACCGAGGGGAGCCATGGGCCGGCGGAAGGTCGCCCCAGATTGCCAGACATCGCCAGAGAAACCAGGGGATCGCCAGGAGCAGAGCCCAAGACCGTGGCGGGCCTAGGCCTCAGAAGAATCCAACCGCTGCTCTTCATCGAGCAGCGCGTCAAGGGTGACTGCCGTGCGCACCAGAGCCTGATATTTCTGAAACACTCGCTGGTTGCGCTCCAACCACCGGGCCGCCGCAACGGCCCCTTCACCTGTTGCCGAGCCCGCCAGTCCTGCAGGACCCTCGCCATCCATCAGCTCGAGGTCGTCCTCTCGGGCGATCAAGGCCAGCAGCAATTCATGCAGACGCTGGCGGCGCGAAGAAGGCTGCCGTGAATCAATCCCAGTCATCACCGCATTGATTGCGCACGTAATCCTCCCGCAACTCGCGAAAATCCTTGGTTTGGCGCGCCAGGAGCGCACTCGCCTCCTCAGCCTGCTGCACGTTGTCCCCTGAAGCTTGAGAGGCGGCAATCAGCATGCGGTTGCGCGCCATCGACGCACCAAGCGTGTTCATCAAACGCTTGATCAAACCGCAGTCATCCACCGCTCGCGCTGGCATCGGCACCAGCAACAACACAGCCACAGCAAGGGCAAAAGACTGGACCACAACCGTGTTGACGTCTGGGCGCCAACGTACCGCCACCAGGCGCGCTGGTCCCAACTGTGCAGACCTGCTGCCACCAGCACGATCGATGGTCATGGTGACGTCATGGAGGCGTTGACACCTCCGCCACCCTCAACACCCATGCCCAATCAGCATTGTGCTGGGGCGCTGGCAGGCCTAACCCTCCTGCTTGGCAGTCTCAGCGCACCCGTGGTGATGGCCGAAGAGCTGTACAGCCTGAACACCACCTGCAGAACCGGCGATCGATCCTTTGCCTGTCGCGTGCAGGCGGTCAACGTCGACGACACCACCGAATACCGCCATCAGTTCGGCTCCCGCACCGTGAGCTACCGCGTGATCGAGGATCCCTACGTGCGCATTGAAGGACGGGGCAGCAACGCCAAGCCCTGGACCTCGGTGAAGAACGCGTTGATCAACTTCAAAACAGAGGAGTTGTGCTTCAACGATGAGGCCTTCTGCGTGAAGAACCCCTCATTCCTGGCCGACGTTCTGATCAACAGCGGTGATGCCATGCAGGGCCGAACCCGGGTGGGCATGGCCTTCGCTCCCAATGGTCGCGTGGATGTGGCCTGTTTTGACAACGGTTGTGACCGCCTCAAGGAAGCCATCAAGCAATGACAAAAACCATCAGAAACCGCTGCACAAGACCGATCGCAGGATGCCTCGGCCTGCTCCTCTCCCTGCAACCCGCGGCCGGCCTGGCCGCCCTCTCCAGCGACGACGCCATCCATCAGGAGTCCGCGCAAGAACAGCTCCTGAGCCAACGCCGCGGTGGTGGGTCCAGAGGTGGTGGGTCCAGAGGTGGTGGCTCGCGCAGCAGTGGCTCACGCAGCAGCGGTCGAACCGGCTTCAGCTCCTACAGCGGCAGTCGTCAGACCACCCGTCAAACAACCCGTGGCAACCGCCAAAGCACCCGCCAGGGCAATCGCAGCACGCGCCAGGGCCAAGTGCGCAGCAACAGCGGCACACGCCAAAGCACCCGTCAGGGCAACCGCGATACCCGCCAGACCACGCGCGGCAGCAACATCGATGCCCGCCAGCAGGGACGGACGGACCGCACCAACAGCCGCCAGAACAACCGCACGGATCGCGTCGATACAAGGGCCGATACCCGCCGTGATGTGGTCAACAACTGGGATCGCTATGGCAAGGGTTGGTACAGCAACAACAACTGGACCAACAACCGACCCTGGACCTATGGATGGTACGGAAGCTCCTACTACAACAACTGGGGGTGGTATCCCGGTCAGGCTGCGGCCTGGGGCCTGGCTGGTCTGGCCACTTTTGGCGTGATCAACAGCCTCGTGACATCAGCGCAAAGCAATGAGGTGAGCTACATCGAGGTTCCCGACTCCGATTACTACCTCTATTACCCAAGCGTGACCGCCACGGGCGATGTGGTGACGTTTGAGGTGAATGAGGGGGGAAGCACGGTGCGCTTCAGTGCCGACTGCCGCCAGGGGACACTCAACGGCGCCACACCGCGCAATGCCGATGAGGCACAACTGCTGAACGCCGCATGCCAAGTGGCCTTTGGTCAATAACGGTTCAGGAATGCGGCGGTTGTTGGGCGATCAGCTCCTGCAACCGCTGCTCCGCCGCCGCTTCCAACTGCACAGGAGAGGGGCGATAGGACCTCGCCTGGGTCGCTCGCGCCTGAATCGCCGCTCGGGCCTGCTGCCAACCAGCGATTCCGAGGTTTCGATAAATCCTCTCCACCGTTGTGATGGGCGATGCCACCAGATCGGTATAGGCCACCTCCACCAACCGCCCAGGTGGGATCTGGGCACGGGCCGCCGTAAAGGCGCCCATCAGCTCAGCGTGGGCCGCCACGGTTTCCTCAACCTGTTGCAGTTGATCGGGCACAGCCTGAAATCCCATCAGCCCCCCCCAAGCGCTGCTTCACCTGCACCAGGGAGCGAATCGACGCGATTGGATCGCGCTTGAGCAACACAAAACGAGCCTTGGGATACAACTGCAAGAGCAGGGGAATACGTGCTGTGTGGGCCGAATTTTTGATCACGAGATGGGTCTTCCCATCCCCGTCGTGCAACCAGGTGAGCTTGGTGAACCGCGCAAGCTCACGCCGGAAGGATGCCGTGGAGGCCAGCACATAACGACGAAAACATCGTGGGTAACAGCGCGGGAACGCCACTCCGGCCATGTTGGTGTCCAAGGTGAGCCGCACCAAACCGAGTTCGTCCTCCTGAGGATCCAGCGCCGACCAAGGCACCGCATCGATCGGGCGATGCGCGCTGATGATCCGATTCAAGAAGCCAACGATCCAAGGCTTCAAAAGGAGGCCCACCTGCGGAGCAACCGTTAAGGCATTCCTCGCCGTAGCCGCAGCTGGATCGGACGCCAGCAGTTGATGCAGGTAAGTGGTGCCGCTGCGCCAATGCCCGATCACCACAACAGGATCATCAGGTGGCTGAATCGTCGCCAAACGCCTGGAGTACAGAGCTGTCTGGAGCCAGGCCAAAGGTTCGAGCAGCAACCCAGAGAGAACAGGGATCACAGCGTTCAACCCACAACGCCAGTGCGGTTTGTAGAAGCGAAGCGCCTGAGCCAAGACTGAAGGCCTGATGCATCCCCCGGCGACAAACTGATCGGAACAACGCTGAAGAGGGTGCATTCAAACAATTGACACTTTGCAGGCGAGCACAGGCCTCAGGACCCTTAACTTAGCGATAAGGTCGACCAATGGAATGAGAAGTTTCAGCGCAGAGGTCCATCGCGCACCGGCCACAGACGCTCCAAGCCCTCAATCTCTGAGTTGGTCTGCCTCATTCAAGTCTGCGAGCGAACTGGCCGCCCACCTGAAGCACCTCGGCAAGACATTCGAAGCGATCCAACTGAGCCAAGGTCGATTAACAGGCCGATTCAGCTGCACAAATTTCAACTCGGTCATCATTCTTGCAATCAGCAGCAATCAATGCTTGCTCTTGAATGGTGATCGCGGACCCGACTTCATGAGCTTTTGCCTGGAAGCGTCAGGCATAGCCGACGAACACAAAACACATACGATCACTGTTCCCAACTATTCAATTAATGGGTTTAAATTAAATCTAAGGGAATCACATTTTCAACTTACAGCAAACACAACAACCTATTTTGCAATCACATCTGCTAACGCACTGAACACTATCTTAAGCCCACGAGACGCAGAGAAGCTAAGGGAACATTTCATGAATTGCAACAGCGCACAAATTACCCCTTGCCAACACGAAAAGTTGAAAATTTTACTTGAGAGCGCAATCAAACAATCAACCACTAGCTTTTTCAAGCGGCAACAAATAGGCTATTTGATCATCAAAGAATTCCTAGACTCTTGCACAAATTCAAAACACATTACTTTTTACCCTTTTGAACTAACGCAACGCCAGCTACTCGTTAGCAACTTGATCCAACTTGGCTTCAAGCGCGGAAACGAAAAATTGCATCTCGACGATATTAGCAGATTATTGTACTGTTCCAGACGAACTCTCATTCAAGGCACAAAAGACGCCTACGCAATGGGCCCCATGGAGTTGATGAAAATCATCCGCCTCGAACAAGTGAATTGGATGTTGCGTAGCGAAGAAGCGAGAAGCAAAGCCACGCTTCGCAACGTTTCAGATATCGCCCAACACTTTAATTTTAACAGCAGAGGTCATTTTGCCAGGGCTTATCAAAACCTGTTCGAGGAAAGTCCTAGCCAAACATTGCAAGAGAATGGAACCTGACTACCCTCCCGTTGGGAAAAGGAACTGAACTTGAGCGCGGAACGTCCAATCTCCAATCAGAGTTTGACCGGCTACCTCTGGCTTAACTGCATTGTAATAGGCACTCAGCGATGCATTCACAGGTTGCGTCCCTAAAACGAAAACACGACCAACACCAGCCCCGACCGGAACAGTCCAACCTTTGTTTTCAGCTTGATTCCAGTTGGCAGTAATGATGGGGGAGCTAGTGAGGTACCAACCCTTCGGCAGGTTGTAATTCAGAAAAGGTTGAATCAACATCTTATTCACATCGCGACCAGCTTCTCCTGAAAATGACCAGATATTATTGATCAAACCACCGGCAACAATTGGCCCCTTTGTATAAACAAGAACACCTGTCGGCCCCGCACTCCAACGCTTCGAGCTAAGGCGATTGTCAGTTGCCGATGGAATCACCATCGTTGGTCCAACGCCAACGGTGAAATTACCCTTCAGTGTTGGCACGAAGAAGACAGATGGATTGATATCGCCCAACGACTGAATGGATGTACCCCGAGCCCATGGCTGAGAGATAAAGGGAACAATCGTGCGTGTTACCAGCGTCAACCCCTCACTCACCTTGAAGGGAATGACAGGCTGCACATTCACAACATTTTGCGTTTGATTCGCCTTGAAGTTGGTGCGATAGGGGGGAAGAGCAGGATCAGGAGATGGGATTGTGACATTTGGAGCCCACTGGGTTGAAGGCGTGGAATTCCATTGAATCGGAAGACTGATCAAGCTCGCAATTGGGTTCTGTGCTGCCTTAGCAAGAGAACCCTCTTCCTTCGCCTTCGATTCTCCAGGGGTCACAGAAACAGGCTCATTTCCTGTACCAGGCTGAGACTGATCCGCACCATTCTGAGCAATGGTTGCTTCGGTCAGAAGCAGGGGAGTGAAATCAAAATCCGCCGGATCTGCGACGAGAGGCTGGTCAGTGACCTGTGCGCTGACAGAAGGACCCAGCAACGCTCCTGCCACGAGCCAGCAGAGAGGCGAGAACGCCAAAACCTTCAATGCCGCCATCACGATCGTTTTGTAAGTACGGCGAGTTTTAGATCAATGGCCTCAGGGAATGGGTCTTACAGCACCATAGTCTGCACAAACGGGATCACCGGAGCAGGCCGCTCTTGCCTGGAATCCCTAAATTGAGTCCTGTAATTTTGAGTTGATGCGCAGATTCATACTTCCTCTAATTGCATTGATTGCAATCCCTGAATTGCGCGCTGCTGCTGAGCCCATGCCAGCGCCAATGCCCTCACGAACGCAAGAGTCGGAGATCGGCTCGATGCCCATGGCGCCATTGGTCCTGAGCCAGACCACCGATGAGGAGAGCGCAGAGAAGACCGCTGAAGAGCAGGAGCTTGATGATGCCTGGCGGGTGTATCTCGATCTCTACGCATTCCTACCGCTTCAGACCACATCCACCACCACGATCAACGAGAACTCCACGACCGCGGACGTTCCGCTATCGAGCATCTTCGACACACTCACCGGCGCGCTGACCTTCAAGGCGTCTGCTGAATACGGTCGGCTTGGTGTTTTCACCGGTATCAACCATGCCGCCAACTCGGCTTCAACCTCAAAGTCTTTCGTCAGGGAAACCAACAACCCCCTGAGGAACCAACTCGACCTCCCCGCCGTGTTGCGGCAACGCAACATCAAAGTCAACGTGGATGTCGACATCAACCAAACCATCGTCGATCTGGCGATGCGCTATCGGGCAGGTGCGATCCAAAAACCTCATATGGAGCAGGGCAGCACAAGCTTTGTGGGATTTGCTGGAGCACGTCTGATCGACGCCAATCTGTCCACCAAAGTGGATTTCCGCCGCGATCGCACCGTCAGCGTGGATGGCGTTGTGGTGAACCGTGAGCGCAGCCGCAATCTTGAGCGCTCTGCCAGCGATAGCTGGGGCAATACATGGGTGCAGCCCTTGATTGGGATGATGGCCACCTATGCCTTCAACAAAGAGTGGCAAGCCTTCGCCTACCTCGATGCCGGTGGTTTCGGTCTCAGCGGTGAAACCGATCTGAGCGGAACCGCTCAAGCGGGCATTGCCTACGCCCTTGGAAACTCAGCCCAGGCCTCACTCTCTTACAAATATTTCGGGCTCGACTACGCCGGAGGTTCAGGCAACGGTTACACCACCAGCCAAAGTGGCATCAACCTCGGCCTGCGCTGGCTTTTTGACTGAATCATCCCACTGCCTATCAGCCCGCTATTGAGCTAACTTCAATTCAGGCCGCTTCCAACTGCCGTCGAAATAGGCAGGCTTGGGTTTGTAGATGCGCAAGGTGGCATTCCAGCCTGGATAGATTGCAAGATAGTTGTCTTGGTTTTTATCACCACCAAAGTGAACAACAACCTCACCTTGGTCATTCGTTTTCGCAAAGGCGCTGTTCAAATTGAATGGCTCACCCGTGGGGAAGCCCTCCTTGTCGTACACAGTCAACGACCAGAAGGCATTATCACCATTGGGAACATCTTTAAGGGTGAGTGTCTGGGGATCGGTTGATGTGGGTGTATAGAAGAGGTAAACCGCTCCCTCTTTGGGAAGACCACCAATACCAACGGCGACTCCCATATTGTTCTGCTCAGGAGAAACGACTCCCTTCCGCCCATACAAGGCCTCCGACTGGATCCCCTTCTCGTTGCGCTCCTTGTTGTAGTCGGCGCGCAGAGCAAGCATTTGCTCCTTATTCCATTGGTTGGGCTGAATGAAGGTCCCTTTCTGTGCCTGCTTCACCGCAAGCTTGGCCTGCAAGGCCTGCGCCTTCGCAACATCAGCTGGGTCCTGAATGTTCACACCGGTACGGAAGGCCACCATTGCATAGCGACTGCCAACGGCCTCCTTGGTGAGCTTGTATTCACCGGGATCTTGATGCACATAGGTATACCCTTCATCATTCACAACCATGGCGCTCTGATAACGACCACCCGTTTCAGGCAATGTGATCATGGCTGGGCTGTTGAGATCAAGAACCAACCAGGAATAGAGGGTATCGAAATTAATCCGGATCACCGTTCGATCCTTGGGATCAGCAGCCTTGCTGTCGTTCCACAACACCCCCACACCTCCACTGCAGGTGGCCTTGGCAATTTTGCCCACATAAGCGGCCATCACGGTTTGGGTTTCTGCTGCGGCGTAGTTGGCCTTGGTAACGGGCACAACCTCTTCACTTTGGATCTCAACGGCAGGCTTCGGGCAATCCCCCGGCTTGGGCACTTGCGATGGAGATGATGCTTTTGCTGTTGCATCAGATTGTGCATCAGAGGATGCATCGGGAGCTTTGGTCTGAGCGCATCCACCAGCGATCAGAGCGACGCCAAGTAGGGCCGCAGCAGCGGAATTGGGGAAATTTTTGATCATGAATTCAAGGCGACGAAAAACTTAAAGATGCATATCAAAGCAATGAATTACTTTGCAGGCTCAAACTGAGGTGGTGTCCAACTTCCATCGAAATAGGCCTCGGTCGGCGAGTAAATCCGCAGAGCAACATTCCAACCTGGATAGATATCAAGGTAATTGTCCTGGCTCTTATCTCCACCCAAGTGAATCACATATTCTCCATTCTCATTCTTTTTGGCAAACGCACTGTTAATATTATAACTTTCACCGGTTGAAAACCCCTTATGGTCATAGACAGTCACTGACCAGAAGGCACGAGGATCACTGGGAACATCTTTCAAAGTGAGCGTGTGGGGCTCAGTGGAATCGACCACTTTGGGGAAGGGATAAACAGCTCCCTCTTTGGGAAGGCCGCCCCAGCCAACAGCAACACCAAAGTTACGCAATTCCTCTGTCAATTCACCCTTCTTTCCGAACGCCATCTCTGACGTCACACCTTCAGGTTCCCGACGCTTGTTGTAATCCTCACGCAAGGCAAGGATCTCCTTCATATCGTATTTCTTCTTCGAGACAAATTCACCTTTCTTGGCTTGCTCAAGCTTGATCCCATCCTGCGCAGCAGCTGCTTTCTTGAGATCCTCTGGATCCTGCACATTCACCTGCGTGCGTACGAAAGCAAAGGCATAGCGACTGCCAACTGACTCCTTGGTCAACTCATAACGGCCTGGTTTGTCACTGATCAGGGGAATCCAATGCTCTTCATCGATCACTTCGAGAATCTGGTAGCGATTCGTATCAGGAAGGACCACGGTGGCGGGGCTCTCGAGATCGAGCACCGCGAAGGAATAGAGGGTGTCGAAATTGGGGCGCAGGATGGTGCGCTCTTTTGGATCCATGGCTGCGCGCTGGTGGAGGAACACACCCACGCCAGCGCTGCAGGTGCCCTTGGCGATCTTGCGGACATAATCCGCCAGAATCACTTCAGTTTCGGCAACGGCGTAATTGGCTTTGGTCACCGGTGTCACGGTTGTGCCCTCCTGAACCACCGCTGCTTTCGGACAGTCGCTGCCAGTCGAAGCCGTCTTGCTCTCCTCCGACTTGCCGCAGGAGGTCACCAACACCCCTGCTGTGATGGCTGAGGCCAAAAGCGCAAGGGAGCTGCGACGGACGAAAGGACGCACTGGCATTGCCAAGGTTCAACACAAACTTTCTCTAGCCAGTGCATGAAGAGGCGTCCGTCTAACGCAGAACTCCGCTCTCAAGGTTTGCCCAATCGGGATCAGCGCCACCGAATACCGCCATCAGCACAATGAGGTGATGATCGATGTGATCGGGACCGACGCCGGCGCTCCGGCGTCTTTACCACCGATGCACCAACACCTGGTGCAGAACGCTGACCTGGTGGCAGCGCCAAAACGCTTGCTGCCCCAGCTTGTGGATTGGCTCGGCAGTCGCGCCGACGACCAGCAGCGCTTGGTCAGCGATGACCCGATTGCCCTCAGTGACGCCCTCGCCCCCCTGGCGCCCACCCTGCGGATTGTGGTGCTGGCCAGTGGCGATCCGCTCTGGTTCGGGATTGGTCGTGTGTTGATTGAGCGGCTGGGCAGCGAGCGGCTGCGTTTCCACCCAGCCCCCTCCTCCATGCAGCTGGCCTTCGCCCGCCTGGGCAAACCCTGGCAGGGAGCCGAATGGATCAGCTTGCACGGCCGTGATCCCAGCCCCCTGGCCCAGCGGTTGCAGAAACGGCCAGCTGCCCTGGCGGTGCTCACCGATCCAGGCCGAGGAGGCGTGGAAGAGGTGCGCGCGATTCTGCGCGGCAGCGGGCTCGAATCCAGCTACAGCCTCTGGCTGTGTGAAGCCCTCGGTCACCACGACGAACGCGTGCAGCGCCTCGAAGCGACCAGGCCCTGCCCGGACGACCTGCACCCCCTGCATCTGGTTGTGCTGCTGGCCCAACCTCCCGCCGCATCCGCTGCGGAGGCTCTTCCGCTGTTTGGGATTGCCGATGGCGACTACCTGCAGCACGACGACCGCCCCGGGCTGATGACCAAACGGGAGGTGCGCATTCAGCTGCTCGCGGATCTCGAGCTGCCGGAGCAAGGCGTGCTCTGGGATCTGGGGGCTGGCACAGGGAGTGTGGGCCTGGAGGCTCTGCGCCTGCGCCCGCAGCTGCAGCTGATGGCGATCGAACGCCGAAGCGGCGGCGGGGCGTTGATCCAGGCCAATGCCCAACGACTTGGCGTTGCTCCGGCTTCCGTACTGGAGGGGGATGCTCGAACGCTTCTGCCTCAGCTTCCGGATCCGGATCGCGTGCTGGTGGGAGGAGGCGGGCGCCAACGCGCAACCCTGCTCAAGGCAGTGATCGATCGCCTCAGGCCTGGCGGTGTGGTGGTGATCCCCCTGGCGACCCTGGAAGCGCTGGCCGAACTGCGGCCTGTGCTCGAGCAGGCTGAACTGCAGTTGCAGATCAGCCAGCAACAGGCCTGGCGCGGTCAGCCTCTGGCCGAAGGCACCCGCCTGGCGCCGATGAATCCCGTTCTGATCCTCAAAGGCACGAAAGCGCAGCCCTGAGCCTCAGAATCAGGCCGAGACCAGCATCCGCCGTCATGTCGATTCAGAACAACAAGCAGGTGTCCCCGATCCGCATGAAGATCACCGTGCTGATCGCCGGCTTCGGGCCGCTGCTGGCCATTGGCCTGTTCCTGCAATCGAAAGGCTTCTTTGGCTGAGCCCAAAGAGAACGCCAAAGCGAACGCCAACGTGACGCAAGCGGCACGAGTGCGTTACGGCAACGTTACATTTTCGTGATCAACGGCTTCGATGGCCACAGGAGCGCCGACCTTGATTCCCAGGCGCGCCGCTTCGCCCGCACCGATCTCCACCACACCATCGGCGAAATCCGCCCGCCCGTTGCCATCGGCATCCGCCCAGTAGGACGGGCAGGGGAGTGATCGGCAGACGGGCACAGAAGCGACGATGTCGAGCACCTGTCCGTCCCGTACGAACACCAGATCGAGAGGCGCAAGAGTATTCAGCATCCAGAAACGCAGGGGGCGAGGCGGACGAGCCGGGAACCACATGCCTCGCAGCGGCGGCAGCGCCGGCCGTTGCATCAAGCCGAGCTGCTGTTCCCTGGGTGTATCGGCCACTTCCAAGGCGATACAGGTCCTTGGCCGAGACTGCAGGCACCAGCGCGCCTCAATGGGCAGGGTTTGCGGTGGTGGTGGCAGCTCCATCAACTGGGGTCGAGTCTTGGCGCACCATCGTTGAGGCAGTAGCCGCGGCCACGGATCGTATGGATCAGCCGCGAGTCCCCTCCCTCTTCCAGCTTCTGACGCAGGTAGCGCACATACACCTCGATCACATTGCTGGAGGCTCCCTGCTCGTCGTTCCAGACCTCGCGCAGGATCCGGTCGCGGCCCACCACAGTGCCCCGCTCCTCCATCAGCAACATCAGCAGGGCATATTCACGGGCCGTGAGGGCAATGGGTCTCTGGCCACGCCGAACCTGCCGGCAACTGATGTCCACACTCAGGTCACCCACCGTCAGCAACGGACGACGCATCTGACTGCGCTCCTGAATCGCCAGGTGCAGGCGCAGCCTCTGCAACAGGTCGCTGGCCCCACTGGTGGTGAACCAGAAATCATCGGCACCGCAGCTGAAACAGGCCTCACGGGCCTCAATCGTGTCTTCGCTGACGCCGATCAGGATCGGCATCGAGCCAAAGCGATCTCTGAGCGAGGCCACCTGATCGATCGCATCCGCTCCCACCAGAGCCGCCGCCGGCGCGTCACTGGTGCCAGCCAATCCCGCATGGGATTGGTAGCCCGAGGCCAGAAGCCGGTCCGCCAGGGCCAGAGCCTCCTGGCCCAGCAACAGCACCAAGGGGCGTTGCTCGCTCTTTTGCGTCAGCGGGGCAGGCAGAGTCATGCGCGATCGGGCTTGGCCACATGGGGCAGTCCCCAACCCAGTTTGTTGCGCAGCACCTGGAAAAACTCGTGGTCTGTGAGCCGAACGAAACGAACGGGATGGTCGCTGCGCCGGATCAGCACCCGGTCTTCCGGCCACACATAACAGCCGGCACTGCCATCCACCACCATCATCAACCGTTCCGGCGTGGCGGGAAACACGGTCACGGGCTCCGCATCGCTGAACACCAGAGCCCGTGACGCCAACGAGTGCGGAGCGATCGGCGTGAGTTGCAGCACCGGACAATCCGGCGTGATCACCGGTCCACCTGCGCTGAGGGCATAGGCCGTGGATCCCGTGGGAGTGGAGAGAATGACGCCATCCGCGGAGATATCCACCGGTGCATGGCGGCCGATGGCGATCTCGAAGTGACACATGCTCGTGAGCGGTTCACGGTGCAGAGCCATTTCATTGAGAGACAGAGCCTCCCAGCGGCGTTGATCACCGCGCATCACGCTCACCACCAGATTGGCGCGCTCCTCAATCGTCCACTGCTGCGTCAGCACCTGATCCAGGGCCCGATCGAGATCATCGAGGTATGCCTCAGCCAAAAAGCCGAGGTGCCCGGTGTTGATCGTGAGGATCGGCACGCCCACCGGCGCTGTCTGCCGCGCCGCCGAGAGCACCGTGCCATCTCCCCCGAGCACGATCGCCAGGGCCATCGCAGGGTCAAAACCTTCCGGCACACAGGCGTTGTATCCGAGCATGCGCAGGTGCTGGTCGGGATTGGCGAAGCCCACCATCCCGCCGGAGCTGCTCACCCGCACCACCTCGTGGCCCCCACGCTCCAGGCGCGCCTGAATGGTGGTTGCGGTCTCAACCGCCAATGGCTTGCCGTCATTGACGATCAGTCCAACCCGGGGCACCGACCGCATCACGCAACAGCAAGTTCACTTTATGAGAAGGCAGCCCCGACTGTTCCCAGGTGCAAATGTTTGTTGATCCACTGGCAATCAACGGCGGTTGGAGCGGAGCAAAGACACGATCAACCAGAGCCCGAAAAGCGTGGCGCCGATGAACAATCCCTCACTCACATTGCGCAGCAATTCCTGCTGCGCCAGAGACGCCATCAGGGTTGCGCTGAGCAGCAGTGCGGCGACCAGAATCGCCAGAGACACCCGCTGCGACAGCCGCTCGAGCGTGGCGCGCAGCGACTCGAGCCCCTCAAGCTGCAGGGCAAACACCAGCTCATCACTGCTGAAGCGCCGCAGCAGCTGGCTGAGTTGACGCGGCGCTTCAAGGGAAAAATTGCGCAGATCCAGGCCGAACTGCATCAAGCGTTCCTGGGGCAGCATCACCGAGCGCGCCAACAACTGAGCCACCAGGGGCTGCATTTCTCCGGTGAAACTGAACGCAGGGTTGAGCGAGCAACCCACCCCTTCAAGGTTGGTCACCGACTTCACAAACAGCCCAAGGGTTCCGGGCACGCGCAAACCCGTGCGGTTCGCCAACTGCAGAAGGTCGGCCAGAAACAGCGCGAAATTGAGCTCTTCCAGGGGTTTGGAAAAGCTGCTGGCAATCAACGCATCCAGCTGGCGCTGAAGCTGTTGCCGGTCCACCTTCACCCCGCGGGCCGCTGGAGCAATTTGTTCGAGCAGATCGGTGGCCCTGGCACCGTCCTGATTGATCAGGGCCAGCACCAGATCCAGCAGGTTGCCCCGGGTGCGCGGGTCGAACACGCCAACCATGCCGGCATCGAGCAGCACCACGCTGCCGTCGCTCAACACCTTCAAATTTCCAGGGTGGGGATCGGCATGAAAAAACCCCTCCACGAAGTACTGCTCCACAAAGGCACCCAGCAGGGCCGTGGTGGTGGGGCCAACACCGGGGCCCTGGCTGAGGGAGTGGCGCGCCTGGTCCGTGAGGATGGCGTCGCCGTCGATCCACTCCAGCACCAGCACCCGTTGGCCGGACAGGTTCTGCACCACCTGAGGCAGGCGCAGCTGCCCCTCGGGCACAAACGACGAGGCTTCCAAGCAGCGCTCCAAGCGGAGCGTGTTTTGGGCTTCGATGCGGAAATCCAGCTCTCGCCCCAAGGCGTCCAGCACCTGGTCCGCCAACCCCGTGAAGTCGTATTGACTGCCCAAGGCCGTGGCTGAAGCCAAGGCGGCAATTTTGCGCAGCAAGCGGCCGTCCTCCGCCACCTGGGCCTCGATGCCGGGACGCAGCACCTTCACGGCCACCGGCACCCCATCCCGCAAGGTCGCCCGATACACCTGTCCCACACTTCCCGCGGCGATCGGCGCTTGCTCGAAGCTGTGAAAGGCCTGGGTGACCTCACACTTCAGCTGCTCTTCCAGCTGGGGACGCACCCTTTCCCAGGGCACGGGCGGCACGTTCGCCTGCAGCTCACTGAGAGCCTCGATGTAGGCCTCACCGAGCAGGTCCGGGCGGGTGCTGAGCAACTGACCCAGCTTCACGTACACCGGCCCCAGTTCCGTCAGGATGTTGCACAGCACCGATGGCAGGGGAAGCCTGGTCTCCTCGGCATCACCACGCCGCAGAAGCTGGGAGAGGAACGCCCATTCATGCTTCGAGAGAACCTGAACAATCTCCAGAGCTCGTGCGGAGCCATCGAACACCGAAAGCACGGACACCGTTCAAGCCGAATCACTGCTCACCAAATCATGGAGAGAAGACTGGGATCCGACAGCGTTCGGCAGCAAACTTGGCCCGTCAGGGGTCGGGCCCGGCCTCAGAACTGCTCGAGGAAGCGCAGATCGCTGGTGTAAAGCCGGCGGATGTCGTCGATGCCGTGGCGCACCATGCAGAAACGCTCCACCCCAAGACCAGCGGCAAAACCGCTCCAGCGCTCCGGATCGAGCCCCAGGCCCTCGAGCACCGCCGGATCCACCATGCCGCAGCCCATCACCTCAAGCCAGCGGCCCCGCCATTGCACATCCACCTCAGCGGAAGGCTCCGTAAACGGGAAGTAACTGGCACGGAACCGCACCGGTAGATCGCCGAAAAAGGCCTTGAGAAAGGCCATCACCGTGCCGCGCAGATGGCTGAAATCCAAACCTTCATCGATCGCCAGCACCTCCACCTGGTGGAACACCGGCGAATGGGTGGCATCCACAGCATCGCGGCGGTACACGCGCCCGGGGGCCACGATGCGCACCGGTGGTGGGTTGGTTTCCAGATGCCTGATCTGCACCGGTGAGGTGTGGGTGCGCAGCAGCAGGTTGTCTTTCAGATAGAAGGTGTCCTGCATGTCCCGGGCCGGGTGATCCGGAGGGATGTTGAGGGCGGTGAAATTGTGATGGTCGGTCTCCACTTCGGGGCCCTCCTCCACCTGATAACCAAGACCGCAAAACAGATCAACGATCTCTTCGGTGGTGCTGATCAAGGGGTGGCGATGCCCCATGGGAACACCCAGCGGAGGCGCGGTGACATCGAGGGTTTCCGCGGCGATCCGCGCTTCCATCGCCGCCTGTTTCACAGCCAGAAGGCGCTCTCCCAGGAGCGACTGCACCTGGGTTTTCAACACATTGGCGCGCTGACCCACCAGCGGCCGCTCGTTGCCGGGCAACTTGCCCATGGCGCCGAGCACACCGGAGAGTCGACCTTTCTTGCCGAGCAAACCCACCCGCAATTGCTCAAGGGCCTCGGCATCGGCAGCGGCAGAGATGGCCTCAGCCGCTTCGGCCTCAAGGGCCTCCAGCTGATCGGTGAGCTGCTGCAGGGTGACGGTGGCGCTCACGGCTTTGACAAGACGGCAGCTGACTGTAAGCAGTGAGCACGACTAGGTTCGCCCCATCGACTTTTGATTCCATGGCCCCCTTGCGGATCCTGATCAGCAATGACGACGGGGTATTCGCCGACGGCATCCGTGCTCTGGCGGGTGCTGCGGCAGCAGCAGGGCACCAGGTGACTGTGGTTTGCCCCGATCGCGAGCGCTCCGCCACCGGCCATGGACTCACGCTCCAGACTCCGATTCGAGCCGAGAAAGCCGACAGCCTGTTCGATGCGGGCATCAGCGCCTGGGCCTGCAGTGGCACACCCGCCGACTGCATGAAACTGGCTTTGTTTGAACTGATGGATGAGGCACCGGACCTGGTGCTGAGCGGCATCAATCACGGCCCGAATCTGGGAACCGACGTGTTTTGTTCCGGCACCGTGGCTGCGGCGATGGAAGGAACACTCGAGGGGCTGCCGTCAATGGCCATCAGCAGTGCCTGTTTCCAGTGGCGCGACTTCCAGGGTGCTGCCGCCCTGGCGGTGGAGGTGGCCACAGCCGCACTGCGTGATCAGTGGCCTGAGAATCTGCTGCTCAACCTCAACATCCCCCCCTGCCGCCCAGAGGTGATGGGACCTCTGCGCTGGACGCGCCTGTCGATCCGCCGCTACGACGAGCAATTCAGCCCTCGCAAGGATCCCCGCGGCCGCACCTACTACTGGCTTGCGGGGGAAGTGGTGGAAGACCTGGAATCCGGCGGCGATGGCCCGCGGGACTGGCCCACGGATGTAGCCCAGATTGAAGCCAACAGCCCCTCGCTTACACCGATCCAACCGGAGCTGTTTTGGCGTGGCCCCCTCGGCGGTCTTCCCCGCCTGGAGCTCAACGGTCAGCGGGTCCGGTAGATCCGCTGCAGCAGCCAGAGCGAAAACAGCAATCCAATCAGGTGGGCGAACAGCACCTGCGTGTTGCTGAGAACCGAGAGCATCTCCAGGGAGGTGATCGCCAGGTTTTCAGCAACACCCTGGCCACCGATAGCGATCCCTGGCGTCTGCTGGGACGCCTGCACAAAGAGGGCGCCAGCGAGCGACTGATAGCCAAGCGCCGCCAGCACCAGCCCCAGCAGATCAGCAAGGATCCCGCGTTTGATCAGGCGACTGGCTTCGGCGCGACTCGGGCGCACACCACTGGCAAGGGCACGCCCCAGGCGCACGATCAGCCAGCCTTGCCAGAGGCTGAACAACAACACAAAGAACGACAGGGTGGTCAGGGACAGGCCCGGACTCAGTCCCACCGCACGGTCTGCGTTCCGGGACAGGCTGCCGCCGATGTTGTTGAAGAGCAGCACCCCCACCACCACCACCCCGAGGGCGGTCTGGATCCAGAAGCGAATCCAGGCTGTTCGCTTCAGGCCGAGGGCCAGCAGCTGGAAATCGAGCCGGTCGGCCATGCGGGCTTGGTCGTCTGTCGTCCAAACTTGCCACCAACCACCGCACCGTGCACGGCCCGTTGATCCCTCTCTGCGCACCTCAGCAGGCCCGCACGCCCACTGCGCTCGCCCTGGGCAGTTTCGATGGTCTCCATGCCGGCCACCGGCGTGTGATCGAGGCCATCACGGCAAACCCAGCAGGCGGCCATCCCACCGTGGTCAGTTTCTGGCCCCACCCCCGAGAGGTTCTGCACGGAGAGCCACGCCTGCGCCTCGATCTCCCGGATGAAAAACTGCATCTGCTCGAGCCCCTGGGGGTCGAACAGCTGGTGCTGGTGCCTTTCACCAAGCAACTGGCGCAACTGAGCGCCGCCGATTTCGTGGATCAAGTGCTGCTATCCACGCTGCAGGCCCGGCACATTGCCGTGGGGGCCAACTTCCGTTTCGGCCGGGGCCGTGAAGGGGACACCGACACCCTGGCGCGGCTGGCCTCGGCGGCTGGGGTGACGGTGAGTGTGGTGCCAATCCTGGAGGACGGGGATGGCCGGATGAGCAGCAGCCGCATCCGCGCAGCGCTCAGTGCGGGAGAGTTGCAGCAGGCCGCCACCCTGCTGGGCCGTGCTTACAGCTTCCAGGGAAAGGTGGTGCGCGGACGGGGACTGGGTCGCGGGTTGGGATGGCCAACGGCCAATCTGCAGGTGGATGGCCGCAAGTTCCTGCCCGGGCTAGGGGTGTATGCAGCCTGGGCCTGGGTGGATGGCCAGGGCACGCGGCTGCCGGCGGTGATGAATCTCGGGCCCCAACCCACCATTGATCCCGGCTCCCCCTCAGCTGTGGAGGTGCATCTCCTCGATGTGGAACGGGAGCTCGTGGGTCGCTCGATCCAGGTGGAACCCGTGCGGCGTTTACGCGGCCAACAGCGATTTGCTGGGCTCGAAGAGCTCAGCAACCAGATCGGACGGGATGCCGATGCAGCCCGAGACACCCTCAGGGCTCAGGACGGGTAGGCGTTCGCCAATCCCCACACGATGAACACACCGATTCCTCCGAGCAGGATGATTCCCCACACCAGCACGCTCATGGTGCTGTCCGATCCTCCGTTCTCCATCGCCGCGTCAGCCATGAGATCCTGCCCAGAGTGCCATGGAATCGATGCCTGTCGCCCCCAGCACTGATCCTCGTGTGGCAAGGCTGATCGATGCCAACCTCGATCGGGCCCGCGAAGGGTTGCGCGTGATCGAAGATTGGTGCCGCTTTGGCCTCGATCGCCAAGATCTTGTGGTGCCACTGAAGGACTGGCGGCAACAGCTCGGCCAGCTGCATCACGACCGCTACCGGCAGGCCCGCTCCACCGCCACCGATAGCGCGGCGGGCTTGGGGCATCCGGCTCAAGACACGCGCACCGACAGCGTCGCCATCGTGAAAGCCAACGCCAGCCGCGTGCAGGAGGCCCTGCGGGTGATCGAGGAATTCGCCCGCAACGGTGATGCCGTTCTCGCCCGCACGGCGGCCGCGGTGCGCTACGCGCTCTACGACCATGAGGTGCGCATCCTCGAGGCCTGCGGGCACAGCCGCCGCAAGCAACAGTTGGAGGACGCCAGGCTCTGCCTGATCACGGATCCCGGAGCCGATGACGGCTGTGAGCGGCTGGTGCAACGCGTCGAGGCAGCCCTGCAGTCAGGGGTCAGCCTGGTGCAGTACCGGCGCAAACACGGATCTGATGGCCTACGGCTTCAGGAGGCACAGCAGCTGGCGCAGCTCTGCCACGAGCACAACGCCCTGTTCATCGTGAATGACCGAATCGACCTCGCGCTGCTCGTGAATGCCGACGGTGTGCATCTCGGCCAGGAGGATCTGCCATACCGCGAGGCCCGGCGCCTGCTCGGCAGCGCCAAACTGATCGGACGCAGCACCCACAAGCTGGCGCAACTTCACGAGGCGCAGGAGCAAGGGGCGGATTATGTGGGCGTGGGGCCGGTTTTCGCCACAGCCACCAAAGCCGATCGACACCCCGCCGGACTCAGCTGGGTGAAGGAAGCCTGCGAAGCAGCCCGCATTCCCTGGTTCGCCATTGGCGGGATTACGGCTACAACCCTGCCGCGGGTGCGTGAGGCGGGCGCCCAGCGTGTGGCGGTGGTGAGCGCGATCATGGCGTCCGAGGATCCTGCGTCTGCCAGCCGGCAACTGCTGGATCTGCTCACCTGAACCGTCGATCCGCCATGCAACTCACCGTGAATGGAGAGGCACGGGAGCTCAATGGAGCCCTCACCCATCTCGATCAGGTCATCGACGCCCTCGGACATCACCCCAGGTTGGTGGTGGTGGAATTCAATGGCCTGATCCTGACGCCCGAACGCTGGGGAACCCAACCCGTTCAGGACGGTGACAGCCTGGAGATCGTCACCATTGTTGGAGGTGGTTCCTAGGATCAGCTCAGTTTTTGACGTCGTTTTGGCCCATTCGCCGAACCGCCTTTCCAACCGTGCGCTCCATCGCTTGCTCTCGGGCCTGATGGTGCCAGTGCTGCTGGTGGGTCTTCTGTTGCTGTCTCCCCTTCCCAGTGAAGCGGCCCGTGGTGGCCGGATCGGAGGCGGCAGCTTCCGGGCGCCCAGCATGCCCCGCAGCGGTGGTTACGGCGGTGGCGTAAGGGGCGGCTACAACGGCGGCTACGGCAGGGGCTACGGCGGTGGTTTCGGCTTCCCCTTCATCATCCCGATCTTCGGTTTCGGCGGTGGAGGCCTACTGGGATTCCTCGTGCTGATGGCGATTGTCGGGGTGGTGGTGAATGCGGTCCGCGGAGGGGGTGGACGCCCGGCCCTCGGCGGTGGAATCGGTGGGACCGACGGCCCCCGGGAGATCCCCATGGGTCCGGTGTCGCTGTTGCAACTGCAGATCGGCCTTCTGGCCAGCGCCAAAGATCTGCAAAGCGATCTGCGCGCTCTGGCCTCCTCGGCAGATACCAGCTCCTCCAGCGGCCTGCAGCGGGTGCTCCAAGACACGACGCTGGCCCTTTTGCGTCAGCCGGATCTTTGGGTTTACGCCAATGCCGAATCGGGCAGCGTTCCTTTCAACGCCGCTGAATCCACGTTCAATCGTCTCTCGATGACCGAGCGCAGCAAGCTGCGTGAAGAGCTCACCACCAACGTGGGTGGCGTGCGCTCGAACGTTGACACGATCGCGAGCCGCGGGGATGCCGACGCCACCAATGAATTCATCGTGGTGACGCTCCTGGTGGCGAGCCGCCGCTCCGTGACTCTCAAGAGCGCCGACAACGGCGAGGACCTGCGTGAAACCTTGCGCATCCTGGGATCAACCGCATCGAGCGATCTCATCGCTCTCGAGGTGATCTGGCAACCCGACGGTGCCGGCGACGTGCTCAGCGCCGATGAGCTGGTGACGGCCTACCCCAATCTCCAACACCTCTGATCAGGTTTAAGGAAATCTTCCGCAGAATCGATGTCATGAAACGCGAAAAAAGCGCATGACATCGATAGGTTTAAATCACTACTAAGCAACAGTTCTTTGGCCCCTGCATCCCGTCCAGATCCACGATCAATGCAGTGGCAGACCAACGGAGAACTCGATCGCAACGATCTCGATGAGCTGGTGCGCGCGCTCAGGGTCGTCGAATCCCCCTCCCACAGCAACGAGCTCTGTCGCTTGGGACGCAAGCACGAGCAAGCGTCCTGAAGCGATTCCGGATCTCCAACCGTCCCTCTTGCCCGTTTGGAAGTCAGCCAGCACCGTGCGGTTGCTGCTTGCACAGAATGCCGGCCCGAACGCCTTCCTGGGTGAATTCCACCGTGCTGATGGAAGCGCTTCAGCGCTATCAGCAGAATCGTCTACCCCGTCCTCTGCGCCTTTGGGTGGAAGCCACGCTGGAGATTGATCCCGAAGCCCCCGTGACCAACCTCTTGCCCGATCCATTCACGCACTAATCCTTCGAAACTCTGCCCCGAAGAATGCGCAACGCGGCCATCGCAGCGCCGTAGCCATTGTCGATATTCACCACCGTGAGGCCGGGGGCGCAGCTCGCCAGCATGCCCTCGAGGGCGGCACGCCCACCCGCACTCACGCCGTAGCCCACGGACACCGGCACACCGATCACCGGCTGCGGCACCAACCCGGCGAGCACCGTAGGCAGAGCTCCTTCCATCCCGGCGCAGGCAATCAACACATCCAAGGGCTGCAGCGATGGCAGCACCGCCAGGAGTCGATGCAGGCCAGCAACGCCTACATCGAGCATCACCTCGGTGGCCACTCCATGCACCTGCAAGGCGAGTTCCGCTTCAGCGGCAACGCGTCGATCGCTTGTACCGCCACTGAGAACGCCCACCGTCATCCCCGATGACGGGGTCGGGAGCAATCCATCCGTGAGGCAGCTTGCAGGACGATGCCATTGCACGGCAGGCAAGGCCTCCACAACCGCAGCAGCCTTGACAGGGTTCACCCGAGTGACCAGAGCCAACTCACCCGCAGCCCGCATGCTGCGCAGGATGGCCACGATCTGCTCGGCACTTTTGTGCTCACCCCACACGGCCTCCACCATCCCCAGGCGCTGTCGGCGCTGAAGGTCGAGCCGGGCCTCATCCACCGTCATGGCGGCAGCAGTTCGCCTTCATACACAAGGGGAAAAGGATTCCCCTGGCTCTGCCCCAGGGCCTGGCGGGCAATCTGTTCGAACCGCTCCTGCACAGCCATCACGTCCTCCTGAGGGATCCCCTTCCAGGCGTCCCGGCTGCTCCAGCGGATCAGCAGCGTGCCCTCTTCTGTGCGCGGATCCCACAGCAGATCCCGACCGAGAAATCCCTTTTGCTGGGCAAGCCAGGGCTCCCAGCTCCCCCGTTCAGCCTCCATCCAGGCATCCCGCGCCTGATCAGGCACCTGAATGCGCAGGTGTTCCACCACGGCGACGTCGTCGTCTCCCCTTTCCGCTGCCATGGCGGTATCGCGCAGTTCGTCGTGCCCCGCCAACGCGATCACCAAAGCCATCAAGGGTCCGATCACCCTAAACAGAGCGCGGCGCAGCCTGCTCTTCGCGGTTGTGATCATTGGCTCAACAGGGCAACCGCATGACAAGAAATACCCTCTTCACGTCCTTCGGGACCCAGGCGTTCATTGGTAGTGGCCTTCACACCCACCTGCTCAGGCGCAATCCCCATCGCCTCAGCAATGGCGGTGCGCATGGCCTCGATGTGCGGTTTGAGTTTGGGGCGTTCAGCAATCACCACTGAATCCACATTCACCACCTGCCAGCCGCGCTGCTGAATCAGCGCCACAACCTGGCGCAACAGCTCCAGGCTGTCCGCCCCCTTCCACTGGGGATCCGTGGGCGGAAAGTACAAACCGATGTCCCCCAGGGACAACGCCCCGAGCAGAGCATCCATGATCGCGTGCACCAGCACATCGGCATCGCTGTGGCCATCAAGCCCCACACCATCGGGGTGCTCAAGGCGCTGACCACCGAGAATCAAGGGCCTACCGGCCACCAGCCGATGGATGTCGTAGCCGTTACCGATGCGAAGCGTCATTCAGGCCCTGTGCTCTGAGTCATTGTCCGCGCCGAAGCGCTGCTGCCAGCGTTGCATCAGATCCGGTCGGCGCGCCGCCGTTCGCTGCTCCCGCTGCTCCTGACGCCAGCGGGCAATGGCGCCATGATCGCCGCTGCGCAACACCTCAGGCACCCCCATCCCGCGAAACTCAGCTGGACGGGTGTAGTGCGGGTGCTCCAGCAGTCCATCACTATGGCTTTCCTCCACGAGGGATTCAGCACTGCCAACCGTCCCCGGCAGCAGACGCACCACACCATTAATGATCGTCATCGCCGGTAACTCTCCACCGGTGAGCACGAAGTCGCCCAGGGACACCTCCTCATCAGCAAGGGTTCGGATGCGCTCATCAAACCCCTCGTAATGGCCGCAGAGCAGCACGAGCTGATCGTGGTCAGTGGCCCAACGCTGCAGATCCGCTTGCTGCAACGGATGTCCCTGGGGCGTCATCAGCAGCACCCGGCGACGCCCGCAAACAGGAATCGCGTCGAAGGCCGCAAACACCGGTTCAGGCTTGAGCACCATGCCCGCGCCACCGCCGTAGGGCTCATCATCAACCTTGCGGTAGCGATCGCTGGCGTGATCGCGCGGATTGTGGAGAACCAGCTCCGCGCGACCAGCGTGAAAAGCGCGCCCGATCACCCCCAACTCACCCATGGGCGCAAAGGCCTGCGGGGCCAGGGTCACCACATCGAGCCGGTACGGAGCCATCGCTGATCAGGGCTGCGGCGGAGACACGCGCCGAATCTCCGAGCAGAAACGGGCTTGCACGGGGGTTCCCTCCGCCGCCGTGGCTGTGGTGCTGCGCAGCCGCAGGTTGGGCTTGATGAACCAGATGCGCTCGAGCAAGCGGGTGTCGCCTTCCATCACCTCCAATTCCACACTGGCATCAGGCCGAAACTGCCAGTGCCCCAGGCGTTCTGAAGCCTGCGAGCGTAAGGTCAGCGCACCATCAGCGCCAAACAGCAGCTCGCTGGATGCCCCATCAGCCGCTTCCACAGTGAGCGCCCAGGTTGAACCCTGGCGCGCCGCGTTCACGGTGACCTCACCGCGGTCGCTGGTGTGCCATTGGTCCTCGGCAGCCTCCAGATCGAACCGGCTGCGCAGGCTCATCCAGCGACCCGCACACATCTGCAGAAAGGCCTCCAGATCGGCCGGGGGGAAAGCGGTTTCATCCATGGATCCATCCTCGCAGGGCAGGGGTCAACGCCCCTCTTCGGCGTACCCCAGCTCAGCAAGCCTCTGGGGCTTGCTGCGCCAGTCGGGGACGACCTTCACGAACAACTCCAGATACACCGGACCATCAATCAGGGTCTGCATCTGCAAGCGCGCCCCCTGGCCGATGGCCTTGAGCATGGCGCCACCCTTGCCGATCAGGATGCCCTTCTGACTCTTGCGCTCCACCAGCACGGTGGCCAGCACCGCAGTTCGGCCCCCTCCTTTGCCTTTCGACGGCATCTCCTCCACCCTGTCGATGCTGACCGCCACACTGTGCGGCACCTCCTCCCGGGTGAGCAGCAGCACCTGCTCACGAATCAGTTCGGCCATCAACAGCCGTTCCGGCTGGTCACTGACCATCTCCGGTGGATAGAGCTGGGGCCCTTCGGGCATCAAGGCACTGACGGCTTGCACGAGCTCAGGGCAACCTTCACCCGTGAGCGCGCAGCAATGATGAATGGGCCAGCCCGACTCCGCCAGTAAATCGCGGTAAGCCGCATCGGCTTCCGGTCGCTGTGCCGTGGGGACCTGATCCCATTTGTTGAGCACGACCTGCACCGGCAGCCGTTGCTGACGCAGGAGATTGACGATGAAGGCATCCCCGCGGCCCGGGGGCTCGCAGCCCTCCAACAACAGAAGCACCTGATCCACCTCCCCGATCGCCGAGCGAGCGCTCTGCACCAGGCGTTCTCCCAGTAGGTGGTGGGGCTTGTGGATCCCAGGTGTGTCCACCAGGATCAATTGAGCTTCGTCGGTGGTGAGGATTGCGCGCAAGCGGTTGCGCGTGGTCTGGGCCACAGGAGAGGTGATCGCCACCTTGTCGCCCACCAGCTGATTCACCAGCGTGGACTTACCGACATTGGGACGTCCGATCAGGGCCACAAAGCCGGAGCGGTGACCCGCCGCTGATGGAGTGACTTGCATCAACCCAGTCTGCGCGGTCGCGGCCCTGGCCGATTCAGAGAAATAGCCTGATGGGGCGGGCACGACTTGGCCATGACAGACCGAACCCCCAGCTTCCAGGAGGCAATGGAGATCGCCGCCACCTGGTTGAAACAGTGGGATGACGAGGAGATCAGCGATGAGGTGATGGCGGATCGCGCGGCCGAACTGGTCGCCAGCCGCGACGGTGCCAGGGGCTTCTTTGTGGTGAGCCTCGCCGGCGAGAGCAGCTTGATGGACCGACTGCCGGACCCTCTCGTGATCAAGTTGCGTGAAGCGGGCGATGGGGTGGTGGATCTCACCGCACGCAATCTGGCCATGAGCGCGGCGATGGTGGTGCACCACCGCAACAACGGCGATGAGGCCCAAGCCCTGGGATCCGAGCGGGTGAATCAGCGCTGCACCGAACTGCTCCGTCAGCTCGACAGCCACCGGGTGAAGGAGCGACTGGAAACCTTGCTCGATGCAGCCAGCCACAGCCGTGGCGACGACCTCAGCTTCCTCGAGCGCTGGGGGTACGACGACGATCAGAAAGCGGCGATCGGCGACGCCGTTCAGGCCGTCGCAGAATCATGACAACCACCAAACCGTCCACACCAGATCTGGTGTGAGTCAGCAACAAAAAAGCCCAAAGCGTGAAGCTTTGGGCCGGGTGATGGGGAAACCTGACCATAGCCAGAGATCTGACCAAAATCCAGCACCACATCTGGTGGCTGCGAACATGAAGGAACGTGATGCAGCACTATTAGAGCAATCTGAAGGTGAGACGCATCCTGTGATCGGCCCCTTATCGTGATGGCTCAACGGCCGGGTGATGGGGATCAGTCGGCTCAGTTCCCGGGAGTTGTCCCGGGTTTTTTATGGCCAATCGCCGGGACACTCCGGCCAACGTTTGCCAAAAAAAAGCCCCGGCACAGGGCCGGGGCTCAACACTCTGAAGCTCGCGTTCAGCACCTTGGCGTCAGTCGCGGCGACCACCCCCCTGGAGGGCGATCACCAAGCGAAGAATGAAGATGAACAGGTTGATGTAGGTGAGATACATCCCCAGAGCACCGGACAGGTACTGATCATCCCGGTACGTGCGAGGCATGGTGTAGAAGTCCACAAAGGCCATGCCCACGAAGATCACCGTGCCCAGGCCTGCAATCGCCAGGTTGGTGGCGGCGTAGATGCCGGGAATGAAGAAGCCGGCCACGAAAATGCCGACCATGGCGATGATCAGCCCCATCAAACCGAGGCCCACCACAGCCGTGAGCGCCTGACCGACGCTGTCGCTCATGCGCCGGCCCACCACAGAGGCGACCACAAAGGTGAGGCCAGTGGCCAGTGCTGCAATGCCGATGGAGGCCACACCCGCCACTGCGATCGCTTGCACAACGAGGCCCGTGAGCGTGAAGCCCGTGAGAAGGCTGAACGCTGCCATCAAGGGCAAGGCTGTGCCGTTGTTCGCTTTGCTGGCCGCGTTCTGGGCCACAAAAAACAGAATGAACCAGGGAATGATCGCGACAAGCGACAGCCCGTTGAAGGCTTGAAAGCCGATAGAGGCCATGGTGGCCATACCGCCCACAACGCCCGCTGCCGTCAGAGCCATGCCGCCTCCCACATAGGGGAGGGCTTTGTTCACCACGTTGGGCCCAACGAGGGCGCTGGATTGCGCCTCGCGAATGGCGTTTTGGAAATTGCTGCTGGCTGGCATACCGCCCCAGATCACTGAAAATATCTTGCCAGCGACAACAGAGTTGTGGGCTTTATCTCGGTGCGGATCTCCCCATCGAACGGCGCGCAGGGGCCCCATCCCGGCGGGGATGGGTTTTGTCGCGACGGGCATAGGCCTCCACCACTCGCTGAACCAGGGGATGGCGCACCACATCGGCGGCGGTGAGGCGGCAAACAGCCACCCCCTCCACGCCATCGAGCACCTCGGAGGCTTCCACCAAACCACTCAGCTGACCTGGCGGCAGATCCACCTGGGTGATGTCACCGGTCACCACCATGCGCGAGCGCTCCCCCAACCGGGTCAGCACCATGCGCATCTGCGCCGGCGTTGTGTTCTGAGCCTCATCGAGAATCACGAACGACTCCGCCAGCGTGCGACCGCGCATGTAAGCGAGCGGGGCCACTTCAATCACGCCTTTCTCAAGCATGGCGGCCGTTTTTTCAGGGCCCAGCAGCATGTGCAAGGCGTCGTACAAAGGCCTTAGATAGGGATCCACCTTCTGCTGAAGGTCTCCGGGCAGAAAACCCAAGCGCTCCCCTGCTTCCACCGCGGGTCGGGTGAGCACCAAGCGCTCCACTTTGCGCTCGGTAAGCATGCGCACGGCCAAAACCGTGGCCAGAAACGTCTTTCCTGTGCCTGCTGGTCCAAGAGCAAACGTGAGATCGTTGCGCTCCATCGCTTCCACGTAGGTCTTCTGACGCAACGTGCGTGGACGCAAAAGAGCCCCCCGTTGATTTTTGGCCAGCACTTGCTGGCCCATGGCGTCGTGCTCGCGATCCCGTCCTGTGTCCAGAGCCTGCAAAGCCGATTGCAGATCCACCTGGGAAATCGACTCACCCTCCTGCCAAAATTTGCGCAGCAGTTCCACCGTTGCCGCCGTGCGCTCCAACTGGCTTGGACGGCCTTGGATCACAAGCTGCAATCCACGGATCACCAGAGAGGCACCGGTCAGAGCCTCCAGTTGACGGAGGGTCTGACCGGCAGGGCCTCCCGTGAGAGCAAGGACGGCTTCTGTATGGGGAAGGTCAAAGACGAAGCAACCGTCTGAGGCAGCCTCGGACATGCTGCTGATCAGGCTTCAGCAGGTGCTTCTTCTGCACCCGCGTCAGCGGATTCGGCCTCAGCAGCAGCCTTGGCCTCGGCTTCCGCTGCAGCTTTGGCTTCGGCAGCCTCTTTGGCCGCCTGCTTGGCATCCGCTTCGCGCTTCGCCGCCTGCTTGAGCTTGCCGACGATCTCAGCGGGGCGAACGGTTTTCTCGATCAAGCCACCCTTTTCAAGCAGGGTGCGAACCGCATCGGTGGGCTGAGCACCCTGGCTCAAACGCTGACGCAGCGCTTCGGCATCCAGACGGGTCTCCTTGGTGCGGGGGTTGTAGAACCCGAGCTCCTGCAGGGGACGTCCGTCGCGGCGGGAAGTGCTGTTGCACGCCACGAGGCGGAAGCTCGCTTCCCGCTTCTTACCGAACCGCTTCAGGCGGAGCTTGATCATCGTGGCGCTTGCTGAGGTGGAAACATCGGCGCAGGTGAAACGTGCGCCAAACAACCAACTTACCTTGCCGGGGGATCAGAGCTGCCCGAAGCCTTTCTTCTTCTTGGCCGGACGCTGCCGGCGAGGGGTCCCGCCGCCGCGCCCAGCCCGTCCCGCCGGCATGCCGGGCATCCCGGGCATGCCACCTCCCATCCCTGGGAATCCGCCCATTCCAGGCATACCGCCACCCATTCCAGGGAAGCCACCCATGCCGGGCATGCCTCCGCCTTGGGTCATCTGCTGCATGAAGCCACGCATCTTCTGGAAATCCGCCAGCACCTTGTCCACATCCGCAGGCTGGTGACCACTTCCCCGGGCAATCCGGCGTCGCCGGGAGGGCTGACCCGCCAGCAGGTCGGGATTCTCCCGCTCCTGCTGCGTCATGGAGCCGATCATCGCTTCGATCTTCTTCAGCTGCTGCTCGCCCTGCTTGAGCATGCCGTCGTCGATCTTGTTCATCCCCGGGATCATCTTCATCAAGCCCCCCAGCGAACCCATGCGCTTGATCAGACGCATTTGCTGCACGAAATCGGAAAAGTCGAACGTGGCTTCCTGCAGCTTCTTCTGCATCTTTTCGACATCAGCCAGCTCCACCTCCTTCTGAGCCTTCTCCACCAGCGTCAGCACATCACCCATGCCGAGGATGCGGCTGGCCATCCGCTCCGGGTGGAAGGGCTGCAGAGCCTCCACCTTCTCGCCGGTTCCGATGAACTTGATCGGCTGGCCGCTCACCTTGCGGATCGACAGCGCCGCTCCACCGCGGGAGTCGCCATCCAGCTTGGTGAGCACGGCACCGGTGATCCCCACCTGTTCGTGGAAAGCACGGGTGAGCTCGGCCGCTTCCTGGCCGATCATCGAATCCACCACCAGCAGCACTTCATCCGGCTGCACGGCGGTGCGGATCCGCACCATCTCCTCCATCATCTCGCTGTCGATCTGGAGGCGACCCGCGGTATCGACCAGCAGGGTGTCGAAGCCCTCCTCCTTCGCCTTGGCCAAACCGGCAGCCGCAATGGCTTCGGGTTTGGCATCAGCGCCAAGGCTGAACACCTCCACGCCGATCTGCCCACCCAGGGTCTTGAGCTGCTCGATGGCCGCCGGGCGGTACACGTCGGCGCCCACCATCAGAGCGCGGCGCCCCTGGTCCTTGAGGTGCAGGCCGAGCTTGGCCGTGGCGGTGGTTTTACCAGCGCCCTGCAAACCGGCCATCAACACAACGGTGGGCGCCGTCTCGGCCTGGGCCAGCGGGGCGTTCCCCCCACCCATCACCTCAACCAGCTGCTCGTGCACAACCTGGATGAACTTCTGATCCGGGCTAACGCCTCGCACCACATCAGAGCCAACGGCCTTCTCGCGCACATCGGCCACAAACGCCTTCACCACAGGAAGGCTCACGTCCGCTTCCAGGAGGGCGCGGCGCACATCCTTGAGCGCTCCCTCCACGTTGGTGTCGGAGATCTTGTCCTGACCTCTCAGCCCCTTGACCGCATCTTCAAAGCGGGCTGACAGCTCATCGAACATCGTTGACGCGGCGGTTGCAGACCACTGATCGTAAAAGTGGCCGGGCTCGGCGGTGATTTCTAGGGTTGCAGCAGAGCGTGATGCCATGCGACTCGCCTCTTTGGCTCCAGGCCTGGTGGCCCTGCGGGGCTATCGCCCCTCTCAAGATCTGTTCCGCGACGTGTTCGCAGGCCTGTCGGTGGCCGCTGTGGCGCTTCCCGTGTCGATCGCCTATGCCGAACTGGCCGGGCTCCCTCCGGTGACCGGTCTCTACGCCAGCATTCTCCCCTTGTTGGCCTATGCCCTGTTCGGCACATCCAGGCAGCTGATGGTCAATCCTGACGCCGCCACCTGCGCCATGCTCGCGGCAGCGGTGACCCCTCTGGCAGGTGGAGATCCGGGGCTCTATGCCGCCATGGTGATGGTGCTCACCCTGTTCACCGGCCTGTTCTGCATCCTGGCCAGCCTGTTCCGCCTCGGCGTGCTGGCCGACTTCCTTTCCCGCCCGATCCTGATCGGATTTCTCAACGGCATCTCCTTCAGCATTGTGCTGGGCCAGATCGGCAAGCTGCTGGGCTTCTCGGTGCACAGCGGTGGAATCATTCCCAGGCTGCTGGAGATCATCCAGAAACTGCCGCAGACCCATACACCCACGCTCTTGCTGGGCCTGTTCAGCTTTGCCGTTCTGCTGCTGAGCCAGCGTCTGCTCCCGCGCATCCCCGCAGCCCTGCTGGTGCTGGTGCTGGGCGCGCTCGCCGTCTGGTTGCTCGATCTCACCAGCATCAACGTGGCGGTGCTCGCCCCGGTGCAAGCAGGCCTGCCGCCGCTGAAGCTGCCCTCCGCCCCTCTGAGTGCGCTGCCGTCTCTGGCTGGATCCTCGGCTGGCGTGGCCCTCGTGTTGTTCACCAGCGGCACGATCACCTGCCGAAGCTTCGCCTCCCGCGGCGGCTACCGCATCGATGTTGACCGGGAACTGGTGGCCTATGGGGTAGCCAACATGGCCTCAGCCCTATCCGGCGGTTTCGCCGTGACCGGTGCCGATTCACGCACGGCCATGGCGGTGACCAGTGGAGGGCGAAGCCAGGTCACCGGTCTGGTGGCGGCAGCAGCGTTGGCCTCAATCCTGCTTTGGTTCACCGCGCCGATGCAATTTGTACCGCTGGCGGCCCTCGGGGCGGTGCTGATGTTGGCGGCTTACTCCCTGTTTGATCTGGCCAGCCTGAAGCGTCTCTGGACGCTCGATCGCAAGGAATTTGCTCTGTCGTTGATCACATCCCTGGGGGTGGTGACCCTGGGGGCGATCAACGGAATTCTGATCGCCGTGGCGCTGGCGGTGATCCGATTTGTGAAACACACGGCCCGCCCCCGCGTGGAGCTGCTCGGACGGGTGAAAGGGCTTCAGGGATTCCATTCCCTGCAGACCCATCCCGATGGCAAAGCAGTTCCTGGCCTGATGCTGTTCCGCTTCAACGCTCCCCTGGTGTTCTTCAATGCCGACCACTTCCTGGAGCAATCCCGCCGAGCCGTTGCCGAAGCGACTCCAAAACCGCAGTGGTTCGTGGTCGATGCCATCCCGATGGATCGCATCGATATCAGTGGCGTGAACGCCCTGCAACAACTCAACCAATTCCTGGAATCCGAAGGCATCCGCCTGGTGCTCGCCGGACGCCGCAGCGAGTTCATTCAGGGGTTGAAAGCCATGGGCATGGACAGCCCGACCCTTGAGCAAAAGCTGTTTCCCACGTTGCATCAAGCCGTCAGAGCCTTCCGGATGACGCCTGGTCAACCTGGGATGTAAGCCTGCAGGCGCCAGCCATCGGCATCCCGGCCCAGGATGTAGGTCACGCGAATCATCGATGGTTCCGTCGTCGCCACGACGCGACCCGCTGGGGTGGCGGTTTGGTCGCGGTAGTCGACCTCAGCCAGCAATTCGATCCGCTGCGGCGTTTCGCTCACGAGCTGCACCGACGTGATCGAAGCCTCAATCGTTTTCTTCAGACCGACGGCCTGATCGGCCGCCCGCTCCTGGCGCACCTGGCTGATCAATCCGGGCCTGGCGATCGACTGCAACCGCGACTGGGCCGTTCCGTCACCTTGCAGGACGACAGCTTTGCCATCCAACCAGCTTTGCAGCAGGCGCTGCAGTTGCGCTGCCGTTGGCTGCTCCGCCGTCAGGGGAGCCACCACCGCTGGCACGGCGGAGCCAGATGCTTTGGGCTCCGGCTTGAGCGTGGCGGTGGGAGACGCAGCATTGTCTTGCGGCGACGAGGGTGCCTTGGCTGGAGCCGTCGCCTCACCACTGGCAGAGCCTGAACCGGCGGCACCGGAATCGGCGTCCCGGCGCAGGCCGATCAAACTGCCGGCCGCGACCACTGCCACCAGCGCAGCGAACACACCCGAGCCAATCAGCAGCGAACGGCTGGGACGCGGAATTTCAGGAACAGAGAGTGAGGGCCAAGCTGGCCAGCGCAGCTGGGGCATGCGCAACCCGGCGAACGGAGGCGCCGCAACACCCTCGTCCTCGTCCTCAGGGGAGGCGCTGCTGTCGTCAACCACCGCTGGCGCTGGCATGGTCATCGGCAGGGTGCCATCGGGATCGAGGCCGAATGGCGGAAACGCGTCCGCTTGGGGCTGTGGGACCGATGCCTGCCTCGCCTGCTTGCGTTCCAGGCTCTCCACGTAAGCCTGCACGTCGCGATCAGCGAACCAGGTCTCGAGATCAACAGCATCCGCATCCACATCCCGATAACCCGGCAGCACATCTCGCCCGAGCCAGGTGCGGCAGTACTCGCAGAGTGACGCCAGACCATCACCTGGATGATCGTCCATCCAGGCTTTCAGTGCCGGGTCTGCACTTGTGGAAAAGCGACGTTCGGCACGGTCGACATCCCCGAGAAGCAGATCAAGGCAACCCAGCAGGGGCTGGGTGTCGAAGCCCTCAAGCACCAAGCCCTCGAGCTTGGTACGGGCATCCTGAACCCGTTCGGGCTTGCGCTGGGAGAAACCCGCCGCCGCGAGCGCCATCACCCCGAGAAAGGACGCATCGATCGAGCCGGCTTGCTGCAGTTGGCCGAAAAGATCCACTTGCTCCTGAACCGTCAGAAAGCGGCGGATCTGCTGAAAAAACAGCTCGAAGGCACCCTGATCCATGGCGCCGGGCACCGCGGCGGGCTCTTGAGCAGCCGCTGCCGTTCCCTCAAGGCCCCCACGCTCAAGGATGAAGGTTTCCAGCATCGCCAGGCCCTCGCGCCGAGCGGATTGCTCGGCGAGATCGCGGCTGAGCAGATCCAGGATGCGATAGGGCCTGAGCTGAAGGAGTTCGCTCTCCAGCAGTTGGCGCTGATCCGGCAACTTGCCCATGCGCTGAAGCAGCTGAATGCCCTCCTGCAGCAATGTCGCTGCCGATTCGTAGCGACGCTGGTCTCGGTCCTGGCCGGCGGCATCCCTGCAGGCAAGCGCCGCCAGCAAGGACAGATCCGACTCACGGCCACTGCCCAGAGCCGGTGCCTGCGGGGGCTGCAGCGCCTGGCGGGCCATTTGAAAGGTTTCGTGGGGGGCATGGGCCTCCCAGAGCAAGATCAATCCGGCCACTTCCCGGTTGAAGGCAAGCTCCAAGCCAGCCGTTTCGCCGGGGCGGTCGCGTCCCAGTTCCAACAGCGTCGCCTCATACTCCCGTCGGCGGAGGGGATCGCTGAGAAGATCGGCTGAGAGGCGCAGAAGCTCAGCACGTTGGCTGAGCGCATCATGGGTGAAGCCCTGGTCTGGAGCGCGATCCAGACGCAGCTGAAGGGTCCTGAGAACCATTTCGGCTTCGGCGGTGGGACTGACGCCCAGCAGCCGGAAATGGTCGATGGGCAGGTCCACCAGCAAATTCACCATTGGCTGCAGACTGTAGACAGTGTCTGGGGTTTTGCCCATTGATTCACCATCGCCCCTTAAAGTCGGTGGTCGATCACGCAGTGCCATGAGCCAGGACATCGCAGTGGGCACCGAATCACGCACGTCATCCCAGGGCGGTCTCGTCGGGGCCCATGCCGAGCGTTTATCCAGCCTGGTCACCGCCCAGAGAGCCACGGTGGATCGCGCGACCGGTTTGGAGCTCTACCGGGACATGACGCTCGGACGACGCTTCGAGGACAAGTGCGCGGAGATGTACTACCGCGGCAAGATGTTCGGTTTCGTGCACCTCTACAACGGCCAGGAGGCTGTGAGTACGGGGGTCATCGGCGCCATGAAGCGCCAGCACGACTGGTTCTGCAGCACCTACCGCGACCACGTGCATGCCCTGAGTGCCGGCGTCCCGGCCCGTGAGGTCATGAGTGAGCTGTTCGGGAAGGAAACAGGTTGCAGCAAGGGTCGCGGTGGCTCGATGCACCTCTTCTCCAAGGAACACCATCTCCTTGGAGGTTTCGCCTTCATCGGCGAAGGGATTCCCGTTGCGCTGGGGGCAGCCTTCACCAGCCGCTACAAGCGCGATGCCCTTGGTGATTCCAGCAGCAATGCCGTCACGGCGGCGTTCTTCGGCGATGGCACGTGCAACAACGGCCAGTTCTTCGAGTGCCTGAACATGGCGCAACTCTGGAAGCTGCCCATCCTGTTCGTGGTGGAAAACAACAAGTGGGCCATCGGCATGGCTCACGATCGCGCCACGAGCGATCCTGAAATCTGGCGCAAGGCCGGCGCCTTCGGCATGGCGGGTGAAGAGGTGGATGGCATGGACGTGCTAGCTGTCCGCGCCGCAGCCCAGAGAGCCGTGGAACGCGCCCGAGCTGGAGAAGGCCCGACCGTTCTGGAATGCCTCACCTACCGCTTCAGAGGCCACTCCCTCGCCGACCCGGACGAGTTGAGAGCCGAGGAAGAAAAGCAGTTCTGGGCGAAACGCGACCCTCTGAAAGCCCTGGAGCGGGATCTCCTGGCCGCCAATCTGGTGAGCGCGGATGAGCTCCGGGCGATCGAGAAAGAGATCGACGCCGAGGTTCAAGACTGCGTTGATTTCGCCCTGAACGCTCCTGAGCCCGATGGCTCCGAACTCACCCGTTACATCTGGGCTGACGACTGAATCACAACCCGTGCAGCCGCGCCTGATCCGCCGCAGCGCGGAACACCAAGGCGTGTCGTTTCACCAGTGGAATCATGGCGTCGTAGCCGCCGCCGATCACGGTGGCTACGGGAACCCCGCGGCGGAGGCAGGCATCAAGAACCAGATGATCCCTCTGCAGAAGCCCTAGATCCGTGAGGGCGAGACGGCCGAGCCGATCATCCCGATGGGGATCAACGCCTGCGTTGTACAAGACCAATTGAGGACGCAGGCGATCCAAAACGTCGGGAAGATGGTCGCCGACGGTCTGCAGGTAGGCCCTGTCCTCCAGACCGTCGCTGAGAGGCAGGTCGAGATCGCTGACCTGCTTGCGGGACGGGAAGTTTGATGCGGCATGGGCGGACAAGGTGAACACGCGCGCATCGCCGCTGAAGATCAGGGCGGTGGCATCCCCCTGGTGCACATCCAGATCAACCACAAGCACCCGCTGAAGGCCTTCCTGCTCGATCAGCACGCGCGCGCAGACCGCGAGATCGTTGAAGATGCAAAATCCACTGCCGAAATTGGGAAAGGCATGGTGGGTGCCACCCGCAAGGTGACAGGCCAAGCCATGGCGCAGAGCAAGCCTGGCCGTGAGCACAGTGCCACCCACAGCGAGCCAGGTGCGTTGCACCAGGGGCGTCGTGGCAGGCAAGCCAATGCGGCGCTGCGCCTGCCGGTCGAGGCGGTCGCGCGCAAAGGCTTCGTGGTAACTCCTCTGATGCACCAGCTCGAGCCAGCGTCGCGGCACAGGTAGGGGGCGATGCATCTGCCCGGCGTGCGCCAGTCCACACTCGAAGAGGCAGCGCTCAAGCTCCCGAAACTTCGCCATCGGAAAGCGATGGCTGCTGGGAAGGGGTGCGCTGTAGGCCTCGTGATAGACGAGCGGTGGCTTCAACGGATCGGTTCGATCCGTGAAGTCTGCAAGACGGAACTCAGAACGTGGGTGCCACCCGACGGGTGAGATTGCGAAGCTTGCGCAAGGCCTTGAGCTCCACCTGACGGACGCGCTCGCGGGACACGTCGAGGAGCCGGCCGATTTCGGCCAGGGTGTGGCGTTCGTTGCCGTTCAGGCCGAAACGCAGGGTGAGCACATGCTGCTCCTGATCACTGAGGTGGCTCATCCAGCGACCGAGCTGCTCGTGATGCATCCGCTGCTCCACCCGGTCGAGAGGCTCCTCGAGGGAGGAATCAGCGATCAGATCGCCAAGAAAACTGCGCCCTTCCTCTCCGTTCACCGGTGCATCCAGGCTGCTGGTGGTCAGTGCCTGTCTGAGCAGGGAGTCAAGCTCCTCCACTGGCATATCCATCGCCTCGGCGATTTCAAGGCGGCTGGGCATGGCTCCCAGCTTGTGCGCGAGATCCAAACTCACCTTGCGGATGGTGGTGAGACGTTCGCTGAGGTGAACGGGCAAACGGATCGTGCGCGACTGACAGGCAATCGCCCGGGTCATGCTCTGGCGGATCCACCAGAACGCATAAGTGGAAAATTTATAACCACGGGTGGGGTCAAATTTCTCAACGGCACGTTCAAGACCGAGAGAACCTTCTTGTATCAAATCGAGAAGCTCTAGACCCTTGCCCTGATATTTCTTCGCGACGCTGACAACCAAACGCAGGTTGGCTTTCATCATGCGTTGTTTGGCACGCTGACCCACCCGAATCAAACGGCGCTGCTTGCCATCAAACTGATCACTGTCCGCTGCAATCGACCCATCTTCAGTGAGCTGCATCAGCTGCTGCACTTGGTTTCCAAGCTCGATTTCCTCGGCAGGCGTCAGCAAAGGAATTCTTCCAATCGTTGCGAGATACCAACTGATTGGATCACTGCTTCGTCGTCTCTGGGTTTCAGAAACCCCGGCTGCGGCTGAGGGCATGGGGATGAACTAATGGCGTGATGCGACTGTCCTATGAAATCCCCCTGACCGGATGTGTTTTCAGCAACCCTTCAGATTCGTACGTTGAAAACGACACAAACCAATGAAGTTCGCTTCATCCCGTGTGGAAACCTCAAGAAATACTTCACACCTCACGTCATTTCGTCACTGATCGCACCAACTGCGCCAGTTCATCAGCGATCACCAGGGCCCCGCTGCCGCGGCTGCAGCGGCCAGCGGCCTGGGCATGCATCAGCCCCACCGCGGCCAGAGCGGCCCCATCCACCGGGCCAGCGGCGGCCTGCAGCCGTGCTCCCCACCCCCCGGCCAAGCCCGCCAACAGATCCCCGAGCCCGGTGCGTGCAACCTGGCGATCCGTCCCCACCAGCTGATGCACCGATCCGGAGGGGTCTGCGATCACACTGTGTGCCCCTTTGCGCAACACCACCACACCGCTGCGTTCGGCAGCGGCGACGGCGCGTTCCAGCGGAGTGCCCTGATCGCAGCAGGGGAACAGTCGTGCAAATTCCTGAGGGTGGGGGGTGATCCAGGTGGGTCCCCTCCGCTTCAAGAACCAGCGCCAGCCCTCAACCTCCCCGGAGAGTTGATTGAGTGCATCGGCATCAAGCACCAGAAGGCCTGGGAAGGCCAGCAAAGGTTCGGCCCAGCCTCGCCAGACCCCCTCGACGGATCCCAGACCCGGTCCCACAAGCACGGCATCCAGCCGATTGAGATCGCTGCGTTCCAAAGCAGGCCCCCACAGCAGTGATCCATGGCCATCCGACTCGAGTGCGGGCTCCGAGATCACTTCCGGAGCCCATTGCCAGAGCTGTTGATCCACAGCCCTTGGCAGAGCCGCCCGCACACTGCCGGCACCACTGGCCAAAGCCCCTCGCAGCGCAAGGTGCGCTGCGCCGCGGTAGGCGTCGCTGCCGGCAATGAGCAACAAACGTCCACGCTCGTATTTCATCGCCGTGCTGCTCTCAGCAGGAACCGGAAGGGTCTCGAGGTCTCGGCCCCCCACCTGAAGCACGGGGGGAGACACCAGGGAAGCCATCAGCCCTGGCGGGACCCCTGGATCGATGCGATGCACGGTGCCGGCCAGGGGCAAAGCCGCGTCCTGAACCAGTCCTTGCTTGATGAAAGCCACAGTGAGGGTGTCGGAGGCAACGGCGACCGCGGCTCCCAACGAAGCGCCTGAATCACTGTCCAAACCAGCTGGGCAATCCAGGCTGATCAACTGTCCGGGTGCGCAGAGCTGACGCTGCTGCAACAGGTGCGCCACCGGATCGGGCAGGGGTCGCGTCTGGCCGAGACCAAAGAGCGCATCGATCCACAGGGCTGGATCTGCGGGGTCAGGCTCGGACTCCTGCACCGACACCCCCAGCCACAGCAGGTGCCGCCAGTGATCGCGGGTGAGGGACTGCCGCAGAGGCAACGGGGCCCAAACACGCACGGTGATGCCCCTCTCCAGCAACTTTCGGCCCAGAACCAGCCCGTCGCCTCCGTTATGGCCAGGCCCCACAAGCACCAAGACCCCTTGGGCCAGACGCGCTGGACGCTGCAGACACCACTCCGCCATCCTCTGGCCGACCGTTTCCATCAAGGCAGCGACGGGCAGGCCGCTGGCCAGCCACTGCTGCTCCAGCTCCAGCATCTGATCACTGCGAACCAGCAGATGATCAGCATCGACAGCTGGCCAAGGCATGGAGGGGGGCCCATGGGACCTCACTATGGAGAGAGAAGCCCATTTCTGTCCGTCAGCCCATGCCGGCCGCGTTTCCAGTTACCGCCGCCACACCCGCCGGAGCCGAAGCCCTGGATCGCTTGCGCCACTGGCCCGGAGAGCATCGTGTTGCCGTGGGGCTTTCCGGTGGTGTGGACAGCTCTCTCACCGCAGCCTTGCTGG
This sequence comes from Synechococcus sp. WH 7803, assembly GCA_000063505.1. GTDB lineage: Bacteria > Cyanobacteriota > Cyanobacteriia > PCC-6307 > Cyanobiaceae > Synechococcus_C. Next base: position 1,590,548 of record CT971583.1, read on the forward strand.
TTGAGGCCGGCTGGGAGGTGGAAGGCCTCACCCTTTGGTTGATGAGCGGGAAGGGAGCCTGCTGCGCGGAGGGATTGGTGGACGCCGCTGGGATCTGCGAGCAACTCGAGATTCCTCATCACGTTGTGGATTCACGTGACACCTTCCAGCGCGAGATCGTGAATGGCCTGATTGAGGGCTACCAGGCCGGCATCACACCCTTGCCCTGTTCGCGTTGCAACCGGGCTGTGAAGTTCTCGCCCATGCTGCAGTGGGCCCAGGAGAAACGCGGTCTCGCTCGGATTGCCACCGGCCATTACGCCCGACTCCGTTTTGACGAGACCACGGGCCGATGGCGCTTGTTGCGCGGCCTTGATGCCCGCAAAGACCAGAGCTACTTCCTCTACGACCTCACCCAGGAGGTGCTGGCCCGCGTGGTGTTCCCCCTTGGAGAACTCACCAAGCCCGACACCCGGTTGGAGGCCGCTCGCCATGGACTGCGCACGGCGGCCAAGCCGGAAAGCCAGGACCTCTGTCTTGCCGATCACCATGGATCGATGCGCGCCTTTCTGGATGCTTACCTGCCTCCGCGGCAAGGGGAAATCGTTCTTCAAGATGGAACGGTCGTGGGAGAACACGACGGCATCGAGCACTTCACCATCGGGCAGCGCAAGGGACTGGGCGTCGCCTGGAGCGAGCCCCTGCACGTGGTTCGCCTCGATGCCGCAATGAACCGGGTCGTCGTCGCGACGCGCGATCAGGCCGGTCGCAGCCACTGTGTTGTGGGCGCGATCAACTGGGTCTCCATGGCGCCACCGGCTCCTGAGCACTCGCAGATGGTGCAGGTGCAGGTGCGCTACCGCAGTGCTCCTGTTCCCGCGCGACTCACCACCATGACTGCGGAAGCTTCGGATGCAGCAGCCGAACGCCCCCACCGCTGCAGGCTTGACTTTGACGAACCCCAGTTCTCGATCACTCCTGGGCAGGCGGCGGTGTTCTACGACGGTGACGCGGTTCTGGGGGGTGGTCTGATCCAGACCTCAGCCTGAAGAGCATTGCGGCGACGATCAACAAAACTCCCACCAGGGGCCACTCGCGCAGTCGCGCGTAAGGAGTCACAACAGCGCTGGGTTGCACCCGCACGTTCAGCAGGCCAGAGCGCATCGCTGGCAACCGGGACAGAAGCTGTCCCTCAGCGTTGATCGCGGCCGTGGGGCCTGTATTGGCAACAGACACCAGCGGGCGGGCCGTCTCCACACTGCGCAGTTGCGCCAGAGCCAAGAACTGTTGCTGCAGCAGCAAGGGATAGGGATCCAGATTGGCCGCTGCGAGGATCCATTGCCCACCCTCAGCAGCCGCTCGGGCGAGGGCCGTGCCGTTGGCAATTTCGTAACAAATGGCGACCTGGGCAGGGGGCCCGCCCCAACGCCAGAGCCTGGAGGCCTCCCCCGGTTCGAGGCCACCCACGGCGGACAACCCCGCCAGGCCTGGCAAGGCCGGAGTCCATTCCCCGAGGGGGACGAGTCGATGCTTATCGATCACGGCGCCAGGAGCACCGCCCTCCCCTTGCACGAGCAGCAGAGCACTGCGCTGACGGCCTGCGACCCAACGAAAACCACCGCTGACGAGAGGAATGGGCTCAACCAGCAGGTTCCCTCGCTGCAGGGGCAAGGTTCCCTCAGGGGCAATCAGCAGTTCAGCCCCATCAGCATCCGCTCGGGTCAAGGCAGCGTGCAGTCGTCGCGGGAACTGGCTCTGGCGCTCCTCGCTGAATTTCTCCCGGGTGGGAATCGCGGGCTGCCACAGCGCCAGGTTCAGGGGGTCTGCAGGGAGAGCCCCACGGTCGGTGCCGACCAGGGCCGCAGCACCAAGACCGTGCAGGAGCGCCAAGCCGACCACGCCGATCCCGAGCAGGCGGTAACGCCTGCGCTCACGATCAGTGCTGACCCATAGCGTCCACAACCACCAGCCCAGAAACAGCTGCAAGGCCGCCAGGCCTCCGGCACCACACCAACGCGCCAATCCACCGAAAGCAGGATCCGAAGGAAACACGCTTCCCCCCACACCGATCCAGAACAGTGGGCCACGCGACAGCAAGGTTTCTCCAAGGCCCCAGAGCAGGGACAACACCAGCGCCTGCAACGCACCTGCACGCCCTGGCAGCAGCCGAACCACCAGACTCCAGGCACTCAACAACAAGGCGGCAGCCAGCCCACAGCTGAGCCAAATCGCTGTTGCCACAGGACGACTGAGAAGCTCTGGCACCCCTAACCAGGTGAGTGGGTGCAAGGCCAGCAGCCAGCGATGACTGATGGCCACGGCCAGCCCCCCCCAAAGTGCTGCGGCCAACGGATGCAACGCCACCGACCACAGCAAGGCCAGCGCGGGAACCATCCACCAAATCCCCGACAGGCTCAGACCAATGCCCGCCAGCACACCTCCCAGCAGAGCCCGAACCAGGATCTGGGATCGGTCATTGCCCATGGTGCCCCCCAGAGGTTGACGCCATCCTGAAGTCACAACGCTCGAGTTCCGCGATGGAGACCGCCAACCCTCTCCAACAGATACTGCTACGAGGCCTCGGCACCACCACCCTGGTGGCCGAACGCCTGCGCGGCGTAACTCAGGACTGGGTGAGCAGTGGCCGCCTCGACGCCAGCCAAGCCTCGGCTCTGGTGGACGACGTGCTCAAAGCTCTGCGGGGCGAAACCCCCGAACTTGAGCAACAGATGGGGCGCAACCTGGAACGCAACCGCGACCACCTTCTGCAGGATCTCGGCGTTGCCAGCCAGAAAGAGCTGGATGAACTGCGCGGCCGCATCGATCGCTTGGAGCAGCAACTCCGTCAGCGCGAACGCCAGGACTGAACCTGCCAGACTCTCCCGGAATCAAGGAAGCTCCAGTGCGCGACATTCTGATCAGTTCTGCTGTTTGCGTGGCGTGCCTCATGGTGGCGCTGGTGAGTCAGGTGGTCGCCCCGTCCACCGTGATTGCAGCACCACCCACCTCCACCGTGCAGGCGTCTGCCGCTCAGACGGCGGACGTGCAAGCCTCCACGGCGATGGAGCTCGACCCTGACGAGACCAATCCAACCCTCTTTGCCATGGCACCCGACTCCAATCAGGCTGATGCGTCCGCTCTCGGAGGCCCGATGAGTGCTGAAAAGCCTGAAATCACAGCCAGCGGTCTGCGGATCACCGACCTTGTGGAGGGCACCGGCGCCGAAGCAACCTCCGGGCAAACCGTGGTGGTGCACTACCGCGGCACGCTCGAAGACGGCCGCCAATTCGACGCCAGCTATGACCGTGGCACGCCGTTCAGTTTCCCCCTCGGTGCCGGCCGTGTGATCAAGGGTTGGGACGAAGGGGTCCAGGGCATGAAGGTGGGCGGCAAGCGCAAGCTGGTGATCCCCCCCGATCTGGGCTACGGAACCCGTGGTGCCGGTGGCGTGATTCCCCCCAACGCCACGCTGATCTTTGAGGTGGAGTTGCTGGAAGTGAAGGGCTGAGCCCGCCAAGCGGGCAACAGCTGAAGGTCACGCACTGTCGTTAGGATCCCGTCGCTCGGTTGCCCTTCCCATGGCCCATACCCTCCCTGCGCTGCCCTACGCCCTCGATGCGCTGGAGCCCCACATCTCCCGCTCCACGCTCGAGTTCCACCACGGCAAGCACCACAACGGTTACGTCACCAACCTGAATAAGGCGATCGAGGGCACGGATCTCGACGGCAAAAGCCTCGAAGAAGTGATCTCCGCTGTGTCCGGTGACGCCAGCAAGGCCGGCGTGTTCAACAACGCTGCCCAGGTTTGGAACCACAGCTTCTACTGGCAGTGCATGAAGCCCGGTGGTGGTGGTCAGCCCAGTGGAGCCCTCCTCGACAAGATCAACGCTGACTTCGGCAGCTACGACGCCTTCGTTGAGCAGTTCAAGGCTGCTGGTGCCACCCAGTTCGGCAGCGGCTGGGCCTGGTTGATCGTCGAGAACGGCACGCTCAAGATCACCAAAACCGCCAACGCTGATCTTCCTCTGGCCCACGGTCAGAAGGCTCTGCTCACCATGGACGTGTGGGAGCACGCCTACTACCTCGACTATCAGAACCGCCGCCCCGATTACATCACCACCTACCTCGAGAAGCTGGTGAATTGGGATTTCGTGGCCGCCAACCTGGCTGCCGCCTGATCCGGCGCTGAGCGAACCGTGAGCCCCCGCAAAGCGGGGGCTTTTTTATGGCGCGATCAAATCGCGCAGCCCCTGCTCCACATTGTCTTGACGCATCAAGGCTTCGCCCACGAGCACCGCACCGGCACCACTGCGTTGCACACGATTCAAGTCGGCACGCGCAAACAAACCCGATTCACTGACGAGGAAGGCGTCCTGCGCGCGCAGGCGATCCGCAAACTGTTGCGTGAGCGCTTCTGTGGTTGCCAGATCCGTCTCAAAGCTGGTGAGGTCGCGGTTATTGATGCCGATGAGAGGAAAGCCTCCAAGGGTGAGAATGCGCTCCATCTCCGCGGCATCGTGCACTTCCACCAGCACGGTGAGACCCAGGGTGGCGGCCACCTTCTGGAGATAGGCGAGATCCTGGTCCGTGAGGATGGCAGCAATCAGCAGAGCCGCATCGGCACCAGCCGCACGCGCCTGGTAAAGCTGATGGGGACTGAGGATGAAGTCCTTGCAGAGCAACGGCAGGTCCACGGCTTCGCGCACAGCAACCAGCACATCGAAGCCACCCTGAAAAAAGGTGCGATCCGTGAGCACGGACAGACAACTGGCCCCACCAGCGGCATAGGCCTTGGCGATGGCAACGGGATCGAAATCCTCACGAATCACCCCTTTGCTGGGACTGGCCTTCTTAACTTCAGCAATCACTGCAGGAGCCACAGGGGCCTGACGCAACGCTCCCAGAAAGTCCAGCGCCGGTGGCAGTTCAGCAACCCGTGCCTTCAACTGCACCAGTGGCATGCGCTGGCGGGCGGTTTCGATCTCGCGATCCTTTTCCCAGACAATCTTCTCGAGAATGTTGCGCGGTTCACCATCCTGGTGGGGGATGGCGTATTCGAGATGGGCCACCTGAACCTTGGGGTTGGGCGGTCGACGACGGATCTCCATAGCAGATGCGGAACGAAAGGAATCAGGCAGGTGTGAGAAGGGAGGCTGCCGCCTGCTTGTAAGCCACCTCCACAACCTCACTGAGGGTGGGATGGGTATGCACTTCGGTGGAGAGCTGACGCACGCTCTGGCGACGGGCCACGGCATTCGCCACCTCTTGGATCAGATCGGCGGCATGCAGGCCATAGATGTGGGCTCCCAGCACCTCTCCAGAGGCCTTGTTGAACAGAAGCTTCATCAGACCGTCGCTGTCGAGTTCAGCGAGCGCTTTGGAATTGGCCTTGAAGTAACTGCGCACCACCCCCAGCTCAAATCCCTGATCAGCCGCCAACTGCTTGGCATCGGCCTCACTGAGGCCCACCGAACTGATCTCTGGATGGGTGAAGGTGGCAGCAGGAATGCTGCGGTAATCGATCTCGCGGCTGTGGCCAAGAATGTTGTCGATCGCCACCGTCCCCTGCGCCGCAGCCGTGTGCGCCAGCATCAGTTTGCCGGTGACATCACCAACGGCCCAAAGGTGGGGGACCGGCTGCCCGTTGGCCAGCACCTGCATGCGGTCATTGATCGGCACAAAGCCGCGTTGGGTTTCCACACCGAGCTTGTCCAGGTTGAGGTTGCGGCTGCTCGGAACCCGGCCAGTGGCCACCAGCACGGCATCCACCTCGAGGGTCTCCACAGGCTCACGGGTCTTCATGTCGACCAGATCGATCTGAACCGGAGCTCCGGGTTTGATCGATTGGGCCAGCACCCCGGATCGCGCATCAATGTCCCGTCCGTCAATCAAATGACGTGCCGCGATGCGGGTGATGTCGGGATCAAAGGTCGGCATCACCCGATCCAATGCCTCGATCATCGTGACCTCGCAGCCGAGAGCCGTATAGACGTCGGCGAATTCCAGGCCGATATAGCCACTGCCGATGATGGCGAGCCAGCGCGGCAGCCACTCCAGGCTGACGGCCTCATCACTGGTGAACACGCTGCGACCATCGGTCTCGATCCCGGGCGGAACGAACGGATCCGATCCTGTGGCCAGGATCACGTCCTTGCCGGTGATCACACGGTCCACGCCGCTGATTTCCCTCACGCCCACGGCCTGAGCCGACTCCAAACGCCCCTGACCGCGAATGATCGTCACCCCAGCCCTTTCCAGGGTTTTGGTGAGGTTGCCGCGAATCGTGGCGACCAGTTGATTGGCGTGATCCGCAATTTTCTGGCGCTCGAAACGCACCGGGGCGGCATGGATCCCGAAACCGGCCAGATGGTCGGCATCGGCCAGCTCGCGCACACGGCCTGAAGCGGCGAGCAGAGCCTTGGAAGGAACACAGCCGCGGTTCACACAGGTTCCGCCCATGTCGCGCGACTCGATGATCGCCACCTTCAGGCCATGCTCGGCAGCATGCTTCGCTGCATCGAAACCGCCGTAACCGGCACCGATCACGATCACATCGAAGTCGAAACTGGCGTCGCTCACCCGGACTGCTGCATGGGAGCCGTCATTGTCGCCCGTCGTCGTTCCAAGAGCAGGGGTACGGCGGCAGCTGCCACATTCAATGACTCCACTTTGCGGCCATGAGGAAGGGTGACGCCATGGCTGCAACAGCCCAGCAGCTGGGGATGCAAGCCAGCCCCCTCATTACCGAGCACCAGCACGGTGGGGCGACACCAGTCCAATTGCCAATAGGGCTGAACCGGAAGACCGGCTGCTGCATCCGGCACAAGGGTGGCCACCACCTGCAGTCCCCTGGTTCTCGCATCCTTCAGGGCAGTGGCCAGTTGTTCAACACCCTGGGCGTCGGTAGGGCCGAAGCGTTGGTAGGGCATTGAGAGGAGTGCTCCGGCAGCGGACCGCACCACTTTCGAGCCCAGTGGATCAGCTCCGGCCCCCATCCAGACCTGCTCAACATCGGCTGCCAGAGCTGTTCTCAGCAGGGTTCCCACATTGCCAGGATCCTGCAGGCGATCGAGGGCAAGAACAAAGTTTGGGTGGGGACCTGCGGCCGGCAAAGACTTGAGCGGCCAGAGACAGGCGACTCCGTCGGGGTGCACGGTGGTCAGAGCAGCTCCGAGCGCTTCGGGCGTCATCAACTGCACCTGAACCGGTCCTGGCAACTGGGCCAGCAAGTCCCGATGGCGCTGAAGCCAGAGCGGCGTGACCAAAACAGACAGGGGGTCGGTCCACGCCTCGCCCTGGGCGAGCAGCTCCTGCACCTGATGCGTTACCTCGAGCAACACGCACTGCTCACTCTCCCGACCGGCCTTGCTCTGCAACGAGCGAATGCGTTTGATCAGGGGATTGCGCCGACTCGAAATCGGCTCACCCTCAGCCCTTGCAATCACTGGCACGTCAGAAGCTGGTGTGCTTCCGCACCTTCATGCCTTCGTGAATCGCCAGATCTGATCCATCAATATCCAAACCATTGACAGCAGCGATCTAACCTTTCAGTCCTTCGGCGGCGAGATTCTCAACCATTTTTTTGATCACCTGATCCTCAACCGCAGACACATCAACGGAATCGGGAGTTAAAAACTCAAGGAACTTGCCAACCTTCGCCGCCACCACCTCAGAAGAGTTGGAAATCTTCAGTAAGATCATGGTCAGCAGTTAGAGGCTCTAGCTCTAAAAACATAGTGCGGATGGGGAGACTTGAACTCCCACGACATTGCTGCCACTAGTACCTGAAACTAGCGCGTCTACCAATTCCGCCACATCCGCTGGCGTGTGTCGCGTAGGCGACCAAATGACCATAGGTCATCGAAGGGCCACCTCTCCAGGCGTGATCAAGCCAGTTTGAGCGCCGGCCGTCTAGACGGTCTCAGGCGATCTCGTCAAGATGGGGCGACTTCCGCAAGAAAGCGAGGAATGACGACCGCGGCGCCTCCGTCTCAGGACATTCTCAAGCCGCACCTCGCAATCGATGGTGGACACAGTCTTCAGGGAGAACTGAAGGTCAGTGGAGCCAAGAACTCAGCCCTGGTGTTGATGACGGCCTCCCTGCTCACGGCTGAACGTCTCACTCTTCACAACGTTCCACCCCTCACCGACATCGACGGGATGGAAAACATCCTGGTGTCCCTTGGAGTGAAGGTTCATCGCCGCTCAGAAACTGTCGAACTCGAGGCGTCCCATCTCACAAGCGCCGAACCCCCCTACGACCTAGTGAATGGGCTGAGGGCCAGCTTTTTTGCGATTGGTTCCATCCTCGCCCGGATGGGGTACGCCAAGGTGCCCCTCCCTGGCGGCTGCCGCATCGGCGCACGGCCTGTAGTGGAGCACATCCGCGGTTTGAAAGCCTTGGGCGCATCGGTCTCCGTGGAGCACGGTGTCGTCACAGCGGCCGTTCCCGGCGAGGGCAAGCGGCTCAAAGGGGCGTCCATCGTGTTGGACTGCCCGAGCGTGGGCGCCACGGAAACAATCCTGATGGCCGCGACTCTGGCTGAAGGCACCAGCGTGATTGAAAACGCTGCTCAGGAGCCTGAGGTTCAGGATCTTGCCAACCTCCTCAATGCCATGGGGGCGCGCATCACCGGCGCGGGTGGTCCCACAATCACGATTCACGGGGTGGAGGCCTTGCACGGGTGTGAGTACTCCGTGATTCTTGATCGCATCGAGGCTGGAACCTTTCTGCTCGCAGCGGCCATCACCCGTTCCCGGCTGCGGGTTGCACCGGTTGTGCCCGAGCATCTGAATGCTGTGCTGCAGAAACTGCGGGACTGTGGCTGTGAGCTTGAGATCGACGGGGACGGCATCACGATCACCCCTGGAACGATCAAGGGCGTGGACATCACCACCCAGCCCTTCCCCGGTTTTCCCACGGATCTACAGGCTCCCTTCATGGCGCTGCTGGCCACGGCTTCTGGCACGAGCGTGATCACCGAGAAGATCTACGAAAACAGGATGCAACACGTGGCCGAGCTGCAGAGGATGGGCGCAGCCATCCGCATCCAGGGGAGCACCGCCATTGTTGAGGGTGTCCCGAGCCTCAGTGCTGCCCCAGTGAACGGCACGGATCTCAGGGCAGCGGCTGCCATGGTTCTTGCAGGCCTCGTGGCTCGAGGCAGCAGCCAGGTGAGTGGCCTTAACCATCTCGATCGGGGTTATGCCGGAATCGAAGCCAAACTGCGTGCCTGCGGTGCGGTGCTCGAACGGCACCTGCCCTGACCAGAGGGCACGGGGTGGTCGCTTAAGGTCATGAACGGGGGAGCGTGCCGGAATTGGTAGACGGACTCGACTCAAAATCGAGCGCCTTCGGGCATGTGGGTTCAAGTCCCACCGCTCCTACTTCACCTCCAGCGAATCGCACCGGGCGCTGAGAGACTGATCTGCTCAATCTCCCGAACGGAGAACCGATCGCACAGCGTCATGGTGGAGCCCAAGGCTGATTCGAAGTCCACAGCGGTGATGGGCACCTACAACCGCTTTCCCTTGTCCCTCGTGAAGGGGCGGGGTTGCTGGGTGTGGGATGACCAGAACCGTCGCCACCTCGATGCCGTTGCAGGAATTGCCACCTGCACCCTCGGCCACAGCGATCGAGTCCTGCGGCGTGCCCTCACCCGTCAGCTGCGCACGCTGCAGCACGTTTCCAATCTTTACCAAATTCCCGAACAGGAACAACTGGCGCAGTGGCTGGTGGCCAACAGCTGCGCGGACAGCGTGTTCTTCTGCAATTCAGGTGCCGAAGCCAACGAAGCCGCCATCAAACTGGCCCGCAAGCACGGCCACCAGCGCCGCGGAATCGACCGGCCCGTCATCATCACGGCATCGGCCAGTTTTCATGGCCGAACGCTGGCTGCCGTGAGTGCCACCGGTCAACCGCGGTATCACCAAGGGTTCGAACCCATGGTGGAAGGATTCGAATTCTTCCCCTACAACGACGGCGACGCCTTTGAGCAGCTGCTGATGCAGCTGGAGCACAACGGCCCGAAGGTGGCGGCTGTTCTGATCGAGCCACTTCAAGGCGAAGGCGGTGTGAATCCAGGCGATCCCGCTGTGATGCAGCGCATCCGCAAACTCTGCAGCGAGCGCGACATCCTGCTGATCTTCGATGAGGTGCAGGTGGGCATGGGCCGCACCGGCACGCTCTGGGGCTACCAACAACTCGGTGTCACACCGGATGCTCTCACCCTGGCCAAAGGGCTTGGCGGTGGACACGTGATCGGCGCCCTGCTGGTGAGTGAGCACGCTGATGTGTTCGAACCCGGTGATCACGCCAGCACCTTTGGAGGCAATCCCTTCGCCTGCCGTGCGGGTCTCACGGTGGCCAGCGAACTGCAGCGTCGCGACCTACTGAAGAACGTCCAGATGCGGGGACAGCAATTGCAGGACGGTCTGAATCACCTCGTGGAGCGCTATCCCGACCACCTGGCGGGATGCCGTGGCTGGGGACTGCTGCAGGGTTTGGTTCTTCGCGACACCTGCGGATATTCAGCCGCCGATGTGGTGAAGGCCGCCCTTGAAGAGCAACTGCTGCTGGTGCCTGCCGGCGCCGCGGTGGTGCGCATGGTGCCCCCGCTGGTGATTGGACCGAGGGAAATCCAGAGCTTGCTGACCCGACTGGATCGGGCTCTCCAGCATCTGATGTGAATCCACTCCAGCCTGGATCCAGCCGAGATGATCTGGATGATCTGCTGCCGCGCTTCGATCTCCGGGGGATGGACCTCTCCCTCCAGCGCATGCAGGAGGCCCTGAAGGAACTGCAGCATCCGGCAGCGGCGGTCCCCGCAGTGCAAGTGGTGGGGACCAATGGCAAGGGATCCATCGCCTGCTTCATTCATCACGGCCTGATCGCCGCGGGACTGCGCTCAGGCCTCACCGTCTCGCCCCACCTGCTGAGCTGGTGCGAACGCATCCGCGTGAACGACCAACTGATCACCATCGAGGAGCTGCGCAGCCTGCTGCAGGGACTGCAGCCGGTGGTGACCACCTGCCGGCTCACCCCCTTCGAACAGCTGATCTGTGCAGCCCTGGTGCACTTTGAAGCCCAACGCCCCGACTGGTTGGTGCTGGAGGCCGGTCTGGGAGGCCGGCTGGATGCCACCACAGCCCATCCCCATCGCCCCCTGATCGCGATCGGTGCCATCGGCCTGGACCACAGGGAACATCTCGGAACCACCCTGGAGGCGATCGCAACCGAGAAAGCCGCGGCCATTCCTCCAGGAAGCCATGTGGTGAGTGCGGCACAGCTCCCGGAGGTGCAGCGCGTGCTGGAGCGCACGGCTGCAGCTGTGAACGCCAGTTTGCGCTGGGTGGAACCGCTGGCCAACGATTGGACGCTCGGGCTGCCCGGAGAACTGCAGCGGAGCAATGCCGCCGTGGCCAGAGCTGCTCTGGAATGGATCGGTGGCGATGCCAGCGAGAGCATCAGCGTCGCTGCCATGCGCAAGGGCTTTGCGGCAGCGCGCTGGCCGGGCCGACTTCAGTGGATGCAATGGCAGGGCCGGCGCCTGCGCGTTGATGGAGCCCACAATCCGCCCGCTGCCGCCGCCTTGGCCAAGGAGCGTTGCCGCTGGAGAGCTGCCGATCAAGCGCAGAGCTGGGTGCTGGCGATCCAGGCCCACAAACAGGCCCCGGCCATGCTCAAGCACCTGCTTCAGCCCAAGGATCAGGCCTGGATCATTCCCGTTCCCGAGCACCGCAGCTGGAGCTTGGAGCAGCTGCAGCATGCCGCTCCGGAGCTCGCCCACCAGCTCAGGGGCGCCGCCAATGCCACAGAGGCCTTCCACCAACTCGAACACGACGGCTGGCCCCAGGCAGCCCCGGTGGTGGCTGGTTCGTTGTACCTGATCGGTCATCTGCTGGAGACGCATCAGCTGCAGGCAGAGTGAACCGATGCCGAGCCCGTCGTTCATGCCCTCGCTGCTGAAACTCATCACCGCCATCACCCTGGTGATCGCCGTCCTGTGCGATCCCGCCATGGCGCTGGACACCTCAGCCGGGGTTGGCCTTCAGGACAGAGCCTTGTTTCAGGAACGGGTGGACTACACCTTGACCAATCAAAACGGCGTTGATTTTCATAATCAGGCCCTCAGCAACACCTCTTTTGCCGGCGCGGCGGGCAAGGGCGCTGATTTCAGCGGGGCCAATCTGCAGGGGGCCATCTTCACCCAGGGTGCCTTTGCCGATGCCAACTTCCATGGCGCCGACCTCAGTGATGCCCTCATGGATCGTGCGGATTTCACCGGAACGGACCTGCGAGATGCCGTCTTGATCGGGGTGATCGCTTCCGGAAGCAGCTTTGCCGGCGCTCAGGTGGATGGAGCTGATTTCAGCGACGCCCTGCTGGACCGGGATGACCAGCGCAGGCTCTGCCAGGAGGCCGAAGGTGTGAACCCCACCACCGGCGTGCTCACCCGCGACAGCCTCAGCTGCTGAATCCGCCGAGCTTCCCGGGGTTGAGCAGACCTGCTGGATCCAAGCGTTGCTTTGCGGCCACCTGATCGCCATCCACAACGCCGAGCCCTCCGCCCTCCACGGTGAGCACGTGCGGGTTGAAAATCAGCGCCCCAAGGTCGCGGCACTGTTGCATCAAACGCTCCAACGCATCCGCCCCGCGCCAGCGCACGAGTGGCAGGGCCGCAAGCCGCTGAACACCCTGCTGTCGCACAGCTTCCAGGTGAATGAGCACATCCCCGCCCCAGGTTTGCTTCAGCGCATGCAGGCAGTCCAGTTCCGGTTGGGGAAGCAGCATCTGCAGGTAAGTCCAGTCGGGGTCGTGCTGGCGCAGATGCAGGGTGGTGTGGTTCCAGGTCAGCTCCCGCAGGCCATGGCCGGCATGGTGCTGTTCCGCCTCGGAAAACACCACGGCCGCACCACAGTCGGCCGCCAACTGCTCCACCGTGCTCACCGCATCAGGAGCCACCAGCAGGAGCACACGATCCGCTTTTGTCTCCGGGACATCCCAGGCCGGTAACTGAGCCACCACGTCAGCCTCCAGCACGGTGCAGAGGTGGAGATCCAACGCTGATCCGCAGCAGCGTTGCGCCAGCTCCACAGCGGATGGCCAGTCAACGCAGTCGATCACCATTTCCTGCCAAGCAACCGCAGGGGCGGTGGCGAGCGTGAGTGCGGTGATGATCCCGTTGGTCCCGTAGGCGTGATTCAACGCCTCCGCCTCGGCGGCCTCCAACTGGAGGCGTTTGGGCTCCGGCTCCATCGTCACCACCTCAAGACCGAGCAGGTGACCTGGATCGCGCAGAAACCCCCAGCGCACCGAACCGATTCCGCCGGAGCCGCCGGCGATGAAGCCACCGATCGTGGCACTGCGCCATGTACTGGGCAACAGGCGCAGCTGACGGCCATGCCCTCGCAGCATCTGATCGAGATCTTTGAGGAGACAGCCGCATTCCACCGTGACGACGCCGGTGGTCGCCTCAATCCTGCGAACCGCACGCAGACGTCCCATCAGCATCACCACCCCTCCCTCGAGGGGGACGCTCTGTCCGTAGTTGCCGGTGCCGGCGCCCCTGAGGGTGAGCGCAATGCCATGACGACAGCACGCCGCAGCCACAGCGGCCACAGCCTCCACCGTGTCTGGGCGCACCACCAGCGCAGCCCGACAGGACGCCAGCCGCTCCCGCAACACCGGTGAGTAGTCGTAAGCGTCTTTGGAGTAGCGATCCAGATCTTCGGGCCGCTCAAGCAGGGTGAGATCTGGCACCGCCGCCAGTTCCGCACGCAACATCTCAGGAACCATGGACGTCACGATCAAGGGAACGCACGTTCAATCCTGGACCCAGACGCCACCCGCCAGCACCTGGCGCTGGGGAGGAGCCGAGAGCAGTTCGGGCCAGCCACCGGTGGGCACATGGATCAGATCCGCAGGAGCACCTGGGCGAAAGACTCCATCCCAAGCCAAGTCCAGCAAACGGGCGGCATCCGTGCTGAACGGAGCCATCCCCTCGTCATCCCAGGGAGCCAGCTGAGCCAGGGGAACACCCATGGCCATCAAGGCCAGGGGGTCCAGGTTCCCGCCTGGAAACCAGGGATCCTGCACGTTGTCTCCCCCCACGGCCACACACACACCGCAATCACGCAACTGGCGAATCGGAGCGAGGGGCCTTTGCAGTGGTGTGGCCTGCCCGCGACGCCCGAGCAGCCATCCATTGGTGAGTGGCAGAGCCACCACCCGTAACTGATGCTCTGCCATCCGCACCCCCAAACGCTGCAGGGAGGCTGGATTCAGCAGCGAAAGGCTGCTGGCATGGCTGCAGGTGATCGGCACCGACACCGTCATCGTGCGCAGGACCCGCAGCAGTTGCCGAACCCCGGCCGCAGGATGCTCCGACGCCTCATCGATGTGCAGATCAACGGGGCAGCCATGGCGCTCCGCCAGTGCCAGAAGCCGTCGCAGCGCCTGGCGGGGGGCCCTGCCCCGACAAGGTGGTTCGATCACACCACCGATCACGCCTCCGGCCGCTGCAACCTGGGAGGCCAGATGCTCTCCCTCCGGAGTGGACCAATGGGCGATGGGTACGAGCGCCACCAGCTGGAGCTCAATGCGCCCCTTCCAGCGCTGACGCGCGCTTGTCAGCACCTCCCAGCTGCAGGCGGCCCCTGGCCCCAAACTGTCGATATGCGAGCGAATGGCCCGCAGGCCATGGCGCCAGGCCAAGGCCAGCGCTCGCTCACTGCGCTCATGAACCCGCTCAGCCGTGCGCGTGCGATGTTCGCGCATGTTGGCGTCCATCGCTCCGGCGTACGTCCCTGTTGGATTTGGGAAGTCGGACCAGGAGAAGGCCTTATCGAGATGGCCATGGGGCTCGACCAGGCGGGGCAGCACCAGGCCCTGGGCGTCGGCGACAGGCAAGACGGAGGTGATTCGGCCCTCCAGCCAACGCAGCTCTACGGACAGCAGGCCGTCGGCAGGCCGCTCTGCTGCTACGCCAGCAGGCCAATCAACAAGGCTGACCGGGCAGCGGCTGCGCAGAGATCCAGCGGCTTGCCCGCTCATTCCAAGTCTCCAGAATCCGACTGGGTCTGCAGGACCAAAAACCGACCCGCGACCCCCAAGGTCGTGACGGAGTAACGGGGAAGACGCAAGGTGGGCAGCAGGTCCTGTCCCCCCACCGTGGTCACAAAGACACTGGCCACGCCCAGATTCCAGCGCCGTGTGAACTGGTTGGCCAGCGACGCCAGCGCAGCCTCCTGGTCGGCGATCAAGCGGGGGCAGTCTTTAATCCAGAGCTGCAGCACCAAGGGGAGCGTGCGCTGCGAGCAAAGCTCGTCGGTCGCCAGACCGACCAGCTGGGTGCCGGCATGAGCGCCGTACTCCTCCTTGGTGGGGTTGGTGACAGCCAAGGCGGTCACGCTTCCACCAAGCAAAAGCGCCATGGCAATCGCAGTGGCCGGAGACCAGCGCCGATGGACGGAGGACGTACGCAGGGCCTGGGGGGCGGATTGGTAGATTCTTACCGACGCGGCGGGCGTCGCCAAGTGGTTAAGGCAGCGGCTTGTGGCGCCGCTATTCGGGGGTTCGAATCCCCTCGCTCGCCCTTTCATTCCATGATTCATGAAGCCAACAGGGCTTTGAGCAGAGCATCAGCTCCCTGTCGGATCGGATCAACGCAAGGCAGCGACAACGTTTCGCTGAGTTCTGCGCTGGAACGCTCACACTCCGCATCGCTCAGGTGTGCGGTGTTCAGGGCCACCGCTCGCACCCTGGGTGGAGGTCCTGCGTCTTGCGGACGACCGATCGACGCAAGCCCCTCACAAAGCTGAATGAGATCCCCCAAGGGAGGAAGGGCAATCTCCGGCAGACGATGAATGCAGCTCTGCTGGGCGCGATGCACCAGCAAAAGGGCTGTGGGCTGGCTACCGCGCAGAAGGGGCAGGGTGGCCGTCGACCCGGGATGGCAGAGCGATCCCTGCCCTTCCACCAGCACCAGCCCCGTGTCAGGCAGCGTTGAGGCGGCATCCATCACCGCGGCTTCCACCGCTCCAGCGGCGTAATCCACCCGTATCGCATCCAAGGGAACACCGCTGCCGCTGATCAGGATCCCGGCCTGGCCGGTGCCCACAAAAGCTGAGCACACGCCGGCGCGGAGCGCCGCCTCATGCACCGCCAGGCAAGCACTCATCTTGCCCACGGCCATGTCGGTGCCAACGGCCAGCACGCGCTTGCAGGGCAACGCGGCAGCCCTGGCCTGCGCAACCCTCAGTCCCTTGGGCTCACAGCGGAGATCCCAGATCCAGCGTCCAGGCCGAATCGCCGCACTGAGCTCCGGATCATCCGCCAGGTGGGTATGCAACCCACTGGCCACCGACAGTCCCGCCTTGAGAGCCTGCAACACATCCGACCTCAGCGCCTCCGGCAGCACCCCACCGGAGGGAGCGAGGCCCACCACGGCCACAGACGGTCGAAAGGGGAGAGCCTCAGCCAGATCCTTCACCACAGGAACAGACCTGGAAATCCCGGTCACCGTCTCCAAGCACTGGCCAGCATGGTCTGGATCAATCACCGCAACGATCGGTCCGCGTCGATGCCGCAACATCGCCAATCCGGTTTTGCCGGTGAGGCTGTTGAGACCGGCGTGCTGAAGCAGCACCACGGGATCCTGATCAGCAAGCATCAGGAGGCCTCCAGCGGTGCAACGCCCAATCCGGATCCGTGCGGAGGCAGAAGTTGATCCCCCTTGAGCGGCAATCCGCTGTAAGGGTCATCCACCAGATTGAGGTGACTGTCGAGATCAGGCCAGCGGATGCAGGCCAGCAACTGCGCTGCAGCGGCATTCAGCAACGTGCTGTCGGAATAGCAGCCCACCATCAGATCCAGATCAAGCCGCTCCGCCACCTGGGCCATCAGCCAGGCCTCCGTGAGACCACCGGTCTTGAGCAGCTTGAGATTGACGCCATCCACATGGGGAGCCAAGCGCAGCAGATCCTTGAGATCCCAACAGCTTTCATCGGCCACCAAGGGCAGATTGCAGAACGGACGCAGCGCTGCAAATCCCTGCAGATCCTCCTCTGGATCAAGACGAGCGGGCAGAGGTTGCTCGAGCAACACCACCCCCGCCTGCTCCAGGTCCACCTGCATCGCCTTGGCCTGCTCCAGCGTCCAGCCTCCGTTGGCATCCACCTGAAGTTCGTGGGCCACGGCCATCCGCTGAGAGCGCTCGTCCAGGGCGATGGCCACGGCCTGCAACAGGGCGCGGTCATGCTCGAGCCCCTCCGGACTGCCGAGCTTGAGCTTGATTCGGGTGGCCGGCATCTGACGCCACCAGCGCTGAAGGCGCTCCAGAACCTTCTCAACAGAGGCCAGACCAAGGGTGACGCTCGTGGCCACCCCCCTGGTGCCATCCAACGCAAACAGTTTCCAGATCGGTTGCCCCAGCTGCCGACCCCACCAGTCCCAGAGGGCCAGATCCACAGCACACCGTGCCGGCGGAGACAGGGGGGCCAGCCAAGGTTCGATGGAATGACGGTCCTCAGGGTTCAAGGACTCCAAGGTGGGCAACAGAGCCTGGAGTTCAGCCTCGATGGCCTCCAGCGCATAGGCGCGATGGCCCGTATCCAGCCCGCCGGTTTCGCCGAACCCCACAGTTCCGCCATGGTTTAGGCGAAGTTCCAGGCGTTCCACGACAGACGTGGTTCCCCTGCTGATCGCCAGAGGGACCGCCTTGGTGAGCGGAAATCGACGCAGACTCCAGCCCATGGCCCGCGAGCACCAATCCACAAGCTGGCACAGCACCGCCGTATCCGACACTGAAAGCAGCGTTCGACACCGCCGATCCTTCGGACGGCTCTCTGCCTTGACCGTGACCGCCTCGCCCACCACCGCAATGCTGCCGAGCCGGGAGCGTGGCAGCTACTGGATCACCACCTTCGGCTGCCAGATGAACAAGGCCGATTCCGAGCGCATGGCTGGGATTCTTGAATCCATGGGCTACCGAGAGGCGAGTGCCGAGCTGGATGCCGATCTGGTGCTCTACAACACGTGCACCATCCGCGATAACGCGGAGCAGAAGGTGTACAGCTACCTGGGACGCCAGGCGCAACGCAAACGCACGAATCCGAATCTCACTTTGGTGGTGGCAGGCTGTGTGGCGCAGCAGGAAGGTGAATCGCTGCTCAGGCGGGTGCCGGAGCTCGACCTGGTGATGGGGCCCCAGCACGCCAACCGCCTCGAAACGCTTCTGCAGCAAGTGGACAGCGGCCAGCAAGTGGTGGCCACCGAAGAGCACCACATTCTTGAAGACATCACCACCGCCCGGCGCGACAGCAGCATCTGCGGCTGGGTGAATGTGATTTACGGCTGCAACGAGCGCTGCACCTACTGCGTGGTTCCTTCTGTTCGCGGCAAGGAGCAGTCACGGCTTCCAGACGCCATCAAGCTTGAGATGGAGGGGCTCGCGGCCCAGGGCTTCAAGGAGATCACCCTGTTGGGGCAGAACATCGACGCCTATGGGCGCGATCTGCCAGGCATCACCCCCGAAGGACGCCGCCAGCACACCCTCACCGATCTGCTCCATCACGTCCACGACGTGGAGGGCCTGGAGCGGATCCGCTTTGCCACCAGTCATCCCCGCTATTTCACCGATCGACTGATCGATGCCTGCGCCGACCTGCCCAAACTCTGCGAGCACTTCCACATCCCCTTTCAAAGCGGTGATAACGATGTGCTGAGAGCCATGGCCCGGGGCTACACCGTGGAGCGCTACAGGCGCATCATCGACAGAATCCGCGAGCGCATGCCCGATGCCTCGTTGAGCGCCGATGTGATCGTGGCCTTCCCGGGTGAAACCGATGCCCAATACAGGCGCACCCTGGCCCTGATCGAAGAGATCGGCTTCGACCAGGTGAACACGGCCGCCTATTCACCGCGGCCCAACACCCCTGCCGCCGATTGGGACAACCAGCTGCCTGAAGACATCAAAGTGGAGCGTCTCAGGGAAATCAATGCCCTGGTGGAACGCTGCGCGCGGGAACGCAACGGGCGCTACGCCGGCCGCGTGGAAGAGGTGCTGGCTGAAGGCATCAACCCCAAAGATCCCTCCCAGTTGATGGGTCGCACCCGCACCAACAGACTTACCTTCTTCAGTGCAACCGGAGCTGACGACCGGCGGTATCAGGCCGGTGATCTGGTGAACGTGCACATCGATGCCGTGCGTTCCTTCTCCCTCAGTGGCACTCCTCTGAACTGCTGATACGTTGCGGGGCAACCCGACGCACCGACACCGCTCCCATGCCGACATCCCTTCTCCGCGTTGGCGTGGTGTTCGGAGGAGCATCCGGCGAACATGCCGTGTCGATTCGATCGGCCCGCACGGTGATCGAGGCGTTCAGCGCCCCGGAGAATCAGGAGCGGTTCGCCGTGATTCCGCATTACATCGATCGCGAGGGTCGCTGGTGGGGCCCGGCGGTGGCCGAACGTGCACTGGAGCAGAACAAGGCCCTCGACGCCCATGAGCTCCCCCAGCCTCTGCCTGCTCCGGGACTGCGTCACTGGCCGGTGGATCCCGACAGCGTGGACCTCTGGTACCCAGTGCTGCACGGTCCCAACGGGGAAGACGGAACGGTGCAGGGTCTGTTCACGCTGATGAACAAACCCTTCGTGGGCTCCGGGGTGCTCGGGTCGGCAGTGGGAATGGACAAACTGGCGATGAAGGCCGCCTTTGCTGCCGCTGGTCTGTCCCAGGTTCCCTACATGGGCCTGACTGCCGCCGACCTGGAGGATCCGGAGCGACTGGAGCAGCTGCTGACCCGCGTGGAGCAGGAGCTGGGTTACCCCTGTTTCGTCAAACCCGCCAACCTGGGTTCATCGGTGGGCATCACCAAAGCGAACAACAGAGATGAGCTGCTGGCGGGCTTGCACCAGGCGGCCGCACTCGACCCCAGGCTGCTCGTTGAACAGGGCGTGAACGCCAGAGAACTGGAATGTGCCGTGTTGGGGCGTCGGCATCTGCGGGCCTCCGTGGTGGGGGAGATTCGCTTTGACGCCGATTGGTACGACTATGAGACCAAGTACACCGAGGGGCGCAGTCACACGCTGATTCCCGCGCCTCTCCCAGCCTTGGTGAGCCAGCAGATCCAGGCCATGGCCATCCGGGCTTGCCATGCCGTGCATGCCTTTGGCCAGGCCCGCGTGGACGTGTTCTACGACGAAACCTCGGGCGAGATCTGGCTCAATGAAATCAACACCCTGCCGGGCTTCACCTCCCAGAGCATGTATCCCACGCTCTGGGCCGCCTCAGGTATCCCATTGCCGCAATTGGTGGCAGAGCTGGTCGATACGGCGCAAGAATGAGTCGATTGATGCTGGTGACGCGGCGATGATGCACGGACTGCTCTGGCTTCCACTGCTGCTGGTGTTCGTGTTGCTGGCCGCCTTGGGTTGGCTCGAACGTCGCAGGCAGTCCCTGTTCAGGCAATGGAGTCAGTCGTCGGAGCTGGCCAAACTCGATGGTTGCGGAGCAGCCCGCCTCAAGGAGGGTGAACTCAGCTGGAGCAGTTTTCACGCCGGAAGTTTCCGAGAAGAGGGTCGGTTTGTGATCAAGACCCTGGAACTGGTTGAGCTGATGTCGCTGGCCTCGGGAGACACACCGCTCTCGGATGAATCCCAGGGCCAATGCCGTCTGCGTTTGATCGGAGAAGGGCAACAGATGGACGTTCCTTTCTCGGATGCGGAACGGGCCCGTCGCTGGATGGAACAGCTGATGGCCAAGGCCCGCTGTGACCTCTGATGCCCCGCAGTCAGACCCAATCCAGCCAGCGTCGGGTATCGAAGGCCGCAGGACCGCTGCCTCCAAGCGTTGAACGCCGCAGGCGCCTGCGGCAAGAGCGACGGCGAGACCAGTTGATTCAGGCCTGGAGAATCATTGTTTTCAGCGGATCTGCCTCTGCTTTGGCCTGGATTCTCCTCAGTGCTGGCTGGACGCTGCGCTCCATCGACCAACTCCAAGTCGTTGGCAGTGATCGCCTAGGCCCTGGCAACGTCGCCAAAGCCGCAGGGCTGCGGTTTCCACTTCCGCTGCTGTCGTTGAAACCGAGCACGCTCGAACGTCGCCTGATGGCTGAACTGCCCGTGCAGTCGGTGACCGTGCATCGGCGGTTGCTGCCGCCAGGCTTGGAGGTGGAACTGCAAGATCGACGCCCGATCGCCGCCGCCACGCGACGGGGAGCGGGGGGAACGGAGCAGGGCATGGTGGATCGCGACGGGCGCTGGATGCCCCTGACCGTGGCGCGCCAGGGCGAGGCACCGACCAGTGCTGTACGCGTGCTGGGCTGGATCCCAAGCCGGCGCTCAACCATCGCCAAGCTGCTCGAGCAAAGGGATCAGCTCGGCAGCCCCTTGCAGGTGATCCACATCGCTCCCGATGGTGATCTCAGCCTGCGCACAACCTCCCTCGGCCTCGTGAAACTCGGCTCCAACGGAGCCTTGCTGGACCAACAGCTCAACACCGTGGTGCAATTGACGCGCAGCCTTCCGGCCCAGCTGCGTGGTCAGAACGACACCAGCATTGATCTTTCAGATCCAAGCAAGCCCGAGCTGCAATTGCCGGCCAAAGCAGCCAAGAAAGCGAGCGAATCCTGACCACCGGTTGCGCTCTCGCCCAAGGAAACCGAGTGTGTCCAGACCTTCAGCGATCGTCACTCGCAGGGACATAATGCACTCGCAGCTCAACGGGTCAGCACGAACCATGGAGATGGTGAACGGTCAGATGTCGTCGTCTCCAGCGGTTGAAGGGATTCTTCCCAGTCAGTCAGCCCGGATTGAGGTGATCGGCGTGGGCGGTGGTGGCAGCAATGCCGTCAATCGCATGATCATGAGTGACCTCGAGGGTGTCGCCTATCGCGTGCTGAACACGGATGCCCAAGCCCTGATCCAGTCATCCGCGGAACACCGGGTTCAACTTGGTCAAACCCTCACCAGGGGCCTGGGCGCTGGTGGCAATCCCAACATCGGCCAGAAAGCGGCTGAGGAATCCCGCGCCGATCTCCAGCAAGCCATCCAGGGTGCTGACCTGGTGTTCATCGCTGCCGGAATGGGCGGAGGAACCGGCACCGGAGCGGCTCCCGTTGTTGCCGAGGTCGCCAAGGAAAGTGGCGCTCTCACCGTTGGCATTGTCACCAAACCGTTTGGTTTCGAAGGTCGCCGGCGCATGCGTCAGGCTGATGAGGGCATCGCTCGCCTGGCAGAGCACGTGGACACCCTGATTGTGATCCCCAATGACAGGCTCAGGGATGCGATCGCAGGTGCTCCTCTTCAGGAAGCGTTTCGCAGCGCGGACGATGTGCTGCGGATGGGCGTGAAGGGAATCAGCGACATCATCACCTGCCCAGGCCTTGTGAATGTGGATTTCGCCGACGTGCGTTCGGTGATGACCGAAGCCGGCACAGCCCTGCTTGGCATCGGCGTTGGATCAGGACGCTCCCGGGCCATCGAAGCGGCCCAGACCGCGATCAACAGCCCACTGCTTGAGGCAGCTCGGATCGATGGCGCCAAGGGATGCGTGATCAACATCAGCGGCGGTCGTGACATGACCCTCGAGGACATGACCAGTGCGTCCGAAGTGATCTACGACGTGGTGGATCCCGAAGCCAACATCATCGTGGGTGCTGTGGTGGATGAGGCTCTCGAAGGGGAGATTCACGTGACTGTGATTGCCACGGGGTTCGAAAACGGTCAGCCCTATCGCAGCGAACGCAGCATTCCTCAGGCCGCACCCTCTGCATATGCATCCCCTGAACCCTCGGACGCTGGGGCCAGGATTCCCGAGTTTCTGCGGCAGCGCCAATCCCGTCAGGATCCAACGGACTGACGTTGAGCCACTGCAGAGCTCGCACAACGGCTCTGCAGTGTTTGAAAAGGGGTGACCCGGAATCCACGCCTGTCCCGAGCATCCCGTGTGGCTGCTGCCTTCCGGATCTGACCAGGTTTGGGCGTCTGAACCGCATGGGTCCGAGTCACTTCGGATGTTAGCAATGGACTCCCGCTGCCTAGAGGAAGAGGTTGAGAGCCTCGGATCTGATCCGGTTCAAACAATCCGGCCGCACCATCACGATGCTCACGGCCTGGGATGCCCTGAGCGCTTCTGTCGTTGAAGAAGCCGGTGCTGACATCGTGCTGGTGGGGGACTCTCTGGCCATGGTGAGCCTTGGGCACGCCACCACCTTGCCCGTGACTCTTGAGCAGATGCTGCTCCACACCCAGGCGGTCTGCCGTGGCTTGAGCAAGCCCCCCTCTGAGCAGCCATTGGTGATCACCGATCTGCCTTTTCTCAGCTACCAGTGCGGTCTCGACCGTGCCGTGGCCGCTGCAGGACACCTGCTCAAGCATTCATGCGCAGGCGGCGTGAAACTGGAAGGCGCCGAGCCGGAAGTGGTGCAGGTGATCGAGCGGCTGGTGCGCATGGGGATTCCTGTGATGGGCCACCTCGGACTGACCCCCCAATCGGTGCATCAACTGGGGTACCGCCGCCAGGCGAAGGATCCCGTGAGCCAGGAACGGTTACGGCTCCAGGCTTCGGAACTGGAGAAGGCCGGTTGCTTTGCAATGGTTCTGGAGCACGTGCCCGAAGCCCTGGCTGGTCACCTGCGGCGAGACCTGGCGATCCCTGTGATCGGAATCGGTGCCGGGCAGAACTGCGATGGTCAGGTGAGCGTGACCGCTGACCTGCTGGGTCTCACCCCCCGGCAACCCCCCTTCAGTCCTGCCCGCCTTGAGGGGAGGACTCTGGGCATTGAGGCGCTTCGGTGCTGGCTGGAGGAACAGCGACAGCCGGGAGCCGATCCCACCACTGCACAACCTCCACCAGGATCTGATTGCTGAGGGCCATACCAAGGGGGTCTGTGAGTCGCCAACGGCGCCCTTGTTGCTCCAGCAAGCCCTGAGCGAGGAACACCTGCCAACGCTGTTCCAGCTCTGGAAGATGCACGGCACAGCGCTGGGCACTCCAACCACTGGCCAAGGCCTGCTGCAGCAAATCCACCCCCTCCCGGCGGCGTAGCCCCACCAACAGCCGGTCTTCGAGGCTGAGCGGCTGTGCGCTCTCCCGCAGCAGCGAGGTATGGGGCCCTTCCTGCTGTTGCTGCTCGAGCCACAGGGCATAGGCCTCGCGGATGCGCGGCCTGGCGAATCGCTCACCCCAGGGGGCACTGGTGGCGCCAAGGCCAAAGGCCCACCACCCCGCACCACTCCAGTACACGCGGTTGTGGCGCGAGGCATGCCCCGGCCAGGAGTAATTGGAAATCTCGTAGCGGCAGTACCCCGCCTCGAAAAGACGCTGCGTCGTGAACGCGATTCGATCGGCGGCACCGTCCTCATCGGGAAGCCTGAGCGTGCCCTGCTGCTCGCGCCTGGCGAACACGGTGCCAGGCTCAATGCTGAGGTCGTAGATCGAAAGGTGGGGCGCCTGCAGCGCCACGGCCTCCGAAAGGGTTGCAGCCCAGGCCGCATCATCCTGGTCGGGGAGATTGCGGATCAGATCCAGGCTCCAGCTGCGTAGACGTCCATCCTGAAGAAAGCGCTGCATCCAGCGGCAGGCCTCCAGCACATCCTTGCGGCGATGTCGGCGCCCCAGAGCAGCGAGCACACCATCATCGAAACTCTGCCCACCAAGACTCACCCGGTTCACACCGTGGCGAACCAGGGCCGAAAGGTCGTCGAGCGCGAAGCTGGCTGGATCCATCTCCAACGTGACCTCCGCCCCTTGTTGCAGGCCGAAACGGTCAGTCAGGGCCGCGAGCAGGCCTCCCACCTGATCCGCCGTCAGCAGGGACGGGGTGCCGCCACCGATGTACACCGTGGCCAGGGGGGGACCCGCTGGCGACAGGCGGATCTCTTGGAGAATGCTGTCGAGGTAGAGCGCAATGGATCCGCTGCCAGGACCATCCAGCGCTTGCACACGATCACCAAGCGGGACGACTGCGAAATCGCAGTAGAAGCAGCGGCGATGGCAAAAAGGAATATGGAGATAGGCGCTTCGGGGCGCGGGTGCGGACATCATCCCGAGCCAAACGGTCGACGATGATGCATGCTGCCTTCAAACGGGGTGAGCAGCCGGGATCCAACACGATGGTTGAAGCGCTCATTCTCCTTCTCTTTCTGATCTCCGGTTCAGCCACGGGCTGGATGGGCGTGCATCTGCTGCCCCAGGAGCTTCTCGACGACGTGAACGCCCAGGGGGTTCGCCTTGGCCTGACGGCTGCTGGTGCGGGCATCGGCATCGTGGCGGGGCTCGTGTTCCGGAGGCTGCGGCAGCAGCTGATGCGGCAAGTGCGCACCATGCCCACCGACCTGCTCGTGAGCCGGGCCGTGGGCCTGATCTTGGGGCTGCTGGTGGCCAACCTGCTGCTGGCACCGATTCTGTTGTTGCCCCTGGCGGGGGCCAGCTCCCTGGTCAAACCCCTGGCCGCCATTCTCAGCAACGGATTCTTCGGTGTGCTGGGGTACAACCTGGCTGAGGTGCATGGACGCACTCTGCTGCGGTTCTTCAACCCAACGTCCACCGAAGCCCTGCTGGTGGCCGATGGCGTTCTCACACCGGCAACGGCCAAGATCCTCGACACCAGCGTGATCATCGATGGGCGCATCCGCGGAATGATCGGCTGCGGCCTGCTGGAGGGAAAAGTGATCGTGGCCCAGACCGTGATCGATGAGATGCAGCAGCTGGCCGACTCCAACAACTTGGAGAAGCGCGGCAAAGGTCGCCGCGGCCTCAAGTTGCTCAATGAATTGCGCGAGGCCTACGAGCGTCGCCTCGTGATCAACACCACGCGCTACGACGGCGCCGGCACCGATGACCGGCTGCTCCAGCTCACCGAAGACACCGGCGGCACTCTGGTGACCGCTGATTTCAACCTGGCCCAGGTGGCCCGCTTAAAAGAGCTGAAGGTGATGAACCTCAGTGAACTCGTGATCGCCCTGCGTCCCGAAGTACAGCCAGGCGATGAACTCAATCTCAAAATCGTGCGGGAGGGCAAGGCCGATGACCAGGGAGTGGCCTACCTGGAGGACGGCACGATGGTGGTGGTCGAAAATGCCCGTTCAGCGATTGGAGAACGCCGTCCTGTGGTGATCACCGGCGCTCTCCAGAATCCGAGCGGGCGCATGGTGTTTGCCCGTCTCGATCAGGACCGGGCCCCAACCGTGGTCGGCAAAGAAAGCAAGGCGTCCAAACCACCGCGCAAGCTCAAAAGCAACGAGCGTCCAACGTCGGAATCCCGCTAGGCTCCTGCCACGACAGGAGATGAGAAGCGGATGACCACGTCAGCCCCGTATTACGGCGATTCGTCGGTGATGAGAACACCGCCACCGGATCTTCCCTCCTTGCTGCTCAAGGAACGGATCGTCTATCTCGGGCTTCCTCTGTTTTCAGACGACGACACCAAGCGTCAGGTGGGGATCGATGTCACCGAATTGATCATCGCCCAACTCCTTTACCTGGAGTTCGACAACCCCGACAAACCGATCTACTTCTATATCAACTCCACGGGAACGAGCTGGTACACCGGTGATGCCATCGGTTTTGAAACCGAAGCGTTCGCGATCTGCGACACCCTTCGCTACGTGAAACCTCCCGTCCACACCATCTGCATTGGCCAGGCGATGGGAACAGCCGCTGTGATCCTTTCAGCCGGCACCAAAGGGCAGCGCGCCGCTCTTCCCCATGCCTCGATCGTGCTGCACCAACCTCGCAGCGGCGCCCGCGGCCAAGCCACCGACATCCAGATCCGCGCCCAAGAGGTTCTCCACAACAAGCGCGCCATGCTGGAAATTCTCTCCACCAACACGGGACGCTCCGTGGAAGAGCTCTCGAAGGATTCCGATCGCATGAGCTATCTCACGCCTGAGCAAGCCAAGGAGTACGGGCTGATCGACCGCGTCCTCACCAGTCGCAAGGATCTGCCGGCGCCGGTTCCCGCAGCCTGACCTCGTTCACGACCAACTTTTTCCACCCGTCATCCCCCAGGAACCATGCCCATCGGAACTCCAAGCGTCCCTTACCGTCTTCCCGGCAGCCAGATGGAGCGCTGGGTCGACATCTACACCCGTTTGGGAGTGGAGAGGATTCTGTTTCTCGGCTCGGAAGTGAACGACGCCGTCGCCAACAGCCTGGTGGCTCAGATGCTGTACCTCGACTCTGAAGACAGCGGCAAGCCGATTTACCTCTACATCAATTCCCCTGGTGGCTCGGTAACCGCAGGCCTGGCCATCTACGACACCATGAAATACGTCAAGAGTGACGTGGTCACGATTTGCGTGGGCCTAGCCGCCTCGATGGGTGCCTTTCTTCTCGCAGCCGGCACCCAAGGCAAGCGCCTGGCGCTTCCCCACAGCCGGATCATGATCCACCAACCCCTGGGCGGAACCGCCCAACGTCAAGCCAGCGATATCGAGATTGAAGCCCAGGAGATCCTGCGCATGAAAGAAATGCTCAACCGCTCCATGGCGGACATGAGCGGCCAGAGCTTCGAGAAAATCGAGAAGGACACCGACCGTGACTACTTCCTGAGCAGCCAGGAAGCCATGGACTACGGCCTGATCGACCGCGTGATCGCCCACCCGAACGAGGCCTGAGCCAACCGGCGCTTGCGTAAGCTCAGTCGTTACCAAGCTCCACAACCACCGTCCGGATGGCTCAGCTTTTCTACGACACCGATGCCGATCTCTCGCTGCTCAGCGGCAAGACGGTGGCCATCGTCGGCTATGGCTCCCAGGGTCATGCCCACGCCCTCAACCTCAAGGACAGCGGCGTTGACGTGGTGGTGGGTCTGTATGAAGGCAGCCGCTCCGCTGAGAAAGCCAAGGCCGATGGCCTCGAGGTGCTCTCTGTGGCGGAGGCTGCAGAACGAGCCGACTGGATCATGGTGCTGCTGCCTGATGAGTTCCAGAAGGACGTTTACGCCAAGGAAATCGCACCGCATCTGAAAGCGGGCAAGGTGCTGAGCTTCGCCCATGGCTTCAACATCCGCTTCGGACTCATCAAGCCGCCTGCCGACGTTGATGTGGTGATGATCGCCCCCAAAGGTCCGGGCCACACCGTGCGCTGGGAATACCAGAACGGCCAGGGCGTGCCCGCCCTGTTCGCGATCGAGCAAGACGCCTCCGGCAACGCCCGTGGGCTGGCCATGGCCTACGCCAAAGGAATCGGTGGCACCCGAGCCGGAATCCTGGAGACCAACTTCAAAGAGGAAACCGAGACCGACCTGTTCGGTGAACAGGCTGTGCTCTGCGGCGGTCTTTCCGAACTGGTGAAAGCAGGTTTCGAAACCCTGGTGGAAGCCGGGTACCAGCCCGAGCTGGCTTACTTCGAATGCCTGCATGAGGTGAAGCTGATCGTGGATCTGATGGTGAAAGGCGGCCTTTCGGCCATGCGTGACTCCATCTCCAACACCGCCGAATACGGCGACTACGTCAGCGGTCCGCGCCTGATCACGGCCGACACCAAGGCGGAAATGAAGCGCATCCTCGGCGACATCCAGGACGGCACCTTCGCCAAGAACTTCGTGGCGGAATGCGAAGCCGGCAAGCCAGAGATGAACAAGATCCGCGAACAGGACCGTCACCACAAGATCGAGGAAGTGGGCAAGGGACTGCGGTCGATGTTCAGCTGGTTGAAAGCGTCCTGAGACGGGGACCATTCAGTCCGCTTATCTGGTGATCGCCGCGGCCGGTTTCGACTGGTTGATCGGTGATCCCCATTGGTCACCCCATCCAGTGGTCTGGATGGGGAGGGCCATCCACTGGCTCAGGCAACGGCTGGAACCCTGGGCGGGAGACCGTCCCAGGGCACTGCGCTTGAGTGGTGGTCTGATCACGGCGGCCCTGGTGTTGACCAGCGCGGGCGCTGGTTGGCTGATCGAGCGTCTTTGGCTGCAATCCAGCGGACTGTGGCAGTGGGCTGCCGGTGTGATCCTGATCGTGGCCCTCGCCAGTGCGCTGGCGGCACGAAGCCTTCACGACAGCGTCATGGCCGTGGTCAAGGCCCTCCCAGCCAAGGGCGATGAAGAGCCGACCCTGGCCCGGGAGCGGCTGAGCTGGATTGTGGGCCGTGAGACGAAGCAGCTCAGCGGCAATGAGATTTTGCGAGCAGCTGCGGAGACGGCCAGTGAAAATGCCGTGGATGGCGTCTTCGCGCCCTTGTTTTGGATGCTCGTGGGCGTGGCCCTGTGGAGCGCAGGCTGGCTGCAAAGTCCTGGCCCCCTCGCCCTGGCGTGGGGGTTCAAGGCCAGCAGCACCCTCGACTCCATGCTGGGCTACAGGCGCGGGAGATTGCGCTGGCTGGGAACCGCTGGCGCCCGTTTGGACGATGCCCTTACCTGGCTGCCCTGCCGGCTGGTGATGGTGACGCTGCCGTTGATCAGCCGCAGCTGGTGGTTCTGGCCCTCATTGGTGCGAGCAGCGGAACGGGATGGCGCTGCAGATCCTTCACCCAATGCCGGACGATCGGAAGCGATCTACGCCCATTGCGCCGGGGTTGAGCTGGGGGGCTGGAACCGCTACGGAAACACCTGGATCGAGAAACCCCTGCTCGGCGCTGGGGGAGCACAGGCCGACCCACGCGGCGTGCGAACCATCCTGTCGCTCTCATCACGACTGGAATGGATGTGGCTGGCGGCAGCAGCAGGGCTGAGCCTGCTCACGCAGCACTAACGCAGCGCATGGGGATCAATACGCCCCGCGGTCCATCGGCAGCAACAGCACACCGAACGTGCGCAGGATGATGGCGCAATCAAGCAGGAAGGAACGGCCTCGGGCATAGGCCAGATCCAATCGAACCCTCTTGGCATAACTGAGGTTATTGCGCCCGCTCACCTGCCAAAGCCCCGTCAAGCCTGGACGGACAGCCAGCACTTCATCCATGTAATCGGAATAACGCTCAATCTCCTTATCAACGATCGGCCTTGGACCCACCACGCTCATTTCCCCACGCAACACATTGAGGAACTGGGGAAGTTCATCAAGACTTGACCGCCTGAGAAACCGGCCAATCGGTGTAATCCGCGGATCGTTCCGGAGCTTGAAGTCACGCTCGAACTCAGCACGCATGGCTGGCGATCGCTCCAGCACCTGCGCCAGCACGGCATCCGCATCGGCTCGCATGGTGCGGAATTTGATGCAGCCGAAGCGCCGGTAGCCGCGGCCAACGCGTTTCTGCACATAAAACACCGGCCCCGGAGAGCTGAGTTTCACCAGCGCTGCCAAGACACCGAACAGCGGGGCACCCACCGCAAGAACCGCGAGTGAGAAAAGCACATCACCGCTGCGTTTGAGCGTGCGCCCCACGCGGCTTTGACGGCGCACGAGGGTGAGCGCCGTCAGGCTCGAGGGAGGCGCGGAAATCAGCTCCAGATGCCGACGCGATGCACGACGCCTGAGCCCGGAAGCCGAAGTCTTCAACACAGATCGCCCTGATGCGCTGAGCAATCCCTGTCCCTCCTGTCTCATCCCAATCAACTGCAACGCCAATGATCCGTCAGCACTTCAGGGTCAGTAGCTGCAACGGCACAGAAGCAAAGCCCAGGCTGCAAGCGTTTCGCCATCCAGTCTCACAACGCGACAGGTTCATCACGAAGTCTCTCAGGAAATTGCCGACGACTCGCCTTGTCCCGAAGCTTGGGACATGGCAATCACCAGCACCCCTCTCAACAGCCTTCTTGAGGAATCCCTGAAAGAGGCCTCAATCGGTGAGACCGTTCACTTTCGCTGGCATGCCACGCCAGTGGGAATTGCTGCCTTGTGGCATTCAGACGACCAGCCTCTGACCCCTCCTTTCGACGACGCCTTGAAGGAAGGACTTGACGTTGGGCTTGACCTAAGCAGGGAAGAACGAGAATTCCATCAGGTCAGCCTCGGGCTGGTCCTGCTGTTTCACTCCTGATTCAGGACGATTTGATGGCATCGAAAACGGAGAGGGTGGGATTCGAACCCACGAGGGTGTGACCCCTACACGATTTCGAGTCGTGCGCAATCAACCGGACTCTGCCACCTCTCCCTGCGCAGTCATGCGCTCAATCACTTTAGTGCTCCGCCCCACGCCCCACCCAAGCCAGCTCCCCGCGTGGGATTAACAGATCCCTGCGACGCAGAGCAAGCAGCCGCTGTCCCACCTGAACCTGCAGGTGACGACCTCTGGCACCGGTCACGCGCAAACCCAGGCCTGCACTTGTCAACGTCTGCCCAGAGCGCAGGGGGAGCTGCCCCTGCTGCTCCGCCAAAACAGTGTGCGCCAGGGGACTCCAACATCCGGACTGGTCCATGGCCACAGGATCCATCACCGCCACCCAATCGAAACGGGCATGGCCAAGCCCCGCGCCCAGTTGCCTGGCCACATGGCAACTCAAACCATCGCCATGGCTGCTCAACAAAGCCGCACGGCCGCGATGGCGCAGCACCAGCCATTGGCGTCCCCACTGCTCCACCCTGATCAGGTCATCGCTGCACTGCACCCACCCCTGCACCACCACAGCCAACAGAGCCAGGGGAACGGCGTGGCAACGCCAACGCCGCAGCGCGGGTAACCACCAGGGAATCAAGGCAAGGGCAAGCGCGAGCACCACCAGCGGTTGGGGACGGCCGGTGAGCAACTGGGCCCAAGGCCAGCCACTGATCCAGTGCACCAGAACGATCAGCACGCCTGCCAACTGCTGAACGGGCCAGATCAGCCAGGGAAGAACGAAGGCGGTGATCGGCGCCGGCGCGACCAGCACAAGCAGGGCCAACGCCATCGCCGACAGGGTGAGCGGAGCGAGCAAGGGAGCCGCCAACAGATTGCTGACCAGGGCGTAAAGGGGGGTCGAACCGAAATGCAGCAACTGCAGGGGCAGGGTCCAGGCCAGAGCAGCGATGGGGACGGACAGGGCAGGGGCGAGGGGACGCAGCCACCCCGGCCCATGGGTGCAAAGCCACTGTTCCAAGGGAGCAGCCGACACCACCAAACCCGCGGTTGCTGCAGCGCTGAGTTGAAAGCCCACCGAACGGGCCCAAGCTGGATGCATCAGCAACATGAGCAGCAGGGTGAGCACCAGCACGCCGAGCGGGCGACTGCGCTGACCCCCTTCACGGATCAGGAGAGCGGCGGCGCCCATCAGCACGGCCCGCACCACCGAGGGCTGGGCACCGGCCAACGCCAGAAACAAGCCCATGGCACTTCCCCCGGCCCCGATGCGCAGCGCAGACGGACCTGAGCGGGTGGCCGCCAGGGTGGTGCCCAGCAGCACGGACAGATGAAACCCTGAAGCGGCGAGGGCATGAGAGAGACCCGCCACGCGGAAGGCCTCACGCAGATCCGCCATCAGATCCACCTGCGCACTCCCCAGCACAAGCGCGGCCAGCAGCCCCCCGCGCGCAGGTCCGGCTGCCGTGGTGAAGGCCTCGGCAATGCGCCGGCGGCCATCGGCCAAAGGCGTCCAGGACTGGCGCAAGACCCGAACGGACGCACTGCGGATCTGGCTCCAACTGCCTCGAGCGAGCAAGCGCTCCGCTCCGCCACGAAGCAAGGGGTGAGCAGCAGGCCGAGGCCGTCGCAGCGCCCCTGTGACTTCAAGCCAATAGCCCCGATGCAGAGGCTGCTGACAGGGATCGACGGTGAGTTCCGTCCTCCCCCGGCGCCGCGCACCATCGAGATGATTCACCTCCAGCAGAGCGCGGCAACGTCCATCGCGAAGCCGTCCATCGTTCAGCAGACGTCCCTGGAGGGTCACCTCCACAGCCGGGCCCTTCACCGGAATCCAATGACTGGGATCCAAGGGATGGGGGCGCGGCTCAGCGGCCAGGCCGGAGCGGGCGATCACGAGCGCCAGAAACAGGCTGATCAGGCCCAGAGATGGCCTAGAAAGCCCGCAGCACCGGCGCAGAACGCCAAGACCGAGACCCAGCACCACCAGCAGCGTGCACCAGTGCTGCCAGGTCTGGGACAGCGCCGCTCCCAGGGATCCCAGCAGCAGGAGCAACGCCGTGGCCAGGGCCGAATTCATGGGGCACCCGCATCAGTGATGCAGCGAGGGTTCCCCGGTTGGCCGCAAAGGGATCAGACCGCTGCTGTTGCCGCACTCGGCTCCAGCAAGGGAAATCCGAGCGCCTCTCGCTCCGCCAGCCAGGCTTCGGCCACCTTGCGGGCCAGCGTGCGGATCCGGCCGATGGTGGCCGTGCGCTCGGTCACCGAGATCACGCCACGGGCCTCCAGGAGGTTGAAGGTGTGCGAGCACTTGAGCACAAAATCCAGGGCCGGAGCGGGCAAGTTCTGGGCGATCAGATCGGTGGCCTCCGCCTCATAGATCGCGAACAGCTGCTTCAGCCGCTCTGGGTTGGACGCCTCGAAGTTGAAATGGCACTGACCCTTCTCAAAAGGCAGCCAGATGTCGCCGTAACTGCGCTGGGCATTCCAACTCAGATCCCAGATGCTCTCCACATCCTGGAGATACATCGCCAGGCGCTCGAGGCCGTAGGTGATCTCAATCGACACGGGTTTGCAATCCAGACCGCCGCACTGCTGGAAATAGGTGAACTGGGTGACCTCCATGCCATCCAGCCACACTTCCCAGCCCACACCCCAGGCACCAAGGGTGGGGGACTCCCAGTTGTCTTCCACAAAGCGGATGTCGTGGTCCGCTGCCTTGATGCCGAGAGCCTCCAGGGAGGCGAGATAGGTCTCCTGAATGCCATCAGGGGATGGCTTGATCAGCACCTGGTACTGGAAGTAGTGCTGAGCTCGGTTGGGGTTGTCGCCATAACGCCCATCGGTGGGCCGGCGGCAGGGTTCTGGGTAGGCCACAGCCCAGGGCTCAGGACCAATGGCGCGCAGCACGGTGTGCGGACTCATGGTTCCAGCCCCCTTTTCCGTGTCGTAGGGCTGGAGCAACAGACATCCCTGCTCAGACCAGAACCGGTTGAGGGTGCTGATGATGTCTTGGAAGTGCATCCGTGCGTTGGGGCCGTTGCAGGGCATTCTCCTCAAAGACCCTCCCGGCTCAACTCAACGACAGACAACGGTGGAGATGGGCGATGGCGTGATGACGGTGGGGATGGCCATGGCCTGGTCCCATCATCCCCAGCCAGAAACTGCCATCGCCCTGGAACACGAGCACGGGCTTGGACGCCCCTTTCCCATGGGTCTCAAGCAGGGACATGCAGAGCTGCTCGGCCACTTCGGCTCCCCTGGGACGAGAGCGCAATCGGCGCAGGATGGGATCCACCTGCGAGAACGACACAAACGTGGCTTTTTGCGAGTCGGTCACCAGGATCATCCCGTCCAGCCACTGGACTTCACTGAGGAGATCTTCGATGGACGCCAACAGCGACGGCAGCGGAAAGGCCAACGTGAATGCCTCCGGTTCTTAATGATTCCTTCATAAGTCACCAGTCTCATTTGTCGCAAGCGATACAAAGGGTGTGTTGCAGCTCTTCAAGAGCGCAGGGTTAAAAGCCCCATCAGCCCCCCAGCCACAGGGCGATGACGGGCCAGGGGAAATCCCACGGCTCTGGCCAGCTGTTCCTGGGAGGCACCATCGGGAAAGCGCTGCAAACTGGCCTCGAGATAGGCGTAGTGGTCTTTGAGGCCAAGCCCATCGGCCACGGGAACCACCACACGCCGCAGGTAGGCCCGCTGAAAGCGCGCTGCCATGGACGTGGGCTGCAGTCGATTGAAATCAAGGAGGCCTGCCCGGCCCCCAGGCCGCAACACCCGTTTGATTTCCTGGAGACCCGCTGCCGGATCAGCAAGATTGCGCAACCCATAGGCCATCACCACCCCATCAACCGAGGCGGTCTCGGCGTTGAGAGCCAGGGCGTCGCCCTGCTGGAAAGCAAGCGTTAGCCAGGGCTCGCGCGCTGCGC
Organism: Synechococcus sp. WH 7803; assembly: GCA_000063505.1. GTDB lineage: Bacteria > Cyanobacteriota > Cyanobacteriia > PCC-6307 > Cyanobiaceae > Synechococcus_C. The sequence goes on from CT971583.1 coordinate 1,625,406, forward strand.
GTTGGCGCGCAAGCGCAAGCGGCGCCTCGGCCGTGTCCACTCCCACCACCTGGCCACCAGGGCGAACCCGCCTGGCCAGTGCAAGGGCCAGATCGCCAGTGCCGCAACAGAGATCAAGCCAGCTCTCCCCAGAACGCGGAGCCAGATCGAGAAGCATCTGGCGTTTCCATTGGCGATGCAACCCAAAGCTGAGCAGGTCGTTCAGCCGGTCGTAGGTGGGCGCAGCGTCATTGAACAGCTGCTCAACAGCCTCTGGATCTCCAGGTTTCAAAGCAGGAAGTCGTTCAAGGTCATCACCATCACCGTGGCTAGTCCAACGGCAGCTGAACACACCAGACACCCCGCCAGCATCAAGGAAAACTCCTGTTGATCAACGGCGGATTGCATGAGCTGCAACCCCCAGGCCACCAGTGCGATCACGATGCTTACCAGGGCAAGCCCAATCCAGAAAGTCGGCGACCATGCGTTCACCTGAGGCACCGAAAGTGCACTCAAAACCATCGATTTGGACCCTTGGTTCAACACGGCGCTTGGCGCTTGCAGCGACGTATCAAAACTTTAAGTATCACCAGCGCCTTCGGGGGGGCGAATGGCCAGACCACGATGCAGCAGGTCGTTCTTGATCTCTTGCACCGTCAGAACGCCGTCGTGAAGCAGGGACGCCAGCAACGCGGCCGACGCGTGTCCACCGCTGGGACCCTGGTCGAGAGCCTCGGCGATGTGATCGAGCGTTCCAGCTCCACCGGAGGCAATCACTGGAACCGGCACCGCTTGGGCGACAGCACGGGTGAGGTCCAGGTCATACCCCGCCTGGGTGCCATCACCGTCCATGGACGTGAGCAGGATTTCTCCCGCTCCGAGCCTGGCCACTTCACGGGCCCAATCAACAGCGTCAAGGCCGGTGTTCTCGCGGCCACCCTTCACATACACATCCCATCCACCGCCATCACGGCGACGGGCATCGATCGCCACAACGATGCACTGACAGCCAAAACGCTGCGCGCCCTCTTGCACCAGCTCAGGACGCCGCACAGCCGAGGAATTCAGGCTGACTTTGTCAGCTCCAGCCCTCAACAACTCCGTGATTCCCTCCACAGAGCCGATTCCTCCACCAACGGTGAAGGGGATCGTGACCTGCTCCGAGGTGCGCTTCACCAGATCAACAAGGGTGGCGCGTCCTTCGTGGCTGGCTGCGATATCCAGAAACACCAGCTCATCAGCTCCGGCCTGGCTGTAGCGGCAAGCAAGCTCAACGGGGTCTCCGGCATCGCGCAGTCCAACGAAATTGATGCCCTTCACCACCCGGCCAGCGGCCACATCGAGGCAGGGAATCAGGCGGAGAGCGACCATGACGTTTGATTTGCGGCTGTTAGGGTTGCTGCCACTTTCCAAGCCTCGCAGGCCATGTCACAGCAGGCAGTCACCATCGACATCGGCTCCAAGGTGCGTGTCACCCGCGTTCGCGATCGCATCCCCAAAGCGCTGGTTGAGCTGCTGAAAACCGACGCCAATGGCACCGTGACGGATTTTCGGACCGTGGATGGCAAGGGAATCGGAGTGGTTGTTGAACTCAGCGATGGGTCAACCAACTGGTTCTTTGAAGATGAAATCGCTCCCGCCTGAGGACTCAACGCGTGAGTGACGCCCGTCAGCTGCTTGGCATGAAAGGTGCCAGCGGCACCACCAACATCTGGAAGCTGCGCCTGCAGCTCATGAAACCCGTGACCTGGATCCCGCTGATCTGGGGCGTGGTTTGCGGTGCAGCCGCCAGTGGGCATTACGAGTGGCGCCTGGATCATTTCGCAGCGGCGCTCGGCTGCATGGTGATGAGCGGTCCTTTGCTGGCTGGTTACACCCAGACCATCAACGATTACTACGACCGCGAGATCGACGCGATCAATGAGCCCTACAGGCCGATTCCATCCGGGGCCATTCCTCTGGGCCAGGTGAAACTGCAGATCTGGGTGTTGCTGCTGGCAGGTCTTGCCGTGGCCTATGCCCTGGATCTCTGGGCCGGGCACACCACCCCGGTGCTCTTGCTGCTTGCGCTCGGTGGGTCGTTTGTGAGCTTCATCTATTCAGCGCCCCCGCTCAAGCTCAAACAGAACGGCTGGCTCGGTAATTACGCCCTGGGAGCGAGCTACATCGCCCTTCCCTGGTGGGCCGGCCAAGCACTGTTTGGACAGCTCACTTGGGCGACAGCGATTCTCACCCTGGCCTACAGCCTCGCCGGACTTGGCATCGCCGTTGTGAACGACTTCAAGAGTGTGGAAGGTGACCGTGCCCTGGGCCTTCAGTCACTTCCGGTTGCATTCGGAATTCGGCCGGCAAGCTGGATCAGCGCTGGGATGATCGATATCTTCCAGCTGTTGATGGTTGCGGTGCTGATCGCCATCGGGCAGCATTTTGCTGCCGTGCTTCTGGTGCTGCTGATCGTGCCTCAGATCACCTTTCAAGACATCTGGCTGCTGCGGGATCCAGTGGCTTACGACGTGAAATATCAAGCCAGCGCGCAGCCCTTCCTCGTGCTCGGCATGCTCGTGACCGCCCTGGCAATTGGCCATAGTTCCCTGACTCCAGGGATGTGACCAGCACCCGTCGTCATTGGGTTCTGATCGGCGGATCTGCCGTTGTGGTGGGTGTTGGTGTTGCCCTTGCCCAGGCCGCTGTCACCCGCGCTTTCGACGCCACCCTCCCGGATGCTCGCGGGATCAGTCGTTTTAACCGCCCCGGCACGATCACCCTGCTCTCCAGCAACGGTGCCGTGATTCAGAAGCTCGGCCCTGCCACCCGGGAAAAAATCGAGCCTGGACAAATGCCCCTGCTGGTGAAGCAGGCCTTCATCGCCGCTGAAGACCGCCGCTTCTATGAGCACGACGGCGTGGATCTCTGGGGCATTGGCCGTGCTTTGGTGCGAAACGTCCGCCAGGGAGCCGTGCGCGAAGGCGCCAGCACGATCACCCAGCAGCTGGCCCGCACGGTGTTCCTGAGCCAGGACCGCACGCTGACCCGCAAGCTCAAGGAAGCGGCCCTGGCCTACAAGCTCGAACGCCAACTCAGCAAGGAGCAGATCCTCGAGCAATACCTCAACTATGTGTACCTCGGCTCCAGCGCCTACGGCCTGGCCGATGCGGCCTGGGTGTACTTCTCCAAAACACCGAGCGAGCTCAACCTTCCTGAGGCCGCATTGATCGCCGGCCTGCCCCCCGCGCCCTCGGTGTATTCGCCTCTGGTGAATCCGAAACTGGCCCTGGAACGGCGCAGCCTGGTGCTCGACCGCATGCGTCAGTCGGGATTCATCACAGCCAGCGAAGCCGAGCAAGCCCGCAACAGCCCGTTGGCGCTCAAACCTGCGATTCCCAAATACTTCAACAGTGCAGCGCCGTTCTTCACCAGTTGGGTCGCCCAGCAACTTCCCCGCCTGCTGACGCCGGAACAACTGGAAGTGGGCGGCCTGAAAATCCGCACCAGCCTGAATCTCAACTGGCAGAAGAAAGCACAATCCGTGGTGCGTGAATTCGCACCCTTCGACACCGAAGGCTCGATCGTGTCGATGGAACCGGGCACAGGCCTAGTGCGCGTGATGGTGGGTGGCAAAGACTTCAGCAGCAGCCAGTTCAATCGCGCCACCCAGGCGCTGCGCTCGCCCGGTTCCACCTTCAAGCTGTTTCCCTATGCCGCTGCGATCAATTCCGGGGTGAAGCCGGAAGACAAGTTCGTGGACGCTCCCCGCTGCTGGGCGGGCTACTGCCCCAAGAATTTCGGCAACAAATACTTCGGCACCATTTCCCTGGCGGATGCCCTGAAGAACTCGCTGAACACCGTGGCGGTGCAGCTGCAGGACAAGGTCGGGTTCGACGCGATCATCAGCACCGCCAACAAGCTGGGCATCGGCAACCAGCGCCCACTGGGCAAGTACTACCCCATGGCCATCGGGGCCTACGAGCAGACCGTTCTCGAGATGACAGCCGCCTATGCCGCTGTTGCCAATCGGGGGGTCTACGTGAAACCCACGGCTTTCGAGGAGATCCGAGGCCCAAACGGCAATGTGCTCTGGAGCAGGCGCGTGGACGGCGACAAAGGGCGGCGGGCCCTCGACAGCGACGTGGCCGATGCCATGAACTGGATGTTCCAACGGGTGGTGAGTGGGGGAACCGGCGCTGCGGCCCGCCTGGAAGACCGTCCGGTGGCCGGCAAAACCGGAACCTCAGAGGGAGCCCGGGATCTGTGGTTTATCGGATCGATCCCCCAACTCACCACGGCCGTGTGGTTTGGCTACGACAACAACAACGAAACCAACAGCAACAGCGGAGAAGCTGCCTGGGCCTGGAAGCAGTTCATGGAGGAGGTGAAGGGCACCTACCCGGTGCAGAACTTCCCCCCCAAGCCCGTGCTCACGCGCACCTTCCAGCCGCCCGGCAAAGCCAAACCCTCCGGAAGACGAGAGGAAGCCCCTTATCAGGGATACGACTACACCCCAGGGCCTGATCTCTGGGCTCCCGGCGAAGAGCCCTTCATCGGGGGAGAACCGCCGGCTGCACCAACGGCACCGCCACCCCGTTACGTCGCCCCACCAGGAGGACCGCCGGTGGATGAAAATTTCAGGCCGCTGCCGGTGCAGTGATCACGGCTGCATAAAACCCATCCCCACCCTGCGGGTCTGGCCAGCGCTGCTGTTCAGACGCCAGCACGAGCTGGGGATGACGCTGCAACCAGCCATGAATCTGTTCGGTGTTCTCGGCAGGGTGCACGGTGCAGGTGGCATACACGATCCGTCCGCCAGGCTTGAGCAATGGCACCAGGGCATCAAGAAGGCCAGCCTGCAGCTTCACCAAATCGGCAATCGACGCTTCGCTGATGCGCCAGCGCGCATCCGGGTGACGGGCCAACGTTCCCAGACCGGAGCAGGGGGCATCCAACAGGATCCGATCAAAGGAAGCTCGCCACTGCGGGCGTTCTTCGAGCAATTGCGCGGCATCCGCCGCCAAGGCATTGATGCAGCCACAGCCGAGTCGAGCAGCGTTGGCGGCCACCCGTTGCAGGCGCCCGCCCGAGCGGTCCACAGCCCAAACCTCTCCTTGATCCCCCATTAATTCCGCCAGATGGGTGGCCTTACCGCCGGGCGCTGCGCAGGCATCCAGCACCCGCTGCCCTGGCTCAACGGCCAGCAACGGCGCCACCCACTGAGCCGCACGATCCTGCACGCACCAGTGGCCTTCCTCGTACCCCGGCCACTGGCGCAGATCCCCTGCTGAGTGCAACACCTGCAAACCATCCGGGCAGCCGGGGATCGCCGCCGTGGGCATGCTGCATTCCGCCAGACGTGCAGCCATCTCTGCGGGCGATGAACGCAGCCGGTTGATGCGTAGATCCAACGGCGGCACCTGATTGCACGCCTGCGCCACTTGAGCGGCCTGAGCCGGGCCGCACCAGCGCAGCAAATCCTGGGTGAACCAGAGCGGCAGCGACTGGTTTTGCGCCAGCGCCAGCGCCGGATCGGTCGGCTGAACCAAACCATCGCCCGCTTCACGGGCCCGAAGCGCTGCGCGCAGCAGGCCATTCACCACAGGCGCCAGGCGCGCCAGCTTGCCCCGTTTGGCCAGTTCCACCGTCGTATTCACGGCAGCGGCGGCAGGGATCCGCTCCATGCGCAGCACCTGGTACAAACCGAGATGCAGCAACCAGCGCAGGCGTGGAGGCTGCTTGCGTGCCGGCACTTTGCCGAGCTTGTCGAGCCAGGCATCCAGCCACTGACGCCAGCGAATGGCGCCATAGGCCAATTCGGTGGCCAGGCCGCGGTCCGCGGCCTGCAAGGGGTGCTGACGCAGCGCTCGCTCGAGGGCGACATCGGCGTAAGCCCCAGCCGCCACAGCTTCCAGCACCTCCAAGGCCACACGGCGCGACGCCAGCCCGGGCGTTTCGGATCGAGACGGCGACTCACTCACGCGTGACAAACAACACCTTCTCAAGAGCTAGCGCCACACCCTTGACGGAACCACTCCAAAGTTGCAGCTGTTTTTTTGGAATACAAACGTGCCAGCGTTTGCCATGCAGAGAATGATCTTGGCTAGTACGGCTCTCGTGGTTTTCGCTCCTGTGTCGGTTGAAGCCACGGACGTGATAGGCGACAGCTTGGAACAGGTCACCAGCATCACTCAGTTCTCTGATGTGTATCCCACCGACTGGGCTTACCAGGCACTGAGCAACCTGATCGAGCGCTACGGCTGCGTCGCTGGCTACCCCAACGGCACCTACCGCGGCAACCGGGCCATGACCCGCTTTGAAGCGGCTGCCCTGCTGAACGCCTGTCTCGACCGCGTCACCGAAGTGACCGACGAGCTCAAGCGTCTGATGAAGGAGTTCGAGAAGGAACTCGCCATCCTCAAGGGCCGCGTGGACGGTCTGGAAGCCCGCGTGGGCGAACTGGAAGCCACCCAGTTCACCGCCACCACACGGCTGAAAGGACGGAGCGTGTTCGTTGTGGGCGCGAATACTTACTCGGGTTCAGACACCTTCGGGTTTTGGTCTGTGCCAATGGCCCAGACGATGAATGGAGCAGCGAGCTTCAACTACAACTTTGAAATCGACCTGGATACAAGCTTTACCGGTAACGATCTCCTACGCACACGATTGCGCGCAGGCAACTTCCAAAACAGCGGGTTTGGCAATAACTACCTGGCCATCAACACACTTGAGAGTGCATTTCAGGAGCCAGCCCTGGCCAATACTTTTGCGATTAACAGGTTGTTTTACTCAGTCCCCTTTGGGGCAGATGTGAAGGTTGCCCTCGGGCCGATCGTTCGAATGGATGATCCAGGGATGCTCGGTCTCTGGCCCAGCGCCTACAACAAAGGGAGAATCCTCAGTCTGTTCACGTTTGCTGGCGCGCCAGCCACGTACAACTTCAATGCTCTTGGTGCGGGCGGGGGGTTCACGCTCCAACGACTCTTTGGTCGTGACAATCTGCGATTGAGCAGCAGCTACATCGCAGTCAATGGCCAATTCAGCAATACAAATCCCAATGATGCGCAAACTCCTGGAGTTCTGCCTTCCTCCTTTAGCAACGCAGGCGGTCTTGCCAGTGAGGCCACGAGCTCGTCCTGGACAACGCAACTGAGCTTCAGTGGCGAACAACCGCGATGGCGATGGGGCGTGGCTGCGGCCTACACCTACAGCCGCAATCTCTCATTCCCGAATGGAACACCCCGCGCCATTGAGATATCAGGACCAGACAGTAACTTCCCAACCAACAGCACCAGCAATGTGGGCGTCAGTGCCTATTTGGAACCGCTGACATCAGGTGTTTGGCCATCAATCAGCCTGGGCTGGGGATATAGCTCTGTTGAACGAGCTCCCTACATGCCTGTGTACAGGCCACGGGTGCAATCATGGATGGTTGGGTTGCAATGGGCTGGCAAAGCCTTGGAAGGCAACAGCTTCGGAACAGCCATTGGGCAGGCTCCATTCGTGACGAACAGTGGCGTAGGTACGCCTCGGGGATTTCCTGTAGCCCGCATCGCCCAGGATTCCAATCTGGTGTGGGAAGCCTGGTACCGCTGGCAGCTGTCGGATCACATCGCCATCACACCTGCCATCTACTACGCATGGCAGGTGGGCGGGGAAGTTGGCGCCTTATCCCCCACTGGGCTTGGTACAACCATCAACAATCTCGGCGGATTGATGCAAACCAGCTTCCGCTTTTGAGGCATCCCAGCGCAAAAGCACCTGCGCTAGCTGTTCTCGGTCGGGCTCCCAGAGGAAACGGCGCAGCGGCAGCCGTCCCTCGTCATCCACGGGGATGCCTTCGCTGATCAGCAGCTCACGCTGGATCCAATCCGAGCCCTCGCGGCTCAGACTCATCGAAATCTTTCCTTGGGCATTCACCACCCGCTGCCAAGGGATGGGCGTTGGCAGGGACAGCCTGCGCAGGGCCCAACCCACCTGCCGCGCACAGCCATAGGCGCCGATCCAGTCGGCCACCTGCCCGTAGGTGGCCAGCCGTCCATGGGGAATGAGGGCAACGACCGCATGGACACGCCCATCAAAGCCAAGCTTGGAGGGCGCCTTCGCCATCAACCACCATCCACCTGACAACCGAGCAGGGCACCGGCAGCGCCTCCCACCGGCACACCGATCCAGCGGCCATTGCCGCGGGACAGAGCAGCGCCCAGACCGGCCCCCAGCAATCCGCCGATCACGCTGCCTTCCACGCAGCTGTTGGTGTCGGTGTCGGCAGCGGCACTGGATCGCACCCGACGCCCTGCAGTCCCATCGCGGCGATCAACGTCGTCTCTGTCGTAGTCATACACCGTGAGGGGTGCAGCCGTCGCCGGGGGATGGAACGCAGGTGCCGTGGCCGCCAGGGCCATCACCACAGCAACGCCGGTGCCGAACGAACGCTTCATGCCAGTGCTTGTGAAGTCAGCTTGATGCTGAATCGCTGCAACGCCAATTCATGACTGATCAGCCTCAAGGTTGCGTCGGAATCTGACTGGGTCGGGCGTTGCATACCCTCAAAGCAGGCTCCATGCATTCCCCCATCGGCTGATGCCCCTGCTCCCCCGGCGCTTCGAGCGCTTGCGCACCGTGCTCAATCAACGGATGGCCGACCTCACGGTTTTGGTGGAGCACGTTGAAAAACCCCACAACCTCTCAGCCATCCTGCGCAGCTGCGATGCGGTGGGTGTGCTGGAAGCCCATGCGGTGAGCTTCAGCGGCAGACCGAGAACCTTCAACAGCACGGCCCAGGGCAGTCAGCGCTGGGTTCCCCTGCGCGACCACGCCACGATCGCTTCCGCGGTGCACCACCTCAAGGATCGAGGCTTCAAGCTCTATGGCACCAACCTGGGCGTGGATGCCCGTGATTACCGCGACTGCGACTTCACCGGGCCCTGCGCCTTCGTGCTCGGCGCTGAGAAGTGGGGTCTCACCGAGGAGGCCACGGGCTTGATGGACCAGGCCGTATTCATCCCCATGCGGGGGATGGTGCAATCTTTGAATGTGTCGGTGGCCACGGCCACCCTGCTGTTCGAAGCGCTGCGCCAACGCCAGGCAGCGGGCGTGGCACCGCACAACGGCGAAGGCATCCCAGCGGAGCAATACGGCGATCTGCTGTTCGAATGGGCTTACCCCCAGGTGGCCGCCTGGTGCCGGGAACAGGGACGCAGCTATCCAGCACTGAGCGGGGATGGAGAGATCCTTGAGGATCTTCCGCGCACCGCCAAATTGCGCTGCTGATCTTCGAACCAGCGGCTACGGTCCGGATCAGTGAATGCGACCGCCCCGCGATGGCCATCGAACTGGGTGATGTGCATCTCTATCGCATGTCGCTGCCGGAGCATGAGTGCCCCTGGGGACTGAAGGCCATTGCGCTGCTGAAGAACCGGGGCATCGCCTTTCAGGACCACCTGCTCAGCAGCCAGGAGGATGTGAACGCCTTCAAGCAGCGTCACAACGTGCCGACCACGCCGCAGATTTTTGCGGGCGACAGGCGCATCGGGGGGTACAGCGAACTCGCCGCTGCGCTGGGAGAACAGGCGGAAAGCGCTGATTACTCCTACACACCCGTGGTTGCCGTGTTTGGCACGGCTCTGTTGATGGCCCTGGTGCTGGGCGACAGCATCATCCAGCACTTCATGGGCTTTTCGATCTGCGCGCTGGCGATGCTCAAGCTGATGGATGTGGAGTCGTTCGCGGCCAGCTTCGTGAAGTACGACCTCATCACCCAGCGCTGGCGGCCCTGGGGAAAGCTCTACCCCGGCGTTGAGCTGCTGATCGGCCTTGGCTTTCTGCTCAGTTCTCCCTTGCCTCTGGCCGGTTGGGCCGCGCTGGTGGTGGGCGTGCCCGGCATGGCCTCGGTGATCAAGGCGGTGTATGTCGACAAGCTCGCCCTCAACTGCGCCTGTGTGGGAGGCAACACCAAAACGCCCCTGGGAATCATCAGCTTCTCGGAGTACGCCATCCTCACCGTGATGGGCTTTCTAGTGGCGTTTCAGCTGGCGTTCTGAGGATCGTCCATCCGTTGCTTCAGCACGCCAATAATCAGAACGGCATCAATACGTCTTTGCTTCCCTGGGTGCGCTGCTGAACCGGATGGTTCCGGCGGGCCGCAGGCAAGCGCAGCGCAAACACCAGCGCCAGCACCTCAAGCAGCAGGCTGCGCCCGATAAACAGAACCACCAGCCCCAGGGTGATGGCCAGCATCTGCTCGAGCAGACCGATCACATCATCGGGATTGCCGCGGCCCGACACCCAGAGGATCACCATCAGCGACAGCAAAACGAGCGTGGCCCAGAACGGCATGGATGGTTCAAGCGCTGCTTTCAGTGTGCCGCGTCTCGGCCCGTGCTGCTCACCCAAGCCTCCAAGCCTTCACCCAGGAAGGAGAGGCCCAGCACCAGGATGAACATCGCCAGCCCTGGATAAAGGGCTGTCCACCAGATGCCCGTGGGGACAGCCGCCAGGGCCAGGTTCAGATCGCTGCCCCATTCCGGAACCGTTTCCGGCAAACCGAGGCCGAGAAATCCCAGGCCACCCAGCACCAACACCGCATCAGCGGCATTGAGCGTGAGCAACACCGGCACGGACGTGATCACGTTGCGCAGCAAGTAGCGGCGCAGAATCCAAAGCGGCCCCGCCCCGAGGGTGCGGGCGGCTTCCACGAACAACTCAGCCTTCACCTGGGCTGTTTGATTGCGCACCACGCGGAAATACTGGGGCACATACACCACGCAGAGGGCTGCCGCGGCGTTGGGGATGCCCCGACCGAGCAGAAAGGCCAGCACCACCGACAGCAGCAGCACCGGCAGGGTGTAAAGGGTGTCCATAAGCAACACCAGGATCCGGTCCACAGCGCCGCCGAGATACCCGCTCACCATGCCCAGGGGCACTCCGATCACAAGGGCAAGGGCGACGGCCAGCAGCACCACCTGCAACGCCACCCCACTGCCCTGCAACGTGCGCACACACACGTCCCGCCCCAGCCGGTCCGTGCCGCACCAGTGCTGCCACGACGGAGGTGCATAGATGGGGTTGTCCAGCCCGGCATTGGGGTCGGGCAACACTCCAGCGGCCAGCAACAGCGGAGTGACCAAGGCCACGAGCACATAAATCGCCACGATCACCAAACCCCAGCGCGCCATGCGGCCCGAGAGGCTCGGCCGGGCGGTGCCCAGGGGAGACGACGCAAAGCTCACGTCAGCGCAAGCGTGTGATGGGATGCATTCTTGCCTGCCTGAGCGGCAACGAGCAGGATTGACCTATGCAACCGTCGCGCCCCTGGAAGCAACGCCTCACCGGCAGCATGCTGGGGCAGTTGCAGCTGGCCACCTATGCCGCCGTGCTGCTGGGATTCACAGCGGCCACAAGCACAGGGCTCTGGTTGAGCGAGCGCACACGCCTGCAGGTGGGAGAGGCAGAGCTCCGGGCTGGTTCGGAATCGCTGGCGTTCTGCCTGGTGGCCCACGGCGGCGAAGGAAAGGATGTGATCCGCAGGGAACTGCAGGATCACTCCAGCGTGCGCACCCAACTCTGGCTGGAGCAACCGGATGGCTCGGTGCTCAGCCCGGAGCGCTCGCATCTGCCGCTACCGCAGGGTCTGCTGCAAACAGCCATGGCCGCCAACAGCACGCGCACGCCAGGACAGGCCCATGTGATCGAGCTGAATGGGCGCGACTACCTCACCCTGCTCGACCGCAAGTTGAACTCCGGTGCCCTGCTCTGGAGCAGCACGGAAATCACCGGGCTGGGGCGATCGCAAACGGAATTTCTGGGCTGGATGATCGTGATCTGGGGAAGCTGCCTCGGAGGCTCCCTGGCGCTGGTCACCCTGCTGGTGCGTCGGATCACCAAGCCCCTGCAGGATCTGAGCGACCGCAGCGCGGAACTCACCGCCGACGGGCTGAAATCGGCGGCCCTGCCGGTCCCCACGGGGCCCGTGGAGCTCACCCGCCTCACGCGCACCTACAACGCCCTGATCGATCGGCTGGCCTGGTCGTGGAGTCAGCAGCGCCAATTCGTGAGCGCGGTGAGCCATGAACTGCAAACACCACTCACCCTCGTCTCCGGTTCGCTGAAACGGGTGATGCGCAAGGCGCCGGATCTGGATCCGGCCTTGAGGCAACGCCTGCAGGACGCCCAGGACGAAACCACCGACATGCAGCAGCTCCTCAATGACCTGCTCGATCTCTCCCGCAGTGATTCCGGCCGGTTGCAGGTGAAGAAGGAAGCCGTGCAGCTGCAACCCGTCATCGACACCATCGTGCGCGTGCAAGGGCCTGCCTACGGGCGCACGATTGAAGCGCAAGGGCCCGGCGATCAGGCCGGCCTTGTCGTTCTTGCCGATGCATCCCGGCTGCATCAGGTGCTGGTCAACCTGGTGGAAAACGCCCACAAATACTCACCGCCGGATCAACCGATCGAGCTCACCCTGGCGCGGGTTGCCAAGGGCGTTCAGGTGGAGGTGATCGACCATGGCATCGGCATTCCCAGCAGCGACCAACCCCACATCTTTGAACGCTTCCATCGCGGGTCGAACACCGGGGGCTACAGCGGCAGCGGCCTCGGACTCTCCGTGGTGAAATTACTGGTGGAAGCGATGGGGGGATCGATCACTGTGGCCAGTGAACCCGGGATGGGTAGCCGCTTCTGCATCCTTCTGCAATCGGCTTGATGATCGCCTACCTCATCCTCTGCACCTTGCTGGTGCCGGCCAACCTCTGGGCCACGATCACCCCCCACTTGCACAGCGAGGTGAGCATGCGCCTGCTGCATGCCCTCTCAACCGCCGTGCTGATCCCCCCTTTGGTGAGCCTGTGGCGTCAACACCGCAGCATCAAGCCGCTGCCTGCTTTGCTGCTCGCTCCCTTCTTGGTTGTGCTGGTGGTGGTGAACACCCACATCGCCCTGATGGGCATGGGCGTGCGCTTTGGCTGGATCGATCATTTGTTTCTCACCATCGCCTGTCTCGCCGTGATCGCCTTTTATCTCCTCAATGGCGATGAGGCTGGAGCCGTGGATCCGAGGGACGAGGGCATCGCCTGAGGCTGATCACGAACACGGCTCCTCCGCCCTCGCCGTCCTCCACCGACACCGCTCCTTCCATCTGCGAGACGAGAGTGGACACCACCGCCAGGCCGATGCCGCTGCCTGGGATACCGGCGTTGTGTTGTCCGCGGCGGAACCGCTCAAACACGAGGCTGCGTTCCTCCAAAGGGATTCCCGGGCCATGGTCGCGAACGCGCAGCTCCACCTGCGACGGCGTGCTGGAGCAGCCAATCTCAACCGGTGTGTGAGCGGGGCTGTACTTGCAGGCATTCTCGATCAAATTCACGAGGCACTGCACCACCCGGTCGCGATCCGCCCAGGCCTGCAGGCTGTGGGGATCGATGCCTTCCGCTGGGCAGAAGAGAAACTGGCGTTCGCCGGCCCCCTCGGCCAGGGCAATGGCTTGCTGCACCGCCTCGCAAACGCTCAAGGGTTGGAGCTCGAGTTGAAGACTGCCGGTTTCGGCTCGCGTGATCGCCAGCAAGCCCGTGACCAGCCGCCCCAAACGACGGCTCTCCTCCTCGACGATCGCCAGTTGATGACGCTGCTCCTCAGAGAGATTGTGGGAACGCCGCAATAAACGGCGGCTGTAGCCGGCGATCAGGGTGATCGGGTTGCGCAGCTCGTGGCTCACGGTGCTGGCAAATTGGCGCTGACGCTCAAAAGACTGAGCCAGGCGGTCCAGCAGCTCGTTGAAGGCATGGGCAAGGGGCTGGAGCTCGTCTGGTTCCTGGCCCGGCATGAAGCGATGCTGTTGCAGCGAACTGGAGCGCACGGCGCTGAGGGTTTCACCAAAACGGCGCAGGGGGCGAAGGCTGCGCTGAATTCCGCGGCGATTGATCATCAGCGTCAGCAACGACGCCAACAGGGCCGCCGCGGTGAGGATCCCATTGAGCTGGCGCTGCAAGGCCACGTCCTCGCTCACGTCCTTCAGCAGATAAAGGCTCCAGGGGGTTTTGCCCAGGCTGAGGGTCGTGCCACTCACCATGTAGGTGCGGCCTTCGGCGTCAAAGGTTTGCGGACGGGACGTGCGACGCACCTGTTCTTCAGCCTGAAAACGCAGCGCCGGAGTGGAAACGATCAGATCGTTGCTGCTGAGCTGGGGCATCACCATGCCGGCCGGAAAGCCCTCGGGATGCCCCCAGAGGGCCAGATCAAAGGTGGAGAAGTGGCTCAAGGTGCGCTGCAGCGTTTGCGCATCCACCTGCTCGGCACTGCTGCGCAGGACGACACGCTCGGCCCTGCGCATGATGTCCAGCTGGCGTTGATAACGCTGCTGGGCGAACACCTGCAGGTTCACCACCAGCAGCAATCCGTAGCCCAACAACACGGCCACCAGGCTTGTGCGTTCCAAACGCCGCTGAATCGCTGTGGATGGTGCCGTGAACAGGCGTGGCCGCCAGGGCATCAGCCAACCTGGGAACAACACTCTCATTTCAAGGCAGAGCCAAGCCCTTGTCGTCCCCCAACTAGGGGATCTCCGAGCAAGACCCGTCGTGACTCAGGCATCCAGGCGGCTCTGGAGACGCCGCTGTTGGCCGGACCGATCATGAAGCTCCTGCTCCAGTTGCAGTTGAAGCAGCGGAAGCGTTGGATGGTTCTGGGCGCTGAATCCAGGAACGGAACGATCGGGCAATGCATCCAGCAACACCCGGTTTTGATAGGCCCCTTCAAGATTAATCACGCCATCGAGCCCGTAAGACGGACCGCAACGCATCAGCACCTGTCCCCGCCAGATCGCCGAAGGTGCCCGGCCAACGGAGTAAACGATCACAGCGCTGCCCCGGGCATCTGGATCGCCGGCCCCCATGGCGATGGCGAGCACGGGTCGCCGTCCGCTGAGGGAGCAAGGCCAGGCTTTCGAGGGGGGTGGATCGACCATCCAGCCCTGGGCGGTTGCGATCTCGGCTTTGATCAGCGCCAACGTGCGGCGCTGCAGCCCGGTGGTCTGCAGGCGCTCGGCCATGGCCGAACCCAGCCGCAGGTCGGCACCGATCAAGCGCAGCAACAGCGCAAACAACGCAGTGCCCAAACTCATAGCCAGCAACAGCTCCAACAGGGTGAAGCCCCTGGCGCGTTGGCGATCCATCACCGGGTCAGCCCTCCTGAGGCAACGGCCGACACTGGCTGCTGCGCAACGCCTCTCCCTCCGCTGGGGAAGGCGCCGTATAGCGGCCGATTCGGCTGATCCCCAGGGGCAGGCTCACCACCAGACAGGGGCTGGCGGATACCCGGGGATGGTGCAGCACCGTGGTGCCGCCATCGAGCAACAACCCGTTGGCTGACACCCGCAGGACCGAAGGCAGATTGGTGTGCACCTTGATTCCGGCTTGGCCGTCGCCCTCCTGGAGCGACAGCGCCGCACCCCTGCAAGGAGGCAAGGCGTCACTTTCAGCCGCCAGCCAGGCCTCAGGACCAAGGGCCACTGCACAGGCCTGCTGATGCCGGCGGGCAGAAAGCCGGGCGCGTTCAAGCCCCAGGCGCAGGCGACGGGCCGCCGCCTCGATCTGCAACCGATCCCGGTCGGCACCGGCATGCACCAGGCCGATGCTGCAGGTGATGCCCACGATGGCGACCACCACCATCACCTCCACCAGGGTGAATCCATTGCGAACACGCGTCATGGCTGGCACAGGCCGTAGGCCGCTGGGGTGATCAGCTGACGCCGCTGCGGGCCAGCAGGGCCCTGGGGTGGGTGCGCCTCAAGCTCCTGCCAGAGACCAACGCCATCGGGATCGACTGTCCACTGCCGGCGGATCCCCTCGGGCAGCGGCAGCGCTGCATCCATGGCTGCGCTGAGGCTGCTCACAGCAAAGTGGCAGGAGCCATGGGTGAGCATGTGGGGCCCGGCTTCGGCGATCAGCCAGCGATGGCTCGCCAGACGGAGCTGTTCCAACTGATCCCCCTGCTGCTCGAGCCGAGTGGACGCCGCCACTTCGCTTGCAGCCTGACTCCACACCCCCAGTGCTGCGGCACTGCTTCCTGCCAGCAGCAGGCTGGAGATCAACACTTCGATCAGGTTCATCAGGCCTCCTCCTGAGCGGGTCGGCCGAGTAGCTGGGGCTCCCCGAGCGCTGTGATGCCAACGCCATCCAGCAGATGCACCAGCACCTGCGCCTGGCGGCCATCGCCTGTGGCCAGCAGCAGAGTTCCGCGGCTGGCAGCGGGCTTCCAGTTGATCAGGCGCCAGGGCTCTCCAGCCACAACGCCACTCGTGAGCAGCTGGGGGTCGGCCTGCGGGCAGGCGGAGGGCCTCACCTCCCAGGCCGCAGACGGCAAGGGCAGCAAACAGGCCTGGGGGCCCTGGGCCGCCGCCGCAAACGCCTGGGCCGCCGAGCGCAACTGATCCGCGCCGGCGGCGCGCTGTTGATGGGCCGCCGCCCGCAAGCGCCCCTGAAGGCTGAGGGTGTGAATGGAGGCACTGCCCAACAGGAGCAGGGATGACACCCCAAGAGCCAGGGGCATCACGAAGCCCTGGGCCTGCGGCCTGAACGGATGCCGACGCGGTTTGCAACAAAACATGGGAACAGGAGCAGCACAACTGGCTGAAGCATTCCCCGCCCGCCAGCCATAAGGTGACGGCAACGACCTGTTCGCGATGGCCGAGGAGCCCAGCGGCCAACTGCTGATCGTCGACGACGACCCGAAGCTGTTGCAGTTTCTGCTCGAAGAACTCAGCCAAGACGGCATCGTTTGCCAGGGGGCCAACTGCGGAGCCGAGGCTTTGCTGCTGCTGCGCCAACAGCGTTTTGATCTAGTGGTGCTCGATTGGAACCTGCCGGATTTCAACGGCATCGAGATCTGCAGGCGCCTGCGCAGCAGCGGCGATACCACACCGGTGCTGATGCTCACGGCCCACCACGATCTGGAGGATCGGGTGCAAGCCCTGGATCTGGGAGCCGATGACTACATCACCAAGCCGTTCGAGCTGCCGGAACTGCACGCGCGGGTTCGCGCCCAGCTGCGGCGCAGCCGCTACGCCAACCCAGATGCTTTCGCCGAACCATTGACCCTCGGCGATCTGCAGCTGGACCTGATGAGCCGCAAAGTGCAGCAGGGCGAACGGGAGTTGGCCCTCTCCCAGCGGGAGTTTGATCTGCTCGCCTTTCTGGTGAAACACCACGGCGAAGTGCAGGCCCGCCAACACATCCTCGACAGCGTGTGGGGAGCGCCGTTCGTCGGCGACCCCAACACCCTGGATGTGTACATGGGCTATCTGCGCCGCAAGCTGGAAGGGCCCGACCGTCCCCGGCTGCTGCACACCGTGCGAGGGGTGGGCTTTATGGCGCGGCTGCCGCAACCTTGAAGCGCAGCTGCAGATCGGCCCCACCGCCGGGTGCCTCAGCAATCACCACCTCACCGTTCATCGCCCGCGTGAGTTCATCCACCAGCGCCAGGCCGATACCAGGCCCCCGTTGCCCCGCCGCTGTGGATCCGCGCTGAAAGCGCTGAAACACCAGCGCCCGCTCGGCTTCGGGAATGCCCGGGCCGGAATCCTGCACATGCAACACCAGCTGATCGCCGATCACCTCAGCCAGCAAACGCACAGAGCCGGTGCTGAAGCTGAGGGCATTGCTGATCAACAACTGCAGGCTTTGCTGCAAACGGGTGGCATCAGCAGAAAACAGCGGCAGCCGTTGCGCGGAGGGAAGCGGCAACTGCAGGCGCTCCCCCGCCTGGGCACAGGCCTGCTCATAGGCCAGAAGCAGCTGTTCATCGGCATCGAGAAGGGCCGGCTGCAGTTGCAGCCGGCCGGCATCGCAGCGGGCCAGTTCACGCAGGGAGGTGAGCAACTGGCCCATCCGCCTGGCCTCCCCCGTGATCGAGTTCACCGAGTCCCGGGCCGGATCAGAGAGCACCTGGCGCTGCAACCGTTGGCTGTGGCCGGAGATCACCGTGATCGGCGTGCGCAGCTCATGGGCCACCCCATCCACAAACGAGCGCTCCCGTTGCCAAGCCGCTGCCAGGCGTTGCTGGAGATTGTTGAAGGCCTCGGCGATCGCACGCAGTTCCTGGGGCTGACGGCTGGGATCGAGCAGGTGCTCACCAAGGGTGTCGGCCTCGAGAGCCTGGAGCTCCTGATCGAGATCATTGAGGGGCAGCACCAACCCGCGCTTCAACACGGGCCGCAGGAGCAGGGAAGTGAACAGGATCGATGCGCCGGCGGCGGCCACCAGCAACATTTGCGAGAACTGCTGCTGCTGCAGGGAGGCCGTCACGTCTTGGCGCAGCTCAAGCAGACGGCGCTCATTGTTCGGCAATTGCAAGCTGGAGCGGCTAAGCAACCACTGCTGGCCGGATGGCCCTGGTTGGAGCGTGGGCGACTGCAGCTCACCATCAGCGAGCACCCGCGCTTCCAAGCCCAGGGAACCGAGGGGTCCAGCGTCCAAGGCACCGGTGGAGGCCTGCTGCAGCAGGGATGCCGCCAACTTCAGGTGTTGCTGTTTGCGTTGGAGATCTCCTAAGGCCGCATTCACCAGCAGCAGCAGCACATAGCCGGCAATCACCGAAAGCAGAGCAGTGGACTGAAGCCAACCGCGCAGTGATGGCAGAACGGTGCGCCGCAAAAGCTGAGAGCAACCCTAAGAACCTTCTTAGGAAGCTTTAGCCGTTCCTTCCTGTACGAACCATGAGAAAAGGAGATGGTGAATCCGTGAGCACCACAGGTGCCAAGACCTTCACCCAATCCACGGACCAGCCATGACCACTCTCAACAGCCGGCTCCAGCTGGCCATGCTCAACCGCAAAAAATCACGCAATCTGCTCGAGAAGGGCTTCACCCTGGTGGAGCTGATGATCGTGATTGTGATTGCTGGAATTCTGTCTGCAGTCGCACTTCCCAACTTCCTCAGCCAATCCAACAAAGCGCGTGCAACCGAAGGAAAAATGCAGGTTGCAACCATTCTGAAACAAGCAGTCTCCCTGTATGTTGAAACTGGCGCAATCACTGCAGATAATTGCACAGAAATCGATGATACACTAATCGCAGATTTGAATACCGGCGCACTAGCAGGCAAATACTCACTTTCATCCGACTGCGTGCCTGGCCAAGCGACAATGACAGTCACAGCAGAGGGAGAAAACGACAACTTTCCAGATGGAACAGGAGCCATCACGTATGACACAGGTGTCACAGCTTTCACCGGATGGGTCAAAAACGAATGATATAGGTTAAGCAAAGGCCCCCTCGAATGGGGGCCTTTTTTGTGCCTCAGCAAACACGACTACAAGCCTCGACTGAACCTCACAACAAAAACACAAATACGCAGATAATCACTATATGAGCGTTTTAAAGAATCTGAGGTCAAAATAACTCTACAGCACTCACGAGTGCAAATTGTCACTGGCGGAGCCACTCATCGCAGTTTCTGTCATCGGCATCCTCGAAGCAATCTCGCGCCCGAACCATATCAATAAAGTGCCGCAATCAAGACATTCACCCCAGACGTTTCTACAAATAATCACACCAAACACTCAGATCAACAAACCAAACATGAGCAAGAATGAACATAGCTCAGTGATTGTTGCACGACATGCCAAAGAAAGACACGACGGGATTCACACTCACCGAAATGCTCGCAGCGGTCAGCATTTTAGGCATCTTGACATCAATCAGCCTCCCAATATTTAGCAACCAAGTAGCCAAAACCAGGCAAGGCGAAGCAGAGGCCCTTCTCGTACAACTTCAAATCAGCACGATGGCTTATATCGATGAATTCATGGTCCCACCCACGCATTGGGGAGACCTGAGCCGGATCTCGACAATCTTGACTGAAAGTGGCCCGATTGAAGCGAGCACCGCAAATGCTAAAGGCGGAGATGCACTTTCAACAGAAATAACCATCCCAAGCGGTAAGTACACAATCAAAGCAACACCAGGCAACAATTTTCTATTTGAAGCCGTCTCCCAGCTGGAATCTCACAAAGGCGAAAATCGCTTCAACGTGATTGCCTGCATCAACACAAAAAATGGTGCATCAGATCTGACCAAAGGAAATGACACAACCGCAAATCAAAGCTCATTGACTTGCGGCTAAAAAAATTCAATACAATGAAACCATTCATCCTAAAAGCAGCACGCAAATCAGCACCGAAACAAGAGCAAGGCGTGGCTCTTGTACTCACATTGATGATGGGAGCGTTACTGGTAGGCGGCACAAGCGCGCTAGTGCTTCGGCAGATCATGGCCAGGAAACTGGGCGCATCGGAAAGTTACCAACAACTTGCTGAGAATGCTGCGATGACCGGTTTAAATCGCATCATGGGAGAGCTCAACAACCCCAACGGCAATCAATATCTGGGATATCTCTACGCAGTGCAACACAACAACGGAATCGATCCTTTGGACCCGGACGATGACCAATGGGGATGGATGAACCCCGGCAGCGAAGCCTTCCCAATTGCAGGCATCTGCACTGAAACTCTGGACGCTGAAGCTCAGCCAAAGAGGATCACCATTGACCCAGACAGTGAACAAGCGGCATCACCAGAAGTTGCCATCCAACAGCCTCAACAGATCAAAAGTTTACGCGAACAAGACCTGGGCAATATCCAAACGTATTATCGATTGCGATCCTACAAAGTAGAGCTTTCCAATAATACAAATGTAAATGGTGCAGCTGGAGAATTGCAAATTGAAGGGATTGTGAAGCGTTCCGAATCAGACAACACGGCACAGGGCGTTGATGTTGCCAAATCGCTCCTACTGAGAACTATTTATGTTCGATCAGCCGTAGCTGGCGATCAAGACTGGTCTGTGATTGCTGCAAAAAATATGTCGCTGGGCAACACTCAAATCAACGGTCCCGGGCTGGTCACACTCAATCTTGATGACAACAACAAGGATGCATTTCAAAGCAACGGAGGCTGCGATGGGAGGCTGCAGAGCATCAATGCTTCACCCGGGTCACTCAGCATTGATCAAGTTTGGCCCAAAAAGAATAACGAACCACCAAGCGGAAGCACTCTTTTTCGAATCAATAGGGAAGAGTATTCAAATTTAAGGTCAGTCGACACGATGCCAAACGATACTGATAACATCAGAATCTGGGCTTTTGATGATTCACCAGACATCAGCCAAAGTTTCAGCATTGAAAACGAAGATGATGAAGACAATCCGATCGTGGGCTCAATTAATGCTTCAACCCTTCCGTGCGGCGACGTTGTCTGCACAAGGCCCCATGTGATGGCAGCGCAATTCCAGAATTATCAATATAGCCCGGGGCAACAAATCAATCAATTCATCAATAACCAAAATCAAAGTGACCAGGCGCCTAGCCAGAGCAACTTTGATACCTATACTCAATCGCAGGGAACACCCTACACGGCACCAAATGGAATCAACACCTCAGGCGATACAATTGTCCTTACAGAAGACGATTTGTGCAAAAACAGCAGCTCAGAGAAAGAATGCCATGTATATATAGAAAGGATCAATCTTACTTCTAAAAAAGTACGGTTTGAAGCGAAAAATAGGCCAATTATCCTGCATTTAGAACCACCTGAAACCTGCGATCAAGATCCAAGTCGCTGCTGGTCGAGCTTAGCCACTTATCAAATCAAGGCAACTGGAAGCAGCGAGCTCTGCGCCTACACAACAAGCTCATCACAATGCGCCGAAGAACAACCCGATCAATTTGTAATCACAGCAGATACCTCTCGCCAAGCAAGCGCGACATGCCCGAGTGCTCTCAACCCAGCGTCAGCCTATCCTTACTCTAATTACAACACTGTAGTGGCATTTGAGGGCACGAGTTTACCTGCAGCATTAATCAAACTCTCGCAAGGTGCGATTTATGCGATTGACAGCAGCAGCGAAAACAAAGCAAGCTTCAACGGTCTGCTATGGGCAAACACAATCTGCGCCAACAATCTAAAACTCAAAACAGCAACGAATGATGGAACGTCATTCGTGAACCAGGCCAATGAAACATGGGGATGGCTTCAGAACAAAGGATTTTCGGGTTACGGGAGAGAAGTCTATCGAGGAATCCGCGGCAGCAAACTCGATACATTCATTCGTTGGTAGTCATGCTTACTCCCTCAGATGATTAACAGAGATTACTCAGACAATACCAACTCAGAAAATTGATGGACTGCTTACGATCAAATTTAAATCATTGAATCATTGCAATGGTCACTCAGCGATAGGTGAAGATGGTGACATGTCAGGCAGATGCTCACAAGCGACACAAGACCCAGGGCTTCACGTTGGTGGAAGTTCTGGTGGCTGGTGTGATCATGGCAGCTGTCATGGCCGCATTTGCACGGTTCAATATGCTCGCGCTTGCCAACAGTCGATCTCAAGAGATACGCGCGAACTTGGAAATGACGATTAACAATGATGCGCAAGAGCTACAGAGGTACGACACCCAACTCTCCTATGCATCTCTCAGCAATCCTGATACGGCCTGCGCCAACCCATTGCAATATCTCGCTCAGCATCTCACAGACAATGCACCCGCTCCTGTCAGCCCTATTCCAGGGTTCAAGATCACAAGAGAGTTCATCCACGACATATCAACCAATGCCTACACACTCTATGCAAAATATACATTTGAGAACTACAAGAGCCTAAATACCTTATCCCTTGGACCAGAGCACAGAATTTTTGAAATCAGCCCAAACTTTGCTTCCCAATGTAACCCACTGCAAAACGCATCGAACCCATGAGAAATATTATAAACTCTCCCAAAAATGCTGATGGCTTTACCTTAACAGAAATGATTGTGGCAATGCTCATTGTTGGGCTCACCACAACATGGGCCATGCCACAATTCACCAAGAGGCTTCAACAGTCTGAGATTGATCAATACCAGAATCAGGTGGAGTCAGGTTTTTACAGCCTCCGCGCAAAAATCGGACAAACAAAGTCCTCCTGTGAGGTCAACATGCCACCAGAAACATTCAACACCTATCAGCCACCAGAAAAAACGCTTGAGTTCACGTCATCAAATGGAGCGATTGCGAATAGCGATCGGCTGATCTGTTGCAACACCGAAATCCTGTCGTTATCGAACTCGAACAACCCCTGCAAAGACGGGCCAGTCATCCCACAATCTGCGGGTGGACCCTTTCGATTCATGGTCACGGAACGAAGTGGCAGTGAAAACGTACGAATACGATTGGATATCTACGACGAGCAAGCAAAAACATTTAAACCTGTTCGATTTCATGAATTAACCCCACCTGGAACCACCGCTAGCGGAAGTGTTTTGTTGGTAAGGCTGCAACACGCCAAAGACCTCGAACGCGAAACCCCCCAATTAATCGAGCGCTGTCTGATGGTGTTACCAACTGGAACCATCAAGCGCGGGAACTGGTCTCAATCCACATCGCAATGCGTCCTATATGGACAATAAACATTACTAACAACCCCGATCACGAAATTCTCAGGCAAAGCTTTTGAAGGTCTCACAACGACAGCATCAATCTGCGAGACACTGAAAAGAGTTCAAGATTCCTAGTCCTACCACTAGGATTCCTGCCAGCAAGAAGGCCATGAAATCAATTCACGCGTTCATGCCAATTCAGAGACGCAGACTATGTTGGCGCCAACAAAAGCGAGCAACACAAGGCTTTGGCTTGAATGAGTTGATGATCTCACTTGCGGCGGGGACATTAATCGTTGGCGCTTCAGGTCTTGCATTACGCAGTACGGGTTCGATGCTGGATCAGTCGACGAATCTAACGACGCTCAGACAAAATAAAGTCAATGGGTTGCGCCTGATGCGCGCAGAAATTGAGCGAAGTGATCACCTCTTGCTTCGAGAAGGAACCAAGGCAGGAACAGTGCTCGACCTGAATCATCCGGATTATGAAAGCACCATTAAAGAATGCAAGGAGCAGGCAGGCGAGGTGATTAAACAGGATGGAAGCACCGAAGGAGATATTAAATTCACGCCATTTTTCGGTGTGATGATGAATAGCTCAAAGCCGATCCTCTATGGCATCAGTCTCGATAGCAGTGGACGTTCTTACAACCTTCAACGCTGCGGAGTCCCCATTGGGATTGATGGAAGCTACTCCGATGCAAGCGAAACATTCCTTGCCAGTGTTATCACACACATCAAACCAACAGGTTGTGATGACAACAGCTCCAATAATTGCGAAACGAAGACGCTGCAAGACACACTCAACAGCATGCAAGTGGCATTTACCGGCACTCTTCATTCCGGCAACAGAAGCAACAAAGAGCCCTATTTTCACATTCAATCTGATGAGAATTATAAACTCATAAAAATTGTCGACAGCTCAGTGCGAACGCCGCGATACAACGATGAAGTTGCCAGCGACTCTCCTCTTTACTTCACGGCATTTGCCCGTGCGGATAAGCAATGGTTCCAAACGGCTGATAGCGATACAAATTCGGGAAATTATGGTCTTTGGAGCATCAACCCGAATCAGGAAGAAGGGGCTGATGGATCAGATACTGCAATCCAGGCAGGTTCTTTCTTCCCGCCCATCACCAGCAAAAATGTTCGCTTTGTAGTAGATGGATCTGGATCAATGTCAGCCTGCGTGATGTGGGCTGAGGGGTACGATCGACGCCGCACCTTCTACGACCCAGGCCAGGGCTATTTCACAACAAGTAGAATTTGTGCTCTCACAAGAATGGAAGCGCTGATTGCTGAATTAACAGCGATTCTTGAGCTCCTTCCCGATGACACCAAAGTTGGTGTACGCGCATTCAGTTCCGGTGGTTATGCCAATCACAAACGTTGGACTGCTTTTGGTGATGAGCTGACGAGTCTCAATCAGATCAAGAATGGAAAAACAGCACGACAGTCGGTGATCGCCTTTGTGAACACATTGGACGATGACTCCCCGAATCGATGGGGAGGCACAGATCCATGGGACGCCATGCAAGCCGCTTTCGATGATCAAGAAACAGACACGTTGTATTTCCTCTCAGACGGGAAACCCAATAAAGATCGCAACGGTGGCAGCTGGCGCAGAAGCGATTACGAAAGAACTGCAGATTATTACGCTGATCTCAATCGTGGAAGAACACACAACGGCGAAAGCAGACCTCTGGAAGTGAACACAACATCACTTGGTCTGACTTCTGACTGGATGAAAATGCTCTCAGAAAAAACAAGTGGGATCTACAACGAGGTCAATGAAGACAGTCTCTGATTCAGAGTCTTAAGCAACATCAAGGACTGTCGTTCAATTTCAACACCGCCATGAAGGCCTCTTGGGGCACATCCACCTTGCCCATGGCCTTCATCCGTTTCTTGCCTTTGGCCTGTTTCTTCAGCAGTTTCTTCTTTCGGGAGATGTCACCGCCGTAGCACTTCGCCAGCACATCTTTGCGAATGGCGCTGATGCTGGTGGAGGCAATGATGCGGCTACCGATCGAGGCCTGCAAAGGAATCTTGAACTGCTGGCGGGGAATCAGTTCCTTCAGTTTCTCCACCAAAGCCTTGCCCACGTTGTAGGCCTTATCGCGGTGCACGATCGTGGTGAGGGGGTCAGCGCGCTCGCCGTTGATCAACACATCCAGGCGCACCAGTTCGTTCTTGCGATAGCCGATCAGGTGGTATTCCATCGATGCATAGCCCTGGGTGCGCGTCTTCATCTGATCGAAGAAGTCGGTCACCACTTCCGCCAGTGGTAATTCATAAATCAAGGTCACCCGATCGGTGGTGATGTATTTCATGTCGAGATACTCACCGCGCCGTTCCTGGCACAGGCCCATCAGCGCACCGTTGTAATCATTTGGCGCGTAGATCTCCATCTTCACGTAAGGCTCTTCAATCGACTCACGCTTCTGCGGATCGGGAAGGGTGGCGGGGTTGTCCACCATCACTTCCGTGCCATCGATCATGTTCACCTTGTAAATCACCGACGGTGCGGTGACTATCAGATCGAGGTCGTACTCCCGCTCCAGGCGCTCCTGCACGATTTCCATGTGCAGAAGGCCCAGGAAACCGCAGCGGAAGCCGAAGCCCATCGCACTGCTGGTTTCCGGTTCGAACTGCAGAGCTGCATCGGAGAGCTGCAGCTTGTTGAGCGCTTCGCGCAGATCCGGATACTGGTCGGCCTCGGTGGGGAACAGGCCGCAGAACACCATCGGTTTGGCCTCGGTGTAACCCGGCAGGGGCTCATCCGCCGGCGCATTCAGCAGAGTGATCGTGTCGCCCACGCGGGCATCGGCCACGGCCTTGATCGAGGCCGCCAGGTAGCCCACTTCACCGGCGTGGAGCTCATCCACCTTCTTCTGATCCGGCGCCATGATCCCGATTTCATCGAGCTCATAGGTTTTCTTGCTGGCCATCAACAGCACCTTGTCTTTGCAGTTGATGCGGCCGCTCATCACCCGGAAATACACAATCACGCCCCGGTAGGGGTCGTAATAGGAGTCAAAGATCAGAGCTTTGGTGGGTTCCTCCACCGCATCTTTCGGCGCCGGCACCCGGTCCACCACCGCCTGCAGAATCTCGGGCACTCCCAACCCTGTTTTGGCCGAACAGGGAATGGCCTTGCTGCAGTCGAGCCCGATGATCGCCTCAACCTCTTCCTTGATGCGATCGGGGTCGGCACCTGGCAGATCGATCTTGTTGAGCACGGGAATGATCTCGAGATCGTTCTCCAGCGCCAGATACACATTGGCCAGGGTCTGAGCCTCCACCCCCTGGCTGGCATCCACCACCAGCAGGGCACCCTCACAGGCCTGGAGACTGCGGCTCACCTCATAGGAAAAGTCCACGTGGCCGGGGGTGTCGATCAGGTTGAGCACGTACTCCTCCCCGTCGGCCGCCGTGTAGTTCATGCGCGCCGCCTGGAGCTTGATCGTGATCCCCCGCTCCCGCTCCAGATCCATGTTGTCGAGGAACTGCTCCTGCATGTCCCGATTGGCCACCGTGCCGGTGTCTTGCAGCAAGCGATCGGCCAGGGTCGACTTGCCATGGTCAATGTGGGCAATGATGCAGAAGTTGCGGATCCGTGAGACGGGGGCGTCGGTCATGCGGTTGGCGGAATCCCGGCTCGGGCTGATTTCTTCAATACACCAATCTTAGGGAGCCACAGCCTGCGAGCCGCTGCCTTGTCGCTGCCTGCTTCCGCACTGCCGTCACGGTTCCATGACGCGCAAAACACAGCAGCATCAGTGTTCGGTCATTACGTTTCAAACATCGATGTTCTGAACGATGACCGCCTTCACAGGAGTGGCAGCCGGTGATGCAACGCAGCAATCAGCCATTTTCTGGACGCGGGTGGAGAGCAACAGTTCCCTGATGAATCAGGAAGGTGGCCGTCCAAGGATCAAGAACGGTGCTGTGAGGAGAAGGAATGCGTCTGGCCAAACCAGCACAGCAATTCCATTGATTCTTGAAATCGCCACAGACGAGCAATTCCGCAATGTGATCGCCCGGAAGGACGTTAAAACCGACCCTGCCCGTGATCACATCGCCAAAACCGAGGTTGATGGTCTGAGCCCAGGAACAGATTACTTCTACCGCTGGAAATATTCCACTCCGATCCTCACGATGTTGGGGATGATTTCCGGGCTCAGAGGCAGGGATCCAGAGGATTGGATGCCCTCCAACTTCGGTGTTGTTTTGTCTTCGCTCGACGAACCGAACCCAACCATGCGCACCACGATCGACCCAAGATCAAGAACCATGATCAGTCGCGTGGGCCGTCTCTCCACCACGCCGGAGAGGCAAGCCGATGTGGCCGTGCGCTTCGGCCATTCCGGCGACGCAGATGGGCTGTTTGCGCCTTACCTGGCCATGCAGAACCTGGTTGAGCAAGACTTTGACTTTTTCTTCAATAACGGCGACACCATTTACGAAACAGCGTCTGATCTTTCTCCCGCAGTGAGTGCCTCTGAACTTGCCGTGAGAGGAGAAATCACCCAGAACAGACTTCTACAGGACTACTACACGAAGTATCGGGAAACCCATCAACCTGTTTCCGAGCTGATTGATGGCAACACCAATCCCTTTCCAAGCCTCAGTGATTTCTATGCAGCGCAGGGGAATTTCACCACTTGGGATAACCATGAAACGGGCAATCGCCAGCTGCAAAGTGGCGGCGCGCCCGCCTCACTCGCCGCCTTGCCGGAAACGCAGGGCGGTCGTCCCCGCGGCGGAAGCAGTCAAACCAGTGACGACGTGAACACCAGCGGCCGCTACGTGAATCAGCTGCCCAGCTTCCGCACGATCCAGCAAGCCTTCATCGACTACCAGCCGATTGACCCACCGCTGATCGACGCACCCGACGATCCCCGCAGCCACGGCACCCGACAGCTTTACAACGCCCGGCAGTGGGGGCGCCATGCACTCGCGATCAACCTCGACACCCGCAGTTATCGAGACGCCAGGCTCTACCTTCCAGACCAGAGAAGTGATGACAGTGGAGAGCGCGCTGACAATCCCGCCCGCACCATGCTCGGCGCCACGCAACTCGCCTGGTTGAAGCAAACGCTGCTCGATGGTCAGGCCAACGGAACCACCTGGACCGTGATCAGCACAAGCGTGCCGATTGATCAGGTTGCACCACCGGGTGCCTTCATTGAAGCCAGCGGTGCTGCCGCTGCAGACAATCCCGATTTCTACAACCTCAACCTCTTTGATGACGGGAAAGGTTGGTTTGGTGGTTATCGATCGGAACGCGATGAAATCCTCCGTTTCATCGCTGACAACAACATCCGAAATGTTGTGTTCCTGGCATCCGACCAGCATCTCGTGCGTGTGAATGAGGTGCGTTACGCGCCCGATCCAGCCAACCCTCAGCAGATGCAGCAACTGCCCGGGGTGTTCTCGATGGTGACAGGGCCCATGGGGGCCGGTGGCCCCGATGTGATCACGGATCACTCCTACGCCAACATTGAGCAGATTTCAGATTTCATCGCTGACACCCAACGGGAGCTCGGCGTGGATCCGCTCGGGCTAGACCCGGCCTATCCAGGACTTCACGATGTTTGGCGTGCGGGCAATCCCGATGCCGACATCGACCGTTCACCGGCTGATTTTCACTCTCCAGACACCTTCAATTACGCCGCTTTTGCCATCGGCACCGATGGCGTTCTTGATGTTGAACTCTTGGGCATTCCCTCCTATCTGCCCAACACATTTCCAGGCACCGAGGCCTTTACGCCAGAACCGATTCTCAGCTTCAGCATCACGCCAGATCTGAGCTAACGCTGGGCTCTCTTCAAGACAACGCCAGCAGCCGCTCGATCTTGGATTCCAGATAGCGCAGGAACGGTTCACTCGAGAGAGGGCGTCCTGTGACGCTGGCCACCAGCTGCTCGGCGTTGAGCGCCCGGCCGATTGGATGCACCGCCTCCCGCAGCCAGCTGAGCACAGGCTGGAGATCATCCCGGCGCACATGCTCTTCCGGTGCCCCGATCGCCGTCTCCATGGCTTCACTGATCTGGGCACTGATCAGATGGCCCAGCAGATACGACGGGAAATAGCCGAACAAGCCCTCGCTCCAGTGCACATCCTGCAGGCAGCCTTCAGCGTCGTCCGCTGGTGTCACCCCCAGCAGTTCGCCGTAACGGCGGTTCCACTCGCTCGGAAGCGCTTCCACCTCCAGCCCCTGCTCAAGCAAGGCCAGTTCCAGATCCGTGCGGATCAGGATGTGCAGGCCGTAGCTGAGCTCATCCGCTTCCACCCGGTTGCAGCCGGGTGCCATCGGATTCATGGCTCGCCAGAGATCGATGGCGTTGGCGATCGGTGCTCCCGCAGCGGCGAAACGCGGCCACCAGTGCTCGGCAAACGGCTGGCTGCGGGCTACCCGGTTTTCCCAGAACAACGACTGGCTTTCATGCACCGCCATCGACGTGGCCTGGCCAAGGGGCCAGGCAAACCATTGGTGGCTGGAGGGGGGCAGGCCCTGCTCATAGAGGGAATGCCCCCACTCATGGGCGGTGGCCAGAAAGCAGGAGAGGGGCTGTCCAGCAACCACCCGGGTTGTGATCCGGAAGTCCCGTGGCCCCAGGGTGATCGAAAAGGGATGGGGCGAAGCCGCCACGCAGGTGATTGATTCGTCCCGTCCCCAACACTTGAGCAACTGATCACAGAGATCCTGCTGGGTGGCAGCCTCCAGATCCCAGCTCAACGCGGTGGGCCGCGGCCCGCCCTGGAGCTGGCCGAGTAGTTCAGGCAAGCGCTGGCGCAACGGTGCGAACAGCTCCTGCAGCCTGGCGAGGGTGAGGTCGGGCTCAAAGGGCTGGGCCAGGGTTTCCCAGCAGGAGCGAGGTTCCGCCAGCTGGCGCGCCTGCTCCTGGCGAAGAGCCACCATGCGCTTTAGGGAAGGAGCGAACTGGTCGAACGCTGAGGCAGCCTTGGCCTGCTGCCAGCACTCGTAACCCTCCGACTTGGCCACGGCGATCGCCGACACCAGATCGGGATCGAGGGCCTGCTGCCTGTGCAACTCCTGCTCCAACAGATCCAGATTCCTGGCCTGGGCAAGCCGCTCCGCCTCAGAGGTCTGTTCAGACGACGCTTGCCAGGCCTGCCGCGCCTCCCCAATCAAGGCCGCGTAACGCTCACAGCTTTGGCGCGCGTGCAATTGACGGGCCAGAAGAGCCAGCTGTTCACCGCGCCAGGCCGCACCGCCGCTGGGCATCCGTGTGTTCTGGTCCCAGTAGAGCGTGCTCTGGATCGAGCCCAGCAGCTGCGTTTCCCGGAGGTAATCACCCAGCGAGGTCCAGGCCGAGGAAGGAACGTCGCGCGTCATTCAGCCATCAGTCCCGGCGGCAATAGCCACCACCCACATCCATCCAGCCTGCCGGACAGTCCTCCCCCATCGCCGGCCTGAGGGTGTAGGTCATCAACCCCAAGGCACTGCACTTGCCATTACCCATATCGATGTATCCCATCGGGCACTCACTGGCGATGCGCTTCACGACCCTCTGGGCCTGCCCGCGGGGGGCTGCCACCACCAAGGCCGCCGGAATCAGCAGTGCGATCAACAACCTCTGAACCATGTTGTTCACCCGAAGTTCCAACGCACTCCTTCCCAGCCACGCTAGGGGTGACTTCAGGATCAGATCGAGTTCATGGCCTCCCTACTGCCGCAGAGCGAACGCGAGACGCTCAGCAACACCCTGCCTCACTGGCAGGTTGAGGCTGGGCGTTTGAAGCGGAACTGGCAATTCAAGGATTTCAGCGAAGCGTTCGCCTTCATGACGCGGGTGGCCCTGCTGGCCGAGGCGATGCAGCACCACCCCAACTGGAGCAACGTCTACAACCGGGTGTCGATCGAACTCACCACCCACGACCTGGGCGGGCTGAGTGATCTGGATGTTCAGCTGGCCCGGTCCATCGACGCCCTTTGCTGACAGCTGCCACGATGGTGGCAAGCGCAGAGATCCCTGAATGACAGGCACAGCTCAGCCGGCCAGCACCGTGCCAGTGACCATTCTCACTGGGTTTCTCGGAGCTGGAAAAACCACGTTGCTCAATCACATCCTCACCAACCAGGACGGCCTCAAGACAGCCGTTCTGGTGAATGAATTCGGAGAGATCGGGATCGACAACGATCTGGTGGTGAGCTCCGGCGACGACATCGTCGAGCTCAGCAACGGCTGCATCTGCTGCTCGATCAATGGCGAGCTGCTCGAAACGGTTGATCGCATCCTCGAGCAATCCAAAGACCTGGATTACCTGGTGGTGGAAACCACCGGGCTGGCCGATCCCCTCCCCGTGGCCATGACATTCCTTGGCAGCGAACTGCGGGATCAAACACGCCTTGACTCGATCATCACGCTGATTGATGCGGAGAATTTCGGCGAGGAGACGCTCGCCAGCCAAGTGGGGCGCTCCCAAGTGATCTATGGAGACATCCTTCTCCTCAATAAAACCGACCTGGTGGATGAAGCGCGCCTCAAGTCCATTGAGAGCACCCTGCGGGAGGTGAAGACCGACGCGCGGATTCTGCGCTCGCAAAAGGGGGAGGTTCCCCTTCCGCTGCTCCTGAGCGTGGGCCTGTTCGAATCGGATCGCGTGGTCAGCGCTGCTGAGGATCACGACCACAACCACAACCATGACCACGATCACAGCCATGACCATGGGCACAGCCACGCTCACGGACACAGCCATGATCACGGGCATAGCCATGATCATGACCACGGTCACGACCATCAGTCGGCGGATCACCTCGCGATCGAAGGTTTCACCTCCCTGTCTTTCCGCAGTGACGGCCCCTTCGGCTTGCGCAAGTTCCAGAACTTTCTCGATAATCAGCTTCCAGACAGCGTGTTCCGGGCCAAGGGCATCCTCTGGTTCAACGAGAGTGAACGGCGGCACGTGTTCCATTTAGCTGGCAAGCGCTTTTCCATCGACGACAGCGACTGGACTGGAGAGCGCAAGAATCAGTTGGTGCTCATCGGTCGCGATCTCGACCACGACACCCTGCGCAACCAACTCCAGGCCTGCGTTGCCAAGGACGCCGGGCAAGGTTTCGGCTGATTGCACCACTTTCGGCCAATGTGATTAGGCTGACAACCAACGTGGAGAAGGAATGGTGGAACTTCTTGCAGCGGGCAGCCTGCTGATCGCTCTTGGGCTGGCCTTCTGGCTTCTCCTTGATTCCGACGATGACAACGGCGGCGGCGGCTTGATGGAGCCCACCCTTGTGCCCATTCCGGTGCGGCGCAGCGACCGTTGATCACCCGTCACAAACTTGAGCGAACCCCGCCACCAGCGGGGTTTTTTTTATGGCTTGGCGCGAGCCCAGAGCCCAACAACCAAAGACCGCGCACTTATTGCGTATGATTCTCAAATTCATTTAGTCACAACGCCATGCGCAAGTTTCCCCAGCTCTTGAAACGCGGCCGAGTCGCTGGCCTGCCCCTGCTCCTGACAGCGACAACCCTTCTGGCCTCCTGCAGCCAACAGGGCCAGCAGTCTGAAATCGGCGTGTATTCCGGCCGTCACTACAACACCGATCAGAGGCTTTACGACCGCTTCACCGCCGAAACAGGCATCAAGGTGAAGCTGCTGGAGGCCAAGGATGACGCCTTGATTCAGCGGCTGCGCACCGAAGGCGACACCTCACCTGCCGACGTGCTGATCCTTGCTGATGCCGCACGCCTGGATCAGGCCGCCGATCTCGATCTGTTTCAACCCGTGCGTTCCGAGGAACTGGATGCGGCGGTGCCCGCGGCGTTGCGCGATCCCAAGCAACGCTGGTTCGGACTCACCCGCAGGCTGCGCACCCCCATGATCAACACCGCCTCAGTGCAACCCGAGGAGGTGGATCGCTACCAGAAGCTGGCTGATCCTGGGTTGAAAGGCCGCCTCTGCCTGCGCAACCGCCGCAGCGTTTACAACCAATCGCTGGTGGCCTTCATGCTCGATCGCGATGGAGAAGAGGCCACCGCCCAGTGGATCCGCGGCATGGTCGCCAATCTCTCCCAACCGGTGTTCAGCAGTGACACCCCAATGATTCGGGCCGTGGCCCAGAACAAGTGCGGTGTCGCGCTCGCCAACAGCTACTACCTCGGACGTCTCCAGGCTGGCGACAAAGGGGAAGCAGACCGCAAGCTCAGCGAAGCGGTGACCGTGGTTTGGCCCGAGCCGGTTCACGTGAACATCACCGGTGGCGGTGTGACCCGCTCCAGTCGCAACCCCAAAGCCGCCACCCGCTTCCTGGCCTTCCTGGTCGCCAGCGAAAACCAGGGGGGCTACGCCGCGGCCAACCACGAGTACCCCATCAAGGGCATGGGAGACGATCCGGTGCTCAAGGCCTGGGGCCCCTTCCGCCAGGCTGATGTGTCGGCCGCTCGCCTCGGTGAACTCAATGGCAAAGCTGTGGAACTGATGAGTGCCAACGGTTGGCAATGATCAAGGAGTGAAGAGCGTCAGTCCCTCCATTACCTGTCCCCTGCCCCAGGGCATCAGCCCTCGGGGCAGCCGGTGGGTGCCGGGCCGGCGCTTGCTGGTGGCCGGTGCCCTGCTGATTGCAGTGCTGGCGCTGCTTCCGGTGCTCGGGCTGATTGGCGAGGGCCTGCAGGGGCTCAGAAACGGCAACGCCAGCCTCGGCTCCGACGGCGTCAGCCAGTTGCGCGGCACCCTTGTGCTTCTCCTTGGCACTGGCATCGCCGGAGGTCTGCTTGGCACCGTGAATGGTTGGCTCCTGGCCAACTGCCGCTTCCCGGGTCGGCGCTGGCTGAAGATTGCCCAGTTGCTGCCCCTGGCCAGTCCCTCCTATTTACTGGCCGCCACGCTGGTGGATCTGGGCAGCCTGCATGGCCTGCGCATCCATGGCTTGAGCTGGGGGGTGGCCGTGATGGCCCTCAGCACCTACCCCTATGTGTTCTTGCTGAGCACCGAAAGTTTCACCATCTGCGGGCGTCGGCAACTCGAGGCCTGCCGCTGCCTCGGTGTCGGGCCCTGGAACAGCTTCCGCCGCATTGCCTTGCCCATGGCCCTGCCAGCCATCGGCGCCGGCATTGCCCTGATGGGGATGGAAGTGGTGAACGATTACGGGGCCGTTCAGCTGTTGGGGATTCCCAGTCTTTCGGCCGGAATCCTGCAGGCCTGGCAAATGGATGGCAATCCCGCAGGTGCTGTGGGGCTGGCACTGATCACCCTCAGCATCGTGATGCTACTGGTGTTCGGAGAACGGCGCTTGCGCCGGCGTAGCCGCCGTTGGGCGGAAGGGGTGGCCGGCGGCGAATCGCCCGCCTGGCAGCTGGAGGGGCTCCGGGCCCTGCTGGCCCAGGTGCTCGGGGGAATCCCGCCACTGCTGAGCGTGGGGATCCCTCTGCTCTGGGCCAGCCAAAACCTGGGGCAACTGGCCGCGGGCTGGAAGCCGGAATTGCTGTTGCTCACGGCGCGCAGCCTCTCCCTCGGTCTCGCCGCCGCGGTGCTCACGGGCCTGGCGGCCCTGCTGCTCGCCATTGCCAAACGCTGGAGTCGCTCCCGCTGGCTCGGAAGCGTGACCTTTCTTGCCGGAATGGGCTATGCCATTCCCGGAGCCGTGTTGGCCCTGGCCCTGCTGTTGCTGGGCGGCCCCTGGCAACTCTCGCCGATCCTGCTGCTGCTCTGGGGGTACAGCGATCGCTTTCTGGCTGTGGGCAAAGGGGGATTGGACGCCGCCCTGGAACGGCTCTCGCCCAACTTGGATGAAGCGGCCACCGGCCTGGGTCTGCGCTGGCCCGCCGTGCTCCGCCGCGTGCATCTGCCCCTGCTGCGCGGGCCGCTGCTCGTGGGAAGCCTTCTGGTTTTCGTCGACACCGTGAAGGAACTCCCCCTCACCCTGGCGGTGCGTCCGTTCGACTTCGACACCCTCTCCATCCGGGTGTTTCAGTACGCCAGTGACGAGCGCCTCGCCGCCGCCCTCTGGCCGGCCCTGATGATCCTCACCTTGGGCCTGCTCGCGTCAACAGCGTTGATTCCCAAGCTCAGTCGGGAAACAGATCAGCCCTCCAGCAGCGGCTGACCGTTGCGTCGCTGCACCGCCACCACCCCAGGGCGGGGCGGTCGACCGGGTGCCTGGGCGGGCCAGTTCGAGCCCACCGCAACCGTGCGCAACTGTTCGATCACCCCTCCATCGCGATCTCGCAGGGTGTGCACCTGCATTTCCTGATCCCTGGGCCCGCGCGCGCCGTGCACCTCACCAGGGTGCTGAATGGCGAGGAAGAGGGCCCGCTCCTGGTCATCCAGGCTCAGTCCGCAAAGCTCGCATTCCATCGGCCCGGTCGCGAAGCAGGCGGCCTGTTCGGCCTCACTGTCGCCGCTTCGAGGCACAAACCAGCAGCTGTTGTTGCCGAACTGATCGCTCGCTGACGATTTGGCCGAGCGATCGGTCACGATCCAGAGATTGCCTTGGCCATCCAGGGCCAGGTTGTCGGGATTGGTGAAGCCCAAACCACCAGCCCAGGGTTCACCACCCGTGGCCGCCATGCGCCAACGGAAGGCACCACCACTGGCCTCGCCGCTGCGGGCCGGATCGTCCGACAGGCGCATCACCCAGCCATGGCCCCAGATCGCTTCCCCGTTGGGCCCGCGGAAGATGGCGGGATCGGGGCCACCGGTGGTGCTGGGATAGCCCGAGGTGAAGGCCACCAGCAGGTCACCCGTCAAGGGATCGATCTCCGTGTCTTCCGGACGAGCGGTGGGCGTTCCCCCGGCCGCTCGAGCCGCCAGGTGGGCATCCACCAGGATCGCTCCCTGAAGGAGTTCTCCCTCCCCCGCGTAGAGACTGCCCAGGGTGGGGAAGCGCTTCGCGTAGGCCTGCACCGCGGCATCCTCGCGAAAGAACTCCGCACCGGCACGCCGGCGATCGGAATGGGGAAGCTCCACCGGGCAACTCAGGCCCGCCTGGGTGAAGCGGCTGGGCAGGAACGGCTGCACCGGTGCATCCGCACGCAGGGGCAGCCATTCACCGGTGCCATCCGCATGGAAGCGGGCCACCTGCAGCTCACCGTTCTCGAGCAACCGCGAATTGACTGGATCGCGCGGGGTTGCAACGGGATCAGCGCTCACAAAACGGTAGAGATGGCCGCCCCGGCGATCACAACCGGAATACACCCGCAGCGGAGCACCGGCTTCGGCGCGAAGCGCCACAGCCTCGTGGCGGAAACGCCCCAGCGCCGTGTGTTTGCGCACGGGGGTGTCCGGGGCTGCAGGGTCGATCTCCACCATCCAGCCGTACTTGTTACCCGCCAGGCCATACACATTGCCCAGTCCCCCCAGCCGGGTCTGCCGGCAAACGAAGGGGCGCTCCGAGGGCGACACCGCACTGCCATCGGCGTACACCGGCTCCGGCACCTGGGATTGAAAGTTCTCCTCCGCACTGAGCACCGTGCCCCAGGGCGTGGTGCCACCGGCACAGTTGGCAAAGGTGCCGATCACCTGATCGCCGAGACCGTCGTCGTAGCCCATCCGCTCAGCGCGGCGGAACACCGCGGCCGCCGGCCCGGTGCTTTGCAGACGCTGGGAGGGATCAACCAAGCCAGCCAGACCATCCACCCGCCGCTCCACGGGATCACTGCGGCGCACCCACTGGCCGTCGCCCTTGCGGCTGATCGCGATCACCCCCAGCCCGAGATCGGCCATGGCTTCATCACTCACGGAGCGAATCAGAGCCAACAAGCGTTGATTGCCCTGCAGGGCGGTGCAATCGATCACCCCATCACGGGAGGCCAGAGCGGAAACCAGTTGTGTCCAGGGCAGAGGCCGGCCGACCACCTCCCGGAAGCCCTCGGTCCAGGGCAAGGCACTGATGTATTCGAAATTCACCGTGAGCAAAGCCTCCTCCGGCCCGCGGGACACAAAGCCGAGGTAATCGTTGTTGAAACCGAAGCGCCCCTGGGGCATGGGATCCCCCCAGGCGGCGATCAGATCGGCGCGATACCCCTCGGGAACCACCAAGCGGTCCTCCACCGCGATGCGCCGGTACACCTGCTGCTGCTGCGCAGCCGTCAGGCCGTCACTGTCCACCGGCAGGGGGGTTGGCACGGGCTTGAAGGGCCATGCCTGAGGAGCGGGCAGCGCCGAATCGGCGGCCGCAGCGGTCTGCCCCCGGGGCCGGGCTCCCACCACACCGGCAGCGCCCAGACCCAGCAACGCAAGAACGGAACGGCGACGCAGAGCCATGATCAAAACTGAAAGCGACCGGACGGGCAGCCTGAGCCGCGACGCGGCAGCAGCAGCGACACCCAGCTTCGCTGAAGCGGATTGAAATTGTCGTCACTCACCAGCACAAGCACGACCCGGTCATCCGCGAGCCGGGGCCCCCAGGCCATTCCCTCCCAGTTATCCGCGGGCAACCCGGCCTTCAGCAGATCCCAGCCGTAGGCGGGAGCCAAGGGCGGCGCTGCCTTCAGAGGCGACGCGGGCAGGGGCAGCACCTGCAGCTGGGCAGTCCAACGCTGGGGCGGCGTGTAACTGCGCAACAGGGCCAGCAGGGCCGGAGGAGCGTCCAACGCCAGCAGCTCCGTGAGCCCCAGGGAACGGGATGCCGCGGCCCCAGCCGGACCGAGCGCGATCCGCCCCAGGGGGCGCGGCGGCTCACCGCTGACCTGAACCGCCAGGGGCACCAGGTCTTGCGCATCGACAGCGCTGTCCTGCAGCAGGGGAGCTTCTGCGGCCAGAACCAGATCACCGGCCGGTGTGCGCGTGAGCGATTCAGGCCCTTTGTTGGCCTTCAATCCCTGCCCAGGCCGCTCCTGCCAGGCTGCGGGAAGCGAGCGCTCCTCCAGGAGACGACCGTTGCGCAAGGAATGACGCTGCAGCCTCGCGCGCCGCTCCGGGGTGCGGCGGCCTTCACTGACGATCCAGGCCCCGTCTCCGGCGAGCAC
Organism: Synechococcus sp. WH 7803; assembly: GCA_000063505.1. GTDB lineage: Bacteria > Cyanobacteriota > Cyanobacteriia > PCC-6307 > Cyanobiaceae > Synechococcus_C. The sequence continues at coordinate 1,663,720 of CT971583.1, forward strand.
CAATCCTTCACCATCAAACCCCTCAGGCAACAGCGCACCCTCGCCGTCCCTGAGCAGCAAGCGGGGGCCAGCGCGCAGAGCCCCTCGCCCTCTCACCTGGGCGCGCAAACCGCTGAACGGCACCAGATGCCCTCGCGGGGCATCACTGAGAAGCCAGAGCCGATCTTCGTTCTGGTCATAGGCCGCCGCTGAGAAGCCCCCCATCGGCAGTCCATCAGAGCCCGTGCGCGGCAGAGGAATCGTGCGCAGCAGCTCCCAACCAGCGCCGAGCGGGCAGGGCAACACCTGAGCGGCCATCGGCGGTGTGTCCATCTCAGAGGCTCTCCATATCCAGGCCCTTGGGTTCGATGCGGTAGAGCCAGGTGATCACTGCACCCAGCAGGGACGTGATCACCAGCACAGCCAACACCTTCTCCGTTCCCCAGATCTGGATCAGTGTGGGAAAGAAGAACGCCGTCAGCACCGCTCCCACCTTGCCCGACGCCGCAGCAAAGCCGGCGCCAAGCCCGCGGATCTTGGTGGGGAACACCTCACCGGCCATCAGATAGGTGGTGGCATTCGGGCCGAGATTGGTCATGAACTGGAACAGCAGGAATCCAGCCACGGTGAGAGTGAGGTTGGTGTGGCCACCCGCACCACCGAGGGAGGCCAGAAGCAAGCCGGCCGCACAACCAATAAAACCGGTGATCTGAAGCGGAATACGCCCCCAGCGGTCAGCGAGAACGATGGCGGCGGCGATCCCCAAGAGGAAGCCCACATCGATCAAGGCCGTGCCCTTGGCCCCGATCATGTCGTTCTGGATCAGATCACCCACGGTGGTTGCCTGGTTCATTTCCCCGAAGGCCATGGCAATGATCACGGGCGTAAAAATGCCGATCCCATAGGTGGAAAGGTCTTGGAGGAACCAGGGAATGGACGTGAGGATCGTGGCGCGAAGGTATTTGCCGCGGAACAGCTTCACCCAATCGCGACTGCGCTGCTGCGGGGCGACCTCCTGAAGACGGTCCACGCTGACGAGGCTGAGGTTCTGACGGTTCAGCAACTTGCGCAACTGTTTCTCCGCTTTCTCCGGCAACCCACGACTGACAAGCCAGTGGCTGCTTTCCGGCAAAAAGAACCGTCCCCACACCACCGCCGCCACCGGAACGATCGGAACAAGGAAGAACAGTCTCCAGTCGTTCACGCTGGGCATCGCGCTGAGGATGATCGCCGCGATCGCCGTGCCCAATACCGCGCCGATGGCCTGAAAACTGAAGGCACCGAGCACCAGCCGCCCGCGGATGGCAGAGGGGATGCTCTCTGAAATCACAAGATGCGCTGTTGGGTAGTCGGCGCCCAACGCCAGGCCGATCACAAACAGACTGAAGATCAGGATCTCTTTGGACGGTGCCGTCGCGGCTGCGATCAAGGCCACGAGCAGCAGCACCATCTCCCCGATGAACACGGGCTTGCGCCCGAGGCGATCCGCCAGTCCGCCCAGCAACAGTGCGCCGAAGAGGATGCCGGCCAAGGTGGCGGCGGTCACAAAGCCTTTGTCGAGATCACTGAGGCCGAAGTCCCTGGAGATCAGGGGCAAACCCACCCCCTGCATGAACACGATCATGCCCTCGAAAAACTTCCCTGCCGTGGCCAGAGACCAGACCAGCCATTGCATCCCAGACAGAGGAGGACTGGCCAGTGGCGATCCATCCTCCCAACGGGGAATGTCCTCGATGTGTGCTTGAACAGAATGTTTCGACATGCCCAAACCGCGACGTCCCCACCTTGCGAAGGACACCACAGATCGGCACTAGGAACCGATTAAGACTTGGTCACCAGCCAACGCTTGCTCAGAGCCCTGTCTGCCCACACACCAGCGGCAGCGAGCACATCCGCCAGGGTGGCCACCAGGCGATAACTCAAGGCCACCGCCAGCAGCGGCGCCTCAGGAACCGACTGCCCCAACCTGAGCAGAAGCACGGCCTCGAAGACGCCCAGGCCTCCCGGGGCCGCCGGCACCACCAGCCCGGCCGTCCAGGCCAGGGCGAAGGCCGCCAACCACTCGGTGATCGGCAGCACTTGATGGAGGCCGAAAACCTGCAAACAAGCCCAGAATCCGGAAAAGCGGCAGGCCACGAACAGCAGCTCCGCCAGCAGGGGGCTCCAGGGGTAGCCATCACGGCCGCTTCCGTACTGCTCAGGTTCTGCCAAAGGAGCTGACGCCTCGTCCTGCACCCGATTGAGTTGGCGCAGCCGCTGGCGCTCGAGGCGGCGCAACAGCGGCTCTCGCCAGCGCGGCAGGAGAAGCAAGGCAGGCAGGGGGGCAAGGAGCGCGAGCCCCCCCTGGAACCCTCCGAAGGGAACCCAGAGCAGGGCGGCGACAGCCATCACCATCGGTTCGAGCAACACGGAAACCAGAGCCGGGCCCGTCCCGATGGAAGGACCCAGTGCCCGCACGCGCTTCACGAAATGCCAGATCCCACCGGGGAGGTACTTGAGCAGATTGCTGCTGAGATAGAGGGGCACCAGGGGGGTGGCACCGGTGCCATGTCCCAGCCAGAGCACCAGAACTCTCCAACTAAGGGCATTCACAACGAGGCTGAGCCAGCTGAGCCCGAGGGCCAGCATCAGCCACCACCAGCCCAGGGCTGAAATCGTGAGGCTGCGCAGCCCTGCAAAATGCCCCTGCAACGCCCACGCCACGAACGAAAGCGTCAGCAGGGTCACCCACAGCTTCAACCCCCCAGGCAAGGAGACAGCCCCTTGCAAACGTTGCAGTTTCAGCATCGCCAGTCCTCACAAGGCTGGAAGCCATCAGCATCCAGCCGTAGCTGGCTGAGCAGACGGGATGGTGACAAACCATTTTGATCGGCCAGCTGCTGCAGAGCATCGCGTTCCGGCTTGATCTCGAGCTGGCCATCCGGGCGCCGGGTCTGCTTGGCCGCCAGGTCTCCCCAGGACGTCACCAGGGTTCCCCGTCGCCGGGGAAGCACCCAACGCCCCTGCTGCCGTTCCCTCAGCCCGAGCGTGGGACTCTCCCGCCACCAGATCTGCCGCAGCGCCTCGGCATGCTCCGCACGCACCAATGCGGTCACGGCCGTGCCAGCCCGGCCTTTCTTCATCTGGATGGGTGCACAGGCCACGTCCAGCGCCCCACCACTGCGGAGCTGGGCCACCAACCAGGCAATGGCTTCCGCTGAGGCATCGTCAATCCAGGCCTCCTGCACCACCAGCGCCTGCCACTGGGGTTGATCCAACGCAGGCTGCGCAGCGGGCTGCAGCTGAATCAGACGCAACAGGTTGGGACGATCCAGTTGGCGATGCCCCAGTCCGACCCCTGTCGCGAACGGCTCAAGCACCGATGGCCAGCCAAACCCATCAGCCTGCAAGGCCATGAGTGCCAACCCTGTGGGTGTGGTGAGCTCGGCCTCCGGCCACTCCACACCGCAGCGCAAGGTCACCCCATGCCGCCGGGCTAACTCCAGCACCGCTGGAACAGGAACAGGCAACACGCCGTGGGCCGTGGCCACGGTGCCACGACCGGCAGGAGGGGGCGTGCAAAGCAGGGAACTGACCTGCAAATGCTCCAGGGCAGCGCACACTCCCACCACATCCACAAGGCTGTCGATGGCGCCCACTTCGTGGAAATGAACCGCTTCAGGGTTGGTGCCATGCACCGCAGCTTCAGCATCCGCGAGGGCTTCGAACACCGCAAGAACCCGCTGGCGCAGCGGCGCAGCCAGGGAGGAGCCGTTGATGCGCTCCCGCAGCTCGCACCAATGGCGATGGGGCGGTTGCGCTTCCGTTCCCTTCACAACGAGCCGCACACCACGCAGCCCGCCGCTGGACGCCTCCTCAACCTTGAGGCTGTAGGCATGGCCGAATCCAAGCTGCCGCAACGGCTCGTGAATCACCGCCTCAGGAACACCGAGATCCAGGCAAGCCGCCAGCAGCATGTCTCCGGCAAGACCGGTGGGACAGTCCACAAACAAGGAGGTCATGCTGGCTCCGGTTCCAGGCCCTCCAGCAGCCGTTCGGCTACCGCTTCAAGATCATCGCGTTGGCGGCGCAGAAATTGCTCCACCTCTCGCCGCGCCCGACGTTGCTCCCGCTGAGCTGTCTCCACGTCTTGCCCGGACAGCCCCCAGATCCGCCCGAGCAAAGCCCGGTCGTCCTCGCCGCCTCGCGCGGTCCCCTCGAACAACTCCTCGGCCACCATGCCCGCCTGCAGCACCCGACTCCAGCGGCGCAGCTCCTCGAGAGGCAAACGTGCCTGGTCTGGAAGCGTGAACTCGGTGGCCCCGTTGCAGCGCAAACCGGCCTCCAGACATGCCCGCGTTCCAACCAAGACACGCTTCACACCCATCTGCTCCTCGCGGGCCACAAGCCAGTGACCTGCCTCATGGCGTGCCACGCGGCGCAAGCGAGACTTCCCCCCTGGCAGCGCTTCGGCCACCAGGTGACCGCCCATCCCTTCCAGCTGGGACGCATCCACCGTGAGCCCCAGCAACCCACCGCCGATCAGAAGGGCAATCCATGCCGGGGACAAGCCAACGAGCGGCCCGAACACAGCCAAGGCTGTGCAGCCAGCAACGGCCAAACCCGCTGCGGTGGCCGAGACAGGCGACGATTCCATCAGCTGCTGACCGATCGCGTGCTGGAGGCACCGCGGCGAGCTGACCCGCCGCGGCCCTTGCCGCCGCGGGTGGGCATCGGCGCAATCACTTCTGACGATTCAATCTGAAGCAGCTGGCCCTGCCGGCGCACATCGAGGCTGACGAAATGGCGCAGATGCTCCAACCCAAGCTCTCCCTTGAGCTGAAGCTTGAAGGGAAGAGGGCGAAAGCCATCGGCACGGGGTTGCTGACGCACCTTCACCACCACATCCGCTGTTTCGGTTTTGGTGTAAATCAGTTCCCCGCGGATGGAAAAGTAGTCATCACCCTCAGGCAATGCGTCCTCGGCGGGGGCACTGCCTGCAGCATCCTCTGAACGCGACAGTGTGCTGGGTTCCCAGATCCCGGCGATTTGAAGATGCAGATGCTCCTCGTCTCGGCAGCGGGGATACACCACCCACAGGTGGGGCTGGCTCATGTCCAGATGACGGCGCATCAAGGTGAGCATCCGCCCGAGCACCACACATTCCAGGGCCTGGCCATCCGCATCAATGAGCTGTCCACGCGTGGACTTCTCGTCGGAATCCGCACGGAACTCACCGCGCACCACACCGATGGCCCTGTACTGAAGCGGCTCAGTCACCGCGGGAATGGGATGGTCGCGCATCGATCCTCAGGGCATTCACTCGCCCGTGACGACTTTAGCCAGCGCCGTGGATTCCCCTCAGACTATGGCCCTGATTGCGCATTTCCGTGCCAGGGCTCCGCAGCCAACGCATCCGCACTCCCCTTCTGCTGGTGGTTGGGGTCGGCTTGAGTTTGCTGAGCGGATGGGTTGTGGCGCACCACGGAATCACGCCGCACCAGAGCCATCGCAAAACTCAGCGCAGAACAGCGCCAAGCAGCGCAAGCCTTGCGCTGATCCGCGCACATGTGGCCGCGCATCCCCGCGACTTGCGCTGGTCGCTTCTCCTAGCGAGAACTCAACTCAGCCAAGGCGATCGAAACGCTGCAGCGCTCACGGTGCAACGCCTGCGCGCACTGCATCCCAACCATCCGGATGTGATCGCACTGAGCTGCCTTCTGGCCCTGAACTCCAAACAGGTCCCAGCGGCGGTGGCTGAGGTGAACCAGGTGTTCCAGCAATCCACGCCCAAGCAGCGGCTGAGCATGGGCCTCCTGCTGGCGGATCTGCAGCGTCAGGCTGGAGACCCAAGTGCCGCACGCTCCACCTACGCGCTGTTGATCAGCGAAAACCCCGACCGCGCTGAACCGTTGCTGGCATTAGCCCTTTTGAAGCGCGATCAAGGAGAGGGCGACCAGGCCTTAACCCTCCTTCGCCAGGCTGAAAATCTCAAAGGTGAGAACGGTCTGGATCAGCGCAAGTTGGCGTCCACCCGGCTGAGCTGGGCCTTGGAAGCAGCACGCAACAGGTCAAGCGCTGGCGGTTCGACGATCACGGAGCAGGCTGCTCAAGAGCCTTGAGGGCCGCATCGATCGCATCCACTGGATCGGTGGCGTCATTGAGGGATGTGGCCTGACGGAGGCGCTGCATCAACTGCATCGGATTGGTGGCGTCCAGCACCGTTCCCTCGTTGTTGGTCCCTGAGGTTGTGTCCAGGATGCCCCGGTCGTTATCCGTCTTGAAACCAGCCCCAGTCTCGGAAAGAGACGTCTGCGCGGCCGCCGGCAAGGGAGCGAGCAACAGAGCGGAACCTGCCACCGCCAGGACTGCGCCATTCAGAAGGGAGGGCATGGGTCGACTCCGGTCCAGGGCTGTGATGCTAAGGGTCGTTGGCCATCAACAACAGGGTCTGTGCGGATCGCCAGCTGGAACGTCAATTCGGTGCGGACCCGTCTGGAGCATGTTCTCGGCTGGTTGGATCGGAACACCATCGATGTGCTCGCCCTTCAGGAAACCAAGGTTGACGATCCTCTGTTTCCGCTGAAGCCCTTCCAGGAGAGGGGATATCACCTCAGCATCCACGGGCAGAAGTCCTACAACGGCGTTGCCTTGATCAGCCGCCAGCCCCTCGAGGATGTGCGCCTGGGCTTTACGGGCGAATTGCCCGGCGACGCGGATGCCGAAGCACTCGGCACGCAAAAGCGCGTGATCAGCGCCCTGGTGGACGGCATCCGCGTCGTGAATCTCTACGTGCCGAATGGTTCCAGCCTGGATTCGGAGAAGTACAGCTACAAACTGAACTGGATGGGCTGCCTTGAGCGCTATCTGCGCGCTGCGGAAACCAGGGATGAACCACTCTGTGTGGTGGGTGACTTCAACATCGGACCGGAGGCAAGAGATCTCCACGACCCCGAACGCCTCACCGGAGGGATCATGGCCTCGGAGGCGGAACGGAAGGCTTTGGTTCAGGTGCTCGGCTCCAATCTGGGCGATGCCTTCCGCCTCTTCGAACCGGGCAGCGGACATTGGAGCTGGTGGGACTACCGCAGCGGAGCCTGGAACCGCGACAGCGGCTGGCGGATCGATCACATCTACATCAGCAGCGATCTTCAGGAGCTTGCGCGCAGCTGCAGCATCGACAAAGAGGAGCGGGGCAGGGAGCAACCCAGCGACCATGCGCCGGTGGTGGTGGATCTGGCTTGGGACTTCGACGAGGACGACGAGGACCCTGAAATCGATTAAAAAACGCCGGCCCCGTCGGGTAACCGGCGACCGGAGCGTTCCAGGGCGACAACGCGCCGCTGCGATTCGCCACAGCTTTTTGGCGTGGGAAAGATCTTGCCGGGGTTGGCCAAGCCGTCGGGGTCAAACGCCAAACGCACCCGTTTCATCGTGGAGAGATCGTCTTCGCTGAACATGCGATCGAGGAAGCAGCGCTTGTCGCTGCCCACGCCGTGTTCTCCGCTGATGCTTCCGCCTGCGGCAAGGCAGAGCTCCATGATCGCGGCACCAAGGGTCTTCACCTTCTCGTTCACACCAGGGTCTGAAGCCCGGTACAGGATCAGGGGGTGAAGGTTGCCATCACCGGCATGAAACACGTTGGCCACCACCAAACCGTGCTCAGCGCTGAGACGGTCGATCGCCGCCAGAACGGACGGGAGGGCGGTTCGAGGAACAACGCCATCTTGCAGGTAGTAACTGGGGCACTGGCGCCCGAGAGCTGAAATCGCGCTTTTACGGCCCTTCCAGAGCCTGGCCCGTTCAGCCTCATCCCAAGCCTCGCGCACCTCCCCTGCTCCTGCTTCGCGGCAAAGAGTGATGGCCAGGGCCACAGCGTCCTTCACCTCGAGGGACTGGCCATCCAGCTCAACGAGGAGAACAGCTCCGGCCTCCGGGGGATATTCCTCCTCCGCGAAGGCGGCATTGACCGCTGCGATGCAGGTGTGGTCCATGATCTCCAAACCAGCGGGCAGCACTCCGGCGGCCGTGATGCGCCGTACGGCCTCACCGGCGGACTCCATGGAAGGGAAGTCGGCCAGAAGCACAGCCACCTCCTGGGGCGCTGGCAACAGGCGCAGGGTGATCTCCGTGGCGATTCCCAGCGTGCCTTCGCTGCCGATGAACGCCCCGCGCAAGTCGATGGCACAGGTCTCTGAAAGCGCTCCACCGAGCTCCGTGACCTGACCATCAGGCAACACCACCCGCATCGACAGCACGTGATTGCTCGTGACTCCGTATTTGAGGCAGTGCACGCCGCCGGAATTCTCGGCAACGTTCCCACCGATGCTGCAAACCACCTGACTGGAGGGATCGGGCGCGTAATAGAAGCCATCACCGGCCACAGCACGGGTCACCCAGCTGTTGATCACACCGGGTTCCACGGTGATCGTTTGGTTGCTGAGGTCCACAGCGAGGATCCTGCGCATCCGGCTGGTCACAATCAGGAGCGCCTCCTCTTCCACCAGAGCGCCTCCAGACAGCCCGGTTCCACTGCCCCTGGCCACGAAGGGGATGGCATGGCGATGACAGGCCGCAACGATGGCCGCCACCTCGTCTGTGCTTTTCGGAAGCACCGCCAGGGGCGGCGCGTGGCGATCCATGGTGAGCCCGTCGCAGTCGTAAACGAGCAGTTCTTCTCGGCGGGAGACCACAGCCTTGGGCTCCAAAAACCGCTTCAGATCTCGCTCAAGCGCGGCCCAGTCGTGAATCACTCCCGGTTTGCAAGACGTCAACAACCTAATAAGCAAACATGTCAAATCCAGCCTTCTGACACAGTTCCAGCGATTTGGGCCGTTCCTGGGTCAGGATGTTGCACGGTTTGCATAGGCCCATTGGCTACCGCTCCAGTGACTGCACCCACCCTCAACACCACCCGCTCCCAGGAGTTGTTCAGTGCCGCGCAGGCGCTGATGCCCGGTGGCGTGAGCTCTCCGGTGAGGGCATTCCGCTCGGTGGGAGGCCAACCCCTCGTTTTCGACCGGGTCAAAGGTCCCTACGCATGGGACGTGGATGGAAACAAATACATCGATTACATCGGCAGTTGGGGGCCTGCGATCTGCGGCCATGCCCACCCCGAGGTGATCAGCGCTCTCCAGGAAGCCATTGAGAAAGGCACGAGCTTCGGCGCTCCCTGCGCCCTGGAAAACACCCTGGCGGAGATGGTGATCGACGCTGTTCCCAGCGTGGAGATGGTGCGTTTCGTGAACAGCGGCACCGAGGCCTGCATGGCCGTGCTGCGCCTGATGCGGGCCTTTACCGGCCGCGACAAGGTGATCAAATTCGAGGGCTGCTACCACGGCCACGCCGACATGTTCCTCGTGAAGGCTGGATCTGGAGTGGCCACCCTTGGTCTCCCCGACTCTCCCGGGGTTCCTCGGAGCACCACAGCCAACACCCTCACCGCCCCCTACAACGACCTGGAAGCGGTCAAGCAACTCTTCGCTGAAAATCCAGACGCCATCTCGGGTGTGATCCTCGAGCCCATCGTGGGCAACGCCGGATTCATCCAGCCCGAACCCGGTTTTCTCGAGGGCCTGCGTGAACTCACGAAGGAGCATGGAGCGCTGCTGGTCTTCGACGAGGTGATGACCGGTTTCCGGATCAGTTACGGAGGAGCCCAGGCGCACTTTGGTGTCACTCCCGACCTCACCACCATGGGCAAGGTGATCGGTGGCGGACTGCCGGTGGGTGCCTACGGCGGACGCCGCGACATCATGGAGATGGTGGCCCCTGCTGGCCCGATGTATCAGGCGGGCACCCTCAGCGGCAACCCCCTGGCGATGACTGCCGGCATCAAGACGCTGGAACTACTCCGTCAGCCAGGCACGTACGAGAAGCTGACGGCCACCACAGAGAAACTGATCGCGGGGATCAAGGAAGCTGCGTCAGCCGCCGGCCTGCCGATCACCGGTGGCAGCGTCAGCGCCATGTTCGGTTTCTTCCTTTGTGAGGGTCCGGTTCGCAATTTCGAAGAAGCAAAAGCCACCGACGCCGAGCGCTTCGGGAAGCTGCATCGAGCGATGTTGCAGCGGGGTGTCTATCTGGCGCCTTCAGCGTTCGAAGCAGGGTTCACCTCCCTGGCGCATTCCGATGGCGATATCGAAGCCACGCTTCAGGCGTTCCGCGAATCCTTCGCTGAAATCGCCTGAATCCGGTGAGGTCTGCGATCAAGGGCATCAGCACTTCCATTGTGTTGGGGGTGCTCGGTGCACCTGTTGAAGCGGGCCTCCTGCAACCGTTACTTGGGCTCCCAGATTGGGTTGACTTCAGCATTCAGTTCACCTCTGAACCGATGGGAGGCATCCAAGGAGGCCTCAATCCATCGGCGAGCAGCTGGTTTCAGAACACGGTGGTGGGACTGAGCCTGGGCAGCGGCCTGAACAAGCCAGAAAAAAACTGGAAGGAGCTCGATCACTGGCAGGTGAATCTTGAACTCACCAATCAGGCAGGAAACCCCAACCTCAACACGGAGCTCGGCTCAGCATTCCCGCTGCAAACCTTGGTGAACCCGGTCGGAACCTGGATCACGGCCGCCAGTGTGGAGCGCAATCGCGGCGAAAGCTGGTGGAGCGCATCGGCAGGTTTGCTGTCGATGGATCCAGACTTTCTGGTCACACCGGCGATGAATTCCTATATCAACTCAACGCTCAACAACACCCTCAACCTGCTGGTGGTGGGTCTACCGATCAATCCCTTCGTCACTCCTGGGGTGAAAGTGGCGGCCCACTCAGAAACGATGGGCTCCCTGGCCTATGGATATTTCCATCTCGATCCGGAAACATCGATCGCTGCCAGCCTGGGCGTGAACCCTGAGCAGCCGCAGGTGCAAGGAGGCGTCCAGGCGCTGCAGTGGAGCATCAATCCACTGAGGTCACGCCAGGATCTTCTTGAACCGATTCGCCTCAACAACAGTCACGTCACCGTGGAGCGCATGCTGCCTGCACCGGAGGCACAACTCGGAAGCTATCTCGCTTCCACCAAGCTTCCATCGGCGCAGACGCCAGGGATGGGGTCAGGCCTGAATCGTGGGATTTACGGCTCACTCACCTGGCCCTTGGACGTTCCCCTGGGAATGGACAACCGACTCTGGGCTGCGGGAAGCCTCAGCCTCGATCCCGACAACAACCCGTTTCCAACCTTTCTGGGAGGGGGTTGGCTGTCTCAAGGGGTTCTGCCCAACCGTCCACTCGATGTTCTCGCTCTTGGGGTCAGCCGCACGAGTTTCAGCCCGACCCTGTCCCCAGGCGCGACCTATGAAGGCGTGATTGAACTCAATTATTCAATCCATGTGTCTGAAACAGTGCAATTGCAACCGGTCATGCAGTGGATCATCAATCCCGGCGGTGAAGGCCAGGTTCAAGGCATTTGGGCCGGAGGCGTTCAGTTGAATCTGAATCTCTAAGTCAGCGATAGTTCTCAAACTGAAGAGGCACATCCAGCTCATCCTCCTTAGACCGCAATAACTGAATCACCTGCTGAAGATCATCCTTACTCTTGCCGGTCACCCGGAGGCTCTCGCCCTGGATCGCAACGGTGACCTTTTTCAGTTCATCACGCACGATCTTGCTCATTTTCTTCGCCAGCTCCTGACTAAGACCTTTTTTCAACTGCACCACCTGCTTCACGCGGTTACCTCCTACAGCCTCAGGCGTTTGAAAATCAAAAATTTTCAACGACAGATTGCGCTTGGTTGCCTTCGCGCGAAGAACATCTTCAACAGCCTGCAACGTCATATCACTGGCAGTTGTAATCACGACCGCTGCCTCCTCCAGCTCAATCTCAGTATTGGAATCTTTCAGGTCGTAACGCTGGCCAACATCCCGTCGCACCTGGTCGAGAGTGTTGACCAACTCTTGACGATCAAAATCAGAGACGACGTCGAAGGAATACGTTGCCATCGTTCAGATCTTCACTGCGACCACCCTAGCGCTGGGGCACCAACGTTCCTCTGATTTCTCCATTGGGATATTTCTTGGAGTGGATATTGATATAGGTCTGGGATCCCAACAAAGCCTTGAGATCCTTGGACTCGATCTGCACGGATCCTGTGAGGCGACCAGCGCGAACCCCTTCAGGCAAGGGACCGCGGCTGAGTTTGAGGGTGGGTTGAAACTGGTCTGTTGTGTTGAGCTTGTAAAGCACGCCCACATTGGCGCCAGGCTTGCCTTGGGGTGTGGGGCCATGGATGTGAATCCCCCCATGCACAGCGGGGAGAAACAGACCGCCACTGGAAAGATCCTGAAACGCGAAATCGAAGTGCAGCGTACGGGTCTTGGCGTCGTAATAAAGACTTTTGGGATCAATCAGCCCACCGGTTGCCGATGAATCCTTTTTGTCTGCAAAGCCCTTGCCGGACTCTCCGTTGCCAGGCAACAAGCCATTGCCTTGCTCTCCGGTGAGACGAAAGACAGTGACGTCAGCGACGGCAGGCATCGCTGTGGCAACAACGCCCAACGCGACAACACCTGGAAGGAGCAGGGCACGGCGCATGACGATTCGAGCGATTCCTATCGTCATAGCCATCGCGCTGTTCATTGTGAACTTGATGGATCTACTAACCCAAACACCCGCCGCCCCCTATGCATGGTCGCTGGTGCTGTCGGGCGGCGTGGTGATCGCCAGCATCGTGCCCCTCGGCGCGGCTCGCTCCCAAGCCAATTTCACCATGAGTGACATGAAGGCACCCCGCGCGATGTTCGAGCGCCTTCCCGCGTGGGGACAGCGGGCCAGCTGGGCGCATCAGAACAGCTTCGAAGCCTTCACCCTGCACGCCCCCGCCGCACTACTGGCCCTGATTGCTGTGCTGCAAATGGGGCCCCTGAGCGGTCTTGCGCTGCCAGCGGCCCTGCTTCAACCCGTGCTCAGGCTGGTGTATCTGCCGGCTTACATCGCCAACGTGCCGCCTTTGAGAGGTCTCTGCTGGGCCGGGGCCCTTTCTTGCACCGGAATTCTGTATCTGGAGGGCCTGCGGGCCCTGATCGCAGCGGCTTAACGATCTCCCTGTTGAAATTGCTTCAAGGCCGCCAGCAACGATGCTGGGGACTGGGGATCGACCATCAACACGCTGCCAGCGGGAGAGTCAGCCATCCGCTGACCCATCTCCATCCAGTTCTCAGCAAGCATCAAACGGATCGCTTCCTCTGTTTGCGGACTCTCTGAAAGGGCTTTGGCCACAACAAGAGCGGCCTGGGATTTCGCTTCCGCCAGCACGCTCTGCTGCTTGGCCTGGGCTTCTGCTTCAAGCAAGAGAGCCTCCTTCTGGGCTCGCGCATCGAGCACAAGGGCCTCAGCCCGTCCCCGCGCTTCGTTGAGCTGCGCTTCCTTTTCTCCCTCCGATCGCAGAATCGCTGCCCGTTTTTCCCGTTCTGCCGTCATCTGTGCCTCCATCGCCTGCTTCACCCCAGGGGAGGGATTGATGTCGCGCATCTCCACCCGGGTTACTTTCACGCCCCATGGATCGGTGGCTTCATCCAGTTCCCTGAGAAGTAATTCATTCACCTCACTGCGCGTGGTGAAGGTCTGATCGAGATCGAGTTTGCCCATTTCCGCACGGATCTGGGTCAGCACAAGATTCACCATGGCCGCCTGGAGATTGTCAACGGCGTAATAGGCCTGGGAGTGTTCCAGAAGCTGCCAATACACCACAGCGTCCACCTCGATGGAGACGTTGTCTCGCGTGATGCAGAGCTGGGGAGGAATGTCGAGCACCCGTTCCTTCAGGGATTCGTGACTCACAACTTTCTCCACCACAGGAAGCACAATCGACAGCCCGGGCTGGAGCTCACGGTCATATTTCCCGAGGCGCTCCACCAACCTGGATCGCCCGCCGCTGGTCACTTTGACGCTGCCGGAGCCGAGGAGCGCCAACAAAACGAGAGCGGGCAAACCAACCAGAGCTTCCATGAACTTTTTTGTTTTCCCAGACGATAGAGACCAGAGTGAGAGAAGTCAGTTCTCTGCGATGCCTCCTCTGGTCGGCCCCCTGGGTTGGTTATTGCTGGCAGGGCTTCTGCTGGCGATCGAACTCTCACAACCAGGCTTTGATGGGCTGATGGTTGCCGTGCTGGGAGGACTGAGCCTTTCGGTTCTGACAGCTCTGCTCCCGCTGCCGCTCTGGCTTCAGATCAGCCTTTTCATGGTGATCACCGTGGCGGGGACCATCTGGATCAGCCGCTGGTCAGCGAGGCGCTCGCCATCATCCGCTCGCCGCCTGCTGAAGGAAGACACCGCGGAGGTCCTCGGCACGATCAGTCCTGGTGGGGAAGGCCGGGTGCGATGGCATGGCCAGAGCTGGGCCGCGAGTTCGCTTGACCTGGAGCACGCCATAGCGGCCGGAGATCAGGTTCTGGTCATGGGAAGGGACGGAACCCACCTTCAAGTTCTGCCGATCAAGGCGCTGCGCTGACCTTCAGTCGAAGTACAGCAAGCTCACCACTTTGCCCATGTCTTCAGCATTGCGGCAACTTGCCAGCAAGGTTTCGCTGTCGTGAAAGGCCAGACAGATCAACTGATCGCAGCGGCTGATGATGTCCTGATTGCAGAGACTGCTGGCCATTGGCAACGGAAGATCGTCGTGCTCTGGCTTTTCGATGAGGTGGAGCACTTGTTCGAGCTGATCCTGGATCTCAGGTCCTTGGCGGCTCAGGCTTTGGGGAAGCAGCACGGTGAGCTTCGAGGCATCAACAGCCAACACACCCCTGATCACGGCAGCATTCACGCCCTGGGCTCCGGAGGTCACCAAGGAATGTCCCTCTTGGGCCAAAGAGCGCGCAATCAATTCAATGAGGTGAATGGCCACCACAGGGACATGGCGGCTTCCAAGGATGGCAATGCGCCGCTGGCCCTTGTCCTGCAGCAAGGCCAGTTCCTGAGCAAGGGTGTCGACCTTGTCCAGTGCAGGAAGATCGAGTGATCGGCTCAATGACGACGCGCGTGCGTGTCTTGAAACTAGCAGCGATTAAGCAAGACCAACGGCCTGGATGAGCTCATTCAAACGGCAATGCTCTTCGACCAGGCGAAAGGCGTAGGTGGCTTTCACCGCCTCGTGCAGGCGCACATGGCCAAACGCCTGCTCGATCACTTCCACCGTGGCCAGGGTGTCGTGATCCACCTTCAGCAACGGAACTTCCAGCTCGTCGGCCCGGTTGATCAATTGCGGGAGCGGTTCGCCGGCGCCCGTGAGGATCAGGCACTGGGTGGAGGCCTCCAGGGCAGCCAGCTGAATGTCGGTGCGGTCAGCACCAGTAACCACGGCCATATTGCGGCGACGCCTGAAGAACTCCATCGCTGAGTTCACATTCATGGCACCGATACTCAAGGTTTCCACCAGAAGATCCAACTTTTCTGGGCAGCAGATCACCCGCGCGTCCAGTCGACGCACAAGCTCACCCACCGTGACGCTGCGCAACAGGGGGGAGCGGGGCATCACCCCAAACACAGTGAGTCCCAGCCTTTGTAAGGCTGGAACCACTTCTCGCTCGAGCAGTTCAACGTCATCAGGAGTGACTGCATTCAGCACAACACCACGCAAGCGCTCCCCCAGTTGCGCCTTGGCTGCAAGCAGAGCATCCACACTGCAGCTGTCCTGCCAGAGATGCACTAGCACCACGGGAGCATCCAGATCATTCGCCAGCTGCACCAAACTCAAGCCGTAAAGCAAGCCTTCGTGGAGGTTGCCGGCAGCCTCGAGGAGGGTCACCCCACCGTCGAATTTGAGAAGGTGCTTGCGCAGATGATCCAGACCATCACCCGCGGATAGGAGCCCTCCCGCCAAACGGCTTTCGGCACTGGATGGCGACAGGAGATGCAGCGATGGAATCAACTCCTGATCATCAAGACCAAGGGTCTCACCAACAAAACGCACATCGTCATCGATCAGAGGATCCGGCAGGACACCCTGTTCAGGCAACCAATCGAAACTGGTGGCCAGGGGCTTCCCGAACCGAACCCGTTGCCCCGACGAGAGCAGATGACGGGCCAGCCCTAAGACGAGGGCTGATTTGCCACTGAAGGGTTCGCAGGATCCGATCAGCAGCGTGGAGCCCATGCGGAAATTGGTGGTTGTTCTGCAATTTAGAGGGGTCTGTCGTCAACAAACCTGCTGAGCAGCAGCCATTGCCAAAACCCGTCAGGGAGATCGCGTTCTTGGCCCTGCACCGGCCCCTCCATCAACCAGCTCAGCAACTGATGCGCGGGGCATTCGAAGCGGTAATCCACGTCGGGACGGTCCGCAAACAGCAGCACACAGCGACAGGGTTCGAGCGGAGCCTGCACGCGATCCCAGCGCAGAACAAAACGATGTGCGGGGGCATCGACAAGCAGTCGTTCACCGGCATACTCCCCTGACGGCAGCATGGCCAGCGCCTCCCGGAGGGATGGCTCCAGCTCACGCCCCCCGCAGTAGGGAGCGAAGAGCGCCAACTGAGCCTCCCAGGACAGGCCGGACAACGTCATACCGTCGGTGTGCCTTAAGCATGCCCCAGTTCATCGCGATGGCACAGACCAACAACACCTCTGCTCAGATCGGTGTGGGTGCCAAGGGATGGCAAGGAAAACGGGTGGGAATCACCGGCGCAAACGGTGAACTGGGGCGAGCGCTCACCGAGCAGTTGAGGGCTCGCGGCGCCTGGGTGGTTGGCATCAGTCACCGCGCCAGAGTTGAGACACCTTCGCCCCTGCGGTCGGCCCAGGATTGGGTGTGCTGGTGCAGTGGGAAGGAAGAGACCCTCGATCCAACGCTGAGAGATCTGGATGTGCTGGTGCTCAACCATGGCGTGAACCCTGGGGGTGATCAAACGCCTGAAACCTTGACCAAGGCGTTGGAGATCAATGCCCTGAGCCAGTGGCGTCTGATCCAACGTTTCGAGCAGATTTGCGTCGAAACCCCCCAGCGACCGAGAGAACTGTGGGTCAACACCTCAGAAGCTGAAATCCAACCGGCTCTCAGCCCCGGCTACGAACTGAGCAAACGATTGATCGGCCAATTGGTCAGCTTGCGCTGGAACGTTCCCGAACGCCAACGTGCCGGTCTGCCTCGCCTGCGCAAATTGGTGCTCGGGCCTTTTCGCTCGAGCCTGAATCCGATCGGTGTGATGTCTGCAGCCTTTGTCGCCCAGCAGGTTGTCCTTCAAGCGAACCTCGGGCTGCCGCTGATCGTGGTCACACCGAATCCGATCACCTTTGTACTGATGCCGTTAACAGAGCTTGGTCGTTGGCTGTACAACCGAAGCTTCAGGCTCAATCGCCCCGGTCCGTAAGAATTTCACAACCATCCGATGTCACCACGATGGTGTGCTCCCACTGCGCCGACATCGAGCCATCTCGCGTCACCACGGTCCAGCGATCCTTCAGGGTGCGGCAATCCTTGCTCCCGGCATTGAGGATCGGTTCCACAGCGAGGGTCATGCCCGGGCGGAGCGTCACATTGGGCAGCGCATCGGTGCGGAAATTGAACACAGACGGCTCCTCATGAAGATTGCGGCCGACGCCGTGGCCCGTGTAGTCCTCCACCACACTGAAACCACCTTCACGCACGCGATCTTCGACCGCACCAGCGATATCGAGCAGGGTGTTACCCGCACGAATCTGAGCCAGTCCAGCCAAAAGTGATTCCTGAGCGACCCGACTGAGGGTGGCCGCTTCTTCACCCACATCGCCCACACAGATCGTGACGCAGCTATCGCCGTGATAGCCCTCAAAGAAGGCGCCCGTGTCGACCTTGAGGAGGTCTCCTGCCTTAATCACCCGCTTGCTGCTGGGAATGCCATGCACAACCTCGTTGTTAATGCTGGCGCAGATGCTGGCTGGAAAACCGTGATACCCCTTGAAGCTTGGGGTGGCTCCCATTTCACGAATCCTTCGCTCGGCATGGGCATCAAGATCACCTGTGGTCTGGCCTGGCTCCACCAGATCCATGATTTCCCTGAGCACCGTGGCCACGATGCGACTGGCTTTCGCCATGATCTTGAGTTCGCGTGCCGACTTGATCTCCACCCCACGTCGCTGCTGAATGCGTGGGCCTGTCGCGGTAACAGTGCTGCCTTGGGCTGATGCGAGAAGATCTGCGAACAAGTTCATCGGTCGTTCCTTCGGGCCAATCCCGACGTCTTGCTGTCACGCTATCAATCGTGCAAAGGGAATGACGGTGATGCGTTGGATAGCGCAGATCAGGCGCTGGCATCGGTGGATTGCCCCCTTCGTTTTGCTTCCGCTGCTGACCTCCGTGATCAGTGGTTTGACGTATCGATTGGCGCGGGATTGGGGAGGTTTAAGTCGTGATCAGGCCCACTGGCTGATGAGCCTCCACGAGGGCGAGTGGCTGGGGCCTGAACTCGAACCCGTCGTGGTTCTTCTCAATGCGCTCGGGGTGCTTTGGATGTTGATCACCGGTGGGGCTTTGCTCCTGCAGAGCTGGAGCGCAGCTTTAAAAAAGCGGGTGAAGGAGGGTGAGTCGGCAGGGTAAGCTGGTTGTTTGGCGTGATTCCCCGGAGCTGGATGGCAGCGGATCCAAACGACACTTCTGCAAAGGAGAGCGCAACAGCGACGACGGATGGCGCTGTGGAGACCAGTGGTGCTGATACTGCGGTTGCAGATGAGACGAAAGCGTCAACCCCCACGGTGAGCAGCGTTCGCCTGAAGCCGGCGGAGCTCATCCGGGAATTTGAAACAGCCCAACTGAAAACTGATCTCCCTGAGATCTACGTTGGCGACACCGTTCGCGTTGGCGTGCGCATCAGCGAAGGCAATAAAGAGCGTGTCCAGCCCTACGAGGGAGTGGTGATCGCCAAGCGCCATGGCGGCCTGAATCAAACCATCACCGTGCGCCGGATCTTCCAGGGAATCGGCGTTGAACGAGTCTTCATGCTGCATAGTCCGCAAGTCGCCTCCATTAAGGTTGAGCGTCGCGGTAAAGTGAGAAGGGCGAAGCTTTTCTATCTGCGGGAACGGGTGGGCAAGGCCACCCGCGTGAAGCAGCGCTTCGATCGCTGAGGTTTCGGCCTCGTTCAATCCAAATGCCATCGTTTCGGCGATGGTCGAGGGGTTCATCGCCTTGCGCCGTTAGTTCAGTTGGTAGAACGCAGGTCTCCAA
The DNA here is from genome assembly GCA_000063505.1 of Synechococcus sp. WH 7803. GTDB lineage: Bacteria > Cyanobacteriota > Cyanobacteriia > PCC-6307 > Cyanobiaceae > Synechococcus_C. The sequence continues at coordinate 1,682,807 of CT971583.1, forward strand.
AACCTGATGTCGGGGGTTCGAGTCCTCCACGGCGCGTCCGATGGCCCCTACTGCAGTTTCCTGAGTTCGAGCATGGAGTTGGATCTTCAACCTGGTGATGTGGTCAAGGTGCTCGAATCAGCCGCCCTCGGCTGGGTTCGCGCACGGGTGATTCGTGTCAAATCTGGTGGTCGTGTCGTTGTTCAAAGCGATCAAGGTCGCGAATTCACCGCTCGCGGCAATCAAGTTCGTTTAAACGAGCCAGCCGGCTTCCGTCCTTAATTGAGAACCATCTGAGTTCTTTAAAACCCCGCCCCCGGCGGGGTTTTTTTATGGGTCGCCGTCCTCAATCAGCCGCAAGGGAGCGTTTCTTGTTCGAGTGTTGACGGAGGGCAGGGCAAAGGTTGATACTGACTTGGTCGCGCAGGCGACACAGGTCAGTCGTCCGGAATGAGATGTCCGCCGGCAGCCTGGGACCGTAGTTCAACCGGTTAGAGCACCGCCCTGTCACGGCGGAAGTTGCGGGTTCGAATCCCGTCGGTCCCGTTTCATCACCAATGACCTCGCATGGTTCGCGTTCGTCTGGCTCCGAGCCCTACGGGAACCCTTCACATCGGCACGGCACGTACTGCTGTGTTCAACTGGCTGTTTGCGCGAAACCAGAACGGTTCCTTTCTGCTACGCATTGAGGACACCGACAAGGAGCGATCCAAGCCGGAATTCACCCAAAACATCCTTGAGGGCCTCCAGTGGCTTGGTCTGGACTGGGACGGCGACCCAGTGATCCAGAGCGAACAAACCGAACGCCATCGCAGTGCGATTCAAACTCTTCTGGAGAAGGGTCTGGCCTACCGCTGCTACGCCAGCGAAGAGGAGCTGGATGCCATGCGGACGCAGCAGAAAGCGGCCAATCAAGCTCCCCGTTACGACAATCGCCATCGCGACCTCACGCCCGAGCAAGAAGCGGCCTTCCAGGCTGAGGGTCGGGACGCCGTGATCCGTTTCCGCATCGATGAGCATCGCGAGATTCGCTGGAACGACCTCGTGCGTGGGCCGATGCTTTGGCGTGGAGCCGACCTCGGTGGGGACATGGTTGTGGCCAGACGGGCTCCCGCCGATCAAATCGGTGATCCGCTCTACAACCTGGTGGTGGTGATCGACGACGCCGCGATGGCCATCAGCCACGTGATCCGAGGCGAAGACCACATCGCCAACACAGCGAAACAGCTGCTCCTCTACGAGGCGTTGTCCTTACCGGTTCCGACATTCGCCCATGCCCCTCTGATCCTCAACCCCGAAGGACGCAAGCTGTCGAAACGGGATGGAGTCACCTCCATCAATGATTTTCGAGCGATGGGCTACACGCCGGAAGCGCTCGCGAACTACATGACCCTGCTGGGCTGGTCGGTTCCTGAGGGCATGAATGAGATTTTCACGCTCGAAGCAGCGGCCAAGGTCTTCGATTTCGATCGCGTCAACAAAGCCGGCGCAAAATTCGATTGGGACAAGTTGAATTGGCTGAATGCCCAGGTTCTCCACAGCTGGGAGCCCGCGAACCTTCTGAACGCCCTGGCACCGCTCTGGGCCGATCAGGGTTGGACGCTCCCCGACACCACTGGTTGGTCGCTGTCTTTGGTGGAGCTGCTCGGCCCCTCGCTGACCCTGCTGAACGATGGAGTGGATCAGGCCAAACCGTTTTTCATGGAGCCTGCTCTGGAGGACGATGCCCTCAAACAGCTTGATCAGGAGGGTGCCAAAGCCTGTCTGCAGGCTCTTCTGAGCACCCTGGAGGAGGCTCCCTGGTCTGGCGAAAGCATCGACCAAGCTCAGGAGATGCTGAAAAGTGCTGCTGCGACAGCTGGTGTGAAGAAAGGGATCTTGATGAAGAGCCTCAGGGCAGCTCTCTTGGGTCGACTGCAGGGCCCCGACCTGCTCACCACTTGGTCTCTTCTGGCCCAGATTGGTCAGGATCTGCCCCGCTTAAGGCGCTGCCTCTGAAGGTTCCGCCGGCAACGGCGCCCCGTCGCTGGCCTCGGAGCTCTGATCAATCAGACCAAGAACTTTGGCAAGGGGCTGAGCCGTGAGGCCCTGAAGGCCAACGGTCATCAGAATTGTGAGAAACACCAGGCCTTGCAGGCGTCCTGCTCCGAGCACCCCGGCTTGCTCAAGCCTGATGGCAAACAGCGAGGCCACAGCCGCGGTCACGATTCCCCGCGGCGCGAGCCATCCCAAGAAGAGCCGTTGCCGCCAATCAAGAGGAAGACCGACGGTGGCCACACTGACAGCCGCTGGGCGCACCACAACCATCAGCACCAGCACACAGCTCACCCCACCCCATCCGAGAGGACTGAGCTCCGCCCAGGACACATCAGCGGCCAGAAGCGGGAACAGCATGGTGATCGCAAGCCGGGCCAATTCCCTGATCAACTCATCCAGCTGACCTGCCTGGGTGGAGGGGCGACGCCCCACCACCACACCGGCGGCCACCGAAGCCGGCAGTCCGGACTCCGGGAGCAGCCATTCCGCAATCGAAAACATCAAAAACAGCACTCCCAGGGTGAGTTGCAGCCTCAGCCCAACGGAATGCTCCGAGGGCAATCGCCGCAGCACCTCCGACAGCAACCAGCCCACAGCCAAGCCAATCAGCACGCCGCCTCCAAGGCGCGACATCAGCCCGATCGCCAACTCGCGCCAGCCATGGAGATCCCCCAGCAAGAGTTCAAGCAACAGCAGGGCCAGCACCGCGCCCACTGGCTCCAACACCAGGCCTTCCGCTTCCAGCACATCCCCCAAGGGCGAGGCCAGACGGATCTGCTGAACGATCGGCGTGACCACAGTCGGCCCAGTGCCCAACACGATGGCGCTGTAAACGGCAGCCACCGACCATCCCAGTCCTGCCAACCAGTGCGCAGCCAGCACCCCCGCTCCGAGCGACAACAGCAGGCGCAGCAGAGAAATCCGCAACACGGTCGCTTTGATCGTGTCCCCAGGGAGACGCAGGTTCAGACCGCCGTCGAACAGCACCAGACTGACCAGGAGGCCCACGGTGGTCTCAAGCCCCAACCCAAGGTCCAGCGGTTCGACCAGTCCCAGCCCGGAGCGTCCGATCAACAGACCGGAGAGAAGCAGCAAAACAACCCCCGGAAGCCCGGAGAGGGCAGCCAACAACCTGGCCCCGGCACCGGCGAACACCGTGATGCCCCAGAGCAATCCCAGCCGCTCAGGCGTCATCGATGGAGGCGTATTGCGGTTCCACGCGCAGTCCGATCACCGCCTCGGGGCGGATGACCAGATATTCCCCTTCGAGCTCACCCAAGGGAACATTCACGAACGCCTGAGCCTGGCCGCCGTTCACAAGGCCTTGATACCACTCCTGAAAGGTCTCGAGCGTGGGGAAATTCACCACTTCAGTCTGACCACCGGACAGATGGAGAGAAATGCGATAGCGGCGTGGTTGACGTGGCATCAGCGAACCGTACAGGCCCAGAGAGTTGGAACTCGGTCTCCTGGAACATAGAGGGGATGGCGCGGCTGTCCGCTGCGCGTGGACCCCAGAGTGAGAGGCCCAGCCCCGGCCCTTCGGCTCTGAAGCGCAGGTTCAAGCTTGGCCAGCATCGCCTGATCCCGCTGAAACAGAGCGCCTCGGGTCCCCCAGCCCAGCCAGAGATCCCAAGAGGGATGGTCTGCCCAATCCTCCATCCAATGCTGCAGAACAGCATCGGTTCTGTCGCCGACCGGGTCGCTGCAGCGCTGCAATGCGCCTGGTGAAGGAGAGATCCGCGCGAACAAATTGACCACCACAAGCCGGTGATACCGCCAACGAGTTCCAAACGCCATGAGCCGTCGCAGCGTTGGATCGTCCCGATGGGCACCGGCGCGGGACGGGTTCAACCCCACAAAGATCAGCGTTCGCGGGTCTTCCGTTGGCAAAGGCTCCACCAGAGCACGGTGCAGCAGCCAGCGGTAACGGCCGCAACTGCTGAAGCAGGCGTCAGCGGACCAACAGCTCGAGGGCGGCTTGGAGGATGCGTCCGCTGGCGAGACCATCCCCGAAGGGATTGACTGCACGGGCCATCTGGTCGTAAGCGGCGGGGTCATCAAGGAGACGGGCTGTTTCCTGAGCGATCGATGCGCTGTCCGTACCCACCAGCCTCGCAGTGCCGGCATCCACAGCCTCCGGACGCTCGGTTGTGCGCCTGAGCACAAGAACAGGTTTACCGAGAGCGGGAGCCTCCTCTTGCAGGCCACCGGAATCGGTCAGCAACAGGGTGCACCCTTTCATCGCCGCCACCAAGCGGTCGTAGTCGAGCGGTTCGGTGAGGACGACGCGCGGATGGTGCCCCAACAGCTCCTGCAGGGGCTCGCGCACGGTGGGATTCCGGTGCAGGGGCAACAACAATGTGGTGTCGGGGTGGGACTCCAGCACCGCCAACATGCCTACAGCAATGTTGCGCAGGCGATCCCCCCAGTTCTCGCGTCGGTGCACGGTGGCCAGAATGACGCGCTGGTTGGCCCAGTCGATGGGCAGGTCGGTGAGCGCAGGGGCGCGCTCAGCCATGCGCAGCAGTGCATCAATCACCGTATTGCCCGTGACCATGGCGCGACCAACCACACCGGAAGCCTCGAGATTGGCCTGGGAGCGCTGTGTCGGAGCGAAATGGAGCTGGGCCACCTGAGAAATGAGCCTGCGATTGGCCTCTTCCGGGAAGGGATCGAGGAGGTTGTCCGTGCGCAGGCCTGCCTCCACGTGCCCAACGGGGATCTGCTCGTAAAACGCAGCAAGCGCCGCTGCGAAAGCCGTGGTGGTATCTCCCTGCACGAGCACCAGTTGCGGCGGGAAGGCTTGAAAATCGTCGCGGAGTCCCTGCAAGGCCGCACAGGTGACATGGGTCAGCGTCTGACGGGGTGCCATCAGGTCGAGATCCTGATCGGCGCTGAGCTGGAACAGATCCATCACCTGGGTCACCATCTCCCGGTGCTGCCCAGTGAGCACGACGCGGGTCTCCAGTGCCGAGCAAGCTCGAAATTCCTGGATCACCGGAGCCAGTTTGATCGCTTCCGGCCGGGTGCCGAGCACGATGGTGACACGAGGCTTGGCCGCCATAAATGCAGGTTCGGTGGCGGGATCCTAAGCGCGATTTAGCGAGCTCCCAGCCGATCCTCACTTGCCACGGCAGCAGCAGTGGCGAAGCTGAAACAAGAACGAGGCGGAAGCCGATGACTCAACCGATCTTCCCTCCCGGATTCCCCCCCCAACCTGGACCGACCCCGACCCGAAGCCCAACGTCGCGTCCACCGGCATCGAAGCCCCAGTCCTCTGGTGCACCAGGGCAGGGATCGCCAAGCCTTGAGGACATCGTGCAGATCGCCCATGCCAAGGGGCACTCCGACGTGCACCTTGGCGTGGGGGAAATCCCACGCTTTCGCGCCCGCGGCGAGATGCTGCAAACAGAGTGGCCGGTCACGGACCCAGGCACGTTTCAGGGTTGGCTCAGGGAAATTCTCTCGCCGCAGCACATTGATCTCTTTCAGCAAACGAAGGAATTCGACGGCTCCCATGCGTTCCCGTTTGTGAGGGTTCGGATCAACCTCCTCGATTCACTGCTGGGACCCGCGATGGTTCTCCGGCTGATCCCGCAAACCATCCTCACCCTCGAGGATCTGAACCTTCCCGACGTGCTGCGGGAGCTCGCGTCACGTCCGAAGGGACTGGTGTTGGTGACCGGACCCACTGGCTCAGGGAAAAGCACAACCCTGGCGGCAATGATCGACTGGATCAATCGCCATCAGACCCGCCATATCCTCACGATTGAGGACCCTGTGGAGTTCGTTCATCAGAGCCAGCGCTCGCTGATCAGACACCGAGAAGTAGGCCTGCACACGCTGCAGTTTCACAACGCACTCAGAGCGGCGTTAAGAGAAGATCCGGACGTGATCCTTGTGGGTGAGATTCGTGACCGGGAAACCTTGAGCACAGCCCTTGAAGCGTCCCAAACGGGCCACCTTGTGTTCGGTACCCTTCACACCAATTCGGCCGTGAAAACAGTCGAACGCGTGCTCGGACTCTTCCCGCCTGAAGATCAGGACAGCGTTCGCCGCTCGCTCTCGGAATCCCTTTTGGGAGTGATTGCTCAGGGGTTGATCCGAACCAACGATGGCAAGCGCGCCGCTTATCACGACATCCTGATCAACACCGAGGCCTGCAAGGACTACATCCAGCGCGGAGCCCTCGACGACGTCGAGGAAATCATGGAGCGCAGCGGGTTTGATGGGATGGTGACCAGCAATCAGTCGTTGCTTGCGCTCGTGGAGGCCGAACGCATCGAAGCCAACGATGCGATTGCCCTCAGCCTCAAACCGAACGAATTGGCACAGGCCATCCGAGGGAGAAGCACTTGAGGCCGAGGACTGATCCGCCTTCAGCTTGCAGACAGACCCGAACTGAACGCTCGAACAACAATGAGCGTCAGTAAGCCGAGGGAGAGGCCCAGCATGGCCAGACGCCCATTCCAGATTTCTGCTTGAGGTGTGAAGCCGCGACGCCACTCATTGAGTTCGTCGGCCTCCACCGGTTGCGATTGCTGCTGTTGTTGGGACTCGGAATCAACCACCCGCACCAGACCGCAAGAGCATCAACGATATTCCCGAAACTCTTAAAACTGTGGATCTTGGGCGTAAAGATCTCCTCCAGCCTCCAATGGCCAGCGTGCGGAGACGCCAAGCCGGATCGAACTCGAACCCCAGCCTGCTTGAAGCCGACCCAATGCCGCGGCACCCACCATGGCAGCGTTATCGGTGCAATAGGCCAGAGGTGCCAGGTGGACCGACACACCACGCTCGCGCCCTTGCTGCTCCATCTGCACACGCAACCTCACATTCGCCGCCACCCCGCCCACCATCACCAGGGTGGACAGGCCTCGATCAAGACAGCAGCGCAGGCTGCGCTCCACCAACACATCCACGACAATCTGCTCGAAGCTTGCGGCGAGATCCTCGAGGGGCAGCGCATCACTTTGAGCCTTCAGGCTCTCCACCTGCCGAAGCATGGCCGTCTTGAGACCGCTGAACGAGAAGTCATAGGGATAAAACCCACCCTCCGGACGGGACACCCGACCTTTGGGAAGGGAGAAACGCTTGGGATCGCCAGCTTTGGCAGCCGCCTGGATGGCAGGGCCACCGGGATAGGCCAGCCCGAGCAAACGGGCCACTTTGTCGAACGCTTCTCCAGCCGCATCGTCATGGCTGCGCCCGAGACGCTGCAGGCCACTGTCGCTGTCCACAAGGATCAATTCGGTATGTCCGCCACTGACCAGAAGCACCACGTAGGGAGCCTCGGGCGGTGATGACGCCAAACGCACCGAAGCAAGGTGCGCCTCGAGGTGGTGCACCCCTAGGAAGGGCTTGTGATGAAGGGCGGCCAGAGTGCGCCCTGTCAGCGAACCCACCATCAGCGCCCCAACCAGCCCGGGCGTCACCGTTGCGGCCACGGCATCCATCTCCCCCACCGCTAGCCCGGCCTCGTCGAGCACCGCGCTGATGAGGTGGGGCAAAGCCTCCACATGGCGCCTGGAGGCAATTTCGGGAACAACGCCTCCCCATTGGGCATGTTCCTCAACCTGCGACGCGATGCGATGAGCCAGAACCTCCAATCCGCCAGCGCTGTGCTGCACAACGGCGGCGGCCGACTCGTCACAACTTGTTTCGAGCGCAAGCACCTTGGGCATTAAGGCCAAAACCCTCCACTACTGTTCGCTTGTGACATCCTGCCGCTTCGGGGCAGGCTTAACAGGAATCGTTCCGATGCGTCGTCTCTTCGCTCTCGCGCTCTCGGCCCTGCTGGTGTTTGGCTTTGCACCAGTTGCTAAGGCCGATGTGGCAGGCCTGACCCCTTGCGCTGAAAGTGCCCGTTTCCAGCAGCGTGCCAGCGCAGCCACCACTGATCAGGCCAAAGCCCGTTTTGAGATGTACAGCCAAGCCGTATGCGGTGAGGACGGGCTGCCCCATCTCATCGTCGATGGCCGCTGGGATCATGCCGGCGAATTCATGCTGCCTGGCTTGATGTTCCTCTACATCGCAGGCTGCATCGGCTGGGCTGGCCGTGAATACCTGAAAGCCACCCGCGGAACCAAGGAGCAGTACACCAAGGAAATTCAGATCGATCTTCCTCTGGCCCTGAAGTCCTGCATCGCCGCAGCCACATGGCCGATTGCAGCCTTTGGAGAACTCACCAGTGGCAAGTTGCTTGAAAGCGACGACAAGATCACGGTGTCTCCCCGCTGAAGCTTCAAGAATTCAACCTTTCACCCAATTTTGGATCGATGCAGAAATTTCTCACAACCGCCCCAGTGGTTGCAGCCATCTGGTTCACACTCACAGCTGGAATTCTGATTGAGTGGAATCGCTTCTTCCCCGATCTTCTGTTCCACCCATAACCATCCACAATCTCAACACGATTCACAGAGGGCTTAATGCCCTCTTTTTTTGTGGAAAGAATCAGATTGATCCCGCTAGTCCCATCAAACCCTCGAGTTCTAAAAGGGCTGCCTCGAGATCATCATTCACAACAACAGCATCGAATTCAGACTGAGCCTCCAGTTCAGCGCGCGCTCTGTCGAGGCGGCGTTGAATGGCATCATCCGATTCAGTGGCTCGCCCCCGGATGCGCCGTTCGAGCTCGTCGAAACTGGGAGGTGCCAGGAAAATCTGCAGCGCTTCAGGGAAACTCTTTCTCACCTGGCGAGCCCCTTCCAGTTCGATTTCCAGAAGAACGGGAATTCCCGCGACCAGCCGTTCTTCCACGGGCCCACGGGGAGTGCCATAACAATTATTGGCAAATTCAGCCCACTCCAACAACCCACCGCTGCGAACGAGAGCTTCGAAATCTTGGCGGGTTTTGAAGAAGTAGTGCACGCCATCGCGCTCACCCTCCCGAGGAGCCCGCGTGGTGGCCGACACCGAGAGCCAGAGTTGGGGATGGCGCTCCTGCAAGCGGGCGACGAGTGTGCCCTTCCCAACACCGCTGGGTCCGGTGAGCAACGCGAGCCGGGCCGGGGCTTGAGACGATGCCATCGCTTGTCTGCAGTCAGGCTGCAGGGTAGGAAGACACTGACCTCACCGGACCAGCAAGCGCGGATGGCCACCAGCACGCTCCAGGTGATGGATCTCACGGCTCTGAAAGCAGTGCTGAAAGATCTGCGCGACCGCCTGGTGCCCAGCCGTTTCGAAAAGGCGCAGCAACCCGATGCCCACACGCTCCAACTCGGCTTCCGCACCCTGCAAGGCATGGTGTGGCTGGAGCTCAGCTGGCAGGCGGAATCCGCGAGGCTTGTGCAGGTCAATGCCCCGCGGCGCCATGGCGGAGGCAGCACTCTGGCCCAGCAGGTTCAGCACGGGCTGAGGCAACTGGCATTGGTGGAAATCGAACAGCACGACTTCGAGCGTGTTGTGCTGTTCCATCTGGCGCCCCGCCCAGGACATTCCCCGATCCGAACGCTGGTTCTTGAACTGATGGGACGCCACAGCAACCTGTTGCTCCTCGATGAACAGAAACGCATCACCGCAATCGGCCGTCAGGTGCGCCAACACCAGTCGAGGATTCGCCCGCTCAGCAGCGGTGATGTCTACACACCGCCTCCAGCGCTGCAGGGACTGCCACCAACCCTTGATGAGCCCTACGAGCAATGGCAACGCCGGCTTTCCTTGCTGCCGATTCCCCTCGGCAAAGCCCTACGGGAGACTTACCAGGGCATCAGCCCAGCGTTAGCGAACCAGCTCACCAGCTTTCCCGGGTCGCTCGATAGCCAAGGGAGGTTGTTGAAGGAACAACTGGTCAGCGACATTTCCGAACCGCAATGGCGACGGCTCCATGAGCGCTGGGGCTGTTGGCTGCGCCATCTCAACGAAGAAACGTTTTCTCTGCAGCTCGAGGACAACGGCTTCCGCCTCTGGAACGAAGCACCTGTCAATGCAAGGGATCAAGGTGTGCTCAGTCTCAGGCTGGGGTGCTACTACCAGGACCATCTGAGCAAGCGTCGCCTGTCGCGGGAGATCAGCACCCTGCAACAGCGACTCCAACAATGCCGAGAGCGGGAGCAGGCCCAACGCGACGAACAAACGCAGCGACTCAAGGACACCGTTGGGGCCGCAACCCTGCAGTCGGAAGCGGATCAGCTGCTCTGCCAACCGGATCCCGATCGCGACACGATCACCCGTGCGCAGAAGCTCTACCACCAGGCCCGGCGCCTGCGCCGGGCCGTTCCTCTGATCGAGGAGCGACTCAAGCATCACGACCAGCGTTTGATGCTGATCGAAGGCAGTGAGAGCTTTCTGGAGGATCTCACCCAGGCTGACTGGGACGACCCCGATGAGCGCAGCCTGCAATTGAGGAATCTCCAGCAAGAACTGGAGGAGTTAATGGCACCAAGGCAGCGACGTCGCCGCAGCGTTGCACCGACGGGTCAACCTCAGCCCCTCGAGGTTCACACCAGTGATGGACTGACAATCCAGGTGGGCCGGAACCACCGCCAGAACGAGTGGATCAGCCTGCGTCAAGCCAGAAGTGGCGATCTTTGGTTTCACGCGCAGGAATGTCCCGGCAGTCATGTGGTGTTGAAAGCCTCAATGGCGCCAGCCTCCGAGGAAGCGATCCAACAGGCTGCTGATCTGGCGGCGTGGTTCAGTCGTGCCCGGGGCAATCGCACCGTGCCGGTGGTGATGGCGGCCGTTGATGCGTTGCAGCGCATTCCAGGCGCCATGCCTGGAACCGTGCGCCATCGCAACGCAGAACTGCTCTGGGCAGAGCCTGACCGGGCCAGACGTCAACTTGAGGGAAGAGAACTCTTAGCCTGAGGCTTGAGCCGATTCATGATCTGAAGCCTTCCGACCCCAACGAATCCAGCGTTCTTCCAGCGCCGCCGCCGATCAAGGTGTCGGCAACTGGCGATGCGGTGAATGACGTTGAGATGCCTCTGGTGGACCATCTTGAGGAGCTGCGGCAGAGGGTTCTGCGCAGCCTTCTCGCTGTGGCGGTGAGTGCTTTCGCTTGCCTGCTGGTCGTGAGGCCTTTGGTTCGGCTGCTGGAGGAGCCCGCAGGCTCGATTCGTTTTCTTCAACTGGCTCCAGGGGAATTCCTGTTCGTTTCGTTCAAGGTGGCTGGCTATGCCGGACTCACCCTGGCGCTCCCTTACGTGCTGTATCAGGGACTGGCCTTCGTTCTCCCTGGGCTCACGCGCAACGAACGTCGCCTGATCGCCCCAGCCGTGGCCGGATCGGCGGTGTTGTTCCTGGCCGGACTCGCCTTTGCCTGGTGGGCCCTCGTGCCGGCAGCCCTGCGTTTTCTCGTGAGCTACGGAGCCGACGTGGTGGAACCGATCTGGTCGATCGAGCGCTATCTCGATTTCGTGCTGCTCTTGATGCTGTCCACAGGACTGGCCTTCCAGTTACCGGTGCTTCAGCTGCTGCTTGGTGCCCTTGGGTTGGTGAATTGGCGGCGGATGCTGTCGGCCTGGCGGTGGGTGGTGCTGACCTCCGCCCTGGCCGGAGCGGTGCTCACTCCCTCCACAGACCCCATCACCATGCTTCTTCTTGGAGGAGCGATCACCGCCCTCTTCCTGATCGGCGTGTTGCTGGTGGCGATTGTGCAGCGTTTCAAAGCAGAAACTCCTCCAGGCGACCCTCCCCCGGCAGCTGCAGGCTGAGAGCTTTACCGAGCCGGGGACGATCCTTGGTTGTTTGCAGCCAATCCCTCACGGCGCCAGCTTCTCCGAGCCTGTTCACCACTTCGAGCACCTCAGCCAGATGCTGGCGATAGGCGTCTTCCGTGAGCGGAAAGGATTGCTGTTCGAGATAAGCCCACATCACCTGCACATACAAACGACGACGGCGGGTGACGATCTGCATGTCGTAACTGGCCTGCCAGCGGGAGCGGAAGAGGGCGACGACCTCGTCCGTACTGAGTGGTTCAGCCGGTGTTGAAGCAGCAACCTGGGGCATTCCGGAGTCGTCTTTGAACATCAGTGAAAATCCCAGTCGCCGCAAAGACTGACAGGGCCTAATGCACCCATAATGAACGCCATCCAGTGCCGATTGACATCCCGTCATGACCCAAATGCCAGCAGGTGATGTGCCCGGAATGGGGCGCAGGCAGTTCATGAATCTGCTGACCTTCGGGTCGGTCACGGGAGTAGCGCTAGGTGCTCTGTACCCGGTTGTGAACTACTTCATCCCCCCCCGCGCTGCAGGCAGCGGCGGCGGCACCAGCGCTAAGGACGAGCTTGGCAATGCAGTGACCGCCAGTGGTTGGTTGAGTACTCACCCAGCCGGCGACCGCAGCCTCGTGCAGGGACTCAAAGGCGATCCCACCTATTTGATCGTTGAAGGCGACGATGCCATCGGCAGCTACGGCATCAACGCGATCTGCACCCACCTCGGCTGCGTTGTGCCCTGGAACAGCGGCGCCAACAAGTTCATGTGCCCTTGCCACGGCAGCCAGTACGACGCCACGGGCAAGGTGGTTCGCGGTCCTGCACCCCTTTCGCTCGCCCTGGCCAATGTGAGCGTCGAAAACGACAACGTGTTCGTGAGCCAATGGACGGACACCGATTTCCGCACAGGCGAAAAGCCCTGGTGGGCTTGATCACCCTCGCTTTCCACGCCCCTCTCCGTTTCCAGCCACCGATGCGTCGCCTCCTCTCACCTCTGTTCGCTGCCCTGATCGTGGGCGTCACAGTGCTGACCGCTCCCAGCACCAGTTGGGCTTACCCCTTCTGGGCCCAGCAGAATTACGACTCTCCCAGGGAAGCCACAGGGAAAATTGTTTGCGCCAACTGTCACCTTGCGCAGAAACTGACGCAAGCTGAAGTGCCCCAGTCGGTCTTGCCCGACAGCGTGTTCAAAGCTGTCGTCAAAATCCCCTACGACACATCTGTGCCTGAAATCGGTGCCGACGGGAGTGAAGTGCCGCTCCAGGTTGGCGCTGTGGTGATGCTGCCCGATGGGTTCACCCTTGCTCCACAAGATCGCTGGACGGATGACATCAAAGAAGAAACCGAAGGCGTTTACTTCTCTGAGTACAGCGACGACCAGCCCAATGTGATTCTCGTGGGGCCGATCCCCGGCGACCAACACCAGGAAATTGTCTTCCCCGTGCTGTCACCGGATCCGGCCACGGATAGCAACATCCATTTCGGCAAATATTCCATTCACGTGGGTGGCAACCGCGGCCGTGGCCAGGTGTATCCCACCGGTGAAAAGAGCAACAACACCGTGTTTACGGCTCCGTCCACTGGAACCGTGCGTTCCATTGAAGCGGGCGAGAACGGCGCCAGCGTCGTGACCATTGCCTCAGCTGATGGCACTGAACTGTCAGAAACCGTTCCTGTGGGCCCGGCACTGATCGTGTCGGTTGGCGATGCCGTTGAGGCCGGTGCTCCAATCACCAATGACCCCAATGTGGGCGGCTTTGGACAACTCGACACCGAGGTTGTGCTCCAGAACCCTGTGCGCATTTACGGACTGCTGGCCTTCTTCGCGGCCGTGGCCCTGGCCCAGATCATGCTGGTGCTGAAGAAGAAGCAGTTTGAAAAAGTGCAGGCTGCGGAGGGCGTTTGAATTCGGTGTTGATTCCTGCAGTCTTCACCTCCCCAGGGCCCGAGCTTTTTCAGCTCGGGCCTTTCGTTCTGCGCTGGTATGGCCTTCTCATTGCCCTGGCTGTGCTGATTGGCCTCAATCTCTCCAGTTGGCTTGCCAAACAACGGGGGCTTGATGGCGCATTAATCAGCGACCTGCTGCCCATTCTCGTGCTGGCCGCCGTTGTGGGAGCACGCATGTATTACGTGGCCTTTGAGTGGAAGACCTACCAGGGGTCGTGGTGGGATGCCTTCGCCATCTGGCGTGGGGGGATTGCCATCCATGGAGCGTTGATCGCAGGAACGTTGTCGGTGGTTCTGTTCTGCAGGTGGCGAAAGGTTGCCTTCTGGGATGTTCTCGACGTTCTTGTGCCATCGGTCATTCTTGGCCAGGCCATTGGCCGCTGGGGCAACTTCTTCAACTCAGAAGCCTTCGGAGTCCCGACCGATCTTCCCTGGAAACTCCTGATTCCCTTCGCGAACAGACCAAAGATTTTCGCGGATTCAGAGTATTTCCATCCCACATTTCTCTATGAATCGCTCTGGAACCTGGCTCTCTTCATTGCGCTGATTGTGTTGTTCAGGCTGGGGCAGCGCGGCCGAATTCAATTGCCTGCTGGCGCCCTGAGTTGTTTTTACCTCCTTGGTTACAGCCTCGGACGGGTGTGGATTGAAGGGCTGCGCATTGACCCGCTCTGCCTGGGTGGTCAGCCGCCGTTCTGCGACGGCGGTTTACGGATCGCGCAGTTCATGAGTCTCGCGCTGATGGCGCTGGCTTCCGCTGGGCTGTTTTGGCTCTATGGACGCAGAGCATCCCTTCCCGATCCAGGCCTCCGCCGCTGCGATCCTTCATGACAACCATCTCCATCGTTGGCGCCGGACCCGGCGCTCCAGACCTGCTCACCCGCAGAGCTGAACAGAGAATTCAGGCGGCCGATGTCCTGATCTGGACTGACTCGCTGGTATCGCCTCAAATCGCCGCCTTGGCATCTGAGCAATGCGAACGGATTCGCACCAGCACACTCACGCTGGAAGAGGTGATCCCCCTGATGATTGATCGGGCGAACCAGGGATTGCGCGTGGTCCGCCTCCACGACGGCGACCCCTGCCTTTACAGCGCTCTCAACGAACAGATCTGCGCATTGGCCGATGCTGATCTCAACGTTGAAGTGGTGCCTGGGATTAGTGCCTATCAAGCCACCGCAGCAGCGATTAATGCAGAGCTCACGATTCCAGGCGTGGTGCAAACGATCGTGCTGGGCCGCACCGGGGGCCGCACTGGCGTTCCTGAGCGCGAACAGCTGGATCACCTCGCCAGATTGCAGGCGTCACTGTGTCTTTATCTCAGTGCGCGGCATGTTGACGAGGTTCAGTCCACGCTTCTCAAGCACTACCCCGCAGACACACCGGTCGCGATTGGCTACAGGGTGAGCTGGCCTGACCAGTCCATCGATGTGGTTCCCCTCAACGCCATGGCCGACGCAACACGGGCAAGGAAGCTGATTCGCACCACCTTGTATGTGATCAGTCCAGCACTTCGGGAGCAAAAGGGATCTGAGCGGTCGCGGCTGTACTCGCCCGATCACGACCATCTCTTTCGACCCGCAGGCGGAAACTGAGCTGCAGCTGGTGGTTTAAGATTACGTTGTGCGGGCGATTAGCACAGTGGTAGCGCACTTCCTTCACACGGAAGGGGTCACTGGTTCGAATCCAGTATCGCCCATGAATTTTGCTGCAGGTCTTGCTCAGAGAGCGCTGTGACTGTTCGTTCCCCATCGAACTGACAGGATCGGCAATCACCTCTATGTTCGGACGGATTCAGAGATTCGTTCATCAATGTCCTCTGACGCGTCAGCGAATATTGCAAGGAACGAAACGGCGTCCAGGTTGGAGTCTGTTGGCATCCAACTGCGCTCAGCGAGGGAAGCGGCCGGCCTGAGTGCTGCGCAACTGGCTGATTCCCTGCACATGGGGCATGAACAGCTCGACGCGTTGGAACGAGGTGATCGCGAGCGTCTACCCGAACCGGTGTTCATCAAGGCCATGACCAGGCGCGTCGCGGCCAGGCTTCAACTCGATGCAGACCCGCTCATCCACGAGCTGACCATTGCCTTGGCAGCAGAACAAACGGGTCAATCCCCACAGAAGAGCGCTGCCAAACCGTCGCCAGCTGTCTCCAACACCCGAGTGTCAAACGCTCAATCTGAATCCACACCATCGGCAACGCTCTGGAAGTCCGTGGCAACCATTGCCCTCCTGGGCGGTGTTGGTGTGGGCAGCGCCTTGGTGTTCGCCAAACAGCGGCCCGTGCCAACGCCTGCAGTGGCCGTTAACGCAGCGTTGCCTCAGCCGGCAGCAGAGACTGCGAAGCCAGCCACGACAACAGAAGCCGATCCCTCGCTGACTCCCCCATCAGCTGCTCCTGCCGTGACTGTGACCAGTCAGGAACCCAGCTGGCTGGAAGTTCGCAATGCCGACCGTGAGACCATCTACGTGGGCACCCTCAACGACGAAACCCCCCTAGCTGTCAATCCGGGAGACGAAATTTATGCAGGTCGGCCTGATCTCGTGCTCATCAGCAACGGGAACAACCAACCCCAACCTCTGGGCGACATCAGCGATATCCGCTGGCACAAGATCACTCCTGAACGCTGACCTTCAGGTTGAGGCCTGTGACCTCTCGAACAATCGATTCACAGCTTTCCAAGCTCCATTGCTCAAGACTGAGATTCTGATTCAGACGCTCAGGCACCAGCTCCAGGGTGATTGAACTGGATGTGAACTGCGCGGCGAGCGTTTTCACCACAGGGTCTGGACGACGATCCAAAGCGGCTGCCAAGCGAAGCAACAAGGCCATTTCAGACACTGTGCGTCGGTTCTGACGGGTCTGCAACGCTTGCCAGGCTTCATGTCGCTTCTTGGGCAAACTGCGGCGGTGATAGCGGGCGATCGCGGCGATCATCAGATGCTCAGATTCGGAGTACCCAAGCAGTTCTCCATGGCGAATCAGGTACCACGAATGTTTGTGATAAGCGCTGAGATTGATGTGTTGGCCACAGGCATGAAGCAAGGCAGCCGCCCACAGCAGATCACGACCTGAGCCGTCATCACGGTGCAGGCAACCCTGGGTGTTGTCGTAAAGACTGAGCGCATGGCTGGCAACCCGTTCGGCCCGCACCTGGTTGACAGCAAATCGCTGAGCCTGATGCATCACCGTGCGCTGGCGGATGCTGCTTTGAAAGCTGAAGCGGTCCTCCAGCAGTCCATGGCGCAGCATCCAGTCCACGATCAGCCCTTCCCTCAGGGCTCTTTCACTGAGAACCAGTTCTCCCACACCCAGCATTTGCATGGTGGTTTGAAGAATCAAGGCTCCAGGAACGATGATCTCGGCCCGTCGGTCGTTGATCGGTGCCAGATCGCGGCGTTGCTCCGGTGTCATCACCACCAGGCGCTCCACCACGCGATCGAGGCGCTGTTTGGACACCCTGTAACCGTGCAGCTTCAGCGGCGGCCGGTCGTCGTCAGTAGCGGCCAAAGCACCAATGGCCATGGCCGTGCCGCTGGTAGCAACCAGAACAGGGGTCTCACCCGGTTTGATCCGCCGGTGAACCTTGTCAACAGCGGGTTCGAGGGATCCCTGAATGAACGCCTGAAGAAACGATCGCCGATGGGGCGGGATGGGATCGTCTTTCACAAAATCCCGTTGCAAACGCACCGCACCCACCCGGGTGCTAGTCAGAGCGCGGGCATCACGGCCATCGGCAAGGATCAACTCGGTGGATCCGCCACCGATGTCCAGCACGAGATGGGGACGGTCGCCGAAGGGCATCCCAGAGAGGACCCCCAGGTAGATCAGACGAGCCTCCTCCGGACCGCTCACCAGATCCACATCCAGCCCGAGCTGATCCTGCACCGTCTGTAGAAAATCCCGACCGTTGGGGGCTTCACGCACAGCGCTGGTGGCTGCGATCACGATCTGCTCCACCTGGTGACTGATCGCCAGTTCCTGAAAGCGGCGAAGGCTGGACATCCCTCGATCCATCGCCTCGGCCGTCAGCTCGCCCGTGTCTGGATCCTTCTCACCCAATCGGGTGGTGGATTTCTCGGCTAGCTCGATGCTGAACGTTCCCAAGCCAACATCGACGGATGCCACCAGCAGGTGTGTGGAATTCGTACCGACATCGATGGCGGCGACTTTGCGCAGGCGTTGCCCGAACCGAACGTTCGCGGGCATCTCTTGCTGGGGCTGCCGGCCGTTCTGATCCCTCGCAGTCTCAAGAAATGGCTCGGCACCTGCCATGGAGCACCGTGATGGAAACCAGCCCACTTTGCCATCGGCACCAGGGGGCGCCTGCGCTGATTAAGGTTTGAGAAACACAAGTGCGTCATCCCAGTCCGTGACCGGCACGCTCCCCTCCCGCCTGATGTCGCCCTGGGTCGCCCTGTTGCGCTGGAACAAACCCAGTGGGCGTCTGATTCTTCTCATTCCAGCCGGATGGAGTCTCTGGCTGAATCCAGCGGGTCCTCCCTCGCTGCAGCTCATTCTGCAAATCCTGATCGGAGGACTCTCCGTCAGCGCTGCAGGCTGCGTTGCCAATGATCTCTGGGACCAGAGAATCGACCGTGAGGTGGCACGCACAAGCCAAAGACCCTTGGCCCGAGGCGATCTCAACCGTGTGCAGGCCTTCACATTGCTCGCCGTTCTGCTGACGCTGTCGCTGCTGGTGGTGATCAGCCTGCCTGGCGACGTGAGGTGGCTCTGCCTTCAATTGGCCGTTCTTGCGTTGCCACCCATCCTTTTTTATCCCTCGGCCAAGCGCTGGTTTCCCTTCCCGCAGGCCATCCTCGCTCTGTGTTGGGGCTTCGCCGTCCTGATTCCCTGGGCCGCAGCCACGGGGTCCCTGAGTATCAGCTTGCCGCTGCTGGCCACCTGGGGAGCAACGCTTTGCTGGACCTTCAGCTTCGACACCGTCTACGCGATGGCAGACCGTGTTGATGACGCCAAACTCAAGCTGCGCAGCAGCGCCTTGACCCTTGGTGATTCCGCCGTCAGGGTCGTTCGCGCTGGCTATGGCCTCACGGCCGCGGGGCTGGCGATGGCCGCCGCCGCAACCCAGGCGGGGGTGATCTTCTGGATTGTTTGGGCTGTTGCCTGCATCGGCTTCTGGCGTTCAACCCTTCCTCTGAAAGCCAAGAAACAGCAAGCTCCCTCGGTGTATGCCAATCATTTCGCCCGGCAGGTGCAACTCGGCAGCTTGTTGCTCGCCGGGGTGATCCTGAGCCGCTTGGGTTGATGCCCGAGGCCATTCCAACGCTTGTTCCGCCACCGCTTAAACGCGGCGATGCTGTGGCCATCGCCGCTCCCAGTTCGGCGTTGCGCGACGACGACAGCCTGAAACGCGGAATCAGCGTGTTCGAATCCTGGGGACTGGAGGTGACCCCCCAGGATCTTTCTGCTCGGCACTGGGGATATCTGGCGGGGTCCGACGCGCAACGCAGAGCCGATCTCGATCCGCACCCCACCCCACCGCTGCTGGCCTGCGCCCGTGGTGGGTGGGGAGCGGCACGCCTGCTCGAACACCCCTGGCCCTGGCGCCCTGGCTGGCTGCTGGGGTTCTCCGACATCACAGCCCTGCTCTGCTCACGGCTCGCCCAGGGTGTGGGGGGCGGCGTGCACGGACCGTTGGTCACCACCCTGGCCGATGAACCCGACTGGAGCCAGCAACGCCTCCAGGAACTGCTGTTCGATCGAGTGGCACCTGATCTTCAAGGAACGACCTGGGTGGGCGGACAAGCCCAAGGTCCGTTGGTCACCGTCAATCTCACCGTGGCATCACACCTGCTCGGCAGCGCCCATCTGCCTGATCTGAAAGGGAGGATCCTCGTGATCGAAGACGTGGGTGAGGCGCCTTACCGCTTGGACCGGATGCTGACGCACTGGCGTCTGACGGGCACGCTTCAGGGTCTGGCAGGTCTGGCCCTGGGGCGGTTTAGCGGTTGTGATGATCCCAACCTGTCAGCCGACGCGGATCAAACCTTCAGCCTGGAGCAGGTCCTGAAAGAGCGCACGCTCGACCTGGGCATTCCTGTGATCTCGGGATTGCCGGTCGGTCACGGTCCAGGTGGCAATGCAGCCCTGCCGATGGGCGTGCCCGCCAAGTTGGATGCCGATCGCGGAACGTTGGCTCTGGAACGTGCGGATCAGCGCTGAGCCAACACCGCCGCTGCCACGGTGAGATCGAACGGTGTGGTCACCTTGATGTTGCCCGGTCCTGCATCAAGCACCCGCACCGGCCAGCCCAGGCGCTCAAACAACGAGGCATCGTCCGTCACCACCCAGTTCCTGGCTCGCGCCTGGGCATGTCCTTCGCGCAGTTCAGACACAGAGAATCCCTGAGGCGTCTGAGCGGCCCAGAGCTCAGAGCGATCGGGAGTGTCTGTGATCACTCCCTGGGCATCAACGCGCTTGATGGTGTCACTCACCGGTGTGGCGGCAATGACCGCGCCACCCTCCAGGAGTGCTTCAGCGCAGCGATTGAACACTTGCGGCGCCACCAGGCAACGGGCGCCGTCGTGAATGAGCACATGGCGTGCATCCCCAGGCAACGCCTGCAAACCTCGCTCCACCGACTCCTGCCGGGTGCTTCCCCCCTCAATCCAGGTCACGGGTTGCCCTGCATGGTGAAACAAGGCCGCCATGGCGGAATGGTCCAAAGGTTGACCAATCACACCGATCCAATCGATCGACTGCGCGGCGCCGGCAGCTTCCAGGGTCCACGCGAGGACGGGTCGCCCATGCACAGCAAGCAGAAGCTTGTTGCGATCCGCCCCCATGCGCCGGCCACTGCCGGCTGCAGCAATCAACAGATGCACAAGCGACTCCTGCTGACAGCAGGCTGAAACGGCCTCCATACAATCAGCACGCACCACCTGTGCTGCCGCTTCATGCGCGTTCTTGCTCTCAGCCCCGGAAGCCTGCAGCAGCAGCTGGAGCGACTTCCAGCCCTTGCGGCCGTTGCCGAACAACTCGGAGCCCAGATTCAGGTGGCCTGCGAACCAGCCCATCGGCCGCTGTGGAGCTTGCTTCCCGCCGTTGAGAAAGTCATTCCCTTTCCGTTTGCCGGAGATCCCAACCTCGCTGAGTGGGCCAACCTTCTCGGACTCGTGCGCGAGCCCGACTTCCAGGCCTGTCTCAATTTCGCGACCGGACGCCAAGTCAACCTGATGCTCTCGATGAGCCACATCCCCGTTCGTGTGGCCACCGAGGGGTTTTCGAGCACCGCCCAGGTCACTCCAGGCCAGGGCTGGAAACCACAGCAACTCGCGTCCTATCTCAAACCCTTGGGCCTGTCTCTGAAGGCGGACGACTTCCGCCTCAGCCTGCCTGCCGACGCGATGGAGGCGGCCCGCCAGCTACAACCCCCTGGAGAGGGTCCCCTGCTGCTGTTGGCTCCGGATGACTCCGCCGACGACTGGCCGAACGAACGGTGGCAATCGTTGCCCGAGAGGATTCGGGAGCGGTTGCCCCAGCTGCGCTGCGAGGTGATCCCCCCCCAGGCAGCGCTGCCGCGACGGGCGGCGGCGGTGGCCTGCGCTGATGTGGTTCTGAGCAGCTGCGCGACCACCCAACTGCTGACCGCCTACTGCGGCGTTCCCCTGGTGGCGATGGGATCTGCAACCGATGCCCTGCCTGAACGCGACGTGATACGGGTGTTAGCAGGCGAGCGCCAGGCGCTGAGCACCGAGGAGGTGATGAAAGCCCTCGGGTTCTGATGAACGAACAGCGACGCCAACGAAGACCGGGCCGAGCAAGGACTGGTCAGCGTCGGCGCCACCTGCAGCTGCTGGCCCGCCCGTGGGTTCTGCCCGTGATGGCGCTCACAGTCGTCATTGTCAGTGGCGCCATTGGTTATCGCATCACCGAAGGCTGGGACTGGGGCGACTGCCTCTGGATGGTGCTGATCACCATCAGCACCATCGGCTATGGCGAGGTGGAACCGCTCTCCCAGGCTGGACGCCTGGTAACCGTGCTGATCATCGCCGGCGGCCTGTTGGTGGTTCAGCTCACGATTCAACGGGTGCTGGGACTGTCACAATCTGGATACTTCCGCCAGCTGCGGGAGCTTCGATTTCGTCGGATGCTGCGGCGCATGCACGACCATGTGATCCTCTGCGGATATGGCCGGATCGGCAAGGAAATCGGCGAGCAGCTGCTGCTTGAGAACGTTCAGGTTCTGGTGGTGGAACTGGATCCCAAACGCCACAAAGCCGCCCAGGAACGTGGACTGCAAGTGCTGCAGGCCGATGCAACCCTTGATGAAACGCTCCTGGAGGCTGGGCTCGACCGCTGCCGAAGCCTGGTGGCGGCGCTACCCAGCAATGCCGCCAATCTGTACGTGATCCTGAGTGCGAGGGGCCTACGCAAAAACTGCCGGCTGATCGCCAGAGCCGACAGCGATGAGGCCGCCTCCAAACTGGAACTGGCGGGTGCATCCGTGGTGGTCAGTCCCTACGTGGCAGGTGGGCGTGTGATGGCCGCCACGGCCCTGCGGCCCATCGCCGTTGACTTCATGGATCTGCTGGCTGGAACCGCCTGCGAAATCGAGGAGTTCCGCTTGAGCCAAGATCCTCTGCTCATCAGCCACCTCTCCCACCGCAGCCTGGAGGAGCTGGCGCTCGATCGTCGCAGTGGCGCCATGCTGCTGGCCATCCGCGACAACAGCACGCTCACCGCCAATCCGAGCGGGGACATGACCCTGGCACCGGGACAGATGCTGGTGGTGATGGGCAGCCAGGATCAGCTGACGGCGTTCAAGATGCTCCTGGGAGACGCCCTCGACACTGTTGAAACCATGGGCGGAAGCAGCCCATGGACTGAATCAACGTGGCGATGAAGCCCGGTTGGGGCTGATGCTTACGATCATTCGGCTGCAGAGATCGGATGAACCCAACCCGGACCCTCGATGGTCAAACCGCCCTCGTGACCGGTGCCAGCCGGGGCATCGGGCGTGCCGTGGCGCTGGCCCTGGCGGAGTGCGGCGCGGAAGTGGTGGTGAACTACGCCAGCTCGCCGGATGCTGCAGATGCCGTGGTGAAGGAGATCGAGAGCGGAGGAGGCAAGGCCTATGCCCTTCAGGCCGATGTGGGCGATGAAGAGGCCGTGGATGCCCTGATCAAAACCGTTCTGGAGCGCAGCGGTCGCATCGATGTGTTGATCAACAACGCGGGGATCACGCGCGACGGACTGCTGATGCGGATGAAAGCCGCCGACTGGAACGCGGTGATCAATCTCAATCTCACGGGGGTGTTTCTGTGCACCCGTGCCGTGGCCCGACCGATGCTGAAGCAGAAAAGCGGGCGGATCATCAACATCACTTCAGTGGTGGGGCTGATGGGCAATGCGGGGCAAGCCAATTACGCCGCTGCCAAAGCCGGCGTGGTGGGCCTGACGCGCAGCGCAGCCAAGGAAATGGCCAGCCGGGGCATCACGGTGAATGCCGTGGCACCGGGGTTCATCGCCACAGACATGACCAAGGACCTAGACGCCGAAGGCATTCTCAGCGCCATTCCCCTCGGCACCTTCGGGACCCCGGAGCAAGTGGCAGGCACGGTGCGCTTCCTTGCTGCCGATCCAGCAGCGGCCTACATCACCGGTCAGGTCCTGCAGGTGGATGGAGGCATGGTGATGGGGTGAACGCAACCCAGGGAAACCGTCTCAGGGTTCGAGGGGCTGCACCAACTCATCTCTGAGCCGGCGGATGTTCTGAAGCAGCTTGTAACGGCGACGGCGCTCCGTCGCCGTGAGAAAAATGCGCAGGGGGACGTAAACCAACGCCATGATCCCGGCCAGACCGGTCATGAGAACGAAGAACAGCGCGCCTGAATCGTTCATGGAATAACGCTACCGAGCAGGCGTCGCTCTGGGGGGCGAGCTGTTGAAAGATTCGGCTTTCCCCACATCAGGGACCGCCCAAGCGACCCTGACGCTGTGGGACATTGATCGACGGGTAAGTGTCAATCATGGCCAAACTTCTCAAGTTTTCGGATGAATCTCGCGCTGCACTGGAGCGAGGCATGAATGCTCTCGCCGATGCGGTGCGCGTCACGATCGGCCCCCGTGGACGCAACGTGGTGTTGGAGAAAAGCTTCGGCGCTCCCGATATCGTCAACGACGGCGACACGATCGCCAAGGAGATTGACCTCGAGGATCCCTTTGAAAACATCGGCGCCAAACTGATTCAGCAGGTGGCGTCGAAGACGAAGGACAAAGCCGGTGATGGCACCACGACCGCAACCGTGCTGGCTCAGGCCATGGTCGAGGAAGGTCTGCGCAACACCGCAGCCGGTGCCAGCCCGATCGAACTCCGTCGCGGCATGGAGAAAGCGGTCGCCTTGATCGTGAAAGGGCTCGGCGAGCGCAGCCAGTCGGTGAGCGGAGATGCCATCCGTCAGGTGGCCACCGTCAGTGCCGGTGGTGACGACGAAGTCGGTCGCATGGTGGCTGAAGCCATGGACAAGGTCACCGTGGATGGCGTGATCACCGTTGAGGAATCAAAATCTCTGGCCACTGAGCTGGAAGTGACGGAAGGAATGGCCTTCGATCGGGGCTACAGCTCTCCCTACTTCGTCACCGATGGTGATCGCCAGATCTGTGAGTTTGAAAATGCCCTGCTGTTGCTCACCGATCGCAAGATCAGTGCTGTAGCCGACCTCGTCCCGGTTCTCGAGACGGTTCAAAAGACAGGCTCTCCCCTGGTGATTCTGGCCGAGGAAGTCGACGGGGAGGCCCTGGCAACGCTGGTGGTGAACAAAAACCGCGGCGTGCTTCAGGTGGCCGCTGTGCGCGCACCGTCCTTCGGCGAGCGACGCAAAGCAGCCCTCGCGGACATTGCCATCCTCACCGGTGGAACCGTGATCAGCGAAGACCGAGCGATGACGCTCGACAAGGTGACGCTGGAGGATCTCGGACGCGCCCGCCGCATCACCATCAGCAAGGAAGAAACCACCATCGTCGCCAGCGAAGACAGCCGTGATGCTGTGGCTGAGCGTGTGGCCTCCATCCGCAGGGAACTGGAGAACAGCGATTCCGAGTACGACCGCGAGAAGCTCAATGAGCGGATCGCCAAACTCGCCGGCGGCGTGGCCGTGATCAAGGTTGGCGCTCCCACGGAAACCGAACTGAAGAACCGCAAACTGCGCATTGAAGATGCTCTCAACGCCACCAGAGCTGCCGTCGAGGAAGGCATCGTGGCCGGCGGTGGCAGCACATTGATTCAACTGGCTGGATCCTTGGACGGTCTGGCCAACCAACTGCACGGCGATCAGCGCACCGGAGTGGAGATTGTGCATCGCGCGCTGAGTGCACCTCTGCGCCAGATCGCGATCAATGCAGGGGCCAACGGCGATGTGGTGGTTGAGCAGGTGCAGCGCAGCGGCCAGGGCTTCAACGCACTCACGGGTGGCTATGAAAACCTTCTGGAAGCGGGCATCCTCGATGCCGCCAAGGTCGTGAGACTGGGTCTGCAGGATGCAGTCTCCATCGCGTCACTGCTGATTACCACTGAAGTGGTGGTCGCCGACAAGCCTGAACCTCCCGCAGCCCCTGCGCCCGGCGGCGATCCCATGGGCGGCATGGGTGGAATGGGCGGAATGGGCGGAATGGGCATGCCCGGCATGATGTGAGTCCGCTCACACCCGCCTGGCTCGCGCGATCGGCTATCAGAGCGAGCGAATCAGGCGGGCGTGAATACGACACACCGCCAAGGCCTCTCGGGGTGGTTTCCGGCAAAGCTGCCCCAACTCCCGATTGAGGGCCTGAAGTTCACCCATTGGCAGAGCTGCCATCGGCAGCCCGAACACAAAACCTGCCATCACGACCGGAAGCACAAACTGGCGATTCACGACCGAGTCTCACGGGACTCACACAGTTTGCCTGGTGATGTGTCGGTGATAAGCCGCCACCTGCAGATCCACTCCCGTGATGGCAGTCCCCACCACCACGGCATCCGCGCCTGCGCTGATCGCGTCCCTGGCCGTTTGCGGAGAGGCAATCCCTCCCTCACAGATCAAACCTGTTTGCGCAGGAAGCCCGTCACGCAAAGGCTTCAACAGGTGCAATCCAGGTGGTTTGGAGTCTTGGGTGGTTTCGGTGTAGCCAAAGAGGGTAGTGCCAACCCAGTCACATCCCAGCGACGCGGCTCTCAGGCCGTTCTCGATGCTGTCGACATCCGCCATCAACGGAGCGCCGAGATCATCCTTGGCCCGTTTCACCAAGCGTTCCAACTCTTCACCCTGCGGCCGGAGCCGATCGGTTGCATCCAAGGCCACCACGTCGGCACCCGCGCCCCACACAGCCTTCACTTCATGCCAGCGGGGCGTGATGTAAACCGAGCTTTCAGGCCAAGAACGCTTCCAGAGGCCGATAATCAGCGCCTCCGGGCAACGCTCTCGCACAGCAGCGATGTGCTCAGGGCTCTCCAACCTGACGCCAAGTGCACCGTTTCGCAGTGACGCTTCAGCCATGGCCGCGATCACGTCCGGGTGGCGCATCGGCGAACCTTCAGGAGCCTGAACCGACACGATCAGGCCGTTCCCTAGGGGCAGAGTCATCAGGAAGCTTGGGGAAACTCATCATTCGTCACCGGCGTGAGCCAGCGCCGCAGCCGCCGGGGGCTGGCCAGGGGCACTGGAGACGACGCCGGGCGCTCGCTCTCGAGCACAACCCCGTTGCTCTCATCGTTGCTTTCATCCAAGGTGCGAGCCACCTCATCGAGGGAGTCGCGCAGCAAGGAGGTGAACCGCTCGATTCCTGAGGGGGATTCAAGGCGTTCTTGGGGACCTTCAGGCGCAGGCTGCACGCGCTCATGCCGGTGGCTCTCCGCCAGAACCATGGGCTGAGCGGCAGCGGGCAGGGAGGTCACACCGAAGCGGTGAACCCACTGAAGCTCGAGACGCTGCAAGCGCTCAGTATCCCCATCCTGTCGTGATTGCTCGATCTGACGCTGCAACGCGATCTGGCGAGGGTCCTGATGCTGGTAAGGAGAAAAAGTCACGGGATCAGGCGAGCTTGCGATTGAGCAGGGGACGAATGAGCAGAAACAGGCCGGCGGTCAGCAAAGTGAGCACGAGCAGACAGGTGGTGCCGCTGACAGAGCCGTAGGGAGCTTCCAAAAGAACGGAAGACAGATCCAACGGACCGGCATAGGCGGCGCGGATTGGCTCTATCGCGAAGGTAAGGGGATTCAGCGCCGCTAGCCAGCCCAACCAGGGAGGCATGAAACTGAGAGGAGCCAGAGCGGTGCTCGCGAACAACAAGGGAAGGTTCGCCACAAAGATCACGGCAATCAGCTCGATATGGCCGGGCAGCGCGAAGGCGAGCCCCAGGCTCAAGGCCGTGACGGCAAACACCAACAGCAAAAGCGTGACCATCACGAGCAGCAGGCCTGCCGCGCCAGGCCAGCCGTAGCCGAGGAATGCCGCGGTCACCATGATCGCCAGGCTCTGCACCAGGCTCAGGGTGGTGATGTAGATCACCGATGCGAGCACGATCGAACTGCGACTGCGCAGCGGAGCCACCAGCAGCCGGTTCAGAAAACCGAATTCGCGATCGAACATCACGGGCAGGCCAGCATTGAGAGCCCCGCTGAAGGCTGTGAACACGATCACGCCAGCACCCAGAAAACGGCCGTAACTCATCCCTCCCGGAAGAAGGCCTTCCGGTGCCCTGGAAAACAAGGCGCCAAACAGCACAAGCCAGATCAGTGGTTGCAGGATTCCCGCCACCAGCGTGGACGGTCGCCGCTGCAGCTGAACAAACAGCCTGCGGGTGAGTGCGCCGGTCTCCTGCGCCAGCTCCGACAAAGCGGAGCGTTGCTGCTGCTGCGGTGTGGAGAGATCGAGAACGGAGTGGGTCATGGATCAGAACAACGAAAAGAGCGACTGCAACAAGGCTTCAACGCATGGACTGGCGACGCTCCAGCTTTGGATCACGTTGCCCGGCCACCGCCAGTTCAGCGTCCATCAGGGTGCGCCCCGTCGCCTGGAGATAAACGTCATCCAAGCTCGGACGACTCTGCGCCAGAGAGAAAACGCGCAGATCGTTGTCACCCAGACGCTGCTTGATACGGGGAAGGACATGATCGCCATCCACCACAAGATTGAGGGAATGC
The DNA here is from genome assembly GCA_000063505.1 of Synechococcus sp. WH 7803. Classification (GTDB taxonomy): domain Bacteria; phylum Cyanobacteriota; class Cyanobacteriia; order PCC-6307; family Cyanobiaceae; genus Synechococcus_C. Next base: position 1,710,579 of record CT971583.1, read on the forward strand.
CCTTGGGCCCGGTTGATCACGATCCGGCGCACACCCTCAACCGCATCGAGCAGATCACGGATCGTCTCTGCCTCAACCTGGTCACTGAATTCGCGCACGCGCAACGTGACGCGATCGCCGCCGAGCGCACACTTCAGCTCCTCCGGGGTGCCCTCAGCGATCACCCGCCCGGCGTCGATGATCGCCATGCGTTCGGCCAGGGCCTCCACCTCCTCGAGGTAATGGCTGCTCAGCAGGATGGTGGTGCCTTGGTCCCGCAGGTCTTGGAGCACATCCCAGATCACCGCACGACTTTCAAGATCAAGGCCGACGGTGGGCTCATCCAGCACCAGCAGGCGGGGAGAATGCAGCAGGCCAGCGGCAAGATCCAGCCGTCGCCGCATCCCACCGGAATAAGTGCCGCAACGCCGGTCAATCCACTCCTGCATGGAGAGACGCTGGATCAAATCATCGATGCGCTGGTTTCTTTGCGTTCGCGGCAGGTGATACAGATCGCCCTGCAACGCGAGCAGCTCACGGCCTGTGAGGATTTTGTCGATCGCCACCTCCTGGGCCACGTACCCCAGGATCTGCCGCACCTGACGGGGGTTCTCAAGCGCATCAACGCCAGACACAATCACCCGTCCGCTGTCTGGCGACAACAGCGTGGCGAGGATGCGCAAGGTGGTGGTCTTTCCTGCTCCGTTAGGACCGAGGAATCCGTAGAGGCAGCCCTCAGGAACAGCGAGCGTGAGATCCGTCAGAGCCGGAACCGTCCCGTAGGACTTCACCAGATGATCCAGCTCAATCAGTGACATCCCTTCCTAGGAAACACATGGGGGCAAAATCTAGGCATTGATGCCGGGAAGACCGGCGGGGAGGGCGGCAAGCCAGCCTCTGAGCTGGAGGTCGAACACTGCAGCGCCTGACTGACGGCTGAAAACCAACAGCAGACAAATCCCAAAGAGATAAAGAATCGACCAGCGGAACAGCCCCTTGGCACGTTCGGTGCTGTCGGGCTCAGCGCCAAGCCGTTCCACCATCTGCAGCAATCGTCCATTGAAAGGAAGCAGAAGCAGCCCATACAGCAAGCCCCCTTCGGGCAGAGCCCACACCCCCAGAAAGCTGAGGAGCACAGTGGCCCAGCCATAACGACGAATGGCCCGTGCCGTCACAACCGGACCCTTCACCACCGGCAGCATGGGAATGCCGACGGCACGGTAGTCATCGCGCAGAAGCAGAGCCAGAGCCCAAAAATGAGCCGGAGTCCACACCATGACCAGGGCAAACAACCACCACCCCCCGAGACCCACATGACCGGTGGCTGCGGCGGCGCCAACCAACGGAGGAATCGCCCCGGCCACCCCTCCGATCACGATGTTTTGGGTTGTCCGCGGCTTGAGAAGAGCGGTGTAAAGCAGCACATAACTGCACAGCCCAAGCAACGACAGACCCGCAGCCAGACAATTCACTCCGCTCACCAGCAAGGTGGCAGCGGCCAAAGCGCAAGACACCGCTCCAGCGAACGCCGCCGTGGGAGACAGGCGACCCGATGGCAAGGCCCGCCCGCTGGTGCGTTGCATGCGGCCGTCGAGCTCTTGCTCCCAGAGGCAATTGAGGACACCGGCAGCTGCGGCTGCCAGCGCACCCCCACCCAGGGTGCAAACCAATCGAGGCGATGACAGAGGCCAGCCTTCGGTGAGCGCCATCCCCCCCAGGGTGGTGGCCAACAGAAGAGGAATCAGCCGCGGCTTGGCCACTTCCAACCAGGCAGGAAGCTTGATGCGTTGTCTCGAAGGAACCACCTGCTCACGGGTGAGCGGGACTGCTGTGGCGGATGAACTAGCCATGACAAGTCTCCAGAGTTGGGGAGTCGAGAACGACAGAACGGGGAGTCGAGGGGGAGGGGGGCCGGCGGCAGCTGAGAGCGGCAAGGACGGCCACCAGAAGACAGGCCACGAGCTGATGCCCCACCGTCAAAGCCGGCTGAGACAGGCCCATGCGCAACGTGGACACCCCGAGGGCGACCTGAGCTACCACAAGCCCGAGGGCCGTAAGCAGCAGCGGCCATTGCTGCCGGGCCCAGCCACCGGCGAGAAGGGCAACACCAACAAACACAGCGACGGTGAGGGCCGCTGGCGTAGCAAAGGAGCGATGCCAATGCAGCCATTGACAGGACTGGCCGGCCTCAAGGCAGCGCTGGGCGGCCCAGGAGGTCGCCATCCGACCGCCCAGCAAGCTCTGCGCGGAGACAGCGACCACACTGAGGCCACCAAGCCAGGGCCACCAGCGAGGGGCGGGACTGGCCTTGGATCCGCTGAGCAGAACCTGGGTGAGACCACTCACGGAGATCACCAACGTCAGCGCCAGGGCCAGATGGGCGGTGACCACCACCGACGGCAGGAGTTGAAGCACGGTGAGTGCCCCCAGACCTCCCTGCAACGCCACCATCAGCACCAGAAGTGCGCTGAAGGGGAGCAACCAGGCCGGAAGATTGCGGCGGTACCACCACACGGCTGCAAGCTGCACGAGCAGCGCCATGCCCACGACGAACGCGTCAAGCCGATGGAACCATTCCAGAAAAACCTGCAGATTCATCTGCCGGCCAGGAAGGAACGTCCCGTAACAGAGCGGCCAGTCGGGACAGGCCAGACCGGCCTCCATCACCCGGGTGGCACCGCCAATCACCACCAGAGCCACGAGGGCCACCACGAGATGCGCGGCCAGCTGAGCGAGACGGAGACGAATCGAATCCAATGACGATGTAGTCAACGCCGACCCCCAGAAGAACCAGACATGTCTGAAACGTAGCGATCTGATTCAGAACGACACGCTCTATGCAGGAGTGCAACATGAAGCCACTGAATTAATGCGATTTCGCTGACATGGAGACGGTCAACCATGTCAAAACAGAGGAACTTCAGGCGTTTTTAACAATCACCCCATGGTGAATGACGCGGAGCTCCATAGCCTGAAGTTGCCTGCGATGAGGTCATCGTGCAGATCCCCTCAGCGATCGTCACTCTGGTGCTGGGGATGCTCCTCGTCCTCGGAGGACTGTGGATCGGCCAGAACATCAATCTGCTGCCCGTTGACGCCAGTACCAATGCACCCATTTATGACGAGCTGTTCCGAGTTCTTTTCAGCATCGGAACAATTCTGTTTCTCGGCATTGTTGGTCTGATCATTTTCAGCTTGGTGCGTTTCCGCCGTCGCCCAGGTCAACTCGGAGACGGCCTGGCCCTGGAGGGAAACCTCCCACTGGAAGTGTTCTGGACTGCTGTTCCAGCGATCGTGGTTCTGTTCGTTGGTCTCTTCAGTTACGACATTTACGAGCGCATGGGAGGGATGGCACCTCTGAGCCATGGTGACCATGGGGGAGCGATGCCAGCCGAGCAACGGATCTGGGGTGGCATCGGATCATCGGAAATCTCAACAACATCTTCAACATCACTGTTGCAACCCTTACCGGTTGAAGTCACAGCCATGCAATTTGCATTTCTGTTTCATTATCCGGACGGCGACATCATGTCTGGAGAACTTCATGTTCAGGCCGGACGACCCGTTTCTCTGCGCATGGAAGCAAAAGATGTCATCCATGCATTCTGGGTTCCTGAATTTCGCCTCAAACAGGAGGTCATCCCAGGGCAACCAACAGTGTTGGATTTCACTCCGACCAGACCGGGCCGTTACCCCATCGTCTGCGCCGAGCTCTGTGGTCCTTATCACGGAGGCATGCGCTCAACCGTCGTCGTGGACAGCGCTGACGATTTCAATGCCTGGATTCAAGCGAACCGCAAGCCCCCTGTACAAGAGGCATGACTCTCACCGTTCCCCAGCAATCACCACCCGCTCCTCAATCCCTGCAGCCAACGGGGTGGTTGCGCTATTTGAGCTTCAGCGTTGACCACAAAGTGATCGGCCTGCAATACCTCGTCTGCGGGTTTGCGTTCTACCTGATCGGTGGAGCACTGGCAGGGGCAATCCGTACGGAGTTGGTCAGCCCAATCTCAGATTTCATGCCGCGAGATGTGTACAACCAGGTTCTCACCTTGCATGGCACGGTGATGATCTTTCTCTGGATTGTCCCCGTCGTGAACGGTGCATTCGGGAACTATCTGATTCCCTTTTACGTGGGCGCCCGTGACATGGCGTTCCCAAGGCTCAACGCCGTGGCGTTCTGGCTGATTCCTCCAGCCGGACTGCTTCTGATCAGCAGTTACTTCATCACCGGAGCAGCGCAATCGGGATGGACGGCCTACCCACCGCTCAGCCTGACAACACCGGCCAGTGGCCAGATTATCTGGATCTTGAGCGTGCTCTTACTGGGAGGAAGTTCCATCTTTGGAGGTATCAATTTCATTGCGACAATCCTGAAATTACGCCGGCCAGGCCTGAAATTGATGCAACTACCGATGTATTGCTGGGCCATGCTTGGCACCAGCATTCTGGTGGTGCTGTCCACACCGGTGCTGGCTGGAACATTGATCATGCTCAGCTTCGACATCGTGGCTCATACGGGTTTTTTCAATCCTGGGCTGGGTGGCAATGTTGTGGTGTATCAGCACTTGTTCTGGTTTTACTCCCATCCAGCGGTTTACATCATGGTGCTACCGGCCTTTGGCTTGGTGAGTGAAATCCTGCCCATTCATTGCCGTAAACCCCTGTTTGGCTACACCACCATGGTGTATTCGATCATGGCAATTGTGGTGCTGGGTTTGGTGGTGTGGGCCCATCACATGTTCACCAGCGGTACACCGCCTTGGATGCGACTGTTTTTCACGATCGCCACAGCATTCATCGCCGTACCAACAGGCATCAAATTTTTCAACTGGCTCGCCACTCTCTGGGGAGGGAAGATCAGCCTCAACAGCGCCGTCCTTTTCTCCTGTGGCTTCATCGTGAATTTTGTCCTCGGCGGCATCACCGGTGTGGCGCTGGCACAGGTTCCTTTCGATGTTCATGTCCATGACACCTACTTCGTTGTTGCCCATTTTCACTACATCGTCTATGGCGGCTCGGTGTTTGTGATTTTCGCCTCGATCTACCACTGGTACCCGAAGGTGACCGGGCGGCTGATGAATGAACATCTCGGCAGATTCCACTTCCTGCTCACCTTTGTTGGCTTCAACCTCTGCTTCGCACCGCAACACTGGCTTGGCCTGAATGGAATGCCCCGCCGGGTGGCGGAATACGACCCGCAGTTCCAACTGATCAACCAGTTCAGCAGTGTGGGTGCTTTATTGATGGCCATCAGCACACTCCCCTTCCTCTGGAATGTGATCGCCAGCGCCCTCCAGGGTGAGATCGCTGGCGACAATCCCTGGAATGCCCTCACTCCCGAATGGCTCACCTCCTCCCCGCCACCGGTGGAGAACTGGAAGGGAGAGGCACCGCTGGTCACCAATCCTTACGCCTACGGCACGCCAGAGAATGAGATCGATCTCAATTCCGTGAGCGGCAGTGATCTTTGGAGGAACGGACAATGACATCCCTCAGCCCACAGGATCAGGTCCAGGAGCAGCTCGAGCATCACGAAGCTGAACATCCTGATCACCGCATGTTCGGACTCGCCACATTCCTGGTGGCCGATGCCATGACGTTTGCCGGCTTCTTTGCCGCTTATCTCACATTCAAGGCCGTCAACCCACTGCTGCCAGGGGCGATCTACGAGCTGGAACTCCCCCTGCCCACTCTCAATACCATCCTGTTGCTGGTGAGCAGCGCCACATTCCATCGTGCGGGGGTGAATTTGCGCAAAGGCTGCAACGAACGCTGCCGCGCCTGGCTCCTGGGAACAGCAGTGCTCGGGCTGGCTTTTCTCGTCAGTCAGATGGTGGAGTACTTCACGCTGCCTTTTGGCCTCGCCGACAATCTCTACGCGAGCACGTTCTATGCCCTCACAGGATTTCACGGCCTGCATGTCACGCTTGGAGCCTTGATGATCCTGATTGTGTGGTGGCAGTGCCGCACGCCCTCAGGGAGAGTTAGCGCCAGCAATCATTTTCCCCTCGAAGCCGCTGAGCTCTACTGGCATTTCGTGGATGGGATCTGGGTGATTCTCTTCGTCATTCTCTACCTGATCTAAGCAAGCCTCTGCCGCACAGCCGGACCCGATTTCCAGTCGATTCCTTGCCCTCAGGGCTGTCTGAAGCCACAATTGTTGTGTCTCTCTCAATTGAGATGCTGGTTGGAGACGAATTGCTATCGAAGGCTCGGGCTCTTAGTAACCGGCCTGAAGATGAAATCGCACGGGGGTGCGGCTACGTCGGCCCGAGTGGCCGCGTTCTGCGCAAAAGCTTCTATCGCGCTCTCGTTGAAGCCAAGGGCTACAAACTTCCCTCCACTTCACCCAACCCGGGCGGACCGCGTGGCCGTCAGGCTGAATTTCGAACGCGGGTGCACGGCAATGGCAACCTCCTCATCGGCCATGCCTACACCCGCCGCTTGGGACTCACCCCGGGCCAGGAATTCAGGATTGAACTCAACAAGGACACCGGCACGATCGCTCTCAATCCCATGAACGCAGCCGATAGTCCCGACAACAACGGCGAAGACTGAAACAGGACCGGCTGATCATGCTGAGTCAGCCGGTCCTGCGTTGGTGATGATTGCTAAGCCTCGGGACTCAATCAGGCCCGAATCAGGCCGCAGCCGGCGGATCCTGACCGTCGTGCATTGAGCTGCTGAACACAATCAGCTCGAGACCACTGAACAGGAAGCTGATTCCCACCAGGGTGCCGAGGACCCAAAGCAATCCCCAGAATTTCAAGGTGACGATCAAGATCCCAAGGATGAAGGTGACCACGCCATTGGCGATGGCCCAGCCAGCTCCTGGACGGTTGGTATGAGCCAAGCCGCTGAAGAAGGCCACCACACCCTCCACAAGGAAAACGATTCCGATCGCCAGGGCAAAGGCAGCGACCTGCTGAGCTGCCTCAGCAGGGTCCCGGAAGTTACTGATCATCGAGGCGCCGGCCACGATGAACAGGGTTGATACCACCAGGCGCCAGAAGCAGATCCAACGGCCCATCCGCCCGGAACGGGCCAGATTGCTGATCCAACCCACCAGGCCACCGATCAGGAACAGCACGGCGATCACACCGGTGGTCCAGAACGAGGCGATCACAGGAAACACCAGGGCAAGGATGCCGAGAACGATCAGCAGGATTCCCTCGGCAATGGCAAAGGCCTTGAAGGTTCCAAGGGAACCGGAGCGGTCCTCAGAGCTCATGAAAGGTTCAGTAGGAACATCTCCTGAAAGGTATTGACGGTGCACGATTCTTGCCAGGGTTTGTGCTGAGCTCTCATCCCCAGCCATGGGCGGAGAGCCAGTCAGCGCTGAGTTCCCCGCTTGGTGTTCCCCCATCACCGGCTGCGAGGAGCCGTTCGGTGTACCGCGCCAGCAGATCGATCTCCAGATTCACGTCGTCTCCGACGGCAAGATCCCTCAGGGCAGTCACCGACCAGGTGTGGGGAATCACGGCAACCCAGAAGCGTGTGCCCTGATCGCGGCTCCCGGCCACGGTGAGGCTGATGCCGTTGACGGCCACGCTGGCCTTATCGCAGATGTAGCGACCGAAATGGGACTCCTTCCAGCGCAGTTCCACCGTCCAGGACTGGGGAAGCGCCTCGATCGAGACCACCTCGCCCGTGCCATCCACGTGCCCACTCACGAGATGCCCCCCCAGTCGGTCCGACAGTCGCAGGGCGGGCTCGAGGTTCACAGCCCCACCTCGGGAGGCCTTGCGGCCCAGTGACGTCCTTTGCAGGGTCTCCTCGCTCACATCAGCGAGGAAGCCGTCACCCACCAGTGACGCCACGGTGAGGCACACACCATCAACGGCAACGCTGTCGCCGAGCTGAAGCGGCGCAAACGCGGCGCAGCCCTCCACGAGCAGGCCCCGGCCCCGGCGTTCCACCCGTCCCACCGCTTGCACCAACCCCGTGAACATCGGTTCTCTTCCGTGCCCTCATCCCTGGTCATAATCGATACAGCGGCGGAGCCGTCCGTGGTGGAGATGAGTGTGGCCGGCATCGCCCTTGATGCCAGCAGCAGAAGTCCGATCGTGCTGCTGCGCGACCCGTCGAGGCGCCGTCAGGTGCCGATCTGGATCGATCAGGCCCAAGCCCACAACATCATGGCCGGCCTGAACGGAACGCCCCAGCCGCGCCCCCTGAGCCATGACTTGATGGCCGCTTTGCTTGAGGCGGGAGGTCTCCAGCTCGAGCGCGTGATCATCCATGCCATTGAAGACAGCACGTTTCGGGCCGTGCTGCGCCTCAGGCACGAGCAGGACGATGCCCAGCCCGGTGCGCAGGGGGCGATCGACACGGAAGCAGAGTCGGAGGCGGAGTGCCTCGCGGAGATCGATGCCCGTCCGAGTGACGCCATCGCCCTGGCCATCCGCACCGGCAGCAGCATCTGGATGCTGGAGGAGGTGGTCGCTGAGGCCTCAATCGCCGTGGATGCGGAAGCCGACGCTGAGGATCAGGATGAATTCCGCCGTTTTCTCGATCAAGTCAGCCCCGCTGCGCTAGTGCGCCACCTGAAAAGCAGGGACTCGGGGAATCCCAACGACGCACCCACCGACTCACCCGAGGTTTGAGCAACGCACCCGCGCCACTGACCCAGCGGCGCGCCTTCGGCGACGGCCCCGCGGTGAGCCTGTTCACCCTCGGAACGATGCGAGCGCTGCAATCACCGGAGCAGATGCTGTCTGTGCTGCGCAGCGCCCGCGACGCCGGCATCAACCACGTCGAGACAGCACCGGCCTACGGTCCAGCGGAGACCTTTCTGGGACAAGCGCTCAAGCAGCTGGATCAGGAGGGGGCCACGCCTGCACAGGGCGACTGGGTCATCACCAGCAAACTGTTGCCCGGTCAGACCCTCGACCAAGCGCGTCGAGCCCTTGATGCCAGCTTGGAACGGCTGAATCGTCCCCGGCTTGAGAACCTGGCGATCCATGGCATCAACCGGCAAGAGCATCTCCACTGGGCTTTGACCGGTGATGGGGCACAGCTGATCGACTGGGCACTGACCAGCGGCAGAGTTGGGCAGGTGGGCTTCACCAGTCATGGATCCAACGCGCTGATCCAGCAAGCCATCCAAAGCGGTCGCTTCCGCTTCTGCGGCCTTCACCTGCACGTTCTGGATCCGCAGCGCATCCCCTTGGCAGCCGAAGCTTTAAGCCAGCAGATGGGTGTGCTCGCCATCTCCCCGGCCGACAAGGGCGGACGTCTGCAGGCACCCAGCGATCAACTGATCAGCGACTGCGCTCCCTTCACTCCCCTGGCACTGGCTTACCGCTTTCTGCTCGCTGCAGGCGTGAGCACACTCACGCTGGGAGCAGAGAGAGCCAGCGACCTGACCCTGGCCGCCGCACTCGCCAACCAGGACGGCCCCCTGAGCGAGCAGGAAGCTGCAGTTCTTGCGCGCCTGCAAGAACTGCGCAAGGAACGCTTAGGCACGGAGTTCTGCGCGCAATGCCGTGCCTGCCTGCCCTGTCCGCGCGAGGTGCCGATTCCCGAGTTGCTGCGACTGCGCAATCTGACCCTTGGCCACGATCTCAGGGAGTTCGCGGAAGAGCGTTACAACCTGATCGGCCGAGCCGGGCACTGGTGGGAAACGGTGAAGGCGGATGCCTGCGCACACTGCGGCGACTGTCTGCCGCGCTGTCCCCATCACTTGCCGATTCCCAACCTGCTCGGTGACACCCACCGCAGGCTTGCCGCGGCGCCGCGACGGCGCCTATGGGGCTGAGGTGCTCCATCGCTGCTGCAGACGCAGCACCTCAGCAGCGGTGGGTGGGTAGAGGGTCCAAGCGCGCAGCCAGACCTCCTGAGGAGGAAGCACGAGATCGCGCAGATCGGTTGCAATGCGACCACCTGCCTCGAGAAGCTCTTCGCGCGGGAGTGGCGGAATCCAACCCTGAGCCAAAAGGCGCGTGAGCAAAGGAGGTGTCCAGGCCTCGCTCACCCAGGCCTGAGGCAGGGGCTCCGCCGTGTCCGCAGGCCGGGCCAGCAGAGTCCAGTGCAGGGGAGATCCACTGTTGGGCAGCACGGCAGTGAGGCGAGGATCCCGCTTCAGAGCCTGCATGCAGCGCTGGAGAGGCAGCACAGCCACCCGGGCATCGCCCTGCAGAAGCCAATTAAGGCCATAGCGATCGTCAAAGCTGATGGCCGCCTGCCTGAGGCGACGAAGCCCATCGGAACGATCCATGTGATCCGCCAGGGAGATCAGCAGGCGTGGGCTGGCCGGCAGCAGAACCTTGCCCTTGAGGGCCGGATCCAGCAAGGTCATCCAACCGTCGTCCGCCGGCGGAAGCGCCCGACCTTCGCGGCGAAACACCAGCACATAGGGACTGACGCCCACCGGAAGAAGCTTGGACCTCCATTCCGGTGGAGCGTCCTCAAGGAAGCGCTGGCCAAGCGCTCCAAGCCTGGCGGCCAGCGCAGGAGCGGCCACCGACTGAAGCTGATCTGGAGTCAGCGACGACCACCAGCCATCCGTCAGGGCCAGGAGATCCGTGGGATTGGGCCAAGGGGTCTGGAACGGCGTTGATCCACTCAGGGGTTCAAACCGCCAGGGTGCAGGGAGCTGGCGACGCCACAGCGAAGGAAGAATGTCCGCCGGGGCACGGAGCGTCGGCCTACTCCTCCCTTGCGCACACCCCGCCAGGCCTGCCGCCAGGCCAAGAGCACCGATCTGCAGCAACGTCCTTCGACGCAGGAGTGGCGGGGAGGACGGGGCAGCCTTCATGACCCGAACCTAAGGGGCGGGCGGACGCCGACCCTGGGCCTGCAGCAACCGATCCATCGCATCGTCACACCCCTGCAGCAGCGTGCCGTGGTCCACCCCGCGCAAGGCCGCCAGCAGGGCCAGCCCCCCGGCACCCACCCCTTCCTTCACGTAACCGGATTCAAAGTCGCGCAATTGTTGATGGCGACTGTGGGAGAACCGCAACCCCGCTGCATAGGCCTCCAAGGCAATGCCGAAGTGCTGTTCAAGGCGAAGCAGCAGGGCTTCGAGGGATGAGGAACCGGTCGCTGACTCCAGCGATTCCGTCGCCAACCATGCCGTGGTCCCCAGCATCACCCTGTGGCAGAGAAGTTGCCGCTGGTGTGCTGGCAGCGCTGCCAACGCAAGAGCCAGCACCGCCACCATCTGGCTGCCTCCGGCCAGAAGGATGGGTTGATCCCTCTCCACCGCCCCCAGCAACACACCCATCGTGAGCGCCTGAAAAGGATCCCCAACCGCCGCCAGCAGCGCCTGCGGATCAGTGGTGCCAGGCGCGATCGCCGACAGCCCCTCTGCGACAAGCTCCTGCTTGAGCGCCATCGGTGGATGCAGAGCGCTTCCACTCACGAGTTGGGTCACAGGAAGACCGAGGCCCGTGAGCACCGCCAGCGCCGTTGTGGTCCCACCCGGCACGCACTCCGCCAAAACCAGGGGCCTGCGCAGGTTGCGGCCCATGCGTGTCCCCCGGTGGATCAGCTGGTCCACTCGCTCGGGGTCCATCGCGGCACCACCGCTGATGCAGCGCGCAGGACCATGGCGCGGGGCCTCGAAGCGAAGATGGGGGAAGGGAGGCTCAATCGCAAGCCCAAGGGCTGCCACCTGGAGATTGAGCGGGATTGTTTCGGCAACAACCCTGCTGATCAACGCTGGTGACACGCCTGCAGGGAGCGGGGGCAGCGGCCAGCGCGGAGGCACACCCGGGCCATGAATCAGCAGCTCGGCATCGGCGAGAGCCGTGGTGCGACGCGCTGCTGCCGTGCATCCAGCAGCGGAGATCCCTGGAACCTCAGCGGAGCGGGTGGAGGCGAGCACCAGCAAACAGTCCGGCGTGGGTAACGCCTGGGATTGCCAGCGGTTGCGTAGGGCTGTGGCTCCGGCTCCCGGGGATGCCCCTGTCAACCGGCGACAGCCGGCAGGGAGCTCAGAGGGGATCGAGGGCAACCAGACCATGCAGAAGACGGGGCGGCTCTGGCACTGGAGCCTTCAGCCGGGGAAAGATCCAATAGGCCAAGGCATGGAGGGCCAGCACATAAATCAGCTGCTGAATAACCACCAGAACCAGGGCCATGACTTGCACCAACAGCAAATCCGGCGCGAGCGGGAGCTGAAGCAGCTCAAGCAGGCGATCGAGCAGCCCGGCGCCAGCTCGGGTGATCACAACCCAGAGGTTCTCACCCACCAGTAAGGAGAGCGCCACGACTCTCACCAAAAAACCAGCGGCTCCGATCACCACACCCAAGCCCCAACTGATCCACCAGCTCTGCCGATGCTGCCAGCACCAGCCCAGCCAGAGCGATAGCAATCCATAGGGGAAGAGCATCAAGGGGCCTCGAACGGGCCCCATCAAGGCGATCAGCAACAGAATCGAGACCGCCAGTCCCTCGAGGCCCGCACGGCCACCGCGACGCACCGTCAACAAGGCCAGGGGCAGGGGAAGAGCCAGCCGGAAGAGTGAGCCACCCACTGGGAGGTAGTAAAGGGCAAGCCAGATCAGAGCAGCGGCGGCCGCCAAATACGAGCACTCCATCATGCGCAGAGCCTGTCGGTGGCTGAGAGCTGGAGGCATCAGGGCGTTGCAGCGGATCGGTCATCCATGGGCGCAGCCGGCTGGGCCGTGGAGATTTTCTCAATGGTTTCCACTTCAAAACCAATTCCGGCCTTGCGCAGGGCCTCGGTGACGCCCTCAGCCGGCGCGGCTGGATCCGCCGACGACAGTCGGATGGTGATGCGATACGGCAGCGTGCGCCCGCTGGTGGTGCGAGGAGGATTGGCTTCAGCCACCCCTGCCTGGCTGTTCACCGCCTTGCTGTCCAGGGAGTCAGCCGTGCCTGGATCCTCTTGGCCTGAATCAGCCACTGGATCGGCCTTCACGGGCTTGTCCTTCTCTGGCTTGTCCTTCTCCGACTCGGTTGTCCCTTGCTCGGCCTTGGCCTGAACGGGTCGCGGTGCGTCTTCTGCTGCCGGCTGGGAGGTTGGATCGTCGAAACTGTCCGACAGCCGTTGGCCGAACGGCGTGCCGTCACAGGCCTGCAGAAGCATCAACGCCAGCAGTACCCCGGGGAGCAGCCTCAGGGTCATCAGGAATCAGCGGGCCGGATCACCCGCACCGCACTCGCCCGGAGCCGTCCCGACTTGGTGGTGGCCGGGGGCTTTTTCGCCGCTGGTTTCGCCGCTGGTTTTTTGGCGGCAGGTTTCTTCGCCGCCGGCTTTTTGGCAGCCGCGGATTTGCGACTGCTGGATTTTTTCGTTGAGGCCTTCGCGGCCAGCAGCTCGACTGCTTCCTCGAGGGTGATGTCGTCCGCACCCTTGCCTTCAGGCAGCGAAGCATTGACCTTGCCCTGCTTCACGTACAAGCCGTAAGGGCCGTCGTACACCTGAATGGTCTCCTCGCTTCCCTCCGGTTTCCCCAAGTCCTTGAGGGCTGTGCGACCGCCGCGGCCACGCTTGGGCATCGCCAGCAGCTCAAGGGCACGGGTCAGGCCAACGGCCAGCACATCGTCATCCCCTTTCAGCGATCGGTAGTCCTTTTCGCCTTTGCCCTTGTCCCACACCACGTAGGGACCGAAACGACCGAGGCCTGCCTGAACCTTGCCACCATCAGGGTGCTCGCCAAGCAAACGCGGCAGACGCAGCAAGCCAAGCGCGTCGTCGAGGTTGAGGTCCTCAGGTTTCACCCCTTTGGGCAGCGACGCTCGCTTGGGCTTCGGGTTCTCATCACTCACCTGCCCGCGTTGCACGTAAGGGCCGTACTGCCCGAACAGCAAATACACCAGGTCGCCGGTTTCGGGATCTTCGCCCAACGCTTCAGGGCCATCGGCCTTCTGCTTGAGGATCAATTCCGCCTGGTCGGCATCGAGATCCGCGGGGGTGATTTCCCTCGGCAGCGTGGCCTTGATCAGTTCCTCCTCGCCATCGTCTCCGACGCGTTTCGACTCCAGATAGGCACCGAAACGACCAATCCGCACCACGCACGGCAGGCCTTCGAGATCAATGGTGCGGGAGGCACCGGGATCGATATCCCCTTCCCGTTGATGAACCTGGGATTCAAGCCCTTGGTCACCTTTGTAAAACCCCTCGAGATAGGGAAGCCATTGCACGGTTCCATGGGAGATCTCGTCGAGGGTGTTCTCCATCCGGGCCGTGAACCCCGGATCCACCAGATCAGGGAAATGCTCCTCAAGCAACGATGTCACCGCGAAGGCGGTGAAGCTCGGGGTGAGGGAATTGTTCAGCAGGGTGGCGTATCCACGGTCCACGATCGTGCCGATGATCGAGGCATAGGTGGAGGGCCGGCCGATGCCTTCCTTCTCCAACATCTTCACCAGAGACGCTTCGCTGAACCGCGCTGGTGGCTGGGTCTGGTGGCCGAGAGCTTCCACCTCCTTCAGGGATGGTGCGTCGCCAACACTCAGCGAGGGGAGCAGCACTTCCTGGCCTTCCAGGGCCGCATCAGGATCATCACTGCCCTCCACATAGGCACGGAAAAATCCCGGGAAATCGATGCGCTTGCCGCTGGCCTTGAACACGGCGTCGGCAGCGTTGAGATCCACCGAGAGCATGGTCAAACGCGCCTCAGCCATCTGACTGGCCACGGTGCGCTTCCAGATCAGCTCATACAGGGCCAGATCCCGCCCGTCCAGGCCCGTCTCCTGGGGAGCCCGGAAACTCTCGCCGGCGGGGCGGATCGCTTCATGGGCTTCCTGGGCATTGCGGGACTTGGTGCTGAACTGGCGCACCGACTTGCTGAGGTACTCCTTGCCGTAGCGGGATTCCACACAGCTGCGTGCTGCGCTGATGGCCTGATCCGACAGATGCACCGAATCCGTTCGCATGTAGGTGATGAAGCCCCGCTCATAGAGCCCTTGAGCGCAGCGCATCGTCTCCCGCGCCGACAACCGCAGCTTCCGGTTTGATTCCTGTTGAAGGGTGCTGGTGGTGAAGGGCGGCACTGGGCGACGCACCGTGGGTTTCTCCTCCACGGCCGTCACGCTCCAGTCCGCGGCCTCAACAGCGGCGGACAGCTTGCGGGCTTCCTCCTCGCTGAGCAACCGCACCTTGCTGCCTTCTTTCAGACCACCGGTGCTCTCGTCGAAATCATTGCCAGTGGCAATGCGCTGCCCCTCGAGGTGGGTGAGCTTGGCTTCAAAACGCGTGCCAGCTTTCTCAAGCGCGGCCTTGAGGTCCCAGTAACTGCCGCTTCGGAACGCCCTTCGGGCCCGTTCCCGTTGCACCAGCAAGCGCACAGCCACCGACTGAACGCGGCCCGCGGACAACCCCCAGGCCACCTTCTTCCACAGCAGTGGCGACAGGGTGTAGCCCACCAATCGGTCGAGGATGCGACGGGTCTCCTGGGCATGCACGAGCTCCATATCGAGCTCCCGGGTCTGATCAAGAGCGCGCCCGATCGCCTCCTTGGTGATCTCGTGAAACACCATCCGTTTCACAGGCACCTTGGGGGCCAGAAGCTGCAGGAGATGCCAACTGATGCTTTCGCCTTCGCGGTCTTCGTCCGTCGCCAGCAGAAGCTGATCCGCTCCCTTCAGCGCATCCTTGAGCTCCCGAACAATCTTCTTCTTGTCCTTCGGCACCACGTAGAGCGGCTCGAAGTCGGCTTCGGTGTTGACACCGAGATTGGCCCATTTCTGCCCTTTATGAGCCGCCGGAATCTCGCTGGCGTTGTTCGGAAGGTCACGCACATGGCCCATGGACGCCTCCACCCGGAAGGCCTTGGGCAGGAATCCACGGATGGTGCGGGCCTTGGTAGGGCTCTCAACGATGACCAGGGTGTGCGCCACAGGCGGGCCGATAACCGTCCCCTTCTTTATCGCACCGCCGCACCGGCTGCAGCGAATTCACCAATGATCTCAAGCCTGATCGGCAACGCCGCTACAGTCCCCCCTATTGCTCTGCCCTGCGCGCGCCATGCCCGAGATGGGTGCTCTGCTTCTAACCACCCCGGCATTGGCAGCTCCTGGTGAGCTGCTCAATCTCTCGCTGAATGCGAGTGCTGTTGCACCAGAGGGTGCGGTTCTGCTCGCCATGCTGGCCACCCTGCTGGTGGATCTGGCCGGCGAAAAGGTCTCCACGCGCTGGGTTCCCCCCATCTGCTACGCGGGGTTGGGGACTGCGCTCCTGCTGCTGGCGCTTCAGTGGAATGCCCCCCTGGAACCCTCCTTCCTCGGCGCCTTCCTTCCCGACCACCTCGCCATCGCCTTCCGGGCGGTCGTGGCGCTTTCCACCCTGCTGTCGCTGATGATCAGCTGGCGGTACGCCGAACAGGGCGGTACCCCCGTTGGTGAGTACGCAGGCATCCTCCTGGCTGCAACCCTCGGCGGAATGCTGCTCTGCGGAGCGACGGATCTGGTGAGCGTGTTCGTGTCGCTGGAAACCCTGTCCGTCGCCAGCTATCTGTTGTCGGGCTACATGAAGCGCGACGCCCGCAGCTCCGAGGCCGCTCTGAAATACCTGTTGGTTGGATCGGCCGCGGCCGCGGTCTTCCTTTATGGCTCCTCCCTGCTCTACGGCCTGAGTGGATCCACCAGCCTGGAAGCGATCGGGCAGGCACTCCTCTCCAGCCCCACCCCGCTGGCCGCCCTGGCCTTGGTGTTTGTCCTGGCCACAGTGGCCTTCAAGATCGCTGCCGTCCCGTTCCACCAATGGACGCCTGATGTCTACGAAGGCTCACCAACGCCTGTGGTCGCCTTCCTCTCCGTGGGTTCAAAGGCTGCTGGCTTCGCCCTTGCCCTGAGGCTGCTGGTGGGATGTTTCGGCAGCTTCGACACGCAGTGGAAACTGCTGTTCACCGTGCTGGCCGTGCTCAGCATGACCCTGGGGAACGTGGTGGCGTTGGCCCAGACTTCGATGAAGCGGATGCTGGCGTACAGCTCCATCGGCCAAGCGGGCTTCGTGATGATCGGCCTGGTGTGCGGCACCGAAGATGGCTTCGCCGCCATGGTTCTGTACACGGCGGCCTACCTGTTCATGAACCTGGGCGCCTTCGCCTGCATCATCCTCTTCTCGATCCGCACAGGCAGCGATCGGATCGCTGATTATGCGGGCCTTTATCAGAAGGATCCACTGATCACGCTCGGACTCAGTTTGTGCCTGCTCTCCCTTGGGGGAATTCCTCCGATGCTCGGCTTTTTCGGCAAGATCTATCTCTTCTTCGCCGGCTGGGCTGACCACCAATACGTGCTTGTGGTGGTTGGTTTGATCACCTCGGTGATCTCGATTTACTACTACATCGGTGTGATCAAGATGATGGTGGTGAAAGAGCCCCAGGAGGCGTCCGACGCTGTGAAGGCCTACCCCCCTGTGCAGTGGTCAACCCTTGGGCTCCCTCCCCTGCGCGTTGCCCTTGTGACCTGTGTTGTTGTGACAGCAGTGGGCGGCATTCTCTCCAATCCCCTGTTCCAGTGGGCCAGTGATGCGGTGGCCGGTACCCCTCTGCTGCAACAGGCGATCGCCAGTGTGAACGGATCATCCCTTGGCTGACACCAGCCCATCCGAACGCAGACCCGTCGCGGAATTGCGGGCTGTCGAGAAGGTGTATGGCTCCGGAGACACCCAGGTGCGTGCGTTGGATGGTCTTGACCTAACGGTGTTGCAGGGGGATTACCTGGCCGTGATGGGTGCCAGCGGATCCGGCAAGAGCACCGCCATGAACATCCTGGGCTGCCTCGATCGGCCCACCAGCGGGTCGTACCGCCTGAATGGCCATGCGGTCGAGCAGCTCGATGATGATGCGCTCGCCGATCTGCGCAATCAGGAACTGGGATTCGTGTTCCAGCAGTTCCACCTCCTTCCCCATGCCACCGCCATGGAGAACGTGATGCTGCCGATGATCTATGCCGGCATTGATGTGAACCAGCGACGGGATCGCGCCCGTGCAGCCCTGGAGCGGGTTGGGCTGGGGGATCGCCTTGAGAACAAACCCAATCAACTGTCTGGAGGTCAGCAGCAGCGGGTGGCCATCGCCCGGGCGATCATCAATCAACCCGCGCTCCTGCTCGCCGATGAGCCGACAGGGGCCCTGGACTCGCGCACCACAGACGACGTTCTCAATCTGTTTGACAGCCTGCACAGCCAGGGCATCACCGTAGTGCTGGTCACCCATGAGGACGATGTGGCCGCCCGCGCTGAGCGCGTGGCCCATTTCCGGGACGGGCAGGTGGAACGCTGGGAGATCCCAGAACCAACAACAGGTCCTGGCCATCACCCCTGATTAAGGTGTGATGGCAACAGAAATGGTTCGCATGGGAGCTGCTCCTGCTCCATCCATCCGCATCCTTCTGGTGGATGACGAAGCCCGATTAACGGACCTTCTCAAGATGGAGCTGGAGGTGGAAGGGTATGACGTAGTTGTGGCCTCCGATGGCGCATCAGGTCTCTTCCATGCCCGCGAAACACCTGGCCCAGATCTGATTGTTTTGGATTGGAATCTGCCCGATTTCAGTGGCATCGACATCTGCCAAAGAATTCGAACCAGTGGTGTCACAACCCCAATCCTGATGCTCACGGGGCATGACGACATCTCCGATCGGGTCACGGCCCTGGATGCGGGCGTGGATGATTACCTCATCAAGCCCTTTTCCATCGAGGAATTGATGGCCAGGTTGCGGGCCATGCAACGCCGCGCGATCACGTTTGCGGCCGTTAACGGTGATGGGCCACAACCAGAAACCCTCAGCGTTGGGAACCTCAGCATGAACACCATCACCAGGGATGTGTACCGCGGTGAACGGATGATTCAGCTCTCAGTCAAGGAGTACGAACTGCTGAATTTCCTGATGCGCGGTCAGGGCAAGGTGTTGGAACGCGCTGCAATCATGCGCGGAGTCTGGGGAGAAAACTTCTATGGCGACGACAACCTTCTCGATGTTTACATCCGCTATCTGAGACAAAAGGTGGAGTCAAAAGACCTTCCCACCTTGATTCACACCGTGCGAGGGGTGGGGTTCATCCTCAGAGAGGAGGCGAGCGCTTCAGGCTCCTGACGCTGAGGCGCCCGGCCTTTCCAAACTGTTCATCAGCTGGCCAACCAGCAACGACACCGCATCGTCCCCCGATGCGGTGAGTGGATTGAGATCGAGATCGCCGGGATCGGTCGCCACCCAACCGTCACCGTCGGGGCGGCGCAGTTCGAAGTGAAGGTGGGGTCCGGTGCTGAGGCCGGTGCTGCCGACACGCCCGATCACTTCACCTTGGCGCACGGCCTCGCCCGCTTTCACATAGATCTCGGAAAGGTGTCCGTAGAGCGTCCGCCGTGACGGATTGCTGTGATCGAGCTCAACAGCGATGCCATATCCGCCCGCAAGGCCACTGCTCAGAACCGTTCCTGACAGGGCTGCCACAACCGGCGTCCCTTCTGGAGCAGCAAAATCCTTGCCTGCATGCATCAGCCATTGCCCCACGATGGGGTGCATGCGCCATCCGAATTCACTGGTAGTGATGGCCGATCCAAGAATGGGGAACAGAAGCTTGCGGTTGCCGTTGCCAGGGATCGCAGCCGGACGGGGAGATACCGCAAACACTGATTCAAGGCGGAAGCCAGCCGTTGAGCCAGCAAGCAGCGCTGACACCGGAACGGAGATGGGCGGCAGCGGGCGACCATCCGCACTGCGCCGTCCCAAACCACTGAAGCGTCCATCACGTCCGTTGAGCACCACACGGGCACCACGGCGTCGATCTCGACCACGCACAGCCACACCCTCACTGCATTCCTGCTTCGAAAGGGCGCCCGTACGGCAAGCCTGCTGAAAGGCGGGCACATCGATCGGGCGTGTCACGCCCGAGCCCGTTTCGATCTGCCGTCGCTCTTGGGGGGTGATCACACGATTTTGCTCAAGCGCGTCGAGGGAGTGATCAAACGTCAGTGGAGGTGCCACCGGCGTTTCAACCTCGGGTGCCAGCGGCAGCGTGAGAAGGATCGGTGCAGCAAGCCAGCGAAAAGCCAACGGATCGAAGCGATCTCATCGTGCGAGAACTTAGACACTTCTGCCCTGGCTGTCACCCCACCGGGTCCAGCTGCAGGTCCGGTTGCCCTGAGCCAGCAGCAGGCGTCCATCCAGACCCAGCCCCTGAACCTGCCAATCGTCGCCACTGCGGGGGTCGCGCACCCGATCGCTCCAGAGCCGACGCTCCACTTCCCGCACCACAAACGCGGGGTCGCCGGCGAGATCCATCGAGCGGTCGAGGGCCTGCAGCACCGCGCTTTGCCAGCTCCGCAGGCGGCAGCGCCCACGGGGCAACAGCTGCTTCAGGGCCACGGCACCGGAGGGAACGGCATTGCACACATTGAGTCCAATCCCGATGCGGGCTTGCCGGACCCGACTGCCGCGAAACACCAAGGTGGGCAGAATCCCCGCCAGCTTTCTGGAGTGCACCAGCAGGTCGTTGGGCCACTTGATGCACACCGGCACAGCCTGGGCTTCGAGCTGTTCTGCCAGCGCCAGGGCCACCACCAAACCAAACAATCCTGTGGCCTGGATCGGATGGGGCCAGGGCAAGGCCGCACTGAGCCACAGCCCCCCCCGCGGCGCCAGCCACACCCGTCCGTGCTGGCCGTGACTCTGGGTTTGATGGGTGGCGAACACAGCCCGGGGTTGACCACCGCTCCAGGTTTGGCGCTCCAACCAACGCACCAGCTCAAGTTCCGTACTGGTGCAGACCTGCACGTGCCTCAGCCTCCAGTGCGAGCTGCCGCGACGGCGCAGATCCCTGAGAACGGGCGCACCTCCTCGGACCAACGGCCGCATCAGCTCTGGAGCGCCCACCAGGGTGCAAGCCGGTCGACAGCAGCTTCGAGCTCCATCACAGGCCGCACCAGGGCCAGTCGCAGCCAGCCAGCTCCCGCAGTTCCGAAGCCTGACCCAGGGGTGAGCGCTACGCCGCAGTGCTCCAACACTTCAGCGGCCAGCCGTTCATCACTCCAGCCCCGGGAATGAACCCAGGGTGGCAGCGGCATCCACAGATACAGGGCCATGGAGGGCTCAGGCACCGACCAGCCGATCCCTGCCAAGGCGCTCAGCATGCGATCGCGGCGTTGCCGGTAAACAGGGCGCAGGGATCCAGGCCAATCAGCGTGGCGATCCAGCGCCAGCACCGCTCCCTGCTGCAAGGCGCGGCACTGATTGAAATCCACCACTCCTTTGAGTTGACGAAGAGCACTGATCAGCGGTGCAGCCCCCACGGCGAAGGCCAGACGGAATCCCCCTAGACACCAGCCCTTAGAGAGGGAGAAGAACTCGATTCCCCGCTCTTTCCAATGGGGGCAGCGCAGAAGAGCGGGCGCTTCACCCTCGAGCGCCAGATCAACGTAGGGATTGTCATGCGCCAGCACGAGGTCATGGCGATGGCAGTGGGCCATCGCTTCATCAAGCCATGTCTGATCTCCTGTGCAGGCGGTTGGGTTGTGGGGGAAGCCCAGAACCATGAGGCGTAGCTGCCTCCACTGCTCCGTTGTGAGTGCGGAAAAGTCGGGAGCCCATCCCCTCTCAGCCTGAAGCGGCAGGGTGTGAATTCGTGCATCCGCCAGTTCAAGGCCTCCGCGATGGGATGGATAGGAAGGGTCGAGGATCAAGGCGCTGTCGCCAGGATCCAAAACGGCCATCGGCAGATGGGCGGTTCCCTCCTGGGACCCGACCAACAGGAGCACCTCAGTTTCAGCATCCACGGCCACACCAAAGCGACGCTCGCACCAAGCCGCCGCTGCATGGCGAAACGCTTCGGTTCCAGCATGCAGGCAGTAGGACGCGCTGACGGGTTCCTGAAGGGCCGTGGCCATGGCCGCGATCACCTCAGCGGGTGGGGCCAGATCGGTCGACCCCAAGGACAGATCGATCAGCGGCTGCTGGGGATGACGATCACCAAGGCAGTACTGCGCTTTGCGGCGATCATTGCGGTCGAAAACACCACTGCCCAGCCGGGCCAGGCGTTCAGAGGTGAGCATCCAGGAAAGCCTGCAACTGAGGTCGGGCAATGGCCCCCTCGTGACGGGCGATCTCCGCACCATCACGGAAGAGGATCAACGTTGGAATGCCCTGCACCTGGTAGGCATCGCGGGTTGCGGGATTGCCGTCCACTTCCAGCTTTCCCACCTGCAGACGCCCTGCATAGGTTTCGGCCGCCCAGTCCATCAGAGGCACCATGAGACGGCAGGGACCGCACCAGGGCGCCCAGAAATCCACCAAAACTGTTCCGGATGCCTTCAGGACGTCCTGATCAAATCCGGCATCGGTGTAGTCGGAAACAGCAGCAGACACAGCAAGACAACAACACAACCCTGATCCTATGGACAGAAGGGGCTGCTCAGGCGATCAGAGCTTGTCGATGGATCGCCGCAGTTCCTCAAGGTCTTGATCCACCTCGGCAACCTTCACCGGCTGCACCTTGTCATCCGCCTGGGGAAGGGCCACCGCCTCAGGCCCGCCCTGAAGCTGTTGCCGCAACGACGCGAGCTCATCATCCACATCGCTGCCACCTTCCAGGGCGGCGAACTGGCTCTCCAGGTCTGCTCCGGCCAACTCAGCCGCCGCCTGACTGGTGGCTTCCATCGACTGAACCTTGTCTTCCATCCGCTCAAAAGCGGCCATGGCGGAGTTGGTGCCGATGCCATTCACAGCGCTCTGCAGTTGCTGCTGCGCCTGGGCGGCCTGGGCGCGAGCCTTGAGCATGTCCTTTTTGGTGCGCGCCTCAGCGATCTTGCCTTCGAGAGCCACAAGGCTCTTCTTGAGGGTCTCCACCTGCGCCTCCTGGGCCTTCACCTGATTGCTCAGGGAGGTGGCGGTTTCCTGGAAGGTCTTGCGGCGGGTCAGGGCTTCCCTGGCCAGATCCTCCTCGTTCTTCTTCAGCGCCAGTTCAGCCCGCTCGTACCAAGTGCGCGACTGGGTTTCAGCCTGATCGGCCTGATTGCGCAGGCGCTTCTGGCTGGCAATGGCCATGGCGACCGCCTGACGCAGCTTCACCAGGTCAGCCTGCATATCAGCCACCGACTGATCGAGGATCTTGACGGGATCTTCCATGCTGCTAACTGCAGCGTTGGCGTTCGCGCGAACCAGACGGCTCAGCCGATCAAAGAAACCCATGGATCCGGGCTAGCAGTGGTCAGAGGCTAGCGAGAGGGTTCGCCAATCCTCTCTATCGTCACGAGATCGATCTCAGATCGGCCATGGGAAGGGCACCGAAATCGCAGCGACGCCGCTTCGGCAAGGGTGAGCTCTTGATGCCGGCACCCCCTGAGCCGGCCCAGTCGATCCGGGGATGCCTGGACCGACTGAACCAGCAATGGCGTCAGGACGGTTCGATGGCAGCGCTATGGCAGGACTGGCCGAAACTGGCAGGCCCCTCCCTGGCGGAACACTGCCGGCCCCTCACCCTGAGACAAGGGGTGCTCAGCGTGGGAGCCAGCCACCCCCAGTGGCGCCAGGCTCTGCTCTACAGCAAGCTTCAACTCCTTGCTGCCATCCGCGGCGCCGGGCACCCCGTGCGCGATCTGCGCATCCTCCAGCACCACACGGCCCGCCGCACTGCTCACGGGGACCCTCTCGACGAGTGGAACCGCCATCCCAGCCGATCGGATGTGCATGGAATGGCCACCTGCCCGCGCTGCGGATCACCGGCTCCGATGGGAGAGATGGCCTACTGGGGGCACTGCAGCTTCTGCAGAAGCGCTGACCTGGGCGCGCAGGTGGCCAACGGCGCTGATCAGTAGCGCTCTGGCCTTGGATCCCTCCAGGTGAGGTCGACCCCACGCGCCCGCAGCGCTGCAGAGCGCTGCTCAAGCCGGCTGCGATCCACGCGCCAGAGCGAATAGATCCCCGAGCGGCTCAGGATCTCAGGAGCCAAACCCTGCCAGTGATCCCGATCGGCGGTGCGTTCATCAATCACCACCAGCACTGTGTCTGAACTGTTGGGATCGTTAAGGGGGATGCCTTGAAATCCCTGGCGCTGCTCATGGCTGAGTCGATCCGCCAGATTCACCAGTGCCGATTTCGATTTGCCCTCGTAGAGCACCACTTGACGGGTATAAAAGTGCAGTGAGGGTTTGAGAACGCCGATCATCGCCACGGGTTCCCCGGGTCGCCGTTGGCTCGCCACCGTTCCAGCCACCTGGCGGACGGGACGCTGGCGCACGCGATCGCCGAGTTCGATCATCGGCAGGAGCGCGACAAGCTGAAAAACCACCAATGGACCCTGCACAGCGAGCAGGCGGCCATCGGTGGTCCGCAGCAAGGTGATCAGGCCAAGCAAGGCCGCCACCGTGAAGCAAACAGCCGCCCTGAGCACCAAACCACTGGCCAGGAGCTCAGCGGGAAGCGTGGGCATCTCCGGATCCTGAATCAATGGAATCCAGAGGGGCGACACCCAGAGACCCGCCGCAAGCACGGCGGTGAGCATCAGGGTGAACAACCACATCCACAGAAGCAGTGGACGCTTCCTGAGTGAGGGTGCCTGGGCCGTCAGGGCGATCACCAGGGCAGCGGCGGGAGTGGCCGGCAGCCAATAGCTGGGCAGTTTGGTCGCCGCCAGGGTGAACAGAATCAACACTGACAACACCCAGCAAGCCGCGAAATCGCGCAGGCTCTGCGCAGCTGGCATCTGCAGGCGGGATCCTCCGCCCCGAAACGCGCCCAGGCAGCGGGCAAGGCCGAGCAGGAGCAGGGGCGTGAACGGGAGCGACGCCACCACAAGCACCGGGCCAAAAAACCACCAGGGCTGGAGATGGTCATTGACCACGCTCGTGAGGCGTTGAAGGTTGTGATAACCAAAGAAGCTGTCCCAGAAGGGCTGGCCCTCCACCACCAGCTCGGCCACATACCAGGGCAGGCTGAGCGCAGCGGTGATCAGCAAGCCGGGGATGGGGCGCAGGAGCCGCCATAGTCCGGAAAGATCCCTGCGAATCAGGGCATAGAGGCTCAGGGTGATCCCGGTAAGCACCACCGCCACGGGCCCTTTGGTGAGCACCGCAAGCGCCAGCAGAACCCAAGCGAGCCACCAGCGCCGGGTGGACCCACTCGCGTAGCAACGCCACTGGCAAAGCAAGCTGAGGCTCAGGGTGCCACTGAGCAGGGCGTCGCTCACAGCGGTGCGGCTCCAGATCAACACCAGAGGGGAGAGCGCAAAGGCCAACGCAGCAGCCACCGCCGTCCGCCGCGGGTGCGCATCACCGGCAAGCGGGTAGCGAAGCAACGTGTCACCCAGCATGAGCATCGACGCCATCGACGCCAGGGCCGAGGGCAAGCGCGCAGCCCAGGTGCCGAGGGGGTCCCATGACGCCGAACCCGGCAGGCTGTAGGTCAGCCCCATCAGCCAATACACCAGGGGCGGCTTATCAAAACGCGGTAGGCCGTTCACCCGGGGGGTCAACCAGTCGCCGGTCTCGGCCATGGCGCGACCGGATGCCGCGAAGAGAGGTGGCGTTTCATCAACCAATCCAGTGCTTCCCAGCTGCCAGATGAAGATCACCACAGCCAGCGCGAGGATGCACCAGAGCCCTCGGCGCCGCACCTGGGGCGAGAGCTCAATCGTTTGAAGCCGATCCGCTGTCATCGGACGATGGTGCCATCCATCGGCGACAGACCCCGGCGAATCCAGGTTTCCACGCGCATCGCGAGAGCGTCCTGACTCGCCCATTGTTCCGCCCAGCCACGACAGGCCCGTCGATCGATGGCAGCAACCCGTTGCGTGGCGCGGGTCAGGGCGTCGCGGTCGTCGGGGGGGGACAAGCCAGCCCGTCACGCCGTTTTGAACGATCTCCCCGGGACCTCCGCGGTCGTAAGCCACCACTGGCACGCCACAGGCCAGAGCTTCCACCACCACATTCCCGTAGGCCTCATTCCATTTGGGCGTGTTGAGAAGCGCCCGGCAGGCCCCAAGCTCCCGCTGAAGCTCCGCAGTGGGCTTGAAGCCGCACCACTCGATCGTGCCCTGCGGCACTTCGGCCTCAACACGCTGGGCGTAGGCGTGGTCTTCCACCAGACCCCAAACCCGCAGCGTTTCCCCGAGAGCCGCAGCCACGGCCGCTGCATCCTCCAGCCCCTTTTCCGGTGCGACCCGACCGGCCCACCCCAATGGACCCGATGGTGCGAGCTGAAGGTCATAGCGAGACAAATCAAACCCGTTACCCACCACCTCTGGCGGAGCGACCAGGTCGAAATCCTGGGCCTGACGGCAGGTGTGAAACGCGAGCCGGCGCTGATCCCAACGGGCCACCGCCGCCACAGCGCGATCCATCACCTGCGAAACCGACCCCATGCTCACCAAGTGGAACAGGGCCGCAGGGGCATGGGGCGTCAGCCAGAGGGGAAGCCAGTCGTAACCGAAATTGAGCACGGCATCAGCCTGGGAGCCCAGATCCAGGGCACGCTCCCAAAGGCGGGGGAGCACCCCGTCATCGGGGATCTGCATCGGTGCGCCACGGTCGGCATGCTGCCAGCTCGGCTGATCCACTCCCTTGCAGGGATGAACCTGCACCGTGTCATCAAGCACTGGCGAGCGCGACCCCTCCGGTGCCACAAGCGACAGCTGATGGCCGCGGCCCACCAGGCCACGCAGCACCGAGCTGAGGGTGAGTTCAACGCCTCCACCGCGCCCGCTGCCGAGCTGACCAATCGGAGTGCTGACCAGCACCAGATGCAGGGGACGCTCCGTCATGCCTTCAAGTCTCCGGGCTGGGGCGCAGCGGCGCGCAGCAGCGGATCCCAGAGCTTCTGCCGCTGACTGACCAACAGCACGGACGCCAACACGAGCAACACGGCAAGCCATTGCAGGCCCGCCAGGCGTTCTCCAAGCAGCACCCCCCCTGAAGCGAGGGCAAACACAGGGGTGAGGAAGCCCAGGGTGGTGAATCCGGTGAGATCCTCACGGTTGGCGAACCAGAAGAACAGGCCGTAGGCCAAGGCACTGCCAAGGATGGAGGCATAGGCCATTTGAGCCCAGTCCAGGCCGGTCCAGGGAGGGAGCATGGAGGTGGCCGGATCGAGTCCGTGCCAGATCAGCAAGGGAATGCCCCCGGCCACCATGTGCCAGCCGGTCACGGCCACTGGATCACTGCGACGGCAAGCAAAGCGGCTGATCACTGTGCCCAGGGCCATGGTGAGAGCAGCCAGCAACATCCAGCCGGTCCCGGACTGCCATCCGGACTCCCAGGACGCCAGGTCGGCCTCCAGCCACCAGTGGTTGAGCAAGGGAGCGGGGACCCCGAGGCAAACGATTCCGGCCAGTCCCAGCGCCAAGCCGAGCCAACCGAACGGATTGATGGATTCGGCAAACAGCCAGCGCGCCAGCAGCGCCACGATCAAGGGCTGGGAATCAATCAACACCGACCCGAGCCCTGCACCTGTGCCTTCGATTCCCTTGGCGAGAAAGATCTGAAACAAGAAGGCGTCCACGAGGGTGAACAGCACAAACCAGCCGCGATCGCCAGGGTCGATGCGCAGAGAACGACCAAGCCACGGCACGGCAATCAGCAGAACAGCACCAGCTGGAAGAAGCCTGAGACAGGCCACCAGCGCTGGCCCTCCGGAATGCACCAGGGGAGCCATTGCAGCCATGGCCGTCCCCCACAAGGCGAAGGGCAGAACCATCAACAGCCCGCGCTGCAGGGAGGACATGAATTCGGGCCGACAGGGTCCTTTTTAAGATCCGGCGAGTTGAACGGAGAGTCATGGTGTGGCCGTGGCGCCGGAAATCCAGACGTCGCATGGCGAGAATCGCCATCGAAGGAGCCATTAGCGGGTCCACCCGCCGACGGGTTCTCAAGGCGCTCCGCGAGGTGCAGGAGCGGGAGTTTCCTGCCTTGCTGCTGCGCATCGACAGCCCCGGAGGCACGGTTGGCGACAGCCAGGAAATCCATGCCGCCCTGCTGAGATTGCGCGCCAAAGGCTGCCGGGTGGTGGCCAGTTTCGGCAACATCTCCGCCTCCGGTGGGGTGTACGTGGGCGTCGCAGCCGAAACGATCGTGGCCAATCCCGGCACCATCACGGGATCGATCGGCGTGATCCTGCGCGGCAACAATCTGTCGGAGCTCCTGAACAAGATCGGGATCCGCTTCGAAACCGTGAAAAGTGGTGCCTACAAAGACATCCTTTCGCCGGATCGGGCCCTCAGTGCCGATGAGCGGCAGCTGCTGCAAGACCTGATCGACAGCAGCTACGACCAGTTCGTCGCGGCCGTTGCTGAGGGCCGCGGCCTGGAGCCCGATGCGGTGAAGGCGTTTGCCGACGGCCGGGTCTTCAGCGGTGCGCAAGCCAAGGAGCTTGGCCTGGTGGATGAGCTTGGCGATGAAGAGCAGGCCAGGGTTCTGGCGGCCCGACTGGCCGATCTAGATGAGGAACGCTGCAAGCCCGTGACCCTCGGGAAGCCGCGCAAAAGCCTGCTCCAGGGACTCCCGGGCTCCGCATTGCTCAGCGCCGTCCAGCAACGGCTGAGTGCGGAGTTGGAGCTGAGTGGTCAACTCCTTTGGATGCACCGGTCATGACCCTTCCCCTGCAGCTGCGCGGCCTGCGCGGAGCCACCACCAGTTCAGACAACACAGCCGCCTCCATCAGCGACGCCGTGGCTGAACTGGTGGATGCCCTGATGGAGCAGAACCAGCTGCAACCCGATCAACTCGTCTCGGTGACGTTCTCGGTGACGACTGATCTCGATGCCTGTTTCCCGGCCGCAACGGCTCGGCATCGTGCCGGTTGGGACACCGTCGCCTTGCTCGATGTGCAGCAGATGGCGGTTCATGGCGATCTCGCTCGCTGCATCCGCTTGCTGGCTCACGCCTGGCTTCCAGGGGATCAGCCACTCCATCACCCCTATCTGCGCGGCGCGGCGCGCCTGCGGCCTGACAGATCCGGTCACAGCTGACAGCTGAAGGGCCGACCCTTGAGGGGCCGATCAACGCGCAATTCTCAGGACAATTCACACACGTCCCACGGCGACATCGCCTTAAGCCATCCGATTCCATGACTCGAAGCCTGTTCCGACTCACCCCCCGCCGTGCTGGTGTCGCCGCCGCACTCGTTGCCGGCTCAATCGGCACTGCAAGCCTTCTGCTCCCTGCCGCACCTCCAGCCGCACGGGCCCAGAACACCCCATCACTGCTTGAATTTCGCTGGGATGGCTCGAAGGATTACAAGAAGCTCTACTTCGTGCAGAGCAGCACGCAGCAACTCGAGCGGGCCGAGTACTTCTTCATGCTGAGGCCGAAGGATCGCAAGACCGCCATCCTCAAGCTGAGCATCACGGTGCCGAGCTATTTCAACGCCCGGATTCAGCCCAAGAACCTCTCGCTCTGCAAGATGAAGCTTGGCGGTGTTCTCTCCCGCAGCCGTTGCAAAGAGGTGCTGCCCGCTGTGTTCGAGGTGAACGAAAAGCAAACCGCGATTGAGGTGTTCCCCGATTCCCCGATCCCCACAGGAGGCACCTACGCCGTGGTGATGAACATCTTCAATCCCAACTCCCAGGGCATGTATCAGTTCAACGCGCTGGCCCAGGCCCCTGGTGATGTGCCCGTGGCCGGCTATCTCGGCAGCTGGTTGATCGATATCGACTGAGCCCTCCCTGATAAACTCTCCTCTTGAGAAAAAGCCGGACGCCGGAACAGATTCATGACGAAAAGAACCCTCGGTGGTACGAGCCGTAAGCGCAAGCGCGTTTCCGGGTTCCGCGTGCGCATGCGTTCGCATACCGGCCGCCGCGTGATCCGCACCCGCCGCAAGCGTGGTCGCAGTCGCCTGGCCGTCTGACCCGGCTCCAGCACACTGTTAGCGATGGTTCTGCCCGCTTCCATGCGTTTGCGTGGCCATCGCTGCTTTGACCACTTGCACAGGCGTGGCAAGCGTTATTACGGCACCTGGATGGTGCTGCGCAAAGCGCCCAGCAACGCAAAACTGCTCCGTCGCGACATCCACGGGCTGTTGACGCAGACGCAGCCTCACAGCTGCAGGATCGCTGTGGTGATCAGCGGCAAGGTGCACAAACGTGCGGTCGTGCGCAACCGTCTCCGGCGTCTGCTGCACGACCACCTTCGCCTGCGTTTCGAAGCGCGCTCAACCCACAGCGATGTGTGGCTGCTGATCAGTCTTCGGCCCGGCGCTGACGCCGATGAAGCCAACTTGCTGGAAGAATGCGACAGATTGCTTGAAGAGGCGGGCCTCCAGCCATGACGAAGTCCATTCAGGAAGACACCTTCTACGAAGGAGGTCCAGCCAAGGGGGACCTGATCATCAACCTTCTCCTTGGTTTCACGCTCATCGGCCTCCCCTTCACCATCGGGGCTGTTGTGCGGGCCCTCTGGCTCCGCTTCAACATCACAAGCCGCAGAGTCTCTGTGAGTGGGGGCTGGATGGGGCGTGATCGCAGCCAGGTGGTTTACAGCCAGATCAGCGAAGTGCGTTGCGTGCCCAGAGGATTTGGCGCCTGGGGAGACATGGTGCTGGTGCTCACCGATGGCTCAAGGCTGGAAATGCGCTCGCTGCCTCGCTTCCGAGAGGTCGAGACCTACATCCTGGAGCGCATCCAATCCCGTCCCACGGGCAACAAGCCCAGCCAGGCTGGGCTCGACGACTCCTCAAGCAAGGGTTTCGCTGCCTGACGCCCGGCAGCACCGCAAAAGCGGCGACGCTGTTGCACACTGGCATCACCTTTCACCACACCGCGGAACGCCATCGTGATCGGATACATCTCCGACAATCTGCTCCTGCCAATCCTGGATTTCTTCTATGGATTGGTTCCGAGCTACGGACTGGCCATCGTGGCGCTGACGGTTGTCATTCGCCTGGCACTGTTCCCGCTCAGCGCTGGTTCCATTCGCAGCGCCCGGCGCATGCGCATTGCCCAGCCGGTGATGCAGAAACGCCAAGCCGAAATCAAGGCCCGTTTTGCCAGCAACCCTCAGAAGCAACAGGAGGAACTGGGAAAACTGATGAAGGAATTCGGCAGCCCGTTGGCCGGCTGTCTGCCTCTGTTGGTGCAGATGCCGATCCTCTTCGCCCTGTTCGCCACCCTGCGGGGATCACCGTTCGCCGACGTCCCCTACACCCTCAATCTCAAGGTGTTGCCTGCCGAGCAGATCGCCGCCGTTGATCCCAAACCGTTCAACAGCGCCAGTCACTCGATTTTCGTGACGGAAACCGATCACGTGCCCGTGATTGCCAGCCTCCCCGGTGGCACCAAGATCGGCGCCGGAGAGAACGTCCAGATTCAGCTCCAAACAAAAAGCGGAGAACCCTTCAGCAACGTTCTCAGCGACGTGGAGAACGGTCAGTCCTTCCTTCCCAGCTGGTCGGTGACCAAAGGGGAATCGGTGGTGTCCGTCTCTGAGGACGGCACCATCCAGGCCTTGGCCCCGGGGGATGCCACGGTTGAGGGCAAGATCCCAGGACTGGCAGCACGCAGCGGCTTTCTGTTCATCAAGGCCCTTGGCCAAGTGGGCTTCTACACCGAAGGATCCATCAACTGGGACATCGCCATCCTCGTGGGTGCCTTCGGCTTGAGCCTCTTCATCTCCCAGCTCCTGTCGGGCATGGGCATGCCGGCCAACCCCCAGCAAGCCACGGCCAACAAGATCACGCCTGTGATGATCACTGGCATGTTTCTGTTCTTCCCACTGCCGGCCGGCGTTTTGCTCTACATGGTGATCGCCAATATCTTCCAGGCCCTGCAGACCTTCCTGCTCACCCGCGAAGCACTTCCCGACAACCTGCAAGCGATCCTGGATGACCAGATGAAACAGCAGGCCCAGACCCCTGCTACCGCCACGGCCGGTGGTGGATCCCAGGCCGGCCGCCTGCCCTTTGAACCCAAAGGCGGAAACAAATGATTCCCGGCCTGGAGCCGGTGGCGTTGCGAGAGCTCCAGGCCCTGGGTCAACCCAGGGTTTGGGAGGTGGATGGAACCCACGACGAGCTTGCAAGCCTCACACCGATCCGCGGGCGCGTCTGCGCCGAACACCGCGGCAACATCCTTGAGGTTGAAGGGTCCCTGAGCACCATCATTTGCTTGCGCTGTGACCGCTGCCTTGGTCACTTCAATCAGGAACTCAACGTCGAGAATCGCGAACTGATCTGGCTTGGTTCGGATCCCTCCGATGCCAACGTCAGCACTCCAGAGTTGGATGCGGCAGTCCCCGAAGGCCTGATGGAGTGTTTGGACCCACGGGGGCGTTTCGAGCCTGAACGCTGGGTGTTTGAGCAACTGAGTCTGCAGATGTCGGTGGTCAACTTCTGCGGAGATCACTGCCCAGGCCCCCCCCTGCAGACCAGCACCCCAGCAGCCTCCACACCACCAACGCCACTGAAGGATCCCCGTTGGCAGGCTTTGCGGGATCTTCAGGCTTCCATGCAGCCACCGTCCGACCAACCCGATGACTGAATCCTGGAGCCGTCAGCTGGATCTCCTGATCCGCTCGGGAACCCCCCTGATCTGGATCCGCAGCCACGAGGAAGAAAGGGTGGAGGCCCTCCTGGCCCAGGCCAGTGACCGTCTCGGCGACCGTTTGCTGGCGCGCTGGGATTTTGTTGGCGGTCTTCGCGGTGCTCTCGGCCAGGAGGCCCTGGGGGCTCGGCAGCCGATGGCGGTTCTGCAGTGGTTAAAGGAACGGTCGAGCAACGACCCCACCCTGCTGCTGCTCAAGGATGTGCATCGGTTCTGTGATGACCCGGGCATCGCACGCATGCTGCGCAATCTGGCCAGCGAGCTGCGATCCACCCCCCACACCTTGATCCTGAGCTGCGGCCAGTGGACGCCCCCTGCCGACCTCGACGAAGCGCTCACCCTTCTCGATCTGCCCCTGCCTCGGGAGGAGGAATTGCGGACGCTGCTGAGCAACATCGCCAGAGCCAGTGGGTCTGTCCTCGAGGAGGACGTGCTGGAGGAGCTCACCCACGCCTGCTGCGGACTCAGCGAAGCCAGGGTGAGGCATGTGGCCGCCAAGGCCCTGGCCCAGCGGGGCTGCCTCAGCCGCGACGATCTGAGCGATGTGCTCGAGGAGAAACGCCTGTCTCTGGCCCGCAGCGAGGTGCTGGAGTTTTGCCGCACGGATGCCACGCCCGCGGATATCGGTGGGCTGGAAACCCTGAAGCACTGGCTCGATCAGCGGCACCGCGCCTTCAGCGACGAGGCACGGCGTTTCGGGCTGCCCCTGCCGCGCGGTGTGCTGCTGGTGGGTCCCCAGGGAACGGGAAAATCACTCACCGCCCGAGCCATTGCCCACAGCTGGTCGATGCCCCTGCTGCGGCTGGATGTGGGCCGTTTGTTCTCAGGGCTGGTTGGGGCCAGCGAGGCACGCACGCGCGACATGATTTTGCGCGCCGAAGCCATGGCGCCCTGTGTGCTGTGGATTGATGAAATCGACAAGGGCTTCGGCCAGGACAGCCGCAGCGACGGCGGCACCAGTCAGAGGGTTCTGGCCACGGTGCTCACCTGGATGGCCGAGAAACGCTCCGCTGTGTTTGTGGTGGCCACGGCCAACGGTGTGGAGCGCCTGCCCCCCGAACTGCTGCGAAAGGGTCGCTTTGACGAGATCTTCCTTCTCGACCTGCCATCGCGAGAGGAGCGCTGCGGCATCCTCAGCCTCCATCTCCAGCGCAGACGGCCGCAACTCGATCTGCCCCTGTCCACCGTGGTGGACCGCACGGAGAGCTATTCCGGCGCCGAGCTCGAGCAGGTGGTCATCGAAGCGATGCACCTCGCCTTTGCGGAGCGCCGGGAGCTCAACGAAAGCGATCTGATCAAGGCTGCATCCCAGCTGGTGCCCCTGGCGCGCACGGCCCGCGAACAGCTCGACGCCCTGAAGCAGTGGGCCAGCGCAGGCCGTGCCAGGCCCGCTTCATTGCGGCAAGTAACGAACCCTGACGCGCCGTAACGAATCCAGGGGTGTCGTCGAGACGACATCGAACAAGCTCCGTAGGTTGCCGGGACTACAGAAAATTCGGCTGTGAACCGTACCACTGACCTCACCACCCAACTCGCCGCCGCCTGCCTTGGCGCTGGAGTGATCACCACTGTTGCCGTGGTGCAAGGCCAGAATCCGATCACCGCCCTCGGCATCACTCTGTTCTCCGCCGTGGCGGCTGTGATGGTCGGCCAGGTTCTCTGACTCAGCCGAAGCTCTGAAGGCGGACGCTTAGGCTGCCCGCGCCATCATTGAAATCCCTGTGCTCGATCAGCGTCTGGTGCGAGAGAACCCTGAGCTGATGGCTAGGGAGCTTGCTCGCCGCGGCTTGACGGTTGATCTCAACAGCCTGCAAGCCCTGGCCCAACAGCAGCGCGACCTCGAGGAGCAGCGCAGCAGCCTGCAAGCCGAAGGCAACCGTGTGGGCAAGGAGGTTGGCCTCAAGATCAAGGCAGGGGCGGATCCGAAGGGCAGCGACGTGGCTGAGCTGCGTCAGCAGGGCAACGCCATCAAACAAAAGGTGGCCGTGCTGGAGGACGAGGAACGTCAACTGGCCGCCGAGCTGAAGACCCAGCTGCTCACCTTTCCCAATCTCCCCTCGCCCGCCTGTCCGGACGGCCGGGACGAGAACGACAACATCGAGGTCCGCAGCTGGGGAGACCCACGCCGCCAGGAGGGGCTGGATGAGCACTGGGCCATTGCCGATCGCCTGGGCCTGCTCGACAGTGAACGCTCGGTGCGGATCGCGCAGAGCCGTTTTGTGACGTTGTTCGGGCAGGGTGCGCGCCTGGAGCGAGCCCTGATCAACTTCATGCTGGATCTCCACACCGGCAAGGGCTATCGCGAAGTTCTGCCTCCGGTGCTCGTGAACAGCGCCAGCCTCACGGGTTCAGGCCAACTGCCCAAATTCGCTGAGGAAAGCTTTCGTTGCGCGGACGACGACCTTTGGCTCACCCCCACAGCCGAGGTACCGCTGACCTCGCTGCACCGCGATGAAATCATTCCGCTCGATCAACTGCCCCTGCGTTACGTGGCCTACAGCCCCTGCTTCCGGCGGGAAGCGGGCAGCTACGGGCGCGACACCCGGGGCCTGATCCGCCTGCATCAGTTCAACAAAGTTGAGCTGTATTGGTTTGTGCATCCCGACCACGCCGACGAGGCGCATGCGGCA
This sequence comes from Synechococcus sp. WH 7803, assembly GCA_000063505.1. Taxonomy (GTDB): domain Bacteria; phylum Cyanobacteriota; class Cyanobacteriia; order PCC-6307; family Cyanobiaceae; genus Synechococcus_C. The sequence continues at coordinate 1,745,634 of CT971583.1, forward strand.
ATCACCGCCGATGCCGAAGCCGTTCTTCAGGCGCTCGAGCTGCCTTACCGGGTGCTCGAGCTCTGCACCGGTGATCTGGGGTTCTCCGCAGCGCGCACCTACGACCTGGAAGTGTGGCTTGCAGGGGCCGGGGCCTACCGGGAAATCTCCAGTTGCAGCGTTTGCGGCGATTTCCAGGCGCGGCGCTCATCCATCCGCACCAAAGACGGCAAGACCACCCGGCTTGTGCACACCCTCAACGGAAGCGGCCTAGCCATCGGCCGCACCATGGCTGCCCTGCTGGAGAACGGTCAGCAGGCTGATGGCAGTGTTCTCCTGCCCCAGGCGCTCGTGCCTTACTTCGGTTCGGATCGTCTCCAGCCAGAATGATCCGACTGCGTGAATCCTCATGAACGTTCTGGCCTCACTGCTCGCTCTGGGGCTCCTGATCGTGATTCATGAGGCAGGTCATTTTCTGGCCGCCCGCCTGCAAGGCATCCGCGTGAACGGCTTTTCTGTGGGCTTCGGGCCAGCGCTGCTCAAAACCGAGCGCAACGGCGTTACCTATGCCCTGCGGTTGCTGCCCCTTGGCGGTTTCGTCTCCTTCCCCGATGACGACGACGACAACGATCAATCCATTCCTTTGGATGATCCGGATTTGTTGCGCAACCGTCCGATCCCCCAACGCGTGCTCGTGATCAGTGCCGGGGTGTTGGCGAATCTGCTGTTGGCCTGGCTGGTGCTGGTGGGCCATACGGCCGCGGCCGGTGTTCCCGGTGATCCAGCTCCCGGCGTGGTGGTGATGACGGTGCAGGACGGCGCTCCAGCCGCTCAAGCCGGACTGAGACCAGGAGATCGCATTCTCTCCATCGATGCCCAAACCCTCGGCAGCGGAGAGTCAGCGGTTCGGGCCGCCGTTGAACCGATCCGCCGCAGCCCCGGCCAGAAGCTTGAACTCGAGGTTCAGCGCGGTGAGGCTGTCAGCACCCTGCGGCTCACCCCCGCTGACCAGCAGGGCACCGGTCGGATCGGCGCCCAGCTGCAGGTGGCGATGGGTGGTGGAAGCCGTCCGGTGCGCTCTCCCTTGGAAGCGATCAGCGCTGGCAGCAGGCAATTCGCCAGTCTGTTCAGCCGAACGGTGTCGGGCTACGCCAGTTTGTTCACCGATTTCAGCTCCACCGCCCAGCAGGTGTCTGGGCCCGTGAAGATCGTGGAGATGGGGGCACAACTCTCCAGCCAGGGAGGGTCTGGCCTGGCCCTGTTCCTGGCTCTGATCTCCATCAATCTTGGTGTCCTCAACGCCCTGCCCCTTCCCCTTCTTGATGGCGGACAACTGGTTTTCCTTCTGCTGGAGGGTCTGCGGGGACGGCCGCTGCCCGAACGCTTCCAACTGGCAGTGATGCAATCCAGCCTGCTGCTCGTGCTCGGCCTGAGCGTGCTGTTGATCGTGCGTGACACCAGCCAGCTGACGGTGGTGCGCCAATTGATGGGCCAATGAAGCAGTAAAGTTTCAGATTGAACTGCTCTTTTCCCACCGCTGCATGGCCAAGAAGTCGATGATCGCTCGCGATGCGAAGCGCAAGAAGATGGTTGAGCGCTTTGCCGCCAAGCGGTCGGCCCTGATGGCCGCCTTCAATGCAGCGGAGGATCCCATGGAGCGTCTGGAAATCCACCGCAAGATCCAGGGCCTGCCCCGGAACAGTGCTCCCACCCGCATGAGGAATCGTTGCTGGGCCACCGGCAAGCCCCGGGGCGTGTATCGCGATTTCGGGCTGTGCCGCAACCAGCTGCGTGAACGCGCCCACAAAGGCGAGCTCCCCGGCGTGGTGAAGTCCAGCTGGTGATCACCGTTCCGCTGGAACGCCACTCAAAGAGGTTCGGAGGTGATCAATCACCTCCTTTTTTTTGCCTCAACACCGAACAAAACCCATGCGGACTGGCGGGAATTGGCGATTCGTTCCTGCTGAATGCCAGAATCACACTTGACAGAAAGACATAAGCACAAGTGCAAGGTCAGACACAGTCAATCTCCTTCGACGGTCGGGAGATTCGGCTGACCACGGGGCGCTATGCCCCCCAGGCCGGCGGATCCGTGATGATCGAGTGTGGTGACACCTCGGTGCTGGTCACCGCCACCCGTTCCTCAGGCCGGGAAGGCATCGACTTCCTGCCTCTCATCTGCGACTACGAAGAAAGGCTGTACGCCGCAGGACGCATCCCAGGCAGCTTCATGCGCCGGGAAGGCCGTCCCCCCGAGCGGGCCACCCTGATCAGCAGGCTGATCGATCGGCCGATGCGGCCGCTCTTCCCCAGCTGGCTCCGCGATGACCTGCAGATCGTTGCAACCTGCATGTCCCTCGATGAGCGCGTCCCGGCTGATGTGCTGTCAGTCACCGGTGCGTCGATGGCCACCCTGCTGGCCGGCATTCCGTTCTACGGACCGATGGCCGCCGTACGCGTCGGCCTGCTCGGCGACGACTTCGTGCTCAATCCCAGCTACCGCGAAATCGAGCGAGGCGATCTGGATCTGGTGGTGGCAGGCACACCGGAAGGGATCGTGATGGTGGAAGCCGGAGCCAATCAGCTTCCCGAACAGGACGTGATCGAAGCGATCGACTTTGGCTACGAAGCCGTCTGCGAACTGATCAAAGCCCAGGAGTCGATCCTCAAGGACGCGGGGATCGAGCAGGTGAAGCCGGAACAACCTGAAGAAGACTCCACCCTGCCGGTGTATCTGGAGAAGGCATGCACCAAGGCCATCGGCGAAGTGCTCAGCCAATTCGACCAAAGCAAGGCGGATCGTGACAGCAAGCTCGATGCCATCCGCAGCAGCACCGCAGAAACGATCGAAGCTCTGAAAGACAGCGATCCGGTGCGCAAGCTGGTGTCAGCCAACAGCAAAGCGCTTCCCACCAGTTTCAAGGCGCTCACCAAGAAGCTGATGCGCCAGCAGATCGTGAAGGACGGCAAGCGGGTGGATGGCCGCAGCCTGGACCAGGTTCGCCCGATCAGTGCTGCCGCCGGGGTGCTTCCCAAACGCGTGCATGGTTCTGGCCTCTTCCAACGCGGGCTGACCCAGGTGCTCTCCACCGCCACCCTGGGCACCCCCAGTGACGCGCAGGAGATGGATGACCTGAATCCCAGCACTGAAAAAACCTATCTGCATCACTACAACTTCCCCCCCTACTCCGTGGGTGAAACCAAGCCGATGCGCTCACCTGGCCGCAGGGAAATCGGCCATGGCGCCCTGGCAGAGCGCGCCATCCTGCCCGTGCTGCCCGCCAAGGACACCTTCCCTTACGTGGTGCGCGTGGTGAGCGAGGTGTTGAGTTCCAACGGCTCCACCTCCATGGGCTCTGTGTGCGGCAGCACCCTGGCCTTGATGGATGCCGGTGTTCCCCTCAAAGCACCCGTGAGTGGTGCTGCCATGGGACTGATCAAAGAAGGGGATGAGGTGCGGATTCTCACCGACATCCAGGGCATCGAGGATTTCCTCGGCGACATGGACTTCAAGGTGGCCGGCACCGACAAGGGCATCACCGCCCTGCAGATGGACATGAAGATCACCGGGCTGGCGATGGGCACCATTGCCGAGGCCATCAATCAAGCCAGACCGGCACGCCTGCACATCCTCGAAAAGATGATGGAGGCGATCGACACACCGCGCGACGGACTGTCTCCCCATGCCCCGCGTCTGCTGAGCTTCCGGATCGATCCGGAACTGATCGGCACCGTGATCGGTCCGGGCGGCCGCACGATCAAGGGCATCACCGAGCGCACCAACACCAAGATCGACATCGAAGACAGCGGCATCGTGACCATCGCCTCCCACGACGGAGCGGCGGCCGATGAAGCGCAGAAGATCATCGAAGGGCTCACCCGCAAGGTGAATGAAGGCGAAGTCTTCAGCGGTGCGATCACGCGCATCATTCCGATCGGTGCCTTCGTGGAGATCCTTCCGGGCAAGGAGGGCATGATTCACATCTCCCAGCTGTCCGAAGCGCGCGTGGAAAAAGTGGAGGATGTGGTGAAAGTGGGCGACGAGGTCACCGTGCGCGTGCGCGAGATCGACAACCGTGGCCGCATCAACCTCACCCTGCGCGGCGTGCCTCAGAACGGTGAGGAGGCCGAACCCGCACCGGCTCCCACACCGGTCGCCCCTCTCAACTGAGGAGCACCCGGGTCAAACCGGGAACCCCGGATCAATCTCTGCCATCGCCCGTGCCGCCTGATCTTCCAGGGCGGCATGGGTTTTTCCATGGCTGGCGATCAGGCATCCAGCCTGACGGATGTCGCCGGTGTTGTAGGTGAGAAGACGGCCATCGGCATGGGTAAAGGCCCCTCCTGCCGCGAGCAACACCGCTTCTGGGGCCGCCATATCCCAGTCCTTCGGAGCACTCTTCCCAGACAGGGAGATGTACACATCGGCCTCTCCACGCAGGATCGTGGCCACTTTGCAACCAACGCTGCCCACCGCCTTGGAGCTGCCCAAGGGCAAGGCATCGATCAGGCGTTCCAGCCGCTCATCGCGATGGCTGCGGCTGGCCACGAGCACCAGATCCTCGCTGCGATCACTGAAGCGCACGGGGCTGCGCTCGGCAGCACGGTTCTCGCACCAGCTGCCCTGGCCCACCACGCCGAACCAGAGCTCATCGGCCTCTGGCAGCAGCACCACCCCCAGCACGGGACGCTCCCCCTGCACAAGAGCCAGGTGCACGGCGTATTCCCCCGTGCCCTGGAGAAAATCCTTGGTGCCATCGAGGGGGTCGAGAATCCAGAGCCACTCAGCAGCAAGGGGCTGGCCTGCGGTGAGCTGCTCCTTGGCGGTCTCCTCGCTCAGCAAGGTCCACCCGGCATCCGGGAAGGCCGCCCGCAAACCATCGAGAAGCCACTGATTCACGGCCAGATCCGCAGCCGAAACAGGGCCTTCACCGCCATCCTCAACGCTGAGCGCCCGGGAAAAACCGTGAGGGGGCTGCTCGCCGCGGGCGTAGGCACGGAGAATATCGGCCGCACCCCAACACAGCGGTCGCAGGGCCTCAAGCAGTTGGGCTTGATCGATGCCGGCGGGAAGGGTCGGAGCAATCGGCATCATGGAGAGATCTTGGCGGAGCCATTGTGAAGCAGCGGGCCGAGCCTGATGCCGGAGTGCTTTATGTGGTCGGCACCCCGATCGGGCACCTCGGTGACCTCTCCCCACGCGCCCGAGCTCTGCTGATCGCGGTGGACACCATCGCCTGCGAAGACACCCGCCACAGCGGCCAGCTCCTCAGCGCCCTGGGCTCAAAGGCGCGGCGCTGCAGTTTTCACCAGCACAACACCCACACCCGCATCCCCCAGCTCTTGGAGGAACTGAGGGACGGCCGCAGCGTTGCCGTGATCAGTGATGCCGGTCTGCCGGGCATCAGCGACCCAGGAGAGGAGCTGGTGCGGGCAGCGCGAGAAGCCAACCACGGGGTGATCTGCATCCCGGGTCCCTGTGCCGCCACCACAGCACTTGTGAGCAGCGGTCTGCCCAGTGGTCGATTCTGCTTCGAGGGATTCCTCCCCACCAAGGGGCGGGAACGCAAGGAGCGCTTGGAGGATCTCGCCGTTGAGCAGCGCACAACGGTGCTCTACGAAGCCCCCCATCGCCTGCTCAAACTGCTGGAGGAGCTCGCGGAACATTGCGGTGGCGAGCGGCCACTGCAGGTGGGCCGGGAGCTCACCAAACGCCATGAGGAGCAGGTGGGTCCCAGCGTGAAGGCCGCCTTGGAGCACTTCGCCCAGCACGCTCCCCAGGGGGAATTCACCCTGGTGCTGGGAGGGGCCACGGCCCGTGAAGTGCCCCAGTACAGCGACGAGCGCTGCCTCGAGGAGCTGCGCGAGCTGATCAAGCGGGGGCTGAAAGCCAGCGAAGCAGCCAGGGAGCTGGCCCCGGCCAGCGGGCGCAGCCGCCGAGAGCTGTATGCGCTACTGCATGAAGCGGAAAAGCAGGCAGACTGACGAAGCCTCGATGGTTGGCGCCATGCTGCTGCGCCTGCGTCTGCTGATGATCACCGTGGGCGGGAGTGCTGCCCTGCTGTTGGTGCTTTGCCTCGGTGCTCAGAATCTGGGAGACCGTTACCGCCTGAACCTGGGTGTGGGCTCCACCGCACCGCTGCCAGCGGGCTTTGTGGTGGGCGTCAGTGCAGTGCTGGGTTTGCTTGGAGGCGGCAGCCTCACGGCCTTGCTGCTGCCAGACGCCAAACGTTGAATCAGGCGTCGAGCGCGTAGAGCGCACCCTCCACCAGCAGGCGGGTGATGCCACGGGCCACCAGGTGGCGTGTGGTGATGGCAAACACCTGGGTATCAGGCACCTTGATCACCCGCTGGCTGCGGCCGCACTGGCGCTTGGCTGTGCGCGGGCTGGTGAACAGGCAGAGCGCCTGAAGGGCCTGCTCGTCCGGATCAGCCACACCAAGCTCAGGAAAGTCGCTGAGAGGGCGCGGATCCAGTTCAACCGTCTTGTCCACCAGCATGTAGACACTGTCAGGAAGCACTCCAGCCGCAAACGGCAGACAGTGCACCTGCTTGGTCGTCACCTGGGGCAGATCGACGGGCAGCACCGCCACTTCGTGAAACTCCTCCCCGCCCGGGAAACCTTCCCCAGACTCTTCCTCCGCGAGGGCCTCCGGCTCATCCGCGCCGAAATCATCGGCATCGTCGAGGGCCAGGCCCGAAGACGCGTCGTCATCCCCCTCGGGGTTGACCGGATCCTCAACGGACACTTCCACAGCAGCCTCAGGCTGGGGCTGCGGCTGTGGCACTGATGCTGAAGCACCCCGAGAACGGGACGCTTTGAGAGCGCTGTACTCCTCCTCCGACAGCAAGGAGCGAACGGTGCGACTCACCGTGTTGGCACTGCATGCAAAGGCATCCGCCAAAGCAGCACTGGACTCACCTTGGCGGTAACGCTCCAGGAGCTCTTGCTTCTGATTGTCGGTAAGCCGGCTTGGGGCCATCGCCTGCACTGCACAGCCTCCAACAGTAGGCGGCGCCGTCGGGATCGACTGCAAGAATGGCCGTGCGAGCTCCCTTAGCTCAGCTGGATAGAGCAACTGCCTTCTAAGCAGTCGGTCGATGGTTCGAATCCATCAGGGGGCGTACACAAAGGCGCGTCAGGCAGAGGGCTCTTGGTTGTGCCGAGAGCCTTCATTTCGTGTTGTTGATCTCCCGGCGGTTGTTGAGCCCATTGCGCTGATGCCAAAGCGCCGTCACCGGGGCAGACCCGATAGAAACTCAAAAGCAGCAGTGGAAGGATTACCGCCGCCGGTGTCGTGGGCCGGAATGGTGGGAGAGAGATACAGAGGAGGAGTTGCGGCTGATGCAGGAGCGTGGCCGTCAGCTGCGAGAGGGCAGGTATGGATCAGGGACGTGGAACGATTTGCTGAGTGAGAGGTGAGGTGGTGACCAAGCAACAAAAAACCCCGCCATTGCTGACGGGGCAAAGTACGAGTTGAATCCATGATCAAATTGTCCTCAGATACCAAACGAACCATGAAATTCATAACCTTTCTTAAGCTCTCAGCTCTTGTCGTTTCTCAGCTGTTCAGCATATTTATTCTCTTTACCGGAATGGTATGGATCGATTTGTCATGCAAGGGTTCCTACGAAATGTGCGAAGACATAGAATTCTTTTGGTTATATGGTGGTGTACTAACAACGATTGTGCTTCACACATACTTGGCATTTAGAGTTGGCAAAAGTAGTAGAAGGAACGGTCAGTCAAGGCGAACTTGGGAACAAAAATAGTGATCGTACCTATCTAAGGGGATTTTGGGCCGCCTTCTGCCAGGTCGGTGCCCAGAGCTTGCAGCGTCTCTTTAGGTGCTGACCCTGTTGAAACTGCTTCTGCCTGAGGTTGCAGCCCATCATCGTGTGATGCCACGGGTCATTGGGTAGGTATAACTGCTGAAAGCATTCCCCGCTGTAACAAAAAACTACGCCATTGCTGACGGGGTGAAAGCATTACCAGGAGATGGATAGCGACAAATCATCTTCCCTATCACGCCAGCAACTGACCCAGGGGAAATAGATGTCCACCCTGAGGGGTGTTCAATCAGTCTTTTTTGCCATAAAGAGCAGTTGTATTCCCAAATGCTCGATTTTGGATAGTCAGACCATTGACCTTCAATTCGTACTATGTCGCCTTTTTTCCCAGAGGACGCATGTAGTAGTCCGCGCTAACCTGTGATCCTAGAAAGACCCAGCCGTTTCTTGCTTTAGCGGGATTAGGAGCGATGCATAAACCGCCGAAAACAACAGCGGTAGCAATTGAGTTGAAGAGTTTCATTTGAATTAGGTATTGTGGAAGTCATCCCTCCGATGTATTCACCATCGCCTTCGGCTGGAAAGCACCTGCCCCATACGAGTAATTATGCCGCCCGATTTCAGTCGTCTGTCTCGCTCAACTGGGCGACTTTCGGCCACATCAACCCAACACACACCTCGCAGTTATTAGACGCAGCAACGCACCAGCATTCAGCCCTGGCTTGATCTCCGTGGTCCAGATGAGGCGTCGAGCTCACTTCGACCAGTAACCTGCATCATGAAGGGACTTGTGTGCTGCTTTCCGAGCACGATCAATACCATTTTTGACGAGGAACGGCGTTGCGGCGATGGCCGTGAGATTGCCTAAAATAGAAAACATCACTGATGCTTCTTCATCCTCAATCGCAACTGCAGGGATTAAGAATACAATCATGATGGCAATTGAGCCCAGCACATCCACCAGGAAGGGTGTGATGGTGCGCCGGGTCACTGCGTAATAAAGGCCAACGAAGGGCAACAGATGTGCCCAGGCATAGCCCCAGCCTGTGTCGCGTTGCCTTAACCGAAAGGCGTTGACTTTTTCTTGCGAGAGTTGTTGAGACATAAGCTTTTCAATGTTGGAGGTGCGTTGATCAATAGATAGGACACCAGTGGAGTATCGGGCATCACCCAACTGGATAAGAGGCCGACCCCCAGGCGAAACTCCACAAGCCTGTTCGTTTCGTCTGTCAGGTCGCAGGGTCATCTGCGTGTCGAAGGCATGACACAGGCGTTATCGCCTGAGGTGTTCCCCGTGTCTTCCTCGGTTGAGGGAGTAGCAGGGAGTTCGGCAAGCCGACCCTCGGAAGAAGCCTTTCACCGTTAGACCATGTAAAGCTTTGCCTCTTTTCCTTGACTTTAGACCTTTCTTTTGGTCACCCAATCGGTTCCCTTGTTAGCGACGGCGCTCACGCGCCTTTTCGCGCCCTCGCTTGTCCGCTGCAGGTCCTGCCAAATGCCTCAGGGGAATCTCCTTTGGATTCAGCCCAAAGGCGCCGTGCAATTCGCTCTCAGAACTGCTGAAAGCATTCCCCGCTGTAACAAAAAACCCCGCCATTGCTGATGGGGATGATGCTATTGAGGTGATGTGATCTGAGGTCAGGCCAAGACTGCGTATTTGCCATCTTGTGCTTGATAGGGTTCCGTTCCTTGATTCATCTGAGCACCGACCAGATCAGCCCCAGGAGCATCTTGCTGCTGAGAGACATCAGTAACGACTGAAGAGTTGAGATCAATCGGTGCCAGTGTTTCAGGGGTGGATCCAAAGATTGCAGCACGCCGCTCAGCACTGGACTCGAAGGCTTGGCGATCTCCCTCATAGCCTTCATCCTCATCGAACCAACTGATAATCCAACGGAATCCCTGCTCCACCAATGCAACCGGGGCGAGAACTGTTTTATTTGCGACGGAAACTATTGCATGATTTGCTGTGGCAATGATTTTTTCTTGAACCTGTGCATTGGGATCATGACAGGTTTTGTGCGCTTTGTGCAAAAGAACTTCTTCTGAAGTTGTGAATGGGGAGAGAGCGTGATAGGCAATAGCCTTCGTCTTATCTTCTGAATTTTTGATCTCCTCGATTGGTGACTTACTGATTTGTTCTTTGTCGGCATAGCCGTTAATGACACCAGGCAGTGAAACGGCAACGCGCGCCGGTCCTTGCAAACCTTTTTCCAGCGATTTAATCGCCAGCTTCGTGGCTGTTTTTCGTGTCTCCATAGCAGGATCATCGCCAACATCAAACTGTGGACCCATGCTCAACGCAGGCCCCATGGTCTGACCAGCACCTGTGATGGAATCAGGCTCTGCTTCATCGAAACCAAAATGCCTCATGGCTTCGCCGGTGGCGTTCATGGCATTAGCAATTTTGTCAACGCCCTCAACAGTTTGTTGAGCCTCTTGAGGCAGAAAGGGCTTAAGAGCGTTGCCTGCATCAGCAAGAGCTTGAGCTTGTTTTGCTGCGTCCAAGATTTGAGTGGAAGGAGTGACAGTGGAAGTGTTGTTGGTCATTGATTTAAGGAGTGAATGTTGATGTGGGGGTGTTGCCCCCTCGACTCCTTCAAGATCACAGCCGTACTGGTGAACCCCACTACACAGCCCTGGTGCAGCGCTGGAACAGTTCTGGTGAAATCCTGGTGAACGGCTCAGACCCCAGTCACCATCTGGGCTAGAAGCATTGCCCGCCCGGTGTGAACACGATCGTGAGCAACGGTGCTTGCATGGGCAGCAGACTGAGCGAACGTACTCAGCGCCTTGTCATCGGCTCGGATGTGGCAGCAGAAACCTGATTACGCCCATCACATGGAAAAGCACGACGGCGAGGGTTGGCTGGTCAATAGAGACGAGCAGCTGGTGATCAGGATCAAACCCGATAAGCCCACGCAGCACGCTCAGTTCGTCTTGGTCTCCACCTACCGGTTGCGGCAGCCTTTGGGCAATCCGATTCGCGAACAGCGCATGCTGCGGCACCTAGGGATCGAGATGTGGCTGCAGCTGCAGAAGGTTGGCTGGTCGCGATTCAGATGAGAGCCACGCTGCATGGCTCCGAATCAACCCTCATCAATGGCCGCAAGCAGGGTCGGCAGGCAGCAAACCCCCGCCAAACCGATGCGACGACGCTGGCACCAGCTACTCATTCGCTGCTGCCGCAGCATTCAGCTGGGCAATCTGTTCCTGAACTTTTGCCTCGGCCATCTGTTGCTGTGTCTGCTTTCCACCAACCAGAGCTGCCAGCTCCTCTTCTGAAACCTCCGCCTGAGCGCTCTTTAGCTCCTCAGCGGTTACCACAAAGCCCGCAGCCTGGGCAATCGCTACCACGGCTCGGCTCGGCAGCTGCCTTCATTTTCTCCTGAAGCCCTGCATCAGCCTTGACGGCTTCCAGGAAAACTTTGAGATCCTCTTCTGACATGAGAACGCGTGGAGCTACATCCTGAAGCAACGGTCGTCAGCGGAGGCAACTGGCAACAAAAAAGATTGCCAAACCTCGATTACGTCACTGAAGACATTGAAAGCGCCTGCGCATTCACACTCAACCTTGAGGCTGTCGCGCGATCGATCAAAGGCGTGAGTAGTCGACAAAAATGATGCACTGTTCGCCTGCGAACGCGACACACCAATCCGTGGGTTCGCCGACCCTCACATCCCGATGGTCGGGTGTTTTGAGCAAGGCATTGATCACAGGTTGCTGCCGCACATCATTGCGCAGTGCGGTTGTCTTTGGCCCTCCAAGGCGAACCTCAAAATCGGCTGATACTCGGGTTGCAAACGCATCGTCGTACGAGACGCTGAGACCGGCTGAAACGCCACTGGTCATCTCGTACGCCAACCGCCCCAGCACCCCTGACCCTTCCGCAGTACCAAGATCGCCAGATTGATAGTAATAACCAAGCGAGGCGTTGAGCACTGGCGTAATGAAATAGCCGACATCAAATCCATAGGTATTCAAGGAACTTGCTGTGTAAACATTATTGAGCTTGGCCAACGTTTCACCAATAGGAAGCAAGGCAAAGGCATTGACGTTCCAGGTATCAGACACAGCCTCTGCATTGACAGCCACTTGCTGAAAGAAGACTGACCTTTGATCGCTCACTTTGACGCCTTTCTCGGCGTACCCCGTCGCCATGGGTCTTGAGTCGTATCCCGCATTCAGACCCAACATCCAACTGCGGTCGCGATTGAGCCAGCGATAACCCAAGCGCGATGACGTGCTGATCGTGGTTCCCGCAACCGTGGTGTTGATGATGCTGGAGTAGTTCTTGAAGTCGGCAACATTCACGTTGGCCAGAGCATCAAAGAAAACAACACTATTGTCATTCACAACGAGAGGCAAGAATCCTCCAACGCCTGCTTCGTTGGGAGTGCCAGCGGCTTGGGTCTGCCCTTGAAATCCGATGCGTGGCTTCACCACATCCTTGAGGCTCATGCGCATCACACCAAGGTCCTCTGCGCTACCTGTCTCTGCGTGAAGAGGTTGATGAGCAGTGGTGACGACCGCAGCCACTACACAGGCGATTGAGAGGCACTTGCGCATGGAGCGTTGATGCGAGATGAGGACGAACTTAGAGGCAATCTCAGGTGATTGCAGCGTCCATCAGCCCCCTCGTTGAACTTCATCGAGTTCAGCTACAAGCGTCTCCATCACTGCTAAAGCCTCAAGGTTTGCCAAGGTCTTCTGCGCCTGGGCCACCATCACTCGTCCATGGGGAACGCATTCAGCAACAAGAGCAGCACCCTCTGAGGCATCAACCTTCACCCGCTCCATGCAGGCATTGATGCGCTCGCTGATGCTTGCCATGCCTTCCGTTTCTGCTGCCATAGCAGGGGTGATGCTGCTCAAAAGCAGGCGTTGGAGCGCAGCGGTGGCGGCGTCAAAGCGAGGAATTGTCATGCAACCATTGTCGTCAAGACCAGCTCCGATTGCAGCGATAGGCCGCTTAATCCCCAAACCCAGTTGCACGTTTTTTGGGCTTCGTCTTTGTTGGCGTTTCTGCAACACGATCCGACGGGCCCACTGCTGTGACGTCGTTAAAGATCAGTCCATCAAGCCAAACGGTGATGATATAGACGACGATCAGAACTGGGATGATGACGCCCCATTCATTGGGAAATTCATAGGGAATCTGCCTGACTCCATAAATCGCCAGGTATCCGGTGATCAGCGTGAAAACAAAGCGCCTGATGGTGGATGGATTCAACGCGCCGATGCCTTGGAACAACAGCCAGTCTCCCACCAACGCTCCATGATTGGTTTGGCCATGGGAGACGGCGTCAAAACTTCCTTGGATAGGGAGGATTACCCGCAAGGTCAACATTGATTTCTCTGCAGATATTCATCCACGCATCCAGCCCGAAATTGACGCCCATCGGACCATCGATGAACTCCTGAAACTGCTCAGCTGTGATGCCTTCGCGCACTTCCCAGATGCAGAAAGCCGGACCCTCTGGACCAACCGGGCAGAAAGAGTGATTGTAGAAACCAGCTTCGAGGTTTTTGGCAACAGCTTCATCCCAACCACCGCCAGGGGCCATGGCTGTTTGCGCAGCCTGCCACCATTGCGCAGCCTTGCCTGCACGGAACTCATGGTGCACATGGAAGAACTTGGATGCCATGGATCAGTTCCGAAGTGGATTTGATCTTCGCGGTTCAGAAGGATTCCGCAAGTTGCAGAGCCAACACCCCGAGGGCCTCATTCAGGCGCTGTTGCTTGGATTCGCAGCGCATCAGACTCAGGTACAGACGCTCCCGTCAGCGCGGAGGGTTTCTGACCAGCACAAGCCAGGCACCCCCCATTGATGCGATACGGCGCCAGATGGTTGCGCAGGCAGCGCGTCCCCCGGAAAAAGAGCACCTGGCCGCGCTCCCGCGCGTGGGCATCCGTTAATGCCAACCTCAACCAACTCTCGGGCACTTGACCTTGCAGCGCGCTCCTGTTGCGACGCGCCTCCTCCCGCCGCTCCTGCTCATCGCGATCATTGCGCGCCTGAACAGCCTCAACCTGCAGCTCCCGCGCGCATGCATGGCAAGCGATCACCACCGGTTTTTTGCGCAGGGTGTTGTGGGACAGCTTGTCTCCAGGAACCTCCCGCTCGCGGCCACAGGCACAACGGCACCACCAGTACACATTTCCGCCCTTGGTGCGCCGCTCTGAAAGCCGCAGCACCGTGAGCTTGCCGTACACCTCACCGACTCGATTGCGGGGTTGGGATGGCATTCAAACCACCGTCATGGCATCAAGACATCAGCGCGTGATGCCAGCCGGATGGATCCGGCGTTGTGCAGCTGCCCGTTCTGATCCCACTTGCGCCTGAAATCCTTGAGGATCCCCTCGCGAACCGGAGGAATCGCCACAAGACCAAGGCCCAAAGCGAGAAGCAGAACAATCAGCACCGTGCGTTCCCTTGAGCTGGTGGCGTTTGGATCCTGATCCATACAATCGGAGCGCACCCATCCCATCCTGGTCCAGTTCGTGGCAGGCGTCTAGAGATGCAGCCGAGATGACGTGATGACAAAAAACCGCCGACTGATCCTCACCGCATTGATCACGGGCTGCTGGATCGTGCTCCTGTCGCTGCTGAACAGCGGGATTCAGACGGTTGTGATGGCCACGATGTGGGACCTGAACACGATGTTGCCGCCCACCTTTGTGTGGCCCACCATCGCGATTCTGATCCTTGTGTTGATCGTGGTGCTGCTGGCTGTCCCCGCCCTGCTGATCTGGGAGATCTGGCGTCGCCCCTGAGGCTCAGGTCTGATTGCCGCCCAGCATGTCGTCGTAGCCCTCGTAGGGGTTGTATTCAGCCCAACCGGGACTGCCCTGATCCAGCAGGCCGTACTCACCATCGATCATGTTGGCCCTGGTGTTGCCGTAGGGGACCGTGTTGCAGGTGATGCCTCCCCCAGCCGCTGGCTGACAATCGTCGAAACGGATCTGGGCTTCCGCCGGGATCACCGAGAACGCCACCATTGCACCGAGGGTCATGGCGGGCAAAGACTGCTTCAAGGCCTGCATGAGTCATGGCAATACTTCAGATAGTTTGCAGGCCTAGGCATTGGAATGGAGCTCATAGGCCCCAACAGAGACGATCGCTGTCCTGCAGGGTCCGCAGGGCCCGATCGCCTCGACCTTCAGAGAGCTGAACCATCACCACCTCCGCTTGAAGACCGAGCAGAAGAGATTGGCAGGGAAATCGTTCCCTGCTCGCAGCACGGCGTTGCAGCTGCTCGGTGAGGTCCAGGGCACGGGCGCACTGGCTGGCATCCTCCGTTGTGAAGCAAGCGATGAGCTCAGGCCTGATGCCATCCAGGGCACTGGCCAGCGCAGGACGGAACGGGATGGTCGCCGCCAGACAGAGAAGACACAGACCCCTCATACGCCGATCACCAGCCACTGAGACCATTCTCCTGAGAGACTATTGGGGCTTATTTGCTGAACGGATGTACACAGACTGGACCGCTGTCGCTCTGCTGCTGTTCACCAGCGTTCCCCTGCTGGCTGTGGTGGCCACCGCCACCTTCTTCATCTGGCAGCAACGGAAGAAGCAACTGCGTTGACGGGCTCGGCTGCGGTTTGGTCCAGCCGCGACTTCAGTTCTGCATCCTCAGCATCGACAAAGCCTTGTCCCAAACAGGCCAGACAGGTGCGGAACTGCTGTTCACCCACCCGCTGAATTCCACTGCCTCCGCAACAGGAGCAGATGTCCATCACCGCAACCGTGTAGTCGCTTCAGTGTGGGAGCAATTGGCCCCATTGATCCCGAAGCCTTCCTTAAGAATCAAGGTGTCAAAAATCAAGGCATTGGCTTTGCGTCTGCCATTGCTTTGGCTGACGGCCCACGTGCTCGAGCAACTCAAGCGCTGACATGGACGTGCCAGCAGGCACTAGATCCAGGGATGCGGCGAGGTGGCCCACCACCTGATCAGGTCCCCAGCCTTGCTGCTTCAGGGGCTCCAATCCACTGGCCCGCTCACGCTTCGAAAGCTTCAAGCCGTCATCACCAAGCAGCAGAGGCACATGGCGGTAATCAGGTGCCGTTTGCCCCAACACCGCAGCCAGAGCCTGCTGCGGCAGACAAGCCGGGACCAGATCCTGGCCGCGCACCACCTCGGTGATCCCCAAGGAGAGTTCATCCACCACCGTGGCCAGGTGGTAAGCCACGAAACCATCCGCGCGGCGCACCACCGGATCACCACACGAGGATGCATAGGGTTCCGGCACGGTGAGTCTCCAGGCAGGAAGCCGGCCATCCTCGAAGCCCCAGCTCAGGCCTCGGCCACGGCACGTTCCTGGATAACGGGAGATCCCGGTCAGTTGCCGGCGGCTGCAGCGGCAGGCGTACACCACTCCCCCGCGGCGCAGGGCCGACAAGAAGGATCCATAAAGACCCCGGCGTTGGCTCTGAACGATCGCAGGGCCATCCCAGTGGAGACCGAGCCACTGCAAATCGTTCAAAGCCGACTCGATCGCTCCGGGGCGGATCCGCGGCGTATCAAGATCATCGATGCGGAGCAGCCACTGGCCTTGATGACAACGGGCCTGCAACCACGACAGCAAGGCAGTGCGCAAATTTCCCAGATGCAGCGGGCCTGAGGGCGTGGGAGCAAAGCGTCCTCGATATCCCTTGGAAGCCATGGCTTCACCACGGCGCAGGATGGCAAGCAGGTGGTCTGGGCAGATCACATAAAAAAAGGTGGTCCCGCAGGACCACCTCAAAACGTTCAACGGGTGCGGATCAGCCCTGAACGCGGTCCTTGAACATCTTGCCAGCGGTGAAGGCAGGCACGCGCTTGGCGGGGATCTTGATCTTTTCGCCGGTCTTGGGGTTCAGGCCCTGACGCGCGGAGCGCTCACGGGGCTCGAAGGAGCCGAAGCCAAGGATAGAGACCTTCTTGCCTTCAACAACGGAATCAATGATGGTTTCGATCGCAGCGTCCACAACCAGGGACACGTCGGTTTTGGTGAGCTCGGTGCGGGCAGCAACCAGATTGACGAGATCGGCTTTGTTCATGGAGAGGGAGGAAAGTGGCGGAAGCGGTTGGAACGACGATGCGGAGGTCGACATCCGCACGGCTTGCCTAAGCGCGCCAATCGTATGGAGGTCTGAGCAGTGCGGCAACCGAAAAACACCGTGCCGCAATGCTTTCTCTGCAACATTGCCTGATTCACACCTCAGATCCATCGCGCTGCCCGGCCGGACTCCAACTGCTGAATGGGGCCAGACGCCCACCGCGCAAGGCACCAAGCCCGGCTCCAGATGCCAGTGCAGGAGCGGCTTCTGAAGGTAGCCACTCGCGCAGACGCTCCAAACTGCGCTGCTGTCTTGGCCAATGAAATGTGCGCCGGTGCTGCAGCGGGGCCAGAGACTCGGCAGCAACCGGCACCAGCAAGCGTCCGCAGAAGAGCACATTCGAGGGGGCTGGGGCATACACAACCGCATGGCCCGGGGTTGGCCCTGGGGTCCAGAGCAGGCGCAAGCCGGAGATGGTGGTGTGGGCCTCGGCAAAGGTGCCGAGGTCTGGAACCCCCGGCAGGAGATACGCCTCCTGCTCCTGCGCGAGCACCGGCCAATCAAGCCGTTCCTGCAGGCGGCGCAGGCGGCCATGCCCTTCCCGGCTGGTGAGCAGGATGCGAGCCACACGGCCTCCAGCCAGCTCCTTCAAGGCCGTCAGGGTGGCCTCAGTGAGCGGAGGGCAGTCGATCAGCACCGGTTCCGGAGCCACATCCAGCCACCAGGACGAGCCACCGCGGCAGTCGCGATTGGGGGGGAACAGCCAAAGATCCGCACGGATGCGCTGCGGAGGGCGTCCGGGTTCCAAGGCGGAGGTCAACACAGTCACGGTGCTTCACCGCAGATACCACTACTTTGAAACCAGTGCGTCCTGCGGCCGGCGGGTGGTTCGGTGAGCGCAATCCTTCGAGGCAGACCCTGGCCCCTGGGCAGCACCGTGACAGCACGGGGCGTGAATTTTTCGGTGGCCGCGCCACGGGCCAACCGGGTGGAGCTGCTGCTCTTCAGCAGCAGTGAGGCTCCCAGTCCTGAGCGGATCATCGATCTTGATGTGCACACCCACCGTTCCGGCGACTACTGGCATGTAGAGGTGGAGGGCCTAACGGAGGGCTGCCTCTACGGCTACCGGGTGTTCGGGCCGTTGGCGCCGGGTGGGCATGGATTCCGGCCCGCGAAAGTGCTCCTCGATCCCTGCGCCCGGGGGATCGAGGGCTGGTCGGTGTACCAGCGGGGCATGGCCACCGGAGCTTCACCGAACACCGACTGCTGCCTCAAAGGTGTGGTTTGTGAGCGCGACCGCTTCGACTTTGATGCCCACCCCAGACCGCGCCACAGCTGGCAGCAGACGGTGATCTACGAACTGCATGTGGGGGGCTTCACCCGGCGCAGCGACAGCGGTGTGGCGCCGGAGCGGCGCGGCACCCTCCTGGGGGTGATCGACAAGATTCCTTACCTCAAAGCCCTCGGTGTCACCACGATCGAGTTGCTGCCGGTGCAAGCCTTCGATCCGCACGATGCGCCTCCAGGCCGCGACAACGTATGGGGCTACAGCCCGCTGAGCTGGTTCGCCCCGCACGCGGGCTACATCTGCGGAGACGACGCCCTGCAGGCCCGCAAGCAGATGCGCGCCCTTGTGGCCGCCTGTCATGACGCCGGCCTCGAGGTGCTTCTGGATGTGGTCTACAACCACACCACCGAAGGCAACCAAGCCGGCCCCACCCTGAGCTGGCGTGGGTTCGCCGACCGGATCTACTACCACCAATCCAGCCAAGGCGACTATCTCGATGTGAGCGGTTGCGGCAATTCAATCGCCGCGAATCAGCCGCTGACACGGGCCTTGATCCTGGAGTCCCTGCGCTGCTGGGCTCTGGAGCTGGGAGTGGATGGATTCCGCTTCGATCTGGGCATCGAGCTCAGCCGTGGAGAGGGCCTGAAACCACTCGACCACCCACCTCTGCTGGAAGCCATGGAAGCCGACCCGCTTCTCAGCGACCTCAAACTGGTGAGTGAACCCTGGGACTGCGGCGGGCTGTACCGGCTCAACGACTTTCCGGCCCAGCGCATCGGCACCTGGAACGGCCGCTTTCGCGACGCCCTGCGCGGCTTCTGGAAAGGGGATGAGAACACCACCTGGGCCCTGGGGCAACGCCTGCGCGGCAGCCCGGACCTCTACGACGGCAAGCCCGTGACGCTTGGGCGTTCGGTGAATCTGCTCACAGCCCACGACGGCTTCACGCTGATGGACCTGGTGAGCTTCAACAGCAAGCACAACCTGGCCAACGGGGAAGACAACCGCGATGGCGAGAATCACAACATCAGCTGGAATCACGGTGTGGAAGGGCCGAGCAGCGACCATGCAGTGACAGCTCTGCGCCGGCGCCAGCAGCGCAACATGCTCAGCACCCTGCTGCTGGCCCGCGGAGTGCCCATGCTGTTAATGGGTGATGAAGTGGGCCGCAGCCAGGGGGGTAATAACAACACCTGGTGCCAGGACACCCCACTGAGCTGGATGATCTGGTCGGATGATCACTGCGACAGGGACTTGCTCACCTATGTGCGGCGGCTGATCGCTGTGCGTCACCAACTCAAGGATCTGTTCACCCCGCTGATCGCCCACAACGAAAAGCCCCAGCAGCTCAGCAGTGACCCTGAGGGGTTCTGGCGACAGTGGCATGGCGTGGAGCTAGGAAAACCCGATTGGGCCAGCTGGTCCCATTGCCTGGCCCTGAGCGTGCACCGGGGCAGCCAGGGGGCGGTGCTGTGGGCCGGTTTCAACGCCTATTTCAAGGCCATGCACTTCGACCTGCCCGAGGCCGCCACACCGTGGCATCGCCTGATCGATACGGCCCTGCCACCGGGAGAGGACCTTCCGGCCCAGCCCGAACCCTGGACTCCCTCAGGAGTGCCCCTGGAGGCCAGAAGCTTGGTGGTGATGGTGGCCAGGGAGTACACCAATGGCCTCAAGCTCTAAGCCAGGAGCGCCAAGGCCTAAAACAGCCAGGAGCCCGGGTAGAACCGGATTTCAGGAAGCGGGCGGCGGGAATCGAACCCGCATCATCAGCTTGGAAGGCTGAGGTTTTACCACTAAACTACGCCCGCATTAATACATCCGAACCAGTTCACCCGCGTTGGGTGGTGTTCCTGGATGCATGCTTCACCATTATGGCGGTCCGCCTGCCCCCTCCCCTGGCCCGATGAGCAAAAGCACCCTTCCCGGGGGATCCCGACAACGCTTGATGGTGGCCTACGGCCTGGGGGATGCCGGCACCGGACTGGCCGCCACGCAACTCGGGTTCTACCTCTTTCCGTTCTTCACCTGCGCAGCCGGACTGCCTGCGTTCATTGCTGGCTCGCTGCTCACGGTGATCAAGGTGTGGGATGCGATCAACGACCCGCTGATCGGCTGGATGAGCGATCACACCCAAAGCCGCTGGGGGCCGCGAATCCCCTGGATGCTTGGGGCCGCCTTGCCGCTGGGCATCAGCCTGGCCGCGATGTGGTGGGTCCCCGAGGGGGACTTAACCCAGCGCACGCTTTATTACGTGGTGATGGCGATCCTGCTGATGAGCGCTTACACCAGCGTGAATCTGCCCTATGCAGCCCTCTCCACCGAACTCACCCCCGACACCGCCATCCGCACCCGCCTGAACGCCGCGCGCTTCACCGGGTCGATCCTGGCGGGCCTCAGCGGCTTGATCGTGGCCTCCGTGGTGCTCAGCGATGGCGCCGCGGGCTACCTGCGCATGGGCCGGATCACCGGCACCATCGCCGCCCTGGCCACCCTGGCCTGCTGCTGGGGTCTGGCCCCCTTTGCCAAGCGGGCCCAACGCCCGAGCAACCAGAGCGAACCACCCCTGGCGCAACTCAAAAGAATCCGCTCCAACCCCCGCTTCTTGATGGTGCTTGGGCTGTACCTGCTGCTGTGGTTTGGCCTGCAATTGATGCAGGTGGTGGCCTTGATCTGGCTGGTGCAAGTGGTGCACGTACCTCCGAATCTGTCCACCTGGATCCTGCTGCCGTTTCAGCTGAGCGCTCTGGCAGGCCTACAGCTCTGGAGCCTGCTCTCGAACCGCAAGGGGCGCCTGGTGGCCCTGCGCTGGGGCGCCAGCCTCTGGATCCTGGCCTGCCTGCTGTCGATGGTGTTTCCGCCCCTGCAGCACGGCGGCAGCGGCGCTGAACTGATTCCCCTGATCGGCCTGATCATGCTGGTTGGCCTCGGAGCCTCCACCGCCTACCTGATTCCTTGGTCGCTGCTGCCCGACGCGATTGATGCTGACCCAACACACCCCGCAGGCCTCTACACCGCCTGGATGGTGTTTGGTCAGAAGCTGATCATCGGCGTGAGCATGAGCGTGTTCGGTGTGCTGCTCTCGTTCACCGGCTACATCTCCAGCGAGGCCTGCAGCGGTGCGATGGATTTCATTGAGCAGCCGGCGCTGGCGTTGCTGGCCATTCGCATGAGCATGGGCGCGATTCCCGCCATCCTTGTGGTGTTTGGACTTCTGCTGATGCGCCGCTGGCCCGACCGCGGCGCCCACCTGCAACGCGCATGACCTCCTCTCCGTTCCGCCTCCGCTTGAAATCCCCCCGCTGGCTGAACCGGCTGGGAAGCAGCCTGATCATCGGCGGGCAGGCCGTCACCGCCACCGCCCGGGGCCGCATCAACACCGTTGACCTGCTCGACCAACTGCAGGAAGCCGGTCCTGGCAGTTTCCTGATCGTGATCATCACGTCCCTGGCTGCGGGCACGGTGTTCAACATCCAGGTGACCAAGGAGCTCAGCAGCATGGGCGCCGATGCCACCGTCGGCGGCGTGCTGGCTGTGGGCCTGGCACGGGAGATCGCGCCGCTGCTCACCGCCACCCTGCTCACGGGCAAGGTGGCCACGGCCTACGCCGCCCAGCTCGGCACCATGAAGGTGACCGAACAGATCGATGCGATCACGATGCTGCGCACCGACCCAGTGGAATACCTGGTGGTGCCGCGACTGATCGCCATGGTGGTGATGGCACCGGTGCAGTGCCTGCTTTTCTTCGGTGTGGCGATCTGGAGCGCCCAGATCAGCAGCACCGAGCTCTACGCCATTCCGCCGGAGGTGTTCTGGATGTCGGTGCGCAGCTGGCTGCTGCCCGACGACATTCCCTTCATGCTGATCAAAGCACTGGTGTTCGGCCTGCAGATCGCCGTGCTCTCCTGTGGCTGGGGCATGACCACCCAAGGTGGCCCCAAGGAAGTGGGCACCAGCACCACCGGAGCTGTGGTGATGATCCTGGTGACCGTGGCCTTGATGGACACCGTTCTCACCCAGATCCTCTTCGGCTAAAAGCCCACCCCCATGAGCGACCCTTCTCCAGCACCAGCCAGCGCAGACGCAAGCAGCGTGAGCATCGCCCCCAGCCCGCGGCTGCCCCTGGCAATTCTGCTGCTGGGTGCAGCGCTGCTGCCCTTACCGCTGCGCCCCTGGCCGAGTCTGGTGGTGGCACTCTTCGGCTTGTTTCTGCTGGTGCAGACCTTCAGCCTGCGCTTGGAGTTCTGCGCCGACACCCTGGTGGTGTGGCGAGGCCAAACGGAATTGCGCCGCTTTCCCTACGCGGAGTGGCAGAGCTGGCGCCTGTTCGCCGCCTGGCTGCCCGGACTGTTCTATTTCCGCGAGGTGAACAGCATCCACTTCCTGCCGATCCTGTTTGATCCAGCACAGCTGCGCGAGCAGCTGGTGCAGCGCGTGGGCGCCCTGGAAACCCCCAAGCCCTGAACGACAGCCAACAAGAACACGCCACCGTAACGGCAAGGAAACGCATGCGTTACGAAGACGTGCCGCACGTGCCAGACACGCGGCGATCCGCTGGAATAGATGCAGGACACGTGCGCCATGCCTGACGACACCGATCTGACGCCCCAGGAGCCGGCCCCCCAGGAAGCCGACCCCCAGCCCCAGGAGCCCGATCCTCAGCCCCAGGGCCATGGGCCCCTGATCCAGCTGGCCCTCACCGAACTCCAGGAGCGACGCGACGCTCTGCAGCAGGAGATCGAGACCCTCACCCAGCGCAAACAGCAGCTGGAAACGGAGATGGCCGCCAGCTTTGCCGGGCAGTCCGATGCGATCGCCCGGCGCGTGAAGGGCTTCCAGGAGTACCTGAGCGGAGCCCTCCAGGGCCTGGCCCAGTCGGTGGAAACCCTGGAACTGGTGGCCCAACCGGTGGTGGTGCACCCCTCGCCGCTGGACGCCCAGGCCGCGGCCGCCGATCAGGCGGCGAGCGCAGGCGCAACACCAGCGCTGGCCGACACCTTCCGCCCGGATGAGGAGCTGATCCGCGCCAACCTCAAACGCTTCCTGGAGCAGCCCGACTTCTACGCCGACCCCTGGAAGCTGCGCCGCAGCATGGATGCGGCAGACACCTCCGTGCTCGAAGACTGGTTCTTCAATCAAGGGGGACGCGGAGCCCAGCCCAGCCGCGGCAACCGGCCCCGCAACGTGCTGCTGGCGGCCGCGCTGATCGCCGTGATCGGTGAGCTCTACGGCGATCAATTCCAGACCCTGGTGCTGGCAGGCCAACCCGAACGGCTGGGCGACTGGCGCCGAGGTTTGCAGGATGCTCTGGGCCTGGGCCGGGAGGATTTCGGCCCCAACAGCGGCATCGTGCTCTTTGAACGCGGCGACGCCCTGGTGGAGCGGGCCGACCGCCTGGAGGAACGGGGCGAGGTGCCGCTGATCCTGATCGACGCCTCTGAACAGGTGGTGGACATTCCCGTGCTTCAGTTCCCGCTCTGGCTGGCCTTTGCGGCCGGACCCGGCGAAACCGACGACATCGACGACCTGTTGTGATGGGCTTCCTCTCCGTGCTGCTGGGCTATCTGCTCGGCTCCATTCCCAGCGGCTACCTCGCCGGCCGCTGGCTCAAAGGCATCGACCTGCGCACGATCGGATCGGGCTCCACCGGCGCCACCAACGTGCTGCGCAACGTGGGCAAGGGCCCAGCCCTGGCAGTGTTTCTGGTGGATGTGGGCAAGGGCGCGGCAGCTGTGCTGCTGGCCAGAGCCCTCAGCGAAGGCCTGGTGGGAATGGAGCTGATGCGCAATTGGCTGGAGGTGCTGGCGGGTCTGGCAGCGCTGGCTGGTCACATCTGGCCGGTGTGGCTGGGCTTCAAGGGCGGCAAGGCCGTGGCCACCGGCTTCGGGATGTTTCTCGGCCTGGCCTGGCCGGTGGGTCTGGCCTGCTTCGGGGTGTTCATGGCCGTGTTCAGCCTGAGCAAGATCGTGTCGCTGGCCAGCGTGATCGCCGCCCTCAGCCTGCCCCTGCTGATGGTGCTCGCCACCGGCAGCCCTCCCTACATCCTGGTTGCGGTGGTGGCGATGGTGCTGGTGCTCTGGCGCCATCGCAGCAACCTGCAACGCCTGATCAACGGCAGCGAACCGAAGGTGGGACAGAAACCATGAGTGCCGCGGTGGAAAGCGCTGGCCGCACCCGGGTGCTGCTGCTCAACGACTGCTCTGTAGGCATGGACGAGTGAAGTCAATCGTTCAACCAATTAGGCACGATTGGGATCAAGCCTGAAACAACCGTCCTAAAACCTTGAGCTGATCAACAAACCCACGCCAGCGCTCGGCATCCGCGCTGGAGAGCTCGCCAACCAAGTCCACCCGGCTCACCCGCTCGCATGGCAAGCCCTGGTCAAGGAATTCCTGCCAGCTCAGCAAGAATTTGAGATGGCAGATCGAGCGGTTGTACAAGAGCTGCTCGGGCTTGAAGTAGCCAACCACCATGCACTCCTTGATTGATGTCTCCAACAAACCGATGTCGTCTGCTTGCAGTGCTGGGCTGATGCCCACCACGCTCCCAGCAACCACCGGATCATTTCTGAGATGGGTAGCAGCAGCATTGGACGACAGGCAAACAATCACCTCGATTGGGATCCAGCCCGAGGTTGTTGCGGGGAAGTAAGTGTCCAGGTATTGCGCTGCTTGCGCCCGTTGGAGTCTTTGCATGAAGTTGACCTCAATCAGCTGCGTCTTGCCCTCATGCAAGGGAGCTGCGAGGTCCGTTGTAATCACATCAATACCTGCGTTTGGCAAGGCCATCGAATGGCTGATCGATTCAGCCATCCACTGAACGCTGGGATGCACAACATCCAGTAACTCGCTGTAGACCCAATCCATGCGGTTCTCCAGATCGCTGGATATGACAACGCGTTCGCCGTCCTCCGGCACCGATTTCAGGGTCAATCCGGCGTGCGCAAGATACTGCTCGATCGCTGGGCTGGCTTGAGGACGCTCGAGGAAGTATTCCCTGGTGATTGCATCAGGCTCCCGCCAGTTTTCAGCTCTGACTTCGATCAATCTGCCGATGGAGGCGGACCCATCCCCAATCACAAAAGGCGGCTCGCAGCAAAGTGCGCGCACCAAGGTGTGATTGATAACTGCCATACGCACATAAGCGCCCTTGCAGTGGGCCTGCACTTGCACCTCGCGGTGGGCAAAAGGAATCGCTTTAGCGACCGCAGCAACAAATGCCCGAGGGGTGTTGATATTCACAGTGATGCCGCAACCCAACTCAGCGGCATCGGGCTTGACGACACATGGCCACCCAACCTTTACCGCAGCGTTTAGCGCTTGAGACCTGCTGCATTGGCCGCTTTTAACCGGCAACACTATTGTTCTTGGGGTTGGAAACCCCAATTGCTGAAGCCATTGGAGCGTGATCGGCTTGCGCTGGGCAACCTGGGCACCTATTAGGGAATCGGCATCGTTGGCGGACGAACGAATCAGCCGCGATGCCTCACCAACGCCGAACTGCAATAGCGGGGGATTCGGGCCTGGCTCCAGCCACCTTGGGAAGCAGGGAATACCCCGTTGGGTTGCCGCCCGAATCAATGCATTCGAGAACCCATGCCCCCTCCTGATTGAGGCAAGTTCCCGGATTGCCTGCACGCGGGGCTGGAGGCGGGTGGCCACAGAGTTTGGTTCCTCGATGCAGGCCTCGAGTAGATCGGCCGCCAGATTGAGAGCCGTTGCCATGAGTTCGACATACACCGGTGATCCCACGAAGGCCTTGCAGAGCATGCGAATGCCTTGGTGATCAGGAGTGATGGCGGGGTAGCCAAGACCCAGCGCACTGGAGGCCCACACCCCACACCAAAGCGCGCAATACAGCCCCCGAGGCTCAGCGGCTTCAAAAATGGCGGCCTCTTTGCCCCCCAGCACACGCTGTGGCTCGAAAGCCAGCAGAAGTTCAAGAGCTTGGGCCTGTTGCAACCGTTGCTGCAGCTCCGCCAAGGCCATTGATGAGATCACCGCCGCGGGCTTTAACAGCAACTCCGGATGACGCACAGCATCTGGCTCATCAAGGCAAGGGCCTGAAACCATGCGCAAGGAGCGCTGTTGCCAGTGTTTGGAACCCATCAATCCCGCCAGCGCACAAGGTCAACCCCGATTCACGGGCAGCTTCCGCAGCGCTGCCGGCGGCATTGTCGAGTGAGACAGCGAGGACGGCAAGACCATCACCCTGCAAGGGAATTGTTGACCGGTCAAACACTGCTATTAATCTCACTTAAGCCCTATGCTTTTTGGCTAAGCACCAGCCATGGACATGGAAAACAAGACAGCTCTAGACACCTCGACCCAACTGCCCTTCGCGGTCGATGCTGCGGTACTCGAGCAGGTGGCTGAATTCCGCCGCCAACAGCAGGCATCGCTGGAGCTGGCTGGGCCCGGCACCGAACCCGACGGCGGCGGCAGCAAAGGCGGCGGCGGCGGGGAAACCAAGATCGATTTCTGAACACAAGCCCTCAGGCCTGTTCATTCCGTTAAGGCAGCTGAATCAAACAGTCCGCAGCTGATCAAGCATTTCCGGGCTGGTTCCTGCACATCGGCAGTACGGCGCCAGCCCTGAACAGAACGCCGGTTGATGGGGTTGCGGGCCTGTACGGCGCTGGCATTAAAAATCAAGCGTTCTTTGCTGTATTGGTAGGGCCCTCACCAAAGCTCCGCGTCCATCACCTGTGAAGGCGTTGAGCGGATGGAGCAGCACCGGCAACACCTTTCTGCATCAGGCATTCAGTTGCGGCATTTTGAACTGCAATCCGCTCTTGCTTGTTGGGGTCAATGACGGTTTGCACCGGCGGCATGAACAGGGCAATGCATGGGTGGAAAAGTACATCGCGTTCTGTGTAGGAACGATGGCACCGTCGGCTATGTGGCAGGCACTGCTGGAGGCGTTTCGTGGCTTCGGCGGCATCGCTGAGAACGTGATGCAACGCGAGGGTCCCTTCGGCATGGGGCTGTTTCCGATCGACCCTGGCAAAACGGTGAAGCTGCGGGTTCCCGATGCCCTGCTGGTGCCGATCGACGCCGTACAACTGCAGGAGGGGGCGGTGGTGATCAAGGATCCCAGCGCCTTTCCCCCCGGCTATGCCGATTGGTTCATGCAGTATCAGGCCAACCACTCCTGGGGCTTGGACGGCTGCCGTTCGATCGAAGCCTTTGAAGAAAGCTTGAAGGCGCTACCTGATGCCGTTCACCAGGACCTCAAGCGTCTGGGCCTCTACAACCTCGACAATCGCTTTCCCGGCGAGAACCGCGAACAGGAAATCTTCCAGCGCTTTCTGAAGACCCGCTTCATCAACCACAAAGGCAACAAAGTCTTGATGCCGGTCATCGAACTGGTGAACCATGCGCCGGCTGCCAAGGGCTTTAATCAAGGTGGCGATGGCATCGCCGTCGGCGGCGTCCATGCCGGCGAAATTCTGGTGAACTACTCCGTCAGCGATCCGTTGCACCGCCTGCTCGGCTACGGCTTCAACTGCCAGGAACCTTCGGGGTTCAGCCTCAACCTCTGGCTTCAGCACAACGGCCAGCAGGTGGTGGTGCAAGGGGGGGTGCGGCGCGACGGTCTGACCAAGTCCTGCACGATTGAACGCCAGGACGACAAGCTGGTGGTGGTCCAGCCGCTGCTGGGCCTGACGCGAGAGCCCGGACTGCCTCGCACCCTGTTCTCCAGGGCATGTGCAGCAATACCGGGGCTGCGGGCGAATGAGCTGTTCGATCAGATTCACCAGGGCAACACCATGGCCCTGATGGGGCTGCTGCTGCAACTGGAGGGCGTGGGAGGTGATGGGGCCGCCCAGCTACGCCAGGGCTGCCTGGATCATTGGATCGCAATCGGCAATGACCTGGGCACGCGCAGCGATCTGCTGCAGGCAACCTGATGCCCAGATTGAAGAGCTGAACACAGGTCCACGCCCCGTTTAAGCCGTTAGGTCAGCTGAATCAAACAGCCCGCTGCTGATCAAGCACTGCCGGGCTGGTTCCAGCAGATCGGCATAGCGGCGCCAGCCCTGAACAGAGCGACTGTTGATGGGGTTGCGGGCCTGTATGGCGCTGGCATTGAAAATCAAGCGATCTTTGCGGTGGTGGTTCAAGTAGCGCTCATCCCAGGGCCAGTCCAGCCACGAGAGCAGTGTGCGGATGTGGTGTTCAGGGATTTGGGTGAGTTGCTCGTAGTTGTTGGTGAAGATCCTTTCGCCGTAGCGTTCCTTGAAGCCAAGCATTGCCTGCTCCTGGGCAATGATTACTTCAGCAGCATCAACAACATCGGAGCAATAGTTTTGTGGTGCAACCATCCGCGCCCGCAACATCGAGAGAATGTTGTCGAGAGGATTGCGCCGGCTGTGGATCACTTTGGCGTTGGAGATCAGATCAAGGATCACATTGCAGTGAATGAAGTTGTAGACCGATTTATCGATCGTGATGGCGGCTTGGCTTGGCTGCTCCAGCAGCGGGAGTTCATCGAGGAGCGCGCGATATAGGCCATCCAATGTGCCGCTGGCTTGGTGGTTGAGCTGGGCAATGGCCTGGCCCATCGCGCCGTGTTCCCCCAAATCGACGCTGCCCTCCTTCATACTCAAGATTGAGGCCAACAGGGTGGAGCCACTGCGCGGCATGCCAACGATGAACACGTGCTGGCTGTGGGCGGAAGCCTGTGGCGCCACGCCGCTGGGGGTTGTTGCACCAGCGTGGATGCGCTCCAGCATGGCGATTTTGTTGGAGGGCAACCGCTGGAGCTTGGCCTGATTGGCCTGCTGCAGGGCGGTGGCTGCTTGATCAACATCACCCAGCCGATGCAGACACTCGAACCGGGCAAAATTCAACGTTTCATGCTGTCTGCGATCCGGTGATCGGCTGATCAGCCGCTCAATGGAATCAAGAATGTCGATCGCCTCTTGATCACTCTGAAGATCGGCAGCTTGGCCTAATACAGCGACGATCTTCTCATCATCAGCAGCCAAAGCCTGACCTAGAAGCTCTTTGCAGCGTTGCCGGTTGCCCTTGTTGCGCTCCAGTGACGCCAGCTCAATCAATGCTCCTGGCGAGCCGGGTTGAAGCGCAAGGCAGCGATGAATCGCCTCTTCAAACCGATCAAGTTCACGCAAGGCGCGATAGTTGGTCGCCAGCAGTAAGTGGGCGTCATGGCTGCTGGGGCAATGCTCAATGCAGCGCAGCAGAATCTCCTTGCTTCGTTGGGGTTGATTCCAATCGCGATACACCGCTGCAGCTTGCAAGTAAGGCTCGGGAACTTTGGGCTCCAGCGCAATGGCTTGCAGGGCCGCCGCCAGAGCAAGATCGGCCTGATGCTCCTTGGCATAGGCCGCGCTGAGTTGCTGGTAGGCCTTGTGATCACCAGGGTGCTGGCTCACCCGCTGCAGAGCTTCGGCTAAAGCTGGAGAGGTTGCCGGTGTTGGCGCATTTTTTTGCATTCTACCGGCGAGCAAAACCCAAATACTTTATCGAATAATTCCAGAAATCCCATAAAATATGTAGCAGCGTCTGAGAGGCTCAAAGTGGCATCAACGCAACTAGCCCAGGCGCTGGCAACCGCCCTCGAAGCCGTCAAAAGCAATCCCAAGAGCGCAGAAGCACACAAAAACTTTGCCAACAGCTGTAGAGATTGCGGCTACCTTAACCAGGCGCTGACGTCAATATCTCAAGCTATTTTGCTGGATCCAAATGACACCAATTCTTACTGGATCCAAGGATTGATTCACAGGGAGCTTGGCAACTTCCATGAGGCGCTTCAATCAAATCATCAAGCCCTAAAAATTGATCCTCACAATATCGATGCAACGATCGAGCTTGGCCACCTCCACCGCAAATTTGGCAATCTCGATCAAGCGCTGGCCTGTGCACTTGAATCAATTAAACCCAATGCTGCCGATACAACTAAAGCCTGTGATCTTTTAACACTCACACTTCAGCAACAAAGAAATACAATCAATTCAAAGGCAATCCACCCGATCGAGAGTGTCGACGCAGAACTCAGAAAGCTTCCATTGCCTGGAGCCAACAACAGCACAATCAGCGCAGCTGAGATTCAGCATTTCATCCAAAAAGCCTTCATCATTACAGCCTCACTTGATCAGCAGATCAACACAAGCCTCACCCAGATCTATCATATTCAACAATCCGAAGCTCCAAACTGCTCCGCCCTCAGCAAATTCTTTCTTGCTCAACAGGCGATCGCCAAGCGATGCCACAGCTGCTATAAAATTCAACTTAACGCCAAAAGTCTAGACGAGCTGCTGATGCTTCATTTTCTCATGAAAACATTGCATCTCAAAGATAGCAATATAAGCAAGTGCATGATTGAATTACGGCCAGGCCAAAACAATTTTTACAAGGGATTAATTTACTGCTCAGGCGTGAAGGAAGCCGCGCACGTTGCCAAAAATGTAATTTTAGAATGCCGGAAAAGGACAGCTCTTTCCCCCGAGGCTTCAATCAATCGAGGATGCACATCCTTCAGAAAAGAATACCCCGATTACGGAGCAATCAATACATCCACAAGTCTTCAGGAAGGGCCAAGGCAACGCGAGGAGTGGGCGAATAAGGAAGCCCAGTTTTTCAAACAAAGGAATTCCATGCCGATCAACAAATCCGCCTCTGCGTTTAATCTCGGTGAATGGCTTATTATCAAAAACTGGATCGCTTATGCCAACGCCATGGGTGACCCACTGACTGGGTATTCGCAGCCGAGCTTCAGCCACACCAACGCCAATTTTTTAGCGCAAGTTGAAATCATGAAAGACAAACAAGCCAGCCCATGTCCACCCGAGATACCTGGCATTGAATAAGGAAAAATTTCATGCCCCGCATTGACCCAGCCATGACAGATCAAGACCTTGGCATCAAAGCGGCAGACTCTTTATTACGTTCATGCACAAGTGGGCAGGTTCGCTACCAACAGCCGGCACCCCACGGAGTGATTGATGATTGCTTTGATCCTGCCTCTCTGGCAGCCATCCATGAATATTTCCCGGCCCCAGAGATGATGAAGCCTTATCCAGGCCAGAAGAAGGATTGCATTGATCGATTATGCGCCCCACTGAGTGACAATGCATTGGGGAAAAGTCACATAGCATCATTCCAGCAACCTGCAGCTGAATTCTGGGACACATTTCAGCACCATCTCAATAATCCTGCTTTTAGCAGCCAACTACTCAATGCCATCATTCCAGCAAATTTAGCCAAAGAAAAGGATCGGCACCCATCAGTGCATCTCACAACGGTATTGATTCGTGATAGCGATGGTTACAGTCTTGGCCCTCATATCGACCCACCAAGCAGAGTTTTTACAATCTTGGCCTATCTGCCAGAGCATCAAGGGCTTAATGCATGCGGAACTCGACTCTACGTCCCAAAGAATCCCCAAGACCAAGATCGATTCCCAAAAAACGGAAAAACACAAGATTGGGCTAATTTTTTTGAAGTCAAAACGATTGATTTTGTTTCCAATCGCGCTTTTGTTTTGCCCCGAACGGCTGAGGCCTGGCATGGCGTTCCAACCGTGAAAGGTTCACAAGGTCAGCGCAAGATGATTCTCATTGCTGGCATGAAGAACAACTTGATGGATGAAAACCAATGAAGCTGATCCTTTGCGGGCCTCAGAAACGGCGCGGAATCGCCCCCCGTTCGCGGATTAAGGCCTGGCGCCATTGCTGTTGAGCCAGATCCATGGGTTCATGAATTGGCAAAAGGATGCGATGGATTCCAGGGCAAAGCAAACCCTGATCCACAAATTGAGGCCTTGCATTAGACCGATTTTCGCAGATTGGGATGATCGGCAAAGCGTGGGAGCGATCAGCCCAGGAGCTCCCCGCAACAAGCTGCAAACGCCGCGCTGGGATCTTCGGCCTTGGTGATCGGCCGGCCGATCACCAGCTGACTGGCTCCTGCTGCAATCGCCTCAGCCGGCCCCATCACCCGGGCCTGATCCCCAACAGCAGCGCCTTTGGGGCGAATGCCTGGGGTGACCAACGCGAACGGTTCAGGGTGCTGCGCCCGCAACGCCGCGGCCTCCAGAGGTGAGCACACACACCCACCGATTCCAGCGGTCGCCGAGAGCTGCGCCAACGCCGGCACCCGTTCGGCGATGCCCTGGGTGATGGCGAGTTCCCGTTGCAATCGCTGCTCCTCCCAACTGGTGAGCACCGTCACCGCCAACAGCGTGGGGGCGGGTTGGCCTGCGCCTTGAGCTCCTTCCACCGCTGCGGCCTGGGCTGCCTTGAGCGCTTCGCTGCCGGCGCAGGCATGCACCGTGATCAGCTCGGCCCCCAGGGCCGCCGCCCGCCGGCAGGCCCCGGCCATCGTGGCGGGGATGTCGTGAAATTTGAGATCGAGAAACACCCGCAACCCCTGCTCGCGCAGTTGGGCCACCACCTCAGGACCAGCCTGCACAAACAGCTCCAGGCCCACCTTCACCCAACGCAGCCCCTCCACCTGGGCGGCAAAGGCCAAAGCCTGCTCGGGCGCCATGCCATCGAGGGCCACGATGATCCGATCAGCCGGATGAGCGGAACGCAACGATGCCAAGACAGCCGCAGCAGCAGCCTCCATCCTGAGGCCACAGCCACCCGACCCATGCTTCCGCGGATCATTCACCCCGACCAGCTCCAGGGCTACCGCTTCAGCGATCAGGACCACTGCCGACTGGCCCTGCTCAGCTCACCCGCCGATGGTGATGACGACCGCGGGTCCCAGGAAGGGATCAGCCTGTTTCTGGAAATCCACGATCCCTGCGACCGGGTGCCGTTGCACACCCACCATCACTCCGCGGAGTTTTATTTCGTGCTGCGGGGCACGGTGATCTTCCACATCGAGGAGCGGTCGATCACAGCCAGCACCGGCGACTTTGTGGTGGTTCCTGCCGAGGCCATTCACGATTTCGAAAATCCCGGCCCCGATCGCCTCTACCTGCTCACCGTGCTCAACCGCGATGAGGGTTTCTCGGAGATCCTGCGCCAGGGCGTTCCCACCGATCTCGAACCCGAAGATCTGGAGGTGCTGCGCAACCTCTGATCCCCATCAAGGCAGCTTGAGGGACAGGCCCCTGCTCAAGCGGTAAGCCGCCGGAAGGCCCTCCTGCCCAGCCGCAGCACATACCCCTCTAGCTTAGCCGCCCTGCCGGCTAAGCTGATGCCATGCAAGTGAATCTCCACGCCGCCAAGACCCACCTCTCCCGTTATGTGGAGCAGGCCCTGGATGGGGATGAGGTGGTGATCGCTCGGGCCGGCAAACCCCTGGTGAAGCTCGTCCCCGTCGACACCTCACCGCGCAGGCGGACGCTGGGGTTCATGAGCAACCAGGGCATCGCCACTGCTGATGTGAAAGCCGACTTCGTTGATGACATCAACGCCATGTTCGGCTGATGACCAGCGGAACAACACCGCCACGCCTGCTCGACACGCAGCTGCTGATCTGGATGGCCTTTGCACCGGAAGAGCTCCCAGCCACGCTGATCCCAGATCTGAAAGACCGACAACAACGCTTTTTTGTGAGTGTCGTCAGCCTGTGGGAAGTGGCGATCAAACGCTCGCTCAACCGCCCCGACTTTCAGTTCGACACTGCTGCGTTACGCCAGCATCTCCAGCGTGAAGGGTTTGAAGAATTGCCCATCCAGGCCGAGCACTGCTTAGCCGTCCAGAATTTGCCCTGGCACCACAGGGATCCTTTTGATCGGTTGCTGATCGCTCAGGCGCAGCAGGAGCGGAACCAGCTACTGAGCTGCGATCAGACCCTGAGCGAGTACGGGGCCTGCGTCACCCTGCTCAAGCGGTAAGCCGCCGGAAGGTCTTCTTGCCCAACTGCAGCACCTTGCCCTCCAGCTCCGCGGCTGTGGCGAACTCCTGGTTGGGGTCGGTGATTTTCTCCCCCTCCAAGCGCACGGCGCCACCCTTGATCTGACGGCGCGCATCGCTGCTGCTGGCGCAGATGCCCACCGCGCTGAGCAAATAGAAGGCCTTGGCCGGAAAGTTCACCTGCGCCAGCGACGCCTCCGGCACCTCCGCCGCCGCATCACCCGCTCCGCCCACCAGGCTGGCGGCATCGGCCTGAGCCTTGGCGGCGGCCTCCAATCCATGGCGGCTGGCGGTCACAGCGAGAGCCATCGCCTTCTGCTTCTCGCGTGGGTTCTCCGGCAACGCCGCCAGATCCAGGTTGGTGAGCAAGGTCACGTAATCGTTGATCGCCCCATCGCCCACCTTTTCGAGCTTGGAGTACATCGAGAGGGGATCCTCCTCCAAACCCACGGTGTTACCGAGGCTTTTGCTCATCTTCTGCACCCCATCGAGACCCACCAGGATTGGCAAGAGCAACCCGAACTGCGTCCCCTTGCCGAAATGGCGTTGCAGATCGCGGCCCATGGCCACATTGAACTTCTGGTCGGTGCCGCCCAGCTCCACATCGGCGTTCACCGCCACCGAGTCGTAGCCCTGCAGCAGCGGATAGAGAAACTCATGCAGGGCAATGGGCGTGCCGCTGCCATAGCGCTTGGAGAAGTCGTCCTTGGCCAGCATCTGGCCCACGGTGGCCGTCCCCAGCAGGCCGATCACGGCCGGCAGGTCCAACCCCTCCAGCCATTCGCTGTTGCGGCGCACCTCCAAACGGCCGGGGGTCTCGAAATCCAGCAGGGCCGTGTCCTTCGGCTGCCCCTGGCCCAGCTGGGCGAGATAGGTGGCGGCATTGGCGTCCACCTGCTCAGCTGTGAGCTGCACCCGGGTGTCGCTTTTGCCGGTGGGATCACCGATCCGCGCCGTGAAATCCCCGATGATCAGCACCGCCGTATGGCCCGCATCCTGGAAGGCCCGCAGCTTGCGGAACAGGATGCTGTGGCCCAGATGAATGCTGCTGCCGGTGGGATCGATGCCCAATTTCACGCGCAGCGGTCGGCCCTGCGACTCCGCTTGCGCCAGGCGCGCCGCCAGAGCCTGATCCGCATCGGCGGGGTCTCCTGCAGGAAAGAGATCGGCCATGCCGCGCGACAGCCAGGCCGGCAAGGACGGGGTCGGGGCCATGGACAGGCGGAGCGGTTGCGGGCTGAATCGTACGGGTCGCCTCAGCTGGGGGGCTGCTCCAGCTGACTCTTCATCCGCTCCAGCGTGCCGTGCATCTGCTCGAACATCTGTTCGGGCGTGATGCCGAATTGCCCCAACTGGGTGCGCAGCTGCTCCACCGTGAGCTTGGCCTGGAAGTCTTCCGAGAGCTCGAAACGCTTCATGAACACGCGGTAGCGCTCCATCAGCTCCTCCATCGTGTCGATGAATTTCTTCTTGCCCTCCCGGTCGAACTTGCCGTAATCCGAGCCCAGCTGCATCAGTTGCTGGTAGTCGCCGAACAGCCGCTTGGCCTCCTCCTGCACGATTTCGGAGTCGAAGAACGCCATGGCTCCATCCGTTTACTTGCGAAAGTCTGAACAATGAGCGCCCGCACTGACAGTGCGGATCCACGCCCCTGGATTCGCGCCACCATGAAAGAGCCAACGGCCTCGGTTCCCGCCCGTTTCTCCCGATGGATCTCAGCGCCCAGATCCCCTTACTGCAAGAGCAATCCCGCCAGGGCCACGGCCTGCTGCGCCGCAGCCGCACCGCCATCGCCACCGCCGACCCGGTGCTGCTCGCCAGCTGGACGATCTGGTTCGAAGGTCAGGGGCCTCTGGTGGCCGCCTGCACCAGCGAAGACGACTGCCTCGGCAACATTCAGAGCCAAGCAGCCACCCTGCTGCTCTGCACCGATCTGCTGGAGAGCGGCAGCGGCATCAGCCTGGTGGAGCGCGCCCTTGCGGTTCAGCCCGAGCTCAAGGTGCTGATCCTGCTGCACAGGCCGATCGCCCGCACGATCCTGAACGCGATCGAGGCCGGATGCCATGGCATCTGCGCTGTTCAAAGCGCCGGCACCGGCGCGGTGGCCACCGCCTTCACCGCGATCGACAGCGATGGGCAATATCTCGATCCGCTGATCAGCGGTGTGCTCCACCACAGCCGGCTTCCCAGCAGCGGCCAGTCCCTGCCCCTGCAGGAACTCACGATGCGCGAGGAAGACGTGCTGCGCGGGCTCTGCCGCGGCATGAGCAATGAGGCGATCGCCAACGACCTGGTGGTATCGATCGAGACCGTGAAAAGCCACGTGAGCAGCCTGCTGCGCAAGCTGGCAGCCAAAGACCGCACCGCAGCGGTGGTGACCGCCTTTCGTGAGGGGCTCGTGCAGGTCCCCGCCAGACCGCCCCGCTGGACCTAGGGTCCTGGCCAGGCTGCTTAGGAGACACGCGGCAATGGCCCGCCGGCACTGGCTCGATCCCCTGGCACGCAAGGTGCTGCAGGCCATCGGCGACCTGCCGGCCGATCCGGTGCGCCCAGCCGCTGCCCCCACTCCAAGGAACGAAGAAGCCAGCTGGTGCATCGATGTGAACCGGGCCACGGCCGACGACTGGCGCCGACTACCCGGCTGCAGTGAGGCCATGGTGGATCTGCTCCTGCGCCTGCAGCAGGGCGGGGTGCAGTTCAGCCAGCTGGAGGATCTGGCCCGTCTGCTCGAGTTGCCATCTGCGCTCTGCGCGCAGTGGCGGCCCCATCTGGTGTTTCGCTGGCATGGCGACGCTCCCCCGCTGCCGGATCAACCGCCCCTCGATCTCAACGCTGGCAGTCCCACCCTGCTGGCCGCCAGCCTGGGATGGCCGCAGGAGCGCCTGCAGCGCCTGATCAGCGAACGGCGCCGCCAACCCTTTCAGCACCTGGCAGACCTGCAGGAGCGACTCTGTCTTCCGCCTGATGCCGTGGAGGCTCTGATCGGTCGGGTGACGTTCGGTGCTAAACCCTCCGGCCCCAGCCTGCCGCCGCGGCGTTGAGTGCATGGCTGACGCACCCCGCCAGGGCGATCTCTTTGCTGATGCCTCCCAGACCGGCGCAGCGGGTGGCGGCGCAGAGCTGGCGATCACAGCCCCCCAGCTACGCCGCTGGCAGCAGCGGGTGCATGCCTTCCAGGCGCCGCTGTTTGCGCCCACACCGCCAGACGCTCTGCAGGGCGCCTTCTTCGAGGCGGCCCAGGATCCCCTCGCCAGCTTTGACCCCCTGCAGCTCAAACCGCTGCCGCTCAGTTTCTGGCGCTGGCCGGAAGGCCCCCATCAAGGCGCAGCGCTCTATTTCGTGATGGACCGCCCTGCTGATCTCGCGCAGCCCCTGCTGCTCTACATCGGAGAAACGATCGCCGCCGATCGTCGCTGGAAGGGAGAGCACGACTGCAAGGCCTACCTGGCCGCCTACCAGGAAGCCTGCATGGCCTGTGGTCTGCGCTGCAGCACCAGCATTCGCTTCTGGGGCGATGTGCCCAGGGCCACCCGGGCCCGCCGGCAGCTGGAACAGACCCTGATCCGACGCTGGCAACCGCCCTTCAACAAGGAAACGCGCGAACGCTGGGCCACACCGTTCCATGCGGCTTGAGGGAGGCTTCTAGCATCGCTGCAGGCATCGGCTCCCCATGAAGATCTCCCTCTCTCCGGCCACCCCTGAGGCCTGGAGCGGTTCCGTTCTGGCCCTCGGCATCCCTGAGAACGACCCCCAGGGCCTGGTGGCGGCCATGGAGCAGCGCTTCAGCCTGCAGCTCAGCGACTGGCTGAAGCAGAAACCCTTCAGCGGCAAACCCGGCGACTGCGTCAGCCTGCCCCTGTTGCGCAGCGACTGCACGGCCCTTGTGCTGGTGGGACTGGGAGAGGCCTCCAGCGTGGATCGCGACCGCCTGCGCTTGGCTGCCGCCGCCGCCGCCAGGGCTGCGCAGGGCCAAGGGGGCACCCTGGGCCTGCTGCTTCCCTGGAGCAGCGACACCCCCGAGGAGGATGCCGCCGCCGCCGCTGAAGCGGTGCGTCTGGCGCTCTACAGCGACGAGCGCTTCCGCAGCAAGCCCGAACCCAGCCCCAAACCCGACCAGCTTGAGCTGCTGGGATCTCTGCCCGGAGGCTTGTCCCACGGCCTGGAAGCGGTGCATCCGGTGTGCGCCGGCGTGGAACTGGCCCGCGAGCTGGTTGCCGCCCCGCCCAACAGCGTCACCCCGGCAGAACTGGCACGCACCGCCAGCCACCTGGCCCATGAACATGGCCTGGAGCTCACCATCCTCGAGCGCTCCGACTGCGAAGAGCGCGGCATGGGCTCCTTCCTCTCGGTGTGCCAGGGGTCGGACATGGACCCCAAATTCATCCACCTCACCTACCGCCCCAACGACGCAGCAAGCAAGCGGCTGGTGCTGGTGGGCAAAGGGCTCACCTTCGATTCAGGCGGGTACAACCTCAAGGTGGGCGCCGCCCAGATCGACATGATGAAGTTCGACATGGGCGGAAGCGCGGCCGTGTTCGGCGCCATGCGCGCGATCGCAGAACTGCGTCCGGCCGGTGTGGAGGTGCACATGCTGGTGGCCTCCTGCGAAAACATGATCAACGGCTCCGCCGTGCACCCCGGCGACATCGTCACCGCCTCGAACGGCACCACGATTGAGATCAACAACACCGATGCCGAAGGGCGGCTGACCCTCGCCGACGCCCTCGTGTATGCCTGCAAGCTCAAACCCGACGCCATCGTTGATCTGGCCACCCTCACGGGTGCCTGTGTGATCGCGCTCGGTGATGAAATCGCTGGCCTCTGGAGCGGCGATGACAGCCTCTCCTCCCAGTTGGAGATGGCCGCCCAGGCCGCCGGCGAGGGACTGTGGCGCATGCCCCTGCACAGCCCTTACCGCAAAGGGCTCAAATCCCTGCTGGCGGACATGAAAAACACCGGCCCCCGGCCGGGTGGTTCGATCACAGCCGCCCTGTTCCTCAAAGAGTTTGTCGATGCCGGCATTCCCTGGGCCCACATCGACATCGCCGGTACGGTCTGGAGCGACAAGGGCCGGGGGCTGGATCCATCGGGAGCCACCGGCTACGGGGTTCGCACCCTGGTGAACTGGATCACCAACCAGGCCAACACCTAAGTTCGGGGGCCGTCACCGCACGTCATGGCTTCCAAACCCCTGCGTTGGTACATCCGAGCCCAGCTGGGGGTGCTGCTGCTTCCCGCCGGGCTCTGCCTGTTCGGGGAAGCGGTGAGTCGGCGCATCGTGCAGATGCTTGGTCAGGATCGAGGCCCCTGGTTCTGGTACGGCACCCTCAGCCTGATCGCCATCAATGCTGGCGTGGGGCTGATGATCGAATCCGGCCTGCTGCGCGGCTACCCGGGCCGGCGGTCTGATCATGCGTCTCCCTAAGAGGCCACCGCAGCGGTCTCAATCACCGACAGGGGATGCTCGAGAGCATGAATCTGCCAACGGGCCCGCTCTGAGCAGCTGGCCATCACCCGATCAAGATCATCGGACGCCTGCTTCGGCGATGGGTACGGGCCCACGTGACGGGTCACAAGACCGTCCTTGATGGTCAGCAGATACATACAGACCTCCTACGCGTCCCGAGGCCATGGTACGCAGATCGATCGAGGAAGAGGAGGGGGTAAAACCCGCACCTTCACTGAGAAGTCGCTGAATCAGAACGGATCAACGACTACAGAATTTCCACAGAATCTGTTAGGCCAACTGGCACGCCCTTGTCAACGCTTGGCCGGCGTACTCCAGGCAGCGCCGCTGCGGGCTTTGGGGCCCCACACCTGATCGAGCCGGCGGTCACGACCGCAGCTGAACCGGTAGAAGCGGTAGCGCAGCGTGTTGTTCTTGGCGTAGTTCTGGTGGTACCCCTCGGCAGGCCAGAACTTTTTGAGGGGCTTGATCTCCACCTTGATCTTGGCTTCAGGCACCCCCAGCTCTCTGGCGGCCGCAGCGCGGCTGGCACGGGCAGCCTGAGCCTGAGCTTCGCTGTTGGTGAAAATCACCGGCCGATAGGAATCGCCCCTGTCGCAGAACTGGCCACCACCATCGAACGGATCCACATTGCGCCAATACGACTGCAGCAGGCGGGGATAGCTGATCTTGGCCGGGTCAAACCGCACCTCCACCACCTCCTGGTGCCCCGTGGTCTCGCTGGTCACCTGCCGGTACGTGGGCTTGGCCACGCTGCCGCCGCTGTAACCACTCTCCACCGACAGCACCCCGGGAAGTTTCTCCAGATCACTCTCCAAACACCAGAAACATCCCCCGGCGAGCACGGCATTCTCCACGGCCGCAAACACGGATCCAGGAGCCCCAAACAGCAGGGCTCCCACCATGAACAGAGGCAGAACGAGGCGCATCACGAGGCGGTTGTGGTGGGGGGCAGCTGGTCGAGAATGGCGCGGGCGGCGCGATCGGTCACGCCAGGCTCGCCCAGCGTTTCGGTGAGCCGTTTGTAGCCACTCAACATGGCCTGCCGCGCTGCGTCATCAGCGAGCAGCGGCGCCGCCAGCTCCACGAGATGGTCCGCATCAAATGAATCCTGGAGCAGCTCCGGCACCAGGCGCTCACCCAGCAGCAGGTTTACCTGAGAGATGTGCTTCACCTGAAAGCGCAGCAGGTGACGGGCCACCCAGGCCGTCACCCGGCTCACCCGATAGCCCACCACCTGGGGCACACCATGGAGCGCCAGCTCAAGGTTCACCGTGCCCGATTTGCCCAGAGCCAGGTCGGCTGCCGCAAACAACCACGGCTTCAAGGTGTCGGCGTCTGCGGACGGCACCACGGAGCCACGCACACCAGCCGCAGCCAGGGCCTCCTTGAGGGGCTGCTCGAAGGAGGCCAATCCGGCCGGAACGATCACATCCAGGGAGGGATCCCGGGCCTGAAGGCGGGCAGCAGCCTCCACCAACACCGGCATCAGGTACTTCAGCTCCTGAGGCCTGGATGCAGGGAACAACAAGAGCAGCCGCCCTTGCGGCGGCAGCGACAGCCGCGCGCGGGCAGCAGCCCGGTCCGGACGGTTGGCAACACTGTCGAGCAGGGGGTGGCCAACCCAGGTCACGTCTGCGCCCCGACTGGCATAGAACGTCGCCTCTTCCGGGAAAATGGCCAGGATCCGATCGGTGAACTTGAGCAGCTGGGTGGTCCCCCCATCACCAATGCGCCAGGCCCACTCCTGAGGTGCGATGTAATAAGTGATCGGAATCGAAGGCAACCGCCGCCGCAAATTGTTGCCCAGGCGCACATTCGCGCCCATGTAATCGATCAACACCACCCCATCAGGGGGTCGCTGCTGCAGCACGTGATCCACGCGGGCCTGCAGCTTCAAGGTCGGTAGCACCAGAGGCAAGGCCTCCCACAGGCCGATCGCGCCCATGGGCGCCGTGTCCGCCAGCAGTTCAGCACCCGCCGCCTGCATGCGG
The DNA here is from genome assembly GCA_000063505.1 of Synechococcus sp. WH 7803. Lineage (GTDB taxonomy): Bacteria > Cyanobacteriota > Cyanobacteriia > PCC-6307 > Cyanobiaceae > Synechococcus_C. The sequence goes on from CT971583.1 coordinate 1,787,036, forward strand.
CTGCCACCGAGGGCGAGCACTTCGAGGTCCAAGCCCCTGCGGGCAGCCTGCCGGTGCAGGGCCTCGATCAACAGGCTTCCCTGCAGATCACCGGACACCTCCCCGGTGCTGATCAGCAATCGCACCATCAGCGCGAGCCGAGAGCCGGCATCGGGCCACGACGCCCCGGAGCAATGGAGCGCTCCAGGAAGGAGCAGAGGTGATCCGCCAGAGGCAGCAAGGACTGCTCCCGGGCCAGCTTGAGGCCATCGGCGATCACATGCTCCGAGCGGTACAGCAACGACCAGATCTCCTGCAGTTGCTTGAGCTCCTGGCCATCGTCCTTGCGATCAAGGCCCCGCCGGCGCAGTCCCACCCGATTGAGGCCACGCACCCGACCCGGGTGTCCCTCCACCAGGCAGTAAGGCGGCACATCCCGGTCCACCCGGGTCATGCCGCCCACCATCGCCATGCCACCGATGTGCACGAACTGATGAATCCCCAGGCAACCACCGATCACCGCCCGGTCTTCGATGAGCACGTGGCCGGCCACCTGAATGCTGTTCGACATCACGATGCCGTTGCCCAACTCACAGTTGTGGCCGAGATGGCAGTAAGCCATCAGAAGGTTGTGATCGCCGATGCGGGTCTGTTCACCCTCATCGGTCGCCCTGTTGATGGTGACGCACTCGCGAATGGTGTTGTGATCGCCGATCACCACCTCCGTGGGTGCACCTTTGTATTTCAGATCCTGAGGTTCCTGTCCGAGGCAGGCGCCGGGATAAATCTTGTTGTGCTCCCCGATGACCAATTGACCATCAAGCACGGCATTGGGGCCGACCCAGGTATGAGCCCCGATGCGCACGTCGGGGCCCACAACCGCGCCCGGACCGATCACCACGCCCGCTGCGAGCTCAGCGCGTGGGTCGACCACCGCGAGGGGGTGCACTTGGGCAGGCCGGTTTTCGGCAGTCACAACAGTGGAATGCTGTTCGCTCATCATGGTCAATCCACCAGCGAGAACATCAGCTCGCCAGAACACACCAGCTGGCCCTCCACCGTGGCTTCCGCCTTCACCTTGCCGAAGCGCTGACGCTTGAGGCTGAGCAACTCGCAACTGATGCGCAGCTGATCACCCGGAACAACCGGACGGCGAAAACGCACGCCGTCGATGCCCGCGAACACGAACAGGCCTTTGGGGAGATCGGGCATCTGGGTGACGATCAAACCGCCCACCTGAGCCATCGCCTCCACGATCAGCACACCAGGCATCAGCGGTCGATCGGGGAAATGCCCTTGGAACTGGGGCTCGTTCAGGGTCACGTTCTTGATGGCGACGGCCTTTTCACCAGGAACGTGCTCCAGCACCCGATCCACCAGGGCAAAGGGGTAACGGTGCGGCAACAAACCCATGATCTGCTCGGCGTTGAGCACGGGCTGGGAAGTCACAGCGTCGTTGGCGGAGGAAGGTGTCAAAACAGTCAGGGCTGGACAGGGGAACGATCGGCCAGGGCCGCCGCCAGGTCGGCATGCAGACCGTGGGAGCCGCGGTAGACCAGCACCTGCGCCCGCGGGAATCCCACGAGTGCCAGGTCGCCGATCAGGTCAAGCAGCTTATGGCGCACCGGTTCATCCGGAAAGCGCAGCGGTGGGTTCAGCCAGTGCTCTCCATCACACACCAGGGCATTATCAAGCGCCCCACCCTGGATCAGGCCCGCAGCACGCAGGTGCTCCACCTGGTCCCGAAACCCGAAGGTGCGAGCCGGAGCGATCTCCTCAACGAAACGCTGCGGCGTGAGCTCCAACGTGAATTGCTGCCTGCCGATCGCCGGCTGAGGGAAATCAATCACGCCCACCACGCTGAACTGCTCGGCCGGGGTCGCGGTGATCACACTGCTGCCGCGATGCAGGGCAAGTGGGTGCTCGAGCTCGGGGCGCTGCGGATGCCAACCGGGAACCTCCAGCAGATCCGCTTCCGCGATCGCCTCCACCCAGCCCAGGGCTGAGCCATCGAGCAGGGGAATCTCCTCTCCATCCACCTCGAGCAGGGCATGGGTGAGCCCACACCCCGCCAGCGCTGCCAACAGGTGTTCCACGGTGGCCAGCCGACGGCTGCCGAGATCGAGGGTGGTGCACAACTGGCTGTCACGCACCTGGGACGGCGCGAGCCGCACGGGCGCAGCGTCATCGGACGCCCACTGCACCCACACCCCCGGTTCGAGCGACGGCTTCAGCGTCACCGACACCGGCTGGCCACTGTGCAAGCCGATTCCACTGCGATGCACAGGCCCAGCCAGGGTCCAGGCACCGTCGTAATCAACGGGCCAGCGAACCATTAGAACTTCCAGCCCACACCCAGGTTGAAGCGCCACTCCCCGGTGAAGTCCTGGCTGGCCACTTCCAGTCGCAGCGGACCCACGGGCGTGGTCACGATCACACCCACACCAGGGGAGACGCCTGATCCGGGCTTCTTGAGCAGTTGACCGGGCTTACCGGGAACACTGGCCTGGGTCCCGAAATCCGTACCGGCATCGAAGAACACCTCGCCGGAGAAGATGCTGATGATCGGGAAGCGGTATTCGATCGTGGCTTCACCGAAACTGCGGCCCACCGCCAGGTCGCAGTCGAACCAGCCGCGCACCGAGTTGGAGCCACCCAAACAGAAGGCTTCGTAGGGAGGCAATTGGCCCACGATCGTGCCGGCCTTCACCTGGAAGGCGAGCGCCTGAGGACAGTTCTCCTTCTCACCGGGCTTGGGTCGGCAACCCTTGAACAACTTGAGCCACTTCACGGGAATGAAGTGGGTGTAAGTGGTTCGGAAACGGTTGAAAGTTGGTGAGTTCGGTCCGATGGACACGTACTGCTCCGTACCGAAACTGAAGAAGTTTCCGGAGGTGGGATTGCGACCGTCGTTGAGGGTGTTGTAGGTGGCCGCAAAACGCACACTGGCCAGGTTGTTTTCGTCCGCGCAATCAAAGGCAACGCAAATCACCTCGTCGTTGGGAATGCGGCCGTCGCGAATGTTGCCGCTGGGCACGCCGTAGGGCCGGGTGTCGCCGTTGAAATTGATCGGCCGCACATTCTGGAGATTCACACCAGCCAGCACCTGCCAGGGCACCTTCTTGAACGGGTCACCGCCGTTGAGGGGTCTGGCGAAAATAACGTTGCCTCCGATTCGCTGCAGGGCAACGGAGTCGCCTTCGAAATCAAACCAGCTCTCTTCAGGGAACTGCCTGCTGGCATTGGCCACATTGTTGAAGCGCCGGTCTGCAGGGTTGTTCCGGTTGTTGATGTCGTAGGCGTACCTGGAGTTGTTGTCCTCGTAATCCGTCACGGTGACGATGTCGCCCTCGTTCTGGCTCTGGAACACCTGGGGAACTTCCCGGCTCAAAAAGATGGACGTCCGGAAGGATGTGCGGTGCTTGTCTCCCTTGATCCAGGGATCTGTAAAGGTGAAATTGGCAAGACCACCGAACTGTCCGTAGGTGATGTTGAGCGCAAGATTCCAGGCGCGACCGAGCAGGTTGCTGTCTGACAGCTGCACCTGACCGAACACACCCTGGCTCTGGCTGTATCCCAAACCACCGGAGAGGGAGCCGGTGGATTGCTCCACGATCCCGAGCACAATGGTGATATTGCCCGGCTCCCCAGCCACAGGCTTGAGGGTCACCTTGATGTCGCTGAACAGCGAGGTGCTGTAGAGGCGCTTGATGTCCTCTTCCAGTTGTTTGCGGTTGAAAGGTTCGCCCGGCTCAATCGAAATTTCGCGGGTCACCACCCAGGGTTTGGTTTTGCCCTTCAGCGGCTCGCCCTTGTCGTCGGTGGTTTCGCCTTCCTTGGTGATGAACTCAACTTGGACGCCATCAACGGTGCCGATCAACACCTTGAGTTGCACCACACCATCAGGGCTGACACGGGTCGGCCCACTGACCCTGGCCAGGGAATACCCCTCGTCGGCGTACCACTTCTGCAGCTCCTTCATGCGCAGCTGCAGCTCGTTGAGGTTGAGCGTGCGTCCGTAGTCAGAGCTGAACGTGTCCTCAATCACCTCCGGCTTGATTTTGTTGTCGTCTGGCTCCAGCTCCACCCGGGTGAGCACCGGATTGGGCACCACCTGCACCACCAGCTGCACACCGAGCGGGCCGTTGATCGGCTCGATGCGTACATCGGAAAACCAACCAGTGGCATAGATGGCGTCGAGGTCGAGCTTGAGCTCCTCCCGGGTCACCCGGCTGCCCGGACGCACGCTCATCGCGTCGTAGGCCGCCAATTCAAGGCGTTCCTGCTCCGGATGATCGGCGATGCCTTCAATGATCACCTCAGTGATCAACACCCTGGGGCTGGCGGGAGCCTGGGGAAGCGTTTCTGCCGCAGGTGCTTGCTCGGCAGGCGCGGTTTGAGCCGGCGCCGCCGGCGTCACGTCGATCTCTTCAGACGTGCTCTGCTCGACCTCAACTTCTCCAGAGGCACCGCCGGCCTGAACCACTTCGGTTTCAGAGGCCTCAACTTGAACTGCTTCAGCCTCCGCCTGCGCCCTGGCCGGAAGGGCCATCAGCGGCAGCGATAGCGCCACTCCAAGAACGCTCCGCCGAACGGTTGTCCTGGTTCGGCGGGAGGAGAAGGTCACCATGGGGGAGACGGAAGTCGGCCGGACAGGCCACAAACGTCTGGAGAACCTACCCGCAGTTCCGGGGTTGTGGGCATGCCCCTTGTACCCGTTTGCAGACCTCCCCGTAGGCCTCGATCACGCCGCCGAGATCCTTGCGGAATCGATCCTTGTCGAGAATGCGCTCATTGGCATCGGTGCTGCTGAGGTCCCAGAGGCGGCAGGTATCAGGACTGATCTCATCAGCAACCAGCAGCTCACCGGCCTGATTCAGGCCCAGTTCCAACTTGAAATCCACCAGCTGCAAGCCCAGGTCTTTGAAAAACGGCTGCAGCACAGCATTCACCTGACGGGCCAGCGCCTCCATGCGCTGGCGTAGCTCCGCACTCACCACACCAAGCAGGGCGATCCGGGCATCTGTGAGCAGCGGATCTCCCAGCGCATCATCTTTGTAATAAAGGTCGAGCAGGGCGGGATCGAGGGCTGTGCCCTGGGGGATCGGGGTTTCTCGGCACAGCGATCCGGTGGCCGTGTTGCGCAGCACCACCTCGATCGGGATCACCTCCACACGCTGCACAACCATCCAAGTGGCATCGGCAACACCCACGTAATGCGTGGGGATGCCATGGCGCTCGAGCAGCTCAAACAGGCAGGCCGAAATCTGGCAGTTCAGTCGGCCCTTGTGCTCGAGCTGGGCTTTCTTCTGGGCATTGAAAGCGGTGGCGTCATTCTTGAACTCCACCAAAACCTGCTGGTCGTCTGCGCTGGCATAGATGCGTTTGGCTTTGCCTTCGTAAAGGAGCTCGCCGTGGGACAGGGTCATGGCTGTGCGGAGAAAACGGTCGCGTCGGCCTCGGAAGCCTCTGATTCTCCCAGTGCAGCATGCCCTCCCGGCGCGCGCGGGGAGCGCAGCTCCTGATCCAGCTGCTCCCGTTGACCCGGCGTCAACACCGGCGCATCGCGATCGAGATCCAAGAGGGTGAAGCGATCATCCACCCGCGTGGCCAGGCGGCGCAGACGCTCGCGCGGACGATCTCCAGTGCCGCCGTTCTCCAACTCCAGCGTCAGCTGCAGCCGCAGAAGATCCTCCGCCAAATTCCAGGCCTGCACAGCGGCCGCCTGATCCAAAGCCGCTTCCAACAGCGGCCCGCTGCGCTCCGGTTCCAGCTCACCCAACAGCTCGGACGCCAAACCAAGCCGGCGGGCAGCCGCCTCTCCGGTACGACGCCCAGCCAGCAGGGTGATCACAGCCTCAGCTGCGTCGCCGTTGGCGATCTGGTGATCCGCGAGCACATCAAGACCAGACCGCGTTAACGGCTGCCCGGCATCATCCAGCCCCACCACAAGCGCTTCAGCCTCCAGTCGGGAAGGATCGCCTTCAGCCAGGCGCAGGAGGGCCAGGATCGCCCGCTCCTGATCCAGAGCCGCAGCGGCCGCACGCCAGGAGAGCAGCAGCCACTCCCTGCGCTGCTGGCCTGGCGCTGGGCCGTAGCGACTGAGCACCACAGGCACACTGTCGGGCGCCTTGCACTGCATCAGCGCCCGAGCGTTGGCCATCACCACCGCAAAGGGCTGGGGAGCCGGTGCTACCTCCATCAAGCGATTGCGCAACAAGCGCAATCGCTCCTCCAGCCCGAACTGAGCGGCATCCGCACAGGCCAGCTGCAACGCAGGAAGATCGCCCTCGAGCAGCACAGCCTCGAAGGCTTCCGGCGCCATCGCCTGCTCCAGCACCGGAGCCGCATCGTTCTGAAGCCGTGACTCCTCCACCGGAATAGGGATTGCCGCCAGCAGAAGCGTCAGGGACAGGGGAAGAAAACCCATGGGCCGGCAGGCGCTCAACAAAGATGGATGGATCCCATCACGATCGTCGACCGTGATCGGGCGTTCAAACCTAAGGGTCTTCGACCATCACGCCTGCCTCCATGGCCCATTCCAGCCCCCGTCCTCAGTCCCTGCCCCCCCTGCACCGCCTGCTTGTGGTGGGCGGTGGCGGCCGGGAGCAGGCCCTGGCCTGGGCGCTGCGCCGTTGCCCAGGGGTCAACGAGGTCTGGGTCACCCCGGGCAACGGCGGCACCTTGGATCTGGAAGGCTGCCGGGCTCTCGGGATCAGCGAGCTGGATGCCGACGGCCTGATCGCGCACTGTCGCGACCATGCCATCGATCTCGTGGTGATCGGCCCGGAAGCCCCCCTGGCCGCTGGGGTGGCCGATCGCCTGCGGGAAGCCGGACTGGCGGTGTTCGGACCGGGTGCCGATGGTGCACAGCTGGAGGCCAGCAAAGCCTGGGCCAAGCAACTGATGCAGGAGGGAGGAATTCCCACTGCCGGGCACTGGGCTGTCTCGGAACTCCCCGAAGCACTGGCCGTGCTCGATCGCCTGCAGCGGCCTTTGGTCGTCAAAGCTGATGGTTTGGCCGCCGGGAAGGGGGTCACCGTGGCCGAGACCATCGAGGCCACTGCAGCAGCGATCCAGGAGGCCTTCGCAGGCCGGTTCGGCAGCGCCGGCGAACGCCTGGTGCTCGAAGAACGTCTGCAAGGACCTGAGGTCTCCGTGTTCGCCCTCTGCGATGGCGAACGCATGGTGCTGCTCCCCCCCGCCCAGGATCACAAGCGTCTGCTCGAAGGAGATCGGGGTCCCAACACCGGCGGCATGGGCGCCTATGCCCCAGCCCCGCTCCTCGACGCCGCCGGCCTCGAGCAGGTGAGGGCGCAGGTGCTCACGCCAACGTTGCGTGCCCTGCGCAACCGCGGCATTCAGTACAGGGGTGTGATCTACGCCGGCCTCATGCTCACCGCGACCGGCCCCCAGGTGATCGAATTCAACTGCCGGTTTGGGGATCCGGAGTGCCAAACCCTGATGCCGCTGATGGGGCCGGAACTGGCCCAGGTGCTTCAGGCCTGCGCCCTGGGATGCCTGGATCTGGCCCCAGCGCTCACCATCACCGAGGCCTGCAGCGCCTGCGTGGTAACCGCCGCCGAGGGCTACCCCGACGCACCGAAAAAAGGGGATGTGGTTCTCCTGGCGCCGGACGACGATCCCCAGCGCCAGCTGTTCCACGCCGGGACCCGCCGGGATCAAGACGGTCGCCTGCTCACCAGTGGAGGGCGGGTCCTGACCCAGGTGGCCCAAGCTGACACGTTCGACCAGGCCTTTGCTCGCGCGTACCAGGCCCTGGAAACGGTGGACTACAGAGGAATGCAATACCGCAGAGACATTGGTCATCAGGTGCGCCGGTCTTAGGCTCAGCCAACGCAAGTCGAAGCCATGGCCAGCGAACCAGCGACGGCCTCGAACGATGGCCGGGCCTCATGGGCGGTGATCGACTCCAAGCCCAGTGACGACCAAAACTGGACAGAGCGCATTAGCGCTTGGTGGGCCGAATTCAGCCTTCAAACCAAACTGCTGGCGGTGGCCACCCTGGTGGTGAGCCTGATGATGACGGGCATCACCTTCTTCGCGCTCAATGGCATCCAGCGCGATGCCGCCATGAACGACACCCGCTATGCCAGGGATCTCGGGCTCCTGCTCGCGGGCAATGTGAGCGAACTCGTTGCCGAAGGGCGCGATCGGGAATTGGCCAATGTGGCCGAAACGTTCTGGCGATCCAGCCGAAGCCTCCGCTACATCTTTTTCGCCGATCCGGAAGGAATCGTCTACCTGGGGATTCCCATTAGCGGAAGCAATAGCACCTCAGATGGTGATCTCCGCCTGAATCGACGCCTGGAGCTCCCCGCGGAAATGCGCAACCGCCCCAAGAACCCCCTGGTGCGGCAGCACATCACCCCCCAGGGCCTGGTCACCGATGTGTTCGTTCCCCTTGTGGAACAAGACCGCTATCTGGGTGTGTTGGCCCTCGGGGTGAACCCCAACGAAACGGCTCTCGCGAGCGCGGCCCTCACCCGGGAGGTGACGGTGGCGGTGTTCATCTCCATCTGGGTGCTGGTGATCCTGGGGGCCGTGTTCAACGCCCTCACCATCACCCGACCGGTGAAGGAGTTGCTTCGCGGCGTGCGCTCGATCGCCGATGGCGACTTCCGCGCCCGTATCGGCCTCCCCGTGGGCGGTGAACTTGGCGAACTGCTGGATGGCTTCAACGCCATGGCTTCCCAGCTGCAGGTTTACGACGCAGCCAACATCGAGGAACTGCAAGCCGCGCAGGTGAAACAGGCCTCGCTCATCGCCACCATGGCGGATGGCGCCGTTCTCCTCGATGGCGATGGACGGATCGTGCTCGCCAATCCAACAGCTCGGCGTCTCTTCCGCTGGGAAGGACGCAACCTCGAGGGGAAAGACTTTCTCAACGAACTCCCCGAGCTCCTCGCCGTGGAACTGCATGAGCCACTCGAGGCCGTCTCGAGCAACCGCACCGACACCAACGAGCTGCGCAGCAGCATCGGTGATCCAGCACGAACCCTCCGTTTCGTTCTGCAAGCTGTGCGGGAACCCAGTGGAGAAACCCTGAAAGGCTTGGCGGTCACGATCCAGGACCTGACCCGCGAAGTGGAGTTGAACGCGGCTCAGAGCCGCTTCATCAGCAACGTGTCCCACGAACTGCGTACGCCTCTGTTCAACATCAAGAGCTACGTGGAAACCCTGCACGACATGGGGGATCTGCTCAGCGACGAAGACCGACAGGAGTTTCTGGGCATTGCCAACGCTGAAACCGATCGCCTGACGCGACTGGTGAATGATGTGCTCGATCTATCGCGGTTGGAATCCAGCCGCAGCGTCACCTTCGCGCCGATTGAAGTCCGTCCAGGGCTGGAGCAAACCCTGCGCAGTTATCAGCTCAATGCATCCGACAAGCAAGTGGAACTGAGCCTTGAAGCGGATCCAAACCTCCCCGACATTCTGGGCAACTGGGATCTGCTGCTCCAGGTGCTCGACAACCTTGTGGGCAACGCTCTCAAATTCAATCGCAAAGGCGGTCAGCTGATGATCCGTGCCTACACCTGGCCAGACAGTTGCCAGATGACACCAGCGCACCCGGAAAGCGAAGGGCCAACCTGCCCACTCGCTTCACCGCTTCCGCGCATGCGCGTCGAGATCTGCGACACCGGTTACGGCATCAGTCCCGACAATCAACAGCGGATCTTCGAGCGTTTCTACAGAGTTGAAAATGCCGTGCACACAGAAGTGGGGACCGGTCTGGGCCTGTCGATCGTGCGCGGCATCCTCGAAAAGCATGGAACCGAAATCCGCATGGCCAGTGAACCCGATGTCGGCACTACCTTTTGGTTTGATCTACCGCTGGCTCAGGAAGATCCCGACGAATTGCAGTGGAAGGCTGAACGGCAGCGAGAAGCCTGATCAGGCATCGGGATCCACGCCCCGGGCAATGCGCAAGAGTTCGCTGCGCTCGTCGGTGGTCACGCGATGGGGAACGCCGGAGATAATCCGCTCGAAATTGGAGAAGGAGTCCTTGATCTGAGGACCATTGCCCGTGATCACGAATTCGCGGATCCCTTTGTCGTGCCATGAGCCGCGCATTTTGAACACGTTCAGAGCCCGGGCCATCTCCCCACGGATTTCCACGTATTGCAGAAGCAGGATCGTGTCGGTGATGGTGGAGATATGGGAATCCGTGATCGAGTGGCTGCCCATGAACTCTTCAGAGGTGTTCGTGAAGAATCCGGCGATCTCCTCCTGCTTGGCATAACCGGTCACACCGATCACAAACTGCCGGAAGGCGTTGTGACTGACGCCACGGGCCAAAGCAGAGAGCGAGTCAATCGCCATCCGCGAGGGCTTGAACTGACTGATCTCGGTTTTGATGATCTGCAGGTGATCTTCCAGACCTGTCGACTCGGGATAGGCACAGATGATCTTCAGCATCCCGTCCTGCTCCATCTGCTCGAAGTCGATGCCCCAACTGGTGGCATTTCGCAGCAGCTGGGCGCGTGATTCCTCGTAGGCGAACAGGATGGCCCGCTCTTCATTCCGGCAGGCATCCTCGATGAACTTCGACACCAGCAGGGTCTTGCCGGTTCCGGTGGCACCGGTGGCAAGAATGATGGAGTCTTTGAAGAAGCCACCCCCGCACATTTCGTCGAGCCGCGGCACTCCGGAGCTGACCCGCACATTCGAGGAGCGCTGGGTGAGGCGCATCGCTCCGAGGGGGAAGATGCTGATGCCATGGGCTCCCATGGTGAAAGGGAACTCCCCCTTCATGTGCGTGGTTCCCCTGAGCTTGAGGATCTCCACCGTGCGCCGGCGACGCTCGCCCTCGAGCACATTGCGCAGAATCACCACGTTGTCGGAGACGAATTCCTCAACGCCATAGCGAGCGATCGGGCCGTACTCGTCGATCCGTTCCGTGGTCATCACCGTGGTGACACCAATCTCTTTCAGACGGGCGATCAAGCGAAAGATCTCACGACGCACCACAAACACCGCGTCGTACTGCTGGAACACCGCCGTGATCGAATCGATGGCCACCCGCTTGGCCTTGTATTTACGAATGGCGTAGTTGATGCGTTCGATCAGACCCGACAGATCGAAGCTTCCGGCCACATCCTGACCATCGGGATCGGGTGATGCATCAAGGATGAAGAGCTTGTCCTGCTCCACCATCTCCTGCAAGTTCCAACCAAAGCTGGCGGCGTTACGCAGGATATCGAGGGGCGACTCTTCAAAGGTGACGAAAATTCCCGGCTCATCAAAGTGAGCGATGCCGTTGTGCAGAAAGTGCAACGAAAAAACGGTCTTACCAGTTCCGGACGTTCCGCTGATCAAGGTGCTGCGACCGATCGGCAGACCGCCTTGACAGACATCATCGAAGCCCTCAATCCCTGTTGGGAGCTTCTGAACCTGCATCTGTGGCGAACCACTGGAGCTGGAGATCTGCATGATGGCGAGCTTATGGAGAAACGCTAAAGAGAAAAACGAAGCAAACGGTCAAGCACACGGTCTGGCTTAAGAATCTGAATCCGTTGTGTCTGCATCTTCCAACGCATCCATCAGCGTCGATGTGAGGCTGTTGTCGGCAAGTTCGTCGTAGAGAAGGTCCAGACCGATCAGCACCCTCTCCCGATCCGATAGATCGCCGATGATGCGGCGCACCGGAGGAGGCAGGATTTTGGAGAGCGTCGGTGTGGCCAGGATCTTGTCTTCTTCCGCCAGCTGCGGGTTCTTGAGAACGTCAATCACTTTGAGGGCGTAAACGCCTTTGAATTCCGTTTCAAGAATGTTGCGCAGGGTTTTCAAAGCACGCATCGAGTTGGGCGTGTTCCCAGCCACGTAGAGCTTGAGGATGTAGGTCTTCCGTGGGCTCATGAGGACACCTCCGAATCCATCAGGGAGCGGCGTTGCTCTGACGGGACCGCCAAAGCGACCTCGGGGGGAATGGAGCGGCGATACATCTCGCAGAGATGGGCCATGACGTCGAGCAGAGCGAGCCGATAGTCCTGAAGAAAATCGTTCTTGTGCCCTTCAAGTCTGAGTTGCTTCCAGAACTCGTCAATCAGATTCATGTGGATCTCCACAGTGCGGGTGATGGGCAGGTCGCCGAAGAAGGCCGTATTCACAAAACTCTCCAGGGCCTGGTTGGCCGCGGCCGGATCACGGAAGTAACTGATCAACAGATCGCGGTAGGTGCGCTGCAGGGACCGCAACAGCTCCCGCTGCTCATCAGGGGGGAGGTTGGCCAGAAAACGGGATGGGTCCCGCTTGTAAAACACACCCAGGTAGCCCAGGCGCTCCTGAAGACGGCTCGAGAGCTTCCACGCACTGCTTGCGCTCTCGGCGGAGGACGGTGCCGATCCATCCTCCGGCCTTGCTTCCTTCTGGCCCTGGCGCAGAAACCGGGAAATGGCGGCGTCCACGTTGTATCCCAGCTGCTCAAGCTGATCGACAGGAAGATGCACCTCCTCCGGGTGGTAGTCCACCCGCCCCATCAGTTCTCCAACCACCACAGCCGGGAAGAGCAACCCGCCGCGACGCAGACCTTCGCGGGTGGTCTCGTCGAGAAGCGACTGCTCAATGACCACCGCATCCACCGCTTCACGCTGATGGGCCAGGACTTCGAGAAGTCCTTCACCGGAGGCGGCCTGGTGCAGATCCACAGGCTTGTAACGGTTCACGGGCAGCCACTGCGTACAAGCATCCACAAGCTCCTTTGAGGTGAGAAGCAGAGCGATCGTGAGTGCTGGACGAGCCATCCACCGCGCAGGGTCCTGAGCTGAATCTTGACGAAGGGGACAGCAAAGGCCGAAGATCTTTGTTTGTCTTTCGATTGCGGTTCAGGCCAAATCGGTTCGCCGAGCCTGACCGCGTCCTTTCGTTTCATGGCCGAAACCAGCACCAGCCAATCCGCCGCTCCCGACACCGGCACCTACGCCATCGTTGAGGCCTCAGGCCAGCAGTTCTGGCTGCAACCCAACCGTTATTACGACCTCGACCGCCTTCAGGCTGATGTCGATGCCACGGTCACGCTCGACAACGTGCTCCTCGTGAAGGACGCCACGGGAACAACCCTCGGCAAGCCCTATGTGAAGGACGCCAGCGTTGAGCTGAAAGTGATGGCCCATCGCCGCGGCCCCAAGGTGATCGTCTACAAAATGCGACCCAAGAAGAAAACCCGTCGTAAGAATGGTCACAGGCAGGAACTCACCCGGGTGATGGTTCAGTCCATCTCCGTCGGCGGCAAGTCCATCAGCTGATTCGAACCACCCTCAGCCCCTTCACAATCTTCACCACCACCCCATGGCACATAAGAAAGGCACAGGTTCAACCCGCAATGGACGCGATTCCAATTCCAAGCGCCTCGGCGTGAAGGCCTATGGCGGCGAAAGCGTCACCGCCGGATCCATCCTGATCCGCCAGCGCGGCACATCCGTTCTCCCCGGTGTGAATGTTGGCCAAGGCAAAGACGACACCCTGTTCGCTCTGACCGACGGCGTCGTGAAATTCGAAACCATCCGTCGCGGCCTGCGCAATCGCAAGCGCATCAACGTGGCCACCGCAGCCGGCTGAACGGCGCAGTCGTCAGTGATTCCGGGATGAACGCAACGCCTGTTTCAGGGTGACGACCATTCCGAGAACCGTGAGCCCCAGGACGATCGCCGTTCTGGGGCTTGGTTCATGGAACAGATGGGCAAGTTCCAGTGGCAGAGCCAGCGCGAGCACACCCACCAGGAGCCACTCACCCCAATGCCGACCTGTCCAGGTGGCCCAAGCAGCCAACAGGATCAGCCCGGAGTACACCGAGGATGCAACCGCCAGCCGCAGCAGGCGCGTGGGACCCAGAACAGTGCCCTTCTCCGCCATGTGGGAGAGCAGTTCGCGATCGGCTTGTCCCCAGGTCTGGGCGAAATCCGACAGCTCGGCGTAGTGGCTTTGACCGAAGAACGCAGCAAGGCTGATCGCCAACAGAACGAGCGCGAGCAGGACTTTTTTCAAGACGATCAGCTTGATCAGCCAGCGTCCTTGGCCCTGGGACTGCGCCATCGAATTGCTCAGGTCTCGAGCGGACGGTAGACCCTGGTTGTGATCAATAAGGGGTGGAAGACCTCCAGAAAATGCCCTTGGAGGCAACGGAAGAAGCTGTCGACAAGCTCTGGATCGTCGAAATGGAAGGGGTACTCACCCTCATGTCCTTTGAAGAAATACCAGTTCAGAACGGCCCGTCCACCAGCCCGTAGGCGGCGATGAAACTCCATCAGCTGGCCGGCCGGATCGGGCAGATGCTCCAGCACATCCAGACAAACCACCGTGTCGAAACTCTGACCGGGAAGGCTCTCGAGATCGCGATGCACGGAGAGCCGATCTTCAAGACCGAGCGCTGCCGCGCGCTGGGCAACAAACGCGCGGTTCTGGGGATTGAGATCCACAAACCACACGTGCCGAACGTCGCTCAACCCAGCGGCCGCGAGGGCATGGGTGCCGATGCCCCCTCCGAAATCCAGCACATCCCCATGGGCGAACTGCTGCTGCAGGCGCAGGGTGTCGGCGATGTAATCAGCACTGCTGAGATGCCAAGCCGCCAACTCGAGCAAGTGGCCTGTGCCCACAGTGTCTTCATAAAACATCTCCGCGCGCTCGGGATCAAAAGCACCGGGATGCATGGCCGCCAGATCCTCCTTGCTCTGAGGCAGCCGCTGCTCCACCTCAGCCTTTGACAGGGAGAGATAGGAGGCGAGGTGATCCTTCACTGAAAAACCACTGGCCAGAAACTCCTGGATCGTCACGTCTCCGGTCGCAATCTCTGGCTGCATGACCTGCCTGCTGATGCCGGCAAACTTACGTGCGAGCCAGGTGCCACAGTCGAAACCCTGCACCATTCCTGCCCTGCCGTTGACTGCGCCCCTTGGCTTTGCCGTGATCGACAAGCCGGCTGGCCTCACCTCCCACGCCTGCGTCGCTCGGATCCGGCGCCTGCTCGGCATCCGACGGGTCGGCCATGGCGGCACCCTGGATCCAGCGGTGACAGGAGTTCTGCCGATCGCCGTCGGGCAGGCGACCCGCTTGCTGCCCTATCTCCCCGGCGACAAGACCTACCGGGGAGTGATCCAGCTGGGCATCACCACCAACACTGATGACCTTGAGGGAGAGATCAGCTCACGCCAGCCCTTGCCGGCCCTGAGCAGCGCCGAGCTGGAGCAGGCGCTTGCCCCATTCCGCGGCCTCATCCAACAGCGCCCGCCGCAGGTCTCAGCCGTTCATGTGGATGGCGAACGCGCCCATGCCAGAGCGCGGCGCGGTGAACAGATGGATCTGCCGGAGCGCGCCATCACGATTCACCACCTGCACCTCCTCAATTGGTGCCCGGAACAGGGGCAATTGCGCGTTGAAGTGCACTGTTCAGCAGGCACTTACATCCGTTCGCTGGCCAGAGATCTGGGCCAGAACCTGGGCTGTGGGGGCTGCCTGGCCAGCCTGCGCCGCACCCAGGCCCTTGGGTTTCAAGACGCGCAGGCGATCCCCCTGCCAGAGCGGCCGGAGCCGGGGGCCACCGCGACAGATCCACCGGCGCTGCCTCTGCTTCCTCCGCAGGACGCCCTCGCGCACCTCCCGCAGCGGCGCCTGTCCGCCCGTGAGCAGGAGGACTGGAGCTGCGGACGGCGGATCACCCCAGGAGCCGACCAGGAGAGCGACGCGGTGGTGGTGCTCAGCGAGGGAGGGCGCATGCTCGGCCTGGGCGTGCCGGATGGGACGGGTGGGCTGCAACCAAAAGTCGTGTTCGAAGCCCGAGGCTGACCTGAAGACGGGTCAGTACCGTGCTGTGCCAGAGACGGACGTCAGCGCATCCGATGGCCGGCCACAGCAAATGGTCCCAGATCAAACGCACCAAGGCGGTGGTGGATGCCAAACGGGGCGCAGTGTTCACGCGGATCGGCCGCGAGATCACCGTTGCAGCCAGACAGGGGGCTGATCCCGATGGCAACTTCCAGCTCAGAACGGCCATTGCCAAGGCCAAGGCCGCCGGCGTTCCAGCTGGCAACATCGAGCGGGCGATCGCCAAGGGATCAGGGCAGGGCGGAGAGGCCATCAAGCTGGAATCCATCCGCTACGAGGGGTATGGCCCAGGCGGCGTGGCCGTTCTGGTGGAAGCCCTCAGCGACAACCGCAATCGCACGGCGGCGGAGCTACGCCTCGCCTTCAGCAAACACGGCGGCAACCTCGGCGAAAGTGGATGCGTCAGCTACCTGTTCCAGCATCGGAGCGAGGTGAGAATTGAGGCTGACGCAGAGCGCGAAGAAGCGCTTCTGGAAAGCCTGCTGAGCCTCGAAGCCGATGGCTATGAACTCGGCGACGACGGCCAAGCCCTGGTCCATGGCCCCTACGAAGTCCTCGAGTCCCTGCAGAACGGGCTCAGGCAGCAGAGCTGGCAGGTTCAGGAGTGGACCCATGCATGGCATCCCCTCACCCAGGTGGTCCCCCAGGATCCAGACACCACCCGGCAGTGCCTCAAGCTTCTCGAGGCACTCGAGGACCTGGATGACGTGAACAGCATCAGCACAAACCTGGAGATCGACGACGCCTTCGTGCCGTGAGCCGATGGAGGGTCCGCTCAGGGGGCAGACGCCGTTGTCGCCACTCCCCAGCCTCCGCCACCAGGGGTCGCAATCAACAGACGATCCCCTGGCTGCACCTCCAGTTGGGCGCATCCCTGAAGCGGTTCGCAGGAACCAGTCGCGCGGGTGAGACGCGCAGCCCCGGGCGCGCCATCCTCGCCACCCTCAAGACCAAAGGGTGCCACCAATCTTGAACCCGACAGCAGCGCCGCTGTCATCGGTTCCAGGAATCGAAACTCCCGCACCAGGCCATCGCCCCCGGGCCAACGGCCGGCACCACCACTGCCAGGGCGGAATCCGAAGCGCTCCAGCCTCACGGGAAAGCGTTGTTCGAGGATTTCAGGATCCGTGAGCCTTGAGTTGGTCATGTGGGTCTGCACACCACAGGACCCAGGGAAGCCCGGACCCGCGCCGCCGCCCCCTGCGATCGTTTCGTAGTACTGCCGCCGCCCATCACCAAAGGTGAGGTTGTTCATCGTGCCCTGAGCCGCCGCCATGGCACCCACCGCGGCAAACAGAAGGTTGCAGAGCGCCTGGGAGGTTTCCACATTCCCCGCCACCACCGCAGCAGGCGGTCGGGGATTGAGCAGACACCCCTCCGGCACCACCAGGGTCAAGGGCTGAAAACAACCGGCATTGAGGGGGATCGGCTCCTCGACCAGGCAGCGCAGCACATACAGCACGGCGGCCTTGGTGACTGCCAGCGGAGCATGGAAATTGTGATCGCCTTGCAGAGAGCTGCCGCTGAAATCGAGCACCGCTTCACGACGGTGCCGTTGCACCCGCAACGCCAGCCGCAGCCAGGCCCCGTTATCCAGCTGCACCTCGCAGTGCCGCTCTTGCAAACGATCGATCAGGCGGCGAACGGTGCTCGCGGCGTGGTCTTGCACATGCTGGAGATAGCGACCCACGCGCGCTCGCCCCTCAACTTGAAGCAGCGTTTGGAACAGCTGCAGTCCGAGGTGGTTCGCCGCCACCTGAGCTTGCAAATCAGCCCAGAGCAAATCCGGAGCCCTGAGGGGGAAGGGCTGCTGGCGCACCAGCTCAGCCCAGCCGTCTTGATTCAGAACGCCCTGTTGCACCAGCCACCAGTTGCGCACCAGCAACCCTTCCTCGCTGATCCGCCTGCTGAAGGGGGGCATCGACCCCGGGGTCAGTCCCCCCACATCCGCGTGGTGCCCGCGGCAGGCCACGAACGCAAACGGTGCATCCAACCGATCGCTGAACACCGGCGTGATGGCGGTGATATCTGGCAGGTGGGTGCCGCCGTGGAAGGGGTCGTTGCTGATGATCGTGTCGCCGTCCCGTAACGCAGGACGGTCGCCCCGACGCACCTGCAGCAGCAGATCGGCCACCGCATCACCCATGGAGCCCAGATGCACGGGGATATGGGGAGCATTGGCCACCAGGGCACCCTCTCCATCGAAGAGGGCGCAGGAAAAATCAAGCCGTTCGCGGATGTTCACCGAGCGACTGGTCTGACGCAGCCGCTCTCCCATCCGTTCAGCGATCTGCATGAACCGGTGATGGAACAGGCTCAGATCCACAGGATCGGGGCTCTGCGGGGGGCAAGGTTCGCGACTCGCAGCGGCAGGCATCGCCGCACCCCCAGGTCGCGCCCCATCCATCTCCAGCGACAGACTCCCGTTCGGCAGTCTCCGGGCTGACCAACCAGGCTCCAACACGGTTCCAGCGGTGGGATCGAGGATCAAGGCCGGGCCCTCCAAGCGCTGATTCACGGAAAGCTGCAGCCGTTGCACCACCGGAACGGCACACCATCCGCTCTGCGGCCAATGCACCATCGCTGCATCAGGAACGCTGGCGAGAGTTCCGGCAGGCCCTACGCATTCGTCCTGGCCCTGCGCCGAGAGCTCCGCCGCAGCCAGCACCTCCACGTCGATCCGCTCCACCACCAACCGGGTGTCGGGAGCTGGGGCATAGCCGAAGCGCTGCTGGTGCGCCTGGGCAAAGGCTGCCCGCAGATTCTCCAGGGAAGGCTGTTGCGGAGGAGGCTCAAGAGCGATGAGCAGTCCCTGTTCCGCGGCCCCATCCCGCAGTTCCAGGTGGACCCGCTGCTCCCCCACCGCCACGGAACGACCGCACACCTGCTCCAGGGCAGCGTGGGCCAAGGCCAGCTGTTCGGCGACCAGGGCTGGCAAGCGGGTCAGGCAGGCGCCATCGAGGGGCTCGCGCACCGCCGCCTGCCGCAGCTGCCGCGGACGGGCCTGAGCAATCCCATAGGCCGAGAGCACCCCGGCCAGGGGATGCAACAACACCTGGCGCAGCCCGAGGGCAGTGGCCACGCGACAGGCCAACTGGCCGGCCGCACCGCCATAGGCGACCAGGACGCCCCCACGTATGTCATGACCGCGGAACAGAGAGACCTGACGGATGGCTGCTGCCATGGCCTCAACCGCGAGGTCGAGGGCCCCTTCCGCCAAAACCTCCGGTGTGCGCTGCAGCGATTCAGCCAGAACAGCGAACTTGTTCTGCGTGATCGCCAGGTTCGGATGGGCATCACGATTCGGACCAAACACCGCCGGGAAAGCCTGAGACTGCAGCCGGCCCAGCAGCAGATGGGCATCGGTGATGGTGAGGGGTCCACCCCTGCCGTAACAGGCTGGTCCTGGATCGGCTCCTGCCGAGCGGGGCCCCACCAGCACCCGTCCGCCATCGTCATGAATGATCGAGCCTCCCCCGGCAGCCACCGTGTGAATCGGCAATCGCGATGCCGTGAGCAGCAAACCGGCGATCTCTGTTTCGGGGCTGCGGTCCCAGTCGCGATCGGCCGCCCCTGCCGGTAGGCAGAACACATCGGTGCTCGTGCCTCCCATATCCACGCCCACCAGGGGGAGATGCCCCACACCGGCCTGTTGGGCCGCAGCCACGGCACCGACCATGCCCCCCGCCGGCCCAGACAGAATGGTGTCCTTGGCCAGCAGAGACCTTGGGGCCTGCAGGCCTCCACTGGAGGTCATCACCCGCAGCAGGGGGCGTCCCTGCAGCGCAGCCTGTACCTGGTTGAGGTAGGTCTGCAAAACCGGCCGCACAGCCGCCTCCACCAGGGTGGTTTGGCCCCTGGGAACCAGTCGGGGCAGAGGGCTCACCTGGTGGGAGCCAATCACCGTCTCAAAGCCAGCGGCGAGCACCGCCTCCGCCAGGGCCCGTTCATGGGCTGGCGTCCGCCAGGCATGCATCAAGGCGATGGCACAACTGCGCAGACCCGCGGCGCGATGGGCCTGCAACCGGCTGATCAGAGCGGCATCGATCACCAGCGGCTCCAGCTCGCGCCCCGCCGCATCCAAACGTCCCGAGACCTCCTCAACTGCCGCGATCAGGGAAGGTGACGGGGGAATCTCCAACGCGAAGAGGTCCCGCCGGTGCTGATCACCGATGCGCAGCAGGTCGGCCAGGCCCTTGTTCGTGAGCAACAGCACGGGCTCCCCCTTGCCCTCCAGCAGGGCATTGGTGGCCACGGTGGTTCCCAGACGCAGCTCCTCGATGCCTGATGGGGAACCGAGGCCTTCCGTCGCCATGAGCGCCTGGATCGCATCCACCGCCGGATCGCCCTTCAGGCCGGGCTGCACCGACAGCACCTTGCGCACGATCAGCCCTCCGTCAGGCCGGCGTGCGACCACATCGGTGAAGGTGCCGCCGCGATCAATCGAGAACTGCCAGCGCGTCACGGTGCCGAAAGACGGGCATAGGCGGCATCATCCACCCACACGTGCACCTGGGGATGCCGCTGCAGCCAGCTGGCGGGAACCAGGTCAGTGCTGGGCTCCAACAAGGCCGCGCGCAGAATCTCCGCCTTGGCGCTGCCGGTCACGATCAGGTGAATCACCTCGGCACTGAGAATCTCCTGCAACCCGAGCGTGATCGCCTGCTTGGGCACAGCCTCGGAGTCACCGCCGAAGGCGTCAGCGTTCTGAATCCGTGTCGCTGCCTGCAACGTCACCACGCGGCACGGGCTGTCGACCCCTGAGGGCGGTTCGTTGAAGCCCACATGGCCATTGCTGCCCAGGCCAAGAAGCTGGAGGCCGAGTCCCCCGGCCTGCTGCACAGCCGTGCTGTAGCGACGCGCCTCCAAACCTGGATCGCTGGCCTTGCCGTCAGGAAGTCTGACCCGGTCGGTCGGTAGATCCAGGGGACCCGCCAGGTGGGTCTGCATGTAAGCCGCAAAGCTGCGCGGATCCCCGACCGGCAGCCCCACGTATTCATCGAGGTTGAAACTGCACCAGTGCTCCCGTAGCCACTGCAGATCGAGCGCAGGCCAGCGCTTCAGCCGCGCACAGAGCGCCGCATAGAGAGGCTCCATGGTGCGGCCGGTGGCCAGGCCAAGAGGACGGAAGTGTTGCTGCTGAACACCCGTCTGCAGGGACGCATCCAGCACATCCACCACCGCATCCATCAGCGCAACGGGATCAGGGCGGCGCTGAACCGAGATGGACGGGGGAAGCTTCGACACAGATCGGGCAGGGATCAACCCCACCAGGCTGGCTCCGGTCCTGGGCTGAATGCCAGCGCTGGATCATCGCTCGGCCGGTAGGGACGAATCTGCACCCCTCGGTAGTAGTGAAGAAGAATCTGGCGAAAATCAGCCCCTTGCTCAGCAAGACCGTGGGCTCCCCATTGGCTCATACCCACACCGTGCCCATACCCCTGGCCTTGTGCTTCGAGCACAAGGCTGTTTGAACGATCAAGGCTGTTCGGGCGGTCGTGGCTGTTCGGGCGGTCGTGGTTGCTGAAAGTGAGAGGCATCTGCAGCGGTGGTGGCGGTGGCGGTGGTGGCGCAAGCCCCGGATCCGCAGCTTCAGTGGAGCCACTGGCCGAATCGCTCCAAAGGCCGATCAGAGCCGGCCGCGCGCGGGCTGGTTCGGAATCCAACGGACGTGCTGGAGAGAGCTCCCTGTCGCCATCGCTCACCATGGCGAAACGCACCATCGTGCTTTTGAGGCCAAGCCGCTGACGCAGCTCACGCCCTGACAGAACCAACGCCCCTCTCGGCCCCTGAATACGAGCCGAGCGCACCCGCCCAGTGGAACTGGTGCTCAGAACACGCACTGTCTCCACTCCGCCGGTCTCCTTGAAGAGCCGTTGAAGATCGCTGCCATCGAAGCGCTTGTTCCATCGGTGCACAGGGCTGTGGTCGTCGTGATCGCGAACGCTCACCAGATAGGGCAGTTGTTGGCGCCACACCTCGCCGCTGGGCTCGGTCGCCCCACCCGAGCTGCTGTGGAACACCGCATTGATCAAACGGCCGCCATGCACCAGAACCAGGGATCGGGTGGTATCGACGGCCTCCCGAGTGCGTGGGGTCTCCGATTCGACGCCCTTGTACACCTGGCTGGCAACGGTGGCTTTCACATCGAAGTCGCCCTTTTTACCCCGCTGCCGGAGGGCGTAGGTGCGTGCGGCAACCGCTTGGGCCTGGAGCGCGGGGAGCGGCCAGCTGGCCGGCATCTCACTGCCCACCACACTGGGCAGATAGGTCTCGATCCCAAGCCTGTTGATGGCCAGCACGCGACCGCCCCGGGGCAGAAGCAGCACATCCCCGCGGTAGCGCCGCTGGCCGAGCCAGAGGCCCCTGGGATCATCCGTGGACACGCGCAGGGATGGCGCTTGACCCAAACCATCGAGAAGCAGGGAGCCGCCACGGAGGCTGACCGACAACCGCTGCAGAGAGCGCTCCTGTCCTCCGAGGCCGCGCACCCGCAGCGGCAGCGCAGCATCGGCCCTGAACTGCAGCGTCTGTGCTTCGGCAATAAGAACCCGCATCATCGGCTCCTGGGCGGTCACCGCAACCCGCGGCTCACCCGCAAGGGCAGCGACGGCAAGGGGCGCCAGCGCGACAGCCCTGAGCACTGGCCGCAGGTTGGAGACGAACGGGGACACTCCAGGCACCGATGGGCGCCCAGTGTGCCCCTCCTGTTGCCGGAGAGCCAGGCCTCCGTGGCAGATTGGCCGTTGAGCCCGCTCCGCCGTGCAGGTCACCTTTCTCGGCACCAGTTCCGGAGTTCCGACCCGCGCCCGCAACGTGTCAGCCGTGGCGCTGCGTCTGCCGCAACGGTCGGAGCTTTGGCTGTTTGACTGCGGAGAAGGCACGCAGCACCAATTCCTGCGCAGCGATCTGCGCCTTTCCCAACTGCGCCGCGTGTTCATCACGCACATGCACGGCGATCACGTGTTCGGGCTGCCAGGGCTCCTGGCCAGCCTGGGGCTGAGCGGCAGCAGTGCCGGGGTGGATCTCTACGGACCGGATCCCCTCGATGCCTACCTGCACGGCGTTCTGCGCACCAGCTCCACCCGCATTGGCTATCCGCTGGCCGTACATCCGGTGCGTGGAGCTGCCGAATCAGGACGGATTGTCTTCGAGGACGACGATCTGCAAGTGCGGGCCACGCCCCTGCATCATCGGGTGCCCGCCTATGCCTACCGGGTGGATCAGAAGCCCCGGGCCGGTCGATTCGACGTGGCCAAAGCCAGGGATCTGAACATCCCACCCGGGCCTGTTTATGCCGCTTTGAAGCGCGGTGAGACCGTCACTCTTGATGATGGCCGCCGCATTGACGGCCACGCGTTGTGCGGCCCCCCGCGGCGTGGAGCCAGCGTGGTGTACTGCACCGACACCGTGTTTTGCGAAGCCGCCGTGGAACTCGCGCGCGGAGCGGACCTTCTGATTCACGAATCCACCTTTTCCCATGCCGAAGCGGAGATGGCATTCCAACGCCAGCACTCCACCAGCACCATGGCGGCACAAACGGCGGCGGAGGCGGGTGTGAGCCAACTGGTGCTGACCCACCTCAGTCCCCGCTATGCCCCGGGGAATGCTGTCACTGCAAACGATCTGCTCGCTGAAGCCCAGGCGATTTTTCCCGCCACGGTGCTCGCCAAAGACTTCCTTTCCATCGACGTCACCCCGCAGACGGATCCATCGTGCTGCAACAGTTCGTGATCGCCTGAGCGCGATCGGCCACAGGGGGATCCCACCCCGTGATACAAGAGCGTTGTGTGCTGTCTCCATCAGTCTCCGGCATTTTTATGGCCTCTTTCCTCCCAAACGTGCGTCGCTCCCTGAGCCGACTGCTGATCGTGCTGTCGGCCTTCGCCGTCCTGGTGATCGGCACCCCTGCCCAGGCTGCCTCTTGGGATGCGGAGACCTTGACGGTTCCCGCCGACGCCGAAGGCAGTCCCGTCACCTTCTCGGAGCAGCAGGTGAAAGCTGGACGCAAGGTGTTCAACACCAGCTGCGGCACCTGCCATGCCGGTGGCATCACCAAGACCAACCACAACGTTGGCCTCGACCCTGAAACCCTGGCCCTGGCCACCCCAGCCCGCGACAACGTGGCAGCGCTGGTGGATTACCTCCAGGACCCCACGTCTTACGACGGGGAATACAGCATCGCCGACCTTCACCCCAGCATGCGCAGCCGGGACCTTTATCCCGCGATGCGTGACCTCACAGATGAAGATCTGCGCTTGATGTCGGCTTACATCCTCGTGGCTCCAAAAGTGCTGGGCCAGGAATGGGGCGGCGGCAAGATCTACTTCTGATTCATCCAAACGCCTTCGTCTCGAATGCCCCTTTGAAGCCCGCTGCAGAGCGGGCTTTTTTAATGGCTTGCCAAACCCGGCCTTGCTCAAGGCTGTTGATTGGCCGCATCAAAGGAACGGGGATGCCGGCTGTACCACCACTCCTGAAGCTCAGGAGTGAAACGCATGGAGAACAGCGTCAGCACGGTGGCGGTAGGCCTGGAACCGGGCTGAAGCAGCTCAACCGCATAGGAGGGGCAACGACGGGAGGCGAGGTCGGGCACGAAACGACGGCCCACCCGGCGCCAACTCGGCTCCTTGCTGCGCCACACGAGGCGGCAGCAGGGCCAGGGCAGCTCATCGCGATCGAACAGCCGGCAACAGGGACCGATCACCCTGAAGCTGTACTGGCCCCCAGGACTGGTATGCACCGTGCCATGAGCAAGAAGCCCATCAACCTCAGGTCGCAGGGGAGTAGCAGCGGTGGCGGAGGACATCCTTCGATCGGCCAGACACACACCACCCTGCCAACAAAAAGCCACCCCTGGGGGTGGCAGAGCATTCTCCGGTTAGGGAGAGCTGATTGTTGCGGAGGGGCTCAATAGAGCTCTTCCTCGGCGTGGGTCTTGATGGTGCAATCAGAGGTGGGGTAGGCCACGCAGGTGAGCACGAAACCAGCTTCGATCTGGTCGTCGTCCAGGAAGCTCTGATCGGACTGGTCAACGGTGCCAGCGGTGATCTTGCCAGCACAGGTGGAGCAGGCGCCGGCGCGGCAGGAGTAGGGCAGGTCGATGCCCTGCTCTTCAGCGGCATCGAGGATGTACTGATCGTCGGGAACCTCGATGGTCTTGTTGAGACCTTCGCTCTCGCTGACCAGAGTGACCTTGTAAGAAGCCATGGATGGATGAAGTGTGCAGAGACCCGAAGCAATCGGGCTCGCAGGACCGCACCCTTCTACATCGGACAGGCGTCCCCCCACACGCTTCCACTGAGCATTAGGGCCAAGGCCAATCAAATCCGATACTTACATAAGCCCAGCTTATTGAACTTTCCGGCGGATCTCCAGCAGTCCCCAGCGCCCCTGACTGGCGAGAGGCTGCACCGACCAGCCCAGCGCCTCGAGCACGTCGGTCAGGCGCGGAGCTTGCTCCACCAGGAGCCCACTCAGAAGTCCCCGCCCCTGGGCGCTGAGGATGGATTGAAAGCCTGGCGCCAGGGCTTCGATCACCGGCGCCAGGATGTTGCAGAGCAGAAGGTCCGACGGCTGAGACGCCAGAAGGGTCTCCAAGGTCTCCAGAGACCCCTGAGCAACGCGCAGCGCTTCAGGGGCCAGACCGTTGAGGGACGCGTTCTCTGAGGTGGCTCGGACAGCCAGGGAGTCGGTATCCACGGCCATCACCTCGCGGGCCCCGAGACCCAGTGCCGCCAGGCCGAGCACACCGCTCCCGCATCCGAGATCAGCCACCCGCAACCCCTGGGGCGGCGCGGCTTCGAGAGCCTCCAAACACAGGCGTGTGGTGGGGTGACTCCCGGTCCCGAAGGCACTACCGGGATCCATCTTCAGCACCAGACGCTGGGCATGCTCCTCAGGAACACTGAGCCAGGCGGGAAGGATGAGAAGCCCCTTCCCCACAGGATCTGGCTGCCAGTGCTGCTTCCAGCTGCGGCTCCAATCTTCATCGGCCAACTCATCCCATTGCGGGTCCGCCAGCTGAAGGTCGAAGGTTTCAGCGAGGGGAGCCAGGCTCGCAATCAGCTCAAGCCGCTGGTCCTGCGGCCATTCATGGGCAGGAAGCCAGGCCAGCAGCGTGCGTTGATCAGGAGCCTCAGGGGCATGCTGAACCGCCACCCGATGCAGTCCCATGGCCGTGAGCTTCCAGAGCAGGGATTCCTCCAGCTCTGGCTGCAGCGGCAGGGACAGACGCCACCACATCACAGCGTGACGGGATGCGCTTCCTGGATCCCGTTGATCCCGTGGATCGTGGCCAGCAACGCCGGGGGAATCGGATCGTCGATGCTCAACACCATCACGGCATCCCCGCGCACGATCCGGCGCCCCACTTGCATGGAGGCGATGTTCACGTTGTGTTCACCCAGAAGAGAGCCGAGGTGGCCAATGATCCCGGGCATATCCCGGTGGCGGGTGAAGAGCATGTGACGGCTGGGGGGCACATTCACAGGAAACTCATCGATGTTGGTGACCCGCAGCTCCCCATCAGCAAACACCGCACCGGTCACGCTGTGCCCTCCCTGGCCGCCGCGGGTGGTCAACTGGAGCGAGCCACCGGCGAAGTCGCGGCTGGCGTCATCCTTCACCTCCAGCACGTGAATGCCCCGTCCCTTGGCTTCCAAGGAGGCATTCACATAGTTGATGCGATCACCAAGAGCATTGGTGAGCAGACCCTTCAGCGCTGCCACCATCAAAGGCTGGGAAGGATGAAGAGCAAATTCGCCCTGAAGCCTCACCTCGAGCTCCTGAACCTGACCGCCACTGAGCTGACTCACCAGCAATCCAAGGGTTTCGGCAAGCTGAAGGTGGGGCTTGAGACGCTCCATGATCTCCGCGCTGAGACCAGGGATATTCACCGCACTGCGGGCGGGAAGACCGAGCAGCACATCCCGAATTTGCTCAGCCACGTCCGTGGCCACATTCTCCTGGGCTTCCTCCGTGGAGGCGCCGAGGTGGGGTGTCAGTACCAAACCGCGCTCGACCGCCCGCAAGGGAGAATCCTCCGACAGTGGCTCTGAGGCATACACGTCCAGCCCTGCTCCAGCGATCACACCGTTCTCGATCGCTTCGGCCAGCGCCGCCTCATCCACGATTCCGCCGCGAGCGCAGTTCACGATGCGAGCTGTGGACTTCATCGAGCGCAGCAGCTCGGCATTCACAAGATTTTCGGTATCCGGCGTGCGGGGAATGTGCAGCGTGATGTAGTCCGCTTGGCGGAACAGATCCTCGAGCGTGGTGAGGCGCACCTGCATCTGCTGGGCGCGATCGGCAGAAATGAAGGGATCGAACGCAATCACCTCCATGCCCATCGCTTTGGCCACCCGGGCCACATGGGAACCGATCTTGCCCAGACCGACCACACCGAGCACTTTCTTGTAGAGCTCATTTCCCACGTACTTCTTGCGGTCCCAAGCACCGGCGCGCATGGAACCGTGGGCCTGGGGCACGTGGCGCGACAGTGACAGAAGCAGCGCGAGCGCGTGCTCAGCGGCCGCGATCGTGTTGCCTTCCGGCGAGTTCACCACCAGCACGCCGCGCTGGGTCGCCGCGGGAACATCGACGTTGTCAACACCCACACCAGCCCGGCCGATGATGCGCAGGCGATCAGCCGCAGCGATCACATCCGCCGTCACCTGAGTGCCTGAGCGGATCATCAAAGCGTCGTAGTCACCGATGATGGACTTCAGCTCCTCGGCCGAAAGGCCCGTGCGCTGATCCACCTGAGCCACCTGCCCGAGGATGTCGATCCCCGCCTGATCAATGGGGTCTGAAACGAGAACTTTGGTCATCCAGCGGCAGGAGAAAGCCGCCATCCACTTTAGAGATTGATCCGATCGCTCCTGAGCCCTGATCGAGAAGGCTGCGCCGCAGCCCCTCTGATTCAGCGGCACACCATGGAGAATGTGCCCTCGCGCCGAGTCTGTCCATGCCCGTCTGTGTCCTGGTGCTCAGCGAACGCGACGCCGCTGAGAACCTCGTGGCCTCCTTGCGGGAGGCAGGCACCCATCTGCTGCGAGTGGCGCTCGTGGCTCCCGACGATGAACCTGCTTCCTCCGGTGAGCTAACAGCTGAGCGCATCGACGAGGTCGACCTTTTGAATCCAAGCCTGACCAGAACGAAGCGTCAGCGCTCTATGTCGCGGTGGCTGATGCCCTTCGGTTTCCTGGCCGGAGCCACCTTTACCCAGATCACAACGCTCGACACCTTTGCCCGCTTCGGAACGCTCGGCGAAATGGTGCTTGGAGGATTGCTGGGTCTTGGATCCGGTCTGATGGGCAGCTATGCAGCAGCCGCCAGCGTTCCCTCTGATAACGAAGACGGCGTGCGGATTTTGCGCAACCGTCACAAGGAAAACGCCTGGTTACTCCTGCTCGAGACCCGACCCGGGGTGGAGCTTCCCTGGACACTCGTTCAAAAGGTGCGTCCCCAGCAGGTTGTGCGGCTGAGCGACGTATGACACTGCCAAGAGATGCGCTCCTCGCTGGCTCCTGCCATCGGGCGGTGATGGCTCGGCTCCTCGATCAGGCCGAAGAGGTGCTGCGCACCTGGCAACCCAGCTGGAGTCCCTTTCTCACTGGCCCTGAACTGGAGGAGGCCGGAAAGCTCGAGGCCCTCGCGGAGTTGCGAATGGTGCGCGATGGAGGCCGGGAAGGCGCCGAACGCTGCCGGCTTCAACTGAGCCGCCGCGATCAGGAGGCTGACGCGGAATCAGCCCCGCTCTGCGGTCTTCGCCTGGAAGGCAACTTTCTTTTTGACCGCGCTGAACCCGATGACATGCGTCAGGCGCTGATGCAACTCGATGTGAGCGCAGATTCCATCGGTGATCTCTGGCTGCGCGGTGACCGGGGAGCGCAAGCCGTCTGCACCCCGGAGGCCGGAGAGCAGCTCAACGGACTGACTGGACAGGTTCGCGATGTACCGCTTCTGCTGGAAACGGTTCCTCTCGATGCTCTGCAATGGCCTGCCAGGCGCACGCCGCGGCTCCTGCGCAGCGTGGAGGCGTCCTGCCGGCTTGATGCCATTGCCTCAGCGGGCTTCGGTTTGTCCCGTTCCAAGGTGACGCGGGAGATCAAGGAAGGACGCCTCAGACTGAATTGGGGAGCGATCCGCCAGGCCAGTCGAGACGTCAAGGTGGGCGATCAACTGCAACTCCAGGACCGCGGAAGCGTGGAGGTGCTGAGCCTGACGCTCACCAAGCGTGAGCGATGGCGAGTCGAAATGATGCGCCGGTGAGCTGCTAACTTCGACTTCACCCGGTGGACATCGATCCAACCGATCACCGCAGATTCTCTGAAGGGTGACAATGCGGGCGATTAGCTCAGAGGTAGAGCACTACCTTGACACGGTAGGAGTCACTGGTTCGATTCCAGTATCGCCCATTTCCCTTGATGGGACAGGAGTTTCTTGATGCCTCTGTCCATCGTTGTCGGGCTCGGCCGATCGGGTTTGGGCGCGGCCCGGTTGCTCCAGGCTCAAGGGCACGACGTGGTGGTGCTCGAACGGGGTGATACCCCGGCGTTGCAAGACACAGCGCATGCCCTGCGCCAGCAGAACATCACCATCGAGCTGGGGCGCCCCCTCGAGCTTGACAGCTTCACCGCCTGGCTCGACCAGGCCTCAGAGGTGGTCATCAGTCCTGGAATTGCCTGGGATCACCCCACACTCAATGCCCTGCGCGCCCAGGGCCTGCGCGTCCGCGGTGAAATGTCAGTGGCCTGGGATGCCCTCTCTGGCATTCCCTGGATCGGCATCACCGGCACCAACGGCAAAACCACAGTCACCCATCTTCTCCAACACGTGCTGGCCCATGCCGGCCTTGAAGCGCCCATGGCGGGCAACGTTGGTCATTCCGCAGCCGAACTGGCCCTTGAAGTCCTGCAAGGAACCAGACCCAAGCCCGACTGGGTTGTGATGGAGATGAGCAGCTATCAGATCGAAGCCGCAGGGGAGGTGTCGCCGCGCATCGGAATCTGGACAACCCTCACACCGGATCACCTCGAAAGGCACGGAACCCTCGCGGCGTACCGCGCCATCAAACGGGGCCTGCTGGAGCGCGCAGAGACTCCCGTTTTGAATGCGGATGACGCCGACATCCGCCAACACTGCGGTGCTTGGTCACGGCCAGGCCTTCGCTGGGTGTCCGGCGCCGATGATGGCCCCGACAAGGACTCAATCCACAGGATCAGCGTGAATGCTCAGGGCTGGGTCAGCCAGGGAGAGCGGCCACTGTTCCCGGCCGACGCCTTACCCCTGCCCGGCGATCACAACCGTCAGAACATGCTTTTAGCGACCGCTGCTGCGCTGGAAGCGAGTGTCTCAGCGTCCAGTATCGAGGCGGCACTGCGCTGCTTCACCGGGGTCCCGCACAGGCTTGAACCCCTTGGGTCGGTTGGGGGCATTCCCGTGTTCAACGACAGCAAGGCCACGAATTACGACGCTGCCGCCGTGGGTTTGCGCTCCGTGCAGGCGCCTGTGGTTCTCCTCGCCGGCGGTCAGACCAAGCAGGGCGATGCAGATCCATGGCTGGAGCTTCTCCAGTCCCAGGTGTGCGGCGTGGTTCTGTTTGGAGCAGGCGCCGGGGAGCTCGCCGATCTGATCGAGACCGCTGGCTTCTCAGGTCCGGTGATGCATCACGCCGACCTGAACGCGGCCGTGCCGCAAGCCCTGAGCCTTGCCAAGGACTTTGAGGCCGGCAGCGTGCTGCTGTCACCGGCTTGTGCCAGTTTCGACCAGTACCCCAACTTCGAGGCCAGAGGCGATCATTTCCGGCGGTTAATCAATGCGGTGAAAGATCTCTAGGCTGCGGAAAACACTGCGAAATCCGTGGCCTACTGGTTGATGAAAAGTGAGCCCGATGTGTACGGGATTGACCATCTCCAACAGGAGCACACCACCCTTTGGGATGGAATTCGCAATTACCAGGCCCGCAATTTCATGCGGTCAATGGCCATTGGCGATCAGGCTTTTTTTTATCACTCCAACTGCAAACCCCTCGGCATCATTGGCCTCATGGAGGTCAGCGAAACGGGTCTTGTTGATCCCACCCAGTTTGATCCTTCCTCTAAGTACCACGATCCAGCCTCAAAGCCGGAAGCACCCCGCTGGGACTGCGTCAAACTCACCTACAAGGGCCGGTTTGGAAGCCTCTTAAGCCTTGACGATCTGCGCCAGGCCTACCAACCCGAACAACTGGCCGTGGTGAAGCGTGGCAATCGTCTCTCGATCCTCCCTGTGGACGAGGCCATTGCCCACGATCTGTTGAAGCGACTTGGCCCTCTCCAGTGACCCTCAGCAGGTGTCCAGCGCGGAACGCCTGCCGCTGACCACCCTGATTCCGAGAGCCTGGATCGGGTTCGGCAAAGCCCCATGGCAATGCGTCGGGCTGACCGCACTGACCCTGATTGCCTTAACCGGTCTTGGCGTCCTCGCTCGCGACCTCCAGGAGAGCGGGCACAGCGGCCTCCGACTCGCGGGGAACGCCCTGCTGCTGTTGACAATCCCTGCGACCCTTGGACCGTTGGTGTCGCTGCTGCGCTTGGCCGATCAACTTCTGCCCGTGGGTTCTGGTTCCGACGCCGACACAAGTCCAGGCAAGGGGCGCCCCCTGCGCTGGCTGTTGCGCCAAACCACAGCGCTTGTTCTGCTCGAGGGGGTGGTGTTCATCGGTGCCTTGAATGTGATCCGCATCCTCAGCGGGCTGATCGCATCCCACAGCGGGGTTCTCTCCACAGCAGTTCTACTCTTGGGACTGCTAGCGCTGGCGGCCTGGTCCCTCAGCCAGATACTGGCTCTCCCCTTACTGGTGCACTACGGCCATCGCCCTCTGGCCGCGATGGAGCACAGCCGCAAAATTGTTCAAGCCAACCGCATCAAGGTGCTCGCCCTGTTGGGACTTCTGTTGGGGGTCAACCTGATCGGCCTGATGGGCGCCTGCCTGGGCCTTCTGCTGAGCATTCCATTCTCGGCCTTGCTCCTGATGGCCAGCTGCCGGACTCAAACCCCCTGGGACAGGGATTCACGCCGGAACATGCTTCCCACATAAAGACGGGTGATCTCGCGGGAATCAACACCGTTCTGAATCAGAAATCCCGCGATTGCAGCCTGCACAAGACGGTATTGATCCCAGTTGGGGCAACGCTCAATGAACCCCACCATGGCCTGCTGGAGAGGCTGGGAGACCTCCGTCTGAAAGCTCACAGAACCGGATTCCTCCAGAGCAGCACACGCAGGTCCAGCTTGGCTCGTCGTTTCAACCGTTTGATCAACCAGGTGCATGCAATCCCTTCCAATGGCTACCAGTTCTCCACATCAACAACGCTGCGTCAAGGCAGCACTTTTTGGGCAATCCCAACAACTCTCCCAATGAGATTTCAGTGGCAGACAGCCTTCACAGCCGGGGATTTGCCTCATGGAACGACAGGCCAGCCGCAAGCAGCTTCGTCAACCTCCCCACGCGCAATCACTGCCCTTTTCCACAGAGCGAGGCCAGAAGCCCGATACCGGCGCCAGGCCTGTGGAAAACAGTGGCACAAGCGCGGAAAAGCCTCGGGAAAAATCAGTGCATCGCGATTGATCAGTTCAGCTGATCAGTGGAGAAGTCCCAAAGCGTTCTCATGGCAGCGGCCACGGCTGCGGCCGCTGGGGCCGGCCAAAACACCTCCACACCTCGCTCGCAGCCGTCCTCCGGCCTCAGAATCATCTGCAGGGACCAACCCTCACGATCTCCCTCAAGAGATCCCCACCATGGAATGCGTTCCAGCTCGAGGGTGATCAGCTCCTCGTCCATCAGCTGCCCGCGCAGGGCCGCATGGTGGTCGACCAAATCCTGAATTAACGAGGCCAACGCGCCGGCCTCGGATTCGGTGAGCTCAACGGCCCAGGTCTCCCCACCAATCAGTGCGCCATAGGGATGGCGTTGAGGATCCCTGGCCAGTCTCCAGCCGGGACCCTCCTGCTGAATCATCCCGGCAGGAGATCGGGCTGATCCTGCTCATCGCTGAGCTCCACGATGGCTCGCTGCACAGGCTTCACGCTGGATTCCTCCAGCAAGCCGTCGAAATCATCAAAGCGACGCTGCTTGGCACGAAACGCAATGCGCACCGTTGTCAGATAGCGATTGCTCGACTGACGGATCAGACTTTCTCCTCGCTTGGCAAGGTCCTGATGGTCGACTCCGGCCGTGAGCATGCCCAGTTCCAAGGAATTCAGCATCTTAAGTGAACAGGTCGCTGTGGAAGGGAATGTGCATCGGATAACAGCGTTGTGGACGGCCCGGCACGCGCAGCACGATCTGACGCCCCAGCCCCATCGCCACCAGCGGGCGACGCAGGTGGCTGAGCAAGGCACTCACCTCCTCGAGATGACCGGCATCCACACACTCCACGCGGATGGTTCCCCAGCTCCTCGACATCCGGCAGTCCCGAAGGGGTTCCAGCTCCGCCTCGATCTCAGGGTCCTCCCGGTAAAAGGAAAACACCAGTCGCCGTAACCGATCCATGACTGATCCCCGTAGTCTCAACCTTCCTCCAACGTGCCCATGGGGATGACGAAGCCCCGCGCTGGCGAACAAAACCTTCATCTTTCCCGACGCGGGACCCTGGCGATTGATCTGGGAAGCACCAACACCGTGGTGGCCTTTCAGGCCTGCGACGCGATGGGAATCGAGCTGATTGACCTGGCGCCGATCAGTCGCGAAGCAGGCGAGGTCCCCTCGATGCTCTGGCTGGATGATCAAGACACAGACGGGCTTCTGGTGGGCCGCCAGGTGCTGGAGAGCGGCCTGGGCGACCGTGATGCTCCCCAGCTCCACCGAGACTTCAAGCGCTGGATCGGCCTTCCCGTTCCCTCCGAGTGGCGTCAGCGGCTCAGTCCTGATCAGGCTGGAGCGCGCTTGCTCCAGGAAATCTGGAAGCGGATTCCCCAAGATCTCACCATCGAACGCCTCGTGCTCACCGCGCCGGTGGAAACGGACGCGTCCTACCGCCAGTGGCTGCTGAACGCCTGTGCGCCGCTGCAGATTCCTGAAATCGCGATGGTGGATGAGCCCACGGCCGCAGCCCTTGGGGCGGGGTTACCGGCAGGAGCGAAATTGCTGGTTGTGGACCTCGGCGGCGGCACACTCGATCTGTCACTCGTGGCCCTGGAGGGAGGCGAAGGCCGCGCCGCACCTCTGGCGCAGCTGCTGCGCTTCCAGAGCCGAAACCTCAGCAAAAGTCGTCAAACCCTCCGTCAGGCGCGCGTGCTCGGAAAAGCAGGGATCGCGCTGGGGGGTCGAGATCTCGACCGCTGGATCCTCGACGCACTCCAACCGCCAGGCCTTCCTTGCGAAGGCGATGGATTCACCGCCTGTCTCGCTGCAGCCGAACGACTCAAATGCCGACTTTCAAACACCGACATCAACGATGAGGAGGAACTGACGGAACTGGCCAGCAGTCCCGCCATGGCGACTCCCGCCACGTTGCAGATGAACCGCAAACGCTTCACCCAGATCCTGGAGGAACGGGGACTGTTCCTGCTCCTGGAGGAGCTTCTCAATCAGACCTTGCGGTCTGCCGCCGTTCAAGGCTGTCGCCGCAGCGACCTCAGCGCCGTTGTGATCGTTGGTGGAGGCGCCCATCTCCCCCAGTTGCGCGCGTGGCTCACCCGCTTCATGAGCCCGGTTCCTCTCTGCACCCCACCTCCGATGGAAGCCGTCGCCCGCGGAGCCCTCAGCCTCACACCGGGAGTTCGGATTCTCGATCTTCTGCAACGGGGAATTGCCTTGCGCTGCTGGGACCGTCGCAGCAACCGACATCACTGGCACCCTCTCTTCGTTGCAGGACAACCCTGGCCATCAAGCCAGCCCTTTGAGCTGGTGCTGAGTGCCAGTGCCGTGGATCAAACCACCCTTGAATTCGTCCTGGGCGAGCCAGAGCTGGAGGCACGCCACGAGGTGAGACTTGTCGATGGACTTCCGCAGGTGATCGAACGCACATCCGATGCAGCAGCTGTGAAGGAGCGTCCCGGTCCTTCGTTCACCCTGATGCTCAATCCCCCGGCTCAGCCTGGAGAGGATTGCCTGAAACTGCACTTTGTGCTCGATGAGCATGCCGAGCTGATCATGGAGGGGGAAGACCTTCGCAACGGCAGGCGCCTCGAAAGAGTCAGCCTCGGCACCGTGCGGTAACCGGTCCGTCCACAACGGGATGTCCGGCGTCGCAGGAGTCCATAGAAAGGGATTCCTTTCAAGTGTGTCTTGGCGCTTCGACGCCCTCTCCCCCGCTTTTGGCTGATCGCCACGCTGGGTGGCGTTCTGGCGCTTTGCGGAACCGCCTACTGGTGGGAGCAGCAGCTGCCCAAACGCCTCGAAAACGCTGCTGCGGCTGGCGACCTGGATGCATGCCTGCGCTATGGAGAGCAGCTGGCCGCCCTGCGTTGGCTAGGGACAGAAGCGCCCCTCGAGCAAGCGTTCTGCAGACGCCGCCAAGCGCAGCTCACCTGGGAAGCCGGAAACACAGGCAAAGCACTGGAACTGCAGACCCAGCTTGTGAATTCTGCAGTCGGCAGCCAAGCGGAGCAGACCAGTGATCGCCAGCGGCTGAAAGAGTGGCGTTCTCAGGTCCGCGAGAAGGCACTGGCCCAGTTCCGAGCTGGAAACCTCGACGCAGCCTTGGCCACCTTGTCCCCCCTCGAGACAAGGGGGCAGCGCACGGGGAGCCAACTCAGCGACAGTTTGAAAGAAACCTGGAACCGCAATCGCGTCGATCATGAGCGCCTGCAGGAGCGGGTCCAGCGTCAGCAATGGTGGGAAGCCTTGAGTGTGCTGAATCAACTCGACCATCCCTGGTGGCAGCGCCATGCCCTGCCGCTGCGACGTCAGATCGAAACCGCCATCAAGAACCTTCGCGATCAGCAAAGCCACACCAGTCACGGTGATCTCCCTGATCACAGCGTGGATCTGGAACGCCTGAACGAGGCCGTTGAACAGCGCATTGGCGAAGGCATGGATCCTTGGAGCGCTTTCGTTGCCGGTTGCTCCGATCTCGGCGGTGTGCTGGTGGAGGAGGGGCCTGAAAGCCTCTGCAAGGCGAAGAAGCCGTGAGACAATTCGCCCATTGACTCGTGACTTCATGCAGCCTGGTGACAAGGTCGTCGTCGCCTCATCAGTGGTGGTCTACAACCATCCCGAACATCGGGGCACATCCTTCGATCTCCAGGGCAGTGAGGGAGAGGTGGTCACCGTGCTGACGGAATGGAAAGGGCGCCCGATCAGCCCAACGCTTCCGGTGATCGTGGCCTTTGGTCGCTACAAGGCCCATTTCCGCAGTGATGAACTTCAGGTTGCGTCCTGAGTTCTGCGCAGAAACACCCCTTCTTCACCATCCACGTCCATCAGACGCAGTTCGATCGTTTCACAGCGACGCGTCGGAACGGTGCGCCCACAGAAATCAGGCTGAATCGGCAGTTCGCGATGTCCGCGATCCACCATCACCAACAGCAGAACCCTGCGGGGACGTCCCCAGGCCTGAATCGCCTCAAGCGCCGCTCTCACCGTACGACCGGTGAAAATCACGTCATCCACAAGCACCACATCCCGCCCTTCCACACCCACAGGAAGGTCGGTGCCTGTCACCGGTCGCATGGCCACGCGCTCGAGATCGTCCCTGTGAAAGGTGGGATCCAAGGTTCCTCTGGCCACCGGCCGACCAGCTTGTTCTTCCAGAGCACGCGCCAAAACCGCAGCCAGCTGGACACCCCGCGTCGGGATGCCGAGCAAGACGAGATCATCAAGCCCACCAACGCTCTCAAGCACTTGAGAGGCCAGGCGCATCAACGTTCTTCTCAGTTCGTCGGACGAAAGAATCTCGATCCGTTCATCATGGCCGCCCGTCCCCATGGATCCAGTGAGCAGGGCGCTGAGTTTATGCGTTTGAGCCGGCGGGGCGTCCGCGAAAGCTGACCGTTCAGCGGCGGACGATTCACTGATGGAGGGATCCGGAGGTAACTTGTGAATCTGGAGAAGTCCTTAAGAAGGGAGACACGCTGAGTGAACGCGGTTGATCGCCAAGCTGGACATCCCAAACAGAGGTCGTCGGTGGCACCTGTGGTGCTCGCGATCCTGGATGGATGGGGCGACCGTGAAGGCAGCGATTTCAACGCCATCCGATCGGCCGAGACCCCGGTGATGGATGCCTTGAGGCACGCCTATCCGAACACCTTGATCCAGGCCAGCGGCTCCCATGTGGGACTCCCTGACGGGCAGATGGGGAATTCGGAGGTCGGCCACCTCACGATTGGCGCAGGACGCATCATTCGCCAAGAGCTGGTGCGCATTGGTGACACGGTGCGCGCCAACCAACTCGCAGCAGTGCCCGCGCTCAGCAAGCTGGCTGCGCGCCTGCGCGAGAGCGGCCGAACGCTCCATCTCCTCGGGCTCTGCTCCGATGGCGGCGTGCATAGCCACGTCGATCACATCTGCGGTCTACTGCGCTGGGCTGCTGAAGAAGGGATCGAATCCGTGGCCATTCACGCGATCACCGATGGGCGGGACACACCCACCCAGAGTGCACCGCGCTACGTGCACACCATCGAAGACACCATCCAGTCCTGCGGTGTGGGCGAGATCGCCAGCCTGTGCGGCCGCTACTGGGCCATGGACCGCGACCAGCGCTGGGAACGCACCGCACGCGCTTACGCGCTGCTGACAGATCCTGCCCATCCCTGCAGCAACAACGACGCTTCAGCCGTTCTCGAAGCGAGCTACGCCGCGGGAACCACCGATGAATTTCTGGAGCCCACGCGCCTGAGCAGCAGCCATCTTCAAGACGGTGACGCCCTGCTCATGTTCAATTTCCGTCCCGACCGCGCGCGTCAGATCATTCAGAGCCTCACCCTGGATGCATTCGAGGGTTTTGAGCGTCCGCACCATCCCAAATTGGATGTTGTCACCTTCACGCAATACGAAAGCGGACTGCCCGTGGAGGTGGCCTTCCCTCCCGAATCCCTCGACAACCTCCTCGGCCAGGTGGTGGCTGCTGAAGGATTGAAGCAATACCGCACAGCGGAAACCGAGAAATATCCTCATGTGACCTATTTCATGAACGGCGGCATCGAGCAGCCCCTCGATGGAGAAGACCGGCATCTGGTGCCCTCTCCCCGGGTGGCCACCTATGACCAGGCCCCGGCCATGGCCGCCGACACGCTCACCGACAGCTGCATCGCCGCCATCGAACAGGGGATTTATTCCCTTGTCGTGATCAATTACGCCAATCCGGACATGGTGGGGCACACGGGAGTGATGCAAGCCGCCACCGAAGCGATCCAAACCGTGGACCAGTGCATCGGTCGCCTGCTCGATGCCGTCGGACGCATGGGCGGCACCTTGATGATCACTGCCGACCATGGCAACGCTGAGTGCATGCGCGGTGCCGATGGTGAGGCCTGGACGGCACACACCACCAATCCCGTGCCTGTGATTCTTGTCGAGGGTGAGAGGCGCAAACTGGTGGGCATGGGCAATGCGCTGCGCTTGCGCGACGAAGGTGGTCTTGCGGACATCGCCCCAACACTGCTGCAGCTGCTGGGCCTCGACAAACCTGCAGCCATGACCGGTCAAAGCTTGATTGAAGCTATTGACACGCCAGCGCCGTCCAGCGCCAAGTTGCCCCAGCCAGTCTGACCCGACCCGCCATAGGATCAGATGATGATGACTACCGTTCTCTCCTGGATCTGGATCGGCAGCGGCCTGCTGCTCATTCTGTTTGTCCTCCTCCACAGCCCAAAGGGCGATGGCATGGGAGGTCTTGCCGCCAGTGGCAGTTCAACGTTCACCAGCTCCAGCAGCGCTGAGGCAACCCTGAACCGCATCACCTGGACCACGTTGGCGGTGTTTCTCACGCTTGCGATCATCCTCAGCGCTGGCTGGCTGAAGTAATCAATCGCCTGGGTTGCCCTGCTTGGCGTTAGCCGACTCTTTGAAGGTGGACATTCCACTTTCAAGGGTTCGCTGTGAGCGGTTGATCGCCTTGATGATGAAGAACAGGGCCCAACCCACGATCAGAGAGTTGAGGATCACATCGAAGATTTTTCCAATTGCCAAGTCCCCGCCGTAGTAAGGGATAACAAGGTTTTGCCAGTTCCCTCCCCGCACCAAAGGGTTGAGGAGAGGCATCAACAGATCCTTACTGATGGCATTCACAATCTGCTGGAACTGGGTGCCAACCACCACAGCGATCGCCAAGTTGAGGGCATTGCCCTTTTGAAAAAAGAATTCGGTGAATTCACGCAACCAACGACGCAGAAACATCACGAACCGAGCACACCCGGCCATTAAAGCTTGCAGGCCGACACGAAAAGACCCCCGCCGTAGCAGGGGTCTTGATGTTGAACAGGATTGATTGCGCTTGACGCGACTGATTGGTGTCGATCAGTAGTCGAAGTCGCCGCCTCCCATGCCGCCACCGGCCGGTGCTGCTTCCTTCTTCTCAGGAAGATCCGCCACGATGCACTCGGTGGTGAGCACCATGCCGGCAATGGATGCCGCGTTCTGCAGACCGGAACGGGTCACCTTGGCGGGATCGACGATGCCGGCAGCGAGCATGTCGACATAGTCGCCATTGGCAGCGTTGTAGCCCTCGTTGAAGGACTTGGCCTTCACGTTCTCGGCCACAACAGCACCGTTGACTCCGGCGTTCTCTGCGATGCGCATCAGAGGAGCGGTCAGAGCCGCGGCCACGATGTTGGCACCGATCAGTTCCTCACCGCTGAGCGTGGAGGCAGCCCACTGCTCAAGGGCGGGGGCCAGATGAGCCAGGGTGGTGCCGCCACCGGGGACGATGCCCTCCTCAACCGCAGCCTTGGTGGCATTGATGGCGTCCTCGAGACGAAGCTTCTTGTCCTTCATCTCGGTTTCGGTGGCTGCACCCACCTTCACCACAGCGACACCGCCGGCCAGCTTGGCCAGACGCTCCTGCAGTTTCTCTTTGTCATAGGTGGACTCGGTTTCGTCCATCTGCTTCTTGATCTGCTCGCAGCGCGCCTGCACAGCCACCTCATTGCCCTCGGCAACGATCGTGGTGGTGTCCTTGTTGATCGTCACGCGGCGGGCAGTGCCCAGCATTTCGATCTTGGCGTTTTCGAGCTTGAGGCCGGCGTCCTCAGTGATCAGCTGACCGTTGGTCAGCACAGCCATGTCTTCGAGCATGGCCTTACGGCGATCGCCGAAGCCAGGGGCCTTCACGGCCGCCACGTTCAGCACACCGCGCAGACGGTTCACCACCAGGGTTGCCAGAGCTTCTTTCTCGATGTCCTCAGCAATGATCAGCAGAGGCTTGCCGGTGCGGGCAATCTGCTCCAGCACAGGAACGAGATCCTGCACCAGGCCGATTTTCTTGTCGGTGAGCAGGATGTAGGGCTCATCCAGCACCGCTTCCATCCGCTCGGTGTCGGTGGCGAAGTAAGGGGAGATGTAGCCCTTGTCGAAACGCATGCCTTCGGTGACCTCCAGTTCGGTGGTCATCGACTTGCCCTCTTCCAGGGAGATCACGCCTTCCTTGCCGACCTTGTCCATGGCGTCGGCGATCATCCGACCCACTTCCTCGTCGTTGCCGGCGGAGATGGTTCCCACCTGAGCGATGGCGTTGCTGTCGCTGATCGGGTTGGCCTTGTCCTTGATTTCAGCAACAAGGAAATCAGAAGCCTTGTCGATGCCCTTCTTGAGGGTGATGGCATTGGCGCCAGCAGCCACGTTGCGCAGACCCGCCTTCACCATGGCGTGGGCCAGAACAGTGGCGGTCGTGGTGCCGTCACCGGCGGCATCGTTGGTTTTGGAAGCAGCCTGACGAATCAGGGCAACACCCGTGTTCTCAATGTGATCCTCGAGCTCGATCTCTTTGGCGATGGTGACACCGTCATTGATGATCTGCGGGGCGCCGAACTTCTTTTCCAGCACCACGTTGCGACCCTTGGGGCCGAGGGTGACGGCAACGGATTCCGCAAGGATGTCGATGCCTTTCTCAAGAGCGCGGCGGGCGTTCTCGTTGTAAATGATGCGCTTAGCCATGGGAGGCGATGGTTCGTAGGGACTAGAAGATGGTCAGCCGAAGCTGTGCTGTCTCAGTTGACGACAGCCAGGATGTCCTTCTCGGACAGGAGCACGTACTCGTCACTGCCGAGCTTGATATCGGTTCCGGCGTACTTGCTGTAGAGAACCTTGTCGCCTACGCCGACTTCAGGAGCCTGACGGGAGCCGTCTTCGTTGGCTTTGCCGGGGCCGACCTGAACCACCTCACCCACCTGGGGCTTTTCCTTGGCGGTATCGGGAAGAAGGATGCCGCCAGCGGTCTTTTCCTCGGATTCGGAAACCTTGACGAACACGCGATCGCCGAGGGGCTTGACGGTGGAGACGCTGAGAGAAACAGCTGCCATGGGGACTTGCAGGAGCAGGGACAGGGCGCCGAAGCGCGACAGCGACCCGAGCTGGCACTCAAGGTCACCGACTGCCAACCTATGTGCGCTCATCACCCATCGACCATGGATTCGGCGTGCGGGTGACCGAACCCTTTGGCCCCGCTCAAGGCGGTGGTATCGTTGCGCCGCTCGAGAAGGGTGCGCACGTCGCGTCCCTCACACACCTCCTTTCCTATGGCCGCTGCTGCTCCCGCCTCCGCCGGTACCAAGGGCGTTGTTCGCCAAGTTATTGGCCCGGTTCTGGACGTGGAATTTCCAGCCGGCAAGCTGCCCAAGATTCTCAATGCGCTCCGGATCGAGGGAACTAACACGGCGGGACAGCCGGTAGCCCTCACCGCAGAAGTGCAGCAGCTGCTGGGTGACCATCGCGTCCGTGCCGTGGCCATGAGTGGCACCGACGGCCTCGTCCGCGGCATGGAAGCGCTCGATACAGGCGCTCCGATCAGCGTTCCCGTGGGTGAAGCAACCCTCGGCCGAATCTTCAACGTTCTCGGCGAGCCCGTCGATGAACAGGGCCCTGTGAACGCTTCGGCAACGGCACCCATTCACCGTTCAGCCCCCAAACTCACCGAACTGGAAACCAAGCCCAAGGTTTTCGAAACCGGTATCAAGGTGATCGACCTTCTCGCCCCCTATCGCCAGGGCGGAAAAGTCGGCCTCTTCGGAGGTGCCGGTGTGGGCAAAACCGTTCTGATTCAGGAACTCATCAACAACATCGCCAAGGAGCACGGTGGCGTGTCCGTGTTCGGTGGCGTGGGTGAGCGCACCCGCGAAGGCAACGACCTCTACGAGGAGTTCAAGGATTCCGGCGTGATCAATGCCGAAGACCTCTCCAAGTCGAAGGTGGCCCTTTGCTACGGCCAGATGAATGAGCCCCCCGGCGCCCGCATGCGCGTGGGTCTCTCCGCTCTCACCATGGCTGAGCACTTCCGTGATGTGAACAAGCAGGACGTTCTCCTGTTCGTCGACAACATCTTCCGCTTCGTGCAGGCCGGCTCTGAGGTTTCCGCTCTCCTGGGCCGCATGCCGTCCGCAGTGGGTTATCAGCCCACCCTGGGCACCGACGTGGGTGAGCTTCAGGAGCGCATCACGTCCACCCTGGAAGGGTCCATCACTTCCATTCAGGCCGTTTACGTTCCCGCTGACGACCTCACAGACCCGGCTCCTGCGACCACCTTTGCTCACCTCGACGCCACCACCGTGCTGAGCCGCGGCCTGGCCTCCAAGGGCATTTATCCCGCTGTGGATCCCCTGGACTCCACCAGCACCATGCTCCAGCCCGCCGTTGTGGGTGAGGAGCACTACAAAACAGCGCGTGCCGTGCAGTCCACACTGCAGCGCTACAAGGAGCTTCAAGACATCATCGCCATTCTTGGTCTTGATGAACTTTCTGAAGATGACCGACGCACCGTGGATCGCGCCCGCAAGATCGAGAAATTCCTCTCCCAGCCCTTCTTCGTGGCTGAGATCTTCACCGGAATGCCAGGTGTGTACGTGAAGCTGGAAGAAACCATCGCCGGATTCAACCAGATCCTCGCTGGTGAGCTCGACCACCTCCCCGAACAGGCCTTCTACCTCGTCGGCAACATCGACCAGGTCAAGGCCAAGGCCGAGAAGATCGCGGCAGAAGCCAAGTGACGCTTCCGGGGACCGCCGTTCAACGCCGGTCCCCACCATCACGATTTAGCTCCAACGCCCCGACCCCAAGTCCTCCCCTTCCATGTCCCTCACCCTCCGCGTGCTGGCACCCGACCAGAGTGTGTTCGACGGTTCAGCTGACGAGGTGATTCTTCCAAGCACCACTGGTCAGCTTGGAATTCTCCCCGGCCACGTGTCCTTGCTCGCAGCGCTGGATGTGGGTGTCCTGCGTGTTCGTGCCGATGGCGGCTGGAAGTCCATCGCGCTGATGGGCGGTTTTGCGGAAGTGGATGCTGACGATGTCACCGTGTTGGTGAATTCTGCTGAGCTCGGCAGTTCCATTGACGCCTCCAGTGCCGAATCGGATCTTCAGGCTGCAAGGAACGAAGTCTCCAAAATGGAAGGCCAGCCTGCATCAGCCGACAAAGTGAAAGCGCAACAATCCCTCGATCGTGCCCGCGCACGCGTGCAGGCGGCTAAGAATCAGGATTGATTGTTCAAAATCAACGGAGATTTCATCCAGGCCGGGGTTTTCGACCCCGGCTTTTTCATGTCTGAACGATCGAACAAAAAAAACGACCTGCAGTGATTGCAGGTCGCGATCGAACCATGGACGCTTGGTGTGCGCGCGATTCAGGCGGTACCGCAGAAGGTGACGTCGGGGAACTTGAGCTTGGCATCCTCAAGGCTCTTGCCCTTGCCTTCCTCTTGCCAGTAATTGATCACTTCAGTGGCTTTGTTGAGCACTTCAACACGCTCGTTATCGGTGATCCAGGACTTTCCTTCCAACTCACTCTTGAGCGTTTCCCAGGCATCTTCACGAGGCCAGAAGAAGTAGGCAGTCAAAGGGCTTGGACCACCGCCGACGATTTGATCCACGGCCAGAGCCACATTGTCAGGGAGCCAAAGGATCTTCAGGAGAAAACGTCCTTCGTCCGCTTTGGGTGTGTAGCCGGAAGGAACACCGTCGGCGTCGATGGTGGCAGAGGCCAAGGCAGCGCTACCGCCGCGCATGACAGGGCGGCCTTCCTTCGGCTCCTGCTGCTGATCGGCATCAGTGGTTTGCGGTGCCTGATCAGCTGCTGCTGCCTCGGTGGCGACCTCCTGGTCGACGGCAGCGCCTTCGGAAACCGTCATGGTGTCAGCGCTCAAGGATTAAGGACAAACAACTAACCTAACAGCCGCCTTAACCCTTCATCACCTGAGCTTGCCAAGCGATCCCCACCAACTCCTGTTGTTCGATATCGACGGCGTGATTCGGGACGTGGCCGGAAGCTACCGCCGTGCCTTGCAGGCAACGGTTGAGCACTACAGCAACTGGCGACCAAGTCCGTCGCAGATCGATGATCTCAAGGGAGAAGGGCGATGGAACAACGATTGGGATGCAAGCCTCGAGCTGTTGAGACGGCATGGATCGCCCCTGCCGGAACGCAATGCTCTGATCGCGGTGTTCAGCGGGTTTTATTTCGGGGGCGATCCAGAAGACTCACCGGAAAACTGGACTGGTTTCATCGGCGATGAGCCGCTCCTGGTGAATGCGTCCCTGTTTGAGACCCTTCATGCCCACGGATGGGCCTGGGGCTTCGTCAGCGGCGCAGAACCCCCCTCCGCCCGCTTCGTACTGGAGCAGCGCCTGGGGCTCAACGCCCCGCCCTTGATCGCCATGGGCGAT
The DNA here is from genome assembly GCA_000063505.1 of Synechococcus sp. WH 7803. Taxonomy (GTDB): domain Bacteria; phylum Cyanobacteriota; class Cyanobacteriia; order PCC-6307; family Cyanobiaceae; genus Synechococcus_C. The sequence continues at coordinate 1,831,656 of CT971583.1, forward strand.
GCTCCCGACAAGCCGGATCCCACCGGACTGCGGCAGATGAGTGAATCCCTCCTCACCAGCAGCGAAGCAACCACCGTGGCCTATCTCGGGGACACCGTGGCCGACGTTCAAACCGTCATCCGTGCCAGGGCTGAGCAACCAGAACGAACCTGGATCAGCCTGGCCGTCGCCCCTCCGCACCTTCACGCTCACCCTGTGGAGCGTCGTGCTTACGAACAGCGGTTGATGGAGGCCGGTGCTGACCACATCCTGAGCAGCACCATGGCCGTGACTGAATGGCTGGAATCCGCGGCACAGCGCTGAAAGGACTGCCAACGTGTGGCCTGTGAACACCCCCAGGCGTCCATGAACAGCCGATCGCCACTGTCCTCTTCGGTCATGGAGATCCGCAACGAGCTGTCAACCCTCGCCCTCGGAGGCGGCGTGCTCGCCCTGCTCAGTTTCAGCGGAGTGCTGGATTGGCTGCTGGCCAGTGAAGCCGGCTTAATCATTGCTGGACTCCTAATCCTGGGAGCCGTTGTGGTGCTCCTCTCCCAGCAAGTGGCCAATCAGGCCGAGCTGCTGGCGGAGGCGCTCGGCGAGCCCTACGGGACCCTTGTGCTCACAGGCTCTGTGATCGTGATCGAGCTGGCCCTCATCGGCAGCACCATGATCACCGGCGAACAGAACCCCACGCTCGCCCGTGACTCGATGTTCTCCGTGCTGATGATCGCCCTCACCGGCATCACCGGGTTATGCATGGCGATCACCTCCAGGCAATCCAGACAGAAGCTGGAGTCTGATGCAGCCATGAGTGAGGAGGACCTCTCGGGCCCGAACATGGCCGGCTCGATGGTCTTTTACAACCTCATCAGCACGATGAGCGTTCTCGTCCTCATCATTCCCAACTTCAGCACGGACTCCCCAGAGGGTGAATTCAGCCTGCCGATCGAAGCGGTGCTGTCCGTGGTCGCCGTCGGCGTCTACGTGATCTTCCTGATCAACCAGATGGGGCCTTACCGCTGTTTCTTCATGGATGCACAGGAGCGGGCATCTCTCAACAGCGGCAACACCCCTGGAGGCCTCAACCGCAAGCACCGACCCTGGCGGGCGGGCGGCCTGCTGGTCGCCAGTCTCGGAGTGGTGGTGCTGATCGCTGAGTCCATGGGTCAGCTGATCGAGCGGGGCGTGAACGAACTGCAACTGCCCGGTGCTCTGGCTGGCATCCTCGTGGCCATGCTGATCCTGATTCCGGAGGCGTTGAACGCGATCCAGGCCACGCGCCGCGGCCAGCTGCAGCGGGCCCTCAACACCCTCTTCGGATCGGTTTTGGCCACGATCAGCCTCACCGTTCCCGCGGTGCTCATCATCGGGCAGATCATCGGTTCTGAGGTGGTTTTGGGCCTTGAGCCCGCCTCCATGGTGCTGCTGGCTCTCACCCTCTTCCTGCTTCGCCCCCATCCGAAGGTGCTCGGGAGCGAAGGGTTGATGCTTCTGGTGGTGTTCCTGTTCTGGCTGATGTTGGATCTGGTCTGAGATCAGCGCTCCATGGCCTGAACCGACTTGAGGGCGTTGGCGCTGAGCACTTCGTGGCCTTCAGGCACCTCGTCGAGTTTCCTCACAGCCACGTCGTCCTCGATGCGGATGCCGATGCCCTTCCAGCGTTCGTCGATGCTGGGTTGCCCTTCAGGAACCGGCAGACGATCGCTCACGTAGAGGCCGGGCTCCACGGTGAGCACCATGCCGGGTTCCAGCTCCACGTGATGCTCGCCAAGCCGATAAGCACCCACATCATGAACATCCAGGCCGAGCCAATGGCCGGTGCGGTGCATGTAGAGATGGCGGTACGCGCCCTGTTCAATCAGGCCATCCACATCCCCCTGCAGGAGACCGAGGCTCACCAAGCCCTCCACCAGAACGCGCACGGCCGTGTCGTGCACACCCTCAGCGGTCTGACCAGGTCGCACACTGTCTATCGCGGACTGTTGCGCAGCCAGCACAAGGCTGTAGAGCTCACGCTGCTCGCCGCTGAAGCGACCATTCACCGGGAACGTTCGCGTGATGTCGCCGTTGTAGTAGTCCGGCAGTGAGCAGCCGGCATCGATCAGCAGAAGATCGCCGTCCTGAAGCACGGCGTTGTTCTCGATGTAATGAAGAACGCAGGCGTTATCCCCCCCCGCCACGATGGATCCATAAGCCACACCACGGGCCCCTTGATCGAGGAAATGCTCTTCGATCAAGGCCTGAACCTGTCGTTCGCGCATCCCGGGTTTGACGACGGAACGGGCCAGCTCATGGGCGGCGGCCGAAATCCGCCCGGCCTCGCGCAGACGCTCCAGCTCCGCCGGCTCCTTGCGCAGGCGCATGCGATGCAGCAAGGAACAGGGAGCCAGCAAGGCCAAGGCCGCGCTCCCGGTTCGCGAAGCACGATCGAGTTGCCCGGCCCAGGCGGCAACCACCAACGGCTCAATGGCGGGATGGCGACCGACGCGGAAGGCGATGCCCTCAGCACCGTTCAGATAGTCGGGAAGCCGCTGCTCAAGCTCAGAGCGAGGGTGGGCGATATCAGCACCGAAAGACTCCACGGCCCCCTCGCACCCCCAGCGACGTCCGGTCCAAACCTCAGCGGCTGGTTCGCGAGGGTTCACAAACAGCACAAACCGTTCCCCCTCCGGCCGATGGGGCAGCAGCAGAGCCACCGCATCTGGCTCATCAAAACCGGTCAGGTACCAGAAATCGCTGTCCTGACGGAACGGCCATTCCGTATCGGCATGATGGGTGACCAGGGTGGCAGCGGGGATGACCGCAGCTGCACCCCCCAGATCTTGCATGAATCGCTCACGACGATCCGCATGACAAGCAACATCAATGAGGGGGGTGCATTCAGCCACGAAAGAGACAGGTTGCCGAGTAACAGTCAGGATGGCAGGCAAAGCGCACCCCCATGACCTCCGACCTGCTGATCCTGCTGATCCTGGTGGTGGTGGTGCTGGCGGGATCCGCTCTCTGCTCGGGTGTGGAGGCCGCTTTGCTCACGGTCAATCCCATCCGCGTCCACGAGCTCGCCGCCCGCCCGCGGCCAGTCGCTGGTGCCCGCAGACTTGCGCAGCTGCGCCAGCGCCTGGGACGCACCCTGTCGGTGCTGGTGATCGCCAACAACGGCTTCAACATCTTCGGCAGCCTGATGCTTGGGGGCTATGCCGCCTGGCTGTTCAAACGCATGGACAGCAGCAATGTGGCGCTGCCTCTGTTTTCGGTCAGTCTCACCGTTCTGGTGATTCTGCTTGGCGAGATCCTGCCCAAAGCGATCGGTAGTCGCCTGGCTCTGCCAGTGGCTCTGGCCAGTGCCCCGGTGCTGCACTGGCTGGGCGTGATGATGCGCCCCCTGGTTCTGCTGCTCGAACGCCTGCTGCCGGCCATCACTGAGGAGAGCGAGATCAGCACGGATGAGGAAGAGATCAGGCTTCTCGCCAGGCTTGGTTCTCAGAAAGGTCAGATCGAAGCGGATGAGGCCGCCATGATCGCCAAGGTGTTCCAGCTCAACGATCTCACCGCCCGCGATCTGATGATCCCGCGGGTGGCAGCGCCCACCCTGGATGGGGCCACCCGCCTGGATGAACTGCGGGACGCGCTGATCGACAATGAAGCCCAGTGGTGGGTCGTGCTCGGCGACGCAGTGGACAAGGTTCTGGGTGTGGCCAACCGCGACAGTCTTCTGAGCGCGCTGGTTCAAAACCGTGGTCAGCTCACCCCCTTGGACCTGAGCGAACCCGCAGAATTCGTCCCGGAGATGATCCGCGCTGATCGACTGCTGACTGCGTTTCGTCGTGACAATGCCGGCGTGCGCGTCGTGGTGGATGAATTCGGGGGCTTCGTCGGTGTGATCGGTCCCGATGCCGTCTTGGCGGTTCTGGCTGGGTGGTGGCGGAAGGGCGGAGGAAGCGGTTCCCCATGACCAACCCCACCGCGATGGCATCCAAGGCGACAGTGTTGCGGCTGTGGAAAGACCAGCTGAACCTGACGCCCCGTGAGCGAGGGCTTTTAAGCGGTGCTCTCATCACGCTGGACCACCAGCTCCAGCGACTGGAGCAGAGCCGGCTGCGCATCGCCGTGTTCGGCCGGGTTGGCGTCGGCAAGTCGAGTTTGGTCAACGCCCTCGTGGGCCAGTCGCTGATGGCCACGGACGTGGCCCATGGCTGCACAAGGCAACAGCAGAGCACTCCCTGGCCCAAGCCAGTCCCAGGCCTGCAAGGCGTCGACCTGGTGGACACACCGGGGATCGATGAGGTCGATGGCCCAGCCCGAGCCCGCCTTGCCGGACGGGTGGCCATGAACGCCGACCTCGTGTTGCTGGTGCTGGATGGGGACATCACCCAGATTGAGCTCGATGCACTGGCGACCCTCCAGACCAAGGGAAAACCGGTGCTCACCGTGTTGAATCGCAGCGATTGTTGGCCCGCCGAAGAGCTGGCCCCTCTGCTCGCCAGCATCAAACGCCGCCTGCCGAAAGGGCTCCCCGGGCCGGTCGTCGCCGCAGCGGCACCGAGACGGGCTGTGCAACTCAATGACGGACGCATCCGCAGCCAAAAGCAGCCAGCGGATGTCGCGCGTCTGGAGACCCATCTCACCGCACTGCTGGCTGAGCACGGCGCAAGCCTGCTGCTCTTGAACGGCCTGCGCCAGGCAACAAGCATTCAGCAGCAGCTCGAAACCGGCCGCCTGCTGCGCCGCCGTCGGGAAGCGCAGGGGCTGATCGGTCGCTATGCCGCGCTCAAAGCAGCGGCCCTTGCTGCCAACCCCTTGCTGCTGCTTGATCTTGCAGGAGGCATGGCCTGTGATGCCGCCTTGGTGAGCCAGCTGTGTGCGCTGTACGACCTTCCGCTGGGAGGCCCCGCTGCCCGTCGTCTGCTCCGTCAGCTCGGTGGTCAGAACGCCCTGATCGGTGGAGCCCAGCTGGGGTTGCAAATGAGTCTGGGAGTGATTCGCCAGCTGCTCCTGCTGGCGGCTCCCTTCAGTGCAGGGCTCAGCCTGGCTCCGGCGGCTCCGGTGGCCGTGGCCCAGGCGGCTCTGGCGGTCCACACCACCCGCCGCACCGGGCGGATGACAGCCCGCTGGCTTCTGGAGGAGCGCGGCCGTGGTCGCCGCAACCAGCCGATACCCATCAGCATGATGCGCCGGCTCTCCCGCACCGATCGCGGGCTGGTCGGATTGATGCATCGCTGGCCGGATGCCCCAACGCGGCCGGCGTTGAAATCGCTACTGCCATGAGCAGAGACTCAATTGCACTGCTGGGCACCAGCGCGGATCCGCCCACCCTTGGACATCAGGCCCTCCTGGAAGGACTTCTCGGCGAGTTCCAGCGCGTGGTGACGTGGGCCAGTGACAACCCGTCCAAGCGCCACGGTGCAGAACTCAAGCAGCGCAGCGACCTGCTGGGTTGTGTCGTTCAGACCATCGACAACCCACGCCTGGAACTGGCCCAGGACCTCAGCAGTCCCTATGCCATCACCACCCTGGAACGCGCGCGACAGCGCTGGCCTCAATCCCCTTTGTGCTTTGTCGTTGGCAGCGATCTGGCCACGCAGATCCCGCGTTGGAAAGATTGCGAGCAGTGGCTCGGTCTCTGTGAACTGGGCATTGTTCCGCGCAAGGGCTGGCCCTTACAGGCCGATCACGTCCAAACCCTCGAAGGCCTCGGTGCCCGCCCAAGGATTCTGTCCCTCGACATCCCAGCCACCGCCAGCTCCGCCGTGCGCCAAGCCACAGGGGATGATCAAATTCCCGACACGCTCTGGCCTCTGCTGTTGGAGCACAATCTTTACGGCTTCCACTCCTCTTCCGCCTGAGTGCTGATGCGTATCGCCCTGGCCCAGATCAATCCGGTGGTGGGCGACCTTCTGGGGAATGCCGATCGCATTCACGCCGCCTTGGCCGCCACCGAGGTCAACGGCAAGGTCTCGGCAGACCTGCTGGTGACACCAGAGCTATCCCTCTGGGGCTACCCACCAAGGGATCTGCTCTTCAGCGCCGCGCACCTGGAGCAGCAGCAACAGGCTCTCGACCAGCTGCAGCAACGCTTGCACGCCGAACAATTGGATGTGGCCCTCCTCGTTGGAGTGGCCGAGGTGGCCCCAGACCAGCAACACCCCCGGCTCTTCAACGCCCTGGCTCTGGTGCAGGCGAGGGGATGGCAGGTCGTCGCCCGCAAGCAGCTGTTGCCCAGCTACGACGTCTTCGACGAAACCCGATACTTCCGCGCCAGCAGCAGTCCATCCACCCTCAGCCTGCGCGTCAACAACCGCGACTGGCAGCTCGGCCTCAGCATCTGCGAAGACCTCTGGGTGGATGAGGAGCTCCATGGGCAACGCCTGGTGGGCCCGGATCCCATTGCCAGCTTGATCCCCGAACGCCTTGATGCCTTGATCAACTGCTCGGCATCCCCATTCAGCAGACGAAAGGGCACCCTCCGCCATGAGCTGGCGGCCCGGGCCGCTGAACGTCTGCAGTGTCCTGTGGTGTACGTGAATCAAGTGGGGGGGAACGATGAGCTGATCTTCGATGGCGCCAGCTTCGTGATCGCTCCGGGAGACGACACCCCACTGCTTCAGTTGCCCGAATTCGCCGTCAGCACAGAGGTCTGGACAGCGGCATCATCCACTGACCGGCTGGAGCAGCCCAGCCGCGCGCATCAACAAGCGAACACCCCAGACGACGACCTCGAGGCGCTGTTCCGTGGCCTGGTGACCGGGGTCAAGGACTATGCGACCAAGTGCGGATTCAAGGCGGCGCTACTCGGACTCAGTGGCGGCATCGATTCGGCCTTGGTCGCGGTGATCGCGGCCGCTGCTCTGGGGCCTGACCACGTGCAGAGCCTGCTGATGCCCTCTCCCTGGAGCTCCTCAGGATCGATTGCTGATGCACTGGCCCTGGCAACACGCCTTGGGATCGCCTCGCAGATTGTGCCAATTCAGACCCTGATGGAGGGCTTTGAAGCCACGCTCACACCAGCGCTGAACGCAGAGCCCTCTGGCATCACAGCTGAAAATCTGCAATCACGCATCCGCGGAACCCTGCTGATGGCGATGGCCAATCAGCAGGGCCAGCTGCTGCTCTCCACAGGAAACAAATCCGAACTGGCCGTGGGCTATTGCACCCTCTATGGCGACATGAACGGCGGCTTGGCGGTCATTGGTGATCTCTACAAATCAACGGTGTTCGCTCTCTGCCATTGGCTCGACAGCCCGGACGCTGGTGCCTGTCGAGCCGAACTGGGGCTGGGGGGTTCTGGGCCATTGATCGGCCAGGCCATTCTCGAAAAACCCCCGAGCGCCGAACTGCGGCCAGACCAGAAAGACAGTGACTCCCTGCCTGACTACGAACGGCTGGACCCCTTGCTCATGGATCTGATCGAACAGCGGATGAGTGGTGAGCAGCTGATCGGTGCCGGACATGATCCCGACGATGTGAAGCGCATTGAACGGTTGTTCCGTCGGGCTGAATTCAAGCGGCGACAGGCCCCTCCGCTTCTGAAAGTGAGCAAACAGGCGTTTGGCAGTGGCTGGCGGCTGCCGATTGCAGCCATCTGAGCCAGATTGAGAAGACGACTCTGCCTTCCATGGCTCATTCCGTTCTGACGGCCCCGATGGCCAGCATCGGGGTGCCCACCGAGATCAAAGCTGATGAGCAACGGGTCGCCCTGACGCCGGATGGTGTGAGGGAGTTGGTGACCCAGGGCCTGGAGGTTCGGGTCCAACACGGTGCCGGGGCTGGTGCCGGCATCGGCGATGACGCCTTTGCTGCAGCGGGGGCCCGCATGGTCGACCGGGACGAGGCCTGGGCCGCTCACCTGGTGGTGAAAGTGAAGGAACCGCAGGTGGAGGAATTCGGCCTGCTGCGCGACGACATGGTGCTCTTCACGTATCTGCACCTCGCGGCCTACCCCCAGGTGGGACAGGCCCTTCTGGATGCAGGAACAACGGGTGTGGCCTATGAGACGGTGCAGTTGGAAAACGGCAGCCTGCCGCTGCTGGCGCCGATGAGTGAAATTGCCGGCCGTCTCGCTGCTCAGGTGGGCGCACGCCTGCTCGAACGACCCAATGGCGGCCGTGGCGTGCTGATCGGTGGCTGCACCGGTGTTCAACCGGCACGGGTGGTGGTTCTTGGCGCCGGCACTGTCGGCTGGAACGCAGCCCGGCTTGCAGCGGCCATGGATGCCGAGGTGATGCTGCTGGATCGATCACCGGAGCGGTTGCGCAGCCTGGAAGCCGACCGCCGGGGACGCTTGATGAGTGTGGTGAGCAGTCGGGGACTGCTGGAACGACTCGTGCCCACCGCCGATTTGCTGATCGGTGCCGTGCTCACACCAGGCGGACGGGCGCCGACCCTGGTGGACGACGACATGGTGAAACAGATGAAACCGGGTTCGGCCATCGTGGATGTGGCCATCGACCAGGGGGGTTGCATCGCCACGAGCAGGGAAACCACGCACACCGATCCCACGATCAACATTCATGGCGTGCAGCACTACGCCGTTGGGAACATGCCGGGAGCCGTGCCGTTCACGTCCACCGAAGCCCTGGTCAGTGTCACGCTGCCTTACATCCTTGGCATCGCTGGACGGGGACTGGAAGAAGCCGTCACCGAGCGACCGGAATTGTTGTCGGGCCTCAACACCGTGAAAGGTGCGGTCTGCCACCCCGGCGTTGCAAAGGCCTTAAACGTTCCGCCACGCCATCCCATGGCATGCCTGCGCTGAGGTTGTCACAGGGCGCGGATGTAAAGCCAATCACCACTGAGCTGCCCATCCCGCCGCTCAAACAACGAGGTTTCCTCAAGACACCTGCGCTGCCCAGAGGCAATGCAATGCGCAGCAAACTGAACCGTGCCCTGGCAATCCTCGATGCCACCACGCTCCACGGCCAGGATTTCGAGTGCGATCCATCGAACCTGGCGGCTGCTGGCCCGAAGCTCGCGGCGCCGTTGCTGAAGCGATGTCTGTGGCTCAGGGTGGGTGGCCATCAGATACGCAATCTCACCCAGCGCATAAGCGCTGTAGCGCGACCGCATCAGTTGTTCAGCCGTTTGTGCCTTCGCCAGGCCCTGATGAAAAGCACCGCAGCATGACGCCAACGGGGCTCCGGACCCACAAGGACAAGCCGACCGATCAGCAGCAGACCCTGCGAACCCCCTGGCCATGCGATCAGTCTCGAGCGATGGAGCAAGGTTTGAGAGGCACAAGGGGCCTCTGCAGCGATGGCAACGCCACCCCCTCCCGCATCGCCAGCACCAGCCCGGCGGCTTCGGCGTAGGACGCAGCGGCAATCACCCGATCCTCGAGTCCGAGGGATTGCGACGACACCTGAAGCACCGAAGGGTTGCTGACGGCAATCACTGGAACGTTCCGCTCCAAGCAGGCCAGGACGGCCTCCCCCCCCAAAGCACCCTCCGGCACCACAAGGGCCCTGAGGCCGGAGGCCAGAAGATCCCCGGGCTGCGCCGTTGCCGACTGAATCAGATCCGGGGCGCGACTGAGCCCCACGAGAACACAGGGAAGAAAGGTATGCGCCAACTCTTCGGCTGCCGCCCGCGGATCCAGCTGAGGGTCCAGCGGCAAGGGAGCCAGAGCCGGTGCGTGGGCACAGGGGATCTGAAGATGCCGCACAAGCAGATGGCTGATCACCGCCTCCGCACCAGCCAACCCATCCACGCCGCTTCCATGGCGATAGGCCTCCAGAGCCTCACTGCCGCAGTCATCTGGGAATCGGGCCACCACGGCGATCGCCGATGCTCCAGCGTCTCGCAGTGTCTCCCCAGCGCGAAGCAGCGCATCCGGATGCTCGAGCGAGCCCCAGCTCACCCCACTCTCCCCTTGCCGAAGCGTCACTCCGAGGGCGACATCCGTGGTGACCACAGGACCAATCTCCAGGCCGAGGGTGGCGCGACAGGCATCGGCAACCTGCAAGTGGCGGTCTCGAAGACACGGTTCAATCGCAGCATCGAGCAGCAGGCCGATGCGCTGCCGCCGTCCTCCACGCAGCGCCAACTCCCCGGCTGCAAACCGATCAAGCCCCCATCCCTCCACATAAAAAATGCGCTCATCGCTCCAATAAAGAGCCGCTCCGTTCATCACGTTGGGATGGGTCACCAGACAGCCCGAAGCGGCCGCGAGTAACCGCGCAGCTGGAAGCGCATCGCCGGCATAACCTCCGATCTCGCATCCAATGCCCGTGGGCACAATCATCAGTGTGGGGAAGACGGCCGCCATGAGCTCACCCCGTGTGCTGAAGCATCACCGCTTCAATCAACACCTCAGATCCACCCTCTGGTGCGGCATCGGCCGAGGTGATGGCCCAACGCAGGGGTTCGCCATGAAGGCGCAGATGCTCCAGGATCCTGCCGCGCCAGTCACGGGCTGTTTCGTGCGCCGGAAGCACCAGCTGCAGCTGAAGTGATTCAAGTTTCACTTCTGATACTGGCCAAACTGCGCTTCATAGAGAGCATCCTCCTGTCCTGCGAGCACCTTGAGATCTGAGCGTGGATAACTCACGCACAGCAATGCAAAGCCGTCCTGGCGGAGCTCTTCCTTCACGCCCATGGCATCCGGTTGATGCACAGTGCCATCAAGGATGCGGGCGGCACAGGTCGTGCACACACCAGCGCAACAGGAGCTGGGAACGGCCACGCCCGCAGATTCTGCGGCTGCGAGCACAGTTTGATCGGCACCGCACTGAAACTGATGGGTCTGTCCATCCAGCTCAACGCTGATGGCGAAGGTCGCTGCCGTGGAGTCGCTCATCCGTTCGAGATAGTCCTTGAAGCGCGCATTCTCTCAGGACAACTGGCGCTCACAGCCTTGCCACTGATGGGGATGGGGCGCGAGGAATTCCGCAGGCGCGGACGCAGCCTGGGCCGTGAGCACGAAGTCGAAGCTGATGGACACCCGGAGCGACTCCTCATCATTGTTCTGGCCAACACTGTGATCCAGCCGGGACGGGAAGATCACCAAAAGACCGGGTTCAGGGTTCACAGTCCAGAGCCCCTGATTGTGAGGGTGATGATCGCGAATGGGCCCACCATGACCTACAGCAAGCCCTGGAACCAGCTCATTGAGTTGATGCCTTGCGTGCAGACAGAGGGCTCCCTCCTGCCCCTGACCATCACCACTGAGATACACGACGGCACTCACATGGGCATTGGGATGGTGATGCCGACCCACCACTTGCCCAGTCGTGCTGAGCACAGGCCAACAGCGTTGGAGGTGCAAGGCAATCTGGTCAAGATCAAATCCTGTGCGCTCCAGATACATCCAAACGCGTGCCATCACCTCGTCCGCTAGCGGCTGGAAGTCGGGATGTTGATGCAATTGCCAGATGCCATGGAGATCTCCGGTCCATGCACAACCTTCATCGGGATTGCTGATCGCCTCGCCGCGCAGGTTCAGCAGTGTCTGCATCTGGCCGGCCAGCGTTAGAGGGTCGATCGCCATCCGCTCTGTGGCCACCACTGTGGGAAAAAGGGCATGAAGCTCCACAACGAGCGAGCGGCAGATCTCCAGCATCGGTCATGCACAACGCTGCAGAAAACTCTCATCAAAAAAAGCCGGCCCTGAGGCCGGCTTTGCACAATTGCGATGGATGCGTGTGTCGTTAACCGACAGCAGCAGCTCCACCAGCCACTTCCAAAATCTCCTGAGTAATCGCAGCCTGACGGGCTTTGTTGTAATCAAGAGTCAGAGTTTTGGCTAGAGCCTTGGCGTTGTCGCTGGCATTGTTCATCGCCGTCATACGACTGGCGAGCTCCGAGGCCGCAGCCTCCTGAAGAGAGCGCAGCACCTGGTTCTGAAGGTAAAGAGGCAGAAGCGCATTCAAGAGCTGATCCGGGCTCTGCTCAAACACGATCTCAGAAGAGAGTTCTGGTTGCGCATTGGCAGGAGCAGAACCTGTTTCCACCCGGAGATCGCCATCTTTGGTGGTGAGGCGGAAGATCTCGTCATCAGCATCAGCGATGCCTTGGGGATCGAGCGGAAGCAGGGTCTGCACAACCGGCTTGCAGCTCACCAAATTGATGAACTTGGTGAAGATGATTTCAACCCGATCGGTTGTTTCAGAAAGAAACTCAGCGAACACTTCATTCGCCACAGATCCAGCTTCATCAGCCGTTGGCACTTGCTCCAAGCCAGTGAATGTGGCCTGAATCGGATAGCTGCGATTGGTGAAATAGCTGATGGCCTTGCGACCGATCAACACAAGATTCACCTTGTAACCCTTGCTCTGCAGCTCTTCAAAGCGCTGCTCGGTGCGCTTAATGATGTTGGCGTTGTAGCCACCGCACAAGCCACGATCACCTGTGACCGCCATGAGAGTGACCGTCTCAAGGGGACGATCCTCAAGCAGGGGGGCGTCAGCATCCTCAAAGCGCATGCGCGCCTGAAGATTTTCCAGGAGCCTGGCCAGGCGATCGGCGAAAGGCCGACTGCGCAGAACTTGCTCCTGGGCACGACGCACCTTGGCTGCCGCGACAAGACGCATAGCCTCGGTGATCTTGCGTGTGTTTTTAACTGATTTGATCCGATCGCGGATCTCTTTGAGATTTGCCATGTCTCAGGACCTCAGTTGGCCGTTGCCAGCATGGTGGAAGTGACTTCAGCGACGGCCTCTTTGAGCATGGTCTCAGCTTCAGGGCTGAGAACCTTCTCGGTTTGGATTTTTTCGATGAACTCAGGCTTGTTGCTCTTGAGGTACTCGCGGAGCTCGCGAGAGAACTGAACCACCTGGTCCACAGGCACGTCGTCGATCAGGCCCTTCACACCGGCATAAACGATGGCCACCTGCTCAGCAAGGATCAGAGGGCTGAACTGAGGCTGCTTGAGCAGTTCGCGCAGACGCTTGCCACGGCCGAGCTGCTTCTGGGTTGCCGCATCAAGATCGGATGCGAACTGGGAGAAGGCGGCAAGTTCATCGAACTGAGCCAGCTCCAACTTGAGCGTGCCGGCGATTTTCTTGATGGCCTTGGTTTGAGCTGCACCACCAACGCGGCTCACGGAAATACCCACGTTGATGGCAGGACGCAGGCCGGAGTTGAACAGATCAGAGCTCAAGAACACCTGACCATCGGTGATGGAAATCACGTTGGTTGGGATGTAGGCCGACACGTCACCTGCCTGGGTCTCGATGATGGGCAGTGCCGTCATCGAACCTTTGCCCATGGCATCGGACAACTTGGCGGCACGCTCGAGAAGTCGGCTGTGGCAGTAGAACACGTCGCCGGGATAAGCCTCACGACCGGGCGGACGACGCAGAAGCAGAGACATCTGGCGATAAGCCTGAGCCTGCTTGGAGAGATCGTCGTAGATCACCAAGGTGGCCTTGCCCTTGTACATGAAGTACTCGGCAATCGACGCACCGGTGTAAGGCGCCAGATACTGAAGAGCAGCAGGATCAGAGGCATTGGCGGCCACGATCACGGTGTAATCGAGGGCACCACGCTCACGCAGCACCTCAGTCACCTGGGCGACAGACGCAGCCTTCTGACCGATGGCCACATAAACGCAAACCACGTCCTGATCCTTCTGATTGAGGATCGTGTCGATCGCGATCGCTGTTTTGCCGGTTTGACGGTCGCCAATGATCAGCTCACGCTGGCCGCGACCGATGGGAATCATCGCGTCGATCGCGGTGATGCCCGTTTGCATCGGCTCATGCACCGACTTCCGCTGAATGATGCCGGGAGCGGGGGATTCGATCAGGCGAGACTCGGTTGTGCCCAGGTCACCCTTGCCATCGAGAGCAACACCCAAAGGGTTCACCACACGGCCAAGAAGACCATCACCAACGGGGACCGATGCAATCTTTCCGGTGGCGCGAACGGTGCTCCCCTCCTGGATACCCAGGCCCTCACCCATCAGCACTGCGCCGACATTGTCGTCTTCGAGATTGAGCGCAATACCTTCGGTGCCGTCTTCGAACTCAACGAGTTCACCGGCCATCACTTGCTGAAGGCCGTAGACACGAGCAATGCCGTCGCCCACCTGCAGGACGGAACCCACATTGCTGACCGAAACAGACTTGTCGTAGTCCTCAATCTGCTGTTTGAGGATGGCGCTGATCTCGTCGGGACGGATGGAAACCATGGCGGGTAAACCCTGGAAAAGGGCGTGAGAGGAGGAGCGTGGGGGTGAAGAGAGAGGTGCTCAGCTCGCCTTCGCGAGCGAAAGACCAAGGCGACGAACCTGGCCAGAGAGGCTGGCGTCGATGACTTGAGAGCCGATGTTGATCACGAAACCACCGATCAGGCTGGCGTCGATGGTGAGATCAATCTCAACGGAACCGGTTCCGACCATGGACTGAACCTTTGCAGTGAGGGCTTTGGTTTGGTCATCAGACAAAGCCTGTGCGCAGCGCACGTGTGCCAGGGAGATGTTGCGCGATTCGCGATACAGCTCCAGGTAGCGGCGCAGGACGGCATCGAGTGCAGTCAAACGCTGGCGATCAGCGAGAACCTTGAGAAGGTTCATCAGTGAAGGCTTGATCTGCTCAGCCAGCAGTTGTGCCAGGGCCTGTTTCTTGGCAGCAGGCTCAAGAACCGGAGATGTCATGGCGTCGCGCAAGGCGGTGCTGGAATCCCAGACCGCAAGGAGTTCCTTGCACTGTGCGGCAACATCATCGGATTCACTGCGACCGTCAGTGACCTGAAGAAGAGCCTCGGCGTACGGAGTTGCCAGAGTGTTGAGCAGTGGCATCAGGCGTCCTCCAGGTTGCTGATAGAGGCATCAATCAACCGGGACTGTCCCGCTTGATCGAGACGTCCAGGAAGTTCGGTCATCACCTTGTCGATGGCGGCGAGTGCAGCCTCGCGGCGCAATTGTTCGGTGAGGCGAGCACCTTCTGCATTGAGATCAGCCAAAGCATCCTGCTTAACAGCAGCCATGGCATTGATCGTGCGCATTTCACCGTCCTTGCGGATGGCTTCAGCTCGGGCCTTGCCGTCAGAGCGGATTTTCTCTGCTTTCTGCTGAGCAGCAGCGAGGTCTTCTTGGGCTCGAGCCAGATCGGTTGTGGCCTGACGCAACCGGCCTTCGGAATCCTCGAGGTCCTTCAGAATCGCTTGGCGGCGACGCTCAAGGATGCCCCCTAAGAAGCCCTTCAGGAACCAGTAAAGAACCCCGATCACAATGACGAGGTTGATGAGGTTGGTCTCGAAAAGGTTGAGGTTCAGACCGAACCCACCTTCCGAGGCAAAAAGTGGAAGAGGCATAGTCATCGTCAGGCGGCCAGAAGTCTGTTGATGATCTGGGCACTGAGCTGATCCACCTGACTCATGAGCTGAGCCTGGGCAGATTCTCGTTGGGACTCGATCTCGCGCCGTGCCTTTTCGCGGGTGCGATTGGCTTCGGCTTCCGCTTCGGCGAGGGCCTCGCGGTACAGACGATCAACTTCCTGTTCAGCCTCAACGATGGCTGACTGAGCAGCCTGACGGGCTCCACGCAGTTGATCTTGGAGATCGGCTTCCAGTCGGTTGATTTGCTCAAGCTTTTGCTTGGCCTCAGCACGACTGGTCGCGATGTAACCCTCGCGATCCTCCACGACCTTGCCGACCGGCCGGAAGAACAGGGAATTGAGCAGGAAGGTGAGGAGAACCACCTGAACCGCCATCAGCGGCAGGGTGGCATCGAGGTCAAAAAGACCTCCCTCCGGAACACCTGCTTCAGCGAGCAGAAGCCAGGTCATGGAAGGATGCGATTGGGACAGTCAAATCGAACGGATCAGAAGCGCGGGGAGACGTGAGGTCTCCCCACAAGCGAATCTGATCAGCCAGCGAAGGGGTTGGCGAACAGAAGAACCAGTGCCACCACCAGGCCGTAGATGGTCAAAGCTTCCATGAAGGCCAGGGAGAGCAGCAGGGTTCCGCGGATCTTGCCTTCAGCTTCAGGCTGGCGGGCGATGCCTTCCACAGCCTGACCGGCTGCGGTGCCCTGGCCGATACCAGGGCCGATGGCGGCGAGACCCACCGCGAGAGCGGCGGCCAGAACGGAAGCGGCGGAGGTCAGATCACTCATTGGTGGAAAGCGGTTGGAGGTGCGCAGGATGAGCGCGGAAAGGGCAGGACGCGCCCGGGACACCCTCACGATGGAGGGCGGGCCCGGTTCCACCCGGACCTGCGCGCGATGTGTTTAGCAGATCGCGGGGGACCTGCGAAAGGCACGAAAAGACCTAGTGGGCCTCTTCGTGCACAGCCTCGCCGATGTAATTCGCGGCAAGGGTGGCGAAAATCAGGGCCTGAATGGCACTGGTAAACAACCCGAGGAACATGGCAGGCAGCGGGACCAGCACAGGCACGAGGAAGGCCAGGACGGCCACCACCAGTTCGTCAGCCAGGATGTTTCCGAAAAGACGGAACGAAAGCGACAGAGGCTTCGTGAAGTCTTCGATGATTTTAAAAGGGAGCATGATCGGGGTCGGCTCCACGTAGTACTCGAAGTAACGCAGACCTTTACGGCTCAGTCCCGCATAGAAGTAGGAGAGAGACACCAGCAGAGCCATGGCCACTGTGGTGTTGATGTCTGCAGTGGGTGCACCGAGCTCTCCATTGGGAAGCTCAACGAGACGCCAGGGAATCAGGGCGCCTCCCCAGTTGCAGACGAAGATGAACAGGAACAGGGTTCCCACGAAAGGAAGCCAATCTCTGTAAGCCTTCTCGCCGATCTGCTCCCGTGCGAGCTCCCGAAGGTAATCCCAGAGGTATTCCAGAAGGTTCTGAACACCTTTCGGATCGCGTTCCATCTTGCGGGTTCCGCTCACAACGAGCAGGAGCAGCAAGCCGATCACGACCCATGAGCTGAGGAAAACCTGGCCATGCAGGTTCAGATTGCCGATCTGCCAATACAGGTGCTGACCGACCTCGAGTTCGGCGAAGGGCAGATTGAGGAGCGACGGAACCATGACGGTGATGAGTGCGCGAAATCAGGCGTCGATGACGGTCTGAAGAATCAAAGCGGGCTTGTAGAGAAGAAAACCGATGAAGGCGGGAAGAAGCTCGAGCTGGGGAAGTTTGGCCGCTGCCACGATGAGAAGCATTGGCACCACCAGCTGAAATCGCCCAACCTGACGGGAACCTCCGCCGAGCCTGGCCACGCTGCGGGCGAGTAAGCGCAGGTACAGAAGACCAGCACACGAGCCCACCAGCAGGCTGCGGGCCACCAGAGCATCGAATCGAACGAACGCGACAAGAGCCGCGAGCAGTGAGACGGTGAGGGTGGCCAGCATCAAGCGTCGTTGGAGCCTGGCGTACTCACCCATGCCCGAATCGGTTGCAACGGATGCCGCACTGGATTCGATAGGAGTGGTAGCCAGCAAACAACGCCTGAGAAAGCGCGCGGAATCTATCACGCGTTTTCCCTGCCCCCCCCTGCTTCAGCGATGGGCAACAGCAGACGCCGCTGGATCAGAGCCCTTGCCACATCAGCAGTCCAGGGGCCTAAATCGAGCTCTCCGAGAGAATGCTCAGGGTGGGCATCCACAGCCTCAAGCAGCTGCTTTTCCTGCGCAGACAACGCCATCGGCTCGAGATCAGGACCCAGCAGGCTGACGGAGGGCCAGCCCCACAAACACGACTGGCGTCGGCCTCGCGTCTTCAAGAGCTCCCCGTCATCGTCCCAGCGCCGCTTCTGAATCGGTTTCCGCGCAACAAAAAACTCGAAATGACTGATCTCCGTATCGAGATCCTCGATCAGAAACCACTGATCCTGGATGGGAAGCGATTGCGCCCGTGCCAGGAGATCACCGCTCAACACACGCGCTGGATCCCAAGCCGAAGGATTGGAGAAGCCAGCGAAATGCAACCCGGAGGCCTCAATCAAGGCAAACAGTGACTTGAGGTCGTAACTGGTCTCCTGGGGGTGCAGATACATGTCTGCGAAGTTGGCATCGGCAGCGGTGTCGATCAACCACCGCTGTTCATGGTTACGGCGAAGCCGATTGGATTCAGGCAGCACCTCGAACAGCTCTCGGCCCAGGCGCAGAGCTTCTCCGTCCTGCCCCACGCCAAGCCTGGTCAGGGCTCTCTGCGTCCGGTGGATTTCCCAGCGCCCTGCATTCGCATACAGGAACAGGTGCATCAAGCCGTCTTCGTCCAGCAGCGCAGCAAGAGCTTTCAGACCCGCCAGAGGGTCTCGCAAATGATGCAGGACACCCACGGAGTTGATGTAGTCAAAGGGCCCCTCATCCTTGAGATCCAAGAGGCTGCGCTGTTCCTGACGCAGTGATCGAACCTGCTGTGCTCCTCCGGAGCGGTGCAGCCGCTCTCTGGCCAGTCCCAGAGCACCGGCGCTGATATCGACAGCCAGGATCTCGGCACCGGGATTGAGGTGGCAGAGATAGTCGGTACTCACACCCGTCCCACAGCCTGCGTCGAGAATGCGAGGAGGCGTCCCTGCATCAGCGCGAACGGGGGTTGCACCTCTGACGGCGCCATCGACGCTGTCCAGACACCAGCGCCAGTTGTACCCAGGCGGTGGGCCGTCCTGAATGGGGTCACCCGGATAGGGAAAACGGTCGTAGAAATCACTCACCACTGGTGTGGCGGCATCGGACGGGGTGGGTTGCATCAGCGGCGGGCTTCCGGGTCGATCGGCTTGCGATGGAGCATTTCATGCGCTGTCGCAATGCGTCACTGCTGACGGCGACCCCTGCAAACATTTGTTCATGGCAGCCGAGGTGCTCAGGGCACGAGCCGTAACCTGGCCGGATCCGGCTTGCTTCCGTTCATGACCGTGACCGCCAGCAGCGGCAGCCCCAGGGTCTCCCCCCAGCTGTACGACACACTGCCGCTCTCCAGCGTTCGCCAAGCCGAGCAGCAGGATCGATTCCCCGATGGTGGGGAGCTGGACTCGCTCATCACGTTTTTCCGCAGTGGTAACGACAGGCTTGAGGCCTCGCGGATCATTGCGGCCAACGCCGAGTCGATCGTGGCTCGTGCAGCCAACCGAATTTTCGTGGGGGGAACACCTCTTTCTTTCCTCGAGAGCCCACTCACAACCGGCGAAGAACGCCGGGCGGGTGATGACACCCCCCTGGCCGCCGATCAGGTCGCCTTCGCCCAATCGGTTCGCACCTTCACTGGAGAAAGCGCAACCACCAAGCGCGGAAACTTCCTCACCAGGCTTCTGGATGGAAGCAGCGGCGATGCCGATGTGCGTGTGGTGCTTCCCACTGGCTTCAACGCCATCAGTGTGGCCAAATACGGCCCCGCATTCATGCGCAAATCCGTGCGCGACATGGGTTGGTTCCTGCGTTATGTGGGCTATGCCCTCGTGGCAGGAGACCCAAGCATTCTCTCGGTGAACACCCGAGGGCTACGGGACATTCTCCTGAAGAACTGCTCGTTGACAGCCACCAACGTTGCGCTGCAGGAAATGCGTGCGGCGTCAGCCCAACTGCTTCGTGAGCTGCCTGAAGCGCGTCGCCTCACGATCGACTGCTTCAACGTTCTGCTCCAGGAGCTGGCTGTTGCTACCCCTTCAACACGTCAGAAGCCTGGAAGCGCTGTTCGGCAGGGACTGCAGCTCCCGGCGATCTATGCCCTGGCCGCTGAGTCGGCCCAGCGCTTTGAAATGCGTCCCGGTCTCTCCGGCGCCGAAAAAGCTGAGATTGTGAAGGCTGCGTACCGCCAGGTTTTTGAAAGGGATATTGCCAAGGGCTACTCCCAAACCCCCTGTCGCTCTGAAGCAAGTCAGCTCGTGCAGGGCAAGATCTCCATGCGCGAGTTCATTCGCGCTCTTGGCAAGAGCAAGGAATATCGAACTCAGTTTTACGGTCGATTTGTCAACAGTCGCGTCGTGGAACTGGCCTATCGCCACTTCCTCGGTCGAGGCATCAGCTCACTCGAAGAATTCCGCAAAGCGTTCTCGATCGTGAGCGAGCAGGGTCTCAACGGATTGGTTGATGTGCTCGTTAACAGCAGTGAGTACGCCCAAACCTTTGGGGAGGAGACCGTTCCCTACCTGCGCGATCTCGGAGAAGAAGCCCAGGAAAGTGCCGGCTGGGGCTCCAATCGGCGTTTGTTCAGGTTCAGCGCACCATTCGAAGGCGCTCCGCAATACGTCACGCTCTACGCGTCCTACCGCCAGCCGTTCGGCGATCAGCATGTTTACGGCGGTGGCAATGATCCCGTCGGCAACCAATACGGCGCGATCTTCCCCTCGTCGACAGCATCAGTCGCGACACGACCGGCTCCCTTCGGCTACGACACCCGCCGCCTGCTGGTCAGCAATGGCATGGCCCAGCCCGGGCAGATGGACAGTCCTCAGTTCCGCGGAAGTCGTCCCCGCAAGGTCGGCCCAAGAGTGCTGCGTCTTCAGCAGATCGCAACCGGTGGAGCCGCCAGACCCCGCCGAGGCGGCCAGCCCAGCATTCGCAACACCGAATCGTCCACCCAGGCTGTGATCAAAGCGGTCTATGTACAGGTTCTCGGAACAGCCGGCTACGCAGGAGAGCGACTCAGCTCTGAAGAAGCACGACTCGAGAACGGAGACATCAGCCTGCGCGACTTTGTGCGTTCGGTGGCACGCTCCAATGCGTTTCGCCGTCGCTATTGGGAAGGCTTGTACATCACGAAGGCGATCGAAGTGATGCATCGCAGACTGCTTGGGCGACCCACGTTTGGTCGTTGGGAGATTGATGCACTGTTCGATACTGCCGCCCGCCGAGGCTTTTACGGTCTCGTTGATGCACTGATCGACGGTCAGGACTACAAGGATTGCTTTGGTGAGGACACCGTTCCTTATGAGCGATTCATCACTCCGGCAGATCTGAACACACGCCGGGCTCCTGCCCTGCGACGTCCCATCGATGTCACCGCCGTCGTTGACCTGGCCATGGGTCGTCGTCCCGACTCTGTTCGGAACGACCGCCTGCGCACCACGAGCGATGTCACAACCCGGAACCTGACGGGTCAAACGCAAACCGCTGCTGGTCAGTGGCGCGCTGATTTGAGCTCCATGCCAGCGTCCAATTGGTCGCCACTGATGCGTCGCCGCCCACAGCGAAGCTCAACGTCACCAGGCTCGGCGCAAGACACGGCCAACTCGTGGAGTCGCACGCTCGACTCACGCTTCACCCGAACGATCCAACAGGATCAGGGGAAGACTGGGCTCACAGCGGCTTTGCAAGTAGGGAACGCGCTGGGCTTCCAGCGGCGCACCGGACTGCCCGCCAAGCTCTCCCTCCCTGTCAATCCAAGTGAATCAGAACTGAGAGAAGTGGCTGACGCCACCTATCGGCAGCTTCTCAACCGCGTGCCTCTGGAAAGCGAACGCCTGATCACGAGCGAATCCCGACTGCGCGATGGCCAAATCGATCTCGAAGGATTCGTGGCAGCTGTCGCCACCAGTGAAGCCTTTATGGAAAGACTGTCCAAAATGGCGCCCCTACGCGCTGCCACCGCAGCGGCAATGGCGCTTGTTGGACGGGCATCCACTCCGGCAGAAACGAGTCGCTTCCTGATCGTGAGAGCAGAATCAGGGCAATGTGCAGCTGTTCAGGAGTTGCTGGATCTTCGCTCCAAACTCGGATTCGAGTCGTCTGAGGTTCCTGGGCTTCAAGGCTTGAGTTCACAGCCAGGCGTCACCCAACCAACCCTCACCCGCACAGCATCCCTCTACAGCGGCAATGCCGGACTCACGCCTCCAACCAGCCAACCGTTGTAAGCACTCCTAATGCTGGCGCATCACGCCTAATTACCGATTACAACAACTCGCAATTTGCAGAGCCAGCGTATGTAAATCGCTGGCTTTTTTATGCCTGGTTATCAAACACCTAACCCAGGAATGAAGATCTGTTACCAGCACCAAACCCTCCCTAGCAGTTGGCTGAGAATCATTGGTGATCGGCCTCACCGTCTCTGGTGAAGCCCGACGGCATCCCCGAAGGTCAACAGATACAACATCTGAAGGCCTTCGAGCTCGAATCTCCACGATCTGAGCACCTGCGGCCCTTAAGCTGCTGTCCGATCTCCGTCGAGATCACCACCACCACACACCGGATATCGGTCTCCTACGGGCGGCCGCTTGCTTCGAGGTAGAACTGCATGAGCATCGTCTCCAACTCGATCATCAACGCGGACGCCGAAGCCCGCTATCTCAGTCCAGGAGAACTGGACCAGATCAAGGCTTTCGTCGGCGGCGGCCAGCGACGTCTGCGCGTCGCTCAGGTTCTCAGCGAGAGCCGTGAGCGCATCGTCAAGACAGCTGGCGGCCAGCTGTTTCAGAAGCGTCCTGATGTGATCTCCCCCGGCGGCAACGCCTACGGCGAGGAAATGACCGCAACCTGTCTTCGTGACATGGATTACTACCTGCGCCTCGTCACTTACGGGGTCGTCGCAGGTGACGTGACCCCGATTGAAGAAATCGGAGTCATCGGCGCTCGCGAGCTTTATCGCTCCCTGGGTACTCCCCTTGAAGCCATGGCTGAAGCGGTCCGTGAAATGAAGACCGTCGCCATGAGCATCCTCAGTGGCGCCGACGCCGAAGAGGCAGGCTTCTACTTCGATTACGTGGTCGGCGCCCTCGCCTGAATCACCGGACTTCACGCCCCTTTCCGTCACTCCTGATCCATGCAAGACGCGATCACCAACGTCATCAACAAGTCGGATGTCCAGGGTCTTTACCTGGACACGACGTCCATGAGCAGCCTCGAGGGCTATTTCGCCAGCGGTGAGCTGCGCGTTAAAGCTGCTGCCACCATCAGCGCCAATGCGTCCTCGATCATTCGTGATGCTGTGGCGAAGGCCCTGCTGTATTCGGACATCACCCGTCCGGGCGGCAACATGTACACCACCCGTCGCTATGCAGCCTGCATCCGCGATTTGGATTACTACCTGCGTTATTCCACCTACGCCATGCTGGCCGGTGATACCTCCATCCTCGACGAGCGGGTGCTGAACGGTCTGAAGGAGACCTACAACTCCCTCGGCGTGCCCATCGGAGCCACTGTTCAGGCCATTCAGGCCATGAAAGAAGTCACCGCTTCCCTCGTTGGTCCCGATGCAGGCAAGGAGATGGGTGTCTACTTCGACTACATCTGTTCCGGTCTCGGCAACTGAGGCCCATGCGGTTGTTCAAAGTCACCGCCTGCATTCCGAGCCCTGAAAAAGTTCGGACCCAGCGCGAATTGCAGAACACCTTCTTCACCAAGTGGGTTCCCTACGACAGCTGGTTCGCTGAACAACAGAGAATCCAGAAACAGGGTGGACGAATCATCAAGGTTGAACTCTGCACTGGCTCACGCCAGGTGAATGTCGGTAACTGACATCAGCTCAAACCCTTGCGAACCCGGCCAAAGGCCGGGTTTTTTTATGACCTGTCCCTTGGCAAATCGTGTTGAAGACGGCTCAATACACTTATTCCTTTCTTGACTCTTGAGCAGCCCGTCCGTGATGTCCAGGAGGAGTCGGTCCTCACGGTCGGACACCGTGAGGACTCGGACGCATCCTGAAAAAGAGCAGAAGGCGTTCTGGGACCGTCACCTCCCCCTCGACTGGTCGTTGTGGCCTGCGGAAGCACGCCTGTTGCTCACGCTCACAGCGATCTGGAGTCTTGCGGGTTTGCTGGTGCTGGCCTCTGCCAGCTGGTGGGTTGCAGCCCGAGAGCAAGGGGAAGGTGCTTTTTATCTCAAGCGCCAATTGGTGTGGATGGCTGCGAGCTGGAGCTTGATGGCGTTCACAGCATCCATCAACCTGAGGCGTTGGCTGAAGATGGCTGGCCCCGCCCTCTGGATTGGCTGCCTGCTTGTTGCCGCCACATTGGTGATGGGAACCACGGTGAACGGAGCCAGTCGCTGGCTCGTGATCGGACCAATCCAGATCCAGCCCTCAGAACTCGTGAAACCGTTTGTGGTGTTGCAGGCGGCCAACCTCTTCGCGCACTGGAAACGCACAGGCCTGGATCAGAAGCTGCTTTGGCTCGGCAGTTTTGGGCTGTTAGTGCTTCTCATCCTTAAGCAACCCAATCTCAGCACCGCCGCTCTGAGTGGGTTATTGATCTGGTTGATGGCCTTCTCAGCAGGCTTACCCCTGGTGCAACTGTTCGGCACGGCGATCGGAGGCGCCTGCCTGGGCACCGCAAGCATTTTGATCAATGAATACCAACGACTCAGGGTGATTTCCTTTCTGAACCCCTGGAAAGATCCTCAGGGTGATGGCTACCAACTGATTCAAAGTCTTCTGGCGATCGGTTCGGGAGGGGTCTTCGGAGAGGGATTCGGCCTCTCAACGCAGAAATTGCAATATCTGCCGATCCAGAGCACCGACTTCATTTTTGCGGTGTACGCCGAGGAATTCGGGCTGGTGGGCTCGTTGCTTCTGCTGCTCTTCTTGATGCTGATCGGCTACCTCGGCCTGCGCGTGGCACTGCGCTGCCGCAGCAATCAGGCGCGCCTTGTTGCCATTGGCTGTTCCACACTGTTGGTGGGGCAATCCATCATGAACATTGCCGTGGCCTCCGGAGCCATGCCAACAACAGGGCTGCCGTTGCCCCTGATGAGTTATGGAGGCAACTCGCTGCTGTCCAGCCTGATGATCGTGGGACTGCTCATCCGCTGCTCTCTGGAATCCACAGGCTTCATTGGAGGCCGCGGCCAACGCAGATCAGAACGCAAACTCCGGCGGCATTGAAGCGCTGATCGATAGGCTTGCAGTCTGTGATTTCCGGCCGACCGGCACGACCATCGCTTTCCTCGATCTAGCGCTTTCCGATCTGGCTCGAAGCGCTGAGCAGCTGCTGAATCACGCCCTGGAACAGCCAGGTCCCCTCAGTTTGGGGGTGGTTCTGATCGGAGGAGCCCTGACCAGCCTTGGTCCCTGCTCTCTCTCCCTTCTTCCGGTCACCCTTGCTTATCTGGCCGGCTTTGAGGGTCGCCAGGCTCCCTGGCAGCGCAGCCTGGCGTTTTCCGCTGGCATTGTTGCCGCACTGGTCATGCTGGGAAGCCTCAGCGGTTTGCTGGGCGGAATTTACGGACAAGTGCCAGGTCTGATCCCAACGCTGGTGGCTGTGCTTGCCATCGTGATGGGCCTCAATCTTCTGGGGATGATCCGGATTCCCCTGCCGGCGGGCCCTGATCCCAAGGCCTGGAGCAATCGAGTGCCAGCACCGCTGGCCCCCCTGGCCGCAGGCCTGGCCTTTGGGTTAGCAGCCTCGCCCTGCACGACCCCCGTTTTGGCCGTTCTGCTCGCTTGGATCGCCAGCACTGGGAATGTTGTGATTGGCATTCTGTTCCTGAGCAGCTTCGGGATCGGCCAGGTTCTGCCGCTGCTGTTGGCCGGCAGCATGGCAGCGTCCTTGCCGAAATTGATGGCGCTCCGTCCTGTGAGCCAATGGATCCCGAGCATCAGCGGAGCCGTGCTGATCACGGTGGGATCACTCACGCTGTTGGCTCGGTTGGTCTAAGGATGCGCACTCTCAATCGCGTCTTCGCGATCCTTTCCGATCTGCGCCTGGCCATCGCGCTGCTTCTGCTCATCGCCGCAGCCAGTGCTGTGGGGACGATCCTTCCTCAGCAAGAAGCCCCTGAGCTGTACCTCGAGCGCTTCAACGCCGATCCCTGGCTCGGGTTGATCAATGGTGACCAGATGCTGGCCTTTCAGCTTGATCATCTCTACTCAAGCGTGTGGTTCCTGGCTCTGCTCGCCTGGCTCGGCCTGGCCCTGATGCTTTGCAGTTGGCGCCGGCAATGGCCGGCCTTGCAGGCGGCCATGCGTTGGATTGATTACACACGCCCGCGTCAACTGAGCAAGCTGGCCCTGGCGGAAACCCTCAGCTGTGCCAGCAGCGATGGTGCTCTTTCCAGCCTTGCCATCGAACTGAAATCACGGGGGTGGCAGGTCAAGCAGCATCAAGATCGCCTGGCCGCGCGTCGCGGCGTCGTGGGACGGGTCGGTCCGCTGCTGGTGCACACGGGCTTGGTGTTGCTGCTGATCGGAGCGGCCTGGGGAGCACTCGCCGGTCAGCGTCTGGAACGGTTTTTAGCTCCAGGACGGTCTCTGGATCTTCTCGATCCAGCAGGCGCCAATCGCCTCAGTCTCACGCTTGAGAACTTTTCGATCACGCGTGACCCTGCCGGACGTGCAGAACAGTTCCAATCGACGCTGACTCTCTCACCACCAGGCCAAGAGGACGAGCGCCGCACGATCAGCGTGAACCATCCACTCCGTTACCAGGGCATGACGGTGTATCAGGCCGACTGGTCTTTGGCTGCAGTCACGGTGCAGATCGGCAAAAGTCCCATGCTGCAGCTTCCCCTCAGCACATTTCCGGAGCTGGGTGACCAAGTCTGGGGACTGGTCCTGCCCACCCGTCCGGACGGGAGTGAACCCGTCTTTCTGAGCACCAGCAGTGAACAAGGTCCAGTGCAGGTGTTCGGCTCGGACGGTGCACTGATCACCAATCTCCGCCCCGGAGGCGAAGGAACAGAGGTGAGGGGCTTACCCCTGAAGGTGATCGACATCCTCCCTGCCAGTGGGCTGCTGCTCAAACGTGACCCCGGAGTGCCTCTGGTCTATGCCGGATTTGCCATCACGCTGCTCGGCGGAGCGCTGAGCATGGTGGCGACGCGTCAGATCTGGGTGATCAGCGACGCCGTGCATCAGCGCTTGCACATCGGCGGGCTTTGCAATCGCAACCTGCTGGGTTTCGCTGCAGAACTGCCGGAACTGATCAACAGGGTTGACGTGTCCCATGGCTGACACGCACCACGGTGTGAACATTTCCCCGGGGATGGAAATCGGCCTCAAGCTGCATCCAAACCGGGTCGCAAGCTGACACGAGATCATCAAGGATCCGGTTGGCAACCTCTTCATGGGAGATGGTGCGATCGCGATAACCGTTCACATACAGCTTGATCGCCTTCAGCTCAACGACCCGCGGGCCGGGCTGGTAAAGAAGACGCAAAACAGCGAAATCCGGGTAGCCCGAAAAGGGGCAGAGGCAGGTGAATTCCGGCAGTTCAATGGACACCTCATAGGGCCGACCGGGCCGAGGGTTGTCGAAACAGATCAATTCGGCCTCGGCGATCGCTCGCTCGCCATACAGAGGCGTTCGAGTCGTTTCTGAAGAGGATGCGCTCATGGCTGACATCAGAGACAACGGTTTGTAAAGAACCTAAATCCCAACCGGAGAGGCCCAGGCCCACCAGAGCCTGGTATTCACCGATTTTCTTCCAAGCAAATCAGCAAAATGTTCACTATGAACAACACTTTTGCGGTACAACTGCATTGAAGGACAAAACGTTGGGCTCAGGCGACGGTCATGCGTCGCCTTTCCAGCCGGAAGTAGCCACTCGCGCGGCGAAGCAACGCTCCTTCCCACGAAGCGGCTCCGATCTGCGATCGGAACATCCACCATCCCTTCGAGGCTTCTCCCATGACCACTGTTCAACACACCTACAGAGGCATTGCCTACGACCCCGCCCAGCACGAACGGCTGAGCAGTCAGCAGGTCGATCACACGTACCGCGGCAGTCACTACGAAGCGCCCCTGCAGCATCAAGTCGCTGATCAAAACACCGTCGAACTGCACTATCGCGGCAGCGTTTATCAGCACAGGCAGCAGCAAGCCAAATCCTGATTCGGTAGCGAATCGAACAACGACTGGGCCTGGTACCAGCGGTAATGGGGACACACTCGAGCCCATTTCATGGATCTCCGATTGCTGGCAGATGGCCTTTCCTATCGATTGACGCCAAACAGCATTCACGGGATTCTCTGGCTCCAGACCCACTTCGAGTCCCAGCACTGGGACCTCCTCGCCGATGGACGGGTCACCGTATCCCGTTCAGACGCCGAGGTTCTCTGGCAAGACGCCACCAAGGGTGGTCTGACAGTCGCACCTCTGCCGACCCTTTCACCCTCCCGCTGAATCAGTCCTGAACCACCCCTTCACCGCCTGAAGCTCCTTCCATGAAAAAAGTCGAAGCCGTCATTCGTCCGTTCAAGCTCGAAGATGTGAAACTTGCCCTGGTCAATGCCGGGATCGTTGGCATGACCGTGAGTGAAGTGCGCGGATTCGGCAGGCAGAAAGGCCAGGTTGAGCGCTACCGAGGATCTGAGTTCACCGTTGAATTCCTTCAGAAGCTCAAGGTGGAAGTGGTCGTCGACGATGCCCGGGTGGACACGGTCGTGACGGCCATTGCCGAAGCAGCGAAAACCGGCGAGATCGGCGATGGAAAAATTTTCATCTCAACCGTTGAAACCTTGGTCCGCATCCGCACCGGCGATCGTGACGGTGCTGCTCTCTGACGTTGGCATCAGGAATTGAGTGTTGCGGTCACCACGGCCTCGGTCACCTCGCTGGTGACCGAGGAGTCACCTGATCCGCCAAGCCACAACAGATATTCGTGATTACCCGCGGGGCCTGTGATCGGTGACCCCACCAACCCGCGAGCCTTCCAGTTCAAAGCTCGGCCTGCAGCAATCACGCTTGCAATGGCATCGCGGTGCGCCGCTGGGTCACGAACAACACCGCCTTTTCCCACGCGCTCACGCCCCACTTCGAATTGAGGCTTCACCAGCAGCACAGCTTCACACCCACAGCAGCGTTCACCCTGTTGATCCAGTTGCAGCAATCCAGATAGAGCGGGAAGCACAAGCTGCAGAGAAATGAACGACACATCCGCCACGGCCAAGGTGGGCCTGGAATCACCCTCAGCAAAAAGCTCCTCAGGGGTCAGGCGTCGCAAATTGGTGCGCTCCTTCAGCACCACCCGTTCATCGGTGCGAAGGCTCCAAGCGGTCTGGCCGTAACCCACATCGATGCCATAAACCCGAGTCGCGCCGTGCTGCAGCAGGCAATCGGTGAAACCGCCGGTGGAGATACCCCCATCCACACACACACGCCCTTCCACCTCGATGGGGAACGCCTGAAGCGCGCCGAGAAGTTTCTCCCCGCCCCGGGAGACAAACCGTGGCGGCTGCTCGACACGAACAACCGTGTCTTCAGTCACTTCAAAACCGGGCTTCTCCAGCCGCTGGCCATGGCGATCGCGAACCTTCCCAGCACGGATCAGCTGCTGAGCCTGTTGACGGGATGCCGCCAGGCCCAACGTCAGCAGATGCAGATCCAGCCGTTGTTTTCGGGGCACAGCTTCATAAAAGCAGAGTGGAAATCCGAACAAAGTCATGGGGTTCACCCATGAACCCATTGATCTCCGGGAGGATCAAGCCGAGCCGCCTCACGGACATGTCCGCCAAGCAGCCTCCCCATCGCCGCTGCCGCAACCACAGCAACGTTCTGGAGCTTCTCCACCCTGGAACCTTTGTCACGATCGACAATCATCCTGATGATCTGCCGCCTTTCCAGGTGATCGAATGCCGTGGTGGCGTCTGCCTCGTGCGGCAGCAGTCATGGGGACAGCACGTGCAGTGGGAGGTTGAACACCGTCGCTTGCGCTCAGCCTGAACGTCCCCGTCGCCGTATGGTCATGGATTGACCGTTCGTCTGAGAGCCCTTGATCGAGCGCTACACCCTGCCCGAGATGGGCGCGATCTGGACTGACCGTGCCAAGTATCAAAGTTGGCTCGATGTCGAAGTCGCTGCCTGTGAAGCCAACTGCTCCTTAGGGCGCGTCCCGGAGCCTGCCATGGAGGACATCCGCACCAAGGCGGCCTTCGAGCCGGAGCGGATCCTCGAGATCGAAGCCGAGGTGCGCCATGACGTGATCGCGTTCCTCACCAACGTGAATGAGCATGTGGGAGATGCCGGGCGCTACATCCACGTGGGCATGACCAGCAGTGATGTGCTGGATACCGGCTTGGCGCTGCAACTCAAGGCCTCGGTGGCGCTGTTGCGACAGGAACTGACGGCCCTCGATCAGGCCATCGCCGAGCTGGCGACAGCGCACAAGAACACGGTGATGATCGGCCGCTCCCACGCCATCCATGGCGAACCGATCACCTTCGGCTTCAAGCTTGCAGGCTGGTTGGCAGAAACCCGGCGCAACGCTGAGCGTCTCGAACGCCTCGAACGGGATGTCGCCGTGGGCCAGGTGAGTGGAGCCATGGGCACCTACGCCAACACAGACCCAGAGGTGGAGCGTCTGACCTGTGAGCGTCTCGGGTTGAGCCCCGACACAGCCAGCACCCAGGTGATCTCCCGCGATCGCCATGCGGACTACATCCAGACCCTCGCCCTGGTGGGAGCGAGTCTTGACCGCTTTGCGACGGAAATCCGCAATCTCCAGCGCACCGATGTGCTCGAAGTGGAAGAAAGCTTCGCCAAGGGCCAAAAAGGTAGTTCGGCCATGCCCCACAAACGCAATCCGATCCGCAGTGAGCGCATCAGCGGCCTGGCCAGGGTGCTGCGCAGCTATGTCGTCGCGGCACTTGAAAATGTCGCTCTGTGGCATGAACGGGACATCAGCCACAGCTCCACCGAACGGATGATGCTTCCGGACTGTTCGGTCACGCTGCATTTCATGCTCAGGGAAATGACAGCTGTGGTGGCCGGTCTCGGCGTCTACCCGGACAACATGCGCCGCAACATGAATGTGTACGGCGGGGTGGTGTTCAGCCAGCGGGTCCTGCTTGGCCTCGTCGATGCCGGCATGAGCCGGGAGGATGCCTACCGAGTGGTGCAGAGGAACGCCCACAGCGCCTGGAATACCGAGGGAGGCGATTTCCGCTCCAACCTCGCCGGCGACCCTGAGGTCACGGCAAAACTGAGCAGCCAACAACTCGCAGACTGCTTCAGCACGGAGCTGCATCAAGCCAACCTGGGCGTGATCTGGGATCGGCTGAAGCTCTGATGCACGTCTGATGCACTGACGGCACCCATGTTCTGGACCCCCTACGCAGACTGGATTTATGTGGTGGTGAGCGTCAGCGGAATGCTGCTGATCATTGCCCTTGTGTTGAGGCCCCCCTCGAACCCATGACGAACGCGACGCGCACCGAACACGACAGCATGGGCACTGTGCAGGTGCCGGAGCAGGCGCTCTGGGGGGCGCAAACCCAGCGCTCCCTGAACAATTTCGCCATTGCCGAGGATCGGGTCCCCACCCCCCTGATTCACGCACTCGCTCGCATCAAGCAAGCAGCGGCCATCGTGAATGCGCGACACGGCCTGATCAGCAGCGACCAGTGCAGCTTGATTGTGGACGCCGCGGCCGCCATCGCCGAAGGGCATCACGATGCGCAGTTTCCACTCAGGGTCTGGCAAACCGGCAGTGGCACGCAGACCAACATGAACCTCAACGAGGTGATCAGCAATCTGGCCTCGCTGCATGCAGGGGAAGCACTCGGCAGCCACCGGCCCATTCACCCGAATGACCACGTCAACCGTTCCCAGTCCACCAACGATGCCTTTCCTGCCGCCATTCACGTGGCAGCCGTTGACGCGATCAGTCGCCGTCTTCAACCGGAACTGCAGCAGCTGAACGAGGCCTTTGCCATCAAGGCAGAGGCCTGGGGCTCCATCGTGAAAATCGGTCGCACCCACCTCCAGGATGCGGTCCCGCTCACCCTCGGCCAGGAAGCGTCCGCCTGGAGAGACCAAATCGGAACCGCCGCGCGACGCATCGACACGAGCCTGCAGGAAATCCTGCCTCTGCCCTTGGGAGGCACGGCGGTGGGAACGGGGCTCAACGCCCCCAGAGGCTTTTCCGTCGAGGCGGCAGCTGAACTCCAACAGCTGACAGGCCTGCCCTTCACCACAGCCCCCAACAAGTTCGCCGTGATGGCCAGCCACGACGGACTCGTGAACACCATGGGGCAGCTCCGGCTTCTGGCCGTCAGCCTGCTCAAGATTGCCAATGACATCCGCCTACTGGCCTGCGGTCCGCGGGCCGGTCTGGCCGAACTGCATCTTCCAGAGAATGAGCCAGGAAGTTCGATCATGCCGGGCAAGGTGAATCCCACCCAGTGCGAAGCGATGGCCATGGTCTGCACCCAGGTGATCGGACTGGACGCTGCGGTGGCCATGGCCGGTGCCGGTGGCCATCTGCAGATGAATGTGTACAAACCGCTGATCGGCTTCAACCTGCTGCAGGCCATCACCCTGCTCACCGATGCCTGTCACTGTTTTCGCGTGGCGATGGTTGAAGGGATGGAACCCAACCGCGCCCGCATCCAACGGGATGTGGAGCAGTCCCTGATGCTGGTCACCCCGCTCACCCCGGTGATTGGATACGACAAAGCGAGCAGAATTGCCAAGTACGCGCACGACCAGGGGTTGGACCTGAAAAGCGCTGCTCTGGACCTGGGATATGTGAGCGCGGAGGAATTCGATCGCGTCGTCGACCCTGCAGCCATGGCGGCTCAACAGGGCTAGGAGCCTTTCATCAAAGGGTCAGGCAGCCCTCTCGGTTGCAGGATTCAACGGCTCCGATTCCGCTGCTGCAGCCTTGAGCAAATCATCCGCTTCCGCCACAGGGAAGCGATTGATCGCTTTCAGCGCCTGACGGGCATGGCTGCGCAGCTGCTCGCTGATCGCCTCGCAGTAGGGAACCTGCGCCAGCAGATCAATGGTGCGTCGCATGATCCGAACCACATCACCCTCATCCAGCGAAGTGTTGGCGATCAGATCATTCCAGGCCACACCGCGGGCCCAGGCCTCCACCAACCCCATCAGTTCAGGCTCCCACCAAGCAGGGACCACAACCTGATGGCGTTCCTGGGCCCGCAGCAGTTCCCGTCGCAGTCCTGAAAGATCATGAAGGGCCTCTTCGGCCCGGGGCGGCGGCGGGAAGCCGCTCCAGAGGTCAGGCCGGTTCACTTCGGTGCTGATCGCCTCGAACACCGCCGCGAGCTCGGCGGGTGGCAAATCATCCAGGTGACCACTCATCAGCGCCAGACCGAGCCAGAGCTCGTTGTCACCGCGCAGAGCCGCCACGGTTCTGCCGATCTCCGTCGGCACGAGGTCATCGAGAGCGCCGAAGTGCTGAAGAATCTCCATCAAGGAGAGAAAGGTATCCCAGTGTCGGTTGGCACGGTGATGGAGCAGTTGCTGGCGCTCGGTGATTTCCAGTTCCAGCTCCTCCATGCGCCGCCGGTGCTTCTTGAGCTGCTTGCGATCCCCCCAGCGGTGGGCGGGATGGGCTTCCAGCTCAGCCTCGAGCTCCTTGACGGTCTGCATCTGGCTCAGAACCTCGCCGGCAAGGTCGTACTGGGGTGTGGTCATGTCATGGCGCTGGGCCATGTGACCCACAGCAAGAGCGAGCCCACCACTGTGCTGATCGCCATGGCGAAGCTCTCCAGCACGTCCGAGCTCAGGCGCCTGCAGCCCATCCACCTGCAGACAACTCAATTCCGCATGCAGGCTCACCACGGCCTGACAGGGCAGCATGAGCCAGACGTTGTCGCTGGTGAGGCACAGCAGGAGCGGGAACTGGCCGGGACCCTCGCATTTCTCCACGATCACGGCTGGCGTCACGCCACCGCGCAGCTGCGGAGCTTTCAGACTCACCAGCGTGCCGACGCTGGCAAACTGCAGCGCCAGTGTGAGCTCATGGGCCAGGGTTTCCTCAGCTTGTTGCTGAAGGATGCGCAACAGACGCCTCTCTTCGCGCAGGCGGCCACGCAGCTTTTCATAGTCTTCGAAATCTTCCCAGGGCACATCACCGGCGGTGCCCTGCAACTGCCCGAGCTGAAGGCGCAGCTGCTGGAGAATTTCCTCTTCCTCAACAAGATCGAGGCTGGCCAGATAGCGGCCGAAGCTGCGTTCAACCAGCTCACGAGCCTTGGCCAGATCATGGCGCTGCAAGAGGTTGAGCACCATCCCGTAGCTGGGTGTGAACTGACTGACGAGGGGATCCGACGGGCTTGTGGCCAGTTGTCCCGCCTCTCGCACCCCTTCAAAACGACTCTGCACCGTCACCACATAGCCCTTTGAATCCAGGCCACGCCGACCGGCACGACCGGCCATCTGCAGGAATTCACTCGCCATCAGCGGCCTGTGGCCCCGCTCCGTGCGCTTGGAGAGAGAGGAGATCACCGTGCTGCGCGCAGGCATGTTGATCCCCGCCGCCAGGGTTTCCGTGGCGAACACAACTTTCACCAAACCCTGCTGGAACAACTCCTCGATCAGCTCCTTCCACGCCGGCAGCACGCCGGCGTGATGGGCAGCAATCCCCCGCAGGAGCGCATCAGCATGCAAGCCATCACGCACCGCCTCCGGATTGGCCTCTGTGTAGGCCTTGAGGCGCTCACGAATGCGTGCCTGCTCAGACTCGCTGACCAGACACTGCACGCCGAGATCGCGCACGGCTTTGTCGCAGCCCCGGCGACTGAAGATGAAGTAGATGGCTGGCAACATCTCCCGCGCCGCCATCTGAGCGACCACAAAACTGATCGGCGGCGGCTCGGGCTGGGGCGGGCGCTGGGAGCGTCCCTTGCGCTTGTTCCCCTTGGGAGCGCGCCACACCTTGCAGTTGGGATGCAGGCCGGTGCCTTGGTCATTCAGCAACGGATGCAGGCCCTTGGCGCTGCAAAAACTGAACTGGAGGGGGACGGGTCTGAAGTCGCTGACCACCAGACGGGTGGGGCCATGGACCCGTTCAATCCAGTCGGTGAGCTGACCGGCATTGGCAACCGTGGCGGAGAGTGCCACCAGCTGCACCGGCGGTGGGCAGTGAATGATCGACTCTTCCCAAACCGTGCCGCGCTGCGAGTCGTTCATGTAGTGACACTCATCCAGCACCACCGCCTCCACACCCGCCAGCGGGTCGTCGGACTGATCGGCTTCCGCGTACAGCATGTTGCGGAAGATCTCCGTGGTCATCACCACGATTGAGGCCTCACGGTTCACGCTGAGGTCACCGGTCATCAAACCGACGTTGTCGGCCCCGAACTGCTCGCGGAAATCGCGCAGCTTCTGATTGGACAGAGCCTTGAGAGGGGTGGTGTAGAACACCTTCAGGCCATGGGCGATGGCTCGGTAGATGGCGTACTCACCCACGAGGGTCTTTCCGGATCCCGTCGGGGCGCTCACCACAACCGAATGCCCCTGATTGAGGGCATCGATCGCTTCCAGCTGGAAGTCATCCAGCTGGAAGGGGAACAATTGCGCCGGATCAGGAGATCCCTCACTGGCGGGCCGTGCAGCCTGGGGGTCCTGATCCTTCATGGCGCGATCCTAGGGACGCCGTCGCCACAGGGCCGCAAGCAGACTGCCCAGCAGTGAGTGCATCACAGCGGAGATCGCTCCTGGAAGGGCGGTGAGCGGACTCGCAAAGCCACCGGATCGGGCCAACACAACCGCCAGTCCGGAGTTCTGCATCCCCACTTCAATGCTGATGGTGCGACGCACAGCCCTGGGTTCACCCATGAGTGCTGGCAGCAGGAAGCCGAGCAGGAAGCCACCGCCGTGGAGGAGAGCCGTGGCTAACACCAGCACTGCTCCCTGGCGCAGCAGCACCTCACGCTGACTGCCAACAATGCCGGCAACAATCAAGGCAATCGCGACCACCGCCAGCGGTGGCATCACAGGCTGCACCCTGGCCGCCAATCGGGGCAGCCCCTGCTTGATCACCACGCCGACCGTGACCGGAATCAACACCACCTGCAACACATTCACCAGCAGGGTCCAGCCATTCACCGGCACGTAGCGCCCCGCCAGGGCACTGGCGAGCAGGGGTGTCACCACTACGGCCAGCAGGGTGCTCAACGACGTCATCACCACCGAAAGCGCCACATCAGCCCGGGCGATCAAAGCCACCACATTGCTCGCTGTCCCGCCTGGGCAGCAGCCCACCAGAATCAAGCCAACCGCCAGCGGCGGCTCCAACTGCAGGGTCCAGGCCAACAGGGCAGCAAGGGAGGGCATCACCAGAAACTGCGCACCCACACCGATCAGGGCAGCCCGCGGCGGAAGCATGGCCCGGCGGAAATCAGCGGGGGAAAGCCCCAGCCCCATGCCCAGCATGATCAGCGCAAGAGACCAAACGATCACCGGCCCCGCCACCCAGGAGAACAAACCGGGCTGCAGCAGGGAGAGCAACGCTGCGAGCAGGGTCCACAACGGGAAGAGAAGAGTGAAGCGCTCCAAGCCTTGAACCGCTTCCCAGTGAAGCGGTGACAACGACCCCTTCACTCTGCAGGGCGATCAGGGCCCAAAGTGGAGGTCATGACTGTCCCCCCCGCCCGCCGCCGACGACTGCGCACCTGGGCACCATCCCTGGATGGCGCAAGCCTGCACCCCGTGCTGGCGTCGGAGGCAGAGACGGTTGCAGGCCCAGCCCTGGTGGATCTGGCCAGCAATGACTACCTCGGGCTGAGCCGCCATCCGGCAGTGATCGCCGCGGCCGAAGACGAATTGCGGCGCAGTGGGGTCGGCGCCGGTGGATCCAGGCTGGTCACAGGCAGCCGGCCCGTCCATGACCGCCTGGAGACGGCTCTGGCCCGGTGGCTCCAACGCGACAGGGTGTTTCTGTTCCCAAGCGGATTTCAAGCCAATCTCGCCGCAGTCCTGGCCCTGGCCAACCGCCACACCACCGTGCTGGCCGATCGCTTGATCCACCATTCACTGCTGGTGGGAGTCCAGGCCAGCGGAGCCCAGCTGAAGCGCTTCGCCCACAACGATCTCGACGCCTTGCGCCAGACACTGCAGGCGTGCCGCAGCCAGCGCCCGGACGCAGCCCTGGTGGTGATCAGCGAAAGCCTGTTCAGCATGGAGGGCACCAGCCCGGATGTGCCGGCCCTCGCCGCACTCTGCAAGACCTACAGCGCCCGCCTGCTTCTGGATGAAGCCCATGCGCTCGGGGTCCTCGGAGATAAGGGACGAGGGCTCGGCCTGGGCGTGGAAGGCATCGCCCTGATCAGTGGCACCTTTGGCAAAGCCTTCGGAAGCGGTGGCGCCTTCCTCGCCTGCGATCGAGAGCAGGCCGATGCTCTTCTGCAAACCAGCGGAGCCTTCCGTTACACCACAGCCCTGGCACCACCCCTGGCAGCCGCCGCGTTAGCCGCTCTGGACCTTCTGACCACGCATCCCTGCTGGGGATCCGACCTGGTGAAACAATGCCATCGCTGGAGAGATCGCCTGGCAGCCCAGGGCTGGGCCCGCCCTGCCGGACTTGGGCCGATCCTGCCGCTGCTGGTGGGGGAGGATCAGCCAGCCCTGGAGTACCAGCAGCGGCTGGAGGCGGCAGGGGTTCTCACGGTTGCCATCCGCCCGCCAACCGTTCCGGAGGGAACAGCCCGGCTGCGCTTGGTGCTGCATCGCGGCCAATCCGATCAGGCCCTGCATGCCTTGGAGACGTCCCTTGGGCCCGGCCCTCTCCGCTCATGAATCAGATCATCGCGATGCATGGCTGGAGCTCGGATGCTGCCGTCTGGGCCCCCTGGGAGCGCGCCTTCCAAGCGCATGGATGGCACTGGATCAGTGGAGAACGTGGCTATGGCAGCCGCAGTCCTTACGCGCCTGTCTGGAGTGAGCAATCCGATCCTGCGGCGCCGCAGCGACGGGCGGTGATCGCCCACTCCCTTGGACCGCACCTGCTGGAGGCCACCGTGCTGGCCCAGGCCACAGATGTTGTCTTCCTGGCCAGCTTCGGGCGTTTTGTTCCTGAAGGACGGCAGGGCCGTGCGCTGCGGGCTGGGCTTGAAGGGATGAGAAGCGCCATCGGTGGTCCGGGCGAAGCCACGATGCTGCACACATTCCTGCAACGCGCTGCCGCCCCCACAGATGTCAGCGCGCTGCCACCGGGTCCGGGAACGCAGGGCCTGACAACTGAAGGGCGGGAGCGGCTGCGAGCCGATCTCGAGCGCCTGATCGCCACCACGGGGCTGCCACCAGGGCTGCCCGCCAGCGCCCGCGTGCTGATCGTGGAGGCGGGCTCCGACGCCATCGTGGCGCCAGAAGCGAGCCGATGCCTGCACCAAGAACTCGGCAACCTGCTTGAGCACGCTCCCGAGCACTGGTGTCTCCCCAACGTGGGCCATGCCCTGCTGGTGCCTCACTTGCTGACGCAAGTCAGAGAGTGGCTGGGCCAAGACCAGTGGCTGGGCCACGACATCGGGCAGCCCTCGTGAAACCAACCGCCTGGCAAGAGCGCGTTCTGCGCGGATTCGATCGCGCTGCTGAACGGTATGACCGCTTAACGCGACTGCAACGCTCAGTGGCCTGGCGGATGGCGCAACTCTGTCGGCGGGAAGGACTCTCCGACGGGCTCTGGGTTGATCTAGGGAGCGGAACCGGTCATCTCGCCAAAGCTCTGGAAGAACTCCACCCCGGCCGCAGCGTGCTGCGCGTCGATGGCAGTCGGGCGATGCTGAGCGGTCATCCTGACCATGCCGAGGTGTTGCACTGGGATCTCGCGGCGGAGCTGCCGGTCTGGAGTGAAGCGCCAACCCTCTTGGCCTCGAGCTTCTGCTTGCACTGGCTGCCGAACCCACAACGCGTGCTGCAACAGTGGGTTCGGCGGTTGTCCCCCGCTGGGCTCCTGGCCGTTGCTCTCCCGGTGGACGGATGCTTCCCCCAGTGGCAGGAAAGCGCCAGGCGCTGCGGGGTGCGCTGCACCGCTCTGCCATTCCCGTCCAGTGACGATTTACTGAAAACGATCCCGGCCCAGCAACTGCGCATGACGCGCCGGGTGACTTACACCGTGACCTCACCGAGCCTGCCGCTCCTGCTCAAACCGATGCGCCGGATCGGAGCTGGCACCAGCCCGCAAGCCCCCCTAGCGCTGCGGGACTGGCGTCGTCTCCAGACAAACTGGAGCGACCGCCGGAACGACGGCCAGCTCAGACTCACCTGGGTGATCCAATTACTGCTGATTCGCGGATGAATCCAAGGTCTGATCCTCTCCGGCTCGTGGTCTGCGGCACAGATACCGACGTCGGGAAAACGGTCGTGAGTGCATGGCTGGTTCAGGGGCTGGAGGCGATGTACTGGAAGCCAGTGCAGAGCGGACTGGAGGGAGGGGGCGATCGTCAGAGGGTGATCGATCTTTTGCAGCTACCGGAACACCGCTGGATTCCAGAGACCTACGCCTTCCACGCTGCCGTCTCACCCCATTGGGCGGCGGAGCTTGAGAACAGGGTCCTCGAGCCGCGGCGGCTCCAGTTGCCCCCCAGCGGAACCACCCCGTTGGTGGTGGAGACGGCCGGAGGCCTGCACGTGCCGCTCACCCGCACCTGGAGACAGATCGACCAGCTGCAGCGCTGGAATCTCCCGGTGGTCTTGGTGTGCCGCAGCGGACTGGGCACGCTCAATCACACGCTCCTGAGTCTTGAGGCCTTGGCAAGCCGAGGCATTCCCGTGCTCGGGCTGATCCTCAATGGCCCCTTGCATGCCGACAACCCTCGAACCCTGGAGGATCTCGGAGGGGTTCCGGTGCTGGCAGAACTGCCTCCCCTGGACCCTCTCAGCGCAGCAACACTCAGCGCTGCGTGGCAGAAGCAGAAGCTGGGCCTTAAGTTCAGGGCCTTGATGCACCGCCCGGATCACTGATGACCAGCCGACAGACCTGGGCCACCGTGGCCGTCGTCCTGCTGTGTGGGGGCATCCTTGTGCTCTTCACCGATGTCGAGGTTCAGCTGGTGCGCTGGTTCAACTGCGGCCCAATCGCGACCCAGGGAGAGCGCGACAGCGACGTTTGCCGCTGAACACCGTCGCTCAGGATCAACCCATTGGCCTGGAGCGAATCGGACAACGGCCCAGCATCAGCGCAACGTGACGCACCGCCATGGTCAGAGGCCACCCCTGGCGCAGCTGTTCGTGGATCTGCTCCACCTGGGAGGGCGACCATCCGCGCATCTCGAGGCGCGTCTTGATCGAAGGCCAACCCCCTTCAAAAAAAATGCTGCGACAGCCCTCGCTGCCTTGCTGGCATCGGGGCTGGGAGGACGCGGGTTCCACGAACCGTCGAGAGCGGGACTGCCCGTGACGGCGGCTGGCTTCTGTGAAGGCCATCGATGCACGAACCCGACTAGAGCTCATGATGACAACTGGCTGTCATGCGTGCCCAGTGTCACGGAACCACCACCCCAACCTCTGGCCACCCTTCACATCCATCACCACCACACCGCCACTCGAGCAGGTGGTGCGAGGCGAAGGGGCGTTGCTCCACCGTGCCGAAGGGGGGCCCTTGATCGATGGGATCAGCAGCTGGTGGGTCACGCTGCACGGCCATGCGCACCCGGTGGTGGCGGCAGCCATCGCCGAGCAGGCGGCCACGCTGGAGCAGGTGATCTTTGCGGAATTCACCCATCCCCAGGCCGAGCGGCTCGCCCAGCGACTGGCCCAGCACACGCATCTCGATCGCGTGTTCTTCTCAGATAACGGATCCACGGCGGTGGAAGTGGCTCTGAAAACCGCGGTGCAGTGGTGGCACAACCGCGGAGAGCCCCGGCAGCAATTGATCGCTTTTGATGGGGCTTATCACGGCGACACCTTCGGCGCGATGGCCGTTGGCGCTCGCAGCCTGTTCAGCGAGCCCTTCGATCCGCTTCTGTTCCCCGTTGCGCGGGTGCCCTGGCCGCACACGCACTGGGACGACGCCACGGTGGACCAACGCGAACAGGAGGCCTTGAGTGCCCTGGAGCAAGCGCTGAAGACCCCAACAGCAGCTGTGATCCTGGAACCGCTGGTCCAGGGAGCCGGAGGGATGCGTATGGTCCGTCCTGCGTTTTTGCAAGCTGTGGAACAGCAGGTTCGGCAGGCCGGCAGTTTGCTGATCGCCGATGAGGTGCTGGCAGGCTTCGGTCGCTGTGGCACCCTGCTGGCATCCCAGCGCGCAGGGATCCATCCCGACCTGGTCGCGCTCTCCAAGGGATTAACCGCCGGATTCCTGCCGATGGGGATCACGATGGCCCGAGAGTCGATCTTCGCGGAATTCCTGGGGAGCGATCCCACCCGAACCCTTTGGCATGGCCACAGCTTCACGGCCAATCCATTGGGCTGTGCCGCCGCTAATGCCAGTCTCGACCTGCTGGAAGCCGAGCCTGAAAACTACCAGCGCTTTGAAGAGAGGCATCAGCCCCGCCTGGAACGTCTGGCCCGCCACCCCAAAGTTCAACGGCCGAGGTTGTGCGGCACGATCGCAGCGTTCGACCTGGTCACAGACAGCGCCGAGGGGTACCTCAATCCCGCAGGCAAAATCCTGCGCAGCCTGGTGCGCGAGCACGGAGTGCTGATTCGCCCTTTAGGAGATGTGGTGTATCTCCTTCCTCCGCTGTGCATCAGCGATGCTCAGCTGGATCAGTGCTACGACGCCATCGAAACCGGATTGGACGCGCTCAGGGACCAAGCCTGAGGGCTGCTTCCACATCCTCCCGGGACAGTCCATAGGGGAATGAGCAGGATTTCAGGGGCTGGCAGGACGTCCAGGTCACGCCCAGGTCCTCCTGGGCCAAACGCAAGCGAGCGCTCCATTCAGGCTGATCCCAGATCCAGTCGCAGGGATCACTGTCACTGCGCCCTGCGCCCAAACTCTGCAGCCATTCCTCAAGAGCCCGCAATGAGTGCTGGTTCAGGGGAGTTTCTGGCGGAGGAAGCGGTGCCATCAAAACCACCAGGATTGCCGTCAATGATTCGAGTCTGCTCTTCCACCAGCCAACTCGGTTGC
Source organism: Synechococcus sp. WH 7803 (assembly GCA_000063505.1). Taxonomy (GTDB): domain Bacteria; phylum Cyanobacteriota; class Cyanobacteriia; order PCC-6307; family Cyanobiaceae; genus Synechococcus_C. Next base: position 1,873,175 of record CT971583.1, read on the forward strand.
ACCTGAAGCGCCAGACCCCGATTCCAGGCCACTCCGACCCCCAAGAGCAGGCAAAGCAACAACGCCCCTGCGAGCAGAAGCAATGACGTCCATTCCCCACCGGACAGGGGTCGACGCTGGCCGATCGCACTGGGCACCGGCAAGGAGGCCTGCATGGCGGCCACTGGCGTGGCCTTCCGCTCCTCTAAGGCCGCGTCGTAGAGACGTCGCAGGCGTGGATCAGCCAATTGCTCATAGGCCTCCCTGAGCAGGCGAAATTGTCTGGCGGCATCCTGGGCCGGCAGACGGGTTGTATCCGGATGCACAGCCTTGCTGAGCCTGCGGAAGGCCTGCCGCAACATTTCGCTATCGGCACCCTTGGGAACACCAAGGCGCTCGTAATGGCTGAGATCTTGAACCGAGGGTGGCATGCGGTGGGCTGAGTCCCCGGGCACGCAGACACTCTAGAAAGGAGAGAGGGGAAGGCCGTTATGCCTGAGTCAACGCCGTTCGCTGCCCCAGGGCCGGAGCTCTGGTCCAGGCTGGGCTGGACGCCTGACGCAGGGCAACGCGAGCAACTGATCACTCTCCAGGAGTTGCTGCGCGACTGGAACACGCGGGTGAACCTCACCCGACTTGTGGAGGGGGAAGACTTCTGGGTCACCCAGGTGCTGGATAGTCTCTGGCCTCTCAAACCCGAACTGGACACGGCAGACACTCCTCGTCGTTGCATTGATGTCGGCACGGGCGGCGGATTCCCTGGTCTCGCTGTCGCCATTGCTCTCCCGGGGGCAGAACTGACCCTGGTGGATTCTGTGAGCCGCAAAACGGCAGCGGTGGCAGCCATGGCCCGTTCACTCGGAATGGCAGATCGGGTCAGTGTCCGCACGGAACGGGTGGAACGAACCGGTCAGGACCCCCGATGCAGAGGCCAATTTGATCTGGCGTTGGCCCGGGCCGTGGCCTCGGCTCCTGTCGTGGCCGAATACCTGGTTCCACTCCTGCACACCAACGGGCAGGCCCTGCTCTATCGAGGGCGTTGGCAACAGGAGGACCAGCGGGATTTGGATCCTGCTCTTGCCTTGCTGAAAGCGAAAACGGTCGCGATTGAGCGCTGTGAGCTGCCATCGGCGCGCGGCCCCCGCACCGTGATCCGGGTGATGCCCGAACAGCCGACGCCGCACCTCTACCCGCGTGCCGTTGGCATTCCCAGCAAACAGCCTTTGGGCATTCAGGCTGACGACAACCGCTCCTGACGGTCACCTCCCACCCGCTCGCGCAGATCGCGCAGTCGCGCGGGGATGGAGGTCCGCCACGGACTCGCGCCCAGGGCCGCATCAAGTTCTTCCTCACTCACGTCGCGATCAAGGGCGTCAGCATTGGCACCGGGGAACCAGTGTCCAGCCCTGCCCAAGAGGCCATAACGGGCCCGGGCATAGCCATCCAGGCCCCAGGCCTCCACAAGATTGTGAAGCCAGAGCAGCACGGGCAGATTGATGTCCCCGGGGGTGGTTTGCCAATCGGGAAGCCCCTGCCGCCAACTGTTCAGCCAGTCGGCCCCGAGGGCCTCCAACTCGGCCTGATGCAAACGGGCCTCGATGGGGCTCACCAAAGCCTGAGCGTGATCCAGTCGACTGACAGCCTCCAGATGCAGGTCGAGATCTTCAGGGCGGGCCGCACCCACGCTGAGGGTGTGAACACGCGCATCGCGCAGACAGAACAGATCGTTGAAGACGATGGGATGAAGAGGGTCGGTCAGCGCGACCAGCCGTTGCGCCGGTGTGTGCAGATGGCCACCTTTGTCTGTGGGGCTGATGATGAACACGCCCATGTCGTGGCGATGCGCAGCGGCAATCGCCGGCTCATTGTCCTGACGGATGAAGTACCAGTGCAGGTTCACGTAATCGAACGCATCGGTCTCAATCGCTTCAACAATCACATCGGTGTCCCCATGGGTGGAAAAGCCGACATGGCCGATGCGCCCTGATTGCTGCCAACGCCGCACCACCTCCAGGCAGCCTCCTGGCCTGATCGTCTGCACGAGGTGGTCGCGTCGGTTGATGCCATGGATGGCGAGCAGGTCCACGCGCTGCACACCCAACCGCTGCATGCTGAGCTCCAACTCCGCCTCAAACAGGGCAGGGTCCTGTTGAGGCGGAACTTTGGTTTGAAGAATGCGGCCTGGGTCAGGACAGTCAGGCATGGCCCAGCCCAGCTGCCGCTCCGAACTTCCGTAATGCCGTGCTGTTTCGATGTGACGAAAACCAAGCGCAACAGCACGTTCGAGGGTGCGCTGCAGCAACTGTTGGGACTGGGCCGTGATCGCCTTCGCTTCAAGATCACTCCAGCTCTGCTGAAAGCGCATTCCTCCGAGGGAGAGAACCGGCATCGAGAGCTCGGTCCGTCCAAAGCGGCGTGTGGGAAGAGTGGTCACACGCCTCAATCCGAAGACGTGGCACGGGGCAACTGCCGCCGCGGCCTTGCCGGTGATGGCAACCCGAGGGGGAGCAGTTCCTGGGCGTCGAGCTGCCGCCTCAGCGCGGGTAACTCATCGAATTGCACCCAATGAATGCAGTCCACTGGACAGGTTTCGATTGCTTCCTGAATCCGTTCACTGCTGTCACCGTCCTGACGAATGGCACGGGAGCGGCCCAGGTTGGGTTCGATTGCGAAGGTATTGGTGGCCACGTGGGCGCAGTAGCGACAGCCGATGCACACGGCCTCATCAACCCAAACTGCACGCTCTCGGAGTGCCCCGCCAAGCACGGGCTCACATCCCGACACAGCGGGCTGATCAAGGGAGGACGCGGCATAGGCCGCTGCAGCAGGATCCTTCACGCTGGAGCAAGCCGACTCAGGCGTCCCAGCGGGTGACAACCAATTCGATCGAGCCGTCCTGGGTTGTGATCTGTTGAGCCAGATCAAAGCCCTCCTGACGACTGGCTTCGAGCACAGCACGCAGTGCGTAGCGCTGTGTGAGCTGGGACAGGAAACGCTCCACCGGGACCGGCTGACGCCACAGATCAAGATCGGTCACGAATTCGTAAGCGCCGCTGGTGGCGTTCCAGCGGAACCCAAAATCAGCACTGCCCTCGATCGCAACCGACAGTTCCGCCTCCACGGTCTGGCCGCGATAACCACGCACGGTCTGCATCCCTGAGTCGGGGGCGTAACCGAGATCTTCAAGAGCGCCGCGGAGGGGCTCGAGCTGACGAAGTTCAGTCTTGACAGTGCTGAAGTGAGACATCAGGAGGGCTCGACGGACTGGGTCTGTTGGAGGTTTTGGGTAGTGGCAAACGCCTCAGATGTGGATTCGCGCCGTTCAACGGTGCCGAGGGCCGCTTCCAGACGATCCGTGAGCTGCAAACAGCCGTCACCAGCGATCCCTTCCACCGTTTCCTCGACGCGACCGTCGGGACGAATTCGGAATCGCACTGTGCGCTGAGGCATGCACCACCACAAAGTTGGACAAATGCTAGAGGCGAGAGACCTTCTGCGGAGAGCCCTGTAACCGATCCCAGTCAGAGCAGCAGTCCCTCATCGACCAAGGTCTTCAACCGGTCCACAAGCTCGGGATCATCAAGCTGCTCAAGTGCGGTGCGTGCCTCATCGCGAACCGTCGCCTCACGATCCTGGAGCAGTGCGCCGACAAACGCCTCAACCACCTGATCCTGCCGAGGTTTCACCAGATGGTCATGCAAACGGGACAGGGCCCAGATGCAATTGCTGCGCACAACGGGCTCACTGTCGATCTGAAGGCTCACAAGCAACTGCCCCGCTGCCAAATCGGCCTTCGCAGGCGAGGTGCTGCCGGCCTCAGCCAGGGAAACAGAAGCCCAGAGGCGCACCGATGCCACATCGGTTTGCAGCGCATGGATCAACGGATTGAGCACTGGAGCGTCCGAGTAGTTACCCAGACTCCAGGCAGTGGCCTTGCGCACATAGGCGTTGCTGTCCAGCTTGAGCAGCTGGAGCAAGGGCTGAACCGCCTGCGCTGAAGGATTCCGTCCCAGGGCGTACACCGCGCTCATGCGCACGACGGGACAAAACTCTTCCAACAGCGGCAGCAGCAGGGGAACGGCGCGGGGATCCCTGTGTTCACAGAACACACGCAGACCCTGCAACCACTGGTCATGGCCCTGTTGCAGCCATTCCAGTCCTTCATCACAGGCTCTGGCGGCCAGAAGGGCATCATGCTCTGGGTCATCCAGAGCAATCTCATCAAGGGGATCCCCGACCAGCTCAGCGGCTAGCTCATTGGCGAGCACATCCGGATCGATCGCCAGATCGGCCATCGCATCATTCTTTTTGGAGCTGAATGCGTCACCCATGTGCCGATCGTAATCTCAGCTCATGGGTGCGGGAGCGAGCATGTCCCCGGGAAGCCAGATGCGGGCACTGACGGCCACCAGGGCCAGAGCGAACAAGGCCACGATCAGGATGGGCAGCAGGGTGGATCGAAAGAACGCCACAACGTTGAACATTTCGGCTCATTCTGACTGCCAGAGCACCGAAGCCACGCTCAGACCAGCGTGACGGCACGCCCTGTCCTGCGCAGCATCAGCAGACTGATAGCAGCAACAACCAGCCCCATCCAACCGATCACCTGCTGGTGCAGCAGAAAGGCTCCCGAACCCAGGAGAGCCCCGAACAGAATCCCGGAGCTGAACAGAAAACGGGCCAGCAGTGTCGACAACGTTTCAGCGGCCTGAACATCCCAGCGACGACGCCACTGGTCCCAGCCGGGTCCAGGCGGGCGCACCGTTTGCACGAAGCGTTCGAGCACGTCAGGGGATTCCGGTGGCGTCAGCAGCATCACCGTCAGCCAGACCAATGCCGTCAACCCAGTCGTGACCATCAAGCGCTGGCCGTAATCAGCGATCTGCAGAAGGGGAACGACCGATGTCAGTAAACCCACCACGAAGCCGCAGAGCATGGCGGCGAGTTCAGCGGCGGCATTGATCCGCCACCAGAACCAACGCAGCACCAGCACCACACCAGGGCCGGTGCCGATGGCGATCACCAGCCGAAAAACAGTGCCGATGCTGTCGCTGATTAAAGCCGTGATCACGCCCAACACGAGCAAGATCACACTCATCAGCTGACCCACCAGCAAGAGCTCCCGCTGGGAGGCGTTCGGGCGCAGGAAGCGTTGATACAGGTCGTGGGTCAGGTAGCTGGCGCCCCAGTTCACCGACGTACTCACCGTGCTCATGAAGGCGGCCACCAGAGACACCACAACGAGGCCGAGCACCACAGGCGGAAGGAACTGCACAGCCAGAGTCGGATAGCTGAGCTCCCAGTCCGCCTGATCGGGAAGCAGCACCAACGCCGCCAGGGCAACGAGCACCCAGAGCCAGCTGCGCACGAGGTAGTTCACCACCAGAAACACCCAGCCCGCGAGGCGTGCCTCCTGCTCATTGCGGGTGGCCAGCATGCGTTGGATGAACTCTCCACCGCCGTCACTGCGGCGGAAACTCCACCATTGCACGGTCAAGTAGGCCAAGAAGGTGGACACGCTGATCCCAGCGCCGCCGATCCAGTTGAAACCGTTGTCCTCCCAGCGCCAGGGAACGATGGAGAGCAATTCAGGCCGGCCCAAAGCCTCCAGTTGCTCCAGGAGGGGCCCCATTCCTCCAGCAGCGTGCACCGCCGCCCAGGCAACGGCCGCAGCACCGAGCAAAGCCAGGATCAATTGAATGAAATCCGTGATCACCACAGCCCAGAGCCCCCCGGCCACGGTGTAAGCCAGCACCAGGGCTGCCACGATGATCAAAAGGAGAAGCGTGTCGGACACACCACCGGCCGCGGGAACGGGCTGATCGGAGACGATGCCCAGAGCACCAACCACCTTGCGCATGGCCAGGAACGCGTAGCCGATCCCAATGCAATTCACAGGGAGTGCCAGCAGAAAGGCCTTGATTCCCCGCAACCAGGCAGCAGCAGCACCCCCGTAGCGCAGTTCGGTGAAGGCCGCATCGGTGAGAACTCCACTGCGGCGCCAAAGGGGCGCAAAGACCACCGCCATCGCCACGTGCGCGAGACCGAATCCCCACCACTCCCAGTTGGCTGCCAGTCCCCGCGTCCCAACAATGCCTGCCACGTAGAGCGGGGTATCGATGGAAAAGGTGGTCGCAGCCATGGACGCACCGGCCAACCAGCCGCTGAGCCGGCGACCGGCCACGAAATAGTCGTCTTCGTCGCGGTTTCGCCTGGCCAGCCAGAGCCCCAGAACCAGCGTGCTGGCCAGATAGGCGACCAGGATCAACCAATCAATGCGCGCCATGGGGACGAACGGTGATCCGCTGAGTCTCCCTTACTTCTGGCGGGAACGCCTCAGCTGCCCGCAGGCTGCATCCTGATCAAGCCCGCGGCTGGCACGCAGGCTCACGGCCACCCCACGGCTTTCCAGCACGCGCCGAAATCCCTCGATGCGATCCCGCGTGGGACGCTGAAATTCCTCTTCCTCGATTGGGTTGTAGGCGATCAGATTCACGTGACTCTGGAAACCACCCACCCGATCCGCCAGTTCCTCGGCATGGGCTGGGTGGTCATTGAGGCCACCCAACAGGATGTATTCGAAGCTCACCCGCCTGCCGGTGATGGCCAGGTAGTGCCGGCAATCATCCAACAGCGCGTCGTAGGGGTAGGCATGCGCCGTGGGGATCAGCTCTTCCCTGAGGCTCTGATTCGGAGCATGCAAACTCACCGCCAGGGTGAACTGAGCGCGACCGAGCCGCTCCATGGCCAGTTCCGCCAGCCTTGGCAACGTGCGTGGCACTCCCACCGTGCTCACCGTGATCCGGCGCTGACCGATTCCGAGATCATCGTTGAGACAACGAATGGCATCCAGCACCGCCTCGATGTTCAACAGCGGTTCCCCCATGCCCATGAACACCACATGGGATGGTCGGCGCTCCATCACCTCACGCACGCTCAGCACCTGGGCAACGATCTCGTGGGTGTACAGCGAGCGTTGCAGCCCCCCTTTGCCGGTAGCGCAGAAACGGCAAGCCATGGGGCATCCCACCTGGCTTGACACACAGACAGTGAGGCGCTGATCCGTGGGGATGCCAACGGTCTCCAGCGTTTCGCCGTCGTCGGTTCCCAGGAGAAGTTTGGTGGTGGCATCACCGGCCACCTTGCGGTCCTGCTCCTTCAAGCGTCCGATGATCACCCCTTTGTCTTGAAGGGATGCTCTCCACGCTTTCGGGAGCACCGTGATGTCCTGCAGATCGCAGGCTCCCTTGGCGTAAAGCCAATCATGAAGCTGTCGGCCCCGGAAGGCGGATTGTCCCTGCGAGACAGCCCAACGTTCAAGCTCGGATGCACCGAGCCCAAGCAGTGTTTTGGACTGCGCAGTGCTGATCACCAGATCAGCAGTCCGTGGCCGAGCTTGATCTCCACCGCCAGGAGTGCGATGAACCCGAGCATGGCAGCACGGCCATTCAGCCGTTCGGTATGGGTGTGAAACCCATACCGGGGAAGACGACGGACGGGGATCGTGGTGGGTTCAATCATGAGCAGGGCTGACCTGGAGGGACAGTTTGGGGAGATTGGGAAGACGATCGCGATTCATGGCGCACGCATCATTCATCACTGAGAAGCCCCTCTTCCTGCAGACCCTCCACGGCTTCAGCATCCACCACTTGCTCCTCCTTCAGCTCATTGTCGGCATCAGGACGGGCAAAAGCTGCGAAGTTGCTGCCAGCTTCAATGCCGTGGCGACTGCGGGTGGCCTCCATGTCGGCATCGCTGGGATCGTCTAAGACCGCCGTAGCATCACCCGCTGGTGCAGCAGGCATGTCCACGGTGTAGTCAGGGCGAAGGTTTTGCATGCGGCGGTAGCCAGCCGGATCCTCGGCAAGGATGTCGGGGTGCGGACCGGCTTCAGCCTTGAGCTCCTCCTCAAAGCCGCTGAACCCGGTACCAGCGGGAATCAGGCGACCGATGATCACGTTTTCCTTAAGGCCGCGCAGCCAATCGCTCTTGCCTTCGATGGCCGCTTCGGTGAGCACACGGGTGGTTTCCTGGAAGGACGCTGCAGAGATGAAGCTGTCGGTGTTCAGGGACGCCTTGGTGATACCCAGCAGAACGGGAGTGAACTCGGCAGGAGCTCCTCCAGTGATCGACATGGCCTGATTGGTGTCTTCCACCTGACGGAGCTCGATCAACTCACCGGGCAGCAGGGTGGTATCCCCCGCATCCTCAACACGCACCTTGCTGGTCATCTGACGCACAATCACCTCGATGTGTTTGTCGTCGATGGACACGCCCTGGGACTTGTAGACGTTCTGAACCTCGGTCACCAGACGGTGCTGGAGCTTGGCGATGGCTTCCTGCGCCGCGTCCATCAAGGGCTTGCGGCTGCGCAGATCCTCGAAGAAACACTCCAGCAGCTCGTGGGGATTGATGGGTCCGTCCGTCAGCAACTCACCGGCCGTGACCTGCTGACTGTCACTCACCATCACGTTGCGCCCCAGGAGAATGGGGTACTCGGAGACAGCGTCGTCGGCCTCGATCACCGTCACCGTGGTGTTCTCATCGTCTTCACCTTGCTTGATCTCAACGGTTCCTGGCTTTTTGCAGAGAATCGCTGATTCGCGCGGACGGCGAGCTTCCAGCAGTTCCTCGATCCTGGGCAGACCCTGAACGATGTCACCTGTCTTCTGGCGTTCGAACACCAGGAGAGCGAGGCCATCACCGCGCTGCACCAGATCACCGTCACGGACGTGCAGCAAGGAATCCGGCGAGACCATGTAAGGCCGGCCGAGGCGCAGGGTGACGCTCGTGCTGTCAACCTTCTCAACCTCACCACAGCAGTCGGAGGGTTGACCAGCGGCGAGTTCTTCTCCGTCCACGATCCGCTGACCGACCGTTACGACGGGCTGGGAGTTGGTGGAGATGGTGAGGGTGTCTTCCGGACGCTCCACGATCAATCGGCGCACAGGCTCGTCGGCTGTGGCCTCAGGCATCTGGGCGACACCCTCCTGCTTGCAAAGGATCTGGGTGGTGGCAATCACCTCACCAGCCTTGATCGACTGACCATCCTCCACCTGAAGCTCGGTGTGGGTGGATCCGTGACTGGAGTCGGAAATGGTGTCACGGCGAACAAGAATGCTCTCGAGGATCACCAGCTGAAGACGTTCGATCGTCTTGGCCCGCTTGTCGGGGACCGCTTCCACATCCACAGTCATCTGAGGAGTGGTGTCAAAGGTCTCCAGCATCAACTGCGTCCGCAGCAGCTCAACACCCTCCACAGACTTAACCAGTTCGTTGTCCTTGAAGGCGAGACGCTGGCTGGCCTTGAGGCCAAGGTGCGGTCCATTGGGCTGTTTGACATGACCCAGATCAGGCAGCTGAGCCTCATTGGGAATCGTGTACTCCTCAACGGGGCGGAGGAGCAGACCGCTGCCTTCCGGTGTTTCCACCGTCTGGACATACACCATGGTTTCGGTACTGATGCCCTTGGCGATTGGCTCGCCGGGATTGACCATCACGCCATCACCCTGGAAGCGCTCCAGCGCTTTCTTTTCGGTGCAGAGATGGAAGCTGCCGCTACGAACGATGATCTCGCGAAGGATGTCGTTCTTCTGGGTGACGGTGACGATGCCAGCGGTCTGACTGAAGATGTCCTTGACCACCTCGGTGCCGGCCTCAATCCACTGGCCGTCCGTGATCATCAACAGAGAGATGTCCTTGTTGATCTCATGGGTCTCCTGGGGAATCCAGAGCAAGGTTCCACCCTTGTTCACCTCGTAACCGTTCTTGGCAGAACGGGCTTTCTTGATCGCCAGTCCAGGAGCGAATCGCACCAGTCCACCGGTCTGGGTGCGGAAGCGGTCGTCGTTGAGTTCCGCAACCACTTCGCCACTGCCGATCTTGCTGCCCGGGATGGTGTTGAGGCGATAACGGGTGCCGTCCTTGGCCTCCAGATTCCAGATCTCTCCAGCATGGGTTGACTCACCCTGCAGTTTGAAATCCCTGAGGGTCATGGCGGTTGTGACAATCTGCACCTCACGGGAATCGCCGAGAGCTTCCCGCAGACGAATCGCACCGCCGTACTCGCTGGCCTGGCTCGCCTCGGCGAGCACCTGGCCCTCCGTCACGGTTGCACCGGCAGTCACCACCGGACGCGCATTGGGCGGCAGGTTGTACACATCTCCGGCCAGGACCCACATCCGGCCCAGTCGCTGAGCCTTGTGGGTGATGTTGCCCTGACGGTCGGTGACCTCCCGGGGCTGGATCGAGGGGTCATAGCTGACCTGACCGGCCAGGTCACAGATCACGTCCTTGGTGGCCTTCTCCACACTTTTCTTCACCGCGCCGGCTGCGATCTGGGCAACGGTGACATCGGCGTCGATGGCCTGACCGTTGTCCACAAAGAGCAGAGAGCCGTTGGTGATCTCAATCTTCTGGGGTTTGCCCTTACCGGATGGCTGGATCGTGAGATTGAAATCAACCTCTGCCTGCTGAGCGTTAACGCCATGGGGGGTGCGGTACGGGCGCACACGCGCCTTGGCACCGAATTCCACCGTTCCTTCCAGCTTTGAGCGCACCACGCCGGTCTCGGCGGTGGACACACCCCCGGTGTGGAACGTCCGCATGGTGAGCTGGGTTCCCGGCTCACCAATGGACTGAGCAGCAATGATGCCGACGGCCTCTCCGAGGTCCACCAGCTCGTTGTGAGCCAGCGCCCACCCGTAGCACTTGCGGCAAACGGAACGATTGGCCTCGCAGGTGAGCGGTGAACGCACGCTCACCGCTTGAACAGCGGCTTTCTCGAAGCGTTTCGACAGGGGTGGATCGATTTCGGTATTGCGCTCAGCCAACACCTCTCCATCAGCACCCACCACCTGATCGGCGGTGAGACGTCCCACCAGTCGGTTGCCGTACTTGCCGTCTTCCGCCTTCACCAGGATGCAGCGGCTGGTGCCGCAGTCGTCCTCACGGACGATCACGTCCTGAGCCACATCCACGAGTCGGCGGGTGAGGTAGCCGGAGTCGGCGGTGCGCAGAGCTGTATCAACCAGGCCCTTGCGAGCGCCGTACGAGGAGATCACGTACTCCGTAACGGTGAGTCCCTCACGGAAATTGGTACGGATCGGCAAGTCGATGATCTCCCCCTGAGGGTTGGCCATCAGGCCGCGCATGCCCACCAACTGGCGCACCTGGGACATGTTTCCCCTGGCGCCGGAGTTGGCCATCATCCACACGGAATTGAGCGGATCGTTCTGGTTGAAGTTCTTCTTGACCGCATCAACCAGACGCTCATTGGTCTCTGTCCAGGTGTCGATCACCTTGGTGTGACGCTCAACCTCCGTAATCACACCGAGGCGATAGGACTCCTCCGTGGCAGTGATCAGCTCTTCAGCCTGTCCCAGGAGGTTCTGCTTCGCTTCCGGAACCTTGAGGTCGTTCACGGAGATGGAGACCGCCGCCTGGGTGGCATAACGAAATCCGAGATCCTTGAGCTGGTCGGCCATGGCCGAGGTGGCCGCGGTGCCGTGATGCTTGTAAGCCCAAGCCACCAGCTGCTTCAGCCCCTTCTTGTCCACAACACGGTTGCGGAAGGGAGGGGGCGTTTTGGCCAGTGGACGGGTCTCGGGAGCGGAGGCAGCAGCCTTAGCAGCCTTGGATCCCTTGGAAGACTTGCGGGACTTGGAAGGAGTGGAAGTCATGACAGCGCGGAGTGGAGAGGAATGAGAAGACGAGCGAATCGAAGTTGAGCGTCAGGTGGCTGCCACCGCGTCGATGATCGTGTGATTCATCACCACGCGGCCCACGGTGGTGAGGATGTAACGGCTGATCAGCGCGCCATCGTCATCAAAGCGGTCTCTGCGGTACGTCCACTGCTCAAACCGGGTGCCATCGGAGAGCGTTTCACTGCTCACGGGTTCTTCACGCTCATCGTCGTCTTCAACCTCACCGTTGAAGCGCACCCACACCCAGTCGTGCAGACCGAGGCGCTTGTCCTCGAACGCGTGAATCACATCCTCAAGATCTGAGAAGGTGCGGGAACGATCGCCAAAATCAACCGGTTGAACGTCGGGCTGCAGGGCGGTGAGGTAGTAGGCGCCCAGAACCATGTCCTGAGAAGGCGTGATGATCGGTTCGCCGGTCGCAGGAGAGAGGATGTTGTTGCTGGCCAGCATCAACATGCGTGCCTCGGTCTGGGCTTCGATGGCCAGGGGCACGTGCACAGCCATCTGGTCGCCGTCGAAGTCAGCGTTGAAAGCTGGGCAGACCAGGGGATGAAGCTGAATGGCGCGACCGTCGACCAGCTTGGGTTCGAAGGCCTGGATACCGAGCCGGTGGAGCGTGGGCGCGCGGTTGAGCATGATCGGGTGCCCGTCGATCACTTCCTGCAGCACCTGCATCACTTCATCGTCAGCACGCTGAATGAGCTTCTTGGCTGCCTTGATGTTGTTGACGATGTTCTGACGGATCAAACGATGGATCACGAACGGCTGGAAGAGCTCGATCGCCATCTCCTTGGGAAGACCGCACTGGTGCATCTTCAACTTGGGACCGACCACAATCACGGATCGGCCGGAGTAATCGACACGCTTGCCGAGCAGGTTCTGCCGGAAACGACCTTGCTTGCCTTCGATGATGTCGCTGAGGGACTTCAGAGGGCGATTGTTGGCACCAACCACCGTGCGACCACGGCGACCGTTGTCGATCAGAGCGTCAACAGCCTCCTGCAGCATCCGCTTCTCGTTGCGGACGATGATTTCTGGAGCCAGGATTTCCTGGAGCCTGGCCAGACGGTTGTTGCGGTTGATGACCCTGCGATAAAGATCATTCAGATCGGAGGTTGCGAAACGACCACCGTCGAGCTGCACCATCGGGCGCAGATCGGGTGGAATCACCGGAATCACGTCCAACACCATCCACTCCGGACGGGCGTTGGTGGCGATGAAGTTGTCGATCACGCGCAGACGCTTGATCAACTTCGCCCGCTTCTGTCCCTTGCTGCCGGCGATCTCCTCGCGCAGCTGCTCGGCCACCTCGTCGAGGGTGAGATCTTCAAGCAACTGCTTGAGAGCCTCGGCGCCGATGCCCACAACGGGCTCATTTTCAATCTCTGAATCTTCGGCGTAGATCTCATCTTCGATTTCCAGCCACTCATCTTCGGTGAGAAGCTGCTTGTATTTCAGGTCCTTGTGGTCACCGGGATCCAGCACCACATAGCAGTTGAAATAAACGATCTGCTCAACGTCCCGCAGGGGCATATCCAGCAGGATGGCCACATAGCTGGGGATGCCCTTGAGGTACCAGACGTGGGACACGGGGGCCGCGAGCTTGATGAAGCCCATGCGGTGACGACGCACGCGGCTCTCGGTCACCTCCACACCACAACGTTCACAAACGATGCCGCGGTGGCGAACACGTTTGTATTTGCCGCAGTGACACTCCCAATCTTTGGATGGCCCGAAGATTTTTTCGCAGAACAAGCCGTCCATCTCCGGCTTCAGGGTGCGGTAATTGATCGTTTCGGGCTTGGTGACCTCACCCACCACCTGGCCGTTGGGAAGGGTGCGTTGCCCCCACTCCATCACCCGGTCAGGTGATGCAAGGGTGATCTTGACGTAGTCGAAGTGGTTTTCGGTGCGGAGATTGCTGTTGGTCATTGACGGTTAAAGGAGAAGAAGCGTTGTGTCAGATCGTTCGTCAGTCCGTCAGTCCTCGTCGTAATCCGCGACGCCGAGGGATTCATAGGTCGGACGACTTGGGGTGCTGCGACGCGGATTCACGTCTTGCATGAGATCCACCTCCTTGCCTTCATCAGTGAACACAGCGATGTCCAGACCCAGGGACTGGAGTTCGCGCATCAACACCTTGAAGGATTCCGGTGTGCCGGGCCTGGGGATCGGCTTGCCCTTCACGATGGCGTTCAGAGCCTCATTCCGTCCCTGCATGTCGTCGGACTTGACCGTGAGCAGTTCCTGCAGGGTGTAGGCCGCGCCATAGGCCTCAAGCGCCCACACCTCCATCTCTCCGAGACGCTGGCCACCCTGCTGAGCCTTACCGCCCAGGGGTTGCTGCGTCACCAAGGAGTAAGGACCGGTGGAACGGGCGTGGATCTTGTCGTCGACCAGGTGGACCAGCTTGAGGAAGTGGGAATAACCCACGGCCACGGGCTGATCGAAGGGCTCGCCGCTGCGGCCATCGATCAGTTGAAGCTTGCCGGGATCATCCGGGTTGTAAATCCATTCCTTACCGGGTTGCTTGGCAGCCTCCTTGAGGAAGGTCTCCACCGTCTGCTGCGACTTTTCAGCCCCATACATCTCGTCAAACGGCACCACCTTCACGCGGCAATCAAGATTGGCGGCGGCCCAGCCCATCAGCAGCTCGAAGACCTGACCCACGTTCATCCGGCTCGGCACGCCCAGGGGGTTCAGCACGATGTCAACCGGGGTGCCATCGGGCAGATAGGGCATGTCCTCCCGGGGAAGAATGCGGCTGATGATTCCCTTGTTGCCATGACGGCCGGCCATCTTGTCGCCGACCTGGATCTTGCGGCGTTGCGCCACATACACCCTCACCACCATGTTGGCGCCGGGGGGCAGTTCATCACCTTGCTCACGGGTGTAGATGCGCACATCCACGACCCTGCCGCGCTCAGTGCTGGGAACGCGCAAGGAGTTATCGCGAACGTCACGCGCTTTCTCTCCAAAGATCGCTCGGAGCAGCTTTTCCTCAGGTGGCTGGTCGGACTCACCCTTGGGCGTGACCTTGCCAACCAGGATGTCGCCACTTTCAACAAAGGCGCCGATGCGGATGATGCCCATCTCATCGAGATTGCCCAGGCTTTCTTCCGCAACATTGGGAATTTCCCTGGTGATCTCTTCCGGTCCAAGCTTGGTCTGTCGGGCCTCAATCTCGTACTTCTCGATGTGCACCGAGGTGTACAAATCATCATTGACCAGACGCTCACTCACGAGGATTGCGTCCTCGTAGTTGTATCCCTCCCAAGGCATGTAAGCGATCAGCACATTCTGACCAAGGGCAATCTCACCGCCTTCGCAAGCCGAGCCATCAGCCAGAACCTGACCAACAATCACCGGATCGCCCTGACGCACGATCGGGCGCTGGTTCAGGCAGGTGTCCTGATTTGAACGCTGGTATTTCTGCAGGTAGTGGGAGTGATCAACACCCTCTTCATCGCGGACGACGATCGCGGTGGCGTCCACGAAGGTCACGGTGCCGTTGACCCGGGAAATGGGGACCATGCCGGAGTCGCGGGCCACCTGGGTTTCCAGACCCGTGCCGACCAGAGGGCGTTCGGGACGCAGCAGGGGGACCGCCTGACGCTGCATGTTTGATCCCATCAGGGCACGGTTGGCGTCGTCGTGCTCCAGGAACGGAATCAGCGAGGTAGCAACGGAAATCACCTGCACGGGTGAAAGCTGCACATAATCCACCTGCTCAGGCGGCACCTTCTCGAAATCCTGGCGGTAGCGAACAGGGATGAGGTCAGCCAGGATCGCCCCATCGCTGTCGGTGGCGACATCACCAGGGGCCACACGGCACTCATCCTCCAGATCAGCGGAGAGATAGATGGGATCACCCTGCTTCAAAACGCGACCGTTCTCAACCTTCCAGAACGGTGTTTCGATGAAGCCGTACTCATTCACCCGGGCATGGGTGGCCAGGGAGTTGATCAGACCAGCATTCGGACCTTCAGGCGTTTCGATCGGGCAAAGGCGGCCGTAGTGAGAAGGGTGGATGTCGCGCACGGCGAAGCCAGCTCTTTCCCGGGTGAGACCTCCAGGGCCGAGGGCGGAGATGCGGCGCTTGTGCGTGAGCTCAGCCAGCGGGTTCGTTTGATCCATGAACTGGCTCAACTGACTCGAGCCGAAGAATTCCTTGATCGCCGCAACCAGCGGCTTGGGATTCACCAGCTGCGCAGGGGTGAGGGAATCGGTCTCACCGACGGTCATCCGCTCTTTGATGATGCGCTCGAGCCGATTGAGACCCACGCGCACCTGGTTCTGCAGGAGTTCGCCAACGGAGCGCACGCGACGGTTGCCGAGATGATCGATGTCATCGAGGCTGGCACCGCCCACATCGAGCTCGAGATTGATCAGATAGTCGAGGGTGGAGAGAACATCCTCATGGGTCAGCGTGCGAACCGAATCCGGAATCGTGAGGCGAAGCTTTTTGTTGATCTTGTACCGGCCAACCCGGCCGAGGTCGTAGCGCTTGGGATCGAAGAAACGGGTCTGGAGAAGCTGCTGACCGCCACTCACCGAGGGAGGCTCGCCCGGACGCAGCTTCTTGTAAAGCTCCAGGAGGGCTTGGTCTTCAGAACTGATGCCTTCGTCGTTGGCCGCTTCAATCGACTTCTTGTAGTACTCCGGATGACGGAGCTTGTCGATCACATCGTTATCAGACAAGCCCATGGCGCGCATCAGCACGTGGGCATTGATCTTCCGAGTCTTATCAACACGAACATGCAACAGATCGTTCTTATCTGTTTCAAACTTCAGCCAAGCGCCTCGGTTCGGAATCACGCTCGCGTTATAAGTACGGCGCCCGTTTTTATCCTGCTCGTCTTTGAAATAAACACCAGGGCTACGCACGATCTGATTCACGATCACGCGCTCAGCGCCATTGATGATGAACGTGCCACGCTCGGTCATCAGCGGGAGCTCACCGATGAACACCTCCTGCTCCTTGATCTCACCGGTCTCCTTGTTGACCAGCCGGCAAGTCACATACATCTGAGAGGCGAAGGTGGCATCGCGGCGCTTGGCCTCTTCGACATCGTGACGGGGACGCTTGAGCCGGTACTCGCTGCCGACGAAATGAAGCTCGAGCTTCCCGGTGTAGTCGGTGATCGGAGAGAAACTCTCCAGTTCTTCGATCAGGCCCTTCTCCAGGAACCACTTGAAACTGGCCCGCTGCACCTCCACCAGATCAGGGAGATAGGTGGCGGTCTTGGCGACCTGAATCGCGCTGCTGCTCATGCGGAGACCTGCAGTATCAGAAGGTGGACGTAAGGGCCTGAGGGGAAGAACTGAACGGACCGAGGGAGCGTGCAACCAGACAGCAAAGTCGCTCCCCGAGGGGGAACAACAACCGCAACACTGGTTTCAGAACACTCGGGTCAGAACAGCTGACGTCGTCAATGCACCGATCGGTAATGGACGCTTCGGAAGCCAGAGAACAGAGAACTGCATCCGGCCAGGCCAATAAAACATCTTACACTTCCGCCCCAAGGTCGCTTTTGATGGTCAGGGAAGCTTGAAAAGCGCCCTTGCGTTGGTCGTGCTGCTCATGGCCACGTCTTCGAGGGATTGCTCTCTGAGCTCGGCGACCCGGGAGGCCACCGCCGCAACGAAGGCGGGCTCGTTGCGCTTCCCCCGACGCGGGACCGGCGCCAGGAAGGGGCAATCCGTTTCCACCAGAAAGCGATCTTGAGGCACTTGCCTGGCGCAGTCGTGGGTGGGCAAGGCCTTCGGGAAGGTGACCGTGCCGCTGAAACTGATGTAGAAGCCGAGATCGAGGAACTGATGCATCTCCTCCGGCGTGCCGCCCCAGCAGTGCATCACGCCAGAAGGACAGCAGCCCCGGGCCTTACGAGCACGCAATTCCTCCAGCATGGGTTCGGCGGCATCGCGGCAGTGCACGATCACAGGCAAGTTGAGCTCCACCGCCAGATCGAGTTGGGGGCGAAGAATGGCTAACTGCTCAGCAAGGTTCTTGTCACGAAAGAGATCAAGACCCAGTTCGCCGATGGCCACCACCCGCTCATCAGCGCCAGCGGCCTCTCGCAACACATTTTGAGTGTCCTCAGACCAGTGCTCCGTATCCAGGGGGTGAACTCCCACTGAATAACGCATCTCGGGGAATCGATCCGCGAGGGCGCGGATGGCGGGAATCTCCGACGGTTCTACGCAAGCATGCAACAGCGACGTAACGCCTGCGTCACGCCAACGTTCCGCTACAGCGTCAAGGTCGTCATCGAAATTTCGAAAAACGATGTGACAGTGGCTGTCGATTAAAGCGGGGACTGCCATATCGGGTTCTGAAACGCGCCTTCAGAACCCATCTTGCCGAAAGCCGAACTGAAACTGGAGTTCAGCTTGCGCTTGCGGGTGCTGGATCGATCGCCTTCTTCACCGCCACACTCAAACGAGCCTTCTGATGGGCACCTGCATTGCGGTGGAGCACACCGCGCTTCACCGCCTTGTCGATTTTGCTGAATGCAGCATTCATGCTGGCTTGCACGCTGGTCTTGGCCTCATCGCCAGGGGTGGCGTTGTAAGCCTCACAGGCACTGAAGCAGCGCTTCATCAGCGTGCGCATCGACGACTTGTACGCCTTGTTCTGAAGGCGGTTGCGCTCAGCGATCTCGACGCGCTTCTTTGAGGACTTGTTATTGGCCACAGAGCCTTTGATCTGATCGACAATCCATAACCATAGCTCAGCGTTCCCAACGTCCCTGTCACGGTCGGGCCTAACTTGTGGAAATGCATGATCAGACGTTGAACGCCCCATCGAGCCCCCCTCCAAGCAGCGAGGCGTCTGTGATCCACCGCATCGACGCGGTTGACGCTGCGGAACAGCGACTGGATCAGATCGCGACCCGCACAGCAGGGCAATCCCAGCGAAAGGCCGCGAACAGCGTCGACTCCATCCTCGACCAGGTGCGAAAGGACGGGGATCAGGCCTTGATGGCGCTCACCCAGCAGTTCGACGGATTTGTCCCCGACCCGCTTCAGGTGCCCTGCACTGACCTACAGGATGCCTGGGACGCCACCCCTGCCAACCTCAGGGATGCACTGGAGCTGGCCCACCGGCGGATCCAGGACTTCCACCAGCGCCAAAAGCCTCTGGATCTCGATGTCAAAGGGGTTCATGGTGAGCGTCTTGGGCGACGCTGGCGTCCGGTTCAGGCCGCCGGCCTCTACGTGCCTGGAGGACGGGCTTCTTACCCGAGCACGGTGCTGATGAACGCTGTGCCAGCTCGGGCTGCAGGCGTGGAACGACTGGTGATGGTGACTCCCGGCGGATCCGACGGAACCGTGAACCGCACCGTTCTCGCCGCAGCCCACTTGGCCGGCGTGCGCGAGGTGTACCGGATCGGCGGGGCTCAAGCGATTGCGGCACTGGCCTATGGCACCCAAACAATCCCTCGCGTTGACGTGATCAGCGGCCCGGGAAATATCTACGTGACCCTGGCCAAGAAGGCCGTCTACGGGCAGGTGGGGATTGATTCACTGGCAGGCCCCAGCGAAGTGTTGGTCATTGCCGATGCCTCAGCCAACGTGACCCAGGTCGCCGCCGATCTGTTGGCCCAGGCTGAACATGATCCTTTGGCGGCTGCGATCCTGCTCACGACCGCTCCCTCCCTGGCCGAAGCGCTGCCTGCTGAATTGGAGCAGCAATTGCAGAAGCACCCGCGGGAAGCCATCTGCCGGCAATCCCTGCAGGAATGGGGGCTTGTGGTGGTCTGCGACAACCTCGAAACCTGTGCAGCGCTGAGTGACCGGTTTGCCCCCGAACATCTCGAGCTTCTCGTCGAGCGCCCGCGCATGCTGGCGGACCGCATCCAGCAAGCCGGGGCCATTTTCATCGGGCCCTGGAGCCCGGAAGCGGTGGGGGATTACCTCGCCGGCCCCAATCACACCCTGCCCACCTGCGGCGCAGCCCGTTACAGCGGGGCCCTCAGCGTTGAAACCTTCATGCGGCATACATCATTGATTGAATTCAGCCGCGAGGCCCTCGACGCCACCGGTGGCGCCGTTGTGGAACTGGCTGGCAGTGAAGGACTGCACAGCCATGCCAACTCGGTGAAGGTTCGCCTTCGCTGAACTCAACCGGCCTTCTCGAGGCTGCGCGCGCTGGCAACACCACCATCGATCTGGCCGACCAGCACCTCGTCGGCCAGATTGACGAAAAGGCCGTTTTCAAGCACTCCGGGAATGTTGTTGATCTCTTTCTCGAGCGACGCGGGGTCAGCGATACCGCCTTCAAATCGCACATCCAGAACCAGATTGCCCTGATCGGTCACCACCGGACCCGCCTTGCGCGTGGCCATGCGCAGTTCGGCGTCACCGCCCATCGCTTTCAGTTGCTGGCTGATCTGAACCCAGGCTCCAGGCAGAACCTCAACAGGAAGCAAAAACCCGAGGTTCAGGCGCTCCACAAGCTTGGTGGAATCGACCACCACGATGAAACGGTCTGCGCGGGCTGCAACAAGCTTCTCTTGCACGTGGCAAGCGCCACCTCCCTTGATCAATTGGAACGCAGGGTCCACTTCATCGGCACCATCGATCGCCAGATCAATCCGGTCCACGGCGTTGAGACTGCGCAGGGGAATTCCCAACTCTGCAGCGAGAACCTCGCCTTGGAACGACGTGGTCACCCCAACGATGTCGCTCAGCTGACCAGCAGCAAGGCGTTCACCCAAACCCTTGATCATCAGCGCCGCCGTGGAGCCTGACCCCAAACCAACCACCATGCCGTCGCGGAACTGCTGCACAGCCGCATCAGCAACGGCCTGCTTCATCTGGTTTTGAAGATCCGACATGGTCTGTGAGCGATCGGCGAGACCGTAGCAAGGGTTTCAGCTCAATCCCGGCAAGGGTTCCGGTTTGACGGAAACCTGAAGATCCTGCTCTCCGCGGATGATCGACAGCGACAAGGGCTGGTTGATCTCCGCCCGGTCCACCTGCTGCAACAGATCCTGCGGGTCGTCGATGGGCACCTCGCCGGCCTGGATCACGAGATCACCCCTGCGCAGTCCCGCTCTCTGAGCTGGACTGTCCGGAAGCACAGACTGCACCAGAGCACCAGCCCGTTCCGGTAAAGCAACAAGGGCATTGGGATCCTCGTTGTGCTCCCGCGCGATGCGGGCGGTGAGGGCGATCAGCTGAACGCCGAGATAGGGGTGCACCACTTCAC
The DNA here is from genome assembly GCA_000063505.1 of Synechococcus sp. WH 7803. Classification (GTDB taxonomy): domain Bacteria; phylum Cyanobacteriota; class Cyanobacteriia; order PCC-6307; family Cyanobiaceae; genus Synechococcus_C. Next base: position 1,894,076 of record CT971583.1, read on the forward strand.
CGGCAGCTTGCAGCTCATCGGTCACCCGGCGAGCCAGGTTGATGGGGATGGCGAACCCCAGGCCTGCCCCAGGACCAGAGCGCACCAATGTATTGATGCCGATGACTCGACCATCAGCATTCACCAGCGGTCCACCAGAATTGCCGGGGTTGATGGCCGCATCGGTCTGAATCAGGTCGAGACGCTTGTCAGAGAAACCGAGTGTGCTGATGTTGCGGTGCAGACTGCTGACGATCCCGAGCGTGACCGTTCGCTCCAGGCCGTAAGGGGTGCCGAGGGCAATGGCCCAGTCGCCAACCTCGAGGGCTTCGGAATCACCCAGCCGTGCGGCAGGCGGCAAGGCGCTGCCTGTCAGTCGCACCAAAGCCAGATCGGTGATCGGATCACGGCCGATCACGTCGCCATCGCGTTGTTCGCCGCTGGCAAGGGTGACGTTCACCTGCTCCACCTGCTCCACCACGTGGGCATTGGTGAGAACCAGACCTTGGTTGTCGATCACCACTCCCGATCCCTGCCCGCGTTGGCGTTCAGGGCCATAACCAAAGCCGGGCTCACCGAGAAGATCTCGCAGCAGCGGATCGATCAAGTTGGGGTCAAAGGGCTGGCGCTCCACCACGCGCTCGGTGTCGATTCGGACGACGGCTGGAGCCACATCTCGCACCGCATCGGCAACGAAGCTGTGATGCCCCGGCAAACCAGCAGGGGCTGCAAGCGCCTGCATCGGTTGAAACAGGATCAACAGCAGAGCAGCAACAAGCCCCTGCAACCACACACATCTGATCATCAGTGACCGATCGAACCCCACAGGCATGAGCGGAGCAACTCCGCTCACGCTAGGGGGCTTGGTCAGGCAAAGAGATGGAAATCGTCGAGACCGAATTGGCCATCACCACCGACGATGAAGTCAAACTCTGGAGCCCGCCCAATCACCTCGGCATAGCTGGCCCCTTGGCGCAGCAGGTCATCAGCGGCTCCCACCAGGCTGGCGTCGCCTTCCGCGTCGTTGCTGAGGGCCCAGAACATCATTCCGCCAAGTCCCTTTTTGTCCACATAGGCCGCTTTACCGGCAATGGTGGCGGTGGTTTCCATCGAACTCCATTCGTCCCCGTCGTAGAGGAATGCGGCCTTGTTGTCGTCATCCCAGTAGAGAATTCGAGAGCCCGTCACAACATCGTCGAGCAGATCCTTGTAGTCGTAAACACCGGCCTCGAATGAGCCGGCGGCATCACGACCCGAACCAGGTTGCTGATAACCGAAGGTTCCTCCATCCGACACATTGCCCCAGGCACGGGTGTAAGCCGGAGCGCCTAAGACCACCTTGCTCAGATCCACACCAGCACTCTCAAAAACATCCACAGCACCCGTGATGTCGTAGTTGTTGGCATCACCGGTCATCGCAGCCTGATGGCCCGTGACGTTCTCCCAGCCACCGTGGAAGTCATAGGTCATCACGTTGTAGAAATCGACGTAGGGGTCAATGCCTTCGAGGTTGAGGTTGGCCAGCTTCTCTTGACCACCGGCCGTGGCAATCGACACCTCAAAGTCGCGCCCGGTTTCGGCGGAAAGATCATCGAGAGCGGAGCGCAGGTCGCGCAGCACCAACGCGAAGTTTTCACCATCGCTGGCGGACACCGCATTGCCAGCCTTGCCACCGCCACCTGGGTATTCCCAGTCAAAATCGACCACGTTGAAGAAGTCGTAGGTTTCGAAAATGCGCACCGTTTCGCTAACAAATTTGTCGCGTCCTTCCTGGGTGGCGTAGGCGGTGCTGAATTCATCGGACAGGGTCCAACCGCCAAGAGCGAAACCAAGGTTGACCTCCGGATTGAGTTCCTTGAAGCGACGCAATTGCTCGAAGTTACCGGCATCGTTATCTCCAACACCGTTCCAACCCACGGGAACCGAGGTCACCGTGATCGAGTCACCGCTCTCGCTGGTGGTGTAGCGCCCTGAGTTTTCGTAGATGTCCAGCAGCTCCGGTGCCATAGCGGCGTACTCACTGGTGCTGAAGGTGCGACTGACCTGATCGGACTGGGAGAAGCGTTTCTGCAGGGCGGCGTAGGGATCGAACAAGGTGATCGACCCATCCGCCTTCACATCAAAGAAGCTGTAATTCATGTGGGTCATCGACTGACCATCGACATCCGACAAGTTGACGTCACGGCCGTAGATGCCCCACTCCTCGAAATAGGTCACCACCCGTTTGTCTGTTGTGCCGTTGGGGCGCTCGTAATCGATGGTGACCGTGCCGCCTTCTGTAACGGGGACGCCTTGTGTGACGGGGACGCCTTCAGGCAGTGGACTGTCTTCCGCGATCACACCGCCCTCTGTGGGTGGGCTGTCCTCACTGACCGCAGGCTCGCCACCAGAGGGATTTACATCAGGGGTCACACTGCTGGTGGCAGCGAGATCGAACACCTGATTCGGATCAGCGAAGTCACCGGAGCCCTGGTAGTAGGAGCTTTGTGCGGCGCCTGCGGCCAAAGGTGCTGACCAAGACTTAGGCATCAGGGTGATGGCGTAGCGGCCATCGTCACGGAGGGTGTTGGTGAATTCGAAGTTGCTGACGCTCTTCAACGGTGCATCGGAGACAAAGCTCACCGACCAATCCGTGCCGAGCGATTCAGCCGTGTTGTTCGTGACGATGACATTCCCAGCGAAGGTCCCCGACCAACCACCGGTGATGGTGGCCGAAACCTCCAAGCCGGAGGAACTTGATTCAATGTCAACGGAGGGCTCAGGTTCGCTGGGCATGTCCATGTTCATCTCAGAAGCGGTGTCCATGTCGGGCTCCATCTCCATCGATCCGTGCTCGCCCGTGGAATGGCTGTCGTGGGGGGGCTGGGCATTCACCGCCTCAGCACCGGATTGCGTCTGGAAGCCATCGGTCTGTTCACCTTCAGGAGCGGCTGGGGTCCGCAGAACGGTGCGGTCTTTAAGCGTCAACGCCTCAACCTCGCGATCAAAGGGGATTTCCAGGTTGTCTTCGACGATCTGATCGAAATGGAATTCCAGACTGGCGCTCGGGATGTCACCCAGGTTGGTGTTCTCAAAGATGAAGGTCTGCCCGGTGGGTTCGGTCTTAATCACCAAGTCAACACCCTCCTGCGTAACAGAAAGAAGCTCGCGCGTGCCGTAATAGAGAAAGCTGATCTTGTCTGTAGCAGGATTGAAGTCAGTAATGGTCTCGACTTTGCCGTATTCGTGAGAACGGATGTAAGTCGTCCTCTCTCGATCGGGATTTTCAACATCAAAAGCAGGGCCAAAGCCCGTTTCCCAGGACACAACACCACCGAGGTCTTGGCGCAGGTGCTCGTTGCCGACCACGCCGTAATCCTCAAGATCCAACATGTCGTAGGTCACACCCACAAGGGTCATCTTCTGGGCGTCATTCCAAGGGCTCAGGAAGGTGACATAACCCTCTTCCGTTTTGCCGAGAATCAGGTTGTGAACAGACTGACCACCAAAGTCCAAACTGTCGGTACCAGGACGGAAGTCAGTGACCTCCCCTGAATACACATCAACCGCGAAAACGCGTGCGGGTGCATCGCTCACCGATGCTTCATCCGCGGTGCTGTTCTCTGTATCGGAGTTCTCCCCAGGGGATTGGGTGTTGCCATCAGCACTCGTCTCTCCATCCGATTGAGACCCCGAACTGTCCACACCGGAGTCGGTAAAGAACAGTGCGTCCGTGAGTGGTCCACTGTTCGCCAGGCCAACACTGACAGCGTTAAAGCTGACATCAATGCTCTGGCCGGCACCGATCGTGCTGTTCCAGGCCGCAGGGGTCAGCGTCACCCTGTAGCCGCCACCCTCGAGGGCCTCAACCACCGCTGCGCCAGCCCAGCTCTGGAAGTCGCTGTGCGGCGTTTCAAAACTCACCGACCAGTTATCAATCGCACTGTCGGTTGGATTGGTGATCGTGAGCGTTCCACTCATCCCTCCCCAATACAAGGTTCCACTGGCCTGCAGAAGCAGGTTGCCTGCGGCAGAAGCCATAACACGAATCCAAATACCCTGGAATCATGAACAAAAAGCCGCCTGCAAGTGAACCCTTCATCTGCAGGGTTACCAGAAAGATTCAGACAAACCCATTCACATTTCAGGCACACTTCAGGCTTTTCTCAGGCCATCGCAACTGAAACATGACTCATTCCTTGCGGCATTGAATCAGCGGCTGATTGTCGACAACGACGAACCAGAAAATTACACCCGCAAACAAAAAACCTTCTCCGAGGAGGAGAAGGTTGATTGATCGCACATTGAGCGAGGCGATGAACGCCCTCAAATAGTCATTCCTGGATCGGCCATGACCATCCCAGGCATGGGGAAGCCCGAAACGTCAGTGAGCTCTCCATCGCCATTGAGGTCAATAGCGAAGGCCACTTCTAAACCGCGGCTAATGGCTTTCTCCTCAGAGATCCAACGCCCACGGCCAAATAGTTCGCCCTCCTCGTCAAAACGGAACACCCGGAATTGACCATCACGGTCTCCCTCGCCTTCAGCGAGAACCCTGAAACCACCGCCGAAGGCATCCTTCGCCGCAAGAAAGTCCCACCAATCTGACGTGGCATCAGACAGCGCCTTACCGGAACGTCGAACAAGAGCAATGAGCCCGTCTCCACGAGCAATGGCATAGCCAGAATCATTGCCAATCAGCTCGAGCGATTCTGAGGCCAAGGGATTAGCCACATCCATCAGCTGACCCGTGACGACATCGGAGGACATGGCTGACATGTTCATTTCCATCTCCATTCCCGATCCCATCTCCATCCCGACCTCCATCGGCATCTCCATTCGCGCTCCCATCTCCATCCCCATGTCCATGTCCATGTCCATGTCCATCCCCATCTCCATCGTCATCGACGCCTGGGCGGGAGCGAAGAAATTGCTCCGAGTCAGTGAACCGCTATTAGGCATCCCTTCGCCCTGCGCATTGAAGCTGATGGAAATCTCTCCATTGGCAGGAATGCTGTCATTCCAATCAGCAGGCGTGAATGTCACACGATTGAGACCGTTTCCGGCATCCTCAACGGTTGCATTACCAGCCCAACTCTGAAACTGATCATGAGGAGTGAGAAATGACACTTCCCAGTCGTCAACGGCAAATCCCATGGGGTTCCTGACAATCAGATTGCCACCCATACCGCCACCCCACCAAAGGGATCCATCCACTTCAAGCTGAAGGCAGCTGTTGTGCACATTGGAGCCACCGGGCAGATTCATCACCACCTTGGTGAGATCGGGAGGCGTCATATCCATATCCATGCCCATATCCATGTCCATATCCATATCCATGCCCATATCCATGTCCATGGGCATACCGGAGCCCATCTCCTGAGGCGTCTGCTCAGAAGCCTGTTGCTGTTCAGCACGTTCCTGAATCTGACGCGTGCTCTCTTCCAAACTCCTGGGCTGACCGGGGGCTTCTCCGGAGGCTGTTACAAAAGCCCCCACACGCGTTTGAAAACCATCGGTAGGGCCGCCCTCTGGCGTGAAGAGCATGGTGCGGTTCACCAGGGAAAGCTGCTCAGGCTGGAAGCCGAACGCTCTGTCGAGAAGATCCTCCTGGATCTGATCGAAATGGAACTCCAGATTGGCGCCGATCAGCTCTTCTTTTTGAACGCCTTTGAAAACGAAACGCTGACCAATTGGCTCCGAACTGATCACCAGGTCGGCGCCTTCATTCACAACTGAAAGGCGCTCCCTGGTCCCAAAATAGAGGAAATTGATCTTGTCTGTGACAGGATCAAAATTCTCAATCGTCGTGACACTGTCCCGTTCATGGGAACGAATGTAAACCGTGCTCTCTCGATCGGGATTACCAGGATCAAAGGCAGGGCCAATACCCTTTTCCCAGGAAAAAACGCCACCGATATCTCCCCGTAGGTGCTCATTACCAACGGGAGCGAAATTGCCTTCGCTCAGGTCACTCCATTGAATTCCCTGACCATTGGCACCAAGAATCCGCTGAAACTGATTGGGCTGCCATGGGTAAACAATCGTGGCCGTTCCGTCAGGCTCCTGACCAAGAATCAGGCTGTGAACAGAAATGTTGCCGAAATCCAGTTGATCATTCGCAGGATCGAAGTTGGTGATGTCCTGAGAAAAATTGCCGACTTTGATGAGAGCCATGAATTCATGTTGCTCAAGGCCCCGTCATCGTTGCCCCGTTCTCAGATCCCAAGAACCCTGCAATCCAAGGGTTTGCGGCCTCATCCAGATGCACCCTCTGCCATGGATGTCACCATCTGGTCGCATTCAACGAGCATCCAGTCGCAACCTCTGCACGACGAACGCATCAATCGATCGCAATCACAGCCATGTCCTTGGATTTCAAGGGCGCCCAAGAAACACAGTTGATGAGGATCTCACACCTATCAAACGAGTCGCGCGCCAGTCATTCAACTGGTTCTGATTTCATTAATCCACCCAATGACGCCGAATGCCCTCAACGGCAGCGGCGGTTCGATCCCTCACGTTCAACTTGCGCATGATGGATTGCACATGCCCTCTGGCCGTGGTCTCTGCAATCGAGAGCGCCTCGCCAATCCCCTTATTTGTAAAACCGTTGCAGAGCAGCTGAAGAACCCGGCGCTCCTGCTCCGACAGAACGTGGATCCCACTGAGTTCGTACTGCCTGAGGGCATAAGGGATCGAAGGATCCACAAAGCGCACTCCCGCCAGGATCGACTCCACCGCATTCACGATCGACATCAGATCAAGACTGGGGCGGGCCAGCACCACATCCGCAGGACTGGCCATCACCTCTTTCAGCCTCGGAGAGTCGATTTGCTCCAACGTGAACACGGTGGCGATTGGCGACTGAGGCACTGATCGCTGCTTGAGATCAGCCACAAGCGCTAGCCCATCACCGCTTTCCAGGTGCTCACTGACGAAGGCCAACAGGGGACCACGAACGTCATCGAGACAGGCCAACGCTTCTTGCTGCGTCGTGGCAATTCCGACGAGACGGCTGGGGTGCTCGGTGTGGTGCAGAGCAAAACAACTGGCCAGAGCCAGGGCATAAGGGCGGTTGTCCGTCGCCACCAGAATCCGGTGATGCTGAGACAGATCCTGCAGGTGCTCATTGAGAGTGCGGAAGGAATCGTCAATGGAGATCAACATGCACCCACTCCCTTTCTGATCACCTCTTCAGCATGGGCACTCCCGTTGCGGCACCGCCAGACGAAATGGCCCGATTGACCGGCTTTCCCTACCGATGAGAGGGAGATCCCTCCAGCGCGAATCAGCCGCCAACGAGAGCACTAACCTTCCCTCACCGTTGAACTGTTTCCATGACGAGTACTGAACCAGGGTCTCAACGCTGCGCGCTTTGCCAGGTCGAGATTCAGGGAGACGGATCAACCAGTGATCGCGTGCTCTTCAGCCGAGGGACACCCGGCACTCGCAGCAAACTCTGGGCGCGGGTCTGTCAGTACCTCAAAAGCGACGAACAGAAGCAGCAGTGCATCAACCAGGACCCCGGTCTGCGCGGAGAGTCGATGCCCGGTGATGGATTTGAGGAAATCAGCGCGATTCAGCTCGGGGAGAGCAGCGAAACCTGAAGGAGTGCGCTCAGCGTGCACGGATCCCAATCAGGCATGTTTTCTGAGGATGGTGTGGACGCTTCTCTGCGAAATGTCTAGACGTAAGCGTGTCACGTCCTGACCGCCTCGTCATGCGTTTGATCCAGAGAGCCGCCACTGGCCTGCTCGCCTTTTCCACCGTCGCTCTGGTGGCTTGCCAAAACAAAGACGCTGATAACAAACCAGGATCACAATCCTCAGGATCAACCCCAGCACAATCAACAAGCAGCGTCTTCGACACCGGCAAGCTGCGCGCTGTTGTGATCGGCGATGCCCTGCCGATGGTGAAAAAGAACGGTGACACCTACGACGGCCTTTCGTTCGTGGTTCTCGAGGCCGTCCGCGATCAACTCAATGTCTCCCCGCTGAAAAAAGACAAAGACATTGAGATTGAACCCGTTGCCGTTGGCTCGGCGCAGGAAGGACTCAACAAGATCCGTTCCGGATCCGCTGATATCGCCTGTGGCGTGGCCTTCAGCTGGAAGCGCCAACGCACCCTCACTTACACCCTTCCCTTCGCCATGGGTGGCGTGAGGGTTCTGGCCCCGAAAGGCAACGATGGAACCCCCGACAGCCTCAATGGGCAGACGGTGGGGGTGGTGAAAGACAGCGTGGCTGCCAACGTGCTCGCCTCATCCGTGGATGACGCCTCCTTCCAGTTCTTCAACACCCCCGACGAAGCGCTTGCCGCCCTGAAGGACGGAACAGTGAAGATTCTCGGCGGCGACAGTCTCTGGCTGAAGGCCAACCAAGAAGCAACCGCTCCCGAAGCAGCGTTGGTCCCCGCCCTTCCCTATGCACGCTCCGGCATTGGCTGCGTCGTGGCTGGAACCACACCCAAGCTCTTGAACATGAGCAACCTGGCCATCGGGCGTCTGCTCTCGGCCTATGTCAACGACAACGACGAAGTGCGCACGGAGATCAACTCCTGGATCGGCAGTGGCAGCACCTTGGGCCTGAGTGATGACCAGATCGGCAGCTTCTTCACGATCGTGTTGTCCACGGCAGCCGAATTCAACAAGCAGTCCTGACCCTGCCTCGTTCATCCATTCCTCTTTTTGAACCATGAACAAAACCAGTCTGCTGAGCCTTGCCGCCGTCCTCGCGACCAGCGCCGTTCTCTGCGAGTCCTCGAAAGCCGCCGTGCATCGCGAGCCTGATCTCGGCAATGCGCTCGAACAGCGCATTGAACGGATGGGAACCAAGGCCTGGGCTCTCCTTGAGAGCAACGGCATCACCGGCACCACTCCCGACTCCATCGCCAGGGCCTGGGGCAACGGCGGTGGCCGGGCCTGGGGCAACGGTGGCCGGGCCTGGGGCAACGGTGGCCGGGGCTTTGCGAATGGCGGCGGCGGCGGCGGCTTCGCCAATGGCTACCGCGGTGGGTTCGCAAACTGGTGAACGCATCCGATTACGGCCCCATTGGTCTTCTGGTGATCCAGTCGACCTCCCTCTGCAATCTCGACTGCAGCTACTGCTATCTGCCAGATCGGCAAAAGCGGAACATCTTCAACCTCCAGCAGCAGCTCCCCCTGCTGCTGGAGCGGGTGTATGAAAGCCCGTTTTGGGGCCCCCACCTTTCGATTCTCTGGCACGCCGGAGAACCCCTCACGCTGCCAACTGCGTTTTACGACGAAGCCAGCACCATCATCCATCGGGAAACGGCCGATCTTCAGGGCCAGGGGGTAGTGATTGAACAGCACATCCAGACCAATGCCACGTTGATTAACGACGCCTGGTGTGAGTGCTTCCAACGCAACAACATCGTCGTCGGCGTGAGCATCGACGGTCCTGAAGACATTCACAACAGCCACAGGCGATTCCGCAACGGCCTGGGATCCCATGGGCACACCCTGAAGGGCATCCGCACCCTCAGGAAGCACAACATCGACTTTCACGCGATCGCCGTGCTTACAGAGGATGCTCTCGATCAACCCGATCGCATGTACACCTTCTTCCGCGATGAGGGGATCCATGCACTGGGCTTCAACGTGGAGGAGCAGGAGGGTGTTCATACCAACTCCTCGATGCAGGGGCTGGTCAAGGAGCGTCGTTACCGCGAATTTCTCTCCCGTTTCTGGGCTCTCAATCAACAGGATGGGTTTCCTTTGCGAATCCGGGAATTCGATCAAGTGATGGGCATGATCGCCGGCGGTCAACGCCTGCTTCAGAACGAAATGAATCGCCCCTACGCGATTCTGAGCGTGGACTCGAACGGTAACTTTTCCACCTTCGACCCTGAGCTGCTCTCGGTGGAAACGGAGCGCTATGGATTGTTCAATCTGGGCAATATCCGCGATCTCTCGCTCTTGGATGCCACTGAAGGCGCCGCATTCCAACGCCTGCTGCAGGAGATGCGGGCCGGAACCGATCGCTGTCGGCAAACCTGTGAGTACTACGGATTCTGTGGAGGCGGAAACGGCAGCAACAAATACTGGGAGCACGGAAGTCTCGATGCGGCCGAAACCTGCGCATGCCGCTTTTCAAGCCAGATTCCTGTTGATGTGGTGCTCAACAAATTGGAACTGGCAACAGCCTCCAGCCCCTGAAGAACTCGCGCAACGACATCCACCCCGCCAATCCACAGCCGCCATGCTCATCCAACCCAAAACAGCCGCCATCACCCTTTGCGTCACAGCCATGTCCGGCGCGCTCTCGATGGCACCGCAAGCTCACGCCGGTTGTTCTTTTCTGATGCCAATCGGAGGCAATGGCAACGGACCCAAGCCCCACATCGTCAAGAAAAAGGTTGAACGTCCCAAGGGCTTGGTCGGTAAAGCCGTCGGGAGAACAAATTGGAACACCGATTTTGTTGTCAACCAGCCCTATAAAACCTTCAAGCTCTTTTTCACAGCCGACTCAACCGATGGCAACCCGGGTGCCTATCCGATCGAGGCCTATCTAAAATTCACAGACGGCAGCAACCTCAGGGTCGTCCAGGAATCCATGAAGCCCCCAACGGGCACCGGTGCTCAATTTGGACCGTTCACTGTGCCGTCCGGGAAAGCCGTGAGTCAGGTGAATTTCAAAATCGGCGCAAACAATGATCCAGGAGCCACAGGCTTCAGCTACCGAATCTCAGTTCAAGGGTGCAATTAGTCAACGCGCTGAAAGGGTCTGGGCTTGGCCCTGGGGAACCTCCATCGCTTACATTGAAAGAGGCCTGGTGAGTTCCTCTCTCCGGGAGGGTGATCACAGCATCAACCATCGGGCCTGAGCCCGAGTCACCGTCTCGACGAGCCCTTGCCCCATCCACTTCTACCGGACATCACTCCTGTCGCTGCCAGCACAGCGGCGGCTCACGGCTTTGAGCTGGTGGAGATCCAGATTCTCACGCACCTACAACCGATGACGGTGCAGGTGCAGATCCGTCGCACTGATGGTTCTGATGTGTCTCTCGACGATTGCGCAGGCTTCAGTGGGCCCATGGGTGAAGCGCTCGAGTCGCAAGCTCTGCTCACCGAGGCGTATGTTCTGGAGATCAGCAGCCCTGGAATCGGGGAACAGCTCCAGAGCGATCGGGACTTTCAGACGTTCCGCAGCTACCCAGTTGAAGTCCTCTATCGCGATGACGAAGGCAGGGAGCAACGGCAACAGGGCTCCTTGCTCGAACGCAATGCCGACCACGTCCAGGTCAATGTGCGCGGGCGCATTAAACGCATCGCCAGAGCCTCTGTGATTTCTGTTCAGCTCATCAGTCCTACCGGCTGAGTCCACCCCACCGCACGTTCCCTTCGTTCTCTTCACACTCACCACCCGATGGCTCTCGTTCTTCTTCCCGGCCTCAGCAACCTGATCGAAGACATCAGTGAAGAGAAGAAGCTTCCCCCACAAGTGGTTGAAGCGGCGTTGAGGGAAGCACTCCTCAAGGGCTATGAGCGTTATCGACGCACGCTTTACCTCGGCGTGGGTGAAGACCCGTTTGATGAGGAGTATTTCAGCAATTTCGATGTTGCCCTCGACCTCGACGAAGAGGGTTATCGCGTGCTCGCCAGCAAGATCATTGTTGATGAAGTGGAAAGTGAGGATCATCAGATTGCCCTGGCAGAGGTGATGCAGGTCGCCGATGACGCCCAATCCGGTGACACCGTTGTGCTCGATGTCACCCCGGAAAAAGAAGACTTCGGGCGGATGGCAGCAGCCACCACGAAGCAGGTGCTCGCCCAGAAGTTGCGGGACCAGCAACGTCGGATGATCCAAGAGGAGTTCGCCGATCTGGAGGATCCCGTCCTCACCGCCCGCGTGATCCGCTTTGAACGCCAATCCGTGATCATGGCCGTGAGCTCAGGCCTGGGCCGTCCGGAAGTGGAGGCCGAGTTACCGCGACGGGATCAGCTCCCTAACGACAATTACCGCGCCAATGCCACCTTCAAGGTCTTTTTGAAGGAGGTCAGCGAAGTCCCAAGACGAGGTCCCCAGCTGTTCGTGAGCCGAGCCAACGCAGGGCTCGTGGTGTATCTGTTCGAGAACGAAGTTCCCGAGATCCAGGAAGGCTCCGTGCGCATCGTGGCCGTCGCCAGGGAAGCCAATCCTCCGTCCCGCTCCGTTGGCCCCCGCACCAAAGTGGCCGTGGACAGCATCGAACGGGAGGTGGATCCCGTCGGTGCCTGCATCGGTGCACGCGGCTCCAGGATTCAGCAGGTTGTGAACGAACTGCGTGGCGAGAAGATCGACGTGATTCGCTGGTCGTCTGATCCTGGTCAGTACATCGCCAACTCGCTCAGTCCGGCCCGGGTTGACGTGGTGCGTCTCGTCGACCCCGTCGGTCAGCATGCCCACGTTTTGGTCCCGCCCGATCAACTGAGCCTGGCCATTGGACGCGAAGGCCAAAACGTTCGTCTCGCAGCTCGTCTGACGGGCTGGAAAATCGACATCAAGAACGCCAGCGAATACGACCAAGCTTCAGAGGACGCCGTGGTGGCAGAACTGATTGCCCAACGGGAGCAAGAAGAGGCGCTTCAGCGAGAAGCTGAAGAGCGGCTTGCTGCCGAACAGGCCGCCAGAGCCGAGGAAGATGCCCGACTGCGCGAGCTCTATCCCCTCCCCGAAGACGAAGAGGAGTATGGCGACGAAACGGCTGAGGACGTTGTGATGTCTGAGGGTGAGGCCGCCGACACCAGCGAAGTCACGCCTGAATCCAGCGAATCCGCAGAGGACGGGGCCCGGTGAAACCACAACGCCCTATCCTGAGACGTTGTGTCGCCTGCCGTCTGCTGCTGGATCGCAGCCTTCTCTGGCGGATTGTGCGTGACCATCGGGATGGGGTTCTCCTTGACCACGGAATGGGCCGTTCGGCCTATCTCTGTCCTCAGGAGAGCTGTCTCGAAGAAGCACAACGTCGGAAACGACTGCAGAAAGCCCTGCGATGCCAGGTGCCTGACACCGTGATGGCGACGTTGAAGCAGCGACTTGTTCCTGATCAGGAGACAGTCGCTGAGGCAAGATGAACACTGGCCCCACCTTGAGTGGTGCCCCGAGGCACACCGTGCCCGGACCGACCGGAGACCTGAATGACCAGCAGCGGCAAAGTCAGAATCTATGAGCTGTCCAAGGACCTTGGTCTGGACAACAAAGACGTGCTGGATGCCGCTGAGAAGCTGTCCATTGCGGCCAAGAGTCACAGCAGCTCGATCAGCGAAACGGAAGCTGGCAAGATCCGCAGCCTTCTGAAGGCCGGAAGCGCACCCCGCGCTGCAGCCTCCCCCTCCAAGCCTGCGCCAGGCAAGGCGATCCTCTCCGTTCAGAAAGCAGGTTCCGGCAGCAACTCTCCGGCACGCCCCGAGCAACCCAAGCCCGCGGCCAGCAGCCCCCCTGCCGCACCGGCAGCGCCGACCAAAGCGAAATCACCCCAGCAGCCGCCGGCACGGCCTGCAGCCCCCTCAAGACCTGCGGCGCCGAAAGCCTCTGCAACACAGACCAGCGCCCCTCAAAAACCGGTGGTGCGCCAGCAACCAACGGCGCAGCAACCGGTTCCCAGACCGAAACCAAAAACGGCACCGGAGCGCACCGTCAGCCGCCCTCCCTCACCACCTGCGCGCCCAGTTCCCCAGCAACCCTCCCCTCCTTCAGCGAAACCTCGCGGTACCGCTCCGATCCGCCGGGCTGCTCCAAACGATGCCCCACGGCCGGCGAATGCTCCCCCGAGCCGTCCCCAACCCAAAACCCCTGTCAACAGGACGGCCCCCCCGCCGCAGCGCCCCGCTGCCAAGCCCGAACTGGTCGGCCGCCCCCAACCCAGGCGGCCAGAGGGACCTCCAACCCGACAAGGCGCAGGACCCGGCTCTCCAAGACCGGCTGTTAGCCCTCGCCCCAGTGCGCCAGGGAGTCAGCGGAACATGCCCCAAAGGCCGGCCGGAGCCCAACGTCCTGGAGCGCCCACGCGGCCCGGGACAGGTGCAGGCCGTCCCTCTCGCCCCGGTGGCAACACGCTCGAACTCGTCGGCAAGCCGATCCGCAGAGATGGCAGCGGCAACAGAGGTGAGGGTGGCCGTCCTCCAGGGGGAGCACGCCCCGCAGGGGGCGGTAACCGTCCAGCCATGCCCCCTGGCATGCGCAAACCGGTTGCACCCGGCGAGCTCATGCAGCTCCAGAAACCATCAGGACGTCCAGGTGTTCCCCCGCCGAGACGGCCCGACGGCACCCCTGTCACCCCGAGAGGAGACGGTCCAAAAGCAACTCCGCCGGTCTCGCGCCCGACGGCAACGCCGCCATCGCCGGCGACTGCCCCAAGGCGTCCTGGAGGCTTCAGGCCCGGAGCTGGGCCTGGAGGGCAACGTCGCCCCGGACGTCCCGACTGGGATGACAGCGCCAAGCTGGATGCGCTGCGCAACCGTTCACCGCAGAAGCAGCGTCAAAAAGTCCACATCATCGGGGAGAACGACGATTCCCTGGCTGCACAGACCGGAGGATTTGCCGGCGAGCAGCAAAACATGGTGCTGTCGGCCAGCCTGGCGCGCCCATCCAAGCCGAAATCCCAGCAGAAGGCTGCGCCGAAACCGGTGGCAGCGATGCGCAAGCGCCGCAAGGAAACCACGCGCCAGCGCCAGCGGAGGCGTGCCATGGAGCTGCGGGCAGCCCGTGAAGCCAAGCAGGTCAGGCCCGAAATGATCGTGGTGCCGGAGGACAACCTCACGGTTCAGGAGCTGGCCGACATGTTGAGTGTCGAAAGCTCGGAAATCATCAAATCCCTCTTCTTCAAGGGAATCATCGCCACGGTCACCCAGTCTCTCGATATGCCCACGATCGAGACCGTGGCTGAGGAGTTCGGCGTTCCTGTGCTTCAGGACGACGTCGAAGAGGCCGCGAAGAAGACCGTGGAGATGATCGAGGAACAAGACCTCGAACATCTCATCCGCCGCCCTCCCGTGGTCACGGTCATGGGCCACGTGGATCACGGCAAAACCAGCTTGCTCGACGCAATCCGCAAGGCGCGTGTGGCAGCGGGCGAAGCCGGTGGCATCACCCAGCACATTGGTGCCTATCAGGTGGAGATCGAGCACAGCGGCGAACCTCGCAGGCTCACCTTCCTCGACACTCCTGGCCACGAAGCGTTCACAGCCATGCGTGCCCGCGGCACGAAGGTCACAGACGTGGCGGTTCTGGTTGTGGCAGCCGACGATGGAGTGCGGCCTCAAACGCTTGAAGCCATCAGCCACGCCCGTGCTGCCGAAGTGCCCATCGTTGTGGCGATCAACAAGATCGACAAAGAAGGTGCCTCACCAGATCGGGTGAAGCAGGAGCTGTCAGAGCAGAACCTCCTGGCCGAGGAGTGGGGTGGTGATGTGGTGATGGTGCCTGTGAGTGCCATCAAGTCGGAGAACATCGACAAACTGCTTGAGATGCTCCTGCTGGTCACGGAGGTTGAGGATCTCCAGGCCAATCCCGATCGCCTGGCCCGTGGCACGGTGATTGAGGCACACCTCGACAAGGCCAAGGGTCCTGTGGCCACCCTGCTGGTTCAGAACGGAACACTGCGCACGGGTGATGTGGTGGCGGCTGGTCCTGTGCTCGGCAAGGTTCGAGCCATGGTCGACGACGCCAGCGTTCGTCTCAAGGAAGCAGGCCCATCCTGTGCAGTTGAAGCGCTTGGATTCAGCGAAGTGCCAACGGCCGGGGATGAGTTTGAGGTCTATCCGGATGAAAAGTCAGCCCGTGCCGTGGTGGGCGACCGTGCCTCCGATGCCAGGGCGACCCGGTTGGCCCAGCAGATGGCTTCACGGCGTGTCTCTCTCACCGCCATGTCCGGTCAGGCGAACGACGGCGATCTCAAGGAGCTCAATCTGATCCTCAAGGCCGATGTCCAGGGCTCGGTTGAAGCCATTCTTGGCTCTCTCGAGCAGTTACCGAAGGATGAAGTTCAGGTGAGAGTGCTGCTCTCGGCCCCTGGCGAAATCACAGAAACCGATGTCGACCTGGCTGCAGCCTCTGGAGCCGTGATTGTGGGCTTCAACACCTCCATGGCCTCCGGAGCACGAAAGGCTGCGGATGCCAACGGTGTTGACGTGCGTGATTACGACGTGATCTACAAGCTCCTGGAGGACATCCAACTGGCCATGGAAGGCCTGCTGGAACCGGAGCTCGTGGAAGAGGCCCTGGGCGAAGCCGAGGTGCGTGCCGTGTTCACGATCGGCAAGAGCGCTGTGGCCGGCTGCTACGTCACCACAGGAAAACTGCAGCGGAACTGCAAGGTTCGTGTGCACCGCGGGAAGGAGATCGTCTACGCCGGCGACCTCGACTCCCTGCGCCGCAACAAAGACGACGTCAAAGAAGTGGCGACTGGATTCGAGTGCGGCGTCGGCACGGATCGCTTTGCCAACTGGCAGGACGGTGACCGGATCGAAGCCTTCAAGATGGTCACCCAGCGCCGCAAGCTCACCACCTGATGATCACTCGCCGAGAGCCGCTCCTCTGGCTTCAGCTCATGGCCCTGGCCGTGATTCCGCTGGAGCTCGAGCTGCTCAGGCTCATCTTGTCTGGCAGCACGTTTGGGCCTTCTCCCGCCCTCGAGCGCCTCTTGGTGTGGAGTCTGTCGGTGGTGGCGCCTGGGTACTGGCTGGTGCAACGGCCAGTGGACTGGGGATCATTGCTGCTGGTGCGCCAGCCTCTCTCAACCCGACAGGTTGATCAGCGACGGCTCAGCGCGCTTCAAGACTCGATTGCACTGCGCAGCGCCACCGTGTTCGGCATGGTTCTTCTGCTGATGGCGTTCTGGTGGATCGACCGTTCAGCCCTCCTGGTGATCGAGCTTTCGCCTCTGAAAGATGGGAGCAGGCTCACGGGGTTGCTGCTCTCAGGCCTGGTTCTCTCTCTGCTTCTGTGGCAGTGGCAACAGCTCTGTTCCGCCGTTTGGCTGCTCACCCGTCCCGACGAGAGCGTTCTTGCCACGACGCCCCTCAGCGACGATCAGATGCGCAGCCATCGGACCAGTTTTGGCTTCGGAGTGCTCATACTCCCGACCCTCACATGGCCATCCCCGAACGCAAGCTCAGGGCTCGGTTCTGGGCCGATCGAACCAGAGCAGGCTTCCGAACAGAACGACGGCTCCGATCTGGATCAACAAGTCGCTGGGGACGACGGGGTTGCCGGCACTGAGCCGGAACGCCATCACGAAGAGCCCGAGCCCGCCGGAACCGAACAAAGCGACCCAGAGGAGACGTCTGAGCCCCCTCCAGGGAGTTCGTGACTCCTGGAGGAGTCTCTGTCGCATGGCCGGATCCAGATCTCTGCCGTCCTGTTGATCGGATGTCACGGACAATGCGCGAGGTCCTGAATGTTAATTTCCTTAGGTCGCCGATGTAGCTCAGCTGGTAGAGCAACGCTTTCGTAAAGCGTGGGTCGCCTGTTCAAGTCAGGTCATCGGCTTGAAACGTCTGTTGCTTTCCGCACCTGAGCCGTTGTTCAGCACCCTGAATCCATCAGGCTGCTGAGATTGATTCAAACGGTTCATGGATTCGGAAAGCGACTCCAGCCGCATGCTCAAACGACTGCACCGCAGTCATATGAACGATGCAGCCCTCGACGAGGTCTTCATCGTGTTGAGTGTGGGGGCGAGCCTGATCGCCACGCTCGGACTGCTGGCGAACAGCGCTGCTGTTGTGATCGGCGCCATGGTGGTGGCCCCGTGGATCATGCCGCTGCGGGCGGCTGCGTTTGCGATTCTGCTTGGAGAGGTTCAACTGCTGGGGCGGTCGCTGCGCACCTTGATGGTGGGGGTGGTGAGCACCACGGTGTTGTCTCTGGTGCTGGGAGCTCTTGCGGATCTCCCGCGATTCGGCACTGAAGTGCTAACCCGCACAACACCGAACCTGCTGGATCTCGGTATCGCCCTGGTGGCGGGTGGCCTCGCCACCTACGCCAAGCTGCGCAGCGATGCGGTGAGCTCCCTCGCCGGAACGGCCATTGCCGTGGCTCTGGTTCCGCCAGTGTGCGTGATGGGACTGCTGCTTTCACAGCAACAGTGGAACGATGCTGCAGGGGCTGGACTGCTGTTTGCCACCAACCTGCTGGGCATCCTCACCGGTGGCCTTGTGCTGATGGCCTGGAAGGATCCCGAATTCAGACAGGTGTTCCGGCGCAGTCACCTCAGCGCTGCGAGCTTCACCCTCACCGGTCTGCTCCTCCTCCCACTGGGAAGCAGTTTTTTCAATCTCCTGGACAGAGCCCGGAAGGACAGCACCCGGGACATGCTGCAAGAGACCATCGAGAGCTTTCTGACGCGGGAGACGTTGACCTTCGGTGATCGGGAATCTGTGGATGTGGAGCGTGTTGATATCGCCTGGAATCAGAATCCGCCGGTCATCCGCGTCATCGTGCGGGTTTCGGATCCAGACCTGCCCAGTTTCAAGCAGGTCTCGGCGGTACAGAAAGCAATCAACCGACGGCAAAACCGTCGTTTTCGGTTGGTCGTGCAGCGCACTGCAGTGGATGTTGTCGGTCCTGAAGTCGCTCCAAATCCTGAGACACCGGCAACAGAACCAGAGTTGGCGCCTGCACCTGAGCCGGAACAATCCATTGCTCCGATCGAACCAAACGCCAACTCAGCGGGGAACAACCTGGAGATTGAGGCACTGCTGCCTGGAACAGCCAATCCACAACAAACGATTCCCTCCGAGGAGGGGGCTTTCCGATCCAACTGACGCTGAATCTTTGGGAGACTTCAGCCTCAGGCTTTCTCGATCAACCGATGGCGGGAGCTTCCAGAGCCACAGGAGTGGACTCAACAGCAGCCAGGTCGAGGTTGGCGCGGTTGAGCACATCAACCCGGGTGTTCAGGACGCGGCCCGGACCATCACCCCGTTCAGGCATAAGGTCCGCTGATGAAACAACCCGGACGGCGCGACTTTCTGCGGCTCATGGCCGCCGCCGCATCGGCTTCGGCCTTGGAGGCCCTGCTGAGGCAGGCGACTGCGCAACCTCTCGCTTCAGGGCAGTCCAGTTCCCCCCAAGCACAAAACAACCCTGTCAGGATTGGACTGATCAGCGATCTCAACCGCTCCTACGGCAGCACCAGCTATGGCTCCACTGTTGAACGGGGCGTGAGCCTTCTGTTGCAGCAGAAGCCCGATCTGGTGATTTGTGCCGGTGACATGGTGGCTGGCCAGAAGACGTCGCTCACCGACCGCCAGCTCGCAGCGATGTGGGAAGGCTTTCAGGTCTCTGTCCAACGGCCACTGCAGACAGCCGGCATTCCACTTCTGCCAGCGATCGGAAATCACGATGCATCAAGCCAGCGGTTTCAGGGCCGCTACATCTACGCACGGGAGCGCCAGCAAGCTTCATTCTTCTGGAACCAGCATCGTGATGCGCTGTCACCAGGACTGACAGAAGCGATCAATTTTCCATTCCAGTACGCATGGCATGGACCTGGTCTTTTCCTCGTTGTGATGGATGCCTCATCCGCAACTGTGAGCAGTGCACAGCGGCAATGGCTCTCCCGCGCTTTAAACGCGCCGCAGCGACACAAGGATGACCTCTGTCTTGTCGTGGGCCACCTGCCACTAACGGCCTTCAGCCAAGGCCGGGCGCGCGCTGGCGAATGCATCCACGACGCCGGATCGCTGGCTGCCGAATTGCGCCAGGCACAGGTGGATCTTGTTATCTCAGGGCATCACCATGCCTGGTATCCCGCCGAAGCCCTGGGCCTCCGACTCCTGAGCCTGGGTGCCATGGGCAGTGGCCCGAGGCGACTGCTCGGCAGCAACATCGCTTCAGCGGCCTCGCTCACACTGCTGGATTGGTCTGTTTCCGATCAATGCATCTCAGAGAGAACACTGAACCTCAACACACTCTCTGAGATGCAGCCAGACCTGCTCCCAACAACCATTGTTGCGCCTGGTTTTGCTGAGGCACGTCGACGCAGTACCCAGTGGCAGCGCACGCAACGCGGATAGGTCGTCAATCCCAATAAACCAACAAAAAGCCCCCACCTTTCGGTGGGGGCTTTCCGATTCAACTGACGCTGAATCTTTTGGAGACTTCAGCCTCAGCCGATGGCGGGTGCTTGCAGAGCCACAGGAGTGGACTCAGCAGCAGCCAGGTCGAGGGGGAAGTTGTGAGCGTTGCGCTCGTGCATCACTTCCATGCCGAGGTTGGCGCGGTTCAGCACATCAGCCCAGGTGTTCAGGACGCGGCCCTGACCATCAAGGATGGACTGGTTGAAGTTGAAACCGTTCAGGTTGAAAGCCATGGTGCTGACGCCCAGGGCAGTGAACCAGATGCCGACCACAGGCCAGGCAGCCAGGAAGAAGTGCAGGCTGCGGCTGTTGTTGAAGGAGGCGTATTGGAAGATCAGGCGACCGAAGTAACCGTGGGCAGCCACGATGTTGTAGGTCTCTTCCTCTTGGCCGAACTTGTAGCCGTAGTTCTGGGACTCGCTCTCGGTGGTTTCACGCACCAGGGAGGAGGTCACCAGGGAGCCGTGCATGGCGGAGAACAGGGAGCCACCGAACACACCTGCGACGCCCATCATGTGGAAGGGGTGCATCAGGATGTTGTGCTCTGCCTGGAACACCAGCATGAAGTTGAAGGTGCCGGAGATGCCGAGGGGCATGCCGTCAGAGAAGGAACCCTGACCGAAGGGGTACACCAGGAACACGGCGGAGGCAGCAGCCACGGGTGCGCTGTAAGCAACGCAGATCCAGGGGCGCATGCCGAGGCGGTAGGAGAGTTCCCACTCGCGACCCATGTAGCAGAAGATGCCGATCAGGAAGTGGAAGACAACCAGCTGGTAAGGACCGCCGTTGTACAGCCACTCGTCGAGAGAAGCAGCTTCCCAGATGGGATAGAAGTGAAGGCCGATGGCGTTCGAGGAGGGCACAACAGCACCGGAGATGATGTTGTTGCCGTAGATCAGGGAGCCAGCGACGGGCTCACGGATGCCGTCGATGTCGACGGGGGGCGCTGCGATGAAAGCAACGATGAAGCAGGTGGTGGCAGCCAGCAGGGTGGGGATCATCAGCACACCGAACCAGCCCACATACAGGCGGTTGTTGGTGGAGGTGACCCACTCGCAGAAGGACTGCCAGCCATTGGCGCCGGAGCGCTGCTGAATGGTGGTGGTCATGAGAACGGAAAAGAATGCTCCGAAGAGCGGTTACGGAAGGGCAGGATGCCCTGCCAACCAAGAGTGTAAAGCAACATTGCGGAAGTTATCCAGAGCTTTATGAAGTCGTTGTGAAGAAGCGTTGAGCTCCGCCCCGTCTCGACCCTTGGGGATCGACGGCCGCTAAAGAATGGCTTAAGGTTCTTAGAGTGAGTCTTAAGGAGACGCGTGTGGTCTTGATCCGCTGGCTGATCGCTGGCCAACGTCTCGAGGAGACCGTGCCGACCAAGCACGCGCGCCACAGACGCAACGAACTGGTTGCCCAAGGCGCTGTTGTGTACTGGAGCGAGAGACTGGCCGAAAGCCACTGACCCGCCAAACTGAAGCAACTGAAATCAGCGGTCATGCCCCTGAGGTTGCGAACCACGTTCAGGCACTTGTCCTCAGGAGGCCTAGCACTGTTCACCCTCGGGCTTCTCAGCTCTTGCCAGACAACAGCGGATCGCACCAACAGCGACGCCCCTTCGCAAGCGCAAGCGATTCAACAACTGGACGCTCGCCTCAAACGACTCGAACAACGGCTCGACACGGCAGCGCCCGTGCCAGATGAAGGCGATCGCGTCCCCCCCGGCCCAATCAAATCCATCACCTTCCGCAGCGGTACGGCGGATGACCGGGTGCGCATTTACTGGGCCAATGGAGAGCGCTCAGACCTGCCCTGCACCCTTGAGCAAGGCACCTGGGCCTGTGGCTGAGGAAGGCTCCCAGTCACACCGAGACACGCCTGGTGCTCAGGTTGGTCATGCATCAACAGTGCGGAGCCTTCAAGGTGAGGTTGATCAACTCACGCTCGTGATGCGCCGCTTTGCTCTCTTCATCGGGTTGACACTTGGTCTCAGCACCGGATTGATGGTGCGGGCGGACCAGTCCCTGCCGTTCGCCCAGACCAAAGCGGCCAACCTGGCTCGAATGCGGGCGGAATCTCTCAATGGAGGTCTTGGGGCCTACCGCGCTGCAGGCTGCATGTACGAGACGGGGGGCACTTCATGTCTTGCATCCAAAACCAGCGAAGGCTTTCTCTTCCGGTTTGAGGGGGGCCCTCCAGGCTGGGAGCAGCAGACCCCACCCCGTCCCTCGCTTGAAACCAGTGTTCTGGTGTCCAAGGATGGAGATCGGATCTTGGAAGTTCCTTACAACGGCCCCTTGCGCTGACGAACAAGTCTCAGCGCAATGTTGTTGACACTCCATCGCTCAGTGAGTGCCATAGGAGAGGTTTTCAAAAGACCATGAACCTTTCCACTGTTTCTGCTCTGGCCCTGGTCCTGGGCACAGGCGCCCTTACCGGCGCACCCGCGCTGGCGCAGGCTCCTGTTCCTGCCTCCCAGATCCGAGCCTTGAATCTGGCCCGAAATACCGCCGTCACAGAAAATGGTGGGCTCGGCGTCTATCGGCCCCAGCCGTGCATGTTCAATACCAGTGCAGGCGGTGGAGAGTGCCTGGTGAAGGACGATGCCAGTGGCTACACCTTCAAGTTCCTGGGGGGAGTACCGGGTTGGCCTGAGAACGGAAGCGACCCCACAACGGAAACCGAACTGCAGGTTGCGCCTGACGGCCGCAGCGTGACCAACATCATCTACAACGGATCTCCCCGCTGAGATCAGCCAAGGAGGTTGGCCAAGGCCTCTTTCCAGTCCTTGGGAAGAGGCCAAGCCTCTCGTTTGGTGAAACTCAAGGCGATGGCCTTCTCGGCATAAGCCGCTTCGTTGATAAACACTGGAATCAATCCATCCTCACCCTCAAAAACAGCAGCTTTTGATTCGGCATTGATAAAAAGTGGATCCCCTGCTTTCAAGGGTTGCCAATCGCGGCCCTGAAGATTGGGATGCACCAGGGCATCCGGATCACCGGAACGGCGTCTCGGCACGTCCAGGCTGCCCAGGTGGCGGTGAATCACAACCTGGTCGGGATAGCGAGCAGTCCCGTCACGCACCGACGTGATCGCCGCCATGAGCGCTTCGAGAGCCAGCCGTGTCTGCAGCACGATGTCGGAGCGGCGTACGTTCTGGGGAACCGGCCCCACCTCAATCACCAGTCCACAGGGCCAGCGCTCCGCAAGAAAACCCTGCTGCGCCGCGTCCGCTTCGTGCAGATAGATCGGAAGGCCCAGTCGGTGCTGAACCAACGCCGCCAGTGCCAAATCCACGGGCCTGCGTCCATACACCACCAGGCAATTGCCCATCGCTGAGGTGGTGCTGTGCAGGTCCACCACCAAATCGCAGGGCGTTTGCCCCTCCGGACCGAATTGCTGGAGCAATGCCAGTGCCTGCAACATCTCCCGGTCCGCTTCAGCGGGAACGGTGGAGGCCCTCTCCAGAAGATCGGAGCGGAAGGAACGGTTGAGATCGCGGTCGAGGTAACGCCGGCCCTGCGCGCAAGCCGCTGGATTACCGATCGCCAGTTGGACGTCGAGGCCCTTGGAATCAACGAAATTCGGATGCTGGCGCCACTGGTCAAGCAACCAGGGGCCATTGATCTCATTGCCGTGGGTGCCGGCCACCACCAAAACCCGAGGCCTCACCATTCAGCACCTGACAACGCACCCAGACTGACACCACTCGTCGCGGATCAACAATGGCTCTACCACCTCTGGTTGTTGCCACGGCCAGAGAGGGCTGGCGGTGGCAATGGCGCCAGCTGATGCAGGGGCTTGGTCCGGCCGATGCCGAAGGGCGATATCTGCGCCCTGCAAGCGACCGCATGGACGTGGTGATTCCAGACCAGTCGGAGCTGCAACTCCGTTGCGAGGCCCAACGGCCACGGTTGGTGATCGGCAGAAGCTGCCCCTGGGCCCATCGCACCTGGCTGATGCATCGGCTGCGTCGGCTGGAGGGAACGCTCACCCTGCTGATGGCCACTGCCGACCACCGCGCCGGACGCTGGTCCCTCGTTCCAGCCTGGCTGGACTGTGACTCCCTGCTGGCGCTGTATCGGCACTGCGGCACTCCGCCCCATCACAGAGCCACCGTCCCAGCCCTGATCGATCCAGGACGAGAGGCTGGACTCACGCCCCAACTCCTGGGAAATGACAGCGCGGCACTCACCGAAACACTGAATCAATGGCCAGGGGGAGAAGGAGCCATGGATTTGGCTCCCGCTGCTCTGGCGCCAGGCATTCAACGCTGGATGCAGCTTCTACAGCCTGCTGTCAATGACGGGGTGTACCGCTGCGGCTTTGCACGCACGCAGAAGGCTTACGACGAGGCCAGCGCAGCCTTGTTCTCAGCTCTCAACGCGGTGGAGGCCGCGCTTCAGCACCAGGGCCCCTGGCTCTGCGGCGTGCAACCCACCATCGCGGATGTGTGCCTGTTTCCCACGTTGATCCGCTGGGAGCTGGTGTACGCGCCGCTCTTTGGATGCAACGCCCAACCGTTGTGGATGTTTCCAGCGCTGTGGCGCTGGCGTCAAGCGTTTTACGCCCTGCCAGGGGTTGCCGAAACCTGCGCTGGCGAGGCCTGGCGTGCTGACTACTTCGGCGCCCTGTTCCCGTTGAATCCAGGCGGCATCATTCCAGCGGGGCCTGATCTCTGCACACTGATAGGAAGCTCACCGGCATTGCCATGACCGAGGCCGATCTCCAGAAGGCCGATCCCCGATACGAAGGCTTTTACGGCACTTACACCATCACCGAGGCGGACCGGCGCGAAGTGCAGCGCTATCGCGTGGCCCTGCTGATCAGTGGCATCGCCTTCAGCGCAGGATTGCTGCAGTGGTGGCAATGGGGCGGACAGCTGGCCTGGCTGTGGGTGCTGCCCCTCGCTGCATCCCTTGGTCTGGCCCTCCATTGGATTCACATCTACCTGCGGCCGCTGCATCGGGCCCTACAGCTCTTCTGGCTCCTGGGATGCCTTGGCTGGGGTGCATTACTGATGATGGCAAGCCCCTCCGCAGCCCTGACCACCCTGCAAAACCATCCGCTCTGGATCCTTGCGGTTGGTCCGTTGTTCGCGGCCTTAGCCGGGATTGGATTCAAGGAGTTTTTCTGCTTCCGGCGCGCGGAGGCGATTGGTTTGACCTTGCTGCTGCCCTTGGCCTTGCTGGGCCGCCTGAGCAGCTTGATGCCCGCTGATCTCTGCCTGGCGCTGCTCGGAGCGGCCGCTCTCTTGCTGCTGGTGCTGGCCCTGCGCAAATTCGGCATCCCCGCCGCTGCCGATGTGGGTGACAAGAGTGTGTTTGCTTATCTGGAGCAGCAGCGCGCCGCTGGAGCCCCGTGAGTCTGATCAGCCTTGTTGATGCGTCGAAAGACTTCGGGATCCGCACCTTGTTTGAGGACCTCACCCTGCATGTACGCGAGGGAGATCGCCTTGGGCTGATCGGCCCCAATGGAGCAGGGAAATCAACGTTGTTGAAAGTGCTCGCAGGAGTGGAACCTCTCGGCAGCGGTGAGCGTCGCTGCTCAGCGCGGCTGCGGGTGGAATTGGTGGGGCAGGACAGTCAGGTGAATCCAGGACTGACCGTGCTGGAGCAGGTCTTCGCTGGATGCGGAGCGAAACGGGATCTGCTGCTGCGTTTCAGCGAGGTTTCAGAAGCCGTTGCCCAGGCCCCGGATGACACGGCCCTGATGGGTGAACTGGGAGCGCTCAGCGAACGCATGGATGAAGAGGAGGCCTGGGCACTGGAGCAGCAGTGCCAGGAGGTGTTGCAACGTCTGGGAATCACCGACCTGCACAGGCCCGTGGAGGATCTCTCCGGCGGGTATCGCAAACGCGTGGGGTTGGCCTCCGCCCTGGTGGCCTGCCCCGATGTTCTCTTGCTGGACGAACCCACGAACCACCTGGATGCCGCAGCGGTGGAATGGCTGCAGAGCTGGCTCGATCGCTATCCAGGCGCCGTGGTTCTCGTGACCCACGATCGGTACGTTCTCGATCAGGTCACGCGCCGCATCGTGGAGGTTGAACGGGGGGTCGCCAGCAGCATCGACGGCAATTACAGCGCCTATCTGCAACGCAAGGCCGACCAGGAAGTGGCCAATGCCGCCGAGGCCGCGCGCTTCAAAAGCGTGATGCGTCGCGAACTGGCCTGGCTGCGCCAGGGGCCGAAAGCGAGAAGCACCAAACAGAGAGCCAGGATCGAAAGGATTGAGGCACTCAAGGCCTCACCGGTGAAGCAAGCCAAGCAGGAGCTGGCGATGAGCAGCGTCAGCCGGCGCATCGGCAAAGTCGTGATCGAGGCTGAAGAGCTCTCTGTTACAGCAGATGGCCAGCCGGGAAGTCCCTCGCTGCTGAGAGATTTCACCTACAGCTTCAGCCCCGAGGATCGGGTGGGGATCATCGGGCCCAACGGCAGCGGCAAATCCACCCTGCTCGATCTCATCGCTGGCCGCCGTCAGGCCACCAGCGGCTCCCTGCGGCTTGGCGACACGGTTCACCTCGGGTACCTCGACCAGCACACCGATGCGCTCAGCGAGGGACGTGGCCTGGAGCGCAAGGTGATCGAATTTGTCGAGGAAGCGGCGTCAAGAATCGACCTTGGTGGCGAACAGCTCAGTGCATCCCAGCTTCTGGAGCGGTTCCTGTTTCCTCCAGCCCAACAGCACAGCCCTCTGAACAAACTCTCAGGTGGCGAACGCAGGCGTCTGAGCCTGTGCAGGATGTTGATCCAGGCACCCAACGTGCTGTTACTGGACGAACCCACCAACGATCTCGACGTCCAGACCCTGAGCGTCCTCGAAGATCTACTCGAGGACTTTCGTGGTTGCGTCGTGGTGGTGTCGCACGATCGCTATTTCCTCGACCGCACCGTTGATCGGTTGTTCTGTTTCGACGACGGCCGCCTTCAGCGATTCGAGGGCAACTACAGCGCTTTTCTCGACCACAAACGTGCCTTGGAGAAGAGCAGCTCCACTCCGTCGTCCGTTGCGAAGGAGTCCGCCAGCCCCAAGAAGAAACCTGCGAAATCCACCGATTCAGGCCCACGCCGCCGCAGTTTCAAAGAGTCCAGAGAGCTGGAGACACTGGAGCAGACACTGCCAGACCTGGAAAAGCGCAAAGCTGATCTGGAAGCAGCGATCGGATCAGGCCAAGGAGACCTCACCGTTCTCAGTCACGATCTGGCGGCACTGCTTGAGCAGCTGCAAGACAGTGAAGAGCGCTGGTTGGAACTCAGTGAACTGGCTCCTTGAGGGAGCGGCGCCGTCGACGGGGATGGGAGGGCTCTGCCGGCAAAGGGCAACTCAAAGGAGCCTGGGGCCGTCCTGCCCATGGAGCCGGCTCAAATCGCCCACCGGACGCTTCCGCCAGCTTCATCGCTGTGGGCTTGTAATCACTCCCCGAACGATGCAAGGCCATCTGATCCCCCATCTGCCGCAGGTAGAGATCCAATGACCACTGCACCGTGTTGTGTTCAAACGCTTCGCAGGCTTCCTTGATGGAACAGAACCGTTGGCTGACAAGCCCTGAAGGAGCGCACTGTTTCCACTTCAGCACTTCCTGAAAGGTCAGTCCCGATCGCCACTGACGTTGCTCTGAGAGGTAGCAAAAGCCTTCTGGGCCGTTGATCCAGAACACCCTTCCCTCTTCGTCCATGAAGTGGCGACCTTGTCGCTGCTGGATCCTCACCATGGGATCGATGCAGAAGCTGATTTCTTGGTAGCCGTCAACACCAGAGCCTGGCAAGCGTCTTGTTACGGAAACCTCGTCTCCGCTCCCATCGCTGGCATGTCTGTTCAACAGCCGTATGGTGTGGAGGTCGCCATTGGCCTGGACGCGCCAACGATTCCATGAAATCCATCGACGAGCACATCAAAAAGGACCAGACCGATCTCGAGTCGGCCAAGGCAGAAGGCAACGATGCCAAGGTTCGTCACATCAGTGAAGAGCTGGAGTCTTTGCAGGAATACAAAAAGGAGCACCCCGAGGATTCCCACGATCCAACGCCTCTGGAGCTTTACTGCGAGGCCAACCCCGAAGCTGACGAATGCCGGGTCTACGACGACTGACGCTTGATGACGCGCTAGTTAAGTCCACGAAAAAGCGGGGCCGCGGCCCCGCTTTTTGATTGGCAAAGCGCCTGGCCCTGCGGACCCGATCGCTCACTGCTCCTCGTTGAAGTCCGCAGGGCTACCGGTGAGGCTGCAGACCACCGACTCTTCGGGCTTCATCTCACGAATTTCGGCGATCGGACGCCCGCGACGGCGCAGGGCTTCGATCTCTTCACGGGTCTGGCAGCGGGCGATCAGTTGTCCCTGATCGTCAAAGCAACTGAAAAAGGTCATTCGTTTGCATGCATCCTCATGTCCTTTATCGCCAGGACGCTGGCATCAGACAAGGGCGGATGTGCCCCTCCACACCGGGGCAAACCGATTGCTGTCACACACCCAGCAGCTGCCAAACCTGATCCAGAAGGGCATCGAGCCCTTTGCCCATCACAGCGGAAATCAGCAGCGGGCGATGCCCACTGGAAGCCTCCAACCGTTCCAGCAGATCATCGCGTCCCTGCTCATCGAGCAGCTCAAGTTTGTTCAACACCAGCAGACGTGGACGGCTCACCAAGCCATGGCCGTAGGCCTCCAGTTCCTTTTCCACCACCCGAAGGTCCCCCACGGGATCGTCGGCGCCGCTGTCCACCAGATGAATCAACAGGCGGGTGCGCTCGATGTGGCGTAGGAAGTCATGGCCCAGGCCAGCGCCTTGGGCGGCTCCAGCAATCAATCCCGGAATATCCGCAAACACGGTGCCGTCCCCCGAGGGCCTGCGCACCACGCCGAGATTCGGCACCAGGGTGGTGAAGGGATAGTCGGCAATTTTGGGACGGGCTGCAGAGAGAACACTGATCAGGGTGCTTTTTCCTGCGTTGGGGAGGCCGATGATTCCCACCTCAGCCAGCAGCTTGAGCTCGAGTTGCAGCGGCCACTCCTCGCCATCCCTGCCTTCGGTGCACTTCTCAGGAGCGCGATTGCGATTGCTGAGGTAGTGCGCATTGCCAAGACCACCTCGACCACCGAAGGCCACCGTGAGCCGTTCGCCTGGATTCGTGAGATCACCCAACAGGATCCCCGTCGTGAGATGGCGCACCTCGGTGCCACACGGCACCTTGATCACCAGAGGTTGGCCGGAGGCACCGGTGCAGCGATTGGGACCACCCCGACGCCCGTCGATCGCGGCGAACAAGCGCTTGTATTTGAAATCAAGCAGCGTCTGAAGGTTGGAATCAGCCTCCAGCACCACATCGGCGCCGTGCCCACCATCGCCGCCCGATGGCCCCCCGGCAGGGACGTACTTCTCCCGTCGGAAGGCGACGATGCCGTCGCCGCCGCGCCCTCCCCGCACGGTGATGCGTGCCTGATCGATGAACTGCACGAAACCCCTCGATGGGCCCAACCACCAACCCTAGGATCGTGCAGTGCCGGAGATTGGGCTTGGCAGGCGTTTGCTTCGAGGCGCTCAGCAAGAGCTACCCACCCCGGGGAGGATCCGATCCGGTCGAGGTGATCCGTGAACTCTCCCTCTCGATTGAAGACGGGGAATTTCTGGTTTTGGTCGGCCCTTCAGGCTGCGGGAAAAGCACGCTGTTGCGTTTGATGGCGGGCCTGGAGACCCCAACGTCCGGAGAAATCTTGATCGGAGACCAGCCCGTCAGCCGGCTGCGTCCGGCCCAACGCAATGTGGCGATGGTGTTCCAGAGCTACGCGCTCTATCCCCACCTCAGCGTGCGCGACAACCTGGGGTTCGGGCTGAGGCGCAGCCGCAGGCGGAGCGTGCTGCAGCAGATCGAGGACCAGCTCCATCGCACCACCCGGCGTTTTCCTCCGCGTCTGTCGTGGACATCGCCACGGGAAGCACGCCTGGAAATCCGGGTGAATGAGGTCGCGGAGGCCCTGGAACTGGATCAGCTGCTGGATCGACTCCCCAAGGAACTGTCTGGAGGCCAAAAACAGCGAGTGGCGCTGGGACGGGCCATGGCACGGCAACCAGACGTCTTTCTGATGGATGAACCTCTGAGCAATCTCGATGCCAAGTTGCGCGGCAGCACCCGCACGCGCATCGTTGATCTGCAGCGACAGCTGGGCACCACCACGCTGTACGTGACCCATGACCAGGTGGAGGCCATGACCATGGGCCACCGGATTGCGGTGCTCAATCAGGGCCGTCTGCAGCAGCTGGGTACACCGATGGAGCTCTACCGCTGGCCCTCGAACCTCTTCGTTGCCCAGTTCATCGGAAGCCCGCCGATGAATGTGCTTCCCGTCACAGTGGCTTCCGCGGGAACCCTGCTGCTCGGTGAGCGTCGTCTTCCGGTCGAAGGCGCCCTGGCCGATGCGCTGCCCGCTCTAGAAGGCCAGCAGTTGAACGGCGGAATCCGCCCGGAACAGCTTCGGATTGCTCCAGCAACCAACCGCAATCTTCCCGCGGATGTGAGTCACAGCGAGGTGTTGGGCAACGAACAACTGATCACCTGCCGGCTCCTGGATGGCGGCCACTTAATCCAGGTTCGCGCCGATCCCGACCTGGACGCTCGCCCCGGATCCCGCGTGCACCTGGAAGCCGAACCCAGTGCATGGCGACTGTTCGATCGCCTCGGCGAGGCGATTGCCCGGCCCCAGCCATCCCGGTCGAACGACAACGAGCCGCTTCTGCCCAACTTGAACTGATGCTGCCGCTTGGGAAAGCGCTCAGCGCACCCACACCACGCTGCAGCCTGCCCCCCCGTCTCCCTGGTCAGCATCCACAACCCGTTCCACATAGGCCAGGGACTGGAACCAGTCCCTGAGGCCACGTTTGAGCCGTCCAGTGCCGATGCCGTGAATCACCCACACCGGACCGCTCGCACCGCGCAGCACCTCTTCCACAGCCGACTCGGCTTCATGAACGCGCATTCCGCGCACATCCACGGTGTTCCTTGATGTCCGCACCTCGGCACTGCCGCTGCCGCGCCGCGCCTTCACCTGCACCTGAACCACCGGAGCAGCCGGGGGATCGGGTTTGCGTCCGTCCAGGCTTTCAACGCCCGAGAGCTCCACAGTGCTGCGCATCACCCCGCAACGCACCTGGAGCTGCAGCCCATCGGCGGACACCTTCAGAACCTCAGCGGCCTTGCCGAGGGCCAGCAAGCGGATGCGATCGCCCACTTGCGGGCGCCAGCCTTGGTGCCGGCGACGTTCCGGCTCAGGGCGGTGGCGATCCTCGAGTTTGCGCAAGCGCTGCCCTGCTTTTCGGGCGGTTTCGCCATCAGCACGATCATCGCGGAGCCGCCGGATCAGCTGACGCACTTCTTTCTGTCCAGCACGGATCGAGGTCTCCAGGCGCTGTCGTCCCTGTTCCTGCCGTTCCGCGGAATGCTGTTTCTGCTTCTCCCAACGCTGCAGGAGTTCCTCATGCAGCAATTCGGTTCTTGCCAGCAATGCCGCAGCATCTTCCGCCGCGGCCTGTTGGCGCATGCGCTGTTCTTCAAGACCACGGATCACGGTGTTCACCTCACCATCTCCTGCAGGGGAGAGCAGGGCGCGAGCGTCATCGATCACACTGGTCTCCAGCCCTAACCGGGTGGCGATCGCCAGGGCATTGCTCCGACCCGGGATCCCCCAGAGCAGGTGATAGGTGGGCGACAGCGTGTCGCTGTCGAAGGCGACTGAAGCGTTCTCAAAGCGAGCATCGCTGTACTTGAGAGCCTTGAGCTCACCGAAATGGGTGGTTGCCACGGTGAGCCGCGCACGGTCGGCCAGGGTGCGCAACAGTGCCGTCGCCAAAGCCGTGCCCTCACTGGGATCAGTGCCGGCCCCCACTTCATCCAGCAACACCAGAGCAGGGGCCGGCCCGGAACGAATCGCCTCCAGGATGCGACCGATCCGTTTCACATGGCCGCTGAAGGTGGACAAGCTTTGCTGCAGCGATTGCTCATCGCCGATATCAGCGAGCACCTGGGCACACCAGGGAAGGGTGGGACTGCCCGTGCATGGCACCCAGAGCCCTGCCCGGGCCATCAAGGCGGCCAAACCGATGCTCTTCAGGGTGACGGTTTTACCGCCGGTGTTGGGGCCAGTGATCGCCACCACCCGCAGCGATGACGACACCTCGACGCTGACGGGCACCACGCTGGGACCCTGCTCGTTGCGCTCCTGCCACACGAGCAGAGGATGGCGCAGGGTTTTCAGCTCGAACGGTGCATCAACGGCCGACTCCAGGCGGGGAGGAACCGCACCGAGCCACTGCCCGTAGCGACCGCGGGCGAGGGCCAGATCCAGCTTGAGCAGCACTTGCATCAGATGCTGGAGACCCTCAACCTGCTCAGCGACGGCCGCGCTGAGCTCAGCGAGCACGCGCTGCTCCTCCTCGCGGATCCGGCCGTCCACGTTGGCCAGCTTGTTCCCCAGGTCAATCACCACCTTGGGTTCCACGAACACGGTGCTGCCGGACGCGGAACTGTCGTGCACCATTCCCGGACATTGCCCACCGGCACCGGCTTTGACGGCCAGGACGGGTCGGCCGTGGCGCTCGGCGATCACGGTGTCCTGGAGATGGGCCGCCCAACGTCTGATCACGTCCTGCAGCCTGTCCCGTCGCTTGGCCCGCAGCTCCTGCCACTGCCGCCGCAGACCATCGAGGCCCGGGCTGGCGCGATCCGCAACCCGTCCCCCTTCTTCGATGGCGAATTTGAGGCGCTGCTCGAGATCAGGGAAGGTCGCCACATCCTCGAGCAGGGTCGTGCAAACGGGACGCAATTCCGGTTCATCGATCTGTCGACGCAACCGACGCGCGGCGGCCAGGGTGTCTGCCACCTCCAAAAGCTCCTCACCCGAGGCGGTTCCCCCTTTGCTGCAGCGCAACAGGGTTGGCGCGAGATCACGCACACCCTGAAAACTCAACCCCCCGTCGAGAACACCATCCAGAGAGGCCATCTCCAGGGTCTGTGCCTGAAGCGTGAGGCTGGCTGGGAGCGAGTCTGGAAGGGGATCGCCCTTGCAGTGTCGACGCCCCTGCACCGTGCTGGCGAAACTGGCGAGGTGTTCACAGAGCCGCGGCCACTCGAGCAGCTCCAGGGTTTCCTGAAGTGCAGACATCAATCGGCTTCGGTTGCACCTGGCTGATTGGAGGGAATGCCACCAGGGGGCTCATAAAGCATTTCCAGCCAGTTGCCCTCCGGATCCCGCAGGTAAAAGGAGGCGGTGCCATCGCGGTGATCATGAACGGCACCCACAGCCACACCTGCAGCCTTCAATTGATCGTGAACCGCATCCACTTCGGCACGGTCACGGAAGTGGAACGCGAAGTGTGGCCCTGCAGCTTTGTAGTTCGGCCCCAGCAAAGCGAGACCGTCACGGGACTTGGCGGCTTCCATGTAGCACCAATCGTCTGCATTCCAGACCATCTCCATTCCCAGCTGGGAATAGAAAGCCACAGCCCTATCCATATCTTCAACGCGGATGGCGACGTGGCCTAGGCGCTCCACCACTGGCATGGACCGGATTTCGAATCAGATCATTCTGAATGGTGCTCGACGTCAGACGAGAGCACCATGGGGTTGTTCTGGTTGAGGGTCGACCTCCCAGCGCGAGGTGCCTGGGCAAAAGAAATGCTCAATGACGTATGGCAGACACATCCAATCGATAAGCAGATCAATCCACTCCCAAGCAGCACCAATCCCTCGGAGCGGTCTTGACGATCACCGCCGGTGAGCAGATGCCCTGAAAGAACGAAGGCAATGGCTGCACAAACAAATGGCAGAGGGCTCCAGAAACACGACGGACGAACTGAAGCCATAAACAGACATGCACTGAGGTCTGGATAGCTCGCTTTGGCTACTCCTGCAGCAACCACTCAGCGGCATCACAAGCGTGATAAGTGAGGATCAGATCCGCACCGGCACGCTTGAAGCTGAGCAAGGTCTCCAGCACCACGGCTTTCTCATCGATCCAGCCGCGCTCGGCCGCCGCTTTGACCATGGAATACTCACCACTCACGTTGTAAGCGGCGATGGGCAACTCCGACTCTTCCCGCAGGCGGTGAATGATGTCGAGATAGGCGAGTCCGGGTTTCACCATCATGATGTCGGCCCCTTCCTGCTCATCGAGCTGGGCCTCCGTGATGGCTTCCCTGGCATTGGCGGGATCCATCTGATAGGTGTCTTTGTTCTTGGGAATGGGCTTACTGCCGGCAGCGCGGGGCGCTGAATCGAGCGCTTCCCGGAACGGGCCGTAATAGGCCGAGGAGTATTTGGCGGTGTAGCTGATGATTCCCACATGCTCGAAGCCCTCGTCGTCGAGCGCTTCACGGATCGCACCAACCCGCCCATCCATCATGTCGCTGGGTCCGATCAGATCCGCACCGGCTCTGGCCTGAGCAACCGCCTGCTTGCAGAGCAACTCAATCGTTTCATCGTTGAGCACCACCCCCTGGTCGCTGACGATGCCGTCATGGCCATCGCAGGAGTAAGGGTCGAGGGCCACGTCCGTCATGATCGCCATCTCGGGAAGCTCCTGCTTGAGCTGTCGAATGGCCCGCGGGATTAACCCGTTCTCGTTGAAGCATTCCGCACCATCTTCGGTTTTGAGTCCCTCCGACACTTTCGGGAACAACACCACACAGCGGATTCCGAGATCCCAGGCGCGCCGCACCTCACCGCTGAGCTGCTCCAGACTCCAGCGCTTGGCCCCGGGCATGGCCCCGATCGGCTCCACAGCTGCGCCTTCATGCACAAACAGCGGATAGATGAAATCGGCAGCTGAGAGGCTGGTCTCACGCACCATGGCCCGCAGGGAAGCGGTGCGGCGCAGACGGCGTGGGCGGTAGGTGAGGTCCATCAGCGGGCCAATTCAAGGTTGCGATCGTAAGCCGCAAACCTGGACGACTCCTCAAAGCCGAGCGGTTTGCAGCCAGTCGCGGCGGGGGTCATCGCCGCGCTCCTCACGCAAGCGCTCAAGCAGGGAACGCTGCGTTTCAGACCATTGAGGCGGCCACTGCAGGGTGAGTGTGAGCAGAAGATCTCCGCGACCGGTTTTCAGCGGCCAGCCCTTGCCCTTGAGGCGCAGACTGCGGCCTGGGCTGGTTCCCGCCGGGATCGACACCTCGGCTTCACCGTCCGGCGTCATCACGGTGACGGTGCCTCCGAGCGCCAACTCATCGAGAGCCACAGGGAGATCAGCCCGCAGCTGATCTCCCTCGAAACGCCAGACAGGATGGGACTGAACCTCCAGGTTCAAGTAGAGATCACCGCGACGTCCCGTTCCCGGTTGGAGGTTGCCCTTCCCTTTAAGGCGCAGGCGAGACCCCGTCTTTACACCCGCTGGGATCCGCACCTGCACCCGTTCATCATTCACCGAAAGGGTGCGT
The DNA here is from genome assembly GCA_000063505.1 of Synechococcus sp. WH 7803. Taxonomy (GTDB): domain Bacteria; phylum Cyanobacteriota; class Cyanobacteriia; order PCC-6307; family Cyanobiaceae; genus Synechococcus_C. The sequence goes on from CT971583.1 coordinate 1,929,526, forward strand.
TCAGCACCACGAAAGGCCTCAGCAAAGCTCACCTTCACTGTGGCTTCTGCATCGAGATTCACTGGAGGGCGGGACGCTCCTCGGGGAAAGCCGCCGCCAGCAAAACCACCGGGGAAACCACCACCCGCGAAACCGCCCGGCGCGCCACCAAAGCCACCAGCACCCGGACCGCCAAAACGGCCGAGCAGGTCATTGATGAAATCATCGAAATTGCCGTACCGGCCAAAATCCACATCCACACCACCGGCACCGCCGCCGGCCTGGTTCCAGTACTGCCCAAATTGTTCGTAGCGCTTGCGCTTCTCAGGATCCGAGAGAACCTCGTAGGCCTCACTCACTTCCTTGAACTTGGCCTCAGCGTCTTTGTCTCCGGGGTTCACATCCGGGTGGTACTGCCGGGCCAGTTTGCGGAACGCCCTTTTGATGGCGTCAGCATCGGCTCCACGATCCACACCGAGCACCTTGAAGTAATCGCGGTACCCACTGCCTGCCATGGTGATCGTTCAGCCCGAAGACTCCACTACAACTGAGTCTCCCAGTTCCATCCTGAGTTCGGCACCTTGGCCGCAGGCCGGATGCCCGTACGCCCGAACGCACGTACATTTTCAAAATGAACCGACTTTTTCTTCTCGGCACGCTCTCCAGTGCGGGGCTTGGTCTTCTCGGTGCGGGGATGGTGCACTCAGCTCCCGACCCAGCGGCTCTGGCTGACCATCTCAGCGAGACCAAGGTTCTGTACTACGGATCCTGGCGGTGTCCCGCCTGTCAGGCGCAAGGTCGTCTATTTGGCGATGCGGTCACCAAGCTTCCTTACGTGGAATGCGCCAAACCCCAGGAGCTGCCTATTCAGGCCGCTGCCTGCAAAACAGCCAAGATCCGCGCCTATCCAACCTGGATCTTGCCGTCAGGTGAACGCCGCGAAGGGGTGCAATCACTGGAGGAACTTGAGGTTTGGTCAGGGATGAGCCCAACCCCCTGAGGTGATGAACCAACGCAGGCACGCTGTCATTCATGGTTTCAGCTGGAGCCATTGGCGTGGAGATCTCTCCGGCGGGCTCACCGCAGCGGTTGTGGCACTGCCCCTGGCATTGGCCTTCGGCAATGCCGCCCTCGGACCGGGTGGAGCCATTTATGGGCTCTATGGAGCCATCGTGACCGGATTCCTCGCAGCTCTGCTTGGGGGAACACCTGCCCAGGTCAGCGGACCAACGGGCCCGATGAGCGTCACCGTGGCTGGCGTTGTCGGCAGCCTTGCGGCTGTCGGCGTCAGCCGTGAACTCAGCAGCGGGGAGCTGCTGCCGCTGGTGATGGCCGCCGTGGTGATCGGAGGACTCTTTCAGATCCTGATGGGAGCGCTGAGGCTCGGGCGGTACATCACGCTTGTGCCTTACTCGGTGGTCTCCGGTTTCATGACCGGCATCGGGGTAATCATCCTCTGCCTGCAAATCGGCCCGTTGCTGGGAATCAACAGCCGCGGCGGCGTGTTGCAGTCGTTGCAGATGGTGCTCACAGAGTTCAGTCCCCAGCCGGCGGCGCTGCTGGTGGGTGCCACCACCCTGCTGGTGGTGTTCGGCTGTCCGCGCCGGCTCAGCCAGGTGATTCCGTCACCCTTGATGGCACTTGTGCTGATCACGCCTCTGTCGCTGTGGCTGTTTCCAGACCAGCTGCCGCGCATTGGCAGCATCCCAGAAGGGGGACTGAGTTTCACCTTGCCGAATTGGCAGGAGCATCTGCCGGTTGTGCTGCGGGCTGGCTTGGTGCTGGCCCTTCTTGGCGCGATCGATTCGTTGCTCACCTCCCTGGTTGCCGACAACATCAGTCACACCCGGCATCGATCCGATCGCGAACTGGTGGGCCAGGGCGTCGCCAACAGCGTGGCCGGTCTCTTCGGCGGGCTTCCAGGTGCAGGGGCCACGATGCGCACAGTGATCAACATCCAATCCGGGGGGCGCACGCCCCTCTCGGGGATGACCCACTCGATCGTGCTGCTGGTCTTGCTTTTGGGCGCCGGACCTCTGGCCGAAGGGATCCCCACCGCCCTTTTGGCGGGAATCCTGATCAAGGTGGGCGTCGACATCATCGACTGGGGGTTCCTGCGCCGCGCCCACCGGCTCTCCTTCAAGACGGCTTTGGTGATGTGGGGTGTTCTGCTGATGACCGTGTTCTGGGACCTGATCGGCGCAGTGCTGGTGGGAATGTTCGTGGCCAACCTGCTCACGATCGAGTCGCTCACCGCCCATCAGCTCGGCACCATGAACCAACACCAGGAACCGCTGAACGCTGAAGAGCAAACCCTGCTGAAACGCTGCGGAGATGATCTGATGCTGTTCAGGCTGCAAGGGCCTCTCAGTTTCGGAGCAGCCAAAGGAATCAGTGAACGGATGATGCTTGTGCGCCAATACCGGATTCTTTTGCTGGATATCACCGATGTCCCCCATCTCGGGGTCACAGCCAGCCTGGCGATCGAGCGCATGGTGCAGGAGGCAGCACAGCACGACCGTCAGGTGCTTGTGGCCGGCGCAGCCGGCAAGGTGAAACGACGGCTTGAGCTCTTCGGCATTCCAGCGCTCGTTGATACCCGCCTCGAGGCCTTACGTGTGGCCGAACAGCGCCTCAACAGTTGATGATTCGGCGTCACCGCCCTTCGGTGATGGAAGCGATCCCCATGCGCTGCTCAAGCATCTGCGCCGTCTCCTCACGCTCACTGAAACGATCCGCCAGCTGGCGCTGATTGGGACGGATTAGAAGGGTGAAGCGAATCAATTCCTCGCACACATCAATCAAACGCTCGCGATACGCGGAGTGCTTCATCGTGCAGTCGTCGTTGAATTCAGCCGTGGAGCGGGGAACACTGCTCTGATTCGGGATGCAGATCATGCGCATCCAGCGTCCAAGAATGCGAAGACTATTCACGGTATTAAACGACTGAGACCCGCCCGATACCTGCGCGAGGGCAAGGGTTTTCCCTTGGGTGGGCCTGGAGGCGCCACTTTGAAGCGGGATCCAGTCGATCTGATTTTTGAAAACACCACTGAGATTTCCGTGCAGTTCTGGTGAACACCAGAACTGCCCCTCCGACCAAGCCACCAAATCCCTGAGCTCCTTCACCTTCGGATGATCCGACAACTCGGAGTCAAAAGGGGGAAGATCATGGGGATCAAACACCCTGACCTCAGCCCCCATGGCCTCAAGGATGCGCTGGGCCTCGAGGGTGAGGCAGCGCGAGCAGGAGTTGGCACGCAACGAGCCATACAGGGCAAGGATTCTTGGCCGGTGAGTGATCGCTTGAACGGGCTGGAACTGCTCGAAGGAAGGAGCGGGTGGGTAGGAAACCATTGATTCATCAACCAAACTTGATGAATTCAGCCTTACCGGTCTTGGCTTGTATCGCCATAGGGGTGCCCGAACCCCATGGGCGTGGAACCGCACTCGAGCGCAGAAGCTGCAGCAGTTAGAGAACAAGAACCATCGCAACAGCCTGAGGCCGACCTCGGGCTTCCGATCTAAACCACACAAAGGTGCATTCACCCATGATCAATTCTCTTTTGATCGCCCAGCTATTTTTCGCAAGCGATTACCAAGGCTGGGTCGACAGCCAGACCCCTGCAGAACTGTGCCAGGAGTACCAGGACGGAATGATTCAGCAACAGTATCTACCGGGAGGGCGTTCGCAAACGCCCTGCGGTGAGGGAACCTTTGACGACCCCCTGGATTACATCCCTCAATAAAAGAATCAACGCCAATGGCGATTGAGGGGACGATCAGGCATCGAGGTAGGAACTAATCACCGTGCTTTCGATCACGTGACCAGCACCGCGGATCATCTCCTTGTTGTCTTCAAAAATCTTTTGGGCCACCCCAACAGGACCCTGCTGAACTGCGCACACTTTGGTGGGATCATCCTTGCTGACACCACGAAACAGTGATTTCACCCCCACCGCGGCGTGCATTTTGGCAACGTCATCGCTGTCGTAAATCGCAGCCCATTCAGCGAAGGGGACACTGAGATTGAACGTCCAGACCGTGGTTTCCATTGAAGTGATGAGGATGATTGATTGAAGCACCGATTCAGCGATCGATCCGTATTGGCCACAACAGCCAACACTCGAAGTCGCGATCGGAGGGCCTTGCGCGCCAATCAAGACGCACGACCGCTTACGCTTGAACAAATTGTAGCGCAAAGACACCATGGAGTTTTCAATCGTGATTCTCAATCAATTCACAGGCCAATACCCAACAATCGAGTGGATCGACTGGAAAGATGACAACAGCAAGCAAATGAAAAGTGAAGGCGATCACTGGGCCAAGGCGACTCTTTCAGGAACAGACATCTGGAATTGCCTAGACACGCATCAGATCGATCCGAACCACCTCGTGCAATGGAGGCCTCTCAATGACACGCTGCACAAGGTGAGTCTTCCAAGCAGAGTGCGATGAAAGCCGCCTCTGTTCAGGCCAAAACAGCATTGGTCACAGGGTGTTCATCAGGCATTGGCCGAGCCATCGCATTCCAGCTGCGACATCAAGGCTGGCATGTTTATCCAACCGCTAGATCGGAACACGATCTTGCCCATCTGCGCAGCCACGGCTTCCAGGCTCTCCAGCTTGATGTTCTAGATCCAAGCTCTATCCAAGACTGCGTCTCATCCCTCGCCAGGAGGTGTCCAAGCGGCATTGGCGCTCTGGTGAACAATGCCGGCATCGTGATCCCAGGTGCAGTGGAAGACCTCTCACGCGAGGACCTCAGCAAACAATTTGAGGTGAATGTATTTGGCCTGCAGGAACTCACGAACACACTCATTCCGACACTCCGCCATCAGGGGTGGGGGAGGATTGTGCACATCAGCTCGATTTTTGGAGTGCTCACAGCACCCATGGTTGGTGGCTACTGCGCATCGAAATATGCACTCGAAGCACTGGCGAATGCCCAACGCATGGAACTGCGAGGCAGCGGCGTTGCCCTAAGCCTGATCGAGCCTGGGGCCATTCGCTCCAACCTGCGCAGCAATGCCATGAAGCATCTTCAAAACAAGCTCTCAACAAAACACCATTTTCATTCTGAATACAAACAAACGCTCAAAAAACAAACCGCATCAAACCAACAAACAGGGAAAAGGATGCAATCACCTGAAATCGTCGCCCGCAAGGTTCACCACGCGATAGCCAGCAATCACCCAAAGAGACGATATTTTGTGACCAGCGAGGCACAACTTGGCGCCATAGCCAGCAGAGCACTCCCAGACTTCTTGATTGATCGCCTCATGCAATCAATCACACCATGACGGACTGCCAACCATTCAAGTCACGGGAAAACAATATCAATCGCCGAATCATCACTGGCATTCACATAAGCGCTGTGAGTTGGCTGAGCAATATTCATCACGACAATGCGTTGCTCTTTCGTCTCAATAGCATGAAGTGTTCCTACGCCTAGCGCATAGGTGTCCCCAGCCTTCAGTGGATGCACTTCACATGATGCTGGGTCAGGAACTCCATTCCGAATCTTGCTGAGGTGAAGCCAGCCTTCACCATCCTGAACCATAAAGATGTCGATAATCCCATGGCGATGGTAATGAGGTTTTTGAGAGGTATGGGCTGGAATTTCAAACACAACCAATTCGTAATCACCCTGGCGATGCAAAGATCCCTGGAGGACATTGGTCGTCGTCAGCGCTTTACTCCGAAGAATGTCGTTGGAGTTGCGAATAACAGTGAGACCCACAGCTTCTGAAAGAATTGGTTCAAAGCATAAGGACGCTCCCAGACCGATGCAGGAGCAATGACCGATCCTCTGGCCATGCAGTGGTCTGCCTTTTGCATCGAGGCCTGCCAGTGGGGCGGGGAATGGTTCTTTATCTGATGCGAAAGCGCGGCGCATCCAGACGCGAACGATAGGGCTTCACTTGGATGGTCCGAGAAGGTCGCGCAGGCCGGTACCGACGCGTCGGCACCGGTGTGTAACGCTCCGATGGAATTGGTCGATAGCGACGAGCGGGCACAGGCGCGGAGCGCACCTTGTAAGCCTGAACCGGTGAGGCAGGCATCAACAGAATCAATGCGGCGAGCAGAATCTTCGTCATGATGGTTGAGTGAATCAGTTGGGAGCGAACCCCCTCGACTCCTTCAAGATCACAGCCGTAGTGGTGAACGCTGCTGTACAGCCTTGGTGCAGTTGGGGTGCAGTTCTGGTGAATTTGCGGTGAACCGCTCGATGCCAGCGGGGTAGAGCGCTGTCATGGGTTGTGATGACCAAATTGATAGCATTCAGAGCAATGAATCATGCACTGCACTTTGAAAAAGTTTCTCTTAACCGTTATGACACTCATTCCCACTACCTTGGCATCCACCGCCCAAGCAGCCGAATACAAAGGCACCTGTTCGTTCAACTCACTAACGATGCATTGTCTTGTGTCTCAAAACCCATTCACCTTAACGATGCACTGGGCTGACGGTGTCACAGAAACCTATGTGCATCAGGGCAATGGCGTGTTCACTGACAAGAATGGCGGCATTTGGACAAGCAGCACGCACAACAACGACGGAATCCTTTTAAAGCACAAAAACGGTAATTCAATCAGCTTTACAGAAAACCGCTAAACGCGGAGATCAAGTTGCCACATTGCCGACGGGGTGACTGCTTTTCCGGGATATCAATCACAAACACTTGCACCAACAGCCACACTCAGGCAGCAGAATATCAGCCTAACGCTAATCTAGATTCAAATCACGCTTGCAACATGAATCTCAAGCTATACCTTGTTCTTGTTTTAATCGGATCTGCAAAAGCTTCTGCAGCCGTTTATACAACCAAGCCCGACTCCAAATTTTACACTAAGCCAAATGGCAAAAAAATAAACATTGGCATCGTCGAAATGATCGAAACACCACCTCTGCAAAGAAAAGGTGATTAGTGCCTGTTCAAGCTTAGAGACGGTAAAGGAGCTGCCAAGAATCCACCTGCAGGATGGACTTTATGCAGCAATCTGAACAGACTCATTGGCAACTGAGCAGTTTCGATGAATCTTTATTGAACATGGCGATGTCTCCGTTCCCCTTTTGGGTTTTGCAAGGCTCTCAACCGTCAGCCATCATGCCTCCCGATAGGAGATGAGCACGTCAGCGAATCGTCAATTGTTGACTAGTCGTCCCAAGTCGAATGAGGGTTAAACACCTACCCGTACCTTTTTCCTTGATCAGCCACAAATGATTTGTATATGTTGGCTGCGTGAAAGTTTCTCCAGAACCGATTGACGCGTATAATTCGCGAGTGCCGTCAAATGCAATCCAAACGAGATTTGCTGCACGATTACGGTTGTTGGTCACAGTAAACTGTGCATTTCTTTGAGATGGTTTTGATACACCATCAACTCTGCATCTCGCATATGCAGGACTCGCAGAAATAAAAGCGGTGCTGATAACAGCAGCGACAGCAATTGCTTTGAAAAGTTTCATACGTGATAGATGATGTGGAGGTCACCCCTCCTGGGTCTCTTCATTATCCGTCAAGACAGCGGAAGCTATTATGTCGAAAAGCTCTATTCTGACGATTTAAAAAGTTGAATGAATTTAACAGCAATTCCTTGCATATTCGCATCATTAAGACCAACCTCTTCCAACAGTGCAGACAACACCTTGGGAGCGAGCACACCAGCGTCGATAAGTCATGACATTTGAGCCCTCTTTGCACTTAATATTCTCATTAAAATTCATTTCACCAATTGAAAATTTTTTCGCCAAGGTGGAGCAATTGATTGGCGTAGCTTTTGCTGGAGCGCTTCCTAAGAATGTAAACGTAGATCCAATCGTAAATGCAATAATCGTAGTAAGCGCTTTCATTTGAGTCAGCTACTGTGGAGGTCATCCCTCCTGGACCTCTTCACCATCGCCGTTTCTGCCGAAAAGCTAATCCCCCAACTGAGCTATTTATTTTCCCGATTTCAGCCGTCTGACTCCCCCAACTGGTTTACAGCAATGACCCCACCTGCCACGCCAGCAGGCGTTCACCTCCTAAGCCGGCAGGACTTTTTCAACGCAAGCCTCGCCCACACCTGACTGGCCAAGGTCAGTTGGCTTGCCACCATTGGGCAATGAGGATCCCAGCCCTTTTCCTCTCAACAACGATTTTGTTGGCTGCTACTTCAGCTGCCTTCGCGCATGGTGGCGGCTTGGACTCCAGTGGCTGCCACACCAACAGAAAGATTGGTGATCGTCATTGCCATCGAGGCTCTGGCTCATCGTCTAAACGCTCAATTGGCCTTGTCTCAGGTGCTGTTGTCTTGGTCTCTGTCGGTGATGGAGACACCATCAGGGTTAAGGACGCCACGGGCAATCGGGTCACCATTCGACTGGCTTGTATTGACGCACCAGAAACCAGTCAGGGGAACAGTGGTAGTTGGTCCACCAAGACCCTTAAGGGCCTGATTACAGGAAAGTCCATCACTCTCAAGCCTCAGACCAAGGACCATTACGGGAGGACTGTTGCGGAGGTCTATAGCGGGTCTACCAACATCAACCTTCAGATGATCCGTCTGGGTGCGGCGTACCCCTATCGGAAGTACCTCGGTCAATGTGATCGGGCTGCTTACCTATCCGCTGAAGCCTCAGCTAGTAAAAGAGGTATTGGTGTATGGGGCCCGTATCGGCCTAATCAAAAACCTTGGGACTACCGTCGTTCACGCCGAAACTGATGATCCGACTGCTTCTTACTCTGAGCCTGGGCTCACTTCTGTTTGCTCCTGCTTTCCCTGTCTCTGCCGCAGTGCTTGCTGAAGGCGCTCCCAAAAACGGTTACTACTGGCAGAAGTCATCGACTAAATCAGGGTCTATTCGTTATCTCTGCTGCTCACCAAGTTCATCCAAGTTTCAGAATCAATAGAAGTGCAAGGGCGCTGGTGCGGTTAAACATCACTGATGGTTATGAGCACAGAGGGATGAATGGGCTCTGGCTCAAGCGAAGAAAGCGGATCTCAATACGTCGTCGGGAACCTTCATCCAAATTTTTAGCCGGTAAAAAACTACCGTCAGGACCAATAGTACTACCAGCAGAAAGCACTCTGAATCCAACATCTTGGGTGATCCTTCTTGACAATGAGAATTCCAGCTCAGTTTTAACAGAGATAGCCCGCAGCAACCCAAGATCGATATTGCTTCCAGGTACCATTTCTTGCATGTCGCTTCCTGATGAGAAGCTCCCAAGGCTGTAGTCGAGATTGCCTACCATACCCCCAGGTCTTCCATCTGTGTGTCCAATAATCTCAACAGTGTCTATCCCATAACAGTGGATAGTTCGACTGATTTGGGGGACTGCATTCTCTCTTAGTGTTTCTTTGAATGTCGTGCTAAGCAAAAAACTGCCTGTGTCAAACCGATAGGCATCAGTATCGGCAAGCTTGATCACTGGTGGCTTGGCATTCATTGCCCGAAGAATTGTGCTGACTGCAAGGAATAAGCACAAAATCATTAGTGTGCTCGCGAGCATGTCCGTCATCGGCATCCATGTCGTGTGCTCTCCAGATGTTTTGCGGAGTGAAGAACGTCTCATCAGGAAATTAAGCGTGTAGGTGCACTGATCATCTGATTGAGTCCAGCCTTAATGATTTGCATTTCTGAATCATTTTTGCGTGTTTCCTCTAGGAATGTTGCGCTTATTTTCTTTAATTCAGACATATCCGCCTGCAGCGCTTTTAGATCTCTGTATGTTGCGCTACTTATTTTTTCTGAAACTGAAGAGAAAGTGGTTACGATCTCTTGTAGTTGTTCTGTTAATTCAACAAGTTTGGAATCGGTTTTTGCTCTCATGCTCAGCCAGGTCATACCTCGCTTGTTAATACCTTCCATGGCTTCGACAGCATTATTGAGGCTTTCTCCAGTTGATATGGCTGACTGTTGTGAGGTCTTCAAGGCATAGAGAGATTCATCCAACACCCCGCTTAGCTTCTCACTGACATCGCATGAAATCGTAATTTGCTTTGCTAATTCAACTCCTTGTTGAGATAGGTTGCCGGATGCATCTTTCATGTTTTCAGTAGATTGAGCTAAGAGCTTCGTGTGGTCGATAAAGCGTGCGCAGGCTTCTGAAAATTCAGATGCGAAATCACTCCTTTCTAGCTGTGCTGTTGCCTTAGAAAATACATGCCCAGCTTTTTCTAGTTCGCCACAACCTCCTGATATGGCCTTGACAAATAGCTTGGTTTCATCAATTTGAGCCGCAAGTACATTCACTAGTCGCTTTATAGATTGGTCTATCGATTCCTTGATTTGAATTCCTACCGTCATGCTGAATTTGGATAAATAATCATCCAAATAATTTTGCATTCTTTCAATAGACTCTCCCACCAATGAATAGCAGCGACAATCAGCTTGGACTACTTGCTCTAAGTATCCACACAAGAGGTCCAATAACTCGTCTTTTAATCCTGTCATTCGATTAAATGTACCAATTAGCCAGAGGCTACTACTAAGCAAGATTCCAGCGAGGCTGGTTATGAATGCAGCCCCCATTGCAGGGAATATCGACGCAAATCCCTGTATTAAGTTGGGCTGGTCGCTAATTCCTTCCCCTGAAAGTAGGAGCCCAGACAAACCTGATATATTTTGAATCAGCCCTGAAAATGTTCCAACTAAACCAAGTGTGACTAAAAAACCTGCTGCACCATTGAGGAGTTCATCGCTTTGGTAGATAGTCCATCTCAGTTGCCCTAATTTGATTAATGGAAATCGAGCTAATTCGCTGGATGCTATTGAGTGAGCGTCAACACTCTCAATCCGTTCGGCTGCATTTCTGTAACGTGTTCGGCAAGACACAGCCAACATTGCCATTCCACTCCCATCTCCGAGCGTATCCCTAGACAACCGTAAACTTTCCGCTAAAGATTTACGTAATCGCTTTGTGGCTATGACCTGGTAAAGACCCAAGCTAACTACAAAGAAGAAAAACAACAACTGGGTGATCAGTATTACCTGCCCAATAGAAGAAATATTGTTAAATAGGCTCATGATCAATAACCATAAAATTCTGCATTGGCCCTCAGCATTTGCTCAAGCCTTGGGAAATATGTTTCACCCGTTTCGTTTACATGTGAGATATATAGGTCAAGTAGGCGAAGGCGATATTGGTCTTCTGCTTCATTTTTGATTTTCGAATTTGGTGGTTGTGCTCTAAACCATTTCAGTGGTTTACCTATCTGGGCATTATTTGGGGTTGTGACCACAATTGGTTCTTCAACTTCATCTTCCTGTGCTCCAACCTCGCTGCTAGCAATTGGTTGCGGACGTAGCTTGATCATCGCAGTTGCTGGCAATATTTCTTGTCTGCGTTTGCATTCAAGAAGGCCTCTATAAAGGACTGATTGCTCTAAAGATCCCCACTCCTGGTCTAAATAAAGATCAACAGCCTCGCTGAAAATTTGTTTGTCAGAACAGAGATTATGAATTTGATTTACTTTGTCTTTGATGTCAGTAGATCTTTGATTGAGAGGTACCCATTCCGATGCAAAAGGCATGATTAGGACTCCATTGTGTTGTTTTCTTGATTCAAGCGTTCCCTACGTTTTCTTAGGGCTAGCGGCAGATTGTCCTGATTAGCTTGAAGGAACGTTGCTCTTGTATGAAGAAGATCACGGCTGAATGACCATTTCATCTCTTTATTTTTTGATAGTGCCCATAGAAGGATTGTCGCCAAAATGCTAAGTATCAAACTCACAATCATCCAGAACAATGAGATACCGAGCTGGAATATTCTTTCTGGATCTTGAAGCTTCTCAAAGAATTGAACGAATGCCTCTCCTACGATCTGTTGGCCTGAGCGAATTTCTACTAGTCCTTTTTCGTTAATTTTGAATTCGCTTTTAAAAACTTCGGGGAAGTCTGACTGTAGAAATTGCAGAGGTGGAACTGTGCCCAGCTTGGCGTTCCAGTTAGCGATATTTTCCTGCATTAAATCTGCCTGCTTCAAGTCTAAGGCGAGTTGCATGTCTGCTCTTTTACAAACCCCTGGGATTTGATTGACACCACCATATTTTTTTATTACCTGATCATTGGTCAATCCTCGTACTGATTCTTGTTGTGCATAGGTACCAAAGGCTTGAACGTAAACACTTTCCCATTTTGCTGGCTCAAGAGTTTTGTCTATAGAGCGAAGTAATGTTTTCAGGGGCTCGCATGAATTCTTATAGTTAATCAGTTTTGGGTTTTTTAGGCTCTGAAGTTCTTCTAGTTTAGTCTGATTTTTTTCTAGTTGGTTTACCAAGACTTTGTTCGCGTACTCTCTTGTGATCCCTTCCTGATTGACCAGGATGTCAAAGCCAACTCCTGACAGAAATGTTTTAGCGAATGACAAGAGTATGAATAATGCCAGTCCTGTTGTTGCTACGGCTTCTTTCCCTTTTGATCTGTTTACGCTAAGTCGCCCAGCCACATTGGAGATCACCATTAAGCCAACTGAAATTCCTATTGCGGCCGGCAGGGCTGCCCACTTTAGGTAGTTAATCAGTGCAAACTGTACGAATGGAACCGTACTGATTCCATCCCAAAGAGTGCTTCCAGCCATCGTGTTGGCAGCTTTGGAGCAAGTCTCATCAAAGCTCTCTGTGCCATACGATTGCCCCCTCATTGAACGCGCGGACGGCCAGAAAAATTCTCTCAGTTTTGACCGAAACCCGAAATACTTTTTAGAAACAATGTCTTCTTCTGTAGGAGCGACGCTCAACGTATCGCTCGCTGCCTCGTATAAGGCTGGTGAGTCATTCGCTGCTTTGACTAGGTATTCAAGATTGGGCTGGGCTTCAATCCATGTTGTGAGTTGATACGGGTAAACCTCAAACTCGCCATTGGCATCCTCATTCGTTACTCCTGGGGCTGTTGTCATCCTCAAAAACCTCCCTGACGTTTGGTTAATTGACGCCGCACTTCAGCTTCTGTTGTCCCGTCCTTTTTGACATCCCCCATCTGGGGGAGATTCCGTAAGACCTATTGCGCCGATCAGACTGAGCTCTGAGTCACCACGCTGCCGATGCTCTGCGCTGAACAGTTCTGCTTGAGGGTGCTGTCGGAACTGGATCAGAGGGAGACCGACTGGATGGGCTGCATGGAGAGCCGTGATCCAGAGGCAGTTGCCGCGGCCTACAGGCTGCTCGGGCACCACATGCAGCTGACGATTTAGCAGCTGGGGATGGTGATCAACGTCACCGAAGCGGTGATGGAGCTGGGATGCCCACAGACGGCTGAGCAACAAACAAGCGGACCCCGGTGTCCACTGCAACGGAATGGTTGAGGGGGCCTTCCAGCCCCCATGAGTCATTTGGGTGATAAGGCTGACTTCACCCCATCTCCCCTAAGGGTCAGGCAGCAACAGGGGCTGCTTGACGGGAGAAACGAACGATGTTGTTCGCAGTTACGGGTTTGCTCTCACCGAGCAGGCTTCAGTCACCCTCCTCATGCCCCGTCGAAACCATTGCAGCCCCGGAGAGGGGGAATGGAGCTGAGCGGAATCGAACCGCTGTCCGAAACACTGGTGTGGATCACCTAGTCCGGAAGATCCGGACACTGCCATTGTGACAGCAGTGGTGACGTGGAGCACAGCAGCGTGGGGAGGGAACACCGCCATCCACCCAAACGGCTGCCCTGCATCGCCGTGCTGCCCCAGGGCCTCGAAGCCATCGGTGCTGACGAACTCAGTGCTCTTGGCGCCAAAGAGGTGAAGCCCTTGCGCCGTGCGGCGTCTTTTGAAGCCGACATGGCCTGCCTCTACAGGCTGCATCTACAGGCGCGATTGCCGTTTCGCCTGCTGCGCGAAATGAGCCATTTCCGCTGCAATGGGCGTGATGACCTCTACGACGGCATCCAGCAGGCCCTCGACTGGGAACGCTGGTTGCATCCCTCCATGAGCTTCCGGGTGGATGTCACCGGCACGGCCCCGGGCCTGAACCACAGCCATTTCACGGCCCTTCAGGTGAAAAATGCGGTGATCGATCGGCAGCGGGACCTTTGGGGAGAACGCTCGTCCATCGACCTTGAAGAGCCCGATCTGAACCTGCACCTGCATCTGCACCGCGGCGAAGCCACACTCAGCCTCGATGGCTCCGGCGGCAGCCTGCACCGGCGCGGTTACCGCGCGGCCATGGGCGCGGCGCCCTTGAAGGAAAATCTGGCCGCTGGTCTGATCCGACTCTCCGGCTGGGATGGCACAACACCCCTTGTGGATCCTCTCTGCGGTTCCGGCACCCTGCTGATCGAAGCAGCAGCCATGGCGTTGCAGCTTCCAGCAGGACTCGATCGTGTCTTCGCTCTTGAAAGCTGGGCTGATTTCAACCTGGATCAATGGAACGCTGAACGACAACGCGCTCAGGGCCGGGCATGCCGAGAGCGGAAACTTCCTCTGATTCAAGGATTTGAAGCCGATTCCAGCATCGCCGATCAAGCCAGGGCCAACGTTCAGGCCGCAGGCCTGGAGCACAGCGTTGAGATCAAGACGGGATCGTTCCACAACTTCGCCCTGCCCCAGGGACCTGGAACGCTGGTGTGCAATCCGCCCTATGGCGAACGCATCGGCGCGGGAAGCGATCTGGAGAGTCTTTATTCCGATCTGGGCCGCTACGCCAAAGAGCACGCATCGGGATGGGCGCTGTGGGTGCTCAGCGGCAACCCCCAGCTCACTGGAGCCCTGCGCATGAAGGCCACCCGCAGGATTCCGATCAGCAATGGCGGCATCGACTGCCGCTGGTTGCACTACGACGTGCGCTGAAGCTCAGCGGCCGAGAACAGCGCGGGTCGTGCGTGACAGCCCCTCAAGGGTCTGGGGCAGGTAAGGGCCCTTGGCCAGCATCCCTCCCACGCGCAGGCTGATGCCAGCCACCACCAGGTTGAGCACAGCCAAACCGAGTAACGCTTGAAGCAGGGACCACTCCCAAGCCTCGAGCACCCAAACCAACAGGGCGGCTTCTGCGGCCACCAAGGCCAGCAGCATCAAGGTGCCACCCATGGCCAGAAACACGCCACCACTGATCAAGCGGCGTTTTTCACGATCCACTTCTTGGAGTGCAATGCGCACATGCAGATCCATCACGGAACCCGCCAGCGCCGTCACCCTGGCGGCTGCGCCAAGCCCGCGCGGACGTGGCTCTTGGGAACGCGGCAGTTCGCTCATGAGGACCGCCGACCGCCGCTGAGCAACGCACCCACCAACACCCCGATTCCAGCAGCCACAGCCACGGACAGGAGAGGCCGCTCCCGCAGGGGCTTCTCGATTTTCGGCCGCAGGGTGCGGTTGAGATCATCCAGCAACTGCTCAAGTTGCTCTTCGAGGGGCTCAAGACTGTCAGCCAGATGGCGGGACCGGTCTCCGGCCTGATGCATCAGCTCCTCAAGCTGATGGCGCACCGTCATCGAGGCTCGATCGGAGTGCGTGGCAATCAGATGCACCACATCATCAAAGCTTCCGCGGGTTGCTTCCAGAGCCTGATGGGTCACTTCCGGCCAGCGCCGCTGAATCTCAGGCAGGAGCGTTTCAAAGCGATCTCTGAAGCGATGCGCCAGATCCTGGGGTTCCGCAGTCGACTCGGCAGGGGATGGAGCTGAATCCATGGCGATCCTGGTGGCCACCTGCAGGGTAGGGGTGGTGTCCTGCGGATGAAACCCATGCCCGTCGATCCACACCGATACGTGCTGCTTGAGCATTTCGGCGCCCCGGATGATCCCCGGGGTTGCCACCTCGACCTCCTGCTGGAAGACGGTGACAGTTGCCGCAGCTGGCGGCTGGAAACGATCCCGCTCCTCAACGGCCCTGGCCAGAGCGCCACGCCGCTCCCCCCCCACCGGCTGGTCTGGCTCGATCGAGAGGCCGCAGCGGTGTCGGGAGGACGGGGTTGGGCGCGACGGGTGGTGGGGGGGCACTACCGCGGCACTCTTCCAGCGACGTCGGATACGCCGTTCAGCCTGGACCTTGAAGGGATGGCGGCGATCGGGATGCCGGATCCAGTCTGTCTCTCCCTGATCGGAGGACTGTGCCGCCTCAGCCAGCCTTGAGGTGAACAACCTGTACGCAACGCTTGAGCTTTTCAAGGGCTTCGCTAATTTCAATGCGCTGACAGCCGTGCCCCCTGTTGGTTCATATCAATCAAGTTGGGCTCACGCACTTCAAGTCCTTCGGCGGGGCGATGACCATCCCCCTGGAGCCGGGCTTCACGGTGGTGACCGGGCCGAATGGATCCGGCAAAAGCAACATTCTTGATGGCGTGCTGTTCTGCCTCGGGCTCGCGAACAGCCGTGGCATGCGCGCCGATCGCTTGCCCGATCTTGTGAACAGCGGGGTTCTCAAGGCTGGCAAGTCTGCTGAAACCACGGTGAGCGTGCGCTTCGACCTCTCGGACTGGCAACCCGATGCCGCCGAAGAGGGCATCGAGGCTCCAGAGGAAGGTCCCTGGATCAGGCCTGATCAAACCGAGTGGACGGTGACCCGCAAATTACGGGTGATGCCGGGCGGCTCCTACAGCAGCAGTTACAGCGCCGACGGAATCCCTTGCAACCTGCAGCAGCTCCAAACCCAGCTGCGACGGCTTCGCATCGACCCCGAGGGAAGCAACGTGGTGATGCAGGGGGATGTGACCCGCATCGTGTCGATGAGCAACCGGGACCGCCGCGGCCTTATCGATGAATTGGCGGGGGTGGCCTTGTTCGACACCCGCATCGAACAGACCCGCAGAAAACTCGACGACGTACAGGAACGGCAGGAACGCTGCCGGATCGTGGAACAGGAACTTCTGGCCGCACGTCAGCGGCTGGAGAAGGATTGCGCCAAGGCTCGGGCCTATCAGGAGCTGCGTGAACAGCTCCAGCTGGGTCGCCGGCAGGAGCTGGTTTTGGCTTACGAAGCCGCCCAGGCCGAGCGCCGCCGCCTGCAGCAGCGGCATCAAGACCTCGGTGATCAAGACACCCGCGACTCCCAAGCCCTGGAGGAGCAGGAAACAACACTGCAAGAAGCGGCCACCAAGCTGAAAACCCTTCAGGACAACGTCAAGGCGCTGGGGGAAGACCAGTTGCTGGGTGTGCAGGCTGAGCTGGCTGGCCTCGACCCCGAAAACCGGGAACTGGAGCGGCAGGCCGCGCAGCACCAGCAGGAGGGGGAACGGCTTCAGGCCGTGCGCCATGACCTCCAGGCACGCAGAGGACAGATCCAGTCCGAATCGGAGTCGCTTCGGCTCAGCGCTGATCCGAGCGGGCTCGCCCAGGCGGAACAGGATTGCCGGGATGCAGAAGCCGCCGTGGAGCGATCCCGACGCCAGCTCGGTGAAGTGGCCGGCCGTTCAGGCACCTGGATTGAGGAGCAACGCCAGCGCAGCTCCCGACGCCAGCAATTGCAGGTCTCCCTGGCCCCCCTGCAGGAAGAGCGTCAGCAACTCAAAGAGCGGCTGCGCCAAGCAGAAGAGCGCAGGCTCGACCTGGAGCAGGAGCGGGATCAAGACGGCGCAGAAGACCACAAGGTGCAGACGCTTCT
This sequence comes from Synechococcus sp. WH 7803, assembly GCA_000063505.1. Classification (GTDB taxonomy): domain Bacteria; phylum Cyanobacteriota; class Cyanobacteriia; order PCC-6307; family Cyanobiaceae; genus Synechococcus_C. The sequence goes on from CT971583.1 coordinate 1,947,014, forward strand.
GGCACAACTCGAACAGGAATGGCAAGCCCTGCTCAACACGATCCGTACAGGACAGGAGCAGCTGCAGCAGCTGGCTGAGTCGTTGGCGATTCAGCAGCGCACCCGCACCCGTTTGGCACAGGAGCAGACCCGACTCGAACGGGACATCGCACGCCAGGACAGTCGGCGTGAAGCCCTTCAGGAGAGCCGCGGCACTGGAGCCCTGCGCCTTCTGCTCGAATCAGGACTGGAGGGAATCCATGGGCCGGTCGCCCAGCTCGGCGAGGTGGAAGACCGCCATCGCATGGCCCTCGAGGTGGCGGCCGGTGCGCGCATGGGCCAGGTGGTGGTGGATAACGACCGCATCGCGGCACGGGCCATCGATCTCCTCAAGAGCCGCAGAGCCGGACGACTCACCTTTCTGCCACTCAACAAGATCCGGGCTCCCGGCGGTGGCGGCGGCGCCGCCATGGCCCGTGGTCGCAGACCGGACGGCGGCAACGCCGATGGCCTGATCGGCAGAGCCGTCGATTTGATTCGCTACGAACCGATTTACGGCGACGTGTTCGCCTACGTCTTCGGTGACACCCAGGTGTTCACGGACCTGGGCAGTGCACGCCGCGTCCTGGGCCGCTCCCGCGCTGTCACCCTCGACGGCGAGCTTCTGGAGAAGAGCGGAGCCATGACCGGCGGAAGCCTGGGGCAGCGCAGCGGCGGCCTGAGCTTCGGCGTCAGCAACGAGGGTGACGACGCGGCTCCCCTGCGCCAACGCCTCCTGGAGCTTGGAGAAACCCTGGCTGCCTGCTGCCGGGAAGAGCAACGCTTATCGGCACAACTTGAGGAGCAGCGCCCCGGATTGCGCCAACTTGAGCAACGCCAGGCAGCCCTGGAGGCGGAACGCCAAGCAGCGCGCCGCTCCCACGGCCCCCTGCTGGAACGGCTGCAGCAACGCCAGCGCAGGCTTCAAGAGCTGCAGGAAACAGGCAGCAAGGAGAGCCGTCGGCTCCAGGAGATCGAAACGGCGCTGACGCCGCTGCAGACCGAGCTCCAGCAACTGGATCAGCAGGACTCCAAGGAGGAAAGCAACGCAGACGCCGAGCGCTGGCAAGCCCTCCAACAGACCCTGGAACAGGCCGACGGAGCCCTGGAGACGGCCCGCCGTCAGCGCGACACCTTGCTGCAGCAGGACCGGGAGCGGCAGATGTCGGGTCAGCGCTTGGCCGATCAGCTGCAGGCTGTCGAGCGCGAGGAGCAATCCCTCCAGGAAGCGGTGAAAACCCTTGCCGAAACCCATGGCCGTTGGAAACAGCAGCAGCAGGATCTGAAAACGCGGCGCGATGCCCTCAACGCGCAACAGCAGGAGCTGCAGACTCGCTTCGGCGAGGAACGTCGCGCCCGCGATGAAGCGGAGGCCGCCGTTGCGGAGCTACGCCAGGCGCTGCAGCAGGCGCGCTGGAACCTCGAACGGTTGCGTGAGGAACGCGTGAGCCTGGAGGAGCAGTTGCGCAGCGGCAGCCTTCGCCTGGAGGAACTGAAGTCCTCCCTTCCAGACCCGCTGCCGGAGATCAGCGACGCCATTCGTGAGGGTGGAGTGGAGGCCCTGCAAGAGCAACTCCAGCAACTGCAACGGCGCATGGAGGCCCTCGAGCCAGTGAACATGCTGGCGCTGGAAGAGCTACAGGAGCTCGAACAACGCCTTGGCGATCTCGGCGAACGCCTGGATGTGCTGAGCCAGGAACGGGAAGAACTGCTGCTTCGGATCGGAACGGTGGCCACGCTCCGCCAGGAGGCCTTCATGGAGGCTTTCGAGGCGGTGGATGGTCATTTCCGCGAGATTTTCGCGAGCCTCTCCGATGGCGACGGCAAGCTCCAACTCGACAATGCCGATGACCCCCTCGAGGGAGGTCTGACCCTGGTCGCCCACCCCAAGGGCAAGGCCGTGCGTCGTCTGGCAGCCATGTCAGGCGGAGAGAAATCCCTCACCGCACTGAGCTTCCTGTTTGCGCTGCAACGCTTCAGGCCATCGCCCTTTTACGCCCTTGATGAAGTGGACAGTTTTCTGGACGGGGTGAATGTGGAACGTTTGGCGGCGCTGATCGCCCGGCAGGCCGAACAAGCCCAGTTCCTTGTGGTGAGCCACCGCAGGCCCATGATCGGTGCCTCGACCAGAACCATTGGTGTGACCCAGGCTCGGGGCGCTCACACCCAGGTGATTGGCCTCCCGGATGCCGCCTGACGGGCCGGTTTCTGCTCCTTGCGTCAAAATGGCGCAAATCCCTCCGGCTGAGGCCTGCGGTTGAGTTTGTCGTCGTCTTCCAATGATCCCCTGGCCAACGTGCCCAGTGATCGCCTCTGGCTGAGATCAGAGCTGATGGGCACCCAGGTGATCACCCGTGACACCGGGCGCCGCCTCGGGGTGGTGGGTGAGGTGATTGTGGACATTGACGGCCGCGAGGTCGTCGCCCTCGGTTTACGTGACAACCCCCTCACCCGATTCCTTCCGGGGCTCCCCCGCTGGATGCCCCTCGATCGCATCCGTCAGGTGGGCGACGTGATCCTTGTCGATTCAGCCGATTCTCTGAGTGAAGCCTTTTCACCTGAGCGCTACAGCCGGGTGATCAACTGCCAGGTGATCACCGAGTCAGGCCAGCAGCTCGGCAGGGTTCTCGGCTTCTCCTTCGATATCGAAACCGGAGAACTCACCACCCTGGTCACAGGGGCCGTGGGCGTGCCCCTGTTGGGTGAAGGCGTTCTCAGCACCTGGGAGATCCCGGTCGAAGAGATCGTGAGCAGCGGTGCTGACCGAATCATTGTGTATGAGGGCGCTGAGGACAAGCTCAAGCAGCTCAACAGTGGCTTTCTTGAAAAGTTGGGCGTTGGTGGCCCCAGCTGGGAAGAGCAGGAACGCGAGCGCTACCGGGTGAACGTGGTGCCTGTGGAGAATCAGTTGAGCTCTGGCCAGAGCGCTGAAGACACTCCCAGGCAACTCGAGGCCTCCTCCTCTCAGAGGTTTGATGCGGATCAGGCCGAACTGGAATACGTGGAGCTGGAGCAGCCCCGCCAGGACGAAGTTCGCCGCAGGCGCTACCTCGACGAACTCCCCCTGGAGGAAGAATCTGGGCGCTACGAACCCCAAGAGCGTTACCAACCCCAAGAGCGCTACCAGCCTCAAGAGCGCTACGAGTCTGAAGAGCGCTACGAACCCCAAGAGCGCTACGAGCAGCCCAGGAATGATCCGCCCCGTGACGTTGATCAGGACCGGGACTTCGACCGCCGGCCATCGCAATTTGACGAAACCCCACCTCAGCCGCGTCCCGATCGACGACCCCGGCCAGCATCACGGCGGCCCATCGAGCGGCCCGGCGAACCCCTGGACGTGGAGCCCATGGATCAAGAGCCTCAACCCCGATCGCCGAGGGAACCGATGGATGATCCTTGGTAGATCAAAGGGTTGAGGCGCTGAGCTGTCGTCTTAGCCCTTGAACTGAAGCGACGCGCTGTTCACGCAGTAACGCTGCCCTGTAGGCGCTGGGCCATCCGGAAACACATGCCCGAGGTGGGCATCACAACGGGCACAGAGAATTTCAGTGCGCACCATGCCGTGGGTCCGATCCTCCTTGGTGCGAATCGCCCCTGAGTTCACTCCATCCCAGAAACTCGGCCAGCCGGTTCCGGACTCGAACTTGGTGCTCGAACTGAACAGCGGCGCATCGCAGCAGATGCAGTGATAGGTGCCGTCGTCCTTGTGATTCCAATAAGCCCCGGTAAAGGCGCGTTCCGTCCCCCCCTGCCGAGCAACCTGAAATTGCTCTGGGGTGAGCTGCTGTCGCCATTCTTCGGGAGAGCGCTCCATGCGATCGCCTTCAGCGGGAAGGGAGCCGGACATCAAGTTGAGGCAATTGGCGCGGACCCTAGTCGGAAAGCGCTCTTGGGAGCAGCTCCCTCACTTCGTCGGCCAGTGCCGCCACGGCACCGGGCTGACCGCGCAATCGGCGCAGATCCTCGCGCTGGCCCTCCAGCCGTTCCGGGGCCCGCAGCCACTCCAGGGCCTCCAAGGCGATCTGCTCAGGCGTGATCGGTCCCACGCGCTCGGGAACCACCATCCGTCCGGCAGCAATATTCGGCCATGCCAACAGGCCATGGTTGCGCATGCGCCAGGCACTGAGAACAAGGCCGATCAGTCTGCGCAGTCCTGGAAGTCGGGCGAGCAGACCCAGCCAACCATCCCAGGCCTGCATCACCCCCAGATGTTGCGTTGGCACCAGCACGATCATCGGCACCCCAAGAGCGCCGAGCTCAGCGGTATTCGCTCCCACGGTGGTCAGAGCGAGCGCACACTGGCTGAGTGCAGCATGGGCAGGCGGATCTTCCTGCAGGTGAATCACCGTGCCGGCGTGGGTCAACAGGCGGCGCCATGGCCAGTGTTCATCCGCGGGCAACAGAGCATGAATGCCTCCGTGGTAGCTGGAAGCGATCGGATTGGTTGCACCGGAGAAGCGCAAAAGCTCCTCTGGGTTGGTGGTAGGGGCCACAGGCAACAGGAATTGGCAGTCAGGCTGTTGAGCCGCCAGACGATCGGCAGCCTCCATAAGGAACGGCACACCCACCTGCAACTTGGCAGGCTTTGATCCGGGCATCAGCGCCACCCAGAGCCCTTTGGGCAGGGGATCTCTGTCTTTGGCGTCATCGGACAGGTCTGCCATCAAATCCCCGACCACACGACAGCGCGCGCGGAAACGCCTGGGCAGCTGGTCGAGCACCGCAGGAGCCATCGCAGCAATCCGATCGTTCCAGCGAGGCCAGCGAGCCACCCATTCGGCATAGGTGATGTGGCGATAGCCAAGCCGGGCGGACAACAACACGGTCCAGAACTGATCGCCACCCAGAAACACCACAACACCCCGGGATGGCCAGGGTCCATAGCGTCTGGGATTCAGCAGCAAACTCCAGAAGCGTCGCGACGGAACGATGCGATCGAACTGTCCCCAGCGCGCTGCAGCCTCGGCCTCAGTGCCTGTGGCATTCGGGCAAGGAACCAACACAAGGTGAAGGCTGATCGGTGAAGCAGGAGCCCTGGGCCGCAGCAAGAGGCGACGGTGCAGCTGTTCAGCGAGGGGACGCACCCAGGTGGTGAGCTCCCCAGGACCATTGGAAACAAAGATGATGGAGAGCGTCTGATCTGTAGGTCTTGTCGTCACGCGCGACAGATCAGGGAGAAGAGAAATGCGGATGGCGAGACTTGAACTCGCAAGGCCGAAGCCACACGCCCCTCAAACGTGCGTGTCTACCAATTCCACCACATCCGCGTGGTCGACGCAGCCGCTCGGGCCTTGTCGAGGATCGATCATACCGGCTCATGGTTCACCCCCTCTTCACAAGCCCGTCCTCAAGGTGGAACGAGGTGTCGCCGACCGGCCGCTGATACGATCCGCCCTGGCTTGGATACTGCGGGATGACAATCGGCAAGGTGCTGATCGCCAACCGCGGCGAAATCGCTCTAAGGATCCTGAGGAGCTGCCGTGAACTGGGGATCGCCACGGTCGCTGTCTACAGCACCGTTGATCGCAATGCCCTGCACGTGCAACTGGCAGATGAAGCGGTGTGCGTCGGCGAGGGGCCCAGCAACCGCAGTTATCTCGATATTCCCAACATCTTGGCTGCGGCGACCTCGCGAGGCGCCGATGCCATCCATCCCGGCTACGGCTTTCTTGCCGAAAACGACCGTTTTGCTGAAATTTGCAGAGACCACGGGATCACCTTCGTAGGCCCGTCCCCCCACGCGATCCGCTCCATGGGGGATAAGTCCACGGCCAAAACCACCATGCAGGCCGTCGGCGTTCCCACCGTGCCGGGGAGCGAGGGTCTTCTGTCTGGGCCAGACGAAGCGGCCGACCTGGCCTTGGCCATGGGCTATCCCGTGATGATCAAAGCCACCGCTGGCGGCGGCGGCCGGGGCATGCGGCTTGTTCAGTCAGCAGACCAACTGGAGACTCTGTACAAGGCTGCCCAGGGGGAAGCCGAGGCGGCCTTCGGGAATCCGGGGCTCTACATGGAGAAATTCATCGATAAGCCTCGCCACGTAGAGGTCCAGGTGCTCGCTGACCGCCACGGCAATGTGGTGCACCTCGGTGAACGCGACTGCTCGATTCAGCGCCGGCACCAGAAACTGCTGGAAGAAGCACCGAGTCCAGCTCTGGACAAGGATCTGCGCATGCGCATGGGCGAAGCCGCCGTCGCCGCAGCACGCAGCATCAACTACGAGGGTGCGGGCACCGTTGAATTCCTGCTGGATCGCAGCGGTGGGTTCTATTTCATGGAGATGAACACCCGCATTCAAGTGGAACATCCGGTCACGGAAATGGTGACGGGCATCGACCTGATCGCGGAACAACTGCGCATTGCTGGCGGAGAGCCGATCAGCGTGTCGCAAGACCAAATCGAATTGCGGGGCCATGCCATCGAATGTCGGATCAATGCAGAGGACGCATCCCATAACTTCCGCCCGGCGCCAGGGCGCATCACCGGATGGCTCCCTCCGGGTGGACCGGGCGTGCGCGTCGACAGCCACGTGTATACCGGCTACGACATTCCACCTTTTTACGATTCACTGATCGGCAAGCTGATCGTGTGGGGATCGGATCGCGAGGCGGCCATCAGCCGCATGCGCAGGGCCCTGAACGAATGCGCCGTTACCGGAATACCCACCACGGTGGATTTCCACTTGCGCATGCTCGAACGGCCGGAGTTTCTCCAGGGTGAGGTGCACACGAAATTCGTCGAACAGGAGATGCTCTGACGGCGGAACAGAGCATCCAACCGCGGTTCAGGCGATGTCCTGAGCGCGCGTTAACACCATCGTGAACAGCCCCTGCTGACCCACCAGCAGTTCGCGGATCAGACTGACAAGGCCCACCCAGATCACAGGGGTGACATCCACTCCACCGATGGGAGACACCACGCGACGGGTGAGCGCCAGCACGGGTTCAGTGGGCAAGGCGATCACCGCCCAGGGTGCAGCCTTGAGAACCACCTGGGGGTACCAGGTGAGCACGATGCGCAGCAGGAACATCAGGCTCCAGGCCGCCAGCAGCAATCCCAACAGCGGGTTCAGGAAAGTCAGCACCTGAAGCAAGGTCGGCGTCACAAACCTCAAAGCAATCGGAGCGACATCGTAGAAAGCTGCCAGCGATCCCTAGGATCGTTGCGTTTCAGATCAGATCGTCAGCCTCGGCGCGCTTGCTATGACCCCCTCCCTCGCCAATTTCCTCAGCAGCCTGGTTTGGGGTGCAGTGATCGTGGTGGTTCCCGCCTCCATCGGCCTCTTTTTCCTGAGCCAAACCGACCGCGTCGATCGCAAACTCTGATTGCTCTGGCGCGCTTCGTAAACTTGAAGGGTTAGCGCTGCTTTCATTCAGGGCTAACAACCGTTTCCCGGGGGACTCAACGTGGTTAACGCCAGCCTCAACTGGGCCAGCATCGTTGGAATCGTGCTGGCCGTTGGCGGCGCAATGCTGTACTTCATGCGCAGCTTCAAGCCGGCACTCGCCCGCGATTACGACGTTTTTTTTGCTGCTATCGGCTTGCTCTGCGGCGGCATCCTGTTTTTCCAAGGATGGCGACTTGATCCGATTCTCCAGTTCGGACAGTTCCTGCTCGCTGGCACCACGGTCTTTTTTGCCTACGAAAGCGTTCGCCTGCGCGGAATCTCAGCGGAACAAGCCAAACGTTCGGCTTATTTCGACGATGAGCCCCCGAGCCGCGTTCCCGCCGGAGGCCTGCGGGGGGGCTACGACGACGCCTATGACCGCTTTGACGAACCTCAGCCCCTGAGGCGCCGGTTTGCAGGCCAGGAGTTTGATGAGGCGCAAGCGGACGACCAGGACTTCTACCGTCCGCGCCGCAACCCCCGCGCTGCCATCCCCGAAGAGGCAGCCAGCCGCAGACGTGGCCGCAACGAGGCATCCAGCGATTGGACCGGCGATAGTGAGCGGGAGCGACGCATGGCGCGGTTCGGCAACCGTGACGATGAACCCCGCCGTTCTGGCCCGAGCTTCGGCGATCGGCGCAGCCAACGCGAAGACCAGCGCCGCGGCAGCAGACCCAGCCCAGCATCCAGCCGCTCTTCCGAAACGTCTGCACAAACGGAACGGAGCGGTGCTCCGAGCCAACGGACTCAGGGAAGCAGGCCAGTGGGCCGATCCCAAGCCGGCATCCCCCAAGGTTCACCCCTGCGCCAACAGGCGGAAGATGCGGCTTACACCCCGAGCGAGCGCTCAACTCCACCAGCGCGGAGGCCTGCAGGACCGACCGCGGCTCGCACTGAGGGTGCTGATCGCACTCCGCCCCGCAGTTCTCGCCCACGGGACAACAGCTCCCGGTTCGACGACTGAAACGCCTAATCCTGCTGGTCCTCGTGGCTGGTTTGAGCACAGCCGGCTGCAGCGGCAGAAGCCGGCGGGCACCGAGCGGGCTTCTATCAGCCCAACAACAGCAACCCAGCCTCAGTGGCGATGGCAGCAAACTCGCTGTGATCGCTGACCAACGCGGGCGCCCGACCGTGCAACTGAGGGATCTCAAGAGCGGGCAGCCGTTGCAACTGCGCCACTTCTCGCGCCATCAGCCTCACAGCTCACCATCGCTGAGTTGGAACGGCCGCTACCTCGCCGCTGTGATTCAACGAGGAAATCGACGACTCGTACTGATTGAAGATCGACTCACGGGCCGAGCACATCCACTGCGTCTTCCAGCAGGCCGTGATCCTGTGACCCTCAGCCTGGCACCCGATGCACGCGAACTGGCCGTGCAGACGGCTGAGCAGGGGCGCTGGCAGGTTGAAGTGTTCAACCTCAGTGAACTGCTTGAAGCGGATCGTGCGGGCGGGCGCCGCGAAACCACAACCATGCAGGACCCTTGAAGGGATGGCGAGAACCGGTGATCCTGGCGTCAGTGCTGGGACTGTGCATCTCAGGATGCGCCGGGTCCGGCATGCGTCCGCAACCGGGCTTGAATTCCGCCCTGCGACGCAGTGCAGACAGTCGCAGACAGCCAGCCTTGGGGCAGCAGTGGCTGGTGTCGATTGCCAGCCGAAATGGGCGAGAACGCATTGAGCTGGTGGATCTGCGCACCCGCCAACCGGTCCCTCTGCCTGGCCTCAATCAAGCAGGCAGTCAGCCGGTGAGCGCAAGCGTGAGCGGCAATGGCAAACGCATTGCGTTTATCCGCACCCGGGAGGGACGCACAGAGCTGATGCTCTACAGACGCGATGCTGGAGCGCTTCAGCGATTGCCCGTTGAACCATCAGGTGTCCCCAGGGAAGTGAGTCTGGATGGAGAGGGCAGGCGCTTGGCCGTTCAGGTGAGTCGCGAGGGGCGCTGGGATGTGGATGTGATCCGACTCCCTTGATCAGCGCAGGAAACCAGCCCAGTGCAGAAAGGTGTCATGGCTGATGGCTTCCACAATCAGAAGCGCCACGAAACCCACCATGGCGAAACGGCCGTTCACCCGTTCCGCATAGCCGCTCCAACCAAACGCTGGTACATCGGTTGTGGTGGCTGAAGGGGTGAGATCCGGGCTGGCGTTGGATGCGTTGGTGGAATCAGACGTCATCAGAGCAGTCAGGCGAGTTCAGGTTGATAGTTGGAAGCCGCAACAAGGCGCCAGTCACCGTTGCCGTACAACTCCAGCACACTGGAGTGAAAACGCGTTAGCGATGGGCGGTGGCCAACGCTAATAAAGGACACATCACGCTCCAACAGAAGCTCATAGAGCAACCGCTCCGTTTTCACATCAAGGGCACTGGTCGCCTCATCAAGAACCACATAGCGGGGTGAATTCAGAAGCAATCGTGCAAATGCCAGGCGTTGCTGCTCACCCAGAGAAAGAATTCTCTGCCAATCCTGCTTGACATCAAGATCAGGATATCTCGCAACAAGCTGTGGAAGATTCACTTTTTCCATAACACTTTTCAACTGAGAATCGCTGAAAAAGTCTTGGTCACTCGGATAACAAAGCTGTTCTCTCAGTGAGCCCAAAAGCAGATAAGGCTTCTGGGGAATGAACAGGAGATCGCCAGTTGCAGGACGCTCAACAGACCCAGTACTGGGAGTCCACAATCCGCTGATCATCCGCATCAACGAGGTTTTCCCGCATCCAGAGGGACCCACCACCAGGACGCGGTCTTCTTCACTCACTGTGAGGTTAAGGTCACGGATCACGGGAATCCTGGCTTTCGGGGTATAGAGATCTGCATTCGAAATCACAATCCCTCCTCCAGCACGAACAAGCTGGCGTTCATCAGCCGCAGGCGCAGCGGCAACCTGCTCAACTTTCGACTGAAACCCTTCCAGACGGGTAATGCCGGCGGTGAACTTAGCGAGCTCCTCAATTTGATTCACAACAAACAGAAGAGAACCCTCAACCATATTGAAGGCGAAGTTGGCCTGCACAAAACTTCCGTAGTCTGTTTGACCCGAGAAAATCGCCGGCGCCAGGATGAGATAGGGGAAAAAGACGCCGGAATAGTTCGTGGAGCGTCGCATCACATCGATCACAACCTGCCAGTTGATGATGAAATTGAAATTGCGCACAACCTCGCCGAGCCTGCGCTTGGTTTCCTGGGCCTCAGGAGCTTCACCGGCGTAGAAAGCAATCGATTCAGCGTTGTTCCTGATGTGAACGAGCCCGTAACGGAAGTCAGCCTCGTAACGCAGCTGATCAAACTGCAAGGCCACGAGCTTTCGGCCAGCAATCACCAGCAAGGTTGTTGAGAAAGCCGCATACACAAACAAACCTACTGTTAGCTCTCTACTGATTCCCAACAAAATCAAAATATTCAGGAAGAATGTGAGAAGGGCGTCAAAAATTCCAATCGTGAAGGCCAGACTCTGTGCTGTAAAGGCACGCGTATCTTCTGTGATCCTCTGGTCAGGATTATCAACATCAGTCGCCTGTTCGTCATTAGGGTTCAACACGTAATAGGCACGATTACTCATGTAATCGCTGATGAGAGCGCGTGTTAACCAGTCTCTCCAAATAATGCCAAGCTTGAAAGTAAAGAAGATTTGAGAGACCCTGATGGGTAGAGCGACAACGAAACAACAGGCATAAATAATCAAGATTCGATAAAAATTATCCTCCTGCTGCTTGACCAGCGCATTGGTCAGGTCTCGAGCGATAAAACCAATCCCCGCGTTGATCCCGTTCACCGCCAGGAGCATCAGCACAATCGCGGCCAACAGCAACCAGTGCAACCAGCGACGCTGCTTGAGTTGGTTACGAAAAGCCGTAAAACTTGCAACCCCAAGAACAAATAAGGCAACAAATGCACCTCCCCACCAAGACGACCAGATGTCGGTGATGGTGTCAGCGACACCGCCGAAATAATTTTCGGTCAGAACTGGTTGCCAACGCTCAAGAACGTTGAGAAGTCCTGTGAGAAGCGCGAGGACAATGCCACCGACACAAAACAGAAGGGAAACCAGCAGCCATACAAACTGCCAGCCATTCGCTTGATTGAGCGGGAGGAAAAACGGCTGGGCCAGATGTCGCAACTTGCTGAGTTGCTGCCGAAGCGACCGAAACGATCCGGTCCTCACAGGACTAAGAGATGTCATGAAGCAATTCTCGCCTGATTCAGCTTCAACCGGGGGGCCAGGCCAGCGGACGACCACCAATCACATGCACGTGCAGGTGAAACACGGTCTGGCCGGCACCCGCGCCTGTGTTGATCACGGTGCGCCAATCCTCCAGTCCCTCCTGTTTCGCCACCTGCGCAGCCACCAGGAGAAGGTGACCAAGTAGAGCAGCGTGCTGATCACTGGCTTCACGAAGGCTTGGAATGGGTTCACGGGGAATCACCAACACGTGAACCGGCGCTTGGGGGGCAACATCCCGAAAGGCGAGGCAGCGATCGTCGCTGTAGACCTCATCACAGGGAATCTCACCCCGCAGGATGCGGGCAAAAATCGTGTCCTCGGCCATGGCGCTGGGCTCGTTGGAGAAAGGCATGCGACGGACTGGGCATTGGATCCCTGAACCGTTTCAACCATGAATGCTTGCACGTTGCCTCAGCGCCTCGCTGCTTGGAATCGACGCCCGCCCGGTCACCGTGGAGGTGGACCTGGCCCCTGGCCTTCCAGGCCTGCATTTGGTGGGGCTGGCTGACACAGCCATCCAGGAGTCCAGAGAACGGGTGCGCTCGGCCCTGCGCAACAGCGGCTTCCGTGGCCCCCTCGTGAAAGTGGTGGTGAATCTGGCGCCGGCAGATCTACGCAAGGAAGGTCCTTGCTTTGATCTGCCCATTGCCCTCGGCCTGCTCATCGCGAGCGGTCAACTGGATTCACCCTGCCTGCAAGACCTCTGGAGCGCAGGCGAACTCGGCCTCGACGGTCGCCTGCGGCCTTGTCGCGGCATCCTTGCCATTGCCTGCTTAGCCAAATCCCAGGGAGCACGGGGCCTGCTGGTCGCCGCCGAAGATGCAGCAGAGGCCTCCCTGGTCAAGGGCCTGAAGGTGACAGCAGCGGCATCGCTGAAGGATCTGGTGAACCTCCTCCGCGCTGGCGACTTGGTGCAGACCCCGGCACGGCCCCAACACCAAACCCCAAGAGATCCATGCGCTGCTGCAAAGCGATCCGCGGCACCAGCACCTCTGAATCTGCCGGCCCAGCATCTGGCCCGCCAGGGACTGGCCCTCGCGGCTGCAGGAGGCCATCACCTGTTGATGGTGGGTCCTCCAGGGTGCGGCAAGACCCTGCTTGCGCAGCAATTGCCAGGCCTGCTGCCACCTCTCGACGATGCTGAGGCTCTCGAGATCACCCGGCTGCATTCGATCGCAGGGTTGCCTGGCAGGAGAGAGGGCTTGATGCGCCAACGGCCGTTCCGGGCTCCGCACCACAGCGCCTCAGCCGCCGCATTACTGGGTGGAGGCGCGAATCCCAAACCCGGTGAGCTGAGCCTCGCCCATGGAGGCGTGCTGTTTCTCGATGAGCTCGGGGAGTTTCCTCGTGCCGTGCTCGATCAGTTGCGGCAACCGCTCGAAGCGGGGGTGCTGATGCTGAGCCGCGCCCGGGTGCGTTGTGCCTTCCCATGCAAGGTCACCCTGGTTGCCGCCACCAACCCATGCCCCTGTGGCTGGAATGGGGATTCCCGCTGCCGCTGCAGCGAATCCCAAGTGAAGCGCTATTGGCGCCGGATGTCGGGTCCGTTGCTCGATCGGATCGATCTGCAGCTGCGTCTGGAAGCTCCGGCAGCGGACTCCCTGCGCCAAATGATCGAAGAACGCCGCGGTGCGATTGCAAGGGAGACGATGCACACCACGATCGAGATGGCACGCCGACAGATGCAGCAACGCAATCCAGAGGGATGCAGCAATCGCGACCTCTCCCCAGCAGATCTCAGACGCCATGGAGCGTTTCAGTCAGACACGCTCACCTCCTGGGAGCAGGTGATGAGCGTGCGACGCCTCAGCCTGCGCAGCGGCCTGAAGCTGTTGAAGGTGTCACGCACGATTGCCGATCTTGCCGGTGAAAGGGATGTAACCGTGGAGCACCTTGCAACAGCCCTCTGTTTTCGAAGTTTCGACGAACAGATCCAAGAGGGATCTGCACCTGTCTCTCACCGCGCAGCGTGAGGACGATCTCGATAAGGCTGCGTTCCAATGGCAGGAGGTTGCGTCAGCCTCTCTTCGCTGGGGTTCCCCATGGCATGGACAAGGGTTTCAGCGACCCAGCAACGGAATTGTTCAAGCTTCTGGCCCATGGTGTTGACCTCACGTTCTCCCTTCAGTTTCAACGGAACGTGAGGTGGTGCCAACAGGTTGAAGTACCGGTTTTCCGGACAGCGAACTCAGCGACGGCGGCGGCGCTGCTGAGCCTTGCGCTTGTACTTCTCGATGGGCGTTTCGTGGTGACGCAGACGCTTGAGATCAGCGAAGATGCCGGCCTTGGAGACCTGGCGCTTAAAGCGACGCAGGGCTGATTCGATGCCTTCGTTTTCTCCGACCGTGACCTGAGTCATGCAATCTGCAGGGATATCCAGCTGATCAACTTAGCAAGCCATGGTCAGGGTGTTTCTGCGTCCGCTGCCGGAGCCGCATCCCTGTACACGTACAGATGACCCAGGGTGCGCTTCCCGTACTGACGACGCATAAGGCGCCAGCCAGGCTCGAGAACCAACTGAATGAAGTCATTGCCTGGTCCCCCTGCCTTCGCGATCAGATAGGTGGGCTGGGAAGGATTCCGGGTTGGAACGGCCATCAGCTGCACATCGTCCGCCGACTTGATCACCGACAGCCGGTAACGGGTGCCCAGGTCATCGCCTCCGATGCGCAAGGAATAACCATTGCCATCGATGTACCGATTGCAGATCCCCGTGAAGTCAAAGGTGGCCAGCATCGGATTCACCACAGCCGGTGCGCTCCCCGACATCTCGAAACAGGGCCTGGCATTGGTGCGTTGCTCATAGATATTGAGCTGAGCACTGGATCCACTGCCGATCGGTGCCGACACCATCACAAACTTCGTTTGATCCACCTCAGCCGCGGTGAACAAGGACCCTTGAGCCCTGACCGGGGAAGTCAGGCCGGTCGCCACCGTGGCAGTGAGAACGGCAGTAACGATCCGCAAACGGGCCATTCGGAACAAGGTGATGTGTCTGGATGGTAAAAGTCCTGCGCTGGATCAGCCGCCTGGTTCAGGCCGGTTTGTTGATCCGAATCGCAACAAGAAGTGACCCGATGGTGGCCGGGAGGCTCACCCCGAGAATCAAACGTGTGACACGCACGCCAAGGTCTGGATCGCCATAGGCCAGCTCAAACACGCAACCGGTAGCAGCAATTCCCAGCACGCAAGCCAGGGCCAGGAAGAGGCCGGCAAGAGGTTTCATCGGCATAGCGTCAGGCCAGAGAGCGAACGTCATTGGGCTGAAAGCCATGGTCTTTCAGTTCCTTGGTCAACCCTCCGGCATCGGTCACACGGTCAACAAACAGCACACCGGTGAGGTGGTCCATTTCATGCTGGATGCAGCGGGCCATCAGGCCATCAGCCTTCATGGTTCTCGGCCGCCCCATTTCATCGCGGAAACTCACCTGCACCGCGCTGGGGCGCACCACATCCAGATAAACCCCCGGGATGCTGAGGCAGCCTTCCTCATAGGTCTCGAGGCTTGCACTGGCCGAGGTGATCTCGGGATTGATGAGCACGAGCGGGGGCGAGCTGGCTGTTTCCGGATCCAGATCAATCACGAGCAGCTGCTGGTGCACACCCACCTGGGGAGCCGCAAGACCGATGCCACGGGCTGTATACATGCTGCGCAACATGTCGCGGGCCAGATCGCGCACGGTTTCATCCACCTTGCCGATGCGTCTGGCATCCAGCCGCAGAACATCATCTCCAAGGGTGTGAATCTGCAGAGGTGCGGTGTCCAGAGGCTCTTTGGGCACGGCCACCGGAGACCCTGCCTTCTCAGCTGATCGTGCTAATTGGGCAAAGCTCCTGGCCAAGACCTGTCCTGCAATCTGCTGTGCTGATCTTAGGCAGTCCCCTCAACCGTCGGATCGCGCGCCATGGCCACCCGCCAGCCCCTCTCCGCCCGTCAAGCCCTCGGAAAGCAACCCTCCCTCAAAGCACCCAGGGTTCTTGGCGACTGGCTGCTGTGGCTCGAACAGCGCCCCCAGGACAAGGGCCGCACCACTGCGCTGTTGCGGCCTTGGGGACGCCCTGAGCAAACGCCCAAGGAACTCACCCCAGCCCCCTGCAACCTGCGTTGCCGGGTCCACGAATACGGCGGTGGCGCCAGCGCGGCAGCCCTGGATGACCATGGCCTCCTGCTGACCTGGATCGATGACAGCGATGGCTGTCTCTGGGCCCGGTCCTGGGGCGGACTGGCTGACGGAGACCCACAAACCGTGGTGGCGAACGGACCTGCCCGGCGTCTGACGGCCCCTGGCGAGGGTCTGCTGGGCGGTGGTGTGATCGATGCGAAGCGAAACCGCTGGATCGGCGTGATGGAGCACGCCGGGCGGGACGTCCTCGTGCAGGTGGCGATCGACCGCTTGGATCAGACGCCGGTTGTGCTGCACACAGCGGCGGATTTCGCGGGATACCCCGCCATCAGCCCTGATGGCGACCAGCTGGCTTGGGTGGAGTGGCAACAACCCGCCATGCCCTGGGAAGCCGCCGCACTGCACTGGGCTCCCATCAACGCCCATGGTGATCTCGGCAGCGTTGGCACGCTGGCAGGCAGCACACCCGACGCTGAGCGTCCAACATCCATCTTCCAGCCGCTTTGGCTTCCTGACGGCCAGCTGATCGTTGCGGAGGACGCTGGTGGCTGGTGGAATCTGATGCAACACCAGGATCCCGGAGACCCGTCCCAGCGATGGGAACGGCTCTGGCCCATGCAGGCCGAGACGGCCATGCCGCAATGGGTGTTCGGCATGAGCACCACAGCCTGGGATGGGGAACAGCTGATTGCCGCTGTGTGCGCTGAAGGCCGTTGGCAATTGAAGCGGCTCAGCGCCGATGGCTCGATCCGCATGGTGGACCAACCCTTCGACGACCTTGCGGAGCTGCATGCCGACGCAGGCCGTGCTGTAGCGATCGCCAGCAACAGCACAACCGGGCAGGGGCTGCTGGAACTGCACATCGCCAGTGGACGCTGGAGCCATACGCCGGCTTCAGCCCCGGTGTTGGAGCCGGAGAGCATCAGCATCGCCGAACCCCTCTGGTTCGCGGGAGCAGCCGGTCGGCGCACCCACGCCTGGTACTACCCACCCCGCGGCGGCGCCTCACCGAACACGCCCCTGCTGGTGAAAAGCCACAGCGGTCCCACCGCGATGGCCCGCCGCGGCCTCAGCCTCGGCATTCAGTTCTGGACCAGCCGAGGCTGGGGCGTGGTGGATGTGAATTACGGGGGCTCTACTGGCTTTGGGCGGGCTTACCGCGAGCGGCTGAACGGTGAATGGGGCGTCGTGGATGTGCAGGACTGCGCCGCAGCAGCGAAGGCTGTGATCGCGAACGGAGATGCGCACCCGCAGCGGATCGCCATCGAAGGGGGAAGTGCCGGCGGCTTCACCACCCTGGCCTGCCTCTGCTTCACCGATGTGTTCCAGGTGGGAGCCTGCCGTTACGCGGTCAGCGACCTCTTGGCGCTGGCCTCCGAGACCCACCGCTTCGAAGCCCGCTATCTCGATGCTCTGGTGGGTGCATGGCCGCAGGACCGCCAGCGCTATGAGGAGCGTTCACCCCTGCACCACGCCGATCGCATCCGTTGCCCGGTGATCTTCTTTCAGGGTCTGCAGGACAAGGTGGTGGTGCCGGAGCAAACGGAACGGATGGCTGAGGCCCTGCGCCGCAACGGCATCCCTGTGGAGGTGCGCACCTACGCCGAGGAAGGGCATGGCTTCCGCGACAGTGCCGTGCAGGTGGATGTGCTCGAAGCAACGGAAGCCTTCTTCCGCCAACACCTCGGACTCGAGCCCCACCCTCACTGATCCTGCTGGCCGTAATGCAGACCTTTGAACTGGGCATGCACAGCCTCCATCTGCTCTGCATCGAGCAGGGGAGGCTCCCCCAATTGCAGGGCCTGCAGGTACATCTTCGCCAGGGTTTCCACCTCCACGGCAATGCGCAGGGCAGCCTCAAGATCCGAGCCCAGCGTGACCAGCCCGTGCCTGGCCATCAAACAGGCCTGCCGCTCGACAAGCGCTCTCACCACATGTGCCGACAAGGCTGCGGTGCCAAACGTGGCGTAGGGAGCGCAGCGGATGTCATCCCCACCGGCCACCGCCACCATGTAGTGAAACGCGGGAATCGGCCGGTCATGGCAAGCCAGGGCAGTGGCATGCACCGGATGGCAGTGGAGCACGGCTTGCGCCTCAGGACGGGAGGCGAGCACATCCGCATGCAACCGCCACTCGGAGGATGGACGGCGCTGCCCCGACTGCAGCGGCTGGCCGCTCAGATCCAGTGCCACCAGATCCCCGGTTGTCATCTGCTCGTAGGGCAATGAGCTGGGAGTCACCAGCAGTCCGCCGTCGATGCGGACAGACAGGTTTCCCGATGTGCCTTGGTTGAGACCAGAGCCATTCAGGCGACGCGCCACCGCAACGAGTTGCTGCCGCAGAACGTCATCGTTGCCGAGACACTCAGCTCGGGCCATAGAGCCCCCGCAAACCGTCCTCACTGGCCTCTGCCACACCCCGATCGGTAATCAGAGCCGTCACCAGCCGAGCCGGGGTGACATCAAAGGCGGGATTAAACCCCTCACTGCCATCGGGAGTGAGCTGCACCGGCACCAGTGAGCCAGCGGCGGCTCCCTCCACCACCCGCCCCTGGATGTGGGTCACCTCCTCGGCCGACCGCGCTTCAATCGGGATCTCAGCCACACCGTCATCCAGGCTCCAGTCGATCGTGGATGCAGGCAGTGCCACGTAAAACGGCACGCCGTTGTCGTAAGCAGCCAGGGCCTTGAGATAGGTGCCGATCTTGTTGCAGACATCACCGCGGCGCGTGGTGCGGTCGGTGCCGACGATCACCGCATCCACCTCACCGTGCTGCATGAGGTGGCCGCCGGCGTTGTCGACGATCACCGTATGCGGCACCCCCTCCCGCCCCAGCTCATAGGCGGTGAGGGAAGCCCCTTGATTGCGGGGACGGGTTTCATCCACCCACACATGGATGTTGAGTCCAGCGCGATGGGCCTTGTAGATGGGAGCCAAAGCAGTTCCCCAGTCCACGGTGGCCAGCCAGCCAGCGTTGCAGTGGGTCAGCACTTGGAAGGGCATCCCCTGGCGTTCCTTGGGGCGAGCGGCCGCCAGCCGCTGGAAGATCTCGAGGCCATGGTCGCCGATGGCCGCACACATGGCCACGTCCTCCTCGGCGATCAAACCCGCTTCCTCCCTGGCGGCGGCAGCCCGTTGCTCCGGCGGCAGGGGCCGCACCCGGTCGCGCACGCGCTCCAAGGCCCAGCGCAGATTCACCGCCGTGGGTCTGGTGGCGTTGAGCTGGTCAAACGCTGCTGCCAGTGCCGCATCCGCGGGATCAACCTGCAAAGCCAACATCAACCCATAGGCGCCGGTCACCCCAATGAGCGGAGCGCCACGAACCACCATCGTGCGAATGGCCTCGGCCGCCTCTGCACAAGTGCTGAGGGTGAGGGTTTGAAACTGATGGGGGAGCTTGGTTTGGTCGATCACCCACACCGAGCGACCGCCTGGTTCAAGCCCGATGGTGCGCCAGGCCTGGCCATCAATGTTCATTTGATGCGCAATGGGTGACCCAGCCAATCTGCCTGGCCGGTCACTCCCATGAACCAACGGTGCCACCGGGATGGCAACCTGCCGGCACTCACGCAACCGTTATGGGGCTCAAGCTTTTTGACGTGCTGGTGGCCTTTGCCGGCCTGAGCCTGCTGCTGCTGGCGGGGATGGCCCTGCGCCAGAGGCTGCGCTGGCTGCGGGCACTGGGGATTCCCGAGGCCCTGGTCGCAGGCCTTCTGGGGTTGCTGGTTGGCCCTTTCGGACCCTGGTCGGTGTTCCCTGATGCGGTCTACAGGGTGTGGAGTCAAACCCCCGGCGTGCTGATCTCCCTGGTATTCGCCACCTTGTTCCTGGGACAACAACTGCCCAGCCCAAAGGTGATCTGGAACCGGGCCGCCGGGCAGACAGCGTTTGGCATGGTGCTGGGATTTGGCCAGTACCTGGTGGGAGCGCTGCTGGTGCTGGCGGTGCTCCAGCCCCTGTTTGGCACTGACCCGCTGATGGCCGCCTTGATTGAAGTGGGCTTCGAGGGGGGCCACGGCACCGCCGCCGGCATGGGCCCCACCTTCACAGAGCTAGGGCTGCCCTCTGGAGAAACCCTGGGTCTGGCCATGGCCACAGTGGGCGTTCTGACCGCCGTGCTGCTCGGCAGCACCCTGGTGGTAATCGGTCGCAGTCGCCACTGGCTGTCCCGAGGAGACAGCGAAGCCGGCAGCAGCGCCTCCGCCACCCCACTGATGCGAACAGGGGACGGCGACCCGATGTCGGCGGATGAACGACTCGCCCTGGAGACGGCTGCCGGAACCGTGGAGTCAGACCAAGCGGAGTCGATGACCATCGATGCGCTCACGGTGAACGTTGCGCTGGCCGGCGGCGCTGTCGGCCTGGGAATCCTGCTCAAAGCTGGACTCACCCAGCTTGGTGGATTGACTGGAGGCGAGGGCACAGCAAAGCTCTTGGCCGCGATTCCCGTCTTTCCCCTGGCGATGGTGGGGGGCTTGATCGTTCAGATTCTTCTGCAGCGCAGTCGCCAGACCCGCCTGGTGTCACCCGTGGCCCAGGCCAGCATCGGCTCCCTGGCGATGGATCTGCTGATCACCGCTGCCATGGCCAGCCTCAACCTGCCGCTTCTGGAGGAAAACTGGCTTCCCTTCGCGCTGCTCGCTGCAGCTGGTCTCACCTGGAATGTCTGTGCATTCCTCTGGTTGGCCCCTCGCATCTTCAGCGACCACTGGTTTGAGCGGGGCATTGCCGACTTCGGGCAGGGCACGGGGGTCACGGCCACGGGATTGCTGCTGCTGCGCATGGCCGACCCGTTCGGACGCAGCCGCGCCATGGAGGCGTTTTCCTTCAAACAGTTGCTGTTTGAGCCCTTTCTCGGTGGCGGGCTGGTGACGGCCCTCTCCCCCTTGCTGATCGTGAGTTGGGGGTTGCCCCGCTTCAGCGTGGTGGCTCTGCTGCTCACCCTGGCCGCGTTGCTGCTGGGTCTGCGCCTCGGGCGACAGCGCCAACGGAGCTGACGGTCGGGATCCCCTACCCCTGCCGATGGAGACCGCTGTCAGCCTGAAGGGAACGGGAGACAGGAATGAAGAGCCTGTTTGAACAACAGTGGCAGACCTACCGCACCGTGCTCGAGCACGACGCCATGGAGCACCGGGCGGTGGCTGCCGCCACAGGCAAGGAACTGCAGATATGGCTGGCACAACGCCCTGCGCACCGGCCCCTGCCAACACTCGTGGATCTTGGCTGCGGCGATCTGGCCCGCATGGCCGACCTCTTCAGGACCTTGCCCCTCGGCGCCTACACCGGCCTGGACCTGGCAGCGTCGGTGTTGCCCCTGGCCGCGCAGGCGATGGGTGAGGCGCCATTCCCTTGCCGATGGGAGCAGGGTGATCTCCTCGCCTGGGCTGAACGGCCCAACCCTCTGGCCGATGGCAACCAACCGGAGCGCGTGGATGTGATTCATTCCGCTTTCGCCATTCATCACCTCAGCGACAGCCAGAAAATTCAGTTTCTGCGAGGCGCCCGGCAACGGATCGAGACGGACGGTCTGCTGCTGTGGGTGGATGTGTTTCAGAACGAGGACGACACCCGAGAGACCTACCTCGACCGTTACATCGATCGGGTGCGCCACTGGCCCGCACTCAACACCCTGCAGATCCAGGCCATTGTTGAGCACATGCAGGCCTGCGACTGGCCTGCCCAGCGGGGCACGATTGAAACGATCGCCGCCCAAGAAGGATGGAGCTGGCGCTGGGCCTGGCGCGGCACCTCAGGGAGCGAGGCTCTCGCTGTGCTTCAGCCGTGCTCCCTGAAGAACGCAATCACGCCCTGAAGCTCGGCGGCAAAACGATCGATCTCTTCAAACGTCGTGGTGAAGCTGAGGCTGGCCCTGGCCGAACCCGTCACCTTGAAGTGACGATGCAGAGGCTGGCAGCAGTGGTGTCCGCTGCGGATGCAGATGCCGGCGAGATCGAGCATGGAGGCAATGTCGTTGGCGTGGACACCATCAACGAGAAACGTGGCAAGGGCTCCCCGTCCCGGCTGCTGCTCCGGTGTCGGACCAAGGATGCGCAGTCCCTCGATGCTGTCGAGCTGCTGGAAGAGATAGCGGGTGAGTTGCGCTTCCCAGGCAGCGATCTGCTCCAAGCCGAGCGCCTCGAGGTAGGTAATCGCCGCGCCCATGCCCACAGCTTCGCCGATGGCGGGGGTGCCGGCCTCGAACTTATGGGGCAAAGCAGCCCAGGTGCTGTGATCGAGGAATACATCCTGGATCATTTCGCCACCCCCCAGGAATGGAGGCATGGCGTCAAGCAGGTCTTTCCGTGCCCAAAGGAAGCCCATGCCCGTAGGCCCGCACAGCTTGTGGGAGGACCCCACAAGAAAATCAACACCCAGCTGATTCACATCGGTGGATTGGTGGGCCAAGCTCTGGCAGGCATCCACGAGCATCAGCGCACCAACCCCATGGGCCAAGGCCGCGATCTCCTCCACGGGATTGCGGCAACCCAGGGTGTTGCTGATGTGCACAAGGCTCACCAAACGGGTGCGCTTGTTGAGCTGCTGACGCAAATCATCGAGGTCGAGCTCTCCGCTCTCGGTGATGCCCACATGACGCAGAACGCAACCCGTGCGCTGGGCGAGCTGCTGCCAGGGCACGAGATTGCTGTGGTGCTCCATGACGCTGAGCAGCACCTCATCGCCGGCCTGAAGGTTGGCATCCCCCCAGGTGCGCGCCACCAGATTGATGGCCTCCGTGGCGTTGCGAGTAAACACCACTTCATCGGGCCCGGCAGCGCCCACGAATCGGGCCACGGCAGCGCGGGCTCCCTCGAAGGCCTCAGTGGCACGGGCGCTGAGCTGATGGGCCCCCCGATGCACATTGGCGTTGTCATTGCTGTAGTAACCGCGCAAGGCATCGAGCACCGCCTGGGGCTTCTGACTGGTGGCCGCATGGTCGAGATAGACCAAGGGACCACCCTGAGAATCCAACTGATCCAGGATCGGAAAATCGGAACGAGTCCGTTCCGCAAGCGTTACGCCAACGTCACGAGAAAGTGTGGTCATAGGGGGCGGGCGGGATCGTTGATGGCAGCGGATGCCAGCCAGGAGGGCGCCATTGAAGGAAGGCGATCCACCACATCGCAGCAGTAGCCCTTTAGCAGCAGCGCTGCAGCCTCATCGGCAGCCACGCCGCGGCTGCGCAGGTAAAAAAGCTGATCCTGCTGCAGTTGGCTGACCGTGGCTCCGTGAGCGCAACGGACATCGTCGGCCACAATCTCCAGCTCCGGCTTGGCATCCACGCGGGCCCGATTGGACAACAGCAGATTGCGACTGAGCTGGGACGCATCGGTGCGCTGTGCAGCCCTGGGCACCTGGATGGCGCCGTTGAAAATGCTGTGAGAGCGATCAGCCGCCACAGCTTTTTGCAGCTGATCCAGTGATCCCTCCGGGCCTTCAAAGCAAACACTCGTGTGGGTGGCGAATTGTTCATCCGTGCCGGTCATCGCCAAACCGGTCAGGCGAGTGGTGGCCTGTCCATCCACCTGCAGCACCCGAGGCTCCAGCCTCCCGAAGCGCCAACCACGACACACACTCACGAAGTCGTAGCTGCTGCGAGGTTCCTGCTCCACCGCCAGATGGGCGAGCAAGGAGCTGTCGTCACTCGCACTGGCCAGAACGCCATGGCGCAGGCGCGCTTCCTGTCCCAGATGCACCTCAATCACATGGCTGTGCGCCAACGGCGCAGCCGCGGATTCACGCTCAGCAGGAATCACCTGAAACAGATCCAGCTCAGCCTTTTCCTCGAGAAGCAAAAGCACCCGCGTGGCCACCAGACCACCCCCTGCAGCCAGCACAATTTCGAGCGGAGCCACCGAGCCGCGCACGCGCAGAGCCAAAACGCGCTGGCTGCGGGCATGGTTGAGCTCCACGGGCCAGGTCTCAGCGCAACCACAGCGATCCAGGGTGTGCCCAAGGGCCTGCTCGAGCTCGGCTTCGCTCAAAGGCGAGACACCCTCAGGAAGTTGAACTCCTTCGAGGGGATCGACGCCGGTTCCGATCACGAAGCGGGTCACGCCCTGGTGGATGGAAGGCCAGGCATGCTGAGCAGACCCTTCAACGGACGGCAGGGAGGCCATCGCCTCCAGCCGCTTGAGATCTGTGAGCCGCCAGGCTTCCTGGCGTCGGGTCGGCAGACCCAGCCGCTCGAGATTGGCCTGCCCCCGCTTCTGAACTGGTGTCAACACCGTGTTGACCATGATCAAACCACTCCCTCAGCAGCCAGCTGCTCGTCCACCCAGTCGTATCCGATCTGCTCAAGCTCCAACGCCAGCTCCCTGCCGCCGGTCCGCAGAATGCGACCTGCAGCCATCACGTGGACATAGTCAGGAGTGATCTCATCCAGCAACCGCTGGTAGTGGGTGATCAAGATGGATGCGGTCTCCGGGCTGGAAAGTTGATTCACGCCACTGGCAACGATGCGCAGGGCGTCGATGTCGAGCCCGGAATCGGTTTCGTCCAGGATGGAGACCACCGGCTCAAGAAGAGCCATCTGCAGGATTTCATTGCGTTTTTTCTCTCCCCCGGAGAATCCCTGATTCACGCTTCGATCAAGGAAGGCAGGGTCCATCTGAACCACCTTCAGCCTTTCGCGCACATGGTCTTCGAAGTCGAAGGTGTCGAGCTCCTCCTGCCCCTGGGTCTCGCGGCGAGCATTGGTGGACACCCTGAGGAATTCCAGGTTGCTGACGCCTGGAATTTCCACCGGATACTGAAAGCCAAGGAACACACCGAGGCGGGCCCGTTGCTCGGGTTCGAGCGTTAGGAGATCGTCACCGCGGTAACGCACCGATCCTCCGGTGACCCGATACGCAGGGTGACCGGCAAGAACTTTGGAGAGTGTGCTCTTGCCACTGCCGTTACGCCCCATGACGGCATGAATTTCACCGGCACGAACCTGCAGATTCACACCCTTCAGGATGGGTTGATCCTCCACGGACGCATGCAGGTCGGAAATGTCGAGGAGCAGCTCGGCGTCGGGGCGGATCACGATGGAAGAGAGGGCGGGATAAAAGGAAACTCGTTCAGGAGAGCTGCGGACGTCAGCCCACGGAGCCCTCGAGCTTGAGAGCGAGAAGCTTGTCCGCTTCGGCAGCGAACTCCATGGGCAGCTGATTGAACACATCGCGGCAAAAGCCGCTCACCATCATGGACACAGCTTCTTCAAAACCGATGCCGCGACTTTGAAGGTAGAAAAGCTGGTCTTCGGAAATTCGGCAGGTGCTGGCTTCGTGCTCCACAGCTGAATCAGGCTGCTGGGAGCGGATGTAGGGATAGGTGTTGGCACCTGCCTGATCACCGATCAACATCGAATCGCACTGGCTGTAATTGCGGGCGCCGGAGGCACCCGGGCCGATCTGCACCAGGCCGCGATAGCTGTTGCTGGAGTGCCCCGCGCTGATGCCTTTGCTCACGATCGTTGAGCGAGTGCGGGGACCGACGTGAACCATTTTGGTTCCGGTATCGGCCTGCTGGCGGTTGTTGGTGAGCGCCACGGAATAGAACTCGCCAACCGAGTCAGCTCCCTGAAGAACACAGCTCGGGTATTTCCAGGTGATCGCCGAACCTGTTTCCACCTGTGTCCAGCTGATGCGGCTCCGCGCCCCGCGGCACTGGCCTCGCTTGGTCACAAAGTTGTAGATCCCTCCCACACCGTTCTCATCGCCGGCGTACCAGTTCTGCACCGTGGAATATTTGATCGACGCATCATCCAGCGCCACCAGCTCAACCACAGCCGCGTGCAGCTGATTGGTGTCGAACATCGGAGCGGTGCAGCCCTCGAGGTAGCTCACCGACGCACCTTCTTCGGCAACGATCAGCGTGCGCTCAAACTGCCCTGTGTCTCCTGAGTTAATGCGGAAATACGTGGACAACTCCATTGGGCACTCAACGCCTTTGGGGATGAACACGAAGGATCCATCACTGAACACGGCGGAATTGAGAGCCGCGAAGTAGTTGTCGTTGCTGGCCACCACGGTGCCCAGGTAGCGCTCGATCAGGTCTGGGTGTTCCTTGACAGCCTCACTGAAGGAACAGAACACCACACCGTGCTCTGCAAGCTTTTCCTTGTAGGTGGTGGCAATAGAGACACTGTCAAACACCGCATCCACAGCCACATTGCTCAGACGCTTCTGCTCACTCAGAGGGATTCCGAGCTTGTCGAAGGTTTCCAGCAACTTGGGGTCGACCTCATCGAGACTCGCCTTCTTCTCCTGCTGCTTCGGAGCTGCGTAATAAACGATGTCTTGGTAATCGATCGGCGGGTACCCAAGCGCAGCCCAATCGGGTTCTTCAAGGGTGAGCCAATGGCGAAAGGCCTTCAGTCGGAACTGGAGCAGGAAGTCGGGTTCAGCCTTCTTCTCAGAAATCAGACGCACCACGTCTTCACTGAGACCTTTAGCAATCTTGTCGGTCTCGATCTCGGTGACGAAGCCGTATTTGTACGGCTGGCTTACAAGATCCCGTGTGGACGTGGAGGTCATGGCAATCAGCCGGCAGTGGCGTGAATGGTTTCGGTGCTGATCGTCTGCTCATCACCCCGGAAAGGATTGTCCTCAGTGAGGAAAAGCATGCAATGGCATTCCTTGCGCTCACGCATCGGCACACAAGGGCAGTTCCAGAACGCCTGGGACACCTCTGCTTCCTTGTCCTCGTAGTGACGGCAGGGGCAGAGAGCACCACCGAGCTCATCCTTGTGACGCGCCAGTCCCTTCAGCACAACAGCGGTCACACCGGGGTCGCTACAGAAATAGGTCCCTGTGCGCTGGGCATAGGTCTCTGCGAATTTACGGATGACCTCGAGGCTCTCAGCAGTCGGTTCTGAAGTGCCGGCAGGGGCGTCTGTCATGGCGCGAAACGGGGCTACGGGGAAGAGAACCGGGGGGAGATACGAAACCTATTGGTTTCGTTTTTTGGAGCCTAGAGCACGGATCCATCACCCGACGGATCCAGCCATTGTGAATGACACCGGATCACCACAACGGACAAGCGATGTTGCCCAGGCACTGACGGATCTGTGGGCTGTCATTACCTTCGGCGCATCAACACAGTGATCCGCCATGGCCATTGCCAACCGTCCGATCAGCGACTGGCTGGGAGATGAAGCTGAACTGCTGCTGAACGCCGCTCCCCGGGTGAGCAAAGAGCGACTCCATCTGCCCAACACCCACGTGGTGGATCGCTTCAGCCTGACCGACCGCAACCCCCAGGTGCTGCGAAGCATTCAGCAGATGTATGGAAGCGGTCGTCTCGCGAACACCGGGTACCTCTCCATCCTCCCGGTCGACCAAGGCATCGAGCACTCTGCGGCCCATTCCTTCGCCCCCAACCCCGACTACTTCGATAGCGAGGCGATCGTCGAGCTGGCTGTGGAGGCCGGCTGCAATGCCGTGTGTTCCACCCTCGGCGTTTTGGGATCCGTGGCCCGGAAGTGGGCCCACCGCATTCCGTTCATGGTGAAGGTGAACCACAACCAGCTGCTCACAGCACCGAACGTGCATGAGCAGATCCTCTTCGCCTCGGTCGACCAAGCCTGGGACATGGGGGCTGTGGCCATCGGTGCCACCATTTATTTCGGAAGCGACGACTGCAACAGAGAACTGCAACAAATTGCGGCCCTGTTCGAACATGCCCACGACCGCGGCCTGGCCACGGTGCTGTGGTGCTACCTGCGCAATCCGATCTTCAAGCAACCCGAAGCCGACTACCACCTCTCCGCCGACCTCACGGGTCAGGCGGTTCACCTCGGCGTCACCATCGGCGCCGACATCATCAAGCAGAAGCTGCCGGCCAACAACGGTGGCTATCCCGCCGTTGCCAAAGCTCTCGGCCAGTCGTTTGGCATGACGGACGATCGCATCTACAGCGAACTCTCGAGTGACAACCCGGTGGATCTTTGTCGGTATCAGGTGCTCAATTGCTACTCAGGCCGGATCGGCCTGATCAACAGCGGCGGCGCCTCAGGCAGCGATGACATGCATGAAGCGATCCGCACAGCCGTGATCAACAAACGGGCTGGGGGCAGCGGTTTGATCATGGGGCGCAAGGCGTTCCAAAAGCCCCGTCAGGAAGGGGTGGATCTGATTCACGCCGTTCAAGACGTCTATCTGAGTCCCGAGGTCAATATCGCTTGAGCCCAGATCCCATGGCATGGTGAGGAGACGATTCCGATGTCATGGGCGCTCCATCCCAGGCACCCACCCGCGAAGCGACCCTCACCCTGCTGTTGAGGCAGGGTGAGATCGATGCGGCCGGACTGGCCAGCCAACTGGGCATCTCCGTGCAGGCCATGCGGCGGCATCTGCGCACCCTCGAAGACGAGGGGCTGGTGGAATCCACCGCGGTGACTGCTGGACCGGGGCGCCCTTCGAACCTCTGGCGGCTCACGTCCCGCGGCCATCAACACTTTCCCGATGGCAGCGAAACCTTCGCGATCGGCTTGCTGGACTCATTGGCTCAAAGCCTGCCTCCGGAAATGCTGAGCGCTCTGCTCCAGCAGCAGGCGCAGGACAAGGCCGACCAGTACAGACGTCATCTCGGTGATGCTCCGCTCGAGGAACGGGTGCGTGCCCTTATTGATCTGCGCAGTCGCGAGGGGTACGTGAGCGATATGGCGCCTGCGCAGGATGGTCACGGGTGGTGCATCAGTGAATTTCACTGCTCCGTGCAGCGCATCGCCGAGGAATTCCCCGCCATCTGCGACCAGGAACTGCAGCTGATCAGGATGACGTTCCCCGACTGTCAGGTGGAACGGGTGCACTGGCGCCTGGAATCAGGCCACTCCTGCGGTTTTCAGATCAGCCCCACAGACCACCTCCACGACACGAAGACCCCGCTGTGATCGAGTCTTCTTCACCCAAAGGGCCCCTCAGCCGCGAGGACGCCGAGCGGATCGAAGCCACCCTGCTTCCCACCCTGGACCGCCACCATCTGCGCTTGCAGGCGCACTGCCTGTCCACCCTGAAGTCCATTGCAGCGCCGCGTTGTGAAGGACCACTGCCAAGCGACGCCGAGATTCAGGCCTGGTGCCGGGACCAACCTGCGCTGCGTGACGCTTCCGATTTCCAGGATGAGCTGCTCAGACAGTTCCAAGTGATTTCCGATCAGCTCAACGCCCTGGCGAACACCTGCGGATGCTCCCCGCTCGAACTCACCCTCACCGCATTGATCGAACGTGCCGAAGCCGCGAGCCGCCAACGCCTCGCCCAGGAGCGCTGAATCGGCGGGTCCCCAGCACTGCAGACCTCCTGCAATCATCAGTGAAGTTCTTCTCTCACCATGACTCTGGAGATTCCTGACGCTCTGAGCTTCTTCCGGCTCAGCTGCGGGCAGTGGCGATCCCAGCGCAGCGTTCACCATCTTCTGCACCGACGTGCCGAAGCCGGGGGATCACTGATCGTGGTGGACGACCTCCTGCCAACGGATGATCGGCTGGTGGCGATGGCCCGGCAACACGGCCAGGATCCGGCACGGATCATCGGCGGAAGCCACGTGCGCTGGAGCGCCAACATGGCCTGGGATCGCGATGGCGATGCCCACGACGGCGAAACCTGCTTTGCCTTGATTGCTGACGCCGACGCTGAGCGCAGCGGCACCTTGCTCAGAGACCAGGGCTACGCCGAGAAAGCACCAGCGACATCCACCTTCAGCATGGACGACCGCGACGGCCTGATTTTGCGCACGAGCTACGAGATGATGACGGTGTGGGAGCGATTCAGCTTCAACGGTCCGAACGTCAGAGTGCGCTCGAGCACCGTTGAGGGCTTGTCGAACAATGCGTCCTTCTGCGTCGAAACGCGGCTTTCGGACGCTGCCCCAAGGGGTGCTGCATCCGCTAGTGGACCAGTGAACTCCCTCTTTGGCTGGTGAGCGTCTCTGTTACGGACTGTGAGGCACCGGTGGGCAGTTGAGAGGGGTGTTGACTCACACTTCTACGATCACGCCAGTGGATTTAGAAACGCGTGGCACTCCCCCTTCTGCAGTACGCCCCAACCACGCAGAACAACCGAGTCGCTGCCATCCGGGTTGCGTCTGACGAGAACCAGCGCACGCGTCAGATGGATATCTCCATGGACCCGGAGAACCTGAAGACAGTGATTGAGTCGGCGTACCGCCAGATCTTTTTCCACGCGTTCAAGAGCGACCGTGAGATCTTTCTCGAATCCCAGCTCCGTAGCGGTCAGATCACTGTTCGCGATTTCATCCGAGGTCTCTGCCTCTCCGACACGTTCAAGCGCAGCTTCTATAACCTCAACTCCAACTACAAGGTGGTCCGCCATCTGGTTGAAAAGGTGCTCGGACGCAAGACCCACGGAAAATCTGAGGAAATCGCCTGGTCGATCGTGATTGCCACCAAGGGCGTGGAGGGCATGGTGGATGCCCTTCTCGACAGCGAGGAGTACCTCAACGCCTTTGGGTACGACACCGTGCCTTACCAACGCAACCGCGTCCTCCCGGGTCGCGAGCTGGGTGAAACCCCCTTCAACATCACCACCCCCCGTTACGACGAGTACTACCGGGGCATCCTGGGCTTCCCTCAGGTCGTTTACACCGGCACAGCCAAAGCACTGCCTGCAAGAGCCAAACGGGTTCGTGGTGGATCACCGTCGGACTATCTCCCCTGGGTGCGCGGCCTGTCGAATGCACGGGGAGCTTCGCCCAGTGGATCCGCAGACATCGACTACCTCGCCAAGGTTCCCTACCGCAGCGTCGGACGCTGAGCCCTCAAGCAATCGAATCGTTTCAACGGGGCCAGCGCCCCGTTTTTTTTGCGCCGAAACCAGCTGCAGTCAGAAGATGCTGACCCTGGGCATTCCGCTTGTTTGAAAAAAGGGATTTGCCTGCAGACTGATCCCAAAGAAACTCAGGAGCACGCCCGGTGACGCAGGCCATCACAAATCTTGCCCGACTGACTCTTCGTCAGCTGCGTCAGATGGCGAGTGACCTGGGCGTGACTCTCTATAGCCGCAAGAGCAAGCAAGACCTCGTTTCAGCCATTGCCGAACGACAGGAACGTCGTGGTGGCGATCTCAAGGCGATTGAAGCTGAACTCAACCCCCCAGCTCGGCCTCAGGCCAACACCAGGGTGGTTTTCCTCCCCCGCGACCCCCAGTGGGCTTACGTGTTCTGGGAACTCTCGGATGACGACCGCCGGCGCGCCCAAAGTGAGGGAGCCTCTCACCTCAGCCTGCGCCTGGCAGATGTTACCGGCCTGCAAGATGGCTCCTCCCATCCCCACACCCTTCAGGAAGTTCCTGTCGATAGCCACAGCACCGAGTGGTATCTGCCAGTGCCGCTGTGCGATCGCGACTACCGAGTTGAGCTCGGATTCCGTGCCGGCAGTCAGTGGATGTCCCTAGCCTTCTCATCGGTTGCTCGGGTGCCTGCTCTCCATCCAAGCGATCAGATTCTTGATCAGTTTGTTCCCTTCAGCCTCGATGCCAGTGCGCCGGCTCCCCAGCCGGTCACCACTCCGATCGAACCCAGTGACAGTGGCCTGCACGAGCGTCTCTATCAAAGCGCCACCACCCACTTCCGCAGCCGCCGAGTGGGTTCTGAGGTTCTGCATGAGCTGGACTCACAATCCGGCGATCAGCGGGGGCTGAGCGATTCCGGCGCAGGACTTTGGGCCAGTGGACGCAACGAATCAGGTCTCGGCGGTGTGGCGCCGCGCCAGCGCAGTTTCTGGCTGGTTGCTGATGCTGAGCTGATTGTTTACGGAGCCACTGATCCCTCGGCGCGTCTCACCATCGGCGGCGAAGAGGTTCCCCTCTCCAGCGACGGCACCTTCCGCATCCAGGTCCCATTCCGCGACGGCGAGCAGGCCTACCCCATCGAAGCAACCGCCGCCGATGGAGAGCAGAAGCGCAACATCACGCTGAACTTCGAGCGTGTGACCCCTGAAGACAACAGCAACCCCGCCAGCGAAGCCAAAGCTGAGTGGTTCTGATTGGGTGGGGATGACCAACAACCGTCCACTGCGCTGGTTCGTGGCCATCACGCCCCTGGCGGGGGCCATGATTTTCCCAGTGGCTGTTCCACTCACGATGGCCAAGGTTGGCATTGGTGCCGGTGTCGGCGTGGCCTTGGTGTTGAGCAGTCTCTGGTTCGTCACCATGCTGCGCACTTCTGAGATGCCTCACTGACATCAATCGGGGAATCCTGTTGCCATCCGCTCCAGGGTGATGAACTACGGCCCGATCGCCTTACTGGCCTTCACGCTGCTGGGCTGCAGCCAGCCCGGCATGGTGATCGGCCGCTCGCCCAGCGAACTCCCATTGCCAACGGCGATTGAGGTTCGCTTCAACCATCGCGACAACAGTCGCTACCGCTCTCCACTCGGTGGCCAGTGGCGCAACGGCGACGATTTTGAAGGACACCTGATCGAGCAAATCGATGCTGCCAGGACGGAACTGCTGGTTGCTGTTCAGGAGCTCACGCTTGCGCAGGTCGCCGCCGCACTGGTGAGAGCCCACCAGCGCGGCGTGATCGTGCAAGTGGTGCTTGAAAACAGCTACAGCGCACCCTGGGCCGATCTGCATGAATCGGATCTGCCGCCCCACGCTCGTCAGAGACTGCGACGCTTGGAGGCCCTTGCCGACGTTGACAGCGATGGCGTGGTGACAGCAAGGGAGCGCCGTGCAGGCGATGCCGTGGGGTTGCTGCATGAGGGCGGCGTGCCTGTCATCGACGACACCGAGGACGGCAGCCGCGGCAGTGGACTGATGCACCACAAATTCATGGTGATCGACAAGCGCCAGGTGATCACCGGGAGTGCCAACTTCACAAGCTCTGGCGTCCACGGCGACGGTGGAGCACCACGGACCCGCGGGAATGTGAATCATCTGCTCAGCATCCAAAGCACCGAACTGGCTGCTGTGTTCCAAGAAGAATTTCAGATCCTGTGGGGGGATGGTCCGGGAGGCCTCCAGAACAGTCGCTTTGGCAGAGGAAAGCCAAGCCGGCCTGTCCAAAGCGTGACGGTGGAGGGAACACGGATGGATGTGCTGTTCGCTCCTCACAGCAAGCGGTCCAAAGGCCATGGCCTCCAACTCATTGCACAACACCTGAGCACGGCAGAGCGCAGCATTGATCTGGCCCTGTTCGTGTTCTCGGCCCAGTCGCTGACGGATGTGTTGGCCCAACGTGTTCAATCCGGAGTAGCGATCCGGCTGCTGGCGGACCCGGGCTTCGCCAGTCGATCTTTTTCAGAGGTGCTCGATTTACTCGGGGTGGCACTGCCCGACCGTTTCTGCAAGCTGGAACAGGGCAACCGCCCCTTGGCCAAGGCCCTGAAGGGCGTCGGCACCCCCCGCCTCGCCCGCGGCGACAAGTTGCACCATAAGTTCGCCGTGATCGACAACCGCAAAGTAATCACGGGATCCTTCAATTGGTCACCGTCGGCTGCTCATCAGAACGACGAAACCCTGCTGGTGATTCACTCACCCACACTGGCAGCGCACTTCACCCGTGAGATCGATCGCATGTGGCGCGGCGCTGAACTGGGCATCACAAAGCGCATGCGCCGCAAACTGGAACGGCAGCGTGCCAAGTGCGGCAGTGGTGAAGAAAGAAGCTCAAACAGCTGAAGAGATAGCAGCCAACAACAACGTGTTTCGGGCCAAGCTGCCATCACACGCAAAATTGAATTTTTAGTTGACTACACGTGTGTTGCCGAGGAGCCTAAGCAGACTAAAGGCCTTCCCCAAGCCTGACGATGACCTCATTCACCCATGGGACCATCAGCAAAAGATCATTATTTGCCCTACTCGGTGTCCTGAGGTTGTTCTTAGCCGTGGCAGCCATCACGGTCATCACCGTCGAAATCATTGAGGTCTACATGCAAAAAGAGGTCATGCACCTCGCCCTATTTGCGATGTTTTTCCTGATCTGCAATTTTCAGATCAACCTCAGCAGACACACATCTGTCTTTAAGAAAGAAGAGCGAATCAGTCGATTATTCATCCTGGCTCTCTTCAGTCTTGCCGCTGCCTTCTTTGAACTTGTCGACCTTGGCTTTGACCAGCTCACCAAAAACCTCAAAAGCAATCCCCTACTCACAACTGGCTACCAAAGCATCTGCGTCCTAGAGACTGCGGTTGCGATTTTAGCCATTCTCTTAATCACCTATTCCATTGATCGAATGCTGGTCACCCTGCGCTCAACGGCACATGACCACAGAACAGTCAATCTATGATTAACAAATAAATGAGCCACTAACCGAAGACCAAGAAAGCGCTTTGGAGCAACCCAAAGAAATCAACACCGATCATTGTTGATTTTATTGCGACCCTCTCAAGGAAGGAACCTAAAGAGCAGCACAATTCAGCGAAGTGATCGATCGGATAGAGCCCGGACCAGAACTGACCATCAACGAGCGCATAGGCCGCAGAATGGATCGACAGCGTGCCGAGTGCGGCAGTGGCAAACAATGCAGAGGATCAAACGTTCGCCGGCAAGGTCATGCGGGCCCTGCGCCTTTTGATTCGGCGCAACTTCAGCGCCCGCGGCCTTTATCTGCGCTTTCTGGCAGGACGGATCACCTTTGTTGATGGCAGAGAGAACAACGCAAGAGCGATCGTCCTGCAGATTCCAGGTCAGACCGACCCCTGTTACAGCCCGTTCAACACAGGAATCGCCCGCAAGCTGTGCGCTGAGGGTTACACAGTGGTTCGCTGCGATTTCAGCGGTCAAAAGCTCAACCAAATGAAACGCGAACTCACAGATCACCAGGTGGATGCTTTCTGCGAACAGCTCATTCAGCGCTGTCAGCGCTTGCGGCGGCGTCATCACCAACCACTGATCCTTGTCGGCAAATCACTGGGAGGAGCCATCGTGACCAAAGCGCTCGACAGAACAGGCGCAGCTGGCTGTGTGGTGCTCGGCTACCCATTCCACAAAGAGGGAAGCCACTGGGACCGGCTTCGCCACCTCCAACACATCCGCAAGCCCGTGTTCATCATTCAGGGTGAGGACGACCGCTACGGCGGCAAGAACCTGGTCGCAGGACTGACACTGTCCGATTCAATCGACATGGTGTGGATCGCTCAAGCCGAGCATGGCTTCAAACACCACATACCGGCTCTCAAAGACGAATTGGCAGGCGCTTGTCAGACGATCCTCAACGGATCCAATGGTCTGGAATCAGAGGCAGAATGACGACCTCTTCCCTCACCTCGCCTTGCGCTTCCTGACTCTTCTGCTCAGCCTCGCGGTGTTGAGGGTGCCTGCCGCCCAAGCGAAGGTTGAGTATGTACCTCTGCCCACCAAAGACGAGCTGCGCTCGCTTCAACTGCAGGCCTACGCCTGCTCCAGGGAGAACGATGCGGATCTCTGCGAAGCAACCCGGAAGACAGCAGACCCCTTGATGGACCACCCCCGACTCCCCGCGGCCTGCAAAGACGCCGTGTGGGAGCTCATTCAGGCCTCCACCCCCGCCACACCGAACACCTTCCAGCGGCGCGACAGCATCGACAGGCCAGCACGTCGGCTCACGGTGGTCTGCGCCAAACCGGTCAAACCCAAAAAGCAAGCCACCCCGGCTCCAGGCAAGGCCTGAGGTCTCTTAAGACCAATCGAAACTGAAACGCTGACCGGGCAGAAGTCGAGAGACTTCTGAACGCGCTTCATCCAGCAACTGCGCGCTGATCAGTGGGTGGCTCTTCAGATCTCGGATCAATTCGTTCATGTCATCACTCGTCAGCCCGTGGCTGGACACCATGGATTCCAGGCGCTTGCGGAATTCATCAAGCACTGCTTTTTGCTCCTCCGAGAGAGGTCCGGCATTCGGATGATCGATCTGCATACAACGCAACGTTCTCCCTTCCTTCAAAGGTAGCTGCAACAACTGGTTGTGCCGAACACCCCTAACGGCTTCAGACGTGTTTAGGTTCCCGTTGAATTGCTGTCTGATGGGATGACCGCATCCGCCTCGGCCGAACCGACGCACACCCTTGTGCGTCTGGACGCTCCCTTCACTGACCAGAAACCCGGCACGTCCGGACTGCGTAAGAGCAGCCGCCAGTTCGAACAGCCGCACTATCTGGAAAGCTTTGTTGAGGCAGTGTTCCGCACACTCCCTGGGGTTCAAGGCGGCACCCTGGTCCTGGGGGGCGACGGTCGCTACGGCAATGCCCGGGCCATCGACATCATTCTGCGCATGGGCGCAGCGCACGGTCTCAGCAAGGTGATTGTCACCACGGCTGGCATCCTCTCCACACCAGCAGCATCCAATCTGATCCGCAAGCGTCAGGCGATCGGTGGAATCATCCTCTCGGCCAGTCACAACCCAGGGGGAGCCGAAGGGGATTTCGGCGTGAAGGTGAACGGTGCCAACGGGGGGCCTACGCCTGCCTCTTTCACGGACGCCGTCTTCGAATGCACCAAGACACTCGAGCAGTACGCCATCGTCGAGGCGCGAACCCCCAGCCTCGATGCCCCTGGCAAGCATTCCATTGGCGCCATGGACGTGGAGGTCATCGATGGCGTGGATGATTTCGTGGAGTTGATGCAGGAGCTGTTCGATTTCGATCGGATCCGCGATCTGATCCGCAGTGACTTCCCCCTGGCCTTCGACGCCATGCATGCCGTGACCGGCCCCTATGCGCGACGTTTGCTGGAAGGTTTGCTCGGAGCACCAGCTGGAAGCGTGCGCCATGGCACGCCCCTCGAAAACTTTGGTGGTGGACACCCCGATCCCAACCTCACCTATGCCCACGAACTGGCTGAACTGCTCCTCGATGGGGACGAGTACCGCTTCGGCGCTGCTTGCGACGGTGATGGCGATCGCAACATGATCCTGGGCCAGCGCTGCTTTGTGAATCCAAGCGACAGCCTTGCGGTGCTCACCGCCAACGCCACGGTGGCTCCGGCCTATGCCAATGGCCTGGCCGGGGTGGCCCGTTCGATGCCCACCAGCGCTGCGGTGGATGTGGTGGCCAAAGAGCTGGGGATTGACTGCTTCGAAACCCCAACTGGCTGGAAATTCTTTGGCAACCTGCTGGATGCCGGCAAAATCACACTGTGCGGTGAAGAGAGCTTCGGCACCGGCAGCAACCATGTGCGCGAAAAGGACGGCCTCTGGGCCGTGCTGTTCTGGCTGCAGATCTTGGCCGAGCGCCGCTGCAGCGTCGCTGACATCATGACCGAGCACTGGAAGCGCTTCGGACGCCACTACTACTCGCGTCACGACTATGAGGCTGTTGCCAGCGAAGCCGCCCACGGGCTTTACGACCGTCTCGAGAGCATGCTTCCAGACCTTGTTGGGCAAGCGTTTGCCGGGCGCACCATCAGCGCGGCCGACAACTTCAGCTACACCGACCCCGTGGACGGGTCCGTGACCACGGGGCAGGGCCTGCGCATCCTGTTGGATGACGGCAGCCGAGTGGTGCTGCGTCTCTCGGGCACCGGCACCAAAGGCGCCACGATCCGGATCTATCTCGAGAGCTACGTCCCCAGCAGCGGCGATCTCAACCAGGATCCCCAAACTGCCTTGGCAGGCATGATCACGGCCATCAATGACCTCGCTGAACTAGAGCAGCGCACGGGCATGGACAAGCCCACGGTGATCACGTGATCCAACCTGCACCTCGCAGTAGCCAGAAAGCCTCCCCAAAGGGGGGCTTTTTTATTGGCGACGTCTGCGTTGCTTGTGGTGATACTCAGGCTCGGGCGAAGCCTCCTGAAGTTGGCGCATGCTCTCGATGGAGGAACCGAACAGAGCCGCCGATGCCACCACCACGCCGTAGAGATAGGTGAGGCGATTGTTGGATAGATCCGCAGGGGTATGACGGATGAAGGTTTCGAGAAAAAACGCCAACACAAGCCCGATCCCGGCACCGATGAATGCCGACCAGAGAACTTTGAATCCGTTGAATCCAGGTGGTTTTCCCGAATTCTGACCAGAAGGAGCCTGGGTCATGAGCTGGCCCCTGCCTCAGACTGACCATCTGCCTCACCCAAAAGGCTCTTCATCACCACGTAAAAGACGGGAACAACGAACAGAGACAGCACCGTGGCAATGAGCAGTCCGCCGAACACCACAGCGCCGAGCGATGTCTGACTGCGCGCACCAGCACCACTGGCAAACACCAGGGGGATGAAACCGAACAGCGATGAAATCGCCGTCATCAGAATCGGCCTGAGTCTGGATCCTGCGGCGAAACGGGCAGCATCCAGAGCATTGGCACCGGCCTGCATGCGCTGGTTGGCCATATCCACAATGAGGATGCCATTGCCGGCTGCAAGCCCGATCAGCATCACCAGGCCTACCTGCGCGTACACATTGAGCACCTCACCCCGCAGCGCCAGAAACACCAGGGCCCCGAGCATGGCCGTCGGAACCGTCATCAGGATGATCAGGGGATCTGAGTAGCTTTCATATTGCGCTGAGAGCACCAAATACACCGCCAGGATGCCCAGGGCAAAGATCACCACCGCCAAAGCACCTGCTTTCACCTCTTCACGGGAAATACCGGTCCAGTCGAAACCGAGCCCCTGGGGATTCAGGGTTTCAAAGGTGCCTTTCATGGCCGTGATCGCCTGGCCTGAGCTCTTGCCAGCAGCTGGTGTGCCCTCAATTTTGATCGCCCGATAC
The DNA here is from genome assembly GCA_000063505.1 of Synechococcus sp. WH 7803. GTDB lineage: Bacteria > Cyanobacteriota > Cyanobacteriia > PCC-6307 > Cyanobiaceae > Synechococcus_C. Next base: position 1,985,401 of record CT971583.1, read on the forward strand.
AGGTTGAAGTGAGGAACAACTGTGGGACCCAGGGTTTCGCGAACCGTGAAGAACTCAGAGAGGGGAATCTGCTCGCCGCTCTGATCTTTCACATAGATCGCTGAAAGTTTTTCAGGTGTCGCCCGACTCTCCGCATCAGCCTGCACATAAACGCGGCGGACCTTGCCTTCCTGGAAGGTGTCGTTGACGTACAAGCCACCGAAATTCACGCTGAAGGTCTGCATCGCAGAGCCAAAATCAACATCAACGGCTGCCATGCGCTCACGATCGACCTTGATCTCGATCTGAGGAGACTCAGGAGCAAACAGGGTGTACACCCTGTTGAGATCAGGGTCGGCATTGCCTGCCTGCACGAGGCGTCCGGCCGTCGCATAGAGATCAGCAAGGTTGTAGGCGCCACCGCTTTGATCCAACAATTGGAACTCAAAGCCGCCTCCGGTTCCGTAGCCAGGAATGGCTGGAGGCTCGACAACGATGACCCGCGCACCATCAATCGAAGCAGCCAATTTCTGGTTGAGTCGCTCCACGATGGCACCCACGTTCTGGTCTCGTTCTTTGCGATCAGACCAGTTCTTTGTGCCAAAGAAAAACAGACCTTTGTTCGGGCTGTTTCCATCAAGGCTGGCGCCGCTGAACACGGATGCGGCTGTGATGTCTTTCTCCGTTCTCAACACGGCGGCCACCTTCTGGTTGATGGCTTCAGTCACCTGAGTGGACACACCTTCAGGAGCCTGGACAACGCCAATGGCATACCCCTGGTCCTCAATGGGTACGAAGCCGCCCGGGATCGCTCGGAACGCAACAGCTGTGAGCAGGATGCCGACACCGAGAATTCCCATCACAAGCCGGCGTGATCCCAGAGCCCAGTTCAGAGCGGAGGAATAGCGGGCTTCCATCACCGCATAGAAACGATTGAAATTGGCGAAGATCACCGGGGTGAACCAACCCAGCGTGAGGCCAAGGGCGGGATAGAGAATCACCGGAACAATCCGGCTCACCCCCACGAGCACCAACCCGGCGATGGCGCCACCAACCGTGAAGGGCAGAACCGCAGGTCGCTGCAGAAAACGAGAGAGGAGAAGTCCGACCAGAGCACCAACGAGGGTCGGAACCATCACCAACGCCGCACCATCACCCACCACCAGAAGCCCGTAAAAGAATCCGATCACGGTTCCGGCGATGGCGTAAACCTTGCGGCCAGGATCCTTCGACTCCCGCGCCAGCAACAGGGCCGAGAGCATCGGCGAGAAGGTGAGGGCGTTAAAGGTGGAAATGGCGATCGAGAAAATCACCGTGGCCGCGAATTGCTTGTAAATCGTTCCTGTCGCGCCTGGGAAGAAGAGAACCGGCAGGAACACGGCAAACTTCACCAGAGAGGTGGCGATGATGGCTGAAAACAACTCATCCATCGTGGATTTAGCCGCTTCAAGGGCACTGAGTCCTTCAGACTTTTTCGTGGACGTGTCTTCAATCACCGTGATCGCGTCGTCAACGACGAGACCTGTTGCGAGCACAAGGCCGAAGAGGGTGAGCTGATTAAGCGAAAAACCAAAGGCCAAAACCAGCCCGAAGGTTCCAATCAATGCAACCGGAATTGCAATTCCGGGGACCAAGGTCGCTTTCCAATTCTGAAGAAACAGAAAGAGAATCAGCACCACCAGGATCACAGCATCGCGGAGGGAGTTCACGACTCCTTTGATCGATGCCGTGATGAAGTCAGTGTTGTCGTAGATCTTCTCCATCTTCATGCCGATCGGCATGGTCTTCTCGAATTCAGCAAGCACCTTCTTGACGCCGTCTGATACCTCGAGGGCGTTACTGCCTGTGAGCTGATAAACAGCCAGACCCACCGATGGGACCCCCTGAAGATCCGTGGCACTCACCGCATAAGACTCACCGCCCAGCTGAACGCTGCCCACGTCACGCAACCGCACCAAACCACCTTCATCGGCAGTTCGAACAATCATGTTTTCAAATTCTTCAACGCTGCGCAGGCGACCCTGAAGTTGAACAGTGAATGTGAATTCCTGCCCTTTCGGCGACGGTTCGCCACCCACCTGTCCGGCTGGAACCAGACGATTCTGACTGCTGAGCTGATTAACCACATCGGTGGAGGTCAGCCCGTAGGTGGATAACTTGCTGGGATCGAGCCAGAGACGGAAGGCCAGTTTGCGGTTCCCGAAATAGGTGAGGTCGCCCACACCGGTCACACGCTTGATCGAATCAGTGAGCTTGAGATCGAGAAGACCGCTGATGGTTTCCGCGCTGTAGAGAATCTCCTCTGGATTAGCGCTTCCGAAGTTGTAAACGAGCAGGATGGAGTTGGATGCCTTGTTCACGGTGACCCCGGCCTTCCGCACCTCCTCGGGAAGCTGCGGTTCTGCCAGCGACACCCTGTTCTGCACGTTCACCTGATTGATGTCGCCATCGGTGCCACTGGCGAAGGCAACATCGATCGCGCTCACACCATCGGAAGAACTGTTGGATTTAATGAAATCCATGTTCTCCACACCGTTGATCTGCTGCTCCAGAACGGTGGTGACCCCTTCTTCAACCGACACCGCGTCGGCACCGGTGTACGTCGCTCTCACCTTCACCGTGGGAGGAGCAATATCAGGAAGGTTCTCAATGGGCAGGATTGGAATGGCAATCAGGCCAACAATCACAATGAGAATGCTGCAGACCGTTGTCAGAACCGGTCGCGTAATGAAGTTATTGGATGCAGACATGATTTAGACCCTCAGCCCTTCACCTTGACCGGCACACCGTGTCGCAAGCTCAGCAGGTTGCTGGTGATAACCTTCTGACCAAGTTTCAGACCCTTTGTGACGGGGTAACGGTTGTTCTGCAGAGACCCGAGGGTGACCGGAGTTTGCAACGCAAACAGTGTTGTGGAGGGAATTTTGCCGAGCTCGATTCCTTTTTTGATCCGGGCAAGATCAGCTTTTCCAGGCTGGGCCTCGAGTTCCTTGAAGGTGCCAAGGCGAAACACGAAACTCTGACCGGATGATTGAGTCACAGCGGCAAACGGCACGGAGGGCTGCTTGCGTTCCTCGAGCTGCAAACGCGTTCGCAGGCGCTGCCCATTACGCAATTTTCCGTCAGGGTTAGGGAACACGGCGAGGGCCAGCAAGGCCTGGGTGTCTGAGGTGATGTTGGGATCCACCGAAAGCACGGTGCTCTCGGCGATCACCTCATCGCTGCCTGGACGACTGAGCAGCACGGGCAAACCAACCTTCACGCGGGTGGCAGAGGTGGAGGGAATTTCCACACGCGCCTCCAGCGTGTTGTTGCGGATCAACTTGGTGAATGGATCTCCAGAACGCACCACGTCGCCCACTTTCACGGAAACATCAGCCACGGTGCCGCCAATCGGCGATTGCAAGTTGCTGTAGGCAAGCGTCGCCTCCTGTGCCTGCACCTGCGCGCGGGAGGCGATGTAAATGGCTCGGCGCTGATCACGCTCAGAAGCAGGGGCTGCTCCCAGTGGAACAAGAAACTCGTAGCGCTTCAGCTCAAGCAGATCCTTCTGTTCCTGAGCCTTCGCCGAAGCCAGTCGCGCCTGCTCCTGGGCCTGATCCAGAACCATCAGCAGTTGCCCGGGCGCGACTTTGTCGCCTTGGGCGATCTTCAGCTCCAGAACCCTTCCCGTGGCCTGTGCTGCAAGCTGAACCAGATCGTTGGCCTCAAGCGTGCTCACCGTGTCGATGTCGTCGGTGAAGGACGCCTCCTTCACTGCAGCCTGCTGCACTTCGGGCAGGGGTCTCTGCGCCTCACCCTTTCCACCACAGGCACTGAGTGCAGTGGTAGTCAGTGCCAAGGCCAGGCAGGAAGTTAGCGCTCGCACGGTTCAGATCCGGTCGGCCGCATTATGACCGCGAAAAAGGAAATAGCTGGGCCGTTTCGGGCAAGAATTGGGCCATGCACATCTAACGCTCTTGAGCGGAACGCAGGATTCCGATTTATTCAGTTTTCAACGGGAGACCTTGCGGCGTCGACAGGCTCCTCTCGCTGATCGGTTGCGCCCGCGCAACCTCGACGAATTTGTCGGCCAGGGAGCGATCCTTGCGGAGGGTCGATTGCTGCGCCGTGCCATCGCCGCAGATCGTGTTGGGAATTTGATCCTTCATGGCCCACCAGGTGTCGGGAAGACGACCCTGGCCCGAATCATCGCCAATCACACCAGGGCTCATTTCAGCTCCCTGAATGCGGTTCTCGCAGGGGTCAAAGACTTGCGTGCCGAAGTGAGCGAGGCCGGACAGCGACTGGAGCGCCATGGTCTGCGCACCATCCTCTTCATCGATGAAGTGCATCGCTTCAACAGTGCACAACAGGATGCCCTACTCCCCTGGGTTGAGAACGGAACGCTCACCCTGATCGGTGCCACCACCGAAAACCCCTATTTCGAAGTCAACAAGGCTCTTGTCAGCCGCTCCCGTCTGTTCCGACTTCAGGCGCTCACGCCAGGCGACCTCAGCAAGCTCCTCAACAGCGCCTTGAAGGATCCCGAGCGTGGCTACGGCGATCGCAAGATCAAAATCGAGCCTGAGGCCGCGGCCCATCTCGTGGATGTGGCATCCGGTGATGCGCGCAGTCTCCTCAATGCCCTGGAACTGGCGGTGGACAGCACCCCAGCGGATGAGAACGGCTTAGTCCGCATCGATCTGGGCATTGCCGAGGAATCCATCCAGCAGAGGGCCGTTCTGTACGACAAGCAGGGGGACGCGCACTTCGACACGATCAGCGCATTCATCAAGTCGATCCGGGGCTCCGATCCCGACGCGGCTCTGTTCTGGCTGGCTCGCATGGTTGAGGCCGGTGAAAATCCCCGGTTCATCTTCAGGCGCATGCTGATCTCTGCTGGTGAGGATGTCGGTCTGGCCGATCCTCAGGCCGTGGTGGTGGTAGAAGCCTGTGCCGCGGCCTTTGAACGCATTGGTCTGCCCGAAGGCCTCTACCCCCTGGCCCAGGCAGCTCTTTACCTGGCCGGCACCGACAAGAGCAACAGCACCGGTGGCTTCTTCGAGGCGCTTCGACAGGTTCGCAGCGCCCAGCGCCAAGACGTCCCCACCCACTTAAGGGATGCCAATCGTGATGGGGACGCCTTCGGCGATGGTCAGGGCTACCGCTATCCCCATGCCTTCCGGGAGCATTGGGTCGCCCAGCAGTACCTTCCCGATGCCCTTCAAGGGGAAGCGTTTTGGGCCCCAAGCCATCAGGGTTGGGAAGGTCAGCGGCGGGAGCGGATTCTCGAGCGCCGGGCCGCTCAGCTTGCCGCCGCTGTGGAAGCGGAGGATGCCCATCCGCTTCTAGTGAGCAGTGGCCCCGATCAACCTCAGCTCGAGCGTTGGCTTCAACGGCAACTGGCCATCGACGGTGAGCGACTGCAGACCCTCCGCCAGCGCCTCTGGGCTGATCTGAACTGGAGCCGTACCGACCGCGTTCTGATGCTCGGTGGTCGCTCTTTGCTCTGGAGTTTGGATCCCCTGGCCGCTGTTGCGGAAGGAGGGGTGATGATTTTGTGCGGTTCAGAAACCGATGAAGCGCGGCTGGACGCGCAGCTCACCCTGTTGGATCCCCTACAGAGGCCGGCCTTGCTAGGCGACCCGAACGACCTCAAGGCTCTGAGTGCAAACCTCAACTTTGAAGTCATCGGCGGACGCCTCAATCAGGACGATCTCAAGTCGTCATCCTTGATGGATCTCTGGCCCACCATCACCAAGCGAACAGGCAAAGGAGCCCGGCTACGCCTTCTGTTGAGTGAATCTGAACTGGGCCCTGCGTCGGCTCTGCTGGAGCACAGCCAGGGTGCCTTCGCCCCCGAAACCGCTCAGGCGTTGCATGGCTTGCAACAACTGGAAGCCCAATGGCTCAGCCAAAAGTCGGAGCGTGAAGCCCTCATGCAACAACTGGAAGCCTGCGGCTGGAGCCTCGAAAGCACCAACTGGAAAGAATCCTCCAACCTGCGCCTGGATCAGGCCTTGATGAGCCGCTGGCTGGGTGCAGGACGGCCCTACCGACTGGCCGTTGAACGCCAGACCTGTGGCACGCCCACTGCTCTTGCCAGCTTGACCCAGGAACTGACGCATCGCCTTGGTCAACAGCTGCCGATGCGACTGCAGCACTGGCGGATTGATGGCCGCCGGGGCTGAAAGACATAAAAAAAAACCCCGGCATTGCCGGGGTTCGAACGATGCAATGAAATCCGAAGATTTCAACCGATCACCAGAGGCCGCGGACGGGAGCAGCGGCGCGGGGAGCGGGAGCAGCGGGGAGGATCTGGTTGGCCTGCACGCAAGCGGGCAGGAACACGTACCAGGACAGCAGTGAGGTGGCCTGAGCACCGTCGAGGCCGTCCTTGCAGACGTTCTGAGCGCCGTCGGAGGAGCCGTTGTCGTTCAGACGGAAGGCAACGGGCAGCTGCTTCATGATGCCGGCGGAAGAGATCTTGCCGTCAGCAGCGTCGAGGATGATGGCGGAGCGAAGAGCCACAACAGCGGTCTTCTTCTTCTGCCAGTAGGGGAAGTAGGAGCGGGTCTGATCCTTCAGGAACTTGACACCATCCTTGGAGTAGAGGAAGCGGGACACGCCCACCAGATCCACTTCATAGGTTTTGGTCATGCCCTCTTGGATCTCATCGGCAGTCCAACCGGAGTTGTTGATGCCAGCCTCAAGAGCGCGATCGGTGATTTCACCGTTCTTGAAGAACTTTTTGAAAGCCTTGGACTTGGTGGTCCAGACAGCACCACCGGACACCCAGCGCACAGGGCGCTTGGTGCCAGCTTCAGCGGCGACAGCCAGAGTGGAGATGGAAGCGGCGGCGAGAGCGCCAGCAGCGAATCGGGTGAGCACGGACGGCGAGAAAAGACGTCGATTTAAACCTAGCCGGAAGAAATACGAATGCCAACAACTATCCCCTGATCAGCACAGGAAGCCGAGAAAAAACCGCACGAACAGGATCACGCATCTCGGGTCTCGCGAATCTCGCGAGGCGCACGAATCTCTCCAAGTCGCTCTTAAGGAGCTGACTGCTTCATCGGTGTCCAGCCAAGGGGACATTGACCTGCGTTTGCTTCAACTTCATCTCCAGAAGTCCCCCGGCAATGCAAACGCTCCAGCTGCTCGCCGTTGAAGCTCACTTGCGCCAGATAAGCCTCCGCACCCCGGCGAGGGGTCAGCCAGAGCCTGGTCACACCCTCAACATTTTCAACACGAACCCCAAGTGAGGAATCAGCCGTCAGGCCAAGGTCCGCGAGCGTGGGAGCGAAATGTCCCCAGTAGTGGCGTGTGAGCTGTCCTTTGGTGAATGCCGCAAGCAGATCTTCAACGCCCCTGCGTTGAAGCAACGTGGCATCCCTTTCGTCCAGGCGGCTGTAGTCAGGGTCTGCCCCAGTCCAGGCACTCTCCAAGCCCTGGCTGGACGGAGCGTCCAGCATCGCCGCAAGTCCAAGACCAGCAAGAGCCGCTGCACTGACCAGGGACGGAAGGCTGGGCAAGCCGGCAGCAGGCACTGGAGTGGGGGCAAAAACAGTTGCGTTCAGGCTAGGCAGAGGGTGATGGATTGCAGAACTTGTTGATCTGCTGCCACGACGGCGAACGCCCAAGCGTCGTAGTCATGCAGTGCAGCGGCCAGCGTTTGCTGACTGCGTTGATGCACCACGCTGCTCATCCCAGGACGGACCTCCCAGAAGCGCAGATCACGGGAGATCGCCCCCTGCTGCCACTTGATTGAGGCTTCCTTGATCAACCAGTGCCTCAACACTGCCAGTCGCAGGTCCTCTGCGCGCAGGTGTTGCAGCCGCTCCTGTTCCTCGCGGCAGTAGGACCGCCGCAGGATCGACGCGGCCGGAAGCATCCGGTCGCGACGCTCGAGGTCCAAACCAATGGGGTGCTTGGAACAGCCCAGCAGCAGGGCATCAGGGCAATGACTCAGGCTCAGGAACCCCCAGCCATTGGGAAGGACGGGGGGTTCTCCCGGTGGCGCCTGCAGTGGCACCGCCTCGGGAGACAACTGGAAGCGATCGCCCAGACAAGCTCGCATCCACACCCGCGAACGGATGAAAACATCAGAACGGGTTTTGGATAGGCGCGTTGACCACTGCAGCTCCTGCTGGGATAAACAGCTGGCATCGCACGGCAGCGACGCTGACATCCGCCGAAACCAGAGGGCCGTTACGCTTCCGCCACTCCATCCCTGATCCATGACCCTGCAGATCGGTGATCCAGCCCCGGACTTCACACTTCCGAACGAAAAGGAAGAGCTTGTGACCTTGTCGTCACTCAAAGGCCAGCGAGTGGTGATCTACTTCTACCCGAAGGACGCGACACCTGGCTGCACCAAAGAAGCCTGCAATTTCCGAGACCGCTGGGACCAGTTCGAAGCCCATGGCATTCGGGTTCTTGGGATCAGCAAAGACAACGCCGCCTCGCACAGCCGCTTCATCAGCAAACAGGAGCTTCCTTTCACCCTGCTCACTGACGTCGAGCCCTGTGCCGTCGCCAGCGCCTATGAGAGTTACGGCCTCAAAAAGTTCATGGGCCGCGAATACATGGGCATGATGCGCCACACCTTTGTTGTGGATGCTCAGGGAAATCTTGAGCTGATCTATCGAAAGGTGAAAGCCGAAATCATGGCCGACCAGATCCTCAATGACCTGGGCCTCACAGCTAGCTGACGAGATCCACAAAGGTCTCCATCACAAGGTTCGGGGTGTGCTGGACCTCAACACCCCGAGCCTTCAGCTCCGGGAACAGAAGCGGAGCATCTCCTCCGCAAAGCCAAACTGGTCCAGGGCAACGCAGCTGAGCGCCGTGGATCAAACCCAACAGGCTTTGGAGAACGCCCTGGGTCATGGCACTTGCCGTCTCAGCGGGGAACGTTGGGCAGGGATCAAGACACGGCCCGTCAGGTCCTAGCGCTGGTAGGGCTGCGGTTCCCTCACCCATGGCCTGGAGCTGAAGACGCAACCCGGCGCAAAGCCATCCTCCACCAAAACATCCCGCGGCGGTGACCCGCGTCAGGCTGAGCACCGTTCCAGCATCCACAACGCACACACCTTCACCGCCGCCGGATCGCAGCCAGGCCCCCCAACCAGCAAGAGCACGATCGATGCCCAGCCATGGAGGCGCATCCTTCAAGGGCACCTGATCGAGAAGCAGTTGCTGGTCAGCGTGTTGCGACAACGCAGCGGGAATCTTGCCAACGGCGGCCCAACGATCAGGGGTTGAAGTCTTCGGCAATGGTTCAACGAGCGGGTCGGTGTGACGAAACAACCAGCGGGATGCATGCGCACGGTCAGCCCAATGCCAGCGTGAATTACCGATCAGGAGGCATTGCTGGGGAGTCACAGCATCAAATGCCGTCACCCATCACCCCAGGCACATGAATCCCACACTCCTGTCGTTGTCCACCAAAACGTGTGCTGCGTCCCTCGCCATCCACACCGTCTGGAGCACTGGAATGCCAATCGCCAACTGTGGAATATCCCTGATCAAACAGAGGATGCTGCGGTAGGTCGTGATCCTGCATGTAATAGAAGATGTCTCTATTGGTCCAATGCAGAAGCGGCCTGAGGGAGAGTCGGCCGCGGATCGGATCCAGCACCGTCATCGTGCTTCTGTGACTGGTCTGTCGGCTGCGCACCCCACTCGCCCAACAGCGCACAGCAAGGCGATCGAGCGCACTCTCGAGAGGCTCAACTTTGCGCAGTTGAAGGTATTGATCAAGGTCGCTGTCGCTGCCCGTTTCCCAAAGTCGCCCATGCAGGGCTTCCATCCGTGCTGGGGACACAGACGATTGGACGACATCGGGTTGAAGACCAAGACGGTCGCAGAGCGTTTTGGCGTAGCGATAGGTCTCTTGGGGCAAATAACCGGTATCCACCCAAATCACCGGCACCGATTCAAAATCCGGCAGACCAGAAAGCATGTGAAGGAGCACGGACGATTGGATCCCAAAGCTCGTGGTCATCGCGAATCCCGACCCGAACTGATCCCGCGCCCACTGCAGCCGCTGCGCAGGCTCTAAGGACTCAAGGTCCTCCCTCAGACGCGTCAGCTGGGCGGGATCACCGCCGCAATCCAAGTCCGCGGCAGCGCCTGTCATCGCAATGATGCCGTTCCTCATCGGTGCATTCTCATACGCCGGGGTGACCAGGGGCCTGCCTAGGGTCGGATCAAGAACAGATAGCCCCCCTTGACGCAAACACCCAATCCGCAGGAGCAACCGATCCTTGTGGTTGGTGGAGGCTTCGCAGGGTTATCCGCCCTGCAAGCATTCAGCAGGGTGCATCCCCGTCCCCCCCTCGTTTTGATCGAACCGCGATCGAAGTTCTTGTTTGTTCCCCTTCTCTATGAGCTGCTCAGCGGGGAGCTTCAGGGATGGGAAGTCGCGCCCGACTACGGACAGCTCCTGCAAGCACGGGGGGTCAGCCACGTGCAGGACTCGGTGCGCTCGATCAACTTGGAGGATCACGTCGTCACAACGAACGGCGGTCAGCGAATGCCTTACAGCCAACTGGTGCTGGCCACTGGAGCGGTGCCCGAAGACTTTGGAATCCCTGGCGTCCGCGAGCACGCCCTGCGCTTCCACGCCTTGGAGGACATCCCTCCACTTCAGGCTCGCTTGAGGGAACTGCGCCACCGTCCCTCCGGAACCAGCACGCTTGTGATTGTTGGAGCCGGTGCCACAGGCGTGGAACTCGCTTGCAAACTCGTCGATCTGCTGGATGGAGCAGCCCGGGTGCATCTCGTCGAACAGGGAGAACAGATCTTGTCTCGTTCGCGGGCCTTCAACCGAGAGCAAGCAGAGCGCGCCTTGAAACAACGCGGTGTCACGGTGCATCTGAAGACGCGCGTTCTCAATGTGAGCGCAAACGCCGTGCAGTGGAGTGGGGTGGAAGGCGAGGTGGAGCAAGCCCACGACGGCCTGATCTGGACGGCAGGCAGCCGGCCCAACATCCCTGAGCTGACGCCTTCCATCGCGCCTCATCACAAACGCCTGCCCGTGGATGAAACGCTGCGACTGATCGGGCAACCGGACGTTCTTGTGCTGGGGGATATCGCCAGCCAGCCCACGATTGATGAAGGTCAAACGCCCTGGCCTTTGTCAGCCCAGGTCGCCATCCAGCAAGGGCAAGCCGCGGCTCGCAGCCTTCAATCCCATCGCCAAGGCAACCGCTCCGATCCCTTTGTGTTCAAGGATCTTGGCGAGATGCTCAGTTTGGGAATCGGTGATGCCACCCTCACCGGCATGGGCGTCACGTTGGCGGGTCCTCTGGCCTTTCAAATGAGGCGCCTGGCTTACCTCACACGCATGCCCGGACTGTCCCTCGGGCTGCGCTCTGCAGGGGCCTGGTTGTTCAGTTCTTGAAGCAGGCTCACCTCGCAGGACGCACACGCGGGCTGAGGCCATCCCAGCTGCGTCAGCTGGAAAGGCTCAGCCACCGGCGTCATCCGCAGAACGCTGGCAGCGATCTGCTCACCCTTGAACGCCTGGCCGAACTCACCTCCGAGCTCAAGCAGTCCTTGCATCTTTTGATCGATGCCCGCGGTGTTTGCAGGCTGCTTTGGGTCGGCCCCCTGGGAGAGTCCAGCCGGCTAGACGACCAGCTTCCCGGCGGATTGCGACGCCGCCAGCGCTGGCGGCTGGTGAGTTCGTTGCCGGGCACGCAAGGAGTGGATCTGAAACCAGAGGGGCGCGAGGCCGTCATCGCCTTGGATGTTGCTCCCAGCACCTGGCTACGGCTCCAGGCTGCAGCCACGCGTTCAGGAACGCGACCCGCTGCGCTCTGGCGCGCCGACGCCGCGGCCGCGATCGGATGGCGATGCGATGCCATCGATGCGCTATCAGCATTGTGTGCAGACGAGACAACACCCTCCGCTGCCGAGCCGGCCGGTGTCAAAGACCCCGGCGACCATCCCGGGTCCCAGGAGGAACGCGTCTTGCTGCTGACACTCATCGGCGCCGACCCCGCCATCAATGAGCGCGAGCTCGCTGAACTCGAGGGGCTGACGCGCAGCGCCGGTGCCTGCCCCGTTGCGGTGTGTCGTCAACGCCTCGGCCAGATCAACCCTCAGACACTCTGGGGAACGGGAAAACTCCAGGAAGCTGCCGTTGATGTGCGCCGCCATGGGGCCTCTCTGGTGATTACAGACAGGGAGCTGACCCCTGTGCAAGCAAGAAACCTCGAGCGCCTTCTCGACTGTCCAGTGATGGATCGCAGCGAACTCATCCTGGATATTTTTGCCCAGCGCGCCACGAGTGCTGCCGGCCGACTTCAAGTGGAGCTAGCCCAGTTGCGCTACAGGCTTCCACGCTTGACCGGACGCGGGCTCAGCCTGTCGCGCCAAGGAGGGGGCATTGGCACCCGGGGACCGGGGGAAACACAGCTGGAGAAAGACCGCCGCGCCATCAGCCGCCGCATCGAGCATCTGAGCCGGGAATTGCGGCAGCTGGGGGCTCATCGCGCGCGGCTGCGGCAACAACGCAGCACGCTTCCGAGAGTTGCCCTGGTGGGCTACACCAATGCCGGAAAGTCATCCCTTCTCAATGCACTCTGCGACCGTGGGCAGGGGCGTGCCGTGGAAGCGAAAAACAGACTGTTTGCAACGCTCGATCCCACCACCAGGCGGTTATGCCTTCCCCAGTCAGGGGCTGCACCGAAAGAGCTGCTGATCACCGACACAGTCGGCTTCATTCGGGAACTACCCGAACCGTTGATGCAGGCCTTCATGGCCACGCTTGAAGAAACTCGGGAAGCCGATCAGCTTCTTCTGGTGGTGGATCTCGCAGATCCAGACTGGCAAGGCCAACTGACTGCAGTGCATTCCATTCTCAACGGGCTTCACTGCCAGCAACCGCGGCAGGTGATCGCCAATCAGATCGATCGCTGTGATGCTTCAGCACTGGAGGTGATCAGAACGGTTGAACCGGAAGCCCTTTATCTCTCAGCCACTCAAGGGACAGGATTGAAAGGTCTGCGATCATGGCTCGAGCAAACGTTCTGGGAGACCTCACCAGAACAGAACTGCCCATCCTCCTCCGATCAGACCAGCGCACGCGCCCATGGCTGAGCTCAGTGCCGCTCTTCAAAACGGAGACGCTCTTATCACCCTTGGGGTGCTGTTACTGGCTGTTGTTCTGTTCATCAGCGGCGTCATCGCCCCCGAACTTGTTGGTTTGCTCAGCCTTTCACTGCTGATGATCGGGGGTGTGCTGACGCCCCTTCAAGCGCTTGCAGGCTTTGGGAGCCCAGCCCTAATCACACTGATGGGCCTGTTCGCGGTTTCCGCTGCCCTCTTCCGCAGTGGGGCCCTCGATCGCCTTCGCGAGCAAATCGCCTCCGACCGGATCCGCTCCCCCCGCCGACTGATCGCGCTCCTCGGTCTCGTGGTGGCGCCGGTGTCCGGGGTCGTGCCCAACACACCCGTTGTGGCCACGCTTCTCCCCGTGTTGGAAGCTTGGTGCCGGCGGCGACGGGTGGCGCCATCAAGGGTGCTGCTCCCTCTGTCCTTCGCCACACTGCTGGGGGGAACCCTGACCCTGCTTGGCAGCTCGGTGAATCTGCTGGCAAGCGACATCAGCGAACAGCTCGGCTACGGGCCGCTTCAGCTGTTCAGCTTCACAAGCATCGGAATTCCTGTGTGGCTCACAGGCGTCGCTTACATGCTCCTGGCCCCCCGGGGACTCCTGCCTGATCGCGGACTGGAAGCCAATGCCCTGACACCCGACCAGAACCTGGAGGGTTATTTCACCGAAGTCACCATCCCTGGCAGGTCAAGCCTTGTGGGTCAAACCCTTCGCCACAGCCGGCTGCAGCGGCGATTTGATGTGGATGTTCTCGAGCTGCAACGCGAGGGAGAGCGGCTGATGCCGCCCCTTGCCGATCGCCAACTGGAAGCGGGTGATCGGCTGTTGCTGAGGATCACGCGCCATGACCTCCTGCGGCTCCAGCAGGATGAAACGGTTCGCTTGGCTGCCGATTCCCTGCCCCATTCTTCTGAGGAAGGGGGACAGACGATGGTTGAAGTCCTGCTCCCCTCAGGCTCGACCCTGGCCGGTGCCAGTCTTCGGGAACTGCGTTTTCGCCAGCGCTACAACGCAACGGTTCTGGCTCTGCGCCGCGGCCAGCAGACCGTTCAAGAGCGGCTTGGGCAGGCCGTTCTCAGGGAAGGCGATGTGCTCCTGATTCAAGCGCCCGTGGATGCCATCCGAGGCCTGCAGTCCAACCATGACCTTCTCGTGCTCGACGAACTGGAAAACGACCTGCCGACCGTTCGCCGCAAACCACTGGCCATCGCGATCACCGCCGGCATGCTGTTGCTGCCAACACTGACGCCCATCCCACTCGTGGCCTCAGTGCTTCTCGCTGTGGTGCTGATGGTGATTGGCGGTTGTCTGCGCTCAGGGGAGATGCTGCGATCGATCCGTCTGGATGTGATCCTGCTTCTGGGAGCCCTCCCGAGCTTCAGTGTGGCCATGCAGCGCACCGGGCTTGCCGATGGGTTGGCCGCCTCCCTGCGATTGCTCCTGCTGAACTGGCCTGATTACGCCGCTTTACTGGTGATTTTCCTCAGCACCACACTGCTCACGGAAGTTCTCAGCAATGCCGCATCCGTGGCACTGCTGATTCCAGTGGCGACCCAACTGGCCGATCCCCTCAACCTGCCGCCGCAGGCTCTTCTGCTCACCGTGCTCTTTGGAGCAAGCCAGTCCTTCCTCTCCCCGATGGGATACCAGACCAATTTGATGGTGTTCGGACCGGGGCGTTACCGCTTCTTTGACGTCGCCCGCTACGGACTGGGACTCACCGTATTGATGACCCTGCTGGTGCCTTGGCTGATCCTCAACCAGATGGTGGGCGCATGAAGCCAATGCCTCTGCCCAAGGCCATTCATCGAACCCAGGCCTGGTACCGACGCCTAACCGTGCCTCAGTTCACTGTGGTGACAGGCCTTCTGGTGATCACCACTGGGACGTTTCTTCTGGCAAGCCCCATGTGCTCCGACAGCACTGTGGGGCTCTGGGAAGCGCTGTTCACAGCCACCTCGGCCGTTACGGTGACTGGACTGACGGTGATCGACGTCGGTCGCGACCTCACCCCTTTCGGCCAAGGGGTCTTGGCCTTCATGATTCTCGTGGGAGGGCTGGGCCTCATGGCCATCACCACCTTTCTGCAGGGATTCGTGGTGCGGGGTGCCTCCCTTCGTCGGCGCCTCGATCGAGGCCAAACCCTCGATCAGTTTGGCGTCGGCGGTATCGGCAGCACCTTCAGAAGCATTGCTCTCACCGCAACCGTGCTGATCCTGATGGGAGCCCTTGTGCTGTACACCTTCGGATTCAGCGATCTACCCGCGGGGGGATCCAGGGCCTGGGCCTCTCTCTTTCACAGCATTTCCGCTTACAACAACGCCGGATTCGGTCTCTGGAGCGACAGCCTCGAGGGATACCGGACCAATCGCGTGGTCAATGCGGTGATCATGCTTCTGATTGTGCTGGGAGGCCTGGGATGGCGGGTCACCAACGATCTTTGGAGCAACAGGCAACGGCTCAAACGTCGCAACCTCAGCCTTCACACCAGGCTTGTGCTTCGAACATCAGCACTGTTGATTCTGATCGGGATGCTTGGACTGATGCTGACTGAATCCCTCTCGAAAGGCCACGTGCTCACCACCATGGGCTGGCAGGAGAGAGTGATGAGCACCCTGTTCGGCTCGGTGAGTGCACGCACAGCAGGCTTCACCACCGTGCCTCTGTCGATTCAGAGCATTTCGGATTCAGGCCTGCTCCTCCTCATGACGCTGATGTTCATCGGTGCCAGCCCTGGAGGGACTGGTGGAGGGATCAAAACCACCACAGTGGCCGCACTGATGGCCACCACCCGCTCAACCCTCCGGGGCCACGACGATGTCGTGATTCGTCACCGCCAGATTCCCGACAAGGTGGTGCTGAGGGCTGTGAGCATCACCGTGGCCTCCCTGCTGTTCGTGCTGATGATGGCCTTGTTGCTGGCTCTGATCAGTGATCCCACCGCCGACGACCCACTGTCGTTTCTGGAGCTGATGTTCACGTGCATCTCCGCCTTCGCCACGGTGGGCCTCGATCTTGGTGTGACCGAACAACTCGGGCACCTTGGTCAGCTGATCTTGGTTGTGGGTATGTTCGTAGGCCGGCTTGGCATCCTTCTGTTGCTCAGCGCCATCTGGGAGAGCTTCGAGCGCGACCAGATCCAACGCCAGAATCGAGTGGGTTATCCCCGTGAAGATCTGTATGTCTGACCGAGGTTCCTTGGAGAGGCCGTCATGAGGGACTGGTGGAATTGGTCACAGTCCACCGAAAGCGATCCACAGAGCTTCGGGATTGTCGGCGTCGGGCGTTTCGGGAGCGCAGTCTGTCGTCAGCTGATGCAGAACGGCGCTGAAGTGCTTGCCGTGGATCGTTCCTCCAAGGCGATCGAGGAACTGCGCCAGCTCGAACCTTCCATCGAAGCGCGGGTGGTGGATTGCACCGATGAGGAGTCACTGCGTGAGGCAGGCATCCTCGACATGGACACCGTCGTTGTGGCCATCAGTGAACCGATCGAAGCCAGCATCACAGCCACGCTCATTGCGAAGGACAGTCCAGGGACTCGCGTGCGTCAGGTGATCGCAAGAGCCACCAGCGATCTGCACGAAAAGATGCTGAAGCGTGTTGGTGCTGATCGTGTGGTGTTCCCTTCACGCATGCAAGGTGAACGCTTGGGGATCGAGCTGGTTCGCCCCAATCTGATGGAACGGCTCGAGCTCGATGAGCATCACTCGATTGAGGAGATCAAAGTTCCTGAGCGCTTTGTGGGCCGATCCCTGCGGGATCTGAATCTGCGCAAAAACCACAGGGTGAACGTGCTCGCGGCAGGCCCTGCTGGGGAACTGCTGGTGAATCCACCCGCCTCGCATGTTCTTCTCGACGGTCATGTGCTGGTCGTCATGGGCCTCACGGAAGACCTTCAGAATCTTCCAAGAACCTGAGCAGCTCTCGATCATGCGCGTGCTCGGATTGATGAGCGGTACCAGCGCCGATGGAGTTGACGCAGCGCTCGCGCAGTTCCATGGCAGACCAGAAGCACCGCACTGGGATCTGCTGAACACCGCGTCGGTGCCCTATCCCTCAGCACTGAAAGAGCGACTGATTCGCATGGCTCAGGGTGAACCCACCCGCGCCTGCGATGTCCTGGAGATGTCCGAGGCAGTCACAGAGATCCAGGCGGCAGCAGCCCATCTCTGCGACCCCGAGCAGTCGGCATCCCTGCTGGGCTGCCATGGCCAGACGATGTGGCACCGCCCGCCTGTACCTTCAGGCGAGTCGTCGAGGGAGTCCGGCCGCCGAGGCGCCAGTTGGCAGATGCTCCAGGCCCCACTCCTGGCGCACCTCAGCGGCAGACCTGTGATCCACGACTTCCGAGCCGCCGATCTTGCCCTTGGAGGACAGGGCGCACCCTTGGTTCCCATGGCCGATGCGGCGCTCATGGGTCGCATCGATGGCTGGCGAGGGCTTCTGAATCTGGGTGGAATCGCCAACATCACACTGATTCCTCCAAACGCCGGGCCCGATCGCCAGCACCCTGTCCTGGGATGGGATTGCGGGCCGGCCAACACCCTGATGGACCTGGCGATGACCCGCCTCAGCGGCGGGCAGGACACGTTCGACCTGGATGGAGCGCTGGCGGGCCGCGGCACCGTCTGCGAGGAGACGCTCGAGCGATGGCTTCAGGAGCCTTATTTCCTCAGTTCCCCGCCGAAATCCACCGGGCGTGAGGTGTTTGGACAAGACGATCTCAACCGACGACTGCAACAGCTGGCCCCCCATTCAGCCGCAAACCAGCTGGCCACCCTCACCGCCTTCAGCGCCGCCGTGGTGGCACAGGATCTGCGCCGGCTGACAGCAACGGGCCAGCCTCAACCCGTGGAGCTGCTGGTTGCAGGCGGGGGGTGCAGGAATCAAACCCTGATGCGGCAGCTCAGGCGGCGGTGCCTCGGGGTGCGGGTCCGCCCGAGCAGCGACTTGAATCTCCCCACCCAGTTCCGCGAAGCACTCGTCTTTGCGCTTCTGGCCTGGTGGCACCAACGCGGCCACCCAGGCAACGCTCCGGCGATTACTGGCGCAGCAAAAGCCACAGTGCTGGGCCTGCGCGTCAACCCGGCCTGATCAGTTGCCAGAGCGATCGGGACGGTGCAACCGCATCCGGCGCGGTGCACCACGCAACCGCCGGGGCTGCTGGGATTCGAGAGCTGAGCGCAGACGATCGGTCGGGGATTGGGGGGGAGCAGACGCCGGGGAGCGAAAAGCCGATTCCCCCTGCTCCAAACGCTGAACCCCCTGCTGAATCAACACCTTGGCCATGTTGCTCACAGTGCGTGATTCCTGCTCGGCGAGTGCCGTGAGGCGCAGGCAGAGATCTTCCGGGAGCACCACCTGGATCCGTGGCGACTTCGGCTTCCCGCTGGATGAGGTTTGGCGGGTTGCCACGACCGCAGAGGCAGAGCTACTTAAAAGTGTACAGAGATGCGCAAGGATAGTATCCAGCACTATGCTGATGGCATCGATCCGACCTCTGACGCCCGCCTCCACTCCAAGGTTCAACGCAACGGTTCCTTCATCCGCACTTGCTTCTCGACGTTCAGCCAGGACTGCCATGCCCCGTTCCTCCAGCCAGGCCACCAGCACTCGCAAGCCAACGCCTCGCACCAGGCGCACCGGCGGTGCACGCCGGACCCGTCGTGCCACTGAAAACAGTGACGTCTTGGTGTCTGCCGTGATCAGCACCTACCTGCTGACCCACCTGCACCATGTTCTTCAACGCGCTGAATACGGCGCCGTTCAGGAAGGGCGTCCATCCCAGGCCGCCAACTACGCCCAGTTGCGCAAGGTTCTCTGCATGGATGCGCGAAGCATGGAAGACGCCTCAGCCGCAGGCCTCAAGGAGGCGGATCTCGATCAAGCCGCCTAGACAACACGCCGCCTTCAGAGCTCGCCGCTTCAACAGAGCTTGCGGTTTTGGGCTGATCCGCCCGTTGTGAATACTCTGCGGTGAGTCAGGGATGGGCCATGGGCAACGCTGCCGCGCTCTACGAACGCATCGAAAGTGACCGTGATCTCACCCGCTCGCTTTTTCGGCAAGCCCTGCAGAACCCTGCTGGGGCCATCGATGCCATCTGCGCGATCGGGGAGCAACTTCAGCTCCCTGTGACGGTCGACGAGGTGAAAGCTCACATCAGCAATCTTGACGACGATCTCAGCAAGCAATGGCTGATCAAAGCGAGAGGGGGGCTTTGACTGGCACTGAAACCTGAGGCTTGGGCGAAGGGTTCACACGACGTTCCCGTGGTCCGCCTCCGCCAGCCCAGCTGAAGAACAGCCAGTAACTCACCAAAGCCAATCCTGCAGCGACCACAAGCGCTGCCACCTGCTCAAGCCTCCGCATCACCGCCGTCTCATCGATCACCAGTCTGCCCTCACCACGGCACGGGATGATGAGGGCATCTGCCTTCGCCCCTGTGCTGCGACTTGAGCGCGTCAGCAAGATCTATCCCACCGGGGAAGTGCTCCGCGATGTGACCTGGGAGGTCAAAGACGGTGACCGCATCGGCCTTGTGGGGGTGAACGGAGCGGGGAAATCCACGCAGATGAAATTGATCGCCGGCCTGGAAGAACCCAGCAGCGGCCAGATCGTGCGTCAGGGAGAGCCGCGCATCGCCTTTCTTCAGCAGGAATTCGACGTGGACCCCGAGAGAACGGTCCGCGAAGAGCTGTTCCAAGCCTTTGGCGAAGCAGCACAGGTGCTGAGTGAGCAGAAACAGGTTGAGCTGGCCATGGCATCCGAGCAGGCAGCGTCCGATCCAGATCATCTCGACCAACTCATCCACCGCCTCGGGGCTCTCCAAACCCGTTTTGAGTCCCTGCATGGTTACGAACTGGATGCTCGGATCGACAAGCTTCTGCCCACCATCGGCTTCTCAGCTGAAGCGGCGGAACAGCTGGTGAAGGACTATTCCGGGGGCTGGCAAATGCGCATCGCTCTCGGCAAGATCCTTCTTCAGGATCCGGATCTGCTGCTTCTCGACGAACCGACCAATCACTTGGACGTGGAAACGATCCAATGGCTTGAGGACTACCTCAAGACGCAGACCGCAGCCTTGGTGGTGATCAGTCACGACCGAGCCTTTCTTGATCAGGTGTGCAATCAAATCGTGTCCACCGAGCGGGGAATCTCCCGCGCCTACCTGGGGAACTACACAGCTCACCTCGAGCAGAAGCAGCAGGAGCAGGAGGCCACCCAGGCAGCGTTTGATCGCCAGCAGAAGGACATCGCCGCCCAGCAGGCCTACATCGACCGATTCCGTGCCAGTGCAACCCGCAGCACCCAGGCGAAGAGCCGGGAAAAGCAGCTCGAGAAAGTCGAGCGCGTTGAGGCACCGATCGAATCGGTTTCAGGGCCAAGCTTCCGCTTTCCCCCAGCACCACGGTCCGGGGCCCAGGTAGCTCTGATCGACAACCTCACCCACAGCTACGGAGACAAGATCCTGTTCCTGGGCGCCGAACTGGAAGTGGAGCGAGGCGACAGGATCGCCTTCGTTGGCCCGAATGGTGCGGGCAAATCCACTCTTCTGCGCCTGGTGATGGGGCTGGAAACCCCAGACGAAGGGTCCGCCACTCTTGGCGAACACAACATCGTGGCGAGCTATTTCGAACAGAACCAGGCGGAGGCCCTGGATCTCAGCAAAACGGTGATCGACACCCTGTTCGAAGCAGTACCGGACTGGACCCAGACCCAGGTGCGCTCTCTTCTGGGGAGCTTTTGCTTCAGCAACGAGAGCGTCTTCAAAGAAGTGGGACAACTCAGCGGCGGCGAGAAGGCGCGCCTGGCCCTGGCCCTCATGCTCTTGAGCCCCTGCAATCTGCTGGTTCTTGATGAGCCGACCAACCACCTCGACATTCCTGCCAAGCAAATGCTCGAGGATGCGCTCTGTGCCTACGAAGGGGCTGCCCTACTCGTGTCGCACGACCGCTACTTCATTTCCCGGGTGGCAAACCGAATCGTGGAACTCCGCGACGGAGAGCTTGTGCTGTACCGCGGGGATTACAACTACTACCTGGAGAAGAAAACGGAGGAGCGCCAAGCTGCCGAGGAGGCGCTGCAGAAAGCGGAGCAGGAGGCCAAGCGCCAGGCCAAACGCGAGAAACAGAAAGAACGCGAAAGCCGGCGCAAGAAAGCTGCATAACGCAACAATTCAACACGGCAAGATGAAACTTCACGAACAGCTAGGAAGGAAGACTCATTTGCCTTTACCCACTCAAAACGTGTGCATAAGCTGACATCACTGATCCCGGCAGCTGATGACACACCCAGGAACCCTGCCCGCTGGCCGCAACCAGAGCCAGGCCAATGCAGCGGACCATGAACAGACCTGGGATGCAGTAGAGACCTATTTCGAATGCATCACCACGTGCAATCTTGACGACGGCGAATGCATCACGCGCTGCGTCGAGCAGCTGCGCGATGCGGATGAGGATTGATCAGCGCATCTTCAGGGCGCGCATGTCCACCGGCGTCACCGTGATGGGAAGCGAGCGGCCCTGACGCTCGACCCGGAGCTCCAGGGGTCGCCCCACGCCACTGCGATCAATCGCCGTCACCACCTCCGCAGGGCTCTTCACAGCCACACCTGCTACGGCCACGATCACATCGTTCACCTGCAACCCTCCCCGAGCGGCAGGACCACCTGAAACCACTGAGCGCACGACGGCCCCAGGAGGTGTCACGCCTCCCGGAGCGGACGCAGGAATCGAGGAAAGGCCAATTCCCACCATCGGATGACTGGCACGTCCCTGCTCGACGAGTTGCATGGCAATGGTCTTGGCCCGGTTGATCGGGATCGCGAATCCCAATCCAGCACCCGGCCCTGATCGCACCAACGTGTTAATTCCCACGACTTCTCCACTGGCATTGAGCAGCGGGCCACCTGAGTTACCTGGATTGATCGCTGCATCCGTCTGGATCAAATCCAGGCGTTTCCCCTGGATTCCCAGCTGGGACACATTGCGATTCAAATTGCTCACAATGCCGAGGGTGACCGTGTTCTCAAGTCCGAAAGGATTGCCCACAGCGATCGCCCAATCGCCAACACGAAGCTGATCGGAATTGCCGAGGGGCGCCGTTGGCCAGCTGTTACCACCCTTGAGTTTCACCACAGCCAGATCCGTCACGGAATCCTGTCCCACCACCTGCCCAGACACACGACGACCATCTGGAAGACCCACCGTGACTTGGTCGGTGTTTTCCACGACGTGAGCATTGGTGAGGACGAGGCCCTGAGCATCAAAAATCACACCACTGCCCTGGCCGCGCTCCACCCGAGAGCGAGGAGAAGGTTGACCCTGCAACCCGAAAAAGCGTTGAAAGAAGGGGTCCATCAGAAGCCCCTGGGGCAGGCCATTGCCTGCTGATGCCCGCACCGTGCGTTGCGTCTCGAGTGTGACGACAGCAGGACCGCTTCGCGCCACTGCACCGGCAACAAAAGACTGCGAAGACAGCTGCGAAGACAGCACGGATGCTGGCGCTGGAACAGCCTTCACAGGCCTGATCTCCCACGGGGCCACCAAAGGGCCGAACAGGGACGCGGTCAGCATCAGAGACATCAGACCACGGCTGTCGCTGAGGCGTCGTGCCGAAATCCGAAGAGCGGAGGGAACAGCCACAGCCATGGCAAGAAGGGCGTTGAATCTTGCACCCGACCGTAGGGAGCAATCCTGATATGAGGCAGAGGGACAACCGCCCGTTTCATGACCGGATGCGACCGGTGCCGTGGAAATGATGCCGGTATCTACCCCCTGAAGCGATGATGGAGACGGAGGAATGCGCCCGAATGCCATTCAGATTTCCGCCATGCTGAGTACCGTTTTTCCACTGATTTACGGCCTGATCTTCATGGCCCTGCTCTGGCAGGCGTTCAAGGTGATGGGCCGGGGCTTCAGTGCAGCAGGCAAACCCCTCAATGCGTCAGATAGTCGCAGGGATCGAACCGGAAAGGTGACCATCCACCCCGAGCTTCTGGATGGCGAAGGCCGCCTCACCGAAGAGGACCTGCTGACAGTTCGCTTCAGCGACGACGACGAAGACAAACCTGCCGATCGCTCCAGTGAATAAGTTGGAGGAATGAGCTGCAAGACGGCTCGTTTCGGACTCGTAGGGGGAACTTCCTGGTGGACCAAAGAACGCGGATCGTTGCTGCAGTGATCAAATCCGTGAAGTTGCCGCCCCGTTTCCGGCTTCGTCTTCTCAAAGAAGATCCCGTTCGCCTGGAGCTGAGCCTGACTCCGGCCTACGGCAAAGACCCCGTGCAGGTTGGCCTGGTCGAGTCGCTCGACCTCGTGGCCCGCAGGGATCGTGAAGGACGCATTCCCAGAGACCTCCAGGGGACATGGGACTGGACGGTGCGGCACGGCAAGGTGAGCACCGGTGGCTGGAACCCTTACCTCAAGGAAGCCCTGCAGACCATGTTCGAAACCGGGCTTCCAGCCATCGTGTACGAGGAGCTCACCGGCGAGGAGTACCACCCGGTTGATGGCGCCAGACACGTGCGCTGATCTGGCACGGATCTGTGAAGCCCTGCAAACCGGAACTAGCCCTCAAGGACGCGCCGGCCTAGAACAGAATCACTTCGGCCTTTAAGGTTTTCTTCATGGCCACACTCCGCTTCCGATTCGCGCCTCTTGTGCGGCTGCTCGCTGCCATGGGGGCCCTCAGCAGTCTTCTTCTGCTCGGAGTGCTCGAACTCCTCAGCTAACGGGAGCTGCCCCTGACGGGTTCCTTTCCCATCGATCCCCTGCTGCCGGAGCTGCAGTCCCTGCTCTGTCCAGGGGCCACCGTGATCCTGCAGGCTCCTCCAGGAGCTGGAAAAACCACCCGGGTTCCGCTGGCGCTGATCGGCGAGCTTGCTGGTGGTGCGTCCATCGAAGGCAAGATCCTCCTGATCGAACCCAGGCGACTGGCAGCTCGAGCAGCAGCAGCGCGTCTTGCGGACTCTCTCGGCGAACCCATCGGCGAACGGGTGGGTTACTCAGTACGCAACGAACAGAGGCGATCCTCAAGAACCTGCATTGAAGCCATCACCGATGGCCTATTCCTGCGCAGGCTGCAGGCCCATCCCGATCTCACCGGGGTGTCCTGCGTGATCTTCGATGAGTTTCATGAACGCCGTCGCGACAGCGACGTCGCCCTTGCACTGCTGAGGGAAGCCAGAGAGCTGCTCAGGCCCGATCTCCGACTGCTTTTGATGTCGGCCACACTCCAGCTGGGCGACCTCAGCCGACAGTTGGACGGCGCGAGGACACTGTGCAGCGAGGGACGGGCCTTCCCCGTCGAGACCCTTCACTGTGCACCGCGCAACCAGGAGTCCCTTGATCAGCATGTGCTCCGCGCGCTTGAGGCGGAACTGCCCTATCTGGACAGCGAAGGGCTGCCCAACGCCCATCCTCCAGTTGTCCTGGTCTTTCTCCCAGGTCTCAAGGAAATTGAACGCTGCCTGCGGCGAATCAAAAGCTCAAACCAGCTGAAGGCCTGGGAGAGCGTGCCCCTTCACGGACAGCTGTCGCTGAAGCAACAGGCCTACGCCCTTCAACCCTGCAATCGCGAATGGGACGGCCGCGTGGTGCTCGCCACATCCATTGCTGAGAGCTCACTCACCCTGAACGGCGTGCGACTCGTGATCGACGCCGGCCTGAGCCGTCACACGCGGTTTGACCCGGGCACGGGCATGGAGGGGCTGGAGACAGTGCCCGCCAGTCAAGCCAGCGCTGATCAACGACGGGGCCGTGCCGGACGACAGGCGCCTGGGCGCTGCGTTCGCCTTTGGTCTCCAGCCGAACAACAGCGTCGTCCTCTGCAAGATCTGCCAGAACTCCAACGAGCTGACCCGCAACCAACCCTGCTCGATCTCGCCCGCTGGGGAGCAGGGCTAGGACAGGAGCTTGCCTGGCTGGAGCCACCTCCTCAAGCTCTCTTTCTTGAAGGGCGTCAGCAGCTGCAGCAGCTCGGCCTCATTGATCGCGAAGGGCAAATCACCCAGGAAGGGCGCCATGTGGCGACCTTCGGCGTTCATCCAAGGTTGGGACTGATGATGGCGCAAGCCCGTCGCTGGGGAGTCGAGCCGCTTGGCTGCGATCTCGCGGCGCTGCTGAGCGAAAGAAACTCTCCGGCCCTGCGTGCCGAAGGGAGCGACCTCCTTCGCGGCCTTCAGACGCTGCGGCAATCGAAAGGGCGCCATGCAACCACAGGTGCTGGGGCCATCCTTCAACAAAGCAGGCAATGGCAACGAGAGCTGGACAGGCTCAAGGACATTCCCCGCGGCACTCCCCCGCATGAGACCTGGGACTTGATGGCTGGAGTGCTGGTGGCGAAAGCCTTTCCCGAATGGCTGGCTCGCGCACGCGACCAACGCCCTGGGCAGTTCCTGCTGAGGCAAGGACGAGGAGCAACCCTCCCAGACCACGATCCCTTGCACCATGCCGAAGCGCTCGCTGTGGCCCAACTCGATCTCAGTGGTCGTGACGCCCGCATCCGCCTTGCCGTGCCCATGCCCAGAAGCTGGCTTGAAAACCTTGCTGAATCCGAGGGTCAGTGGCGGGAAGACGTCGATTGGGACGACCGGCAACAGAAAATCCGCGCTGAACGGATCCTGTCGCTCGGCGCTCTCGAGCTGAAACGTCAGCCGTGGCCCAAACCCTCAGCCGAGGCCATCAGCGCAGTCTTACTCGAACGACTCCGGCGCGAAGGCTTAGCGCTGTTGCCCTGGAGTAAGCGCAATGAACAACTACGCCGACGGCTGCAGCTGGCCCATCTGCGCATTGGCACACCATGGCCATGCCGTGAAACGTCCTTTCTCCAAGACCATCCTGAGCACTGGCTGATGGATGCCAGCCTGGAGTGCCGCAGCTGGGGGGAGCTGGATGAAGCGATCCTGACGCAGTCGCTTTGGGGAGATGTTGCCTGGAGCGATCGGCGCGAACTTGATGCATTGCTACCCACGACCATTCGCATCCCCAGCGGGCGCGACGCAGCACTCACCTATGAAGAGGAGGGGGTCGTTCTCGCCGTGAAGCTTCAAGAGATGTTTGGCTGCACAACCAGTCCTCACCTCCTGAACGGAGCCCTTCCGATCACGCTGGAACTGCTCTCTCCGGCAGGCCGCCCCCTGCAACGCACAAGGGATTTACAAGGTTTCTGGAACGGCAGCTATCACGACGTTCGCAAGGAAATGCGCGGCCGATACCCCAAGCATCCATGGCCCGAGCGCCCAGCCGAGGCGGTGGCAACGCGCAAAACCAAAAAGGCCTCCTGATGTCGCCGTTGCGACAGTCAATAAAAGTCAACCCTTTGTTACATTGGACCAGTTACAGGCCTTCCACCATGTCTGATTCCGCACAACCCCGCTTCGGCTTCGTCAACTTCGCTGAAACCTGGAACGGCCGTCTGGCCATGCTCGGTTTCGTGATCGGTCTTGGCACCGAGCTGCTCACCGGCCAGGGCATCCTGACCCAAATCGGCCTCGGCTGATTCAGCCTCAAGCTCCAATTGCTTTTGAAAGCCCACTGATCTCCAGTGGGCTTTTTCATTGTGAGAACGGCTCTACGAGAGAGTGAAGGTCGTGTTGTGAGTCGATTGCTTCCGTTTTTTGCCAAGAACCGCCGCGATGGTGCGCGGTTGCTCAGCAGTGCGCTGGTGATTCTTGCGGTTGCCCTGACGCAACTGACCCAACCCTGGGGGCAGGTCGTCAGTGTGATCGCCAGTGCCCTCTGCCTCTATTGGTGGTTCGCGTACCGCCGCCTTGAACGCTGACTCCATTCCGAGCTACTCCGTCCAGGAGTTGAACGCTTCCGTCGGGGCCCTGCTCGAACGAGGCTTTGCCCCCAGATTTCTGGTGCACGGCAGTGCTTTGCGTCCACAGATCAAAAAGGGGCATCTCTGGCTCACGCTCAGCGATGGAGACGCCAGCATCACCGTTGTGTGCTGGGCTTCAAGACTGAAGCAGCTGAACTTTGTCCCCACTGAGGGCGAGGGCGTCACGGTGGTGGGAAAGCTGAATTTCTGGTCCGCTCGGGCCAGCCTTGCCGTTCAGGCGATCGACCTGCGTCCCAGCAGAAGCACGATCGAGCGCCGCTATGAGGCGGTCAAAGAGCTCCTCAGCCAAGAGGGATTAATTGATCCTTCGCGCAAAAGGTTCCTTCCTCCAGTACCCAAACGGATTGCCCTGCTCACGAGCGTTCCGAGCTCAGCTCTCGCCGACATGTTGCGCACAGCCCAGGAACGCTGGCCCTTGACCGAGCTGCTCGTGATCCCCATCCCCGTGCAGGGTGATGTGGCACCAAAGATCTGCTCTGTGCTGGAGCGCTTGGCAGAGCGTGTGGAGTCCTTGCAGGTGAATGCAGTCGTTTTGGCGCGTGGGGGTGGAAGCCGAGAGGACCTGATGGTTTTCGACGATGAATCGCTCTGTCGAAGGTTGGCGCACTTCCCAGTACCGGTGGTGACAGGCCTAGGCCATGAAGACGATCGAACCGTTGCTGATCTCGTCGCCGATTTCCGAGCCGCCACACCAACGGCTGCAATTGTGAGCCTCCTACCCACCCGAACCTCAGCACTGCAGTTCCTCAGTCAATGCCGACAACAACTCCAACAGTCGCAACGTTGGAGGCTGCGCCGAGAGAAGGAGCGATTGCTCCAAAGACGAGACACCCTGCGTCGCTCCAATCCAGCTGCGGGTGTCGCACGACGACGTGATCGCCTGGAACAACGGCGGCAGCTGCTGCAGGCCCTGTCTCCCCAACGATGGTTAGCCCGTGGTTTCGCCACTGTGAGCAACAGCGACGGACGCCTGCTTCAATCCGTCGCTGATGCCCGTCCATCGCAGCCACTGATCATCCACCTCAGCGACGGAGAGATCGATGTGAACACAGTGGCCATCAGGAGTAGCAGATCCTGACATCCATCCATCAGACGCCAACAAGCCCACACGGTCACGAGTGCAATGCCCCGCCAATCGAAGTCCAAAAAAGACAATGCCCAGGCCCAGTGGAAAGAGGATGCCGCCACGCTGAGCTACGAGGAGTCTCTCCAGGCCTTGGATTTGCTTCTGACCAAACTTCAGGATGATTCGATCCCATTGTCTGAATTGCAAGGAGGACATCAGCGGGCCGAGATCTATCTGAACCGCTGCGAAGATCTCCTTCAAGAGGTTGAACAGAGCGTTGCCGTACTCAACCCCGATACGCTGGAACCCGAAACAACGGATCATCCACCTGGTGTCTAAAGCATTGCCCTGGATCTATCTCGTTCTTGCGGCGCTCGGCGCCTTTTTGCCATGGCAAGCCAATCTTGAATTCATGCAAGCAAGTGCCACAGGTGGGTTTGACCTCGCTGGTTTCATTGCAGATGCCAACATCACAGCGGCTTCGCGCTCTCTCAGCCGTGACCTTCTGATCGCCGCAAGCGCTTTCTCCATTTGGATCGTCTTCGAAGGACGTCGGCTTCAAGTCAAAGGCTGGCGATTAACACTTCTTGCATGTGTCACCGTTTCTTTTGCCTGCGGAGGTCCCTTGTTCCTCTATCTACGCGAGCGACGTTTGAACGAATTGAATACAGACGCATCTGAAATGTCTCCTGAAAACCCCTCGGCATAATTCGCCTGAATCGAGTTCAACGGTCGACATCCTCTGCCGTGATATCAATCGTGGCCGAACTGGCTGGTGTTGCATCGGCATCAAATGAACTGGCCCCTGATGGCTGGGGCTCACTTTCCAAAACAGAGCCGCAGGCAGCGCAAACCGTCGCTGAACCGATGTTGGTCGTCCCACAACGTCCGCATACCTTGAACTGACTTTGCATTCGCTTCCAGCCCAACCAGCCAAGCCCCCCCAACACAAGCGACAGGCTCAGCAGAACAAGAGCTGCTCCGCCGAAAATACCAACCAGAGCACGTCCAGCCGTCGTTGGCAGCAACAACAGCAGTGCGATCAACCAAACGAGAGGTGGAACACGACCCATTCACGACCTCAGATGAAACGAACAGAATCCATAATGACCTGAATCCCTGATCAATGGATCCGAGAAGCAAGCGGATCTCCACACTGCTTCTGCCTCAACAACGCAAGCTCAACGCTCCAACACTGACCAAAATAAATCACAACGCCCACCATATACACCCACAATGTGAGCACCAAAACGCCCCCAATCACGCCATAGGCTTGAAAGCGGGCTCCCAAAGAGAGGATGCTTCGACTCACCGCAAGATTCAAAACTGTGAGCAAAAATCCAATCAACAATGACCCGGGAATCAGAGGAGGGAAAGGCACTTTGCGGCTTGGCAAGAGAGCCTGCAACAACAGTGCCATAGCAGAAAATCCTGCAAAAGAAAACAACACACGCCCAACCTGGATCAGCGGGAACACATCCATAAAATCTGCAAGCCAAGGAAGAGTTTGCTGCAAATCTTGCACGACGCCAGCAGGAATCATTCGCAAATTGGCACTGATCTGATCCGCAACAATCAAAAGCCCAATAAGAATAACGATAAAGAACGCTTCAATCCGCACCCGTACAAACTGAAAGGCCTGCGCTCCAAATGGAATGCTCTCCGGCAACGGTCGAAGGGCATCTTTCCAAAGGCGATCCGCACCTCGCTGCAACGTTAAATAAACATTCCCTGCAGTAACAAGCAGAACTGCAGCACCAAGAAGTCCTGCACCAAAGCCCTGCTGCACCAGCTGAATCAACGTCTGTCGCACAATTGCAACAGCAGGAGGCGGCAAAACGCCACTGGCATAACTAATGATTTCTTGATCGAGATTATCCTGCCTTCCCAACAAAAATGAAGCAAGGGACAAGGAAATCAGAAGGATCGGGAAAATCGACTGCAGTGTGTAATACGCAAAAGCAGCACTGAGATCCACACAGTCTGTTCCCGCCCAACGTTGATAAGCCAACCAGAGAGAACGCACGATTCGGCGCAGAAGTAGCCGTTTGGCCATCAGATCAAGATTGCACCGTACCTCCAAACTAGCGCGCACAAAAGAAGCCACAAAAAAAGCCACCCCTACCGGGATGGCTTTCTTTGGATCACGTCCGTGATCAGAATGTTTTACCTGGCATCGAGCTATTTTCTCAGGGGGCTACCCCCCAAATATCGTCGCCGCTGCTGCGTTTCACAACCGAGTTCGAGATGGATCGGAGTGGTTCCACAGCGCCATGGACACCAGGATAGAAACATTCCCAAGGTTTGAACCCTGAGAACTGCATAGGTCATCACCTTCAACAAACGCTGATGATGATGGTCTAGATCGAATAAAACTTGCCTCAGACAAGAGCCAAATAAATGGTCAAGCCCTCGGTCTATTAGTACTCCTCCGCTGCATCCATTACTGGACTTCGACGTAGAGCCTATCAACGGGTGTTCTTCCCGTGACCTTACTGGGTTACCCCATGGGAATACTCATCTTGAGGTGGGCTTCCCACTTAGATGCTTTCAGCGGTTATCCACTCCGCACATGGCTACCCAGCGTTTACCGTTGGCACGATAACTGGTACACCAGAGGTGCGTTCCTCCCGGTCCTCTCGTACTAGGGAGAAATCCTCTCAATATTCCTACGCATACACCGGATATGGACCGAACTGTCTCACGACGTTCTGAACCCAGCTCGCGTACCGCTTTAATGGGCGAACAGCCCAACCCTTGGGACCGACTTCAGCCCCAGGTTGCGATGAGCCGACATCGAGGTGCCAAACCTCCCCGTCGATGTGAACTCTTGGGGGAGATCAGCCTGTTATCCCTAGAGTAACTTTTATCCGTTGAGCGACGGCCCTTCCACTCAGAACCGTCGGATCACTAAAGCCGACTTTCGTCCCTGTTCGACTTGTAGGTCTCACAGTCAAGCTTCCTTCTGCTTTTGCACTCGTCGGCTGATTTCCAACCAGCCTGAGGAAACCTTTGCGCGCCTCCGTTACCTTTTAGGAGGCGACCGCCCCAGTCAAACTGCCCACCTGATACTGTCCGCTCCCCGGATAACGGGTGAACGTTAGAACCCTAGCTCTGAAAGAGTGGTATCTCACCATTGACTCACCAGCACCCGCAAGCACTGGTTCAACGTCTCCCACCTATCCTGCGCATTCAGAGCCCGGGCACAATACCAAGCTACAGTAAAGCTTCATAGGGTCTTTCTGTCCGGGTGTATGTAGTCCGCATCTTCACAGACAATTCTATTTCGCCGAGCCTCTCTCCGAGACAGCGCCCTGATCGTTACGCCTTTCGTGCGGGTCGGAACTTACCCGACAAGGAATTTCGCTACCTTAGGACCGTTATAGTTACGGCCGCCGTTCACCGGGGCTTCAGTCGCCAGCTTCGCTTACGCTGACCGGCTTCCTTAACCTTCCGGCACTGGGCAGGCGTCAGCCCCCATACATCGTCTTGCGACTTAGCGGAGACCTGTGTTTTTGGTAAACAGTCGCCAGGGCCTCTTCACTGCGACCACCTTGCGGTGGCACCCCTTCTCCCGAAGTTACGGGGCCATTTTGCCGAGTTCCTTAGAGAGAGTTACCTCGCGCACCTCGGTATTCTCTACCACCCCACCTGTGTCGGTTTCGGGTACTGGCAGTTATGCCTTAACGGGTATAGAGCTTTTCTTGGAAGCATGACATCACCAACTTCGCTGCCGTAGCAGCTCGTACTCACGCCTCAGCTCGGAACGTTTTCTCCGCTCCTCAACGCCTCGAACGCTTGAACCAGTAACCAACATCTGGCTTGGCTAGCCTTCTCCGTCCCTCTTCCCAAAACATAACCGGTACAGGAATGTTGACCTGTTATCCATCGACTACGCCTTTCGGCCTCGCCTTAGGTCCAGACTAACCCTCCGCGGACGAGCCTGCCGGAGGAACCCTTAGGGTTTCGGTGCATGGGATTCTCACCCATGTTTTCGCTACTCAAGCCGACATTCTCACTTCTATGCAGTCCACGCCCGCTCACGCTAACGCTTCGCCCCACATAGAACGCTCCCCTACCATAAATCCGCAGCTTCGGTACAACACTTAGCCCCGTTCATTTTCGGCGCAGGATCGCTCGACCAGTGAGCTATTACGCACTCCTTTGAGGATGGCTGCTTCTAGGCAAACCTCCTGGTTGTCTGGGCAATCCCACCTCCTTTATCACTTAGTGTTGATTTGGGGACCTTAACTGGCGGTCTGGGCTGTTTCCCTCTCGACCATGGAGCTTATCCCCCACAGTCTGACTGCCTCGCTACACACAGGGTATTCAGAGTTCATCTCGATTTGGTACCGCTCTCGCAGCCCGCACCGAAATGGTGGCTTTACCCCCCTGCTGGAGCACGAGACGCTACGCCTCAACGTATTTCGGGGAGAACCAGCTAGCTCCGGGTTCGATTGGCATTTCACCCCTAACCACAGCTCATCCGCTGATTTTTCAACATCAGTCGGTTCGGACCTCCACTTGGTATCACCCAAGCTTCATCCTGGCCATGGTTAGATCACCCGGGTTCGGGTCTATAAACACTGACAAACGCCCTATTCAGACTCGCTTTCGCTATGGCTCCACCATTTCCGGTTTAACCCGCCAGTGCCTATAAGTCGCCGGCTCATTCTTCAACAGGCACACGGTCACCCTATGAGTAGGGCTCCCATTGCTTGTAAGCTCACGGTTTCATGTTCTATTTCACTCCCCTCCCGGGGTTCTTTTCACCTTTCCCTCGCGGTACTGTTTCGCTATCGGTCACACAGGAGTACTTAGCCTTACGAGGTGGTCCTCGCGGATTCACACGGAATTTCACGTGCTCCGTGCTACTCGGGATACAGCTAGGTCAGTTCAGTTTTCGTGTACGGGGCTTTCACCCTCTGTGGCGTGTCTTTCAAACACTTCCACTAACATTCCTGATCCACGTTGCTGTCCCACAACCCCGACAGTCGAAACTATCGGTTTAGGCTCTTCCCCGTTCGCTCGCCGCTACTTAGGGAGTCGTTTTTACTTTCCTTTCCTCCAGCTACTAAGATGTTTCAGTTCGCTGGGTTGGCTCGCGCCAGCCTATGGATTCAGCTGGCCGTACTAGGGGTTGCCCCATTCGGAAATTCCCGGATCAAAGCGTGTTTCCAGCTCCCCGAGACTTATCGCAGGTAACCACGTCCTTCATCGCCTCTGTGTGCCAAGGTATCCGCCGTGAGCTCTTTGTAGCTTGACCATATAATCTCCAACACGCTTGCTGTCGTTGAAACAGATTCTCCCTGATTCATTGCTGAATCAAGAATCAAACTCGCAATTGCTCGACACAATTGAAAGAACGTGATGGAGTCTCGGCTCTTGCTCGATAGAATTTGCAACTCTCCTTCTCCATCATCCTTTCGGATCACAGAAAAGAATCATCGCATCATCCATGAGATGCTTTATTCTTTCCAGACTTACCTATGCAGTTGTCAAGGTTCTGCTAGAACTTCAAATCAATTGATCAATTGCTTGATCAACTCATTTGAGCCCAGCATCTTATCAACCAAAGTCAACAAGTAAAGTTTTTACTTGTCTTTGGAATGACAGGAAGCTGGGGTCTTCCAGCGGACACATCTAAATCACACTCCAATCGAGCTCAACTCCAACATCTTGGAGATGGGGATACAGTTCGGTCAGTGGAGGTTAGGAGACTCGAACTCCTGACATCCTGCTTGCAAAGCAGGCGCTCTACCAACTGAGCTAAACCCCCAACACCGAATGGGCCATCCTGGACTTGAACCAGGGACCTCACCCTTATCAGGGGTGCGCTCTAACCACCTGAGCTAATGGCCCAGGAGTCTCATCCCTTGTGGGGTGTGACCTAGACAAAGTTTAGGAACTAAGAATCTCCACCATCCTCACCTGCATCGCTGCAAGTTTGATGGCTTCAAAGCTGAGGTACCGATCGACCTAAGGTGACAGGATTTCGGCCTAAGAATAAATGTACTCAGGCATCAAAATCGTTGTTTGTCTCCCTGTTAGGAGGTGATCCAGCCGCACCTTCCGGTACGGCTACCTTGTTACGACTTCACCCCAGTCATCAGCCCCACCTTCGACGTCCTCCTCCCGAGGGTTGGAGTAACGGCTTCGGGCGTGGCCAACTTCCATGGTGTGACGGGCGGTGTGTACAAGGCCCGGGAACGTATTCACCGCAGTATGCTGACCTGCGATTACTAGCGATTCCTCCTTCACGTAGGCGAGTTGCAGCCTACGATCTGAACTGAGCCACGGTTTATGAGATTTGCTTGTCCTCGCGAACTTGCTGCTCTTTGTCCGTAGCATTGTAGTACGTGTGTAGCCCAGGATGTAAGGGGCATGATGACTTGACGTCATCCACACCTTCCTCCGGTTTATCACCGGCGGTCTCTCTAGAGTGCCCAACTAAATGCTGGCAACTAAAGACGTGGGTTGCGCTCGTTGCGGGACTTAACCCAACATCTCACGACACGAGCTGACGACAGCCATGCACCACCTGTCACTGCGTTCCCGAAGGCACCCTCTCGTTTCCAAGAGGTTCGCAGGATGTCAAACCCTGGTAAGGTTCTTCGCGTTGCATCGAATTAAACCACATACTCCACCGCTTGTGCGGGCCCCCGTCAATTCCTTTGAGTTTCACACTTGCGTGCGTACTCCCCAGGCGGAACACTTAACGCGTTGGCTACGACACCGAGGGGGTCGATTCCCCCGACACCTAGTGTTCATCGTTTACGGCCAGGACTACAGGGGTATCTAATCCCTTTCGCTCCCCTGGCTTTCGTCCATGAGCGTCAGTTATGGCCCAGCAGAGCGCCTTCGCCACTGGTGTTCTTCCCGATATCTACGCATTTCACCGCTACACCGGGAATTCCCTCTGCCCCTACCACACTCAAGCCCAACAGTTTCCACTGCCATGATGGAGTTAAGCTCCACTTTTTAACAGCAGACTTGAAGGGCCGCCTGCGGACGCTTTACGCCCAATAATTCCGGATAACGCTTGCCACTCCCGTATTACCGCGGCTGCTGGCACGGAATTAGCCGTGGCTTATTCCTCAAGTACCGTCAGATCTTCTTCCTTGAGAAAAGAGGTTTACAGCCCAGAGGCCTTCATCCCTCACGCGGCGTTGCTCCGTCAGGCTTTCGCCCATTGCGGAAAATTCCCCACTGCTGCCTCCCGTAGGAGTCTGGGCCGTGTCTCAGTCCCAGTGTGGCTGATCATCCTCTCAGACCAGCTACTGATCGATGCCTTGGTGAGCTCTTACCTCACCAACTAGCTAATCAGACGCGGGCTCATCCTCAGGCGAAATTCATTTCACCTCTCGGCATATGGGGTATTAGCGGCCGTTTCCAGCCGTTATCCCCCTCCTGAGGGCAGATTCCCACGCGTTACTCACCCGTCCGCCACTAACCCGAAGGTTCGTTCGACTTGCATGTGTTAAGCACGCCGCCAGCGTTCATCCTGAGCCAGGATCAAACTCTCCGTTGTAGATCATTTCCTCTTAGACATTCTCACGTCCTCAAAATGATTTGCGTCACCCATTGCTCAGATAACCTGGCAATAGTTGAGGCCTCCTTCCGCTGACACAGAAAGGGTTCTTAAGAGTGCACTTCTAGATTTCTCTATCAATGACTTTCCAGGATCTCAGATCCGGTTGTTGCTCCACACTGCGCACACCGACAACTCAAAAGCTCGTGAAAACTCCCAAGTTGCAAGCGCAATGCTTCTCTGCAACGAATAATTGTTGACGGGACCTCACACCTTCATCGCTCTTTCATTCATCACTAACAACTCAACTTCTCAGTTGATTCGTCAGCAACAAACGCGATGAAAGCGTCAGTTCCTAAACTTTTCAGTTGTCCAGGTTCTGCCGTCGCGCCCCCTTCAGGAGCGGTTGGCGGTGCGGCCTCGCGACCGCTTGAGAAACTTACAACACCGTGGGATCGCTCCCTCTTGGCTTGTAAGCACTCCTGAACACATCAAGCTCTCGCTCTCCTTGTTCAGAAGCTGCGCTTCGGGCCTCAGCCCCCCGCGCAGTCCATAACCATAACACCACATACCCCCATTCACGCAACTACCAAACTCTCAGGGCAACAACAGCGACTCACCCCAAGGTCTGAGCCGCGTCAGCTGCTCCTCGGAACTGGCCGCAAGCACTGGAAAGCCCACATCAGAGAGGTCCCGTCCTGGAACCAGCGCCGTTGGATCTTCCCGCAACCAGAGCACAGGGCAACCAAGCTCAGACAGCACCAACCAGGCAGCAGCGAGATCCCAGATCTTTGGGGTGGCCTCCAGAGCCGCCACGGTCTGCCCCATCGCCACACTCACAAGATTGAGGCTTGCAACCCCGAGCAAACGGATCTTTCCTGGAAACGGCTCTTGATGACGGCGCTGCAACACCCGAATCGCACGGCTGCAGAGCGAAACGCAGGCACTTCCTGCCGCCAGACGGGTTTCAGCGGTCAGTCGTTTGCCATTGCGCCAGGCACCACGACCCCGGATCGCAACGATGCGTTGTCTCAAGGACGGGATGTCGAGAAACGCTTCCATCGGCCGACCATCCACAAAGCGCGCCACAGAAATTGCCCAATAAGGAATGCCGGCGGCAAAGTTCGTTGTGCCATCCAGTGGATCCACCACCCAGAACGCAGATGTGGCCGGACAATGCTTCTCCCCCTCCTCACTGAGCGTGCTCTCTCCTGAGCAAATCTGAGCAAACCCCTGCACCAGGGTCTCATCACTCCAACGGTCACATGCGGTGATCAGACTCCCGTCGGGCTTCACATCGGAAACAATGTGGCCAAAATCGTGCCGTTGTCTCTCAGCGACACCATCAAGAAGCTGATGGACAGCAAGCAGCTGGGCCGGAGAGAGAGGAGCTGAAGTCACCGTCCGAAAAGGGCTCAAGCACCGAGCTGGGAGGCCTCACAGGCTGGCGTATTGGGATCCGGCTCAATGGGAACAGACTCCATGCGGTCGACTTCAGGCTTCTTGCCGGGAAGATTGAGCGGCGGGCAAGCTTTGACTTGATCCAAGCCAGTGCGACGCCTCAACTCAGCCAGGCTGGCGTTGTAGCTCAGAACTGCATCGGCATAACGCACTTCAGCACTGGTGAGATCGCGTTGGTTATCGACCACCTCGCGCTGAGTTGTCACCCCCGCTTGGAAACGCAACCTGGCCAAACGCAATGACTCAGTGGCTGACAGCACCTCCCGCGTTGTGGTGCGGATGTTTTGCTGCGCATCTCTCAGGTCGTAAAAACTTTCTTCCACTTCCCTGCGGATGCTGTCGCGCTCGGATGCAAAGTTGAACTGGCTCTCCTCTGCAGCTTGCTTGTTGCGGCGGTACTCCGCGCGGGCTCGACCCCCATCAAAAATGTTCCAGGTGGCCGACAAGCCCACCGAGTTATCGAAGCTCCATCCATACACCTCGGTGCTCACTGGAGGCTCGCTGGTTCCCCCCTGGAAACGCTGGGACGTGAAATTGTTGAAAATGCTCAACACAGGCTGAACAGACGCCAGTGCTGCGTTGGCGTTGCTGTTGTTAATCGAGATATCGAGAAGCACTCGATCGAGCTCTTCCCGGAAGGTGTAAGCCGCAATGATGCTTTCCTGAAGCGATGGTTCCCACAGTCCAAGCACACGAGCAGGGGCAGCGGATGTGGGAGTGATGTCTTGAGGAAGATCCATGAGCGATGCCAGGGATCGACGTGCATTCACCTGGTCGCCAAGAGCATTGGTGAGCAGCTGTTGATCACGGGCGAGCTGAGTTTCAGCTTCTAAAACCTCGAGCTTGGTAGCCACACCCGCCTGGTAGCGAGCTCGCGCATCGCGAAGACTCACCAATGAAGCTCGTACGGATTGTTGACCGATCCGAACCTGTTCATCTTGACGTTGAAGCTGGAAATAAGACGTCGCTGCCTGAAGACGCAGCTCACGCAAGGAGATCAAGTAGGTGTCACGGGCGCTCTCATAGGCATCTCTTGCAGCCGCGATCTGAGGAACCCTGGCTGGGTCAATCAAGTTCCAATTCAACTGGGCCCCAAAATTGGCAGACCAAATCTCTGTATTCGTGACTCGACCTTCAGATTGCTCAAGCCCCGTCAAAGGGTTCACAGTCTGGGTTCTGTTGGGATCGAAGGTTTGCTGCTCACCCGCGAGGTACTGCGGCAGACCGTTGGCATTGAGATTGAGCGTGGGATACCAGGCCGAAAGCGCTGCACGCAGGCTTGATTTGGCCTGTTGAACCTGGCTTGCTACCGCTTTCAGGCTGGGATTATTGACCTCAACCAAACGCTCCACCTCAGCAAGCGTGAGGGGCCGCAGCTCTCGAATTCTCACTTGGCCCGGTTGATTGGGCAGCGCAAGACTCGGCGGAGCCTTGAGATCGTCTTGATTCTCAGGAAGCGTGGTGGCCGCGGGGGGAAGGACCGAGGGATCAGCTTTCGGCCTTGAACCCTTGATCTCAGTTGCAGTGGGAAGCGTCGATTGATCGATCAGAGCCGCACCATCAGCGGCCGCAGCATCAACGCTCGACCCGTCCTGTGCCCGCACGGGTGCATGGATCACAGAAGGCAAAACTCCTGCGAGTAACAGAAGACGTGCAGCAGTCCGACGCACAACGATTCCGGGGCTGGGCGGAGCTTAGGGGTTTTTGGTCTGCTGACCGAGAACAGCAGCCACGATGTCAGCTGCTCCATGCACGATCCGGATCGGTACCGGCAGTTGCTCCTGCACCTCATCGAGGGTCATGTCATCCAGGAACACAGGCTGACCCTGCCGGAGCATCACGGACGGAAGAAGCAACTGATCCCCCAGAACCTGATCTCTGAGTCCATGGAGAAGATCTTCTCCTGTGAGCAAGCCCGTCACCACTTGATCCTGACCCCAGTAAGGGCTCGGAAGTCCATGCAACGTGAGCGTCACACCATCAACTTGGTTAAGCCGCTCCTGCACCGGTGCCAGAGCCTGATCCACCAAACGGCCCACCACCCAGCTGCTGTGAACAGACGAATCGATTCGTTCAGGAAGCTGCTCCGTGGCCTGCTCCAGAGCCTCAAGAAAGGCCCGGATCGTGCCGACACCGTTTTCTTGTTGAGGCAGATCTTCGTAGGTGCCCCTCGAAGGCAAGGGCTGACCAGCAATCAGATACCACTCATCAGACAGCCAGGCGAAACGTGTACCAAGCTGTTGCTGGAAGCTGGACTGAAGCGATTCCACCGCCTCAATCACTTGGCGTGCGTCCGCCGGCGTGACAGCCCGCAGTCCATCCTCAGCAGGCCGAAAGCGCGTCAGACCCACAGGCACCACAGCAGCGGAAAGAACGGCAGGCCATTCCCCTGCCCCGAACCGCGCCAGGTCAGTGAGTGTGCGAACCAAAGCCTCGCCATCATTCAGTTCTGGGCAGACCACCACCTGGGCATGGATCTGCAACCCACGGCACGCGAACCAGTCGAGCTGATGCAGCAGTTCACCCGCCCTGGGATTGTCGAGCAGTCGTGAACGCAACCCTGGGTCTGTGGCATGCACCGACACGAACAGGGGGCTGAGGCGTTGCTCTTCGATGCGCGTCCAGTCGCTCTCGCTGAGATTGGTCAGCGTTAGGTAGGAGCCGTAGAGAAAACTGAGCCTGTAGTCATCGTCTTTGAGATAAAGACTGTCGCGATGCCCGGGCGGCTGCTGGTCGATAAAACAGAAGGGGCAGCGGTTGGTGCATTGCCGCAGGCCATCAAACAACGCCTCGGTAAACGCAAGACCGAGGCCGTCATCGGCATCCTTTTCGAGTTGCACGCGATGGAGCTTTCCGGCGCTGTCTTGGACCTCGAGGGTGAGATCTTCCTCAACGGTGAGATAGCGGTAATCAATCAGGTCGCGCGGGCGTACACCGTTAATGCTGAGCAACTGATCGCCGGGTTCGAAGCCGAGCTCCTCTCCGATCGAACCAGGCTCCACCGATGCAACAACCGCAGGCTGGGGCTGACGCCCAGCACTGGATGGATCGAGAGCGGCAACAGCTACGCCTGCGGAGGGTTCATTCCACACGAAATGGATTCAACTAATTTCAGTTTGAGCCAGAACCAGCCCACCAGGCCAACAAAAGAATTCCGAACAGCAACCGGTAGATCACAAACACCCAGGTGCTGTGTCGCTGCAGGAATTTGAGCAACCAGTCGATAGCCAGCCACGAGACCACCGCTGCAGAGACGATGCCAACCATCAAAGGCAGAACACCCCCTGCACTGGGCTCAGTGAATGCATCTTTGAGCTCCACCAGCCCCGCAATGGTGATGGCAGGGATGCCCAGAAGGAAAGAAAACCGAGCGGCATCGGGCCGTTTCCAACTGTCAAAGAGCGAAGCAGTGAGGGTGCTGCCGGAGCGGGAGACACCAGGAATGAGAGCCAGTACCTGGGCCAATCCCACAAGGAGTCCATCGCGGCCCTGAACCTGATCGAGCTGCTTGGAGCGCGGTCCGAAACGCTCAGCAAGAGCAAGCAGGAGGGCCATCAGGATGGACACCCCAGCAATGGCGGGAACACTGCGCAGCGGCGAGGTTTCGTAACCAGGCCAATACAACTTGATTGCCAGTCCGGCAAACAGGATGGGCAGGGTGCCGATCGTCATGGCGATTCCCAGTCGCGCTTCCGGCTCGCGCCATTGCCCCCTGCGCACAGCACCACTGATCCCACGCAGAACAGCAGCCAGATCTGCCCTGAAATAGGCAATCACCGCCACGATGCTGCCCAGTTGAATCACTGCAGTCACCGATACGCCGGGATCACCCCAACCGGCGAGCACCGGCACAATTTTGAGGTGGGCTGTGCTGCTGATGGGCAGAAACTCCGTGAGTCCCTGCACAACGCCGAGAACGAAATCTCTCCAGATGGCTTCAAGAAGACCAGGCTCCGACACCGCAGATTCCAATGGTTGGGTGGTCGGACGCTATGCCCAACAGGCTGAGGGCGCCAGTCCTGCTGAAGATTGAGTGCTGAGCCCTCAGACAGGCTCGAATCTTCTAAGGTTTCGATTCTTTCTTCACATTGCGGAGGTGCGGCCTTGTCCAGCGGGCTGATGCAAAACCCAGCCGCGGACAAGCAGAGGCTCTCTGCCACTGCAGTTCTGGCATCCCTCCCGTTTTGGGCGTCGGTGCTCGTGGTGATGCCTGTGTTCGTTCAGGCCCCATGGGTCCGTCAGCAACCATTGAGTGCTTGCCTCTTTGGACTCGTGCTGACGCTCGCGGGAATCCTGTGGAGCCTTAAGGCTGATCGAAGCGAACAGGGCGATTTTGGCGCCCTCGTTCTGGGATTCAGCGGCAGCTGGATGGCTGGAAGTTTGTTCTGGGGATGGCTGCCGGCCCACCCGGTCCTGCATGTGCCGGTCGAAGCCTTCGCCCTGCCTCTTGCCTTAGCTGGGCTCACAACCCGCTGGCGCTGCGCCTGCGCCTTCTACTTGGCGTCCCTGATCGGAACAGCCTTCACCGATCTTTCGATGGCCCTATCCGGGGTGATGCCCCTGTGGCCCGAGGTGGTAACAGCCACGTCCGACCAAGCTCCCGATCTGTTGCGAGCAGCTGCCGCTCAGGTCCTCACACCGAAGTCTCTTCTGGTGGTGATCGTGGCAGCAGCGTTGATTACAAGACTGGTTGCTGTATGCCGCTCACGCGTTGATCGGCTTGGAGACAACTCGAGCGCATGGTCCATTGCGTCCTCGGTGCTGTTCACCACCTTGGTGATTGACGCCGTTTTCCTGGGAGTGTCCCTGCTGGCTCCAAGCCTGAGCGGACTCATCTGAAACGAACTGCAAAAACCCCGGGGCTTTCTGCGATGGCCAGGGAAGAGCACTTGTAATGTTTGCTGGTCGGTTCTTCCGGCATCATCCCGATCCGATTCTCAGACGGAGAATTTCATGAAGCGTCTGCTGTCCTGGCTGACAGGTCTCGTCGTCATGGCTGGCTTGCTGTTTTCTTTGGCCACCCCATCAGGCGTTCAGGCCGCTGACATCCGCAATGTGGCTGACGACAAGATCGCCGAACGCGGCGACAAAGTTGATTTGAACAACTCATCGGTGCGGCGCTTCCAGCAATTTCCCGGGATGTATCCCACCCTGGCCGGAAAGATCGTCCTGGGCGGTCCCTACGAGTCTGTGGATGATGTGCTGGCTCTTGATCTCACCGACCGCCAGAAGGAGCTGTTCGAGAAGTACCGCGATAATTTCACGGTGACGGCACCCTCGATTGCTCTGAATGAGGGCTTCGACAGGATTAACGACGGTCAGTACCGCTAAAAATGCGTCATGGTTGAGCCGCCGGATCCTTCGGTGGTTTACGACAAGCTCCGATGAGCAGCGTGCGATCAACATCCCAGGATCCGATCCACAACGGCCCCTGGGATGTTGTGGTTG
The DNA here is from genome assembly GCA_000063505.1 of Synechococcus sp. WH 7803. GTDB lineage: Bacteria > Cyanobacteriota > Cyanobacteriia > PCC-6307 > Cyanobiaceae > Synechococcus_C. The sequence goes on from CT971583.1 coordinate 2,027,843, forward strand.
TTGGAGCAGGAGCGGCGGGTCTGATGACCTGCTTGGAGCTTCCCCCTGACCTGAACGTTCTGCTTTTGAACAGAAACGCTGGTCGGCGCTCATCGAGCCGTTGGGCGCAAGGTGGAATCGCAGCGGTCACCGGTCCTGATGATTCTGCGTTGTTCCATGGGGAGGACACCCTGAAGGCAGGGGCAGGTCTCTGTGATGGCGATGCCGTCCGTCTCCTGGTGGATCAGGCACCCCACTGCGTGGAAAGGCTGCTCTCCCTCGGCATGGCGTTCGACCGCAATCCCGATGGATCACTAGCGACCACCCTCGAGGCAGCTCACAGCCAGCACCGGGTGCTGCATGTGCAGGACCGCACCGGCAGAGCCTTGGTGGATGTCTTGCGCGAGCGCGTCGAAGCCAGACCAGGCCTGGTGCATCGCCGCGGCGTGCGCGTCACCCAACTCTGGGTCGAAGACCAACGCTGCTGCGGTGTTCAGATTCTTGATGGTCCCTGGCTGCACTGGGTTCCAGCCCGAGCAGTCGTTCTCGCAACAGGAGGAGGCGGACACCTCTACACCAACACCACGAATCCACCCCAGGCTTGTGGAGAAGGGGTTGTGCTCTCCTGGCAAGCCGGAGCTGCTGTCGACGATCTGGAATTTGTTCAGTTCCATCCCACGGCGCTGAAACTGGCTCATGCACCTTGCTTCTTGATCTCAGAAGCCGTCCGTGGCGAAGGCGCCGTGTTGGTTGACCCCTCAGGACAAAGTCCTGTGGCCATGCTGACCCAGCGCGACCTTGCTCCACGCGATCAAGTGAGCAGAGCCCTGCTGCAAGCCATGCGAACCCAGGGATTGAACCATCTGGGGCTGGATCTCTCACCAATACCGGCAGAACAAGCCGAACGACGCTTCCCGACGATTCTTGAGCGCTGCCGGGAGTATGGCCTTCGCCCTCTACAGGAGCCAATCCCGGTGGCACCGGCCGCGCACTACTGGATGGGCGGTGTTGCCACGGATCTGCAGGCGGCAACCACGATTCCGGGCCTTTTCGCCGTTGGAGAGGTGGCCTGCACCGGGGTGCATGGTGCCAACAGGCTGGCCAGCAACTCATTGATGGAATGTCTTGTGTTCGCCCGACGACTCAGGGACATCGCTCTCAATGAAAGGAGCGCCCCCACCGTCTCCAACCAAGGGCTGGAGCCGTTCAAGCTGAGCACAGCGGAGCCAATGCCTGGGCAAGACCATGAATCCCTGCACCGATCGATCAACGCGCTTCGAGCAGCCTGCTGGGATATGGCAGGAGTTGATCGACGCGTGAACGGGATGCGGCAGGCCTTGCGGGAGCTCCTCCAAGCCAGCAGCGCGTTGCAATGCAGCCCACTGCTGGAGGTGATGCGCAACCAGGAGAAAGACCGATGTTTCCAGCTCGAGGAAACCTGCCGGAGCAACCTCAACCTTCTCCTTGATCTTCACCACCGCCAGCAAGCAAGCCGCCTCCTGCTGGATGCTTGCCTCTTTCGCACCGAGAGCAGGGGCGGACACTACCGAAGTGATGCACCGTCACCGCTTCCGCAATGGCGTTGCCATAGCCGCCAGGTGAAGGGCAAGAGCATCCACACCCGACCCGTCAGCGATTGAGATGCACTGGTCGCTCAACCATTAAAAATTTGTCTCTCCCTTGAAACCCGACAAACGGGCGAGAACCTTCAAAGGCTTGACGCCGGAATCAAGCTTGCCGTTGATCTCCCAGGTGGGGAAACCCTCGATTTTTTTGCTTTCACAGAGAGCCCGCTGATTGTTCTGGCCATCTGCAGCGCACTCGATCACCGTGAGCTTCTTCGCCGCTTCTTTTCCAAACGCTTCCTTCTGCTCATGACAGTGGGGGCACCAGTAAGCGCTGTACATCACGGCGCCAGACGCAGTGAGATGCTCCGCCAGAGCCACCTTGGCTGGCGTACTTTCGGTGGTCACCAAAGGGGGTGCTCCAGCTCCGGTCACCGGGGCATCAGGACGCTCCGGATCGAGAACGGAAGCCCAGATCAAGCTTCCCAGCAGCACGGCGAGAGCAAGCAGGAAACCTCGGAAGAACAATTTGGATGGGTCATCCCAGCCACCACCGGCCACAGAAAGAATCAAAAGGAGAACGGACAGGGTTGCGGATAAGGCGCAAAAGAAACAGAACGCCTGGATTTTGAACACCATCAGTCCAACCAGCACAAGGCTGAAGACCGCCATACCCAGGGACACGGCAAACAGTCCCCACCAGGTGCGCCGCGCCAGATCACCGCGATTTTCGGAAAGCCCTGGCAGCAGAGGAACCAGGGCCATGATCAACACAGCGAGGTAGGCCAGCAAACCAGCAAACGAGAGCGGAACGCTGAAACCATCTCCCTGAAGAAGTGTTCCCCAAGGACTGTTGAGCACCTTGTCGCAACCGTCCGCGCCCATGGGACACGTGAGGTTTCCCAGCAGACCCCAGCGCTTCAAGGTGATCGAACCGGTGTCGATCACGCCCACGGTTGCGAGCACGGCCATGGCGATCCGTACCCATTTCGAGCCCTGATCCTGGCGACGGCGGCTGGTGAGTCTGCTGGCGGCCATGCGATCTGCAGAGAATGGATGAATTCTGGCAGGAGTGGGAGCGGGATTTATGGTGATTGATTGATTCGCCATGCCCATGTCCCCGGACCCACGTCCTGGCCGAGACGGGGCCAGCACCAAACCAACCGTGGCGTTTGCCCATCTGGGCTGCGAGAAGAACCGAGTCGATACCGAACACATGCTCGGTCTCCTGAGTGAAGCGGGCTACGGGGTGAGCAGCGACGAATCCGTCGCCAATGTGGTGGTTGTGAACACCTGCAGCTTCATCCAAGAGGCCAGGGAGGAATCCGTCAGGACACTGGTCGGACTTGCGGAACAAGGAAAGGAACTGATCATCGCCGGATGCCTGGCCCAGCACTTTCAGGAGGAGCTTTTGGAGTCCCTCCCTGAAGCGAAAGCGATTGTGGGAACGGGCGATTACCAGCACATCGTGGAGGTGCTGGAACGGGTGGAAGCCGGCGAACGGGTGAACCGGGTCAGCAGCACACCAACGTTCGTGGCCGACGAACGACTCCCGCGCCATCGCACCACCGGCGAAGCTGTGGCGTACCTGAAAGTTGCCGAGGGTTGCGATTACCGCTGCGCCTTCTGCATCATTCCTCACCTCCGTGGAAATCAGCGCTCGAGACCGATCGAATCGATCGTGGCAGAAGCCCATCAGCTGGCCGCAGAAGGTGTCAAAGAACTGATCTTGATCAGCCAGATCACCACCAATTACGGCTTAGATCTCTATGGCCGTCCCCGCCTGGCCGACCTGTTGCAGGCCCTCGGAGACGTAGAGATCCCCTGGATCCGCGTTCATTACGCCTACCCAACAGGCCTGACCAACGAGGTCATCAGCGCGTACCGGGATGTGCCCAACGTTCTGCCCTATTTGGACTTGCCTCTGCAACACAGTCACCCCGATGTGCTGCGCGCCATGAATCGCCCCTGGCAAGCCGATGTGAACGAGCGACTGCTCGATCAGATCAGAAGCCAGTTGCCGGAGGCAGTGCTGCGCACCACTTTGATTGTGGGCTTCCCAGGGGAAACGCAGGAGCAGTTCGAGCATTTGGCAGGTTTTCTGGAGCGGCAACAGTTCGATCACGTCGGCGTGTTCACCTTTTCACCGGAGCAGGGGACGGCCGCAGCCGAATTGCCCAATCCCGTCGATGCCGACATCGCCTTAGCCAGAAAAGATCGCCTCATGACGCTGCAACAACCGATCTCTGCAGCGGCCAATGCCCGCTGGGTGGGCCGCACGGTGGATGCCCTGATCGAGCAGCACAACCCTGAGACCGGCGCGATGATCGGTCGCTGTGCCCGTTTTGCACCAGAGGTGGATGGGGAGGTTCACATCGCACCAAGAGCCGACGGACTACAGGCGGCGCCAGGAACCATGATCCCAGTTCAAATCACTGGATCCGACATCTACGACCTCCGCGCCGAGATCGTGGGAGCTGCATCGATGGTGGCCTCGGCGCGGTCTGCCCTGTGAGCGGACGGGGGCTGCACGAACGCCAACGCATTATTTTCCTGATCGCCTCTGGCATCAGCACTGCCGGATCCTTCGCCGGATTGACGGCGAAAGGGTGGATCCTCATGGATGAAACGGCGGCACCCATGGTGCTGGCCCTTCATTTCGCAGCACTCTCGCTGCCAACGCTTTTGGTGAGCGGTCCGGCAGGTGTTCGCACCGATCGCATTGGCTGTGAAACGGTGTTGATCCAGGCGCAATGGGCGCTTCTGGGAGCAGGACTGATCGGAGCCGTGGCCATCCCTTGGCTGGATGGACTGCCCCAGGTGCTGATGCTGCTCGCCAGCACGCTCCTGGTGGGGATCGCAGGGGCCTATGAACTCACAGCACGCAACAAATACTGCGCCCTTCTCGTTGACGACAATGCCCAGCTGGCTCCGTTTCTGACCAGTTTCTCCGTGGTGTTCAACGTGGGCAAATTGGTGGGTCCACCGATTGGTGGCTGGCTGGTCACGCTCACGGGTCCGGCGACGGCGTTGACCCTCGATGCAGCCACCTATCTTCTGCCGATCGCCAGCGTGATCTGGCTTTTGCATCCAAGGCTTGAGAAGGAGCAGCGCAGCACATCGGCTGAGGGATCGTCACTTGCAGTGGCGTGGAGAGACTGCGGAACAACTTTGCGCCACGTGGTGGTGTTCACGGGCTTGATGTGTGTCGTGGGCTTTTTCCACCCTGGGCTGGCCCCATTGATTGCCGCTCAGGAGTTAGGAACAGACCCAATGGACCTCGGGCTGTTCACCAGTGTTCTGGCCTTGGGCAGCATTGCCGGTGGGCTCATCCTTCAGCGCAACAGTCACCGCTTCTGCAGGCGCCCATCGCTCACGTTGGCGGGATTCGGCCTGGTCACAGCTGTGGCTCAATTGGGCATGGCCCGAGGTGGACCTGTCCCTTTCATCCTTTTAATGACGCTGTTCATCGGTGCTGGCACGGCTGGACTCCTCAGCAGCAGCAATCTCATCACCCAAGTGGGTTCCAGTCAGATCTTGCGGGGGCGGATGGCCGGTCTCAGCCAGATCGCCTTTCTTGGCGGTGGAGGACTCAGCGGGCTAATTGCCGCGCAGCTGAGCATCAGTGTTGGGCTTCCAACCACATTCGCCATCTCCGGTGGGGTCGGGGTGGTGCTGGCCTTGATGGAAATTCGCCGTCGAGGCAACACCGTGCTGACGGAAATCAGATCAGTTTGATCCCACGCAATACCAGGCTGATACCCGCAGCGGTCACGAGACCGGCACCGACGAGACCTAGATAGATGACAACGCCCATTGCAATCACAGAATGCTGACCCATTAGATCAGAAACCGGGGCTCCAAACGACAGATCCCGCTTAAGCTTGCGTGCATCGAAACCAAACGGAACCGGACGGGTCTGCAAGCAGGGTCGACCGTCAGCACTCGAGCTCAACAAACGCGACCTCGGATTATGCGCACTCTGTTCATCTATCCCCTGTTCCCGAAGACGTTCTGGAGCTACGAAAAAATCCTGGAGCTTGTGAATCGCAAGGTTCTGCTCCCGCCCCTCGGCCTCGTCACCGTGGCAGCGCTCCTTCCCCAGGAATGGGAGATGAAGCTGGTCGACCGCAATGTTCGAGAGATCACCGAAGCCGAATGGAACTGGGCTGAATTGGTGGTGATCTCAGGAATGATCGTCCAGAAGGACGACATGCAGGTTCAGATCGAGGAAGCGAAGCGCCGGGGTCTTCCCGTGGCCGTTGGAGGCCCTTACGCGAGCTCAACGCCCGACGCCCCTGAAATCGCGGATGCTGATTTCAAAGTTCTGGATGAAGGAGAGATCACGCTCCCGATGTTCGTTGAAGCGATCCAGAGAGGAGACAGTGGCGGCCGGTTCAGCTCCGAAGGGGAAAAACCCGATGTGACCTCAACCCCCATCCCTCGCTTCGATCTGCTCGAACTCGACGCTTACGACTCGATGAGCGTGCAGTTCTCCAGAGGGTGCCCCTTCAACTGCGAGTTCTGCGACATCATCGTTCTCTACGGCCGTAAGCCCCGCACCAAAACGCCTGACCAGCTGGTGGCGGAGCTTCAGAGCCTTTACGACCTCGGGTGGAGACGGTCGATCTTCCTTGTGGACGACAACTTCATCGGTAACAAGCGCAATGCCAAGTTGCTGCTTCCGGAGATCAAACACTGGCAAGAAGAGCGGGGTTACCCCTTCAGCTTCGCCACAGAGGCATCAGTGGATCTTGCCGACGACGAAGAAATGATGCGGATGATGCATGAGGCTCGTTTCGAAAGCGTGTTTCTTGGCATTGAAACGCCTGATGAAGCCAGTCTCGAAACGTCTCGCAAAATCCAGAACACCCGCAACCCTCTGGACGCGGCCGTGGACCGCATCACTGCCAACGGCATCCGCGTCATGGCTGGCTTCATCATCGGTTTCGATGGTGAAAAAAATGGGGCCGGACGTCGCATCGTGGACTTCGTCACCCGCACGGGAATCCCCGCGGCGATGATGGGAATGCTGCAGGCACTGCCCAACACAGCGCTCTGGTATCGCCTTGAGAAGGAAGGTCGCCTGATTCAAGACAAGGACGCCGCGAAGGGCGTGAATCAGACCAATCTGCTCAATTTCAAACCCACGAGACCGATCCGAGACATCGCCAATGAGTACGTGGAGGCGTTCTGTGCTCTGTATGAGCCGAATGCCTACATGGATCGGGTGTACTCCTACTACCTGAAGATGGGCGCTCCTCGCTGGAAGGGGTCCACCCAGCTGCCGACCTTGACCGATCTCAAAGCGCTCTCGATCGTGATCTGGAGACAGGGGCTCAAGCGCAGCACGCGCGGACGCTTCTGGCGTTACATGTTTGGCATGGCCACACAGAATCCAGCGCTGCTCGAGCAGTTCCTCGTGGTGCTGGCACACAACGAGCACTTCCTCGAGTACCGCTCCATCGTTCAAAGCGAAATCAGGGAGCAACTGGAATCATTGCCACCCGAGGAACCAAGCGAATCCAAGGAGCTTCAACCCGTTTGAGTATCAAGGCTCGCTTGAAAACCGCTCAATCCTGAACGTAAGGCTTGCCTTGCAGTAGGCAGGCCTCAGCTTTTTGGAGTTCCCGTCCGAGATAAAGCGCGTGATCCAGGCGGCTCACCGGGTGCGGTCCCTCCCCTTCCGTGAGCGCAATTCCTAACTCCTTCGCGGTTCGACCTCGGTAACAAACGGTCGCAGCGCGTTGGCTTCCCCCTCGGCAACTGAGCACCTCACCGGTTTCAGGATCCGTGGCACGGCCCTTGTCATCCACATCGTTGCGGAAGTGCTCCGCCACGAGCTCGCCCGCACGGGAATCCACCCTGATCAGAAAATATCCGCTGGGGTCCAGTGCAATGAAACGCTGGGAGAGCTGGTCATCGAGGGAAGGGGTGCCATCAGTCATCAGGTCACCCTACGAATCAGCTGGTCAACGTCCAAGATCTGGGGGTTGAGCGCGGAACGGCAGGTCCGCATTGATGGCCTCGATCTCTTCCTGCATCAGGGCATTGGCCCGCGGAAGCCACGCGCGGATCAGAGTATCCATCTGAGGGTCATACCAGCGATGAAGACTGGTTCGTGCCGTAGCCACGAAACCCCGGCGGCGCTTGTGACTGCCACCGGCTCCTGGATCAAAACTCACCAACCCCTGCTGAAGGGCCCACTCGATTGGGGCGTAGTAGCAAACCTCGAAATGGAGGCAATCAATCTCCTCATCACTCCCCCAATAGCGCCCCCAGAGGTGCTGGGCGTCTTTGACGCACAGCGACATGGCCACCGGTTCGTTCAAGTCACCACGGTGGGCATTGAACAGAACAACATGCTCCGCCAGTGAGGGATCGCAAAGCCGATCAAAAAAGCTGGCATCCAGATATTTGCTGCCCCAGGGCCCCCAACGGGCGCAGTGTTGCGCATAGAAGTCGTGCATCCTCGACACCAATACGGGAGTGAGTGCGTCCCCGGTGATCGGTGTCACCGTGAGGCCGGCAGCACGCACGGCCTTGCGTTCCCGTTTGATGTTGCGACGCTGATTGGCGTTGAAACCAGCGAGATAATCATTGAAGGTTTGTTGGCCGTCTGAAGACCACAAACTCTGTTGATTCAGCCAGCTGGCACAACCGGCTGCTTGCGCCAGTGGCTGCCAGGCGGGATCCACGTAAAGGAAATTGCAGCTGAGAATGCCGTGTCGTGCGGCGAAATCATCGATCAAGCCGAGCATCACTGTGGTGAGCTCCTGGGGGTCTTCGCTGGAGGCCACATGGAAGCGATAACCCTGCACCGGGCTCACCGGGCTCATCCCGATCAATTTCGGGTAGTACCGCAACCCGAGATCACCGGCCAAGCGCGCGAACGACTGATCAAACACGAATTCGCCATAGCTGTGGCCCTTGAGGTACAGAGGAGCGACGGCAACGAGCTGGTCGTCGTCCCGCCACAACGACAGATGCAGAGGCTGCCAACCCTGGTCGGGAGCCACGCTGCCGGAGCGTTCCAACGCCAGCAGCCAGGTCCAGCGATAAAAGGGGCAGATCTGATCACCAAGCAGCTGGTCCCACTGCTCTTCAGGAATCTCGCTGATGCTGCGATGCCAGCGGGCCGAAAGCGACGCCATCCCAGGCCAATGCACAGGCAGAGAAGAAACCCTAACCAGGTGGGATCAAAGAGGCGAAACCGAAGGATCGATCGTGTCGACCCTTGATCTGGACAAGAGCCTGGCAGCCTCTCTTGATGGCCTCGCTGGCTGGACGTCTGCCCCCCCCCTGCTGCAGTGGATCCGCCCCACGCTGGAGCAGCAGCTTGCCGGCTTCAAGCCTTCAAGACCTTCCGTTCGACGACTTGATGCTGCGGTTACGCCGGTAACGCACGAGCAGCTCGTTACCACCCAGGGGCCGGCTGTGCTCCAGCAACCAGGCATCCGCCGCGGCCAGGGTCTCAGGGAGAGCTTGGGCGTTGGCCGGAACCCAGCCAAAAGGGCCACCGAGAACGCGAGGGCAGAGGGTGAGCTGCAGCTCGTCGACGGCATCGTCCGCCAACATTGATTCACAAAGTCGAGCTCCCCCCAAGAGCACCACTCTTGACCAGCCATGGGCCGCCAGGCTGGCCAGGGACTGGGCCCATGATGCAGCGAGGGGAAAGCCTTCGAGGAATCCTTCGGCACCGCCCCCTCCTGGACTGAGGAGGTAACGCGCCAAGGGCTGCTGAAACAACGGCCAATGCTGAGGGAACTCCACGTCGCGAGCCACAACGAACAGGGCAGGCTGTTGAGGGCGTCCTGTGGATTGGCGCTGCTCGAGGAGATCCCGGGCATGAATCAGACAGCTGGAACGATGGGCCCGCACGGTCCCGGCCCCGATCAACACCGCGTCCGACCAGGCCAGAGCTTCCTCTAAAGCCCTGCGATCACCGGAACCACCCAGATGGGAAGCGCCACCTTGGGCATAGGCCAGACGTCCGTCGAGGCTGACGGCCAGCACCAGCCTGACTGTTGTCTGATGGGTCATCCAGGGATGGGATCAGACCGGTGCCGCCGCTTCCAACGTGGCTGGTGTCATGTCGAGTTGGGGCATTTCGGCATAAACCTCAGCCGCATTGTTGGGACTTTCCTGAAGACGAACCTTATGGAGGTGCGCACCAATGGCCCCCACAGGACCCGAAAGACGGTCGGCAATGTGCAGGGCGATGTTTTCAGCGGTGGGGACGCACTCCGCGAAGAAGGGCACGTCCTTATTGAGGAAGGTGTGATCGAAAGGCTCCACCACCAGATCATCCACAAGGCGCTGGAGCGCAGAGAGATCGCAAACCATGCCGGTGCGGGGATCAATGGCACCGCGCACGGTCACGTCCACCAGATAGTTGTGACCATGACCGTGGGGGCGGGCACATTTGCCGTAGATGCGCTCGTTCTCTTCCTGGCTCAGCTCAGGCCTTGCCAGACGGTGGGCAGCAGCGAAATGGGTGCGGATCGTGAGGAAGGCGTCCATGGGATGTCCGAGGTAGTCGGCCCAGAGGCCCGGTTGTTCGTAGAGGCGAAGTGCCGTGATCGGCAGGTGAGGTGAAAGCCGCTGCCAGATGCGATGCACGAGCGCTTCGGTGGTTGGCAGGCAACCGTCCGGTTTCGACACATCAAAGTCCGACCAGGCGTCGTTCAGGAATCGGAAGTTGAGCTGGTCGGTGACTTCTTTACGGATGGCGTGCTTCACCTCGGAGAGGTTGAGCACCATGCCATCGGCATCGAGGCCACCAGCCATCGACACGATGAGCTCGTAGTTGTGTCCATGACCGGGAGCCAGCGCACAGGCACCAAAGCGCGCTGCGTTGTCATCAGCAGACAGTTCCGGCAACCAGTAGCGGTGACTGGCGCTGAAACAGGCTCGGCGGGTGATCACGCAACCGCGACCCTGGCCATGCCGGGCGATCGACTTCGTTTCAGTCATGTGAAGGTCCGGCCGGCAGGCATCCTAATGAGCTAACAGCCATTCGGAGCCATGCTGGATCCTGTTCCATCCCTCAGACAGCGGCTTGGCGGCCGAAATCTGTATCTCGTCGGGATGATGGGGAGCGGAAAAACCAGCACCGGTCGGCCTCTCGCCCAACGCCTGGAGTACGGCTTTGTGGATGCCGATGCTGTGATCGAGCAGGCCGCTGGCTGCACCATCCCCGACATCTTCAAGCGCGAAGGTGAAAGCGGTTTCCGCAACCTCGAGACCCAGGTGCTCAGCGCCATTAGTCAGCGCCACTCCCTCGTTGTGGCGACAGGGGGCGGCGCCGTGACGCGCCCTGAAAACTGGGGCGCGATGCACCAGGGGATCGTGATCTGGCTGGACGTGGAGCAGCAAAGGCTGTTGAAACGGCTGGAGTCAGACGACACACCGCGACCCCTTCTGCATGAACAGGACCCTGCCCTGGCCTTGAACACACTGTTGACGGCCCGTCGGCCGATGTATGCCGAAGCCGATCTCACGGTGGTGATCGATGCAGAGCCGCCGGATGAGGTGGCCGACGGAATTCTGAAACTGCTGCCAACGCTGATCCAGGACCCACCGAAACAGCGACCCGATTGACCATCAGCTCTGAGGCGGCTCCAGGCGGACGGCATACCACTGCACGCAGACTCCTGGCGAGGTCTCCAGTTCACAGGCGGTATCGAGCAGGCGCTCTGCGGCTTCGCTCGCCCCATCGCATCCGCGAAGATCTTCAGGCCATGGATTGAGCGCCGTCAGTCGTTCCGTCAGCCATGTCAAGGTGGCGGCGGCCGTTAAAAGCTGCTCAGATTCACCGGGAACAAGCACCACGTAGTGATCAAGCGATCGAATCAGGGGGTCTGACATGAAGCGGAGGCTGTTGCTTGTGCTGTTCACCATGCTGCTGCAGCTGCTGATGGTGACGGGTGCGAACGCTGCACAACCAGCCAAAGCATCATTGCTCGAGCAACGCGCGCTGGAATGGCCCGAGTGGTCGCTGCCTGCACCTCTGCCCCGGCCGAAGGCCCGTCAGGATCTGATTTACCCCGACTGGTTCGCGGGTGACTGGGAGGTGCAAAGCGACACGGTGAACCAGGATGGTTCGATCCTCGAGAGCGAACCTCCTCTGCTGCACAGGGCACGCTTCCAACGCAATCGGGCAGGGCAACTGGTGGGCGACCGCCCGTTCAACGCCACCGCCATCGGCAAAGCGCTTCTGGGGGACAAACTTCTGTCGGTCGAGCAGGACCCCGAGCGTGTGAACCGTCAACTGGCAAGGCTCAGCGGCGATGTTCTGCTGGAAACCAGCGTGATTGGCCGCCGTGAGGCCGTGGTGCCAACTGACAACGGCAGAGAGGCATTTCTAAGTGATGAGCTCGTGCTTCAGATCGTGCATGGCCCAGGAGCGCCGCGACTGAGCAGGATCGAAACCCTGACGCGCTACGAGCAGTGCGACGCCAAGATCTGCGCGGATCAGCGGCAGGTGAGTTATGGGGCCCCAGGACTGCAAACGGATCAGACCCTCGCAGGGCGCAGCAGCCGGTTTCGGCTGGTTCTCACTCGGTTGCCGCAGGGTCGCGCTGATTGAGCTGGGCTTCCAGCTGATCACGCCAGTGGAACAACGACTGCAGGCGTGGATGATCGCTGAGGCCGGGAACGCCGCGGCCAGCCAGAGCGTCTCCAGATGAGGAAGGAAAGCGCAGCAGGGAGAGCTGAGCAGCGACAGCAAGATCCGCCAGGGTGAGCTTGTTGCCAACCAGATATCCGTTCTGGTCGAGGCCTTCGGCTAGAGCCGTGAGACTGCTGAGCATGGACGCCCTCTGCTCTTGCCCGAGCAGATCGCCCAAGGTGCTCAACCAACCGCCAGGCACCCCAGACATGACCTGACGCAATGGCGCCGGCAAATCATCCGGAAGAAGCGCCAGCCTGAGCTGACCATCGTCGGCTGCAGCCTGCAGGAGAGCAGCCCGGGTGGACGCGGCCAGGGTTGTGTCAGCCCAATCCTCGATCAGCTCCACTTGAGCCCTCTGGAGTGGATCAGAGGGAAGCAGAGCAGGCTCGGGCCGCAGCGTTTCGAGATAGCGGCAGATCGCGCTGGAGTCCGCGAACACCTGATCACCATCCACCAAAACGGGAACCTGGCGCTGACCCGACATCCGGAACACAGACAGCTGCCCGAGTCCGGGCGTGACCTCCACCTCACGAAAACTCAGATCTTTGGCGTGGAGCGTCATCCGCACCTTCAAGCAGAAGGCGGAGTGGCGGAATTGGTGGAGCTCCAGCATGTCCAGACCGGGGCAGGGACCGGCAGAGTAGCCATGAGAAACGGATCAACGCCATCGCCATGCGCGAGTTCTTCGTCAATGTGACCCGCTACCCGCGCTATCTGATCGCGTTCAGCCTCGGCGTGCTCAATTCCGTTGCGGAACCGCTGGCACGTCGCCGCAGCAATCCCGTGACCGCCGTGGCACTGATCGGAGCCTTAATCAGTGGCTTCATCAGCCTCGCTCTGGTGTTGCGTGCCATGGTGTCTTCAGCACCAATGAGCTGAGATGGCTCCTGGACGACGGGTTGAACGTGTTGCAGCTCTGATCCGCAAGGAAACGAGTGAACTCCTGATGCACGGCATCCGCGATGACCGCGTGCATCAGGGACTGATCAGCATCACTCAAGTGGACGTGAGCGGCGATCTGCAGCACTGCAAAATCTTCGTGAGTGTGCTGGCCGATCCTGAGGGCAGAGCCCAGGTGATGGAGGGTCTGCAAGCAGCCAGCAGCTTCCTGCGCGGAGAGCTCGGTCGTCGCTTGCAGATGCGGCGGGCACCGGAAGTGGTGTTCCATCTCGACCGTGGCCTGGAGAAGGGAGCCTCCGTTCTGGGACTGCTCGGGGACCTCGAGCGCGAACGCCAGGAGCGGGGGGAGATCCCCCCAGGCAGTGACGATGCTCAAAACTGCCACGACGATGAACCCAGTTGAGTTGCGGCGGGCGGTGTCTCAGCTGCTGGTGGTGAGAGCCAGCGGTCATGCCGGCGATCAGCAACGGCGATACCCACGCTGGGAACTCAGCAACAGTGAGCTGCAACGCCAACTGGAGAACGGCGTCGGCGGGGTGATTCTGCTGGGAGGCACAGCCACCGAACTGCAGCAGCGCTGCCGAACCCTGCGCGCCTGGGCCGCTGATGACGATCTGCTTCTCTGCGCCGACGTGGAAGAAGGGGTCGGTCAGCGCTTTGAGGGCGCCACTTGGCTGGTGCCACCGCTGGCCTTGGGTCGCTTGCATGGGCACAACCCGGCGGCGGCGATTCGTTTCGCGGAACGCTATGGGCGTTGCACCGCTGACCAGGCTCGCCGATGCGGACTCAACTGGGTGCTGGCGCCGGTCTGCGATGTCAACAGCAACCCGGCCAATCCAGTGATCAATGTGAGGGCTTGGGGCCAGGCTCCAGAAGCCGCCGGTGCACTGGCTGAGGCATTCCAGCGCGGTTTGCAGGCTGGAGGCGTTCTTGGTTGCGCCAAACATTTCCCCGGACACGGCGATACCGCTCAGGATTCCCATCTGGAGCTCCCCGTGCTGGCGCATGCGCGGGAGCGGCTCGAGCAACTCGAACTCAAACCATTCCGGCGGCTGATCGCTGCAGGCGTCGAGAGCGTCATGACTGCCCATTTGCTGATCCCAGCCCTGGATGCCGAGCGGCCCGCGACCCTGTCTTCCAAGGTGCTGACCGACCTGCTCAGAGTGTCCCTTGATTTCCAGGGACTGATCGTCACCGATGCGCTGGTGATGGAGGCGATCACAGGTTTGGTGGGTCCCGGTGAGGCTGCCGTGCAGGCCTTCGAAGCCGGTGCTGACCTGATTTTGATGCCCGCTGATGCTGACGAAGCCATCAACGCTGTCTGCGCAGCCCTCGCGAGCGGACGCCTTCCCGCCTCGCGCCTCGAGCAGTCTTTACAGAGACGGCGGGAGGCGCTGCAACGCTGCCGCGAGCGCCAACGTCAGAACAGAACGGCTTCAACAGCCCCCTCACCACCGGACGCAGCAGAAACGGCAGCAGAAACGGCAGAAGAACACCAACTCGCCCTCGAACTCGTGGGCGCCACTCTCGAAGTCCAGGGAGCCACTCCGGTCGATGCCCCTGCCGGTGGCGGTGTGACCCTGATCCGCGTGGACGGTGTGCTGGCCTGCCCATTCCTGCGCCCTGAGGCGCCAGCCATCAGCTGGCCCGCACGCCGCGGATTCAGGCCGATCCTCTGCCACGAGCTTGGAATCAGCCCCTGGCATGACCCTCCACAGGCCGACCATCCTCTGGCCCTGGATCGACTCGGGGAAGGACCGGTTTTGCTGCAATTGTTTCTACGCGGCAATCCATTTCGCGCAGGCCGTGATCGTGATGACCCTTGGCCGGCAGCCATCCGCCAGCTCTTGGCACTGAACCGCCTGGCGGGGCTGGCGGTGTATGGCTGCCCTTACCGGTGGGAGAGCCTGCGAGCGCTTCTCCCCAGCAGCATTCCCGCCGCCTACAGCCCTGGGCAGATGGCCGAAGCCCAGCAGATGCTGATGGGTCGGTTGCTGGGGGAGGAGCACATGCTCGAGTTGGGAGGCGAATTCACCGACTGAACGGCACTAATCTCAGCGCCAGTACGGGACGCCGTCATGCTCAGCCTCTCGATGATCGTCCGCGACGAAGCCGAGCGCATCGAGTCTTGCCTGAACTCAGTGAAAGGCTTCGTCGACGAGATGGTTCTGCTCGACACCGGTTCAACGGACAACACCGTGGCCCTGGCTGAAGCTGCCGGTGCCCAGGTGGAACGGCTGGACTGGCCCGGGGACTTCGCGCCAGCGAGAAACGCGGCACTCGAACACGTGAGGGGGGACTGGGTGCTGGTGCTGGATGCCGATGAACGCCTGCGCGCCGAGGCGATTCCAGCGATCCGAGCCTTGATGGCGCAACCGGATGTGCTGGTCATCAATCTGCTTCGCCACGAACTCGGTGCTGCCATGGCCCCGTATTCCAATGTGAGCCGGCTGTTCCGACGCGACGCACGCATCTGCTGGAGCCGGCCTTATCACTCGATGATTGACGACAGCGTGGCCGAGATCCTTCAGCAGGAACCGCACTGGCGGGTGGCGAACTGCGCGGAACCGGCGCTGCTGCACGATGGCTACAGACCCGACCTCCTCAATCGGCGTGACAAGGCCGAGCGACTGCGCCAGTCGATGGAGCAGTGGCTGGAGGATCAGCCGGGTGACCCCTACGCCTGCACCAAGCTTGGGGCACTGGAGGTGAGCAGCGGCAACCATGAGCGAGGCGTCAATCTCCTGCGCCAAGGGCTTGAACAGCTGCCGGATGGAGCCGGGAGAACGGCTGAGCGTTACGAGTTGCTCCTCAACCTGGGGATTGCTTTGGCGCCTGAAGATGCAGTGGCTGCCGAAGGCTTTTACCGGCAGGCGCTTGATCTGCCCTTGGATGTGCGTTTGAGCCTCGGTGCCCGGCTGAACCTGGCCGCCTTGCTGATGCAGGCCAATCAGCTGGATGAGGCGATTCAGCTCACCACCACGGCCTGCCAGCGTGCCCCTGAAGTCGCGCTGGCCTGGTACAACCTCGGCCTGATGGAACGACGCCGGGGGGACCTCGCCGCATCCCTACGCGCCTATGAGCGTTCCCTCGAGCTCAATCCCGATCACGCGGAAAGCCACCAGAACTTCGCCGTCGCGCGATTGATAGGTGGCGATATCGACGGAGCACGCGCCAGCTTCCGCGCAGCGATCGACAAGCTCCATCAACAGAACCGTGCCGAAGAGGCCGGGGCGCTTCAAGCCCAGGTGAGCGGGATCGTGAAGCTCGATGGGAGTGCGTCATGACGGATGGCCAGGCCCTTGCGCTGCAGGGACGCACGGTGGTGATGACCCGGGCCATGGAACAGCAGAGTGAAGGCCGCCGACTGCTGGAAGCGCTCGGTGCCGATGTTCTCGATCTACCGGCTCTGGAGATCGGCCCCCCGGATCACTGGGGTGCCCTCGACGATGCCTTGGCTGAATGGGACACCTTCCACTGGCTGATCGTCTCCAGCGCCAACGGCGCGAATGCCGTTGAAGAGCGTCTGCAAAGGCAAGGGAAGGCATTGGCCCATCGACCGGCCAGCCTCAAAATTGCAGCGGTGGGACGCAAGACCGCCAAGCGCCTGGAGGAGCTGGGTTCGGAGGCGGATTTCGTGCCCCCCGAGTTTGTCGCCGACAGCCTGATCGAACACTTCCCGGTCTCAGGCTGGGGGCTGCGCATCCTGCTTCCAAGGGTCCAGAGTGGCGGGCGCACCGTTCTGGGCGAAGCCTTCGGCGAAGCCGGCGCACGGGTTGTGGAGGTGCCGGCTTATGAATCGCGTTGTCCGCAAGCGATTCCCGCCGCAACGCTGGATGCCTTGCGAGCCGGGTCGGTGGATGCGATCTGTTTCACCAGCGGCAAAACGGTGCTGCACACCACACACCTGCTGGCAGAGAGCCTGGGGGAGGAGGAGGCGACGGCCAGGCTCAAACGGACTGCCCTGGTTTCGATCGGTCCGCAGACGAGTGATCGTTGCCGCAAGCTGCTGGGCCGTGTGGACCAGGAAGCCCATCCCCATGACCTCGAAGGTCTGGTGATGGCTTGTGTTCAGGCAATACAGAAGGGAGATTCGGTTTGACCGGCCACCGAAACGGTGAGGCAACCTCGGCGCAAATCGATGGTCTGCACCACCCATCCCACCGGTAATAAGCCGCTCGACTCCCCAGGGCAACGTCCCCTGGCGCCAACACAGACCGGTCCTGAGCCTTCTGATGTGGTCACCAGGGCGCGACGCTGACCACCAACCGCCAGCACCCCTTGAACCTGAAGCCCCAGGCCCTGCGGTTGATCAGCATCGGAAGCACTGGACTCTTGGGCCGATGCCGAGACAGCAGCAGCGACAGGAGCAAAAGGATCAGGGCGGCCATCGGGAACCGCGCTGAGCACCTGCTCAAGACTGGGCAGGGGCACGAACGAGGAAGGGGGAGCGATCCGATCTGGGGAACGGCTGGGGAGCTCAGAGACAGCATCCTCAATCCGAGGCGGCTTCAAGTTTGGAGTGACGGTGTTTGGGGCGACGGTGTTTGGGACGTCACTGCCGCAAGCACTGATCAGAATCGAAAGAAGCCCCGCCAGGCTCGCTCCACGCACCGATGCCCAAGCCCCATGGCCTCGGGCACGCGCTTCAGCCCCCGGATGCCTGTTCCCGTTCAACCAGATCCCGGAATCGATCAAGGTTTGCCTGAAGCTCCTTGGTAACAATCCCACCCAGGATGGTGGGTTCCATCAGCGGTGCCAAGACCCCGGGAAGCTCATAGGTGACTGAAAGCTTCACCGCAGTCCGTCCCGGCTGCTCTGCGTAAAAACGAACAGCGCCTTTGGTCGGCAGACCACCAACGGATTCCCAGTGCAGCTGCTGCGCTTCAACGCGCTGGGTGATGCGAGCCTTCCAGTGAAACCGAAATCCCTGGGCGGCAAGGGTCCAGTCGGTGAGTTCGGGATCATCCAGGGTTTTCACCGATTCGATCCAACGCATCCACTTGGGCATGGCCTCGAGATCGCTCCAGACTGCCCACACCCGATCCACGGGAGCGTTGACCTCGGTGGTCACGGAATGTTCAAGCCAGCGTCCCATGGGTTCAGGCGACTGCGGTGTTCGTGGCCAGCTGGGCCGGCTTCTTCAGGATGGCGGCGGCAGCGAGATGTCCGCTCATCGTGGCCCCTTCCATGGAATCGATGTAATCCTGACGGGTATAGCTGCCGGCCAAGAAGAAATTGCGCACTGGAGTGCTCTGCTCAGGTCGGTAGGGCTCCATGCCAGGGGCTTCGCGGTAGAGCGACTGAGCCAGCTTCACCACATTGCTCCAGGTGAGCTTGAGATTGCGGGCCGAGGGGAACAACTCGCGCACCTGACGGTCCGTGTGAGCAACGATGTCGTCGACGGACTTGGGAATCCAGGGATCACCCGGTGTGAGCACGCACTGGAGCAGCGAGCCTTCACCCTCCTTGCGGTAATCCTCGGGGCTGGCCAGGGCGAGGTCGGCAAAGCAGCTGAAATCGGCGTCAGCCGTGTAGAGCAGATTGTTCAAACCTGCTGGATGCGCCACATCGCAGCGTTGCGCCTCCTGGGCATCGCCCAGTTCGGTCACCCAGCCGTCGTAGCGGAGCTGAACGGTGGCCACAGGCACAGCCTCCAGCTGATGGATCGCTTCGAACTGGGGATAACGATTCCACTCCTTGGGCAGCAGCTTCTGAATTCCTGGCACATCACAGGCAGCCAGGTAAGCGTCGGCCTCAACACGGATCTCTCCTTCGGGCGTTCCCAGCTGCAGGCCTGTGATTTCAGGGGATTCACCCTCGCTGTACTCCACCTGCTTCACCCTGTGACGCAGGTGGAGCTTGCCGCCGCGCTGCTGGATGTAGTCGAGGATCGGCCCCGTGAGCCAGCGGTGGGGCGATCCCTTCAGCAAGTTGAGTTTCGAAGCCTCGGTTTTGGCCGCAAACATCATGAAGATGGTGAGCATGCAGCGCGCTGAGATGGCCTCGCAATCGATAAAGCCCAGGGCATAGGCAATGGGATTCCACATGCGCCGGATGCTTTCGGGGCTGCCGCCATGGCCCACAAACCAATCTTGAAAGCTCACCGAGTCGAGCGCTCGGATGGTGCGCATCGCCCCTTCGTAATCCACCAAACCGCGCACGATCGGGCTGGTCCCCAGGGCCAGGGCATTGCGCAGCTTGTCGATCCAGCTCAGCTGCGGCGTGGTGAAAAACGCCTTGAGGCCGTTGAAGGGTGCACCGATCGGAAAACGAAAATCCAGCTCCCGCAGATCCCCGCCCTTGTTCACAAACAGATGGGTGTGCTGCTTCGGCAGCAGATTCTCGAAGGCGCCCACCTTGCGCATCAGTGCAAAGAGATTGGCGTAGTTGAAAAAGAACACGTGCAGCCCCATCTCGATGTGGTTGCCGCTGTCATCCACCCAGCTGCCCACCTTGCCGCCCATGAAAGGCCGAGCTTCGTAGAGGTTCACCTCATGACCGGCATCGACCAGATCCACAGCAGCGGAGAGGCCGGCGAGACCGGAACCAACGATCGCGACCCGCACATGATCTGCACAACTGAAGCGACTCTATGTATGAGCCTCCATAGAGTGAGGGAACCAGCCTGTGTTTCCCATGACTTCCACCCCAAGCACTGCGCCGGCGCACACCGCGAAAGACGGCAAGGGGATCCTGATCACTGAACCGGCCATGCAGCAATTGGCCAAGCTCTGCAGCGAACAGGGTGACAACCAGGTGTTGCGGGTGGGTGTGCGTTCTGGTGGATGCAGTGGCATGAGCTACACGATGGATTTCGTGCCGGCTTCAGACACCCAAAGCGACGATGAAAGCTACGAGTACGTGGCCTCTGACGGCCAGAGCTTCCGCGTGATCTGCGACCCGAAAAGCCTGCTGTACATCTACGGAATGCAGCTTGACTTCAGCACAGCGCTGATCGGAGGCGGCTTCAATTTCACCAACCCCAATGCCACCCAAACCTGTGGCTGCGGCAGCTCCTTCGCGGTTTAAAACCGGCGGCTCCCTCGGCCTGCTGTGGGAATCTGAACGGATTGCTGTATCGGTCGATCATCGATGGACGACACCCAGGATTCCCTTTTCCAACAGGCGATGGCCCGCTATCAGGACGGTGTGCCTGCAGCAGACCTTCTTGGGGATTTCGAGACGATCACCGCCGCAGCACCCAGACAATCGGCTGGTTGGACCTGCCTGACCTGGCTTCAACTGCTCTGCGAACAGCCGGACGACGCCCTGCGATCAGGACGCATGGCGGTCAAGCTGAACCCTCAAGACCCGCAGGCGCGGATCAACCTCTGCCTGGCCATGCTGGAGACCAAAGCCAAGGGGGTGCGCGATCACATTGAGGTGGTCCAGCAGGTTCTCGCCGTGGCACCCGACGTGGCAGGCGATCTGCGCGAGTCGATCGCTGATGGTCTCAAGCGTCGTCCGGAGTGGCCTGCTCTGCTGAAGGTGAAGGCCTGGCTGGAGCTCTGAGGTGGGGCGCCTGCTCCTGCTCAGCAACGGTCACGGCGAAGATCTCTCAGGTTCATTGCTGGCCAGGGCACTGGCACGCCTGGGGCACACCGTGGAAGCCCTGCCCCTGGTGGGCAAGGGTCAGCCCTACCGGGATGCGGGCATTGATTTAATCGGCAGCACGCAGGAATTCAGCACCGGTGGGCTGGGCTACACCAGCCTGCGCGGGCGGATGACTGAACTGATCCAAGGGCAGGTGGTTTATCTGCTCCGGCGGTTGCTGCGGCTGCTGCGCATCGGCCATCGCTACGACGTGGTGGTGGTGGTGGGCGATGTGATTCCGGTGATGGCGGCCTGGCTGTGCCGGCGCCCTGTGGCCACCTATCTCGTGGCCTACTCCAGCCATTACGAGGGCCGACTGCGCTTGCCATGGCCCTGCGCCACCTGCCTCCAGAGCCGCCGCTTTCATGCCGTCTTCAGCCGGGATCAATGCACGGCTGATGACCTCAGCGGTCAACTGTCCCGAGAGGTGCGCTTTCTCGGCAATCCCTTCATGGATCCGGTGCTGGCCGATGCCGGGAGACTGCCTGCCGCTCGGCAACGGCTCGGCCTCCTCCCAGGGAGCCGCCGGCCGGAGCTTGAGCAAAATCTTGGTCTGCTTCTGCAGATGATCGAGCACCTGCCCAGCGAGCTCTTCAGGCAAGGCGTGCTCACGGTCGATCTGGCGCTCGTGTCCTCCCTCAGCGACCGATCGCTACGCGCCCTGGTGCAACCGTGGGGTTGGACGCTGACCGCAGAACCCGGTGGCTCAGGGTTGCAACTCCAGCGGGGGCCGCGCCGCATTCATGTGCGCCGAGGCGCATTCGCAGCCGTGTTGCACAGCTCGAATCTGTTGGTGTGCATGGCTGGGACTGCAGCGGAACAGGCGGTGGGACTGGCACGCCCCGTGCTGCAGCTCGCTGGCCGAGGACCCCAGTTCACCGCGGGCTTTGCCGAAGCCCAGCGACGCCTGCTTGGGCCCACGGTGTTCTGTGCCCAGGGCGAACCAGGCGAAACCGCCACTCTGGAAGCGTCGGCAAGGCTGGCCATCGATCTCCTCGAGAGGAGCCACTCCGACGCGGATCTGCAACGGCAATGTCACCAACAAGCGTTGCAACGGCTTGGCCCTTCAGGAGGAGGCGCCAGGATGGCCCAAGCCATTTCCGATTTGGTGCAGCAGCCGTTATGACACCACCGTTGCAGGAACCGCTCTGGAAGCGCTGGCTCGACCGCGTGTTGGTGCTTGACGTTTTTCTGGTGCTGGGCGGTGCCGGCTGGTTCGCCGTGGCGATTCTGGGGAGCAGCCAGGGGATCGAGGCTCCCATGCGTCAGTTTCAGCGCCTCTGGGAGCCCCTGTTCACCCCTGCGATCGGTTTGTTGATCGCCTCAGCCTTGATCAACGGCTGCTGGAGCTGGTGGCAGCGGCGAGTGCAGCGTCAAGCGACGGATAACGGAAACTGAACGCGAGCTCCTGCAAACGGGTGGAGCCCACCCGCTGGCCTTCCAACACCACCTGAGCGCCATCGCCGAGCAGCAGCTGGAGGACGGGACCGGGAACCGGCAGAAGACTGGGACGCCCCAAGCAGCGTCCGAGCCCCGAAGCGAAGTCGGCCATGGAAACGGGCTCAGGGGCAACGGCATTGATCGCTCCCGACCAGGAGGGCTGTTCCAGAGCGCTCTGGATCATGCGGCAGAGATCGCTGCGCTCGATCCAGCTCATCCATTGCTGCCCCGAGCCGATTGGTCCACCGAATCCAGTCCGGAAGACCGGAAGCATCTTCGCGAGCGCCCCGCCGTCTGCTGACAGCACAATGCCGATGCGCAACACAACCAGTCGGGTGGCCTCGGGCTTCGCCGCGGCCGCCTGCTCCCAGCGCTGGCAAAGACCCGCCAGAAAATCGGAACCGGGAGCACTGGTCTCCTCGAACTGGGCGTTGGCGCTGGTGCCGAAATAGCCAACCGCCGATGCATTCACAAGCACGGAAGGCGGCGTCTCGAGCGCAGCCATCGCCTCCGCAAGACGACGGGTGGTCTCAAGCCGACTGGATTCGAGCAGGCGCAGATGCTGGGGCGTCCAGCGTTGTTCGGCAATCGGCTCACCGGCCAGGTTCACCACGCCATCGCAGGCTGCGAGAGCTTGGGTCAAGGCTGCTGAGGAGGCCCAGTTGGACGCTGCTGCTGGATCGGCCTTGATCCACTGAAGCTCGGAAGCGAGACGGTCGGGCAGGCCGACCGCAGAGGCTGATCGTCGACTGACAACAGTGAGCTGATGGCCAGCTTCATGCAGGAGAGGGATCAACCCACGCCCGACCAGGCCTGTGCATCCGATCAGCAGAAGACGCATGGGAGGTGAGCGCAGAAACAGGGTGCTCGAGGTTAGGCAGCCGATGAGGAATCAGCGCCGGGATCCGGAAGGGTGAGATTCATGCGCCGAGCGAGGGGCACCAGGGCAAAGCCCTGAATGAACAAGCCATAGAGCACCACCGCAAGAGCCAGGGGAGGCATCAACACGCCCCAGCTCACCCCGGACGACCAGGCATTGATGGCCAAGGCGATCGGCACGGCCCCGCGCAGACCAGCCCAGCACACAAAGATGCGTTCGCCCGAGCTGAACGGTGTGCGCCACAGCAGGAGGTGCACCATGACCAACCGCACAAGCTGCATCACCAGAAACAGCAGGAACGCCATTCCGGCCGCGTACACCACATCCTGAGGCGCGACGACCAGTCCCATACACAGGAACAGGAGCAGCTCGGCCATCTTCGCGTAGCTCGAGTGCGCTTCTTCCAACACCGCCTGATCCAGGCTGTCGCTGTTGCCCAGCACCAGCCCCGCCACATAGGCCGCCAAGAGCGGGCTGCCTCCCAGCAAAGACGTGCCCCCACTGAGCACCATCAGGAGCGCCAGACTCACCACAGGCAGCATCGAGGCCTGGTTCAGGCCCATCCGGGTGCCGAGGAGCTGAACAGTGAGGCTTCCACCCAGGAAACCGATCAGGATTCCGAGCAGAAACTGACGCACCAGATCGGTCACCAGCACACCAGCACCGACGCCATCCCCGCCCACCAGGGCAAGGGCAAGACCGGCCAGCACCACGGCCATCGGGTCATTGAAGCCCGATTCGCATTCGATCAGATCCATCAGCGGCTGGGGCAGCCGGCCCTGCAGGGGCCTCAGCAGTGCCAGCACCGCCGAGGCGTCCGTGCTGGCCACCATGGCGCCGATAAAGAGATTGCGCGGCACGATCTGCGTGAGAGCTGCACCACCTCGGGCCAGATCAAACCCGATCCCCACGCCGGTGATCAACGCGGCTGTGATCAGCACGCCGATGGTGGCCAGACGCGCGGCAGGCCGGATCACCCCCCGCACCTCTTTCCAATTGGTGGTCAGTCCGCCAAAAAACAGCACCAGCACGAGCGCCGCCTGGGTGATCTGCTGGGCATGGTCCAGGCTCAGCAGCGTGAGCTCGCGCGTGTTGGACACCTCCACCTGGTTGTCGATCAGGAGGCCGAGCAGGAGCACCATGAGGATTCCTGGCACCCGCACCCGCGCCGCCAAGTCATCGAGGAGCACCGACACGAGCAGAAGACCGCCGAAGGCCACCAGATAGATCGAAAGGCCGTTGTCCAAATGGAGGGCTGGCGTCGCGTGCAAGGGTTCTAGCCTGGCGAACAAAGACCGACCCGTATGGCCGAGACACCGTCGAGCCCTGCTCCTGCCGCAAAAGCCCCTCCTGCACTGAAAAAAGGTGCTCTGGTGCGTGTGAACAGGGCGGCTTATGAGGGCAGCGTTGAAGCGGGTGCTAGTGACCCCCACCCCCCGGCCTACATCTTCGAGGGGCCCGGTGAACTGCTTGTGGTGAAAGGGACCTACGGACAGGTGCGCTGGCGGCGGCCCGTGCCCGACGTGTGGCTGCGCATGGATCAGCTCGAGGCGTTCTCCTGAGTGCCGAGCGATTGCTCGATCACACGAATGGCCTTGGGAACGAGGTCGATCGCCTCCGGAATCCGCCAGATCGCTCCCGAGAGCACCGAAGCTGAAGCATCGAGGCCCATCAGCACGGGCTGATCACCGAGTCGTGTGTTGGCCGCAGCTGCCACAGCAGCAGCTTGGGCTGGGTCCCAACCAGCCAGCAGCACCACAGCACGAAACGCACTGGGCCAAGGGTTATCCGGAAGAACCTGCTCCAAGGCAGCGAACTGCTTGGAGGCCTCGATCGGGCGGTTGGCTAAAACAGCCAGCAATGCCAGCGTCCACCTGGCCTGACGATCGCCGGAGTCGATGTTGAGCCGGGCAAGAGCAGCCTTGCGTGCAGGCCCCCTATAGAGAAAGTGGCCGTCGAGCATGTGTTCGATCGCCACGCTGCTGAAGATCGGATCCAGCCCAGATGGTCCCCTCTCCAAGGCGGATGCCAACGCGGGGAAGCGTTGATCAAACCCGGGCGATGCGGGTACGTCAGCACGCCGGCGCCACAGGGAATAGCTGCCCCCATCAGGACGGGGAAACGTGTCCACACGCGTGAAGACCCCGGAATCCCGCACGGCCCGATCCAGGCGCCGGGCCGCCTTGCGCACCGATCCCTGGTCACCCTCCGCCAGCAGCACCAGCTCGGCGTAATCCAGCACCGGCTGCACGTGAGCGCGGCTGCCACCGAGCTGACGCCCTACCAACTGGCCTCCATTGCGGCGTCCGTAGTAGCTGACGTTGTGCTGATTCAGATCAGGGGTGCTCGGCACCACGATCAGGGTGCTCGGCTCAGCGCCTGGCACGCCACCTCCCGCACGCCGCACAATCGCTGCCAAGGGGCCTTGATGACGGTTCTGCAACCGTGCCGACTGCTGCATCCAGGCTGGTGTGGCTGCGGCCAGCCCCCCTGCCGCCAGGGCCAAACCCGGCAACCAGCGCGCCTGCACAGGCCAGCGACGCCGGAGCCAGAGCCCCCACTGCAACCAGCCCCGACTCAGCAGCAACAGCACCAGTGGCAGCAGGGGCGCGATGTAGCGGGAATCTTTGTTCGGGCTGAGGTTGGTGAACAGCCAGCCCAGCAGCAACATCCCCAACAGCCAGCTCCAGGCCTGAGCGCGGTCGGAACCATCCCGAGGCGGCGCCACAAGCCCGGAGCGCCGTTGCTGAAGCAGCAGGACCAAACCCGATCCACCGATCACCAGCAACACCCAGCCGATCTGATCAGGAATCAGACGGGGGTACCAGAACCAGCCGGCCAAGGTCAGCACACCGGGGTCACCCTCCCGAGCCGCTGACTCGATCACAGCCCGGTTCGTGCCCCCGAGGGTGGTGATCCAGTTGTGGCGCAGCCAAGGCAGAAGACCGAGAGTCACAACAACCAGTCCCAACGCCAGTTGCGCCTGGCGACGCAGGCCTGAGCGCAAGGCCACAACGAGAGCCCAGACGCAAGCTGGAATGAAAACAAGCAAAGCACTCTGTTTCACCAGCAACGCCGCCGAAACCGCCAGGGCGGCAACGAAAGCCTTCCACCAGGATGAAGGCCGCGTTGGATCCAACCAGCAGCCCAAGCGCCACAGCGCCAGGGGCACGCAAGCGGTGAGAGGCAGCTCCAGCAGATAGTCCGTGCGCAATTCCAGCAACATGGGCGTCAGCGAGACAGCTGCTGCGGCCAGCAAGGCAAACTCCCTGGCCAAACGCTGCGGGGAGCGAAGCGAGAGAGCCCAGCCTGCGGTGGCAAACACAAGCAACCCATTCCAGAGGCTGAGACTCCATGCGGCCTGAGCCGGGGCATCACCGCTCACTGCGATGACAACACCATTCACCAGAGAAGCGAGGGGCGGGATTTTTGGAGACAGGTCGAGAAGGGCTTGCCACCCCAGCCAGCCTCCTCCCGGGATCAGACCAAGAGCCCGGCCATGATCGAGGGCACTGTTGAGATAGTCGGCCTGATCCCAGGCCGGCAAGCCGCCATGGTGCGACCACCACAACCGGTCTACGGCCGTGGATAGCACCCACACCAGCAACAGCAGTGCCCGGAACAACCCCGCAGTCATCAGCCGATCTCCAGCCGGCGACGCTCCTCTTGGAGGCGCTTGCGGCGTTGCCTGGCTTCGCGGATCATCTCCTGTCCGTCGTGGAGATAGCTGTCCACGTAGCCCATCGTGTAACGCTCCAGCTCCGTCACCGCATCCTCCAGCTCGGAGAAACAGTGGTAGACACTCAGGCCAAAGCCTCGGGCCGAAGCCGGCGTTGGGATGGATTGAAACAGGGTTTTGACCTTGTCGAGCCGGATCCGGCTCTGTTCGAGATAGGTGCAGAACGCCTCCATCAAGGCGTCGTCGTAGGGGTCGGCCGACAAGGCCCTGAGTTCGGAGGCGAAGGGATTGATCACCTGGCCGATCAAACGATCAACCGGGGCGTAGACCTTCCTCAACCAATCCGCCAAATCTTGATCGGCACTGGTCGAACGACCACTGGCCCGCTGTGCCGCCTGACTGGCACGGGCATTGCGGGCCCCACGCGCCCTGGCCTCGTCCCTCGCCGCTTCTGCAGATCTGCTGCTGCTGCGATCAAAGGCACGACGACTCTCAGGATCGCCCAGTTGCTCCCAGGCGGCGTTCAACGCCAGGATTTTTTCGTCTGACCCACCGGCATCGGGGTGGTGCTGCTTCACAAGGCGCCTGTAGGCAGCCTTGAGTTCAGCTTGCGTCGCCGTGGATCCCACCTCGAGCACGGCATAGGGATCGAGACCATCTGGCATCAGAGTCACAGCTGAGCGTCCCGGCGTGCCGGAAGCGGCGCCGCAGTGCTGAACATCGGTGTGGAGAGATAGCGCTCTCCGAAACTGGCCAGGATCACCACAATGCGCCGGCCCTCCATGGCTGGGCGTTGCCCAAGCCTCAGCGCAGCAGCCACCGCGGCACCACTGCTCACCCCGCACAACAGACCCTCTTCCCGGGCGAGACGCCGACCGACGTCCATGGCCTCATCGTCGCTGACCGCGATGATCTCATCGATGAGATCCATCTCCAGAACGGGCGGGATGAAGCCAGCGCCGATTCCCTGCAACCGATGGGGGCCAGCAACGCCACCCGCCAACACCGGACTGGCAGCCGGCTCCACGGCGACCACCGAAAGCTTGGGCTGGCGCTCTTTCAGCACTCGGGCGCAACCGGTGATGGTTCCCCCGGTCCCCACCCCGGCCACCACAGCATCCAGGGAACCCTCAGTATCAGCCCAGATCTCTTCGGCTGTGGATGCTGCGTGCACCGCAGGGTTCGCGGGGTTATCGAACTGCTGGAGGAGGTAGGCCCCAGGGATCTCGTCAACCAGTTCACGCGCCCGTTCGATCGCTCCCTGCATCCCCTCCATACCTGGAGTGAGCTGCAGCTCAGCTCCATAGGCCCTGAGCATCGCCCGGCGTTCCGTGCTCATCGTGTCGGGCATTGTGAGGATCAGCCGATAACCTCGGGCCGCTGCCACCATCGCCAGGGCGATTCCGGTGTTGCCACTGGTGGGTTCCACCAGAACGGTCCGCTCAGGGGCAATGGTTCCAGCGCTTTCAGCGGCCTCCACCATCGCGCCGGCAATGCGGTCCTTCACCGACGCCGTGGGGTTAAAGCTCTCCAACTTGGCCACGATCTCGGCCGTGCATCCCCAGGCCTTGGGCAGACGATTGAGCCGCACCATGGGCGTGCATCCCACCAAGGCTGTGATGTCTGGGGCAATCGCCATAGCAACCCGGGGCTCGCGCTCTGTTCAACCCAACCCATCATCAGCACGTTTTGAGCAGTGCGTTGATGGTCAGGTCAACGGTCAATAAAAAACCCCCTCGAATTGAGGGGGAATTCAAAGTGTGTGAAGAGTGAACTGTGTGAGGACAAGAATCTCGAGGGCCCGTACAAACGGACCCCGGAGATCGTGCTGATGTCAGATCAGAACTTGAAGGTGGTCTGGATCAGACCGCCGAACACGTTGAACTGACCGTCGTAGCCCTGACCGTTCTCCACCAGGTTGTTGGTGAACTGACCCATGGGGCGGGACAGGTAGAAGATCGCAGGGGTGACCTTGATGTTGTCGGTGACCTGGAAGTTGTAGAACAGTTCGAAGACGTAGTTGCCGTCGAAGGGGGTGGAACCACAAATTTCACGCTTGTCGCTGCGCTTGCCGTCGCAGGACTCGAGGCCGGTGGTGAAGGTGGGCTGACCCACAGCGAAGCCGAGGTCGTTGCCCTTCAGGAACACGTCGTCCCACTTCAGGCCCACCATCCAGCTCTGGCTGTTGACGGGGGTGCCGCCACGCTTGTTGCTGGTGGTGTTCTGGTTGATGCCCCAGCCCAGGGAGATGGAGGGGATGAAACCAGGGTTCTCGGGCTGCCAGTAGGCGTTCAGCGCGTAGCTGTTGGTGGAAGCACCGGAGCGCTTCTTGGGATCACCATTGGGGACGGTGTACTTGGTGCCGTCAACGTTGACAGTCTTGGTGGGGACGTAGAAGCAGTTGTTGTTCCACTTGTCCTGCTTGGCGAACTCGGTGCCACGACGGAAGCCGTTGCCGCTGTCGCACTGGCCGTAGCGGTAACCGAAGGCCACACCCCACTGAGGACCGGCGTAGCCGACCTGAGCCAGGAAGCTGGCTTCGGAGTTATCGGTGAGGAAACCACCAGTGGTGGGATCGGTGGAGCTGCCGTTGCCGTCGTCAGCCACATAGTTCACAGACACGCTGAAAGCGTTCTGACCCTTGTCGACGCTCTGCTTCCAGTAAGCACCGATCAGCTGTCCGGTCTCCTTGTTGTAGACACCGCTGGTGCCCATCAGAGCGGTCCAGTCGAGGATCTTGGTGGCACCCTTGTTGTAGACAGAGGGCCAGAGAGCGATGGACTCGGTGTTACGAGCCAGAGCACCGGCAACCACGGTGAACTCTTTGCCGACCGGGAACTTGTAGAACAGACGGTCGAGGGTGACGATGTTGGCCTTCTCGTCCTGCACACCGGAATCGGTGGCGATGTCGAGAGCGGTGAGGTTCACGCCGGAACCACCGAAGGCGTTGCCGTTGCCGCTCTTGCTGAAGTTACCGGTACGCAGACGGGCAACCAGCAGGTCCTTGCCGGTGAAGCTGGTGTTCAGCTTCAGGCGCTGGTCATAGTTGAAGGTCCAGGCGCCGTAGTTGCGGTTGTAGGCGTTGGCACCACCGCGGGTTCCGTTCTTCTTGAAGACGGTGTTGCGGTTCTTGCGCTCCACCTTGCCGATCTGCTTGACAGCGTCAGCAGAGTCGTCGAAGTAGGTGGCGTTGGTGTCGTAGATGTACTTGGAACCGTCGTCACCGCCGGCGTTCACAGCACCGGTCACGAAGGTGGTTTGACCCTTCAGCTTGGTGGTGGTGGTGAACTGGGTGGCTTCCAGTTCGCCCACGCGGGCTTCCAGACCGTCCACGCGGCCCTTGAGGATGGCGAGTTCCTTCTCGAACTCCTTCATCAGACGCTTGAGCTCGTCGGTCACTTCGGTGACGCGGTCGAGACAGGCGTTCAGCAGGGCAGCCGCTTCAAAGCGGGTCATGGCCCGGTTGCCGCGGTAGGTGCCGTTGGGGTAGCCAGCGACGCAGCCGTAGCGCTCGATCAGGTTGCTCAGTGCCTGGTAAGCCCAGTCGGTGGGATACACATCAGAGAACTGAGTGATGCTGGTGACCTGCTCGCCGGACTCGGCGTAGTCGGACACACCGTTGATGTTCAGCTCAGTGGCGTTGGCGGCCATGGGAGCCAGGAGGCCCAGGGCTGCAGGTGCCACCAGCAGTTGCTGGAAGAGTTTCATTGAATTCCTCACACCAAAAATTGAGGGATATGGACACAAGTGTCCGAACAGAACTTAAAGGTGTGTCGATCGAATGCACAGGAGGCCGCTGCACAAGCTGTCCACAAAAAACCCCTCCGCCATGCAGCGGAGGGGCAAAAGAGTCTCAGGAGACTCGTGTTGATTGAGGGGAATTGAACTGGGTTCGATCAGAACTTGAAGGAGGTCTTCACCAGACCGCCGAACTGATTGAAGGAATCACCCTGAGTGACTGAACCCAACGGACGGCTGAGATAGAAGAGTGCTGGCGTCACCGAGATGTTGTCGGTGACCTGGAACTGATACCAGAACTCCCAGGCGTATTGACCGTCGCGGGTGAAACGGTCTTCTGCCGTTGAGGAGGACACACCGTCCACATCGTCTCCACTCAGACCAAGCGAGGTCACGAAGCCCTGCTGTCCCACAGCCATACCGGCGTTGTTGCCCTTGAGGAACACATCGCTCCATTGCAGGCCCACATACCAGGACTGAGATGTGGCGGATTCAAAGTCGTAGCCAAGCAGCTGAGGATCAGCACCGTCGCCGCCACCGAAGTAGTCGTTGCCATTGGTGCTGTTCAGGCCCCAACCCAAACTGATGGAAGGAATGAAGCCAGACTCTTCAGGCTCCCACCAGGCACTTACAGCAACGTTGTTGCTGTTGCCGAGCAGGCCCACCTGGGTGGCCAGCGGGGTTCCGGTGCTTTGGTACAGCGTTCCCCAGTTGCCGGAGGAATAGGTGTAAGCCGCAGCCACACCCCAGCCGGAATCGGCATAAGCGAGCTGAACCGTGCCCGTACCAGCCGCTGCATCGGTGGCGATACCGCCGCTGGTGGGATCGGTTTCATTGCCGTTAAACGACACGTAGTTGGCACTCACGCTGAAACCGTTGTTGCTCCACCAAAGACCAGCACCAGGTCCAAGATTCAAGCTGTAAGCACCGGGAGCACCGGCGTAGGTGAAGAAGTCGAGAACCGTGTCTGCCGGGTAAGCACTCGGCCACACAGCAAGCATGTCGTCCTGGCGGACGAAGCCACCGGCTGTGACAGTGAAATCACTTCCGAGGGGGAACTGATAGAAGAGTCGATCAATCGACACTGCATTGGACTTCGGCCCTTCTTCAAAGGCCACTTCCAAACCGGAGGCCGTCGCGAAGGTTCCTCCACTCAGGGCGTCGTAGATGCCTGAGGAAGCAGAGAATCCAAAGGCGCTGTTGGTGAAGTTGCCCGTGCGCAGCCGGGTGCGCAGCAGATCCTTACCGGTGAAACTGGTGTCGAAGTCGATCTTCAGGTCGTAATTGAAGACGGCGGCACCGAGGTTGTTATTGGCCTGAAAGGCCATGGTGCGCTTGCTGCCAACGCCGGATTCAGCTTTGGTGAGTTGCCGTCCGAATTGCTGATCAACCTTGGCGTTACCGCCAAACGTGTTGGCACCGGTCACGAAGGTGGCCACACCACTCATCTTCGTGGTGGTGGTGAACTGGGTGGCTTCCAGTTCGCCCACGCGGGCTTCCAGACCGTCCACGCGGCCCTTGAGGATGGCGAGTTCCTTCTCGAACTCCTTCATCAGACGCTTGAGCTCGTCGGTCACTTCGGTGACGCGGTCGAGACAGGCGTTCAGCAGGGCAGCCGCTTCAAAGCGGGTCATGGCCCGGTTGCCGCGGTAGGTGCCGTTGGGGTAGCCAGCGACGCAGCCGTAGCGCTCGATCAGGTTGCTCAGTGCCTGGTAAGCCCAGTCGGTGGGATACACATCAGAGAACTGAGTGATGCTGGTGACTTGGTCGCGGCTGGCAGCAGAACGGCCCTTTTTGGACTTGGCGGTGTACTCAGACACCCCCTCGATATTAAGCTCAGTGGCTGAAGCGGGTCGGATTGCATCAGAGGCCAGGGGAGCCAACAGCCCAAGGGCTGCAGGTGCCACCAGCAGTCGCTGGAAGAGTTTCATGGAATTCCTCACACCAAAAATTGAGGGAACACGCCGTAGCGATAGTGAAAATCTGTTGCATTACCCACCCTTAACCAGGGCACTTGTGACGCTCTTTCGCGTGACTTGTATCAATTCGATCACTTTGCGCCCCAAACGGTGCTTTTAACTACCAAAAAATTTGGTCGATGGTGAATACCACACCTTGCTTGATGCGCTTGATTGGGCACGACTGTTGCTCGCGCGCGTGAACCAGCTTCAGCGATGGGAAGGCCGCAGCCGGATCAAAGGCCATGCGCTGGCAGCGGGCTTGTTTGCAGTGGTGATGCTCGGATTGCAGCTGTGGAAATCCTGGGTTCTTTTGGCTGGATACGACCAGGGAATTTTCCAACAGGTGGCATGGAACAGCCTGCACGGCCGTTGGTTTGAAAGTTCCCTCTCCTCGCAGCTCTCCACCAACGTTGTGCATGCCGGTGAGCTCCCGTTCGTGGGTTACGAACGGCTTGGCCAGCACTTCACGCCCACCCTCCTGCTCTGGGCACCACTGCTTGGCGTGTTCGGCGCCGCTGCCCTTCCTGTTGTGCAGGTGGGCCTGATCACAGCTGCTGGCTTGGTGCTGCACCGACTGGCTGCCCCACGCCTCCCCGCGAGGACGGCGAACTGGCTTGTGATTGCTTTCTTCGCAGGCAATGCACTGATCGGTCCCACCCTTGGGAATTTTTCCGATCTCTGCCAGCTGCCCTTGGCTGTGTTCGTGTTGATGCTCGGCCTGCTGGAGAGCCGATGGGCCCTGACGGTTGCCGGAGCCCTGCTCATGCCGCTGATCCGCGAGGACACAGGGGTGATTCTCGTAGCCATTGGCCTATGGCTTCTGGTGCGATCCCGGGAGCGCTGGCGCTTGGCGTTGGTGCTGATCGCCTGGGGGGGTGGCTGGGTTGTTGTGTGCACGAACGTCTTGATGCCGTTGTTCTCCGACGACAACAGCAAGCGCTTCATGGTGGAGAACTTCGGCCAGTACCTCGGTGCTGACCCAGACAAGGGAAGCAGCAGTCTCGGGGTGCTCAAGCGTGTCTTCAGCCAACCGGTCTTGCTCGTTCAGCAGCTGATCGATCCACCGGGGAAGACCCTGCGCTATCTGCTGGGCCACAGCCTGCCCTTTCTTTTCGTTCCCCTGATCAGTCTCGACACCTGGCTGCTTGCAGGCCCCAGCCTTTTGGGGCTGTTTTTAGCCCAGGGAACCAATGACCCCCTGGCGATCACCATTCGCTACACCTGGCTGGTCGTGCCTGGTTTTGCCTTGGGTGCACTGTTCTGGTGGGAGCGTCGTGCTGTTCCATCACCAGGACCAAGGGTGCGACTGGCCTGGGGAGCAGCCCTGACCCTCTCGCTGCTGCTCACCGTGACCAGCAATCCCCACCGCAGCCTGTCGATGGTGATGCCCGACAGCATTGACCCTTGGCTTTACTCCTCTCCTGCGCAGCAGTGGGTTCATGGCCTGCGCGCGCGCAAGGCCCTGAAGGTGATCCCCGAAACCGATTCCGTCGCCGCGAACACGCCCCTAGTGCCGCTGCTGGCACAACGCCGGGCCATCGTGCGCTTTCCCTACACCACCAACTACCTGGATCAGAACCGCCAAGAGCAGCGTGTGCAGTGGGTCGCCGTCGATCTTTCGCTCCTGGAGCGCTACGGGGTGGCTTTCCGTAGGGACTGGCGCCAACACAAGAAAAGCCTGGCCTGGATCGAGGACAACCGACAGACCTACACACCGCAGGCCATCCGGGATGGCGTTGTGGTTTTGCAGCGCCAGGGACCGCGCCATCCGGTCCTCGACAAGGAACTCAGCGCCCTGCTGGAGCGCCCCCGGCCACCATCCCCCTCGAAGCGCGCCCAACAGTCTTAAAAACGATGCCCCCGTTCGGAAACCGAACGGGGGCTCTCGCCGGGTCCGCTCTGGCGCGGAACCGATTGATCAGTCAGAGGATGATGCCGTCAGCCGGCGTTCTCCGCGATCAGCAGACCCTGCATGAAAGAACTGGAACTCATGGACACCTCCTCCTGGATGGATTGATGATCGCCGGTGATGCATCCGGAGATGCCCTGAATCCGAAGATCAAGGAACACCACCACACCACTGCGCTCTGAACACTTGAACCATAACGGAAGCGAACGGCCCCGGGGTCTGCTGGCTCCGCTGACGCTCTGGATCACAACACTTGTGATCTGGCTTCCCTGGCTCGGCAATGTTCCTTTAAGGGATTGGGATGAGGGAATCGTGGCCACCGTGGCCCGCGCCACATCCCAACAAACCGGACTGAGCTGGCTGCTGGCCCTTAAGGATGCAGGGGAGCCCTATCTCAACAAACCGCCTGGACTGCACTGGTTGATCGGCACCAGCATCCAGACCTGGGGAGAAGGGGAAGGGGTTGTGCGCGCGGTGCCTGCCCTGGTGTCCACCCTGGCCGTTCCCTTGCTGGTGTTGCTGCGCAGGGAACTCAGCCGTGATCAATCAGGAGAACGCTCCGCCTTGGCTGCTGGGTTGGTGCTGATGACCCTGTTGCCGATGGCACGCCACGGTCGTCTGGCGATGCTTGATGGAAGCCTCGTGAGCTGCAGCCTGATGCTCTGGCTC
Organism: Synechococcus sp. WH 7803; assembly: GCA_000063505.1. GTDB lineage: Bacteria > Cyanobacteriota > Cyanobacteriia > PCC-6307 > Cyanobiaceae > Synechococcus_C. The sequence continues at coordinate 2,062,834 of CT971583.1, forward strand.
GGATGGCTCGGCAGCCGGCGGCAAAGCCGCTGGGCCGTGCTGGCCGGGCTGGGAGGCACCGGAGTGCTGCTGCTCAAACCACCAGCCTTGATTGGCTTCACTGCCATCATCGTCATGATCACAGTGCTGGAGAAGCTGAGCCAGCAGCACCTGAGCCAAAGCAAGCCATCTCAACAGCACAACATCCCATTCAGACGACGGATCGGCTGGCTCGTGCTGGGAACGACACCCGGCCTGGTCTGGCATCTCTGGCATGGCTGGTGGCGTGGACTGGATGCCTTGGTGATGTGGGGCGGTCAGGGCCTGAGCCGAGTGACCTCCGTGGTGGAAGGCAATCAGGGGGGCTGGCTGGTTCCGATCACCGAAGTGCTGGAGGGGGGTTGGCCGTGGTTGCTGCTGCTGCCGGCGGGGCTCCGCTGGGCCTGGCACCACCGCCATGAACGTGCAGGACTCTGGGAACTGGGACTGCTCGTGGGTAGCGCTGCCCTTGTGCTGCCGCTGCGCACCCAACTTCCTTGGTACAGCCATCTGCTCTGGCCGAGCATTGCCCTGCTTTGCGGCGAGGGACTGAGTCAGCTGTTGGTGAGCGGCAAGCCCCGATGGGTCCCGTCCATCTGGACGGGGCTTGGCGCAGGATTACTGCTAGCCGGCTCCATGGCGTTGCTCGGCATCACCGACGCTGTCCCTGCCGCATCGGTCCTGTCGGCTGGCGCCGGGTTGCTGATGGGCGGCCTCTGGATGCGCGCACCCATCAAGACCAGGCGATGTCGAGGGCTGCTGCTGTTGGTTGTTGGCTGGAGTATGGCCCTGCTCAGCCTCTGGCATAGCCGACTCTGGCTCTGGGAATTGAACGAAACTTGGGATCCAAGGCCGATCGCAGCCGTCATTCGCAAGCTTCCAGCTGAGGACCCGGTGGTTTTGCAGGGACCAACCCGTCCCTCTTTGGGCTGGTACGCCGGTCGACCTCTGCGTCGACTGCAATCGGAGCGCCCCGCTGAGCGTCATTGGTTGATCACCCGCAAATCGCCTGCATCTTGCAGGCAGCAACCGATGACAATCAACGGTGACTGGCAGCTGTGGCTTTGCCCTGCCGTTCCCACATCCACACAATGACGTAACGGCAGCGTTACTGGATTAACACGGCAACGTGCAATTCATGACAACGAAAGGGCATTAAAAAGCGCCTGCCGGAGCAGGCGCCATTCAAAACAGTCAAACCGAAGGATTGATCAGAGTGCGTTACCGCGGGGAAGAACCTCTTCAGGGAAGACGAAGTTTTCGTGCGGCTGGTCAGCCGGTGCCATCCAGGCACGCAGACCTTCATTGAGAAGGATGTTCTTGGTGTAGAAGGTCTCAAATTCGGGATCTTCTGCAGCGCGGATCTCCTGCGACACGAAGTCGTAGGCGCGCAGGTTGAGGGCCAGGCCGATGATGCCGATGGAGCTGGTCCACAGGCCCATCACAGGCACGAACAGCATGAAGAAGTGCAGCCAACGCTTGTTGGAGAACGCAATTCCGAAGATCTGGCTCCAGAAGCGGTTGGCGGTGACCATCGAATAGGTCTCTTCTTCCTGAGTGGGCTCGAACGCCTTGAAGGTGTTGGCCTGCTCGCCGTCCTCAAACAGGGTGTTTTCCACGGTGGCGCCGTGAATGGCACACAGCAATGCGCCGCCGAGGATGCCGGCCACGCCCATCATGTGGAAGGGGTTCAGGGTCCAGTTGTGGAAGCCCTGAAGGAAGAGGAGGAAGCGGAAGATCGCAGCCACACCGAAGGAGGGCGCGAAGAACCAGCTGCTCTGGCCGAGGGGGTACATCAGGAAGACGCTGACGAACACCGCGATCGGACCGGAGAAGGCGATGGCGTTGTAAGGGCGGATGCCCACCAGACGAGCGATCTCGAACTGACGAAGCATGAAGCCGATCAGAGCGAAGGCGCCGTGGAGTGCCACGAAGGCCCAGAGGCCGCCGAGCTGACACCAGCGAACGAAGTCGCCCTGGGCCTCAGGGCCCCAGAGAAGAAGCAGGCTGTGACCCATCGCATCAGCGGGGGTGGACACAGCAGCGGTGAGGAAGTTGCAACCTTCCAGGTACGAAGAGGCAATGCCGTGGGTGTACCAGGAGGTGACAAAGGTGGTGCCGGTGAGCCAGCCACCGATGGCCAAGTAGGCCGTTGGAAAGAGAAGAATGCCGGACCAGCCGACAAAAACGAAGCGGTCGCGCTTGAGCCAGTCATCGAGGACGTCAAACCATCCCCGCTGAGGCGCGCGTCCTACAGCGATCGTCATGAGGGAGCTTCATGAAGCTTTACGTGCCGAGCCTAGTGGGCGCCGCCGGTTTGTGGGCAAGAAACCCGAGCAACACACCCGACATGAGTAGAAATGCCCAACGCTTCGCTGAACGCGCTGATTGGCGAAGATGGGTTGGTTTACGGGACTGATCTGTGTACGTGATTGAGCTGGCTCTGCGCATGAGCCCGATGCCCGTATCCGTGCAGAGGAAAGAGCACGATTCGGCCGAAGCCCTTTACCAACAAGTGCGCTCGGCCCTTGAGCAGGGCCAGCCACGCCTGCTCGAACTCTGCTGCGAAAAGGTGGAAGGCAAGCGCCTCAGCGTTCTCACCAGCGATCTACTGGCTGTCCAGATTTATGAGAAAACAGCTGCAAGCGGCGGCACGAAACGCCCTGGCTTTTCGTTTGAAGCTTGATCCTGATGCAGCCGGTTAATCAGGCCGACTCTGAACCAGCAGCACTTTGCTTTGACAGGGTCAGCTTCTGCTGGCCTTGCGGAACCAAGGCGCTCGATCGCTGCAGCATCGAGATCCAATCCCCCGGGCTCTGGATGCTGGTTGGCAGCAACGGAAGCGGCAAGAGCACCCTGTTTCGAATGATCTGCGGCTTGATCAAGCCGCAGCGCGGCCACATGCACTGCACTCTGCGGCCCGCATTGGTGTTTCAGAACCCCGACCACCAACTGCTGCTACCGAGCTGCGGCAGCGAACTTCTCCTCAGCCTGCCGCCCCACCTCTCACGATCCGAGACAACCAAGAGGATTGAGGGACTGCTCGAGCAGGTCGGGCTGGCTGGGATGGCCGGCCGGCCGATCCACACCCTGAGCGGCGGGCAGAAGCAGCGCCTCGCGATTGCAGGAGCTCTGGCCAGCGAGGCCAATCTGCTCCTCCTCGACGAGCCGACCGCCCTACTCGACGCGGCCAGCCAGGACGCCATCCTGGCGACGGTGCAACAACTCTGCCACCGCTCCAAAAATCCCTTAACTGCGCTCTGGGTCACCCATCGCCTTGGCGAACTCGATCACGCCGATGGCGCAGCGCGCATGGAAAAAGGACGCATTGGCGCTTGGGGCAGCGGGACAAGCCTGAGAAGAACACTCGAGCCTCTTGCGAGACGGAGGGGCTGAAGGGTAAGTTCTCTGGGTCACATTCCTCGGTAGCTCAGCGGTAGAGCGGTCGACTGTTAATCGATTGGTCGCAGGTTCGAATCCCGCCCGGGGAGTTTTTTCACCACACACCACAGCGCTTCGCTTGTGGTGTTTTTTATTGCCAGGAGAATCCGTCGGGAACAATTTTGTTTGACCGATTGAATTTCGTTACTTCAGCCGTACCGAAACCGAAGACTTCCTGAAGAGCTGAATGACTTGATTGGCACCGGCATTGCGCCCAACACGTTCTGCCGCAATGGGTTCAGGCTGATCCACACCTCAGACACCCTTTCCAGGAATCACTGCAAGGCCGAGAGAACCTTGAGAGAATCTGTCAAGCCACGACGCGGCATCACCACGTCTTCCCTAACCACCCGCCTGCGAGTCGATGAAGCCCTGCATCCTGCTGATCGAAGACGACCGGGATATGCGTGAGCTGGTCAGCGGCCATCTCGAGCACAGCGGCTTTGATGTGCAGAGCGCTGACGACGGCATCAAAGGCCAGGCCCTCGCCCTTCAGTACAACCCTGACCTGATCCTTCTCGACCTGATGCTCCCGAAAGTCGATGGTCTGACCCTGTGCCAAAGGCTCCGGCGTGATGAGCGCACATCTGCAATCCCGATCCTGATGCTCACGGCGCTTGGAGGGACCAAGGACAAAGTGAGCGGCTTCAATTCCGGAGCCGATGATTACCTCACCAAACCGTTCGACCTCGAAGAGCTTCAGGTGCGCATCAAGGCCCTCCTGCGCCGAAGCGACCGCGCGCCTGTGGGCACCTCCGGCAATCACCACGAGATTCTCAGCTATGGGCCTCTCACCCTGGTTCCTGAGCGTTTCGAAGCCATCTGGTTCGACAAGCCGGTCCGGCTCACGCACCTGGAATTTGAGCTGTTGCATTGTCTGCTCCAGCGCCATGGCCAAACCGTGGCTCCCTCGTTGATCCTCAAGGAAGTTTGGGGATATGAGCCGGACGATGACATCGAGACCATCCGTGTTCACGTGCGTCACCTGCGCACCAAACTCGAACCCGATCCTCGGAAACCCCGTTTCATCAAAACGGTGTACGGCGCCGGTTACTGCCTGGAACTTCCCACCGGCGCTCAGTTGGAGGGGCTCGAGGATGTCCTTGCCCAGGCGCGGCAGGATCGCGAACAAAACGACCAGAACAGCCGCGCAAGCGCCTGAGTCAAGAGCTCTGAACGCTGATCAAATTGAGCAGAGTCACCTCCCAGGCCAGGCGAGGCTGCACAAACGACAACAACTGCTGACGCAGGCGATTCAGGCGTTCAACGGGCACTCTGTCGAGCTGCTGTCGCCAGAGAACGGTTTGCCACCAGCTGATCAACCACAACTGCTGCTCACCCTCCAGTTGCTCGCACACATCCCGCGCCAGAGCAAGCGCATCGAGGGGCGTTTGCGGGGGATGCTTCAGGCGCTCCCGCAGGCCCTCCGGAATCGTGCCCCAAACACGCACGTGTTCGATCAGTGCACCAGGAGAGCCTGACGCCAGAGCGACAAGCTCAGGCTCAGCGGCAGCAACCTCCAGAGCTTGGTGGCCAGCAGCCTCGGGTAACTGGGCCAGCACGGTTTGCATCGCAGCATCGGGCAAGCGGGTGAAACGGATCTGCTGGCATCGGGAGCGGATGGTGGTGAGCAAACGATCAGGAGCAGCCGAAAGCAAGATCAACAACCCGTGACCAGGCTCTTCAAGGGTCTTGAGCAAGGCATTGGCCGCTCCCTCAGCCATCGCCTCCGGCTGCTCAAGAACCACCAGCCCTCGCGGCGACTCCAAGGGCTGTCGAGCCAAAAAGCGGCCGAGGTCGCGAATTTGTTCCAAGCGAACCTGGGGTGGAGTGCGCCTGTTGACACCGGCGGCTTCGGCTTCAGACCGGGAGATGAGACGCCCCTGATGGCTGTAGGTGGGCTCCACCCAAAGCAGGTCAGGGTGATTGCGCTCTTCAAGACGCCGGCGCTCTCTGGGGTCTGGGCCGCCACCCGTGAGCACCCCTTCCATGAAGCGCAGAGCGCCAAGCCGGCGACCCACCCCGTCAGGACCACTGAAGAGATAAGCCGGTGCCAAACGCTGGTGCGTTAACGCGGACTGCAACACCTGGGTGGCAAGGGGCTGACCCTGAAGATCAGCAAACAGCTCGCTGACCATCGGTTATCGCCTCCTGAGGGCAGCATGTCCTTCCAGAGCAAGACGAATGGCCTGATGCACCTCCTTAGGACTCAAAGCCGCAGGGATGCCAACCCAGCCCCGTTCTGCAGCCAGTTGCCTGAATCCATCGGCCACCCTGGCGAGGAAAGCCTGTCCCTCCGCCTCAATTCGGTCTTCAGTCCGCTCCTCCCGTCGGGCCATGCTCGCTTCAAGGGACAGATCGAGCCAAAGCGTGACATCTGGCACGAGTCCAGCCGTGGCAATCCGCTCCAAGTCGAGGATCAGGGCCCGATCCAAACCCCGCCCATCGCCTTGATAAGCCAGGGTTGAACCACTGAAGCGGTCGCTGAGCACCCAGTCGCCGCACGCAAGGGCGGGAAGGATTCGCCGTTGCACGTGCTGGGCCCGGTCGGCGGCATACATCAGCAGCTCGGCTTCCGGGCAAGGCGCCGCTTCATCAGGGGGATGAAGCAGCAGTTCACGCAGCGCGCGCCCCAGAGGGGTCCCGCCCGGTTCACGGGTGAGGTGCAACGTTGCCCCCTCAGGCATCAGGCCGCTATCCGGAAGCCATTCAGCGAGCTGTCGCAGCTGCGTGGTCTTGCCGCAACCATCGATCCCCTCCAGCACCAGAAAACGCCCTTTCATCGTTAAGGAAGCCTCAGGCTGAGAGCATTCACCACAACCGAGACCGAACTCAAGGCCATCAACAATGCAGCCAGGGGAGGTGAGAGAAGAATGCCGAAACCGGGCAGGAGAACCCCTGCGGCAACGGGCAGAGCGATGAGGTTGTATCCAAACGCCCAGATGAGGTTCTGACGGATCTTGCGCATCGTGCGTCGTGCCAGGCCGAGGGCTTCTGGCAAAGCCTCCAAGCGATCACCCATCAACACCAGATCGGCCGTGTCTTGAGCGATCTGGGTGCCTGTCCCCACAGCGATCCCCAAATCAGCGGCCGCCAGTGCCGGCGCATCATTGATCCCGTCGCCCACCATCGCCACGGGTTGCGACTGACGCCAACACTCCAGCCGTTCCAGCTTCTGATCGGGAAGCAGCTGCCAGGCCATCTCATCCGTCTGGATCCCTAGCGTCTGCCCCACCCGTTCCACGGCCTGGCGACGGTCACCGCTGAGCATGCCGAGGGATAACCCCTGGGAGCGCAGGCGCTGCAAAGCCGTCACGGCATCGGGACGCAGACGATCATCGATGGCCACCAGGCCGATCGGCCGATGGCCCAGGCTCACAGCCACCAGGGACTGTCCACCGGTCTGGGCGGCTTCAACCGCGTCCCGCTGGTGAGCGGGCCATTCGACGCCTTGGCTCCGCAACCACTCCAGGGATCCGACCCGCAGCGGATCCGGAGCGTCCGCGAGTGTTCCCTCCATCCCTGCTCCCGGAACCGTTCGACTGTCTTGAACCGGAAGCAGAGGAAGGTTGAGACGCTGTGCCTCCTGGAGGAGAGCATGGGCCAGGGGATGGCGACTGGTTTGCTCGAGGCTGGCCGCCAGCTGAATCGTGCGCGATGGATCATCACTCATGAGCACCGCTTCCACCAACGGCCTCCCCAGCGTGAGGGTGCCCGTTTTGTCGAACACCACCCGCTCGATCTCAGCAGAACGCTCGATCACATCACCACCACGGAAGAGCCAGCCCTGGCGGGCTGCCAACCCCGACGACACGGTGATCACCGTGGGGGTCGCCAAACCAAGCGCACAGGGGCAAGCCACCACGAGCACCGCGATCGCCAACTGCAGACCCAGCCCGAATGGCGTCTGGGCAGCGGCACCAAGGGACTGATGAACGCCATGCCCATGGCCATGGTCCATCAGCACCACAGGAACCTCCAGAACCTGCGGCCACAGGCTGCTGCCGATCAGCCACCAGAACAAAAAGGTGAACAGCGCCAGCGAGACCACGCCGTAGCAGAAGCGTCCGGCCACCCGATCGGCGAGCCCTTGGATCGGCGCTCGCCGCGCCTGAGCCTGTTCCACCAAGGAAATGATGCGGGCCAGGGCCGTTTCACGACCCACCCGGCGCACCTCCATCACCAGGGTGGCCTCGAGATTGAGACAACCGGAACTGAGCTCCGTTCCTGGGCCGGCATCCACGGGCAACGGCTCTCCCGTGAGGCTGGAGAGATCCACCGCCGAATACCCCTCCTCGATCACACCATCCACCGGGATGCGATCGCCGGCGAGCAGCTCAATGCGTTCACCAGGCCGCAGCATCTCCACCGGTACGTCGCGCACGCTGCCATCGGCCATCACAAGCCGTGCCGATGACGGTTGCAGTGCTGCCAGTTCCTTGAGGGCACGACCGGTGCGCCGACGGGCCCGTTCCTCAAGAAAACGCCCGAGGAGCACAAAGCCCAGAAGCATCACAGGCTCATTGAAAAAACAGGGCCAGCCCACCGCAGGCCACACCAGGGCCACCACGCTGGCGATGTAAGCGCTGCCCACACCCAGGCTGACCAACGTGTCCATGCTGGGGACGCCACTGATGGCCGCGGCCCATCCACTGCGCAGGATGGATCGTCCCGGTCCGAACAGAGCGACGGTGGCCAGTCCCGCATGGAACGGCAGCGTGCCGATCAAAGGCAACGAGAGCGTTCCCGCCTCAGCCAGATGGCCGAGCACAGAGAGAAGCAGGAGCACCAGGGCCACCATCAGCTGACGCCACTGGTTCCACCAACCCCAGGCCCGGTCGGGCTCCGCGTTGGCGCTCAACACACCACTCTGGCGCGGCTGGGCTGAAAACCCCCTGCTGCGCAAGGCCTCGAGAGCCCCCTCCAGCGCCTGCTGGGGATCCAGAGCCGCGGGATCCAGGCGCAGCCAAGCACTGCGCGTCACCAGGTTGACGCTGGCTTCCTGCACTCCAGGCTGATCCTGAAGGGTACGTTCAACGGCGCGCACACACCCGCCGCACTTCATTCCCTCCACATCCAGCAGCACCACCTCGGCGCTTGATGAGGGGGGGCTCTCAGTTGATGACGATGGGGACACGGCGACGGATTCCATCAACTCACGCTAGGCATCACCCGTTGGGTTCAGGATGGATTGATCCGTTCTGCTCTTCGTGCCCCGCAGCAACCGCAACGACAACTTCATCGACAAGAGCTTCACGGTGATGGCTGACCTGATCGTGAAACTGTTGCCGATCAACGCCAGAGCAAAGGAGGCCTACGTGTATTACCGCGATGGGCTCTCCGCTCAGAACGACGGCGACTATGCGGAGGCTCTGGAGAATTACGAGGAAAGCCTCAAGCTCGAGGAGAACCCCATCGACCGGGGCGAAACCCTCAAGAACATGGCCATCATTTACATGAGTAATGGTGAAGAAGACCGGGCTCTGGCGACGTATCAAAAGGCCCTGGATGAAAACCCGAAACAGCCGTCGTGTTTGAAGAACATGGGGTTGATCTTCGAGAAACGCGGACGCACCGCCGAAGAAGAGGGTCGCCGTGACGATGCCGACGGATGGTTTGATCAAGCCGCCGAAGTGTGGACGCAAGCCGTGCGCCTGAACCCCGGCGGCTATCTCGACATCGAAAACTGGCTGAAGTCCACTGGCCGCAGCAATGTGGACGTTTACTTCTGATCGCCACCCTGCTCAATCGTCATCGCCGGGATTCACTCCCAAACCAAGAACGAGAGCTTCAGTGATCGATCCCGCTTCGAGCAGAGCGAGATCGAGACGTGCTGCCAAAGGGCCCAGGCCGCTGCCCCTCGGGACCACAGCACGGGTGAAGCCGAGACGCACCGCTTCCTGCAGGCGCAGTTCCAGCTGTCCCACCGGCCGCAGCTGACCACCCAGGCCCAATTCCCCAAGCAACACCGTTCCCGCAGGGAGGGTGAGATCGCGATAGCTGGCCACCACAGCCGCGGCCACGCCGAGATCAGCCGCGGGCTCCTCCACATCCAGTCCACCCGCCACGGCCAGATAGCAGTCGAAGCGCGACAAGGGCAAGCCCATGTGTTTTTCGAGCACAGCGAGGATCTGATGCAGACGGTTCACAGCGATGCCTGTGGCCGTGCGGCGAGGACTGGCGTAACTGGTGGTGCTCACAAGAGCCTGCAAATCCACCACCAGCGGACGGGTCCCCTCGCAAGCCACGATCGTGGCCACACCGCTAGCTCGTTCGCCGCTGAGAAACAGTTCGCTCGGATTACCCACCTCGGCCAGACCCTGCCCCCGCATCTCAAACACACCCAGTTCATGGGTGGCGCCGAAGCGGTTCTTCACCGCCCGGAGCAAACGATGGCTGGCAAAACGATCACCTTCGAAGGTGAGCACAGCATCCACGAGATGTTCCAGAACCTTCGGGCCAGCCAGGACCCCTTCCTTGGTCACGTGGCCCACCAGCAGCAGGGCGGTGTTCTGACGCTTGGCCACACGCTGAAGCGCGGCCGCACACTCCCGCACTTGGGCCACGGAGCCAGGAGCACTGGAGAGATCGCCGTCGTGGAGTGCCTGAATGCTGTCGATGATTGCCACATCCGGCTGCAAGGCTTCAAGCTCCTCCAGGACCAAATCCAGATCGGTTTCCGCCAAAAGCTGCAGATCACTGGGATCTGCGGTGAGCCGCTGCCAGCGCAACTTCACCTGCTGGGCCGACTCCTCTGCAGACACATAGAGCACGGACCGATCGCTGGCGATGGCCGACGCACTTTGCAGCAGCAGGGTGCTCTTGCCAATCCCAGGATCACCACCCACCAGAACCAGTGAACCGGGAACCAGCCCACCACCGAGGACGCGATCCAGTTCCCCATACCCACTGGACAGCCGCTGCAGCGGCTGATCGCCAAGGGCGGCCATTGACATGGACCGGCGTGCCTGAGGTCCGGCACCTGGATCAGCGCCAGCGCGGCGGCGCCGGGAATCCTGCTTCGGGGCGGATTGCTCCACGAGAGAATTCCAGCTACCGCAGCTGTTGCAGCGACCAAAAAACTGCCGCGTCTGCGCTCCGCAGCTCTGGCAGACGTAAGAAGTGGACGGACGGGGCACGTCGAATAGTGAAGAAAGTTGGCGTTGCGTGAACAGAACGGCGTTCTGTTCGCCTATTTGTGTCCCATAACTTGAAGCATTGCCGGCGACATGACGGCCTCAGCCCCTACCAAGGAAACCATTCTCGTAGTGGACGACGAGGCCAGTATCCGCAGGATCCTGGAAACCCGCCTCTCGATGATCGGCTACAACGTCGTCACCGCTTGCGATGGCACGGAGGCCCTGGAGTGTTTCCAGGAGTGCGAGCCGGATTTGGTCGTGCTCGACGTGATGATGCCGAAGCTTGATGGCTACGGGGTCTGTCAGGAGCTGCGCAAGGAATCGGATGTGCCGATCGTGATGCTCACTGCGTTGGGTGACGTGGCTGACCGCATCACCGGGCTGGAGCTGGGAGCCGACGATTACGTGATCAAGCCCTTCAGCCCCAAAGAATTGGAGGCCCGAATCCGCTGCGTGTTGCGCAGGGTGGAGAAAGAACACGCTGCCGGTATCCCCAACACCGGCTTGATCAAGGTGTCGGATCTCAAGATCGACACCAACAAACGCCAAGTGTTCCGGGCCGATGAACGCATCCGCCTCACAGGAATGGAATTCAGCTTGCTTGAACTGTTGGTGAGCCGCTCAGGCGAACCCTTCAGCCGTGGTGAGATTCTGAAGGAGGTCTGGGGGTACACCCCAGAACGACACGTGGATACCCGCGTGGTGGATGTTCATATTTCCCGTCTTCGTTCCAAACTGGAAGACGACCCGGCCAATCCCGAGCTGATCCTCACAGCCCGAGGAACCGGTTACCTGTTCCAGCGCATCGTCGATTCCGTTGCCTCCGAAGGACCCTGAGCTGAACCCGGCCTCCACACCGCGGACGAAGCCGCGCCGCTCCAAGGCGGTGCGCCGTCTGGTGATTTGGTACAGGCGCAATGCCGCCGTGACCAGCCTTGTGGGCACGGCGACGACCTCGGCCAACGCCGCAGGCTCCATGGCCGGTTCCGTGACCTCCATGGCCGGATCCATGCTGCAACCGGTGATGGATCCCCTCCGCCGCCTTCAAGGAGGTGTGCCCGGAGACGACATCGAGATCAACGACCAAGACCGGATTTGGGTTGCAGTGGATGGCATGGGCGGCGACCACGCCCCCGGGCCAATCCTGGAGGGATGCCTGCAGGCGATCGAACGCCTGGCCGTGCGCATTCGCTTCGTCGGCGAAACCGATCGCGTTCTGGAAGCCGCCGCAGCCTCAGGCCTGAGCGAAGCCTTGAACGCTGCGATGGATGCCGGCCACCTCGAACTGATCCTGAGTGGTCCGTCCGTGGAAATGCACGAAGAAGCCACGGTTGTGCGCCGGAAACGCAACGCCAGCATCAATGTGGCGATGGATCTCGTGAAACGTGGCGAAGCCCAGGCGGTGTACTCGGCTGGAAACTCTGGAGCCGTGATGGCCTCCGCCATCTTCCGGCTGGGGCGCCTCACAGGAATTGACCGGCCAGCCATCGGCGCCCTCTTCCCCACCAAAGACCCAGGACAACCGGTTCTGGTTCTCGATGTGGGCGCCAACATGGATTGCAAGCCCTCCTACCTGCATCAGTTCGCGCTGCTCGGCAACATCTACAGCCGCGACGTGCTGCAAGTGGCGCAGCCCAGAATCGGGCTACTCAACATCGGCGAGGAAGAGTGCAAAGGCAATGATCTGGCACTCAGCACCTTCGCGCTTCTGAAAGAGGAATCCCGCTTGCACTTCGCTGGCAATTGCGAAGGCCGGGACGTGCTCTCTGGAGACTTCGACGTGGTGGTGTGCGACGGCTTCACCGGCAATGTGCTGCTCAAGTTCCTTGAATCCGTGGGCAGCGTGCTTCTTGGTGTTCTGAAAGCCGAACTGCCGAGAGGCCGCCGCGGCAAGGTTGGCTCAGCGTTTCTGCGCAGCAACCTCAAACGCATCAAGAAGCGCCTGGATCACGCCGAACACGGCGGTGCGCTGCTTCTCGGCGTGAACGGCATCTGTGTGATCGGCCATGGCAGCAGCAAAGCGCTGTCCGTGGTCAGCGCCCTGCGTCTGGCCCATTCAGCCGCAAGCCATGGCGTGATGGAGGATCTCGCTGCGCTGAGCCAGCAAACCGCGGTGAAGGCCTGAACGGCCTCCTGCCGGACTGTGGTTGACTGACGCCACCTGCTTGGATCTTCTCTTGGCTGGACAATCACCGCCGGTCCTGGGCGTGGGCCTGATCGGCAGCGGCAGCGCCCAGGCAGCACAGGTGATCAGCAACGATCAGCTCAGCCAACGGGTGGACACCAACGATGAATGGATCCGAACCCGCACAGGCATTGGGCGTCGCCGGGTTAGCACTGCCGATCAGACCTTGGTCGACCTCGCGGCAGAGGCAGGTCGAAGCGCCCTGACCATGGCCGGTCGCTCCCCCCAGGATCTCGACCTCATCCTCCTGGCCACGTCCACCCCCGATGATCTGTTCGGTTCGGCCCCGAGGGTGCAGGCCGAACTCGGCGCGACCAATGCCGTCGCCTTCGATCTCACCGCCGCTTGCAGCGGTTTTCTGTTTGCACTGGTCACCGCAGCGCAGTACCTGCGAACGGGTGCGATGCGCCGTGCGCTGGTGATCGGTGCAGACCAGCTCAGCCGCTTCGTTGACTGGGACGATCGCCGCAGCTGCGTGCTGTTTGGAGATGGCGCTGGAGCCGTCGTCCTCGAAGCCAGCGATGAGGACGGACTTCTTGGTTTTCTGCTGCACAGCGACGGGGCGCGTGGTGCGGTCCTCAATCTTCCGGCCAATGACACGTCCGCTCCCCTCATCGCTGGGGCCGAGCACCGTGCCGGGGGGTATCGCCCGATCGTGATGAACGGCCAGGAGGTCTACAAGTTCGCAGTCCGCGAGGTCCCTGCCGTCCTCCAGTCACTCCTGAAGCGCTGTGACGTCTCAGCTGATCAACTCGATTGGCTCCTGCTCCATCAAGCCAACCAACGCATCCTCGATGCCGTTGCTGATCGACTGTCGGTGCCCGGCGCCAAGGTTCTGAGCAACCTGGCGGCGTACGGGAACACCTCGGCAGCCACCATCCCGTTGATGCTCGACGAAGCGGTGCGCGATGGCCGGGTCAGCTCCGGCGATCTTCTGGCCAGCAGCGGCTTTGGCGCGGGGCTGAGTTGGGGAGCAGCCCTGCTTCGCTGGCAGGGGCCCACGTAGGCTCCAGCAACGCTTGCGCCGTTGAGAATGTCGATCGCCTGGGTGTTTCCTGGTCAGGGGTCTCAGAAAGTCGGAATGGCTGATGCGGTGCTCAGCCTCCCTGGCGCCGAAGAGCGCTTCGCCTTGGCGTCGAGGCTGCTGGGTCGTGATCTGCTGGCGATTTGTCGCGGCGAGGCTGGAGACGGGGATGATCCCGTTGATTTGAATGACACGCGCAACACCCAGCCCGCGCTGTTCGTGGTCGAATCGCTGATCGTGGATGAGTTGCGGCGGCAGGGGCGCGAGCCTGCGCTCGTCGCCGGCCACAGCCTCGGTGAACTGGTCGCCCTCTATGCCGCTGGGGTCTTCGATGCCGACACCGGTCTTGAACTGATGCAACGCCGGTCTGAGTTGATGGCCGGCGCTGGCGGCGGAGCCATGGCCGCCGTGATCGGATTCGAACGCAGTCAGCTCGACGAACTGGTCAATGCAACGGAAGGGGTGGTGATCGCCAACGACAACAGTGCAGCCCAGGTGGTGTTGTCAGGCACAGCTGACGCTGTGGCGGCGGTTGGCGACGCCCTCACCTGCAAACGGGTGATCCCCCTGGCTGTGTCGGGTGCCTTTCATTCGCCCTTCATGCAAGACGCGGCGGATGCCTTCTCGCAGCACTTGAACGATCTGGCCTTTGAGGATGCGCGCGTCCCTGTGCTGAGCAACACGGATCCCACCCCTTGCGTGGATGCGGTTGAACTCAAGCGCCGCCTGCACCGCCAGATGATCACAGGCGTCCGCTGGCGTGAAACCATGCTGGCGATGGGCGAAGCCGGGGTGGAGACCCTGGTGGAAGTCGGTCCAGGGGCTGTTCTCAGCGGATTGGCCAAACGCGCCATGCCCGGGATCACGCTGTCTCAGCTCGCTGGAGCCGACGATCTCGGTCTCTGAACGTGAGCAATCTTGAGTTGCAGGATCAAGCGCCAGGGCCGCTGGTTCTGACGCCACGCCCGAGTCTCGCCTACCGGCTTGTGAGCGCAGCGTTGGTGTTTCCGCTCTACCGGCTGCTGTTCCGGGGGAAGACCCATGGGAACGAGCGAGTCCCCTTGCAGGGGCCTTTGGTGGTGGTGGCCAATCATGGCTCCCATCTCGATCCACCCTTGTTGGGGCACGCCCTGGGGCGCCCGGTGGCGTTCATGGCGAAGGCGGAACTCTTCCGGATTCCCCTTCTGGGCCCCCTGATCCGGGCCTGCGGGGCCTACCCAGTGAACCGTGGAGCCAGTGACCGTGAGGCCATTCGCACCGCCACAGCCCGCCTGCAGGAAGGATGGGCCATTGGCGTGTTCCTCGATGGAACGCGCCAGCCCGATGGCCGCGTCAACCAACCCATGCCCGGAGCGGCCCTGCTCTCCGCTCGCTCAGGAGCACCGCTACTGCCCGTGGCCATCGTGAACAGTCATCGGGCCCTGGGCACGGGGCGAAGCTGGCCCCGGCTGGTGCCCCTGCAAATGCGCATCGGCGAACCGATCCCTGCCCCTGCCAGTCGCCGCAAACCCGACCTGGAGGCCGCCACCCTCGAACTGCAACGCAGGATCAACGCCCTGCTCGATCAGGGCTGAGCAAACAGTCCGGGCCATTGCCTGCGCACCCAGGGCTTTAGATCACGGCCCGTGAGCACCCATGCCAAGGCTCTGAAACCATCACCCCATCGCTTTCCCATACTTTCCATGCGGCACTGCTCAGCACAACTCACCGGCACGCCCGTCAGGCGAATGCCGCGGCTACCGGCAACCACCCCTCCCACCAGCAAAGCGCGGGGCAAGTGATCCTCACTGGTCACCAACAGCACATGCTCAACCCCCTCAGCCTGCAGCTCATCCACCAATGAGGTGAAATTGCCAAGCGTGTCCTGGGCCCGGTAATCGAGGCGCACCTCGTTGGTTCCAAGTCCCTCATGCTCCATCAACCACCTGGCGTACTCAGGATTGGTTCCACCGCTGACCACCAACGGCAACGCCAGTCGACGAGCCAGGCGTAATCCGATGCGCTCTCGTTCGGCATCACCACCCAAGACAAGAATGCGTTGCGGGTCCTGTCGGGTGAGCGCTGCCTTAGCAAAAGGCCGCAGGGGCGTCGCCATCGCGGCCCCACCAATCAACGCTGACACCAGCAGAAAGGAGCGGATGCCGTGGCCCATCAAACGGATCCCACAGGAGAGGTGGGGTAGATCGGCAGCACGGAGTCCCAGGGCCCCAAAGCGTCACTGGCATGGCGATCCACGCAACAGCGCAGCAGCTGCAGCACATCGCACGCCACATCGACAGCCATGGTCAGCGCTGGAGCCGGCTGATCTGCCGCTTGAAGCAGCGCAGGATGCTGCAACTCCCTGAAATCAAGGTCTGCGCAGGTTGCGTTGTCTTGATTCCAGCCGTCGCGCACCTGATAGCGACCTGCAACCCGGCCGCGCCGAGGTAGATCCTGAATGATGGAGAACGGTTCTCCACGCTGTGGGGCGGGAAGCGTCAGCTGAAGGCGCGGAGCCATCAGCGCAAAGCTGCTCACCCCATCGAGGGGACATTGGAGCTGCTGAGCCAACGTGCGAGCCAGCACGACCGTGAGCCGGGTTCCTGTGAACCCCCCGGGCCCAGTCGCCACAGCGAGGCGACGGATCCCAGGCCACTCGGACGCGGGCAAGATCTCGTCCAACACGGAGGGCAGCGCATTCGTCAGCGCACGCCCCATGGGACGGCAGACAACCTGAGCCGCGCTCAGGGGTGCTTGGGCAGACACCACCGCGATGCCCAGGGTGTCCGTTGAGCTATGCAGGGCCAGCAGCCAGTCGCTCATTGAGGCACCTCCTCACCAGGGCGCAGGCGCGCCCATCGTCCTTGATCGAGGCTGAAGCTTCCGCAGGCGCGCACATCCCACTCAACGCCGACCTGCCCGTGGGGGAGATCCTGCACACTGATGTGAATCCTGGGCTCAACAGGCTTCATCGGCGGGGCCTCACAGAGATGGGCAGCACCATGCTGACGCTCGACCGCGTGATAGGCCTGACAACGATCGACCCAGCGGCAGTCCACACAGATGCACATGCCCAATGGTTCCAGTGCGGACTCCATTTTGACGGTGAGCCCAGAGCAACTGACTGATCTGCTCTGGCGCCGACTCGAACCGGAGCGATGGCCCCTCAAGCCCTCTCAGCTCCCTGAAGGGGCAGTTCTGGTGGGCGGAGCGGTTCGTGACGGATTGCTGAATCGATTGCCTCCATGTCCGGATCTTGACCTGGTGGTTCCGGGTGCGGTGCTGGGCACCGTCCAACGCTTGGCGAGGGAGCACGGTGGCGCGTGCGTGGTGCTGGACGAGCAGCGGCAGATGGCTCGGCTGGTGCTGAAAGGCTGGACGATCGACTTCGCCAGGCTTGAGGGGGAAGACCTCACCGAGGATCTGTTCCGTAGGGATTTCAGACTCAACGCCATTGCGCTGAGCCTGTCGCACCCCCAGCAACTGATCGATCCCACAGGAGGACTTCAAGATCTTCAAGACGGGCTGATCTGTGCCATCCGGGAAAGCAATCTTCGCGACGACCCCTTGCGCCTGCTGCGCGCACTTCGCTTGATGGCCGAACTGGAGATGCGCATTGATACCGACACCTTGGCCATGGTGAAAGCCAATGGTGCATTGCTGACGCGTTCGGCCCCGGAACGCATTCAGGCCGAATTACTGAGACTCGTGGCCGCTCCTGCTGCCGATGCGGCGATCACGCTCCTGCAGTCCCTGGACCTTCTCAAGCCATGGAGTGCGCCCGGTTGGCAGCACTCGCACGTCAACGCAAGCCAACCACTGCGCGCAGCCTCCTCCATGACCTTGGAAGAGCAGAGCCTGGCCCTGCCTCTGGCTCGGCTCACCGCCCTACTCAGCGATTCAGGACTGAGGTCCCTGCGCTTCAGCCGACGACAGATTCAACGTTGCGCCAAGCTGCGCCAATGGCAGGAGCGCTGCGCTCATGGGGACAGCAGCAGCTTGGATGAGATGGAAAGGCTGCGCTTGCACCAAGACCTTGAGGCTGATCTTCCAGCCCTGGTTTTGTGTTGGCCAGAGCAGCACAGAGACCGATGGATGCAGCAATGGAGGAACCCGGAGGACCCGTTGTTCCATCCCCGTTCCCCCTTGGATGGGGACACCCTCCAGAGCGAGCTCTCTCTCAATCCGGGCCCAATACTCGGTGCCTTGATCCTGCACCTCACGACCGCGCGCGCCTATGGTCGTGTTTCATCCCGTGAGCAGGCCCTCGACGAGGCCCGCCGATGGCTCCACCGGCCTCCTTCGACAAGCGAGTTGAGCAGGCGCTGTGATTAACTGCCATGGCAGCGACGACAACGATCGGCCTGACACGCAGTTTTCCGTTTTTCTTCCCCGTTTCATGAGCGTGCGTCTTTACATCGGCAATTTGCCGCAGAATTTTGAAAGCAAAGAGCTTGAAGCTCAGCTCACCAGCGTGGGAGAAGGCGTTCGCTTCAAAGCGGTCTTTGACAGGGAGACTGGAGCATGCCGCGGGTTCGGTTTCGCCAACATCGACGATGAAAAGGTCGCCGATGCCGTGATCGAACAGTTCAACGGCAAGGAGTTCAACGGCAACAGCCTGCGCGTCGAGCGCTCTGAACGTCGTGACAACAATGGTGGCGGTGGTGGTCGCCGTGCCGGACAAAATGGAGGAGGCCACGCTCCCGGTTCAGCCCGCAAAGCTGTCAACAAGGTGGTTCACAGCGATGCCAAAGCTGAGGATGGCCCCGATCCCCGCTGGGCAGGCGAACTGGCGAAATTAAAAGACTTACTTGGCAATCAAAAAACTGCCGTTTGAGATTTCCACAAGGTCAAACATAAAAAAGAGGTCCAATTGGGCCTCTTTTTTTTTGCGTTTAAAACAACCAAAGCCAGGCTGCTAGGGCAGGAAAGCTGCAATCGCGATCACGCTTGCAAAAATACCAAGAAACAAAAATCCCATTTTTGTCATATTGGCTTCATGATCGTCCACACCTTCGTCGATGGCGTCCTTCATTTCAGACCTGAAGGAATCCATCGCTTGATCGATTTCGCTGTCCGCTTGTTTTCTTGACATGGGAGGAAGGGTTCAAAGGGAAAGGAAATAAAACTCGGTTACGCCGAACTGGGCTGGGCTTAGCCCCTGTGGAAGAACCAATAGGCGCCCACAGCCAGGACGACCAGCAAAATAATTGGCACTGCGATCGCAGCCATTCCATTGTGGCTCTTGAGGACCCTGGATTCGTGGGCGACGACCGCATCGCGAATGTTCACATGCATTTCCTCTCGCAGGCGCTCGAGATCTGAATCAATCGAGGCATCGTCATAAAGAGAGCGCAGATGCTCAAATGTGGACTTACCAAGAATCAGGCTCTTTTCAGGCTTCTCGTAAAGGATTTCCATGAGCTCCTCCTTGGGGATCTCCACGATCTGGGAGGACCGTGCTGCGCGGGCATTGGCGATCCGAGGTCGGCTGTCGATGATCTCAACTTCTCCGAAAACGTGACCAGGACCATGGGTCTCGTCCACACCTTCTCCGGTTTCCGGATACAGGGTGGTGATTTCTACCGATCCGGATTTAACGAGGTAAATCGAAGCGCTGTCTTGATCAGCCCTGTAGATGTAATCGCCCTGTTGAACCGCAAATCGACGCACGGGTTGTCACGGAAATTGCGACCACCTTATCCGCACATGCATTAAGGTGCAGCGCCAGTAAACACCCATGTGTCAACGATGACAGAGCAGCCCGCAAGACGCGGCGTCATCCGCGGCACGTTGATCGCCCTTGGAGTGGTTGCCGCTGGCGCCATCGGCTGGAACGTCTTCAAACCCAAGCCAGTCCCTAAAGCTGTTGTGAGTCGTCCTCAGCAGGTCACGGCTCTCGGGCGCCTGATGCCCACAGGGGGGCTTGTTCCAATCTCCATTCCAGCAGGAACGGCTGGGGGGAACGAGGTGGTTAAGGAGTGGTTTGCAGGGGAGGGTGAGCCGATCCGCAAGGGTCAAGTTCTTGTGAGGCTCAGCAGCTTTCAGGAGCTTCAGGCCGCCGTCGTACAGGCCCAGTCCAAGCTTCAGAGCACGGGAGCGTTGCTTCCTTTTCTCAAGATCAGTCAAAGCCGAGGCAAGGAGCTGTTCCAGGGAGGCGCCATCTCCGAAGAGGAGCTCGCCAAAACAACGGCGAGCATTTTGGAAAAGCAGGCTGACGTCGAGGCAGCACGCGCCTCGCTCGTGCAGGCCAAAAGTCAGCTGAAAGCTGCAGAGGTTCGCTCACCACTAGATGGTCGCCTGATCAGGATTTACAGCTGGCCAGGCATGAAAGAGAGCGAGGAAGGACTTGCAGTGATTGGCCGCACCGGCTCGATGCAAGCATGGGTTCAAGTGTTCCAAACTGACGTTGAGCGCTTGCGGATCGGACAAAAGGCCTCGATCACCGCTGAAACAGGAGGGTTTCCCGGAACAGTGCAGGGCACACTCAAATCCATCATCGGCAAAGTGTCCGAGCGTGATCTGTTCGCGGTGGCAGCCAATAACGATGTCAATGCGCGAGTGGTGCTTGTGAAACTCGATCTCGCGCCCAACCCTGATCTGCAGCTGGATCGCCTCAGTGGCCTCAATGTGACGGCGCGCTTCGAGCCATGAGACGCGGAGGGGGATGGACATCTCGGCTGAATTGGCACGACCTGCCTCTGGCATGGCTTCAGCTGAAGCGTCAACCAGTTCGTTACCTGGTGGCCGTCACCGGCATCGGTTTTGCGGCCTTGCTGATGTACATGCAGCTTGGCTTTCAGTCCGGTCTGCTGAAAAGCGCCACCACTTTTTACAACGCGCTCGACACAGACCTTGTTCTGATCAGCCCCGCAACCGTTAATAGCGGCAGTTACCAACAGTTCCCGCAATCCCAACTGTTTCAAGCTCTGGGACTGCGCGGCATCAAGGAAACCATTCCTCTCTACATCGCCAATATTAATGCTCAACAACTTGGCGGAGTCAAGCCAACATCACTAAGGATGATTGGCTATGACCCCGATCTCACGGTCTTGAATGTTCCTGAGATCAACGCGCAAAGCGATCAACTCAAAACACCGGGCTTTGTCCTCTTCGACACCCTTGGCATCGCAATCAAAACAGGCCCTGTTGGCAAAACATTTAAAGCCGATGGCCCACTCGACATGATCTTGTCGAACTTTGAAAAAACCTTTCGAATCAAAGGATTGTTCAAGCTTGGCTCAACCTTCGTTGCCGACAGCAATTTGATTGGCAGCCAGGCAACTGCTCTACAACTTGCATCCAGACAAATCAATCTGGGCGAAATTTCACTGGGATTGATCCGCGTTGACAATCCATCCGAGATTCCGAGAATTCAAAGAGATCTGAGATCGCTCTACGGTAATGAGCTTCAAGTCTTGACCAAGCCCGAACTGATTACGCAAGAAAGAGATTACTGGAATAACGTTTCATCATTTGGCGTTATTTTCGGCTTCGGGACAATTATGGGACTTCTGGTGGGAGGGGTTGTGGTTTATCAAGTGCTTTACACCGATGTCAGCGACCATCTCAAGGAGTACGCCACCCTGAAAGCCATGGGATTTTCTGATCAATTTATTTTAATTGTTGTTATTCAGGAAGCCGTTCTCCTCGGCGCATCCGCCTTCATCCCAGCCACAATTCTCAGCGCCATTCTCTATGCAGCTCTAACGGCAGTGTCTGGCATCCAACTGCAGATGACCGCCGACAAATCCCTCCTCGTTGGGGCTCTCACGATCAGCGTTTGCGCCATCGCCTCCGCAATTGCAATCCGCAAGCTGCGTGATGCAGATCCGGCATCCGTTTTCTGACTTTTATGCAGAACTCCTCTCCCAATTCACCCGTCATCAGAACGGAGAACCTTTGTCACAGCTATGGCAAAGGCGAGCTGCGCACGCAAATTCTGCATGATCTGACATTCGACGTTCGTCGTGGTGAAATCACTCTCTTGGTTGGCCCCTCAGGCAGTGGGAAGAGCACCCTTCTCACGCTGATCGGAGCCCTCCGTTCGGTGGAGGAGGGATCCATTCAGGTTCTTGGTCAGGAACTGAACGGAGCGAATGAAACGGTCCTGATGCAGACACGTCGCAGGATTGGCTTCATCTTCCAGAGCCACAACCTGGTGTCGTCACTGACCGTGCTCCAGAACGTGCAAATTCTGCTCCAGCTCACGGAACCGAACCCTCAAGCCCGCCGCGAGAAAGCCATGGCTTTGCTGGAGGCCGTTGGCCTAAGCCATCGGTTGCATCATTTCCCAGAAGAACTCTCCGGAGGTCAGCGTCAGCGTGTGGCCATCGCCAGAGCCCTCGCTCCCGAACCAGAATTGGTGCTTGCCGATGAACCAACAGCGTCCCTCGACAGCCGCTCTGGTCAGGACGTGGTCGAACTACTCGGCAACCTCTGCCGCGATCGTGGCAGTGCGGTACTTCTTGTGACCCACGACCTCAGACTGCTCAATGACGCTGACCGCATCTGGGCCATTGAGGATGGTCGCGTCAAAGCCTGGACTGAATCCAACGGCAATATCGTGCAGACTCACTGAGCCGCATCGAAGTCCCAACCGTGACCGCCAGTGCCAGTGCAGCAGTCTTCCCTGATCACTGGATCAAGCAGGGGAGTTGGAACAACCACAGGATCAGCTGGATCGAGACAGACCGCCGAGACGGTGAAAGCACGGCGCTTCTTATTCACGGGTTTGGAGCCTGCAAGGAACACTGGCGCCATACCGTGCCTGCCCTGACGGGGGATCACCACGTTGTCGCTCTCGACTTGCTCGGCTTTGGCATGAGTAACAAGCCCCAGTCGATCCTTCAGGGTGAGCCCCCCAATCCTGAAGGAGTGGTGTACAGCATCGACCTCTGGGCCAATCAGGTGGTTGATTTCATCGACAACCATGGAATCGTTGATGTTTCTCTGATTGGCAATTCGATTGGTGGTGTGGTGGCGCTGCGCGCCGCCGAAATCCTTGAAGAACGCCAGAAGCCTGCAGCCATGGTCGTTCTGATCGACTGTGCACAACGGGCCATCGACGACAAACGCGTTTCGGAACAACCACCTTTCAGGGCCCTTGGTCGGCCACTGCTCAAACAACTCGTGCGGCAACGCTGGGTGACACGCTCGCTCTTTATGAGCCTGGCCAGGCCCGGAGTGATCCGAAAAGTTTTGAAGTTGGCGTACCCCACCGGCGCTTGCGTGGACGACACCCTGGTGGAGGTTTTGCACCGGGCCGCACGCAGCCCTGGAGCGACTGAATCCTTTCGCGGTTTCATTAACCTCTTTAACGACCACCTTGCCCCCGAGGTGCTTGAACGAATCAAAACACCGGTGGGGATGATCTGGGGAGAAGCCGATCCCTGGGAGCCACTCAGCCAAGCTCAGCAATGGACGCGCTTTGCGTCCGTTCATGAACTCGCGACCCTCCCATCCCTGGGTCACTGCCCGCACGATGAAGGCCCTGATCAGGTCAATCCCATCCTGCAGAGAATGCTCAACACCAATGGCCGTTCCTCCGCGGAGCTGAACTCTTGAACAAGAAAATCCTTCTCGTCCTCTGCCTCGTGGTGGCAGTGGATGCCGCCAGTTTCGGCCTGCTGCTTCCAGTGGTGCCGTTTTTCGTGAATGAGCTCACTGGCTCCTTTAACGCCATCGCTGTGACCAGCGTGACGGCGACGTACTCAGGCTTGCAATTTCTCGGAGCTCCACTGATTGGACGATTGTCGGACCGCTGGGGTCGACGCAGTGTTCTGACGGTCACCGTGGCGATCAGTGCCATCGCCCTGATTGGTCAGGCACTCTCCACCTCGCTTCTGATCCTGCTGCTGTTTTCCGCCTTGAATGGCGCCTCCTCTGGCGTGTTCGCAATCTCCCAGGCTCTGGTCGCTGACACCGTCGAAGATCGAAATCAGCGCACCGTTGGCTTCGGTGCGATCGGTGCAGCCCTCGGCCTCGGCTTCATCATCGGACCTGGAATCGGTGGAGCACTCGGGGCCATTGATCCACGCTTTCCGTTTGTGGTGGCATCAGCTTTTTGCTTGCTGAATGTTGTTTTGATTCGCCTTTATCTTCCGAAGACGACGAGATCGAATCAACCCGAAGCGTCCACAGAAAAAACGAAAAACCCCCTGTTGACCCAAGGCAACCACCGTTTAAAAAAGCTCATCAGCATCTATTTCCTTTTCTATCTGGGCTTCAGCGCCTTCTCGGGCATCTTCGTGTTGGCAGCCAAAGAACGGTTCAACTGGGGCCCCCAACCCACGTCCTTGGTGCTTGTGTATGTGGGCGTGGTTGCCGTTGTTGTGCAAGGCGCCCTGCTGCCTCGCCTCCTCAAGGCGATTCGTCCCGACAAGCTCTCGATTATCGGGCTCAGCCTGGTGGCCGTTGCCATGTTGGGCGTGTCCGTGATCAGCGAGGGCCGCGAACTGTACGTGACCCAATTCCTGTTCGCCGGGGGCGTCGGACTCAGCACCCCTGGTCTTCGATCAGCCATGTCGCTTTGCGTCAACGAAAGCCAGCAGGGTGTCCTTGGGGGAATGACGCAGTCCGTGGTGAGTCTGACCTCTCTGATCGGTCCTCTGCTTGCCGGACAAATGTACGAGTCAGCAGGCTACGGAGCCACCTTCCAAACCCAGGCGGTTTTGGTCTTGATCGCCGTTGGGCTGTTGGCCTCAATGCCACGGCTGCCGGCTGAATCTCAGGCTGTAAACACCCCTTCGGCATAACCGATCAACTCGATTTGGTGACCGTCAGGATCTGACAGAAACAGAGCACGGCAGCGGGGCCCGTAGTCAAAAGCAGTGATCGCGAGACCCTGGGATTCCAGCTTCTTCTGAACATCGTCGAGGCAGGCGTAGGTGATGCGGAAGGCCACATGACGCATCGCCACGGTGCTGTGATCGGGCACAGGCTTGAGCTCAGCGCTGTCTGCAGGGAACAGATTCAGATAGTTGCCCTCGGCAACGCGAAGAAGGAAAGGGGGGCCCTGCTGAAGCCCCTCCATGGCAGCGGGCTTAAAGCCGAGCATGGTCTCGTACCAGCGCATGGAGCGCTGAGGATCACTCACGGTAAGAGCGACATGGTCAAGGGCTTCGATCGGAAGAGAAGAGGCCATGATTTGCAGTAACAGTGGGGGAAAACAGCAACAAGAGTCCCTACCGGAAGAGTCCGGCATCACGCTTCTCTCTCAACATGCGGCGGAGGGCAAGCGTGGAAACATCACTGGCGACAAGGAGATCGCCATGGCCATCGAGATCAGGGATCAGAGGCCTGAGGGTCTCGACCGTGCCCTGGTCCTCGGCCATGAAACGGTCGACCCGTCCACGCGCATTGCTGTCAGCCAAGGGGCTGCGCAAGAAGGAACGGAAATGACGCCAGAGATTACGGGTTTTGGTCCCATCAACTGGAACGTGGGCCGTGAGCAGCGAGATCTGAAAATCACCAAAAACCACGCGAACCAGAGACACATTCGCCAGCCAGAGCTGAATGTGCTGTTCTCCGCCGTCATCAGAGGAAACGGAGGATGACTGGTCATCACCTTGGTTGAACCAAGCACGCAATCCGCGACCCTGGTCAGCGCGGTAGTGACGGTCACGGGGGGCCAGAACCCTCTCATAGACACTGTCATCCTTGGCCCACTGCTCAACGGGCATCAGCTGGTCCGGAGCCATCGCCCCAAAGCTGCCGCTGTGCACAAACGGCGCATGGGTGAGATCCATGAAGGCCTCGAGCACACGCAGCCAGTGGGCATTCCATTCCACAGAGCCTTCCAGCGCTCGCCAGCCGCGATCGTCATCCTCTGGAACGGGACCAACCGTCGGCAAGGGGGGCAAGTCCTCAGCAGAGGACTCTGCGCTGGGGTCCCACCAGATCCAAATGAATCCAACGGACTCACGGCATGGTAATGAGAACGCTTGAGCCCGCCGGGGGATGGCTTGCGCGCTGTCCTGGGCGGGAATCTTGGCGCAGTGGCCATCCGACTGAAAACACCAGCCGTGATATGGACAGGCCAAGCCCTCCTCACCAACGCGTCCTGCGCTGAGGCTGGCTCCCTTGTGGGGGCAGCGATCAGAAACGACTGAGAGCGTGCCGTCGAGGGCTCTCCAGATCGCAAAGGCCTGACCATGAAAATCGAGACGGCGCACAGACCCCGCAGGAACCGCGGATGAATGCTCGACGACGTACCAGGAGCGAGTCAGCTGCATGGTGATGAGGGTTTAAGAACCGAGATGGGTTTTCCAGACGTCGGCGTCCGCAGAGGATATGAACCAGCGCCGATCCTGCAACGCCTTGAGAAGGCTGGATGCAGACTCGCTCTCTAAAGCCAGACCCCAATCAGCGTCAAGACATTGGCGAAGTTCGGCAGTGGAGAGACCACGGCGCAGGCCCTTTTTCAACAGCCGACGGAGAGGAGGGGGCTCCAGTTGAACCATCAGGGCCATGGTGAGAGGACCGCGGGGCAGAGCCTCGAGGTTGGGGAATGACCCTTCAGTCATGCAGAAGGAGATGCTTCTAGGAGAGCTTGGGCCAACTCTCTAACTGCCGTTGACCAGGTGTGATTCGGGAATTCGAGCACGGCAAGACCACCACTGGCGAGGGTCAGCAAATCTTCACTCAGTGGCAGAATCGACCCAATACTGACCTCATAACTTTCCTGCATTCGCAGACGAACTTCGTCTCGACTGAATTGGCTGGGTAATTTATTCATCACGAGCTGAATATTCGCAACGTCCAATCGCTGTGCGACCTCAATGGCGACAGCAGTACCCAGATAATCTTGGCTGTCTGGACGCATCACCATCACCAAATAATCGGCAATGGCTGCCGAAAGCAATGTCTCTTCATTAATACCAGGATGGGTATCGACAATCACATAATCAAGACTGAGCGCATCGGCTAGAGCAAAAATTGCATCATTCAACTTCTCAACCTGATATCCCTCACGAAGCAGACGAGCAATTCGATCGCTATCCATTGAAGCCGGAGCGAGGAACACATGCCCCTTTGCGGCCTTGACGGGAGCGGGCGTAACTTCGTGAACACAGTCCTTAATTGCTGCGTCTTCCTGAAGAAAATCGTTCAGGCAAAGGCTCTCGCCCTCATGCGTGTACCCGAAGAGAACATGCACACCAGGAGAAGCCAGGTCCGTATCAAAAACAGCCACCCGCTTGCCTTGAAGCCCAAGACTTGCAGCCAGATTCGCCGTGAGATTGGATTTCCCCGTACCCCCTCTAAACGAGTGAACAGCAATGATCTGCGTCATGGAGTACCTCTTCGAAGACAGTGAGGGCTAACTTCAGAACAGGTTAACCGGCAACCTCTGAAAAATCATGCTGCTTCAACGATCGGAGTCGAACGAGCTCTGAGCCCTACGCAGAATTGATGTGAGCCCCAACTCAGACAAAGGATTACCAACTTGTTGAATCAGGTTTGAATCCTCTGCAAAGGAGAGCCCGCTGGCCCGCGAAAGATTAACAAGAGCAAGATTGTAATTGGAAAGCTGTGAAATATACGACTCAACAGCTTGCGTCAAATCCTGCTGCGACTGAACAACATCAGTAATGGTTCCGTAGCCTGCATTGAAACGAAGTGATTGCAGCTTTAAAGCAGTTGATGCTGCTTGAACTCTTTGAGACGCCACGATGACAGCCTCGCGACCTTCGACGGACTCAGAAAAGTACTCTCTGACCTCTTCAATCACAGAATTGATTGATTGCTGCGCCGCAGCTTGAGCTGATTTTGCACGCTTGCGAGAGGCGGAGGCATCCATACGGGCGCGTCCACCATCAAATCCAGTCAACGTCACTTGAATGACGGATTCGGAATTCCAAAGGTCACTGCGACCCGTTTCAATGATCCAGGGAGAACCAGAACTCGGAAAACCTAAATTCTTAGTCCAATAGAGAGAATTGACAAGTTCAATTGTAGGCCGATAAATAGCTAAATCAATCTGAGCCTGCAATTCATTTTGCTGAGCAATCGAAAGATTCTTGACAATAATCTGACGATAGTCGAGAGCTGATTCGATCGTTTTATCAAGAGACTCCTGCCAAGAGCCCAGTGGACTGAGTGCTTCGCTGGGCTTGATCGTGCTTGCTTTTGGATCATTCAGCAACGCAGCAAGCTCAGCCTGCGCAACCATCGAGTCACTTTTCGAATTAACGAGATTAACCTGATCAGTTCTCAAGACCGTTAACTGCTTGGCTACATCAAGCTCGGATGAAACGCCAAGTTTTTTTCTTGATTTAGCAAGATTGAGAAGCAACAAATCATTCTCAACAAGCTGCTCACTCGTCAGGATGGAGGCCAGAAACTTCTGCAAGCGTACGTAAGCTTGTTGCGTTTGCAACGCGTAGTCGCGGCGTGAAATGATGTAATCACTGCCCGCTTCTTTCACGAGATACTTACCTTTCCAGATCTGAGGCTGCCGAGCCGGGTCATAGATCTTCCAGTTCAAATCAAGTGTTTGAACTCCCTGAAGGAAACTGCTCGTGTAAGATCGCGCGAATAAATAGGAGGGCAATTCACTCGCAGAAGCGCCATACTCAGAATAGATTGAAGTGTCAATTCCACTGTTTGCGCCAGCATAATTGTAATAAGAATTTTGATTATAATTACCAAAATTGAAGTTAAAACTTAAAACTGGCCACCACGTCGCAAAATCAGAGCCCAAGGAATCTTGCGCAGCCTTGAATGACTGAAGATTTTCAAGAATGACGGGATTTCTCTCTTCAGCCAAGCGAACAGCTGTTGGCATGTCGAGACTTTTCAGAGTCTCCTCGGGTATGGACGCTGGCTGGGGCTGAGGCAACTGACGGCTCACTGGCCAAGACTTCGTTATCGCCTCAATGGAGGCAGCAGATGGACGCTCATCGTCGGCACGAACAATGTCGGTGTTTAAGCCCTCGCACAGAAGCACTCCTGCACTAATTGCGGACAGATAAGCGATTAGCTTTAAACGTAAAAGTCTCATTTTGATTGCGAGAGAATGAACGAAAGCGGCAAGTCAATTAATTTGCGATATCGCGGAACAAAGGCACGATAGTTGAAGACATCATAATCATTGTCTTCAATTCTCGATAGAATTCCACGATACAGTCGCAAGGAAGTCCAAACAGGCCAGCGAGCATCGGGTGCCAGAAAACGCACTCCAGATTCAGAGCGCTTGAACCACTCTCGCGCACGATGGATCTGAAAAGCCATCAACTTTCGCCATTGATCATTCAAGACACCGTCAAGGAGCTCTGCCTCGGAGTAGCCAAAGTCATTAATTTCATCCATTGGCAAATAAATTCTGCCTCGCTGGCGATCTTCACCAACATCGCGAAGAATATTAGTGAGTTGATTGGCAATACCCAATGCAACGGCCGCCCCAGACGTCTCTGCTTCTTCACTCCAAGGTGCCGAGGTGTAAGAATCATCAATTCCCATCACCTGCTCAGACATCAAACCAACAGTGCCTGCAACGCGATAACAATACAATTGAAGGTCTGAAAAAGTCTTATAGCGCAGATTAGTTAGATCCATGCGCATGCCCTCGATCATGTCGAGATAGGGCTGAAGCGGCTGAGAATAACGTTGAATTGTATCCACCATGACTTTGTCAAGCCATGTCTCAATATGACCTTTAAACATTGCTCGAGTGTGCAGCTCCCAAGCATCTAATTCATCCAACAATTGTTCTTTTGGCTTAGAGAGAGCCTCAGTGCTATCCATAATTTCGTCTGTGCGTCTGCACCAGACGTAAATCGCCCAGATTGCTTGCCGTTTCTCCAGCGGCATCAGCATTGTGCCGAGGTAAAAGGTTTTGGCCCATTCTTCGGTTTCTGCGCGACAGCGCTCGAAAGCCTCCTTCAAAGAAAGAGGGGTGGTCTCAGGCACAACCGAAGAGAGAGATGAGGTAACACCCATCGTCAAGCACCCAGCTGCTGACGCCGTTGGCGCATCAACCGCGCACGGTCGGAGAGGGACTGGAAAGCAGGATCGCTGGTGATGGCCTTGACCTGCGAAACAACGGATTGACGGCTGATCTTAACCTCTAGCTTCTGGATTGTCACATGCAGCGCTGTGTCATTGTCGACTAGCACTGACGCAATCTCAGACACATGGCTGAGCAAGCGCGTCACGTTGGGATCATGGCTGGACGTAGCCGACAATTGACTGATCACTGACTGCGCTTGATCAATTTGAGCGCGTACACGTGATTGCGCCTCCTTAAGGTTCTCGTAAAGCGTTAAGTCGTCGTCATAACGGAATTTCTTTTCCAGTGATGAGTCAACCCGTGCTCGCAGCAATGTGAGGTTGCAGGGCTTCGGCAAGTAATCATCAGCGCCACAATCAATACAACGGATCACCACATCGATATCATCCAATCCAGAGATCATGATCACTGGAATCATAGAGAATTGATCATTGGCTTTTAAATACTCCAAGACCTGTTCTCCATTGAGGCGAGGCATCTGCACATCTAAAAGAATCAGATCGAATGGCTTCTCTTTAACACTACTCACCGCGATCTCACCATCTTCAGCCGTTGAAACGACGTGGCCTTGCCGTGATAGTGCAGCAACAAGCAAATCTCGATTGCTTGCATTGTCATCAACCACCAATACCCTTCCTTTTCGACCAGCCAGACGATCTGACTGGCGCAAATGCTCTTTGTTAGTGTGATTAGTTTTGAGCTGAACGACAGAACCTGACGACTTTTCTTCTGTCGAAGAGTGCTTTTCAGCTTTTAATTCCTGAGGTGTTAATCGGCTGCGGATCATCTCCAACAAAACAAGTGCGGAGTCCTTAATCTTAGATAGGTCTTCTGTCGCGAGATCTTCTCCTGCTTCCAGTTCTTCAGTTAAAAGCTCGCTATAACCAACAATTTGGTTGATCGGATTATAAAGGTCGTGGCGTAGGAGCCTTAGATTTGTTTCTTCAGAAATGGAATGATCTGACATTATGAAGCACTCCTTTCCAACAGGTTGTTGATTTTCTCAAGCAAACGGGGTAAATCGATTGGCTTGGTATCAAAATCATCACACCCAGCACTGAGGCAGGCTTCACGGTCTTGCATCATGGCGTGAGCCGTCAGCGCAATGACTGGGATAGCTTGGGTTTGGGGATCATCTTTTAATCGTCGCGTTGCATCGAATCCATCGATCACTGGCAAACCGATGTCCATCAAAATCAAATCAGGCTGCAGCGCATTGGCACGTTCGATGGCAGCAGCGCCATCGAACGCCATCTCAACTGTAAAACCCTTACGAGTGAGCCGACGCGACAGCATATCGCGGTTCAACTCGTTGTCTTCAACCAGCAAGATCACTGTCATGGTGTCGATGGTACCTCGGTCGAGAGCGTGATGAGTTCTTCAATAACAGAGATAAGCACATGAACACTATCATTGGTTAATGGAAGCCAACGCGTACCTACCGCATCCAACCTTGTGAGAACATCAAGCGATAAATTGTTTGAAGAAATAGCAACAAGCGGCAATTCTCGTGCGTTGTAATGTTTGCGGATGCGCTCAATCATCAACATTGTTGGCTCAAGGCGGTAAGTCATATCCACGATCATGAGATGTGGACAGTGCTTTAAAACAGATGCCTCCATTGCGCCTGGTTCCTGCTCGATCGTGAGCTGGCATGGAATATTTTCAAGCGACTCAAGCTTTTCTTGAATCTTCAAACCGAGATCAGAGCAATTTTGCAGCAAGGCGATATCTAAATGATTCGCCTTGTGGCTGATGCTCACACGATTTAAAATTGACTCCAATCGATCCCAATCGATCGGTTTCTGTAAGCAACCAGCGGCACCGAGCATCGCTGACAATTTCTGCGTGTCATCCCGGCTGACAACCACAACCGGCAATGAAGATAACTTTCGATCACTCTTTACCATTGCAAGAACATTCCATTCATCTGATCTTGACGTATTGATATCTACGATCAAAGCATCAGGCTGAATGCTGACGATCGACTCGAAACCAGCTTCTCCGTTGGGAACACCAAAAACCTCAAAATTATTTTTTTTCAAAAAACGCTTAATCAAATCCATGGAATCTTGATCATCATCAGCAACGACAATTTTTCCACGGCTTACTGATGAGGAACTAGTCTCAGCACTTTGCGAGCTACCTTGAGTTTGCTCTGTAGAAGCATGGGTATCGGAGGTCTCTTCAGAGACTTCAGATGATGCATAACGTGGGAGAATCATCGTAAAGGTGCTACCCACACCTAACGAACTTTGTACACTGATATCACCACCCATTAAGCGACTGAGTTTCCTACTCAGGGACAAGCCAAGTCCAGTACCTCCATATTGGCGTGTTGTACTTGCATCTGCTTGACTAAAATCACTAAACAACTTTGCTTGCTGTTTCTCTGACATCCCGATTCCAGTATCGATGACTGAGAACGAAACCTGAGGAATACCAGCTTCAGAGTTCAAAAGCCTGCAAGACAAGCGTACTGAACCGTTCTCAGTGAACTTACAAGCATTACCGATAAGATTGATAAGAGACTGACGCACCTTTGTAACATCCAGAAAAGCCATATCATCATCTCGAGAAGGTCTCTCACAAACAAATTGATTCTTATTTTTTTGAGCAAGAGGCTCAGCCGTCGCGCACACATCATCTAAAACTTTATTAATCGAAAAACTTTCATTGTAAACAGTCATTTTTCCAGCCTCGATTTTCGAAAGATCAAGAACGCCATTGATCAATCCCAAAAGATGACGTCCCGAGGACAATATTTTTTCCAGGTCAACAACAAAATCGCTCGGCTCTAACTCCTCTGACTCTTCGATCAGCATTTCGCTGTAGCCAATAATCGCATTCATCGGTGTACGGAGCTCATGGCTCATATTCGCCAAAAACTCACTTTTTGCCTTACTCGCTAGGAATGCTGTTTTCTTTGCTCGGTGGGCGCGCATACTTTGATGTTCTGCCTCGAGACGGAGCTTCTCCGCCTCAAGTAACGTCATTTTCAGTCGCCTCTCGAAAAACACAGTAACCAAAATTACCAGTAACAAAATAAGAGTGATTGGCGCCATCGATACAAAAACAATGCGAGCAGCCAAATCATTAATTTCAGATACTTTAGAGCCAACATAAATCTGAAAGCCCCAGCGCTCGAATGGATACTGTTGTATCTCAAATCCATCAACCAGCATCTGCTGATTGTTGCTTTGCCTTGATTGATCAATAATGGATTGAATCTTTTCACGCGGCTTACCGACCGTGAGGTAGACAATGTCCCCTTTATCGTCAACAAGAGTCAGAAATCCAAGAGATCCAACCGCTGATGTTTGGATCACTTGCCCAACATCGCGAAGCTCCTCCAAGGGATAACCGACCCCCACAGCGCCAATAACATTGTTTTTACGATCTTCAATTGGTTTATATTGAGTGATGTAAGGCCTGCCAAATAGATATTCAATCCCGTAGGATTCTTTACCCTGCAGCAGCAGAGGTTTTACCTTTCCGTCTATATTTAGAACTGTTCCTTGCGCCAATTCACCACTCTGCTTACGCACAGTTGTTTTGACGCGAACAAACTCTCCGTTTCGAATCAGGAATAATGTTGCCTGAGCACCGAGACTGTCATCGAGCATGTCAAAGACTCGGTCCACTCTCTGAGAAGAACCATCCTCGAACTCCTTCAACGAATCAAGAATTAACTCACGCGACTGTTCGTCAGACCGCGGCGAAGCGGTTTGACCATCACTCAACGTGGCAAAGATAAAACTAATGTCAGCTTCTGTAAGACTCCGGTAGAAAGAGTCAACCAGATCAAGCTGTGCTGCTGTTGAGCGAATGAGTTGATCGGTTCTTTCCAGAAAATATTGTTGCGTGCGTTCGCGCAAGCGCACATAGGTATAACCAACCGATCCAACGATGAGTGTAGCAACAACTAAAATCCAGGTTCGCGACAAACGCTGAACACGCTCGGAACGGGATTCCGAGGTTCCAAGCAAACGTTGCTTAATGGCTTTCAGCATTCAAGCTATCCCACAGGAGCCGATTGTTCTTTCTCGAACATCCCACTCAGTCGATCGCACTGACCGTCCACCGCTCCAGCGCAGAGTTTGCCGCTCAGCACAGCACCTTCCATTGAGGCCAAATAGCGCTGCATTGTGTAGTCACCAGCAAGGAAGAAATTCTTGATCGGTGTGGTTTGATCAGGACGCAGCTTCTGACAACCCGGAGTGGTCTTGTAGACCGAAAGAGGAGTCTTCACAACCTTGTACTTGCGCAGGGTGGCGGGATTATCGCCACTGAAGTGCATGGGGAACAGTTTCTTGAGCTCACCCATGGTGGCTTCGATGATCTCCTCATCGGGACGACCGATCCAATCCTTGGCTGGAGCAAAGACCAGCTCCAGCATGGAACGGTCTGGGTCTTCGTACTCCTTGCAGGTGATGCTCATGTCGGCATACACACTCAACAGTGGAGAGCGGCTGAAAAGAAGGTGGTCGATGTCGGTGAGTTTGCGGTCAAACCAGAGATGCAGGTTGATCACGGGCACCCCTCGCAATCCGTCCAGCTTTTGAAAGACGTCCATCTGTTTCCAAGGCTCTGGAAGCAGCAACTTGAAGGGATCCACGGGCAAGGCGCTCACATAGGCATCAGCCGTGAGGTCGAAACTCTCCTTGCCTTTCACACCGCCGATATGAAACGCCGCCACAGAGCCGTCGGGGTTCAGCTTGATTTCACGAAGTGGGCTATCAAGATGAACCTCGCCACCCAGGGAGTGAATGTGTTCGACCATTGGTTCGCAGAGGCGCTCCGGTGGAGCACCATCCAGGAACGCCATCTGCGAACCGTTTTTCTCCTGCAAAAAGCGATTCAGGGCTGTGAGTACCACAGTGGATGAAATTTCATCGGGATCGATGAAGTTCAGAGCCTTACTCATGGCAATGAACACTTCATCATTGACTCGCTCAGGGATGTTATGAATTTTCAGCCACTCAGTCCATGAATACTGATCACACTCCTCGACGTAGCCCTGCCCCCTGAGCATGGCCGGCACCAGGCCCAGACCGAAACTGATCTTCTCCGGCCAGGTGAGCATGTCGTTGTTACCGAGAATGGCGGCAACGCCATTCACCGGAGCCGGAAGATCAGGAAAGTCGAAACGGCTGTAGGTACCAGGCTCTTCCGGCTGGTTAAAAATCATCGAGTGGCTTTTCCACTGCAGCCTGTCTTCGATACCAAGCTCCTTGAACAGCTGGAGCATGTTGGGGTAAGCCCCAAAGAAGATGTGTAGGCCGGTTTCGTACCAATCCCCGTCTTCGTCTTTCCAGGCCGCCACCTTGCCGCCAAGCACGTCACGGGCTTCCACCACAACAGGCGTGTGACCTGCATCTGCGAGGTATTTGGCACAGGACAGTCCTGCCAGGCCGGCTCCCGCGATAGCGACGCGCATGCTTGAGATCAGAAGTTGAAACCAACCTTAAAAGGAGAGCCTCCCGCTCCGCTTCCTAAAGTCGGATCCAATTCGCTCATGCGGTGCTGAAGCCGCAACGTCGTCCCCATGGCCGAGACCCTGCTCAAGAGCACCACGCGCCACATCCGCCTCTTCACGGCTCGGGTTGAAAACGGTGATCTCGTCCCCGATCCAGAGCAGCTCACGTTGGACCTTGACCCGGACAACGAATTCCTCTGGACCGAGGGCACGGTGACCACAATCCAGACGCGCTTCCGCGACCTGGTTGAAAGCTATGCAGGCCAACCCCTCAACGACTACAACCTCCGGCGCATCGGCACCGAACTCGAGGGAAGCATCCGCGAGCTTCTTCAAGCTGGAAGCCTCACCTACAACCCTGACTGCAGGGTGATGAACTACTCCATGGGCCTGCCAAGGACCCCTGAACTGCTGTGAGCCGCTCCCCTTACGACCGTCCCCGCGGCGGCAACGACCGTCGCTCCGATGACCGCCGTCGCATGAGAGATCCCCGCTTGGATGAAAGGCGCAGCGATCGTGGCTACGGAGGCCCACCTCCCGACCAACCTGGCGGCCCAGGACTGCGCCTCAACAGTGCCACCATTGCCGTTCTGGCTGGTGTGCTCGTCATTGGAATTGGCATCGGCAGCGCCGTCACCAGCACAACGCAAGGCGACCAGGGCAATATCGCCAGTTCTCAACAGCTCGACATGGCCGTGCCGGATCCTGAGTTTTGCCGGCAATGGGGTGCCAGCGCCTTCGTGATGGATATCGAGATGTACACCACGCTCAACCCGTCCAGCAGCTTCGTCACCCAACCCACACTGCAACCGGGCTGTGTGATCCGCCGTGAAAACTGGGCTGTTCTCAGAAAGGAAGGGGCCATCACCTCCGCCCAGGAACGGGAATGCAAGCAGCGGATGAACACCTTCGCTTACATCGGTTCCGTGCGAGACAAACCAGTGGTGCGCTGCGTGTATCAAACCGACATCAGTCAGAACAAGTTTCTGACCCGCGGCGTTGCCGACGACACCGTGGGCATCACCCCGGAAGCTGATCAGTTCTGATCTTGGCTCGGCAGGGGATCGGCTCCTCCATCTCCTGCTTCCCCAGCCAACCCGCTCCCTCTGGCTTGGCGCAAAGGGCTGTCAGCACTGGCGAACACCGGTAAGACATCGCGGCGAAACGCCTCTGCGGCCCGAGAGCAGTACCGGGAGGGGTTGGTGATCAGCTTCAGCTGTCGCCGAACCTGAAGATCCACCACCGCCGGACGGTGCAACGTGTTCGCGGTGAGCTCCCGCTCAATCGACACCACAGGGAGGAACGCTGCTCCAAGACCGGCCTGAACAGCATTCTTGATGGCCTCAAAAGAATTCAACTCCATCTCAATGCGCAGACGGGGCACATCGAGACCGGAACGCGCCAAGAGCTGATCCACCATTTTGCGGGTCGTGGACTGCGCATCCAGGCTGACGAAGCCAAGGCGGTAGAGGTCGTCCTTGCTGAGCTCCACCAGACGCGAGAGGGGATGCTTGATGGGCAGCACAAGAGCCAACTCATCGCTGGCGTAGGGCACGACCTGCAGAAGTTCATTGAGTTCAGCAGGAAGCTCCCCGCCAATGATCGCCAAATCGATCTGACCGTTGGCAACGCTCCATCCCGTCCGCCGGGTGCTGTGCACGTGCAGCTGCACTGACACATCAGGGAATTTTTGGCGGAACAGTCCGATCATCCGCGGCATCAGGTAAGTGCCGGTCGTCTGACTCGCCCCCACGAGCAGCGAACCACCTTTGAGGTCATGAAGATCATCCAGCGCGCGGCAAGCCTCATGGCACTGGCTCAGGATTCGATCGCAGTAACTGAGGAGAAGGTGACCTGCTTCGGTGAGCTGAGCCTTGCGTCCACCACGATCAAACAGCGACACCTCAAGCTGTTTTTCAAGGTTCTGAATCTGGAGGCTGACAGCCGGTTGGGTGACGTAAAGACTGTCAGCAGCCTTCTTGAAGCTTCCTTCGCTGACGATGGCCCGCAGGATGCGCAGCTGATCCAGAGTGAAGGGCAGATCGGCCATGGAGAGCTGCCTTGAGGCAGCAGGGACTTGAAAACTGTAAGTGCGCCCTTCCCCCCAGACTCCAGAATCAACACTCTTGCAGCATCTCGTTGGCTGAAGTCACCGGCGATCTCCACCACAGCAGCCTGGTCATGATTCTGCTGCTCTTGGTGTTCGCCATCATTCACAGCGGCGGTGCGGCGTTGCGAAGTCGTGCGGAGGAGCGGATCGGTGCTCGGGCCTGGCGGTTGGTCTTTGCCGCCCTGAGCATTCCATCAGCTGTCGTGGTGATCGGCTACTTCCTGGCCCACCGCTACGACGGCATCCGTCTGTGGAATCTCCAGGGCGTTCCCGGCATGGTTCCCGCCGTGTGGATCGTGACGGCGATCAGTTTTCTCTTCTTGTGCCCCGCCACCTACAACCTGCTGGAAATTCCCGCCGTTCTGAAACCGCAGGTGCGTCTCTACGCCACCGGAATCATCCGCATCAGTCGACACCCCCAGGCTGTTGGACAAATTCTCTGGTGCCTCAGCCACGCCCTCTGGATCGGAAGCAGCTTCATGCTCGTGACCTGCGTAGGCCTAATCGGACATCATCTTTTTGCCGTCTGGCACGGCGACCGTCGCCAGAGGGCTCGGTTCGGAGAGGCGTTCGAAACCCTGCGATCGGAAACCTCGGTCGTTCCATTCGTGGCGATTGTTGACGGCCGGCAGCAGCTGATTTTGAAAGAACTCGTCAGGCCAGCTCAGTTGGGAATCGCCATTGCCGTGGGTGTGTTTTGGTGGGCGCATCGCTACATCCCGGCCGGTGGGATGGCTTTTCTGCATTCCCGTCTTGGAGAAGTGCTGAACTGAGCTGCTTACACTCTTAACAACACGTTTTCTCCGGATGCCCTCGGCTGCCGATTCCGCCTGGTTGATTCCGGTGCTGCCCCTGATCGGGGCGTTGATCACTGGTCTCGGCCTCATCAGCTTTAACCGCACCATCAACCGCCTGCGCAAGCCGGTTGCACTGCTGCTGATCAGCTGCGTCGGAGCTGCTGCTGTGATCAGCTACGCCGTTCTCTTCGAGCAACTCGGTGGAGCGCCGCCCGTTGAGCACTTGTTCGTTTGGGCCAGTGCCGGTGATTTCAGCCTGCCGATGGGCTACGTGGTCGATCCTCTTGCCGCTGTGATGCTGGCTCTCGTCACCACCGTGGCGTTGCTGGTGATGATTTACTCCCACGGCTACATGGCGCACGACAAGAGCTACGTGCGCTTTTTCACGTACCTGGCGATCTTCAGCAGCTCGATGCTTGGCCTGGTGGTCAGTCCCAACCTGCTGGAGATCTACGTGTTCTGGGAACTGGTGGGGATGTCCTCCTACCTGCTGGTTGGTTTCTGGTACGACCGTGATGGAGCGGCCCACGCGGCACAAAAGGCCTTTGTGGTGAACCGCGTGGGCGACTTTGGCCTCCTGCTTGGCATCCTCGGATTGTTTTGGGCAACGGGAAGCTTCGGCTTCCAGGGCATTGCCGATGGGCTCTCAACCGCTGTCAGCAGCGGCGTCGTTCCTGGCTGGGCCGCTCTGGCCCTCTGCCTGTTCGTGTTCATGGGCCCGATGGCGAAATCGGCCCAGTTCCCTCTGCATGTGTGGTTGCCAGACGCCATGGAGGGCCCCACGCCAATCTCAGCCTTGATTCATGCCGCAACGATGGTGGCTGCGGGCGTGTTTTTGGTTGCCCGGCTGGAGCCGCTTTACAGCCAGTTCCCCGCGGTTGGGGTGTTCATCGCCGTGATCGGAACGCTGACCTGTTTCTTGGGTGCCACGATCGCCCTCACCCAGATGGATCTGAAAAAAGGGCTGGCCTACAGCACCGTGTCTCAGCTGGGTTACATGATGCTGGCCATGGGTTGCGGTGCTCCGGTTGCCGGGATGTTCCACCTGGTCACCCACGCGTTCTTCAAAGCGATGCTCTTCCTGGGGTCAGGGTCCGTGATCCACGCCATGGAGGATGTGGTGGGTCATGAACCCGTACTGGCGCAGGACATGCGCCTGATGGGAGGCCTACGCAAGAAAATGCCCATCACGGCCATCACCTTCCTGATCGGCTGTGTCGCCATCAGCGGAATTCCTCCTCTGGCCGGTTTCTGGAGTAAGGACGAAATCCTTGGTCAGGCTTTTCAGACCTTCCCCCTGCTTTGGGTCGTGGGCTTTCTCACCGCAGGCATGACGGCCTTCTACATGTTCCGGCTGTACTTCCTGACCTTCGAAGGAAGCTTCCGCGGCCATGACGAAGCCCTGCAGGCTCGCCTGATGGAAGCGGCAGGCAAATCCGTGGATGCTGAGCACGCCCACCATGCCGGCACACTGCATGAGTCACCCTGGTCGATGACCACACCACTGCTGGTGTTGGCGGTTCCCTCCATCCTGATTGGCTTGCTTGGCACGCCCTGGAACAGTCGGTTTGCTGCCTTGCTCAACCCGGAGGAAGCTGTTGAGATGGCCGAGCATTTCAGCTGGGGTGAGTTCCTGCCGCTGGCCGGTGCCTCGGTTGCGATCTCGGCAGCAGGAATCACGGTGGCTGTGCTGGCCTATGCCCTGAAACGAATTGATCTTGGACAGCTCGTTGCAGCGCGCTTCCCGAGCGTGAATGCCTTCCTCGCCAACAAGTGGTATCTCGATGCCATCAACGAGAAGCTGTTTGTGCGCGGCAGCCGGAAAACTGCCCGGGAGGTGCTGGAGGTGGATGCCAAGGTCGTGGATGGTGTCGTGAACTTGACCGGCCTCTTAACGCTTGGCAGTGGCGAAGGCCTCAAATATTTCGAAACGGGCCGCGCGCAGTTCTATGCCCTGATCGTGTTCGGAGGGGTGATTGCCCTGGTGGTTTTGTTTGGGGTTCTGGGTGGTCCGATCGCCTGATGGCCAGTTCACGCAGCATTTCTACACTCCGAGCAAACTTCGGAGGAGCATGACCTTTCGATCTCTGTCTGGTTTGGGCTTCACCATTGGATGCCTGAGTCTTTTGACAGGCTGTTCGGGAGGCGAGCTTCTCCATCGCTTTACGTTTTCCCCCGAGGCGATTGAGGCTCAGCAAACGAACCTCAGCTTGCGCAAGGGAGAACGATTGCAGTTCTGGAACAGTCTCGATGTCAGTTATCAGAAGGGAACAAAACTGACCTTCAAGATTGGGCTGAAGCCTGGCAACAGCAAAGAAGAGTCAACCGTCATTTGTGATGCCCTGAATCCCTCGCTCACGATCATGAGCTCAACGGTGGAGCGAAACAGCAGCATCACGAAGTCGTGGAAGCAGGCGCGGATGAACTGCAGTTTTGGTCCTCTCTCTGAGACGCAAACCATCTCCATCACTGCATTGCCAGCCGCCTCCGGACCTGTGCAAGTGAAGCGTTTGATCCTGGACGTGAAGCGCTGAATGATCGCTCGCAGATCCGCGGTTCGCTGCCTTGGCCCTGTTCAACCCGAAGGAAGCTGTTGAAATTGAGATGGCCGAGCACTTCCGCGGGGCTGCCTTCCTGCCTCTTGCCGGAGCCTCAGTTGCAATCTCGGCAGCCGCAATCACTTTGGCTGTTTGACCTATGCCCTGCTCGTGTTCGGAGGGTGACAGCCCTGATGGTGTTGCCTTGGGTTCCTGGGGGTCCGATCGCCTGATGGCCAGCCTGGGGAATCAGGCGTTGTGTGTGTCAACGCCTATCGACAGGATGCCAGTTCACTCAGCATTTCTACACTCCGAGCAGTGGTGAATGTGCTGACCCTTGCTCGAGTTTGCCGTCAGTGCTCCGTTTGACCCGGCAGCTGATATCTCCGCGGGAATCATTCCCGCCCAGTTCCCCTGGCTGAGCCTTTCGATCCTCTTCCCGATCGTTGGTTCGCTGATGGTTCCCTTCATCCCTGATCAGGGTGACGGACGTCAGGTGCGTTGGTTCGCCCTTGGGATCGCCTTAACCACGTTTCTGATCACAGTCGCTGCCTACCTCAATGGCTACGACCCCAGCTTCAGTGGGCTTCAGCTTTCAGAGCGGGTGAGCTGGCTTCCGAATCTCGGCCTGACCTGGGCCGTTGGCGCCGATGGCTTGTCCATGCCCCTGATTCTTCTCACCAGCTTCATCACAACACTGGCCGTTCTGGCCGCGTGGCCTGTGACCTTCAAGCCGAAGCTGTTCTTTTTCCTGATGCTGGCCATGGACGGGGGGCAGATTGCTGTCTTCGCTGTTCAGGACATGCTCCTCTTCTTTCTGGCCTGGGAACTCGAACTGTTGCCTGTGTATTTGCTGCTGGCCATTTGGGGAGGAAAAAAGCGGCAATATGCAGCGACCAAATTCATCCTTTACACCGCAGGAAGCTCTCTATTCATCCTTCTGGCGGCGCTGGCCATGGGCTTCATGGGCGGAGGAACGCCCAATTTCGAATACGCCGTACTGGCCCAGAAAGGGTTCAGCACCAGTTTTCAACTTCTTTGTTACGCAGGCCTACTGATCGCTTTTGGGGTCAAGCTACCGATCGTGCCGCTGCACACCTGGCTTCCTGATGCCCATGGTGAGGCCACAGCTCCTGTGCACATGCTGCTGGCAGGGATCCTTCTGAAAATGGGGGGGTATGCACTGATGCGTTTCAACGCCGAGATGTTGCCAGACGCGCATGCGCAGTTCGCACCGCTGCTTGTGGTTCTGGGTGTGGTCAACATCATTTACGCAGCACTCACCTCCTTCGCCCAACGCAATCTCAAACGCAAGATCGCCTACAGCTCAATCAGTCATATGGGATTTGTGTTGATCGGCATCGGCAGCTTCAGTGCGCTGGGCACGAGCGGAGCCATGCTCCAGATGATCAGCCACGGGCTAATCGGAGCCAGCCTCTTCTTTCTTGTGGGCGCCACCTATGACCGCACCCACACGCTTCAGCTCGATGAGATGGGCGGAGTGGGACAGAAGATGCGCATCATGTT
Organism: Synechococcus sp. WH 7803; assembly: GCA_000063505.1. GTDB lineage: Bacteria > Cyanobacteriota > Cyanobacteriia > PCC-6307 > Cyanobiaceae > Synechococcus_C. Next base: position 2,105,082 of record CT971583.1, read on the forward strand.
TGCCCTCTGGACCGTGTGCTCTCTGGCGTCCCTGGCTTTGCCAGGAATGAGTGGCTTTGTCAGTGAACTGATGGTCTTCACCGGATTTGCCACCGACGAGGCTTATACCCTCACGTTCCGGATTGTGATTGACGGTTTAGCGGCGGTTGGTGTGATCCTGACTCCGATCTATCTGCTGTCGATGCTGCGAGAAATCTTCTTCGGCAAGGAAAATGTTCAGCTGGCCTCGAACACCAATTTGGTGGATGCCGAGCCCCGCGAGGTTTACATCATCGGCTGTTTGCTGGTGCCGATTATCGGCATCGGCCTCTACCCACGCCTGATGACCGACAGTTACCGCACGGCAATCGAGGCGCTGGTGGATCGTGATGTTGCGGCAATGGAAACCATCAGCCGTCCCACCGCACCGCTGATCCGAAACCCAAGCCTCGCACCTGCTCTGCTTCAGGCACCAAAGCTTCCCTAGGACTGGCCCATCCCTTCCAGGATCGGTACTTTTCCAGGAGATGGTGATCACGGGTGGCAGAAGCCGGGCTGAATCCAAGTGCTGATTCCGGCGCCAGGCTTGCCATTCGTCTGCTCCAGGATGCAGCGCAACGCGGCGATTTAGACCCCTGGGATGTGGATGTGATCGCCGTGGTCGATGGATTCCTCGACCAGCTCAAGCAAAGGATCGAGGTTCCGAAGCGCGTCGCGGCGGAGATCAACAACAGGGGAGGCAGCTACGAACGCGATCTGGCCGACAGCAGCGAAGCCTTTCTGGCCGCATCGGTTTTGGTCAGCCTCAAGGCTGAAGTGCTTGAGGCCCAAACATTCCCACCGGAACCAGTGCTGGAGGAGGCCTTCGACGCTGACTTCGCTGATCAGGGATGGCTGGATCCAAGCTTCGACCTCCCCAGACGTCCTGAAAAACATCTTCTGCGCCGTCCGGTGGCGCCGCCGCCCCTACGCCGACCGGTCACCCTCGGAGAGCTGATTGAACAGCTGGAGTCGATTGCTGAACAGCTGGAGTCGGATGAGCTGGACATGCGTCGACGCCAACGACAGAAACGATTCTCCAATCGCGAAGCGATCGCCCAGGTCGCAGCCCTGGCCCATCGCGAAAAGCTTCCGGAAACCACCGCCGCACTTGGTGTGTTCCTCAACAAGTGGGAACAGGCTCTGCAGTGGGTCAACTTCGAGAGCCTCGTTGAGCGCTGGGGCGACGCTGCTGCGCCGGATCTCGACACCGATCGTGTCGGTGTGTTCTGGGCCCTCCTGTTCCTCTCATCACAGGGTCAAGTGGAGTTGGAGCAGGTCGGGACTTTGCATGGACCGATTCAGCTCAGACGGCTTCTGGAGCCTGGCGCCATGGCACAACTCCCCCTGACCAGCCTTGACGTGCCAGATGTCGTGCCGGCCAAAGCAGCGATAGCCGCCTAAGCCCCCACTTATGGTGGCTTTTCGAATCAAAAGCTGTGTAACGCCGATGAAGGCGATGATCCTGGCCGCGGGCAGAGGAACAAGGGTCCAGCCGATCACCCACGTGATCCCCAAACCCATGATTCCGATCCTGCAAAAGCCGGTGATGGAGTTCCTGCTCGAACTTCTCAAGGAGCATGGGTTCAAGGAGGTGATGGTGAATGTGTCTCACCTCGCTGAAGAAATCGAGAATTACTTCCGCGATGGTCAGCGATTCGGCGTAGAGATCGCTTACAGCTTCGAGGGAAGAATCGAAGATGGCGAGTTGATTGGTGATGCCCTCGGCTCAGCGGGTGGGCTGAAAAAAATCCAGGATTTTCAGAGATTTTTCGACGACACCTTTGTGGTGCTTTGCGGTGATGCGCTCATCGACCTTGATCTCACCGAGGCCGTGCGCCGCCATCGAGAAAAGGGTGCCATGGCCAGCCTGATCACCAAAAGGGTCCCTAAAGATCAGGTGAGCAGCTACGGCGTTGTTGTCAGTGATCAAGAAGGCCAGATCAAAGCCTTCCAAGAGAAGCCAACGATTGAGGAAGCCCTCAGCGACACGATCAATACCGGTATCTACCTCTTCGAACCCGAGATCTTCGATCACATTCCATCAGGTCAATCATTTGATATCGGCTCCGACCTCTTCCCGAAGCTGGTGGAACTCGGAGCTCCCTTCTACGCCCTGCCCATGGATTTTGAATGGGTCGATATTGGCAAGGTTCCCGACTACTGGCAGGCCATCCGCAGCGTGCTGCAGGGCGAAGTCCGGCAGGTGGGCATCCCTGGCAAGCAAGTACGTCCCGGTGTGTATGCCGGCCTGAACGTGGCGGCCAACTGGGATCGCATCAATGTGCAGGGGCCGGTTTATGTGGGCGGAATGACCCGAATCGAAGACGGAGCCACCTTGATCGGTCCCTCGATGATTGGCCCCAGCTGCCACATCTGCGAAGGGGCCACGATCGACAACTCCATCATTTTTGACTACTCGAGAATCGGTGCCGGCGTGCAGCTGGTGGAGAAACTGGTGTTCGGTCGCTACTGCGTTGGCCGCAACGGCGACCATTTCGACCTTCAGGAAGCAGCGCTCGACTGGCTGATCACCGATGCCCGTCGCCAAGATCTTGTGGAGCCCTCCCCCCAGCAAAAGGCCATGGCCGAGCTGCTCGGCACCGACCTCACTGCACCGGCAAGCTGACACCGGCACGGTCCAACACCTCAGGAATGCGCTGTTCCGCTTTCACAGCCATCAGATGCACCCCCTGGGCGATTCCTGTGAACTGACGCACCTGCTCAGCAGCAATCGCGATGCCTTCAGCCATTGGGTCCTTGGCCTGATCCAAACGGTCAATCAGATGGTCGGGGATGCATGCACCCGGCACCATGCGATTGATGAACCGGGCATTGCGGGCTGACTTGAGCAAAAACACCCCTGCGAGCACTGGCAGTTCGAGGGGATCGGCAAGGTCTCTGCAGAACCTTTCCAGCGCATGCGGATCCATCACCATCTGCGTTTGCACGAATCGAGCACCGGCCTCACGCTTGCGCGCGAGGCGACGTGACAGACCGGACCAACTCGCGCAGTGGGGATCAGCGGCAGTTCCGGCGAACAGATTGGTTGGACCGTCAACCAGCCTGTCTTTGACAGGATCCTCCCCTCGATTGAACGCGCTCACCTGCTGCAGAAGCCGAACCGACTCCAGCTCGTGGACCGAGCGAACAGACGCTTGATCACCGGCGCGTACTGGATCTCCGGTGAGGCAAAGCACATTGCGGATCCCCAGGGCATGGGCGCCAAGCAGGTCGGCTTGAAGTGCGATGCGGTTGCGATCGCGTCCAGCCATCTGCAGAACGGGCTCCAAGCCGTGATCGAGCAGTAAACGACACACAGCGAGACTGCACATGCGCATCACCGCCCGGCTGCCATCGGTGACATTGATGGCTTGAACACGGCCGCGCAGGCATTCCGCCATCGCGATGGTGTGGGCGGGATCGCCTCCTCTCGGTGGCATGACCTCAGCAGTGATCGTGATGGACCCAGCCTCAAGGCTGCGCTGCAGCGCGGAACTCAAACGACGGAACGCTTCTGAGGGCCACTATGGAAGATCACGTTCTGCGGCGATGCCTAAGATGGTGGCTAGGTTGATCCAGTCGGTCAGTATGACCAAGGCCGAGGGAGCAGACGCAATGAATGTTTCCCTCTCCGCTAGGGAGCTTGAAATCATCGAACTGGTCTCAGAGGGACTGACCAATCAGGAGATTGCCGAGCGACTCACCATCAGCAAGCGCACCGTTGATAATCATGTGAGCAACGTGTTCACAAAAACCGGATCCAAGAATCGCGTTGCCCTCCTCAACTGGGCGATGGATCACGGCAAAATTTGCCGGGATGGCTTCAACTGCTGCTCGCTTCCGGAAGCATCCGACGACGCGTCCTAACCGCCAACGGCAACGGAACGGGAAGGTCGAGCATCGAGCAGTGCGTTAGAGAAAGGTCGAAGAGATCGGCATAAGCAATGCAGGCCTCACGATCGAGACCGATGAATCGCAAAATCCCCTCATGGTCATAGAGGCCGTGCACGGCACCTTCACGTTTCCTGAGAGAAATCTAAAGGAAAACCAAAGAAGCCTTCAAGGGTGTTTGGACTCATTCACCGGTGCTCAAGCCGTAGCTGGATCTCAGCTCATCAGGCCATGCCGCCATGGGAGTGGCAGCGAGGGCCGCATTGCTCCAGCGGCCATCACCCGTTATTTCCTGGCCACACCACGAAGGCACATCAAGAGAGGCCCCTTCACGAGCCAACTCCACCTCAGCGAGCACAAGAGGGGCGTTGTCCCCCTCGAAGCAATCCACAACCCAGTCACCACCGGGCAGCGCGAGGGAATAGCGGGTCTTGATCAGGCGATGAGGTGCCAGATCCCAGAGCGCCTCTGCATCGGTGGTGGGCAGGGGATATTCAAATTCATGGCGTGCAAGTCCCGACGTGGGCGCCTTGAGGGTGAGCCAGGCCTGACCATCGGCGCGCAAGCGCATCCGCACGGTGACACCATCCTTGGACACCGCCAGATAGCCCTGCCTGAGCGGCTGAGGAGCACCTGCCAAGGCACGCCAGCCCGAACCGGTCACCAAGAAACGTCGTTCGATCTCGAGAGGCATCGGGGTTTCAGTTCGGCGAAGGCATGCTGTCGACCAAACTGCCCGCCCAATGCAGTTTGCGCGACAAGGTGCGGTAGTACGAAGGGTTCTGCTCCAGCTGCACCATGAGGGCGTGATGGGGAGCCCGTTGAATCACACAGCATTCCCCAGGTGCCATCACTTCCCCCGCGGCACCATCCTTCCAGAGCTTCACCTGGCGATGGGAATCCCCGAGAGGCCAGATCACCAGACGCGAGCGAGGGGGAAGCACAATCGGTCGACTCGACAAGCTCATCGGACAGATGGCACTGACGATGATTGCGTCAATCCCGGGGTGAAGAATGGGTCCTCCAGCCGCCATGGCGTAGCCGGTGGAACCAGTGGGTGTGGACAGGATCAACCCATCACCCCTCACCTGATCCACCACCTCTCCATCAATCTCCAGTTCCAACGTGCATGTTGGGGCAAGATCCTCGCGATAAGGGCGGAGATAGATGTCGTTGAGAGCCCAGTGCCGTTCCTCCACAGACGTCGCCCCCGAGGGAAGGCCTGAAACGGGACAGGCCAGATCATCGCCTCTGTTGACCACGGCCTGAAGCATCATGCGTCGCTCCATGGCGAAATGATCCTCAAGAATCCGCGTCCAGAGCGTGTCACTGCGCAGCAGGCCAGGCTCATGGGTCAGAAATCCCAGATGGCCACCCACGTTGAAGCAGAGGATGGGGACATCCAGCACGGCCAGGTGCCGAGCGGCTCCAAGCACGGTGCCATCGCCACCGAGAACAACCGCCAAATCAGGCAGCTCAGGCTCAGATGCCAGAAGACCGGGAAAGGGATCCGCCGTGAGCCCACTCATTGCGATCGCAACAGACACACCCAGCAACTCCAACTGGGAAGCACACGCTTTTGCCTCCTTCAGAGCGAGCGGACTGTCAGCCCTATAGATCAGCCAAACCCGTTGCAGCTGCATGGTGGGGGCGCTGCCCTACCAGCGCAGAAGGTTGAAGCGTTCCATGTCCACTGTGACGCGATTGCGATAAAGCGACAAAAGAATCGCCAAACCAACAGCAGCCTCCGCCGCAGCCACGGTGATCACAAAAACCGAGAACACCTGTCCTCGAATCAACTGTCCATCCACGTAGGACGAGAACGCCATGAGATTGATGTTCACGGCGTTGAGCATCAACTCGATGCTCATGAGCACCCGAACAGCGTTACGACTGTTGATCAGCCCCCAAACTCCTGTGCAGAACAAAACTGCCGCAACAAGAAGGTAAGCCTCGAGGGGAACGGAACCGGAAAGCAGCTCAGAAGCCATGGGTGAGAGGGGAAGAGAAGATCAGGCGGGTGGCTGGTCCACCAGCAGAGGAGTGCGTGCTTTTTCGATCAAGCCTTGATCCACAGCTTCACCAGTGCCTGGGTCCACTGCCTGCACATCCCGCCGCGCCAACACGATGGCCCCAATCATGGCCATCAGAAGCAGCACGGATGCCAGCTCGAAGGGAAGCAGGTAGTCGGTGAAAAGGTGCTCACCGATGCGAATCGTCGCCCCTTCGCCGATGGGCTCTGGCCCCTGAGCCCAAGGCGTGGTGAGCACCACGCGGGTCAGGAGAACGAACAAGCCCGCACAAACCCCACCGGAGAGCAGACGACGGACTGCAATCCCAGGAATCGGAGCCAGATCCTCACGCTTGTTGACCAGCATGATCGCGAACAGGATCAGAACATTGACAGCACCGACATAGACCAGGACCTGGGCGGCTGCCACAAAGCTGGCATTCAGCAGCAAATAAAGGCCAGCGACCGCGAGAAAAACGCCACCCAGGAGGAAGGCCGAGTACACGATGTTGCTGAGGAGCACAACACCAAGGGCTCCCAGAACGATGACAGCGCTGAGAACAAGAAAGCTGATCAGCTGCGTTGACGCTGCGATCGTCATTCAGCGCTCCCCTTGCTGGTGTTGGTTGATGTCGCCGATTCTCCCTCATTGCCTGCTGAGCCACCAGCGTTCTGCTTCAGAGAGGACAGAACCTGGTCGGGACGTTGACCTGCCCGCGGACGCGATGGATCCACGCCATGGGGCTGCACTTCACCGGCCGGAAGATACGCCAATTCCCTGAGGGGTTGGACGGCGGGGTCGGTGGTCACACTGGTTGGGAGCCGCCCGAGGGCCACGTTGTCGAAGTTGAGGCTGTGGCGGTCGAAAGCAGCCAGCTCATACTCCTCCGTCATCGACAGGCAATTGGTGGGGCAGTACTCCACACAGTTGCCACAGAAAATGCAGACCCCGAAGTCGATGGAGTAGTTCCGCAACTCCTTCTTCTTGGTCTCCTTGTTCATCACCCAGTCCACCACTGGGAGGTTGATGGGACAAACCCGCACGCAGACTTCACAAGCGATGCACTTGTCGAACTCGTAGTGAATCCTTCCGCGGTAGCGCTCTGACGGAATCAGCTTCTCGTAGGGGTACTGCACCGTCACGGGACGGCGCTTCATGTGATCGAAGGTGACAGCCAGGCCTTGGGTGAGATTGCGCGCTGCGTCAACAGCGTCGCGGGTGTAGTCACCAACCTGTTTGAGGAAACCGAACATTGGCTGAGGTCAGGTAAGAAGCGGTCTGACGAGAGAAAACCAGAGCGTCATGATGACGTCACCCGGATGAAAGTGTCGTGTTCACCCACCGAACGCTACGGGGAATGCGAGCTTGAGAGCCGCCGTGACCAGCAGATTGACCAAGGCCAGCGGAAGCAGAAATTTCCAACCGAGGTCCAAGAGCTGGTCAATGCGCACCCGGGGCGTGGTCCAGCGCAGCAGGATGGCGATGAACACCAGCAGGTAAGCCTTCAGCACGGTCATCACGATGCCTGTCGCGCCTGTGATCACCTGAACGAGCGGCGCGTCAACAGACTGGCCAAGCCAACCAGCGAGCCATTCCACGGGCACTGGGAAGCCCCAGCCACCGAGATACAGAACGGAGACCAGAAGGGCGGATAACACCAGGTTGATGTAGCTGCCCAAATAGAAGAGGGCGAATTTCATGCCCGCGTATTCGGTCTGGTAACCGGCGACCAGTTCCTCTTCCGCTTCGGGGAGGTCGAAAGGAAGACGTTCGCATTCAGCCAGGGCACAGATCCAGAAGATCAGGAAACCCACCGGTTGGCGCCAGATGTTCCAGCTCAGGATTCCAGCGCCTGTCTGCTGGCTGACAATGTCGACGGTGCTGAGTGAATTGCTCATCATCACCACCGCGAGAACAGCGAGGGCAAGCGGAATCTCGTAGCTGATCGACTGGGCGGCAGCCCTGAGTCCACCGAGCAGGGAGTACTTGTTGTTGGAGGCATACCCACTCATCAGCAGCCCGATGGGCTGAACGCTGCTGAGGGAGATCCAGAGGAAGATCCCAACCCCCACATTGCTGATCAGAAGATTCTGTCCAAAGGGAACGATCAGCCAGGACAGGATCACCGGCACCACGACGAGCACAGGGCCAAGCGTGAACAGCAGCCCATCAGCCCTTGCCGGAATGATGTCCTCTTTGACCAGAAGCTTGAGGCCATCGGCAAGGGGCTGAAGAACACCGAGAGCTCCGGCATATTCCGGTCCAATGCGCTGCTGAACAGCAGCGGAGATCTTGCGTTCCAACCAGACCGTGACCAGCACACCAACCACTGCTGCCACAAGCACCAGAAGCATGGGCAGCGGCAGCCAGATCAACCGGGCCGCCTGATCAGAGAGACCGAAGCCCTCCAGGGTCTGACTGAAGCTCTGTTCGAGATCCAGACCGGGACTCACCAGAGCCGGTGCATTGGTGGCAAAGAAAGTCACCATGAACTGAGGATTGATGTGTGCAACTTAGGTGCTTGCGGAGGGAAGCCGGTCTTCCAGCGGGCTCCACTGACGCATCGAACAGCCCGTGTAGATCTGAGAGGGCCGGAAAATGCGGTTGGCGCCCAGTTGCTCCCGCCAGTGGGCAAGCCATCCCGCCACCCTGGCGATGGCGAACACGGGCGTGAACAGATCCCTTGGAATGCCGAGCTTGCGGTACACCAAGCCCGAGTAGAAGTCCACATTGGGGAAAATCCCTTTCGGCCCGAGGCGACGCTCGGCAGCGGCCTCCAGAGCACGGGCCACGTCGTACATCTCGTCGTGGCCGAAGCGGGCAAACAGCTCTTCGGCCAGTGCCTGAAGAATCACAGCACGGGGGTCTTTCACCCGGTACTCCCGATGGCCGAAACCCATCACTTTGCGTTTGCTTGCGATGGCCGCATCGAGGTAATCGGCGGCACGATCGGCTGTCCCGATCTCATCCAACATGGCGAGCACATCTTCATTGGCTCCTCCATGCAGGGGACCGGCCAGGGTTCCCACAGCGGAAGCGACCACGGCGTAAGGATCGGTCAACGTGCTGGCTGTCACCCTCGCGCTGAACGTGCTGGCATTCAGGCTGTGTTCCGCATGCAGGATCAGACAGCGATCAAAGATTCTCGACGCCAGAGGGTCAGGCTCACGCTCCATGAGCATGTAAAGGAAATTGGCCGAATAGGCCAGGTCATCACGGGGTTGAATCGGATCCTGTCCTTTGCGGATCAACTGAAACGCCGCAACCATGGTGGGGATCTTGGCGATCAACCTCACGACGGCGTCGTAGATGTACTGGGGATCATCGATGGCGCGCCGGGAGTAAAACAACCCGAGCGAGGCCGCACTCGACTGCAGAGCATCCATCGGATGACCATCCGATGGAAAACACTTCATCATGTCGCGAACGCGGAAGCTCACCCGTCGGTGCATCTGCACCTCCTGCTCGAAATCTCTCAGCTGCTGTGGATTGGGGAGTTCACCCCAGATCAGTAGGTAGGTGGTTTCCAGGAAACTGCAGTGGGACGCGAGCACATCAACGGGATAGCCGCGATAGGACAGCAATCCCTTCTGCCCGTCGATATCGCAGATTGACGACTGGGTTGCAGGAACCCCTTCCAACCCAGGGCGGAACACCAAACCGGTGCGCTCATGACGGATTTCTCCCCCCTCGGTTGGACTCACCAATCGCCTTCAACTCAGAGGCAACTTAATCGGAGCACGGGATCAGGAGTCGAGGCTTGAGCAGCGCCTGCAGCTCAGCATGTCCGAAAGGATCGTCAAGAAGCGCATCCCAACGGAGATGGCAAAAGCCTGCTTTGCGCAATCGCAGGCTGCCAGGTGCCGCTCCGATCAGTGCAGCGGCGAGCGCGCTGAGATCGGGTTCATGGCCGACCAGAAGGCATCGGCCGTGGAGTGATCGCAGCAAAGGCCTGGGATCGCGTCCAGGGGCGAGGGTCGACTCGATCCTTGCCTGCGAAGCCAAACCCGCCTGTACGGCCAGATCGGCGGTTTCTGCGGCACGCCTGTAAGGACTGCAGAGAATTTGGTCGGCTCGATAACCCAAAGCCCGAAGGCGGTTGGCGACCGCCAAGGTGCGCTGCACTCCGCGCAGCGTCAGGGGGCGATCCGGATGGTCCTGCCCATGGTCCCGTTCAGCAGCAATGCCATGACGGAACAGGAAGAGATCAACCGAATCGGAGGCGGGCATGCAGACGCAGGCTGCTCGACTCACCACTCTGACTTGATGCTGAGTCTGGTGCTGCAGCCAGCGTGAGGCTCTGCACCGCAGGACTCAGCGCTCGTCCACCCAGGCCCTGAAGCAGAATCCAGGGTCGCCACTGCGCAAGGCCATCCCGACTTGGATCGGCGGACAGGGCGAGCTGCTGCGTGATCGGTGCCTTGACCAGGCTGCGCAACTCCTGCAGATGCTGCTTCAGAGCGCTTGGATCGCTGCCACTGCGACGTTGACGCAGTCCCTCCAGGGTTTGCCCCCACCAGTTGAAGCCAGAACCATGCTCTAACGCCACAGCAAGATCAGCCGTCAGCGACTCCTCACCATGGCGTCGTTGACGCACCAGCCGTGTCCAAACCTGAAGCGATTGGCCATCGGCATCCAGGGTGGATCCCACGAGGCCGCCTTGCTCGAGCTGGCGGCTCACCGCATCCGGCGATGGTGCATCCGCACGGCTGCCCAGAAGCCAACCCGCCTCACCCTCTTGGAAGAGCAGCGGGCCGGAATCGAGAGCAGCCACAGCCGCTGCCCCTTCTGCCGTGCTGGACTCCAGCGCTCGCCGCAACGCTGGAGCAATCCACTGCGCCAAAGGATTCTGGCTGTCGGGATTGATCAATGCCTGGGGCGCCGACAACAGGGCCAGCGCGTGAGCGTCCCCCCCGGCACCGGCAAGGAGAGCCTCAGCATCAGAGCGTTCATCGGCCGCAGGTATCACCTCGTCTCGAAAACGAACCAGCGCCTTCAGGTCGAGATCCGTGCCCTGGGTTGCGAGGCCAGCGACCAAACCGGTGAGATCACCACGGTTGGCGATCACGGCGGGGACGCCAAGCCAACGCTGCATGGCAGCTGGACTGGCTGTGAGAAACGCCACCCCAGAACCGAGAGATCTCAAATCATTGGCAAGACCTTCATCGCCTTGGAGCTGCAAACTCTCCAACTGCGACACATCGAGGGCCTGCTCCAGTACCCCACGACCTGAAGCCAGGAGCAGAAGGTCATCATCGATCAGTGCCGTGGCGATCGGCTGGGGGTCGCGCCCCAACAAGGCACCTCGACCACTAATCACACCCATGCCCCGATAGCGGGTGATCTGCAAATCAGTCCCGGCCAGGCTGCGGGTCTGCCAGAACCGCTGCAGAAAACGTCTCGCCCCGTCGTCGTCCTGACTGGACAGAGCCAGAACCCACCCCAAAGCGCCCGGATCACCGGCGTTGGCGGTGCTGTCATCCAACACGGCCAAACTCACCTGCGGGCCGATCCAGTCCCGCAGTTCGTCGTTGAAATTCAGGCCTGCCAGAGCGAAAGCGCCATCACGGAGCTGGCGGGTGCTTTCACTCACGGCCTCGCGTTGACGCACCGGGGCAACAGCTCGGGCATAGGCCGGGATGCGCGACGGATCCACCAGCCAATTGAAGGTGAGTTCAGCATCGCGGGGCATGAATCGCGCCGCTCGGGTGAGCTCCAACGGGCGATCCACAATCCGTAGCGGGCTCTGTCTGGCCATTGCCCACCACACCCCGAGGGCCAGGGTGAGGAGCACCATGGCCGATGCGACCAGAGCGAGCAGGAACGAACGCCCCTTCATGAACAAGCGGTGAAGGACATCATGGTCATCTTCATGCATCCAGGATGCATGGCCAGCCCAGAGCCAGACTGATGCCATGAACCAACGCACGCCTCAACCCCTGACCGCCGCGGAGCTGGCGGCCTGGCTGAAGAAGGAGCCTGCGTTGACCCTGGTCGATGTTCGTGAACACAGAGAACTGACAATCGCTGCCTTTCCCTACCCAGTGGAGCATCTGCCGTTAAGTGAGGCGGCGCAATGGATGGATGCCATCGACCAGCGGCTGCCCGCATCCCAAGCCGTGGTTGTGCTTTGCCATGCAGGGGTGCGCAGCTGGAACTTCGGATGCTGGCTGCTGGAACGCAATCCCGCGCAGGAGGTTTGGAATCTCGAGGGTGGCATTGATGCCTGGAGCCTGGCCGTGGATTCCTCCGTGCCGCGCTACTGAACGCCATTCCTGCCTGAACCAACCGTCGGCTTCGTGACGGTCACGCTCGAATCCAAGGAATCATTCGTACGATCGCTCCATCTCGTTAGCTGCTGTGGAGCTCCTGCCCCGACGCCAACAGGAAGTGCTGCAGGCCACGGTCCATCACTACGTGGACACGATTGAACCGGTAGGCAGCAAAACCCTCGTTCAGCGTTTCGGGCTTCAGGCGAGCTCAGCCACGGTGCGTTCGGCGATGGGAGCTCTGGAGCAAAAAGGCCTGCTGGTGCAGCCCCATCCATCCGCCGGTCGAATTCCCAGTCCAAGGGGGTACCGCCACTACGTGGACTGCTTGCTGCCCAAGCCTGGAGCCGCAGTTCACCACCTTGAGCAGGAACTCACCCAACTGAGCTTGCGCTGGGCTGCACTCGATGATCTCCTGCAGCAGCTGACACGGCGCTTAACCGATTTCACAGGGTTGATGAGCCTGATCACCCTGCCGCAACCGTCAGAGCAACGGCTGCACGCGATTCGCCTGGTCCCCACGGATGAAAGGCTTTTGGTGATGCTGGTGGCTGATTCCAGCCAAACCCATCACCTCAATCTGCGTTTGCCTCACGGCAGTGTCCATCAGGTGGCGGCCCTTGAGCGCTGGACCGATGATCAACTGCATCAGTCCGGACAGATCAGCTGGGAGTCGTTACCGCAGCAGCTGCAAACCTGTGGACAGGCACTGAGGGAAGCCCTTCACAACGAAGAAGGTCGATTCATCAGCCCAAGTGATCAGAGCGCTCACGTTCATGGCGTGTCCAGACTGGTGGCACAACCGGAGTTCAGCGACAGCACCAAGGTGGCCCCGCTCCTCGATCTGATGGATTGCAACCCCGCCGCCTTCATCCCCAGCGGTCCCGGTCATGATGACTGGGTTTGGATCGGCGGGGAGCATCCCCATACGGCTCTGAGCGACTGTTCTGTGATCCAATCGAGTTATCGGGATGGACAAGGAGGTGTGGGGCAAGTGGCTCTTGTGGGCCCAATGCGCATGGCTTACGCCACGGCACGTGCTGCCGTTCAATGTGTTGCGAAACACCTCAATCATCTTCTGAGCTGAGTGACAAGCCCCAGGCCATCTCGCCATCTCCCTCGGGCCCTGATGTGGTCTGCAGGAATCACAATGCTGGCCTTGGGGCTTTGGGCTGGAACAACCTTCCACGCCAAACGCTCGACCTTGATTGCTCCTAAAGGAGACAACGTTGATCCAAGCAGAAAGAACGCGGTCGCGACATCAAACATCAACTCACTGCTGAACGAGCAACCAAAGCCCTACATTTTCGCTCAGTCACTCCCACTAACAGGCCCTGCTGCACACCTGGGCAAGAGCTACAGCAGGGGGATCGATGCCGCGCTTCGCGAGATCAATCAGGCTGGTGGAATCAACGGACGCCCTGTAAAAATCTGGCGCTTGGATGATGGCTATGAACCCAATTTGACCATCACCAATACAGCACTGTTCACGAAGCAACCTGAGGTGCTGGGTCTTTTCGGGTACGTGGGGACTCCCACAACCAAAGCCATCCTCAACGCAGCGAGCAAGGCCAAGCTTCCCATCATCGCGCCGATGACAGGGGCTAGCGCACTACGACAGCCGCAACAGGGCAATCTTGTGCACTACCGCTCCAGTTACGCCCAAGAAGCCAATCGCATTGTCAACCACCTCATCAACGACGGATATGTGCGCATCGCCATCGCCTACCAGAACGACGCCTACGGGAAGGACGTCCTGGCCAGCCTGAGATCAGCCTTACGACGCCATGGGCTCAAACCAGCGAGCACGGTTCCGCTACCGAGAAACTCCACCCGTGTCAGTGCAGCGGCACTCAGCCTCGACCGAAGCAATCCAGACGCGCTCGTGGTGATTTCCACCAGTCAAACCATGAGCGCCGTCGTTTCCAACCTGCATCGCATGGGCAGCCATCCCCAGCTGATGACCATTTCCTTCATCGGAACGAAAGCACTGTTCGACGACCTTCCCCAGAGTGCGTCCTACGGAATCGGCGTCACCCAAGTGGTTCCTTTCCCTTGGGATCGTCGCCAACCCGATGTGAAGCGCTACCAAAAAACATTACAAGCACAAAGTGACCAGCCTGATTTTGATTTCGTCAGCCTTGAGGGCTTCCTCGCGGCTGAATGGCTGATCAACGCACTAAAAAATTTAGGTCCACAGCCCACCAGATCAGCTCTGATGAAGGAACTTAAACGCACATCACCGGTTCAAAACAGGCGAGGAAGTCAGAACGTGGATCTCGTGTTTCTCGGCAGCGGCCCTTGGCAACCTTAAAACCCTCCTGATAACTCCTAAGTCAACGTCCAGGTCACCAGCGAAACCCCAACCAGAATTGAAAGTGAGAGCGAAGGCCAGATCTGCTCTAAAAACAACTCTCTACGCAACAACAGCCGACGGAGATCAGGGTCTTGTGCATTAGCAGCTCGACGCTTGAGGGCTTCGAGGTAGAGCACCAGCCCGAAACTTACAAACGACGTGAGATAAGCGATCACATACACACTATCCATAAACGTAAGATACGAAAGATCTGGCAAATCCGCCTTGTAACCCTCCTGCAAAAATATCAACGTTAAAAGCACTGCAACAGGAATTTCTATTCGGAATTCAGTCATCACACGCGTGATCAAAATGACGGATGCCATCACAATGATCAACGGCTGAATCAAGGTCCAGAAGGCCGACCAACTCGATCGCTGATAAGAGGAATCAAAGATCAGCTGACTAAACTCATTATCCTCAGAGCTGAACCCCAAACCCGAGGAAAAATGGTGTCGATACTCTCCGATAGACCACCCTCGAGAGAGCCATCCAGGGAGCGACGAATACAACCCTAAACCGCTGTCGCGGAGATCAGGGATGAGTCGCAAATTCTCAAAGACCAGATCTCCGAAAGGATCTTCAGCCTCAAGAACGATGGGAAGACTGACCGAATTAAACGGAAAACGACGCAAATCCAAGGTATCAATATAAAACTGACCCGTGTAAACAAATCCCTGGGAAAACATCCCTTGCCCGAGCTTACGCGCCTCGCGAAGAGGCGTAATCGCAGTGGTTTCAGGATTAATATCATTCTCGAAACTAATCACCTCTTCAATACTCAGTTCTCGCTCAGAAAGGTACTCTTGAAATGCTTGATCCCACTGCATCCATAGGTAGCCCTTGCTTGAAAAAGCGGGAATCTCAAGATCAACATCAAAATTATTGGCCACGTAAACGCCTGCATACACCTTGTACGGAGCTTTTTCCAGAAGCGCTGCATCCCGCTTCACCTCAAGGCCCTGAAGCGGCTTACCCCGAGAGGCCACACCAGAAGCTTCATTCACAATATGTGGCGTACTGGTGAGGCGCAGAATCTCTCTTGATTGAACAATATCGGTCGACTCATAACCCAGGAATCGACCAAGCAAAATCATTGAAATTGCCACCACAATCAGCAACAGCACGTTCCAACGTTTTTGACGCTGGTCTGGGAGCCGCGTGAGAAAAGGGCGCAGACGGTTAACGATGCGCTTCATAGGCACTGCTCAGCAATCCTCTTCAGAGACCGAACTCAGACAAAGGCACGGCTGAATCAGAGGGCATCTCCGAGACGTTCTGCCACGGTGTTGACATCCTTGTCGCCTCGACCTGAACAATTGAGAACCACTTCCGTTCCTGCGGAGAGTGTGGGGCAAAGCGTTTCCAGCCAGGCGAAGGCATGGGCCGTTTCCAGAGCAGGAATAATCCCTTCCAGCCGACTCACCAGCTGCAGGGCTTCCAGCGCCTCGGCATCGGTGACAGCACCATATTCAGCTCGCCCGATCTCACGCAGGTAGCTGTGCTCAGGGCCGACACCTGGATAGTCCAGACCGGCACTGATGGAATGCGCTTCCTGCACCTGACCGTCCTGGTCTTGCAGGAGGAGACTCATCGCTCCGTGCAGCACGCCCACCCGTCCTTCGGTGATGGTGGCGGCATGGCGTCCGGTTGCGACGCCGTCACCAGCGGCTTCCACACCAATCAGACGCACATCGGTGCACTCAACAAAGGGGTGGAACAGGCCCATCGCATTCGATCCCCCACCGACGCAGGCCATCAACACGTCGGGCAGACGCCCAAACGCCTCCCGGCACTGCTGCCGGGTTTCCTGACCGATCACCGCGTGAAAGTCACGCACCAGCATGGGATAAGGATGGGGACCCGCCACAGATCCAAGGATGTAGTGCGTGGTCTCCACATTGGTGACCCAGTCACGGATCGCCTCACTGGTGGCGTCTTTGAGGGTGGCGGTCCCCGCCGTCACCGGGTGAACGGTGGCACCGAGGAGGCGCATCCGGAACACGTTCAAAGCCTGTCGGCGCATGTCTTCAGCGCCCATGTACACCACACACTCCAGGCCGAAGCGGGCACAAACGGTGGCGGTGGCCACACCATGCTGGCCAGCACCGGTTTCGGCGATCACCCGCTTCTTACCCATCCGCAGAGCCAGAAGGGCCTGCCCAAGAGCGTTATTGATCTTGTGGGCACCGGTGTGATTCAAGTCTTCCCGCTTCAGCCAGATGCGGGGACCACCGTCGGCACGGCGGTAGTGCTCCGTGAGCCGTTCCGCTTCGTAAAGCGGTGTAGCCCGGCCGACGTAGCTCTTCAGCAGCCGATTGAGTTCCGCGGTGAACGCAGGATCTTTCCAGGCCTGAGCAGCCGCTTGCTCCAGCTCGGCCAATGCCGGCATCAGTGTTTCTGGGACGTACTGACCGCCGTAACGACCAAAACGGCCAGCAGCCGCTGGACGCGAACTGACGGCGAGATCGGAGGCAGAGGGTTGCGAGGGCAAGGTGCTGGTCACGAAGCAATGGACCGCACGCGCGACCCTTGAGCGTTGACTCAGCGTAAGCAGGCGATCACGCGATGCCGTGGATCACAGGACTGGATCCGCAGATCCCTGAAACCAGCGGAATGCAGCGCTTCAGCCATATCGAGGCGGAAGTACTGCTCGATGTAGGGCTCCGTGCTCTTCAGCAACGTGGCCACGGCGGCAGGCAAACGCTGCAGCACCGACGACGCCGGATCTTGATCCACCATCAGCAAGGCTCCCCCAGGCCGAAGCAACCGGAACGCCTCCGCGAGCACGGCATGGGTGGCGCTCTGAGGCAGCTCATGGCACACAAACTGAAGGCTGATCAGGTCGTACGACGCCGCTGCCAGCCCTGTGTTTTCCGCTGCGGCATGCACCCAACCATCCACCAATCCCTCGTGATCGCGCACGCTGGCGACAGCGAGCATCTCGGGGGAAAGATCCAAACCGTGAATGCGCAGAGGTGACTCCTGTCGCCTCTCGGCACGCAAGCGCAGCCAGCGGCTGAGATGCTGGGTGCTGACGCCCACGGAACACCCCAGATCCAGTGCCTGCTGCACCGGGGTGGTCAGCAGGGGCTCCACCACCTGATGAATGGCATCGCGCAGACGGGTCTGGGCGATCAGAGGGGTGAGGGTCTCCTCAGGCCAGATGCGTAATGCCATGGCATCGGTGGCTTGCTCAGCCTCCGCGGCGGCCTGCCAGCAGAGATTGCCCTGCTCATAGGCATGGAAGCGAGCGCGGTAGTAATCGGGCGGGACCAAACCAGGGGTCGTCAGCTCCGACTGCCGGGAACTCGCTTGATCCCACAGCGTCTTGCGGCGCGCCCTCCAGGGGATGCCATTGCGTTCAGCCGTGCGGATGATCAGCTGCCGAGCCTGAAAGAACAGGGGTCGACGCAGCCAGCCGATGCTGATCAACCGCTCAATCCAGCGACCGAGACCCTGGCTCGAATCAGCCCATTGCGGTGTGGATGCTGAAGCGTTCATCGCAGAGACGGCAGGATGGTGGGGGGTTCAAGGGGAACGATGCCGAAGGGAGGCTGGCAGGAATTCAGCAGCACCGACAGTCTGCAGCGACCGGTGGCCCCGTCGTCAGACCCGACACCCAAGGCAGAACAAAGGGTTCGGGTCCAACCCACCCGAGGAGGGAAGGGTGGCAAAACCGTCACCGTGATCCGCGGACTGGATCTCGACCCTGCCGGATTCAAAACCCTGCTGAAAAAGCTGAAAACCAGGATCGGCAGTGGCGGCACGCTGAAAGGTGATTGCATCGAACTGCAGGGTGACCAGGTGGATCTGGCCTTGGAGCTCTTGACGAAGGAGGGGTACCGACCGAAGCGGGCCGGCGGTTGAGCGACAATGCGCCCTCGATTGTTCACCTCACGTCTCCCATGAGCTCAGCGTCTCCGAAGGCCACCAACATCGTGTGGCATCAGGCCTCGGTGGACCGCGATGCCAGGGCTGAGCAGCGTGGCCATCGCAGCGCCATTCTCTGGTTCACAGGCCTGAGTGGAGCAGGCAAGAGCACCCTGGCCAATGCCGTGAACCAGGCTCTGTTTGAACGCGGCCTGGCCACCTATGTGCTGGATGGCGACAACATCCGCCATGGTCTCTGCCGCGACCTTGGCTTCTCGGACGCAGACAGGGAGGAGAACATCCGTCGCATCGGTGAAGTTGCCAAGCTCTTTCTGGACTCTGGCGTGATCGTTCTCACAGCTTTTGTGTCCCCGTTCCGCGCTGATCGCGATAAAGCCCGTGCCCTGGTGGGTGAGGGTGACTTTCTCGAAATCTTCTGCTCAGCAGACCTGAGCGTTTGCGAAGAACGCGACACCAAGGGCCTTTACGCCAAGGCCAGAGCGGGCGACATCAAGGAATTCACAGGAATTTCCAGCCCCTATGAGGCTCCGGAGCATCCGGAACTCTCTGTCGACACAGGCGCTGGAGAGCTTGAAACCTGTGTCAACGAGGTTGTGAGCGCACTCGAGAGTCGGGGGATCATCCCCGCTCAGGCTTGATCAACTCACTGCTGGCAGGGATGCCTTGATGCTCTGCCCAGGCATCCACCAGCGTTTTGAAACAACTGGCCACCGGAACGGCCAGAAGCAAACCCAGCAACTCACCAAAGCCATACAGCTCTCCCGCTTTGGCGCCGAGAGGAAGGGCGATCAGCAGCCAGGCCGGCTGCAGTCCAACGATGCTGCCCATCAAGCGCGGTTGGATCACCTGATCCACCAGCTGACCGACCAGGATCGCCGCCACCAGGATCTCCAAACCTGTCTTGGGGTCCTGAAAAGCCAGAAGTCCACTCACCGCGATGATCGTGAGGGCGCTCGCATAGGGGATCAAGGTGGTGAAACCGATCAAAACGGCAAACAAAACGCCGTAGGGAATCTTGAGCACCGTGAAGACCACGATCTGACCCATGGCCAGGATCAAAGCCAGCAGAACCTGGCCGGCGAAGTAGCCCCGGAATGTGCGTGAAAGCGTGCTGATCACGAGCTCACGCCAAGCCGTGGGAAGCCAACGGGCCAGGCCCGCTGCAATCGAGCGGCCACCCAGAAGAAAGAACACCGCCAAGACCAACACAATCACTGTGTTGATGGTGGTTCCCAGGGTTGCCCCGAGGATGCCGAGCAACCTCTGGCTGATCTGGCTGGCCACCCGACCGGCTCGGGTGACCAGGTCACTGCTCAAGTCCCCGAATTCGCTTGGCAATCCCCTTGCTTCAGCCAAGGATTGCAAGCCTGTGATCCAGCCCTCAGCCTGATTGAGCAAACTCGGCAGGGCATTGATGAGCTGCCCGAGTTGGTCGATCAGCAGAGGCACCAGGGTGACGCCCGCGAACACGAGCAGGCTGATGGTGAACAGAGTCACCATCACGATCGCCAACCACCGGGGAAGGCCACGGCTTGTAAGCCAGACGCAAGGAATATCGAGCAGAAACGCGATCAGTGCCGCCGTGAGAAACAGTCCTGGAAACGGAGCCAGCGGAACTGTGAGCTGGCGAAGCACAAAAAGATTGAGGGTGAGCAGAGGCAACGCCAGGCTCCAGCGCATCCAGGCAGGACCATTCATGGGGCGTTGTCTTTTGCTCTCATTGTGGCCGTGGTGTCCAGATAGGCCGCCGATCCGAGCTCGACCAGCCGTTGATCCTTCGCGATCACGGCATCGTGCAGCTGACGTCGATAAGCCCCGAGACGCTCCATCAAGGCGTGGTCTTGGAGCGCCAGAATCTGCGCCGCCAGCAGTCCTGCATTCAGTCCGCCCCCGATGGCGACCGTCGCCACGGGAATACCACCCGGCATCTGCACAATCGAATGCAGGGAGTCCACACCGGAGAGCATGGTGCTGCGCACCGGCACGCCGATCACCGGCAGGGTCGTCAGAGACGCCACCATCCCCGGCAAGTGAGCCGCGCCGCCAGCACCGGCCACGATCACTTGCAACCCGCGGTTGTGGGCCTCACGGGCAAAGTTCACCATCTCCAAAGGTGTGCGATGGGCCGACAACACACGCACCTCCACGGCAACCTGGAGCCCCTCCAGAACCTCAACGGCTGGGTGAAGGGTTGGCAGGTCGGAATCACTGCCCATGATCACGGCCACCCGCGGTGTGATCGATGACTGGACTGGATCGGAAGGCGTCATGGCAACAGGCAAAACGCGCAGAGAGGGCGAGACTTCCATCGTCCCGCACAAGACCGCCCGCATGCGCCGGATCACCCACGTGCGACTGCCTCAATGCGCTGGAACAACACCAAGCCAGGGTCTGCACTGGCTGATCTTGAGTGATCAAGGTGTGATCACCGAGATCGGCCCCATGCCTGCGATGGCTGCGATGGCAGGAGAAAGCTGGAACGGAGACTGGCTCAGTCCACGGGGAATTGACCTGCAGATCAACGGGGGGCTCGGTCTCGCCTTCCCTGAACTCTGCGACGACGATCTCCCTCGACTGCTGCAGCTTCTCGAGCAGTTGTGGCGTGATGGTGTTGAGGCCATCGCCCCGACCCTGGTCACCTGTGGCGTCGCTCCCCTGCGCCGCGCACTCTCCGTGCTGCGCCAGGCCAGAAGCATGCACCACGAGGACCGCTGCCGCTTACTGGGGGCGCACCTGGAAGGTCCGTTTTTGGCGACAGAACGCCGAGGCGCTCACCCGATCGCGCACATTGCGCCACCGAGCCTTGCTGAACTGAACCAGCGGATCGCAGGATTTGAAACAGAGATCGGCCTGGTCACGCTCGCCCCGGAACAACCTGGCGCAGAGCACCTGATCACCCATCTGAACGCCCTCGGAATCACCGTGGCCCTGGGCCACAGCACAGCCACCGCTGAGCAAGCCGCGACAGCCTTTGATCAAGGGGTGAGCATGCTCACCCACGCGTTTAACGCCATGCCGGGCCTCCATCACCGCGCTCCTGGCCCCGTGGGGGAGGCCTGCCGTCGCGGCGGCATCGCTCTTGGACTGATTGCCGATGGCGTTCACGTGCACCCCACCATGGCGGTGTTGCTGCAACGCATGGCCGGCGATCAGACCGTGCTGGTGAGTGATGCGCTGGCACCGTATGGGTTGGCCGATGGTGAACACCGTTGGGACGAACGCGTCCTGCACGTGCAAGACGGAACCTGCCGGCTGGAGGACGGAACCCTCGCGGGCGTGACCCTGCCCCTGCTCGAAGGTTGTTGCCGGCTCGCCCGCTGGAGCGGCGATGCGGATGGGGCGATCTGGGCCGCAACAATGGCACCGAGACGGGTGATCGGCATGGATCACAGCGTTGAAGGACTGGTGGGGCAACCCATCGACCATCTGTTGCGCTGGAACCTCAGCGAGGAGGGTGCATCCCTGGCCTGGCGTGAGGCTGTTTAAGATCCCGCCGACGCACCACCAAGCCGATGACCCCTGAACAGCAGCTGAAGGACAAGCTGGCCGAGAAGCAGGAGGTGAAGGGGTATTTCGAAACCACAGGCTTCGATCGCTGGAATCGCATCTACAGCGAATCCGACGATGTGAACAAGGTGCAGCGCAACATCCGCATCGGCCATCAGAAAACCGTGGATGAAGTGCTGGCCTGGATCAAGGACAGCGGCGAACTCAGCGAGGTGAGTTTCTGTGACGCCGGTTGCGGTGTTGGCAGTCTCAGCCTGCCTCTGGCAGCGATGGGTGCGGGCTCGATCAGTGCCAGCGACATCTCCGAAGCGATGGCCAAGGAAGCGGAACGCCGTGCAGGGGAGGCCGGCCTCGACATGAGCAAGCTCAACTTCTTCGCCAGTGACCTGGAGAGCCTGAGCGGCTCCTTCCACACGGTGTGCTGCCTGGATGTCTTCATCCATTACCCCCAGGCAGCCGCTGAAGAGATGGTGAAACACCTCTGCAGCCTCAGCGAGCAACGGCTGATCGTGAGCTTCGCTCCCTACACCCCACTGCTGGCGATCCTGAAGAGCATCGGCCAGTTGTTTCCAGGCCCCAGCAAAACCACCCGCGCTTACACCTTGAAGGAGGAAGGCATCGTTAAGGCTGCAATGGCCTGCGGCTTTGAACCCGTTCGACGGAGTCTGAACAAGGCCCCGTTTTATTTCTCAAGGCTGATCGAATTTCGCAAGAAAGACTGATCAGGAGCCAAAGCGATTAAAGAGCTTGAACTCCGCGACAGGGGGGGTACCGGGGACGAACATTGCCGTTCCGACGTAACCGTTGTAGACACCACCCTCCCCCACAACAGTTGCTTGATGCTTCATCGGAAAAATATCACTGATCACAAGTTTCATAGCCCCTGATCGATTCATCGACTGCATTTGCTTCTCATTTGCTCGGAGATGCCCCAAGGATCGAACTTGAAGATTGCCATTTTCGAAAATGAAAGTGCCTTGAGCTTTGGTCAAAAACGTCTCTTCTCCATCGACCTTGCGCTGCTCAACAATCTGCTCAAGGCCATAGAAAGACCCGTCAACCTTTTCACAACCTTGATCACCAGGTGAAGAAGCAACCACGAGCTTGTAAGACACAGTATCTCCCACACTGAGCTTGCGATCGTCATTTGCATCAATGAAGGTTCCCTTTTCAACACCACAAAAGGCCACCCTCAAAGTCCTGGTTTCAGGCTTCGAGACCCTCTTTTCACCCGTGGCACACCCTGCCACCAGCAGGAGTGAACTCAAAGCAACAACAGTCAGCGAACGTTGCACAACCAACAACCTAAAAGCAATTCAATCTTGGCAAGCAGCGGTTAACCCGGGGTAAACCGAGACCCGGCCTCACAGCTGAGATGCAGGCCGTTCTCAAACACCAGCGTGTGGGCATGCAACCGATAGCCGCCATCCCCAGGCACTGCAGCAGTGTTGATGCGCTGCTGCGGCAGGTACAGCGGATCGCCGAGCAAGGGTGACCCCAATTGCGCCAGGTGGATGCGGATCTGATGCGGGCGACCGGTGCTGATGGCCACCTCCACAAGATCGCCTTGGCTGCAGCGCCTGAGAAGGCGAAGCTCACTGCGGGCCTGCAAACGCCTGCGCAGAGGCTCTCCATCAGAAGGATCAGGCCCCCAGACCCATCCGAGAAGGGGATGGGAACGCTCGACCACATCGGTGGTCACCACCAACGGCTGATCCGCTCGCAATCCCGCCATAGGCTGCGCCCAGGCCAGATAGGTCTTCCGGCAACCGCCCTCTGGCCGGAACTGCCGTGAAAGCCTGGCCCGTGTTTGCGGTCGGCGCGCACACACCTGAAGCCCTGACGTAAAGCGCCCCAAACGATGCACCGGCTTGGGAGCCTGGCTGGAGCCAGCCAAGCGACTGGTCTCCATCAACAAGGCCGAGAGGGTGTGCTGGAGAAATCCGCCGCCCGGCATCACCGGTAGACCCGACGGCTTGTTGATCACCAACACATCACCATCGTCGTAAACGACGGACCACCGATCCGGAATCGCAGGCTCAAGCCATGGAGGTCGCCGCCATTGCACGACATCCTTTGAGCCCACAGGCACATCGTTCTGAAGACACGTTCCATTCAGAAGCAATTCGCCGGTACGGATGCGGCTCTGCCAAACATCCCTCGACGAATGGCCGTACCGGCTGGCCATCACGGCAGTCAACATCTGGCCCGACTCGGACCTTTCGATTCGATCCGAATACGTCCAGCCCTGATTCAACGCAGCGGGCCGCCAGCCCTTCACTCCACCAAGCGATGCTGCAGGGCGTAGCGCACCAGCTCGGTGCGACTGGAGGTTCCGGTCTTGATGAAGAGGCGACTCACGTATTTCTCCACGTTGCGGATCGACGTTTCCAGCTGCCTTGCGATTTCCTTGTTCATCAACCCCTCGGCAACCAACTGGAGCACACTGCTTTCGCGGGGAGTGAAGGTGTGCTGAACGGGCTCCTGCGCGGGGAGAGCCTCTGCCTGGGCCAGCAATGAACGGATTTCAGTGATCTGCTTCGCGATCTGCCCCATGTCCGCGTCTGCAAAGCGAGCTGCTTCTTGAAGCAGGCGCTGCTGGCGCTGGGCCACGTTGCGAACCCGGGCGACCAATTCATCGGGGTCAAAGGGCTTGGGAATGTAATCATCAACACCCGCGAGATACCCCTGGGTGCGGTCAGCGGTCATTCCCTTGGCCGTCAGGAAAATCACCGGTGTGCCTCCCAGCCGTTCATCAGCCCGCAAGCGCGTAAGCAGCCCGTAACCATCCAGGCGCGGCATCATCACATCAGTGATCACCACATCCGGCAGCAACTGCTGGGCTTTGCCGAAACCCTCTTCACCGTCTACAGCCGTGGTCACCTCGAAACCTTCGTCCTCGAGGTAGGCCTGAACGGCGGAACGCAGCCCCGGTTCGTCGTCCACCAGCAACAGACGAACGGGTGGCTGCTCGGGCACTGAGGCAGTCATGGCCTGATCAAGTCTGGGCGGAATCTAGGTGGGTCAGCCCCCAGGCAACCGCAACACTTCCTGGGATTCGATTAGCAGGGTGGAATAACCGAGTTCTCTGGCTTTATCCGTCAACGAACCAGGATCCTGACCCGCCAGTTCGGGATGGCAGGCGGCCCACCACACCAGATGGTCTTCCCTCGCTGTGGCACGCACCGGGCCACCCGGGTTGAGTTTGCGGATGTAAATCGCTTCTTGATCGCGGGTGACCCGCACTGGCTCTTCGGCACTGCAATCCACCGACTCACTGGGGATCAAGAGATTGTCGGGATACTCCTGCCACAACTTGAATTTGCGCAGCGCCGGGTTGGCCGGATCGCGCTTGATCGCAAAAATGCCCAGGGTGTACTCACCGCCCACATTCCGCGTTTCAAGAACAACCAGATCCGGGGGACGCATGGATTTCATCTGCTCGAGGATCTGTTCGCGGCTGAACCCTTCGGCCATCACGGGTTGCACAGCAGACGCTGCCATCAGGCCCAGACTGGAGATCAAGCACAAGGCACGCATCGCATCGATCACAACGTCACACCATGCTGCCAACAACCAGCGCCGATCTGATCCCAGGCGACCTCATCCAGCTTGACCATCAAGCCACAACCCCGTGCCATCCCCTGGTTGTGAAGGCGATGGAGCCTTGGTGGGAGCAGGACTGGGGCAACGCCTCAAGCCGGCAACACCGACTGGGACTCACCGCAGCGGCAGCCGTGGCTTCAGCACGGAGCAGGCTGGCCTCCCACCTGGGGGTTGAAGCCAACGACCTGATCTTCACCAGCGGGGCCACGGAAGCCAACAACCTCGCCCTTCTGGGCCATGCCCGTGCCCGCGCCCAGGCTGAAGGGCGCTGCGGTCACGTGGTCACCCTGGCCACGGAACACCATGCGGTGCTGGATCCCATGCACCAGCTGCAGCGGGAAGGCTTCGCGCTAACCGTGCTGCACCCGAAGGACACAGGCCTGATCGATGCGAACGCCCTGAAGGGCGTGCTTCGGGACGACACACAGCTGGTGAGCGTGATGGTGGCCAACAACGAGATCGGCGTGGTTCAGCCAATGCGCGAACTGGCGGAGCTCTGCCAGAGCAGGGGCATCACCTTGCACACGGATGCCGCCCAGGCGTTCGGTCACCTCCGCCTGAATCGGGACGAGCTGGGCTGCGATCTCATCAGCCTCAGCGCCCACAAACTGAATGGCCCCAAAGGAATCGGCGCGCTGGTGAAACGCCGCAACGTTTCCATCCAGCCGCTGTTCTGGGGAGGAGGCCAGGAACAGGAGCTGCGGCCGGGGACCTTGCCCGTGCCCTTGATCGTTGGCTTCGCTGCGGCGGCAGACCTCGCACACGCCGACCTGGAGACCAGACAAGACCAGCTCGCCACTCTCAGGGACCAGCTTTGGCAGGGGCTGAAGTCCCGTCATCCCCAGTTGAGGATGAATGGTGCCCCTGAGCCGCGGCTGGCGCACAACCTGAATATCACCGTCCCGGATGTTTCGGGTGTGCGCCTGCATCGCTGCTTGAAGCGCTCACTGGCTTGCAGCAGCGGTTCCGCTTGCAGTCGGGGTCAGCCATCCCATGCTCTTCAGGCCATCGGCCTCAGCCGACGGGAAGCGGAAGCGTCCTTACGCCTAAGCCTGGGGCGAACCACAACCGTTGCCGACATCCATCGCGCTGTGGACGCGATCTCGGCATGCATCACCCAGCTTCAAGGAGAGTGAAAGACTGGGCGAAACATTTTCCGCCCTTCATAAACCTGGAAAAGTCCGTCAAAACGGTTACCTTTCGGACAATTAATTAGTCAGTCCATGACAGCAGCACCTGAAAACGGTCGCCTCCACGTTCTGAAGGCTGTTGAAGATGGCTGGAATGCATTTGCGAAGGCTCCGTGGACCTTCCTTCTTTATCAGGCTCTTGTAGTAGTGATCGCCTTATGCTTTGCATTTTTGGCAACCATTAACGGCCTACGCTTAGCGTCATTTGAAGGGCTTTCCGAGATTCACCCAGCAGGAGCAACCCTTGGCCTAATAATTGGCCTCATTGGTTATGTAATTACTATGCTGTGGGGAGCAATAGGGATTATACGCGGAGCTTGGATCAGCCTTGAAGGACAAAAACCAACCTTTCGAACTTTTACGCGCTGGGATGGCAACGCGACACGCCGCTTATTCATCAAAGGCATCTCATTAATAGCTGTAATTCTGATAATAGCCATTATCACTTTAGTCGCAGGCCTTGGACTAGCCCAGATTAACAGGGGGTTAGCAGTAGCCCCTGCAGCAGTTTTTGTTATTATTTATGTTTACTTAATTATAAATCAAAAATTTCTACCCTTTATTGCACTCTTTGAAAAGAAAACGCCCTTTGAGGCAATAGCTCGGGGTCGCAAAGTGATTGATCCTTCCTGGTGGATGGTTGCCTGGTTCTTCATTGTAGAAGCCGTCTTGTATGCAATCGCAGGACTCTTTCAATACGGCGGATTATTTGTCGTCTTTCCCGTATTGACTTGCATTTCGACTGCAGCTTACCGTCAATTGTTTGGCAAAGAAGATCAGACCGGTCTTCTCAGCGGAAATTAAGCGCAGCAATTTCGAGAAGAACCAGCAGCTCCTGGGCTACCAGGCTCACCAGCAAACCAGCCACCGAACTTTCGATCAATGGATGGTTCCAGGCTGCGAACGGTTCGATGGAAAACCCGCACCTGGGCATTACTGCTGCCGGCGTGATCAAACCAGCCACGGATAGGCGGTAACAGCTCCCAGGCTGCCGCTCTCCGCCCGCAGAACGTAGACGCCATCGAGCCAACATAAGCAGCAGGAAGGGATGGGCCTGTCATCAAGACTCTGAACGCTTCCTAGCGATGCGCAGCTTGGCGCTGCGGCTGCGTGGATTGCGCTCCTGCTCTTCAGCAGAAGCCACCAACGGGCGCCGGGTGATCCTGTCCAGCCGCTCATCCTGGAGAAATGCCGTTTTCACACGCCGGTCTTCCAGTGAGTGAAAACTGATGATCGCCAACAACCCCCCAGGCTGGAGCCAGCCGGGAGCAGAGCTCAGCAGCTGGTCCAGCACCCCCAGTTCGTCATTCACGGCGATGCGCAGAGCCTGAAAGGTGCGCGTCGCTGGATGGATCCGCCCGCGCCGGGCTTTGGGTGGATAGCAGCCGGCGACCGCGTATGCGAAGGAGGCGGTGCCTGCGTAGGGCCCCTGCGCGGCCAGATCCGCCTTGATCCGGCGAGCAATCCGGCGGGACAGGCGCTCCTCGCCATAGGCATAAATCAGATCAGCCAGATCGGACTCCTCCATCCGTTCGATCAACTCCCCTGCCGTCTCCCCATCGCTCTCCGGATTCATGCGCATGTCGAGGGGACCATCGAGGCGAAAGCTGAACCCCCGCGCTGCGACATCAAGCTGGGGACTGCTGACGCCGAGATCCGCCAGCACCAATGATGCCGACTGAGGAGGGCTGTAATCGGCGAAATTCGTGGCCACGATGCTGACCCGTTCCTTCCAGGGGCTCAGACGCGTCGCGGCCGCCGCTCTCGCTGTGGGGTCTTGGTCAAGCCCGATCAAGCGCAAGTCGGGATAACGGTCCAGCAACAGACTGCTGTGCCCGCCACCGCCGAGCGTGGCATCCACAACCAGGCCAGACTGCCAGTGAACACTGGGCTCCTCGTCCAGTGCGTTCAGCAGGACATCGGCCAGGACCGGCACATGCCGAAACGTCGAATCGGTCGCAGGGAGCTGATCGGGCATGGGTCCTTCCTAAGATCCCAGCACGAATGTTTTGTACCGGCCCCATGACGCAGCTGGAAACGCGCACGGAGCCGATGGTGGTCAACTTCGGCCCCCATCACCCCTCCATGCACGGGGTATTGCGGCTGGTGGTGACCCTCGACGGCGAGGACGTGGTGGATTGCGAACCGGTGATCGGTTACCTCCACCGCGGCATGGAGAAGATTGCCGAGAACCGCACGAACGTGATGTTCGTGCCCTACGTGAGCCGCATGGACTACGCGGCAGGCATGTTTTACGAGGCCGTTGTGGTCAACGCCCCGGAGAAACTGGCGGACATCCCCGTACCCAAGCGCGCCAGCTACATCCGGGTGCTGATGCTCGAACTGAACCGGATCGCCAATCACCTGCTCTGGCTTGGTCCTTTCCTCGCTGATGTGGGCGCTCAGACCCCGTTCTTCTACATCTTCCGGGAAAGGGAGATGATCTACGACCTCTGGGAAGCCGCCACCGGCCAGCGGCTGATCAACAACAACTATTTCCGCATCGGCGGAGTCGCCGCCGATCTTCCCTGGGGCTGGCTGGAGAAATGCCGTGATTTCTGCGACTGGTTCGGCCCCAAGATCGATGAATACGAAAAGCTGATCACCAACAACCCGATCTTCCGCCGTCGCATCGAAGGCCTGGGCGTGATCGGGAAAGAGGAAGCCATCAACTGGAGCTTGTCTGGGCCGATGCTGCGTGCCTCAGGTGTGCCCTGGGATCTGCGCAAGGTGGATCACTACGAGTGCTACGACGACTTCGATTGGGATGTGGCCTGGGAGAAGGAAGGCGACTGCTTCGCGCGTTATCGGGTGCGCATTGAGGAGATGCGCCAGTCCCTGAAGATCCTGCGTCAAGCCTGCGACATGATCCCCGGTGGACCCACGGAAAACGTGGAAGCCCGGCGCATGGCCGAGGGCAAAGACAGCGAATTCGCAGGCTTCGATTACCAATACGTGGCCAAGAAAGTCGCCCCCACCTTCAAGATTCCGAACGGTGAGCTCTACACCCGCCTGGAATCAGGCAAAGGGGAGATCGGAATTTTCATTCAGGGAAACAACGACGTCACTCCCTGGCGTTTCAAAATCCGGGCCGCTGACAGCAACAATCTTCAGATCCTTCCCCACATCCTCAAGGGACACAAGGTGGCCGACATCATGGCGATCCTGGGATCGATCGACGTGATCATGGGATCCGTTGATCGCTGATTCCTCCAGCTGGCTCAAATTGACAAAAAAGGTGCGCTTTGGCGACACCGATGCTGCTGGTGTGATGCATTTCCATCAGCTGTTGCGCTGGTGCCATGAGGCCTGGGAGGAGAGCCTTGAGCGTTATGGCCTAGAAGCCCAAGCTGTCTTTCCAGGCTGCCGCGGCCAGGAGCAATGGCCGGCGATTGCCTTACCGGTGGTGCACTGCCGTGCCGACTTTCTTAGGCCGGTGCATGGCGGCGATCAACTGAGCCTGCATCTCACCCCACAACGCCTGGATCCCAGCAGCTTTGAGGTGCACCACCGCTTTCTGCTGGAGCAACAGGATGTCGCCCATGGCTGGATCCGGCACGTGGCCATCAGCACGGAAACACGACGACGCTCTGCCTTGCCGGATGCCATCGAACGTTGGCTGGAAGCCTCTCTGATCGGCCGGATCAGCGAGCTCTGAGGGCTCTTCAGAACAACAGCTTGCTAGTGCTGCAACGCCAGCCATTGGCGCCAACGCTGACGCTCCCACTTGCCGGCCGCAGTGGGCTCCAGATCCGGACAATGCAGCCAACGCCTCGGACGTTCCGCGGCAGGCCAGTCGCACACCAAAGCGATCAGAGACTCCAGCGGAGGCTCGCACCCGCCGCTGATCGACCAACGAAACAGGGCAACCAGCTGCTCGCCCCACTCCAGCTGCGGTTCCCCGAGCATCAAAACAGCATCGAGCGGCAGGCCTCCATGCCGAGCCGCAGCCATCAACCGCTCCTCAAGCTGGGATGGATACACCGTGACCCCTCCAGAGAGGATCGCGCCATCCCGGCGCCCCAGAACATGCAGGTGTGGCTGAGCAGCAGTCTCTGAAAGCCGGGCCCGATCACCGCTCCACCACCAGCCCGCAGGATCGGAGAGCGGATGCACGCTGCCGGCAGAGTCCACCCTGGCCAGGGCCAAGCGATCACAACGCACAGCCAGGGCTCCATCTCCATTCACCTTGAGCTCAACGCCCTCAAGGGGCTGACCACAACCATCGCCGCCCTTGAGAAAATCCCGGGGCTGTTGGGCCGTGACCATCGCAGCGGTTTCGGTTGCGCCGTAACAGGGAGCCAGCTTCAAACCGATCGCGCGCGAAGCGGCAGCCAGATCCTCGGGCAAGCCTGCCCCGCCAACCCAAATCACATCCATGGCCTGCAGCCAACAACAACCGTCGGGGTGGGCCAGCAAACGGCGCAGCTGGGTGGGAACAAGCGACAGCAGCATCGGCCGCTGCCGCCAGCCAGGGTGCTGCACACTCCACTCCAGCAGTCGAGCCGGATGTTTCATCAGCTCGGAGGCCAGCCAGCGATGGGCAGCGTTCCACTGGCGTGCCCGCCACCAGGGCATGAAGCCACTCACATGATGAAACGGGAGCGGATTCCAGACCAAGGCCGTGGTGGGGTCGATGCTGATGCAGCGAAGCCACTGGGCAGTGGCCTGAGCCGAGCGCTCGAGATTGCCAACGGGATGCAGGCAGAGGGAGCGCCCGCCGGTGCTGCC
Source organism: Synechococcus sp. WH 7803 (assembly GCA_000063505.1). GTDB lineage: Bacteria > Cyanobacteriota > Cyanobacteriia > PCC-6307 > Cyanobiaceae > Synechococcus_C. Next base: position 2,136,559 of record CT971583.1, read on the forward strand.
TCCCGTGGACAACACCAGCCCAGGGCCTTCTGGCCACCCAACAGCCTTTGGATGCAGTAAAGCCGGATCCGCCGAGGACTCACGGCCGAGCAGCCGCACCCACTGTCCCTGACCGAGAACCTCCTGCAGGCGGGTGGCGGTGTCCTCCGGGTTCAGGGGATCGCACAGCACGGCGACAGCAGAGGTCATGGCATTGCCTCCGCCGCCTGGGCCCAGACCTGCTCAGGATCAGAGGCGAACAACGGTCCTGAAGGGGTCCACCCCGGTGCCAAGCCGGGGGCAACCGGTGTGGGGCCCTGCTGTTGCACCTGGGCCAGCAGAGCCAGCCAGCGCGCACCGATGCCGGTTTCAAACGCCGTACTCAGCATCAGCTTCGGACGTCCTCGCTGCAGATCCTGAAGCAAGGGTCTCGGATCACCCTCCAACAGCGGACGCCGAACCTGCCAACCCGGCCACTGCTCACGAAGCTCAGGGTTCTGGGCCAGAGATTCATCCAACGCCACGGGGACCCTCTCCCCTAACCGCAACAACCCCTCCAGATCATGGGCCGCCAGCGGTTGCTCCAGCCAGTCCAGACGCGGATCGCCCTCGACGGCATCGGCCCAGCGGTCGGCAGTGTCCCGGTCCCAGCCGCCATTGGCATCCAGACGCAGGCGAGCCTCGTTGGGGAGACGCTCAAGGAGCAGGCCCAAAAGCTGCCACTCCAAAGCCGGCTCAGCAGCAGCCACTTTCCACTTCAACGTGAGCGGCGCCACCCCGCACGAGTCGCCCGAAGCCTCTCCGCGCTGCGCGAGCAGGGCCTCAAGCGCTGCGGGCATGGCATGACCCGCCGGGAGCAGTTGGGCCGATTGCGGCGGAGGGCACCAACACGGACCATGGGCATCGCCCACCACACCGTCGAGCTCGGCCAGGGCAGCTCCGATCGCAAAGGCCAGGGCGGCGGGAAGGGTCGGCAGCAGCGCCTCCAACTCCCCGCGGGAGCGGCACAGCTGCAGGCTCCAAGCGCTGAGCACACGCTCACAGCAGCGTTGCTCGCCAGGCTCGAGCGGAGAGACCTCCCCCCATCCCGCCGAATCGGAACCAGGGGCGACGATCTTGAGTAACCAGCCTCGGCGCTTCTGCCAGCTCCCGCGGGAGGTCACCAGCGGCCGCGTGAGAGCGAAGGCATAGGGACGGAATACCAGCTGCAGGGTCATGCCCTCAGGTCAGCTGCTGAACCACGGCCTCGAACCGGGGTCCGATCGCCAGGCCGAGACTGAGCCCCAACCCATTGAGCGCCTGGAAGCGCAGGGCCAAGAATTTGCTGCCAGAGATCCTCTCGGGATGCCGGTGGTGGTCGCGCAGCAAACGGATGAGCGCTGACGCGGCAGGCAGCCCCAGGCCTCCGAGCAAAGCAGTGAGAGGCCAGTATCCATCCAGAATCGGCACCCATTCCAGAGCGAGGGTGCCCGCGATGAACCAGGGCACGAGCGCCGCAGCGCGGGCCGTTCCCATCCGCACCACGGGCGAGCGCTTGCCATGACGCGCATCCGTCTCCACCTGATGGAAGTGGGAGCAGAACAGCACCAGGGTGGTGGCAAGCGCAGGACCCGAACCGAGCGCCAGGGCTGAGGCCCAGGGAACGCCGACCGTCACGGCGTCAGCCCGCGCCGGCGTGAGCACCATCAGCGCTGCTGCCGTGGCCAGTGGACCAAAGGCCATCCAGCACAGGGGCTCGCCCAGGCCGAGATATCCCAAACGAAAGGGAGGCCCTTGATAGAGGTAACCCAGAAGGCAGCACAGCAACACCAGGGCCAGCACCCAGATGCTGCTGCGCAAGGCGATCGCCGCCATCAGCAGCAACCCGGCCACCAGGGCGCCATGCGCCAGCCGTCGGACAGGGCGTCGTTGTCCCAGCAGCGCCACCACGGAATGGGGTTTGCCCTCAACATCCACCCCGGTGTCCGCATCGAACAGATCGTTGCTGAGGTTTTCCCAGAGCAGCAACAACACGGCTGCCACAAGAAAACCGATGGCCTGTCCCCAACGCACCGGAAGACCGGCGCCGATCCTCCAGCCCAGGGCCAGCAGCATCGGCATCACGGCCACGGAGTACATCGGCCACTTGATGGCCGCCTTCCAAAGACGCTGCCGTTCAGCGTCCGGGGAGTGAAGGGTTGCAACAGCCTGGCGATCTGGCATGGACTGGACCCCTGGAGTCCTCATCAAGACTCATACATTTGAGCAGCACCCTTTCCACACTGCCGCCCGGATGTCGGCCGCGTCCTTCCCAAGCTCGATGGCGATGCGCTTCGGCGATCGGCTCCAGCAGGCCCTCCAGGCCTGGGAGCAGCGCCAGGGTGAGGACTGTGTGATGAGTCTGGCCGTCCCCATCGGCGGCCTCGACCCCCTGCGGCACCTGCCAGGTCTGGAGTCCTGCGACCCCTTCCGCTTTCTCTGGGACGGCGCACCGGGTCTGAGCCTGGCCGCATCCGGTCGCTGCCACCATCTGGATCTTGCCGGTCCGAAGCGATTCGAGCTGGCCCAGCGGTTCTGTGATGCCACCTTGGGCAGGGTCTTGGAAGGATCGCCGGATGCACCGGCCCAAGCCCGATCCCGCATCCTGCTGGCCTTCTCCTTTTTCGAACAGCCCAGCGAACAACAACCTCAGGGAGGCATTCCCTCCGTGCAGGCCGTGCTGCCCCGCTGGCAACTGAGTCGGCAGGGGCGCCAGGGCTGGCTGCGGATCCACGGGGTCGCCCACGAAGCCGAGGACGTTCGGCTGCTGACCGAAACGCTTTGGCTCAGGGCCGAGCAATTGCAGGCCCAGCCTCCGCAGCCAGAGCCATGGCCCGACACGGTGCACGGCAGTCTCCGCCCTGGCGACTGGGAATCGCGCTATGCGTCGGCCCTGGAACGCGGGTTGGAACTGGTGACCCACGGTGAACTGCACAAGCTCGTGCTGGCCGTGCAGCAGTCCATCCAGCTCAGCGCACCCCTCAATCCCCTGCCGCTGCTGGATCGCTTGCGTCACCAGCAAGCCGGCAGCTGCCGCTTTCTCTGGCAGCGGGACGCGCAAGACTCCTTCTTTGGAGCCTCTCCGGAGCGGTTGCTCAGCCTGCGTAACGGACAGTTGCGCAGCGATGCTCTAGCCGGCACCGCCGGTCGGCTCGAAACAGGGGAGTCGCTGCTGAATTCCGAAAAAGACCGCAGAGAGCATGAGCTGGTGGTGCAGGCGATCACCGATCACCTCAAGAGCCTCGGGCTGACCCCCCGCAGACCAAGGCGCCCCCAACTCGCCCGGCACGGACGCTTGACGCATCTCCACACACCGATCACAGCGGCTGGGGAAGGGCAGTTACCGCTAGCCCTGGCAGGCGCCCTGCACCCCACACCGGCGGTGGCCGGTCTGCCCAGACGTCAGGCCATGGGCTGGCTGCGCAGCCTTGAACCCTTCGAGCGCGGAGGGTATGCCGCTCCCATCGGCTGGATCGACAGTGCCGGTGATGCCGAACTGCGGGTTGCCATCCGCTGCGGCCATGCCCACGGCTCTCAACTCGACCTCACCGCTGGAGCCGGACTGGTGAGGGGTTCGGTGGCGGAGCGAGAGCTGCAGGAAGTTGCGCTCAAACTGACCGTGCTGGCCGATCAGTTGGACCTGCAGTCAGGATCCGGAGCGCGGGAGCGCCCGTTGCCGCCACTGCATGGATGACTGATCGAGCACCGTTCCGAACGGCTGCGCCCGTCCGCCGAGATGCTCGCTGAGGAAAGCTTCCACCAGAGCGGTTAGCGCCAGAGCATTGCGCGGATTCGACAGACCATGGCCTTCATCAGGGAACACCACGAAATCAACAGGCAACTGCCGAGCGACCATCGCCTCAGCGATGGTTTCGCTTTCGCTGAGCTTCACCCTGGGGTCGTTGGCGCCATGCACAAGCAGGAGTGGGCGCTGAATCCGATCCACATGACGAATCGGTGAAATGGCATCGAGATCAACGGATCCCACCCCGATCATCCGTTCGAAGATGACGCGGGCCGACTCCCAGTAGGGAGGGATCGATTCAAGAAGGGTGCGCACATTGGAAGGTCCCACCTCCGCAATCGCAGCCGCGAAGAGCTCGGGATCCCGCGTCAGTCCCGCCAATGACGCATAACCGCCATAGGAGGCACCCATGATGGCGATGCGATCAGGGTCGGCGATGCCTTCTGCAATGGCCCAGCGGACGGCATCAACCAGATCGTCTTGCATGCGGCCATACCACTCGCCCTCACCCGCGAGGAGATGGGCCTTGCCGAAACCGGTTGATCCTCTGTAGTTCACGCTGAGCACGTGGTAACCACGATTGGCCAGCAATTGATGGGTGGGATTCAGTCCCCAGTAATCCCTGGCCTGGGGACCTCCATGCACGAGCAACACCAGAGGGCGCGGGCCTTGATCGGGACCCAAGGCCGTGCGGGTGAGATAGCTGGGTAAACGCCGGCCGTCGCGAGCCTGGAGGTTCAGACTCTCCATCGGGCGAAGCGTGTAATCATCCAACCGCGGCTGCACGGAAAACAAGCGCCGACTCTGTTGGAGGTCGCGATCCCAGAGCAGGTATTGCGGACCCCGATCATCGGAGCCGACCACCACCAGCCAGCGGCGATCGTTCAGGTCCTGATCCACCACACCGAAGTCATTGGTCCCTGCCAGCCGCTTCAGCTGATCGATATCCGGCTGAATGGATGGATCCAGCACCACGAGACGGCGGCGCAGATCCACCTCATTCAGGGCAACGGGCCGACCGCTGTCTGGATCACTCAAGGCACCACCAAGGGCACCCGCTGAAGCGCGATACACCAGCTCTGGCGTGCAGGTGTCCCCACAGGTCTTGAGGTGATCCCGACTCCAGCGCACGAGACGGGGAATCTCCTCATTCGTGCTCAAGATCCCGTAGAGCCACTGACCGTTCCGGGTGAACGCACTCGGTCCCGACCCACTGATCGTGTCCTCGAAATTGAACTTGAGAAAGGGCCTCCAGTCGGCCTCACCCGGCGGCCGCAATTCCCAGGCACTGCCACCGTCTGGAAGCACCTGGGAGCGCAACACCGGCTGCCAGACGCCGTCGATCCAATCCACCGACACATTGCGTCCGTCGTCGGTGGAGCGATAGAGCAAACGGCGCTGGCCGTTGTTCACATCGATCACATAAAGATCGTGAAACCGGGGGTCGCGGTCATTGAGACCGACCACAAGCTCGGAGGGAGCGTCCTGATCACCAGCCACCAGGATTGCTTTTACGCCTTTGGCAGGCGTGAGGTCGGTGGCTTCGCCGGTTTTGGGATCGATACGAACCAGCACGGTGTTCTCATCGCCCTCAGCGTCGCGGGATGAGATCAGGTAGCGACCATCCGCCGTCCAACTGGCAGCGCGTTGTGGTCGATCCCGTTGCTGGGTGAGAACCCGGGCCGGAGCGTCGCCATCGAGATCTCGGACCCAGAGATTCAGCACACCACCGGAGGGCGCCAGGTAAGCGATGCGCTGGCCGTCAGGGCTGAGCGAGACGCCGGCGATCTCAGGATTCCCGAACAACACCTCCCGGGGAATGAGAGGCGGGGGAGATCCGGCCAACACCGGACGCAGTGGGGAGGAGAAGGTTCCGATCGCTCCCATCAAAAGAACGGTGCCGAACAGACATCGCTTGTTCACCAGAGTCCATCCACCGTTGCGTGGATTGTGGACGTTCAGCCGAGTTGCTGCAGCCGCTCGATCACCTGATCAGCGAGGGGCTGCTGCATCAGCCGTTCCACCTCCCGAATCCCGGTAGGGCTGGTGACATTGATTTCACTCAGCATCCCGCCGATCACATCGATGCCAACAAAGAACAACCCCTCAGCGCGCAAAGCAGGCGCCAGCGCACTGCAAATCTGCCGTTCCCGTTCGCTGAGTTCGGTGGCCTCCGCTTGCCCCCCCACAGCCAGGTTGCTGCGGAACTCCCCGGCAGCGGGACGACGATTGATCGCTCCCAACGGCTCACCATCCACCAGAAGAATGCGCTTGTCGCCTTCGGACACCGAGGCAAGAAAACGCTGAGCCATCACAGGAAGCCGTTCCTGCTCCGTGACCAGTTCCAGCAGGGCACCCAGCCCCGGCGCTTGCGCTGACACGCGAATGACCCCAAGACCAGCCCTGCCGCCCAGAGGCTTGAGCACGATGTCACCCTGATCCTCGGCAAAGGCCTGCAGTTCTCCAACCCGACCTGAGACCAGGGTGGGGGCCATCCAGCGGCTGAACCGCAAGGCACCGAGCTTTTCATTCCAGCTGCGCAGAGAGGATGGCCTGTTCAGCACGCACACCCCCGCCCGTTCAGCCACATCCAACAAGTGGGTGGCATAGAGGTAAGCCTCATCCACGGGCGGATCCTTCCGCATCCAGATCACCTTGAAGGTGTTGAGAGGCAACCGCTCGGGCTCGCCGGCCCTCACCCAGGGATCGGGCTGGACCGGGGCTGCCATCGCCAGAGGCTCATCACCGAGAGCAATGAGATCGGCAGGCGTGCAGGCCCAAACCTCCAGGGAGGCGCGAAACGCCGCCTGCATCAGCGCCGCTGTGGAATCCTTGGCGGGGTTGATCCGCTCCAGCGGATCGAGCACGAACAGATGGCGCATAACCAGATCGCTGAATCCTCGGCTCAGGAGAGCAGGGCATCGAGTTTCCCGGCCCGTTCAAGAGCATGGAGTTCATCGCAACCGCCGATGTGCTGATCCGCAATGAAGATCTGGGGCACACTGCGGCGACCATTACCCCGTGCTGCCATGGCATCGCGGGCCGGCTCATCACCATCCACGGAGTACTCGGTGTAGGTGACACCCTTGCGATCCAGCAGCTGCTTGGCGCGCACACAAAACGGACAGGTGCGCCAGGTGTAGATCTCGACGCTCGGCATGGAGCACTCATCATGGACCCGAATCTTATGCAGGGCTGACCGGTTCGGAGCGATGGCGATTCACCCACCATCCGCCCGGCAGATCCGCAACGCCCTGCAGGTGGGGTTCGCGGGCTTCCTGGCCACCGGTCTCTTCTTGCTTGCAGGGCCTGAAGCCACCCGAATCGATGCGTTCTATCTGGTGTACGGCGTGGCCCGCAGCCTGCTGCCCACCCCGGAGGCCTCGTTGAAGGCAGCACGGGCAAGGGTTGTGGGCACCCTGTTCGGCGGCCTCGTGGTGATGATGCTGATCCAAGCGTTGAGCAACTGGCTCGCCGTCGGCATCGGCTACGTGCTGGTGAAACTGCTGGGTCGGCGTCTTGGGCTTGATCAAGCCACCTTGATGAATGCGGTGCTCATGGCGGTGCTTCTGGTGGCGATTCCCGATTACCGGGACTTGGGCGGCCTCTATGTGCTGTACCGCACCGGGTGGCATCTGGTTGGGTTGATGCTCGGAATGGCGGTTGAACGGCTGTTCTGGTTTACACCCCTGTTGCAACGCCTTGAGCGCAGTGAATCCGCTCTGATCGCCCAGCTGCAGGATCTCCTGAATCAGGAGCCGGCAGAGCGGGCTCCTGAGTTGATCAGTGCCTATGCATCCCACTGCAGCCTGCGCAGCATCGTGCTGAAGAGTGATCAGGCCGCCATGCTCGGCACCCCCGAATCCCAGCAGCGGCAGGAATGGCTGGAACGGGCCGTGCGCCACGGCGTGGCCCGGCAGCGGGTCCCGCTGCAGCTGGCCTCGATTGATGCGGATGGCTGCCGAGACGCACTGCGCCAGCTCGCCTCGATTGGAGGGGTTGCATGACCACAACGCCGCAACTGGCGCTGGTGCTGCGCAACGGACTGTTGCTGATGCTGTCCCTGGCAGCTGTGGACAGGCTCGGCCTTCCCGAAGGCTTGTTTTTAGCCCTCGCCATCCTCGTGGTTCTCGAAGCGGATCTCGGCGGTGGAGTGATCGCTGGCCGAGAGCGGGTGATCGGATCGTTGATGGGCTTGTTGGCCGTGGTGATCACCGCAGGGATCACCCTGATCCTGCCCCTGCCGGCCAGGGTGTTCAGCGGCCTGCTCCTGGTGCGCCTGTTTGGCTTCGCGGCGGGCTTGAGCAGTGGATTCATCGTGGGCGGCCACGTGGTGGCCGGCAGCTTGCTCCACCATCCCGACAACTGGTGGTACTACGCCTTCTGGCGCACCGCCATGACCATCCTCGGCGTTCTGATCGGCGTCTACATCTCGCGGCATCTCTACAGCCAGCGGTCGGTGAGCCGTTGGCGAGAGCAATGCTGCAGCTGGACCGGGGATCTGGCCGATGCCCTTCGCCACCTCAACGACATCCCTGAGAGGGAGCGGTTGTTCCTGGACCTTCGCGAGCGCCGCAATGCGCTGCGCCGCAGTCTCCCCCAGCTGATCGCCGAACAATCCGTGACCCGCAGCAGGCAGGACAGCGTGCGCTGGGCCCAGGAGGTGCTGCAGCACTGCAGCACCGTGATGAGCTGTTGCAGAGACCTCAGCGCCCTGCTTCAGCACCAACCCGTGCTCACACCGGCCCTGCGTGAATCCGTGCAGGGATTGCAGCGCCTGGGCAGCGAGCGCCTGACAACCCTGGGACAGACCATCGCCATGCAGACCAGTGCACACCACGATGCCTGGTCTCGACTGCGCCTTGCCCTCAACGATGCCGTGGAGGACCTGTTGCAGACGCCGGCCGGCACAGAGTCTGGATCCGACAACTCGGAGCACCAGCAGCGACGGTTGCTGGCCAGCCGCCTGCTGCTGCTCAGCGATGCCCTGGAGCGGATGCCTTGTTCACCACCGAATCGAGGCGTCGCTCACTGAGATAGGGTCTGAAAATCTTGCCTTAGAGCAGCTTTGCTCGATCTCACCGACTTCAAACGCGACCTCTCCGAGCTCACTGACCGCCTGGGCCATGCCCAGGACTGTCTTTGACGTTCCTGCACTGAACGCTCGGCAGCAGGACCTCGAACAACTCGCGGCGCAGCCTGACTTCTGGGACGACCAGCAGAACGCGCAGAAGCAGATGCGGCGCCTTGATGAGGTGAAGGCGATGCTGCAACAGCTCGACACCTGGCAGGGGGCGGTCTCTGATGCTCAGGCCACGCTTGAGCTTTACGACCTAGAGCCCGACGACGACATGCTGGGCGAGGCCCAGAGTGGCCTGACCCAGTTGCGCCGCGACCTGGATCGCTGGGAACTGGAACGTCTGCTCAGCGGTGAGTACGACAAAGAGGGAGCCGTGCTCTCCATTAATGCCGGTGCTGGCGGAACCGACGCTCAAGACTGGGCCCAGATGCTCCTGCGCATGTACACGCGCTGGGCTGAAGACCGTGGCATGAAAGTGACGGTGGACGAACTCAGCGAAGGAGAAGAAGCGGGAATCAAGAGCGCCACGATCGAAATTGAGGGGCGTTACGCCTATGGCTATTTGCGCAACGAAAAGGGGACCCATCGCCTGGTGCGCATCTCTCCGTTCAACGCGAATGACAAGCGCCAGACCAGCTTTGCCGGTGTGGAGGTGATGCCCAAGCTTGAGGAGGATGTCGATATCGACATTCCCGACAAGGATCTGGAGGTCACAACCTCACGCTCTGGAGGTGCTGGCGGTCAGAACGTGAACAAGGTGGAAACCGCTGTGCGCATCCTGCATGTCCCCACGGGCCTGGCCGTGCGTTGCACCCAGGAGCGCTCCCAACTTCAAAACAAAGAAAAAGCCATGGCCCTTCTCAAGGCCAAGCTGCTGGTGATCGCCCAGGAGCAACGTGCTGCTGAGATCGCCGATATCCGCGGCGACATCGTGGAAGCCGCCTGGGGCAACCAGATCAGAAATTACGTGTTTCACCCTTACCAGATGGTGAAGGATCTGCGCACCCAGGAGGAAACCAACGATGTGCAGGGCGTGATGGATGGCGACCTGGACCCCTTCATCCAAGCGTTGCTGCGCCAGGGTGTGGACAGTCCCGGACAGGAGGAAGACAACTGACCATGCCCGAGCAGGAAGGATCCACCACCCCACCCCCGAGTTTCGTCAAACAGGCGATGCGCAACATGGTGCGCAAAGGAAGCAAAAGCCTCTTCCACTTCGGACTCACCGCTGCCGGCTTCATCGGATTCATCCTGGTGGTGGCCTGGCTGGGACGGCCAACCCTGCCGCAATGAGTGCACGTCAGTGCGATCCGGTCGTTCTCGACCTGGCCTTCACGGGGGCTGACGACGCGCAAGTGAACAGCCTTGGGAGATCGGCCTCAACGCAGCGGCTGCAGAACCCTGAGCTCTGGCAGAGCGACCTCTGTCGTTGGCTCGAGACGCTGCGCGAGAACCGCGTCGATCCAACAGTGCCTGAACTGACGGCCTGTGAGGAGATCAGCCTCGGCCTGCAATTCACCGGAGATCAAGAGATCGCCGAGCTCAACGGCCGCTGGCGAGGTCTGCCCCAACCCACGGATGTGTTGTCTTTTGCAGCACTTGAATCGGAGATGCCGCTCCAGCAGACGACAACCCTGGAACTCGGGGACATCGTGGTGTCCGTGCCCACGGCCGCGCGCCAAGCGCTGGAGCAGGGGCACAGCCTGGAACGAGAGCTGCAATGGCTGGTCAGTCACGGGCTGTTGCATCTCCTGGGCTGGGATCACCCCGATGAACCAACGCTGAACGCGATGATCGCCTGTCAGGAGCGCCTGCTTGCCATGGCCGGTAATGTTCAATCCCACGGTGAGATCAACTGTGAAAGAGCAGATGAAATCACTGCTGAACCCTGAAGACGGAGCACCGTTGTCCGAGGAGATCAGCCAACGCAGCACCCACCAGGCCCATCGCGCTGCCCAACGAGGCGCCTGGCGCATTGCTGGCGACCTGCCGGCCAGCTTCCGCTACGCCGCCCAGGGACTGGCCTACGGATTTGTCAGTCAGAGGAATTTCCGGATCCATGTGGGCATCGGTTCGGTGGTCTTTGGCCTCGCGCTCTGGCTTCAACTGCCGGCCATTCAGCTGGCCGTCCTCGTGCTCACCGTGGCCGCTGTCTTGGTACTTGAGCTGCTCAACACGGCGATCGAATCGGTGGTGGATCTGGCCATCGGTCGTCGCTTCCATCCTCTGGCGCGAATCGCCAAGGACTGCGCTGCTGCGGCGGTGTTGGTGGCGGCCATCAGCTCGCTGCTGATCGCCCTGTTGCTCTTGCTTCCTCCTCTGACCCTTCGCCTCAGTCTTTGAACGATGCTCCTCGTTATCGATAACTACGACAGCTTCACTTACAACCTGGTGCAGTATTTCGGTGAGTTGGCGGCCCAGCATCCTCTGGCCGCCGAACTGCGGGTGGAGCGCAACGACGCCCTCAGCGTTGCAGCGATCAGCGCGCTCAAGCCCGATGCCATCCTTCTGTCCCCTGGGCCCGGAGATCCCGATCAGGCTGGCGTTTGCCTGGATGTGCTCAGGCAGCTGTCTCCGCAGATCCCAACCCTGGGGGTGTGCCTGGGCCATCAGGCCCTGGCTCAGGCCTACGGCGGCCGCATCGTCCGTGCGCCTGAACTGATGCATGGCAAAACATCCCCGGTGCAGCACCGTGGGGAAGGGGTGTTCGCAGGCCTGCCGCAACCACTCACGGCCACGCGCTACCACAGCCTGATCGCGGAACGCAGCAGCCTGCCGGCCTGCCTTGAGATCACCGCCGAACTGGAGGACGGCACCGTGATGGGCCTGCGCCACCGCGACCACCACCATCTGCAAGGGGTTCAGTTCCACCCTGAAAGCGTGCTCACCGAAGCCGGCCACAACCTGTTGGCCAACTTCCTGCAGCAAGCGGAAAGTCGCGGGCAGCACTGCTAGCTTCCAAAGCCCTCCGGTACGCCCCCATGACCGATCTCCTGCACCAACGGAGTGCCGGCCGCATGGCCTCGGCACTGGCGGCGACGGCCCTGCTCAGCACACTCGCCATCCCTGCGGCCCGAGCCGCAGGGGTGACCATCACCAGCTACGGCCACAGTGCCCTGCTGATCAACGGAGGGGGCCGCTCAGTGCTGGTGAACCCGTTCAAGGCCGTTGGCTGTGCCAAAGGACTGCGCGAACCGCGCGTGAACGCCACCGTGACGCTCGCCAGCTCAGAGCTGCCCGATGAAGGGGCTCGGATCGGGGGAGGGACGTATCTGGTGAAGCCCGGCTCCTATCGGGTTGGGGGGCTCAACCTTGAAGGATTTTCAGCGCCCCATGACCGTGTCGGAGGCCGACGGTTCGGCAACGCCACCATCTGGCGCTGGCAGCAGGGTGGCCTGAGCTTCGCCCATCTCGGTGGTAGCGCCGCTCCCCTGAGCGGGGAAGACAAGGTGCTTCTCGGCCGCCCCGATGTGCTGATCATCGGCGTGGGCGGCGGCGGCAAGGTGTACGACGGCAAGGAAGCCGCCGAGGTGGTGAGGCAGCTGAACCCACGGCGCGTGATTCCTGTGCAATACGTCAGCGGCGATGCGCCCCAGGGTTGCGACCAAGGAGGCGTGCAGCCCTTCCTCGATGCCATGGGGGGAACAAAAGTGCGACGCGTTGGCACAACGCTGTCCCTTCCTGGGACCTTGGGCGACAACACCGTGATCGATGTGATGCGCTGAGGCTGAGCCTGGATCAGGCGCAGATGCTGCTGTAAGCCCGCCAGAACCGCTGCATCTGCTCGAGGGTACCGATGCTCACCCGCAAGGCACCCTCGAGCTGGGGCTTGCCGGTCATCGAGCGCACGAGGATTCCCTGAGAGCGCAGAGCCTGCTCCACCGCATCAGCAGGCCGCTCTGGCCAAACCAACAGATAATTGCCCCCGTCGCAGTGAAAAACAACACGCGAACGCGTCAATACAGACACGAGCCAGTCACGCGCGCGTAACACTTCCCGCACATAGTGGTCGGTGTAGGCCTGGTCCTCCAGGGCCGCAAACGCCGCCGCCACCGCCAGGCTGTTCACGTCATAGGGACCGGTGACGCGGCCAACTCTGTCCACCACGCCAGGGTGGCCAATGGCAAAGCCCAGTCGCAGCCCGGCCAGACCTGCTGTCTTGGCGAGAGACCGCAGCACCAGCACATTGGCCTGCGTCTGGAAATCGACGACGGGCAGCACGCTATCTCCGGTGAACGCTTCATAGAGCTCATCCACCACCACCAGCGTGTCCGGGGCAGACGCTGCGAGGGCCAGCACCTGATCCGCAGCCAGGCGGGCGCCGGTGGGATTGTTGGGGTTGCAGAGCATCAGAATCCGCGGCTTGCGCGCCAGGGCCGTGCGCAGCGCATCCAGAGGAACCACGAACCCCGGCATGCCATGGGGAATCGCCTCGAGCGCCATCCCCTGCATGGCGGCGCAAGGGGCGTAGTACCCGAAGGTGGGACTCGTGGTGAGCAGGGTGTCCCCGGGAGACCCATAGGCGTGAATCACGGCATGGATGGCCGCATCCACGCCGTTGAACACCCCCACCTGCTGCGGATCCAGGGGATGGGCAAGGCTCGCTTTCGACGCCTTCAGATTGGCGATCAACGCCTCGCGCAGTCCGTCGTATTCCGGATAAACGGCGATGAGTTCCTCAGGGAATGATCGGATCGCCTCCACCACCTTCGGGCTGGGGCCCAGCGTGTTCTCGTTGAAATCCAGGCGCAACAGACCGCGACGCCCTTCCAGGGGAGCGCTGTAGCCCTTGAGGCGTTCCACCTCGGGCCGGGAGTCAGGGGGCGGGAAGGGTGGAGTTGATCCGGTCATAGCCTCAGCAACGCGTCACATCTCCAGCAGCCGGGCCCGCGTGCGGGCATCCACCTCCCGGGCCTCCGCCAGGGTGGTGCCGATGCAGGTCATCCCCAGCTTGCCGTGTTCTGAAAGACAACCGAGAAGGTGAAACACGCTTCCGCTCTCCTTGAGGGCGTCGTAATGCAAACCGGCCTCAGCCACAGCATCGATCAGATCCATGGGCAGCAGACCCCGGAGTTGGGGGTGCATGAAGTTGTCTGTGGCCAGGTAATGCAGCTCACTGCCCTGGGGAGACAGGAAGGCACCGGTGGTGGCATCCATGTGGCCATTGCTGAGAAAGCGCAGCACCTGATGGGGATGGGTGGTGCCGCCTTTGCGCAGGTTGATCTCAATGGCCTGGAGATCCCAGCGATCGCCGAACCGTCGGGCCAGTCCATCCACCGAGAAATGATCCAACGCCCCCAGCGCAGCCAGAGCCTCGCCAACCGCCTGCCCCCAGCGCTGCAACTCGAGCCGGTAGGCCGGATCGGCCGGGAACTGACAACCGAGATACACCTGGCCGGACTCACCGCCGAGGTGCTGCTCATGGGTGGAGAGCACCTCCACGCGGCCGCCGGGATGGATCACCCCCTGCACGCTGGGGGAGGAGATCGCCTCACCACCCTCCAGCCATTCCTCCACCAGTGCCCCCTGATCCTGGAGCTGGCTGCGCCATCCAGCCGCAGGCATGGGCAGGGTCTCCAAAGCCAGCCTGAGGCGATCACGGCGTTCCTGGGGTGAACAGTCGTGAAGCTGCAGCGGCTCGAGCTCAAGCCGGGCATTCCCCTCACCACTGAAGCCCTGATTGAGCTTCACCACCGCCCGGCGCAACCCTGGCTTGCGCTCCAGCAGATCCAGGCAGGCGTCAAGCAGGCCGTCGAAGCTAAACACCAACTCCGATCCATCCGGATGGGGGAGCCCGCAGCGACGGAACAAGGCGCGACCACCGGCCTTGTGGCCCCAGCTGGACAGCTGCGGATCACACCCCATCAAGGGAAGCTGCAACGCCTCGGACAGGCGGCATTCGAGATCGCCGACGTTGTAACAACTCAGGTAACTGCGCCCTGGCCGCAGGCTGTCGCGGATGCGGCTGAGCAGCCGCGGTCGCTCCAGCAACTTGGCGGCCAGGGGGCGGGGGCTGGCGTCATCGGTGTCGAAGAGCTGCAGGCGCTGACGGGCATGGGAAATCGGCACCCCTTGCAGCAACTCCAGGACGGAATCCACCACCAGATCAGGCAGCAGCTTGCTGGTGACAAACACCATGCGCGCCCGCGGCTGGCGCAAGCGGATCAGCTCGAACAGCTGGCGTTCCTCGTAGTGATGCGCCCCCTCCACAAGCGCCATCTGCTCCCGGCTCACGTTGAGGGACGGCATCACCAACACATCCCAGGGGTCGCTCCCTGGTCCCACCTGAGCGATATCGGGTTGCAGCTGGCGCTGCAGATCCTGGAAGGACAACGTCAACCCCACACCTCCACAGACACCTGACCACTCTGATCCTTCAGGTTCCGCATTTCATGATGGAGCGGTGTCGGGGCCATGCCCATGGGAGCCAGCTCCAAATTCTCAAACTCAGCGACGACCGCAACGTTCCGTGCATTCGCAGAGAAAGCGGACTACTCGCTGCTGTCCCAGCTGAAGGCGGATCCCCAGTCCACAACGGACGGACGCGATCACCGGCCCCGGCAGGTGCACTCCGGGCACTACGTGCCGGTGCAGCCGACCCCGCTCCCCGACCCGGCCTACGTCGCCCACAGTTCCGCCCTGTTCGATGAGCTTGGGCTGAACGAATCGCTGGTGCATGACGAGGCTTTTCGCAGGCTGTTTTCCGGAGACCACTCAGCGGCCACCGATCCCATGCGCCCCTGGGGCTGGGCCACTGGTTATGCCCTGTCGATCTACGGCACCGAGTACACCCAGCAGTGTCCGTTCGGGACCGGCAACGGCTACGGCGACGGCCGGGCCATCTCCGTGTTTGAAGGCGTGTTCAACGAGCAACGCTGGGAGATGCAACTCAAGGGCGGCGGACCGACGCCCTACTGCCGCGGTGCCGACGGCCGCGCCGTTCTGCGCTCGAGCGTGCGCGAATTCCTGGCCCAGGAGTTCATGCACGCCCTCGGTGTGCCCACCTCGCGCTCATTAACGCTGTACCTCTCCCAATCCGAAACGGTCGCCAGGCCCTGGTACTCGGAGAACTCGCGCTCCTTCGATCCGGACGTGATGGTGAGCAATGCCGCCGCGATCAGCACCCGCGTGGCCCCCTCCTTCCTGCGGGTGGGGCAGATCGAACTGTTCGCACGCCGTGCCCGCAGCGAGGCCCACCCGGAAGCACGCCGGGAGCTGCAGCTGATCGTGGAGCATCTGATCGAAAGAAATTACCGGCCGGAGATTGATCCGGGCCTGCCCTTCCACCAGCAGGTCATTGCCTTGGCACGCCTCTTTCGCGGACGGCTCACGTCGCTTGTCGCCCACTGGATGCGCGTGGGCTACTGCCAGGGCAACTTCAACAGCGACAACTGCGCCGCCGGCGGCTACACCCTCGACTACGGCCCCTTCGGATTCTGCGAACTGTTCGATCCCCGCTTCCAACCCTGGACCGGTGGCGGGACCCACTTCTGTTTCTTCAACCAGCCCGTGGCCGCAGAAACGAACTTCAAGATGCTCTGGGCGTCGCTGCGCACGCTGCTGGATGGCGACACCCAGGCCCAGGAGGAGCTGGACGCACTGCACGACGGTTTTTCCAGGGCGATGCAAGCGGAGATGGAGGTGATGTGGAGCAACAAGCTGGGCCTGAGCGCCTACGACGAAGCCCTGGTGACGGAACTGTTGCAGCTGCTGGCATCAACCCGAGCGGACTACTGCCGGGCCTTCCGCATCCTGTCGACGCTTCCCAGGGACGTCTCCGAGCTGGATCCCAGCTTCTACCTGCCCCGTTCTGATGCGCTCACAGACCAATGGCAACGCTGGCTGCAGCGCTGGCGCAGCCGCCTGGAAGCCCAGGGTGACCTCCACCAGACGGCCGCGCTGATGCAGCGCGTCAATCCCGCCATCACCTGGCGCGAATGGTTGATCGCTCCGGCTTACCAGCAAGCAGAACGCGGAGACATGCGCCTCATCCATGAGCTGCAGGCGGTGTTCAAAGATCCCTACTCCCCACTCTCAGCAGACCTGACAAGCCGCTACGACCAGCTGCGACCCCGGGAACTCTTCAACGCTGGAGGGCTGTCGCACTACAGCTGCTCATCCTGAGAGGGTTTTGAGCCGGGCTGCCAAAGCATTGCGATCATCTCCTGCCATCAAGGCCAACAGCAACAGCACTCGCGCCTTCTGAGGACTGAGATCACCGGCGGGGAGCAAGCCAAGCTTGGCGTGGTCCTCACAGCGGTGCACCGGCCCCGAACCGCAACGGTTCGCGCGCAGCATCAGGGGCGGTTGACCATCCCACTGCGCCAGGGCATCCCGCTCCACAACCGACAGCTGCCCAGCTCCAGTACCTGTGAACACCAGACCCTGCACCCCAGCGGAGAGCAACGCTGGGATCAACGCCTGGGGAGGCTCCACACATCCATGCAGGATCACCACCTGGGGCCAGACCCTCGGGAGGGACAGACCGGCAAAAAGTGCGGGCTCACTCCGTTCCACTTCAGGCAAATGAACACCGAGATCATCCACCCAGCCCAGGGGGCCTCGACCCGAACTGTGAAAGGCCCCTACCCCCTGGGTGGCGCGTTTGCTGACCGCTCGGGCGCAGTGGATCTGGCCATCCATCACCACCAACACGCCGCGGCCGCGCGCCTCCGCACTGATGGCCACCTGAACAGCCTGGTAGAGGTTGAGAGGGCCATCGGCACTGAGAGCGGAGGCAGGCCGCATCGCTCCCACCAGCACCACCGGCCGAGGGTCATCGATCAGGAGGTGCAGCAGCCAGGCCGTTTCCTCCAGGGTGTTGGTGCCATGGGTGATCACCACCCCCGCCAGGCCAGGATCAGCCGCCAGGGACTGGCGGATCCGTTCCACCAGAGAGCGCCAGTGGCTGAAACCAAGGTCGGCGCTGTCCACATTGGCGATCTGCTCCACCTGGATCTCGGCGAGCAAAGCCAGCTCCGGCAAGGCGTCCAGCAGGCCCTCGGCAGCAATCACCCCCGCGGCGTAGCGGTTGAGCTGCGTTGATTCAGGCGCTGTTCCGGCGATGGTGCCACCGGTGCCAAGCAGGAGGAGCCGAGGATGTTGCATGGCCATCAATCAGGGCGGGCTGGAAACGCGGGAGGGCGGCTCAGCTGGGCATCCGCGGGAGGCTCCCCGTTGAGCAGCGGGGCATCGAGCAAGGCACATTGGGCATAGGGAGAGCGCGGGAACCACTGGTCATTGCGCTGCACCGGCACACCGGCATCCGCACCGCTGCGGTAAGCAGCCAGGTCTGAAAAGAAAGCCTGCAGCACCAACCGTCTGGCGGCCACGGGTCTGAGCTGCGCCGACGGACCCAGCAGCAGCACGATCACCAAGACCGATCCGGCCAAGACAACGCTGCACTGGGTGACACGTCGCTCGCTGCGCTTGAGCGCTGCCGCGAGTTCTGGGATGAGGCGTTCGAGGGTGTGCGCCATGCACAGCAGCAGGAACGGCAGCAACACCATGCCGGCGTACACATGGAACACAAACAGATTTTTCATCAGCACCACCCAGAGGACAGCGGTCCCCCCGGTACTCCAGAGCATCTGGCGACGGAAGGTCAGCGCCTGCTCAGGCAGGGCAGGGGGGATTGGGCCAGCAGCCGGGGAGAGCCGTCTGCGCCTTGCCACGAGGCGCGTCAGCACGAGCACCGCCGCGACCAGCAAGAGCGGCAGCATGAACTCCGTGCTGTAAGCGATCAGTTTGGGCAGCGCCCCCCCCAACCAGCGGGTGCGCTCCAGGGCTCGCTCGGAAAACCCATTCCCGCTGAGGCCAAGTCTGCGCAGAGCTGACTGCACCACCGTGGTGCTGGTCCAGCTCACAGCATTGAGGCGGGCTTCCCAAACGATGTTGTAAGCGGTTGCGACGCCAACGGTTGCGAAGGCGATCGGCACGCCCAGCCACAACCCCCTGCGCCGGCCGGCCAGACCCCGCTGCAACGGCAACACCAGGGAGGCGATCAGCACGACCGCAGACCGACCGCTCAGGGCGGCCAGGCACAGTGCCGCCGAGTACCAGCGCAGATCAGGCTGATCAGGAAGAACCTTGCGCACCACCACGAGCAGCAGCAGCCCGTAGGCCAGCAACGCAGGCTGGTCGAAGTGGAACATGTTGCGGTACTGCAGCACCACCGGAGCGGAGAGCGTGAACAGCAGGGAGGCCATCGCCACCGGCCGGGAGAAACGCAGGGCCCGAAGCCACCACCACAGCACCAGAGCTGTGGCGATAAACATCACATTCATCCACTGCCGAGCCGCATACAGCCAGGCCGCTCCATCGCCGGCCCAGGGCAACAGCAGCCAACGGCTCAAAACCGCGAAGACGATCGGGTAGCGATTGAAGTACTCGAGGTGCGTGGAACCATCTGAAGTCAGCCACTTACAGGAATAACCAACGCCGCCATTGGCCAGGCTGCTGTGACGGGCGATGGCCAGGGAGTGCAGCGACACCCAGTTGAAATGCCCTTTCTGAAAGAAATCGACGATGGCCGGCTCTGACAGAACGAGCACGGCCGCGAGCACCATGGCGATGCCGATTGGCCAGTGCCGGGTCCGCAGAGCTTGCAGCCGTCGATGCATCACATGCGGTCCAGGGTGGGGATGCCCAGCAGGCCGAGGCCCGATTTGAGCGTGTCGGCGGTCAGCCGGCACAGCGCCAGGCGGGAGGGGAGGGCCTCCGCGTCAGCCTTGAGCACCGGCACCTGGTCGTAGAAGCGGTTGAACACCTGGCTGAGCTCGAACAGGTAGCTGCAAAGGCGGTTGGGCAAGAGCTCCTCCTCCACCTCGGCAATCACGGCATCGAACTTGAGCAGCTCGCGCACAAGGGCCCATTCCTGGGGTTCGCTGAATTGCAGCTGGCCCGTCAACACCTCCAGGTCACCCCCTTTGCGGGCGATGCCGGCGATGCGCACCACCGCATAGAGCAGGTAAGGGGCCGTGTTGCCCTGCAACGCCAGCATCCGATCGAAGGAGAACTGGTAGTTGGTGATCCGGTTCTGGCTGAGGTCGGCGTATTTCACCGCCGCCAAACCCACGGTGCCTGCCACATGCTGGATGAACTCCTCCGACTCGCTGCGTTCCTCCTCATTCAGGCGTGAGCGCAGATCGGTTTCGGCGCGCTCGACGGCTTCATCGAGCAGATCCCGCAACCGCACGGTGTCACCGGCGCGGGTCTTGAGCTTCTTGCCGTCCTCCCCCTGCACAAGCCCGAAGGGCACATGCTCGAGGCGAGCGCCCTCCGGGATCCAACCGGCCCGCTGCGCCACCTGGAACACGCCGGCGAAATGATTGGCCTGGCCGGCATCGGTCACATAGATCACCCGGCGTGCGTCATCCCCATCCGGCGCCGCTCCAAAGCGGTAGCGGATCGCCGCCAGGTCGGTGGTGGCGTAATTGAAGCCGCCATCGCTCTTCTGCACGATCACCGGCAGGGGCTTGCCGTCCTTGCCCTGAACGCCTTCGAGGAACACGCACTGGGCACCGTCGTCGGTGACCAGCAGCTCGGCGTCCTTCAAGCCATCGATCACCGCGGGCAGGAAAGGGTTGTAAAACGACTCACCTCGCTCATTGAGGCGAATGTCGAGCCGGTCGTAGATCTTCTGGAACTCCCGCCGCGACTGGTCGCAGAGCAGTCCCCAGGCCTTGAGCGACACCGGATCGCCTCCCTGCAGTTTCACCACCTCCTCCCGGGACGTGGTCTGGAAGGCCTCATCGTCGTCGAAGCGTTTCTTGGCTTCGCGGTAGAAGGCCACCAGATCGCCCAGATCCACTGCATCGGCGGTGTCCAGGGCGTCCGGCGCCACCTGCTTGAGATGAGTAATCAGCATGCCGAATTGGGTGCCCCAGTCACCCACGTGGTTGAGACGCAGCACGGGGTGGCCGCGGAACTCGAGCACCCGCGCCAGGGAGTCGCCGATGATCGTGGAGCGCAGATGGCCCACATGCATCTCCTTGGCGATGTTGGGGCTGGAGAAATCCACCACCACCGGCGCCGCCTGCTCCACTGCAGGCACACCGAGTCGCTGATCTCCCAGCCGTGCTGACACCTCGGCCGCCAACCGCTCGGGCCGGACCGTGAGGTTGATGAACCCAGGCCCGGCGATCTGGGGCTCCAGGCACAGGTCTGTGAAAGCAGGATCAGCCTGCAGTTGCGCAACGATCGCCGTGGCGATCTGGCGTGGCGCCTGCTTCAAGGGTTTGGCCAGGGCAAGCGCACCGTTGGCCTGGAAGTCACCGAATTCGGGTTTGCTCGCTGGCGCCAGCTGGGGGTCGAGCGGTTGCGAAGCCTGTCGGGCGGCCGCTGCCTGCTCCGGAAACGCCCGGTCCATGGCCGCACGCAGCTGAAGATCCAAACGATGGGCGATGCGCAGCATGGAAGAAGCGTTGGGCTTGGCGGGCTCTGATCATCCCGCGGCGCCGGCAAAGCGCATGCTCAGATCAAGCCAGCTGCTGCGCGTGACCGGAGCACTGGTGGAAATCAGATCAATGCCGGTGGCGGCATAGGCAGCAAGGGCATCCGGATGAATCCCTGAAGCCTCCAGCACCACAGGTGCGGCATGGTCACGGCCGCGCGCTTGATCCCGCAGTCTGGGCACCAGCACCGCCAGCTCCTGTGGGCTGAACTCATCGAGCAGCACACCATCAGCTCCTGCCTGCACCGCGGCCATCGCCTCCGCCTCGGTTTCCGCTTCAACGATCACCCGGGCCGGCCAAGGCGCAGAGGCTCTCACCGCTGTGATGGCCGCCTCCACGCCACCGGCCCAGGCCAGGTGGTTCTCCTTGAGCATGGCGGCATCATCCAAGCCAAGCCGGTGATTGATCCCGCCTCCGCAGCGGACGGCGTACTTCTCGAGCTGCCGCAGGCCAGGCGTTGTTTTGCGGGTATCCGCGAGCCGCACACCAGTTCCATCCAGCCCAGCCACCAGGGCTGCGGTGGCCGTGGCGATGCCCGACAGCCGCATGGCCAGGTTGAGGGCCGTGCGCTCAACAGCGACCAGCGCCGTGGCCGCACCCTCCAACTCCAGCACCCGCTGCCCTGAAGCAACCCGCTCTCCTTCAGCCACCAGCAGCCGGACCTGAGCCAACGGATCAAGCGCACGCACCATGGGTTCCAGAAACACCCCACCACAGAACTGTCCGTCTGCTTTGGCGATCCAGTGAGCCGCCCCATGGCAGCCCTGAAGTGCTGATGCTGTGAGATCGCCGCGGCCGAGATCCTCCTGCAACCAGGCCTCCAGCTGCCGTTGGAGCTGAGGTGTGATCGGCAAGGAAACCACCATCAGAGCCAACTGGTCCCGGAGGCTTCCAGTGCGGCCACGGAAGGCCAGGCGCCCCAGCCAAACAGAAGCTGATTGAGACGGTCGATGAGAGCGGGGGTCTCCTTCAGGGCCTGGCGAGCCGCCCATTCAGCCTCCTGAACCTGAGCGTCAGGCAGGTCGAGCGCATCGAGAAGGCGCCGGTAGGCCACACGCTCAGCCGCATTGATGGCACTGTCATCCTCCTCACCCTGGCTGCTGCAAGCCATCTGGAAGGCCAGGGACACCAGGGCCATGCGCTCGTCACTGCCTTGAAGCTGCGCCACCCAGGCTTCGACGTCTGTCTCCTGCTCAGCCTGCAACGCGGCCAGCGCATCCTGCGGATCCTCCAGCGGCAGCAGGCGCGCCGAGAGCTTGCTGAGCAGCGCCCGCTCCTCCGCAGCCACATCACCATCCACACTCGCCACCCAGCACAGCACTTTCAGCTGGGCCCTCTGCGAGGGCTTGAGAGCAGCCAGTGGATCAATCACAGGAGGTTCCGATCGAGACCTTCATTCTGAGGGAGCTGCGGCGCAACAAGACCGACGATGGAGGCAGCCTTGCTCCCCAACGCTGCCATGACCATCCGCGCCGTGCTCCGGCTTGGCCACCCGGCCCTGCGCCAACGAGCCCGTGACATCGAAGACGAGGTGTTCGGAACCCAGCAGCTGCAAACGCTGATCGACGACCTCCTCGAAACGAAAGCAGCCCGTTCCGGCGCCGGGCTGGCGGCACCGCAGATCGATGAGCCCTGGAGGGTGGTGGTGGTGGGCATGGGAGCCAACCCCCGTTACCCCGAAGCACCACCAGTGCCGGAGCGGGTGCTGATCAACCCAGAGATCACACCCCTGAGCGAGGCAACCAGCGCCGGCTGGGAAGGCTGCCTGAGTGTGCCCGGGCTGCGGGGGGAGGTGGAGCGCTGGCAGCGGATCCACCTGAGCTGGCGCGATCCGAACGGTGGCTGGCACCACGAAGAGCTGGAAGGTTTCCATGCCCGTGTGGTGCAACACGAATGCGACCACCTCGATGGCGTGCTGTTCCCCGATCGGTTACGCGATCCCACGGCCTTTGGCTTTGAAGCCGAACTGCAATCGGACGGACGGATCCCCTGAGCCGTCACTTGCCGATGCAAAAACGGGAGAAGATCCGATCGAGCACCGATTCCGTGAGCTCCTCCCCAGTGATTTCACCGAGGCTGTGGATCGCCTGACGCAGATCGATCGTCCAGAAGTCCCAGGGCAAGCCGTCAGCCGCCACCTGCGCACTGCGGGCCAGGGCATCGGCGGCCTGCTGCGCCAAATCACCCTGGCGCTGGTTGAGGGAGAGCAGCAGGGAGCCATCGGCGAGGGCGCCACAACGCTCCAACACGGCTTGCACCAGCTCAGCCTCCCCAGCTCCGGTGCTGGCACTGAGGCGAATGTCGGCAGCAGAGCCGCTGGTCCCCGCGCGCGCATCTGAGACCGCAACATCCACTTTGTTGCCCACCAGCAGATGGGGCACAGCGGCGGGGATGCGCTGCCGAAGGGCTTCATCGTCAGGCGTCCAGCCCACGCTCAGATCAAAGAGAAGCAACACCAGATCGGCACTGGCCAGGGCGTCATGACTGCGGGCAATGCCGAGCCGCTCCACCGCATCGCTCGTCGCCCGGATCCCCGCGGTATCGAGAAGGGTGATCGGCACGCCTTCCAGCACGATCTCGCTCTCCAACAGATCACGGGTGGTCCCGGGCAGGTCGGTCACAATCGCCCGCTCACGCCGGCTGAGCCGATTGAGCAACGAACTCTTGCCCACATTGGGGCGTCCCACCAGAGCCACCCGCAGCCCCTGGCGCAGTGCGGCACCAACCTGTCCGTCCTTCACAAGCTGCTGCAACGCACCACGCACCCTTTGCAACTCCTCGAGCAGAGCTGCTCCATCCAGCGCTGGCAGGTCCTCCTCGAAATCCACCCGGGCCTCCAGCTCACTGAGCTGATCGAGCAGACGGTCACGCAGGGCGGTGATCCGTTTCTGAATTCCCCCATCCACGCCGGCCATCGCCAGCTCTGCAGCACGCTGACTGCGCGCCGCCACCAGATCACTGATGGCCTCCGCACGGGTGAGATCAAGACGACCGTTGAGCACAGCACGCTGGCTGAACTCTCCCGGCAGCGCCCGGCGCACCCCGGGCTGATCCAGCACCCGGGCCAGCACCCGTTGCACGGCGATCACCCCGCCATGGCAGTGAATTTCCACCACGTCTTCCCCCGTGAAACTGCGCGGCGCCAGCATCAACAGCACCAGCACCTCGTCAATCCGCTCGCCGCTCTCCCCCGCCAAAACGTGGCCATAAAGCACCCGATGGCTCTCCCAGGACTGCTGGCCAGGAATGCGCGTGACGGACTGCACGGCAGCCTGCGCCTGGGGACCGGAGAGACGGATCACGGCGATGCCTCCCTGCCCAGGAGCCACCGCGGTGGCCACGGCAGCGATCGTCTGCGCGTCTCGATTGATCTCCTGCATCGAGCAGCTCACCAGCCCCTGCGCTCCTTCCTACGATCACACTCTCCTTCGCGGTGCAGGGGCCGCAGCCAACTCCCATGGGCCGGATGCTGATGGAGGCACGCCAACGCGTGCAAGATGCCCTGCAATGGCTGTGGCAACAGGAGGGCACACCTGGCCAGCGCGCCCGCGGACTGGCTGCGGGGATCTTCTGCGGCTGCTTTCCGATCTTTGGCTTCCAGACCCTTCTGGGCATCGCCCTGGCCAGCGTGGTGCGCGGCAATCACCTTCTGGCCGCAGCCGGCACCTGGATCAGCAATCCTTTCACCTACGTGCCCCTCTACTGGTTCAACTTCAGAGTGGGATCGCTGGTGCTGGGTCCGGGGCGCCCCTGGCCAGGGTTCGACGCGGTGCGCCAAGAAGGCTTCAGCGATGTGGGCTGGAGCGTTCTCACCCGGCTGCTGCTGGGCTCGGCCATCACCGGTGCGGTCTGCGCCGCACTGGGGTGGTGGTTGAGCATTCGCTGGCTGCAGCGCGCAAAGCCATGACCGTGGACGCCGTGCTGCCTGCGGCCCTGATCGCCTCAACGCTGGCTCCCCAACCGCTCAGCCGACTTCCCGCCGATTTACAACCTCTGTGCAAACCTTGCAGAGCAAGGGACTCAGCTCTGGCCCGTCCGGGCGATATCGAGAACATCCGCCATCGAACGGATTTGATCCATGGTGCGCTGCAGCAGATCTGCACTGGCCAGCTCCACGCGCAGGTCAATGCGGGCCGGTTGTCCGAACGCCGTTTTCACGCGGGCGTCACTGACGTTGATCGATCCATCCGAGAGGCGCATCAGAATGTCTTTGAGAATGCCCACCCGATCGATCACTTCGATGCGCAGCTGCACGGGAAAACGCTGACCGCTACCGGCGTTCGCCTGATTCCAGCGCACCGGCAAGCGCCGTTCACTCGGGATCGACTCCACATTCGCGCACTCTTGCCTGTGAATGGTGATGCCATGGTTGCCGAGTGCCACCGTGCCCACAATGGCTTCGCCGGGAAGTGGACTGCAGCAACCGCCCAGGCGGTAATCCAGCCCCTCCATACCGAGAATCGGCACGGTGTCTCCTGGATCCTGCCGAGCTGGCGCTGATTCGGCCTGCGCCACCAGCTTGCGGGCCACATCTTCATTGCTGAGGGGCTTGACCGCCGCGTCGGATTGCAAACGGATTTCTTCCCGCAGCCGGTTGAGCACCTGATGGAGAGTGAGCGCACCGAAACCGAGAGCCGCAAGCAGATCATCGGTGCAATGCATGTTGCAACGCTCAGACACCCGGGTCATCGCTTCGCTGTTGAGCAATGCGTCAAAACCGCTGCGCCCCAACTCGCGCTCGAGCAGTTCCTTGCCGCGTTGAATCGTTTCATCGCGATGGCTGCGTTTGTACCACTGACGGATGCGATTCCGTGCTGTTGGCGTAGCCACGAAATTGAGCCAATCGAGGCTGGGGTGAGCGGTTTTGCTCGTGAGGATGTTGATGAAGTCGCCGTTCTGCAGCGGCGTGGACAGCGGACAGAGACGATCATTGATCCTGACGCCGTGGCAATGATTACCAACCTCGGAGTGGATGCGATAAGCAAAGTCCACAGCCGTTGACCCCTTCCTCAAACCGACAACATCACCTTTGGGAGTGAACACGAACACCTCCTCATCGAAGAGATCTTCCTTAATCGACGCGAGATAATCGTTGTGATCATCAGAGCCGCCCTCCTGCTGCCAATCAACCAGCTGCCTGAGCCAGTTGAAGCGTTCGGTGTCGCCCCCCGCGGCGGGTGAACCTCCTTCCTTGTATTTCCAGTGCGCCGCAATCCCGAATTCCGACACCTGGTGCATCTCCAGGGTGCGGATCTGCACCTCGATGGGCCGATGCCGACCAATCACCGCCGTATGCAGCGATTGGTAGCCGTTGGGCTTGGGCAAGCCGATGTAGTCCTTGAATCGGCCGGGAATCGGCCGGAAGGTGTCGTGCACCACGGCCAGGGCCCGATAACAGGCTTCCACGCTTGGAGTGAGGATGCGCAGGGCCGCCACGTCGTAGATCTCGTGGAAGGCTTTCTGCTGACGTTGCATCTTGGTCCAGATGCCATAGAGATGTTTGGGGCGTCCATTCACCTCGCAGTTCTCAAGACCTGCCGCCGCCAGCCGATCGCTCAGCAGCTGCACAGTGACCCCAAGACGCTCCTCCCGCTCGCTGCGTTTGGTGGCCACCTCCTGCTGCATCTCCCGGAAAGCCTCCGGCTCGAGCAGCTT
The DNA here is from genome assembly GCA_000063505.1 of Synechococcus sp. WH 7803. Classification (GTDB taxonomy): domain Bacteria; phylum Cyanobacteriota; class Cyanobacteriia; order PCC-6307; family Cyanobiaceae; genus Synechococcus_C. The sequence continues at coordinate 2,163,491 of CT971583.1, forward strand.
GAACGAAAGGTCCTCCAGCTCCCACTTGAAGCGGCCGATCCCGAGGCGATTGGCGAGGGGTGCATAGATCTCGCGGGTTTCACGGGCGATGCGCTGCCGCTTCTCCTCACGCAAGGCCCCGAGGGTGCGCATGTTGTGGAGTCGGTCCGCCAGTTTCACCAGCACAACGCGGATGTCGCTGGCCATGGCCAGAAACATCTTGCGCAGATTCTCCGCCTGAGCTTCGGTGCGATTGGTGAAATGCAAGCCTCCAAGCTTGGTGACGCCCTCCACCAGCTCCCTCACTTCCGGGCCGAAATGACTTTCCAGTTGCTCTGGGGTCACATCGGTGTCTTCCACCACGTCGTGGAGGAAGCCAGCTGCGATCACACTGGCGCTGGCGCCGATGTCGCGCAGCAGATCAGCCACCGCCACAGGGTGAACGATGTAGGGATCGCCACTGGCGCGGAACTGCCCTTCGTGAAGCTGGAACGCGAAATCAAAGGCCGCAGCCAGCAGGGCTTCGGAATCAGTGGGGCAGCTATGGCCGATTCCCGGGGGAACGTGATTGATGCATTCACGCAGCCAGTGCGGCAGCTCGATGCCGTAATCGTCGGGAGAGCGGATCTGACGGTCGCGTAACGCCACCAAACCGCAAGCGGGGTGAGCCGGTCGTGGGTCGATCGGCTGAACATCCGGTGCGGAGGTGGCGTTGAGCATCCGTCCTGGCAGATGAATCCATGGTATGTAGCCATCAGCCCCAGCGCCTCCTTCTGCCATGACCGACGCACCTGGGGCCGTTCTGGAACTACGGCAACTGCGCCTGCGTTATCCGGGCAGTTCCGCCTGGACCCTCGACGGCTTGGATCTCCGCCTGGAAGCCGGCGAGCGTCTGGCGCTGGTGGGCCCTTCAGGCTGCGGTAAAAGCACCGTTGCCCGCGCAGCCCTACAGCTGTTGCCCCAGGGAAGCCGCTGCGAAGGAGGTCTCTCGCTCAACGGCCGTGATCCGCGCCACCTGGCGATCCCTGATCTGCGTGCCCTTCGGGGAGACTCGGTTGGCCTGGTGTTCCAGGACCCGATGACCCGGCTCAACCCTCTGATGACAGTGGGGGGGCATCTGCTGGACACCCTGCGGGCCCACCGCCCGGACATGAAGGCTTCAGCGCGGCGGGAACGGGCCGAAGCGCTGCTGGAACAGGTGGGCATCGGTGCTGAACGTTTCAAGGCCTATCCCCATGAATTCAGCGGCGGCATGCGCCAGCGCCTCGCCATCGCCTTGGCCATCGTTCTGCGCCCACCCCTGGTGATCGCTGATGAACCCACCACCAGTCTGGATGTGGCGGTGGCCGGTCAGGTGATGGCTGCCCTGCGCGACCTCTGTGAAGACCTCGGCAGCGCCCTGCTGTTGATCACCCACGACCTGGCGATGGCCCACCGCTGGTGTGAACGCATGGCGGTGCTGGACGGAGGCCAGGTGGCGGAAATCAATCGCAGCGATGTGGTGCTCACCTACCCAAGTTCGCGGGTGGGGCAGCGACTGCTGGCAGCGGCCCGAGCCCGGGAGGGGGGCACAACCCCGGCAGCCCCTGCAGCCACCACCGTGCTGGACGTGCAGGAGCTGCGCTGTTGGCACAACCTGGGGGGACCGCCCTGGGCCCCCAACTGGTTGAAGGCGGTTGATGGGGTCAGCTTTCAGCTGCAAGCGGGAGAAACCCTGGGCGTGGTGGGCGGATCAGGCTGCGGCAAAAGCACGCTCTGCCGCGCTCTGATGGGGTTGACACCCATTCGCGGCGGACGGGTCCAGCTGTTCGAACGCGACCTGTTGCAGTCCCGCGGACGGGAGGCGACAGCGATGCGTCGCTCGATCCAGATGGTGTTTCAGGACCCCCTGGCCTGCCTCAATCCCGCCATGACCGTGGCGGATGCCATCGCCGACCCTCTGCTGATTCATGGCTTGGCGTCCCGAGCCTCAGCGAGAGAACGGGCCCGAGAGCTTCTGGAACGGGTGGGTTTAGGACCAGCGGAACGTTTTCAGAACCGCCTGCCTCGCCAGCTGTCTGGGGGCCAGCAGCAACGGGTGGCCATTGCCAGGGCGCTCGCCCTGGACCCAAAGGTGCTGATCTGCGATGAGAGCGTCAGCATGCTGGATGCAGAAATCCAAGCCGACGTGCTGGCTCTGCTCCGTCAACTGCAGCAGGAGCTGGGACTGGCGATGATCTTTGTCACCCACGACCTCTCGGTGGCCAGCGGCTTCTGTCACCGCCTGATCGTTCTGGATCGCGGCCACATCGTCGAGAGCGGTCCAGGGGATCAGCTGCTGAGCACCCCCCAAGCGGACATCACAAAAATCCTGGTGGATGCCTGTCCGCGGCTGCCGGTCTGACGTCATGGCCGATAGCGCATCTGTAGCGAGTGATCTGGAGCGTGTGCGTTCGATCCGGGCATTGATCGCAGATCAGGATCTTTTGATCTGCCTGTACCCCCATCTATTCGCCGTGAAACAGATGGCACGCCTGGCTGGAATACACAGCCGGCGGCAACGGGTGTTTGTTGAGAGTAGAGCCGACGCTCTGGGCCACCTCCACACCATGACCACGGTTCCTTGGCTTCTGGTGTCCGAGCGCTTGAGCGACAGCTCGGGACTGACGCTGCTCAGCGACTGTCGACGGCTCATCCCCAGCCATCGCAGTTTGCTGCTGCTGAACCGGCCCAGCGCTGAAACCCTGAAGATCGCCCGCCAGCTTGGTGTTGATGCTCTTCTGGATGAGCGCAGTGTGGAGAAGCGTTCCGGTGCACTGATTCAGGCTCTGGCTGCCCTTCAGGAGGGTTCGCGCTACGAAGATCCACGGCTGCAAGACGAGCATCAAGCGCCGCACACCAGCAACAAGACTCTTTCAGGCCGGCAACTCGAGATTCTTGCTCTCGTTGCAGAAGGTCTTAGCAATCGGGTGATCGCGCAACAGCTGCAGATTTCAAGCAACACCGTGAGAGATCACCTGAGCGAGATCATGCTGCGACTGGACGTGAACAATCGCGCCAGCGCGGTGTCATCGGCCTTGCGGCGAGGGCTGATGCCCTAAACCAGACGGCCGATGCGCAAACCCCCCGTTTGGAGGATGGTGAATCACGTCCTTTCTGATCTGAATGGGTAAGCCGAAAGACCCCATTCAGTGCGCATCAACATTGCTTCTGGTCACACAAAGGTGGCGGCCGGTTGCATTTGCTGCATCTCTTCTCGCTGCACTGAAACGGTTGCCTACCCGTTCAACCCATGACTCCCTCCAACACCCTGCAGATCTCCGTCAACGGAAAGCTCTGGTGGGGTGGTTTCACCGCCGAAATCGCCGTACGCAATGCCTCGGACCAGCCATTGGAGAGCTGGAGCACCAGTTTCATCAGTGCCCATGACCTGGACCCTGAGGCCTGGGGAGTGGAGATCACCCGTGAACCCCTGGGAGAAGGCCTCAGCCGCTACACACTCAGAGGAACCTCCTGGGGACAGAGCATTCCCGCCGGAGGGGAGATTCGCGTGGGATTCAATGGCCGCCAGGGCGTCGATCTCGGCAGAGATGGCGCCTTGAGCGAAGCCATGCTGATGACGGAAAGACCACTGGGCGAATCGGTGATGGCCGACGCCGACGCCCACAACCACGCTGCTGAACACACCGCCGAACGCCCTGCTGAACAGGCCTCACCGTCCCATGGCCACAGCACCATGCCTGGCTCTTACACCGACATCACCACCTGGGGGAGCTTCCATGGCGCCAACCACAACTCCGAGCACAACGAACTGGTGGGGGGCCGCACGGCGATCACCACTGAAGCGATGGAGGCCTACAACGACTTACGCGCCTTTGCTGGACTGGAGGCCGTTTCGCTGGAGGATGTTGGTGCGTGGGCTTATGCCCAGGGTTTGACCAACAACGCGCAGGCCTGGGGCGATGACCGCAAAGGCGTTGGCCTCTGGTATGCGATGCAGGGCGCAAAGGTGGGCTGGATCGCGGATGAGACCTACAACCCGCAGATCCTGGCGGACATTCAACGCACCGCCCGCCAAGGCGACACCGACGCGGTGATGGCCATGGTTGAACGCTTCGGCCACGAGGGCTTCGCCAGCTATCTGCGCAGCAATGCGCTCGTGGACACCTTCACCAACACCCTGAAGATGGAGCCCCACTACGGCGGCTGGATGCACGGCCGCACCCATGGGTTCCTCAGCATCGAAGGCGTGGCGATCAACCACGACATCAACCACCTCACGGTGCTGGGCTGGGATCAAAACCAACCGTTCATGAATGACACCTTCGACTACCCGCAGTGGCCTGCGTTGGAGGTGAGCGATGACACCGTGATTAACTACTTTCAGTCGATCGTGACGCTGGGAGACCCGCTCAGCAGTCAACTGGAGAGCCTGGGGGTACCGAACGGGGCTGGGGCGAACGCGACGCCATCTGTTGCGAGCACGCCCTCTGCCTCAGCGGAGACAGGGTCCACAACCGACGACCCAATCACCGGTGAATCGCTCGCTGTGGAGATCAGTGGAGACCGCTGGTGGGGAGGCCTAACGGCCTCACTGGCGCTGACCAACGTGGGCGACCAACGCACAGACAACTGGAGACTGAACTTCATCAGCCCCCATCAATTCACTGGAGAGAGCTGGGGCACGACGATCGAGACCGAGACACTGGCCGATGGTCTGTACCGTTACCAGCTCACGGGTGCTGACTGGGGACAGTCCATCGAGGCCGGAGCAACCATCCGCGTGGGCTTCAACGCTCAATCGGCAGACGCAAGCGAGAGCGGGGGTGTCCTGACCCCTGACATGCTGCTGGCAGTGAACAGCGAGCTGGTGGTGGTCTGAGCCAAAGCGCGGCATGGGGAGGGGCACCAGCATGGACTTGACTGGTGTCCCCAGGACGAGCGCGTCATGCATCCCATGCTCAGCCGGAGTGTCCGTCTGACGATTGGGGCACTTTGCAGCGCCCTGCTGACAGCTGAATGCATTCCGATCAGCCAAGCCCAGGACCTCACGGCTGAGGCCACCGATCCGGTGGATGTGATCTGGTTCCCGAACCCTCCCTACGCCCTCAACGAGAAGGGGATCCCCGCAGGCTTTGAAATCGATCTGTGGCGGATGATTGCTGAAAGCCGGCAGATCCCTTACCGCATCCGCAAAGCCGACAGCTTTGAAGATCTCCTCGCCGCGATCAGCAGCAACCAGGCCGACTTAGCGATCTCAGGCGTGTTGATCAATGAAAACCGCAGCAAAGCCTTTCGGTTTTCCTTTCCCACCGCGAGCAGTGATCTCAAGATCTACACCGTTAACAACGAGGAACCAACAGCCGTCAAATTACTTCGGGTTTTGTTGTCCAGGGAAGTGCTCCTGATCTTCCTGGGCTTGATCCTGATCGCCTGCATCTTTGCGCTGCCTGTTTGGATGATGGAGCGTCACCGGCCAGACCTGGCCGACGAACAGAAGCGCCATCAATTGGTTCTCATTCTTCAGAAAACCCTGTTGCTCTCTACAGACCACACAAAACGCACAAAAACACGCCTCATCTCCATCGCATCACTGTTTGCCAGGGTTCTATTAACAGCCTATTTCGCCTCCTACATCCTCAAAGTCGCCAGCAGCGAACAACTGACCAAAAAACAAAACTTGATCGAAGAGATTAACTTTGAAACCCTTAAAGACACAACGTTTGCAGCGATTCCAGGCTATATCTAAACTTCAATCCTGAAAAGCAACGGTGCCAAAACCATCGAATGCGATGTCGCAGAAACATGCATTCAGCTGCTCAAAACAGGACAGGCTGATGCCAGCCTCGACGACATGCTGACCATGCAAACAACCTTGCCCCTGATGCAGGGAGCGAAGGTCTCCGCTGCTTCAGAGAAGCTCATGACGTTGTTCATGGCCTTTGCATTCTCAAAAAACTTCAGCAAAGATCAGCGCGCTCTCGCCATCAATGACGCGATCGCCAGGAGCTATTACGACGGCACTCACGCGAAACTGAGCAGGATCTGGCTGCGGCCATGAGCCACGAGTCACGAGTCACTCATGGCCATCCATTGACCTTGGCGCTTACGGGAACGACGATCGCCGCCTCAGCACCGCCAGCAGTTTGTCCATCACTGGTGGCAGCGGCGCTTCAAACAGCATCCGTTCCCGTGTGATCGGGTGATCCAGGCCCAGCTGAAACGCATGGAGGGCCTGTCCAGGCAGCTCAATGGGCAGCTTGCGGCAACGGCTGTAGGTGGGGTCCCCCACCACCGGATGGTTCATATGCGCGCAATGCACGCGGATCTGATGGGTGCGGCCAGTATCGAGCTTGAAGCGCAGCAACGAGTAATCACCGAGTCGCTCCTGCAAGCTCCAGTGGGTGCAGGCGTAACGACCGTTCTCGCCACTGACCACCGCATATTTTTTGCGATCGGCGGGATGACGGCCGATCGCCCCCACGATCGTGCCGCTGTCTCCGGCCGGCACCCCATGCACCACGGCCAGGTACTCCCGTGAAGCGATGCGCTTTTGGATCTGCACCTGCAGCTTCACCAAGGCCTCCTGGGATTTAGCGATCACGATGCAGCCCGTGGTGTCTTTGTCGAGGCGGTGCACGATGCCTGGCCTGAGCTTGCCGCTGATCCCCGGCAAGTCGGGGCAGTGATGCAACAGGCCGTTCACCAGGGTGCCGTCCTTGTTGCCGGGGGCTGGGTGCACGGTGAGGCCGGCCGGCTTGTTGATCACGATCAAGTGCTCGTCTTCGAAGAGCACATCCAGATCCATGGCCTCAGGCTTTAGGTAGGGCAGGGGCTCGGGTGGAGGCATCCAAAGCTGCACTTCATCGCCCTGGCGCAGGGGGGTTTTGGCTTTGCCGGTGTTGCCGTTCACCCGCACATAGCCGGCATCGATGAATTTCTGGATGCGGGCGCGGCTCTGCTCACTGCGCTGACTCACCAACCAGCGGTCCAAGCGCATCGGCAGTGGTTTGGGGTAGATCAGCGTCACCAGCTCGCCTTCCCCTTCACCGAAACTGCTCGTGAAGGTTTCCTCCGGCAGCGGCGGCCTGCGCCAGACAGGGCTCATGCCGGCAGCTCCAGGGCAATGCTGCCCAGGGCAGATTTCCGGAAATCATCGAGCAAGCGCTGAGCCATCCGCGCGGTATCTCCTGACGTGTGGCGCTCCGCCACCGCCTCCAGCCAAAAAACCGGATCCTGGGTGGCCCCTTCCAAAGGAACGCCGTAGCGGCTCTCCAGGAGGGCCAAGCCCACTCCTGAGGCCTCCTGCGGCTGTAAAGCCATCAGAAGATTCAGAAAGGCCTGGGCCACGAGCTCACCGTCATAAGCGGCCTGGCCGATGTCGTCACACAACGCCAGATGCAGCGCCGCTTGCTGGTCATCCAACCGCGGCGGCAGCACCCCGGGCGCATCGAGCAGGTCGAGGTCTTGGCCAAGACGCACCCAGCGCAGGGTGCGCGTCACTCCGGCACGCCGGGCACTGGCCACCACCTTCTGCTTCACCAAGCGGTTGATCAATGCCGACTTGCCCACATTGGGGAACCCCAAGGTGAGGGCCCGCACCGGCCGGGGGCGCATGCCGCGGTTGCGCCGCCGCTCGTTGAGCTGATCGCCGGCGCGAATCGCCGCCTGCTGCACCTGCTTCACACCGGTGCCGGCCTTGGCATCGCACCACACGGTGCGCTGGCCGCGGGCTTTAAACCAGGCTTCCCAAGCAACCCGAGCAGCCGGCGTGACCATGTCACGCCGGTTGATCACGAGGAGATGCTGCTTACCGCTGATCCAACGATTGAGGTGGGGATGCCCCGTTGCCAGGGGAATGCGCGCATCGCGCACCTCGATCACCAGATCCACCTTGTCGAGATTGCGCTTGAGCTGCTGCTCCGCTTTGGCGATGTGGCCCGGGTACCACTGAATCGGCGGTGAACTCACGGCACCACCAACACAGGGCAGGGGGCCAACTGGATCACCCGCGACGCCGTGCTGCCGCTTTCAGATTGCAAATTCACACCCCGCGTTCCCATCACAATCACATCCACATTCAACTCGTCGGCCACATCGCAGATCACGAACGCCGGCTTGCCTTCACGCTCCACCACATCGCAGGCGACCCCCGCCTGTTCGAAACGGGTTCTGGCCTCAGCCAGCAAGGTGGCCACCGCCTGATGGTCGTGCATCTCCGGCCGCTCGGGCTGAACCACCGACAGCACCACCAATCGGCTGTTGTGACTGCGGGCCAACTCAAGGGCCTTCGCGGCGGTTTCCGCAGCCTCCCGGCTCTGATCAATCGGGAACAAAACGGTTTCAAACATCGCGACGGCCTCCTGTAGACAGCGCTCTATCAGTCCTAGCGCCGAGGGCAGGGAACTCGGGTTAACCTCACCCCGTTTTCCTACCGCACGACACAACCCCATGGCGAAGCGTTCCCTGGCCAGCCTCAACGCCGGCGACCTGAGCGGCAAACGCGTTCTCGTGCGGGTTGATTTCAACGTGCCCCTGAACGATGCCGGTGCGATCACCGACGACACCCGCATCCGCGCCGCCCTGCCCACGATCAACGACCTGATCGGCAAAGGCGCCAAGGTGATTCTCTCGGCTCACTTCGGCCGTCCCAAGGGTCAGGTGAACGACGCCATGCGCCTCACCCCCGTGGCCGCCCGCCTGAGCGAACTGCTGGGTAAGCCCGTGGCCAAGACCGACAGCTGCATCGGCCCTGACGCTGAAGCCAAGGTGGGCGCCATGGCCGATGGCGATGTGGTGCTGCTCGAGAACGTGCGCTTCTTTGCCGAGGAAGAGAAGAATGAAGCCGGTTTCGCTGAAAAGCTGGCTGGTCTGGCCGAGGTGTACGTGAACGACGCCTTCGGCGCCGCCCACCGCGCCCACGCCTCCACCGAGGGCGTGACCAAGTTCCTCAAGCCCGCCGTGGCCGGCTTCCTGATGGAGAAGGAGCTCCAGTACCTCCAAGGTGCTGTGGATGAGCCCAAGCGTCCCCTCGCCGCCATCGTGGGTGGCTCCAAGGTGAGCTCCAAGATCGGCGTGCTCGAGGCCCTGATCGACAAGTGCGACAAGGTGCTGATCGGCGGCGGCATGATCTTCACCTTCTACAAAGCCCGTGGCCTCTCGGTGGGCAAGAGCCTGGTGGAAGAGGACAAGCTGGAACTGGCCAAGGAGCTGGAAGCCAAGGCCAAGGCCAAGGGCGTTGAGCTGCTGCTGCCCACCGATGTGGTGCTGGCCGACAACTTCGCCCCCGATGCCAACAGCCAGGTGGCTGATGTCACCGCCATCCCCGACGGCTGGATGGGTCTGGACATCGGTCCTGATGCGGTGAAGGTGTTCCAGGCCGCTCTGGCCGATTGTCAGACCGTGATCTGGAACGGCCCCATGGGCGTGTTCGAATTCGAGAAGTTCGCCACTGGCACCAACGCCATCGCCACCACCCTGGCGGAACTCAGCGCCAAGGGCTGCTGCACGATCATCGGCGGCGGTGACTCCGTGGCTGCTGTGGAGAAGGCCGGTCTGGCCGAGAAGATGTCCCACATCTCCACCGGTGGCGGCGCCAGCCTCGAACTGCTGGAAGGCAAGGTGCTGCCCGGTGTGGCCGCCCTCAACGACGCTGCCTGATCCCGAGCTAGCAGACGGTTTCACCCCCTCCCAAACAAACCCAGGTCAGCCGCTCCCTCGGGGGCGGCTTTTTATTGAGCGACATCACGGGGATCAAGCTTTCAGCAACAGGCCGAGCGACATCAACCCCGCGGCAGCGATCCAGCTGCCCGCCACACGCACCGCAATGCAAAAACTGGTGCTGCGGGTTGCCGCCACCTGAGCGCTGATCAACACCGACAGCAGCGCGACGGCACTGACCACCCCCAACACATCCAGGGGCAACCCGCTCGACGCGGAGGGCATCGTGAACCCATTGATCAGACCGAAGAGCAATCCTGAGCCCGCCACAGTGAAGGCCAGCACCTGAACAGACAGGCGCAATGACAAGGCCACCAGCACACCCACCGAGGTGAACAACACGGTGGAGAGCAACGCCAGCGTGAGATCCAGGCCCCAACGCTGACCCACGGCAAGCCCAATCCACCAACTCAACGGCAGAAGCGTCAGCAGCAGGCGACCTCCCTGGGGGCCCTGTTGACCCGCGAGCAACGCCAGCCCAAGCACGAGCAACAGATCCGACGGCGTCAGAAACAGGTGAGCGATGCCGTCATAAAAGCCGCCGAATCCGGTCTGCATTAAGTGAGCGAAGAGCAGCGGCATCACGCCCCTCCCACTTGAGCCAAAGACCAAACACCCACCACTGCGATCACGGCACCGACGACCTGAAGCAGGCGATGCCCCCAGGCCAGACGACGGGCTTCACCTAGGCCGATCCCCACCAGATGCAGCAAACCCGTGGCCCCGACAAACGCCAGGCTGAACAGCAGCGCATCGGCACCCTCCGGAAGCTCCACGCCATGGGCGTAACCGTGAAACAACGCAAACAGACCTACGAGCATGCCAGCTACCGCGAGCGGCAGGCGTTGCTGCAGCATCACCAACACCCCCAGCACCAGGGCCGACAGGGCAATGCCGGTCTCCACTCCTGGCAACGGCAGATCGAGCAGTCCCATGACGCCACCGAAGGCCATCACCATCGGAAAGGCCACGGGCAGCAGCCAGATCGCCGGCGCTCCCAACACCGCGCCCCAGAGTCCGACGGCCACCATCGCCACCACATGATCGATGCCGGTCACGGGATGGAGCAGGCCAGCCATCACGCTGCCAGCTCCGCCTTCCGGCACGTGGGCCAAGGCAGCAGACGGGAGCAGTGACAGCAGAAGAGCCAGCAGCAACCAACGCCAACGCATCTCAAACACCTCCTTTGATCAGGGACACCGTGGTCTCGATCGTCCAGTAAGCACCGGCACAACCGATAGTCCAGGCGGGCACGCGCCGGACCCAAACAGGCCAGCGGATCTGCAGCTGTCGGAACGCACGCTCAAGCGCGAGAACCAACACCACAAAAACGTCTTGACCAATCTCGATGCCCACATTGAACAGCAACAGGGCAAGCAGTAGTTCGTGGTGCGGCAAGCCCAGCTCCGCCAGGCCTCGGGCATACCCGAAGCCGTGCAACAACCCGAAACCACAGGCCACTACCCAAGGATGGCGGAGCGTGAAACTGGTCTGTCCACGCATAAAGCGCACCACTTCCGTACCGATAAACAAAATCGACAAGGCAATGGCCGCATTCAAGGGAGCGGCAGGCATCTGAACGATGCCGACGGCAGACACCGAAAGGGTGATGCTGTTGGCGAGTGTGAACGCCGTGACCGTTTTCAGCAGCATCCAGCCGTCACGAACAATCAGCACAAGACCCAGCAGCAGCAGCAGGTGGTCCACACCCAGCAGGATATGTTCGATGCCAAGGCGCAGATATGACCAGACCCCTGGCTGCTGATCGGCCTCGGAGGCGGTGGGAATGACCGCTTCGGGCTGCTCCGGCTGGATCAGCAGGGTCTGCAGGGCTTCCGTCTGCCACGGGCGCACCCGCAGCAGCACCTCCGTGCCGGCGGATGCCAACCCATCGATGCTGATCACGCGACCTTCCAAAGGCTCACGGCAGCTGAGCTTGGCCTTATACACAAGGGCCGTTGCCTCCTGGCGGCTGACGGGTGCACCTTGCAGCGCACAGTCGTCTGGGAAGCGTGGTGCGATCGGAAGCCGTTGCCCCTGCAGCAGCGGCAACTTCCAGAGCACCTGATACGTGCTGGCACCGGTGGCCTGAAGTTCGAGAAACCCAGGGAAGAGGTCATGAGCTGAAACCAACCGCGGCATCAAGAGGGCCGCGACCATCAGCAATGGCAAGAGCACACGACGCACCACGGTCAGAACTGGGGCAACCGCACGCTGTATCGAGCCAGCAGATTGCGGTAATAGCTCTCTTTATGGTTTTGCCGCTGCACGTCTTGCCAGTCACGCAAGACGCCCTCGCGCACCTGATCCAGAGGCGGAAGCTCACCGGGGGTGATGGACGACACACGCACCAGATGCATGCCGTAGGCCGAACTGATCGGACCGACCCAGCGGCCCTGAGGCTGTTGCTGCAGAGCGTCGGTGAAGGTAGTGCCGAACTGCGCCAGTAATTCGCTGCGGCGCTCGCCTTGCCAACTCGCTGAGGCCATCGCCAGGGGATCCCCTAAGGAGGACGGATCAGCTGCCGCATCAGCCTGATTGAGCTCAACCACCAACGCCTCGGCATCACGATTCAGCCGCTCACCCCGCCTGGAGGGATCGAGGAACACCTGCTGAAAGCTGAAGCGAGGCTCGCTGCTGAAACGTTCCGGGTGGGCCTCGAGATGCGCCTGCAGTTGCTGATCGCTGGGGGGTGTCAGTGGCTGCTCGCCATGGCTGACAAATTCCATTTTCTGGCGCAAACGGCGACGCACGATCGTGTCGTTGCGATCCAACCCCAGGGCCATCGCCTCACGCACAAACACTTCCGTGCGCACGTGTTCATCGAACAAGCGCTCCAACTCCTGCTGCGAGGGGGGGCGTTGCCAGGTGCGGGCGAACGTCTGCACCATCGCCACCGCCTGGTCGTTGCTGACGACGATCTCCCTGTCCCCCTTGGGAGCCATGGCATCCAAGACTCCCTGCAGGCCAAACAGGCCAGCACCGATGATCAGAAACGGAACGATCGGTTCCTGAACCAGCGTGCGCAATCGATCAGACCAACCCATCAGGAGGGGTTGTACCAAATCGGGCTGGTGTAAGCCCGCTCCTGACTGGTGTAGGGAGCCGTTTCAGGCATCTCGTCGTACAGGTTGTAGTTCTTGCGGTCATAGGCGAGCCAGGTCGGCGTGGGGATCTCCAGGACACGGACGTAATAGAAGGCCTTTTGCGTGGGGTCAAAAGCTGGATCCTTCCAATACCCGGTCAAGGTGGGAGCGCCAATGGTGTTGGTGTAGGTGGCCTCACGCTCGTTCACGCTCGAGCCAACGGATGGCACCTTGCCATCGGCACGAGGCTTGCGCTGACCCGGATCACTCCAGGAAACATCGAACACCTGTTCTTGAGTTTCACCATCGGCATCCAGCCAACCCTTGACCACCTGAATCCGATCGAGATTGGCGCCATCCGGATCTTTCCGGGCCTGAATCAGCAAGGAGGGAATCTGCCCCTCGCTGGCCGCCATCAGATCGCCACCCATCGGCACACCCTTGGCACAGACCCGCTTGGCCCAGTCCGCCGCCTTGAGCTCATCACCGGTGTAGTCGTAACCGCCGTACACACGGACGGTGAGCCGGGTGCCGCTGGTGCCGAACACCTCCTTACGGTTCATGGCATCCCAGAGCGCCGTGCGGGTGTTGCCCGAAGCCCACACCCCCGCCAAACCGGATGCACCGAGCTGAAGCGCCGTGAGGTCAAGGGACGGATCTTTCGACGACTTGATCAACACATCCTTCCAGCGTTCAGGGCTGGGCTCAAGCGCCGGGGACTTGCCCCACCAGTTATCTTCCGCTGTGGAGGGAAGGCTGGAGTGGGAGTCGGTGGAGCCGATCAAACCAAATTTGAACGGGTTCACACCGAGTTGCTGCTCCAGCTGAAGGCCCCGACGCAGAGCGGCACGGGTGTACTCGTAGGGGAGCATGTCCGGCGTCGTGGGCTTGATCCCGCCGAGATTGGAGTTATCAACAATGTTGAACCCGGCGAATTCATCTTCCGGCGAAAGCATCGGATGGGTTTCGCCGGTGCCCTTGGCCTGCGTCACCTCCACCAGAGGCTCAAAGCGATGGCGCATGCGGGCGTAGTCGGCATCAATCGGTTCGCCAGTTTTTTGGTGCCGCGGCAGAAACATCGTGCCGCTTGAGAGGTTGCCGTTGTGAGGGATGGCCAACACCCGCCCACCAGTTTTCTCCTCGTAGAAGTTCATGAAGCGCCAGAGATCCTCCACGTTCTCGGAATCGAAATTGGAGAACGGCAGGATCTGATCCACCAGTGCTTTGTTGTCGCGGAAGACAACCACCCGGTGGAGATTGCCGCCGCCGGGCTGACTCGTCCACTCGTAGCCGATCAGCGCTGTGAACTTGCCGGGATCGTTAAACCGCTCCGCCACCTCGGTGTTGTATTTCCAGACGTTTTGCATGAAGGACTCGTTGGAGATCTTCGCTTCCGATCCCTTGGCCATCTTTTGCACCAGCAGATAGAAAGCCTCGCGGCCCTGGCCAGCTTTGAGCATCTCGTTGAGCTGCTGGCCGAGAGACGACTTGAGCAGTTCAGGGTCGGAGTCCGCCAAGCCCTGAGCAAGGCCGAGGTTTTCGGCATGGTCTGCCACCACAAGAAAGTCGAGCGGTCGCTTTAAAGCCGCCTTCTGACCGGAATTGCTGGTGACCGTCTCACCCTTGGCAAAGCGATAGGCTTCCTCCAGCCCCAGCTTCGTCCCCGCCAGACCGGCGTCAGGCGACAACGCCGTATGGAGGTGGGTGTCACCGAAGTAAGCGCGGTTGCCACTGGCACACTGTGAGTCCTCGATTACCGCCGATGCCGCGCCCTTGGACTCCAGGGGAGTGCCAGGTCCACTGGCGCAAGAGGAAAGCCCGGAGGCCAGAGCCATCACCCCCGTCAGTGCCAGAGCACGAATACGCATTCAGTTGTCTTTGATCTAACCCCCTAATCCTGATCAGGGGGACAAGTCAGAGCAACAAGACAACGGCCAATGGCGCCCAAACTCTGCACTCCTGGGATCACCCACGACATTCCGACGCCGCCTGATTCGTTTCCACCCCCCCTGATATTAGCCGGTTCGCCAGGATCTGACTGCAATGGGCGTGAACCATGACCGGATCTGATCTCAAAGCACCCAGTCGACTCGCGTTCGTCGGCCTCGGTGCCCTTGGCCTGCCGATAGCCGCCAACCTGCACCGTGCCGGCTATTCATTGCAGGTGCACACCCGCAATCGCCACCACCCTGGCGGAACTCAGCGCCAAGGGCTGCTGCACGATCATCGGCGGCGGTGACTCCGTGGCTGCTGTGGAGAAGGCCGGTCTGGCCGAGAAGATGTCCCACATCTCCACCGGTGGCGGCGCCAGCCTCGAACTGCTGGAAGGCAAGGTGCTGCCCGGTGTAGCCGCCCTCAACGACGCCGCCTGATTCGCGCACAAGCTCATGCTGTGGCCGCCCCTGACGGGGCGGCTTTTTTGATGGGTTGCACTGTGAACTGGGGCGACCTGAGGTCCAGTTGCGGATCCAGCAGGGGAGCCAGGCCGTAGTGCGTGCGCAGGGCGTTGATGCGCTTCAGGCCTTCCAGGCGCAGCGCGAATGTCGCTTGCCGTTCCTTGCGTTTACAGGCGCGATAGGCCTCAGCCGTGAACGCAGAACGGATGCAGCGCTCCGACATCTGCAGGATGAACACCCGGCGGCTGTGGCTGTCCAGCTCCCACCGTCGTCGCACCTGGGCAAGCTCCCGTTGCTGGGCTGGTTGAAGCCGTTCCCAACCCGGCGGGTGCTGGCTGAGCTCGGCCTGCACGTGACCGACCTGAAGACTCAACGCAACCAGCAGGGAGCAGGGAAGCAACAGAAGCCTGCGGTTGCTTCGAAGTGACGAAACACGCATCTGTTCAGGGTTAGGCATGGACCGCTGAAATCTGGGTTGGCCGGTTCGCCAGGATCTGACTGAGATGGGCGTGAACCATGACCGGATCTGATCTCAAAGCACCCAGTCGACTCGCGTTCGTCGGCCTCGGTGCCCTTGGCCTGCCGATAGCCGCCAACCTGCACCGTGCCGGCTATTCATTGCAGGTGCACACCCGCAGCCGCAGCGCCGAGAACGATCCGAGCCTGCATCAAGGCGACCCAGCCGCAGCGACCCTTTGCTGCGCATCACCCGCTGATGCTGTTCAGGGCTGTCAGGCCCTCGTGCTCTGCGTCAGTGATGACGCCGCCGTGGAGGCTGTGCTCTGGGGAGACAACGGGGCTGGGCCTGCACTCGCGGAAGGGAGCCTGGTGATCGACTGCTCCACCATCAGCCCATCCACATCCCAGCGCATGGCACGACGCCTGGCGCACCGTGGCGTGCGCTATCTCGACGCCCCCGTGACCGGAGGAACGGAAGGAGCCAAAGCCGGCACGCTCACCGTGCTCTGTGGCGGCAGCGACGCCGATCTGGATCGCGCCATGCCAGTACTGGAGACGATCGGTGGCTCGATTCACCACTTCGGCGCTGTTGGCAGCGGCCAACAGGTGAAAGCGGTGAACCAGGTGCTGGTGGCCGGCAGCTATGCCGCTGTGGCCGAAGCCATCGCCCTCGGGCAGCACCTGCAGCTGCCAATGCAGCAGGTGGTGAATGCTCTCCGGCACGGCGCCGCCGGATCCTGGGCCTTGGAGCACCGCTCCAGCGCCATGCTCAGCGATCACTATCCCCTCGGCTTCAAGCTGGCGCTCCATCACAAAGATCTCGGCATCGCTCTCCAAGCCGCAGCCGAGGCCGGCCTGGACCTACCGATCACCCAGGCTGTGCAGGCTCAGGAACAGACGCTGATGAACGCAGGCCTGGGTGACGCCGATGTGTCCGCCCTGCGCAGACATCTGCCCAGGGTGTGAGGTCAGGGCTTGAGCTTGCTGCTCTCGTCAACCACCTGCACCCGCTTGCTCACCGTGACGATGCCATCGGGATGCACCAGCAGAGCAGCCCAGACCTGCGATCCCGGTTGAAAGGGAGCCTGAACAGATTTGAAGAGTCCACCGCCACCGAGAGGTTCCAACTGGATGTCGGGGCTTTTCTGCTGCAGCACTTGCTGCGGCGTCACGGAGATCAACCCTCCGGCCAGCAACGCCTTGCCGAGGGGTTGATCCACCACCACATCCACGTCGTAGCGGCTGCCGGTGAGCACGGTGTCTGGGATCAGCAATGAGATCGGCAGGGGCTTGCTGGCACTGGTGAGCACGGATTGATCGCTGAGGATCTCCTGATCAGCGATCAGCCCGTTCTCCACAGACAGGGCAACCGTCTGTTGGGCCTGAAAGGAATAACTGAGCCCGTCCTGCTGGCGCGTGCCGCTCACGGCGAATTCCACGGTCTGGCGGCCATCGTTGAGGGGCTGACCGGCTCTGACGGCCCAACGGGTTTCCGGGAAGCGTTCGGTGAAGCGGCGGAAACGATCAGCGAAGGCGCTTGTTTGCTCTGGAACCATCAACGCTTCCAGTTGCTTGCTGCTGTCGTCGGCATTGAGCGCCTGCTGCAGACGGCTGCTGAGATCAGCGCCCGGTTGCGCTCGCAGCGGCAGTGCGCTGAACAGCGCCGTCCCGCACATCCATGACGCCATTGCGACACGCAGGAACGGGACCATGAAACTGCCTCTTGAATCGATTTAAGTTAAGCCCCGTTTTTAAGATCCGCCCTCCATGCCCCGGCTCCTGATCGCCGCCAGCGGCACCGGCGGACATCTCTTTCCGGCGTTGTCGGTTGCGGATGCACTTCCGGCCGGGTGGAGCGCGCACTGGCTGGGCGTGCCGGACCGACTTGAAACCACATTGGTTCCTGAGCGCTACCCACTCACCACGGTGAACGCCGGTGGACTGCAGGGGCGAGGCCTCAAGAAGGTTGTGCAACTGCTCCGCCTGCTGGCGGCCAGTCGCGACGTTCGCCGGCTGATTCGACGCAACGGCATCGATGTGGTGTTCACAACGGGGGGCTACATCGCCGCCCCGGCCATCCTTGGGGCCCGCTGGAGCGGCGTTCCGGTGGTGCTGCATGAATCCAATGCCATCCCTGGCCGGGTGACCCGGCTGCTGGGACGCGCCTGCACCCAGGTGGCGATCGGTTTACCAGCCGCCGCCAGGCGCATCCCCGGCTGCAAGGCGATCGTGACGGGGACGCCGGTGCGCAACAGCTTTCTCCAGACCCAGACCCTGCCTGACTGGGTGCCGCAAGGGCCCGGCCCACTCCTGGTGGTGATGGGCGGCAGCCAAGGTGCTCTTGGACTGAACCGCATGGTGCGCCCCCTGCTGCCCATGCTGCTGAGCGAAGGCTGCCGGGTGGTGCATCTCACCGGCAGCAACGATCCCGATGTGAACAGCATCAAGCATCCCGGCTTCGCCGAACGCCCCTTCAGCGATGCCATTCCAGCGCTGTTGCAGCATGCCGATCTGGCCATCAGCCGCGCCGGCGCAGGCAGCCTGAGTGAACTCGCCGTGAGCGGCACCCCCACCGTGCTGGTGCCGTTTCCCCAGGCCGCCGATCGCCATCAGGATGCGAATGCCGCCTGCGCCGCAGCGCTCGGTGCTGCAGTGATCGTGCATCAACACGGGCCCAGCGAACCGACTCTGCGCCAGACCCTCTGGCGCTTGCTTGGCCCGAGGCTGCGGAGTTGTGATTCAGCCGCTGACCCGCTGGTGTCGATGGCGCAAGCGATGGGCACCCTTGCCGAAGCAGATGCGGATCAGCAGTTGGCCGCGTTGCTGCAGGGGCTGGTGCGGTGACTCACCCCAGGGGCTGATGGCGAAGGGCCCTGCGCAGCGCCTGCAGGATGCGGCGATTGCCGCGGCGATCCTGAAGACCAATCCGCAGCCAACGCTCCCCCAGGCCCTCGAAAGAACGGCAATCGCGCAGCAACACCCCGCGCTGGGCCACCTGTTCGCGCAACACCAGCAACGACGCTTGCCCCTCCACGAGCAGATAGTTGGCGCTTGAAGGGCGTGGGTGGAGCCCAGGGAGCTGCCCCACCTGGTGCTGCAACCAGGCCCCCTCGTGGCGCACCCAATGCTGCACGCGTTGCTGCCAGCGCTCGAAGCCTTGTTGGTCGGCCAGCACAGCGGTGCCAGCGGCGAGCGCCAAACCATTCACCGGCCAGGGATCGCGCCACTGACTCCACTGCTGAAGCCGCTCAGGCGCAGCGATGGCGTAACCCAGTCGCAACCCCGCCACCGCGAACAGCTTGGTGAGGCTGCGGATCACCACCAGGTTGGGGTGATCGGCGACGAGGGGAATCAACGACTGCTGCTCACCATTCGGCACCAATGGCAGAAAGGCTTCATCGCAGATCACCAGGCGATGACGCGCCAAAAGCGGCTCCAGGGACGCGCGGCTCCAGAGCTGGCCGGTGGGGTTGTGGGGATTGGTGATCCAAACAACGGATGCATTCGCCAGCGAGTCCGGTGCGAGCGGCCAGGGATGGGGATCGCTCTGATCAGGCCAGGCGAGCGATAGCGGCACAGATTCACTGGCGGCGTCCCAGCAGCGCAGGGCCCGGGCGTAATCAGCGAATCCCGGCTGGGGCAGAGCACTGACCCCGAGCGCGGCCGCATCACGGGCCACCCATGTGAAGAGCTCGGCAGCACCGTTGCCGGGCAACACCTGCTCGGGCGGAACGCCATGCCAGGCAGCGATCGCTTCACGAAGCGCGGCTTGGCGGCGATCGGGATAGTCACGCAGGGCACTGCTGCGCATGGCCTCAGCAAGGGCCTGCTGCAAGCGGCGGGGTGGAGAAAACGGCACCAGTGAGGCGCTGGCATCTAGAACCCGCCCTGGATTCAGGCCAAACCGCTGCGCCTCCTGGATCAGGTTGCCGCCATGGGGAGGTGGTCTGTGGCCCAAAGCGACTGCCGGCGACACCACTCCATCCTGCCCAGCGAGACTCGACGACGGGTGCAGACACCGATACAACCCGGTTGCTCGCTGAGCCCGCGTGATGACTCGATCCTCCTGCCAACTTCGCTGGGCACCATGGGCCCTGATGCTGGGCACCGCGCTGTTGGTGAATACAGGAGCACACGCCAATGAGTCCCTGATCAAAGTGCTGCATGAGCGCAGTTGTGAGGGCTGCCGCCTCGCCGATGCCGATCTCGTGCACGCCGATTTGCGCGACGCCAACCTGCGCGACGCCCAATTGATGCGCGCCAACCTGGGCCAGGCCCAGCTCGATGGGGCCGACCTCAGCCATGCAGACCTGAGTTTCACCAGCCTGCGCGGTGCCTCCCTGCGCGGCGCCGACCTCACCGGCAGCAAGCTGTACGGCACCGACCTGCGAGACGCGGATCTCAGTGGTGCCCGCCTCAGCCCCCAAGCCCTGGAAGAAGCGCACTGGCAGGGAGCGCAGGGGATCGTTACAGGGTCGCGCAGCCACGCGGCACTGCACAACGCCGGCGTTGCAGCCTTTCAAGCAGGACGTTGGCCTGAAGCCGAGCAGTTGTTCAGCGATGCGATCCGCAGCGCTCCCAATGAACCCCTCAGCTGGGTGGCCCGCGGCATCAGCCGCAGCGAACAGGCCAAAGACGACCTGGCCGCCGCCGATTTCCGTTATGCGGCATCGCTGTATCAAGCGAGAGGATCCCAGGAGTGGGCGAACCAGCTAACGGCTGCTGCCGACTCCGTGACCAAGCGGCGCTTCGAGAGTGACTCGGCAAATGAAGGGAAAGGGATGGGCAGCCAGTTCCTTCAAGGCGCCATGGCAGGGCTGCGCATGCTGGCGCCGATTGCAGCCAAAGCCCTGGTTCCACTGGGGCTGGGGTTCTAAGAACGCCGCTTAAGAGCCGCTCATGATCTGCCGCGCGGCCGGGAGGCTGGGACGGTAGCCATAGCCATAACTTCCTCCCTGAGTGTCATCGATAATGCGTGGCGTCACAAGAATGACAAGTTCATTTTTTGTGCGATCGCCACTGGAACTCCTGAAGAACTGGCCAATGAATGGGATATCCCCAAGAATCGGCCATTTCGTGACAGCCTGAACATCAGTATCAGAAATCACGCCCGTGAGAATGAGTGTCTGCCCATCCCGAACCCGAATCTTTCCCGTGTCGAGTGTTCGACTGTTGATAATGTTGATGTTTCCACAATTGCCAATCGTTTCAGGAACACCAACTGCCGCAGAAATCTCGGGAGACAGAGAAAAAGTAACGAATCCATTGTCATCAATTTTCTCAACCCTGGCCCCAAAAGTTAAACCTGCATTGCTAAAAACTGGTTGACAAAAATTATTGCCATTCTCATCCTGCTTCACCTCAAAAGAGGTCACAAGCTTCGTTCCAACAGAAACCAAGGCTTCGTTAGTGCGCTCGCGGCCAACCTTGCCATCAGCAGAAATCTTCGACGCATCGGAGCCTTGCGTGGACTCAGATCCCTCCTGAATAATCAACGTAGGACTCGCCAGAATTTTGGTTGAAGACGACTGAATCTGGGCCGCCAGAAAGTCAAAGAATTGATTGACCGGATACTGAAAACGCGTGGGCGACCTATAGGTGACTCGGCCATCCTCATCAATTTCGTCAATTCCAGGCTGCAAAGGATTATCAAATGTTCCAAAATCCGGCCTAAAAGGCCCTCGCTCTGTTACACCATCAGGCCCAATACGTGTCACTGAGCCAGGAAGGGGAAATGGCGATGTTGGACTATCAACAAATCCTTCGCCACCGTCCAAAGCGCCCGTTCCCGGAATAGGAGTTGTTCCTTGGTCAGCGTTGTATCGACCCGGCAACCCGCCCTGCTCACTACCAGGCGGCTTGTAGGCTCCGAAATTGGCCAGCAACTGGCCGTTTTCGCTGACAATGAACGCATTACCAGAGCGAAAAGCAAAGCTATTGTTGATTTGGGAATCGTTGGACAATGCAATATCCAGTATCTTGACATTTAGAGCCACCTGTCTCTGACGCAAATCGATCTGCTTCAAATAGCCTTCAGCAATGGCAACGAGCTGAGAATCACCAACCAAAGTCACCGTTGAAAGTCGTGAATCTGTTGTCACAACAAGTCCTCTCAGAGGACCAGTGGAGGCCCCAAAACTTTCACTTTCCAATATTGTCGAATTAATCTGTGATGTCTGGTTGCTGAGTTGCGATGTCCCTGCGGATGCAGGCTCTCCAGTTGTGGTTGTAATCGTATTCGTCAGATTGAATGTGGCACCAAGGTTTCCCAGGTACTCAGCCGCTGAGCGTGCACTCACTTGATTCAAGCGAATCACCTTGGACATCTGCGGCCCGAAGGTTTTGGTTGCAGCGCCCTTGCCCACAAGCAAGGTGCGGCCATCCAACTTGCCTTGCAGGCCTGAAGCCAGCAGCACCCCATTCAGGGCACGGGCATAGCTTTCGTTTTGGAATGCCATCGACACCGTGGCCACCGAGGACGGCTCCGCTGAACCACTGGCTGCCGAATCTTCGCCAACAAACACAAACCCATACCCGCCCAAGCGCGCCAGAGCCATCAAGGCATCCTTCGCAGGGGCGTTGTTCAAGGTGAGCGTCACCGGCGGACCGCTCACATTCACGAAGCTGCGGTTCTGCAGCACCATCGTGCCCACGGCCATGTCGCCCAGCGGTGGGGCGACGGCGCGGGGACGCAGAGGTGGGGCGTAACGCGCCTGGGGCACACTGCCCGGGGTGTTCAGATCCAGGCGGCCCGTCTGCAGGGTGGGAGCTGTGGCCAATCCGTTGAACTGAAGGATCAGATTTCTGCCATCCGCGCTCACCACCGGTTCCTGCAGGGTCTGCCCCGGCACCGGCACCACTTCCAATTGGTAGGTCTGCCCCGATCCACTGATCGCCACCTTGGCCAGGCTCGCTCCGGGATCCGACAGTTGCTGACTGCCATTGCGCACCCCCGGCTGCCCCTGGGTTTGCAAACGCCCTTCCCAGACCCCACCATTGATGCGCTGCTGCAGCACCGGCTGGGCCCCCACACCTTCCACCACCACCTCCACACCGCTCGGGCCACGGCGAATGCGCAACGCCAGGGCACCTTGCGCCTGCACCTGACGGGAGACGTTATTCATCAGCCCGTCGAGTGCCCCCACGTCGGCAGCCGAGAGGCCAGCTATCAACACAAGGGCCGTGAACCGGGAAGGAGAAAAGCGCATACCCGGGCCGAACGGCCGCAAACCATGGGCGGATGGTATCGATCGCATCTCATCCCAACCAGCCCTCAATCACAAGAACTCACCAGGGGTTCAGGAAGGCGCTGATTGCGGCTTCGGCTCAAGCGGTTCTGCGGTTTTGTCGTAGAACGTGAGCCGCAGCTTCAGCTGGGTGCGTGGTGGCCCGGCGGGTTGTTGATCGTCTTCGTCAGACGCCTGGGAAGCAGCGTCAATAGCCACCAGTTCCAGATCGCTGGGCTGAACCAGCAATTCCAACGCCTCCATCCGCCTGAGAAAAGCGAGCAAGCCGGGATAGGGGCCCTCCGCCTGGAGCAGAACCGCCGTTTTCTGGTAGCCGAGCTTGGCCAAGGGGTCCTTTGGTGCTGTCTGCTTGTTGCCTTTCCCCTGGGTGTTTCTGGATTTGGATGCCTGGTTCGGTGCCTGCGATGAGGCATCCGCAGGAGCCGCAGGCACAGGCTCATACAGCGTGATCTCCACTCCGGTGGCAGCCGACTCGCGGCTGAGCTGAGCCAGAAACGTAGCGATCTCCCCCTGGCCAGCCACCAGTTCAATGAGCAGGTTCTGCTGCTGCTGCGCTTTCTGCAACTCCACCTGGGTTTTGGTGCGCTGCAGTTTCAACTGGGGCAGGGATGCCTCTTTGGCCTTCAAGTCGTCCATGCGCTGGCGTTGTTCTTCGATCACCCCCAGCCGCGGCCAAGCCAGCCCAGCCAACAGCGCCCCTGCCAGCACCACCCCAATGGCCGCAGGCGCACCCACCAGGATCCGCCCCCGGCTGAACCGGCGGCGCCAGACCGATTGATCCGGACTGAGGTTGGTCACAGCGGCACCCCCTGCTGCTCGAGCAACCGATAGCGCTCGGCCAGCCCCTCAGCCCCCAAAGCCTTCAACTGCTGGATCGACGGTCCCGCTTTGGGATCAAGCTCCCAGTCGAGACTGAAGTTCACCACCGGGCTGTCACCGTCCTCGCGGGTGAGCTTGAGCACCTTCACACCGTCGGCCTTGGAGATGGGTAGGCGCGCCAAGGTGATCGCCAGAGCATTGATGCGCTCGAGAGGCCCCGGCGTGGTTCCCATGGCAGCTTTGCCAGACACCTTGATCCGGTCGTTTTGAACCGACACGTCCTCGAGCTGGATGCCGGCGGGAGTGACGCGCCGCAACTGCTCCAGCAAGGGCGATCCTGCGGGGACGGCCACGAGTTGCTCGGCGATCTGAAGTGTGTCCTTCTTGATGGAAGACAGCTTGCCTCTGTTCGCCTTGATCTGTCCTTCAAGCGAACGGACCTGACGTTCAAACGGCAACAACGTCTCCAGCTCTCGGCGCTGAGCAGCCTCAATCCAGCCCAGGCCAACCACAAAGGCCAAGGCAACACCCACAGCCGCCCCACCCAGCAACGCCCCCCGCAACAGCAAGGGCTCCTTGGGCATCAGCGGTGGCGCCTGCTGGGGGAGACCAAGCTCCAAGCGCCGTTCGCGCAACAGATCCGGCAATCGCTGCTGCTGTCGGCTCATCCCGGTACCTCCGCGGGCGCCATCAATGCCAGCTCCACCAGGGACATTTCGGCATCCCCAAGCAATGGCCCCAGCTTGAGCGCGTCATGGCTCTCCCCCCAGCGGCCTCGCCACGCAGCATCAGCCGTCACGTACCAGCCCGGCAGGGGCAGAGCCGCGGATCCTGGTTCGCTGTTGTGCTCCATCCAGGCCCCGACCAACCCCAGCACTTCCACGCGCAAGGCCGCCAGATCCCTGGCGTCCAGGGCAACGTCCAACTCAGGCCATCCATGCTCCAGCAGCAGGAGACGCCAGCGCCCCCCCTGCTCCACCAACCAGATCAGAGGCTGCTGCAGGTCCTGCTCGTGCAAGCAGACCAGTCCTCTCCAGGCAGCACAAAGCAGCCACTCAGCCCGGCGCACGCTGAAGTCGGCCGCGGCCAGGGTGTCCAGCCAGGCCTGCAGCACCATGCGCTCGGCGCCCACCACCATCACCGTCTCCGTGCTGGCGTCCGGCACCAGGTCGAGGTAGCTCTCCTGCAGCGAGAGAGACCAGCCCAGGTCTGGAGCAAGCGCCCGCAGGTCATCACCGTTGCCGAGCGTGGCCGCCGCCGCTCCCTGAAGCCGCCGCCACTGGCAGCACGGCAGGGGCAACAGCACGTCCACCGCAACCTGGGCTGCCACCAACCCCTGATCCAGCAACAGATCCGCCAGGGTGTCGCCCAGCACATCGCGCTGCAAGGGAACGCCGGCGCGGACGAGATCCTGGGGAAGCGGAACGCTGATGAGCTGCGGCTCTCCTTGCAGGCTCCAGCTGAGTGTGAGGGCGTCGTCGGAAGGAGCCAGCACAACCGGCACGGGATCCAGCAGTGCCTGGGCCTGACGGATCCAGCCCTCAACCGCGGGGAAGCGCTCGTTCAGTCCGGCCAGCACCACATCCCCCCCACTGGCGTCATCAACGGTCTGCCGGAAGGGTATCGGCTAGCGCCAAGGGGCGCCGCTCCCCACCGCCTCACTGATATGGCGGAATCCATGGCGATCGAGCTGCAGCTGCAGTCCCTCCAACACCCGGGGCACCAGATCGGGGCCTTCATAAATCCAACCCGTATACAGCTGAATCAGGGACGCACCAGCCGTGATCCGCTCCCAGGCCGCTTCCGGTGTGCTGATTCCGCCCACACCCACAAGGGGAAGCGCAGGTCCGGCGGTGGCGCGCAGGCGCCGCAACACTTCCAGGGCCCGGCGGCGCAGGGGATCACCACTGAGGCCACCCGCCTCTTCCGCCAGGGTGCGCCCGGTCTGGGCAATCACACGCTGCTCCAGGCCCAGACGGTCCAGGCTCGTGTTCACGGCGATCACCCCCGCAAGACCCTCCTCATAGGCAAGGCGGGCCAACCCATCGATGGCGTCATCCTCCAGATCGGGGGCGATCTTCACGAGCAGGGGCGGGCAGCCGGGCAGACGGCGCAGACGCTCCACTAGGCGCCGCAGTTGCGACGCGTCCTGCAGATCCCTCAGGCCCGGGGTGTTCGGAGAGCTGACATTGATCACGGCGTAATCCGCCTGGGGCGCCAGCAGTTCGAGCGAGGAGGCATAGTCATCGGCCGCCTGGTCGAGGGGGGTGATTTTGGACTTCCCGAAGTTGATCCCCAGCACCGCCGGGCGCTGACCACGGGCCGGCAACGCCTGCCGCAACAGGGTGCGGCGCAACATCTCGGCACCACCGTTGTTGAATCCCATGCGATTCAAGGCGGCCCGCTCCTGGGCCAGCCGGAACAGCCGCGGCCGCGGATTGCCTGGTTGCCCATGCCAGGTGACGGTTCCCACCTCCGAAAAGCCAAACCCGAAGCGATCCCAAACGCCGGCGGCGACACCGTTCTTGTCGAAGCCAGCAGCCAGGCCGACGGGATTGCTGAAACGGCAGCCGAAGAGCACCTGTTCGAGGCGCACATCCCGTCGTTGCAACTCAGCACTGATCCCCTCAAGGACCCCGGAGACTCCGGGCCATCGACGCCTGAGGCTGAGCTGAGCGAGAGCCTGCAGAGCTGCACGACTGAGCTGTTCGGCATCGACGCCTTCATCGTTGGCCAGTACGGGGCCCAGCCAGCGGCGATAGAAACCTGCGGTGGACAACACCCCGGATGATGACGACTGGGCCATCTGGTTTCCTGCTTCTATCTCGATCCTGCCTCGGCACGCCGCAGACGCCAGCGATCAGCCTCGATCGGTTCCACCATCCAGTCACGCCACCGCCATGGCTGCTGGCGCTCGAGCACGTTGGTGAGGGGTTGTTCCACCAACTGAGCAAGCTCGACGGCGGTGAGCGTGAAACCACCGCTGGCCAAGCGATCCGCCAACTCCAAGCGCGTGAGCAACGTGCGCAGCGGCTCCGGGGCTGGATCCGCGGGTTGCGTTGGCACAGCACGCAGGGGTGGTGTGCCCCCCTTGGAATAGGCCACAGCAATGGCATCCACCCGGTCGTTGTCGGGATCACCGCTGTGGCCTTTCACATAGGTGAGCGGCACATCGGGCAGGCGTGCCGCATCGAGAGCCTGCCAGAGATCCTGATTGAGCACGGGCTTACCGGCAGCCGTTTTCCAGCCTTTGCGTTTCCATCCGGCCATCCAGGAGCCAAGCCCATCGATCAGGTATTTGCTGTCGGTTCGCAGGGTGAGATCGGGATGACGGGGCAGTTCGGCCAAACGCTCCAGCAGGGAGAGGGCCGCCTGAAGCTCCATGCGGTTGTTGGTTGTGGCCGGGTCGGATCCACCGAACTCCTCCACACTGCCGTCTTCAAAACGGATCAACGCACCCCAGCCCCCCGGGCCTGGATTACCGCTGCAGGCACCATCGGTGGCCGCCGCCACAACCCGTCCTCTGCGATCGCTCTCCGCCATTTGTCAGCCCACCCTGTGTTCGGTACAACACGGTTCTTGAACACCCAGGAGGACTGGGCGATGGGCCGAACCTACTTGCGCAGGACTGCCATGGCCGCCACGGCCCTGGGGCTTGCCGGTTTGGGTGCGGCAGTTCCTGGCTTGAGCCGGGCTTTGTTCGACAGCCGGCCGCTGCAACAGGAACGCTTTGCGATCCTGGCTCAGGCGGTGGGGAACAGCCGCTGGAAACTGCTGGTGCTGGAGCAGATCAAGGCCCGTCCCCTTTGTTGGGAAGAGCGCAGGGACGGCTTGATGAAGCCATCCTTGAATGACTTCGACTTCAGCGGGATCTGCAGCCGCTATCTCGACAGCAACGGCTATTCCCTGCGGACAGGAGGCACGGATTCCGACAAACGCTTTCGCCTGAAGCTGGAACAGAACCGCGATGGACTGCTGCTGCAGGCCATGGATCCGGTGAGAGGAGACAGCACGGTTGTGGCCCGAGCCACCCAGGTGCGGCGCGACAAGGATGCTTTTGTGAAACTGACCCTGGAGCCGGGGTGGGCGCTGGAGCGTCGGGCTTACAAGGGGCGAACGCTGAGCCACGTGTATTTCGCCAATTCCAAGCCGATGCCCACACTCATGGCGTCGAGTCGGGGCAGCACCGCTCAAACCCGCAGCTTCTCAGCAAGTCTGCCCAGTGCTCCAGGATTGCCGCAGGCAGGACGCAGGGGGCAGGGAACACGCGGACCGATCCGATTGCAGGTGATTCCTT
This sequence comes from Synechococcus sp. WH 7803, assembly GCA_000063505.1. Lineage (GTDB taxonomy): Bacteria > Cyanobacteriota > Cyanobacteriia > PCC-6307 > Cyanobiaceae > Synechococcus_C. The sequence continues at coordinate 2,191,473 of CT971583.1, forward strand.
TCCGCCCCTGAGGCGAGGACAGTTGAAGGAGCGCCCTGCGCAGGCGGGACAGACCCAGGATCACTTCTTAAGTTGCATTCGTGTGAGGAGTGCTAAGCGCCTCTTCAGGGTCGAAACAAGGACAGACTCCTGCAACGCGCTTCACTTCTGAGCTCTGCCTTCGGCAGAGCTCTTTTTTTTGCTCACAAAAAAACCGACCCTGGGGTCGGTTGGTGGAATTGAAATGGGGGGAAGGGTCGCGATCCCGCAGGACACCGACCCAACACGATCACTTGAGGGTGACCTTGCCGCCCACTTCTTCGATGGCCTTCTTGAGGGCTTCGGCTTCGTCCTTGGACACGCCTTCCTTGATGGCCTTGGGTGCAGCCTCGACCATGGCCTTGGCATCACCAAGACCCAGGCCGGTGGCCTCACGCACAGCCTTGAGGACCTTGATCTTGGCCGAAGCGTCAAAGCTCTCCAGCACAACATCAAATTCGGTCTTCTCTTCAGCAGCCTCGCCACCACCAGCGCCAGCAGCGCCAGGAGCAGCCATCACCACACCAGCAGATGCGGCAGCGGACACACCGAAAGCTTCCTCGATCTGCTTGACGAGCTCGGAAGCCTCAAGCAGCGAGAGAGTTTTCAGTGATTCGAGAATTTCGTCGGTTTTTGCAGACATGGTTGGGAATCAGCAACAGATCAGAGAAACAGTCGAGTCGAAGACGATCAGCCTTCGCCGGATTCGGCGTGCTGCTTGAGCGCCCGAGCAAGGCCGGAGGGAACCTCGTTGATGCCGACAGCCACCTTGGTGGCAACGGCATTGATGGCACCGGCGATCTGTGCCATGAGTGCTTCCTTGGAAGGAAGATCACCAATGGCCTTGATCTCGTCCTGAGACAGAAGCTTGCCTTCGAAAAGGCCGCCCTTGGTTTCAGACTTTTTGGTGTCCTTCTGGAAAGCCTGAACGGCTTTCACTGCACCGCCCACATCCCCTTTGACAAGGACGAAAGCGTTGGTGCCGGTGAGAAGGGAATCAAGGTTTGACCAAGCACTGTCACCATCAATGGCACGGCGCATCAAGGTGTTTTTGGTCACCTTGCACACACCGTTGGCTGCCTGCAGACGGGTCCGCAGATCAGACATTTCCTTGATGGAGAGACCCTGATAATCCAGGACCAGTGCCATTTCGGCCTCACCGAGGAGCTGCTTGAGCTCTTCGACGATCTGTTGCTTGCTCTCCAGAGTGCGGCCCATAGGAATTGGATCGGTCGGGGGAACAAGCTGGACACGCGGCCGATCAGTGCTTCTCAAACGAGAAGACGAGGCCGCGTGTCGATCCAATCCCTGGAGGGAGCAAAATCGTCGCGTTTGCCTCGGCAGGGCTTATGCAATCGGGCCGGTTCGAAGGAACTGGCTGATGCAACCTGCTGTCTCAGGCCGGGCGCGTGCCCGTGGACTGGCTTTCGCCAGCCACTCAACCTACATCACAGCGTCATCAGCCGTCTTTGTTGATGTCCTGCAGCGCAGCGATGTCAACTTCCACGGAGGGTCCCATGGTGGAGGTCACGTACAGGCTTTTCCAGTAGCGCCCCTTCGCGCCGCTGGGCTTGTTGCGGTCGATGGTCTCCTGGAGCGTCTTGAGGTTGTCCAGCAGGTTGCCTTCCGAGAAGCTGGCCTTGCCGAAACGCACGTGCACGATTCCCGTGCGGTCAGCACGGAATTCCAGTTTGCCGGCCTTGAATTCATTGATGGCTGCCGCCAGATCCGTCGTCACCGTTCCCGCCTTGGGGTTCGGCATCAAACCGCGAGGACCAAGCACCCGACCCAACTTGGCGACCTTGGGCATCATGTCGGGGGTGGCGATCAGCAGGTCGAAATCCATTTCTCCCTTGCTGATGGTTTCCACCAGATCCTCATCACCAGCGAGTTCAGCGCCGGCTGCTTTGGCCTCAGCAACCTTTTCGCCGCGGGTGATGACCGCAATCCGCACCGTCTGACCGGTGCCATGGGGCAGGGCCACCGTGGTGCGCAGCTGCTGGTCGGTGTATTTGGGGTCAATGCCAAGACGGGCGTGGGCTTCCACGGTTTCGTCGAACTTGGCAGTGGCGTTCTCCTTGACGAGCTTGATGGCTTCAAGGGGTTCGTAGGCCCGTTCCTCGATTTTGTTGACGAGGCTGGCCAGGCGTTTGGATGTTTTGGGCATGGCAGGAATGGGGTGCAGGCGACCGCTGGGTCTCCCCCGTAAAAGGACAGTTGAAGCAGTGAGAACTGGCGCCTGACGCGTCAGTCGGTGATGGCGACGCCCATGTTGCGAGCGGTGCCTTCGATGATGCGCATGGCCGATTCAATGCTGGTGCAATTGAGATCGGGCAGCTTGGTCTTGGCAATCTCCTCAAGCTGGGAACGCTTGATGGAGCCAACACTTCCCTTGGCGGACTCGCCGGAGCCCTTCTCGATTCCGGCGGCTTTGGTGATCAGCACAGACGCCGGAGGCGTCTTGGTGATGAAGGTGAAGCTGCGGTCTTCAAAGACCGAGATCTCCACCGGGATCACAAAACCGGCCTTGTCCTGGGTACGGGCGTTGTACTCCTTGCAGAACGCCATGATGTTGACCCCGTGCTGACCGAGAGCAGGGCCCACGGGCGGTGCGGGGTTGGCTTTGCCGGCCTGAAGGGCCAGCTTGATAACGGCTGTGACTTTCTTGGCCATCGGCGGACGGAGTTGTACATCTGCGGATCACCTGCCCCTTGAGGCAGGTGCGGCGGAGCGGAAACCACTCCTGAGGCCGCCCTCCGCAGGGAGACGGCCGCCACAACAGCTCAGTTTTGCTTGCTCACCTGGGAGAACTCGAGCTCCACAGGCGTTTCCCGGCCGAAGATTGAAAGAAGGGCCTTGAGCTTGCTGCGCTCACCCGACACTTCAATCACTTCGCCCTGGAAATCCTTGAACGGCCCAGCCGTCACCAGGATCTGATCCCCTTCGGTGAGATCAACCTTGACGACAGTCTTCTTCTCAGCAGCCCGCTTGAAGATGCGATCCACCTCGGAACGGCTCAGCGGGCGCGGCTTGATGTGACCGCGGGCTTTACCTGTCGCGCGGCGATCCTCTGCTCCCACGAAGTTGATGACGTTCGGGGTGCTGCGCACAGCCATCATCGTGTCTTCGTCGAGCACCATGCGCACGAGCACATAGCCAGGGAAGACCTTCTCCTCCGTGGACTGGCGGCTGCCGTCTTTCTTGATCTTCACAGCGGGCGTTTCCGGAATCTCGATTTCAAGAATCCTGTTGCTCACGCCCAGGGTGACCGCCCGTTGTTCCAGGGTGGCCTTCACCTTCTTCTCGCAGCTTGAAGCCACCTGCACCGCGTACCAGCGGGCAATCCCCGTTCGCACTTCAGGGACTTCGAGCGTTCCTTCCTCGCCGTCGTTCGGGGCCGGAAGATCCAGCACTTCACTGGAATCCGACTGGCTGAGATCGAGATCAGACACGGGGCAGGATGAGAAGAACAGAGCATCGATGCGACTCGACGCCGTGGGAGGCGGACCAGCCGATCAACGGAACACCTGGGACGCAGCCCAGCCGTAAAAACGACTCAGAGCAGCGATGGCAGCAGCTGACAGGCTCACCATCAGAATCACTGCGATCGATTCACTGAACAGCTGCTGCCGACTGGGCCAGACAACCAGCTTGAGCTCCTCGTAGGTCGCAGCGAAGAACCCACCTTTCTTTCCCGGCTGGTCAGAGCCGGTAGGAGCCGGTGACTTGGCTGCTGCAGTGTCCTCGGAGGTTGGCGTTGTCACGAATCGCTGGGCACGGAGTCATTGGGCCGGTGCTGACGCAGGCTCAGATGGCACGTGACAGCAAACAAAGATCCTACCGGACGCCTTCTGCGCTCAAGCAGGTTCAAACCTGAAGGGTTCAGCGGGCGAAGCGCCAGCGTGGACCAGCACGGTTTGGGCACCGTGGAAGCGATCTTCGAGCAATTCCGTCGCCAGGGGGTTTTCCAGGCGGCGGCGCAACACACGGCGCAGGGGTCTGGCGCCGTACTCAGGTTCATACCCCAGGCTCACGAGGGCATCGATCACGGCGGCGTCAACCTCGAGGGAGAGTCCCTGCTCCCGCAGAAGCCTGGACAGATCAGCCAGTTGCAAGCGCACAATCCGGCTCAAATCCTGCTGATCGAGCGGTCGAAACCGAATCACCTCATCGATGCGGTTGAGAAATTCAGGCCGAAAATGGCTGTTAAGCGCTTCATCCACCGCCGCATCCAATGACGGAGATGCGGCTTGAGGGTCCGACTCCTGGCCTGATCGCGCTGCCTCAAGGATGGCCCGACTGGCGAGATTGCTGGTCATCACAACCACCGTGTGACGGAAATCAACGGTGCGCCCCTGGGAATCACTGAGCCGGCCGTCGTCGAGCACCTGCAGCAGCACATTGAAGACGTCTGGATGGGCCTTCTCCACCTCATCAAGCAGGAGCAGGGCATAGGGACGACGACGCACGGCCTCGGTGAGCTGACCGCCTTCCTCGTAGCCGACATAGCCCGGAGGAGCACCCAACAAGCGGGCCACGGCATTGCGCTCCATGAACTCGCTCATGTCGAGACGCACCATCGCCTCCTCTTCATCAAAGAGTTGACCCGAGAGGGCCTTGGCCAGCTCGGTCTTGCCCACACCGGTCGGCCCCAAGAAGAGGAAGGACCCCACTGGCCGGCGCGGATCCTTCATGCCGGCACGCGCCCTGCGGATCGCAGCCGCCACGGCCTGCACGGCCTCCGGTTGCCCGATCACCCGCTCTTGCAACCGTTGATCCAGCTCCAGCAGTTTCTGGCGTTCCCCTGCCAGCAGCCGCTGGACCGGGATCCCAGTCCAGCGCGCCACCACGTCGGCAATATCCGCGGCCTCCACCTGTTCGCGCAGCAGCGCGGTTCCAGCAGCTTGGGCATCACTGAGGGACTGCTCGAGAGCGTCGCGGCGCTGCTGGAGTCGATGGAGCTGGTCGTATTGCAGGCGCGCAGCCTCCTCGAGGTCTCCCTCGCGTTCCGCCTCGGCCATGGCATGGCGGAGATCTTCGTCCTCCTGCAGCAGCTGGCGCAGCTCCTCGAGCTGGGCGCGTTCGGCCTGCCAACGCTCCCGCAACCGGGACAAGTGCGTGGTGGCCTCCAGTCTTTGACGCTGCAGCTGAACACGTTCCGCTTCAGGCGCCTGTTCCGCCGCAAGCACCGACAACTCCACCCGGCGCAAGGCCATCTCGGCGTCTTCCACCACCTGGGGTTTGGAGGTCACATCCATCTTGAGCTGAGCGGCCGCCTCGTCGATCAGATCGATCGCCTTATCGGGCAGGCAGCGGTCGCTGATGTAGCGATCGGCGAGCCGGGCGGCTGCGGTGACCGCGGCGTCCGTGATCGTGACCCCATGGTGCAGCTCATAGCGCTCCTTCACCCCACGAAGGATCTCGATGCTGTGATCGATGGAAGGCTCCGCGATGGGCACCTGCTGAAAACGCCTGTTCAGTGCAGGGTCTTTTTCAACAGTGCGCCGGTAATCCTCGGGTGTGGTGGCGGCGATGCAGCGCAGATCGCCCCGCGCCAGCGCAGGCTTGAGCAGGCTTCCGGCATCGGCACTGCTGCGATCACTGTTCACCACCGTGTGCAGTTCATCGATGAACAGCACCACACCCGCTTCCGGATCACTCACCTCCTGCAACACCTCGCGCAGGCGCTCCTCGAATTGTCCACGGAACTTGGCACCGGCAATCAGCGCTCCGGCATCCAACGCCACAAGCCGCAGGCCTTGAAGCGATTCAGGCACTTCACCAGCCACCATCCGCTGGGCGAGCAGTTCAGCAATCGCCGTTTTTCCCACACCCGGAGCACCGATCAGCACTGGGTTGTTCTTGCCGCGGCGGGACAGCACTTTGATCAGGCTGCGAATCTCAACATCCCTTCCCACCACTGGATCCAGCTGGCCATCAGCAGCTTCCGCCGTGAGATCCCGACCAAAGCGCTCAAGGGCTGTTGCCTCAGCCGCAGGGGCCGGCTCAGGCAAGGCGTCGGTCGTTTGGGCAGGCGCCGGTGGCGCTGCGGGAGCGGGCGGCGGTGCCGGAGCAGACGGCGGGACCGGGAAGGACGGAGCCTGTGATGAAGCCCCTTGTGCGGGGACTTGGATCGTCGCGCCAGGGCCAGGATCCGGAGCCCGGCGCAGCTCCGCCTCCAAACGGTCCGGCGTCAGCCCGAAGCGGGAGAGCAGATCTTCGCCAATGCGCGGATCACGGCCGATCGCAATGATCAAGTGGGACAGATCGATCAGACGAGAGCCCCACAGCCCGCGCACAGCATCGGCCGACTCCAGCAAGCGTTCGAGGTCTTCCCCAATGAACAGATCCTGACCGCGGGCGGTGGGTTGCTCGGCAAGAAACGCTTCGAGCTGATCAAGGAGACGGTCGCGGGGGACTGAAAGCACAGCCACCTCCGCCTGGTAACGAGGATCGGCGAACAGCACCTGGAGCAGGTGCTCCACATCGAGATCTCCATGACGCCAACGCCTGGCAACGTCCTGGGAACTCAGCAACAGATCCCAGGCCTGATCGCTGAAACGCTCAGGTTCGGCAGTGAGGCTGGCTGGAGGCTGGAAGCTCCCTTCGTAGGCAGACGTCATTAAGGGGTGGTTCAGGCAGACAGGGAACGGGACGCCAGTTCAATCAGCTCGATTTTGTATCCATCGGGGTCTTCCACGAAGGCGATCACGGTGCTGCCGTGCTTCATCGGACCTGGTTCGCGAACAACCCGACCTCCCTGGCCAGCAATTCCTGCGCAGGTTGCCTGGATATCGTCCACGCCCAAGGCGATGTGTCCATAGCCACTTCCGAGGTCGTACTCAGCGGTATCCCAGTTGTGGGTGAGTTCAAGAACGGTGGACTCCGCCTCATCCCCGTAACCGACAAAGGCGAGGGTGAAGCGTCCGCTTGGATAGTCCTTGCGCCGCAGCAAGCGCATGCCCAGAACGTTGGTGTAGAAGGCCAGAGAACGCTCGAGATCGCCCACCCGAAGCATGGTGTGCAGCATGCGCATCGACAGGATCAGCAGCTCCTTCCCAGCATGGTGCATTCCCTGGGCTCGGGGAAGTGCGTGCGTGGACGCTTGCCATTCGTGCCGGAGGGCACAGCTGCAGTGAGCAGGGCGACCCATAGGATCCCCCAGTCTTCGATTCACCCCACGTGTTCGATTCCCTCGACCTCGTCATCGACACCATCGTGGCCCGTGAGGTGCTCGACTCCCGCGGAAACCCAACCGTGGAGGCCGAAGTGCTCCTGGAGGGTGGCGCCAGCGGCCGGGCGATCGTGCCCAGCGGTGCGAGCACAGGGGCCCACGAAGCCCATGAGCTGCGCGATGGCGGCGATCGCTACATGGGCAAGGGCGTCATCCAGGCTGTGAACCACATCGAAGAGCGGATCGCCCCCGCCCTCTGCGGGCTTTCAGCACTGGATCAGGCCGCCGTGGATGCCGCCATGCTGGAGCTCGACGGCAGCGACAACAAGTCGTCCCTGGGTGCCAACGCCATCCTGGCGGTGAGCATGGCCAATGCTCGGGCTGCAGCTAATGGCCTGGGATTGCCGCTGTACCGCTACCTGGGTGGCCCGATGGCCACCCTGCTGCCCGTCCCCCTGATGAATGTGATCAATGGGGGTGCTCACGCAGCCAACAGCCTGGACTTCCAGGAATTCATGCTGGTTCCCCACGGTGCCCCGAGCTTCCGGGAAGCCCTGCGCATGGGCACCGAAGTGTTCCACACCTTGAAGAAGCTGCTCAGCGCCAAGGGCATGAGCACCGCAGTGGGCGATGAAGGCGGCTTTGCTCCCGACCTGGGCAACGTGGAAGCCGGTGAAATCCTGGTGGAGGCGATTGAAAAAGCCGGGTATAAACCTGGAGAGCAAATCTCCCTGGCTCTGGATGTGGCCAGCACCGAGTTCTTCGCTGATGGCCGCTATGCCTTTGACGGCGGCAGCTACGACAGCGCCGAGATGGTCGGTCAGCTCGAGAAACTGGTCGAGCAGTTCCCGATCGTTTCGATCGAGGATGGCCTGGCTGAGGACGACTGGGAGGGCTGGAAGCTGCTCACCGAACGCCTGGGCAGCAAGGTTCAGCTGGTGGGCGACGATCTGTTCGTGACCAACACCAAGCGACTGCAGCAGGGCATCGACAGCAGCACCGCCAATTCGATTCTGATCAAGGTGAATCAGATCGGATCACTCACCGAAACCCTGCAAGCGATCGATCTGGCCGGCCGCTCGGGTTACACGAGTGTGATCAGTCACCGAAGTGGTGAAACAGAAGACACCACCATCGCTGATCTGTCTGTTGCCACCCGCGCCGGTCAGATCAAGACTGGCTCCCTGAGCCGTAGCGAGCGCGTGGCCAAATACAACCAGCTGCTGCGCATCGAAGACGAACTGGGCAGCCAGGCCGTTTATGCCGGTGCAGTCGGTCAGGGTCCACGCGGGAACGCCTGATTCCCAGACGAAGTCTGTCCTCAGTGTTGCGTTGAGGACAGACTTTCCAGCCGGGCATCCTTGCGCAACTTCACCTGGAGTTTGAGCCAGCCCATCCCAACAGGAACAGCTGCACCCAGAGGCAACAGCGCCCACAGCGGCCGAGCGCTCGCACCCATCAATGCCGCGGCCACGGCCAATCCCCCGAGCAGAACCGACTGACCGATGGAGTGTTGAGCCGTCACCATGCGACGGAACTGTCTGTCGGACTCGCCCATGCGGATCTGCAGTTGCAGATCGCCCTGCTCCAGGCGCTCCAGGCTTTCATCAAGGCGCCGGGGGATCCCTACAGCACGGGAACTAAGGGCCCCCACCTGACGGCCGAGCTCATTGAACAGATCATTGGAACCGGATCCACTGGATGTCATCAGAGGCAGCAGATAGGGCTTGGCAATCCCCACCAAACTAAAGCCAGGATCAAGGCTGCGGCCTACACCCTCAAAGGTGGAGAGTGCCCGCATCACGAAGATCATCTCCACCGGCAGGCGGAAGGGTTGGCCGTACACCAGTTCGTAGAGATCACCGGAGAGCTTGTCGATCACATTGGCGCTGAATGGAGGCGTGAGGGCATCACGGAGCATCAAACGCACCAGACGGCGCACCGGTCCCACATCCACATCACCGGCGATCACCCCCGCAGCCTGCATCTCCTCGACCAAAGCGGCCGCATCCCTCGATGCCGCGGCACGAACCATCGCTCCAAGCCGCCGGCGCAGACGCTCGGACAGCTGCCCCATCATTCCGAAGTCGTAGTAGATCAGTGCCCCATCGGCTGCAACGGCGAGATTGCCGGGGTGGGGATCGGCGTGAAAAAAGCCGTACCGCACCAGTTGCTGGAGATAGCTGGCGGCTCCGATCTCAGCGACCTCACCAGGGTCAATTCCCGCCTGAATCAACGCCGAGCGATCGTTGATCTTGATGCCTGGTAGGTAATCAAGGCAGAGCACCCGCCGGGTGCTCAATTCCCAGATCACACCAGGGACGCGGATCCGGGACTCATCGAGAAACTGCTGGCGGAACCGTGCCGCATGCTGCGCTTCAAGGCGGAAATCCAGCTCCCTGAGCAGCACACGCCGGCACTCCTGGGCTATCGCTACCCAATCACGACCTCTCCCCCATTGGGGGTGACGCTGCAGAACAGCCGCCACCTGTTGCATCACCTCCAGGTCGAGGCGGAACACGGACTCCAGGCCGGGGCGCTGAATCTTGAGCACCACCTGGCGGCCGCTGCGCAAGCTGGCGCGATGCACCTGGGCCAACGAGGCCGCTCCAAGCGGCTCCACATCGAGATCGATGATCTCGGCGCAGCGGGCGCCCAGTTCCTCCTCGAGCAAGGCCTGGGCTTGATCGAAGGGGAAGGCCGGCACCTTGTCTTGAAGATCAGCCAGCTCGGCCACCCAACCGGCTGGGAGCACATCCGGACGTGCCGAGAGCAATTGCCCCAGCTTGATGAAGGCAGAACCCAGCTCCAGAAGTTCACGAGTGAGCCAACGGGCCCGTTGCTGCTGGCGCTGTTCCCTGCGCTCCGGCGTAGGCCCACCGGCGTAGGTCCAGGCCTGTCCATCCCACCAGAGGAAGGCCAGCAGCACCACCACAGCACGCCAGATGCGCAAGGCACGGACGGCGCGACGCCAGGGCGCCAGCATCGACACCACGCGACTCAAGTGTGATCCTCCAAGCGGTTGTCGAGGTCTGCGACCTGGGCCCTCAAGCGATCAATGCGTTCTTGCAGCGATGCATCCGAAGCATCCGTTGGCGGTTGGGTGCTGCGGGACTCAGACGGATCGCCCTCTTGATGAAGTCGCTCGGCCTCTGCTCTCACCTCTTCCTGGAAGAGATCCCACTCCTGGCGGATCCGTTCGGGGGCATCCTGAACCGCAACCGCCATGCCAGCGGCGGCATCCGCTAACCCCTCACCAACGCGGGCAACCAGGCGATTGATGGTCGCGCGCAGCAAAGCATCTGGAGGCGTCATTGCGATCTGCCGATGCGCAAACTGTGGCAGATCCCTCCCTCATCTGGTGAGGCTGCTCTCCGGATTGGGTGGTGCCGTGGGCGGAGTTGAAAAGGCCTGGGGATCCTCGAACGGTTGAGGATTGACCGGCCTGGCGGGGCTTTCGAACAGACCTGGATCCTGCGCATCAATCACTGAATCAGGAAGCGGTGCAACGGCGGTTTCCGCAGGCGTCTCAGGCTCCAGCTCGACTGCAGGAAGCTCAACAGCAGGGGCGGCCACGGGCGTGGCCGTCCACGCAGGCTCCGTCCAAACGGGCTCCACCAGAGCAGCCTGCTGCTCAGCCTGACGACGTTCAGCCTCGGCAGCGATCGCCGCAGCCTGCTCCTTGGCCTGCTCGAGCTTGCGTTGTTCTGCTTCCACAGCTTCAAGCGCCGCCACATCGCCCATCAACGCTTTGTCCTCGCCGTGGCGACGTCTCAAGTCCCCGAGGGTCTCGCCGGGGAAATCCTGCGGACGGAACGCTTCCTGCTGAGGCTGCTGCCAGGCGGCTCGCATCAACACAACCCGCTGGGTGATGCCGTATCCCATCGCAAAACAAGCACCGGCCACCAAGGGACCAACCCAGAACTTTGGGCGTTTGGGGCGTTGCTGCTCAGATGCGGAGGGGGCCATCACTGGAACTCACAGGGTCAACAACACACCTGACGGTGGGCCCCATCCTCGCCCCTGAACGCCAGGAGCGCATCCAAGGCTGCAATCAGGTGGTGTAGTCGGCGTTGATGCGCACGTATTGATCCGACAAGTCACACCCCCAGGCCCGGCCCTCTCCAGAGCCGGAACCAACGACAAGACGAATCTGCACCGAGTCGTCCACTAAGTAGCGGCCATAGGCGCGCTCACTGAGATACGCCGAAGCAGCTGAGCGATCAAACACCAGGGGTTGGCCCGCTGCCATCAGTTGGTGGGGCCCGATCCAGAGGGCAACGGCGTCAGCCTCAAAGGCCACTCCGGAACGACCGGCCGCCGCCACGATGCGGCCCCAGTTGGGGTCACGACCATGCACGGCCGTCTTCACCAGCGAGGAGCCACAGATCGTGCGCGCCATCTGCAGGGCTCCGGCCTCCGTGGAGGCTCCCTCCACCTGAACCTCGATCAGACAGGTGGCTCCTTCCCCATCGCGGGCGATCGCCCGAGCGAGATGTTGTGCCACCAGGGTGAGTCCTTCCTCCAGCTTGTCCTCACAAAACTCCGGCAGGGACTCACCGGCGCAGAAGGCCAGCACGGTGTCGTTCGTGCTGGTGTCGCCATCGACGGTGATGGCATTAAAAGAGCGTTCCACCGCCCGCTGCACCATGGCTTTCCACGTCAGAGGGGGGACGGCCACATCGCAACTGATGGTGCCGAGCATGGTGGCCATATCGGGGTGGATCATTCCTGATCCTTTGGCCATGCCACCGATGCGCACAGTGCGGCCAGCGAGTTCGGCCTCAAAGGCGATCTGCTTCTCCACCAGATCCGTGGTGAGGATCGCCTGCGCTGCGGCGGATCCCCCCTCCGGGCTCAGCCCGTCCACCAGAGGATCCAGGCCTGCCAACAGCACCTCCATCGGGATCGGCACACCGATCACCCCCGTGGAACAGATCAACACCGCCTCCCCATCCACACCCAGGCGATCCGCCAGCGCCTGGGTGGCGCGCTGGCTGTCGATCAAACCGCGATCGCCTGTGCAGGCGTTGGCCTGACCGGAATTGATCAGCACCGCCCGCGCCTGACCACCCCCGTCCTGCAGTCGTTCAGCGCAGAGATCAACACAGGCGGCACGCACTACCGACCGGGTGAATGCCCCTGCGCACACCGCACCCTCGGGGGCCAGCACCAAGGCCAGATCAGGCTTGGCAGAAGCCTTCAGGCCAGCGGTGATCCCTGAGGCCTGAAATCCTGTCGGCGCGGTCACCCCCCCCGCCACCGGCAACCAGTCGGACGAAACCCTGCGAGCGGCGTCAACCACGGCTGTACGCGAGACACTGAAAGCATCCTGCCGCCGCACCATGCCAAGCCAACGCCGGATCGGTCTCACCGGCGGCATCGCATCGGGCAAAAGCAGCGTGGGGCGCTGGTTGAGCGACCACGGACTCCCGGTTCTGGATGCCGATCGCTACGCCAGGGACGCCCTCGCCCCTGGCAGTGCAAGCTGCCAAGCCGTGCTGGAGCGGTACGGACCCGCTGTGGCTGCCCGTGGGGCACGAGCCGACGTGGGGGAGCTGAATCGATCGGCCCTGGCCGACATCGTGTTCGCCGATGCGGTGGAGCGCCAATGGCTCGAACAGCTGATCCACCCCCTCGTCCGGCAGGCCTTTGACACCGCTCTCGGCGAGCTTGAGCTCACACCAGCGGTCGTGCTGATGGTTCCTCTGCTCTATGAATCCGGCCTGGAGAGCCTGTGCACGGAAGTGTGGGTTGTGCGCTGCAGCAAGGAGCAACAACAGCAACGGCTGATTCAGCGCAACAGGCTCTCGGCTCAGCAGGCCGATCAACGCATCGAGGCGCAATGGCCGCTGGCACGCAAATGCCTGCTGGCGGATCAGATCATCGACAACAGCGGCGAACCGGGTGCGTGGACAGCAACCGTGGCCTCTCTGCTGGAACAGGGAAGCTGCTGAAGCAAGCTCAGCCTTTGAGCTTCTTGCTGAGAATCTGATTGGCGAGCTTGGGGTCGGCCTTGCCGCCGGTTTTCTTCATCAGCTGGCCAACGAAGAAGCCCTGCAGTTTGGTCTTACCGCCGCGGAACGCCTCCACCTCATCGGGATGGGCCCCCAGAAGCTCATCAACGATGGCCTCAATCGCAGCCGGGTCACTGATCATGCCGAGGCCGCGTTCATCAACGATCGCCTTGGGTGAACCACCGTTCTCCAGCAGTTCGGGCAGGATCTCTTTGGCGATCTTGCCGCTGATCTTGCCGCCGTCGATCAACTGCACCATCTCAGCCAGCTGTTCGGGGCGGAAGGGCAGGTTGGCGTAACTGAGCCGGTTGCTGTTCACATAGGCGGCGATATCGCCGGTGATCCAGTTGGCCGCAAGCTTGGCGTCGGCACCTGCGACCACCACGGCCTCGAAGTAGTCGGCCATCGGCTTCTCGTCGGTGAGCACCCGGGCGTCGTACTGGGACAGCCCCAGGGTGTCGGCGTAGCGGTGGCGCTTGGCTGCCGGCAGCTCCGGCAGCTCCGCCCGCCAGGAGTCGCGCTGGTCAGCACTCACCTCGATCGGCCCAAGATCCGGATCTGGGAAATAGCGGTAATCACTGGCCCCCTCCTTGCTGCGCATGCTCTTGGTGAGCTGCTTGCTCTCATCCCAGAGCCGCGTTTCCTGAACGATGGGCTCACCGGCCTCGTAGGCCTTGATCTGCCGTTGGATCTCGTACTCACAAGCCTTCTGAATGGCCGAGAACGAGTTCATGTTCTTGATCTCCACCTTGGTGCCGAACGGCGCCTCCGGCCCTCGGCGCACGGAGATGTTCACGTCACAGCGGAGTGAACCCTCCTGCATGTTTCCGTCGCTCACGCCCAGGTAGCGCATGATGCGACGGATTTCCGAGGCGTATTCCGCCGCTTCCCGGCCCGTGCGCAGATCCGGCTTGCTCACAATCTCCGCAAGAGCAACGCCGGCGCGGTTGTAATCCACCAACGAATGGGTGGAGCCAGCCAAACGATCGCTGCCGGCATGCACCAACTTGCCGGCATCCTCCTCCATGTGAAGGCGCTCGATGCCGATGGTTTTCAGATAGGTGTCTTTGCCCTTCTCGGCCACCTCCACTTCGATCCAGCCGTCCTCTGCGATCGGTTCGTCGTACTGGGAGATCTGATAGTTCTTGGGCAGGTCGGGGTAGAAATATTGTTTGCGATCGAACTTGCTGTGCTCGGCAATGTTCAGATTGAGTGCCATCGCCGCTTTGACGGCGTACTCCAGCACCTTCTGATTAAGAACGGGAAGCGTTCCCGGCAGCCCGCACACCACCGGGTCGATGTGGGTGTTGGGGTCATCCCCGAACGCCGTGGATGCAGCCGTGAAAATCTTGCTGTTGGTGCCCAGCTGAACGTGGGTCTCGAGACCGATCACCGCTTCCCAGGCCTGATCTGTTGCTGCAGGTGCCGCCATCCGCTGTGTGGAACGTTCAGAGCAGGGCAATCCTATGGAAAGACCGCGAACCGCAGCCCCCAACAGCCATGACCGCCTTGCGCCCACCCGCCACTGACGCCGCGTTGATCCTTGGCGGTGGATTGATGGGCCTGGCCATCGCCCATCAGCTGGCCCGGCGTGACCATCCTGTGTGCGTGATCAGCCGGCGGCGCGGTGAGGCCGCAGGGTTCGTGGCGGCAGGCATGCTGGCTCCCCACGCTGAAGGCCTGAGCAGTGACCAGCTGCGCTTCGGTCAACTGAGCCTGGAGCGGGTTCCGAGCTGGGTCGCCCAGATCGAGGCCGACAGCGGCCTGCCCTGCGGACTGCGATCCACAGGCATTGTGGTGCCCTTCAGCAGCAGTGATCAGCGGGATCGCTACCCCACGGCAGCCTTCGGAACAGCCCTGAACCGCCAGCAGCTGGAGCGGGAAGTCCCGGGCATCGCCCCGACGTGGCAGGCCGGCCTGCTGTTCGAGCAGGACGGCCAGATCGACAACCGCCGCCAGTTGATGCGCTCCCTGGAAAGCGCCTGCGTGGAACGGGGGGTGCAATTTCTTGAAGGCGTGGAAGTGCTGGACCTGCTGCAAAGCGGTAACCAACGCATCACAGCACGCATCCGTGACGCCGAAGGAACAGTAACGGAACGAAACAGTGCCATCGCCGTGCTTTGCTCCGGAGCCTGGAGCAGCCAGCTCCTGCCTCAGCTGCCGATTTTCCCCGTGAAAGGGCAGATGCTCTCCCTCCAGGCTCCTCGGGGCGCTCTTAAACGCGTGATCTTCGGACCAGGCACTTACCTGGTGCCCAGAGAAGACGGCCTGGTGGTGGTGGGCGCCACATCGGAGCGGGACGCGGGGTTTGCCGAGGGCCTCACCCCTCAAGGGCAAAGCACTCTCAAACAGGGCATTGCCTCGCTGCTTCCGGAAGCCTCGGGCTGGCCCCCGATGGAACGCTGGTGGGGATTCCGGCCCTGCACGCCGGACGAGGGGCCCCTGCTGGGCCGAGGCCCCCTCTCTGGCCTTTGGCTGGCCTGCGGCCATCACCGCAACGGAGTGCTGATGGCTGCAGCCACAGCCGAGGCCATTGCGGACTGCGTGAGCCAGGGCCATGCCCGCGATGACCTCGAGCGCTTGCTGCCCTGTTTCCAATGGCAGCGGTTTGACGCCGGCGTCAGCTGAGGTCTCCCACCAGCGGCCACCAACGGGTGCTGGCGATCACCTGTTCCGCGGGCCAACCCGCACAACGCTCAATCTCGGCATCGATGCTGTCGAGCACGCTCCCATGCAGCAGCTCCCCCATCGCCGCCGACAGCACTGCACTGGATGCCAAGGCTGCGCGCCCTTCCGCCAAGGACTGGGGCAGACGGGCATGGGCCGCTGTGCTGCCGTCCGCGCGCGCCGGATCACCGCGCACCGGCGCCGGCAGGGGAACAACGTCGCTGAGAGCGGCCAGCGCCAACACCTGCAGAGCGCCAAGCAACAGGTAGGGATTGGCCCCCAGATCGGCAACTTTCAGCTCGAGATGGGCGGGCACTTGATCCAGCGAGGTGGGAACCAAACGCAAGGCCGCCTCGCGATTTTCAATCCCCCACACCTGATAGGGCGCCGACCAGGAGCTGGGGGCCAGACGGGCGTAGGAGGCCGAAAGCGGACAGGCGATCGGCAGCAACGCCGGCAGATGATGCAGCACACCGGCAATCAGCGCCGCACCCTCCGGCGACACGCCACCTGGGCCATCGCCCCCCTGCAGCACGGGCTGACCATGCCGGAGAAGGCTGAAGTGCACATGACCGCCGTTGCCGACCTGATCCGTGGTGAGCTTGGGCGTGAAGCTGCAACGCAACCCCAGTCGCCGGCTCACGCGCTGAATCACCAGGCGAGCCAAAACCAGGCGATCGGCGGCTTCCACAGCCGACCCATGGGCCAAAGACAACTCGAACTGGGACGCGCCGTATTCGGGGTGAAACTGCAACCAGTCCAGCCCAGCGGCATCCAGAGCGTCACAGATCTCAGAGGCATAGTCGAGACCTTCCACCAAGCGATCAGCCCCATAGGGCCCGCCGGGAAATGCGGGAGACCCCGGGGCTCCCCCCTCCGCTGACAGCACCATCCATTCGAGCTCGAAGCCCGCTTGCAGCGTCAGCCCTTGCTGCTGCAAACGATCCTGCTGCAGCCGGCAGAAACTGCGCTGATCGGCCTCGTAGGCCCGTCCATCACGCCAACGCCGCTCTCCAGGGGCCCAGGCCCAGCCGCGATCGGGCTCGAGCGGAACCAGCGCCTCCGCCACAGCATGGAGACGCAGGTCTTCATCCGGTCGGGCGCAACGGTGCGCAGCAGCGATGCATCCATCCACCCGGAAGGCATCGGCTACCGGCGAAAACCCCACACCCAGATCGGCGGCCGTGTCGAGATGGCGGCGGGGCACCACCTTCACCAAGGAAGCGCCGGCATGATTTACCCAGGTGATCGCCACGCGCTTCAGCCAGGGCTGCAGAGCATGGGAACCGTGATCGCTCACAAAACCGATTAGCCGAGTCCTCTCATGATGCGCCGCACGAGGGCAGAGGACCCGGCCCGAGCTGATGAATCAGCCTTCGGTGCGCCATCCCTGATCAGAAGGGGTCCAATCGCTCAGCTCGGACGCTTGGAACCAGAGACCGATCTCGAACTGCGCGGTTTCAGGCGCATCAGAGCCGTGAATCACATTGCGGCCGATGTTGATGGCCAGATCGCCGCGAATGGTGCCTGGTTCTGCCTCCAGAGGTTTGGTGGCGCCGATGAGCTTGCGAGCGCTGGCGATCACACCGTCGCCTTCCCACACCATCGCCACCACAGGACCTGAGGTGATGAAGTCGACCAGTCCAGCGAAGAACGGACGCTCCTTATGAACGCCGTAGTGCTGCTCCGCCAGTTCACGGCTGGGGGTGAGCTGCTTGAGGCCCACAAGCTTGAAGCCCTTGCGCTCGAAACGCCCAAGGATCTCGCCGATGAGACCGCGCTGAACCCCGTCGGGCTTGATGGCGATGAAGGTGCGTTCCGAGGCCATGGAAAAACAAAAAACCGTCGCCATCGTCCGTGGCAGCCGGCCCGCTTGGCAAGCAAGCGGACTGCGCCGAGCTGTTGAAGCGATGAACCCTGCCTAGATTCGCGGCACAGAGCCTGGAGAGCACCGTTTGACGCTGATGGCCCACACCAGCACCGCTGGACCATGGACCGTGCAGGACGGTGCCGATCTCTACGGACTGGATCGCTGGGGCGATCCTTACTTCTCGACCAACTCCCGCGGTCATATCACCGTGCAACCCCAGGGCGAGCGGGGCGGCAGCATCGACCTGATCGAACTCGTTGAGGGCCTGCAGGCCAGGGATCTCGGCCTTCCACTGCTGATCCGCTTCGACGACATCCTTGAAGATCGCCTCGAGCGGTTGCATGCGGCCTTCGACCGTGCGATCGCGCACTACGGCTATGCGGGCCGCTATCAGGGCGTGTTCCCTGTGAAGTGCAACCAGCAGCGCCACGTGGTGGAACGCATCGTGGAAAGCGGCCAGCGCTGGCACTTCGGTCTGGAGGCAGGGAGCAAGGCGGAACTGCTCATTGCCCTCTCACTGCTGAACGATCCGGACGCTCTGCTGATCTGCAATGGCTACAAGGATCAGCGGTACCTGGAAACGGCCATCCTGGCGCGCAAACTCGGGCGTCAGCCCGTGGTGGTGATCGAACAACCCGACGAGGTGGAGCGGATCATCCGGGCGAGCGATCACCTGGGTGCAGCACCGATGATTGGAATTCGGGCACGCCTCTCCACCCGTAGTACGGGCCGCTGGGGCAGCTCTGTGGGAGACCGCGCCAAATTTGGGCTCTCCATCCCCGAACTGCTCGACACCACCGAGGCACTACGCAACGCGGGGCTTCTGAAGGAACTGCGCTTGCTGCACTTCCACATCGGCAGCCAGATCAATGACATCGCCGTGCTGAAAGATGCCCTGCAGGAGGCGGGACAGATTTACGGCGAACTGCACCGGCTGGGTGCTCCCATGGGCTTCCTCGACGTGGGTGGTGGCCTGGGGGTCGACTACGACGGCAGCCGCAGCGCCACCGCCGCCTCCACCAATTACTCGCTCCAGAACTACGCCAACGACGTGGTGGCCACCGTGAAGGAATGCTGTGAACCCAGCGGTGTTCCCGTGCCCACGCTCGTGAGCGAAAGCGGTCGCGCCCTGGCCAGCCATTTCAGCGTGCTGGTGTTCGACATCCTCGGCACCGGTGCCGCGCCGGACGAGCGGCCGGAACCGATGGACGACGATCCGCTGATCCTGCGCAACCTGCATGAAACCTTTGATGGCATCACCACCGCGAACCTGCAGGAAGCCTGGAACGACGTTCTCAAATTCAAGGGCGATGCACTGAGCGCGTTCCGCCTGGGATACCTGAGCCTTCCGGAGCGGGCGCGGGCCGAGCAACTGGCCTGGGCCTGTGCGCGGCGCATCAGTCGCCTGTTGCCAGCGGATGACAGCAGCCCCGAGGAGCTGCGCAACCTGCGCGCCAGCCTGGCCAGCACCTACTACGGCAATTTTTCAGTGTTTCGATCGGCACCCGACACCTGGGCGATCGATCAGCTGTTTCCCGTGATGCCGATTCATCGCCTCGATGAACAGCCCAACCAGCTCGGAAGCATTGCTGATCTCACCTGTGACTCCGATGGCAAGCTGGCTCGCTTTATTCAGGGCGGTCAAAGCAAACCCCTGCTGGAACTGCACAGCCCCAAGCCGGATCAGCCCTACCTGATTGGACTGTTTCTGGCCGGTGCTTACCAGGAGGTGATGGGCAACCTGCACAACCTGTTCGGAAGCACCAATGCCGTGCACATCCGCCTGGCCCCAGGCGGTGGCTATCTGCTCGACCACGTGGTGCGCGGCGACACCAATTCCGATGTGCTCGAAGCGATGGAGCACGACCCTGATCTGATGCTCGAACGCCTCCGCCTGGCCAGTGAGGAGGCCATCCGCGAACAGCGGCTGTCGGTCAACGACGCCAGACTGTTGATCAGTCACGTGGCCAGCAGTCTTCAGCAGGCCACCTATCTCCAGGGCTGACCCGTGCGCATCAAACTGCAGGAACGTCTCCAGAGCCTGAAACTGCTTGCAGGACTTGCTGCCTTTCTGAAAAATCCCGGTTCGCTGGAAAGCGTTTTTGCTGTGGGTGCCAGCCTCAAGGACAGCGCACTCGGCAAGCAAATGGTGGAGCACCTGCTGGAGGACCACCAATTCCGATCACTGGTCGACGAAGGCTGGCGGCCTGCACCGATCAACCTCGACCAGTTGCAGAAACTGCCCGAGGGCAGCTTGGGTCGGGTGTATGCCGATCAACTGATCAGCCAGGGCATCACCCCTGACAGCTTGATCGATCCCTCACCAGTCAGTAACTCCCAGGACTTCGTCGTTCACCGACTCAAGGAAACCCACGACATCGTGCATGTGCTGACCGGTTTTGGCATTGACGGCGCCAGTGAACTGGGGCTCCAGGGATTCAACCTCGCGCAGAACCGCTCACCGCTGGCCGTGATGCTGATCTTCGGGGGGATGCTCTCAGCCCTGCAAAACGACGAGCCACTGGCACCCATGCTGCGGGCGTTGGCCCATGGCTTTCAGATGGGCCTGGATGCAGACCTGGTGATTGCGCGGAAACTGGAAGATGGCTGGGATCGGCCGCTGGCCGATTGGCGCCAGGAGCTCAAACTTCCTACGCAAACCAGCACTTGAAGCGGAGGTGCATGGCCAGCTCCCAAGGAGTATCAAGAAAGAAGCCGTGATCCATTCATGTGGGGTGATGAACCGCAGCTGCAAGCGTTTCGCGAACGCTTGAAACTGCTCCTGGAAGCTCATCAACAGGAACTCAATCCCAAACCAATCACTGCCAAAGAAGGCGATGTGCTGTTTCGCCAGGGGGACCCGGTGGAAACCCTGATGCTGCTCACCAGTGGCAAGGTGGCTGTGGATGTGCATCAAGGCAGCGAACGCCACACCCTGGCTGTAGTGGAAGCTGTGGAGTTACTTGGGGAGGTGGGCTTCTTCGCCAATGGCCAGCACTATGCCGACTTTCGCGTTGTGGATGGTGCGGCCGAACTCCTCGCCCTGCCAGGGGAAGACCTCCTGCAGGCGATGCTGTTCGACAGCGACCTGGCCGTCGAGATGCTGGCCTTGGTGAGTGAACGCTGCCGAAGGGGCAACCGGGTGATCGGATTGCTACTCAGCGGCATCGAAGCAGTGCATGACCACGAAACAGAGCGGCTCGAGCAAGCAACAAGAGAGCTGGGTGGGATCCATTTCTGCATTACCAAGGCAAGTCGCCAATTACAACGCCTACACCAAACGAACGCAACTCAACGCACCTAATCAACAAAGAAAGACATCATCAGAGAATTGACTTCGAGAAGGCAGGAACCGACTCACGAAACACAAAAAATCAGGAGCCTGGGAGTAGACAAAACAAGGCTGGAGAGAACAGTCCAAATTGAGGGGTGACGCTGACACATCAACAAAACTGACACATGCGCGCACAAGACCACGAATCAACACCATAGAGTTGAGGGGTCGCATGTGACCTTTGAGCGAAGTTTGGAGGCTAGGAGCCAACAAAGCGAACCCATCAAACTTACAACAAAACCAAGTGATCATCCTCCTTGCCCAACTCGTAGCACCACCAATACAGCCAGGACCAGCAAGGGTTCCAGAACGTGAGATCCCAACAAGCCAGCCCGCGACAATTCAACTCGATATTGACAATGAAGCCAATGACGGGAGGAAAGGCGGAAAGGGAACAAAGAATAACAATGAAGACAATATCAACATTGAGGGCAAATCTCCCTACAGCGATGATCAAACAAAAGAAATTCTCGAAAACTGCGATCAATCATTCGACTCAAGCAGCGCAGACAGCTGCGTCACCAAATTCAACTCTCGATTACAGAAAGATGGCTATATCAACACACGAGTCGTAGCGGAAACGAAAAATGGCACAACCAACCTCATCATCATCCCAGGAAGGCTTGTTGAAATCAACGTCAACGCAAAAGATAAAAGCCTCGGAAAGGAAATTGAAAACAAACTCAAGCCACTGCTTGATGAGACATTTAACATCATCACGATTAAAAATAGCCTGTTGAGTCTTGAACGCAGTGGAATCGCCAGCAAGATCACAGGTAGCATTGGAAAACTGGGAAGCAATCCAACAAAAGCAACACTTAATATCACCGTAGAATCAGTACCAAGCCTTTGGAGAGGAGAAACATCAATACGCAATGATGGCAATACAGGAAGTGGAGAATGGAGGGGCGTCGCGATCCTGCAGAAAAAGGATCTGCTAACAAGAGGAGATCAATTTCAATTTTATGGTGAACTCAATGCAGACAGCGACCCAGAACTCGGTGCAGGCATAGGCTCGCTGAGTTATACATACCCGCTCAGCCAAACAGTCGATGTCACAGCATCCTTTGGAGCAAATCGTCGTTACCTAGTTGAATTCCCAGAACCTTTCAGAGACTTAAGTTTTAGACAATACCAGGGGTTAATTCAAACCAATTGGACCTTACAACAAACAGGCTCATCCAATACGTATGCATTTGCTGGGATCAGTGCAAATCACAACAACAGCTACTACAAAAACGAATCATTCCCGATCATTGTCGGAGGTGGCTTAGATGGGGATCTCACAACTGGATACGTTCGGATAGGAATCGGCCATCAAGGAGTCAAAAATTCGATGTTATGGACAGGACAAATTTACGGACTGCAAGGAATCAGTTCATTCAGTAGTGCGGATGAACTCAATGCTTTAAATGTGGTTGGGATCCAACCCAGCAATGCCCGGGCCATTGGTGCCTATGCAACTGGTCTATGGGCGATCAATCAAAAACTCATCGCAAAAGCAATTGCTGGAGGCCAGTATGCCTTTCATCCATTAACGAGCAGTATGGGATTTAGCGTTGGCAGTGATAATGGATTAAGAGGCTTACCGGGAACATTGATTAGTGGAGACAACGGATGGATTGGAAACTTAGAGCTCGAGTGGTCTTTGAAGAAAACCAAAAACAACGAATTCAAACTGGTTCCTTTTGGTGGTGCTGGTGGTATTCAAACAACACGCTTAGGAATTACCTTGAACGACACTGTCGGTTCCTATGGAGTTTTAGTAAGGTGGCTCCACAAAAATCAGCTCAGTGTTGACTTAGGCTGGGCAAAACAAATTAACGTTGAAAACAATGCAGGCCTTTGGAACGAATGGACGTTAGGAAATGGGCTTTACACCAAAGTTAGTTATCGGTTCTAAGAAAAAACGACTTACCAAGGGGTGCCGAGGAGTACGAAGCCAGACCAGAAAAAAGGATGGCGGAAACCTCTTGGATAATTAAATTTTTGCGCTGCAGACAGATTAGACAACAAGACATCACCAGAAGGAGCAACAACATCTGATCCAGTAATTTTGATTGATCCTGAAGCAAAATCGCGCTGTGTCATGCTCAGAGCGCTTGACTTCGTGATACCGCGACTAAGGTAACGGTAGAACTGAGAAAAGAATGCTGACGTGGCAACATCATCAACGTACCAAAGTGAACCAATCGCACTCTTTGCACCAGCTTGTAGAGCCATACCAGCAAGCCCCATTTCACTATCACTATCGCCTAGTGCACTACGACAAGCACTGAGCACGAAAAGATCAATTGGATCAGACTTTCTCTCCCGACGAATAGACTTAAATGCTTCAAAAGAAATGAAGCCATCTCGAGTATGAATCATCGATTGATCCGGTTTGCCACCCTTGAAGTCAGCATGCGTTGCAAGATGAATCAGCGGTTGCGTTGAGCTTTTCAAGTCGGCCATAACACGTTGTGAAGTAAATTGATCTTCAACAACAGCCGAGCCGCCATAAACCTGTTGAATATTTTCAACCTCCTGGCCAACAAAAGGGAGAGGTGCCAAGTCAGTAAACTCAGAAGAGCCCATAATCAAAATGCCATCTGATTTCGCGTCCGCCAATGGGACAGATAGATCGGTCAGTGCCAAAGACGGTGTGAAAGAGAAAGAGGTCTTTCTGACGGCATATTCACCTTGACGCGCAAGAGCTGTAAAGGGAATTGCTTGAAGACCACGATCAGCGGACACCAATACAGATGTGATCTGTTCACGAACTAAGATCTCATCAATAGGCTGAAGAAACAAAGAATATAATCTCGAGGTCTCTGACGAAGCTTTCGACGATTCTAAAGGACGCTGGCTCGTGATTTTGCCATAAAAACCTCGAAGTAACTTTGAAAACTCCTTGAGTGATAGCTCCGAACGACGGCCGACCACCGTTCCATTTGACGTTATCAGTGTCAGATCAATAAAACCGTTATCAGCATTACCAACTCCTAGATCAGCATTCTTTGTAAAGGCAATATTGAGGTATGCGGGATTAAAGCGAGCTTGGTTTGAGGAGGCATTAGTCAGCACTTGTATTGTTGATGAAGCGAGTGAAGCTCTTGGCAACATGGACAAAGAACTCGACACTGACTGATATGCCTGGCGTGCTTCACTGAGGCTTTGTGAGATTTTCGCTGGTGTGAGCTCGCTCGATGGTGTTGGGCTCAAATCATCCAAACCAAGAGCTGACAAAACTTGGTTAGCATTGACAGCAAGCGAATCTTCTAAATTGGACTCAACGACAGTGTTGTCAAGTGTACTGACTTGAACACTCGGTGTCGCGGACTCTGCAGACTCAGACTCACCGGATTGCGATGCAGACGACTCGTCTTGTGAGCTTGAGGAGCTGGCACGTTCTGATGAAGAATCACCGTCTGACTCGCCATCAGACTCCGAATCAGGTTGACTGTCAGTAGCTGATTCTGATTCAGAACTAGCGGAGGATTCATCAGCACCATCACTATCTGAAACAGAAACAGAAACAGAAGAGCTTTGCGTTGACGAATTCTCTTGACTTGATGACTGCTCATCCGACGCAACAGCAACTTGAGAGTCAGAAGCAACGTTCGAAGTGGTGTCATTAGAACGTGACACATCGAAGGATGTATCTTTAGAATCATTGACATATGAAATCGATGATTCATTACCATCAACAACATACAGCGAAGAATCACTAATACTTGACGAGTCAAGAACTGCACTATAACCAGTATTAACCACCAAAGAGTTGTTCCCGCTCACATCGGAGCCAGAAACAGAAACATCTAATCCAGTGGAAAATGCTAACTGCTGATTGTCAGCAAAATCCGAACTCGGGACATCAACATTACCAACAAGAGCCACAGCTTCAAAAACATTCTCATCAAAACTAGAAGACAAGATCATTACATCACCATCGTCTGAAGAAACCGTCACATCGTTATCAACCACATCAGAATCAGCAATCACTGCATCGCCGCTTTCTGATTCAACACTCAGATCATTGCCCTCAACAGTTGAATCAACAATCACCGCGTCACCATCGTCTGAAGAAACCGTCACATCGTTATCAACCACATCAGAATCAGCAATCACTGCATCGCCACTTTCTGATTCAACACTCAGATCATTGCCCTCAACGGTTGAATCAACAATCACCGCATCACCATCGTCTGAAGAAACCGTCACATCGTTATCAACCACATCAGAATCAGCAATCACTGCATCGCCACTTTCTGATTCAACACTCAGATCATTGCCCTCAACGGTTGAATCAACAATCACCGCATCACCATCGTCTGAAGAAACCGTCACATCGTTATCAACCACATCAGAATCAGCAATCACTGCATCGCCGCTTTCTGATTCAACACTCAGATCATTGCCCTCAACGGTTGAATCAACAATCACCGCATCACCATCGTCTGAAGAAACCGTCACATCGTTATCAACCACATCAGAATCAGCAATCACTGCATCGCCGCTTTCTGATTCAACACTCAGATCATTGCCCTCAACGGTTGAATCAACAATCACCGCATCACCATCGTCTGAAGAAACCGTCACATCGTTATCAACCACATCAGAATCAGCAATCACTGCA
Source organism: Synechococcus sp. WH 7803 (assembly GCA_000063505.1). Classification (GTDB taxonomy): domain Bacteria; phylum Cyanobacteriota; class Cyanobacteriia; order PCC-6307; family Cyanobiaceae; genus Synechococcus_C. The sequence continues at coordinate 2,217,171 of CT971583.1, forward strand.
TCGCCGCTTTCTGATTCAACACTCAGATCATTGCCCTCAACAGTTGAATCAACAATCACCGCGTCACCATCGTCTGAAGAAACCGTCACATCGTTATCAACCACATCAGAATCAGCAATCACTGCATCGCCGCTTTCTGATTCAACACTCAGATCATTGCCCTCAACGGTTGAATCAACAATCACCGCATCACCATCGTCTGAAGAAACCGTCACATCGTTATCAACCACATCAGAATCAGCAATCACTGCATCGCCGCTTTCTGATTCAACACTCAGATCATTGCCCTCAACGGTTGAATCAACAATCACCGCGTCACCATCGTCTGAAGAAACCGTCACATCGTTATCAACCACATCAGAATCAGCAATCACTGCATCGCCGCTTTCTGATTCAACACTCAGATCATTGCCCTCAACAGTTGAATCAACAATCACCGCGTCACCATCGTCTGAAGAAACCGTCACATCGTTATCAACCACATCAGAATCAGCAATCACTGCATCGCCACTTTCTGATTCAACACTCAGATCATTGCCCTCAACGGTTGAATCAACAATCACCGCATCACCATCGTCTGAAGAAACCGTCACATCGTTATCAACCACATCAGAATCAGCAATCACTGCATCGCCGCTTTCTGATTCAACACTTAGATCATTGCCCTCAACGGTTGAATCAACAATCACCGCATCACCATCGTCTGAAGAAACCGTCACATCGTTATCAACCACATCAGAATCAGCAATCACTGCATCGCCGCTTTCTGATTCAACACTCAGATCATTGCCCTCAACGGTTGAATCAACAATCACCGCATCACCATCGTCTGAAGAAACCGTCACATCGTTATCAACCACATCAGAATCAGCAATCACTGCATCGCCGCTTTCTGATTCAACACTCAGATCATTGCCCTCAACGGTTGAATCAACAATCACCGCATCACCATCGTCTGAAGAAACCGTCACATCGTTATCAACCACATCAGAATCAGCAATCACTGCATCGCCGCTTTCTGATTCAACACTCAGATCATTGCCCTCAACGGTTGAATCAACAATCACCGCATCACCATCGTCTGAAGAAACCGTCACATCGTTATCAACCACATCAGAATCAGCAATCACTGCATCGCCGCTTTCTGATTCAACACTCAGATCATTGCCCTCAACAGTTGAATCAACAATCACCGCATCACCATCGTCTGAAGAAACCGTCACATCGTTATCAACCACATCAGAATCAGCAATCACTGCATCGCCACTTTCTGATTCAACACTCAGATCATTGCCCTCAACGGTTGAATCAACAATCACCGCATCACCATCGTCTGAAGAAACCGTCACATCGTTATCAACCACATCAGAATCAGCAATCACTGCATCGCCGCTTTCTGCTTCAACACTCAGATCATTGCCCTCAACGTTTGAATCAACAATCACCGCATCACCATCGTCTGAAGCAACCGTCACATCGTTATCAACCACATCAGAATCAGCAATCACTGCATCGCCACTTTCTGATTCAACACTCAGATCATTGCCCTCAACAGTTGAATCAACAATCACCGCGTCACCATCGTCTGAAGAAACCGTCACATCGTTATCAACCACATCAGAATCAGCAATCACTGCATCGCCGCTTTCTGATTCAACACTCAGATCATTGCCCTCAACGGTTGAATCAACAATCACCGCGTCACCATCATCTGAAGAAACCGTCACATCGTTATCAACCACATCAGAATCAGCAATCACTGCATCGCCGCTTTCTGATTCAACACTCAGATCATTGCCCTCAACAGTTGAATCAACAATCACCGCGTCACCATCGTCTGAAGAAACCGTCACATCGTTATCAACCACATCAGAATCAACAATCACTGCATCGCCGCTTTCTGCTTCAACACTCAGATCATTGCCCTCAACGGTTGAATCAACAATCACCGCATCACCATCGTCTGAAGAAACCGTCACATCGTTATCAACCACATCAGAATCAGCAATCACTGCATCGCCGCTTTCTGCTTCAACACTCAGATCATTGCCCTCAACGGTTGAATCAACAACCGCCGCATCACCATCGTCTGAAGAAACCGTCACATCGTTATCAACCACATCAGAATCAACAATCACTGCATCGCCGCTTTCTGATTCAACGCTTAAATCATTACCAACTGCAATTGAATCGACCACCGCTGCATCACCATCGCTTGTGAAATCAAGGGCATTGTCAACAAGTTCAGTACTTGCAATTACCGAGTCTCCCTGTTCAGCGCCAATCACCAAGTCGTTACCAACAACAGATGTGTCGAAAACATAGGCATTACCTAAGGAATAGGCATCGATATAAGCATTACGCGAAAGCAAGGAGCTAGAGATAAAGATATCCCCAGCAAGTGATTCAATATAAGGATAAAGATTGTCTAGAATGTCTGAATTGTTGATATTAACGTCAGAAGTTGAAGATATCAGCGCAAATGGACCATTGAAATCAAGGCTCGAATCAAGAATAGTGATCAAGCCCACAGCATCGATCGAGAAAGCTGGCAATGCAAAAACGGTATCAAAATCCGAAAGATACTGATCAGTTGTGTAAGGTAAATTGCTAAGAAGATCAGAACCATAGAAACCAAAATCACCACCAGAAGTGATCGTAATCGTGGTGTTATCATTAATACTTGAGTTATAGATATTAGCATTGCCAACAGATGTGAGCGTAAGTGAGGAATTGCGATCAAACGAAACTCCGAACGCATAGGCACCAGACTGATCAATAGAACCTGCGTTCAAATCCCCACCCGATGTAATCGTGGCAGACTGATTGTCACTAATGCTTGAATCGTAGAGACTAATACTTCCATCTGCTGTCAAAGACAGAGTCGTGTTCTGGTCAAAGGACACTCCAGAATTACTAACAGACGGATTGCTATCTGCTAAGAAATTACCACCAACGTCAATGGCTACTGAATCATTATTAGCTATGGATGCGTTATAAATGCTGAAATCACTTACTGTGTCAATAACCACTGAAGAATTATTATCAATGGCAACTCCAGTTTCGGCGGAGTTATTGGGGTCTGAAATAGTCAATGTACCACCCGAGTCAATCTTGACTATCGAATGATTATCCAACGAGGAGTCTTCTATTTTGAGGTTACCTACGGAATAGAGAGAAAGTTCAGAGTTTACATCGAACGATGCATTTAAAAGTGATACATCTGAGAGTGCTAAATCACCCCCAACATCCAAAGACGTTGGTACATCTAGTGTTGAATTTGAAAGCGTTAAATCCGAATTTGCATGCACGTAAAGTGAACCATCAATTGACAAAGTGAGCCCGCCAATCGTAATGGAAGATGCTGTATTTGAAAGAGTATTGACTTGCCGGTTAAGCGACGGCGTGCCAGTCAGCAACTGGGTTTCGCTGAGGCTTGAATTAACCGAAAATTGGCTTTGACCGATAGGCAGTGAAGAACGATTCGTAAGGGTTAAGTTCGTTACGTTGGAGAAAGAAGCGCCGGACGACAAAGTGATGCCATCTGGAGAAACAATGAACAAATTGGCACCAGAATCAAGACTCAAAGGAACATTGAGATTGAAGCCATTGGATGACGATGCAATACCAAGGATGACATTGCTCTGAGAATCCGTTTCAATCGTCACTCCAGTAATAGCTGACCCGGTACGATTTGCATCAAAACGGGTAAACTGATGAAATTTATTAGAGCCTGCATCCGTTCCGCCACTAATGGCACAAACACCGGAACGACAAATCTGTGCCTCAGAACCGCCGTTGATGATGGTGCCAAGCTCACCTGAGGATTCAATTTGCGATCGTGCTGGCTGGGCAGCCGAGGCGAACACAGCAAAAGGAAGTCCGAAAGACAAAATTATCTGCTTCAAAGAAAACCAATACATGTAATTGCCAGCAAAAAGCAAGCCCTACAAGGGCACAAATGCCTATTGTACACCAATATGAAAATTTACTAAGAAGACCATGAGAAAATTCTGAGTGTTGCGATTCAGTTGGCGCTCTGGTCGCGAACGAGGGCAACACCACTCGATGATTCAGGAATCAGGCAGTCCCTATGCGCTTTTGCTGCAGGAGAGCGAATGACATTCATCCAGGCTTCATGCTTAGGGCCCGTTGCTTTTGAGATCAGTAACAGGGCGAAGGTTCCCACCGTTGCAGATCACCAACAAGAAGCCCATCACCCACACGCATGCAGCCAGGCTGGAGCCAATCAGGCGCATCCAACGTTGAAACGGCGATGAAACGCTTCCGCAATCTGCTGCAATCCACCGGCCCCTATCTCGCTGCCATCGTCGTTTTGGTGCTGCTGCGCAGCACTGACCTCGCCCAAACCCTTGATCTGGTGATCTACGACCTGATCACCAGTCAACGCTCAGAGGGTTCAGGCCAAGACCAGCCGATCACCCTGGTGGGCATCGAAGAAAGCGACATCCAGCGCTTTGGCTGGCCGATTGACGATGGCATCTTCTGCGATGCCTTCGATGCACTCAATGCCAGCGGCGTGACCGCCATCGGCTTCGACATCTACAGAGATCAAGGCGTGGGAGCCGAGCAGCAATGCCTGCGTGATCGCTTCCGTGAGGAACCCACACTGGTCTCAATCTTCAACGTGGCCGCTGGGATTGGAGCTGTCCCCGGAACACCGATCGAGCGCCAGTCGTACAACGACCTGAGCCTGGATGGTGATGGTGTGGTGCGTCGTGACCTGGTGCATGTCACCGGACAGGACGAAGCCACCGTGGCGTTCCCCTTGCGCGTGCTGGAAGTCGCCACCGGCGATCGATCCCTGCGGGACGCCCTGGATGCAGGAACGAACGCTGGCCCATGGTTGTCGGCTGATGCAGGCGGATACCACAACGAAATTGACGCAGGACTTGGGCTCCAACGCCTGCTTCGCTTTCGCGAGCCGCGCAGTTACGCGACCTACACCCTGGCCGAGGTCATCGACGGTACGGTGCCCAACACCATGCTTCGCGATCGCATCGTGTTGATCGGCAGTACAGCGCCCTCCCTGCGCGATCTGTTCGAAGTGCCGCACACGCGATTTGCAAGGGGTGACAGCCTGTTCACGATTTCGGGCGTGGAAGTGCATGCCAACCGCCTCGCCACCCTGATCGACGAGCGCAATGGCAGCTTTCAACAGGGTTGGCTGATACCTGGCTGGGGGAATCTGCTGCTGGTGATCGGCTTCGCCGGCACAGGACTGCTGCTCGGGGAGCGTATCCCCAAACAACGCATCAGCATTCTTGTTGTGGGCCTCGTGGCCGGCGGAGCTGCTGCAGGACTTGGAGCACTGCTCTGGAATCACATCTGGATCGGTATGGCCATGCCGCTGACAGGTCTGCTCAGTTTCAGCGGAGCAGCCTGGCTGCGCCGTGGCGTGGAAAGCCAACAGCACTCCCAACAGATTCAACAGCTGCTCGGGCAAACCACCTCACCGGCGGTGGCCCAACAACTGTGGGAACAACGGGACTCCCTGCTGAGTGATGGGCGATTCCAAGGGCAGCAGCTGCCGATCACCACACTGTTTACGGACACGGCTTCCTTCACCAGCGTGTCGGAAGGCATGAGCCCACGGGAATTGATGGACTGGCTAAACCGCGGCATGGAGATCTGCGTGCCCGCCGTCACCGAAAGGGACGGCATGGTGAACAAGTTCACCGGCGATGGAATGCTCGCTGTGTTCGGGGTGCCTTTACCAGGAAATCCATCGGCAGAAGCCCAAGCGGCGATCGAGGCCGCATTCCAAATCAAAGACGGGCTGGAAAAGCTCAACGAAGCGCTCAAAGCCGAGGGAGCGCCGAGCATGCGCGTGCGCATGGGCATTCACTCGGGCGAGGCTCTGGTGGGGTCGATGGGTAGTGCAGAGCGCATCGAATATGCGGTGATCGGCGATGCCGTGAACTGCGCATCACGGCTGGAGAGCTATGACAAAAATCGCCATGAGGGTGTGCTGCGGGTGCTGCTCTCCAGCACCACCTTGGAACTCCTGCCCACAGAATTCCGCGAATCGTTGCACCTCGACTATTGGGGCCCCGTTCAAGTGAAAGGCCGAGACGAACCTTTGGACGTGAGTGAATTGAAATTCAACAATGAATGAGAAAAAATATACAAAAGACAGCTTTAAAAACGCAGGCCAATAATCAACAACTCACGCTATTAATTATTACTTGCAATAGTAACGATTACCGACTTTAGCGATTAGCAATTATCTTCTAACATTTAGGAAAGACAACGAACTGGCAGCTGCTTTGGCCATTCCTCAGTGATGAGATCAGAAAGCCCGAATTGGGCCATGGCCTGAGACGTGGACACAGTTTTTCCACATTGAGTTTGCAGCGAATTCAGAGACTTCTGAATGGGCTGATCGCTGGGCTCAACATCCAACACCAACAAACTCAGTGCTGGAGGTGCTATGGCTTGAACAAATGCCATGGGATCCGAATTGTTTCCTCTCTCGCCCGAGTTGCAATTGAAACTCGACTCCCAAACAGTCGAGCTTTGAAGCTTCGCTGCCATTAAAACGATGTTGGCAGGTGTGGCTGGCAGGGTGCGTGTTGACTCTTCGGAGCCATTTTCAGGCTTAAAACTCACCGTTAAGCTCACGGGGCTGGACGACGGACCCTGTAAGAGGCCTATCAGCCCTGAGGAGCCAGGGGCATAGACACTGCTTTCAGGAACCAGGTGAATCAGCGAACGCGCACTGCATTCACCCCGGGTTCCTCCTCCCACACGACGACCAGGGAAGGTGCTGCGTGGATTGGCCTGAGCTTCGACCATCACCGCGAAGCCACTGCACGTGACCAGGCCAACGGCAGCGGAAAGCAACGTTGATCGAACTGAAAAGCGACCCATATGCCGAGGAGTGTCCACCATTTATCACTTTGGCAACAATCCAGTCGACTGTCCAAAACACAAGCCGAGGCACCAATGCATCTGTGTCGTGTCAACTGGCAGCAAACAGTCGCGCAAAGGTCTTGCGCATCCGCTCGATCAGATCAAGCTCGTAAGTCTGAGTTTGGTCGACCGAGAACTCGCGTCGGCGTGCTTCTCGTTTCGCCATAACCGCTGCAAAGGCTTCCATGGCATCACCGTTTTTCAGGAACTGATCATTGATCATGCGCTGACTGATTGTCTGCACCGTCACATGCCCCTTGGCCAAGACCGATGCCTTGCGGGGCTCATCGGTGAGCGCAGCCATTTCACCAAACACAGCTCCCTGACGCAACTCAGCAAGCAGAATCTGCTCTTGTGGCCCACCACTGGCCTTCACCTGCACAGAGCAGGTTCCTTCGAGAACAACGTACATCGAATCTCCAACATCCCCTTCTCGAACAATCACCTCAGAATCGCCAAACGCCAAAGCAGCATCGTGCACAACAATGTCTCTGATCTGAGCATCCGTGAGCGAGGCGAAGAGCGGCTCACGGCGCAAAACCGCAAAACTCTCCTTTTGCACCTGTTGCAATAGATCTGCATCTCTACGTTCGGTCTCAGCAAACGTCCTCACATCTTCAACAGGAAATGGGAACGAATATCCAGCTCGATGAACCGCATACCATGCATTTGAAAAAATATCCGATTTAACAGCATGTCGCTCAGCGTAATTAGAAATAAAAAACTTTAACTTATAATTGATTGATGAGTCTGCAAACGACTCAACTAACACATGACATGGCGCGGAGCGAACGACGCCAGGCTGATTCTCCAAAACATCGAGCAAAATAGAAATAATTTTCTGGGGAGGAGCCTCGTAAGGCAATCCCATCTCAACATCGACACGGTATCGATTTGACGCCGGCTTAGAGAAATTAACGACCTTACTGGAATCAATCAGCGAATTCGGCAGAATAATAATTCGATCTTGGATATTATCGTACAAATATGTACTGTTCCAAGTGACGGTTTCAACACGCCCAACAGAACCATCGATATCCACCCAATCACCCACTGAAAATTGTCGCTCAGCCTGAAAGGTGAGCGCAGAAGAAATATTACTAATTTGAGAGGCAGTTCCTGGACCCACAACGAACGCCAGACCACCCAAAACAGCAGCAGAGCCCAACGTGGTCAACAAACCTCGGCTCTGAAGCTGGACGGCAACAGCCAAGAGCACTGCCACAACAAGCAGTAGATCTTTCAAAAGTCTTGGCGGTGCCACTTTTCGCGAGCTCACCCTGGCCAAAACGATCCAGAGCAGGTCGAGCGAGAACTCCACAAAAGCCACATAGAGAGCAGCACTCTCGACCAATCGCAGCCAGACGAGCACCTCTCCCTGCTGTTCAAACATCAACAGCAGGCGGCTCAACACAGCTGCCGTTAAGGCAATCCGGAAAAACAACATTCCCGGAATCCACTGAGCAAACTTAAACCTCTCCGAACGACGGGCACGACCCAGCACAAAGGTGAGCAGCCATAGCAAAACCAGCAAAAACAACAGCATCACGGTGCTTTGAACCACAGCTAGGGCCTAAGACCAGTTTGTCAGAAGCATGACCCAAACCAACTTGCACCCCCAGTGCATGAGCTGATCAACAATGAGCGTGTATCGGAAACGACATTTGCCATAATCAATTGCGGCATGAAAAAAAGTTTCAGCCAAGCCAAGAACGGGAACGCCTGTGAGCAATGCCACGACGAATCCGTGGGTCGCCGCATGGGCCGAAAGCCACCAACGCCAATCGAGAACAACATCGTTTCCTGGACACTTTTCAACGGCCATCCGATCTCCTTGGAGCGGAAAGTCAGCCAGAAAATGACCAAGAATCAGCAAGATCAGCAACTGAAAGGGTTGATCTGAAGGCAGGGAGATCTCGAGCATTCAGAAAGAGAGCCACGTTTCAACATCGTGACTCATAGGGATCAAAGAGACTCCCTCAATTGATGCGATGCCGCCTCTAACGCGCTAGCCAGAGCAGCCCCATCACGGCCCCCAGCCTGCGCCAGGTTGGGCCGACCGCCGCCGCCGCCGCCACAGAGCTTGGCGATGCCACCGATGAACTTGCCGGCCTGCTGGCCTTGGGCAATCACCGCCTTGCCGAAGGCCGCCACCAGGATCACCTTGCCCTGATCGGCAGGATCCGGCAGACCACCTAGCACCACTGCAGCACCATCACCGAGCTGATCAGCAAGGCTCTGCGCAGCCCCCTGCAGCCCAGTGCCATCCACACCATCAAGCCGCTCCACCAGCAGCTGGAAGTCACCCACAGCCACCGCCTTCGTGGCCAAAGCTGCTGACTTGGCCACCGCCAGCTCAGCCTGCGCCGCGGCCAGCGCCTTGCCCGTGGCCTTGAGCTCGTCCTGCAAGGCCGTCACCCGTTCGATGATCTCGCCGGGTTGGGCCTTGAAGCGCTCACCCAGCTGCTTCACCACCGCATCACGCTCATTGAGATAGGGCAGCACCGCAGCACCAGCCACGGCCTCGATGCGGCGAATGCCGGCAGCCACACCGCTTTCACTCACGATCTTGAACAGGCCGATTTCCGCGGTGTTGGCCACATGGGTGCCGCCGCAGAGCTCCATCGACACACCCGGCACATCCACCACACGCACCACATCGGCATATTTCTCACCAAACATCGCCACCGCGCCGGCGGCCTTGGCCTTCTCGATCGCCATCTCCTGAACCTCAAGCGCATGAGCATCGGCGATCCAGCCGTTGATCAAGCTCTCAATGCGCTCCAGCTCTTCGGCAGTGACAGCGCGCGGGCAGTGGAAATCAAAGCGCAGGCGATCAAAACTCACCAGAGAACCGGCCTGACCGATGCCGGGGTCCACCTCCTGTTTGAGCGCTGCCTGCAACAGGTGGGTGGCGGTGTGGTTGGCCTGGGCCCGGCGGCGGCAGGCACGATCCACCCGGCCATGCACCACATCGCCCACCGCCAGCGCACCACGCTGCACACGCCCGCTGTGCACAAACACACTGCGATTGCGGCTCACCGACTCGACCATCACGATCAGGCCATCACCGGCCTGGCCATCCGCCACCAGGGTGCCGCGATCACCGATCTGGCCACCGCCTTCGCCATAGAACGGCGTGACATCGAGCACCACCTGAACGGCATCACCAGCAACAGCGCTCTGCGCCGGCTCACCGTTCACCACCAGGGCCTGAATGCTGCTGCTCTGTTCCAGCTGCTCATAGCCCCGGAATTCGGTGTCTTGCAGACCTGCAGCCACCTGATCGATCGCGTCTTGAAGGGTGAGATCAATGCTCACTGCGGCCGCTTTCGCACGCTGGCGCTGTTGCTCCATCGCCGTCTCAAAGCCGGCAAGGTCCACCGCAAGGCCGTGCTCTTCAGCGATTTCCTGGGTGAGCTCCAGGGGGAAGCCATAGGTGTCGTAAAGCTCAAAGGCCTGCTCACCACTGATCTGCTTCGGCTTGGCAGCCAGCACATCCGCGAGCAACTTCTCGCCACGTTCCAGCGTTTCCAGGAAACGGGCTTCTTCCCGTTGCAGTTCGGCAAGGATCACCTCACGACGCTCACTCAGCTGTGGGTGGGCGGATTGCATCAGGGCGATGGAGGCCTCACCCATGGCCTGAAGAAACGGCTTGTCGATACCCAGGAGGCGGCCATGGCGCACCACCCGGCGCAGTAGGCGGCGCAGGATGTAGCCGCGGCCCAGGTTGCTGGCGGTGACGCCATCGCTGATCAGCTGGGTGACCGCTCGGCTGTGATCACCGATCACCTTGAGCGACGTTTTGCCCTTCTCATCGAGCTGGTGATAGTCCACGCCGGCCCGCTCAGCCGCCGCCTGAATCAGCGGGAAGATCAGATCGGTTTCGTAATTGTTGGGAACCTTCTGCAGGATCTGGGCCATGCGTTCCAGACCCATGCCGGTGTCGATGTTGCGGTTCGCCAGTGGGGTGAGCGTGCCCTCCGCATCGCGGTTCGACTGCATGAACACCAGGTTGTAGAACTCGATGAAGCGGTCGTCGTCTTCCAGATCGATGCCGTCATCACCCAGTTCGGGTTTGAAGTCGTAGTAGATCTCCGAACAGGGCCCACACGGTCCGGTGGGACCGGAGGCCCAGAAGTTGTCTTCCTCATCCATGCGGATGATCCGCTTGGGGTTCACCCCCACCACCTCACGCCAGATCTGCTCCGCTTCGTCGTCGTCGCGGAAGACGCTCACCACCAGATTCTTGGGGTCGAGCCCGAACACACCTGTGCTCAGTTCCCAGGCCCACTCGATCGCCTGTTGCTTGAAGTAATCACCAAACGAGAAGTTGCCCAGCATCTCGAAGAAGGTGTGGTGCCGGGCCGTGCGCCCCACGTTCTCGATGTCGTTGGTGCGAATGCACTTCTGGGAGCTGGTGGCACAGGGGGCTGGACGCTCCTGCTGGCCGAGGAAGATCGGTTTGAACGGCAGCATCCCCGCGATCGTGAGCAACACCGTGGGGTCTTCCGGCACCAACGACGCGCTGGGCATGCGCTTGTGGCCGCGCTCCTCAAAAAAGGCCAGAAAGGCGTCTCGGATCTCCGCACCCGTGCGGGGACGCGCTGCATCGGTTCGCGACGATCGTGCAACAGCCATGGCGGGTTCGGGCTCGAAAAGCGGGTCCAGCAGCCATGATCGCCTTTCAGCCGCCGATCACGTTGGCCGACAGCAGCGCGGAAAGCAGCAAGCCCCTGAGCCGTGCAGACCTGCGCTGGCGCTCAGTGTGCTGGGCCCTGCTGGCTGGACTCAGCGCAGGGCTGATCAGTCTTGCCTTCGGCGTGGAGCAAGCGGTGCGATCCACGGGCTGCGGGCTCTTCTATGGGCTGCTCGCCTTTCATCTCGAACGGGTTGATCCAGAGGATTCCCACCTGCAGGCGGGATTGGTGGGCGCGATCTGCGGAGTGCGCAGCCTCGGCATGCCCCTTGCGATTCCCTGGGGGGGTTCCGGCGCCCTGGCATCATTGGGAGTGGATCTCCTCGTGGGGTGGCTGCCACTGATCGGCAGTGCGCTCCTGCTCCACGGAACCCAACGCATGTTGTCTGCGTCGCGGCCATGAGCCTGCTGCACGCCACCTGGCTACCCGCCATCCGCACCCCCAGCAGCTCCGGTCGGGCTGCCCTGCTGGTGTGGGCTGACACCTGGCGTGTGGCCGAGCCGCTCGGCCCCGGAGCCACCCCGGCCCTTCATCCCTTCACCCTGAGTGCGGAGGATCTGCGCGCCTGGCTCACGGAGCGCGATCTGCTCCCAGACGGCATCATCGACGCCACCGCATGCCTCACCCTGCCGAGCCGCAGTGTGAAACCACGACGGCCCCGGGGCTCGGCTGCCGCCACCCCCCAAATAGAGGAGCAGCCCCCCTGGTGCGGGCTGCCGCTGCAAGCCGGCGAACCGATTCCGAAAACCACCGAGTGGTGGCCTTGGCAGGTGCAGGGGCTGGCGATCGAACCGATGGCGGCCACGGCATGGCTGGCCAAACTTCCCCTCTCAGGCCATCACCCTGATCTGGCCGACGAACTGCGCTGGTGGAGCCACATGCAGCGATGGGCCCTCAGCCTGGTGGCTCGGGGGCGCTGGCTGCCCCAGGTGGAATTGAGCCGTGGGGAAGGGTATCCCCACCGCGCCCGCTGGGTCCCACTGCTCAACCGGGAAGACGATCGGCGCCGGCTCGAGGACCTGGCCGCCCGTCTGCCCCTGGTGGCCACCTGTGCTTTGCCCTGGAGAGAGCCCACAGGCAAACGCAGCAATCGCATCACCAGGCTGCGGCCCGAAGCCATGCGCGCTGCCAATCCCGTGGCCTGCTGTCGTCCCCGCAGCGGCCGCTTGCGGGTGGCGACATTGCTGGAGGACCTGGTGGATGCCCAGCTGCGCAAGGGCTTCCATCCCGATGACGAGGGGCTCGACCCCCTGCTCTGCGCCTGGGAAAACGCCCTGAGTTCAGACACCGGGGTAATCGATCTGAACGACGAAGATGCCGAACGCCTGGCCACCGCCAGCCATCACTGGCGCGAGGGAGTGGCGGGCAACGTGGCGGCCGCCAGGGCCTGCCTTGAACTGGCCACCCCCAACGAGGGTGAAGAGCTCTGGGATCTGCGCTTCTACCTGCAGGCCGAAGCCGATCCAACGCTGAAAGTGCCAGCAGGAGCAGCTTGGGCGGCTGGGCCTGGAGGCCTGCAACTCGGGGAAATTCCTGTGGAGCATCCCGGTGAGGTGCTGCTCGAGGGCATGGGCCGCGCTCTCACGGTGTTCGCCCCGATCGAACGGGGCCTGGAGAGCGCCACGCCGGAAGCCATGCAGCTCACCCCGGCGGAAGCCTTCGTGCTGGTGCGCACCGCCGCTCGTCAACTGCGGGACGTGGGCGTGGGTGTGGACCTCCCCCCCAGCCTCTCGGGAGGCCTGGCCAGCCGTCTTGGCCTGGCGATTAAGGCTGAGCTACCGGAACGCTCGCGCGGGTTCACGCTCGGGGAAAATCTCGATTGGAGCTGGGAGCTCATGATCGGCGGCGTCACCCTGACGCTGCGGGAGCTGGAGCGGCTGGCCGGCAAGCGCAGTCCCCTCGTGCGCCACAAGGGAGCCTGGATCGAGCTCAGGCCCAACGATCTCAAGAACGCCGAACGCTTCTGTGCCGCCAACCCAGATCTGAGCCTGGACGACGCCCTTCGCCTCACCGCCAGTGAAGGGGACACCTTGATGCGCCTGCCGGTGCATGCCTTCGACGCAGGCCCACGCCTGCAAGGGGTCTTGGAGCAATACCACCAGCAGAAAGCGCCGGATCCGCTGCCTGCACCCGAGGGCTTCTGCGGTCAGCTTCGGCCCTATCAGGAGCGCGGTTTGGGTTGGCTGGCCTTCCTGCACCGCTTCGATCAGGGAGCCTGCCTCGCCGACGACATGGGCCTGGGCAAAACAATCCAGCTGCTGGCCTTCCTCCAGCACCTGAAGATGGAAAAGGAACTGAAACGGCCAGTGCTGCTGGTGGCGCCCACCTCCGTGCTCACCAATTGGAAGCGGGAAGCCGCGGCCTTCACCCCCGAGCTCACGGTTCTTGAGCACTACGGCCCCAAGCGCCCCTCCACCCCAGCAGCTCTCAAAAAAGCCCTGAAAGACGTTGACCTGGTGCTCACCAGCTACGGGCTGCTGCAGAGGGACAGCGAGCTTCTGGAGAGTTTCGACTGGCTGGGCACCGTGATCGATGAAGCCCAGGCGATCAAAAACCCTTCGGCCAAGCAGAGCCAGGCCGCCCGTGATCTGGCGAGAACTCGTAAGGGATCAAGATTTCGCATCGCTCTCACCGGCACGCCGGTTGAGAACAGGGTGAGCGAGCTCTGGGCCCTGATGGATTTCCTCAATCCGAGCGTGCTCGGGGAAGAGGAGTTTTTCCGGCAGCGCTACCGCATGCCGATCGAGCGTTATGGCGATATGTCGTCGTTGCGCGATCTCAAATCGCGGGTGGGGCCGTTCATCCTGCGGCGTTTGAAAACCGACAAGGCGATCATCTCCGACCTGCCCGAAAAAGTGGAGTTGAGTGAATGGGTGGGCCTGAGCAAGGAACAGAAATCCCTGTATGCGAAAACCGTGGAAGACACCCTCGATGCCATCGCCCGCGCGCCGCGTGGCAAACGCCACGGCCAGGTGCTGGGACTGCTGACGCGCCTCAAACAGATCTGCAATCACCCGGCTCTGGCCTTGAAGGAAGAGGTGGCAAGCGACGACTTCCTGCAGCGATCGGTGAAGTTGCAGCGGCTCGAAGAAATCCTTGATGAAGTGATTGAAGCGGGGGATCGAGCCCTGCTGTTCACCCAGTTCGCGGAATGGGGGCACCTGCTGCAGGGCTACCTGCAACGCCGCTGGCGCAGCGAGGTGCCGTTCCTGAGCGGCAGCACCAGCAAGGGAGAACGTCAGGCCATGGTGGATCGCTTCCAGGAGGACCCACGTGGCCCCCAGCTCTTCTTGCTGTCCCTGAAGGCCGGCGGAGTGGGACTGAACCTCACCCGGGCCAGCCACGTGTTCCATATCGACCGCTGGTGGAATCCAGCAGTCGAGAACCAGGCCACGGACCGTGCCTATCGCATCGGCCAGACCAACCGGGTGATGGTGCACAAATTCATCACCAGTGGTTCGGTGGAAGAGAAGATCGACCGGATGATCCGGGAGAAGTCCAGACTGGCGGAAGACATCGTGGGTTCGGGCGAGGAGTGGCTCGGTGGCCTCGACATGGGCCAACTCAAGGAGCTGGTGAGCCTGGAAACCAACGAGACGCGCAACCCATGACGATCACACCCAACGGAACCGGCATCAACACCTCCCTCGGGGACGACGGCCTCGGTCAGCAGCCTTGGTGGGTGGAGCAGTGGATGGAGTTGATCAACTCCTACCGCTTTAAAAAGCGCCTGGAGCGCGCCTGGGCCTATGCCCGCGAAGGGCACGTGACCTCGATTCGCTTCGAGGGACGACGGGTGCACGCCAGGGTGCAGGGCACCGGCGAAGACCCCTACAAGGTGAAGCTCTGGCTCGACGTGCTCAGCGATGAGGACTGGGGCTACGTGCTGGAGGCTCTGACACAGAAGGCGCGCTGGTCCGCCCAATTACTGGCCGGCATCATGCCGTCCGATATCGAACGTGCCTTCGCCGCCAGCGGCCGGCGGCTGTTCCCCTTCAAGCTTCAGGAGGTGCGCAGCGAGTGCAGTTGCCCCGACAAAGCCAATCCCTGCAAGCACATCAGTGCGGTGTACTTCCTGATGGGAGAGCGGTTCAGCGAGGATCCATTCGTGCTGTTCCAGTTGCGGGGACGCACGCGAGCCAAGCTTTTGGAAGACCTGGCTGACCATCGCTTGAAGGCCCTGGAAGCCAAGGCGACCAGCGCTGAGCCAGACAGCGAGGGCGCCACCACGGATGCCGTCACGGCAACGGACGACACACCGCCGCCTCCCCACCCGGCTGTTCTCGATCCCACGCTCTGGTGGCGCTACGACGCGAGCCTGGACGGTGATCTTGTGGTGATCACACCGGCGATGGAGGGCGACACCGGCCTGGATGCGGCCGGGGATCTCCCCCTGGCCGAAGAACCGCGCTTTCCTGAGGCGCGGCCGCGCTTCCTCTCCCATCTCAGGGAACAGGGGCAAGCGCTTGCGCAACAGGCCATGGTGGAAGCCATGACAGCAGGTGCCTGAAACCGCCCCCTGGCAGGCCCTGGAGATGCAGGGCCTGGTTTCGATTCTTCTGCTCTCCCATCGGCGCGCCTTCGACTGCCCTCTGCTGGCCAGCGACCGTCCAGGGACATCCCGACGCCTGACTGCGCAGGAGCTGTTCAACAGCAGCATGGCCGTGCTGGCCCACAACAACGCAGGCGACCCAGCCCTGACTTACGCCAACGCCACCGCCCTCAGGCTTTGGAAGCGGCCCTGGAACGAGATGGTCGGCATGCCATCGCGTCTCACCGCTGCGCAGTCGGAACGGAAGGAACGGGCGGCCTCTCTCAGGCAGGCCCTCGCGCGCGACGCGATCAACACCTACAGCGGCATTCGCGTGGATCGCTGCGGGCGGCAATTCATGATTCGCAACGCCCGGATCTGGACGCTCTGGGATGAGGAAGGACGGCGTTGCGGGCAGGCGGCAGCGTTCTCCAGTTGGTGGTGGCTGTAATCAGCACATCCACTGTTCGGTTCACACGACATCCAAGTTGTAACAACCGAACTGAGTGGTTCAGACCGTACAAAAAAGGACGGTTCTCACCCTGATCAGATTGATCAACAACACGCAGATTGTCGTTGCGGGTGATGCAAACACCCACCACATCACGTTCCTGAGGAGTTACTCATGATCACCCTTCGTCAATCACCATTCGATCTCTTTGAACGACTGGATCAGCAGCTGTCGCAGGCTGAACGTGTTCCAGCAGCAGAGATCCACGAAACGGCCGATCACTACACCGTGCGCTTGGAGTTGCCTGGCGTGAGCCGCGACTCGATCGACGTCAAAGCCACCGATCGCACCCTCAGCGTCAGTGCCGAACGTCGCCGTCCTGCCAGCACGAACATTGCAGATGAGAACGCAAACGACGAAACAGCCCGGCTGAGCGAGTTCCGCTACGGCACCTGGAGCCGCAGCTTCCGTTTCGGCCAGGGGTTGAACCGCGATGCTGTTCAGGCCAGTTACCGGGATGGCGTGCTGGAGATCACCGCCGCGAAGGCCCAGAGCCACACCAGTGTGACGGTGGCCGTCGACGCCTGAACGATGGACCCCTGAGCCAGGGGCCTGAGGTGAATGCCTGGAGAACGAGAGATCCAACCCCCCATCCATGGATGGGGGTTTTTTTTGAGCTCAGCGCGTGAGGGACCAACCGAGAAACAGCAGGCTGAAACCGATCAGAAACACCAGGCCAAACCAACTGAGGCCGCGCATCAAGGGGCCATCGCGATGCTCACTGGCCACCAGCTCGCAGTTCATCGTGTCCATGGCCATCCAGGCGAACACCGGAGCCGCCAGGAAGCTGCCCGTCATTGCACCGAACACGAAGTCCTTCACCGTGATGCCACCGCTGTAGGCCCAGAGCAGCGCCGCCAGGGCCGCCAGCAGATGCAGACCAATCCAGAGTCCAATCCGTCGGCTCTGGGGGCCCGGAGCGGCATCGCCCCGATCCACGCCCTGCAAGAGCCCCTGAATCGCTGAAATGCTGCGGGGGTAGGCATCCAGGCAGGTGAGCGTGGTGCTGAACATGGCGGCGAAGGCCGCTGGAATGATGATCCAGGCGGCCCAGGACCCCATCGCCTCGGTGTACAGACGGATGAGGTTCTGAGCAAACGCAACGCCACTGCCCTGGAAGAGGCCATCACCGCTTCCATACATGGTGTAAGCACCCAGGATCACGAAAAACACTGCCGTGAGCACCGTGATGCCGTAACCGAGATTGAAATCCGTTTCCGCTTCCTGCAGCGAAGCGGTGTGCTGGCTGTCACGAGCGCGGGAAAACATCCAGAGCGACGGCCACACGCACATTTCCACCGGTCCTGGCATCCAGCCCATCAGAGGGATGAGAAAACCGAGGTCGGCCATCTGCCAGGGCGAGGGATCGGCCGCCAGCCAACTGGACGCCACATCTCCTGCAGGCCCTCGCAGCAACAGCGACAACGCCGCCACTCCCGTGAGCAGGGTGAGCAGAGCCACCAGCAACTTGGAGAGCCGATCGAGAGCCCTGTACTTGCCCATGAACAGAATCAACCCACAGCTCGCCAGCACGGCAATCGCCAGGGCAAAAGGGTCGAACTGGGCCAGAACCGGCACATTGGTGAGCAACAGACCAGCAACAAAACTCACCGCAGCGATCGTGAATGTGCCGGTGAACAGACTCACCAGCAGATACACCGGCAGATAAGTCCTGTTGCGCTGCTGAAATCCCTCCAGCAGCGACAGCCCGGTCACGGCAGTGAAGCGACTGCCCACTCTGAGGAAGGGGTACTTGATCAGGTTGGTGAGCAGGATCAGGCCCAAAAGAGCGAAGCCGAAACGGGCCCCTGCCGTGGTGGACGACATCAGGTGGGACCCGCCGATGCAGGCCCCCGCAAGCAGGATCCCGGGACCGATGCTGCGCCGCAATCCGGAGATCGCGGCAGCGGCGCTGGAGGTCATGACAGCAAATCGCACTGCGTGCCATCTTCCAACCCGGAGTTCTTACAGTCGAGAACCGTCGAGATTGCAGCCATGGCCGCCTCCACCCAGGCCGTCGCCGGACGTTTGAGCCTTCAGTGCCAGGCCATCGCATCCGACAGCACAGCCATCCGTTCCCTTGACTGGGATCGCAGCCGCTTCGACATCGAGTTCGGCCTCCGCAACGGCACCACCTACAACGCCTTTTTGGTGCGGGGCGAGCGAACAGCGCTGATCGACACCAGTCACGCCAAATTCCGCGACAGCTGGATTCCCCTGCTGCAGGAGCAGATCGACCCGCAGGCCATCGATCACCTGATCGTGAGCCATACGGAGCCCGACCACTCCGGCTTGATCGCTGATCTTCTCGATCTCAATCCCGAGATCGAAATTGTGGGCTCAAAGGTGGCCCTCCAGTTTCTGAAGGATCAGGTGCACCGTCCGTTCCGCTCCCGCGCCGTGAAAAGTGGCGACAGCCTGGATCTCGGAGCAAACCCCGAGAGCGGAGTGGAGCATCGCTTCGAATTTCTCAGCGCTCCCAACCTGCATTGGCCCGACACGATCTTTTCCTTCGATCACGGCAGCGGCATCCTTTACACCTGCGACGCTTTCGGATTGCACTACTGCTCGGAGGAGCTGTTCGACAGCGACCCCGGGGCCATCGCACCCGACTTTCGCTTCTACTACGAGTGCCTGATGGGTCCGAATGCCCGCAGCGTGCTTCAAGCCATGAAACGCATGGATGGGCTGCCGGCGATCAACACCATCGCGGTGGGTCACGGACCGCTTCTGCGCCAACACCTCAGCCATTGGCTCAATGACTACCGGGAATGGAGCAGCCAGCGCAGCAAGGGCGACAGCTACGCGGCCGTGCTTTATCTGAGCCAATACGGGTTCAGTGATCGCCTCAGTCAGGCCATCGCCCATGGCATCGGCAAGGCCGAGGCCCAGGTTCAGCTCGTTGACCTGCGCGCAACCGATGCCCAGGAACTGTCGGCACTGGTGGGTGAGGCCAAGGCGGTGGTCGTTCCCACCTGGCCAGCCGAACCGGATGCGGAGCTGCAGAGCAGCATCGGCACCCTGCTGGCGGCACTGCACAGCAAACAGCTGGTGGGGGTGTACGACGCCTTTGGCGGCAATGACGAGCCCATCGATGCCGTGGCCGATCAGCTGCGGGCTCAAGGCCAAAAAACGGCCTTTGCCCCCCTGCGCATTCGCCAGCTTCCCTCAGGTGCGGATTACCAACGCTGCGAAGAAGCAGGAACCGATCTCGGACAACTGCTCACCCGGGAGAAAACCATCGCGGCCATGAAAAGCCTCGACGGTGACCTGGACAAGGCCCTGGGCCGTCTCAGCGGCGGTTTGTATGTGGTGACCGCCAGTCAGGGCGAGGGGGAAAGCCTGCGGCGCAGCGCCATGGTGGCCAGCTGGGTGAGCCAGGCCAGCTTCACGCCACCGGGGATCACCGTGGCGGTGGCCAAAGACCGGGCGATCGAAGCGCTCCTGCAGGTCGGTGACCGCTTTGTTCTCAACATCCTGCGCGACGACAACCACCAGCAGCTGATGCGCCATTTCCTCAAGCGCTTCCCGCCCGGGGCCGATCGGTTTGCAGGGGTGAATGTTCTTGAGAACGAGGCCCAGGGCGGCCCGGTGCTCGGTGATGCACTGGCTTATCTGGGCTGCCGAGTTGAGCAGCGGCTCGAAGGACCCGACCACTGGATCATCTATGCCGAGGTGGAGCAAGGCAATGTGGCCGACGCGGATGCCATCACAGCGGTGCATCACCGCAAAGTGGGGAATCACTACTGATGGCGACGTCCGTGTCTCCTGCAGCGACCAGCACGGAACGGCAGATGATCACACTGCCAATTGCCGAGGGCCTGTGCTGTTTTCGCGGCCTGAGCCCCCAGCGCTCGCGATTCGAACTGGAATACGCCCTGGAACGGGGAAGCACGGCCAACAGCTTCCTCTTCGCAGCCGGCCCTGACCCGTCCGGCGTCAGGCAAGCCGCTGTTTTGGTGCACCCACCGGGAGCGGCCTACGCGTCTGTTTTTTTGCCGGTGCTTCACCAGGCCCTTCCAGACCCCGCGGCCAAGCTGGTGGTGGTGGTGGGTCATGTGAATCCCAACCGCGTGGCCCTGCTCAGGGATCTGGCTTGCGCTTATTCCGGCCTGGAACTGGTGGCCTCCAATGCAGGAGCAAAACTGCTGCGGGAGTTGTGGAGCCTGCGCCGCCCACCGGCCCCGGGCGATGACACCCCCCAGCCGCCACTGCCCGATCTCCCGGAGATCCACGTGATTCGTCAGGAGCAGACGCTCCCGGTGAGTCACGGTCATCAGCTGCAGGTGCTTCCAGCACCCACCCCTCGTTGGCCAGGTGGACTGCTGGCGTTCGAGGAGACCCTCGGATTGCTGATGAGCGACAAGCTCTTCAGCGCCCACATCTGCACATCGGCTTGGGCCGAGTCGAACCGCAGTGAGACCGAGGAGGAGCGCCGCCATTTCTACGACTGCCTGATGGCACCGATGGCCAGCCAGGTGGATGCCCTGGTGGAACGGCTGGAGGAACTGGACATCCGCACCGTGGCCCCCGGCCATGGGCCAGCGATCGACACCAGCTGGCGCAGCCTGTTCAACGACTACCGGCGCTGGGGTGAAAGCCAGCAGCAGGCGTCCCTCTCGGTCGCCCTTCTGTTTGCCAGCGCTTACGGCAACACGGCAGCGATCGCCGATGCCCTCGCCCAGGGAGTGAGCCGCACAGGCGTGCGCGTCACAAGCCTGAACTGCGAATTCACGCCAGCCGATGAGCTGGTGCGCACGATTCAAATGGCCGATGGCTTACTGATCGGCTCGCCCACACTGGGAGGTCATGCCCCCACGCCAATCGTGTCGGCCCTCGGCACCCTGCTGGCTGAGGGAGACCGCAGCAAGCCCGTTGGTGTCTTCGGCAGCTTCGGCTGGAGCGGCGAAGCGATCGACCTCCTGGAAACCAAACTCAGGGACGGTGGCTTCCGTTTCGCCTTCGATCCGATCCGGATCAAATTCAGTCCTGATGCCGCCACCGTGCGCACCCTTGAGGAAACCGGAACGCGCTTCGGCCGTTCCCTGCGCCAGGAACAGCGCAAACAACAGCGACGCGGTGGTGGTGGTCTGCGTGAGAGTCGCAGTGACCCGGCCGTGCTGGCCCTCGGACGGGTGGTGGGCTCCCTTTGCGTGCTCACAACCCGCAAGGGTTCCCTCAGTGGCGCCATGGTGGCCAGCTGGGTGAGCCAGGCCAGCTTCACGCCACCGGGGATCACCGTGGCAGTGGCCAAAGACCGGGCTGTGGAGGCCTTGCTGCACAAAGGCGATCGCTTTGCTCTCAATGTGCTGGCGGAAGGCCGGGAAAGCGGGCCGATGAAGCAGTTCCTCCAACCCTTCGAGCCCGGCGCCGATCGTTTTGAAGGCCTTGACCTGCAGTTGAGTCCCTCCGAGCAGCCGCTGCTGCCCGAAGCCCTGGCCTGGATGGACGCAGAGGTGAAGCAGCGGATGGAATGCGGTGATCACTGGCTGGTGTATGCAGAAGTGCTCCATGGCGGCCTGTTCGACAGTGAGGCCAACACCGCCGTGCACCATCGCCGCAGTGGCGCGAACTACTGAGCCTGGCTGGATGAATTCGGGCAAGCCCTCAAAAAACCAGACACAATGCAGTGTCTTCAACGGATCATCCGGTCATGAGCACCGCCAGCAATCCCGATGTTCTGGTGATCGCCGCCAGCAATGGTGAGAACCTGAAGTTGGCGCAGCGTTTCGTCGACGAAGCCAAAGCACAAGGCAAGTCTGCTGATCTGTTGGATCTCACCACTCTGGATCTGCCGCTGTTCACCCCACGGGTGAAGGACCAGGGAATCCCCGACGGTGTCCGCCCCCTGCATGAGCAACTGATGGGAGCCCCACGCTGGGTAATCTGTGCTCCTGAGTACAACGGGTCGATCCCCCCGGTGCTCACCAGCGCCATCGCCTGGCTGTCGGTGCAGGGGGACGATTTCCGTGCCCTGTTCAACGGCCGGCCCGTGGCCATGGCCAGCTTCTCTGGAGGCCCTGGCATCGAACTGCTGATGGTGTTGCGCACCCAGCTCACCCATCTCGGTGCCCAGGTTGTGGGCCGCACCCTGGCAGGCAACCAGAACCGTCCACCCCGGGACAGCTCCCTGCAGGATCTGCTGAACCGGCTGATGCAGATGACACCGCTGAGCCTCTGAGCAACCGATTCCATCCCTCCCCCATGCGTGAACCGGTTTCACTTCCAGCCGATACCATCCCCGATGTGCTGCTGCGCCGCGCCGAAGACCGCTTCCACAGCAGCAACGACTGGCTCGAGTCTTGGCACAGCTTCTCGTTTGCAGGCCACTACTCCCCTGACTGGATGGGCTATGGCCCCCTGCGCGTGATCAACGACGACACGATTGCGGCAGGTCGGGGCTTTGGCATGCACCCGCACCGCGAC
Organism: Synechococcus sp. WH 7803; assembly: GCA_000063505.1. Lineage (GTDB taxonomy): Bacteria > Cyanobacteriota > Cyanobacteriia > PCC-6307 > Cyanobiaceae > Synechococcus_C. The sequence goes on from CT971583.1 coordinate 2,240,275, forward strand.
ATGGAAATCATCACCGTGATGATCCAGGGCCAGTTGAACCATCGGGATTCCATGGGCAACAGCGGCGTGATCAACGCAGGCGATGTCCAGCGCATGAGCGCTGGCACCGGCATCGTTCACTCCGAGATCAATGAAGGCCATGAGGCTTGCCGTCTGCTGCAGATCTGGATCGAGCCCAGCGAGGAAGGACTCTCACCGGCCTACGAACAGCGGACCCTCAGCATCGAAGCCAACACCTGGACGCCCCTACTGGCCCCAAACGCCCCCTCGGTGATGGCCATCGAGCGTGCAGTGAGCCTTTGGCGCGCCCAGCCCAGAGCTGGTCAGACCCTGGCGTGGCCTGCCCAATCCATCGAGCGCGGCTGGATCCAGGTGATTGAGGGCGAGATTGAGCTGCCGCGACCATCAGCAACAAGCATTCGCTTGCGCAAAGGTGACGGGCTGGGGTTCAAGGGATCATCGACCAATCTCAAGATCCTGCAAAGCCATTGCGACAACAGCGATGTGCTGCTGTTCGCACTGCAGTGATGGCGATAAAAGGGCTGATGTCGCCTCAGCTCGAAGTGCTGGTGTCGCGCTCCATGGCATCGATGCGACCGGTGGTGATCTCCTTGTTTGTGATCAATGCCATGGCCCTGGGCCCCGGTGTGGCCCATGTGCTCGTTCCATGGAACCCATGGAATGCCCTGCTCGCTGGGAACCTCTGTGCTGCCGCGCTCCTGCTGGTCTGGCATCAACCGCGCCTGATGCTGCAGCAAGCACGCCAAACATCCTGGCGCTCCTGGCTGTTGATCCTGGTGGATGCCGCTCTGGCCTCCTCGCTCTCAGCCCTGATCTTCGTGGGGCTGGAATCCACTTCAGCCAGCAATGCCATCCTCATCGGCCGCCTGGCTCCAGTGCTCTATGCCTTACTCGGCGCCGTGTTTTTCCGCTCTCGCGTGTCGGCCCAAGAATGGTTCGGCTACGGCTTCATCATCGTGGGGGTGATGGGAATCGTCTTGATCGGCAATCATGAGGTGATCCGCCGGGGTGATCTTCTAATCCTGGTCTCCACCTTTGTGTTTGCCATCTCATCCATCATCGGCAAAGCGGCTGTCAAAGATGCTGTGGACGTTGAGCTGCTGTTGTTTGCACGCAACGTTGTCTCCAGCCTGCTGTTCTTTGGTGTTGCTGGATCCCTGCTTGGCTTTCAACAGTTCGAACCGCTCAGCCATGCACTCTTCTGGCTGATCATGCTGCTCTATGCGGCGCTTCTGATCGTGGTTTCGCAATACCTCTGGTATCACTCATCACGGTCTTTAAGCACAATCAGCATGGGCCGTTGGGCCGCACCAGGGCCGCTGATCGGACTGCTGGCAGCCTTCCTGGTCACTGGAGACCGGCCGAGCGCAGCACAACTGCTGGGAGCGGCAGTGATCGTGCTCGGCGTGACGATCACCACCCTCAAAACAACCCGGCCTGAGTCGAGCAGCCATGACGAAGCGCTTGAGAAGAAAGTGACCCTGGCGGATTCGCACCACCCGATTGGCGGATGTGCATGCTCTTGATCAAGACGCTAGGTGTAGGGACTGCATCGAGAACGTGCCCTCAAGGTTTCAGCTAACAAGAAAAGCGGTCTTCACCAGAACTTAATCAGCAAAATTGAAATTCACTGGCTTTTGAGTGAACAAACGGAGCGCCGATAAACAAACTTAAACCTGATCCCAAAGAGAATCAGCAATTGACACACACCCCAGATGTTGTGCCCTGAAATGGCATCGTCACCACACATCGTCCCTTCGAGAATGGGATTTCAAGAAGAGCGCCAATACGCGGTTCGTTACCGCGGCTTTGTTTTGCTGCAACAACGCAACCACAGCTGGCTGGTGCGGCCCGAACGCAGCCCGATGACCCTGCTCCCTTTTCGCACACCCACCTGCTCGCTGGAGGATGTCAAAGCACTGGTGGATTGGCGGCTTCAACAGGAAGCCAAACTGCTGTCGGTTGCCTGAGCGGGCTCAGGCAGCCTGCGGAGGTGGTGTTGGTGAACCCTGGGGCTGGAAGGGAATCACCAACGTGGCCCAACGCTCCGGACGCTCCGGACGCTGGCGACGGGCCTGACGCACGCCAAAGGGAACGCGCAACACATTGGTGCCTTCGATGGGCAGGGTATGACCGCGTCCGAGTGCGTCCTGGAGACATCCAGGAATTTCAGGAAGCTGGAGGCCCTCAGCATCTTTCGAGGCTGATGCTGAACCGTTGGGTGTGTCGCTGATCATGAATCTCCTTCAATGCGACGCGATGCTGTGCAGTGTGGTGATGAAACCATCTGCCAAGTGAAAAATCGAATGTTTAATTTTCGATTTCGGTGAAAATTTATCGCACTGAAAGCGATTCAGCCACATCCACCACGCTCGGGCAGGTGCAAATCAGGTTGCGATCACCAAAGGCATTGTCGATGCGAGCCACGGCGGGCCAGAACTTGGTCTGCTGCTGGCCAGGCAGTGGGAAAGCAGCTTCTTGCCGCGAGTAGGGCCTCTCCCAGTGATCGTTGGTCACGGCCGCCAGGGTGTGGGGTGAGCGTTTGAGGGGATTGTTCTCGCGATCGCTCTCGCCGCTCTCAATCCGGGCCACCTCCGCCCGGATGGCAATCATGGCGTCACAGAAACGATCGAGTTCGTCGAGGCTCTCGCTCTCTGTGGGCTCCACCATCACGGTGCCGGCCACAGGCCAGCTCACGGTGGGGGCATGGAAGCCGTAATCCATCAAACGCTTGGCGAGATCATCCACTTCCAGCCCTGCGCTGCGTTTCAGTCCGCGCAGATCAAGGATGCATTCATGGGCCACCAGACCTCCCTCACCCCGAAACAACACGGGATAGTGCGCGTCCAGGCGATGGGCCAGGTAGTTGGCCGACAGCAGGGCCACCGCCGTGGCGGTGCGCAATCCTTCAGCACCCATCATGCGCAGATACATCCAGCTGATCGGCAGGATTCCGGCACTGCCCCAGGCCGCTGCTGACACTGGCGAAATCCCCTGATCCCCCCCGCACTGCATCAGCGGATGACCCGGCAGAAACGGCTGGAGATGGGCCGCGACCCCGATCGGACCAACCCCAGGGCCGCCACCACCGTGGGGAATGCAGAAGGTCTTGTGCAGATTCAGATGGCAGACATCGGCGCCAAAGGCACCGGGGCGGCACACCCCCACCTGGGCATTGAGGTTGGCGCCATCGAGATACACCTGGCCTCCGTGCTCATGCACCAGAGAGCAGATCTCTCGAATCCGGGTTTCAAACACCCCGTGGGTGGAGGGATAGGTGACCATCAGGGCCGCCAACACATCGGCGTGCTGCTTGGCTTTGGATCGCAGGTCCTCCACATCCACGTTGCCGTCGTCATCACAGGCCACAGCCACCACGCGCAGTCCAGCCATCACCGCACTGGCGGGGTTGGTGCCATGGGCACTGGTGGGAATGAGGCACACATCGCGCTGGGCCTCGCCGCGGGACCGATGCCACGCCCGGATCACCAGCAAACCGGCGTACTCCCCCTGGGAGCCGGCATTGGGCTGCAATGACACCGCAGCAAAGCCTGTGAGAGCTGCAAGCCAATGCTCCAGATCACGGATCAGCGCCTGAAATCCCTTCTGTTGGGCCACGGGGGCAAAGGGGTGGATCGCCGCGAACTCACGCCAACTCACAGGAGCCAGCTCAGCTGCCGCATTGAGCTTCATGGTGCAGCTTCCCAACGGGATCATGCCGTGCACCAAGGAGAGATCCTTGCTGACGAGGCGCTGGATGTAGCGCATCAATTCGGTTTCGCTGCGATAGCCCTGAAACACGCTCTGTTGAAGCCAGGGGCGCTCTCGCAACGGCACCCCGGCCATCGCCGCCGTTGGATTGGCAAGCGGCGACAACGGCGGTAACTCCTTTTGGACCACCTCCGCGACGATCGCGAGCAGACTCTGAATCTCCGCTTCATCGCTGAGCTCATCCAGGCTGATCCCGAAGCCAAGAGCTTCGTCCGCTGGCACACCGTCGGGCAGCACCCTGAGATTGAACCCTTCGCGATCCGCCAGGCGATGCACTGCAGGAGCCTGAGGGCAATGCACATCAAGGCTGTCGAAGCGAGCGCCGCCTGGCACAGGGAAACCAAGCGCCGCCAGCCCCTGCTCCAGACGGGAGCGCAAGATCACAATCCGGTTGGCGATGGCCTCCAACCCCTCGGGGCCGTGATGAATGGCGTAAAACGACGCCATCACCGCGAGCAGAACCTGGGCGGTGCAGATGTTGCTGGTGGCCTTGTCCCGGCGGATGTGCTGCTCACGGGTTTGCAGGGCCAGGCGCAGGGCTGGACGCCCCTCGGCGTCCCGGGACTGACCCACCAGCCGGCCAGGCACCTGGCGGCGGTAGGCATCACGGGTGGCGAAGAACGCTGCATGGGGCCCGCCACCACCCATGGGAACCCCAAAGCGCTGGGCACTGCCCACAGCGATGTCTGCACCGAGATCTCCCACGGGCTCGAGCAGCACCTGCGCCAGCGGATCAACAGCAACGGTGACCAGGGCTCCGTGCGCATGGGCCCGTTCGATACAGGCGCGCGGGTCCCAAAGCCGGCCGCAGCGTCCGGGAAGCTGCAGCAAGACGCCAAAAACATCCTCACCCCAACGGAAGTCCGTCGGCTCGGCAACCTCCAGCTGCACACCGATGGGCTCACAGCGGGTGCGCAACACGGCCAGGGTCTGGGGCAGCACGGCGGCATCCACCAGGAAACGGCATGCGCCCTCGCGTTTGCACACACCAAAGCTCATCGACATGGCCTCGGCTGCGGCCGTGGCCTCATCGAGCAAGGATGCGTTCGCGATCGGCAGTCCCGTCAGCTCACTGATCAGGGTCTGAAAATTCAGCAGTGCTTCCAGACGCCCCTGGGCGATCTCCGCCTGGTAGGGGGTGTAAGCGGTGTACCAAGACGGATTTTCCAGCACCTGGCGTTGGATCAACGCCGGCGTGGCGGTGCCGAAGTAACCCAGGCCAATCAAGGAACGGCTCAGTTGATTGCGGCTGGCCAGCGTTCGCAACTCAGCCAGAGCAGGGGCTTCATCCACTCCTGCAGGCAGATCCGCGCAGGGGGGCTGAGCGTCGAGGATGTCGCCTGGAACAACCGCTTGGAGAAAGGCGTCAAGGTCTGCATAGCCAAGGGCTTGCAGCATCCGCTTCACCGCCTGGGCGTCCGGTCCGATGTGGCGGTGAACGAATGAAGAGATGGGATCAACGCTGCTGGGGGCCGCCGTCCGCTGATCGAGCAGGGTCATGGGGCCAAAGCAATCCCCCGAACTGTAAGAAACCTGCCGGACAATCGATTCAGGGCGTCAGGTGGCGGCCACCTTGGCCGCGTAGGTGGCCGCATCCATGAGCTGATCCATCTGACTTGGGTCACCGGGTTGAATCACCAGCAGCCAACCCTCGCCGTGGGGGTCGTTTTGAAGTTCCTCCGGATTGGCCAGCAAGGCCTCGTTGCGCTGGAGCACCACTCCACTGAGAGGCGCGTACATCTCTTCGACGGCCTTGACCGACTCCACGGTGCCGAAGCTGCTGCCGCGGTTGAGTTCAGCGCCCACCTCCGGCAAATCCACAAACACGATGTCACCAAGCTGATCAACGGCATAGGCACTGAGCCCGATCCGAACCGCGGCGGCGTCCTGCCAGGCGTATTCGTGGCTGTCGGCGTAACGGTATGAATCAGGGAAATCGAAGGCCATCGGGCCAGAGTTGGGCAATGTTCACCCAGTGTGGGTCAGATCCAGCCGTCCTGCCGCAGCCAGTGCCTGCAGGGCATCGATCAACGCCAACTCCACATGGGCGCGGTGTGTGCCGCCCTGCACATAGAGATTGAACGGTTCCCTCAAGGGGGCGTCAGCGGAAAATTCACTGGTGCTGCCGTCGATGAAGGTGCCTCCAGCCATCACGAGGTCACTGGCATAACCAGGCATCGCCGCTGGCACGGGATCGAGATAGGAGCCCACCGGTGAACAGGCCTGAAAGGCACGGCACACCACCTTCAACGCCTCGGCATCCCCCAACTGCACCGCTTGAATCAGATCGCTGCGCGACGCCCCGGCGGCTGGCTGCACGCGATAGCCAAGATCGGCGAACACTCCGGCCACCAGATCAGCACCGATCAGGGATTCCGCCACCATCTGCGGAGCCAGGAACAGCCCCTGGAGCAGCAACCGATGCAGATCGAAGCCCGTGCCGCCCTCACGGCCAATCCCTGGAGCTGTGAGACGGCAACAGGCCTGCTCCACCAAATCGCTGCGGCCGGCGACGTAACCACCAGCAGGAGCAATGGTGCCTCCGAGGTTCTTGATCAGCGAACCGGCCACCAGATCCGCTCCCACGGCCGGCGGCTCCTGGTCTTCCACGAGCTCGCCGTAGCAGTTATCAACAAAACAGATGCAGTCGGGCTGGCGCCGGTGAATGCGCTCACAAAGCCTGCCGATGCTCTGCACGCTGAGAGAGGGGCGCCAGCTGTAGCCACAACTGCGCTGAATCAACACCAATTGGCAGGGCTGATCGAGCAGCTGATCGAGTCCTTCCTCATCCACTGAACCGTCGGGACGCAGAAGACACTCGTCGTAGGCAACGCCGAAGTCCCGAAGGGAACCCTGCCCCTCACCGCGCAGACCGATCACTTCCTCCAGGGTGTCGTAGGGGCGTCCAGTCGCCGACACCATGCGATCTCCCGGACGCAGCACTCCGAACAGAGCTGCAGCAATGGCGTGAGTACCGCTGACGAATTGCAGCCGGACCGCTGCGGCTTCGGCACCCAGCACCCTGGCGAACACGCGATCGATCACCTCACGCCCCTGATCGCCATGGCCGTAACCACTGACTGAGGCGAAATGCTGAGGACCGACCCGTTCCGCCGCAAAGGCGTCCAGAACCCGTCGCAACCGGGACGCCACCGCAGCGGTTCGCTGCCGGGCGACAGGTTCCAAACGCTCGCGAACGGCTGCAACCCGTGCTCGGGCTAAAGCGTGTGCCTCTTGGGGTTCCAGGGGAGGTTTGGAGGGATGTGCTCCCGACCGTTCTGAAGCCATTGCCATCGAAAACTCGCGGTGAACCTGCTGCGTTCTCTTACATTCACACTTCCTACCGTCTGTTTCCTTTCCTTCTGTATCCGTTCGGACCGCAGCTGGATCGGATCATGGAGATTCTTCTTGGTTACCACCAGCCCAGCCGACACCGGCAGTCAACGGGAGCTGCGCATGCGCGCAGCCGTGATGGCGCCCAGAGCACCGTTGCCGCGGCGGCAGCGGCGTTTGAAAGGAGGAACCACCAGCTTCATGGTGGTGATGCACGTGCTGGCCACCGTGGCTCTGCTGCCCCGGTTTTGGAGCTGGCAAGGTCTCGCCGCCTTCGCCGTTCTGTATTGGATGACGGTGCTCGGAGTGACCCTGGGACTGCACCGGCTGGTGGCGCACCGGAGCTTCGAGGTGCCCTCATGGCTGGAGAAAATCTTGGTGGTGATGGGCACCCTGGCCTGCCAGAGCGGGCCGATCGAGTGGATTGCACTGCACCGCCATCACCATCGCTTCTCCGACCAGCCCAATGACCACCACGACGCCGGTCGCGGTCTCTGGTGGAGCCATAGCGAATGGATGCTTCACGAAATCCCGGCTTTGGAGCACAAGGAGCGTTACGCCGGTGATCTGCTCAGCAGTCCTTTCTACGTGTGGCTTGACCGTTGGTTCCTGCTGCTGCAGATCCCTCTGGGTTTAGCGCTGTACTGGTATGGCAATGCGGCCGGCGTGCACGGCGGCGGGCTCGGACTCGTGCTCTGGGCCATTCCCCTGCGTCTCGTGGTCGTGTACCACGTCACCTGGCTGGTGAATTCCGCCACCCATGCGTTCGGTTACCGCAATTTCAACTGCCCGGACCTCTCCCGCAACTGCTGGTGGGTGGCGGTGCTGTCCTTCGGCGAGGGTTGGCACAACAACCACCACGCCCATCCGGCCAGTGCCCGTCATGGCCTGCGCTGGTTCGAGGTGGACATCACCTGGCTGCACATCCGACTGCTGCAGAAACTGGGGCTGACCCGCAGGGTGCGCCAGGCCCGTTACCCCGGCTGAGTGCTCGCACGCAGCTCGGCCAGGAAGGCTTCAGCGCTGAGACCCTGTCGCCCTTCCAGCTTGAGGTGCGTGGCATAAAGATCGAGGAACTCACCATCGAGTTCCTCGGCGCTGTAGTCACGCATCCCCGCCATCACTTCGGCGAAACGTTCGCGGCGCTGGGTTTTGCTCACCGGGTAAGCCTCCATCACCAGATCGCGGCACTGACGCCACGACTGACCGCGGCAGAGCCTGTCGGCGATGGCAGCACTCAGAAGCGCCGACTCCTGGGGCGCAATCCGCCAATCGAAGCCAGGGGGCAAGGACGCCAAGCCCACAAAGATCTCGAACAAAGCCCCCGCACCCAGAGGGTTGGACCGGGCATCGAGCAAGGGCACCGATCCGTCTTTCAACACCTTGAGCAGATCGGGATGCACCTCAGCCAGGTGCTCCTGGATCGGGGCCAGACCAGCGTGAAGCACGGCATTGGCCTGACCGAGAGCAAGAAACACCTCAGGCCCTGGAGACGCGAGCTTGCCGTTGCGCAAGTTGGAGATCTGGGAGTTGTGCACACGGCCCAGATCCAGCGCATCAGCCAACGCAGGCAACACCTTGTGCGACCAACCATTGCGCTCATGCCAGACATGAATGAGGTGGGCCATCGCCTGGCGACCCTCGGCCAGCTGATCGCGGTAACCCCTGGTCACATGATCAGCATCATTGGTGTTGCTCATTGCTTGATACGGATCCGTATTGCGTATAGTCTGCGGATATCAACCAGGTCAGGCCATGGTCTCCAGCGTTATCACTGCGCCATCACCCCCCAGTCGACCGGCAGCTTCGCACCGGGCCCAGGCACTTGCAACTCTGTTGCACCAGCCTCGACGGGGCAAAATCTCCGTGGAACCCAAACAAGGGCTGCAATGGATGACGATCGGTTTCATGATCGTGATTCACAGCTTGGCCCTGTTGGCCTTGCTGCCGATGTTCTGGAGTTGGCAGGCCGTCACCAGCCTGCTGGTGCTCTATTGGGTCACCGCCTGCCTGGGCGTGACCATCGGCTATCACCGCCTGCTGTCGCACCGATCCTTCCAGCTCCCCCACTGGCTGGAACGCTTCTTCGCCACCTGCGGCGCCCTCAGCTGCCAGCACGGTCCGATTGATTGGGTGGGATTGCACCGCCATCACCACAAGTTTTCTGATACGGATGCGGATCACCACAACAGCCATCGCGGCTTCTGGTGGAGCCACATGGGTTGGATGTTCGAACCCGTCCCAGCCATGCAGGCCGTGCCGCGCATGACCGGCGATCTGGCCCAGGATCCGTACTACCGCTGGCTGAACAACAATTTCCTGCTGCTGCAGTTGCCGTTGGCCGCACTGCTGTTCTGGATCGGCACCGCCACCGGAGCGGGAGGATGGGCCCTGGTGCTGTGGGGCATCCCCCTGCGCCTCGTGCTCGTGTATCACGTCACCTGGCTGGTGAACTCCGCCACCCACTGCTGGGGAACCGTGGCTTACGACAGCGGCGACGCTTCCCGCAACAACAAGTGGGTGGCCGCTCTCACCTTCGGCGAAGGCTGGCACAACAACCACCACGCCTATCCCCACTCCGCCCGCCACGGACTGCAGCCGGGGCAGATCGACCTCACCTGGGAACACATCCGACTGATGCGCGCCCTGGGATTGGCCACAAAAATTCGCCTGCCCGTGGCGTCGTAAAGTTATCGATCGCTCATTCGTCGTCGTCCGAAATCATCGCCATGGCCAAGCGCGTACAAGTCGTTCTGAATGAGGACGTTCTCAGCCTCGGCCGGGACGGCGACATGGTGGAAGTTGCCCCCGGGTATGCCCGCAACTTCCTTTTGCCTTACGGCAAAGCCGTCCCCGTCACCCCCGCGGTGATGAAGCAGGTGGAGCACCGCCGGGCCAAGGAGGCTGAGCGCCAAGCCGCGCTCAAGCAGGAAGCCCTGGCCTTCCGCACCGCCCTCGACACGATCGGTCGCTTCACCGTGAAGAAGCAAACGGGCGATGACGACGTGCTGTTCGGCACCGTCACCAACGGTGATGTGGCTGAAGTGATCGAGGAGGCCACCAAGAAAGAGGTGGACCGCCGCGACATCACCGTTCCCGACATCCACCGCACCGGCAACTACAAGGTCAGCGTCAAGCTGCACAGTGAGGTCACTGCTGAGATCAACCTGGAAGTGGTCAGCTACTGAACCCTGTCGCCGATGGACGGGTGAGGCCGTCACAACCCACTCTGTTGCGTGCTCCCAAGTACGCCAGAGTGGGCATCGGCGTTGAAAGATCAGGCCCATGGTGAGCGTTCCCCTGACGGATGCCGGTGGCGAGTCCACCGATGGGGATCGCCGCGGTTTCGGCAAGGGGCGTCGCAGGGATGAACCCAACTTCGAAGCCCTGCCCGATTCCTTGCCGCCCCAGAACCTGGAGGCCGAGGAAGCGGTGCTGGGCGGCATCCTGCTGGACCCCGACGCCATCGGCCGGGTGGCGGATGTGTTGCAGCCGGAAGCGTTTTATCTCGGTGCGCATCGGGAGATCTTCCGCACGGCGGTGATGCTGCACAGCCAAGGCAAACCCACCGACCTCACGGCGATGACGGCCTGGCTGGCCGACACGGGAGCGCTCGAGAAAGTGGGCGGCAGCAGTCGGCTCGTGGAGCTGGTGGAGCGAGTGGCCTCCACCGCTTCGATCGAGCAGGTGGCACGCCTGGTGATGGACAAGTTCCTGCGCCGGCAGCTGATCCGCTCCGGAAACGAGGTGATCCAGCTGGGCTTTGACCAGAGCCTGCCGATGGAGCAGGTGCTCGATAAAGCCGAACAGACGATCTTCGCCATCAGTCAGGAGAAGCCCTCGAAGGGCCTCACCCCCACCGCCGAAATTCTCACCAGCACCTTCAACGAGATCGAAAGCCGCTCGCTTGGCACCTCGGTGGCGGGCATCCCGGTGAATTTCTACGACCTGGATGCCATGACCCAGGGCCTGCAACGCAGTGATCTGATCATCGTGGCCGGACGCCCAGCGATGGGCAAAACCTCGATCGTGCTCAACCTGGCCAAAAACGTGGCCCAGCTCCACGACCTGCCGGTGTGCGTGTTCTCCCTGGAGATGAGCAAAGAGCAGCTCACCTACCGGCTGCTGTCGATGGAAGTGGGCATCGAAGCAGGGCGCCTGCGCACAGGCAGGCTTCAACAGGAGGAGTGGCCGCTGCTGGGCCAGGGCATCAACACCCTGGGGCAGCTGCCGATCTTCATCGACGACAAACCCAACTCCGGTGTGCTGGAGATGCGTTCCCTCTGCCGCAGGCTGATGGCGGAGCAGGGCAAGGAGCTGGGCCTGGTGGTGATCGACTACCTGCAGCTGATGGAGGGATCAAGCCCTGACAACCGCGTGCAGGAAATTTCGCGCATCACCCGGGCCCTCAAACAGATGGCCCGGGAGCTGAACGTGCCAGTGATCGCCCTCTCCCAGCTCAGCCGAGGTGTGGAGTCGCGCACCAACAAACGACCGATGCTGAGCGACTTGCGCGAATCCGGCTCGATCGAGCAGGACGCCGACCTGGTGCTGATGATCTACCGCGACGAGTACTACAACCCGGAAACCCCCGACCGGGGCATCACCGAAGTGATCGTGACCAAGCACCGCAACGGACCGGTGGGCACCGTGAAGCTGCTGTTTGAGCCCCAGTTCACGCGCTTCCGCAACCTGGCGGCGTAAGCCGATTGCCGATACTGGAGCGATGGCCAACAGCTTCTCTCCCACAGAAATTTTCGACGTGATCGTCGTGGGGGGCGGTCATGCCGGCTGTGAAGCCGCCATCACCAGTGCTCGCCTCGGGCTGAACACCGCCCTGTTCACCCTCAATCTGGATCGCATCGCCTGGCAGCCCTGCAATCCGGCCGTGGGTGGCCCCGCCAAAAGCCAGCTCGTCCATGAAGTGGATGCCCTCGGGGGAGTGATCGGCCGCCTCGCCGACGCCACCGCCATCCAGAAACGCATCCTCAACGCCAGCCGCGGCCCTGCGGTGTGGGCTCTGCGTGCGCAGACCGACAAACGTCAGTACTCCCGCCAGATGTTGCAGCTGCTGCAGCACACCCCCAACCTGGCCCTGCGCGAAGCGATGGTGACGGGGCTGGAGATCGACGGCGATCCCGCAGGTGGCGGTGAACACTGGGATCCCAGCCAAGGTCCAGCCGCACGCATCACCGGTGTACGCACCTATTTCGGCAGCCTTTACGGAGCCAAAGCCGTCGTGCTCACCGCCGGCACCTTCCTCGGCGGACGCATCTGGGTGGGCCACCAGTCGATGGCCGCAGGACGGGCCGGCGAGCAGGCCGCCGAAGGCCTCACCGAAGCACTCCAGCAACTGGGCTTCCACACCGATCGGCTCAAAACCGGCACCCCGGCTCGGGTGGACCGGCGCAGCATCGCCCTCGATCAACTCGAGGAGCAACCCAGCGATGCGGCCGACCGCTTCTTCTCCTTTGACCCCGCCGCCTGGAGCAGCGGCGAACAGATGAGCTGCCATATCACCCGCACCACGGCAGCAACCCATCAATTGATCAAAGACAACCTTCATCTCACCGCGATCTACGGCGGCGTGATCGACAGCAAGGGACCGCGCTACTGCCCCTCGATCGAAGACAAGATCGTTCGCTTTGCCGACAAAGACAGCCACCAGATCTTCCTGGAGCCCGAAGGGCGCGACACGCCGGAGATCTACGTGCAGGGCTTCTCCACCGGCCTGCCTGAACCGATCCAGTTGCAACTGCTGCGCAGCCTGCCTGGCCTGGAACAAGCCGTGATGCTGCGGCCGGCCTACTCCGTTGATTACGACTATCTGCCTGCCACGCAACTGCTGCCGTCGCTGGAGACCAAACGCGTGCAGGGACTCTTCAGCGCCGGCCAACTGAACGGCACCACGGGCTACGAGGAAGCCGCAGCCCAGGGGCTGGTGGCTGGACTGAATGCCGCACGGCGCATCCGCGCTGAAGAGGCGGTGCACTTCCCTCGAGAAGGCAGCTACATCGGCACCATGATCGACGACCTGGTGAGCAAGGATCTGCGCGAGCCTTACCGGGTGCTCACCAGTCGCAGTGAATACAGGCTCGTGCTGCGCGGCGACAACGCCGACCGCCGCCTCACCCCCCTGGGCCGTGAGCTCGGTTTGATCGATGACCGTCGTTGGCGCTTGTTTGAAGACAAACTCCAGGCGATGGAGGCCGAAAAGCAGCGGCTGGAACAGCAGCGCCTCAAGGTGAGTGACCCTGCAGCCCCAGCTGTGGAGCAAGAAACCGGTGCGCCTATCAAAGGCTCGATCACCCTGGCCGACCTCTTGCGCCGGCCGGGCATGCATGCCGCCGACCTGGTGCGCCACGGCCTGGCCGATGCAGGCCTCCCCCTGCCCGTGCGCGAAGGCGCCGAAATCGACATCAAATACAGCGGTTACCTGGCTCGCCAACAGCAGCAGATCGACCAGGTGAAACGCCAAGGCCGGCGCAAGCTTCCTGAAACCATCGACTACGCCAGCATCAGCACCTTGTCGCGGGAAGCGCGTGAAAAGCTCACAGCAGTGCGCCCACTCACCCTGGGCCAGGCCAGCCAGATCCCTGGGGTGAGCCAAGCCGATCTCACCTCTTTGTTGATGTGGCTCGAACTGCAGCAACGGCGCAGTCAACCCAGCGCTTCACACCTCGCCCCCACTGGCCAGGCTCGATAGCGTTGATGGAGACAACAACCTGCGGTGTCTCCTCGCCTCCCCACATCCCAGGCCTACTGGAACCTGCGCGCTGAGCAGGTGATGGATCGGGTGTTCAGCGACGGGGAACGCACCCTGGAGGCCGTTCAGGTGCAAGTGCGTGACGTCAAAACGCCACCACCAGCCCCCGCCTCAACGTCAACGGCCAGCTCGAAGGCCCCCGAGCCAAGGCAGCGCGTCCCCATCAGCCTGCTGGTGCTGACCCTGATGGGAGTGCTGGGCTCCTTCAGCTTGGGTCTCCAGTGGTGGAGCGCCCAACAGGCCCTGCAGCGGGAACGCAACCTGGCCCTGATTGAAAAGCTGCGTCAGCGCACAGCAACCACCAAGCCCTCAGAGGCATCCACGGCGATTGAAAACCCCCAGGAGCCGATTCCAGCCCCGCCAGTGGTTCAGCAACTGGAGCCGGTGACCATTCCCATCCGCTCCCTACCCAGACCGGAAGAGCCATTGCCAACACCCGCAGAGGTGGAATCGGCTGCAGCAGCGGTGCCCATAACCCCGGAGCCACTGCTGGTGGGTGTGGTCCACAGCGGCGGAGGCCAGGGATCGGCCATCTTTCAACTCGGTAACCAGTCCTTAGCGGCAGCACCCGGGGAAAGCATCGGCAACAGTGGCTGGTCCCTACGCAGCGTGACGGCGAACGGGGCAGTGATCGAACGGGGCGGCGCCAGCCGTTCACTCTCCGTGGGAGGTGCCTTCTGAACCCCATCGACGCCCTGACCCCCTCGCCAACTGTGCTCTGGGAGGCTCCCACCGCCGCCGTTCTGGCAGGCGAAGAACCCGGCTGGCTGCCTGGCCCCTGGCGCTTGATGCTGCTTGGAGATGGCAGCCCCACACGGCACCTGCGCTTGCTGACAAGCCATCCGGTCGCCGTTCGCGTCAGTGCCATGGAAGCGGATACGGCACTGCACGGCGCGCCGCGGGAAGTGCGTGAACTCAGCTATCCCCTGCTGCGACGACAGGTGTGGCTGGAGTGCGGCGACATCACTCTGGCCTGGGCGGAAAGCTGGTGGAACCAAACCGAAGCGGAGCAACACCTCCAAGACCGCAACCTGCCGATCTGGATCAGCCTCACCCAGGGACGCTCAGAGCTGTTCCGGGAAGTGGATGGTCTGGCCCTGGTGACTGCCCCCTGGCTCGAACAGGGCTTTGGTGAGCCGGGACCCTTCTGGAGCCGCCATTACCGCTTCTTCCGCCAGGGGAAGGAACTCACCGTGATCCGGGAAGTGTTCAGCCCAGCTCTGGAACGCTGGCTTGGAGAAGCTCCACGCCGGCCGCTTCATGCAGCGTCATGAAGAAATCCAGCGTTTGATGGGGATTTGAACTTGACAACTTGCTTGCTGTTGTGCTGCAGCAATCATGCGCCTATCGGCAACGATTCCATGGCGACCTCCACCTGGGTGAACCTCCACGATCTCGGCCGCACGTTCGGCATCTCCGCCCGCCATTGCGGACGCGTGCTGGAGCGGGAAGGCTGGCGGGACCGCCATGGCTGCCCCACCCCCGCAGCTCTGGAGATGGGTGCAGCCGAACAACGTGCTCCCCACCGCAAGGGCCGCTCCGCGCTTTGGAACGCTGAACTCTGCTCTGTCGTTCTCGAACGTCAGGGACATCACCCCCTCAGCCAAGACCAGCACGTGAACCAATGGACGGACCTGCTTGAAGCCATGGCGGCTGGATCAGCCTCGATCACGACCAGCGTTGATCAGATGGCCGAGGAACTCCCTGCCGATCTGGTCGACGCGGTGAACCAGCAACTGAACCGGCGCGGTTGCCGCTACCAGGTGCAGCGGCCGATCAAGACAGCCTGAGAGCTTCAGCCTGCTTGCGCGCTGTCTCCAACTGCGCCTTGAGCGCCTCTTCATCGGTGTGGCTGAGGTTGGTGTGGATCAGCCGGGCATGGGGAGCGTGGCGGCGCAGGCGCTCGATCACCCGATCCGGCGTGGAGTCGCGCACCAACAGCGCCAGCGCGGCACTGCCCTGGGGCAAGGTCTCCGCCAGTTCCGCGAGAAACTTGTCGTTGATTCCGATGTCGTTGAGGGCCCCGGACGCGGCACCGGCGCCAGCCCCCACCGCAGCCCCCAGCAGGGGGTTGGCAAAGATCAAACCGATGAGCAAACCCCAGAACGTGCCGCCCATGGCACCAGCTGCGGTCATGTTGATCGCCTGGCGCAGATGCACATGACCATCGTCTCCGTGCTCGAGCACCACCGCATCCTCCAAGGTGATCAGATGCTCTTGCTGGATGGTGACCAGCTCACGCCGAACATCCTCAGCTTCAGCGACCTTCGGGAAGCCCACAACCACCAGGTTGCTCATCTCGGTTGATTCAGTTGCGCGGAGCCTAGGGGCTTTTGAGCCTCAGGCTCCGTCGCGCCGCCGACTGGAACGGGGAAAGGAGCGACGAACCGACGTTCGCGGCTCTGGCATGGATGCTGACGGGGACGGCTCCGGCGCAGAAGTGGGTGGACGCTCTGAGCGTTGCCAACGTTCGACGCGGAAGTCTGCGTCGTCTGGCCAATCCTCCTGAACGGGTTCTACGCGCGGCTGAGGACGGGTTTCAGTCGGAGGCATCAACAGCGGTTGCCGCCGCGACATCGCCTCGAGGGGACGCTTGCCCGAGGGCCGGGGCCTCGTCCCTGCGGAGGACTCAGGGGTCGGCACACGATCACTCCAGTCGTCGTCTTCATCCAGAAGCCAATCCACGCGATCACCAACCCAACGGCCAACGGCATCAAGGCGGGATCCGACCTGCGGCCGCCCGCCGCCACGCCGTCCGGGACGGGTACCGGAGACGCCATCCACCAGTTGCCGCCCCGTTTCAATCCATTGATCAAACCGCGAATCCAATGGCTCAGCACCACGCTGGCGGCGTTGTCGACGTGCATCCATGGTTCAACGTTACCGACGCCGCTGCTCCAACCAACGTTCCCGTTGCATGCCGATGAGAGCGATGGACACCCCACCGATCTCCAAGACCCAGAGAAACAGATCCATGAACGTCAGCGCTCCTCTGGGGCCGGCTCGTACACAAGCAGACAACTGGCATGCCAGCGACCCCCATGATGCTGATTGCAGCATTGGCGGCAAGCGGCCTGTTTCACGCGCCGCCGGTAGGGCGTGCGCCGTCCGCAGCGTGGGCACACAGCAATCCAACGCGGTGGTTGCTGCGGCACTGGAAAACGGTGCCGCACGCTCACCTCAAAGCGATCCTGAACCGCGTTGATGGCCTGCATGCGCGCCAGAAAGTTGGGGCCATGGCTTTCGTTGCTTTTCAGCACGAGATCCACCCAGGCGTGAATCATCTCGTGGCAGAGGGTGCTCTCCGTGGCTTCGCGCGGCAGTGACCCCAACAGAGGCCGCGACAACACGATCTCCCTGCCGAGGGGGGGGGCCACGGACACACCACGCCGGTAAAGGCCGGCGGTGCGGCGAAGCCGGCCATCGCTCCAACGAACGGCAACCAGGGGTTGGTGCCCCTGGGTGAGCGAGCCCTCGAAGTGTTCACGATTCAGCCGATGAAACAGCGGCAACAACGGCTCGAGCGGCATGGTCGGCAGGTGCCGGATGCGGGAGGTCGGTCCAGTCTGCCTCCATCCAGCGGATCGTCAGTCAGACTCACTGTCCAAATGGCATGGGCTGATGGATCTGGGTCTGGTGCGGGAAATCGGAAGCAAGGCACTGCTCGCCGGTGGTGGTGCCCTGCTCCTCTACTGGACAATCACCGCGGTGAAACTGGTGCTCAGCGCCCGCGGCATCAATCCCCTGATCAAGCAATTCTTCACCCAGGTGGCCGCTGGACGGGTGGATGCGGCCTATCTCCTCACCACCAAGACCTATCGCCAGCATGTGAATCGCCAGCAGTTCATCCGCTACCTGGCAGGCCTGAAACTCAATCGTTTCCGCAACCTCAAATCAGGTCGTCCCCGGCTTCAGGAAGGCAACATGATTCTCACGGTGAAGCTGATCGCCGAAGACAAAGAAGAAATGCCCCTCGATTTCACGTTCACCAAAGTGGACGACAACTGGAAGATCGAACGCATCGCCACCCTCAACGCCAACGCCAAGAGCTGACGGCCTCCTCGTGTCCATGTCCATCCCGCAGGGTTTGCAGGAGCGCGCTGCCGAACTGAGGCAGCTCCTCAACAGAGCCGCTCACGCCTACTACGTGCTCGATGCTCCCGACCTTGAGGATTCTGTTTACGACAGGCTGTACCGAGAACTGCTCGACCTCGAAGCAGCGCATCCAGAGCTGGTTGAAGCCGACAGTCCCACCCAACGGGTCGGTGGCTCTCCGGCCGAAGGCTTCCGCAGTGTCACCCACCGCATCCCCCTGTTCAGCCTCGACAATGCCTTCAGCGCTGAAGAGCTGAGGGGCTGGTACACCCGGCTGCTCAAGGTGCTCGACCGTGAGCCCCCCTCGGGATCCCCCCTGCCGGCCCTGGCGATGGTGGGAGAACTGAAAATTGATGGCAATGCCCTGGCGCTGAGCTACGACAACGGCGTGTTGGTGCGTGCGGCAACCCGGGGTGATGGCGATCAAGGGGAAGACATCACCGCCAACGTGCGCACCATTGCCTCCATTCCTCTGCGCCTGCACCTCGACCCCCCACCCGCCTGGGTGGAGGTGCGCGGCGAAGCCCTGATTCCCGACAACACCTTTGCCGCCATTAATAGTGAGCGGGCTGCACGCGACGAGCCCCTGTTCGCCAATCCCCGCAATGCCTGCGCCGGAACCCTGCGACAGCTGGACCCGAAGGTGGTGGCCGCCAGGCGCCTCGACTTCTTTGCCTACACCCTTCACCTCCCCGAGGACTGGTCGGGGGAACGCCCCACCAGCCAATGGGAGAGCCTGCGCTGGTTGGAGGATGCAGGTTTCCGCGTGAACCCCAACGCCGCGCTGCTCCCCGATGTTGACTCGGTTGAGCAGTTTTTCGGCGACTGGGACAGCCGGCGCCACGATCTCAATTACGCCACCGATGGGGTGGTGGTGAAGCTCAACGACCTGCGCCTGCAGGACGCTGCTGGCTTCACCCAGAAAGCACCGCGCTGGGCCATCGCTCTCAAATACCCCGCCGAGGAAGCGCCCAGCCGCCTGCTCAAACTCACCTGTCAGGTGGGCCGCACCGGCGTGGTCACACCCGTCGCCGAATTCGAACCGGTCTCTCTGGCGGGCACGAGCGTCAGTCGCGCCACCCTGCACAACGCCGATCGTCTGCAGGAGCTTGATCTGCACAGCGGCGACACGATCATTGTGCGCAAGGCAGGGGAGATCATCCCTGAAGTGCTGCGGGTTCTCCCCGAACTGCGTCCGGAGGGTGCCCTGCCCCTGGAGCTGCCGCAGCAGTGCCCCTCCTGCGGCTCGGATCTGGTGCGCGAAAGCGGTGAAGCCGCCACACGCTGTGTGAACAGCAGTTGTCCCGCCATCCTGAGCGGGGCCCTGCGCCACTGGGTGAGCAAGGGTGCGCTGGATGTGGATGGCCTCGGCAGCAAGCTGATTGAACAACTGGTTGAGCGAGGCCTTGTGCGCTCGATCGCCGACCTCTATCGCCTCGACACCGCCCTGCTCACAAGCCTGGAGCGCATGGGTGAAAAAAGTGCCGGCAATTTGGTGGCCGCTTTGGCCCAATCCCGAACGCAGCCCTGGTCGCGCCAGCTCTACGGCCTGGGGATCCATCACGTTGGCGAGGTGAATGCCAAAGCCCTGGCCTCGGCCTTTGCCGACGCCCACAGCCTTGCTGACGCAGCCGTGCAACGGCCGGAGGCGATCACCGATTTGCACGGCATCGGTCCGGAGATCGCCCAGAGCCTGCAGCAGTGGTTCAACACCTCAGCCAACCAGGATCTACTTCAGCAGCTGCGCGCGGTGGGCCTCACGCTGGCGGCCTCGGATCAGGAGCGTCAGGCCCTGGCAGATCGCAACAACGGCAAGGGGCACCTCAACGGCCAGACCTTCGTGCTCACCGGCACCTTGCCCTCGCTCTCCCGGTCTCAGGCCCAGGCCTTGATCGAAGGAGCAGGGGGCAAGGTGAGTGGATCGGTGAGCAAGAAAACCAGTTTCGTGGTGGCTGGCGACGAAGCCGGAAGCAAACTAGACAAGGCCAACACCCTCGGCGTCAGCGTGCTCGATGAAGCAGCGCTGATGCTCTTGATCCAAAACAGCGCCGACACCATCCATCTGCTTTAGACGATCGAGGCCCATCCCATGCCCACGCTGATCACAGGCGCATTCGAAGCACTCACAGGGGAGTGGCAGATCAACCTCGAGCAGCGCGTCCCACGCAAAGAGCTTTACAAGGCCCGCATCGAGTCCTCGAAACCGTCCTTGGGTTTCTTTGTGCTTCTGCTGTGTTCAGCAGTGATTGCCACTCTCGGGCTGATCTCCAACAGCACCGCTGTGGTGATCGGCGCCATGATCGTGGCACCGCTGATGGATCCGATCCTGAGCCTGGCCTTCGCTCTGGCCATCAGCAACAACACCTTGGCGAAGCGTTCCCTGCTCACCATCCTGCTGGGTGTGCTCACCGTCGTTGGCACAGCGGCGTTCTTGTCGATGCTGCTCGACGTAAGCGAGGTGAATCGGGAGATGACCGCCCGCACCGCTCCCAACCTGATCGATCTCGGCATCGCCGTTGCCGCCGCCATTGCCGGATCCTTCAGCATGACGCGCGCTGGGTTATCGAACTCGATTGCCGGTGTGGCCATCGCTGTGGCCCTCGTCCCTCCCCTCTGCGTCTGCGGCATTGGCTTGAGCCTGGGTCAGGAAGTGGTGGCGGTGTTCGGACGGGGAACAGTGGCAGGGATCACCAATCAGATCTCCGAGGGCTCATTCCTGTTGTTTCTGGCCAACCTGATCGGCATCACCGTGGCCAGCCTGTTCATCTTCTTGATCCAGCGCTATGGGTCGGTGGGGCAGAGCTGGCGCAATCTGCTGGTTTGGCTCGGTCTTCTCGGTCTGCTCTCGATCCCCCTGTCCTCATCGCTGCGCGACTTCAGCATCAAACAGCAGCTGGATGGTCAGTTCGCCAGCTTCAAAGCCGGTCGGGTGCGGCAGTTCGAACTCACCCGTAAGAATCCCTACCTCTGGCAAAAGGTGCGCATGCTCTACAGCAACATCCGAGTTGTCGATAACAAAGCCACCGTTGATCTCGTGCTCAGCGCTCCTGAAGGTCTGGTCACAGACGGACTGGCGCAGGAGGTGTACGAGGGCCTCGCCGACCGCGCCAAGAATGACCTGGGCCTGGACGACATCAAGACCACCATCAGCGTGATCCCCAATCAGATCTTTAAATACAGCGAAACGTCGCAGCCATCCTCATGAATCAACAGGATCAACAACGGCCCCCTGTGTTTCGTTGGATCAAAACCGACTGCGGCCGCGCCAAATATGCCGACCTCAGCGCACGCCAGGGATTGCGGGCCAAAGGCCGGCTGATCTGGTTCGTGCTGATCGCTGCAATCCGCGACTGGCGCCTCGCGGATCCCGATCAACCCGCCGGATCTTGATCCAGCTCTGATCCCTCCTGCAGGGCCTTGCGCGCAGCACGGCCCACCAGCCACACAACCGCAACGGTGGCCAGCACACCGACAACCCGCAACACCCAGGCCTGAGGAGACGTCTCCCCGGCCAACACCTCCCCGAATCGGGCAGCGCTTCCAGCCAGGGCACCCAGCGCGCAAAACAGAATCGTGCCAGGAATGATGCCGATCAGGCCCAGGTTGTAGTCGCGCAGGCTCACGTCACTGAGTCCGTAGGCGAGGTTCAGCAAAGAGAACGGAAAGGCTGGAGACAGGCGGGTGAGCAACACCAACCGGAACCCTTCACGGCTTACCGCCTTCTCGATCGCCAGCAGTTTCGGGAAGCGCTTGAGGCGACGTTGTGCCCAACCGCGCAAGCGGTGGCGCCCCAGCAGAAACGCAGCTTCCGCCCCGAGCGTGGCTCCAGCGAACACGATCACACTGCCCCACCAGGTGCCGTAGAGAGCACCCGCCAGCATCGAAGCCCAGATGCCAGGCAAGAGCACCGTGACCCAAACCGCATACAGGGGAATAAACACCAGAGCTCCTAACGGAGACTGCAACCAGTGCAGAACGGCCTCCGTGCTCAGCAGATCGCTCGCCATTCCTTAACCCTTGCGCCTTACAACCGTTCCATGGAGAAGCTGTTCAGCGCAACTGCCAACCCTGCGCCACCACGCCATGGAACGGTCAGTGTTCGCCTCGGGGGAACGCCGATTCTTGACCTGGCCCTGCTCGTGCTCGGCCTGGCGCTCGTCGCCGGAATCGCAAGCCTCAGCAGCCAGATGGCCGTGAGTTTTCATCCGGAGGCCTCCACCCTCTCCGGCATTGATCTCAATCCAATCCACCTGCCCGCCTATGCCGCACGCTCCAGCCTGCGCATGTTCATCGGCCTGGGCATCTCCCTGGGGATCTGTCTGGTGGTGGGCACCCTGGCAGCCCGCAATGCCATCGCCGAACGGGTGATCCTCCCCCTGGTCGACATCCTGCAATCGGTGCCGGTTCTGGGCTTTCTGGCCATCACCGTGGCCTTTTTCATCAATCTGTTCCGCGGCAGCCTGCTGGGGCTTGAGGCGGCGTCGATCTTCGCGATCGTGACCGGCCAGTTGTGGAATCTGATCTTCTCTTACTACCAATCACTGCGCACGGTGCCGAGCGATCTGAGCGAAGCAGCGACGCTCTATCGCTTCAGTGGTTGGCAGCGCTTCACCCAGCTGGATCTCCCGGCCGGAAGCATCAATCTGGTCTGGAACGGAATGATGAGCTTCGCTGGCGGCTGGTTCTTCGCCACACAAAGTGAGGCGATCAGCGTCAACAACGCTGACTACACCCTGCCGGGGTTGGGGTCCTACGTCGCCGCTGCGATTGCAGCCCAACGGCTGGATTGCATTCTCTGGGCTTTGATCACCATGGTGCTGGTGGTGGTGATCAGTGATCAGCTGTTCTGGAGACCGCTCGTGGCCTGGAGTGAGCGTTTTCGTCTCGACAGCGGCGCCGCCGGTGAACCGGCGCGTTCCTGGTTCCTCGATCTGCTGAATCGATCGGGCGGACTGCGTTGGCTCAAAGCGGCAGGGGCCATCACCTTGCAACCGCTAACAAGGACCTTGCGACGACTCACCCAAGCGCCAGAGCAACCATCCAACACGCGCGAGTCGGGGGCTGTTCCCGCCTGGCTCGATCCGCTGTTGCTGCTTCTCGCCGGGGCCGCGGTGGTGTGGGGACTGGACGTGATCCTGCATGAAGTCGGACCAGCCGAAACCCTGGAGGTGTTGGGCTTTGGGCTGCTCACCCTCGGGCGGGTGCTCGCTGTAGTGGCGCTGAGTTCTCTGGTGTTTCTCCCCCTCGCCGTGATGATCGGCCTGCGCCCACGGTTGTCCACGCTCCTCCAGCCTCTGATCCTGATGCTGGCCAGCATTCCTGCCAATCTGCTGTTCCCCTTCTTCACCCTGCTGTTTCTCTTCAGCGGGCTGCCGATGTGGATCGGCAGCGTGATCCTGATGGCCCTCGGTTCCCAGTGGTACGTGTTGTTCAACACCACAGCTGGCGCCAGCGCCATTCCCAACGATCTGCGCGAAATGGAGCAGGTGTTTGGTCTGCGCGGGAAACAGCGTTGGAGCCGCTATCTGCTGCCTGCGGTGTTCAGCTCCTGGGTCACCGGAGCGATCACGGCCAGCGGAGCCGCGTGGAATGCCTCGATCGTGGCGGAGGTGGTCACCTGGGGCTCAACAACGCTGCAAACCACAGGGCTCGGGGCTTACATCGCCGAAGCCACCCGCAGCGGCGACGGGCCCCGCATCCTGCTGGGCTTGATGGTGATGAGCCTGTTTGTGGTGGGGTTCAACCGCCTGCTCTGGCGCCCTCTGTACCGAATCGCGGAACGACGCTTCGCCCTATGACCACCCTGCTTTCGCTTCAGAACGTCTACAAAACATTCCCTGCCGCCGATCGCAGTGGATCGATCACGGTGCTCGACAACATCGATCTGAGCATCGCTCGAGGAGAAGTGGTGGCTCTTCTCGGACGCAGCGGCAGCGGCAAGAGCACCTTGCTGCGGCTCATGGCCGGACTCACCGCACCGAGCAGGGGTCAGGTTCTGCATCACGACACCCCGTTGCGTGGCGTCAATCCCGACGTGGCGATCGTGTTTCAGAGTTTTGCCTTGCTGCCCTGGCTCACGGTTCTGGCCAACACCGGGGTCGGGCTTGAAGCCCGAGGCCTGAAGCCCGAAGAGATCCGCGACCGTTGTTTGGAAGCCCTAAAGAGGGTGGGTCTGGAGGGATTCGCCGAGGCCTATCCCCGGGAACTCAGTGGAGGGATGCGTCAGCGCGTTGGTTTTGCCCGTGCCTTTGTGCTCAACCCGGAACTCCTCGTTCTGGATGAGCCCTTCAGTGCCCTCGATGTGCTCACAGCCGAAAACCTTCGCCAAGACATTGATCAGCTGTGGGCAACTGGCCACTTTCCAGCCCAGTCGATGGTGGTGGTCACGCACAGCATTGAAGAGGCTGTGATGCTGAGCGACCGCATCGTGCTGCTGGGAGCCAATCCGGGAACGATCCGCGGTGTGATCAACAATCCCCTGCCCAGGCCGAGGGAGCGAGATGGCAAGAGTTTCAGCGACTTGGTGGAAGAGGTTTATGGCTACATGACCCATCCTGATGAGGTGATTGCATCCGAAGGCGATCGCCAGAAACCTGCGCCTCCGATCAAGGAGCAGATCACCGCACTTCCGGCCTGCCGGTTGCCCTCACTCAGTGATCTGGTCACACTGCTCCCCAAGCACCGAAGCCGCAAGCTTGCCGAACTCGCCTCTGATCTGGGACTGAGCGACGACAGCCTGCTGCCATTGGCAGAAGCTGGCGTCATCCTTGGATTGCTTGATACCAAGGGGAGTCAGGTGGAACTCACCGGCCTGGGCCGCCAACTGCGTAAGGCCGATTCCAACGGAGAGCGGCAGTTATTGGCCAAACAACTGCGCGAACGAATCCCCCTGGTGCAAACCGTGGAGCGTCTGCTAACCCGCAACCGGCGCAGTGGCGTGAGTGGCGCCATCATTTTGGACCTCATGGATGAACACCTCACCACCCCCCAAGTGGATCAAACGTTCCGAACCCTGGTGAGCTGGCTTCGCTTCACGGGAATCGCTCACTACAGCGACGACACACAGCGGTTTCAACGTCCTGATGACACAAGCGAACAGGCATGAAGCGATCACTCACCCTCTTCGCAGCGCTGGGCCTGCTCAGCGCCTGCAGCGGCAGTGACGAATCCCGCTCCACCTTGCTCAGAGTCGTGCGCACGTTGCCCGCCAACGAGGTGGTGACGGGGGAGGAAAGCGCACGCGATCGCAAACTGCTGCGCGATTTTCAAACCAACCTGCGCGCTGTGATCCCCGGACTGCGCATCCAACCCTCCCTTTATTCGGCCACCAGCGTCCAGGCGGAACTGCAACGCCAAACCAACAGTGGACTGGGACCCGATCTGGTGATCAGCGACGCCCAAACCATCCAGGCCCTGTTCGCTGCACGCCTACTCGATCCCGTGGCGCTCACGCCGGAACAACGCCAAGCCATTCCAGCGGAGCTGCTCACCCGCGTCAGCACAAGCAACGGAACCATCACGGGTTTACCGGTGTCCCAGTACATCCAACTGGCCTGTTACGACAAACGCAAACTCAAAAGCGCACCGAAAACACTGCGCGAACTCGCCCAGCAAAGCAGTGAGGGCAACATTTTCGGCCTCACCCAAAACTTCGAGAATCTCTATTGGAGTGTGGGCAGCTACGGCGCGGGAAAGGCATTGATCAGTTCCCTGCGTGGGGAGACACCGACAACACAGGATGTGAACCAGCTGGTGCAATGGCTCACCTGGCTGCGAGCAGCCAGCTTTCAGCAGAACGTTCTATTCATGAACGACCAGGCCACACTCAGGCAACAACTAATCAAAGGCAATCTGCACTGGATCAGCTGTTGGAGCACCCAGCTGCCCCAACTGCGCGAGGCCTTGAAAGACAATCTCGGCGTTGGGCTCCTACCAGCAGGGCCAGCAGGAAAAGCCACACCGGTGAGCCGACTGCAGGTGTGGGGACTCGGACGCAATTCCAGCCATCAACAACGGCTCAAAAGCGAAGAACTGATGCAATTCATCGTTCTTCCCTGGGCCCAGAAAACATGGGCCCTGCGTTACCGCACCTCCTACCCGGTGAATCCAGCCGCGGCACAGATCATCAATCGCGAAATCCCTGGAACCCAAGACCTTTATCTGAGCACCGATCAGGAGGATGTGCGCATTGGCGATGAAATTCAAGCCGCACTCAATCAAGATCCGAAACTTGAGCAAGCAATGCAATCCACACTGAATCATGTGATTTTTGGCACTGAAACCCCAAGCCAAGCCGCCGCAACACTGAACACCAAACTGGGACCGTCGTCATGAGCATCACCCCACTGCTTCTAACGGTGTCCCCCCGCGACATCCTCGTGGAGATGCTGAGCTGGCTGGCCTTTCTGCAGCGCTGGTCGGTGCTGTCCCAACTGCTTGTGCTGGCCGTGATCGTGCTTGTGGCACGCACACGCAGCCTCCAACTCCAACTCAATCGCTACCGCCTGCATCAACAGGTGCCAGAAGCGATCCGTGTTCTGCTCGGTCCTGCACTGGTCTTGATCCTTGCGGCTGTCTTTGCCGCATGCCAGGCACCCTTCGGACTCTTGCGCTATTTCGGGCTGCTCTGGCTGGGCTGGAATCTGTTTACGCCCTTGAAATTACTGGTTCAACGTGTCAAGCCACAGTTCCCGATCGAAGAGCTTGAAAGCACATTGTTCAAACCGATCTATGTGATTACAGCCACCGTTTCGATGCTCAGTCTGCTCGGTAGCCGCGAAAATCTCGCACGGGTTGGCATCGCCAACCTTTTTGGCGTTGAGATCACCTTGGGCAAGGTATACACAGCGATCGTGGCGATTTATCTGGTCGTTACGATTGCATCGCGACCTGCCGCAGTGATGGCCTGGGCCAGCGGCACGATCTTCGGGGTGCGTCAACAAAACAGGCGTGGCCTGGAATTGCTGTTCCGCTACAGCGTGATCGCCATCGGCATCGTGAGTGTGGCGTACTACATCGGCATCAACGGCAATGCATTCATCGCCATCGCCGGTGGTTTATCGGTGGGGATCGGTTTCGGAATCAAGGAAATCATCTCCAATTTCATCAGCAGCATCTGGTTGCTGTTTGAAGGCTCCGTGCGCCCAGGTGAAATCCTGATGATCAATGGAGATCCCTGCACCGTGCGCAAGCTCGGCCTCAGGGCAACACAGCTGAGGCGTGGCCGTGACGGCGCCGAACTGCTGATCCCGAATCAGACCTTCTTCACGCAGGAAGCAGCGTCTTATACCGCGGCTGAAACGGCACGTCGCGACAGCGTGGTCGTCGGCGCTGCCTATGACCACGATCCTGATCAGGTGATTGCGCTGCTGCTCGCGATTGCAGAAGACCACCCCAAAGTGAAGCCCTACCCGCCAGCGTCGGCTTTCGTGACGGACTTTGCCGATTCGTCGATCAACTACAAAGTGCTCTTCTGGGTGGCCAACCCCCTTGATGCCTTCGCTGTGGGCAGTGATCTGCGCAGGGAGATCTGGAAACGTTTCGAGAAAGAAGGAATCACCATCCCCTTCCCCCAACGCCAGGTGTATCCCATGCAATGGCCACCGAGCCTGCAACAGAGCCACAACAGCCAACCCACTCCTGATCAGCCAACACCAGGCCAGGAGCCAAGGAACGCCAGCTAAAATCTCGGGCCTTGACGCACTAGACCCATCCAGGATTTTCAAAACTTCAGGGAGCTCACGACAACCGCCGTCAATCGCGTGGGGTTTCTGCAAACCAACACTGGCCTTGTCGTTGGAACCCTGACGTTGATCGCGGCCTGGTTTCTGCTGAATGTCCTAGGCCGACACGGGCGCAACATCGGCAGTCTGATCACACGCAGCCTGAGGCGACCGCTACTCATCGGTCTTGGCGTGTCGCTCTATAGCACTTGGATCACCCATTGGATCGATAAGCGCATCGATGTGGTGGATCAGCTCACACTGAAGCGCCTCTCCGCCACGCTGCTGATCATCACCATCAGCTGGGCGACCCTCAATGTGGGACACGCCATTCTCCAATCGGGGTCGATGCGGCGCTGGATCCAGATGGATGACGAGCAAGACGAAGCCATGCTCATCAATCTGCTGGGGCGCCTCTTCACGATTCTCACGTTGCTGATCACCACAGCAGCGATGATGGTGAACCTCGGTATCCCCTCAGCCGCCATCGCCACCTTGCTGGGAGGTGCTGGGATTGGCTTCACCTTTGCCACGCAGCAAATCAGCCAGAATTTTCTCTCCGGCTTCATGCTCTTCTTCAATCGCCCGTTCAAAGAAGGGGATTGGATCAACGTCGACGAGCTGCAAGGAACCGTGGAATCGATTGGCTGGTATTACACAAGAATTCGCACATTTGATCGCAGGCCCCTCAATATCCCCAACTCGATTTTTGCCACGAAACCAATTGAAAACCCCGGCCAGATGTACAACCGGCGCATTCTGGCCAACATCTCCCTACGCTATGAAGATATCAGCAAAATCGCTGGAATCACTGACAAAGTCAGGGAGCATCTGAAGCAACACCCCCACATCGATCAGAAACAGATCATTCTCGTGAATTTCAACCAGTGGGATGCTTCATCCATCAACATGATGGTGTATTGCTTTACCAAAACAACAGTCTGGGCGGAATGGCTCAACATTCAACAGGCGATCTTCCTTGATATCGCTGGCATCGTGCAGGGAAGCGGCGCTGATTTCGCCTTCAATTGCATGACTCTCTATCCAGCATCGTCCAGCAATCCAAACCAAGTGACTCAATTGTTGTCGCCAGATGCCTCGTGAATCAGGCCGGGGGGTCAACTCGACGCTGAGGTGTAAAAGCGCAGAGCAAACAACCAGAAAGCCCTCGCCGCGGCAAAGAACAGCAGCGCCAGCACCATGCCAGCGACGAGCATCGGTGCGGCAGCTTCACCGAGCAGCACCTGGGCGGGAACTGTGGTGAGAAACGCCACCGGCAGCACCAGGGTGAACAGCAGGCGCAGGGCCGGCGGATAGGCATTGAGGGGGTAGCGCCCAGAAACCAGCAGGGCCCGCAACACCTCAGTGGCATTCCAGGTTTTGACAAACCAGATGCTGGTGGCCGCGATCAGAAACCAAAGCGAATAAAGAATCAAGCCACCGGCCAGCAGCATCACAACCACGATGAGCAAGGAGGCCGGCGTGAGCACCACACCGGCCTGATGGCTGCCCCAGGCCAAAAGCCCGAGCCCCAGACCAATCTCCGGCAGCCCCGCCGGCGACAGCGTGCGCAGCGACAGCCAGAACTGACTGTCGATCGGCTTGAGCAGCACAAAATCGAGGGTGCCCTCGCGCACATGGGTGACGATCGCTCCCAGGTTCGGGCGCAACCAGGTGGTGGCCATGCCGTCGAACACCGTGTAGAGCCCCTGCACCATCAAGGCCTGGGCCCAGCTCCAGCCCCCCAGGGTCTGATCCGGGCCATAGAAGAGCGAGAGCAGAAACAAGCTGCCGCTGAGGCTCATCGCCACCGCCAGCAGCTCGATCAGCACGTTGGCCTGGTATTCCAGCTGCGTGGCCAGGGCCGTCCCCCAGAAGCGACGCAGGGTTCGCCAGTAGCGCCCCATCAGGCCCCCATGGCGCTGTAATGGCGCACCCCGGCCCGCCAGAGCAGCAGCACCACCGGTAACAACAACGCGATCCAGGCCAGTTGCGCCCCAAAACCCGCCAGCAGATCCACCGGCTGACCCGCCAACACCCGCGCCGGGAAATCGATCAAATAGGGGAACGGGGTCCACTGGGCCCAGGCCCGCACCGCCGGCGGGAAGGCCGTGAGCGGCGCCAACAAGCCCGAAAGAAACAGAAAGGGGATGAACTGCAGCCGCTCCAGGGCACTGGCCTTCTCACTCCAGAAGCACAGAGCTGCAATCAGGCTCTGGAACAGAAAGGCGATCGCAAAAGCCATCCAGATAGCCAGCCAGGCCAGCAGGAAGCCCCCCAACGACGGCAACCAGAAGGCTTGCGGCTGCACTGCAAAGAACACGGCAGCGATCAGAGCGGCAAAAGGCAAACGGGTGAGCTGTTCCCCGAGGTGCGCCGCCACATAGCGCCAGAGCGGGTGCAGCGGTTGCAACAGGTAGGGCGAAAGCCGACCGCTCAGAGCATCCTCCTCAAAGTCGTACACCACCCAAACCACCGAAAACTGGCGCACCAGAAAGGCACTGAGGAAATAGCGATCGAGGGCCACGCCATCGAGACCCAGCCCTGAACGCGCGTCGCTACCGCTCCAGACGCTGAGCATGATGAATGGCAAGACTCCGGAGAGCGCCCAGAGGGCGATCTCGGCGCGGTACTCGAGCATGTGGGCGTATTGGCAACCCAGCAGCACGCGGATGATCCGCCGATTCAGCCCGAAGATCCGCATCAGACGCGCCCCTGCCGGAACAACCCACCGATGAGCTCCTCAATCGGTGGATCGGTGACATCCAAATCGCGCACCGCAAAGCGCTCGAGCAGCTGGGCCACCACTGCGGTGAGCTCATCCCTTGCAACCAGCAGCCGCACATCACAGCCATCGATCAGCTCCAGCCGCCCCAAACCCGCGAACACCGCGGGATCAACAGGAGATTCCAACTCCAGCCGCACCTCCCGTTCCGGCGCCAGCTGCTCAGCAAGGGAGGCCAGCGGCCCATCGTGAAACAGGCGTCCCTGGTGGATCAGCAGCACCCGGGGGCATAGGGCCGTGATGTCGGCCATGTAATGGCTGGTGAGCAGCACAGTGGCCCCCGTGCGGCGGTTGTAGTCCGCCAGGAATGTGCGCACCCTGGCCTGGGCATTCACATCCAGGCCCAGCGTGGGTTCATCGAGAAACAGCACCTCCGGCTCGTGCAGGAGCGCCGCCAGGAGTTCGGCCTTCATCCGCTGACCGAGGGAGAGCTTGCGCACCGGGCGAGTGAGCTCCTCCCCCAGCTCGAGCAGATCAGCCAGCTCGCTGATCCGCCGCCGGGCCACGCCATCGGGGATGCCGTACACCGCCGCATTCACCCGCAACGAATCCATCGGCGGCAGGTCCCAGAGCAGCTGCTGCTTCTGGCCCATCACCAGAGTGATCCGGCGCAGGAACTCCGCCTGACGGCGCTGCGGACTGAAGCCCGCCACCTGCACCTCCCCAGTGCTGGGGTGGATCAAGCCGCAGAGCATCTTCAAGGTGGTGGTTTTGCCAGCGCCGTTGGCGCCAAGAAAGCCCACCATCTCGCCGGGCTCGATCCGGAAGGACACGTTTTGCACCGCCGTCACGTCCCGGGTGCGGCGGTGGACGAAATGGCGCAGGGTTCCAGCCAAGCCGGGCTGCTTCTCGGCAACCCGGTAGGTCTTGCTCAGCCCCTCAACTTGAATCACGTCATCAGCTCAGGTCGGCCAGGCGCTTGCGGGCCAGATCGGCCTGGGCCTGTTTCTCATCGAGGTTGGCCTGGCATTCCGCCACCACCTCCGGCGGCGCCTTATCGGCGAAGTTGGGATTGCCAAGCCGGCCCGCCAGGCCCTTGATCTCCTTCTCGGCCTTGGCGATGTCTTTCTCCAGGCGGCCCTTGAGCGCATCGAGATCGACGAGGCCTTCGATCGGCAGCAGCACCTGCAGCTCACCGCTCACCCCCGCCAGGGCCTTGGCCACCGGAGCTGCATCCGCCTCCGCCGGCGCCATCACCGCCACCGACTCCGCCCGCGTCAGGGCCGTGATGTCGGCCGTGCCCTTGCTCAGCACAGCCGCCAGCTCGCCGCGGCCGGTGACGAAGCGCACCGGCACCGATTGCGAGGGCTTAAGCCCCGCCACCGCCCGCAGGTTGCGCACCACACGGATGGCAGCGATCAGCTCAGCGAAGGAAGCTTCCAAGTCATCATCCAGAGCGCTCTCATCCAGCACCGGCCAGGGCTGCAGGGCCAGGAAGGTGGTTTCCGGCTCGCCCGTCACGCTGTGCCAGAGCTCCTCGGTGAGGTGGGGCATCAGCGGATGCAGCATCAGGTGCATCTGGCTGATCACCTTGGCCAGCACCTGCTTGGCCACCCGCTGATCAGCCAAGGCCTCGGCTGAGGGGTTCTCACCGGGGTTGAGCCGGCGCTTGCTCAGCTCCAAATACCAGTCGCAAACGTCGTTCCAGGCGAACTCATAGAGCCCCTTGGCCGCTTCACCCAGGCCGTAGCTGCTGTAGCGCTCGGCCGTCTCCCGGTTCACCCGGGCCAGGCGGGAGAGGATCCAGCGATCCGCCAGCTGCAGGGCCGCGGGATCGGGGTCACCGAGTTGGGCCGGCGTTTCGCCGCCCAGATTCATCAAGGCGAAGCGGGTGGCGTTCCAGAGCTTGTTGGCAAAGTTGCGCGAAGCCTCCACCGTGGCGGAGGTATCGGTCTTGCGGTCGTAGTCCAGGCGGATGTCCTGCCCCGCACCGGCCACCTCCCGCACCAGGGCGAAACGCAGGGCATCGGTGCCGTAGCGGTCGATCAGCAGCAGCGGATCGATGCCGTTGCCGGCGCTTTTGCTCATCTTGCGGTTCTGCTCATCCCTCACCAGGCCGTGGATGTACACGTCCTGGAAGGGCATCTCGCCGGTGAAGGCGCCGGCCATCATCGTCATCCGCGCCACCCAGAAAAAGATGATGTCGAAGCCCGTCACCAGGGTGTTGGTGGGGTACCAGCGCTGCAGGTCAGCGCTGTCGGCATCGGGCCAACCCAGGGTGGAGAAGGGCCAGAGGCCACTGGAGAACCAGGTGTCGAGCACGTCTTCGTCCTGCTCGATCTCCGCCGCGGCGCCGTACTCCGCCTTGGCCTTCTCCAGGGCTTCGGCTTCGTTGCGGGCCACCACGTAGGGGGTGGTGTCGGTGTAATTGCCCCCGGTTTCGCTGATCACGAACCAAGCGGGGATGCGGTGGCCCCACCAGAGCTGGCGGCTGATGCACCAGTCGCGGATGTCGGTGAGCCAGTCGCGATACACCTTCTCCCAGCGCTCCGGGATGAAGCGGGGGTCCTGCTTCTCGAGGGCTTCGCGGCAGCGCGCTGCCAGGGGCTCGGTTTTGACAAACCACTGGGTGGAGAGCAGGGGCTCCACCGGCACCTTGCCGCGATCGGAATAGGGAACGCTGTGGCGGTAGTCCTCCACCTTCACCAGCAAACCCAACTCCTCCAAGCCAGCCACCACGGCCTTGCGGGCCTCGAAGCGATCCAGCCCCTCAAACTGGCCGGCCTCCTTGTTCATCGTGCCGTTCTTGCGCATCACCGTGATCTGGGGCAGACCGTGGCGCTGGCCGATGGCGAAATCGTTGGGGTCGTGGGCCGGCGTCACCTTGACGCAGCCGGTGCCGAACTCCTTCTCCACATGATCGTCGGCCACGATCGGGATTTCCCGCCCCACGAACGGCAGCGTCAGGGTCTGGCCCACCAGGTGGGCGTAGCGCTCATCGGTGGGATTCACCGCCACCGCCGTGTCGCCCAGCATCGTTTCAGGGCGGGTGGTGGCCACCTCCAGATGACCCTCCCCGCTACTGAGCGGATAGCGAAAATGCCAGAGGTGGCCGTCCACCTCCTTCATCTCCACCTCCAGATCGCTCACCGCCGACCCTGAAGCGGGGCACCAGTTCACCAGGTATTCACCGCGGACAATCAGCCCCTGCTCATGCAGGCGCACGAAGGCCTCCTTCACCGCCTCACTCAGGCCCTCATCCAGGGTGAAGCGCTGGCGCTGCCAATCGACGGAATAGCCCAAGCGCCGCAGCTGGCCCACGATGCGGCCACCGCTTTCGGCCTTCCATTGCCAAGCCCGCTCTAAAAAGGCCTCACGGCCGAGGTCGTGACGGGTCTTGCCCTCTTCCTTGAGCTGCTTCTCGAGGATCGTCTGCACCGCGATCGAGGCGTGATCGGTGCCGGGCAAGCAAAGAACGTTCTTTCCCGCCAGGCGCTGGTAGCGCACGATCGTGTCGATCAGGGCCGTGTTGAAGGCATGGCCCATGTGCAGGCTGCCGGTCACGTTCGGCGGCGGGATCACCACCGAGAAGGGTTCACCGGGGGCCTTCGGGTCGGGATGAAACGCTCCCTGGTCCTCCCAGGCCTGTTGCCAGCGCGCTTCCGTACCAACCGGGTCGTAGGTCTTGGCCAGTTCGGGCACGGAAGCAGTGCAATGCGTGCGCCATGCTCGCAAAGCGGAGAGCGGACCCACTCAGAATGGCGCCAGCATCTGCACTCTCCATCGTGAAACTGCGGTTTTCAGTTGGGCTGCTGCTTGTAGCCCTGGTTCTGAGTGGTTGCAGCGCGTTGTCCAACAACACGCCGGTGATGCTGTACCTGGCCATGGTGATTGGCAAAGACGACCGCATCAGCAGCGACACCCAAAAAGACGCAAGACAACGGGTTGATCTGATTGTGTCGAGCTTTCAAAAGCTGTATCCCAATGTTCAGGTGCAACTGGCTCTCTACCAGCGCTCCCAGTTGATCTCCGAACTGCGCAGGCGCAACGCCGCTGACCTTGGACCCGACCTGGTGCTCACCGATGCCCAGCAGGCGAAAGACCTGCTTCGCGAAGGACTCACGGACCCTTTGCCCCAGACCGAACGCAACAGGGTGCAGACCGATCCCGGCCTCTTGAAACAGGTGCGCCTCAACGATGGGCGCCTCGCCGGGCAGCCCTTGGTGATGTTTCCTCAGATCGCCTGCTTCAACACCCAGGTAATCCAGAAGCCACCGAAAACCTTGAACGAACTGCTGGAAGTCGGTGCTGCCGGGGCCCGCGTGGGCCTTCCCGCAAACATGGACGAGGTGTTGTGGACGGCAGGAAGCCTCAACGCTTTGCCAGCACTGGCTGCAGCCTCCCGTAACCAGGACTTGTCGGCGGAAGACCGCGATCGCATCACGGGTTGGCTGACCTGGCTTCAGCAAGCGAGCAATCAACGCAACATCACCTTTTTCGAAAACCAAGGACAGCTGACCACACTGCTTGGCAAACGAGAACTGGATTGGATCAGCTGCACCTCAGACATGCTCTTTCGTTTGCGAGACCAACTCGGCGACGACTTCGGAATTGCACCCTTGCCCAACGGGCCTGAAGCACCGGCCGCACCCGTGCACCTGCTGCGTGTTCTGGCTCTGGGCCGGGACTCCAGCAGCAGCCAACGCTCAATGGCGATTGCGCTGAGTGATTTCGTCACCAATCCGCTGGTGCAGAGAAATCTTTCGCTGTTATCGATGTCGTTCGTGCCCGTGAATCCAGACGTGATGATTCCTACGAAAAGTTCAAAAACGTTGGCAGCGTTGGAACAAGCACTCGAATCATCGCAAGTGCAAATCGATAATCTGAGTGTGATTGATCAAGACGGACCACTCTCCAGGCGGATGACCAACCTGCTCATTCCGCTCGTTTTTGGTGTTAGCCAACCCAACACGAACACGGATGAACTGATTCAAATCCTGAACCAGGGGTCATGAATCAACTGTTCTGGGAAATCATTGGCTGGTTGGGCTACCTCCAGCGCGCCTCGATCGTGTTTCAGCTGCTGCTGATCATTGTTCTGGTGATGGTCTGGCGCTGGCTGCGGAAACACCCCAGGCTGGCGAAAGTCCCCAAGCCCCTACACCTCCTGATCGCCCCAGCTGGACTGGGTGTAATCAGTGCCTTCGCCAAGAGCCTGGGTTGGGATGCAGGGTTACTGACCTACCTGAGCCTGAGTTGGCTGGGCTGGAGCTTTCTGGGCTTGCTGGATGGTCTGCTGCAGGAACTCATGCCTGCAGCACGCGTGCATGAACTGCAGAGTCGACTCATCAAGCCCATCTACCTGACCACGGTGGTGCTGATGTTCATCAATCGGCTCGACAACGTCAACGATTTGTCGGTGATCGAACTCGGCCAAGTGTTCGGCATTTCACTCACCTTGGGCAAATTGTTCACCTCGCTCGTGGTGAGCTATTTGCTGCTCGTGGGTACAGGCCCCCCGGCCGCTGGCGTGTCCTGGTTGCTGCAAAAACTGCTCGGCTATTCCGAGGGAAGCAGGAAGGCTGTGGAGCTGATCATCCGTTATTTGGTCGTCGGCATCGGAGTCACGGCCGTGGGCTTTCACATCGGCCTGAATGGCACCGCTCTGGTGGCCATCGCCGGTGGACTCTCCGTCGGCCTGGGCTTTGGGATCAAGGAGGTCTTTTCCAACTTCATCAGCGGCATCTGGCTCCTGTTTGAAGGATCCGTCCGTCCGGGCGAAGTGCTGATGGTCGACAACGACCCCTGCGAGGTGCGCAAGCTTGGCCTCAGAGCCACCCTGCTTTGGCGCGATCGCGACAACGCGGAGCTGCTGATTCCCAATCAGATGTTCTTCACGGCTCAGGCCACCAGTTACACCGCCACTGACCGCCTGCGCCGCAGCGAGATCCGCATCGGTGCCGCCTACCGGCACGATCCACGCCAGGTGTTGCAGCTGCTCGAGGAGACCGCCCTCAACGTTCCCCGGGTGTTGAAGACTCCCGCCCCCAGAGCCCTGCAGGTGAAGTATGGAGACTCAGCCATCGAGTACTCCTTGCGTTACTGGATCGCCGATCCCATGAGCAACATCGGCATCGTGAGCGAAGTGAATCAAGCGATCTGGACGGCCTTCAAACGCGAAGGAATCGAAATTCCCTTCCCGCAGCAGGTGAACACGATTCGAGACCAACCCTCGCTTATGAGCGGGAGAGACGCGCCAGAAAAGCCTGATAAGACCCGGCGTTGATCCAGCCCGTGGCGATGGTTTTGCTGGCGGTGGTGTTCACCCGTCCCCGGTGAATGTGGGATGGCCCAGCAGGGAAAATCACGAGTTTGCCCCGCTTCGCTGCTTCGTGGTGCCCCTGCCAGTGGAACTCGGTGCCGGCTTCATCCACGTCGTTGCAGTAGAGGATCCAGGCGAGCACCCGATGCACCGGCTCCGTTGCTTCGTCACTGATCGTCCAGTCGCAGTGCCACTGCTTAAACCCCTCCCCCGGGGCGTAGCGCTGCAGGTTGAAGATCGGCATCACAAACAGCTCTTGATCCGGGCACACCGCACGAAACAAGGGGCGCTCCTTGAGGTATTGCTCCAAAGCTGCCGTCACACCGCGCACGATCACCTCGGAGAGGGCATAGGCATCGGGATCGCTGCGATCAATCGCCACCAGGCTGATGTCGGTGGACACCTTGGCTGGCTCGTCGCTACCGCCAGGCCCAAAGGCCACGCCAGGCCGTTGCAAGTCGGGGCGGCGATCAAAGAACGCCATCACACCATCGGCAACGGCCTCATAACCACCATTGCGGTATGACGCAATCAAGGAGACCTGCTCAATCACGGCAAACCTCCCAGGGAATCGCCACCACCGCCTCGAGCCGCTGCCAACGCCCCTGGTCCTGCACCACCCTGGGAGTCAGAGACACCCTCTCAAGGGCCCGCATGAGCCGGTCAGGAGCCAAGACCGCGGGATTTCCTGGATCCTGGGACAGGAGCAACACCTGCTGCTCAGCCGGATCGGCCAGAACCTGAAGTTCAAGATCAGCCAGCTCCCGTTCAAAAAACGTGCGCCGCAACCGCGATGTGATCCGTTCACCCAGAGCAGCGGCGAAATGCTCCAGGCTTTCGGTGTCTCCCGAGAGACCGCAATTCAAGGCCAGCCAGATCATCAGTTTGGCCCAGCTGTCCACCGTCCAGAGCGGTTGAAAACTGTCGCGGTTCTGTCGGATCAACTCCCCCAGGGCGAAATCCACCAGGGTGCCCTGGAGCTGTTCGGAATCCGGTAAACCCATCCTGATGCTCAGCTGAAGACATCCTCCTCCTCGGAGGTCAGACTGGTGCAGCGCGCTGAGCCTGACGATGACCCTGGATCTCAACGACCCCGAACTCGAATTCTCGGATTTGGTGTACGCCTATCAAAGCTGGGTGATGGCGGTGATCAACGACGAGAAACTCGATAGCGAGGACACTCTGCTCACGGACGAGATCACCGAAGACGCCCTGAATGCCATGCGCTTTCTTCCCGGTGAAGTGACCAGTGCCATCGAAACCTCTCTGGCCAGGGTTTACGACGTGGATGCCGACGAACTGGCCGGGCTGCTGTTCCCCGAGGACTGATCCGACCAGCGAGACTGGCCCCGTGCTGACACTCCCGCACCATGGGTTGGACCACCGAAGACATGCCTGATCAGCAAGGTCGGATCGCCCTGGTCACCGGGGCGAACAGCGGCCTTGGGCTGGAAACCACACGGGCACTGATCAGCCGTGGCTGCACCGTCTTGATGGCCTGCCGCAGCGCACGCAAGGGCGAAGCAGCCCGGAGCCAACTGCTGGGATCCGGTGCTGCCGGGCTGGATCTTCTTGAGCTGGACCTCTCGGATCTAACCAGCGTGGCGCGCTGTGCGCGGGAAGTGGCGGAGCGCTACGGACGGCTGGATCTTCTGATCAACAACGCCGGGCTGATGGCGCCTCCACGCATGCTCAGCCGCCAGGGCTATGAGCTGCAGTTCGCAGTGAATCACCTGGGTCACTTCGCCTTAACCAAGGCTCTGCTGCCCTTGATGGACGACCGTCCGCAAGCGCGGGTTGTCACCGTGACCTCCGGGGCCCAGTACTTCGGGGTGATGGCCTGGGACGACCTCCAGGGAGAGCAGCGCTACGACCGCTGGAAGGCCTATTCCCAAAGCAAGCTCGCCAATGTGATGTTCGCCTTGGAACTGAATCAGCGCTTACAGGCTTCCGGAAGTGCGGTGCGATCCCTCGCGGCCCACCCCGGACTGGCACGCACCAATTTGCAACCGGTGTCGGTGGCCGCCACGGGTGCCTGGCAGGAAGCCCTGGCCTATCGACTGATGGATCCTCTCTTCCAGAGCGCTGCCCAAGGAGCTTTGCCCCAGCTCTATGCCGCCACAGCAAGTGAGGCCCAGGGCGGTGAGCACTATGGCCCCAGCCAGCTGGGCGGGCTGCGCGGTGCTCCCAAACAACAGCCGGTGGCCCGTGCCGCCAAGGATCAAAACCTGCGGCAACGTCTCTGGACTGTGAGTGAATCACTGACAGAGCATCACAGCGCTGCCGTGTGAGAGAAAGGACGATGGAACGGGGAACCGCTGGCCGTGATCGCCAGCTGAGATTGCTGGAGGAACTGCAACGGTCGGCACAGGAAATGACCGGCCAGCAGCTTCATCGCTGCCTCCAGGACAAACCTGGGGCCATGGGACTGGCCACGGTGTACAGAAATCTGCGCCAGCTGCAGCGCCAAGGAAAAGTGCGCTGTCGTCATCTGCCCACAGGTGAGGCCCTCTACGCCCCGGTGGAGCGAGATCACCATCACCTCACCTGTGTGGACTGCGGCAAGACCGAACGTCTTGAGCACTGCCCGATCCATGGCCTGGATGTGAAGGCTCCGGAAGCGGACGATTTCGATGTGATCTTCCACACCTTGGAATTTTTCGGGCTCTGTCACAGCTGCCGAGACCGGCGCTGAAAAACCTGCAAAACGCTGCATTCAAGTGGGCGATGCTGGGATCGAACCAGCGACAATCTCCTTGTAAGGGAGGTGCTCTACCGCTGAGCTAATCGCCCGGAGTTGAGATTCTGCCTGATCGCGGCAGGCTGGGTCACGGATGAAACACTGCGATGGCTTTGGGCCGGGACCATGACCGCGCCACGCTGATCGGCTGTGTCCCCGCGGGCCTGCTCGCGGGGTTCTGGTTGGGCTGGAGTCTGGGCGTGCTCACCGCCGCGGCCTTCGCCTGGGGAGGGCTCTGGCTCTCTCCCGATCTCGACACTCGCTCCAGGGCCCTGAAGCGGTGGGGCCCCCTGGGCTGGATCTGGCGTCCTTACCGGACGCTGATCCCCCATCGATCACTGTTCTCCCATGGCCCGTTGATCGGCACAGGGCTACGGCTGGCCTGGATGCAAACCGTTGTGATGGTGGCTTGGTTCACACTCAGCGCCCTCCCCGGCTGGTCTTACCCCACACCCAGCGAAGCACTTCCGCTGGTTCTTGCATGGCTGCAGAAGCATCCCGACCCCCTGCTGGCCGTTCTGCTGGGGCTGGAAACGAGTGTTTGGCTGCATCTGATCCTCGACGGGGATCCTCTGCCCGCTGAATGGCCCCGACGCTGGCGGCACAGACGGCGCCGGTGAGAGGGTGGCGCCAGACGCCGACAGACTCCATGGCCCAGCACGCCACGGTTCCTGGTGATCAGGATCCCCTGCGCTACCTCGAAAGCGTGGTGGCACGCCTGCGGGATCCAGTGAACGGGTGCCCCTGGGACCTGGAGCAGACCCATGCCTCCCTGGTGCCCTACGTCCTGGAGGAAGCCCATGAGGTGGCTGACGCCATCCGCCATGGCGACGACCGGCATCTGAAAGAAGAACTTGGCGATCTGCTGCTGCAGGTGGTGCTGCACGCCCGCATCGGCGCAGAAAACAACCGCTTTGATCTCGATGCCATCGCCACGACCATCAGCGACAAACTGATCCGCCGCCATCCCCACGTGTTCGGCGAGGCCCGAGCGGAAAACACTGAGGCCGTGCGCTTGAGCTGGGAGGCCATCAAGGCCGCCGAACGGGCGGAACAATCGGGAGGGGAGCAATCCTCCAGCCCGCTGAGCGATCAACTGGCCGGCAAGGTGCGAGGGCAACCGGCCCTGGCCGCTGCCATGACCATCTCGCGCAAGGCCGCCAAGGCCGGTTTCGAGTGGGATGCCATCGACGGCGTGTGGGGGAAGGTGCAGGAGGAGCTCGATGAGCTCAAGGAGGCCATCGCCTCGGGGGACCGCCGCCATGCTCAAGATGAGCTCGGCGATGTGCTGTTCACCCTTGTGAATGTGGCCCGCTGGTGCGGCCTTGATCCTGAGGAGGGGCTGGCCGCAACCAATCAGCGCTTCCTGGATCGTTTCTCCCGGGTTGAGAGCGCCCTGAATGGAGATCTGCAAGGACGGAGCATCCAGGAGCTCGAGGCTCTGTGGCAGCAAGCGAAGGCTGCGATCCGCGCTGAAAACACCCAGTCGTCTTGATCACCTTCAACCCAGCTCCGTCTGGAGAAAGGCGATCACGTCCCCCCAGGCATGGTCTGAACACTGGGGATCCCAACGTTCACCGTCATCACGCATGAAGGTGTGATTCGCCTCATAGAGACGGGTTGTCTGCCGCAGGCCAGGCACTGCAGCGAACGCAGCGAGGATCGCCTCGCGGGCCGGCTCCGGCACATGGGGGTCAAGGCTGCCGAAGATCGTGAGCAAGGCCCCCTGGATCTCGGCAGCACGCTGGAGGGAGTCGGCTCGGTCTGAGCCCAGCACCCCATCCTGGAGCCCCGTGGGATAGATGCAGGCCGTCGCCCGCACTTGAGGCCGCAGGGCGGCTCGAAAGGCCAGGTGTCCACCGATGCAGAAGCCCACAGCTCCCAGGCGGGCAGCATCCACAGCGGCCTGATCCGTCAGCCAATCGAGAACAGCAGCGGCATCCGCATCAAACGCAGCAGTGGGCGTGTTTCTGGCGTTGTCATTCCCCCGCAGCCGACCGGTGGCATCGGGCTTGATCACCGCACCGATCGGTTCACGGCGATGGAAGATCTCAGGAGCGGCCACCACGTAGCCATACCCCGCGAGGCGATCCGCCAAGCGCGTGATCGGATCACCGAGCTGGTAAATATCGGAATAAAAAAGCAAGCCAGGCCAACACCCCTCGGGCTGGGGCTGGGCGACATAAAGGCGCATCAAGCTCCCATCCACGGTCAGTCCGATGGTGTCGCGACGGATCTGCACACTGCGGCTGGCCAGTGACTGGACCGTAGGCAGGGTTGATGCTGGATGGCATCAGAAATGCGTGTTGGCAGATCTTGCTTGGGAACCCCAGAGCGAACGCTTGACCTCATCGGCCTCCCTGATCAGCAACTGGGCATGGGCCCGCGTGGAGCAGCACCTCGCCCTCTCCTCGATTTCAAGCAGAGCAAGAAGATCAGCCAACGGTCGCTTGTTGCCAGTACTCGGCATAACTCAATCACTCCTACCGAAACCTTAACCTGGCCATAACCAGCAATCCATCCGTGGATTCACTCAGTCGTCCGCCGATGGACGCGCTTGTCGGCGGCGCTTGAGCTCGCTGCGCCGGCCCTTGGCATCGAGCCGGCGTTTCACAGCTGCACGCCCAGGGCGCGTGGCACGGCGTTGGGGCGGGGGAGGCTTCAGGCCCTCGCGCAACCAATCCGCCAGACGCGCCATCGCCCGCTGACGGTTTTGCCACTGCGATCGCTCCTCCGCCACCACAACCCTGAGGCAA
The DNA here is from genome assembly GCA_000063505.1 of Synechococcus sp. WH 7803. Taxonomy (GTDB): domain Bacteria; phylum Cyanobacteriota; class Cyanobacteriia; order PCC-6307; family Cyanobiaceae; genus Synechococcus_C. The sequence goes on from CT971583.1 coordinate 2,282,526, forward strand.
CCATCCTGCAAACGAGACGCCAGCTGCTCCCTCAAACGCGCCCGACGAAACGGACCCAGCACCCGGGAGCCGTCCACATCAAACAGCAACTCAACCCTGGAGTCGGTGGTGTTCACCCCCTGCCCTCCAGGCCCCGATGCGCGGGAGAAGCGCCACTGCAGTTCGGCAGCAGGAATCACCAGGCGCTCATTGATCCGCAGCTCCTGAACCAAAGCAACTGACCTCCCCTTACAGGCCCAGATTGTTTCTAAGCAGATCGAGCTTGGGATCAGCACCGCCGTTGCGCAGATGCTCGGGAAGCCTGAAATCAATGGCATCCCAGACGGGGATTTGCAGATAGTCCGCAAGCGCACTGGCATCCCTGCGAATCGCTGAGAGGGCACCGTGATCGGTCACATTGCTGCGACTGCCATCCCGAAACACGAGATTCAACTCATAACTGTGATAGTTGGAATCGTTGCCCCGCACCGTTTCCCGCAGCAACTGCAACGCGTGCACCTCGCGGATCGAGTAGTTCTTCGCTCGCACCCTGCACTGGCCCGACGTCCGATCAAAACTGGCCTCGTGAGCCCGCGCTCGTTTGAGCATCAGGCCACCACCACCAGCAACCGCCAGCGCCACCAAGATCCCCGGTGAGACAGGCATGCCAATGCCAAAGCTCGTCATCAAGATTGCTACCGCAACACCCACTCCGCCAACGAGAAACACCAGGCAGAACGCCACCATGGCGGGGGTGGTCCGAAAGGTGACAGAGGAACTCGTTAGCCCGCTTTTGAACTGCAAGCGATGGGTGCAAAAGTTGTTTCCGCCATGCACAACAGGCGTCCAGTTCGTGCGCAACGCCACTGGATCGTCAAAGCGAAGTGGGTCCAGACACGCCCGGGTGTCCTTGAAAATCGATAAAAACCGCTGGACAACACCCACAACACGGCCCAAGACATGGCCATCAGTCTGCAGCCGCGGCTTAGGCATGGCAAACCCGTCGTGCCCTTAGCTGGAAGCAGGAAACCCTGGGCGCCAGATCATGAGCGAAGCCCCCTCAACAGCAAGCGGCTGGATCGACGAACACCACAACGGGGTGCGCTACGGACTCCAAGGCGACGTGATTGCTGACGAACAAAGCGCCATTCAGCGCATCACGGTGATCCATAGCCATCGCTACGGGAACGGCCTCCTGCTCGATGGCTGCTGGATGACAGCCGAACATCAGGAGCGCCACTATCACGAGCCCCTGGTCCATCCCGCCCTCTGTGCGGCCCGCTCCATTGATCGGGTCCTCGTCATTGGCGGTGGCGATGGCGGAACGGCCCGTGAATGCCTGCGTCATCACGCGGTGAAGCACGTCGATCTTGTTGAAATTGATGGTCGCGTTGTGGAGCTCAGCCAGAAACACCTGGCGGCCATCGGCGGGGGATGCTGGAGCGACCCGCGTTTTCAGCTCACCGTGGGAGATGGAATCGCCTGGGTGGGTGAGGCTTCAGACGCCAGCTACGACGTGGTGCTGGTGGATGGTTCCGATCCGGCGGGGCCGGCGGAGGGGCTGTTCAACCGCAGCTTCTTCCAGCACTGCCGCCGCATTCTCAAACCCGGCGGAGTGTTCGCAACCCAAAGCGAATCACCCGAAGCGTTCCGCGCGGTTCACATCGACACCGTGCGCATGCTGCGTGAGGTGTTCGGTCATGCCGACCCTCTCTATGGCTGGGTCCCCATGTACCCCAGCGGCTGGTGGAGCTGGACCTTCGCGGCTAGCGACGGTCCTCGCTACCGCAGCCCCGATCCCGAACGCGCCGCAGCGATCGGCCCAGGCTGCGACATCTGGAGTCCACGCTGGCAGGCGGGAGCCTTTGAAGCCATCCCCGCCAGCATCGAAAGGGAGCTCAGCGCATGACAACCAACGGATTGGACAGCGTTGGGGCTGAGGAGATGTTTGACCAAGACGGAGCGATCTTCATGGGCGCTCGCCGCGATCCATCCGACTGTCAGGTCGGTGTGTTCGGCGTGCCCTACGACGGCACCACATCATTCCGCCCTGGAACCCGGTTCGGCCCTGCCGCGATCCGAGAGGTCAGTTCCGGCCTGGAGACGTACTGCCCGCAGCTCGATCGAGACCTCGACACCCTGGCCTACGCCGATCTCGGCGCGCTCAACATCGCCTATGGAGCACCCGAGCCCGTCGTGCAGGCCGTTGAACAGGCAACGGCCAGGATTCTTGCCCTGGGCCTTAAACCGCTGATGCTCGGTGGGGAACACTCCATCACCTCCGGCGCCGTCGCGGCTGTGGCCAGGGAGCATCCTGATTTGGTGCTGGTGCAACTGGATGCCCATGCCGATCTCAGGCAGACCTGGCTGGGCGCAAGCCACAGCCATGCCTGCGCCATGCGCCGCTGCCTGGAGGTGCTGCCCAGTGAAGACCTGCTGCAAATCGCCATCCGCAGCGGAACGGCGGATGAATTTTCAGAACTGCATCGCAGCAGCCGCTTGGTTCCTCTGCATCAGCTGCATCAGAGGCTCAGCGCTCTGCGCGGACGGCCGATCTATCTCACTGTGGATCTCGACTGGTTCGACCCTGCCGTGATGCCAGGCACGGGGACACCTGAACCCGGGGGGTTCACCTGGCCTGACTTCGCTGCGCTGGTCGATGCGCTGCAACACCACAATCTTATGGCCGCAGACGTTGTTGAACTCGCGCCTCAGCTCGATCCCAGCGGGATCAGCAGTGTGCTGGCAGCCAAGGTCACCCGGAGTTTGCTGCTCTTAATGACTCAATAAAAGTGAGCTGCATCCAGGCGCTGCTCCCTGAGCCTGGCGTGCTGCCGGCCCAACAGGGTGAGCACCAGGGTTGGGTGTTGATGGATCAGCTCCATGAAGCTGTTGCGATCAAGCGAGAAGGCATGAACCGGCGTGATCGCCGTCGCTGTTCGGCTGTGACGCTGCCTCTCAGCGAGGAGATCCTCAAAGAAAAACACCTCACCATCGCCGTAGCGCAAACGATCGCGCCCGCCGCTCGTGAGTTCGACGAGACCGCGCTCAATCGCGTAGATCGAGCTGGCGAAGGTACCGCGACTGAAGAGCCAACTTCCCGTTGGCAGGATCAGTTCATCGTGATTGCGATGCTCAGCAATCAGCTGCACAGCAGTCGGCATGGACGTCGTTGCTGGCAACAGAAATCACAACAGATCATCATCCATTGTGTGGTGAGCGATCCACGAAGAATGTCTCTGGCGAGACAATTATTCTTTTTTTAAAGCAAGCCCGAAGAATTCAACGAAAAGGCTTCTCCCTCAACGGACGTGCCAAGGTCAAGCTGGCGATCACCCCTGGGACGATGGGCGTCTCCTGGCTTCAACTCAGGCAGCGATGGCTGTTGCGCCGTCCAGTGATGGCACCAAACCAGGCGTGCCAGCTCAGCATGCACAGGCAGATGGCGCAAGCGGCACCACCCCCCTTGATGCGCCATCGCTGAAGCGCAGTGCGCGCAAGACTGGCAGGACTGTGATTTCAGGATCACACCACCTGAAAGGAGAGCTAAAGATACGGACGCTTGTGAAAGCGGTCCAGCAAACAAGGACAATCTGCGGCTTTGCTTCCACTTCCGACGCAATTCCGTAGGCCTCCATAGGATTCGGCCCAACCTTTCCCCAGAGGCTCAACCGGCATGGATCTGCATCGCACACCGCTCCATGACCTCTGCGTGACCACTGGCGGGCGCATGGTGCCCTTCGCCGGCTGGGAGATGCCCGTGCAATTTTCGGGACTGGTCGCTGAGCACACAGCCGTGCGGCAGAGGGTGGGACTCTTCGACATCTCCCACATGGGCGTGCTGCGCATTGAGGGCAGCAACCCCAAGGACGCCCTCCAAACCCTCGTACCGACAGACCTGCACCGCATCGGCCCGGGGCAGGCCTGTTATTCCGTGCTGCTCAACGAGTCCGGAGGGATCCGCGACGACCTGATCGTTTACGACCTGGGGCAAACGAACAGCGACCAGGGAGAAGCCAGTTTGATCGTGGTGATCAATGCCGCTTGCGCGGCAGCCGATACCGCCTGGATCAGCGAACAGCTCACGCCTCAGGGCCTAAAGGTCACCGATGAGAAGGGCGATGGCATTTTGCTGGCCCTCCAAGGCCCTGAAGCCTTGGCACGGATGGAGCAGCTGAGCGGTGTCGACCTGCACGCGCTGCCCCGCTTCGCCCATCGCATGCTGGATCTCACAGGGTTGTCCCGTCCTGTGTTCTGTGCACGAACCGGATACACCGGGGAGGACGGCGTGGAGCTGCTGCTCGCACGTGAGGACGGACGCAACCTCTGGAACCGACTGGTGGCTGACGGGGTGACCCCCTGCGGCCTCGGTGCACGGGACACCCTTCGCCTCGAGGCCGCCATGCATCTCTACGGCCAAGACATGGACGCTGACACCACGCCATTTGAGGCCGGCCTGGGCTGGCTCGTGCACCTGGAAATGCCATCAACCTTTACCGGCCGTGCGGCACTCGAGCGCGCTGCAGACAGCGGTCCATCCCGGCGACTGGTCGGTCTGAAGCTGAAAGGACGGGCCATTGCTCGCCATGGTTATCCGGTGATCCATAACGGTGAACAGGCGGGGGCGATCACCAGCGGCAGCTGGTCGCCCACCCTCCAGGAAGCGATTGCCCTCGCCTATGTACCCACCGCCCTCGCCAAGGTGGGGCAAGAGCTCGGCGTTGAGATCCGCGGGCAGGTTCAGGCCGCCACGGTCGTGAGGCGCCCGTTTTACCGCCATCCCTGAAGAAGCCTGGGCTGTGGGAAAATCTCCTGTCACGAGTTGAGAGATCCCATGCGCAGCAACGGTTGCGGCGACCTGCGCAAAGAGCACATCGACAACAGCGTGCAACTGTGCGGCTGGGTGGACCGGCGCCGTGACCATGGCGGGGTGATCTTCATCGACCTGCGCGATCGCACCGGCACCGTGCAGATCACGGTGGATCCCGATCTGGGAGCTGAGGCTTTCGCCGTCGCCGAACACCTGCGCAGCGAAACCGTGCTGCAGATCAGCGGCAAGGTGCGGGCTCGCCCCGCTGAATCACTCAACGAGAAATTGGCCACGGGCGCGGTGGAGGTGCTGGCCAGCGGCATCACCGTGCTCAACAGCGTGAAGGGCAACCTGCCCTTCCCCGTGTCAGTGCACGACGAGGAAAACACCCGCGAGGAGCTGCGGCTGCGCCATCGCTATCTGGATCTGCGCCGCAAGCGCATGAACGACAACCTGCGCCTGCGGGCCCAGACGATTCAGGCCGCCCGTCGCTTCCTTGAAGACGAAGGCTTCATCGAGGTGGAGACTCCGGTTCTCACCCGCTCCACCCCCGAAGGCGCCCGCGACTATGTGCTGCCCAGCCGCGTCTGCGGCGGTGAATGGTTTGCCCTGCCCCAGTCGCCGCAGCTGTTCAAGCAACTGCTGATGGTGGGCGGCATTGAGCGTTACTACCAGGTGGCCCGTTGTTTCCGCGACGAAGACCTGCGCGCCGACCGCCAGCCGGAATTCACCCAGCTGGACATCGAGATGAGCTTCATGGATCAAGAGGAGATCCTGCAGCTGAATGAATCCCTGATTTGTTCGATCTGGAAAGCGGTGAAAGGCATCGACCTGCCCAGGCCCTTCCCGCGCATGACCTGGCATGACGCCATGGAGCGCTATGGCACCGACCGGCCCGACACCCGCTACGGCATGGAGCTCACCAACGTGAGCGACATCGTCAAGGACATGGGCTTCAAGGTGTTCAGCGGCGCCGTGAAGAACGGCGGCGCAGTGAAGTGCATCGCCGTTCCCGGGGGCAACGAGGCCCTTTCCAATGTGCGAATCAAGCCGGGCGGCGATGTGTTCAGTGAAGCCCAGAAAGCCGGCGCCGGCGGCCTGGCCTTCATCCGCGTGCGCGACGGCGGCGAAATCGACACCATCGGCGCGATCAAGGACAACCTCAGTGACGAACAGAAGCAAGAGCTGCTCAGCCGCACCGGCGCGGAACCCGGCACCCTGCTGCTGTTCGGCGCCGGCGACACCGCCACAGTGAACAAGGCCCTCGACCGGGTGCGCCAGTACCTGGCCAAGGAGCTAGGCATGGTCAAGGCCGACCGCGACAACGACCAGTGGAACTTCCTCTGGGTGGTGGATTTCCCGATGTTCGAATTCAACAGCGATGAGAACCGCTACGAAGCGCTGCACCACCCCTTCTGCGCCCCCAATGCCGAGGATCTCGGCAGTGATGCCTCCCAGTGGGCCGACACCCTGCCGGGTGCCCGGGCCCAGGCCTACGACCTGGTGCTCAATGGCCTGGAGCTCGGCGGCGGCTCCCTGCGCATCCACGACTCCGCATTGCAACGTCAGGTGCTTCAGACCGTTGGCTTGCCGCTCGAGGAGGCCCAGGAGCAGTTCGGCTTCCTGATGGATGCCCTCGATGTGGGTGCGCCTCCCCACGGCGGTCTGGCCTTTGGTGTGGACCGGATGGTGATGCTGCTCGCGGGTGAGGAATCGATCCGCGACACCATCGCCTTCCCCAAGACCCAGCAGGCTCGCTGCCTGATGACCAATGCCCCAGGCGGGGTCGCGGACAAGCAGCTGGAGGAGCTGCATGTGGCCAGCACTTGGGTGGATCCAACCGAAGAAGACTCCAACTAGAACCCGAACAGAAACCGGCGGTTCGGGGCACTTGCCAGCAAAACAACTGAACCTGACTGCATACCGTCAGTACCGGTTCATTGTCTGAGAAGGCTCGAACGACGGGGAAAGCCCCGATCCGCTGGAGCGGCGGCAACGACTTGCTGCGTCTTTACCTCCAGGACATCGGCCGCGTCGATCTGCTCACCAGCGAAGAGGAAGTGACCCTCTCCCGCCAGGTTCAGCAGCGCGAGCGTCTACTCGTGCAGGAGCGTGATCTCAGCACCCGCATCGCCGCAATCCGGGTGCTGCTGGATCTCGAGGAACTGCAACAACGCGAAGCCAATCACATCAGCCACTGGCCAACCCGGCAGGAATGGGCCCGGGCGGCCGAGATGCCCCTGGTTGAACTCAACCGAGTGCTGAACGAGGGGTACACCCTCTGGGCGGAGGAGAGTGGTCTGGAGGCGAAGGAACTGCAACGCCGCCTGCGCGAAGGTCGCCGGGCCCGAGACCGGATGATCCAGGCCAATCTGCGCCTGGTGGTGGCCGTTGCCAAGAAATACCAACAGCGCGGAATGGAACTCCTGGATCTGGTGCAGGAGGGCACCCTCGGACTGGAGAGAGCCGTGGAGAAGTTTGATCCCACCCGCGGCTTTCGCTTCAGCACCTATGCCTACTGGTGGATTCGCCAGGGCATCACCCGGGCCATCGCCACCCAAAGCCGCACGATCCGGCTGCCGGTACACATCACCGAAAAGCTCAACCGGATCAAGCGTGTCCAGCAGGAGATCGCCAGTGAGCAGGGGCGTCTCGCCTCCGTGAGCGACCTGGCCAAAGAGCTTGGGGTCAGTGAAGACACGGTGCGCCAGACCCTGGCCAGAGTGCCCCGTTCGGTGTCGCTGGAGACCCGCGTGGGCAAAGACCAGGACACCCAGCTCGGAGACTTGCTCGAAGATGGGCATGCGACACCAGAGCAGACCCTCACCCGAGACGCGCTCCACGATGACCTCGAACATCTGCTGGATGAGTTGAACCCGCGGGAAGCCGAGGTGATCCGCAGTCGCTTCGGACTGGAAGACGACACACCGCGCACCCTGGCCGAAATCGGCGAGGCCATGGCTCTCTCCCGCGAACGCGTGCGTCAGATCGAAACGCGCGCTCTGCTCAAACTGAGGCAACCCCAGCGCCGCTCCAAGGTGCGCGACTACATCCAGGGGCTGGATTCCTGAGCTAGAAACGCCCTATCGCTGTTATCACCATGGCCAGCACGCCTTCCATCAACATCGGGATCTCCGAAGCCCAACGCAACGAGATCGCCGAAGGGCTCAGCCGTTTGCTTGCCGATACCTACGTGCTCTACGGCAAAACCCACGGTTTCCACTGGAACGTGACCGGCCCCATGTTCAACACCCTGCACCTGATGTTCATGGAGCAGTACACCGAACTCTGGAATGCTCTCGATGTGATCGCCGAGCGCATCCGGGCGCTGGGCGTGGTCGCACCCCACGGCGGCTCCACCCTGGCCGGCCTGGCTTCGATCAAGGAAGCCGAACAGAAACCGGCAGCGCTCGACATGGTGAGCGAGTTAGTGGCCGGCCACGAAGCCGTGGCCCGCACAGCCCGCAGCGTGTTCCCGCTGGTGGAAGCTGCCAGTGATGAACCCACAGCCGATTTGCTCACCCAGCGCCTGCAGATCCACGAGAAAACCGCCTGGATGTTGCGCAGCCTGCTGGAGGGTTGAGCCGGAGGGGGGTCCTCAGCCCTTGGGGTGCTCGGTACATTGAAGAGTCACCCGGGGGGTCATGGCCAAGTTCGTCTTCGTCACCGGTGGAGTGGTGTCCAGCATCGGCAAGGGCATCGTGGCGGCCAGCCTGGGGCGCTTGCTGAAATCACGCGGCTACAGCGTGTCGATCCTGAAGCTGGATCCTTACCTGAATGTGGATCCGGGCACCATGAGCCCGTATCAGCACGGTGAGGTGTTTGTCACCGAGGATGGCGCTGAAACCGATCTCGATCTCGGCCACTACGAACGCTTCACCGACACGGCGATGTCACGCCTGAACAGCGTGACCACAGGCTCGATCTATCAGTCGGTGATCAACAAGGAGCGCCGGGGCGATTACAACGGCGGCACCGTGCAGGTGATCCCGCACATCACAGGCGAGATCCGCGAACGCATTCACCGCGTGGCCTCCAACAGCAACGCCGATGTGGTGATCACAGAAATCGGCGGCACCGTGGGTGACATTGAATCTCTGCCCTTCCTCGAGGCCATTCGCGAATTCAGGGGCGATGTGGGTCGCCACGATCTGGCCTACATCCATGTGACCTTGCTGCCCTACATCGGCACCTCAGGCGAACTGAAGACCAAACCCACCCAGCACTCGGTGAAAGAGCTGCGCTCGATCGGCATCCAGCCGGATGTGCTGGTGTGCCGCAGCGACCGAGAGATCAACGCAGAACTCAAACGCAAAATCGGCGGATTCTGTGGTGTGCACGAACGGGCGGTGATCCCCTCTCTTGATGCCGACAGCATTTACGCCGTCCCCCAGACCCTCGAAGAACAGGGGCTGTGCCGGGAAGTGCTGGATGTGCTCAATCTCACCGACCACGACAGTGACATGCGTGCCTGGCAGCAGCTGGTGCACAAGATGCGCAACCCTGGCCCGGCGGTGAAGGTGGCCCTGGTGGGCAAATACGTGCAGCTCAATGACGCCTATCTCTCGGTGGTGGAAGCCCTGCGCCACGCTTGCCTCGCCCAGGATGCATCCCTCGATCTGCACTGGGTGTGCGCCGAAGAGATCGAAAACCGCGGCGCTGATGCCCTGCTGCATGGCATGGATGCTGTGGTGGTGCCAGGCGGCTTCGGCAACCGTGGCGTGGATGGCAAGGTGGCGGCAATCCGCTGGGCCAGGGAACAACGCATTCCCTTCCTGGGGTTGTGCCTGGGCATGCAATGCGCGGTAATCGAATGGGCCCGCAACCTGGCTGGCTTAACCGATGCCACCAGCGCTGAACTGGAGCCGGGCACCAGCCATCCGGTGATTCACCTCCTGCCGGAACAGCAGGACGTGGTGGACCTGGGCGGCACCATGCGCCTCGGGGTGTACCCCTGCCGCATCGCCGAAGGCTCGATGGCCGATCGGCTCTATGGCGATGAGGTGGTGTACGAACGCCACCGCCATCGCTACGAGTTCAACAACGCCTACCGCAATCTCTTTCTTGAGTCGGGCTATCGGATCAGCGGCAGCTCCCCCGACGGTCGCCTGGTGGAACTGATCGAACTGCCGGAGCATCCGTTCTTCACGGCTTGCCAGTACCACCCGGAATTCCTCTCGCGGCCAGGCCAGCCCCATCCTCTGTTTCGCGGCCTGATCGAAGCCGCCCAACAACGACTGCCCAACAGTCCCAGCGAAATCAAGGCCACGGCGTGAGTCAGGACCCGCCGGCCTCCGCCTCTCTCCCAGTGGTGGAGACCTTCCACTCCCTTCAAGGAGAGGGTCTTCATGCTGGCCGCAGTGCCTTCTTCATCCGCCTGGCGGGGTGCAGCGTGGGCTGCAGCTGGTGCGACACCAAACACTCCTGGCCCGCTGAGTCCCATCCAGCGCGCACCCTGCACAGCATCGCCACTGAGGCAGCAGCAGCAGCCAGCGACGGCGCAGCCTTTGTGGTGATCACCGGCGGCGAACCGCTGCACCACAACCTCGACGCCCTCGCGCAAACCCTGCGCAAAATCTGCGGGCTGCCTTTGCATCTGGAAACCAGCGGGGTCGACCCGCTCAGTGGCAATCCCGACTGGATCACCCTTTCGCCAAAACGGCACGCACCTCCCCGGGCCGAGCTGCTCAGCCGCTGCCATGAACTGAAAGTGGTGGTGCATGAACCTGCCGACCTGCTGTTCGCTGAGGTGCTGTCCGCGCAGGCGCCGCAAGCCGCCTGGCTGCTGCAACCCGGATGGGAGAGCGTTGAAGGACAACAGCTGGCGCTTGATGCAGCACGCCGCGATGGCCGTTGGCGGCTCAGCCTGCAAAGTCACAAGTGGCTGGGGGTGCGTTGAGCCGATACAACCGGCAGGTCATCAACTCCAGATGCCCCGATGCGCGTGGCCCTGCTCATGGCCCTGATGCTGGCCAGCGGCCAGGGGCAGCTCGGGCACGCACAACCGCAGCCCCCGCAACGGGTGCCGAAGCGCACAGGGGTCTCCAACCTGGCGCTACTGCGTTCCGCGCGGCCCCGGCAACTGCCTCCTTCCCACAGACCCTTCCGGCCGGGGGAGTCGCTGCAGCTCCGATACCCCCTCGCGCAGCGCGCTGACGAAGGGCAGCCCTATGGCTGGCGTTATTCAGAGCAGCGCCAGCGTTGGCGCATGCACGTTGGGCACGATCTGATCGCTCCGGCTGCCACACCCGTGCTCGCCATGCTCTCCGGCCGGGTGCATCTGGCCCAGACGATCAGTGGCTATGGCCTCACGATTCTGATCGAGCACGGCCGGGGCTGGCAGACGGTGTACGCCCACCTGCAAACAGCAAGTGTGCAACCCGGTCAGCTCGTGCGGGCCGGCGAACGCATCGGCCACGTTGGCCGCAGCGGATCAGCCAGCACCGACCATCTGCACGTGGAACTGCGACGCCTGCAGGGACGGCAGGCCTACGCCCTGGATCTTGCCCCGCTTCTGCCCCGCTAGGTTCTGCCCATGGATGATCTCCAGCCAGCCGTTCAGGCCTCCCTCGCCGCCCTCGGTGCGGACACCCTCGATCTGCTTCGCCGCAGCGACCTCCTGCACTCGCTGGTACGCCGCCAGTTGATGGAACAGGCAACCGCAGAGCTCACCCCACCGGATGAGCTGGTGAAGAAGGCGCTGATCAACCATTGCCGGCAGGAGCAACTCCAAGACGAAGCCGCCCTGAACAACTGGCTCGAGGAGCGCCACCTGAGCAGGGAGGAATTGCTCCATCAACTCAGCCTGCCCCTGAAATTATCCAAGCTGTCTCTCGACTGGTTCGGGCTTCAGGCCGAGGCGCGTTTTCTGCAGCGCAAAGAAGCCTTGGATCAGGCGACCTACAGCCTGCTGCGCGTGAAAGACTCCGGCATGGCCCATGAGCTGTATCTGCAGCTGGAAGCTGGGGAAGCCAGTTTTGAAAGCCTGGCCAAGGATCACAGTGAGGGGCCTGAAAAAAGCAGCAGTGGTCGGGTCGGGCCTGCCAGCCTGATGCGGGCCCATCCCCTACTGCGCACGGTTTTGCGCACAGCCACACCCGGCGTGGTGCTGGAGCCCATGCTGATTGAACAGTGGTGGGTGGTCACCCGCCTGGAGGAGCGCCACGAAGCCAGCTTCGACGAAACCATGCGTCAGCGCATGGCGGCGGAGCTGCTTCAGAACTGGTTGCAGATTGAGACGAAGTCAGTCATGACAACGCTCTTAATTCCGCAAGAATAAAAGCGCTGCAACCTCTTCACCCTGGAACCCGCAACGTCAAACGGACTCGGTGCCCTGCGCGCCAAATTTCTGGAGCTGGGGGAAGCACAGCGCTACGAGCTCGGCCAACCGCTCTGCGAAAGCCGCTTCATCCCCGGTCAGGTTCTCCTGATCGAAAGCGGCAATGCCAGGCTGCTCGGTGAGCAGGGCGGTCGCCTCAGCACTCTGGCGAAACTGGAAGCCGGCAGTGTGATCGGTGTGGCCTCGCTGCTGCGCGGTGCCGGCTGTGAAGACGTCCGCGCCGCGTCGGAGCTGATTGCACGCAGCCTGAGCGATGACCAGATTCTCGAGCTGATGCAAGGCGACGCTGCCGTTGCCGCCAGCTGCCGTCATCACCTCTGGGAAGCGGAGCTCGCTGCTCTGCTGCAGAGCTTGCTGAACCAGTCCCCCAAGCAATCCCGCCCCCTCAGCAGCTGGCTGCGTGAACTGCTGCCATTGGCCCACATCCTCGAGGCCTCCGATCGCGCAGCGGTGCAATCAGCACTGAGCGCGCAGAAGCGCCTGTTCCTCTCCAGCAGCCCAGAGAATCCAGATCTCGCTGCCAGCGGCGATGAACTGCGGGACGCTGACGCGATCGCAGCCCTTCCAGCGGACCGCCACGGCTGGCCCCTGCGCCTGATTGCCCTTCCAGCAACAGCGTTGCAGGACCTTGAGGCCGATGCTGCAGCTGACGATGTGCTCGAAGCGGAGGTGGTCAGTCCATCCCCAGGCAGCGCCCTGAGCCGAAGCGACATCCCCCAGGCTCCCCTGCGCCCGCCGGTCAGCCGCTTCAATCAACCAGGCACGGACAACCGCGATTTCTTCGTGGCGGGCGAGGGGGTGGTGGAGGAGACCCTGGCCTGTTTCCAGATGCTCACGAAGCTGATGAAGCTTCCGTTCCGGCGTGATGCCATCGAGCGGGTGCTGCGCGATCAGCTGCGCCGGGGACAAACCCCCACCCTCAGGCTTTGCGGACAGATCGCTGCAGGGCTGGGGCTGCATGTCTCTGGCGCCAAGGTGGCCGCTCGGATGGGACTGCGCCTGCAAACTCCCACCCTGGTGCCCTGGGGTGACGCGTTTGCCCTCGCTGTTCGCAGCGATCAACGCGGACTGGTGCTCGCTTCCCCCAGCCAGGGATTCGTGGAACTGGATGCCGAGCAACTCGACACCGCATTCCCCGAAGGCATCGATTTGCTGCTGCTGGATCGCACCAGCACCACACCGGAGCAGACCTTCGGCCCGTCCTGGTTCTGGCCAGCCCTGAAGCGCTACCGCGGAGTGCTGATCCAGGTGTTGACCGCCAGCTTCGTGGTGCAGCTGTTCACCCTGGCCAACCCACTGCTGATTCAGGTGATCATCGACAAGGTGATCTCTCAACGCAGCCTGGACACCCTGCAGGTGCTGGGCTTTGCCCTGGTGGCCGTCACCCTGCTGGAGGGGGTTCTCGGCAGTTTGAAAACCTATCTGTTCTCAGAAACCACCAATCGCATCGACCAGCGACTGGGTGCGGAGGTGATCGACCACCTGTTACGCCTTCCCCTCGGCTATTTCGACCGGCGCCCGGTGGGTGAGCTCGGGTCGCGGATCAGTGAGCTGGAGAAGATCCGCAACTTCCTCACCGGCCAGGCCCTCACCACCGTTCTGGATGCAGCGTTCTCGCTGATCTACATCGTGGTGATGCTGATTTACAGCTGGCTTCTCACCCTGATCGCCCTGGCGGTTCTGCCCATCCAGGTGGGACTCACCTTGCTGGGAGCCCCACTGTTCCGGCGCCAGTACCGCAAGGCCGCCGAGGCCAACGCCTCCACCCAAAGCCATTTGGTTGAGGTGCTCACCGGAATCCAAACGGTGAAAAGTCAGAACGTGGAAATGATCAGCCGCTGGACCTGGCAGGAGCGCTACGGCAAGTACATCAGCCGCAGTTTCGAAAAGACCATTACCGGCACGGCCCTGAGCCAGACCTCCCAGGTGCTCCAGAAGATCTCCCAGCTGCTTGTGCTGTGGGTGGGCGCCACCCTGGTGCTGTCTGGCGATCTCACCCTTGGTCAGCTGATCGCCTTCCGCATCATCTCCGGCTACGTCACCCAACCACTGCTGCGCCTGTCCTCGATCTGGCAAACGATCCAGGAACTGCGGGTGAGTTTTGAGCGCCTGGCGGATGTGATCGACACCCCTCAGGAATCAGACGATCAGGACAAAGCCAAGGTGCCCCTGCCGCCGATCGAGGGCGCCGTGAGCTTCGACAACCTCTCGTTCGGCTTCAGTCCCGGCACACCACCGGTGCTCCACGACGTTTCCTTGCAGATCAAAGCCGGCACCTTCGTGGGGATCGTGGGACAGAGCGGCAGCGGCAAAAGCACCCTGATGAAGTTGCTTCCGCGGCTGTATTCACCGGACCAGGGCCGCATCCTGATCGACGGCTATGACATCGACAAAGTGGAGCTGTATTCGCTGCGTCGTCAGATCGGCATCGTTCCCCAGGATCCCCTGTTGTTCTCAGGCAACGTGAACGAGAACATCGCCCTGACCCAACCGGATGCCTCCAGTGAAGAGATCGTGCTGGCCGCAAAAGTGGCCTGTGCCCACGATTTCATCATGGAACTGCCTGCCGGTTACAGCACACCGGTGGGCGAGCGGGGCGCCTCCCTCAGCGGTGGCCAACGCCAGCGGATTGCCATCGCCCGAACCCTGCTGGCCAATCCCAAGCTGCTGGTGATGGACGAAGCCACCAGCGCCCTCGACTACGAAACCGAACGCAAGGTGTGCGACAACCTGATCCAGGCCCTGCACGATTGCACCGTTTTCTTCATCACCCACCGTCTGTCCACCGTGCGCCGGGCCGACCTGATTGTGGTGATGCACCAAGGAGCCGTGGTGGAACAGGGAACTCACGATGAATTGATGGACCGTCGCGGTCGTTACTACGCCCTTTATCGCCAGCAGGAGGCCAGCTGAGATGACCATGAATCCGAACAACGGACCGGACGATCAGGAGCAGTCCAGCCCCGCCGGGAAGCTGGTGAAGCAGGCCCGCTCAGCCCTTGAAAGCCGCATCACCACAATTTCCGACCAGGAAAACGTGCTGCAGCAAAGCCGCTTCTGGATGAAGACGGTGACCTGGACCCTGATTGGCACCACCGCACTGGGCATTGGCTGGCTCGCCGTTGCCCGCACTGAGGAAGTGGTGGTGGCCACAGGCAAACTGGAACCGGTGGGCAACGTGAAAGACGTGCGCATTCCTCCCGGTGGCGTGGTGGAAGAGATCCTGGTGAAGAGTGGCCAGCGGGTGAGCAAAGGCCAGGCCTTGATCCGCCTCGATCAGGAAAGTACCGCTGAACAGCTGAAATCACTCACCCAAGGACTGGAGGAAAAAACCACCCAAATCGGTCAGAAGGAGCAGCAGTTGCAGCTCAAGAAACTGGAGCGTGTTCGCACCGAAGAGCTGAACCGGGAGCAGATCGCCACAACCCAAGCGAATCTTGCATTGGAGCAGGAGATCCTCTCGCGCCTGGAAAGCCTGGCCAAGGAGGGCGGCATCCAAGACATTCAATACCTGCAGCAGCGCAACAAGGTGCAGGAGCTCAAGGGTGAGCTCACCAAGCGGAAACTGGATGGACGCCGCCAGATCAACCAGATCGATCAGCAGGTTGAACAACTCAATGCTGAGCTGGCGGGTCTGCGCAGTGAGCGGGCCCAACTGAACGCAAACCTCACCGATGTGCGGGTCACCAACAAAAACCAGACCCTGCGCGCACCGGTGGATGGAATCGTGTTTGATCTCAAACTCAACAACCCTGGGTTTGTCTCCCAGGCCATGTCTTCAGAAGTGGCCTTGAAGGTGGTTCCCTTCAACACCTTGGAAGCCGATGTGGAGATCCCCAGCAACAAGATCGGTTTCGTACGCCCTGGCCAACCGGCCGATATCAGCATCGATTCTTTCCCGGCCACAGACTTCGGCGTACTGGCTGGAACCGTGCAATCGGTTGGCTCGGATGCCTTGGCCCCTGACCCCCAGCAGATGCGTCAGGAATACACCTACCCAGCAGTGATCAAACTTGATAGCCAGCAACTCAAACTCAACGACGGCAAGGAATTGCCCCTGCAAGTGGGCATGTCGTTAACGGCCAATATCAAGTTGCGCAGCGTCAGCTATCTGCAGCTTCTGCTGAATACATTCCAAAGCAAGACCGATTCTCTGAGGCAGCTCTAAGCCCTTCATTCACTGAGTCCAAAGGGAGCCTTCAACGTTGCACAGCCTTCTGCTGGCGGGTTTCCGCCTTCCAAAGGCGCCAACGCAATTCGGCACCCTTTGGCAGATCCACCACGATCGGCCATGAGGGGTTGTAGGGCACCAGATAGGGCTGCAGGCCGAGGGAGAGGAACGAGCGTTTCTCGGGCGCACCCGGTGGGCAGGCTTTTTTGGTGCTGATCAGGCGCAACGGTCCCTTCACTTCAAACAGGGCCTTGCCCGATGCCTGGGGCAGCATGCGCATGGTCATCCCAGGACCGGACAAGCGCTGAAGGTTGCAATCCAAGGTCACCTCCTCGCCCACGATCAACTGAATGCGCCAGTCGAGGGGATGGGCTGAAACCAACGGATCGCTGGTCTTGGGCAGCAGTCCGGATGGCTGGATCACCCAGCGCTGCAGGCCCGGTGCCGGTGCGGGATAGCCGCTCAGATCCAAGCGCGGGATGGCTGCCACAGGCGTCAGAGCACTCATCAGGATCACGGAGGCACCGGCACAAGCCCCGGAGATCGTCGTCAGAGACTGTGAGAACGCCATCGTCGACACCAGAACGGCAACAGAATGCCCAGCATGACCGATTCAACCGCGATTGCCCTGCTCTCCGGAGGGCTCGACTCCGCCACTGCCGCTGCGCTAGCGCAGGAAGCCGGCTGTCGCGTGATCGGCCTGTCGTTCGATTACGGCCAGCGCCACCGCCGCGAACTGCAGGCGGCAGCAGCCATTGCTGAAGCCCTCAACCTGGCGGAGCACCACACGATCAGCGTGAACCTGGCGAGCTGGGGAGGGTCCTCGCTCACCGACAGCGCCCAAGCCCTTCCGGTTGATGGCGTGCAGGACGGGGTGATTCCCAGCACCTATGTGCCCGGCCGCAACACGGTGTTCATCAGCATCGGGCTGAGCCTGGCCGAAGCCCGCGGCGCCGATCGCCTGGTGCTGGGCGTCAATGCCGTGGACTACTCGGGGTACCCCGACTGCCGGCCGGACTACCTGGATGCCTTTCAGACCTTGGCGGATCTGAGCAGCAAGGTGGGCCGCGAAGGACGGGGCCCACGGCTGTGGGCACCACTGGTGGAGTGGAGCAAGCAAAAAATTGTGGAGGAAGCACTACGCCTGGGGGTCCCGATCGAACGCAGCTGGAGCTGTTACAGCGGCGGTGATCACCCCTGCGGCGTGTGCGACAGCTGCCGGATCCGCGATGCCGCGCTGCAGGCTGCCGGTCGCCCTGATCTCTGCAGCAGCGCCAGCCGATGACACTGCTGCGCAAGCGCTTGCCCTGGCGTGAACCGGCTGACGTCGCCGCTGTTCTGGCCTGCCTCTACGGCGAGGAGGGCCTGATCTGGCTGGACGGCGATGGCGGCGAACTTGGCGGGCGCATCACCCTGGCGGCGGATCCACTGGAGCAGCACTGCTGCCGCGGCCTGCCTGGGGATCCTGAGGCCACCAACCCCTTTTCTGCCCTGCGGGAGCTGAGCCCAGGGCACTGGACGGGCTGGCTGAGTTACGACGCCGCCGCCTGGACCGAGCCTGGCAACCCCTGGAGCCGGGACCCGATGGCCAGCCTCTGGATCGCCCGCCACGATCCCGTTCTGCGCTTCGACCTGCAGGCCAGAGCGCTGCACCTGGAAGGCATCGACCCCTCCCGCCATGCGGCGATGGCGCACCTGCTGGAAACCCAGCCCATCAAGACCACACCATCCGACGCCAGTGCGAAGCAGCCCCTGGGTTGCCGCTGGCACCGCCACAGCGACCGCGACGCCTTCAAGGCCGGGGTTCTGCGCATCCGTGAGCTGATCGCCAGCGGGGATCTCTTCCAGGCCAACCTCACCGCCTGTGCGAGTGCAACGCTCCCGGAACCCATGGGCAACCTGGCGCTCTACCAACGCTTGCGCGATCGATGCCCCGCCCCGTTCAGCGGTGTGCTGATCGGCAGTGGCGCCGCCGCCGGCGAGGCCGTGCTGTCCACCTCACCGGAGCGGTTTCTGGAAGTGATGCCGGATGGAGCCGTGCAAACCCGACCGATCAAGGGCACCCGTCCACGCCATCCCGATCCACACATCGACGATGACCTGGCGGCCGAGCTGGTGTGCAGCGCCAAAGACCGCGCTGAGAACGTGATGATCGTGGATCTGCTGCGCAACGATCTCGGCCGGGTGTGCGTGCCGGGATCCGTGCAAGTGCCCGATCTGGTGCGCCTGGAGAGTTATGCACGGGTGCATCACCTCACCTCAGTGGTGACCGGGCAGTTGCGCGCTGGCAGCACCTGGGTGGATCTGCTGGAAGCCAGCTGGCCGGGGGGCTCGATCACAGGCGCTCCCAAGCTGCGCGCCTGCCAGCGCCTGCAGGAGTTGGAGCCTCTGGGCCGTGGCCCCTACTGCGGCTCGATCCTGCACATCGACTGGGATGGCCGCTTCGACAGCAACATCCTGATCCGCACCCTGCTGCGCAAAAACGCTGACCTGCGCTTGCATGCCGGCTGCGGCATCGTGGCCGACTCCGATCCTGAGGCGGAAGCCGAGGAACTCGACTGGAAACTGCTGCCCCTGCTGGAGGCGCTGGCATGAGCAGCACGCTGGCCTGGATCAATGGCACATGGGGAGATCCCTCAGAGCTCAAGCTGCCCTTGAGCGACCGCGGCTTGCAGCTGGCTGACGGCGTGTTCGAAACGGTGTTGATTCGCGGAGGTGAACCCCAACTGCTGCAGGCGCACCATGCCCGCTGGCGGGATGGTGCGACAACCCTGGGCATGGCACCACCACCGAGCCTGGAGGTGCTCGGCCCTCTGCTACGCGAAGCGATTCAGCTCGGTGGGCTCAATGATCACAGCGCAACCGCCCGCAGTCGCAACACAATCGAGCGCCATGGAGCCCTGCGCTTGAACTGGAGCCGCGATGGTGCTGCGGCCCGAGGCATTCAGGTGCCCGCGGGTGAACCGGATCCTGCCCTGCATCGCTTCTGGTTCACCCTCAGTGCGCATCAGCCCAGCTTCGCGGCCGTGCGCACCTGGATCAGTCGCCATGAACGGCGCAACGCCACCAGCCGCCTGAGCCATTGCAAAACCTTCGCCTACGGCCAAGCGATTCAGGCCCGCCGTGAAGCAATCGAGCACGGCGCCGATGAAGGCCTGTTGCTTAGCACCACAGGCGAACTGTGCTGCGGGAGCACCGCCAATCTGCTGGTGCAGCGCCAAGGCCAATGGCTCACACCACCCCTAAGCAGTGGTTGCTTACCAGGGGTGATGCGTGCACAACTGCTCAAACACGAACTTGCCCAGGAAGCCTCGATCCATGCCCAACCGGAACCTGGTGACTGCTGGCTGCTGATCAACAGCCTCGATTGCCGCGTGGTGAGCGCTGTGGATCGCCATGCATTAACAACCACAACGCAGGCCGAAGAGCTGTGGGGCGCGCTCTTGAAGGGCTAGACGGTACGTAATCGCGTTAGGTACGTGACGCAATTCACACGAGAACGTGCTTTGGCCCCATGTGTGCGCCGCGCCGTGGCCTCTGCCAACCTTTTGCCAACGCAGACTCCCGCGACACATCACCCTTGGCAGCCACTCTCAAACGCGACCTGGGCGTCAACTCTCTGATCCTCACGGTGGTGACCGGCACCATCGGCTCAGGCTGGCTGTTCGCTCCCTACTTCTGTGCCCGCATCGCCGGCCCGGCAAGCCTGCTGGCCTGGGTGATCGGTGGAGTGATGGCCTTTCTCCTGGCGCTGGTGTTCGCGGAGCTGGGCGCTCTGGTGAACAGCTCCGGAGCCCTCGCCCAGCTGCCCCTGCTCAGCCACGGGCGCCTGTCGGGATTCATTGGCGGTTGGAGCGCTTGGATCTCCTACGTGTCGCTGCCCTCGATTGAAGTGCTGGCCCTGCTCCAGTACCTCTCAAGCGTGCTGCCCTGGCTCACCCGCGATGTGGGCAGCTCCCAAGCCCTCACAGGTGTCGGCCAGCTTGTGGCGGTAGCCCTGCTGGTGCTGTTCACCTGGATCAACCTTGCAGGCATCAGCCAACTGGCGCGCTGGATCGATGGCCTCACCCTCTGGAAGCTGGTGGTTCCCCTGCTGGTCTCCATCAGCCTGATGCTGATTGCAGGCCACTGGGGCAATCTGCAACTCCCGGTCCCAGAGCAACAAAACACGCTGGTGGATGCCATCGGCAGCGGCGGCGTGTTGTTCAGCCTGCTGGGTTTCCGCACGGCGATGGACCTCGCCGGGGAAGTGCGCAATCCCCAGCGCAATGTGCCCCTGGCCATGGGAGTGGGCCTGGGCCTGTGCTTGCTGATTTATCTCGTCCTGCAGCTCGGCTTTCTCGTCAGCGTCCCACCGGAGGCCTTGCAGCAGGGTTGGAGCCGTCTAAACCTCAGTGCCCATGGTGGGCCGCTCGTGGCGCTGGCCACGGGTCTGGGCCTGGGCTGGGTGGCCACCCTCCTGCTCATCGATGCCGTGGCCTCCCCCGGTGCCACTGGCATGGCCTACCTGGGAATTTCCGCACGGGTGAGCTGGATGATGGGAGAGTGCCGACTGCTCCCAAATGCGCTCGGGCGGTTGAACCGTCGGGGGGTCCCCCACTGGTCGCTGATCAGCAGCCTGGTGATCAGCACCATCCTTCTCTGGGTGGCGCCGAGCTGGCAGGAGGTGGTCAGCTTCCTCACCTCCACCTTGATCATTGCCCTGGCCATGGGCCCGGTGAGCCTGCTCGCCCTGCGCCGCCAACTGCCCAACGCCCCAAGACGCTTTCAGATTCCCTGCCCCTGGCTGCTCAGCGGCATGGCTTTCGTGATGGCTACCTGGGCGACGAGCTGGAGCGGGCGGGAGGCTTTGGAGGGAGCCGTGCTGGTGATTGCGGTTCCCAGCCTGATCTACGCCCTCAGCAACGCCTGGAAAGGCCAGCCGATTGAGCTGACAAGCGGTCTGTGGTGGGCGCTGTATCTCGGCCTGTTGATTCTCGATATGGAGCTGTTCAGCACGGGCCAGCCCCTGGAATTACCCATGGGCTGGCACCTCGCCGTGCTGGCTGGGCTGGCTATAGCGGTGATGCCTCTGGCGGTGAACAGTGCGCTGAAGGATGCCTCACCCCATGCGCTCACGCCGCTGACGGAACCGACAGGCAGCCCTCAATCCACCTGATCCAGGTCATCGAGAAGTCTGGGGAGCCAATGCTCAACGGCTGCAGACCACCCATGGGCATGGGGAGCTGGTGCCAACTGGAAACGACCCTCCGCCAGGCCGGCCTGGAGGGCGGGATGCGGTCCGTCCACCCCTGGCACCACGATCGAGCGGTCGCCGGCATGCAGCAAAGGAAGGTCATTAGGCGAATCTCCCAAAGCCAGAACAGCCACGTCAGAGGCCCCCTGGCGCTGCTTCAGCACCGCGAGTGCCCGGCCTTTGCTGACGTCGGCTCCCAGCAGATGCCCCAGGCGATTGCCCTGCACCACCGCAAGCTCACGGGCCTGCGCCAGCTGTTGCAGGCGCCTGCGGGACTCACCATCCGGCGGAGACACAAACGGCACACTGCAGGCCCGGCGCTGAGCCTGTTGCAGGGCTTCCCCACCCAGGCCCAGCAAGCGATCGGCCTCCTGATCACTGAGATCATCCAGCGCCTGCAGCGGTTGCCCCAGGTCACGCGCCAAACCGTCGAGCTGGGGGCGCAGCTCCTGCCATGACGGACCGAGCCTCTGCTGCCAGGGGCTCCCATCGGCGTTCTCACCATGGATGGCTCCCCCGTTCTCGACGATGAACGGATCCCGCAGTCCGGTCTGTTCGCGGAAACGACGGACTTCTTCCGCTGTTTTGCTCGTACAGGGAATGAGGGGAATCCCCCGTCGCTGCAGCAGCCGAATCGTGCCCAGGGCTGGTGTCCAGTCGTAGCGATGGTCCATCAAGGTGCCATCAAGGTCAGTGACCACCCACCACTGACGCCTCAGGGTTGTCGTCATGACCTCACCAGCCAGAGCACTTCATAAGGGTTCAACAGATGGCGTTTGCGGGGCTCCAGGGTGCGGCCACTGAGGCAATCGACCCACGGGGAGGCCTCCTCCTGGTCGAGCAGTCCGGAGGGATCCAGGCTGAGACGGGTCGATGTGACGTTATGCACCGCCAAGAGGTGATGGCCTGCATGGGATCGATGCAGCACAACACGATCCTCCCGGTCTGGGCTCAGCACCTCCAGCTGACCATCCGGATGCAGCGCCGGCTGCCTTGCCCGCACCGCGAGTGCCTGCTTCAGCACCGTGACAACGGCTGCGGCGTCGCTGTCTGGATCCTGCAGACGACGCTCCACGGACCGGCGTGTGAACTGGGGTCGGTTGAGATCGCGCCGGTGCCCCGTGCGCCTGAAGCGACCGAGGTCATTGGCGGTGGCGAGCAGAGCCGGCAGGTAGATGGCCGGCACCCCAGGCAGAGCAAGCACCATCAACTGGGTGAGCAGAAAGCGTTCCCTCTGCCGGTAGCTGGGGTCGAGGCCGCCATCGGCCATGGCGCTCCACCAACTGATGTTGATCTCGTAAGGCACCTCAGAACCATCGGCCAAGCGGCGATGGCTCACCAGACCCCCGCGCTGCTCGCAGGCGATCAGCAGCTCCCTGAGCCGTGACGGCGGCATCAATCCCTCCAGCGGTCTCAGCCCCACGCCGTCATGACAGGCGGTGAAATTGAGCAACGCCGTCGACTCCGGCAGCGACGGCCAGCGCGACAGCCAACGATTGAGCAAATCAGCGGAGCCACTGACAGCCGCCTCAAGCAGCAACGGTGGCAGGGGAAAGTTATAGGCCAGATGGGCCTCTCGCCCCGTGCGCAGATACGAGAGATTCTCCTGCTCTGGAACATTCGTTTCCGTGACCACCACCCCGTTTGCGCAAGCGATCGTGAGCAACTGACGCAGGAGTTCCACCAGCTGGTGGGCTTGCGGCAGGTGGATGCAGGTGGTGTTGGGCTCTTTCCAGACGAAGCCCACCGCATCCAGACGGATCCAGCCCACCCCATGGGTCACCATGCGAGCGAGCAGACGGGTGAATCCAAGCAGCACCTCGGGATGGCGCCAGTCCACATCCACCTGATCGGGCCCAAATGTGGTCCAAACCTCACGCATGCTGATCGGACCCTGGAGCTTGGTGAACAGGGCGGAACTGCGGGGACGCACCACGTTGTCCCAACAGGGATCAGGACCCGCTTCCAACACGCAGAACCGACCCGGCTCCTGATCGCGCAAGAACTGGCGCACCCAGGGATGGGAGGCCGACACATGGTTCAAGACCAGATCAGCCATCAACCTGCGCCCCTGCGCAAGCTCCGCCAGGTCGCTCCAATCACCATGGCGTTCCTCCAGACGTTCGTGACTGGCCACCGCGAATCCGCCATCGCTTGAGGCCTCCAGGAACGGCAACACGTGGAGAACGGCGGCGAACTCTGAGAGATGGCAATTCAAAAAGGTGCGAAGACTCACCAAGGCCGGCTGATCGTCCTCAACGACTGTGTCGGCGTAGGTAATCAGCACCACATCGTCGACACACCAGGGATTGCCTTGGGTGCGGATTTCGCCATTCGCCGATGCAGAGCCGAGAATCTGCAGCAATTGCGACGACAAGCTCTCGAGATCCCCGGAAGGATGGCACTCGTAAAGGCATCTCAGCAGATTCCCCAGCGTTCGCTCGCTCTGAAACTGCACTCTGCTTCACCTGAATCCCTCTCAGGTATGGAGCAACCGCCTTCTTTTCGTTGTTGCATCGCACACCGCATGGATTTTCAGCAGAGCCTGATCGCCACGGTTCACGACTACAGCCTGGGCAATCTCAACGCCATCGCCTTCAACCAGGAGCTCAAGCAGAGGCCAACCGCTCTGCTCATCCCCTGCCTGATGGAGGAATTCAGCAGACCCGCTCTGCGCCTGATCCGCGACACGCTGTCCTCGCTCACGGAACTGTCCAGTCTGGTGATCGCCCTATCAGCGGACAGTGCAGACGATGTCAACGCTGCGGAGGCATTCTTTGCTGAAATGCCCTTCCCCGTGCATGTGCACTGGACCAACGGTCCGGCCGTGAAGGACATCCTCACGTCGATGGAGCAGCACGGACTCGATCTCACCGGTCCTCCCGGCAAGGGCTGGGCGGTGTGGCAGGGCCTGGGCGTTGCCTGCCAACACGCCGAGGTCATCGGCCTGTTCGACGCCGACATCCGCACCTTTGGATCCGGCTATCCGGAACGGATGCTCAGGCCCCTGCTCGACCCTTCCCACGGGATGGCCTACGTGAAAGCTTTCTACAGCAGGCTCTCGCTGGAAACCCAAGCTCTTCAGGGGCGCGCCACCCGTTTGTTTGTCGGCCCCTTGCTCACAAGCCTTGAGCAGATCTTTGGCCCCCTGCCCTACCTGCGCTACCTGCAGACGTTTCGCTACCCATTGGCAGGGGAATTCGCCTTCACAAGGGATCTGGCGATGAATCTGCGCATCCCATCGGATTGGGGCCTGGAAATGGGCCTGCTCTCGGAGGTGTATCGGCACGTTGCACCCAGCCGCATCGCCCAGGTGGACCTTGGTTTGTTTGATCACAAGCACAAGAGCCTGGGCCAACAGCCGAATGAGGGACTGCAGCGGATGGCCAGTGAAATTTTCTGCACGGTGTTGCGCAGCCTGATGGAGCACGAGGGATCCGTGGTGTCCATGGATCAATTGCCAACCCTGGAGGTGCTGTACCGGCGGGTTGGCGAAGATCGGGTACGCCAGTTCGGTCTCGACTCTGCAATCAATCGCTTGCCCTACGACCGGCATGGCGAAGAGCTGGCGGTGCATCGCTTCTCCAAACTCCTGAGGCCTGGCCTTACAGCGCTGATGGCATCGCCGATCGCCCATCAACTGCCGAGCTGGTCGAGGCTGCACAGCTGCAATCCTTCGTTTGCCTCCGAACTTGCCCTGGCCGGCCGCGCCGACCGAAGCGCCAGCTTGCACAGGACTCGAGCACGGCGGCCGCGTCGCCCCAACTGTTCCACCGTGCCATCCCCTGCAAGAGGCCGCTCAACCTCAAGCGCTGCTGCCTGACTGGAACCACAGAAGATTAAGAAAAGCAAAAGCAGCTGGCATTCGGTGGCCAAACCAACACTTTTTTTGGCTCAAAACCTAGAGATTCAAAGTCTGATTTTCAGAACACATGATTGAGTGTCTGTACAGCAACAACAGCGACAAAATGGTCATTCTGAAGTGCATTGGCGAAAGGCATTTCTATCGAGAGAAAGTAGTGATGGCGCACGAGCTGTTCTGGTTTGAAGCCCCATCAAACAGCAGACTTGAAATCTGGAAGATGTCATCGCAAGGGCAGATGCTTGAGGTGCGCGCAGATGTGAGCGACTATGCACTTAACGCTGAAACAACGTCCGTGAAAGTGGCTTGACCGATCACAGCCATCAAAGCCGGAATGCGTGCACTGTTGTACACGCGGAACTCCTGAAGCAACGATGCCCCTGGCTCCCGGACCGCCTGGTTGAGCACTACGGAGCCATCAGGATCCGACACCGAGCGATGGAAGGTGCCGGGGGGAATGCGCAGGATGTCGCCACCGCTCTGCAGACGCACGACGTGAAACGGCTGCGTCCAAGCCAGATTCACCAGATAAAAGGTACGGCCACCACTGGCCGCTAAAAGATTGTCTTCCTGGTGAGGATGCAAATAAAACTGCCAGGCACCGCTGCCTGGAGCATCGGGTGGACTGATCGCTGGCCCGCTATGAATCACCAGATCACGGGCATTGGATGTGGCCACCGTCACATCAAAGAAACGCACAGCCGGAGTATCACGGAAGCGTTCATAAGACAGCAGTTCAAACATCCTGGATGAGTCTTTCAACGACCAAAACAACAACGCTTTTGTAGAGACTCCTGTTCAGGAAAACGGTGGCATCGACAACGCTTCAGCCACCCAGATACGCCATCTCCGCATGTGGCGCTGAAGCGGTGAACCCCTGACGCTCCTCGCTGTAGCGATCCCGGCGTTGCTGCCAGAGCCCGCGCACAACAGCCTCCAAGGTCTCCTCGCTGTGCAGGAAGGGACGCAGATCCGTGCCCTCAGAGGCAAACAGGCAGGTGAAGGCCTGACCATCGGCCGTGACACGCAGACGATTGCAATCCCCGCAGAAGGGCTCCGTGATCGAAGCGATCGTGCCGATCCGGCCACGTCCATCCGCGTAGCTCCAGCGTCGAGACGTTGCTCCCGATTCCCGCGGCAATGGCCGCAACGGCCAGCGCGCGTCGATGCGCTGGACCATCTCCGCCGCTGAGATCACCTGATCCGGCGCCCAGCCATTGCGATTCCCCACATCCATATATTCGATCAAACGCAGCTCCACACCTCGTTCGCGCGCCAACGTCGCCAGTGGCAGCAATTGAGAGTCATTCAGTCCTCGTCGCATCACGGCATTGAGCTTGAGCCCTCCGCTTGCAGGCTCGAAGCCAGCGCGGCGCGCGGCGCTGAGGCCTCCAAGAACCTGCTCAACCAAGCGCTCGCCGGCGCGTTGGCCTCCACGCAGGCCCGCCATCGTGGCCACAACGCCCCCTTCCAAAGCATCCAGGCTCACAGTGATGCGATCCAAACCGGCGGCCCGCAATGCCAGGGCCTTCTCCGGCGTCAGCAGCACCCCATTGGTCGTCAACGCCACCTCCTGCAACCGAGCGAGGGGATCGGCAGCATTCGAACGGCCAGCCGCCAACGCTTCAAGCAGCGGCAACAAGCGATCACTGAGAAGCGGTTCACCTCCCGTCAGCCTCAGGGTATGGACCCCTAAACCGCAGGCAACCCTGACCAAGCGAACCTGCTGATCCAGACGCATCAGTCCTGGCAGCTCCTCCGAATCCGGGCAGCAATAAGGGCAGGCCAGATTGCAGCGGGCCGTCAGCGACAACCGCAGAACCCCGAAGGGGCGGAACCATTGATCAACTGGAGGTGGCGCAGGGCTCATCGCATCAACGCTGCCAGATCGTCTGGCCTGTTCACATTGATCAGATCCCGGTCAGGGCAGAGAAACGTGCTGTACGGAATCCGCTCCAACCAACCGAACCATCGGCCACGTCCCTGTGCCAGCTCCTGGTCGAGCGCACATCTGTTGTGCGCTCCACAGGGATACACGCCAAACAACGGCTGCAAGCGATCGTCACCACCCTCTGCGACCAGGGCCTGACTTTCGGCCTGGCGCCAATGGCGCAGAAGCGACTGCAGCGTGCTGCGGCGTAAACCAGGCATGTCCACCGGAAGCGTGAGCCAGGCTTCATCCTCCCGTTCAGACAACACACAACTGAACGCCTGCAAAGGTCCTGCCGGTGCCCAAGGCTCTGCCTGAACGGTCACACCAGATTGGCCGGCAAGACAGTCCCGATGGCTGGCATGGCCACTGAGCACCCACACCTCAAGGCCCACGGAACGCAGAAGCTTGACTGATGCGACCAACCAGGGATCGCCATTGGCGTGGCGAAGCAGGGCTTTATCGGATCCCATTCTCTGACTGGCACCTCCTGCGAAGAGCACAGCGCGAAGTAAACGAGACATCGACAAACCATTGATTCATTACCTATCAATCCTCGGCCTAACTACTTCTGTAACAACGGCTACTCCTTGACCAAGAGGACCCGCCTGTGATTCTGGCGAGCGACTGCGTGACCCTGGATTTGGTAGCGATTGCAACCCAGAGCCGGCCTTGCGAATGGTGCAATAAGTCAGCGGTCTGCATGAGCGCCGCTTTTTGAATCCTGAGCGCATTCTTTTCGAAGCCGGGGTTTGACTCTTCATCCCAACCAAACCCCATGCTTGGCGAACTTTGGTCATTTCAGGGGAGATACAGAACACTGCATCTCACCTGGTTTGCCTTCTTTCTTACTTTTGTTGTCTGGTTCAATCTGGCTCCACTAGCCACCACCGTGAAAGCCGACCTCGGACTCACGGTTGGTCAGATTAGAACCGTAGCCATCTGCAATGTGGCACTCACCATTCCTGCACGTGTGCTGATCGGCATGCTGCTCGACAAATTTGGTCCCAGGCTCACTTATTCCACCCTTCTGGTGTTTTCGGTGATCCCTTGCCTGATGTTTGCATCTGCTCAGGACTTCAATCAGCTGGTGGTTGCTCGCCTGCTGCTGTCGATCGTTGGCGCAGGATTTGTGATCGGCATCCGTATGGTTGCTGAATGGTTTCCCCCAAAAGAAATTGGCCTGGCTGAAGGCATTTACGGAGGTTGGGGAAACTTCGGATCCGCATTCTCTGCTCTTACCCTGGTTGGTCTTGCCGGTTGGCTCTCCTTCTCCGGCGGCTTCACATTGCCAACTGGCGATGTGCTGAATTGGCGCGGCGCCATCGCCCTGACAGGGATTATTTCAGCCGTTTATGGTGTGATCTATTACTTCAATGTAAGCGATACCCCTCCAGGGAAAGTATATCAACGCCCTGAGAGAACGGCTGGCCTTGAAGTCACAAGCATGCGTGATTTCTGGGGACTTCTGGGCATGAACGTGCCTTTCGCGGCCATTCTCTGCGTGTTGTGCTGGAGACTTCAGAAGGTGGGTTTCCTCAATGCATCCACCTATCCCCTCGCCCTCCTCGCTGTTTTGGTTTGGTTTGTCTTTCAAACCTGGGGAATCATTCGCACCAACAGAGATCTGATTATGGGGACCAAGGTGTACCCCAAAGAGGATCGTTATGAGTTCAAACAGGTCGCCATCCTTGAGCTGACCTACATCGTTAACTTTGGTTCAGAGCTGGCCGTGGTTTCCATGCTGCCAACGTTCTTCGAAACCACATTTGATTTGCCGAAAGCAACGGCCGGAATCCTTGCGTCCTGCTTTGCATTTGTAAACCTGGTGGCCCGTCCGGCCGGAGGTTTGATTTCCGACAAACTTGGCAGCCGTAAAAACACCATGGGTTTCCTCACCGCAGGTCTGGGTGTCGGCTATCTGATCATGAGCTTGATCAAGCCCGGAACCTTTACCGGTACCACTGGCATTGTGATCGCCGTCTTGATCACCATGCTCGCCTCCTTCTTCGTCCAATCGGGTGAAGGCGCCACCTTCGCGCTGGTGCCTCTGGTCAAGCGTCGCGTGACCGGACAGGTGGCAGGCCTGGTGGGTGCCTATGGAAACGTGGGCGCAGTGACCTACCTCACCATTTTCAGCCTGCTGCCGCTTTGGATGGGAGGTGCTGGTGAACCGACCGCGGAAACGATTGCAGCGTCGAACAGTGCCTTCTTCCAGATCCTGGGCATTGCCGGATTGATCGTTGCCTTCTTCTGCTTCTTCTTCCTGAAGGAACCCAAGGGCTCCTTCGCTGAGTTGCACGAGGGTGAAACCGCCGCTGAGGGCACTCCCTCAATGGCTCGCTAACACCGCAAATCCATCTCCGGATGGTGACCACCCCCGATGCCTTTGGCATTGGGGGTTTCTCAATTCATTGGAGTGCTGCCATGCCGCCCACCACTGCGTCTGTGCAAAGTCAATGTCCTTACTGCGGCGTTGGCTGCGGCCTGGACCTGTTGCCTCCAGGCGAAGCTGGAAAAGCGGTGAAGCGCGACGCCGAAGGCAATCCGATGTGGAGTGCCCGCGGTCATCGCGAGCACCCATCCAGCCACGGACAGGTGTGCATCAAAGGTGCCACTGTTGGGGAGACTCTGGGACAAGGACGCCTCAGCCAGCCCCTGTATCGAGCAACGCTGACTGATCCGTTTGAAGCCATTAGCTGGAACAGCGCGTTTGACCTGCTCACCGAGCGCATTCAATCCACTCTGGCCAGCAAAGGAGCTGATGCCATTGCCATGTATGGCTCTGGCCAGTTTCACACCGAGGATTACTACATCGCTCAGAAGCTGCTGAAGGGAGCTCTTGGCACCAATAATTTCGATGCCAATTCGCGGCTGTGCATGAGCTCAGCCGTCGCCGGCTACACCCGCAGCCTCGGCTCCGACGGCCCACCCTGCTGTTACGAGGATCTCGATCACTGCTCGGTGGTCATCTTGATCGGCACCAACACCGCCGAATGCCATCCGGTGCTCTTTCAACGACTGTTGAAACGCAAAAAGCGTGATCCCAACGGACTCACCATCGTGGTAGTCGATCCCCGCAGCACGGACACAGCCAAGATCGCCGATTACCACCTCGCGCTTGCCCCTGGCACCGACCTCGCACTGCTGCATGGCCTGGCGCGCCTGATCATTCAGGACAACGGCTTCGACAGTGACTTCATCGATACCGCCACCGAGGGCTTCGCAGGGTTCACCCAAACGATCAAGACCTGGACACCGGGAAAAACCAGCAAGTTCTGCGGCATCGCCGAGAAAGACCTGCGCGCCGTGGCCAGGCTTTGGAGCCGCAAAGAAAGGATTTTGAGCCTTTGGTCGATGGGCGTGAACCAACGGCGCGAAGGAACTGCCGTGGTGGGGGGGCTGATCAACCTTCACTTGCTCACCGGAGAAATCGGCAAGGCCGGCGCAGGTCCCTTCTCACTCACAGGTCAACCGAATGCCATGGGTGGGCGCGAAGCCGGAGGACTCGCCCATCTGCTTCCCGGCTACCGGTTGGTCACCAATGCGGACCACCGCCATGCGGTTGAGAAAGCCTGGGGGTTTGCCCCTGGATCAATCGCTGCCCACCCAGGACTGGATGCATGGAAGCAAGTGGAAGCGATGGAACGGGGTGAACTCGATCTCTGGTGGGTGGCTGCAACGAACCCCCTGGTGAGCATGCCGGATCTCGAACGCGTCAAAGCCGCGATGCAACGTTGCAAGCTCGTGGTGGTGAGCGAAGCCTATGCGGATACCGAAACGTCGCATTACGCCCATCTGCTTCTGCCTGCAGCGCAGTGGAGTGAAAAAAACGGGGCGATGACCAACTCAGAACGGCGGGTCACCTTCTGCCCGGCATTCAGGCCCCGCCATGGCGATAGCCGGCCGGACTGGGACGTGTTTGCAGAACTAGGACGACGCCTCGGGTTTGTTGATCAGTTTTCCTACAACTCATCTGCGGAGGTGTATGAGGAGTTCACCGCGATCACGGCAGCCCGCGTCTGCGACATGTCAGGCCTCAGTCACGCTCTGCTCCAGGAACATGGCCCGCAGCAATGGCCCTATCCCAAAGGCGAAGGCCCAACCACAACCTCCAAACGTCTCTACGAAGACAAACGATTCCCAACACCCAGTGGTCGGGCCAAATTTCAACAGGACAAACCCCTGGGTCTGGCGGAACCCCCCTGCGAGATGTACCCGCTGGTGCTCACAGTGGGTCGCTATCTCGGTCAGTGGCACACGATGACGCGCACAGGCAAAGTCCCACGCCTGAACGCCATGCATCCCGAGCCCAGCCTTGAAATGCATCCCAACGATGCCAAACGCTTTGGTCTGGACGACAAGGGCTTGGCAGCCATTACATCCCGTCGGGGCACATTGACCGCGCGGGTGTGCATATCCGAGCGCATCCGCATCGGATCGGTGTTCCTACCGATGCATTGGGGCTTCACCCAGGCCGAAGCCTGCGAAGCCAATGCCCTCATGCACGATCAGGCCTGTCCGATCTCCAAACAACCCGAACTGAAAGCCTCAGCAGTGATGGTGGCTCCGGCAGTGTCGGTTGTGAAACCGTCGGAACAAGACACCGGCATTCTGGACAACCTGCGGCGGCTGCTCACCCCAGCACTTCGCTGAATGCGGCGTCCAAGTTGTGGTGATCATGGCCTGGGCGCGCCAACTTGCAGAGCGCAAAACGGTCCAATTCGCAGAGATTTCTCCAGCGATGCAGTGAAAGGTCAACCTGGCGCGTCTTCGCAGCCTCCAGGAGAGACTCAGGCAGAGCGTCGGAGTGCTGCCAGGGTTCCTGCGTGCAGGGCGGGAGATCCTTCACCACGCCATCAGCCATGGCAGCCGTGCAGATGCGCAGGTGATCGCGCATGCGCGTCAGTTCTTCAGCCCCATCGCCCCAATCCACCAACATCTGGCGTTGCTCCTGAGACATCGCAAGCCAATGGCTGAGCTTGAGCTTGACGCCTGCCAGATCAAGTTTGCGGCGAACACACAGGGGAATGCAGCGCCAGGAGCCGATGAAATCCTGTTCAAAGGCATAACAATGCCGCGACTGATCAAGTTGCCGGCGCATTGGTATCGGGAACGACCGTTTTTTCTTCTTTAGCTCAAAACAGTGACATCCACGACGAACCGTTGGCTCGGAACCATCGAAAGTCGTGCACAGCTCGATCACTCAGATGCGTTTCGCCCTCTCCCTTGGACTGTTGTTCGGCTCTGCCCATGGTTGGCTCGCATCTGAAGGGCTGGCCTCAGGTCTGTTTGTGATCAATCAGGAAACTGGAACAACTCTGAAAACTTTCAGCGCATTCGGTAACGGTTTAGACAGCAGTTATCCATGATGGACTAACTCCCATCAACTCGAAGGATGACATTCAGCACCTCTTCCAGCCAAGTCACGCGCAGCCCGATCACCGTCGCCGCTGGATTTATCGGAGCCTTCATCGTTGCGACCCTTGCTGTTCAGCTGGTTCGCAGCCAAACCTCAGCAGCCAGCCCTTCCGTGAACGCCGGCCAAGCGAGCGCTGTTGAGCCTGTCATCGCATCTCAGGCCGCCATGTGGTCCGTTCTGGGCACGAGCGAGGCCAACTGATCCCAGCCGATTCAGTCTGCATGTCTGAACAACTCACGCACCTCACCAGCAACGGTGAAGTGCACATGGTGGATGTCGGCGCGAAAGCCGTCACCAAGCGCACGGCAACAGCCTCAGGTGAGTTGTTGATGCAGGCCGCAACGTTGGACTTGGTGTTGAGCGGAAGCAGCCCCAAAGGGGATGTTTTTGCCGTTGCCCGCATCGCTGGGATTCAGGGAGCCAAGAAAACAGCTGAGTTGATTCCTCTCTGTCATCCGCTTCCGCTCAGTGGACTGACGGTGGAGATCAAACCTGAGCAGGCATTACCGGGTCTGCGTGTCGAGGCCACCTGCAGCACCACCGGGCAGACCGGTGTGGAAA
The DNA here is from genome assembly GCA_000063505.1 of Synechococcus sp. WH 7803. Taxonomy (GTDB): domain Bacteria; phylum Cyanobacteriota; class Cyanobacteriia; order PCC-6307; family Cyanobiaceae; genus Synechococcus_C. Next base: position 2,315,836 of record CT971583.1, read on the forward strand.
TGGAGGCCATCACAGCCGTGTCAACGGCGCTGATCACCCTCTACGACATGTTGAAGTCGGTGGATCCAGGCATGTCGATCCGGCAGATTCAGCTGCTCGAAAAAGACGGGGGTCGCCATGGCCACTGGAAACGCTGAGCCCTATGGCCGCGAGGGCCTTGCGCTCGACGAAGCACGTCAACGAATCCTCGATGCGCTGAAGGCCAGACCAACCCGGTTGACCACGGTCACGCCAGAGCTGATGCCGCTTCGAGACGCTCTGGGCCGCGTGCTTGCCGACGCCGTCAAGGCTCCAGCCGATGTGCCTGGGTTTCGCGCGTCGATCATGGACGGGTACGCCTTGGGCCAAGACTGTCAACCCAATGCCGGAGACAGTTGGACGCTTGTTGGGCGCTCGGCGCCTGCTGATCCCTACCAACAAACGCTGCATCGCGGTGAAGCGATCCGGATCCTCACGGGGGCGCCGCTTCCGCAAGGAGCTGCCTGGGTTCTGCCCCAGGAATTGATTGCCAATCAGAACGGCACCATCCGCCTGGTCAAAGACGCATCCTCCAACCCGTGGATCAGACCCACCGACGAGGAATGCAGCCAGGGTTCCCTGCTCCTCGCCTCTGGCGATCGCCTCGGTGTGGCCGACATTGGACGTGCCTCGAGTTGTGGCATCTCCCATGTGAAGGTGCAGCGAAGGCCTCGAATCGGCCTTCTGGTCACAGGCGATGAGCTGGTTTCACCCGGGGAAGAACGCAGCAACGGCGCCATCTGGGAGAGCAACAGCACGCTGATCCGAGGCATGCTTGAACGTCTTGGCTACCCAGCCGTGGACTGCCGGCTGGTCGCCGATGAATGCCAACTGCTCAAACAAGCCATCCTGGATCTGGCCGCGAGCTGCGACGTGATCGTGAGCACCGGTGGCGTGTCGGCAGGCGATAGCGACTGGATCCGACCGCTGATGCAGGACCTGGGCCAGGTGGAGTTCTGGAAACTCTTTCTGAAGCCAGGGCGCCCGTTCGCCTTCGGCTGGTTCGGCGATGCGGTGCCTTTTTTCGGGTTGCCGGGTAACCCTGTCGCAGCAACCGTCACCGCACTTCAGCTGCTCTGGCCAGCCCTGCAAATCCTTGAAGGTCAATCGAGTCCTGAACTGTTGCCCAGAATGCCCGTGCGCTTGGCAACGCCCTACCGGCGCAAACCCGGACGACCGGAACTGGCACGGGCATCGCTGGACTGCAGCCCAGACGGACAACTGCTCGCGCGCATCGATGGGTCCCAAGCCTCTTCGCGCATCGGATCGCTTCAGAACGCGGATTTGCTTGTGGAAATTCCCGCGGACTCGGGCCCCTTAGACATCGGTCAACAGGTCTGGGCCCAACTGCTCCGACGACGCATTCTTTAACGCGTCTAGGGATTCAGAGCGGAGTATTGGCGCCAAGCCACGTGCCAACCCCACCACTCCACTCCCGTTTCCAAAACGGTGCCTCGTGTTTCAACAACTCGAGCAAGTCAGAGCAGCAGCGTTGCACCGGTCCGCGGCGATCGCCACTGACAGCCACCAACACGATCAGATCGCCTGGGGACAGTCGGCCGACACGATGCAACACCAAGGCGGACTGGACGCCGTGGTCGCTCAGTTGTTGTTGGGTGAAACTCAGCAACAGGCGCTCACACAAGCCTGGGTAGTGGCTGAGTTCCAGGGCTTCGAGTGGAGCACCATCCATGGTTTCAGGCCGCACATGCCCCATGAACACAGCCGTGGCCGCAGCAGCTGAGCCTGCGCGTTGAAGCCAACGATCCAGCTGATCCGTTGCTGAAAAGGGTTGGGAATGAATCGCAACCTGCACGGCATCGTGTGCGCTTGTCATCCCTTCAGCCTCCCGTGAAAGGAGGAAGAAACGCCAGCTCGTCTCCATCATTCAATGGATGATCCGCAGCGACAAAACTCTGATTGACGGCGACACGGACCCCACCGGGCCAGGCACCGAGATCAAGCAACTGCCAGATGGCCTGCGGCGTGCACAGCGTGTGCGCTGAAAGGGTGAAAGGTCGGCTCGACCAACCGGCGCGATCACGCAGAGACGCGAAGAGAAGCACCTGCACCGTGCACGCTGCGCTCAATCGCGTCTCACCCATGACCCCAACTGTTCACCGTCAAGGTTCTAGCGTTTACTGCGTTCCATACCCCGCAGAATCCGCGTGCTGTCCATCGCCCTGTTGACGATCTCAGACAGCCGGACGCTCACATCGGATCCAAGCGGAGATCGACTGCAAGAACGGCTGGTCAATGCAGGCCATCAACTGGGTTGCCGGGACCTTTGTGCCGACGACCGTTATCAAGTCAGAGCAACGGTGAGCCAGTGGATCGCCGATCCAACCGTGGATGTGGTGATCACCTCCGGTGGCACAGGACTCACGGGACGGGATGGGAGCCCGGAAGCGATCAGCCCACTTCTCGACAAACACATGGAAGGCTTTGGCGAACTCTTCCGTGTGCTCTCGTTTGAAACCATTGGAACCAGCACACTCCAGAGCCGCTGCCTGGCTGGCGTCGCTAACGGAACCTTTGTGTTCGTGTTGCCCGGATCCCTTGATGCTGTCACCACAGCCTGGGACCGATTGATCGCAGCGCAGCTCGATGAACAGACCCGACCCTGCAACCTGGCGCAAATTCGGGAACGCCTCAAAGAATCTGCCGACCATCCAGCCTGATCCCCCTAGAAGGGAATGGGCATGGTGACGGCCGCCGGCTCAGGTGCACAGGCGCTGATCTGCTCCTTCACCACATCGCCAACCACCACGATGGACGGGGATGCGAACTGTTCCTGACGCGCCCGTTCAGCAATGGTCGAGAGCACGGCCTGCAGACAACGCTGCCCGGCCACGGTTCCCTGCTGGATCACGGCCACGGGGGTCTCGGGGCTGAGGCCTCCAGCCATCAGCTCATCAGCGATGCGCGGCAGGTTGTGAAGCCCCATGTAGATCACCAGGCCATCGCTCGCAGACGCCAGGGAACGCCAGTTCACCGATGGTCGGCGCTTATCGATCTCCTCGTGGCCTGTCACGAACGTGACCGAAGACCCGGCGCGCCGATGGGTGACGGGGATTCCCGCATAGGCCGGTGCTGCAATCCCAGCAGTCACCCCCGGCACCACTTCCACCTGCACACCATGTTTCACGAGATGCGCTGCTTCCTCACCCCCCCGACCAAAAAGGAACGGATCACCACCTTTGAGGCGAACAACACAGGCGTGACGTGCCGACAGCTCCACAAGCACAGCATTCGTGCTCGGCTGCGGGACGGAATGGTGCCCCCTGCGCTTGCCAACGAAGTGACGTTCACAGTGCTCTGGCACAAGATCCAGAACCTCCCGAGGCACGAGCGAGTCGTACACCAGCGCATCACACGTTTGGAGCAGACGGTGCGCCTTCACGGTGAGCAGTTCAGGGTCTCCTGGACCAGCACCGACGAGATAGACAGTTCCAGAACGGTTTGAAGCGGTCACGGCAGGGAAACAAGCAAATCAATCAGGCCCTGACGGATCAGGGGATGGTCCAGCAGAGGGGGCCATTCTCCAGCCTCCCCGAGGGACTCAGTCATCCGGTTTGGAGCTAACGCCAAGGTGAGTGGCTGGGCTTCTGGGTGGAGGCGTTGGTACTCAGGCCATTGATCAAAGGGCACAAGCGGGCGCCCCATACGCACGGAGAGCTGGGCCAAGAAGCGATCAGCCAAGCCTGGACGCAGAGGGTGATGAATCAACACGCCCGTTGTTGATGCATGCACCTGCAGCGCCTGAGCCACCAGGCTCCACCAGCTGGTCCACGCTCCTAAAAATGGCAGCAGCGTCAAGGACTGGCCTTCCCTTACGAGACGACGACGGATCATCGGAACATCAACCCGGGCATGGGCGCCGGGCCAGAGCAGCATCGGCACCAGCCATAGAGGCCCATCAGATCGAGACGGGAATGAAGTCCCGGTAAGGACTTCAAGCTCCACAGGTGCCCGGCGAGCTGACTGCTCAGACTGGCAAAGCCCTCGCAGGGCCTCTGGAACTTCGCCTCCAGCACGACCGTGCACCACCAGACGGATTGCACGCTGAGGCAGCAAAGCACTGTTTGGTAGCAATGGCCACGCCCTGGAGGCAGGAGCGGCTGTTCTCATCGGTGCATGTTGACCAAGTTCAGCTCCATGACCCGCCGACGTGCCTCCAACCGTTCCGCTATGGACCGAACCGCATTGGACCGAGCCGCAATGGAGGCGCGTTCCGAACGGAGGCGCACTGCTGAACGTTATCGCCCGGAGAGCCGCCAACGCCTGAACGGGGACCGGTTTCAAAGCGAACTGGATCGGGACTTCGCCGCCATGAAACGGGTCTGGCAGATGTTGAGGCACGGAGCTGTGCGCATGCTTGGCGAAGTTGGGCGCCAATACTGAAAATGCGGAATGGTGCCTTCTACGGCTGCATCTGCTTCGAAGCTGTATCTGAAGTCACATTTTGGTCTCACCAAGCCCGAAGCCAGCAGGGCCTGAAAAATGTTCGAACTGCTACCGACAGCAATACAACGAAACGGAAAACTGTTGTTGGCGTTGCTTTCGTTCCGACACGCCAGCGGACCAAGGGTCCGTCAACGATTGATTCACGCACTGCTTGAAGTGATCAGTCTGTCCTTTCTTCTTCAAGACCATGACGATCAGCTCTCCCTCCAGGCCCTATCTGGACGGCAAGAAGCTCAACAAGATCGAGCAGAACAAGGCCGCTAAAGATGGTCTTCTGGTTGGACCTGAGATTGAGAAATTTGCTGAAATCGGTTGGGAACAGGTCGATGAAACAGACCTGCAACTGCGTTTGAAGTGGTACGGAATGTTCTGGCGACCCAAAACCCCAGGACAGTTTATGTTGCGCCTGAGAGTTCCGAACGGTGTTCTTTCGGCACAACAACTGCGCGTCGTCGCATCAATTGTTGAACGCTACGGTGAAAGCGGCAGTTGCGATATCACCACACGTCAGAATCTGCAGTTGCGCGGCGTTCTGCTCAACGACCTGCCTGAAATCCTGAAGCGCCTTAAGGAAGCAGGGCTCAGCTCAATCCAATCCGGCTTCGACAATCCTCGGAATGTCACCGGTAACCCTCTGGCCGGAATTGATCCCCACGAAATTGTTGATACCCGCCCGTACACCACGGAACTGCAGAACTTTCTAACCAACAATTGTCAAGGCAATCCAGACTATTCCAACCTGCCACGCAAATGGAATACAGCCGTCGCAGGCGCTAAGGATAATTTCCTGCTTCACAACGACATCGTCTTCCATCCTGTTGAGCACAACGGCGAGATGGGCTTTGGCGTATGGATTGGCGGGATCCTCTCCTCGCAGATGAATGCTTATGCCATTCCTCTGAATGCTTGGGTGAAGCCAAACGAGATCTGCCGCATGACCGATGCTGTGATCTCACTCTGGAGAGACAACGGGGAACGGGACAAGCGCCCTAAAGGTCGCTTCCGTTTGTATCTCGACTCCGTTGGCATCGATGCATTCCGTTCAGACGTTGAACAGATCTTCGGCCCCTTAACTCCAGATCCCGGCTCCGTATTCGCGACCGAACCCCGATCTCATTACGGACTTCATCCCCAGAAACAGGAGGGGTTGTCGTTTGCGGGCCTGCATGTTCCAGTGGGGCGCCTTACGGCACAAGACCTTCAGGACCTGGCGACTGCAAGTTTGCAATACGGCAGTGGAGAAGTACGACTCACTGAAGATCAGAATGTGATCGTTGTAGGCCTGCCGGCAGAAGCCATCGAGGCTTTCAAGGCCGATCCTCTCGTTCAGCGATTCCCCTTAGAGCCAGGCACCCTTGCAGCAGGAACGGTGTCCTGCACGGGTAATACCTACTGCAGCTTCGGCCTTACCAACACCAAAGACCAGGCCTTAACAATCGCTCAGGAGCTCGACCAAGAGCTCAACCTCCCAGAGGAGGTGAAGATCCATTGGACTGGATGTCCCAACACCTGCGGCCAGGCATTTATGGGCGCCATCGGGCTTACTGGCACCAAGGCCAAAAACAGCGAAGGGGTGATGGGTGAGGGCTACATGCTCACCACGGGAGGCTCCCAAGGGGAAAATCCCACGGTGGGTGAGGTGAAACAGAAGGCGATCCCAGCGGATCAAATCAAAACCGTATTGAAGGATCTGCTGGTGGAGCAATTCGGCGCCACTGCCAAAACCTGACGCGCATGGCGATCGAAACGGCAGGGCCGTGACGCTTCTTTTTGAAGTCACGGCCGTCACGCCAAATCACGGATCGCCTTTTCGCACCATGGCACAACCCACAGACTTTTTCTCCAAGTTCGTCAACTGGCTGAGCGCCCAAGGAACCGCACCAAAAACCATCACAAACAACGATGGCGGCAAAGACTTCTTCTCAAAGCTGATGAACCGGATCTCCAGCTGACTTCACTCACCCAACCCCTGAAATGCACTGATGGATTACGTTCTCCCCAATGAACTGGTCGACGGCATGATTGCCGCCGGCGGCAAAAAAGCAAACGTCAGCGTTAAGGATTTACTTCTGCGCGGCTTCTATTCAGGTGCCATTCTCGGTCTGGCCGTGATTCTGGCCCTCACCGTTGGCATTCAAAGCAAACTGCCCTTTTTAGGTTCGGTTCTGTTCCCTTTCGGTTTTGCCAGCATTGTGCTGTTTGGCATGGAGCTTGTGACGGGTAATTTTGCCCTCCTGCCCATGGCAACCTGGGCTGGTCGCAGCTCCTGGGGAGCCACGTTCCGCAACTGGAGCTGGGTGTGGATTGGCAACTTCATCGGCACGCTGGTGGTGGCGGTGATCATGGCCATCAGCCTCACCAGTGGAGGCACCGTGGATCCAGCAGCCGATGGTGGCGTCTGGCAGAAGGTTGCCCAGAAAATCATGACGTTGAACATCGCCAACGTTGAAAAGAAGTACGAAGCTCTGGGTTCACTTGGATTCGGGCTGGCCATTTTGCGAGGCCTGGTTGCCAACTGGCTCGTCTGCTTGGGCGTCACCATGGCTCTGGTGAGCAAGAGCGTTCCTGGAAAACTTCTGGCCTGCTGGTTGCCCATCACGGCATTCCAAACGATGGGAATGGAACACATTGTGGTGAATCAATTTCTCCACACCGCAGGGCCAATTCTGGGATCAGGTGTGCCGTTCTGGAAATGTATTTTCTGGAATTTCCTTCCGGTCACCATCGGCAACATTATCGGTGGCATGGTATTCATCGGCATGCTCTTCTACAGCACCCACCGCACCACCATGGACAACGTGCTGCCCAAGGAGCACGATGAGAAACTGGAGCGTGAACTTGCAGCTGAACTGGGAGCACGCTGACAACCAATGAGTGTTGACGAAGCCATCCTCTGGGAACGGCTGGCGCGATCACGCAGAGCTCCATTGGAGCCTTCCTGGCTGGAGGAGTCTTACTCCTCCAGCCTTTCTGCTGATCTGCGTCAAGCCCTCTGCGAAAAACTTGGATCTCTGGCCGCCCATGGCTGGCCGATCATTCAGCGCCTAATCCAGCAACACGGTGAGCAGAACGAGCTCGTGCTGGCAGCAGGGTTATGCCATCAACGTGAAGCGCGCGACTGGCTCCTGCAGCGGCTGGATGAACCCAGTCAACTTGACGATGACCATCTTTGCGTCCTCCAGGCTTTGTCCTGCTGGGGCGCTGACGTTCCTGAATCAGTGTTGCTCACATGTCTGCGACACCCTGGGCTTCAACACCGCCTGACTGGCTTGCAACTGATCAGCTTCCGGGCTCATTCACTCACGGATCAACAGCTTCTCGCTCTCTGCAGCGATCTGCTCGATGATTGTCGCGATCCGCTTGTGATCTCCACCATTCGGGTGCTTCAACGCAGGGATGGCGAAGCGATCAGTGATCGCCTGGCTGCACTGTGCCAGAACAACTCCGAGGTGATTGCCGGCGCGGCCTTCCGAGCCCTGGGATGTATCGCCACCCCCACCAGTCAACGCTTGCTCGTTGAACTGAGTGAATCACTGGATGATCCAGGCCGGCGCGAGCTCGCACAACGGCAATTGAGCCAACAATTCCGCAACTAAACAATAAAAAGCCCGGCAATGCCGGGCTTCATCCTCTCGCTGTCCTTTAAAAGCTCACACGATTCAAGACCCATTCACCATTTTTTGTAAGGAAGGAACTTACCGCACATGGTGATCTTCACGCGATCGCCTTTGGGATCCTCAACCTTATCCACCTCAAGGGTGAAATCAATCGCACTCATGATGCCATCGCCGAATTTTTCCTGAATGACATCCTTCAGCGGCATTCCATACACCTGCATGATCTCGTAGAAACGATAAATCAAAGGATCGGTAGGAATCACCGGCTCGAGACTGCCTTTCGTGGGGAACTCCTGGATTGCTGCTGTGATCGCGGGGTCCAAGGAGAGCAATGACGACAGCTTTTCAGCTTCCTCCGCTGATGCTGTGGCCTGCCCATAAAACAAGGAGGCAACCCAGACTTCATCAAGCCCAAGCGCTGATCCCAGATCGGCGAAACTCATGCCTTTGGCTTTCTTAGCTGCCATCAAACTGGCTGTCACAGTGCTCTGTGAAGGAGCCGAGAGCGATGCGGTCGTGAGTGTGGAGGAGGTCATGCCAGGAAGGCAATTTGCATGATGAATGTTCACGCAGTCACGACCCAGTCAATGCATCAATGACGACCAAAATGACAATTCGATTTGGATGCAATGAACACAACACGGCCCATGCACAGCTGCTCTATTGGAACCAGTTGATTCGAAGTCATGAGTGCTCTTTTCCGTTCCTTCAGCTCCCTGCTGTTCAGCCAGCAACTTGAATCCAGCGGAGCGTCCAATCTGGTGCTTGAACGCCTGTATTACGCCGACGGCCGCCAAAATCCTGATCACCCCCTCCACGGCAGCTTCACAGGCTTGACCTATCTCGACTCCCCGTGACTCTGCGCCTCGGGCTGTTGGTATCAACGACTACCTCTAGCCCCCCTGCGCTGCAGAACACTGCATCCATTGGCCTGAACGCACGTGACAAGTCCTGTCCTCAACGGTCGTGAACGGTTCAAACAGCACCTTCGCAAGGTGGGCAGCGGCGAACACACCAGCAAGGGCATGAGCCGCGAGGAAGCAGCGGATGCCCTTGAGCTCATGCTTCATCAGGACGCAACACCAGCTCAGATTGGTGCCTTTTTGATTGCGCACCGGATCCGACGTCCTGAGCCTCAGGAACTCACGGGGATGCTGGATACCTACCGGAAACTGGGTCCGGTTCTGCACAGTGCGCCCGGACAACGTCCGCCGCTGTGCTTCGGCATGCCCTACGACGGACGCACGCGAACAGCACCGATCTACCCCCTCACCACCCTGGTGCTGCTGGCCTGTAACCAGCCGGTGGTGCTTCAGGGTGGCGAGCGCATGCCAATCAAATACGGCATCACGGCAATTGAATTGTTCCGCAGCCTCGGGCTCGATCTGCGAGGACTGCCCCTTGAAACCGTTCAGGACGGCTTTCACAACCAGGGGTTTGCCCTGATTCATCAGCCCGATCATTTCGCCCTTGCCGAGAGCCTGATCACTTACAGGGATGAACTGGGCAAACGTCCGCCTGTGGCCAGTCTCGAACTGCTCTGGACCGCCCATCGAGGGGACCATCGTTTGATTAGCGGATTCGTCCACCCCCCCACCGAAAGCCGTGCCTGGGAAGCACTGAAACTCGCCGGTGAAACCGATCTCTACACCGTGAAAGGGTTGGAAGGTGGCACCGATCTGCCCATTGGTCGAGCCTGCATCACCGCCCGTGTTCAGGGCGAGCAAACAGAACGGCTGATCCTCCACCCCAGGGACCACGGGTGCCATGCCGCCGATGTGGAGTGGACTGACCTCACCACCTGGCAGGCCCAAGCCATGGACGCCTTGCAGAACCGCGGACCGCTGCAGGACTCCCTGCGCTGGAACGCCGGTGTTTATCTCTGGTTTGCGGGTCTCAGCGAGAGCCTGGAAACGGCTTTGGAGCAAGCCACCTCTGTGATGGACCAGGGCCTAGCCCTTCAGCAGCTTGATCAGTTGTGCAGCTGCCTGTCCATTCGGTGATGCTCAAAAGGCACACCTGCAACCGTGAAAGCCTCGCGGCCTCGAAACCGCCAGCTGCAGCGCTCCAACAAGGGGCGACTCAACAGACTCGCCTCAGCGTGAATGTGCACGAGCCCTTCAGCACGGGCATCGCATTCAATGCGTTTCACTAGTGCCGTGCCATGGCCCTGGCGTGATTCCAGTCCACGGCAATACAACAACGCCAACCGATCCTGCGGCTGACGCAACGCAAACGCAGCACCATCGCCGCTGATCCAACCGTCACCGTCTCGAAACAAAGGATCCAGCACTCCAGGAAGCCAGGCCAGGGACACCCAGGCATGAATCTGTGCCTCGGAGTACAAACCTCGCGCCTGACTTTCGATGGCATCGGCGTAGATCGCGCGGAGCAAGTCGGCATCCGTTGATTGAATCCGTCGCAACGCCATCAGCGTGGCCTGTGGGAATGTGAGTCTCCACCTTCGAGCAGCCAGATTGCAGCGTCCTCGGATCCCCACCCTGCTGAGTGCGTTCCTCACACTCCTGAACGACAGGTTGAGCGAAAGCATCGTGTTTCCGCTGCTGCCCTTCCTGCTGGCAAGCTTCAACGCCGACGGACGCACCCTTGGACTGCTGGCAGGAAGCTATGCCCTCGCCCAGTTCGCCGCGACGCCATTGATCGGAGCCCTCAGTGACCGCTACGGCCGTCGGCCCGTGATCGCCACTTGTGTCGGTGGATCCGTGCTGGGCCTGGGTCTGTTCGCTCTCACCGTGAGCCTCGACTGGCCAGCCGGTGCCTCCTTGCCCCTCATGCTGCTGTTTCTGGCGCGCTTGATCGATGGGGTGAGCGGTGGAACCGCCGCCACCGCCAGTGCAGTCTTGGCCGACATCACACCTCCAGAGAAGCGAGCCAAAGCCTTCGGGCTCATCGGCGTGGCCTTTGGACTCGGCTTCATCGTGGGGCCCTTCCTTGGCGGGCAGCTTGCACGCATCAACGTGACCGTGCCGGTATGGGCTGCCACTGGATTTGCAGTGGTGAATCTGCTGGTGGTTCTGGGACTCCTCCCGGAAACACATCCAGCCGATGAACGCAGGGCCATGCCGCGCAAACGGGATCTCAATCCATTGGCTCAAGTCATCAAAGTGACGGCCAATCCCGCCGTCGGACGGCTCTGTTTGAGTTTTTTCCTGTTCTTCCTGGCGTTCAACGGCTTCACCGCCATCTTGGTGCTCTATTTCAAACAACAGTTCAACTGGGGCCCTGAACTGGCCAGTACGGCCTTTCTGATCGTGGGCATTGTGGCCACCGTGGTGCAGGGTGGATTGATCGGCCCGCTGGTGAAACGTCTGGGCGAGTGGCGACTGACACTGATCGGGCTCAGCCTGGTGATCACGGGTTGCCTGCTGATTCCATCAACATCGGCTCAACAGGCCCAACAAGGAGTTTTCAGTGCCGTGGCGATTTTGGCGACGGGCACCGGGTTGGTGACACCAAGCCTGCGCAGCCTGGTGTCCAGGCGTCTGAACTCAGAAGGTCAGGGGGCAGCCCTCGGCAGCCTGCAGGCCCTGCAGAGTTTCGGCAGTTTTCTCGGACCTCCGCTCGCGGGACTCAGCTATGACCTGCTGGGACAGACCAGTCCGTTCCTGGTGAGTGCCGGCTTGCTGATCGCCGTGACCCTGCTGGTGGGAGGAACGCCACGGCTGCAGCGCAGTGACTGAACACAAGCCACAACCCTCAGCGCGCTTTCCAGAACACAGTCCTGTCAATTCACGATTGCTACGTTGCGCGGGCCGGCTCCTCACCTGGTCACGCCATGAGTGACAAAGTTCTTGCTCCCGATCTCTACATCAACCGGGAGCTCAGCTGGATCGCTTTCAACGAAAGGGTTCTTGTTCAAGCCCTAGACGAGCGCACTCCGCTGCTGGAGCAGGCAAAGTTCAGCGCCATTTTCAGCAACAACCTCGATGAATTCTTCATGGTGAGGGTGGCCTCCCTGAAGGCCCAGGTTGAAGCCGGCATCGAAAAGCTCAGCGAGGACGGACGCACACCGATCGAGCAGCTGCATGCGATTCGCGAGCACCTCACCCCACTGCTGCACAAGCAACAGGAGCATTACCGCTCCCGCCTGAAGAGCCAACTTCAAGGCCACGGCGCCCATCTGCTGGATTACGAACAGCTCAACGAGCGCCAGCGACTTTGGGTTGATAACTACTTCCAGACAGCGATCTTTCCTGTTCTCACACCCCTTGCTGTTGATCCAGCTCACCCCTTCCCGTTCGTGAGCAATCTGAGCCTGAATGTGGCAGCTCTGATCCACGACCCCCAAAGCGGCCAACGCCAACTCGCCCGCGTGAAGGTTCCCCAGAAGATCCTGCCCCGCTTCGTCACCATTCCCACCGATCTTGCCGGCGGAGACTGTGAACCAATTCACACCGCTGTTCCTCTGGAGCAGGTGGTGGCGTTCAACCTGGACCTGCTCTTCCCTGGCATGTCCATCGAAGGGCACTATTTCTTCCGAGTCACCCGCGATGCGGACCTGGAATTGAGGGATCTCGAGGCCGATGACCTCATGATCGCCATCGAGCAGGGCTTGCGCAAACGCCGGATGGGCGGTGAAGTCGTGCGCCTGGAGGTTGCCGATGAAATGCCCCAGGACGTGGTGGAGATGCTGATGGAGGGCATGTCGGTCGAAGAGGAGGATCTCTACAGAGTCGATGGTCCCCTCGGACTGGACGACCTCTTCGGCCTGATGGGAATTCCCCTGCCGCAACTCAAGGATGACAGCCATTCAGGACTGACACCCGCCATCCTCGGGCGTGCGCAGCGCAGCATGTTGGAGGACGGTTCCCTCAAAGAAGAGGAGTTCGAAAGCATCTTCTCGGTGGTGCGGCGCCGCGACGTTCTGCTGCACCATCCCTACGATCTCTTCTCCACATCCGTGGAGGAATTCATCAACCAGGCCGCCGATGATCCCCTGGTGATGGGCATCAAGATGACCCTCTATCGCACCTCGAAAGATTCACCGATCATCGCCGCCTTAATCCGTGCCGCTGAGAATGGCAAACAGGTGATGGCCCTGGTGGAACTCAAGGCCCGCTTCGATGAAGACAACAACATTCAATGGGCCAAGCACCTGGAGCGTTCCGGCGTGCATGTTGTCTATGGCGTTCTCGGTCTGAAGACCCACACCAAAATTGTTCTGGTGGTGCGCAAGGAGAAAGAGCGACTGCGTAGCTACGTGCACATCGGCACCGGTAACTACAACTCCAAAACCTCACGGCTTTATACCGACCTTGGCCTACTTTCAGCGCGGCCTGAACTCGGCCAAGACCTCGTGGAGCTGTTCAATTACCTCACGGGTTTCTCCAAACAACAGGGGTTCCGCAAGCTTCTGGTGGCGCCCGTGTCCCTGCGCAAGGGAATGGAAAATCTGATCCGACGGGAAATCGAGCATGCCCAGCAGGGCCGGGGAGGCCACATCCGAGCCAAGATGAACTCCCTCGTCGACCCTGGAATCATTGCCCTGCTCTATGAAGCCTCGCAGGCTGGAGTCACGATCGAACTGATCATCCGAGGAATGTGCTGCCTTTACCCAGGCCGCAAAGGGCTCAGTGAGTCGATTCGAGTGGTGAGCATCATCGGGCGGTTCCTCGAGCACTCGCGCATCTTCTGGTTCGGCAATGGCGGCAACCCTGAGGTGTACATCGGCAGTGCGGACTGGATGCCCCGCAACCTTGACCGACGCGTGGAAGCAGTGACTCCGGTGGAAGAGACAACGCTGCGCGAACAGCTCGAACGACTGCTGCAGGTTTACCTGGATGACAACCGCGGCGCCTTTGACATGCAGAGCACTGGCGATTTCACACAGCGTCATCCCGATGGCACGGAACGAAACTCTCAGCTGCAACTCATTGACACCTGGAAAAAAGGTGTTCCCGCTCACAATGAGTGAGCAAAATTCAGTGCAATCGGTAACAAAAAGCCGGTTAAAACTTCACTTTTAGTGATTCCTCATCCAATCCATCAGGATTCATTAACAGCTACGGAAAGACTTTCGATTTGTCGAGGTCACTCCCTTGAACGAGTGCTAAATTGCGCGCAAATCTAATCTCGGAGGCCAGGGTGATGGGGATCCCTCTGGAGTCCAAGGCTGAGGCCTCCAAAGCTTCAGCTGTGGAACCTGTATTGCCGGCAACAAGTCCGCGCAGTTCTGGATCGCGTACGCGATCTGCATCGAGTCGTGCGAGTCGCCAAACCGGTCGACTTTCCACCGACTCCATCGGCTATTACCTCAGCAGCATTGGCCGCGTGCCCCTGCTGACAGCCGCAGAAGAAATTGAGCTTGCCCACCATGTGCAGGCCATGAAAGAGCTGTTGGACGTTCCAGAAGGCGAACGCACCCCACGGCAGCGTCATCGCATCCGCATGGGCAAACGGGCCCGCGATCGGATGATGGCGGCCAACCTCCGCCTGGTGGTGAGCGTTGCCAAAAAATATCAGAACCAGGGACTGGAATTGCTGGATCTCGTCCAGGAAGGAGCCATCGGCCTGGAGAGAGCGGTCGACAAATTTGACCCTGCCATGGGCTACAAATTTTCGACGTATGCCTATTGGTGGATTCGTCAGGGAATGACCCGGGCCATCGACAACAGTGCCCGCACCATTCGCCTGCCGATTCACATCAGCGAAAAGCTCTCGAAGATGCGTCGCATCACCAGGGAGCTGTCCCATCGCTTCGGTCGTCAACCCAATCGCCTCGAGCTCGCCAACGCGATGGGGATCGAGCCGCGCGATCTTGAAGAACTGATCTCACAGAGCGCTCCCTGCGCATCCCTCGATGCCCACGCCCGAGGCGAAGAAGATCGCAGCACACTCGGTGAATTGATTCCAGACCCCAACGGTGATGAGCCGATGGAAGGCATGGATCGCAGCATTCAGAAAGAACATCTCGGAGGTTGGCTGTCCCAGCTCAACGATCGGGAACAGAAGATTCTTCGCCTGCGCTTCGGACTGGATGGTGCCGAGCCGCTCACCCTGGCTGAAATTGGTCGTCAGATCAATGTTTCCCGCGAACGCGTCAGGCAACTGGAAGCGAAAGCGATTCTGAAGTTGCGCTCCATGACCGATCAGCAACAGGCTGCCTGATCCCTTGGTGCTGTCGCTGCTGGTGGTTGGAGCTTGGATGGCTCTGGTTCTCTCAGCAGCGGTGCTGTGCCGACGAGTCCTGCCGGAGCAGAAGGAACTCAGCCGCAAAATTGTTCATATCGGTACCGGACCCGTGGTGCCACTGGCCTGGTGGTTGCAACTTCCGGGATGGGTGGCTGTACCAGCCGCACTGTCTGTCACCCTCATCACCGCCATCAATCATCGCTGGCGATTACTCCCAGCTGTTGAGGATATCGACCGGCACAGCTACGGAACGGTGGCGTATGGGCTTGCCATCACGCTTCTTCTCACTCTGTTCTGGCCTGAGCAAGCCATCGCCGCCTCTGCCGGGGTGCTGGTGATGGCTCTGGGAGACGGATTAGCAGGCTTGATTGGACGAGGAATCCCCTCACCCACCTGGAGCTTTTGGCAACAACGCAAATCGGTCGCTGGAACACTCACCATGGCTCTGGTTACAGCTGCTGTACTGACCACGCTTGTGCTGGTCAGTCACAGCTCACTGCAGCCGATCCGCATCCTGCTCGTGTGTGCTCTCGCCGTTGGCCTCGAACAACTGAGTCGATGGGGCATCGACAACCTCAGCGTGCCGATCGCTGTGGGCTTGAGTTGGTCGTGGATGATCTCTTAAACACGCAACAACCGTTCCCAATGCAGGCACCAGTCACGGCTGCTGCCGAGGGCGGCAACAAGGCACTGATCACACGGCAAAGAACGCAGCCTGATCTGCCAGGTCTGAATCTCACCGGCTTGATCAACCCAGAAGTGCATCACCTGCTGATGCAAGGCATCGAGATCCCATCGCTGCTGATCGGCAACGCCGCCAGACCAATCGAGCAGAGCATCGAGCTGAAGCGGACGAAACCCCTGAATCCAGAGCCCGGTGTCCCGCTCCAGTTCGTACAGGCGCATCAAATCTCCAAAACCAAGGATGCGAATCCCAAACATGCCGAACAGCTTCAGGGTGAAGTTGCCCACAATTAATTCAATTGAGCCTATGAAAAGTTCACGATGAACTAAACATCAACAAGCTCAATTTCAAGCTCAAAGTTGTCAAAGAATTGGCACTCACCCAGGGCGAGTGCCAACCTTTGTCAGCGAATCAGCCAAACCTTCCAGCAGCTCAGCTGTCGTCTCAAGACTGATGCAAGCGTCGGTGACGCTTTGGCCGTAGGTCAGCGCTGATTGATCCGTACTGATCTTTTGGTTGCCCTCAACAAGATGGCTTTCCAGCATCACACCCATCACATGCGCTGAACCCTGCTCCACTTGGGCGGCGACAGCCTTCAACACCTCCCCTTGACGGCGGAAGTCTTTGTTGGAGTTGCCATGGCTGCAATCCACCATCAAGCGATCGGGCAGTCCCGCTGCTTTCAATTCTTGAGCGGCCTCCTGAATCGCCTCGAGGTGGTAATTCGTTCCTCGATTTCCCCCACGCAGCACGAGATGACCATCCGGATTGCCAGTGGTGCTCACGATCGAGGCATGCCCCTCGCGATTGATCCCCAGAAAGTGATGGGGTTTGGACGCAGCCTGCATGGCATTGATGGCAATCGTGGCACTGCCATCGGTGCTGTTTTTGTAGCCAATCGGCATCGACAAGCCTGACGCCATTTCGCGGTGCGTCTGGCTTTCGGTGGTGCGGGCGCCGATCGCGGTCCAGCTGATCAGATCGGCGATGTACTGAGGAACCACAGGATCAAGCAGCTCTGTGGCACAAGGCATTCCTTCCCTCGCCAAATCAAGCAATAACGAGCGCGCCATGCGCAACCCCGTGTTGATGTCGTAGGAGCCGTCAAGATTCGGATCATTGATCAGACCCTTCCAACCCACCGTGGTGCGCGGCTTCTCGAAGTAAACGCGCATCACAACCTCGAGCTCCGAGGCATGCCGTTCACGCAAGGGAGCCAGTCGGCGGGCGTACTCCCTCGCTGCATCCACATCATGGACGGAGCAGGGACCAACGATCACCAGCAGCCGCCGGTCCAGGCCTCTCATGATGGCCTGAATCCGACTGCGCGACGTCGCCACAGTCTCCGTTGCCCGGGCATCAATGGGCAGGTCTCCATGCAGCAATGCAGGAGGAACCAGGGGCCTGGTCTCCACCACATGCAGATCGTGTGTGGTGGTCATCGCCAAAGAACTACCTGGTGGCAGGTTACGCAAACCCAGGAATCCCGCCGGCTTCCGGAACGGAACCGTGACGCAGGAGAATGGCCTGCAAGTCCGTTCCCGTGCTGATTCGATGCTGAGCGCCTACCGAGAGAACGCTGCCGAACGTTTGGCCCTGGGAATTCCGCCGCTTGCGCTGAGCGCCACCCAGACCAAGGCACTCACGGAACTGTTGGAGACTCCGCCTTCGGGTGAAGAGCAGGAGCTCATGCACCTGCTGAGTGAACGCATTCCCCCGGGCGTCGACGAAGCGGCTTACGTGAAGGCCACATGGCTCAGCGCCATCGCCCAGGGGCAAACCAGCAGTCCTCTGGTGTCACCGCTGGAGGCCACCCGCCTGCTGGCAACGATGGTGGGCGGTTACAACGTGGCAGCTCTGATCGAGCTGCTCCAGCACAACGACGTGGAGCTGGCTGGCTGCGCCGCTGAAGGACTAAGCCGGACCCTGCTGGTGTACGACGCTTTCAACGAAGTGATGGAGCTGGCCACCAGCAACCGCTTTGCCAAGCAAGTGGTGGACAGCTGGGCGGCTGCCGAATGGTTCACCTCGAAGCCGGCGCTGGCCGACACGATCACGGTGACCGTGTTCAAGGTGGAAGGGGAAACCAACACCGACGACCTCTCACCCGCTACCCACGCCACCACCCGGCCAGACATCCCTCTGCACGCGTTGGCGATGCTGGAGACCCGCGATCCGGATGGCCTGAAAACGATCGCAGCCCTCAAAGAGAAAGGCCACCCCGTGGCCTACGTGGGCGATGTGGTGGGCACCGGCAGCTCCAGGAAAAGCGCCATCAACTCCGTGCTGTGGCACACCGGCGATGACATTCCCCATGTCCCCAACAAGCGGGGCGGTGGCGTGATCCTGGGCGGCAAGATCGCACCGATCTTTTTCAACACCGCGGAAGACTCCGGCGCCCTGCCGATCGAATGCGATGTCACCGTGCTCAACACCGGTGATGTGATCACCATCCGGCCCCATGCCGGCACGATCGAACGGGACGGTGAGGTGGTGAGCCGGTTCGCGCTCAAGCCCAGCACCATCAGTGACGAGGTACGGGCCGGTGGCCGCATCCCCCTGATGATCGGCCGGGCCCTCACCGACAAAGTGCGCGCCAAACTCGGCCTCGCACCCTCTGAACTGTTCATCCGCCCCTCGGCACCGGCCGACACCGGCAAGGGCTTCACCCTCGCCCAGAAGATGGTGGGCAAGGCCTGCGGCCTGCCCGGTGTGCGCCCGGGCACCAGCTGCGAGCCGCTGATGACCACCGTTGGCTCCCAGGACACCACCGGACCCATGACCCGGGATGAGATGAAGGAGCTGGCCTGCCTCGGCTTCTCCTCCGACCTGGTGATGCAGAGCTTCTGCCACACCGCCGCTTACCCCAAACCGGTGGACCTGGAGACCCAGAAAGAGCTGCCTGATTTCTTCGCCCAACGCGGCGGTGTAGCCCTCCGCCCCGGTGACGGCATCATCCACAGCTGGCTCAATCGCATGCTGTTGCCCGACACCGTGGGCACCGGCGGTGACAGTCATACCCGCTTCCCTCTGGGCATTTCCTTCCCCGCCGGCTCAGGCCTGGTGGCGTTCGCCGCGGCCATCGGCGCCATGCCCCTGGACATGCCGGAATCGGTGCTGGTGCGCTTCAGCGGCTCCCTGCAACCGGGTGTGACCCTGCGCGATGTGGTGAATGCGATTCCCTGGGTGGCGATTCAACGCGGGCTGCTCACCGTGGAGAAGGCCAACAAGAAGAATCTGTTCAACGGCCGGATCATGGAGATCGAAGGTCTTCCCGACCTCAAGCTCGAGCAGGCCTTCGAACTCACCGACGCCAGCGCCGAGCGCTCCTGCGCCGGCTGCACGATCAAGCTCTCGGAAGCAACCGTGAGTGAGTATTTGCGCAGCAACGTGGCGTTGCTCAAGAACATGATCGCCCGCGGCTACAGCGATGCCAGCACCCTGGCCCGGCGCATCAAGGAGATGGAGGCCTGGCTTGCCAATCCACAGCTCCTCAGCGCGGATGGCGATGCGGAGTACGCCGAGGTGCTGGAGATCAACCTCGACGAGCTCACCGAACCAGTGGTGGCCTGCCCCAACGATCCCGACAACGTGAAGCTCTTGAGCGAGGTGGCCGGCGATCCAGTGCAGGAGGTGTTCATCGGCTCCTGCATGACCAACATCGGCCACTACCGCGCCGCAGCCAAGGTGCTGGAAGGCGCCGGCCAAAATCAGGCCCGCCTCTGGGTGTGTCCCCCCACCCGCATGGACGAGGACACCCTCAAAGCCGAGGGTTACTACGCCACCTTCGAGGCTGCTGGCTCGCGGATGGAGATGCCAGGTTGCTCCCTCTGCATGGGCAACCAGGCACGGGTGGAGGACAACACCACCGTGTTCTCCACCAGCACCCGCAACTTCAACAACCGTCTCGGCAAAGGTGCTCAGGTGTATCTGGGCAGCGCCGAACTGGCGGCGGTGTGTGCCCAGCTGGGCCGGATCCCCACCCCCCAGGAGTACCGCAGCATCGCGGCTGAAAAGATCGATCCGCTCTCCGATGAGCTCTACCGTTACCTCAACTTCGACCAGATCGCCGGATTCGAGGATCAGGGCCGAACCATCAGCGCGGACGATGAAGCTGAAGTGCTGGCTGGGTCCTGACCCGGATCAGCACTGCCATGTCCGTTCTAAGTGAACTGAAACAACGACGCCACCAACTCGGCTCCAGCCGCAGCATCCGCCGCCTGCTGGAACGGCGCTGGTGGGTGGTGGTCCTCGCCCTGATGTTCACCGGGCTCGGGGCCGCCCTGACAGGGGTGCTGTTCAAGGCAGGCATCAAGACTCTGGGGACATGGCGCCTCGAACTCCTGGCCGATCTGCCCGCCTGGGCGGTGCTGCCAGGGCTCGGGGCCCTGGGTGGATTGGTTTCAGGCCTCCTCGTCACCTGCCTGGCGCCTGCCGCTGGCGGATCAGGAATCACCCACATCATGGGCTTCCTCAAGCACCGGCCCGTTCCCATGGGGCTGCAGGTGGGCCTGGTGAAACTGGTGGCAGGAATCGTGGCCATCGGCAGCGGCTTCCCCCTGGGCCCCGAGGGGCCCTCCGTGCAGATGGGGGGGTCTGTTGCCTGGCAGATGGCGCGCTGGCTGAGGGCTCCTGTGGCCTTCCGGCGGGTGATCGTGGCCGCCGGCGGCGGTGCCGGAATCGCCGCCGTGTTCAGTGCACCGATCGGTGGGTTTGTGTACGCCGTTGAGGAGCTGCTGCACTCCGCCAGGCCCGTTGTGTTGCTCCTGGTGATCGTGACCACCTTCTGGGCCGATGCCTTTGCCGATGTGCTCGGGCTGGCCGGGCTCAGTCCCAGTGCAGGCGGTCTCGATGCAACCCAGGGGTTCCAGCTGGAGCGGGAATACACACCGATCGTGAGTTTCCTGCCGATCGATCTGGGCTATCTGATCGGGCTCGGGGTGGTGGTGGGCCTGCTGGCGGAGCTCTATTGCCGCTATGTGCTGGCCATGCAGCGCAAGGGGGATGCCTGGTTTAGCGATCGGCTGGTGTTGCGCATGGTGCTCAGCGGTGCGGTGCTCGGCAGCGTTTATGCCTTCCTTCCTGAAGAGTTCCACAACCTGGAGGGACTGCAACATCTAATCGCCGACGGCAAGGCCGACATCCCGATGGCGCTCGGAACCTTCACCGTGCTCTTTTTCAGCACCGGTCTGGCCGCAGCGTCGGGTGCTCCTGGAGGCCTGTTTTTCCCGATGCTCACCCTTGGCGGAGCGATCGGACTGGCCTGCGGCTATTGGGTTGAAGCGCTCACGGGGCATGTTCCCAGCACCTACGTGTTCGCGGGCATGGGGGCCTTCGTGGCCAGCTGTTCGCGCACTCCGATCACGGCCATGTTTCTGGCCTTCGCACTCACAAAGGACCTGCTCATCCTCAAACCAATCTTGGTGGCTTGTCTGGCCAGTTTTCTGGTGGCCAGGTTGTTTGATGAACGCTCGATTTACGAGCGCCAGTTGGGCATGGAACTGAAAGACGAAGATCACCGGGAAGCGCGCCGTCAGCGTCACGGCGGCATCCATCACGCCTGGGGCGGCTCGATCCGCCGGCGGGCCTTCACACCGCCACCGCCACCAGAGAAGAACAATCCCAACCTCGGTCAAGACCCCTGAATCAGGAAACGCTGCTGTTCGATCCGGCCGTTCCGGAACCCGGTGCCCTGCGCACGGTCCTGGCATTCCCCAGCACGTACACGGTGGGAATCACCAGCCTTGGCTACCAGATCGTCTGGGCCACGTTGGCTTCACGGTCTGATCTGGATGTGCGCAGGCTGTTCACCGATCAGGGTGATCCCCCGCACCGCCACTGCGATCTGTTCGGTCTGTCCCTGAGCTGGGAACTGGATGGTCCTGTGTTGCTGGATCTGCTCGAAGACCAGCGCATCCCGATCTGGAGCGAACAGCGAACGGACGCTGACCCGATCGTGTTCGGAGGGGGGCCTGTGTTGACCGCGAACCCTGAACCCCTGGCGCCGTTTTTCGATGTGATCCTGCTGGGGGATGGGGAGGATCTTCTTCCAGCCTTCATCGACGCCCTGCAGGCGGTGCGCAACGCGCCAAGGGCTGTGCGTCTGCGGCACCTGGCCAAGGTTCCCGGCATCTATGTGCCGGCGCTCTACGCCCCTGACTTCGATGCCGAGGGAACGCTGCAGTCGACCAAGCCGATCGAAGCCGATCTTCCCGCCACCGTGACCAAGCAGACCTGGCGCGGCAACACCCTCAGCCACTCCACGGTGATCACTCCCGATGCCGCATGGCCTGACATCCACATGGTGGAAGTGGTGCGCAGCTGCCCTGAACTCTGTCGCTTCTGCCTGGCCAGCTATCTCACCCTTCCCTTCCGGACTCCATCCCTGGATGACGGGCTGATTCCTGCGGTGGAACGGGGCCTCAAGGCGACCCGTCGTTTGGGACTGCTGGGTGCATCCGTCACCCAGCATCCACAGTTCACTGATCTGCTCACCTGGCTCGGCAGCGATCGCTTCGATGACGTTCGCGTGAGCGTGAGCTCCGTGCGAGCGGCCACCGTGACCCCCGCCCTGGCCGCCAGCCTCGCCAGTCGGGGCAGCAAATCGCTGACCATCGCAATCGAAAGCGGCAGTGAACGGATGCGCCGCGTCGTGAACAAAAAGTTGAGCAGCGAAGAGATCAACGCCGCTGCACGCCATGCCAAGCAGGGTGGTCTCAGTGCCCTGAAGCTCTACGGAATGGTGGGACTCCCCAGCGAAGAGGAGGAGGACGTGGAAGCTACCGCCGATCTGCTGCTGCAACTCAAGAAAGCCACACCAGGGCTGCGTTTCACCCTCGGGGTGAGCACGTTCGTTCCCAAGGCTCACACCCCGTTCCAATGGCAAGGGGTGCGGCCGGAAGCCGACAAACGCTTGAAACGCCTCGGCAAACGGCTGAAACCGAAAGGCATCGACTTGCGGCCCGAGAGTTATGGCTGGAGCGTGATCCAGGCGCTGCTGTCACGAAGTGATCGTCGACTGGCGTCTGTGATCGTGGCCGTCCGCGGAACGCAGGAGAGTCTTGGCGGTTGGAAGAAGGCCTACCGAGCGGCTCGGGCTGGGGAGCTGCCCGCGGCCAGCAGCGCCGGTGTGGCCTTACCTCTGCCGCCAGCCTGGGAGCAGGTGGTTCACGAAACCTGGCCGGACGACACGGTGCTGCCCTGGGAGCATCTGCAGGGACCCCTACCCCAGGACACCCTGCTCAAGCACCAGCAACAGGCGCTGCGTGCTGAGCCGGCTGAACCCGTGGACTGAACGATGCCCGCAAACCCGCAAGCAGAATCCAGCCGGCGATGTTCAGACGGCTGTCGAAGAACGGCAGATCTGTGGCATGCAGAACCGTGAGCACCAGGGCAGCGGTCCACCAAGATCGATCAAACAAAGCCAGAGGACCACGGCGCAGGCTCACCACCAGCAACAGCAGCACCAAAGCCACCACCAACACGGCCGCAGGCAGGCCATGGCTGATGGCCAGTTCCAAAGGGAGATTGTGGGCATGGCCGTGCCACTTGCCCGCTCTCAGGGGATAGATCACTGAGAAGGCCGCGGCACCCCAGCCAAACCAGGGGCGTTCCGCAATCAACTGCAGGGCGAGTCCCCACTGGCTGAGCCGTGTGGACGCCAGGGCCCGCTGGCTGGCGTACTGCGTATCGCTGAGACGGGCCCAGATCCCCTCGGGAACGAGCGTGCGCGCCGGATCCTGGAGCAGGGGAGGCACACCGGGAACAACGGCCACCAGCACGGGCAACAGAGCCAACCCCAGCAGGGGCAGGAGCCAGGGCCAGCTCGGGGGACCGAGCACCAGGGGAACAGCAAGCACCAGCGCTCCCCAGCCATTGCGCGACTCGGTCAGCACCAGCGACAGCACCACAGCCGCAGCCATGGTCAGCACCACCCCCCGGCGCATGCGGTTGAGACCAGGCTGCACCAACGCCGCCAGCATCAGCGGCCAGACCATGGCCAACCAGGCCGAAGCGATGTTGGCGTAGTCAAACAGTCCCGACAAACGTCCTTCAGGACGGCCGCCGGCGGACATGAACCAGATGATCAGGCCCCCGAACATCTGCCAGGGACCCTGCCAACCCAGCCAGAGCTGGCCCAAACCGGTCACGACCACCGGAACAGTGCCGGCCACAAGCCAGAGGCTGCTGCGCCGACGCGACGAGGCCAGAGCCACATAGGGCTGAAATCCCCAGAAGCCCCAGAAAAAGGGAATCCAGTTGGCCAAGCCAGCCCAGGCCAACGGCCCGGAATACGACTGCACACAACCAACCACCATGAACACTGCAGCCAGCAGCAGAGGGGCATTCCAGGGGTCACGCCAAAACGGACGCTCCCGACCCACACTTCCCAGGATCAGAGCGGGAAACAAAAGAAGACCAGCCAGCAGGGCACTGGAGGGCAGAAAGAACAATCCGAGCTGGAAGCAGCGCCATCCCCAGGTGGATGCGCACGGACCAGCCTCTCCATCCAGCCAGGCCGCGACCATGGGCAGGAAACGGGTCATGCGAACACAGCCGTGCGTCCGCGATACACCATCACCTGACGACGGAGGTGGAGACGCAAGGCACGGGCCAGGGCCAGCCTTTCCGTGTCACGCCCTTTTCGAATCAGATCCTCCACCTCATCGCGGTGACTCACGGTGGCGATTGTTTGCTCAATGATCGGGCCGTCATCCAGTTCCTCGGTGACGTAGTGCGCTGTAGCACCGATCAGCTTCACTCCGCGCTCCCAGGCCCGGTGATAAGGCTGCGCACCCTTGAAAGCCGGCAAGAACGAATGGTGAATGTTGATCACCTCGGAAAAACGCTCCAGAAAACCCCCACTCAACACCTGCATGTACTTGGCGAGCACAGCCAGATCAACCTGGTGTTCGTCCAACAACTCGAGGATGGTGGCCTCCGCTTCAGCCTTCTTTCCTGTGGTCACGGGAACGCAAACGAACGGCACTCCGAAATCAGCGCAATAGGGTTCCAAATCGGGATGGTTGCTGATCACCAAAGGAACCTGCATGGGCAGCTCTCCGCTGCGGGCCCGCCAAAGCAGATCGAGCAAGCAATGGCTCTGCTTGCTCACCAGGATGGCAACCCGGGGATGGTCATCGGAAAAATGCACCTGGGCATCACCACCAAGACGCTCCGCCAGAGCCTTCACCGCCACTGGGATGGCCTCCCTGGGTAAACCGAAACCCTGCAGATCCCACTCGATCCGGCTGAGAAACAATCCAGCTCCCGCATCGGTGTGGTGGTCGGCGTGGCGAATGTTGCCGCCGTTCGCGGCCACCCAGCCAGCGATATCGCTCACGAGTGCCGGGCGATCAGGACAGATCAGCTGCAGGATGACCGAGGCGGATGACACACAAACGACCAAAACACACCCTGATTCTGCGCCCGAAAGCGCTCTGCAACTCAGCGCAGGTGCAGGTTGAGATCCCGGGGTGTGGCCTGGCGGATCCTGGCCCGGATCGTGGGGAGACCGAGGCGTTCATGGGCAGCGACCCGGTGACAGCCGTTGAACCCCCAGAGCTGACCCTTCACCTCGAGGAGATCGATCGGTTCGCGCAAACCCTCGTGGGCAATCGAGGTCATCAGCGCTTCCACCTTGGCTTCATCCAAGAAACGCTGAAGCGGGCGTCGCACGGAGGCGAGAGGGACCGATGCAACCCTCATAAGCGAACTCATAACGACTACGAACTATTTCACTGTAAAGCGCAGTTAAAGTCGCAGCACTTAATTGTTCTCGCCATGCTGAGCGCCCTGCGTCGCCTTGCTGCGTTCTGCCTCTGTCTTGCTCTCTGCTTCGGCCTGGCCGCTTGCGATGGCGGCGCCAACGCCAAGCCTGCCACCATTAGCCCCGACGACATGGCTGTGATCCGTCGCCAAGTTGAAGGATTCACTGCAGCCAAAAAGCGCCTCCCAGAATTGGCCCAACTCGTGAATCAGCGGGACTGGACGTTCACCCGCAACTTGATCCACGGCCCCATGCAGGAAGTGGGTCGCGAAATGCTGTACATCAACCAGCGCCTGCTTCCCCAGGATCGCGACCAGGCCAATGCCCTGGCCGCTGACCTGAAAGAAGCCATGGCCGATCTCGATGAAGCGGCCCGCCTCCAAGACGGTGCCCGTCTCCAGAAGGCCTATGTGGCTGTGGCCACTGGCTTCTCCAACTATTCCGAAGTGATCCCTGCTCAGGCGCTGAGCTGACTGCCTCCATCGCTGTCGTCGGTGCCGGCATCGTCGGCACCGCCACGTCCTGGCATCTCAGCCGCCAAGGACATGCTGTAGTGCTCCTGGATCCCTGCCTGGCTTCAGAGGTGCCGGAGGCATCGAGCCAGCGTGGCTTGAACGGAAGCACAGCATCTCTGGGCGTTCTGATGGGCCATTGCTTTCGTCGCTCCAGCGGCCGGGGCTGGCGCCTGCGCCAGCGCAGCATGGCCCTCTGGCCAAACTGGGTCTCTCAGCTTGACCATCCGAGCTCACCGCTCAGCCTGCAGACCCCCCTGGTTCAGCTGGCCGCCAGCGCGGAAGAAGCCGAGCGCATGCGACAGCTCGCCCAGGTCAGACGTGAGCGAGGACTGCAGTTTCTCGAGGAGCCAGCGTTGCCATCAGCGCAGACGCCATGGCCGCGAACGGGCCATGGGGCGTTGCTCTCTGAACAGGATGGACGGGTGGACCCTCTGGGGCTGCTACGCGCCCTGCGCCGGGCTTTCAAGGCACAGGGCGGAACGTTGCGTTCAACCTCGGCACAGCATTTGGAGCGTTCCAGTGCTGGCGGCAACGGTCGCTGGCGAGTGGTCACCGCCGCTGGGGATTCGCTGCGCGTGGATGCCGTGGTGATCTGCTCAGCCCTGGGCAGTGCGCCATTGCTGGAGCCCCTGGGACACCCAAGGCCCATGGAGGCCGTGCTGGGGCAAGTGCTGGAGCTGAAACGCCAGGACTCTCAAGCCAGCTGGGAGCACTGGCCCGCCGTCCTCACCTGTGGCGGCATCAATCTGATCCCCCACGGCGAGCGGCAGCTGTGGCTGGGAGCCACCGTGGAACCCGGTAGCGAAGCCAATCCCTCCCTGCTGCCTGCCATGCAGACGCTGAACAACCTGGCTCCCCAGTGGTTGCACGACACGGAGCGCGTTGGCCAGTGGCATGGTTTGCGCGCACGCCCGCAGGGCCGGCCGGCTCCGCTGTTGGAACAACTGGAGCCCGGCTTGATTCTGGCTTCAGGTCACTACCGCAATGGGGTGCTGCTGGCTCCAGCCAGCGCCGAATGGGTGAGCCAGCAGATTGATGGATCAATCCTTACCGCCCCTTAATTCGAAGCTGAAACGGTGTGCATAGGGTCCAGCCGGAGCTCGACCTCCAGACCAGTCGTTTTCGTCATCGAAATCATGCGTCGTTCGTTTCAAGCCCGAGCGCTCACTGCCATTGCAGGACTCACCGCTGGCGTCAGCCTCGCCGCCTGCTCCTCCGGCGGTGGCGGCGGAGACCAACTCAAGGGCAGCCTGTCTGGGGCTGGCGCCTCGTTCCCTGCAGCCATCTACACCCGTTGGTTCCAGGAACTGGCTCCCCAGGGCATCCAAGTGAACTATCAATCGGTTGGCTCCGGAGCCGGCGTGCGCCAGTTCCAAGCCGGAACCGTCGACTTCGGAGCCTCAGACGCACCGATGAAGGCAGACGACATCGCCAAGGTGACCCGCGGCGTGCTGCAGATCCCGATGACCGCCGGTGCCATCGCCGTGGCTTACAACCTCCCGGGTTGCGATCTGAAGCTCACCCAGCAGCAACTGGCTGACATCTTCCTCGGCAAGATCAAGAACTACAGCGACGTGGGCTGTGACGACAAAGCGATCACCGTGGTCCGTCGGTCCGATGGCTCCGGAACCACGTACAACTTCACCAAGCACCTCTCAGCCATCAGTGATGCCTGGAAAGACGGTCCAGGAACCGGCAAGTCCGTGGCCTGGCCCACAGGCGTTGGTGCCAAAGGCAACGAGGGTGTCGCCGCTCAGCTGAATCAGATCGACGGTGGTTTGGGTTACGTGGAGGTGGCTTACGTGAAAGGGAAGCTGCAGGCCGCTGCCTTGGCCAATGCATCCGGTGAACAGGTAAAGCCCACCAACGAAAGCGAGAGCACCGCTCTGGCCTCCATCGATCTGGGTCCCGATCTGATCGGAGGCAATCCCAATCCTCCCAAGGGCTATCCGATCGTGACCTTCACCTGGATCCTGGCCTACAAGGAAGGCAACGCCGACAAGACCGAGCTGCTGAAGAAGACCTTCGAGTTCATGCTGTCGGAAAAGTCCCAGAGCCAGGCACCCGACCTGGGCTACGTCTCCCTGCCGGCCGAGGTTGTGGAGAAGTCCAAGGCTGCCGTGGCCCAGATCAGCGAGTGATCGCCCAGCGCCGAAGCGCACAAACCAACAAAAAAGGGGGCCTTGCGGCCCCCTTTCTTTGTGATCAATGCGAAGGACTCACTTGGTTTCAGTGAATTCGGCATCGATGACGTCGTCACCGGCATCGGATGATCCGCCCGCTGCACCAGCGCCGGCTCCAGCGTCTGCACCGGGCGCAGCACCGGCTGCGGCACCTTCTTGCTGGTAAACGGAGGCACCCACGGTGTAGAGCTCCTGCTGCAGTTCCTCCAGCAGGGTCTTCATGGCGTCGTAGTCCTCCTTCTCGGTGGCCTCCTTGAGCTTGGTGCGCTTCTCCTCCACCTTGGCCTTGGCCGCATCGTCGACTTTGTCGCCGAGCTCGCCCATCTGCTTCTCTGCCTGATACACCAGGGTTTCAGCCTGGTTCTTGAGGTCGATCCGCTCGCGCTTCTCCTTGTCAGCGCTGGCGTTGGCTTCAGCATCCTTCACCATCTTGTCCACCTCGGAATCGCTGAGGGTGGACGCACCGGTGATGGAGATGGACTGCTCCTTGCCGCTGCCCTTGTCCTTGGCCGTGACGCTGAGGATGCCGTTGGCATCGATGTCGAAGGTCACTTCGATCTGGGGCACGCCGCGGGGAGCCGCCGGAATGCCGTCGAGACGGAAGGTTCCCAGACTCTTGTTGTCGGACGCCATCTCGCGCTCACCCTGGAGCACGTGAATCTCCACATTGGTCTGACCGTCCACGGCCGTGGAGTAGGTCTCCGATTTCTTGGTGGGGACCGTGGTGTTACGGGTGATCATCTTGGTCATCACCCCACCGAGGGTTTCCACACCCAGGGACAAAGGCGTGACATCCAGCAGCAGGATGTCCTTCACCTCACCTGCGAGCACGCCGCCCTGAATGGCAGCTCCCACGGCCACCACCTCATCGGGGTTCACCGTCTGATTGGGATCCTTGCTGGTAACGCGCTTGACCAGCTCCAGCACGGCAGGGATGCGGGTGGAACCACCCACCATCACGATCTCATCGAGTTCGCCGGAGGACAGCTTGGCGTCCTTGAGAGCCTGCTCCACAGGAATGCGGCAGCGGTCGATCAGGTTGGAGGCGAGCTCTTCGAACTTGCCGCGGGTGAGGGTGAGGTCGAGATGCTTCGGGCCTTCAGGCGTTGCCGTGATGAACGGCAGGTTGATCTCGCTCTGCGTGGCACTGGAGAGCTCGATCTTGGCCTTTTCAGCCGCTTCGGTGAGGCGCTGAAGAGCCTGCTTGTCCTGACGCAGATCAATGCCCTCGTTGGCCTTGAAGCTGTCGGCCAGGTGATCAACGATCACCTTGTCGAAGTCATCACCACCGAGGTGGGTGTCGCCGGAGGTGGACAGCACCTCGAAGACCCCGTCACCCACCTCGAGCACGGACACGTCGAAGGTGCCGCCGCCCAGGTCAAACACCAGGATGCGCTCGTTGCTCTTCTTGTCGAGGCCGTAGGCCAGCGCAGCCGCGGTGGGCTCGTTGATGATGCGCAGCACCTCGAGACCGGCGATCTTGCCGGCATCCTTGGTGGCCTGACGCTGGGAGTCGTTGAAGTAAGCAGGAACGGTGATCACCGCCTGGGTGACGGTTTCTCCCAGATATTTGCCGGCATCCTCCGCCAGCTTGCGCAGCACCTGGGCGCTCACCTCTTCAGGGGCGAATTGCTTGTCGAGAACGGGGCACTTCACCTTCACGTTCGAGCCGGCCTTCTCAACGCCGTAGCTCACTTCCTTGGACTCCTCATTCACCTCATCGACCCGCCGGCCGATGAAACGCTTCACGGAATAGAAGGTGTTGTCGGGGTTCATCACCGCCTGACGCTTGGCGATCTGACCCACCAGCTGATCCTGGTTCTTGGTGTAAGCCACCACCGAGGGCGTGGTGCGGAAGCCCTCGGCGTTGGCGATCACGGTGGGCTTGCCGCCCTCCATCACCGACACACAGCTATTGGTGGTTCCGAGATCGATGCCGACAACTTTTCCCAT
The DNA here is from genome assembly GCA_000063505.1 of Synechococcus sp. WH 7803. Classification (GTDB taxonomy): domain Bacteria; phylum Cyanobacteriota; class Cyanobacteriia; order PCC-6307; family Cyanobiaceae; genus Synechococcus_C. The sequence goes on from CT971583.1 coordinate 2,346,195, forward strand.
TCGGTGCCTCCAGACTCCGCGAAATGACTGATTAGATCTTTCGCATCTTCGTCAGAGGAAACGCCTGCAGGCGAGGGGTGGTTCCCGAACAGGCAGGCTGGTGAGCAGACACAGAACGGCACGATGATCAGCGGAACCACCGGTCTGATCGGCCTGTTGGGGCAACCGGTGCGTCACTCGCTCTCACCGGCGATGCACAATGCCGCCCTCGACGCCATGGGGCTTGATTGGCGCTACCTGGCACTGCCCTGTGCGCAGTCGGATCTGGGGTCTGTGCTCAGCGGCCTCAGAGCCGTGAACTGCCGCGGCCTGAACGTCACCATCCCGCACAAGCAGGCCGTGGCCCCCCACTGCACGGAGCTGAGTGCTCTGGCCTCGCGTCTCCAAGCCGTGAACACCCTCATCCCTGCCGAGAACGGCGGCTGGTACGGCCACAACACCGACGCTGAGGGATTTCTGGCTCCTCTGCAGGACACGTCAGAGGCGTGGCGCGGCGGCACGGCGGTTGTGCTGGGATGCGGTGGCAGTGCCCGTGCTGTTGTGGCAGGGCTTCAGCAACTGCCCCTGAACGCCATCCATATCGCCGGACGACGGGACACTGCACTGGCAGCCTTCTTGAGTGATCTGCGCCAACCCGCCGAGGAGGAGACAGTCCCCCTGGTTGGTATCCCCCTTGAGGAAAGCCGGATCCGGGAGCTTCTCACCCAGGCCTGCCTTGTGGTGAACACCACTCCCGTGGGGATGGAGGGGCACCAGGACGGAAGCACCATGCCCCTGAGTCAGGACATCTGGAACGATCTCGAGGCGAAGACAACGCTCTATGACCTCATCTACACGCCAAGACCGACGCCCTGGCTGACGCTGGGGGCAGAACGGGGTTGCCGCACCATCGATGGCCTGGAAATGTTGGTCCAACAGGGCGCAGCATCCCTGCGCCGCTGGAGCGGCTGCTCCACGGTGCCGGTGGACGTGATGCGCCAGGCGGCTCTCAACTGCCTCGCCTCAACGCGGCGCTGAGCCTCTGCATCCCCAGACGCCGGGCCTACGCTCAACGCGTTCGAGCCGCGGTCATGTCCATCCCTTCCTGGCAACGGTTCTTGGGTCTTCTGGCCTATCTCCTTCCCTGGAGTGACGCGATTCCCTTCGGAGGTCACCTGATGGGGCAGTTTCCTTGGCTGCAGTGGCTGACCCTGCCCGCGTTGCCGATCGCCCTTCTGGAGCAGGGAATCCCCTTCGGCAACCTGCTGATCTTCTTCCTGCTGTTCCTGGCCGTGGTGCGCAACCCGGCTGTGCCCTATTTCATCCGCTTCAACACCCTGCAGGCGTTGCTGGTGGACATCATCGTTGTGCTGCTTGGGTATGCCTTCATGATTCTCCTGCAGCCTTTGGGCAGCGGTTTGATGTTGAGAACCCTCTCCAGCACGGTGGTGATTGCTGTTCTGGCCGTTGTGATCTTTGCGCTCGTGGAGTGCATCCGCGGCCGAGAGCCCGATCTGCCAGGCCTGAGCCAGGCCGTCCGCATGCAGCTCTACTGAAGCTGTCAACCCCAAGGGGATAGGCTGTTGGATCCGTCGCTCACCCGGGTGAGCCATCAGTCCCTGTCGGAGCTGTCTCCATGACCCAGCAGCCTTATTACGAGACCATGTACATCCTCCGGCCGGACATTCCGGAAGAGGAGGTTGAATCCCATCTGACCAAGTACCGCGACATCCTGGTGGAAGCGGGCGCTGATGTGCTCGACAACCAGATGCGTGGCAAGCGTCGCCTGGCCTATCCGATCGCCAAGCACAAGGAAGGCATCTACGTGCAGCTCAGCCACAACGGTGATGGCCAGCAGGTGGCCGTCCTCGAGAAGGTGATGCGTCTCAGCGAGGATGTGATTCGTTATCTGACGGTGAAGCAGGAAGGACCTCTGCCCGCACCGCGCGTGGTTCCCGGCTCCGAACCCGCCGCTCCCCAACCGGAAACCGCTGAAACCTCTGCCTGAACCAGGGATTGTGGAAGTCGTGACCGGGCGATAGCGTCCGGTCATGCACCCCCAGGACCCCTCCCACCAGGCTCCGGTACCCCTTTGGCATCCCCAGCCTGAGGCTGGCGAAGCCAACACCGCCGACGATGCAGCGATCCGTGCTTTGAAGCAACGCATCGCTGATCTCGAGCAGACCGTGCATGACTACGAAGTGCTGCTCGAAGAGCTGCCGGACCTGTTCGAGCGCAAATTCCAGCAGCGGCTTGAACCACTGCTGGAACGTTATCGACTGCTTGCGAGAGCCCAGCAACTGCTCGAAAGCCCTGCTCCAGGATTGATTGCGGAGCCAAACACCAACGAACAACGCTCTCGCTTGTTCCGCTGGCGCTCAGAACCGCGTCGCGGCGAACGGCCAGCGGATTTGGATGCTGCGGCCTGAACCAGGCTTCAACGGCGACGGGCGGCTGACCAGAGACGAATGGGCAGACCCCAGACATAAATGAAGCCTTCAGCGGCCCGGTGATCAAACTGATCTTCGCTGCCGTAGGAGGCCATTTCAGGCACGTAAAGGCTGCTGTCGCTGGACCCCCGTCCAGTAACGATGGCATTGCCCTTGTGCAGGCGCAGCCGCACCACGCCGTTCACTTCGCTCTGGGTGCGGTCCATGAAGCCATCGAGGGCCTCCTTGAGCGGACCAAACCAAAGTCCTTGATACACCAAATCAGCCCACTGCATCTCCAGCTGCCGCTTGGTGCGGAGCACATCGGCGGCAAGGGTGAGACTCTCCAGTTCCTGGTGGGCCTGGATCAAGAGAAGCAAACCCGGCGTTTCGTAGATCTCCCGGCTCTTGATGCCCACCACCCGGTTCTCGATCATGTCGAGTCGACCGATGCCATGGGATCCAGCCAAACGGTTGGCTTCTCGGATCAAGGCAACAGGATCGAGTCGCTGGCCGTTGATGCTCACAGGGTTGCCAGCCTCGAAGGCGATCTCGATCTCTTCAGCCTCCGAGGGCGCCGCATCGATGGACACCGTCATGGCGAACACTTCTTCAGGGGGAGCCTGCATCGGATCCTCCAGAGGGCCGGCTTCAACGCTGCGACCAAGCAGATTGAGATCGATGGAATAAGGAGATTTCTTGCTCACCGGTGCTGGTAGACCGCAGCGTTCGCCGTAGGCAATCGTTTCCTCCCTGCTCATTCCCCACTCCCTGGCTGGCGTGAGCACCTTGAGATCGGGAGCCAAGGCGGCAATCGCCACATCAAAACGCACCTGGTCGTTGCCCTTGCCCGTGCATCCATGGGCCACTGCATCCGCGCCAACCTCTCGCGCCACTTCCACAAGCCGCCGGGCAATCAACGGACGGGCCAGGGCCGTGGACAAGGGGTAACGACCCTCGTAAAGGGCATTGGCACGGATGGCAGGAAAGGCGAACTCTTCGATGAACGGCTGTATGAGATCACCCACCAGAGACTGACTGGCGCCAGCCTCCAGAGCCTTGCGCCGAATCGGCTCCAGCTCGTCGCCCTGGCCGAGGTCAGCGGCAAACGTGATCACCTCCTCGACTCCCCACTCCTGCTTGAGATACGGAATGCAAACACTCGTATCCACGCCACCGGAATAAGCGAGCACAACCTTCTTGGCGCGTCCCATCAAGCGGACTCCTGATCTGTATCGGACTGCTCCGATTCTCCACTCCCGCGGGACGACCACAGCAACCAGAGGGTGATCAACAGGGCAGGGGCCAGCACCAGCGCCAGCGCCGCACCCGATCGGACCTGCAGAGGCTCAGGGTGGCGTGCACCCCACAGGCGCAATGCTGCACTGAAAAGCAGTGCTCCTCCCCAGAGAAATCCAAGCCAACCCGCTTTGTTCAAGGAACTGTCACGGACTGTCTTCTATGATGGCGGATTGGCTCCAGAGATCTTGTCCTCAGCCCTCACGGACATGAGCGCCCTTGACGGCGTCAATCCAGCTCTCACCCGCTACGGCCGAAAGGACCCCGCTCCGGTGCTTCCCCTGCGGGAAGAGCCTGATCTGTTGAGCTGGCTCGAAACCAGTGGGCGACTGGTGGAAGATGAGGAATCCAGCTCACCGGAAGTGAGCACCGTGGAAGAGGAAGAACTGTCCGCTCTCATGGGTGAGAAAGAGGACTACAACGCTGCGGATGAGCAGAACGAGGAAAACTGGGAAGACTGATTTAACGTCCAGCCGATTTGCGGTTGGGTTTTGAGCGACGCTTCAGACCAGACATCCCGTCTTGATGGCCGGTGGCCTGCTGCCATTCTGATCGGCGCCGTCATCAGCGCGGCCTTCGTCGCCGACCGCTTGATCCCCAACAGCCTGTTGAGCCTGCCGCTAATGGCGGCAATCCTGGTATCAACACTGATCACCTGGTGGGGAGTCCCCCGGTTGCGCGCCCTGAAGATGGGGCAAGTGATCCGCACAGAAGGTCCCCAGGGCCACCTCAGCAAATCCGGAACGCCCACGATGGGCGGTCTGCTGGTGGTGCCCGTTGGTGTGATCATCGGGGGGCTCGTGAGCAGCGAAGGGCGCAGCGCGCAGCAGCTTCTGGCCATTGCACTGGTGACCCTGGCGTACATGGTCATCGGTGGTGTGGATGACTGGAGCAGCCTCACCAAACGCACCAACACCGGCCTCACGCCTCGGGGCAAACTGCTGCTGCAAGCCACAGCAGCCGTGCTGTTCCTGGGCTGGGCCGGTTGGCAAGGCTGGATTGCGGGCACGGTGAGCCTGCCCTTCAATCTCGACCTTCCCCTCCACTGGCTGATCTGGCCCCTGGCGCTGTTTGTTTTTCTCGCCGAGAGCAACGCCACCAACCTCACCGATGGCCTCGATGGTCTGGCCTCCGGCTGCGGAGCACTGGTGTTCACCGGTCTGGCCCTGCAACTGATGCTTCGCGGCAATGCCGGCGATCCGGCGCTGGCGGGATTTTGCATGGCCATGGCTGGATGCTGGCTGGGATTTCTGATCCACAACCGCAATCCCGCCAAGGTGTTCATGGGAGATACAGGCTCTCTGGCGATGGGAGCAGCGCTCAGCGCCGTGGCCCTGCTCTCCGACAGTCTCTGGCCCCTGCTTCTCATGGGCGGGGTCTTTCTCGCCGAGTCCGTTTCAGTGATCGTGCAGGTGTGGGTGTTTAAAGCCACCAAAGGGGCCGATGGTCAGGGGCGCCGCGTCTTCCGGATGGCACCGCTGCATCACCATTTCGAGCTCGGTGGAACGCCGGAGCAGGTGGTGGTGCCCTTGTTCTGGCTGGTTACGGCAGGTCTGGTCATGCTGGGGCTTGGGCTTCACCCCCGCTGATCCAACCCCATGAGTTATTTCACCTGGAAGGATGCCGGCCTGACCTCCGACTGCGCCAGTCTCGAGGCGATGGCCTCCCGCTTTGAGGAAGCGGCCCGGCTGATGCGCCGGATGGCTGACCAAGGCTTTGTTTTGGAGCGAAACAACGGAGCGCAACGCATCAACCACACCGATGCCGCGGTGTTCAACGCCTGGGGATTCGTGGATGAAGAACCGGCTGTGCGGCAGCTCACGCTGATGCAGGACCTGGACTCCTGAGCAACCCGCTGATGCATCGCACCCTGCGCAACTCCGTCAGCCTGCTGAGAAGCAATTACGCCACCACCTGGTCGCTGCTTCTGCTTCCAGCCGTGGCAGCGGCGGTGATCCAACCGGGATCGCCCGAAAGCACCCTGGGGCTGCTTCTGCGCTTTCTGGCCTTCGGAGTCGCTTTGGTTCCCCTGGCCAGGGTGATCTCCATCCTCGTGGATCAACTGAGCGAACACCTCGGCGATCGCTACAGCGGCGTGGTGAGTGTGGGGCTGGGGAACCTGGTGGAACTGGTGGTGAGCATCACAGCCCTCGCCAGCGGTCTGTACCGGCTTGTGGTGATCTCCGTGGCCGGTGCGGTGATCACGAACTGCCTCCTGGTGCTGGGCATCAGCACCTTCGTGGCAGGACGCCGGGAGCAACATGTTCAGATCGACGCCCGCAGCACCAACCTGCAGGCTCGCCAATTGATGCTGAGCCTTCTGTTTCTGGCAGTACCCACCATCTTCAGCCTGGGCCGAGGCCTGAATCCGATGGAAGGGACCGATCAGCTGGACAACGTTGCGGTGTACTCGCTTGTGGTGGCGGTGATGATCCTTCTTTATTACGTGCTGTCCTTCGTGCTGCAGCTGGGAACCCACCGGTCCTTTTTCAGCCGCTCCCAGGATCAGCAACGTCTGGCAGCGGTGCAAAACGCTGTTGTGCCAAGCGTTGCTGAAGGCCATCCACGCCAGGGCATCGCAGCCATCCTGATCGCCATGGTGGTGGTGAGCAGCGCCGTGGTGCTGGTCTCCGACCCTCTCGTGGAGACCCTGGAAGTTCTGCTCAAAAACAGTCCCCTGGGTGAACTCTTCATTGGATTGATCCTTCTGCCGCTGTTCGGCTCCACGGCAGAAGGGGTGATCTCCATCGGAGCCTCCGCAAAAGGGCGTATGGATCTGGCGATCACCAGCACCCTTGAATCCAGCGGCCAGCTGATGATGTTCGTGTTGCCGATGTTGGTGCTGTTGGGCTGGCCCATGGGTCGGTATCTGCATCTGAGCGTGCCACTGATCGCCCTCGGGTGCACTGGATTTGCTGTTGTTGCCGTGCACTGGATCACGGAAAACAATCAACTGGATTGGTATGAGGGAATTCAATTGATCACGCTTTACGGCGTGATCGTGCTTGGCACTCTTCTTCTCTGAGGGATTTGCAGGCTCCCCCCAGCCCTCAAGACCTCGTTCTGAGGGCTCCCACCAGCCAAACCACCACAAACGCCAGAAGGGACACCCCCAGATAAATCAGCGCCCACTTCTGAACCGTGGCGATCTCCCAACCAAACAGAAGACCATCCGCCGCATCGCCAGCTGTTGTGAAGCCAATCGTGGTGACGTTCAAGAGATTGGCCATCAGGCACAAGGAGAGGATGGGTCCATGCTGCCGGGAAACCCTCCATGACGACGTTGCCAGCCAAAGTTCTGCTGCTGGGGAGCGGTGAACTGGGCAAAGAGGTGGCCATTGCCGCCCAGCGCCTGGGATGCCATGTGATCGCCTGCGATCGTTACGCCGACGCGCCGGCCATGCAGGTGGCCGATGAAGCGGAAGTGCTGGCGATGACCGACCGAGAAGCGCTGTTGGAGGTGGTGCGCCGGCACAAACCCACGGTTGTGATTCCAGAGATCGAAGCGCTGGCCGTGAATGCCCTCGCTGAACTGGAGGATGAAGGTCTCACCGTGATTCCGACGGCGCGTGCAACGGCCGTCACGATGAATCGCGATCGCATCCGTGATCTCGCCGCGGGTGAACTGGCTTTGCGCACTGCGCGCTTCGCCTATGCCGCCAGTGCTGAAGAACTGCACGCCGAGGCTCCGGCCCTGGGCTGGCCCGTGGTGGTGAAACCGGTAATGAGCTCCTCCGGCAAAGGCCAGAGCGTTGTGGATGGACCGGAGGGACTGAATGAGGCCTGGGAGGCGGCCATGGCCAATGCAAGGGGAACCTCCACCCACGTGATTGTGGAGGAATTCCTGCGCTTCGATCTGGAGATCACCCTGCTCACCATCCGCCAGCGGGATGGCTCCACACTGTTCTGCCCGCCCATCGGCCATGAACAGGCCCGTGGCGATTACCAATGCAGTTGGCAACCAGCTGCTCTCAGCGACAAACAGCTGAGTGAGGCCCAAGCCATGGCGCGCACCGTGACCGACAACCTTGGAGGCGCCGGACTGTTCGGTGTGGAATTCTTTCTCTGTGGAGACGAGGTGATCTTCTCCGAGCTGTCACCCCGCCCCCATGACACAGGCCTGGTGACCTTGATCAGCCAGAACCTCAACGAATTCGAATTACACCTGCGCGCGGTGCTGGGGCTGCCGATTCCTGCAATCCGCTGCGCCGATGCCGCGGCCAGCCGCGTCATCCTCGCGGACAAGCACGGCAGCCGGGTGACCTACAGCGGCATGGAAGAGGCACTCCAAGAAAGCGAAACCAGTGTGTTTCTTTTCGGCAAACGCGACGCCCGACCGGGACGGCGGATGGGAGTGGCGTTAGCCCGCGGGGAGCATCAGGCCGAAGCCCGTGCCAAGGCCGACCGCAGCGCAGCGGCCGTGCACCTTCACATCGAAGACTGATCCACACGCGCGCGTGCACTCAGAAAGCGATAGTGCTGCAGTCCTTCCAGAACGCCAGACAGACGCGCGCGATCGGCGAAGTACACCCTCTGCAACTGGCGGCAGCCATCGAGGCAGGGGTCATGGTCCGAGGGAATCACCGCTGCCGGAAGGCCTTGAACCAACTCAAGGTCTCCCTGCTGACTGGCGACAACCAGAAAACGATCCAGTGGAAGCGCCCAGCGCAGAGAGAGAAAACGCATGGCTTCGCTGCGGGAGGCCCGCAGCGGCAGCACATCCAGGTACCAATGGCAGCGAAGGTTGGGACGGGCCGCTTGATGCTGCTGCCGGAGACGCTGACGGATCAGAGGCAGCACGGCAGGTCCTGGCTGCCTGAGCAGGTAACTGACCTTGAAAGGGCCTTGATTGTCCGCGGCTTGCAGGGTGATGTGATCGCCTAAATCAGCCAGTGCCCTCTCCACACCCTCGCGCTGCCAGTCCACACCGATCTCAGCGGCCCAAAGACGGTCAGATTGATCCTCCTGGCCATAGTGAATCTCTGTTCCGGCCTGGGTGATCCAGACGGACGGCTCCGGTAGCTGCAGTTCGGTAAAGCGCTGCCTGGCAGCTGCCAGAGACCGACCCGTGATGATGCCGAGTCCAGGCCCCATGGACCGACCTGGCGACGCACTGAGCTGATGACGCAGCGCCTGCAATGCCTCAGCGTCGGGTTGTTCGAGGCTGGTGTCGAGATCGAGCAGGAGCAGGCGATCACCCAAAGGATTGGCTTGGGCAACGGGTCGCTCAAGCAGTTTCACCGCTGCAGCGGAGGTGCTGAGACGTCCTTGCATCAACGCCAGATAACTGCAGACATGGGCGTCCCAGCTGTAGTGACGACTGACCGCCTCCACCCCGTTGTCACTCCAGCGCCGCCAACGCCCGCCATCCGATCCAGCGCGTTCTAGGCCATCCTGCAGAGACTCGCGGTCGGTGACATCCACCAGCAAGCCGTTGTCGCAGCGGCGATGAATATCGCGGGGGCCTCCGTCGTCTGTGGCCACCATGGGCAGTCCGGAGGCAGCCGCCTCCAGCAGGGTCAAACCGAACGGCTCCGTGAGGGCGGGATTGACGAATAGTCCTCCGCGCTCCGCAGCCCAGCGATAAATCGCCGGGACCTGATCCCGACGATGGTGCTTGGGATAAGCAACCGATCCGTAGAGGTCGTAGCGGTCGACCAGATCGAAGATCTGCTGAAACACCTCCCGCTGCTGCCGATCCATCTGGCGAGAGTCATCGCGATTCCCCAGCACCAGAACGAGATTGTGACGCTCGCGCAGAACCGAGGATCGTCCAAACGCCTCCACCAGTGCGGGAATGTTCTTGCGCCGATCAGCCCGGCAGATGGCCAGAAGCGGGGGTCGCTGGGGCTCACGCAGAAACGACTGCATCATTGCCGAAACATCCGCTGATTCCTGCGGCGTGCTGCGGGGATGGAACCGTCGTGCATCAACACCAGGGGGGACGACATCAGCACGATCGGAATGAAACCGCCCGTAGCGGGAGTACTGGTGATCACGCTCCTGCCGGGTGCTGGTGATCACGAGATCCGCATGGGCGAGAGCCAGTTCTTCCGCATCAATGCGACGACTGATCGAGTAGGTCTGCTCGATCTGCTCACGATCACCACCTGCCGCCAATAATCGGCGCAACTTTTCCCGTCCAAGGGAATGCCCCGTGAAGACGAGCGGCAGTCCCAGACGGCGACTCACCAGGGCGCCCACGTAACCGGCATCGGCGTAATGCGCATGAATCCAATCCGGCCGGCGATCACGCGCTTGCAGCTGAACCACCAGCTGATCCGCCAGCTCATCGAGATGGGGCCAAAGCTGCTCTTTACGCAGATACCGCTTTGGACCAAAACTGAGACGACGGATGCTCGCCCCGGGGGCAATGAATTCCTCAGCTCGGGCGTAATCCGCTGAGACGCGACGGTCCTGAATCAGCCGGGTCACCACTTCGACGTGATCAACCTCAGCGCGAGCGGCAAGACTTCGGACGAGTTCAAGAACATAAAGGGTCTGACCGCCGGTATCAGCATCCCGTCCCAACTCCAGATCGTGGGAACGGAACAAACCATGAAGATGAAGATGAAGCAGATTCAGTCCCACGTTCATCCTCCGCAGCAGTCAGGAAAAGTCCTGATGGACCTATCAATGGATAAAGGGTCCAACCAGCAACAAAGATGAAAACAATCTGAGAAAGTGCGGCAAACGATCTCCTCGATCAGGCCATACGCCTTTGCTGAAACGGGTTTCCTGGGAATGAGCCTGAGATGCGATTGACTTCAGATATCGACATACCAACAGCACACTTCACAACACTTGTGTTGCCGAGGTTGTGATCAGAGCTGACCACTCACATCCACAAGCCGCCGATCGGGGTGGCCCCAACGACCGGCATCAAAGGTGAACGACGACGTCATCGTCATCTGCTGATTGATCCAAGCCAGCACAACTGGCCCGATCACAGCCTTCGGAGCCTGACCGCGAACAGCGCGCAGATTGAAATGGGTGCCACCATCCACCAACACCAAACGATGTCCAAGTCGGGCAGCCTGGGTATCGCGCATGGGTGACACGGCTTCCGGACCTGACGGAACAATCCAGTCGCGGGTTCCGCTGATCAACAAAACCTTCGGGCGAGACGATCGCTGTCCGTTCACCGAGTCCAGGGACTGGACGGGATCAAACAAAAGCCGCATCGGTGGACTCACCGCCACAACCGTTTTCACCCGGGAATCGGCAACGCCTGCTTTGTTGATGCCTGAAAGCCAACTGCACTGCAACACCCAACTGATGTTGCGCTCAGGATCCCGGGGATCACGGCAGCGCGCTTTCAACTTCTGATCCGTTGGGATGCCACCGGCCAACTGAAGCGCCGTCGTGGCTCCCCACGAGTGGCCAACCACTGCCACTTCCTTGGTGTTGAGGTCACGACCAGCGAGAACCCGACCTTGTTCCACAGCCGTCAGCAGCGCTGACACATCCAAAGGACGCAATCGCAGCTCTTCCGGACCCGGTGGCGGCCGATCACCGGCCAACATCGCCCGTTGCTGTTCAAAATTGCTGCCTGGATGATCCGGCAGCAGAACCACATAACCCTTGGCAGCGAGAACCTCAGCCCAAGCTTCGAACGACTCCGGGTCATCCCAGAGACCATGGGAGATGACCACCAGCCGTTGGTTTCCCGCACCCTGTGGCTTCAGCACCAGAACGCGCAGAGGCTCGTCACGGTGCTGCACCGACACACGAATGACCTCTCGCGTCCATGTCGGATCTTGCAGAGACTCGAACAACTCAGACGACACCGGAGCAGCGAAGCCGGCCTTCACAAGCTCCAGGCCATCGCTTTGATTGGCCACCAAGCGATTGACCGCTTCTGCAAGCTTGGAGAGATCGATCGACGCTTCTTCGCCAGGGAGTTGATGGAGAAAGCCGAGGAGATTGTTCTGATCGTTGTCGTAAGCGCGCCTCAATGCCTTCGTGAGCATTGATCCACTGCTGTCGAAAGGCACCCCCTCGAGATTGACGATGAAGGCAGCAGCGTTTAGTGCCTGCTCCAACAGAGGCTGGCCGGTGGAGCCCTCCAAAAGCCCTCGCAGCTCCGCCGGGAGTGGGCTCAGAAACACTGTCTTGAGCAGAGCGAGCAGTCGACCCTCGGACGCGCGGTCGAGGTCGACAAGATCCGGGCTGGATTGAATGACCTCCTCAACCGATCGACCCTCTCCAAGATTGATGGTGAAATCGACGCCCAGATAGGGCATCCGCAACACAAGCCGCTCCAGTGCGGACGCGGGCAATCCGCTCAGCACAACTGCGGCGGAGGCTGCGATCGCCGCAAAGACAGAACGGATGGGGCGCATCAGGCCGCAAGGGGAACGTCGACTTCAGGGGGATGTTGCTCCAGAACCTTGGCCAGATAACGACCCGTGTGACTGGTGGGATGCTGGGCCACCTCTTCAGGCGTGCCGCAGGCCACGATCTGCCCACCTTTGTCACCCCCTTCCGGGCCGAGATCGATCAACCAGTCGGAACAACGGATCACATCGAGGTTGTGTTCGATGCAGATGATCGAATTGCCCTTATCCACCAGACGCTGCATCACATCCATCAGCTTGTGCACGTCGTAGAAGCTGAGGCCGGTGGTGGGCTCGTCAATCAAATAAAGCGTCTTGCCCGTGGCCCGTTTGGACAGCTCGGTTGCCAACTTCACCCGCTGGGCTTCACCCCCAGACAACGTGGGCGCAGGCTGGCCCAGCTTCACGTAACCGAGACCGACATCCACAAGCGTGCGCAGGCGATCCGCTGCCTGGGGGATGGCGGAAAACACATCCGCTGCCTGTTCCACCGTCATCTGCAGAACGTCAGCAATCGTGAAACCTTTGTAGGTGACCTGAAGGGTCTCACGGTTGAAGCGCGCTCCCTTGCAGACATCGCACTGCACATACACATCCGGGAGGAAATTCATCTCGATGACATTCACCCCCTGACCTCGGCAGGCCTCACAACGCCCTCCCTTCACGTTGAAGCTGAATTGACCAACCTGATAGCCACGGGCCTTGGCCTCAACCGTGGCGGCAAACACCTGGCGGATCGGATCAAAGGCTCCGGTGTAGGTGGCTGGATTGGAGCGGGGAGTCCGGCCGATCGGTGACTGATCGATCACGATCACTTTGTCGATGGATTTAATGCCCCTGAGTTCACCAAGGCCATTGGGAAACGGCACCTTGTGGCCCAGACCATGCTCGAGGGCGGGATGCAGCAATTCGTTCACCAAGGTGCTTTTGCCGCTGCCGCTCACCCCGGTGACCGACACCAGACGGCCCAGCGGAAATTCAACACTCAGATCGGTGAGATTGTTGCGTGCACAGTTGAGCAGCTTGAGGCTGCGCGTCCCAGCCGAACGCCGCTCTGAGGGCGTTGGAATACTGCGACGGCCGCTGAGATAGGCACCAGTCAGCGACTCTTCAGCGGTCAGAAGATCCTCAAGAGATCCTTCCGCCACGATGTGCCCGCCATGAACCCCCGCACCAGGGCCGATGTCCACCAGGTGATCGGCGGCGCGGATGGTGTCTTCGTCGTGTTCGACGACCACCAGGGTGTTGCCGAGATCACGCAGGCGCTCAAGCGTGGCCAGCAAGCGGTCGTTGTCGCGCTGGTGGAGGCCAATGCTCGGTTCATCGAGCACATACAGAACACCAGTCAGGCCAGCGCCGATCTGGGTGGCGAGACGGATGCGCTGGGCTTCACCACCGGAGAGGGTCATCGCCGGCCGATCGAGGCTGAGGTAATCCAGGCCCACATCGAGGAGAAAACGCAGGCGCATGCGGATCTCGCGCAGCACCAGGTCACCGATCTGAATCTGACGATCCGTGAGCAACGGTTCACTGGCTTCAAAGGCCCCCACACCCATCAGCCGCTCAATGCGCTCCAGGGTCTGGCCAACGCTGACGGCGGTGAGTTCCGTGATCCGGTAGGGCCCGACGCGCACAGCGAGGGCTTCAGGCCTCAAACGCTGCCCGGCACAGCTGGCACAGGGCACCAGCTCCAGGTATTTCTCCAGCTTCTGACGCATGGCCTCACCGCTGGCGTCCCGTAACTGACGCTCCAGGATCGGCAGGATGCCTTCGAAAGGCCGCTCATATCCACCTTTGCCTTTGCGATAACGGCTGTCGGCCTGGATCAGAATCGGATCCCGACTTCCATTGAGCAAAACGTCCTGCTGCTCTTCGGTGAGATCTTTCCAAGGCGTTTTGATCTCAAATCCGAACGCCTCACCCACTGAATACAGCAGGGAAAAGTAATAGGAATTGTCTTTTTCCGCCCAGGGCGCAACGGCCGCATACACGGGCAACGATGGATCAGGAATCACCCGCTCTGCGGTGAACTTGCGCAGATGCCCAATGCCATGACAGGCATCACAGGCTCCATAGGGACTGTTGAAGGAAAACAGCCGCGGCGACAGTTCTTCCATCACGGCCCCATGCTCAGGACACGCGAAGTTTTCGGAGTAAAGACGCTCCCGCTCCACTCCTTCGGGGAGCTCCTCGTCCTTCTTCGGAACCACCTCAACGATGGCTAGACCATCGCCCCGCTTCAGCGCTGTCCTCAGGGAATCCGTGAGTCGCTCCTGAATGCCGTCGCGGGCCACCAGGCGATCCACCACCACCTCGATGCTGTGCTGGTGGTTCTTATCGAGCTCAATGTTGTCGGCAAGCTCGCGCACTTCTCCATCGATGCGCACGCGAGCGAATCCTTCAGCCGCAAGGCCACTGATCAGCTTGCTGTGCGTGCCCTTTTTGCCTCGCACCAGCGGCGTCAACAGCTGGTAGCGGGTGCCTTCGGGAAGGGTCAGGATCTGATCCACCATCTCATCGATGGTCTGGGGCCGGATCGCCCGATCACATTGCGGACAGTGAGGTTCTCCAGCCCGGCCGAAGAGAAGTCGCAGGTAATCTTGAATCTCGGTGACGGTCCCCACGGTGGACCTGGGATTGTGGCTCGTGGATTTCTGATCGATCGAGATGGCCGGTGAAAGCCCCTCGATGGCATCCACATCGGGCTTATCCACCTGACCCAGGAACTGGCGCGCATAAGCCGAGAGACTCTCGACATAACGGCGCTGACCCTCAGCAAAAATCGTGTCGAAAGCCAGGGAGCTCTTACCGCTGCCGCTCACCCCGGTGAACACCACCATCTTGTTGCGAGGGATGGTGACGTCGACATTCTTGAGATTGTGCTGACGGGCGCCACGCACCCGAATCACATCCTCAAGGCTTCCTCCACTGAGGTTGACGGGCCTGGAACCCGACAGGGCCTTCGATTTGGGAGCAGGGCGTCCCATAGGGAGGAACCTCGGCAGCAACAGAGTCTACGGAGATCAAATCGGATTCAGGCCGCGCCCTGATCCAGAAGGCTGGCCGCATAAGCCTGGGCCTCTTCACGGTCGCCGCCAGCCAGTTCCGCCAGTTCCCGCTGGCGCTCCTGAGTGTCCCGCAGGTGGGACACTCGCGAGCGGGTGATACCGGCGGAAACGTCCTTGCTGACGCGGAAGTGATGATCAGCAACCGCAGCCACGAGGGGTTGATGGGTCACGCAGAACACCTGACGATGGCGTGACAAGGTGCGCAGCAGATCGGCCATGGCCCCGCTCACCCTGCCGCTCACACCGGTGTCGATCTCATCGAAAAGAAGGGTGCTGGATCCATCGACCTTGGCCAACGACGTTTTGAGAGCCAGCAGAAAACGCGACATTTCGCCGCCTGAAGCCACCTCCACCAATGGAGCCATCGGCTGACCGGGGTTGGCCGAAAACAGGAAACAAACGGAATCGGCCCCAAAGTCCCCTGGATCGACAGGCTCGATCTTCACTTCAAAACGCACATTGGCCAGTCCCATCGGACGCAGCGTGGCCATCAGATCGGTCTGCAGCTGTTGGGCCGCGGCCTCACGACAACGCGTCAGCGAGGCATTGTGTTGATCGCGATCCGCGCGGGCGGCGAGCTCTTGCTCCTGCAAGCGGCGCAGGAGATCCTCCGAACCACCAGCCTCCTGGCGTTCGCGCAACGCATCGCGCTGCTGAATCAGAGCCGCCAGATCCTGGCCGTGGCGACGTTCAAGTCGCTTGAGCAGCGACAACCGATCCTGAAGGACCGCCAAGCGTTCAGGGTCGCTGTCCAACGACGTGCCATAACGCTCCAGCGAACGAATCAGATCCTGAACACCAGCTTCAAGGTCGACGCAGCGTTCCGTCCAGGGTTGCAGGGAAGCGTCCATGGCCTGCATCAACTGCAATTCATGGGTGCAGGCGAGGAGATGATCCAGAACCGATGGAGCCTGATCAGCGCCATCTTGCAAACGACCAATCAAGGCGGAGAGACCCTCCAGCAAGCGCACGCCATGCACCAGGCGGTCCTGCTCCAACTCCAGCTGCGCAATCTCCTCTGGATCATCGAGAGCAGCCTGTTCAAGCTCCAGGAGCAAGGCCTCGAGCTCATCGCGTTGCTGTTCCAGCTGCAGACGGTCGGATTCGGCCTGGTGGAGGGCATCGCGACAACGCTGCCAGTGCAGCCAACTGCGTCGCACGTCGCCAAGCGTCGATTCCAACTCCGCACCACCGAGACGATCCAACCAGCGGCGCTGCTGTCCGGGCCGCGCCAGCTGTTGGGTCTGTCCTTGCACGGTGAGATCGATCAACAGAGGGCGCAACTCGAGCAACTGCTGCCGGTTGACCACCACCCCGTTTAAGCGGGAGCGACTGCTGAGACGGTCGTCCTGACGACGCCATTCGCGGCTGACCACCAGCTCAGGCTCTCCATCATCGAGCTGGTGGCGCTCCAACCAGCGCTGGCCGCTGGCACCAACCCGGAAACTCGCTTCGATCAGAGCACGGTCGCAACCGCTGCGCAGCAGTCGCGCGGCAGCGGACGCCTGCATGCCGCCCAACACGGCATCCAATGCATCAAGAAGAATGGATTTGCCCGCGCCGGTTTCACCGGTCAGCACGGAAAAACCCTGATCAAACGCCAGATCCAGGCTGTCGATCAATGCGATGTTTTGGAGTCGCAAACCGGTGAGCACGGCAAGCCCCGGTGGTCGTGCTGACCGTAGCGGTGGCTCAGCTCGTTTAGAAGGGGGGTGAACCTGGCAACTCGGCCCGTGGCCCCACAGGAACTTGGAGATTTCATCGAAGCCTCGGGTCTGCTCACCTATGACCCTGCAGCGATCACCCGGATCTATGCCGGTCACCCGCAACGGCTGCTGAGGCGTCTCTGGCAGACCTTGGTGCCCATCGGCCTGTTTCTGCTGGGCGTGGGCACCGACAAAGTGCTCGGGCTGCTGAGCGATCAGAAACGGGCGCGGGCAAGAGCCAGGGAATTCGCGAACCTGTTGGTGGATCTCGGCCCAGCCTTCATCAAAGCGGGCCAGGCGTTGTCCACCCGGCCGGACATCGTGCCCCCAGTGCTGCTGGAAGAACTCGCCCAGCTGCAGGATCAACTGCCGGGTTTCGACAGCGACCTGGCGATGGCTTGCATCGAGGAAGACCTCGGAGCGCCCGTGGATGACATTTACGAAACCCTCGAGCGAGAACCGATTTCCGCAGCGTCGCTCGGACAGGTGCATCGCGGAGTGCTGAAAAACGGCCAGCGCGTGGCCGTGAAGGTGCAGCGACCGGGCCTGCGGGAGCAGATCACTCTTGATCTCTACATCGTGCGCAACATCGCCGCCTGGCTGAACTCCAACATCGGCCTGATCCGCAGTGATCTCGTGGCCCTGATCGATGAACTGGGGCGCCGGGTGTTCGAGGAGATGGACTACCTCAATGAGGCCAGCAATGCCGAACGATTCAGCGAACTGCACAGCCACAACCCACGGATCGCTGTTCCACTCATCTTTCGGGAAGCCACCAGCCGCCGGGTGCTCACGATGGAATGGATCGATGGGGTGAAGCTCACCAATCTCGAAGCGGTGCGCGAGCTGGGCATCGATCCCGATGACATGGTGGAAGTGGGCGTGAGCTGCAGCCTGCAGCAATTGCTGGAACACGGCTTCTTTCATGCCGATCCCCATCCCGGCAATCTGCTGGCCCTCGAAGACGGCCGGCTCTGCTATCTCGACTTCGGGATGATGAGTGAGGTGACCCGTGAATCACGGACGGGGCTGATTCAGGCCGTGGTCCACCTGGTGAACCGCAATTTCGGCAAACTCTCCAAGGATTTCGTCAGCCTCGGATTTCTTGCGGAGGATGTGAATCTCGAGCCGATCGTCCCCGCCTTCGAAACCGTCTTCAGCCAGGCTTTGGAGGCCGGTGTGAGCCGGATGGACTTCAAAGCGGTCACCGATGACCTCTCAGGGGTGATGTACAAATTCCCCTTCAGGGTCCCTCCCTACTACGCCCTGATCATCCGATCCCTGGTCACCCTCGAGGGCATTGCTCTGAGTGTGGATTCCGATTTCAAGATTCTCGGTGCCGCTTACCCGTATTTCGCGAGGCGCCTGATGGAGGATCCCGATCCCCAGTTGCGGATGAGTCTTCGGGAAATGCTGTTCGATGGCGATATCTTCCGCTGGACCCGTCTGGAAAATCTGGTCGCCAGTGCCGCCAGCCAGGATCAACTCGATCTCGAGGCGCTTCTTGATCAGGTTCTCGATTTCCTCTTCTCAGCCAATGGCGGCATGCTGCGCCGCCAACTGGTGGATGCCGTCGCGGATCGCCTCGATGCCCTGAGCTGGATGACCCTGCAACGGATCGGACGGCGCCTGCCCCGTCCTCTGCAGCCGCCCATGCTTCTGGAGGCAAGCGACAGCTTCGACCAAAGCACTTATCTCGATCTTGAGCCGATCAGGCAGCTGATCGCCGTTCTGCAGCAATTGCCTGGGTTCAGCCCTGATCTGGTGTTCAGCCGTCTGCCCCGTCTGATTCGTGAACCGGATGCAAGGCGCATGGGTGTGGAACTGGCTCAAGGTTTAGCCGAACGAGGAGTTGTCCGTTTGGTGAGGGCAGCCGCTGGTGTCTCCCCCTAAATTCCAGTCGCTGAGACTCCGTCATGCCCGCACGTTCACGTCTGCGTCACCACGCACTGGCTACGGGCTCAGCCCTGGCACTCACCCTGCTCAACTGGTTTCAACCTGTTCGTGCGGCTGAAGATGTGGCCCTCGTCAGTGGTGCCTTCATCCGCTCGATCAGCGTCGCCGATCTGGCCTATCTGGCGGAAACCGGAGAGGCCCGCGGTTTGCTCTCCGATCTTTTGCGTCTTGGCAAGCAAGATCCAGAGAACGTGGCCAAATTGCTCAACCAGGAATTGGATCTTCCGCTGGTGCTCACCAGCCGTCTGATGTCCACCAAGATCGGCGATGTCATTCTCAAGCGCGTCGCGAAGATCGTTTATCCGCTGCGCGTTCCCGAACCTTCCGTGAGTGTTCCGGCCATTCGCGCTGGGGTGATCAACGGTCTGCAGATCGGTGAAGGGGGCCTCAACATGATCAAGTTCCTGGAGGCCTACCCCGCAGAGGTGATGGAGATCAACCTTCCCGCCCTGATGGCCGCCATCGAAAAAGCTGAATCGATTGCCGGGCTGGTGACCTTCTTCTCCAACTCGCCCCTCGATGGCCTGAAGGAGAGCGGTCAGTAAACCCGCCGGCGAGGATCGCCACATAGATTCCTCTGGACGAGAGCCCTGCACAGGTGTCAGTGATCAACGCCTTCCGCCGCCGTTTTTCCCCGGCACCAGTCCTTCAAGACTGGCCAGGGCTGATCGAGGCCTATCGGCCTTGGCTACCCGTCACGACGTCAACCCCCGTGGTCACCCTTCGCGAAGGCGCCACTCCCCTCATTCCTGTGCCCTCAGTGGCCGAACGCATCGGCCGCGATGTGAAGGTGTTCGTCAAATATGACGGCCTGAACCCCACGGGGTCCTTCAAGGACCGGGGCATGACCATGGCGATCAGCAAAGCGAAAGAAGCCCATTGCGAGGCTGTGATCTGCGCCAGCACTGGAAACACATCCGCCGCTGCGGCTGCGTACGCACGCCGCGCTGGCATGCGCGCTTTTGTGCTGATCCCCGACGGATACGTGGCCCAAGGAAAACTGGCTCAAGCCCTGGTGTACGGCGCCGAGGTGCTGGCCATCCGTGGCAATTTCGACCGGGCTCTGGACATCGTCCGCGAAGTGTCTGATCAGTTCCCAGTCACCCTGGTGAACTCCGTGAACCCTTTCCGTCTGCAGGGACAGAAAACAGCGGCCTTCGAAGTGATCGATGCCCTGGGCGATGCGCCTGATTGGCTGTGCATTCCCATGGGCAACGCGGGCAATATCACTGCTTATTGGATGGGCTTCCAGGAGTACAACCAGGCAGGGCGCAGCCGCAAACTGCCCAGAATGATGGGCTTCCAGGCCAGTGGCTCCGCCCCTCTGGTGAACAACACCACGGTGACGGATCCGGACACGATCGCCACAGCCATCCGCATCGGTAATCCTGTGAACCGCGAGAAAGCGATTGCCGCCCGCAAAGCCAGCCAGGGTGACTTCCTCGACGTCACCGATGCAGAGATCATTGAGGCCTACAAGCTGCTCGGCGGGCAGGAAGGGATTTTCTGTGAGCCGGCAAGCGCTGCTTCGGTGGCCGGCCTGCTCAAAAGAAAAGACGAGGTGCCAACCGGAGCCACGGTGGTGTGCGTGCTCACCGGAAACGGACTGAAAGACCCGGATTGCGCCATCAACAACAACGACGCGGCCTTCCACACCGACCTTGATCCCGATCTCGGAACCGTGGCCCGTGTGATGGGCTTCTGATTGCAGTCCAAGGCCATCCCGCCGCACCGGACTGAACCTTCCCCCCTGAAACCAGGGGGGTTTTTTTGTGGGTTGACACACTCAGCCCAACCAAACCAGCGGCAACCAGATGGAGAACTGCCTGGGGACATCCAGGCTGAACCCCCTCAATTGATGGGGGGAAACATGCTGAAACCTCACCATCCCGGAACCGGCTGGAATTCCTCAGCCTGTTGAAACAGTGGAGAACGGCACGCGTTCCTCAACGACCGATCGAATTCCCCCATGCCTGTGCAGAGTGAAACCCTGTGCCACGAGCGTGAATG